>CP060419.1:0-180000 GCA_025232375.1 Pseudoxanthomonas sp. NC8
GCAGATGGTCAACCGCGGTTACGACCGCGACTACGCGGTCAACGTGTGCATGACCGCCGCGCTGGTGGCACTGCTGGTGCCGCCCTCGCACAACCTGATCCTGTTCTCGGCGGCGGCCGGCGGTGGCCTGTCGATCGCCGACCTGTTCGCCGCCGGCATCATGCCGGCACTGCTGATGACCGTGGCGATGATGGTCACCGGCTACGCGGTGGCCCGCTACCGCGGCTACGGCACCGAGCCGTTCCCCGGCTGGCGCGCGGTGGTGCTGCGCCTGGTCGCCGCGCTGCCGGGCCTGGGCCTGATCATGCTGATCTTCGTCGGCATCCGCGCCGGCATCTTCACCGCGGTGGAATCGGCGGCGATCGCGGTGGTGTACGCCTTGCTGGTGACCATCGTCCTGTACCGGCAGCTGCGCTGGGCCGAGTTCCGCGGCGCGGTGGTGCACGCCGCCCGCACCACCGGCGTGATCCTGTTCGTGATCGCCACCGCGGCGGTGTTCGGCTGGCTGCTGGCCTACCTGCAGGTGCCTGCGGCGGCGGTGGAGTTCCTGAAGTCGGTCGCCGACAGCCAGACCACGGTGCTGCTGATGATCGTGGCGATCCTGCTGGTGCTGGGCATGTTCATGGACCTGGCGCCGAAGATCCTGATCTGCACCCCGATCTTCCTGCCGGTGGTCAAGGCCTACGGGATCGACCCGATCCACTTCGGCCTTAGTGATGGTGCTGGCCGGCGGCCTCGGCCTTAGTCACCCCGCCGGTGGGCTCGGTGCTGTTCATCGGCACCTCGATCGGCAAGATCACCGTGGCCCAGAGCATGCGCACGATCTGGCCGTTCTGGCTGGCCGCGCTGCTGGTCCTGCTGGTTGTCGCCCTGTTCCCGCAGCTGTCGCTGTGGCTGCCGGCCGTGCTGCGCGGCTGATATCCGATCCTGTTGCCCTCCCGGTTTTGTCCCGGGAGGGACAATGACCCCGCCGCTCCGGCTAGAATCGACCGACCCCTTCAACGACCCTCCCGATGCCCGCGCGTCCTTCTTCTGCTGCACCGGCCGACCGCCTGCCCAAGGGCAAGACCGCCACCATCAACGACATCGCCCGGCTCGCCGGGGTCTCGAAGAAGACCGTTTCGCGGATCATCAACCACTCGCCACTGGTGCGTAAGGACACCCGGGAGAAGGTCGAAACGCTGATGCGCGAGGTCGGCTACGTGCCCGATCCGCTGGCGCGCGGCCAGCCTTCCGCCGTTCGTTCCTGATCGGCATGGTCTACGACAACCCGACCGCGCAGTACATCGTCGACATGCAGTACGGCGCGCTGGACGCGCTGCGCGAGTCGGGCTTCGAGCTGGTGGTGCATCCCTGCGATACCCGCAGCCCCGGCTACATCGACGGCGTGCGCCGCTTCGTCCAGCAGCAGAAGCTGCACGGGGTGATGCTGATTCCGCGCGCCTCCGAGGACCAGAACCTGGCCGACATGCTGGCCGAAATGAGCTGCCGCTACACCCGCATCGTCCCGGTCGGGTTCGAGGACACCGACGGGCGGATGATCGTCACCCACGACCGCGACGGCGCGGCCGAAGCGGCCGACTACCTGCTGACCCTGGGCCACCGCGACATCGCCCTGATCACCGGCCCGCTGGCCTACCGGTCGACGGTCGAACGCACCGGGGCTTCGTCGACACCTGGCGCGGCGTGGGATCGAGGTACCGAAGGCGCGGATCATCGAGGCCAGCTACACCTTCGAGTCCGGCGTCGCCGCGGCCGAGAAACTGCTGGCCGGCAAGCAGCACCCGACCGCGATCTTCTGCGGCAACGACGAGATGGCGGCCGGCGTGTACAAGGTGGCCATGCGCGCCGGGATCAGCATCCCGCGCGACCTGTCGGTGGTCGGCTACGACGACAGTCCGCTGGCCTCGCGCCTGTGGCCGTCGCTGACCTCGGTCCGCCGCCAGACCCGCGACACCGGGCGGATTGCCGCGACCATGCTGATCCGCACCGACAACGCCCCGTTGCCCGGTGGCCAGCGTGCGGCCGCACCTGATCGTCCGCGACTCCTGCCAGCCCCCGCCTGACCCGATAGCCACGGCCCGGGCACCCCGCGCCTTTTGCCGCACCGCGGAATGACACCGGTTACCGTCCTTCGCTAGAATTGCCCCCATAAAGGCCAGAGCCGCCCCCGCGTCGCTGGCGCACCGCCCCGAGGAGCCCGACCCGATGTACCAGAAGACCTACTACGCGACCCATCCCGGCGTCATGCAGGGCGCCAGCAACGACCAGCTGCGCGACCTGTACCAGATCGGCGAGCTGTTCGCCGCCGACGAAGTGCGGCTGAACTACACGCACTACGAGCGCTTCGTGATCGGTGGCGCCGCGCCGGTGGGCAAGTCGGTGTCGCTGCCCAAGCAGACCGAGCCGGCCTCGGCCGCGGGCAAGCCGTTATGGAGCGTCGCGAACTGGGCGTGATCAACGTCGGCGGCGGCACCGGCACGGTGACGGTCGACGGCACCGACTACGTGCTTGGCCCGAAGGATGGCCTGTACGTGGCGATGGGCAGCGAGGAGGTGAGCTTCGCCTCGGCTGACGCTGCCAACCCGGCCAAGTTCTACCTGACCTCGACCCCGGCGCACGCGCGCTTCGAGACCCAGGCAGCTGTCGATCAAGGACGCGGTGGCGCTGGAGCGCGGCGCGCTGGAAACCAGCAACGAACGCACGATCTACCAGTTCATCGTGCCGGCCACCTGCCAGTCCTCGCAGCTGCTGCTGGGCCTGACCGTGCTCAAGCCGGGCAGCGTCTGGAACACCATGCCGCCGCACCTGCACGACCGCCGCAGCGAGGTCTATTTCTACTTCGACCTGGGCGCCAACGACCGCGTCTACCACTTCATGGGCCAGCCGGACCAGCAGCGCCACATCGTCATGCAGAACGACGAAGCGGTGGTCTCGCCGCCGTGGTCGATCCACATGGGGTCGGGCACCAGCAACTACGCCTTCATCTGGGCGATGGGCGGCGAGAACCTGGACTACACCGACATGAACGTGCTGGACATCTGCCAGCTGAAGTAATGCTCCAACGCGCCGCGCGGCTCCGCGCGGCGCGCTCCATTCCAGCCACATCCGCATGCAGAGGAAGGGAACCACCCATGACGAATCCGTTCAGCCTTGAAGGCAAGGTCGCGCTGGTCACCGGCGCCAACACCGGCCTAGGCCAGGGCATCGCGCTGGCGCTGGCCGCCGCGGGCGCCGACATCGCCGCCGCCGGCATCGTTCCGGCCGAAGAGACCGGCGAGAAGGTCAAGGCACTGGGTCGCCGCTTCCTCAACATCGATGCCAACCTGATCAGCATCGAGCCGGTCGAGCGCATCGTCGCCGAGACCGTCGCCGGCCTGGGCGGCCTGGACATCCCTGGTCAACAACGCCGGCCTGATCCGCCGCGCCGACGCGGTCGAGTTCTCCGAGAAGGACTGGGACGACGTGATGAACGTCAACATCAAGTCCGCGTTCTTCATGTCGCAGGCCGCCGGCAAGCACTTCATCGCCCGGGGCCGCGGCAAGATCATCAACATCGCCTCGATGCTCTCCTTCCAGGGCGGCATCCGCGTGCCGTCGTACACCGCGTCCAAGAGCGGCATCGCCGGCATCACCCGCCTGCTGGCCAACGAATGGGCCGCCAAGGGCGTGAACATCAACGCGATCGCACCGGGCTACATGGCCACCGACAACACCGCCCAGCTGCGCGCCGACGAGGATCGCAACAAGGCGATCCTGGACCGCATCCCGGCCGCGCGCTGGGGCGAGCCGGCCGACCTGGGCGGCACCGCGGTGTTCCTGTCCAGCACGGCGTCGGACTACGTCAACGGCGCGGTGATTCCCGTCGACGGCGGCTGGCTGGCGCGCTGATCCGGTCGGGACGGCTTCCACCAAGGGACGCGCCGCGATCGGTCGACGCGGCGCCCCTCTCTCCGCTCCCGAGGCGGAACCGCGCCGATCGCACCCCGCCGGTATCACTGCCGGTGGGGTTTTTTATTTTCCCGAGGAGTACCGCGATGTTCGCCAGGCTGCTGCTGATCATCCTGCCGCTGTGCGTCCTTGTCGCACCGGCCCGCGCCGCCGATGCGCCACGCCGGGTGTTCATCGCCGGCGACTCCACCGCCGCCGAATACGGCCCCGAGCGCGCGCCCCGCAACGGCTGGGGCCAGCAGCTGCAGGGCTTCCTCGACCCGGCCTGGTTCGAGGTGCGCAACCATGCGGCGGGTGGGCGCAGCTCGCGCAGCTTCATCGAGGAGGGGCGCCTGGATCCGATCGCCAAGGCGCTGCGCAAGGGCGATGTGCTGCTGATCCAGTTCGGCCACAACGACGCCAAGTACGAGGACCCACGCCGCTACAACGAGCCCGCGCAAGCCTATCCGCAATGGCTGATGCGCTACGTCGCCGTCGCCCGCGAACACGGCGCCACGCCCATCCTGCTGACCCCGGCGTCGCGACGGGTGTGGGATTTCGGCTCGCTGCTCGATACCCATGCGCGCTACACGCAGGCCGTGCGCGACCTGGCCGCCCGCGAGCAGGTCGCGCTGATCGATCTCAACGCCAGCAGCACCGACTGGCTGCGCGCGCTCGGCGACGAACCGTCCAAGGCGTACTTCGAGCACGTGCGCGAACGCGACTTGCGCGACGACACCCACTTCAGCGTCGCCGGCGCGACCATGGTCGCCTGCCTTGGTCGTGCGCGACTGGAAGGTGCTGGATCCGGCCCTCGCCGCCCACGTGATCCGCGACACCGATTGCGGGGCGCCCGCAAGCGCGCGCGTGGACTAAGGCCACGCAGACGAATCCTTCGTCCGTGGTCCACGAGCGCGATTACGCCAGGCCGCAACCCGGGCCGCATGGCGGGCCCGGCACCACCACCGCCTACCCGCTGTTCGGCGATGCGGCGGGGCTGTCCTTCGTCATGCGCAAGCGTGTCCTGCACAAGGGCGCGGGCATCGGCCTGCACCAGCACCACAAGGACGAGATCTACTACGTGCTCGAAGGCCGCGGCCGCTACGTGCTGGACGGGAAGGTCCACGACGTCGCGGCCGGGGATGCGATGCTGACGCGCCCCGGCAGCACCCACGCGATCGAACAGTCCGGCGACGCCGACCTGGTGCTGCTGATCGCCTATCCTGCGGCGGCTCCCTGAACGGTACAGGCAATTTCGTCACTTAACTGAACAGCCAATCTGGCCTGCATGCGTGCCATCCGGCGTTCTCCTGAGTACTGGTGTGATCCAACTGTTTCCACTCCAGGAAACATGATTCGGGGGAATCTGCTCATGCTGTCGAATGCCATTCCGCTCCCATCCGTGCACGCGCATCCTCTTCCGGCAGGCGCGTCTGAGCATCCGCGTCCCGCGCCCGGGGCTTGTCGGCGCTGACCGACGTACGTCCGATACGACCCGTGCCGCGTCGCCCTGCGGGTGCACGCGGCGTCCGCGTCGAATTCAGATCGTTGTCATCGCACGCTGGCAGGCTTCCATCGCTTGCCCGCGGGGGCAGCGAGGGTGGTCGAGCCCTCGTCGTCCCGGATGGATTCCAGGAGCACGACATGGCGGCCGTTCCTGATATACGCAAACGCTGCATCATCTGGCTGGGCCAGCTGGCGCACGCACGAGCGCGACGTGCTCGCGGCCGCAGGCTGGGAGGTACGGGTGGTCGAAGACGCCGGCGGCGCCAGGATCGGGCTGCGCGGTGGCGACCTGGTCGCGGCCCTGGTCGACCTGCGCGGTGCCGACCCGACGTGGTTGGCGACGATGCGCGATCTGCTTTCTCGTCATCCGGACCTCCCGCTCGTGGCATTGCATGGCGCGAACGACGACGGGTTCGAGTTGCCCGACAACTGCCTGCTCGCGCTGCGCGAGCCACTGGGCCTGGAGCAGATCCGCCAGCTGCAGCAGATCGTGGAGCGCGAGCCTGTCCGTCCATCCGGTCCGGAAGGCGACTTCCTGATCGGGGACAGTCCGGCACTGCTGCAGGTCCGTACCAACCTCAACAAGTTCGCGCCGGTCGACCTGCCGGTGCTGGTGACCGGCGAAACGGGCACCGGCAAGGAGCTGGCGGCACGCGCCCTGCATGACCTGTCCCCACGCCGGAGCGGTCCCTTCATCGCCATCAACTGCGGTGCGCTGCCTCCGAACCTCGTGCAGGCCGAGCTGTTCGGCCACGAGCGCGGCGCATTCACCGGGGCGTCCGGGCGCCGCATCGGCCTGTTCGAGTCGGCCAATGGCGGAACCGTCTTCCTCGACGAGATCGGCGACCTGCCGCTCGACGCACAGACCAATCTGTTGCGGGTGCTGCAGGAAGGAACGCTTGAGCGCATCGGCAGCCGGCAATCGATCCGGGTCGACGTCCGCGTGCTGGCCGCAACCCACGTCGACCTCGAGGAAGCGGTGGCGCAAGGCCGGTTCCGCGAAGACCTGTTCTACCGCCTCGACGTGCTGCGGTTGCATATGCCGCCATTGCGGGAGCGTGGCGGCGATGTGGAGCCCCTACCAAATACTTATGGCCAAGTTCCGCGAGCAGAACCGCGTGCGCGCCCGTGGCTTCGATGCCACCGCCCGGCGCCAGCTGCACGCACACCGCTGGCCCGGCAATGTCCGCGAACTGCTCAACCGGGTCCGGCGTGCCGCTGTGGTCAGCGAATGCGAGCTGATCGACGCCGAGGCGCTCCAGCTGCGCGAAGCCGCCCCGGCCAATGACGACGATGGCCTGGGCCGTCGCCGCGTACATGCCGAGCGCGAAGCGATCCTGACCACGTTGCGCGACACCGGCTTCAACGTCAGCGAGTGCGCGCGGCGGCTCCGGGTGTCACGGGTCACCGTGTATCGGCTGTGCAAGAAGCACCAGCTTGAACTGGAGTCCTTGCGGGTCTGACGTTCGCACCACGCGAGGGGATCCGGTGCGTGCCCGCACCGGCCGCCCTTCCCGGGTCGACGACGGACCGGGCTACAGAGAGTAGGGAACCCTGAAGCCGAGGGAGAAGTCCGGCGCATCCGGCGTCAGGCCGATGCCGAGCAGGCCGACCACGGTCGCATGCGGATTCAGCGCGTAGGTGACACCCAGGTTGAACATCGCCGAATTCGCGTCGCTGCCGATCACCTTGCTCCAGGGCTGGCCGTCATAGCGCGTCGCGCGCGCGCGCTGAGCCGGTTGCTGAGTGACATGCTGAAGCTGGTGCGTTCGTTGAAAGCGAACGCCACGCCGGCGCCGAAATAGAACGAGTCGCCGAGCTTGACGTCGCCGGGGTTGACCGTGTCCGGGTTGTTGTCGATGTCGTCGAAGCTGGATTCGAACGAGTAGGTATAGCCGATGTTGCCGTACAGGATCGCCGGATCGCTGGTCTTCACCGCCGACACGCCGATGCTGGCCTGCCAAAGGCACCGTTGCCGGTGGGCTGCTCCTCCGGCACGGCGAAGCGGATGAAGTCGTCGTCGTCACGTTCGAGCACGCGCCACGGAATACCGTAGGGTTCCTGTCCCGTGGGCGCCGTGATGCCCGCATTCAGCACCACCTCCGGCCGGCCCGTGGTCTCGGGCAGCATCAGGAAGTTGCCACTGGCGGTGATGTCGCCCACGCCGCTCCCGGTGGTTTCTTCCTGTGCGATCGCCGCGGCCGCGCCGCCGGCACCGCCCTTCTGGTAGACGGTCTTGCGCCACAGGTAGGGCACGTCCAGGTTCAGCGTCAGCCTCGGCGTCACGCCCCAGCGTGCGGCGAAGTTGTAGTTCATGGTGTCCGACTCGACGTTCTCGATGGCGATGTTGCCGAGGAAGATCGCGTCCAGGGCGAGGAAGCCATTGAGCGTGAGCTGCTTGCGGTCGTAGCGGTTGTAGGTGAGCCCGTTCTCGAGCCAGGCGCTGGTTGAACAGGGTGCGCGTGGCCTGCTTCACGTCGGCGACGCTGCGTGGCAGCTCCTTGCGCGCCTCCTCGGCCTCGGCGGCGGTGCTGGCATAGCCGGCCTGTCCCGGTGGCGGCGGCCCGCCGGCGGCCGCCGCCGGCGCAGCGGACTGCTGCGGACCGATGGGTGCGGCGACCGTGGCGGTGGACGCGATCGGCGCGGCCGCAGCGGTGGCTGGCGCCTTGCCGGTCAGGCGCGCCTGCATGGCCTGAACCTGCATGTCCAGCTCGCGCAGGCGACGCACTTCCTGCGCATAGGCGGCCTTGAGTTCGGCCAGATCCTCGGTGAGCTGTTTCAGCTCGGCTTCGTTCGCCGGCCCCGCTGTCGCCTCCTGGGCAAGCGCCCGCGGTGCGAACGTCGCACCCGCAAGGACCGAAGCGATGGCCAAGCCCAGCGCCGTGGAAGGTACCGCCTTGTGCTTCCTGCTCACCCTTTCTCTCCTTGTCGGGTCGGCCTTCAGTAGCCGATCGCGATGCCCCGGCTCAGGGCGATCGCCTGTGCCACATTCTGGCCCAGCACGGTGCGGCCCTGGGAGGTGCTGCGGACCACTTCCAGCTCCATCCTGTTGGATGCCTGCTGTCCGTCGGCCGCCAGCTGGATGGTCTGGCCCATGCCACTGCCGCTGATCCACTGCTCGACCGCGCCCTGCCCGTCGATCTGCAGCAGCACGCGGGCGGTGTTGTTCTCGAGCTGGGCCACGGCGTTCATGCCGGCGGCGGAAGCCGTCGCAACCGTCAATGCCGGCGCGGTCGGTTCGGCGAGCGCGGCCGGGGACGCGCCGGAGGCCGCGGCGGACGATGGGGCTTCATCACGAACGGTGATGCTGGCGGCGTTATGGGCAACGTTGCCGTCTCCAGCAACCTGCACGCTCTGGGTTACCCCGGTGACGTTGGTAAGGCCGGAATTGTCGATCTCACGCTGGCCGCCGGGTACCGGCACAGGCGCATCGACCGCGGTGATGCTCACGTGCGGCAGGAAGGTCACCACCGGCTTGTCGCCCTGGCGGGTATCCATCGTCACCTTCATGGCGCTGGTCAGCTGTTGGCCGGCCTTGTTTCTGCTAAGGTCGACACCATCGTGACGCCGAACTAAGGCCACGGTGTTGTTGCTGACCGTGTAGCGACCGCGCATGTCACCCATTTCCTCGTCGGTCAGCTCGGTCAGGCCCTTGGCCACCGGCGTACCCGCCGGCGCGTTGGCGGAATCGGCCTGCTGTGCCCACGCCGGCAACGCGACCGGTGCGGTCGCCAATCCGATGGCGATGCAGAGTGTGCGTTTTCCATTCATGTTCGGATCCTCAGAACAGGTCGGCATGGGTGAAGCCGAAGTCGAGCAGTTCGGCGTCGGTGATGGGTCCCTGCCGTGCGTACAGTGCCCGTGCGCTGGGTTTCGTGCTGGGCTGCAACAGAACCGTGTTTCGGTCGAAGTCGCTGCCGATAACGATGAACACCGCTTGCGACGGCCACGCGGCCATGAAGTCGGGCAATGCCATTACCCGGTTGCCCAGGATCGGGTCCGCGAGCTCGACCACGTCGCCCCTGACCTGCTTGAGCACGACGAAGTGGCGGAAGCCGTTGACGTCCATCAGCGCCAGGCTGGGGACGCGGAGCGAGCGCAGGCGGTTTTCATCGACCCGGTAGCCACGTCCGCGCATACCCAGCGACTCGACGTAGCGCTTGATGTCCAGCAGCGAGAAGCCGCGCTCCTTGACCACCTCCGGATCGGCGACCGCCAGCATGCCTTCCATCACGGTGCTTTCGTCGGCATCCAGGTGGTAGGCGTAGCGCAGGATCGTCGCCAGCGAGGCGGCCCCGCAGCTGTAGTCGGTCTGCTGGCGCACCATGTTGGCGAAGCGCGCTTCGCGCATGCTGACCACGGGCGCGTGGTAGAGCGCTCCGTTCGGCAGCACCCCGGCGAACGCCACGTCGGCAGCGCTCGCCTGCCGGACCGGTGTCGCGAACGACAACAGCAATAGCACCAGGCTCAACGGCAGCAGTCGCGACATGTCAGCAGCTCTCGCGTCGGTACTTGGGTGGGATTCTGGCATGCGTCCGCCAGCGAAGTGGAAGCCCCGTCCCGCGGGGGAGGCGGGACGGGGCGTTCCGTGAGTTCCCGGTCACGGCGGATGGCCGGGAGTCACTCTTTCATCCCTTGCGGGACATGACTACGCCCGTTGGCGTCCGTTTTCACTCACCCGGCGGCGGCGCAGCCGACGGCTGCGCAACGGCCAGCGACAGGCTGTTGGCCTGCAGGTTGCCGGTGCCGGCCGAGACGTTCACGCCGATGTTGCCACTAGCGCCGGAGAAGGCGTTGCCCGACAGCGCAGCGGTGTTGGTCGCCGCGGCCACGGTCTCCACCGACGGGGTCACCAGCACGCCGGACAGCGAAGCGACCAGGTCATGGTCACCCAGCTCACCGAAGGTGATCTCACCCTCTTCGTCGGTGTCGAACGCGATGCCACCGACGCCGTCGGCATACGGGTTGTCGACCGCGCCCTGGATCTCGTTGTCCAGATCGATATGGCCGGTTTCGTCGCCGTTCGGGTGGTCAAGCGGGCCGTCCAGGTGTCCAGATAGAAGTTGTCCTTCTGGTAGGAGTTGCCCCTGCCGGCATAGGTCGCACCACCGAGGCTGCCGGTGATCGAGCCCTGCAGGTTATTATGGACCTCGTCCAGCTCCGTCTCGATCTTGGGCGCATTGCTGACCGTGTTGCTGGACGACACCTGGCTGGAGGTGATGCTGGCGCTGGCATAGGCGGTGGTGGCCACCGAGGCCGCCAGGGAGTTCTTCTGGGCATTGTTGTTGCCCGAAGTCACGTTCACGCCGATGTTGCCGCTGGCCGCACTGAACGCGTCGCCGCCGATGCTGGCGTCATTGGTCACGCCCGGGTTGGTGGTGGTGTTGCTGTAGCCCTTCTGGCCCACTGGGACCGTCGATTCGGGTAAGGCCGAAGGCGAAGCTCGCATCCGCGGCCGACAGTGCCGCCGCATTGTCCTGCACGTTGTTGTCGCCGGCGGCGACGTTGAACTGCAGGTTGCCCGATGCCTCCGATGCGGTCGAGTCATCGATCGACGCGTCGTTGGTCAGCTCGTCGTTGTCGCCCTCGTTCCAGGTGATCGACTGGTAGTTGTCGACCAGCGCGATGGCCGCGGAGTCGGCATCCACGTTCAACGTCAGGTTGCGCTCGTCGCGGTCGATGTCGTGGTCGATGTCGACCGTCTCGTCATGATCGATGTAGGTGTCAACGACGTTCTTTTCGACGTTGATGTCGACGTTCTTCGTGACATCCTCGGTGTACGTCACATCTTCGGTATACGTGACGTTCTCGGTGAGGTTGGCTTATGGTTCACCGTGGTGTTGAATTCCTCGTTGATCTCGGTGTTCCAGTGGAAGGTGTCACTGTAGTCGGTGACGTAGTTCTCGGTGTTGGTCACATCCGAGGTGTAGTTGTCAGTCCAGTTGGTGGTGCTGGTATTGGTGGTCGTGTTGGTGGTCGTGTTGGTGGTGGTGTCGGTGTTGGTCGTGTAGTTGCGGGTATCATCGATGGTGACGTCCTCGTCCCAGACGATGATGGTCTCGTAGGTTTCAGCGTGGGCTACTGACGCGGTCGCCGCCGCCACAGCCACAGCCAGCACGGTCCACTTGGCATTCCTTTTCATGGTGTCCTCTCTCAACTTTTTCTGGGTGGGTGAGATACCGCTTCACAGGCCCGGGGCGAGCGACAACGTGAGAACGTTGCCGGTTTCGTTCGCCGAGCCCGCGATCTGGTTGAGTTGCAGTACGCCCTCGAACCCGCGCAGCGCGGTGGCTTCCACTGCCACGTTGCGGCTGGCGGTCCTCCCCGCCGGGTTCGGGGCAGGCTGCAGCTCCGCCGACGCTGAAACGCTGGAGGACAGCTGGCTGTCCGGCGTCTCGCGTATGCCCTGTTCGGCCAACAGCAGCGCGACCGCGTTGTACTCCGCGTTACCGCTCCCGCTGGCCTGGTTGATGGATGCGATGCCACTGGCACCGGCGAGGGCGTCACCGCCGATCCGGGCACTGGCGTGGCTGGGGGTGTCGAACCGGTCCGCATCGCGACGCTGGTCGAGCCCCAGGTGGACAATGGCGATCGGGCCGATCGCTACCGCGTTCATGTTGGTCTGGAGGTTCAGGTCGCCCGCGGCCTTGGTTCACGGCGATGACCCCACTGGCCCCGGCCAATGCGCGCTCGTCGATGCGCGTCTGCGCCAGAGTAGCCGAGCATTTCGCCGTACTCGTCGGCCGCATGCGCCTGCCCGGCCAGCACGGCGCACGCCGCGAGCAGCAGGCCGCACGCCCGCGTGCCCGCGGCGCCCAGCGGGTGGCGGGCGGACGCCGCCATCACCGGCCAGTCCCCGGGTTACCGCCCGTCGGGAACTGCGACAGCGCGCCGGTGATGGTCGGGGCTATGCTGCGGGTGGCGCCGGTGACGGCACCCGTGATGCCACCGACGCTGCGGCTGATCCCGTTGCCCGAGAGCATGCCGTTGTCGCCGGTGAGCTGCCCGAGCGAACCCTGCAGGGCACCGGCCGCCATGTGTTGGGGGCAGCCATCCCGCCGTGCTGGACATCGACCTGCCCGGACGACATCGCGGCGAATTCTTCGTCAGACATCTCACCGGTGCCCAAGGTATGGGCGATCTCGCGGTTCGGCGTCGGGTCGACGATCAGTGCAATCCCCGGGGGCGCGGGGCGATAGGCCGAACGCGCATTCACGTCGCGCAGCAGCACCATCTCGCCGTGATTCGGATGGACGCCGACGCGGGCTTCGGCCGCGTACGAGGACGCAGGCGCGATCAGCAGGACAAGAAGTGACAGGCTGGCGTAGTGGCGTGGCATGGGTGGATCCCGCTATCAGGCGGGGAAACAAGCGCACGACCCGTGCCAACATTTTTTTGTTTTTAAAATCAGTTGCTTGCGATTTAATCGGGCACCGGCTTGTTTTGCGGCTGTAACAACGCCGCAGCACCCCGGTCGCCAGAGATAGGGGTGCGATCCTGCTGTGGCGGGCCTTGCGCCGGGTGTTTCAGTTCTGAAACAGGCATCCGGCCTGTTACAGCAGGATCAGAACAGCTCACCCTGCGGCGACGGCGTATGCGGGGCCCTGAAGCGGCTGCAATCCAGAGCCGATGGTTTTCTGCGGTCGAAACCGAGGCGCCGGCTCGCAAGCGTGAAGCGCTGCGCGAGCAGGTCCGCGTACGTACCGCTGCCACGCATGCGGGTGCCGAAGCGGGCGTCGTAGTCGCGGCCACCCCGCATCTGCCGGATGGCGGCCATCACCCGTTCGGCCCGGTCCGGAACATGGGCCTGCAGCCAGTCGCGGAACAGCGGTGCCACTTCATGTGGCAGGCGCAGCAGCACGTAGCCGGCGCTGTCGGCGCCCGCGTCGTGCGCGGCTTCGAGTACCGCTTCCATCTCATGGTCGTTCACCCACGGAATGGCCGGCGCGAAGAGCACCCCGACCGGCACGCCCGCCTCGTGCAGGCGACGCATCGCTCGCAGGCGCGCGTGGGGCGCCGACGCGCGTGGCTCGAGCCTGGCGGACAGGTGCGGGGTGGGGTGGTCACCGAGAAGTGCACCCTCACCAAGTGTTGCGCCGCCAGTGGCTGCAGCAGGTCGAGGTCACGCTCCACCAGCGCATTCTTGGTGATCAGGCTGAATGGGTGGCGACACTCTTGCATCACTTCGATCAGCTTCCGGGTCAGTTGCAGCCGTCGTTCGAGCGGCTGGTAGGCGTCGGTATTGATGCCCAGCGCGATCGGGCTGGGCGTGTAGCCGCGGCGTGCGAACTCGCGGCGAAGCAGCGCCGGCGCGTTGGTCTTGGCGAACAGCCGGGTCTCGAAAATCCAGGCCGGGCGAAAGGTTGAGATAGGCATGCGTGGGTCGGGCGAAGCAGTAGCTGCAGCCGTGCTCGCAACCGCGGTACGGGTTGACCGACTGCGAGAAGCCGACGTCGGGGGAATCGTTGCGGCTGATGATGCTGCGTGCGGTTTCCTCCCGGACCTCGGTGCGTGGCCGAAGCGGGTCGGGACCGGACCCGGGTTCACCCGATGGCGCCCAGCCGTCGTCGACCGCCTCGGTCGTCGTGCGCTCGAAACGGCCCGGCAGGTACTGCCGCGATCCGCGGCCCTTGATGGTTTCGGCCATGCGGAAAGCGTACGCCCGGGCAGTCTCGGCAGCGGCGACCGGCAACTCCTCCGCTGAGTCGTTCAGTCGACCAGCCCTCGCCTAGAATCCGGCCATGACCTATCCCCATGCGTTGTGGAACTGGCTCGTCGACCTGCCGCGGCTGGGCCTGTACTGCCAGTGTTGGCGTGGTTGCTGTACATGGCCCTGGCTGGGCGTATGGATCGTGTTGCAGAAGCGCGAGCCGGTGGCAACGCTGAGCTGGGTGATGTCGTTGGCACTGCTGCCCTATGTCGGGTTCCTGATCTATTTCCTGCTCGGCCCGCAGAAGATCCAGCGGCAGCGGCTGCGGCGCGGACGCTCCCGCTCCGGGCTGGCACGGTTCGCAGGCGCGGCAGCGGACGATGCCGAATGCCTGGAGCTGGTAAGGCTCGGTAAGGCGACGACCGGTCTGCCGCCCTCCACGGCCACGTCCGCCGACTGGCTGGTCGACGGCCATGCGACCTACGAGGCACTGCTGCAGGCCATCGCCGCGGCGCAGCACCATATCCATCTTGAGTACTACATCTGGAACCCCGACGGCACCGGCCTGCGGTTGCGCGACGCGCTGGTCGAACGGGCGCGCGCCGGCATCAGTGTGCGGCTGCTGCTTGATGCGGTCGGTGCGGGCCGCATGCGCCGACGCCACCTGCAGCCGCTGCTCGACGCAGGCGCCGAAGTGGGCTGGTTCCACCCGACCCGGTTCCGGCCGTTCACGCGGCCTATGGGTGAACCTGCGCAGCCATCGCAAGATCGTGGTCGTGGACGGACGCATCGGCTTCGTCGGTGGCATCAACGTCACTGACGAGGAGAACGAAACGGTTTTCACCGGCGCCTACCGCGACCTCCATCTGCGCGTGGAAGGCGCGGTCGTGCGCAGCCTGCAGCTGGTCTTCGTCGAGGACTGGGTCTACGCCGCCGGCTGCGATCCCGGCGCGTTCGGTGAAGCGGCGTACTGGCCGCCGTCGCACGAAGGGCCGGTAGCCGCCCAGGTGCTCGTGTCCGGCCCGGACTCCTCCCAGGAGGCGATCCACCGGCTGCAGGTGGCGGCGATCCACGAGGCGCGGCGGCGCGTCTGGCTGGTCACCCCCTACTTCATCCCCGGCGAAGCTGCCCGCATGGCGCTGACCTCAGCCGCGCTCGGCGGTCTGGACACCCGGTTGCTGGTTCCGCGCTGGAGCGATTCGCGCCTGGCGACGCTGGCCGGACGGTCCTATTTCGACGAGCTGCTCAAGGCCGGCGTCCAGGTCTACGAGTACGGCCCCCGCATGCTCCATACCAAGGCACTGTTGACCGATGACCTGTGCATCATCGGCAGCGCGAATTTCGACCATCGCAGCTTCCGCCTGAACTTCGAGGTGGCGATGCTGTTGCGTGAGTCCGCCCGCTGCCAGTCCCTGGCCCGGCACATCGAGGGGAGATCGCGCAGGCCCGGCGGGTGCCGCTGGACCGGCCGATGGGGCTGTGGCGGCACCGGCTGCCGGAGGCGTTCGCGCGCCTGCTCTCGCCGCTCCTGTAGGGGGCGACCGGCGGGCCAGCGCGGCGGATGTACGGGTGGTCGCAGGCTCTCCGGTCGCGGCATCATGGCGCGTCCGGCAACCTACCAACGGCCAGTCGGCCAATCCGGGAGATACGCGATGCATTGGCTCTACCTGCTTCTGGCCGTCGGCGCCCTGCTGCTGGCGATCTCCACAGTGCATGGCTGGCTGCTGCTGCTCTCGCTGGTGGCGGCGCTTGTGCTGTTCCTACCTGGATGCGTGGCTGGTATCTGGAGCGCATCGGCGACGCGACGCGCGGGGAAGTGATGATGATCGACCCGGTGGAGCTGCGCCGCCTGCGGGAGTTGGCGGAGGCGCGCCGGCGTGAAGCCGCCGCCGCTCTGCCGCCCTGGGGATAAGGCTCCGCCTTCCGCATGAGCACGCGGCTGAGCGTCAACGTCAACAAGATCGCGGTGCTGCGCAATTCGCGTGGCGGCCATGAGCCCGACGTGCTGGCTGCGGCACAGGCCTGCCTCGAGGCCGGCGCGCACGGCATCACGGTGCATCCGCGACCTGACCGGCGCCACATCGTGGCCGAGGATGTTCCGGCGCTGGCTGCACTCACTGCGCGGTTCGGCGTGGAACTGAACATCGAGGGCAATCCGTTCGCCCCCGCGCGCCCGGGCTATCCGGGCCTGCTTGCCCTGTGCGAGCAGGTGCGGCCGGCACAGGTGACGCTGGTACCCGATGGCGACGGCCAGCTCACGTCCGACCATGGCTTCAGCTTCGAAGGCGACACCACGTCGCTGGCGTCACAGATCGCCGCGTTCGCCGGGCTGGGCTGTCGGGTCAGCCTGTTCGTCGACGCCGGGGTTTCCGGACTCGAGCGTGCGGCGGCGCTGGGCGCGCATCGCATCGAGATCTACACAGGCCCGTATGCGGAGGCATTCACCGGTGGCAACGCCAATGAGGCGCTGCGCCTGTGTGCCGACACCGCCCGGCGTGCCCGGGCTGCCGGTCTCGGCGTCAACGCCGGCCACGACCTGTCGCAGGCCAACCTCGCTGTGTTATGGGCGGCGTGCCGGACGTCCTGGAGGTGTCTATCGGCCACGCCCTGATCGGCGAGGCGCTGTATGCCGGCCTCGATGCCACGGTCCGCGCCTATCTGGACATTGTCGGGCGCTGATCGCCGACTTCCTCCGCCCCGTCGCTCACGTCGCAGTGGCCCACAAAAGGAAACGCCGCCCGAAGGCGGCGTTTCCAGCAGCTTCGCCGTGCCGATCCCGCCGCTGCAGGAAGCGGGATCCGCAGGCGTCGCGCTTACTGCTGCTGCACGAAGTTGATCTTCATCATCTGCGCGTTCTTGGCCGCAGCCATGGGACCTTGGCCATGACCTCGTACTCCGAGTCGGAACTGGCGTCGATGCGCAGCTCCGGCTGGTTGGTCGGGTCACGCTGCACCTCGGTCTCCATCATCTGCGGGAGCGCGCCCAGTGCCGTCGGGCTGTTGTTCCAGAAGACCCTGGTTGCTCGCATCGATGCGCAGGTCGATCGGCGGAGGCGGCTCGCGCAGCTGCGGCGGCGGGTTGATGACCCGCTGCGGCAGCGCCACGTCGATCGGGTAGGTCATGATCGGCGCGGTCACGATGAAGATGATCAGCAACACCAGCATCACGTCCATAAGGGGCGTGACGTTGATGTCGGCCATGGGGCCCTTGTTGGAACCAGAACTGAAAGCCATGGCTTACTGACCCTTCTCTTTGGTAGCAACGAAGCCGATGTCGAGCATGCCCTGCGACTGCGCGATCTTGGTGATGTCGTTGATCGTGCGCATCTTCGTGGTCTTGTCACCACGCAGGTTGAGCGGCGGCTGCGGGGTCTGCTGCGCGGCGCTCGACAGGCGCGATTCGAGCACCTCGCGGGTGATCGACTCGTCACCCCAGAACAGCGAACCGTCCTCCTTCACCGACACGGTGATGGGCTGGATCCGCTTCTCGGCCTCATCCGGGCTCTGAACGAGGTTCGCCTCGGGCAGCTCGATCTTCACCTTATGCTGCATCAGCGGTGCGGTGATGATGAAGATGATGAGCAGCACCAGCATCACGTCCACGAGGGGCGTGACGTTGATGTCGGCCATGGGGCCGCCGCTGTTGTCGGAACTGAAGGCCATGCGGGCTCTCCGTTAGCGTCTTAAGGATCGTTTCTTCGGACAACCGGCTCAGCGCACGCGCGAGCCGGTGGCGAAGAAGTCGTGCAGATCGTGGGCGAACGAATCGAACTTGGCGATCGTGGCGCTGTTGATCTTGCTGAAGAAGTTGAAGGCGAACACGGCCGGGATCGCGACGAACAGACCGATCGCGGTCATGATCAACGCTTCACCCACCGGGCCGGCAACGGCGTCGATCGAGGCCGAACCGGTGGCACCGATCTTGATCAGCGCGCCATAGATGCCCCACACGGTACCCAGCAGGCCCACGAACGGAGCGGTCGCGCCGACGGTGGCCAGCAGGATCATGCCCGACTGCAGCCTGGAGCTTTCGCGGGTCACGGCCTGGCGCAGGGCGCGGTCGACGAATTCCGAGCGGCTCAGCGACTCGCCGAGGCCGACGCCGGAACCTTCCGCACGCTGGTGGTGGGCGGCGGCCTGCGCAGCATCCAAGGCGATCTTCGAGAACGGCTCGCTACGCGGCTGCTCTTCCATCACGCGGATGGCTTCCTGGGCATTCGGGGCCTCCCAGAACGCGTTGACAACGCGGTCGGCGAAGGACTTCAGGCGGGTGTTCTTGATGATGTTGAAGATCGTCCAGCACTAAGGACGCAGCCGACATCAGGATGGGGTGATCAGCACGACCCCGGGAGACGGCGAAGCCACCCGGGTTGGCGACCATCTCGCTCAGCAGGTGGTCGAAACCCATCTGCGTGAGGGCGGAGGCCTTGTTGCCCCCGGCAGCGGTGGCGATGAAGAGTTCCTGCAGCATGACGCTTACCTTTGGTTTGTTTGATGGAGAAGGAAGGCGGAGACGCTAAGGCCCGGTTGCCGTGGCGAAGACGCCACGGAGTGCGGACATCAACCGGGGTGAAGTTCACCGGGACCCGAACGCGACCGGCCGCCTTCTGGCCGTTCACAGTAGCGGGATTGAAACGCCATTTGCGCGCAGCCTCCATGGCGGCGCGGTCCAGGTCGCGGTTGCGGCTGGACCTTTCGACCGACACGTTGGTGACCGTGCCGTCGGCCGCCACGTCGATGACGAGGATGACCTCGCCTTCGATGCCGGAGCGCGCGGCAGCCGGCGGATAACGCGGCGGATTCATGTTCTTGGACGAGATGTCGACGCTGGCCGAAATGTCCGCGGTGGGCTGCGGCGGCGACGGCGGCGACGGCGGCTGGAAAACGTCGGTCGGGCGCGGCTCGGCCACGTCCACCGGCGGTGCTTCCGGCGGCGGCGGCGGCACCGGCGAGGGCTTCGGCGGCGACAGCTCCTTGATCGGCGGCGGCGGCTTGTCCTGCGGCGGCGGCGGCGGCGGCGGCGGTGGCGGCGGCGGCGGCGCGTCGACCGGGGTGACGAGGATGTTCCGCTCCTTCTCCGCCTCGGCCTTCGGGGCCACGGCGGGAATCAGCAGCAGCATGAGCGCGGCCAGGTGCAGCGCGATGACGAACGCAATGCCGATGATGCGCGCCCAGCTGAGCCCGCGATCTTCGGTTTCTTCGTAGTTCCTGTGGACAACCAGTTGTTCAGCCATGCGCCTAGTGACTCAGGTGTGGGGCCGGGCCACTGCGGAATCTGCGCAGGAGGCCCAGGTTCTCGCGGTGACACCGCATGAACCGCCAAGCATACCAATCCCGCGCCCTTGTGCCTAGGGCGCGGCACGTTTCTTAAAAATTACTTCAAGTTGATGATTTTCTTGGCGTCTTCGGGCTTCTTCACGCCCTTGGCCAGCGCTGCTGGGCCGCCTGCTTGGCTTCCGCCGTCCGCCCTTCCTGCCACAGCACGCGGGCTAGGTTGAGGTAGGTCTCGCCGTCCTTGGACAGGGGCGCCGCCTTCTGCCAGTTCTCGATCGCCTGCGAAATCTGGTCGCTGTAGTAGTAGGACTGGGCCAGGGCGAGATAGGTCTGGTAGTCCGGCTTGAGTGCGCCCTTCTGGATGCCCTCGTTGATCACCGAGATCACGTCTTTCTCGCGGCCGTCCATGTTTGCGTAGGTAACGTACAGCTGGCGGTACTCACGCTCCTCTGAAAGCTGGCCCGACGCCCGCAGCTTCTCCAGCACGCCAGCAGCCTTGTCCATCTGATCTGCCTGGCCATAGACCGACGCCAGATTCATCTGGGCCTTCTTGTCTGCAGGATTCTTCGCTGCCAGCTGCTCGGCCAAGGCAACGGCTGGGCGTTCTGGTTGGTCTCCGCATACGAAGCCATCAGCAGCTGCACCCAGTTGTCCTTGGGTTCGGGCGTGGCGTCGATCGCCTGCTTCAACACCGGGATCGCTTATGGAAGCGCTCGGCCTAGTAGAGCGCCTGGCCCTTGAGCATAAGGTCTTCCGGACGGGTCGACTTGGTTTCGGCGAGGAAGCGGTCCAGCGTGGGTAGTAAGGATCGAGTTCGTCGTCGGCCAGCTGGAGCTGGGCCAGCATCAGCATCGACTGGAAGTGGCCGTTGTTGTCCAGGCCGTTGAACTGGATCACCTGCTTCAGGTAGGCCTTGGCGCCGGCGGCGTCATCAAGATTGTAGGCGGCCTGCGCGCCCAGCTGCGCAGCTACCGACCTGTCGTACTCGTTGGCGCCTTCGAGCGCGAGGAGTTCGTCGGCCAGCACGCGGGTCTGCGGGTAATCCTGGTCGTTGTAGACATCGATGAGCTTCTGCAGCTTCTTGCTCGCCTTGCTCGACGACTTCGTCGCCGGCTCCTTGCGGTCAGCACCGGGGAACATCACCTCGGCCTTCTCGGACTTCTTCCCCGAACGCGAGGATTGCGCCGACGCATCGGCCACCACCACGCCACCGGGGCGGCGGCGATGAAGAACGACAGGACGACATGCTTGCTGCGGAATTTCATTGGATCACCTCGTGCAGGCCACGCATGGCGCGGGCGGGAACCGGTCGGCAAAACTAGCAGAACCGGGATATTTACGGAATGCCACCCCGATGGGCGTTATGCGCCGGTCAGGGTCCGCATTTGGGCTTGCGCCCCGCCGCGTGGGCGGCCTCGTAGAGGGGCCGCATCGATGGTGCACGCGCCTCGAGGGCGCGGATCCTGTTCTGCGGATCGGGATGGGTGGACAACCATTCCGGCGAGCCGCCCGCCGAGGCGGTGATCATGTTTTTCCACAGGTCGACCGCTGGGCCGGATCGAACCCGGCCTGCGCCATCAGCTTCTGGCCGATTTCGTCGGCTTCGCTTTATGGGTTCGCGAGAACGGGAGCAGGATGCCCAGTTGGGCGGCCATTCCGCCCCCCTGGGTCACCAGGTCCGACCCGGTCTGTCCATAGCGTGCGCCGGCCAGCGCACCGAGCACCGCGAGCCCGGTAGAGGTCGCGTTCTGCCGCGACACCCTTTCATTGGTGTGCCGGGCGTACACGTGGCCGATCTCATGGCCGATCACGGCAGCCAGCTGATCCTGGTTCTTCGCCACCTTGAACATGCCGGTATTCACGCCGACCTTGCCGCCGGGCAGGGCGAATGCATTGGGGCTTTCGTCAACAAACACCGCCGTTTCCCACGGCAGGTTCTGCCAGTCGGGCGGCAACTGCGGGACCAATGCCTTCACCACGCATTGCACGTACGCACTCTGCTGTCCGCCCGTAAGTGTCTTCTGCTTGCTCTTCATCTCAGAGAAGGCCTGAACCCCCATCTGATTGAGCTCGCTGTCCGAGTAGGACATGTACTGGGTGCGCCCGGTGGGCGAGGTCGTGGTCGCGCACGCAACCAACGCGGCGGCTGTCGCCAGCGCCAGCACCATGGGTTTCCATTGCATGAGATGCCTCCCCGCCCCGTGTTTACCTGAACCAGTTTGGGCGGTGGGTGCTTAACTTTTCGTCAAACGGCGGGGCACCGAGCCGCCGCTCAGCTGAGCTGTGCATCACCAGCGCTATGCCGTTGTTCAGGCCATGGGCGAGGATCGGTGCCCACAACGTGCCAGCACGCCGGTACAGCAAGCCGAACACGGCGCCCATGCCGCCATAGACGAGCCACAGCTGCAGAACGGCCAGTGGTGGATTGGCGCTGCTGCCCGGCACTTCATGGACCATGGCGAAAGCAAGGCTGCTCAGGACCAGTCCGAGTAGGGTCGCCCCCTTCAAGGAAGCGCCCAAGCAGGACCCGGCGGAAGAGGAGCTCCTCATAGGCCGGCGCCAGTACGACCGCGAACAGGACCAGAAAGACCGGACACTGCCTCATCGCCGCGTCGACGAGGGCCAGGTTGGTCGGCTCCGGGTCGATACCGGCCAACGAGGCCAGATAGGCGATCAGCGAGCTGCCGAGGAAGACCGCCACGCCTGCCGATGCCGCCCATGCCCAGATCATCGGGTCGCGCATCGCAGCCATCGAACGCCGGCGCTCGGCCGCATTCGCGGGACAGCGCAGGAAATACAGCATCACTGCCGCGGCCGAGCTGCTGAGCAGAGTCATCACCAGCTGACCGGGCACACCAGGCTCGCCAATCGCAGCCAGATCCGGGGCCTTGCCGGGAGCTGCGCGCGCCAAGTCGAAAATGCGCCACAAACCCCACGCGAAGCCCAATGCCAGACCCGTCGCAAGCGTGGCAACGACGGCGAGAACCACATCGAGCAGGAAAGCCCCGATCAGCGTCCGGCGACGCAACGGCAGCGACGCACGGGTAGTCGGCATCTCCGGAGCAACCACCAGTGGAGGCCCGGCGACGGTTGGATCAGACATCCAGGTTGGCGACCTTCAGTGCGTTGTTTTCGATGAATGCACGGCGCGGCTCGACCACGTCACCCATCAGCGTGCTGAAGATCTGGTCGGAAGCCACCGCGTCCTCGATGCGCACGCGCAGCAGTCGACGGCTGTCAGGGTTCACCGTGGTCTCCCAGAGCTGTTCCGGGTTCATTTCACCCAGACCCTTGAAACGCTGGATCTGGCGGCCCTTCTTCGCTTCGTCCAGCAACCACGCCTGCGCCTGGGCGAAGCTGGATACCGGCTGTGACTTGCCGCCGCGCATGACCTGCGCGCCGTCGCGCACCAGGCCGTGCAGCAACGCCGCCGCGTCGCGCAGGGGACGCAGTTCGCCGCTTTCGAAGATCGACAGGGGCAGCACCTGCAGCACTTCCTCACCCATGTGCCGGCGGGTGACCTGCAATGCGGCTGGCCGGGATTCGGTGGCCGGCAGCAGCTTCAAAGCGAAGCGCGGACTGCCGAGCTTGCCGCGATTGAGGCGCGCCTCCAGCAGGTCCAGTTCGTGGCGCTCGTCGGTGTTGCGCGCCAGGTGCTGCGCGTCGAGCGGGGTGAAGTCGATCAACGCCTCCAACAGCAGCGGATCGAAGCGGTGGCTGTTGCGCGCGATCGCCTCGCGCGCGCCGGCGAACACCAGCAGCAGTTTCTCAAGGCCTTCACCGTTTACCGGCGGTTCGCCGTCGGCCGGGACCAGGGCAGCGTTTTCGACCGCGTTGCTGGTAAGGTACGTATCCAGTGCCGCATCGTCCTTCAGGTACAACTCGGTCTTGCCCTGCTTGATCTTGTACAGCGGCGGCAGGCCGATGTAGATGTGGCCGCGCTCGATCAGCTCCGGCATCTGCCGGTAGAAGAACGTCAGCAGCAGGGTGCGGATGTGCGAGCCGTCCACGTCCGCGTCGGTCATGATGATGATGCGGTGGTAGCGCAGCTTGTCCGGGTTGTACTCGTCCTTGCCGATGCCCGTGCCCAGCGCGGTGATCAGCGTGCCGACCTCGGCCGAGGACAGCATGCGATCGAAGCGCGCGCGTTCCACGTTGAGGATCTTGCCGCGCAGCGGCAGCACCGCCTGGTTCTTGCGGTTGCGGCCCTGCTTGGCCGAGCCGCCCGCCGAGTCGCCCTCGACGATGAACAGTTCCGACAGCGCCGGATCCTTTCCTCCTGGCAGTCGGCCAGCTTGCCCGGCAGGCCGGCGATATCCAGCGCGCCCTTGCGCCGGGTCAGCTCGCGCGCCTTGCGCGCGGCCTCGCGGGCACGGGCGGCGTCGACCACCTTGGCGGCAATGGCGCGGGCCTCGTTGGGGTTTTCCTGGAGGAACTCCTCCAAGCGCGCACCGAACGCGCCCTCAACAGCCGGCTTCACGTCGGAACTGACCAGTTTCTCCTTGGTTTGGCTGGAGAAGCTCGGGTCCGGCACCTTCACCGACAACACCGCGATCATGCCTTCGCGCATGTCGTCGCCGGACAGGTTGATCTTGGCCTGCTTGGCGATCCCGTTCTGCTCGATGTAATTGCTGAGCGTGCGGGTCAGCGCCGCGCGGAAGCCGGCCAGGTGGGTGCCGCCATCCTTCTGCGGGATGTTATTGGTGAAGCAGAACATTGTTTATGGTACGCGTCGGTCCACTGCAGGGCGACGTCGACCACGATGCCATTGTGCTCGCCGGTCACCGAGATCACGTTCGGGTGCAGCGGGGTCTTCAGCTGGGCCAAGTGTTCGACGAAGCTGCGAATGCCGCCTTCGTACTGAAACGTGTCCCTGGCGGCCTTCGCCGCGCTCGTCGATCAGGGTGATCTTGACCCCGGAGTTCAGGAACGACAGCTCGCGCAGGCGCCGCGCCAGGATGTCGTAGTGGAACTCGGTGTCGGTGAAGATCTCGGCCGCAGGCTTGAACCGCAGCATGGTGCCGCGCTTGCTGGACGCCTCAAGCTGCTTGAGCGGATAGATCGGCTCGCCCAGCGCGTATTCCTGCTGCCAGTGGAAACCGTCGCGCCAGATGTCCAGCCACAGATGCGAGGACAGCGCGTTGACCACCGACACGCCGACGACGCCGTGCAAGCCGCCGGAGACCTTGTAGCTGTTGTCGTCGAACTTGCCGCCGGCGTGCAGCACCGTGAGGATCACCTCGGCCGCCGAACGGCCTTCCTCCTTGTGCGTGTCAACCGGGATCCCACGACCGTTGTCGTAGACCGAGACCGAGCCGTCTTCAAGGATGCGGACGATGATGTCGTCGGCATGCCCGGTTATAGCCTCGTCGACGCCGTTGTCGACGACTTCGAAAACCATGTGGTGCAGGCCGGTGCCGTCGTGCACATCACCGATGTACATGCCCGGGCGCTTGCGGACCGCTTCCAAGCCGCGCAGGACGGTGATCTTGCTGGAGTCGTAGGAATCGTTGCCGGGGTGGAACTCGGGGTGTGCTCGCTCATGCCTTCGCCGCGATCAGGGCCGGGCCGCGGCCAGCGTGGCTGCGACACCTTAGCTATAGGGTTGACCCCGATTATACCCCAGCGACACCCACCCCCAGAGCGCCGAGGGATACGCGGTCAACCAGTGATGCTTCCGTGTTCCACGTGGAACAGCCGGGCTTCGGAAATCATGTCGATGAGATGACCGGGCACTTCAGTCGCGGTGATGAACAACTGCAGTCCGGTCTGTTCCTGCAGAAGGGCGAGCACGCGCTGCTGGTGGTCGCGGTCCAGCTCCGATGGCAGATCATCAAGGGCGATGATCGGCCAATGCCCTTGTCGCTCCGCATAGTCAATCGCCTGTGCCAGCAGCGCCGACAGAGCCGCCAGTTTTGTCTGGCCGCGTGAAAGGGCACTGCGATCCGGCAACCCGACGAACCGGAGGCTCCAGTCCGCACGATGCGGCCCCACGCTGGTATGCCCGGCGAAACGATCCCGCTCCCTTCCCAGTAGCAGCGCATCGGCCAAGGAGAGTTCCTGACGCCGCCACCCCGGTTGAAAGTCCAGCCCCGCCAATGAAAGACCCCGGGTCAGCCGGGTGCTCAACTCCCTCACCCGGGGGTGAGTTCAGCCAGTACCTTTCCCGGAAGCTGGTCAGCAGTTCGCCGGCCTCCGCGAGCTCGTGGTCCCATAAGCATCCAACTGTGAGCCCCCCACCCGCCTTGAGAAGCGCATTACGCTGCTTGAGGGCCCGGGCATATCGGCGCCACAGCGGGAGGAAGTCCTGTTCCACGTGGAACAGGCCCCAATCGATGAAACGGCGCCGGTTTTCCGCTCCGCCGGCGATCAGCGCGTGACTGCTAAGGCTCGAAAGTCACCACAGCCAAGGCAGCGCAAAGCTGCCCCATAGGTGGGAAACATCCCTCCCGTCCAGACGCCCGCTCCAGTCCTGCCCTGAATGCCTCAATCCGGCGCGCCGTGGGCCTCCCCCACCCGCCGGCTCTTCCCATTCCACGAATACCTCGAGCGCCGGCGCATGATTGCGCACTAAGGCCATCGCGCACGCGCCCCCGGAAGCTTCTTCCGTATGCCATCAGGTGAAGGGCTTCGAGTACGCTGGTTTTTCCGGCACCGTTGGGACCAGTGAGCAGGTTCACGCCGGGTCCGGGCGCCAGCTCAACTGCGTCGAAGGGGCGGAAATCACGCAGGTCCAGCCGGATCACCCGCATCTGCGGGACTCCAAAGCACGACGCCCGGCCGAAGCCAGGCGTCGATTGTGTTCCACGTGAAACACGAGAGGTTCCGGGTGTCGCACGCCACTCACAGGCGCAGCGGCATCACCACGTGCCGGCATCGCGCGTTGCTGGCCTCGCGAACCAGGGCGGACGAGTTCGCGTCACGCAGGGCGATGACGACATGCTCGTCGCGCAGGGCGCCCAGCGCATCCAGCAGATAGTTGACGTTGAAGCCGATGGTAAGGTTGTCGACCCGGGTATCCGCCTCGATTTCTTATGGGCTTCTTCCTGCTCGGGATTATGCGCGTTGATCCGGAGCTGGCCCGGCGATATTTCCACGCGAACACCACGGTATTTCTCGTTGGACAGGATCGCCGCTCGTTGCAGCGCCGCG
The DNA here is from genome assembly GCA_025232375.1 of Pseudoxanthomonas sp. NC8. Classification (GTDB taxonomy): domain Bacteria; phylum Pseudomonadota; class Gammaproteobacteria; order Xanthomonadales; family Xanthomonadaceae; genus Pseudoxanthomonas. Next base: position 26,512 of record CP060419.1, read on the forward strand.
CGCAGGACCTCGCGATCCAGCTTGACCTCCTTCTCCGCGCCGATCGGAATCACCGCCTCATAGTCAGGGAAGCGGCCATCAATCAGTTTCGACGTGAACGTGACATCGTCGCGCTTCACGCGGATATGGCTTCGGCCCAACTCCAGTTCCAGCGCGCGATCGCCACCCTCCAGCAGGCGCTGCAGCTCCGTCACGCCCTTGCGCGGGACGATGATCTGGCGTTTGGTTGCCACGGTCTGGTCCAGCGTGGTCTCGCACAACGCCAGGCGATGGCCGTCGGTAGCCACGCAACGCAGGGTCTGGTCGCGCAGGTCGAACAACAGGCCGTTGAGGTAATAACGCACGTCCTGCTGGGCCATTGCGAACGCGGTTCGCTCGATCAGCTCCTTCAAGCCGGCCTCGGGCACACCGATCCGCTCCGTAGCCTCCACTTCGTCAACCGAGGGAAAGTCATTGGCCGGCAGGGTCGCCAGGGTGAACCTGCTGCGTCCAGCCTGGACAGTGACCTTGTCACCCGACTGGCTGACGGTCACCCGGCTTCCATCGGGCAGGGCGCGGACGATCTCGAACAGTTTGCGGGCCGGAATCGTGTTCTCGCCATCCTGGGCATCCTCGACCGCCGCACGCGCGACCATCTCGACTTCCAGGTCCGTGCCGGTGAGGGAGAGCTGCCCTCCCTGTACCTGCACCAGGAAATTGGCCAGTACCGGAAGAGTCTGGCGCCGCTCAACGACGTTGACGACTTGTGCCAGTGGCTTGAGAAAGGCCTCGCGTTGCAGAGTGAAACGCATGGGAATCCGTGCCTCTACGCTTTAAAGGAATGTGGAATAAATCTAAAAGTGGTGGTGCTGGAGTAGGCGCTGTCCTGTGGAAAACAACATCAACTCATTGAAATTTAAAAGATTTGTTGAACACCAAACGCTGCGGACAAGGACCGGTGCGGGTATAGGACAAGTTGTGGATGGTTTTGGAGGTCCGGAACTGTCCCCTGCTTATCCCCAAGCCGCCCCCTGTCTGTCCCCGCAGAATCTACCGCACCTGCCTCGCCAGCTCACTCGCTGAGCTTGCGGATCAGTTTGTCCCAGTCTTCGCGCAGCTTGCCGTCGGTCTCCATCAGGCTGCGGATCTGGCGGCAGGCATGCAGCACGGTGGTGTGGTCACGGCCGGCGAACGCGTCGCCGATCTCCGGCAGGCTGTGTTCGGTCAGCTCCTTGGTCAGGGCCATGGCGACCTGCCGCGGCCGCGCCAGCGAGCGGGTGCGGCGCTTGGACAGCAGGTCCTTGATCTGCAGGCCGTAGTAATCGGCCACGGTCTTCTGGATGTTGGGGATGCCGATCGCCTGCTGCTGGGCGCGGAGCAGGTCGCGCAGCGTCTCCTGGGCGAACTCCACGCTGATCGCGCGGCCGGTGAAGTTGGCACGCGCGGCGAGCGTGTTGAGCGCGCCTTCCGGGTCGCGCACGTTGCTGCGCATCTTCTTGGCCAGCAGGAACGCCACTTCGTCGGGGTTTCCGCGCCGCGCTCGTGGGCTTTGGCCAGCACGATCGCCGCGCGGGTCTCGAAATCCGGCGGGTCGATCGCCACCGACAGGCCCCTGGCGGTAAGGCGCGACTTGAGCCGCGGCTCAAGGCCGTCGACTTCGCGCGGGTAGCGGTCGCAGGTCATGATGATCTGCTGCCGGCTGTCGAACAGCGCGTTGAAGGTGTGGAAGAACTCCTCCTGCGTGCGGTCCTTGCCGGCAAAGAACTGGATGTCGTCGATCAGCAGCGCGTCGATCTGCTGGAACTGCCGCTTGAACTGGTCGGCGGTCTTCTCCTGCAGCGCGCGGAAGAACGCGTTGTAGAACTGCTCCGAGCGCAGGTACAGGACGCGCGCCGCGGGATTGGCCGCGCGCATCGCGTTGCCGGCGGCGAACATCAGGTGGGTCTTGCCCAGCCCCGTGCCCCCGTACAGAAGCAGCGGGTTGTGGGCGCGATCGCCGGGCCGCTGGGCGGCCTGCCAGGCGGCGGCACGGCCGAGCTGGTTGCTGCGACCCTCGACGAAGTTCTCGAAGGTGTAGTGCGGATCGAGATTGCCGTTGAACGGCTCGGCGGGTGCCGCCGGCCGGGCCGTTCCCGCTGCCGGGGCGGCCGCCAGACCGGAGTTCGGCTGGACCGGCTCGGCGGCACGCGGCCGCGACCCGATCTCCAGCGCCACGTTCAGGTGGCCCGCGAAGTGCTGGGCCAGTTCCCGGATCCGCGGCAGATAGCGGTCGCGAACCTGTTCGACGATAAAGGCGTTGGGCGCGTACAGCACGACGCTGTCGGGACGCTCCTCAGCCTGGAGGGGTTTGAGTAAGGTGTGGACGTCCTCGGCCGGCAGTTCTGCTTCGAGGCGTTCCAGACAGCGGGGGGTAAGGCATCCATCAGAAGGGCAAAGCTCTTGGGGCGATCGCCGCGTCGCCGGAGCGTCGCGTGCGACCGCAAAGGGTCGGAAATCGGACTGGTCAGCCTATCACCGGGGTCCTGGTTTCCCAAGACTTATTCACAGGCCATCCACAGTGCCGATCACGCAGCACTCCGGCCTGCGGAAGGCCCGGCTTGACCCGGCCACGGTCCGACCCGTAGAATTTCCGGTTCTTTCGATCCGAACACAGCCGAGCGCCACCATGGCCACCAAGCGCACCTACCAGCCCAGCAACCTCAAGCGCAAGCGCGACCACGGTTTCCGTGCCCGCATGAAGACTGCCGACGGCCGCAAGATCCTGGCGCGTCGTCGTGCCAAGGGCCGCAAGCGCCTGACCGCCTGATCGCCATCCGGCTCCGCGGCCGGCAGGACTGCCCCGTGCAGATGCCGGCTGCCACGATCAGCACCACCAGATGAATTCCGACCCGCGCGCGCGATTTCCTCGCAGCGCGCGGGTTCGCTTGCGTGCCGAATATACCGTGGTGTTCGAGCAGGGCCGGCGATCCGGCGATCCTCTGCTCGGCCTGCACTGGGTCCCCGGTCCACAGCCGCCGCGGCTTGGCCTGGCGGTATCGCGCAAGGTCGACCCGCGTGCAGTCGGTCGCAACCGGATCAAGCGCATCCTTCGCGAAACCACCCGTCGCCTGCGGTCGCAGCTGGCGGGCGGCGACTATGTCGTGGTCGCCCGTCCTGCGGCCGGCCGGGCCGGCAACACGCAGATCATCGGCGCCTACCTGAAACTGCTGCACCGGGCCGGTGCATTGCCCGTCCCCGCTACCGACGGCACAATGCCGGCGGCCACTCCGCCCCATTCGCCCAGTCGGTCCCCGACTTCCTCTTCCACGCCGGATGCCTGAGCCGGCCGAGCCCCCTGCCCGATGAACCAGACCCGCGTATTCCTGATCCTTGCCTGGCTGATGGTGGCGATGCTGCTGTGGATGGAGTGGGGCAAGGAGCGCAACGCCCCGCCGGCCGAGCCCACCCCCGCGGCGACGGTGGCCGGTCCTGCCGAGGCCGCGGTACCGGCGGTCGCGCCTGCCGCCGTTGCAGGTGACGCGGCCGTGCCGACGACGGCCAAGGCGGTGCAGGCGGCCGTCGCCACGACCGCTCCTTCGTCGAGCGCGGCCCGCGTCAGTGTCCGTACCGACGTGCTGGACCCCATTCTGGATGGTGGCAGCGTGCTGCAGGCCGAGCTGTCTAAGTTCCCGCAGACCCGCCTGACCGGCAGTGCGCCGGTGCGTCTGTTCGATACCGATCCAGCCCATTTCTATGCCGCGCAGGCGGGCTGGGTCAGCGCCGGTGGCGCCGCACCCAACCACCAGTCCGGATTCGTGCCGGCCGGCCCGGAGCGCGAGTTCGCGCTGGCCGACGGTGGGACCAAGGTGGTCGTGCCGTTCGTCTGGCAGGGCCCGGACGGTGTCAGCATCCGCCGCACCTACACGCTTAGCCGCGGTTCCTATGCGGTGGAAGTGCGCGACGAGGTGGTCAACCAGGGCGGCGCGCCCTGGCAGGGCCAGATCTACCGCCAGCTGATCCGCAAGCCGCCGCTGATCCAGCGCGGCTACACCCATCCGGAATCCTTCAGCTTCACCGGCGCGGCCTTGGTACGACGGCGACTACCAGCGTCGCACCTTCGGCGAGGACTATCTCGAGGACGGCCACGTCAACGCACAGGCGCAACGCGGCTGGATCGCGATGCTCCAGCACCACTTCTTCAGCGCCTGGATTCCCGAAGGCACGCAGCCGTCGACGATCTCGCTGGACGCCCCGTCCAGTGGCGCGCTGGTGCGCGAGCTCGGCGAAACCGTGAACGTCGCCCCGGGCACGACCGCCACCACGCAGGCACGCCTGTACGTCGGCCCGAAGCTGGTGTCGGAAATCCGCGCCCAGCAGGTGCCGGGCCTCGAGCGAGCGGTCGACTACAGCCAGTTCTCGATCCTGGCTATCCTCGGAGAGGGCCTGTTCTGGGTGCTGAGCCACCTGTACGGCCTGATCGGCAACTGGGGCTGGGCGATCATCGGCCTTGGTGCTGCTGGTCAAGCTGGTGCTGTATCCGCTGTCGGCGGGCAGTACAAGAGCTTCGCCAAGATGCGCAAGTTCCAGCCGCGCATCCAGCAGCTGAAGGAACGCTATGGCGACGATCGCCAGAAGTTCCAGGAAGCGATGATGGAGCTGTACAAGAAGGAGAAGATCAACCCGATGGGCGGCTGCCTGCCGATCCTGGTGCAGATGCCGGTGTTCCTGGCGCTGTACTGGGTGCTGGTCGAATCGGTTGAGCTGCGCCACGCACCCTGGATCCTGTGGATCCAGGACCTGACCGCCCGCGATCCGTACTTCATCCTGCCGGTGGTCAACGTGGCGGTGATGTGGTTCACCCAGAAGCTGCAGCCGTCGCCGGGCGTGGACCCGATGCAGCAGAAGATGATGCAGTTCATGCCGCTGGTGTTCGGCGTGATGATGGCCTTCTTCCCGGCCGGCCTGGTCCTGTACTGGGTGACCAACGGCGGTATGGGCCTGCTGCAGCAGTGGTGGATGATGAAGCGCCACGGCGAGCCGGCACCGAAGGCCACGCCGGCCAAGTGACCCACGGGTCGCAAAGTGTCCCTGCAAAAACCCGCCTGACCGGCGGGTTTTTGCTGTGCCAGACTTGATGGCAATGAACGGCCTGCAGAGCAACGACACCATCGCCGCGATCGCCACGGCGCCAGGCGCCGGCGGCGTCGGCATCGTGCGCCTGTCCGGACCGCGGGCACTGACGATCGCCGAGGGGATCGGAGCGCGCGCGTTGCTGCCGCGCCGGGCGACCCGCGCGGTGTTCACCGAAGCCGGCGGCGAGGCGATCGACGACGGCATCGTGCTGGTGTTCCCCGGCCCGCACAGCTTCACCGGCGAGGACGTGGCCGAACTGCAGGCGCACGGCAGTCCGGTGCTGCTGCGCCGCCTTGGTCGAGCGTTGCTGCGAACTCGGGGCGCGGCCGGCGCGACCGGGCGAGTTCAGCGAGCGCGCGTTCCTCAATGGCAAGCTCGACCTTGGTCAGGCCGAGGCCATCGCCGACCTGATCGCCGCCGCCGACCTGCGCGCGGCGCGGGCGGCGCGGCGCTCGCTGGAGGGCGTGTTCTCGCAGCGGATCGAGGCCATCGCCGCGACCCTGCTGCGGTTACGGGTCCACGTGGAGGCGGCGATCGACTTCGTCGACGAGCCGATCGAGACCCTGGGGATCGCGGGTGTGCGCGCCGACCTGGAGTCCCTGTGCGGAGGCCTGCAGCGCTTGCTGGCCGAGGCCGAGCGGGGCCGTCGCCTGCGCGATGGCCTGCACGCGGTGCTGCTCGGTCCGCCGAACGCGGGCAAGAGTTCGCTGCTCAATGCCCTGGCCGGCGACGCGCGCGCAATCGTGGCCGACGTGGCCGGCACCACCCGCGACGTACTGCGCGAGATAGTGCGCATCGACGGCCTGGAGCTGGAGCTGTCCGATACCGCCGGCCTGCGCGAGGGCGGGGATGCGATCGAGCGCGAAGGCATGCGCCGTGCCCACGCCGAACTGCAGCGCGCCGATGTGGCGTTGCTGGTGCTCGATGCACGTGATCCGCAGGGCGGGCGCGAAGCCTGGAGGCGGCATCGGCCGATGTCCCGAGCCGGCTGTGGATCCTCAACAAGGTCGACCTGCTTGCGCCGGATGCCGGCCGCCCGCCGCCCGCCGCCGATGAAGTGCGGGTATCGGCGCTCACCGGCACTGGACTGGATGAGCTGCACGCCGCGCTCCGGCGCCTGGCCACCGGCGGTGCACCGGAAGCGGCCGAAGGCGAGTTCAGCGCGCGGGCGCGCCAGGTCGACGGCCTGCGCGCGACCCTCGACCATGCCTGCCGCGCAGCCGCCGAGCTGGCCGTCGAGCGGATGGAGCTGGCCGCGGAAGAACTGCGCCCAGCCCATGTCGCCCCGGTCGAATTACCGGCCAGACCAGCGCCGACGAGCTGCTGGGTCACATCTTCTCCAGCTTCTGCATCGGCAAGTAGCGCCATGACCGCGGTCACGCTTTGCGGCCTTCGCATCCCGGCCGGCCAGCCTTCGTGCCCCCCGCTTGTGGCCCGCCCCTTCGCGGTTGACAATCCGGGGCAGATGGCGCGATCTAGGGGACGCCATTCGTCGTACCACACGCTTTCCACGGGGAGTACCAATGCTGTCGATGACGATTTCGCCGAAGTCACGCCTATGCGCGTGCCTGCTTCTGGCTGCCGCGCTGGGCGCCTGTTCCAAGCAGGAGGAGGCCACGCCCGACGCGACCACTGCTGCCACCGCGAACCAGCCGGGTAAGGCATCGCCCGCCACCCCGCCTGCCCCCGCCGTTGCCGCGACCGTGCAGGCCATGAGTGCCGACCAGCTGCGCGACGCCGCCAGCCAGGCGCTGCGTGAGAACCGGATGTATGCGCCGGCCGGCGAGAACGCCATGGAGTACTACCTGGCGCTGCGCGACAAGCTGCCCGACGACGCGACGGTGAGCAGCGCGTTGACCGACCTGTTGCCGTACACCGTCATCGCTGCCGAACAGGCGGTCGTGCGCGAACAGTTCGACGAGGCCCAGCGCCTGGTCGGGCTGATCGAAAAAGCGGACAAGACCGCGCCGGCGCTGCCGCGCATCAAGCAGAGCATAGCCAACTCCCAGCAGGCCGTGGCCAAGCGCAGCGAAGCCGAGGCCGCCAAGGCCAAGGCCGATGCCGAGACACGGGCGCAGGCCCAGCAGCAGCAGCAGGTCCAGCAGCAGGCCGCCGAGGCCGAAGCCGCCCGCCCTGCCATGGCGGCGCAGCAGGAGGCCGCCCGCCAGACCGCCGCGCGCGAAGCCGAGCAGCGCGAAGCCGCCGCGCGCCAGCCGGCACCCCAGCAGCAGGCACCGGCCGCGGCCGCGGCACCGACGCCGCCGGCGCAGCGCAGCCTGCGGCCGATCGCCATGCCGGCGCCGCGCTATCCGCCTGACGCGCTGCGCGCGGGTACCCCGGGCGAGGTGCTGATCGAGTTCACCGTGGGCACCGACGGATCGGTCACCGATGCCCGCGTGCTGCGCGCGAACCCCGCGCGTACCTTCGACCGCGAAGCGCTCAATGCCGTGCGTCGCTGGCGCTTCGAGCCGGTGGATGCGCCGGTGACCACGCGCCGGACCGTGGCGTTCAACCCGGGCGGCTGAGCCACCGTCACCGCGAAAGGAAAGGCCCGGCAAAGCCGGGCCTTTTTTTTGCCGTCCAAGAACGCTGCACCGCTCAGGTCGAGATCGCCAGTTTTTCCTGCCGGTAGCGCATGACCGCCGCGATCCACAGCACCAAAAGGCAAGAGCCAGGCTGGATCCCAGATAGACGCCCCACACCTGCGCGCTGATCGCTTCGCCACGGATCACCTTCAGCAGCAGCTGGTTCTGCGCCAGGAACGGCACCGCGAACTGCCACAGCTGGGTCTTCACCGGATTCACCATCAGCATCATGGTCGGGATCATCGGCAGCAGCATCAGCCAGGTCATGTGGCTCTGCGCTTCCTTCAGGCTCTTGGCGGCGGCGGCCAGGAAGGTCAGCAGGGAAGTGCCGACCAGCAGCATCGGCAGCAGCACGAACAGCATCTTGGCAATCGACAGTATCGACATGTCCAGGGTGCGGGCCATGCCAGTGGCGAACTGCGCGCTGAGCTTGATCGCCAGCAGCGACAGCAGCAGCGACACCAGCCCGAGCACGCAGGCGGCGATGATCTTGCCGGTGACGATCGCGCCGCGCGCAGCCGGCGTCGCCAGCAACGGTTCCAGCGTCTGCCGTTCGCGTTCGCCGGCGGTGGCATCCAGCACCAGCGCCGCGCCGCCGAGGAAGGCGGTGATGATCAGGAAATACGGCAGCATCACCGACAGCATCAGGCCGCGCTTGGCCTCCGGCGTGGACACGTCCAGCGTGCTGGTGTTGACCGGCTGCGCCACGGCCGGATCCATCCCGCGGGCCAGCAGGCGCAGCGCGCCGACCTGGCCGCTGTAGGCCGCCAGTGCCCCGCGCAGGCGCTGTCCGGGAATGCCGGAATCACGCTGGGTGGTGTCCAGCATCACCTCCACCAGCGCCGGCCGGCCCGCGCGCCAGTCGTCGGCGAAGCTTTCGGAGATGCGCAGGCCCACGTCCCTGGCGCTGCTCGCGCAATGCCGCTTCCAGGTCGGCCGGGGCGTCCACCGCCTTGATCCCCGGGTGGCGAGGAACGCGACCAGGTTCGGTGCGCGCTCCATGCCGATCACCGGGATTTCCAGCGTCTTGTCGATCTGGGTCTTCGCCCGCTTCTCGGCCAGCGTACCCATGCCAGGATCAGAGCCGGGAACAGCAGCGGCCCGAGCAGCAGGGTCAACGCCAGGTACGCCGGTCGCGGCCGATGTCGCGCAGCTCCTTCAGCATCACGATCCACATCGTCGACAGCGTGCTCATGCGTGCAGGCCCTCCTCCGAACCGATCACCTTGACGAAGGCATCCTCCAGGTTGTCCTCGCCGGTCTGTTCGCGCAGCTGGTCCGCGCTGCCTTCGGCCACGACCTGGCCCTTGGCGATGATCACGATGCGGTCGCAGAGCGCGGCCACCTCCTGCATGATGTGGCTGGAGAAGATCACGCAGCGGCCCTCGTCGCGCAGGCCGCGCAGGAATTCGCGCATCGCGCGCGTGGTCATCACGTCCAGGCCGTTGGTCGGTTCGTCGAGGATGACGTTGCGCGGATCGTGGACCAGGGCGCGGGCGATCGCGGTCTTGGTCCGCTGGCCTTGCGAGAAGCCCTCGGTCTGCCGATCGAGGATCTCGCCCATGTCCAGCGCCGCCGACAGCGTGGCGATGCGTTCGGCCACGCGCGCGGCGGGGATGCCGTGCAGGCGGCCGAAGTAGGCGATGTTCTCGCGCGCGGTCAGGCGCTTGTACACGCCGCGTGCGTCGGGCAGCACGCCCAGCGCGCGGCGCACGGTGACCGGATCGGCCGCCGTGTCCACGCCATCGACCTCGATCCGCCCCAGGTCGGGCTTCATCAGGGTGTAGAGCATGCGCAGGGTGGTGGTCTTGCCGGCGCCGTTCGGGCCGAGCAGGCCGGTGATCTGGCCGTCATGGGCCTCGAAGCTGACCCCGGATACCGCCTTCACGGTGCCGGTCTTGGTCTTGAAGCTCTTGTGCAGGTCGTGGGCGCGGATCATGGCGCGGCTCCCGCTGGAATGTGTCGGCGCATCAGGGTTCCCATCCGTTGAAACTGGTGAAAGGCGGCACGTAGGTCAGGGTGTCGAGGCAGCTGGCGTCCAGCGCCTTGGCATCGGTGGATTCGAGGAACTGGCCGAGCAGCCGCGGCATGCAGCCGAGCGAGAGCGTGCCGTGTGCCTGCCCGCGCAGGACCAGGTGGCGGCCGTTGGGCAGCGTCTGCAGGACCTGCTCGGCATAGCGCGGCGGCGTCACCGGATCGAACTCGCCCGACAGCAGCAGCACCGGCACGTCCGACTTCAGCGGCGCGGTGAAATCCTCCGGCCGGCCGCCGTGCGGCCAGGTGGCGCACGCGGCGAAGAACATCCGGGCCACGTCCGGGCCGAGCAGCGTGCCTTCCGCGCCGCCTTCCCTGTAGCGGTCCGCGTCTTCGGCGCAGATCACCGACCACTGCATGCCGCGCGCCATCGAACCGCCCATGTTGCGGCCCATCAGGTCGTGCAGCGACATCAGCGGCGCGTAGCGGTTCTTGGCTGGCCTCGTCCAGCACCAGCGGCAGCAGCGAGGCGGTCTGCGGCATGTACGAGAACATGAAGGTAAGGCCGGTGACTGTATCGGCGCTGGCGATTCCGCTGCGGCTCTCGCCGCTGGCCGGGTCGCGGTATTCGACCTGTGCCGGCGCCTCGCGCAGCCGGGTAACCAGCGTGTCGAGCTGGGTGCGTGCATCGTGCGGGAAGCGCTTGGCACAGGCCGGCAGTTCGCGGCAGTTCGCGGATTGCAGCTTCAGCGCATCCTCGAAGGTATGGGCGAATTCGCCGCCGACCACCAGGTCGTTCGGCGCCACGCCGTCCAGCACAATACTGCGCACGTGTTGCGGAAAGCGCTTGGCGTACTGCTGGGCCACGCGGGTGCCGTACGAGCCGCCGGGTAAGGTTGATCTTCGCCGCGCCGATCGCTTCGCGCACCGCATCCAGGTCGGCGATCGCGTCGGTCGTGGTGTAGAAGCGCGGGTCGGCGCGATCGGCGACGCCTTCGGCGCAGCGCCGCGCGAACGCGGCGATCGCCGCGGCATCGGGCGTGGCTGCGGCCTGCGGATCGTCGTCCTCGGCGGCACATGCCAGCAGGTTCGAATCGCCGGTGCCGCGCTGGTCGACCAGCACGACGTGGCGCTGCTTGCGCACTTCCGTGAACGCCGGATCCAGCTGTGGCCAGACCTGCACGGCCGACTGGCCGGGCCCGCCGGCGAGGAAGAACACCGGATCCTCCGTGGCCGAGCCTTCATCCGTCGCCGGCAATAAAGGTAAGGTTGAGCCTGATCCGGCGGCCATCGGGCGCGTCGCGGTTCTCGGGCACCTCGAAGCTGGCGCACTGCGCCTGCACGTTCCCGGCCGAGAACCCGTTGGCCAGGTGCAGGGTTCGAAGGCGATGGCGCCGTAGTGGCGGGTGGAGGATGCGGCCGGCGCCGGCGCCGGGGCGGAGTCGCAGCCGCCCAGCAGCGCGGCCGTGGCGGCCAGCGCCGCGGTGGCGGTCAAACGTCGGGTCGTGCGGGACATCATCGAAACAGCCCCTCGTGGTGGTGAAAGTGGAAGCGGAACACGCAGCCGGATCAGTCCGGCAGGAACACATCCTCGATCCGCAGGGCGAACAGGCGCGCGATGCGGAACGCCAGCGGCAGGCTGGGGTCGTATTTGCCGGTCTCCAGCGCGTTGACGGTCTGCCGGGAAACCTCGAGCTGCTCGGCCAGTTCGCCCTGCGACCAGCCCTGCGCCTCGCGCAGATCGCGCAACCGGTTGTTCATCGGTGGCCGTTCACCGGTAGCGCCGCACGACCATGGCCTTGGCTAAGGCCGTAGGTCAGGCAGACCAGCGGGAACAGCCAGATCAGCGCAGCGGCGGCGGGAATGGCGATCACCTTCGCCGCCTGCAGGAAGCCCGCGGACATGTACAGCAGCGAGACGAACGCGGTGGCGAGGCTGACCGCCTCCAGCTCGATGCGTTGCTGCATCTCGTCGACATCGCGGATGTAGCGGACCATGGCGCGCAGCGCCAACGCGATCGGCGGCACCGGCAGCAGCGCGACCAGGGCACGCAGGCCCGGGGCCTCGATGTGCCGCAACAGGGTGATCGAGGCGAACAGCACCAGCGCGTAGCCGCCCATGGCCAGCATCAGCTCGCGGGTATAACGGCGGCGCAGGCCGGTGGGAGCGCTGTCGCAGGCATCCGGCAGCTGCCAGCGCAGCAGCGCGGCGAAGGCCTGGGATAAGGCCCAGCATGGTCAGCACCTTAGCCGAGCCAGCCCGGCACCTGCCCCGGCAGCAGTCGGGGCACCACCGCGGCGCCGATGCCCGCCGGGATTGCGGTGGTGAGCAGGGCCGGGGGTGAAAGCAGCTTCATCGTGGGGCTCCGCGCCGGCGCCGGATCGCGTTGCCGAGGCCCAGTCCGAAAAGGCCAAGGCCCACGCCGAGGAATGCGGACTGGTCGCCCGCGATGGCTATCGCGATGAAGGCGACACCCACGCCCAGAAATCCCGCACCTGCACCCGTTCCGCGCTGCACCCGTTCCATTGCCAATCCATGTCAAGGAAGCTTGACAGCCACAATAAGGGCGCCCCCGACAGGCTGTCAAGCGTCCTTGACATGACCCTGGCATGGGGGTGAGGCCTTAGCTCGGGTTCCGGCCTGCCAGGGTCGGCCGGATGCACGACCTACTTGTTGCTGATGTACTTCTCGCGCCTGATCTGCGGGATCGGCAGGCCGTGGCCCTTCAGGGCCTCGAAGCACGCATCGACCATGTCGGGATTGCCGCACAGGTAGGCGATGTCGGTGGCCGGGTCCGGTGCGAACTCCGCCAGTTGCTGCTGCACGTAGCCGTGGCGTACGTCCGGGTGCGCGTGGGGCGAGTCGACCGCAGGCATTTCCCGCGACAGGCAGGGCATGTAGCGGAAACGCGGATGCGCGTCGGCGAAGGCACGGAAATCGTCGGCGTAGAGCAGCTCGCCCGGCGTGCGTGCGCCGGCCAGCACGGCCACCTCGAGGTCGCGCTCGGCCAGCAGCTGGCCCAGCACCGGCAGCATCGAGCGGTACGGGGTCACGCCGGTGCCGGTGGCGATCAGCAGGTAACGCCGGTTGTGGTCACCGGGCATCAGGCAGAAGCGCCCATAGGGACCGCTGGCATTGACCCGGCCACCGATGGTAAGGCCCTCGAACAGCGCGGTGGCCGCGCCGCCGGGGACATGGCTGACCGCGATCTCCACCGCCTCGCCCGGGCCCAGCGCGTGGTCGTGGATGGTGGCCAGCGAATAGCTGCGCCGCGCCGGGGTGCCGTCGGCGTAGTCGAAATGGATCTGGATGAACTGGCCGGGGATGAAGTCCAGCGGCTGGCCGTCGTCACGGGTGAGCACGTAGTGGCCGATGGTGGGCGCCAACATGCGGCGGCCGACAAGGCGGAGCGGGAACTGGACGGGCACGGTGGTGGTTTTCGAAACAGTCTGTAGCCAGGTCCATTCCCGGCGGCGACCTATAATAGCCACAGCTCCGAACAGGCGCCCGCCGCGGCGCGAAGGCCCTTCATGACGTCCCCGGCGAGGCGCCCGTCCCCGCGCTGCGCGTGCGAGACCTGCGCAAGACCTACGACAACGGCGTCCAGGCGCTCAAGGGTGTTTCGCTCGACGTGGCCTGGCGACTTCTTCGCCCTGCTCGGCCCCAACGGCGCCGGCAAGTCGACCCTGATCGGCATCACCAGTTCGCTGGTCAACCTCAGCGCAGGTTCCGTGGAGGTGTTCGGCGTGGACCTTGGTCGCCCGCCGCAGCGAGGCGATGCGCCTGATCGGGCTGGTGCCGCAGGAGATCAACTTCAACCTGTTCGAGCAGCCGTTCGACATCCTGGTCAACTACGCGGGCTTCTACGGCGTCCCGCGCGTGGAGGCCGAGGCGATGGCCGAGGTCGAGCTGCGGCGTGCGCACCTGTGGGAAAAGGCGCGGGTGATGAGCCGCACCCTGTCCGGCGGCATGAAGCGGCGACTGATGATCGCCCGGGCGATGATGACCCGCCCGCGCCTGCTGATCCTGGACGAGCCCACCGCCGGCGTGGACATCGAGATCCGCCGCGACATGTGGCGGGTGCTGCGCGAGATCAACGCCGCCGGCACCACGATCATCCTGACCACGCACTACCTGGAAGAAGCCGAGAGCCTGTGCCGGCACCTGGCGATCATCGACAAGGGCACGATCGTCGAGTCCGGGCCGATGCGCGCCCTGCTGGCCAAGCTCGACGTGGAGGGCTTCCTGTTCGACATCGATGGCCACCTGCCGGCCACGCTGCCGGTGATCGAGGGCGCCACCCTGGTCGCCAGCGACGACCACACCCAGACCTGGACATGCCGCGGGCGATGGACCTCAACCGCGTGTTCGCCGCGCTGGAAGCGGCCGGGATCCGCGTGCGCTCGATGCGCACCAAGAGCAACCGCCTTGAAGAACTGTTCGTGCGCCTGACCGGCTCGCAGCGGGAGGTGGCCGCATGAAGCAGGACGCCGACACCGTGAGCAACATGGCGACGAGCGGCCGCAGCGACACCGCCCGCAACTGGATCGCGCTGGGCACCATTGTCCGCCGCGAGGTGCGCCGCATCCTCCGCATCTGGGGCCAGACCCCGGTGCCGCCGGCGATCACCATGACCCTGTACTTCCTGATCTTCGGCGGCCTGATCGGCTCGAAGATCGGCGACATGGGCGGCTTCACCTACATGCAGTTCATCGTCCCCGGGCTGGTGATGATGAGCGTGATCCAGAACAGCTACGGCAACATCTCCTCTTCGTTCTTCGGCGCCAAGTTCGGCCGCCACGTCGAGGAACTGCTGGTCAGCCCGATGCCGAACTGGGTGATCCTCGGCGGCTACGTCGCCGGCGCGGTGCTGCGCGGGCTGATGGTGGGCGCGATCGTGCTGGTGATCGCCATGCTCTTCACGTCCGTGCGCGTGCCACACCCGCTGGTCACCTTCACCACGGTGTTGCTGGGGGCGACGATCTTCTCGCTGGCCGGCTTCGTCAACGCGGTCTATGCCAAGAAGTTCGACGACGTGGCGATCGTGCCGACCTTCATCCTGACCCCGCTGACCTATCTCGGTGGCGTGTTCTATTCGGTCACCCTGCTGCCCGGCTGGGCGCAGGCGCTGACCCATGCCAACCCGATCTTCTACATGGTCAATGCGTTCCGCTACGGCCTGCTCGACACTTCGGACGTGCCGCTGTGGGTGGCCTACGCGCTGATGCTCGGCTTCGCCGCCGCGCTGACGGCGCTGTCGCTGTGGCTGCTGCGTCGCGGCGTGGGCCTGCGCAGCTGAGCGCCGCCGTGCGCATGCTCGTGCTCGGCGCCGGCGGTACCGGCGGCTATTTCGGCGGACGCCTGGCCGATACCGGTGCGGACGTGACGTTCTGGTGCGCGGCGCGCGGGCGGCACTGCTGCGCGAACGCGGCCTGCGCATCCGCAGCCCGCTCGGCGATGCGGACCTTGGCCGTGGCCACGGTGACGGTGGAGGACCTGGCGGCGTTGCCGCCGTTCGACCTGGTCGTGCTCAGCTGCAAGGCCTACGACCTGGACGGCGCGATCGCGGCGATCGCCCCGGCGGTCGGGCCCGACACCGCCGTGCTGCCGATCCTCAACGGCCTGCTCCACTACGACGCGCTCGATGCGCGTTTCGGCCGCGCCCGCGTGCTGGGCGGGCTGTGCTTCATCAGCGCCACGCTGGGTGCGGACGGCGCGATCGTGCACATGGGACGACCGGCCTCGCTCACCTTCGGCCTGCGCGAGGGCAATGCCGACGCCGGCGTGCTGCGGAAGCTGGCCGCCGCCTGCGCGGCCGCGGGCGTGGATCACCTGCTCGCGCCGGACATCGCCCGCGCGCAATGGATCAAGTTCAGTTTTATGGCCGCGCTGGCCGCGGGCACCTGCCTGATGCGCGCCAGCGTCGGCGGCATCGTCGCCAGCGAGGGGGCGAGGCGTTCATGGCCGCGCTGCACGACGAGTGCCTTGGCCGTGGCCGCCGCCGAAGGGCAGCCGGTAGCGCCGGACGAGGTGGCAACGGCGCGTGGCCACCTGACCCGCGCCGGTTCGACCGTCACCGCCTCCATGCTGCGCGACCTGCAGGCGGGTGCGCGCGTGGAGGCGCTGCAGATCGTCGGTGACATGGTCCACCGCGCCCACCGCGCCGGCCTGGCCGTGCCGCGGCTGGCGGCGGCATGGGTGCACCTGCAGGCGTACGAGGCGACCCGCGCCGCGGGCTGATGCGCCGGCGGTGTCAGGCACCCGCCGGCGAGCTGACCTGCGCCGACGCCGGTAGGCGGAAGAACCCGAACGCGTTGGCCGTGGTCTGCGCGGCGACCGCCGCCGGATCCTCGCCGCGGTCGCGGGCCAGCTCCTCGACGATGTGCGGCAGGAACGACGGTTCGTTGCGCCGGTCCTTCGGCATCGGCTTGAGCGTGCGCGGCAGCAGGTACGGCGCGTCGGTCTCCACCAGCAGGCGGTTGGCGGGAATGTGCTTCACCAGTTCGCGCAGGTGCTGGCCGCGGCGTTCGTCGCACAGCCAGCCGGTGATGCCGATGTACCAGTCGTTGTCCAGGTAGTCGAACATCTCCTCGCGGGTGCCGGTGAAGCAGTGCACCACCGCCGCGCCCAGGCGCCCGTCGAAGTTCTTCATCATCGCCATGAAGTCCTCGTGCGCATCGCGCTGGTGCAGGAACAGCGGCTTGTGCGTCTCGACCCCGATCTGCAGCTGGCGCTCGAACGCCTTGCGCTGCGCCGGACGCGGCGAGAAGTCGCGGAAGTAGTCCAGCCCGCACTCGCCCACCGCCACCACTTCGGCGTGCGCATGCAGCGCGCGCATCTCCGCGTCGCACTCGTCGGTGTACTCGGTGGCGTGGTGCGGATGCACGCCGGCGGTGGCGTGCAGGAAACCCGGATGCGCCTGCGCCAGCTGCAGGGCCAGCGGCGAATGGTCGCGGCTGGCGCCGGTGACCACCATCTGCACCACCCCCGCCTCGCGGGCGCGGGCCAGCACGGCGTCGCGATCGCGGTCGAAGCTGTCATGGGTGAGGTTGGCGCCGATGTCGACCAGGGGCATGCAGGGAGAAGCCGGAGCGGGGGATGCCCATTGTAGGAGCCGCTCCTGCTGGCGACACCCGTCGATCCGGGCGTGGGCCATGCCGTTGCCGACGGGACCGGCTCGCGTCGTACGCAAGCCCCGCTTCTACAATGGCCCGATGGATTCCCGCGCATTTCCCATCACGCCGCTGCTGCCGGCGATCAGCGACAGCCTGGCCGCGCATCCGCGCCTGGTGCTGGAAGCGCCGCCGGGCGCCGGCAAGACCACCCAGCTCCCGCTGGCCCTGCTCGACGCGCCGTGGCGGGACGGCCGCAGGATCGTGATGCTCGAACCGCGCCGGGTCGCGGCGCGCAGCGCGGCCGGGTTCATGGCCCGCCAGCTTGGCGAGGAGGTCGGCGAGACCGTCGGCTACCGCATCCGCTTCGAGAACAAGGTCTCCGCGCGCACCCGGATCGAGGTGGTCACCGAAGGCATCCTGACCCGGATGATCCAGGACGATCCCCTGCTCGAAGGCGTCGGCGCGCTGCTGTTCGACGAGTTCCACGAGCGCCACCTGTCCGCCGACCTCGGCCTGGCCATGGCCCTGGACGTGCAGGCGCAGCTGCGCGAGGACCTGCGCATCGTGGTGATGTCGGCCACCCTCGATGGCGAGCGGCTCGCCCGCTTCCTCGACGCACCGCGCCTGTCCAGCGAGGGCCGCAGCTTCCCGGTGCAGGTCGCGCATTTCCCGGCGCGGCGCGAGGAATCGATCGAGGCACAGGCGCGGCGCGCGAGCGAGGAGGCCGTGGCCCGGCATCCGGGCGACGTGCTGGTGTTCCTGCCCGGCCAGCGCGAGATCGCGCGGGTGCAGGCCGCCCTTGAAGGCGGTGCGTTGCCGGCGGACGTGGAGGTGCTGGCGCTGCACGGCGAACTGCCGGTGGAGCAGCAGTCGCGCGTGCTGCAGCCGGCCCCGGACGGGCGTCGCCGCGTGGTCCTGGCGACCAACGTCGCCGAATCCTCGGTCACCCTGCCCGGCGTGCGCGTGGTCATCGACGCCGGCCTGGCGCGCGAACCGCGCTTCGATCCCAACAGCGGTTTCTCGCGGCTGGACGCGGTGGCCATCTCGCAGGCCTCGGCCGACCAGCGCGCCGGCCGCGCCGGCCGCGTCGCCGCGGGCTGGGCCTGGCGGCTGTGGCCCGAATCGCAGCGCCTGGAAGCGCAGCGCCGTCCGGAAATCGCCCAGGTCGAACTGGCTGCGCTGGCGCTGGAACTGGCGGCGTGGGGCAGCGACGCGCTGCGCTTCGTCGATCCGCCTCCGCCCGGCGCGCTGGCCGCCGCGCGCGAACTGCTGCGGCGGCTCGGGGCGCTGTCCGATACCGGCGCGATCACCCCGGTCGGCAAGCGCATGCTGGCGCTGGGCACGCATCCGCGCCTGGCGGCGATGCTGCTGGCCGCGCGCACGCCGCGCGAACAGGCGCTGGCCGCCGACCCTGGCTGCGCTGGTCGAGGCACGCGATCCGTTGCGCAGCCGCAGCGATGCGCTGGCCGAACGCTGGCGTGCGCTGGCTGCCTTCCGTGGCGGCCGGGTGGCGCACGATGCCAGCCGGTCGGCACTGGCCGCGATCGATGCGGCGGTAAGGCAGTGGCGCCGCCGCCTGCGCTGCGAGGGCGCACCGCCGGCCGACATCGAGGCGCACGAATTCGGCGACCTGCTCGCCCACGCCTTCCCCGACCGGATCGCCGCCCGGCACCCGCAGGACCCCTGCGTTACCAGCTGGCCAATGGCCGCACCGCGAAGCTGTTCGACGACAGCGCGCTGCGCGGCGAGCCCTGGCTGGTCGCCAGCGAGCTGCGCTTCGAGGCACGCGGCGACGCGCTGCTGCTGCGCGGCGCGCCGGTCGACGAAACGCGCCTGCGCGCGGACTTCGCCGACCGCTTCGTCGAGCAGGAGGGCGCGACATGGGATGCCGACAAGCGCGCGCTGGTGGCGCGGCGCGAATCGCGCTTCGACCGGATCGTGCTCGACAGTCGCCCGGCCGGGCGCGTGGACCCGAAGCAGGCCGCGCAGGCGCTGACCGACGCGGTGCGCGAACTGGGCATCGACGCGCTGCCGTGGACCGACACCCTGCGCCAGTGGCAGGCGCGGCTGGTATCGCTGCGGACGTGGATGCCGGAGCTCGGCCTTGGCCGATGTCTCCGACGCCGCGCTGCTGGCCACGCTCGATGCGTGGCTGCGCCCGGCCTTCGCCGGCAAGACCCGGCTCGATGCGCTGTCCGAGGACGAGCTGGGCGAGGCACTGAAATCACCGCTGGAATGGAGCCAGCGGCGGCAGCAGCTCGATCGCTTTGCGCCGGCGCGGATCGGCGTGCCTTCGGGCATGGAACGCCGCATCGACTACGCGCTCGACCATGACGGCCTGCCGCAGCCGCCGGTGCTGGCGGTGAAGCTGCAGGAACTGTTCGGCCTGGCCGACACCCCACGCATCGCCGACGGGCGGGTGCCGTTGCTGCTGCACCTGCTCTCGCCCGGCGGCAAGCCGCTGCAGGTCACCGGCGACCTCAAGGGCTTCTGGGACCGCACCTATCCGGAAGTGAAGAAGGAAATGAAGGGGCGCTACCCACGCCATCCGTGGCCGGAGGATCCGTGGAGCGCGACGGCGACGCACCGGGCCAAACCGCGGGGCACCTGAGACCGGCGGTGCTCCGGGCCCTGGTGTCGCCACGGCCGTGCCGGGCCGTCGCAGCCCGTCGATCCGGGCGCTCGCGCACCACGCCATGAACCCCGGCATCGGGCGGGTGGCGGCTGGCCCGCCGCCCCCGCCGCTGACGTATCGTCCACATGCCGTCCCCGACACTGGCGGCGCCCCCACCCATCCACGGGATCTCCCCATGAGCAAGCTGACGATCATTTCCGACCGCGCCCTCGAACTGGCCAGTAAGGCCGGCGCGGGCCTGCGCCACGCCGGTTCGAGCCTGCGTGATGCCGGCATCGGTGCCGAACAGTGGATCAAGACCGGCGCGGCGCTGGGCGCGGCCAAGGCCGGCTTCAACGTCGCCCGCGGTACCGTGCGCCGCCATCCGGTGGCCGTGGCCACCGCCGCCGCCGTGGTCGGCGCCGGCGTGCTGGCCTACGTGCTGTACCGCAAGCGCCGCCAGCAGCAACTCGAGGCGCCGATCGACGGCGAGTCCGAGCGGATCGCATCGCGCAGCAACGGCAACGCGGCCGCGCGGGCCCGCGCCACCCGCGCGCGGCGGCCGTCGACCACGGCCTGATCGAGGCAGCGTTCATCGCGCAGCGGCACGGGGCGGCCGGAACGGAAGCCGCCCGCGCCGCCGGCTTTGGCGCCTTGGTCGCCGGATCAGTCCAGGCGCCCATCGGGCTCCCGGTGCCAGCCATGGGTCCTGCGTCCCTGTCTCCAGCCGATACGGGCCGATCGCCACGCGGACCAGGCGCAGTGTCGGCAGGCCTACCGCCGCGGTCATGCGCCGCACCTGGCGGTTGCGGCCCTCGCTGATCACCAGTTCCAGCCAGGCGTCCGGCACCGTCTTGCGGTAGCGCACCGGCGGATCGCGCGGCCACAGCGCCGGCGGCGGATCGAGGCGGCGCGCCTGCGCGGGCCGCGTCGGCCCGTCGTTGAGCACCACGCCATCGCGCAGCGCCTGCAACTGCGCCGGCTGCGGATCGCCTTCGACCTGGACCCAGTAGGTCTTGGGCTGCTTGTGCCGTGGATCGGTCAGGCGGTGCGCCAGCGTGCCGTCATCGGTGAGCAGCAGCAGGCCTTCGCTGTCGTGGTCCAGGCGACCGGCCGGATAGATGTCCGCCGGCAGGCCGAATCCGGCCAGCGTCGGACGCGGCGGCACCGAGCGGTCGGTGAACTGGCACAGCACGCCATAGGGCTTGTTGAACGCGACCAGCATCGGAAACGGCGACGCCTCAGCCGGTTCTTAAGGCCGTGGCCGCCGAGCGGTCGGGTTTCGGCGCGCGAATCGAAGCCGGCGATCAGCGGCCGGCCGCGGGCGATGGCGTCCTTCACCGCGGGCAGCGCCAGAGACCCCTGGTGGCTGGCGGCGCTGTCCCAGACTTCGGTGACCCACAGCGCGTCGTCGTCGGCCGGATCCTCGGCGATGACATAGCTCAGGCAGCCCGGCATCGCCGCCGTGCCCTCGAGCAGGATGGCGGCCAGCGCCGCGCGCTGGCCGGGCACGGCGCGAATCCTTCCGATCAGTCCATACATGGGCGTGGCTCCACGGGGGCAGGCAGAATAGGAGCGATGCGCCCGCCGCCAGCAACGAGATGAATCCGCGTCGCTCCATGCGGCGAGGTGCCGGACCGGGCGATCGCGTGGCGACCGCCCTCGCCGCCTGCGTCGTTACCGGGCGGCCTTCTTCACAAAGCGCAGGGTCATCCGGTCGCTCTCGCCGATCGCCTGGTACTTCGCGTCGTCGGCTGCGGGATGGTTGTTCGACGGTGGCAGCGTCCACACGCCGTTCGGGTGGTCCTTGGTGTCGCGCGGATTGGCGTTGACCTCGCTGCTGCCGGCCAGTTCGAAGCCGGCGGCGGTGGCCAGTGCGATCACCTGGTCGGTGCCGACGTAGCCGCTCTTGTCGTCGGCCGGCACGTCCGCCTTGGCGCGGTGCTCGACCACGCCGAGCACGCCGCCCGGCTTGAGCACCTCGTAGAAGCCCTTGAACATGCCTTCGGCCTTGGCCGGCGCTGCGCCAGTTGTGCACGTTGCGGAAGGTCAGCACCAGGTCGGCCGAGCCGGGGGCACCGAACGATGGCGCCTTGGGGTCGTAGCCGACCACGGTGGCCTTGTCGAACTGCGCCGGCGCGCCGGCGAACTTCTTCGCCAGGCCGTCCTTGCCCTTCTGGTAGTAGTCGCGCTGCTTGCCGGCCTCGTATGCACCCGGATCGACGATCGCCGCCACGTACGAGCCCTTGCCGCGCAGGTACGGCGCCAGGATCTCCGCGTACCAGCCGCCGCCGGGGTGATCTCGACCACGGTCTGGTCCGGCTTGATGCCGAAGAACGCCTGGGTCTGGCCCGGATGCCGGTACTTGTCGCGCGCGGTGTCGGCCGGATCGCGCCAGCTGCCGTCGATCGCCGCCTGCAGTGCGGCATCGGGAGCCGGCAGCGTTGCGCTGTCGGCCGGCTTGACCATATGGGCCAGCGGTGCGGCAACAGCCAAAAGGTAAGGCCGAGCAGGCAGACACGGGAAAGCGGAGTGCGGACCATTGCGGGAACTCGGGGGGGGAAGGAGGCGCGAGCCTAGCACGCGCCAACTCGCCGGGCGGCGTGCCGGTGTCCGTGCAACGGAGCGTAAAACGAAGCCCGGCACAGGGCCGGGCTTCGCGGGTGCTGCTTGCTGGCCGGTCGCGCTTACAGCGCCGCGAGCGCCGCATTGAACGTGGCCGACGGACGCATCGCCGGGCCGGCCTTGGGTAAGGTCCGGATGGTAGTAACCACCGATGTCCACGGCCTTGCCCTGCGCGCCGTTGAGTTCGCCGATGATCGTCGCCTCGCCGTCGGTCAGTGCCTTTGCCAGCGGGGCGAACTTCGCCTTCAGGCCCGCGCGTCCTGGTCCTGCGCGGCCAGCGCCTGCGCCCAGTACAGGGCCAAGGTAGTAATGGCTGCCGCGGTTGTCGAGTTCACCGACCTTGCGTGCCGGCGAACGGTTGTTGTCCAGGATCAGTCCGTTGGCCTTGGTCAAGCGCGGCGGCCAGCACGCCGGCGCCCGCGTTGCCGGTCTGCTCGGTAAGGTGCTCGAGCGAGGCGGCCAGCGCCAGGAACTCGCCCAGCGAATCCCAGCGCAGGTAATCCTCCTCGACGAACTGCTGCACGTGCTTGGGCGCCGAACCGCCGGCGCCGGTCTCGAACAGGCCGCCGCCGGCCATCAGCGGCACGATCGACAGCATCTTGGCGCTGGTGCCCAGCTCCAGGATCGGGAACAGGTCGGTCAGGTAATCGCGCAGCACATTGCCGGTCACCGAGATGGTGTCCTTGCCCTGGCGGATGCGCTCGAGCGAGAACTTCGTCGCGTCCACCGGCGACAGCACGCGCAGGTCCAGCCCGGTGGTGTCGTGGCCCTTCAGGTACTGCTCGACCTTGGCGATCACCTGGCGGTCGTGCGCGCGCGCGCTGTCCAGCCAGAACACCGCCGGGGTGCCGCTCAGGCGGGCGCGGTTGACCGCGAGCTTGACCCAGTCCTGGATCGGCGCGTCCTTGGTCTGGCACATGCGCCAGATGTCGCCGGCCTCGACCTTGTGCTCGAAGATCACCGTGCCGGCGTCATCGGTGACGCGCACGGTGCCGTCGGCCGGGATGCGGAAGGTCTTGTCGTGGCTGCCGTATTCCTCGGCCTTCTGTGCCATCAGGCCCACGTTGGGCACGCTGCCCATGGTGGTCGGGTCGAACGCGCCGTGCGCCTTGCAGTCCTCGATCACCACCTCGTACACACCGGCGTAGCAGCGGTCCGGGATCACCGCCTTGGTGTCCTGCAGCTTGCCCTCGGCGTTCCACATGCGGCCGGAGTCGCGGATCATCGCCGGCATCGAGGCGTCGACGATCACGTCGCTGGGCACGTGCAGGTTGGTGATGCCCTTGTCCGAATTGACCATCGCCACCGCGTGGCCGGCCGCGTACACGGCCTCGACGTCGGCCTTGATCGCCGCCTGCTGGTCTTCCGGCAGCGAGGCGATGCGCGCGTACAGGTCGCCGATGCCGTTGTCCGGCGAGAAGCCGACCGACGTCAGCGCGTCGGCGTGCTTCGTGAGTGCGTCCTTGTAGAACTCCGACACCACCACGCCGAACATGATCGGGTCGGAGACCTTCATCATGGTCGCCTTCAGGTGCAGCGAGAACAGCACGCCCTGCGCCCTGGCATCGGCGATCTGCGCGGCCACGAAGGACGCCAGCGCCTTGCGGCTGAGGGTGGAGGCATCGACGATCTCGCCGGCCTTGACCGCGGTCTTCTCCTTCAGCACCACGGTCTTGCCGTCGGTATAGGCCAGCTCGATCTTCAGGCTGCCGGCGGTGGTGACGGTGGCCGACTGCTCGCTGCCGTAGAAGTCGCCGGCGTCCATGTGCGCCACGTGCGTCTTCGAATCCTTGCCCCACGGGCCCATGCGGTGCGGGTGCTTGCGTGCGAAGTTCTTCACCGAGGCCGGCGCGCGGCGGTCGGAGTTGCCTTCGCGCAGCACCGGGTTGACCGCACTGCCCTTGGTCCGGTCGTAGCGGGCCTGGATGTCCTTTTCCTTGTCGTCCTTCGGCGCGTCCGGGTAGTCCGGCAGGGCGAAGCCCAGGCCTGCAGTTCCTTGATCGCGGCCTTCAGCTGCGGCACCGAGGCGCTGACGTTGGGCAGCTTGATGATGTTGGCTTCCGGACGGGTCGCCAGCTCGCCCAGCTCGGTAAGGTGGTCGCCGATCTTCTGCGCGTCGCCGAGGTAGTCCGGGAACTGGGACAGGATGCGGCCGGCCAGCGAGATGTCGCGGGTCTCCACGGCGATCCCGGCGGTGCCGGCGAAAGCCTGGACGATCGGCAGCAGCGACTGGGTCGCCAGGAACGGGGCTTCATCGGTGAGCGTGTAGATGATCTTCGGCGTGTTCGACATGGTCTGCGGGGGCTCTTCTCTTGCGGATCGACGGACAGAACAGGAAGGCCGGGACAGGCGTGGCGCCAAGGCGCGCCCGGTCCGGGCAGCGAAACCCCGATATTGTCGCGCTTTTTTGCCGCGTGGTGCGCGGCCGGCGCCACGCGCCGTACGGCATCCGGCCGATGGCGCCGGACAGTCCGGCCGGTGGCGATGCTGCGGTTTCCGCTGCAAGCATGCGCGGCACCCGCGGCCACCTGCCGCCGGGATGCCGGTCCACTCAGCATCGCCCCCGTACAATGGCCGCATGACTACTCCGTACCCCGCCGTCCGGCTGAAGAACGCGTGGCGTTCCAGCCATCCCTGGATCTTCCAGAAACTGGTCGACAAGCCGCCGCAGAAGCCCAAGCCGGGCGAGATCGTCGACGCCTTCGACGTCGACGGCCAGTTCATCGGCCGCGGCTTCTACAACGGCCACTCGCGGATCGCCCTGCGCATCGCGGAAACGGACCCGGCCGTGGCGGTGGACCAGTACTGGTTCGAGCGCAGGATCGGCGAGGCGATCGGCCTGCGCCGGCAGGTGCTGAAGCTGGACGAGGTGTCCAACGCCCGGCGCGTGGTCCACGCCGAGGGCGACGGCCTGTCCGGACTGGTGGTGGACCGCTACGACGACCTGCTGGTGGTCGAGTTCTTCAGCGCCGGCATGTTCCGCCATCGCGAGTGGATCTATGCGGCGCTGCGCGTGCACTTCCCCGGCGCGCGCATCTACAGCTTCGCCGACGAGCACGTGCAGAAGCAGGAGAGCTTCGACTACCGCCCGGTCTACAGCGAGGGCGGTTCGCCGGAGCCGGCGGTGATCACCGAGCACGGCATCCGCTTCCGCGCCGACCCGGCCGGTGCGCACAAGACCGGCTTCTTCGCCGACCAGCGCGAGAACCGGCAGTGGTTCTCGCAGCAGGTCGCCGGCAAGACCGTGCTGGACCTGTGCTGCAACACCGGCGGCTTCGCCGTGTACGCGGCGGCGCGTGGTGCATCGGAAGTCACCGGCATCGACATCGACGAGGCGGTGATCGAGATCGCCAAGGGCAATGCCCGGCTCAACGGGGTGAAGCCGCGTTTCGTGCAGGCCGACATCTTCCCGTGGCTGCGCGACGCGGCCAACCGCGGCGAGCGTTACGACGCGGTGATCCTCGACCCGGCCAAGATGACCCGCGACCGCGATAAGGTCATCACCGCGCTGAAGAAGTACCTGGACATGAACAAGCTGGCGCTGGGCGTGGTCAAGCCGGGCGGGCTGTTCGCCACGTTCTCCTGCACCGGCCTTGGTGTCGGAGGAGCAGTTATGGACATGCTGCGCCGGGCCGCGTTCTACGCCGGGCGCACGGTGCAGGTGCTGAAGGTGGCCGGCGCCGGCGCCGACCACCCGTTCCTACCAACGTGGCCGAATCGCGCTACCTCAAGGCAGTGTTCTGCCGCGTGCTGGACTGACCCGGGCGCCACCTCGCCTCTTCCCGCGGGTGGCGCTCCTCGTGGAGCGGGGCAAATCCTGCTCCACGATTGCTGCGATCAGCGGCGGCCCAGCTGGCTGTTGCGCCGCGCGTAGACCACGTACAGCACCACGCCGAGCACGTTGGTAGGAAATACAGTTGCGTGCGGTGCGGCAGGCTCCAGAACAGGTAGGCGCATCCGACGATCGCCAGCGGCGCGATCAGCCATGCGGCCGGCGTGCGGAATCCGCGCGGCCGGCCCGGCTCGCGCCGGCGAAGCACCAGCAGGCACACCGACACGGCGATGAAGGCCACCAGCGTGCCGGCGTTGGCCAGCGCGGCGATCTCGTCCAGCCGGGCCACGCCGGTAAGGGCGGCGACCAGGATCGCGGTGAACACGGTGATCGTCACCGGCGTGCCGGTCTTGGGGTTGACCATCGACAGCGAGCGCGGCAGCAGGCCGTCGCGCGACATCACGAAGAAGATCCGGCTCTGGCCGTAGAAGAACGCCAGCAGCACCGTCGGCAGCGCGACCACCGCGGCGATGCCGATCACCGCGGCGGCCGGGCCGTGGCCCAGTTCGCGCAGGATCAGCGCCAGCGGCTCGGCGCTCTTGCCGAACACCGTGTAGTGCATCGCGCCGACCGCGGCCAGCGCGACCAGCACGTAGATCAGGGTGCAGCCGACCATCGAGCCGATGATGCCGATCGACAGGTTGCGTCCCGGATCCTTCGTCTCCTCGGCGGCGGTGGAGATCGCGTCGAAGCCGTAGAAGGCGAAGAAGATGATCGCCGCCGCCGCCATCACCCCCGCTCGACGCCATCGGCGCCGACCGCCTTGGGGAAGCCGTAGGGCATGAACGGCTGCAGGTTGCCGGTGTCGAATGCAGGCAGGGCCAGGGTGATGAAGATCGCCAGCGCGATCAGCTTGACCACCACCAGCACCGCGTTGAGGGTCGCGCTCTCGCGGGTGCCGGCAATCAGCAGGCCGGCCACGGCGAAGGTGATCAGGATCGCCGGCAGGTTGATCACCCCGCCCGCATGGGGCCCGGCGGCCAGCGCCGGTGGGATGGTGATCCCTGCCCAGTGCAGGAAGCCGACGAAGTAGCCCGACCAGCCCACCGCCACCGTGCTCACCACCAGCGAGTACTCCAGGATCAGGCTCCAGCCGACGATCCATGCCAGGGTCTCGCCCAGCGCCGCGTAGCTGTAGGTGTAGGCGCTGCCGGCCGCAGGCATCATGGTGGCCATCTCGGCATAGGCCAGTGCCGCGCAGGCGCAGACCACGCCGGCGACCACGAACGAGAGCAGCACCGCGGGGCCGGCCTTGTCCGCGCCCACGCCGATCAGGGTGTAGATGCCGGTGCCGACGATGGCGCCGATGCCCAGCGCGATAAGGTGCGGTAAGGTCAGGGTCGGCACCAGGCGCCGACCCTCCTCGTGCTGGGTGATGGTGTCGATCGACTTGCGGCGGTGCCAGCTCATGGAAATCCCGGGCGGAATGCGAAGCGCGCAGTGTCGCGCAACGCAACGCAGCAAAGCCACGGGCGCGGGTATCGCCGCGGTGGACGACCCACAGGCGTAGCGGTCAGCAGCGGGCGAAGCCGCGCCCGTGCAGGACGAAGTCGCGCAGGGCCACGGCGTTGTTGTGCTCATCGTCGCGGGCCGCGTACAGCAGGGTCACCGGACCGCGCTCCAGGTAGCCGCGCAGGCGGGCCAGCGCGTCGGGATTGGCGGCCAGTTCGTCGTAGTAGCGCGCGCGGAAGTCGTCCCAGCGTGCCGGATCGTGGCCGAACCACCTGCGCAGGTCGGTGCTGGGCGCCAGCACCCTGAGTAAGGCCTCGGCCTGCAGGGTTTCCTTGCGCAGCCCGCGTGGCCACAGCCCGTCGACCAGCAGGCGCTGGCCGTCGCCGGGCGCCGGTTCCTCGTAGGCGCGCTTGAGGTGGATCGGGTGGCGGGCGGGGCTGGCCATGGCGGCGGCGTCCGGGTTGGCGGCAGTCTGGGAGCGGCAGGATAAGGCCGGGGTGAAGGCGGCTCTCGCGACGGCGAGCTTCGGGACCGGACAACGGCGGAAGCTGGCCCGGCCGGTCGCGTCCGCTGAGACCGCCGACGCTACACTTTCCACATGAACGAAGCTGTCCTGCCCTACCTGATTGTCGTCCTGCTGCTGGCGGCGCTGGCCCTGCTGGCCGTACTGCTGTTGCGCCGGCCCGGAGGGCGCGACGCGGCCGTGGCCGGCGACCTGGATACCCGCACGCGCCGCGGCCCGGGCCTCTGCGGTCGAATCCGGCCAGCTCCGCGGTCGCCTGGAGGCGCTGCAGCTGGAGCTGGAGAACGAGCGCCAGCGCGCGGTCGCGCAGGCCGAGTCGCTGGCGCAGGCGCGGCAGCGGATCGAGCGCGAAACCACCCTGCTGGCCGAGCGCGAGACGCGCCTTGGTCGAACGCGACGCCGCCTGGCCCGCGCGCAGGAGCGCATTGCCGCGCTCGAGGGCGACCTCGACGCGCAGCGTGGGGCGTATCGGCAGCTGCATGGCGAGCACGCCCGCGCCAGCGCCGACCTGCAGCATTCGCGCCAGGCCCAGCAGGAGCTGCGCGCCTACCTCGATACCGCGCAGGAGAAGCTGTCCGGCGCGTTCGCCGAACTGGCCGGCAAGGTGTTCGACGAGCGCGGCCAGCAGTTCGAGAAGAACGTGCGCCAGGCCAACCTGCAGTCGCGCACCGACCTGGAAGGCCTGCTCAAGCCGTTCTCCGACAAGCTGGGCGAATTCCGCCAGCGCGTGGACACGGTCTATGGCGACGAGGCACGCGAGCGCGCCAGCCTGCTCGGTGCGGTCGGCGAACTGAAGACGCTCAATAAGGACATGGCGGTGCAGGCGGCCGCGCTGACCAGCGCGCTCAAGGGCAGCGCCAAGGTGCGCGGCGACTGGGGCGAGCTGATGCTCGACAACGTGCTGCGCGGCTCGGGCCTGGAGGAAGGCGTGCACTACCGGCGCCAGCAGCATGCGGTCGACGACGACGGCGCGCGCCTGCGCCCGGACGTGGTCGTGCATTTCCCGGACCAGCGCTAAGGTCGTGGTCGACAGCAAGGTCAACCTGGTCATGCCTGGCAGGAAGCGATGAACGCGGCCACGCCCGAGCAGCATGACGAGGCCCTGCGCCGGCACGCGGTCGGCCTGCGCCAGCACGTCAAGGACCTGGGCGATAAGAACTACCCCAAGGCCATCGGCGGCGACGCGCTCGACATCACCATCGCCTTCGTCCCGATCGAGGGTGCGCTGTCGGCGGCGCTGGGCGCGGATGGCGACCTGCAGAGCTACGCCTTCGACCGCAAGGTGGTGTTCGCCTCGCCCAATACGCTGATGGCCCTGCTGCGCGTGACCGAACGGCTGTGGACGCGCGACAAGGTGCAGAAGCAGGCGCTGGAGATCAGCGAGGTCGGCGGCCGCGTGCTCGACGCGCTCACCGCCTTCCTTGTCGAATTCGACACGGTTGGCAAGCGGCTCGACGATGCCGGTAAGGCCTTCGGCCGCGCACGCAACCGCCTTGGTCGATTCGCCGCAGTCCGCGCTCAACCGGGCGCGCAAGCTTGCCGAACTCGGCAGCAAGGTAAGGCGCGCGCTGCCCGCCGAGCTGCAGCCCGATGCGCTGCAGCTGGACGCGGGGCCGTCGCCGGCCGCGCGATCGGCCGGTGACGAGGACGTGCAGGAGTAGGTGCCGGCGGCGGCGCATACTCCCGGGCCCACGCCATACGGACGCGCCGCCATGACCGACACGCTCGACACGATCCCGCTGACCACCATCGACGGCCAGCCCGCCACGCTTGGCGACTGGGCCGGCAAGGTCCGGCTGCTGGTCAACGTGGCCTCCAAATGCGGCCTGACTCCGCAGTACGAAGGCCTGGAAAAGCTCTATCGCGAGAGGCGCGCCGACGGACTGGAAGTGCTGGGTTTCCCGGCCAACGACTTCCTCGGTAAGGAGCCCGGCACGGAAGCGGAGATTGTCAGCTTCTGCTCGCTCACCTATGACGTCACCTTTCCGATGTTCGCCAAGATCGCGGTCACCGGCGCGGACACGCACCCGCTGTACCGGGCACTGGTCGCGGTAAGGCCCGATGCCACCGGCGAAGGCCCGATGCGCGAGAAGCTCGCCGGCCACGGCCTCGCGGCCAATCCGGCGCCGGGCGTGCTGTGGAATTTCGAGAAGTTATGGTCGGTCGCGATGGCGCGGTGGTCGCGCGCTTCGCGCCGGACGTCACTGCTGACGACCCGCGCCTGCGCGGGCATGGTGGCGGTCGCACTGGCTTCCTGAGCCGGGCGCACAAGGACGAAGGCCCGGGATCGCTCCCGGGCCTTCCGCTTTCCACCCGGTCCCGGGCGCTCAGCCGCCGGGCAGCGGCGGCAGCGGCATCGCGTCGGCGGGCACGGTCGGGTTGCGCTCGTCTTCGCGCAGGTAGTCCGGCAGTTCCCCTTCCGGCGCCTGCAGGCGGCGGCGGTCGCCCTCGATCTGGAACGTGCGCCGCTGCAGCCACGCGTCGCGGACCATGGCGTATTCGTCCGGCGCGTTCTCGCGCAGGGTGTCCAGCGACAGCAGCTGGGCGCGGGTATCGACCAGCTGGATGCCCTGCAGGGCGATCCGCACCTTGTCCTGCTCGATCCTCTGCACCACCGCCAGCGGCGCATCGCCGGTCAGGCCGACCACGTCGCGGAACGTGCGTGGTCCGAAGAACGGCAGCTCGATGTAGCGCGAGCTGCGCCAGCCCCAGATGCCCAGGGGTCTGGCCGAAATCCTCGCTGCGCCGCTTCATCTTCAGGTCGCTGGCCGGGTCGAACACGCCGCCGATGCCGAGCGTGGAGTTGACCAGGAACCGGCCCAGCGTCTGCACCGCATCGCGCGGCCGTCCCTGCAGCAGCTGGTTGACGAAGGTCGCCGGCGAACCGAGGTTGTCGAAGAAGTTGGTCACGCCCAGCCGCAGCGGCTGGGGCACGACGGCCACGTAGGCGCGCGCCAGCGGCCGGGCCACGGCACGGTCGACGGCATTGTTGAACGCGTGGATCCGACGGTTCATCGGCTCCCACGGATCGTAGGCCCAGGGGCCGCGGATCGGCAGGTCGTAGGCCTCCGCATCGCCGGCAACCGGAGCCGGTGCCTCGCCGTACAGCGCGGCGTAGTCGTCTTCCTCCGCGGTCGGCACGGCATTGCCGGCCGGCGTCGCGTCGGCGGTGCCCGCCTGCGGCGGTGGCATCGGCAGTGCGCCGCTCGCGGTGCTGGCCGCGGTCGCGTCCATCGGCGATGCGGCCTGTGCCTCCACGGGCGCGATGTCGGCAACGGGCGTCGCGGCGGGCAACGCGGGGGCCGGTTTCGGCGCGCTGGCGCAGGCGGCCAGCGCCAGCAACAGCGCCGGAGCGCACAGCCGGAACATGCCGATCATGGCGCCTATGGTCCGCGTAGGTAGGGGGCTGCGTCCAGGCGATAGGCGGCGCGCAGGTCGGCGAGCCCGGCCGGCGCGCCGGCCAGCTCCGCCGCGACGCCGCCGGCGCTGATGCGCGCGGCCGCTTCCGCCAGCAGGGCCACGCCGGCGCTGTCGAGCCGGGTCACGCCGACGAGGTCGAGCACGCGCGCGCCGTCGAGCAATGGCAGCAATGCCGGCCACGCCGAGATGGCCGCAGCGCGGTCCAGCGGGCCGGACAATCGCAGTGCCGTGCCGTCGCGGTGCAGCGACAGGCCCGGTTCGCGCTCAGCGTGCGCCATCGGCGTCGGTCTGCGGCTGCAGCGTGCCGGCGCGCAGCTCCGCGGCGACCTGTGTGATCGACTTCTGCCGCAGCGGCGCGTCGAACTGGCTGCGGAAGGTCTGCACGTAGGACACGCCTTCGACCATCACGTCGAAGATCTTCCAGCCGCCGTTGTTGCGCATCAGGTAGTCCACCGGAATCGGGTTGCCGCCTTCGCGGACGACCTCGGTGGACACCTTGACCCCGCGGTTGCCCGGCAACGGGGTTTCCGACTTCAGCTTGATCCGCGGCTTGCCTTCGATGGTCACCAGCGCCGCGCCATAGCGCTGCATCAGGTTGTCGGTCATCGCATCGGCGAACAGCTTGATGTCGGCGTCGCTGGCGCCGCGGCCGTGCGGCCCGAGCACCAGCCTGGCGGCGTACTCGCGGTCGAAGCTGGAGCGCAGTTCGCCATCGATGAAGGTGCGCAGCGCGCCCGGGCTCTTCTGGAACTCGGCGCGGCGTGCCTGCAGCGTGGACAGGATGCGGGTGCCGTTGTCGACGACCTGCTTGCCCGGCGTTGCGGCCGCGGCGGTGGCCTGCTGGGCGTGGAGCGTGGCCGGCGCCGCCGCCAGCAGCGGCAGGGCCAGGACGAAGGAGAGGATCAGCGGACGGGTCATTGCGGGATCGCTTCCGTGGGGGACGGTTCGTGGGGCGGCGGCGGGGGCGGTGCACCTGCACCGGCGCCGCCGAACATGTACTTGCCGACCAGCTGGATCAGGTCGATGGCCGGCTGGGTGTAGGCGATCTCGTCGCCGGGCCGGAGCACTTCGGGATCACCGCCCGGCTGCAGGCCGATGAAGCTCTCGCCGAGCAGGCCGCTGGTGAGGATGCCGGCGGAGGTGTCGGCCGGCAGGTCCTTGAAGCGGTCATTGATCGCCGGGGTGACGATCGAATCGAACTTGACCGGATCCAGTTCGATCTTCTCGACCCGGCCCACGACCACGCCGCCGATCTTCACCGGCGCCTGCAGGCGCAACTGGCCGAGGTTGGCGAAGCGCGCGGTCAGCGCGTAGCTGCCGCCGCCGAGGCCGAACTGGCGGTTGGTCGACGCGAACGCCAGCACCAGCAGCGAGGCCAGCAATAAGGATGAGGAAGGCGCCGACCGCGAATTCGAGTATAGGACCACGGATTGCCATGGATGGGTACCTGTAGGAGCCTGTTTTGACGAACTGGCAATTGATTGCGGGACAACACAAGCCCGGGGTTTTCACTCAGTACCCGCACAGGGAGGTGCGGGCTCTTGCAAGGGACTCACGCAACGACTGGCCTGGATGATGGCCGCCGTCACATCGCTACTCACCTGAAAAGCAAAGCAGACATCACGAAGTTCAGCATCAGCACCAGCAGCGAGGCGTTGACCACCGCGCGGGTGGTCGCCACCGAGGTGCCTTCGATGGTCGGCTCGGCATGGAAGCCCACGTACGAGGCGACCAGCGCGGCGGTACCGCCGAACACGGCCGACTTCAGCAATGCCACGCCGAAGTCGTCCCAGAAATCGACGCTGCCCTGCAGCGCGGCCCAGAACGTGCCGTTGTCCGGGCCCAGCACCTTGACCGCCTCGAACCAGCTGGCGCTGATCGCCAGCGAACAGAAGAAGCCGGTCAGCAGCGGCACGCACAGCACCGCCGCCCAGAAGCGCGGCGCGACCGCCTTGGCCACCGGGTCGATGGCCATCAGCTCCAGCGCCTTGATCTGGTCGGTGGCGCGCATCAGGCCCAGTTCGGCGGCGATGGAACTGCCGGCGCGGCCGATGAACAGCAGCGCGGTCAGCACCGGGCCCAGTTCGCGGTACAGCGACAGGCCCAGCAGCGTGGACAGCGCGTCCGACGCGCCGAAGGTGGTGAGCGTGCGGTAGCCCTGCAGGGTCAGGACCAGGCCGACGAAGGCGCCGCCGACGGCGATGATCGGCAGCGAGCGGCCGCCGATCTTGTAGATCTCGCGGGTCAGCTCGGCGAAGAAGTCGCGGGTCGGCAGCGAGGCGCGCAGCACCGACAGCGAGAACAGCCCGGCCCGGCCCAGCGACTGCACGGAAGCGACGACGGCGGCACTCACGGGTGGGCAACCTCGGCGCTGCGCGCGCTGTCGAACGCGGCGCTCTCGAAAGGAATGGGGCCATCCGGCTCGCCATGCAGGAACTGGCGCAGCAGCGGATCGGCACTGGCCTGCAGCTGTTCCGGCGTGCCGTCGAAGACGATGCCGCCATTGGCAATCACCACCGCCTGGTCGGCGATCGGCAGGGTCTCGTGCACGTGGTGCGAGACGATGATGCTGGTCAGGCCCAGGCTGCGCGACAGCCGCCGGATCAGGCTCATGATCACGCCCGACGCGATCGGGTCCAGCCCGGTCAGCGGTTCGTCGTAGAGCATCAGCGGCGGATGGGGCCAGCGCCCGGGCCAGCGCCACGCGCCGGGCCATGCCGCCGGACAGCTCGCGCGGATACAGGCCGGCGGCGGCGCGCAGGCCGACCGCGTTGAGCTTCATCGCCACCAGCCGCTGCAGCACCGGTTCCGGCAGGCGCGTATGGGTGCGCAGCGGCAGGGCCACGTTCTCGGCCACGCTCAGGTCGGTGAGCAGGCCATTGCCCTGCAGCAGCACGCCCAGGCCCTTGCGCATCTCCAGCAGCTCGCGGCTGCGACGCGGCACCGGTTCGCCGAATACCTGCACCTGTCCGGTCGCCGGGACCAGCTCGCCGGTCAGCGCCGCCAGCAGGGTCGACTTGCCGGTGCCCGAAGGACCGAGCACGGCGGTAATGCTGCCGCGCGGCACCACCAGGTCGAGGTCGCGCAGGATCGTGCGGCCGCCACGGTCGAGGCGGACGCCCTCCAGGGCGACGGCATTGGCAGTCGAAGCAGACATGGGGGACGGCGCGCTTTCCATGGCAGGCGAACAGGCGAACGGCGCATCATGCGAAAAACAAACTGAATCTTAACCTATCGATTGAACCGGCAAGTACAGGAATTGTCTGACCGGTGCATCGGGTTTGTGATTGCCGGACGCATGCTCGCACCCGCAGTGGACACCGGCGAGTGACGGTGGTCATGCACGGGCGTGCGCAGCCAGGTCATCGGCGCTGCCCGCAGCGGCTTCTCCGCCGGCGCCGCGCGCCGGTCTCGCCTCCTGCGATCACCGTGCGGCAAGATGCACCGATGCCCGCGGCGCCCGCAGACTTTCGCCTTTACCACTCCAATTCGCTGGACGTGCTTGCCGGCCTGCTGGCCGAGGCCTTGCGCGAGCCGGTGCCCGGACAGCCGTTGCTGGCGCCGGACATGGTGCTGATCCCGCAGGTGGCGATGCGGCGCTGGCTGCAGGCGACCCTGGCCGCGCGCTATGGGATCGCCGCCAACCTCGAGTTCCTGACCCCGGGCGAATTCGTCGGCCGCGCGCTGGCCGCCAACCTCGGCCCCGCCGCCGACGAACTGGACGCGGCGACCCTGCACTGGCGCCTGTACGCGGCGCTGACCGATCCGGCCGTGTGTGCGCAGGCGCCGATGGCGCAGCTGGCCGGCTACCTGGCCGGCGACGATCCGCTGCGGCCGTGGGCGCTGGCCGGCGAGCTGGCCGGCGTGTTCGAGAAGTACCGGTACCAGCGCCGCGACTGGCTGCTGCGCTGGGAGGCCGGCGCCGATCCGGAAGACCCGCAGGCGATCCTCTGGCGCACCGTCGCCGGCGGCCGCGGACATCGCGCGCGGCGGCTGCAGGACTACCTCGCCCGCCATGCCGGCGAGGACTCCATCCCGCCCGCGGGGCTGCCCCCACGCCTGTTCGCCTTCGCCACGCTCAACGTCTCGCCCGACGTGCTGCGGGTGATGGCGACCCAGGCGCGGGTGGGCACGCTGCACTTCTACCTGCCCACGCCGACGAAGGAATACTGGGGCGACCTGCAGGCGCTGGGTGCGCGCCTGCGCGCCGGCACCGATCCGTTCGACGACGGCAACGCCGAGAATCCGCTGCTGCGCGACTGGGGCGCGGCCGGGCGCGACTTCATGGCCCTGCTCGGCAGCTACGAAGTGGTGCATCCGTCCGCCGAGATCGCCGCGTACGCCGATCCGGAAACCGCCAGCGGCCCGACCTGGCCGAAGGCGGCCTGCGCGACAGCCTGCTGCGGCGGATGCAGGGCGACCTGTTCCGTCGCCACGCGCACCCGTCCGGCCCGCCGCGCGCAGCGGTCGACGCCGGTGATCCGAGCCTGCAGCTGCACGCCTGCCACACCCGCCTGCGCGAACTGCAGGTGCTGCACGACCGCCTGCGCGCGCTGCTCGAAGACCCGCGCTTCGACCCGCCGCTGCAGCCGCGCGAGATCGCGGTGCTGGCACCGGACATCGATCCCTACGTGCCGTACCTGGACGCGGTGTTCGGCAGCGAGGAACGCGGCGTCGCCATTCCCTATGCGATGGCCGATGCCAGCCCGCTGGCCGGCGAGCCGCTGGCCGAAGTGTTCCTGCGCCTGCTGGCGCTGCCGGTCGCGCGCTTCGGTATGGAGGAAACGCTGGACCTGCTCGCCAGCCCGCCGCTGGCGCAGGCGGCCGGGCTTGACGCGGCCGCGTCCGAACGCCTGCACGGCTGGCTGCATGCCGCCGGCGCGCGCTGGGGCATCGACGCGGCACACCGCGCCCGCGGGGCGCACCGGCCGACGACGCGTACACCCTGGCAGTTCGCGCTGGACCGGCTGCTGCTCGGCCATGCCACCGGCGACGCCGCCGACCTCGCCGGTGCCGCCGGGCAGGTCGTCGCACCGTGGCCGGAACTGGAAGGCAGCGCCCTGGACGCGCTCGATGCCTTGCTGCGCCTGCTGCGCGTGCTCGCCCGCCACGAACGCGTGCTTGCCGAGGCGATGCCGCCGGCGCGCTGGCGCGAGCGCCTGCTCGCCCTGCTCGATGCGCTGCTGCCGCGCCCGCCGGCCACGCCCGCCGCGCAGCGCGCGCTGGACCGCCTGCGCCAGCTGGTCGACGCCTTCGCCCGCGACGCCGCGCGGGCCGGCGTCGAACAAGCGGTCGCCGCCGAAGTGGTGCGTGCGCATTTCGCCGGAGTGCTGGGTGAAGCCGACACGCGCGCGCCGCTGCTCACCGGCGGCGTCAGCTTCGCGCGGATGGTGCCGATGCGGCTGCTGCCGTTCCGGGTGATCTGCCTGCTGGGCATGAACGACGGCGACTTCCCGCGCCGCGACCCCGCCGCCGGCCTCAACCGGCTCACCGCCGAACTGGGCACCGACCGCCGCCGCCACGGCGACCGCTCGACCCGCGACGACGACCGCTACCTGTTCCTGCAGCTGTTCGCCTCGGTGCAGGATGTGCTTTACGTGAGCTGGCTCGGCGCCGATCCGCGCGACGGCAGCACGCGCGAACCGTCGGCGCTGGTGGCCGAACTGCTGTCGGCCGCGGCCGACTACCACCTCGCCGCGGACGAAGCGGAGCGGACCCGACGCAAGCAGAATGTGGCCGATGCGCTGGTCCTGCGCCATCCCCTGCAGCCGTTCTCGCCGGCCGCGTTCGGTGGTGGCGAGGCAGCCGATCCGCGCCGCTTCAGCTATCGCGACCACTGGCACGCCGCCGCCGGCCGCCTGTCCGGCGCGCGCAACGCGCTGGCGCCATGGATGGAGGCGGCACATGCGCTGGCGCCGCCTGCGGGAGTCGAAGAGGAACTGTCGCTCGATGCGCTGCGCCGCTTCCTGCAGGCGCCCGCCGAACAGTTCCTGCGCCAGCGGCTGGGCTTGCGCCTTGCCGAAGTGGACGAAGCCGGCGACGACATCGAACCGCTGCAGGCCCCGGCGCGCGGCCGCGAGCGCAGTGCCCTGCAGCGCGCGGTGTTCGACGCGCTGCTGGACGGCGCCGATGCCGCGGCGATGTATGCGCCGTTGCGCGCGCGCGGCCTGCTGCCATCCGGTCCGCCCGGGCGGCGTGCGTTGGCGGAAGTACTCGGCGAAGTGCGCCCGTACGCGCTCGCGTTCGGCGCATGGCGCGACGGTGTGCCGGCGCAGTCGTTTCTGCCGCCCCCGGTGTCGATTGACGGGGTGAACCTGCACGGCCGCCTCGTCGATGCCTTGGCCGCAGGGCTTCGCCCGCGTGCGCGTCGGCGCGCCGAACGGGACGTCGGCGATCCGCAATGGCCTGGACTGGCTGTTCGCCGGGCCGCCGGCTGGACCTGCCCTTCGTCGAGTTCCACGACACAGGCAATGGCATCGGTCCGCATCCGCGCGAACCGGTCGGCCAGCAACGTGCGCGTGACGTGCTCGCCCGCCTG
Organism: Pseudoxanthomonas sp. NC8; assembly: GCA_025232375.1. Taxonomy (GTDB): domain Bacteria; phylum Pseudomonadota; class Gammaproteobacteria; order Xanthomonadales; family Xanthomonadaceae; genus Pseudoxanthomonas. The sequence goes on from CP060419.1 coordinate 64,280, forward strand.
CTCGCCCTGCGTCGCGAAGGCCTGCGCCGGCCGTTGCCGTTCGCGCCCTACAGCGCCTGGGAGTACTTCACCGCCGCCGATCCGGTCCGTGGCGTGCGCGAGGCAGCCAAACGCTGGCGCGGCAGTGCGCGCAGCTGGGCCGAAGGCGAGGACGGAGCGCTGCGCCTGGCCCTGCGCGGCCGCGATCCGTTCGCCGACACCGGGGCGCTGCGCGAGTTCGCCGAACTCGCCGATGTCATCTTCGGCGCGGTGGTCCATGGCGACCCGCAGGCGCGCAGCGATGTCGCGCTCGACCTGCCAGCGCCGGACGAAGACGCGGAAGACGCCGCATGAACGACGCATCCACCGCGCGCGTGCCCGCGCCCGATCCATGGCTGGGCGTGCCGCTCGACGGCGTGCACCTGGTCGAGGCCAGCGCCGGCACCGGCAAGACCTTCACCCTTAGCCACCTGGTCACCCGGCTGGTGGTCGAGCGCGGCCTGCGGGTGGGACAGATCCTGGCGGTCACCTTCACCGAGGCGGCGACCCTGGGAGTTGCGCAAGCGCATCCGCGAGCGCCTGCAGCTGGCCCTCGACCTGATCGACACCCCGTCCGCGGCAGGCGAGAAGCACGAGCTCGTGCTCACCCGCCAGCTGCTGCAGGCGCACTACGAGCGCAGCGGCGAAGACGAGGCCACGGTCCGCAGGCGCCTGCACCTGCATGGCGGTGCTGGAAACCGACCTTGGCCGCGATCTTCACCATCCACGGCTTCTGCGCCCGCGCGCTGCGCGAACACGCGCTGGAGAGTGGACAGGGCTTCGATCCGCCGGAGCTGCTCGGCAACGACCGCGCGCTGCGCGAAGCGCTGGCCGCCGACCTGTGGCGCGCCCACGCGGTCGATGCCGCCGCCGCCGATGACCTCGCCGCGCTGTGGAAGGAAGGCCCGGTGGCATTGGCCGCGGACCTGCGCGCGCTGTAAGGCGGGATCGAGCTGCTGCCGCCGGATGCGCCGCTGCCGCCCGATCCGGCGCCGCGCCTGCATGAGGCCGGCCGGGTATTGGCCGACGGCTTCCGCGCCCACGGCGACGAGTTCCTCGCCGGGCTGCTGGCCGCGGTCGAAGCGAAGGTGCTCAACGGCAACAGCTATCGCGCCGACTGGATCGAGCTGCTGTGGACCCGGCTGTCGGCCTGGTGCGAGGCCGGCGACTACGCCGCGCCGCTGGACGAGCGCGTGGCCCGGCTCACCAGCGAGGCGCTGCAGGCCAAGACCAACAAGAGCCACGCCGGGCGCACGCCCACGTCGCCGCTGTGCATGCTCGTGCCGCCGTACCTGGAGGCGCTGCAGGCCCAGTCCGACTACGTCGCCCGCCGCCGCATGGCCCTGCTGCACGCGATCCGCGCCGACGCGCGCGTGCGCCTGGCCGCGCTCAAGCGCCAGCGCCGGGTGCAGACCTACGACGACCTGATCGACGGCGTCGCCGACGCGCTCGACGGCATGCAGGGACCGGCGCTGGCCAGCGCGTTGCGCGCGCAGTACCGCATCGCCCTGGTCGACGAATTCCAGGACACCGACGCGCGCCAGTGGCGGATCTTCGACCGCGTATTTGGCAGCGGAAGTAAGGCCCATGGCCGCCCAGCCACCGGCGCTGTTCCTGATCGGCGACCCGAAGCAGGCCATCTACGGCTTCCGCGGCGGCGACGTGCACACCTACCTGGCCGCACGCGCCAGCGCCGAAGCCGCACCAGCGCTGGCGCACAACTTCCGTTCGCGCCCGGCGGTGCTGCATGCGATCGACACGCTGTACGCGCAGGCCGGCGTCGCCGCCTTCGTCGATCCGCGCATCGTGTTCCATGGCGTCGAACCGGGCGGCAAGCGCAGCGACGCCGACTTCCAGCGCGCCGGCACCGCCGCGCCCGCGCTCACCCTGTGGCAGGCACCCGCACCGTCGCCCGATCCGAAGACCGGCAAGCTGAAGCCGTACAGCGCCGAAGACTCGCGCGCGCTGGCCACCCGCGCCTGCGTCGCCGCGATCCATGCGGTGCTGTCCGAGGGTAAGGCCGGCAGCGCCACCCTGCGCGACGGCGACACCCCGCGCGGCGTGCGCGCCGGCGACATCGCGGTGCTGGTACGCAGCCATGCCGAGGCCAGCCGCATCCAGCAGGCGCTGGCCGCGGTCGGCGTTCCCGCGGTGGCGGCCGGCAAGCAGAGCCTGTTCGCCACCGCCGAGGCGCGCGAGCTGCATACGCTGCTGCTCGCGCTGCTGCACGGTGCCGACGATGGCCGCCTGCGCGCGGCCTTGTCGACCGTGCTCATCGGCGTGGATGCGGCCGGGATCGATGGCCTCGAGCGCGACGCCGAAGCGCACCACCGCTGGCAACAGCAGGCCGTGGCCTGGCGCGAACGCCTGCGCCGCGGCGGTCCGCTGGCCCTGGTCGGTGCGCTGTGCGCGGAGCGCAGCGAGGCCCTGCTCGGGCTGGTCGACGGCGAGCGCCGGGTCAGCAACTTCCTGCAGCTGGCCGAACTGCTGCAGGAGGCGCAGGCACGCGCGCTGGGCCTGCACGGGCTGGTCGACTGGCTCGGCCGGCGGATCGCCGATGCGGATCCGGATGACGAAACGCAGCTGCTGCGGCTTGAATCCGATGCGCGCCGCGTGCAGATCGTGACCCTGCACAAGAGCAAGGGCCTGGAGTACCCGCTGGTATTCCTGCCGTTCATCGGCATCGGCGGCAAGGCGCCCAGCCCGGGCCGGCACTGTGCCGTCCATGACGACGACACGCACGGCCGTCGCCTGCACTGGAAAAGCGGGCTGGCCGAGGCGCACTGGGATACGGCCGAAGCCACGTGGAAGGACGAGCAGCGTGCCGAGGACGCGCGCCTGCTCTATGTCGGCCTGACCCGTGCCGAGCACGCACTGTGGATCGCCACCGGCATGTTCTCCGGCCACGACACGGCCGCGCTGGCCCCCTGCTGCGCGACCCCGCCGCATTCGCCGCCGATCCTTCGATCCGCCTCGATACCGACCCGCCGCCGGCCACCCTGCCACGCCTGCCCCCGAATCCGCCGCGGCGGTGCCGCCGCCGCGCGCGGTGACCCGCATGCTCGCGCACGACTGGTGGGTGTACAGCTTCACCCAGCTGGCCAATGCCGACAGCGGGCATGAAGGCGCCGGCGAGGCCGATGCCGCGGCGACCTTGCCGGTGGCCGGCGGCCGCGACGAACCGGCCGCCGCCGAGGCCGCGCTGCCGGTGCCGGTCAGCCCGGAGGAAACGACCGACTCCGCCTACGACCCGCGCTTCTCCGGCAATCGCTACGGCGTGGCCCTGCACGCCGCGCTGGAGCACGCCGACTTCGCCGCCTGGCACGACTGGCGCGCGGGCGACGCGGCGCCGTCCGACCAGGCCGTGCCCATTGCCGACGCCCTGCGCGCCGGCGGTTACGGTGTCGATGAACTCGACGACGGCATCGCCCTGACCACGCGCCTGATCGGCCACACCCTCACTGTCGCCCTGCCCGAAGGCGTGCGCCTGTGCGAGGTCCCGGCCAGCGATCGTCGACCTGAAATCGAATTCCAGTTCGTCCTGCAGCCGACCCGCGTCGATGCGCTGCTGCGCCTGCTGCACGCGCACGGCGTGGTCCGCGAGCGCGCCGGCTTCGGCCTGCGCACGCGGCTGGAAGGGCTGATGACCGGCCTTGGTCGACCTCACCTACCACCACGCCGGCCGCTGGTACGTGCTCGACTACAAGTCCAACCGCCTGCCTGCCTACGACAGCGCCGCGCTGGAGGCGGCAATGGCGCACAGCGAGTACGACCTGCAGGCGCTGATCTATACCCTGGCCCTGCACCGCTGGCTGCGCTTCCGCCTCGGCGCCGGCTACGACTATGCGCGCGACTTCGGCGGCATCCGCTACCTGTTCTGCCGCGGCCTCGATGCCGCGCGCGACGACCTGCAGGGCGTGCACGCGCAACGTTTCGCCCCGGAACTGGTCGACGCGCTCGATGCGCTGTTCGGTCATGGCGCCGAAGGCGTGGCCGCATGAGCCTGCTGCGCGAACTCGTCCAGGCCGGGGCGCTGCGCACGCTCGACGATGCGCTGGCGCAGAGCCTGCGCCGGCTCGATCCGGACACGCCCGACGAAGTGCTGGCCGCCGCCGCGCTGGCCTCGCTGGCGGTGGCGCAGGGCGACGCCGGCTTCGATCCTGCGCAGCCGTGGCGGCTGGTCGATGCGGCAATGCCGTGGCCCGACGCGTGGAGCTGGCGCGAGGTACTCGCCGCTTCGCGCTGGGTCGCCACGCCCGGCGACGCCGATGACGTCGCCGAGGCCAAGCCGCTGGTCCTCGAAGGCGGCCTGCTCTACCTGCGCCGCTACCGCGAGTACGAACGCCGCCTGGCCACGCGCCTGCGCCGGATCGCCGCACAGCCGCTGCGCGCCGGCGGCGCCGGGGTGCCGGCGTTCGACCTCGCCATGCTCGCACCGCTGTTCCAGCAGCTGTTTCCTTCCGCCACCGCGGACGACCGCCAGGCCCGTGCCGCCGCACTCGCCCTGCGTCGCGCGCTGCTGCTGGTCACCGGCGGCCCCGGCACCGGCAAGACCACCACCATCGCGCGCATGCTGGTCCTGCGCATCGCCGCCGCCGCGCAGGCCGGCACCGCCGCGCCGCGGATCGCGCTGGCCGCGCCCACCGGCCGTGCCGCCGAGCGCATGGCCGAGAGCCTGCGTCGCGCGGTCCACGTGATGCACGCCGCCGCGGGGACCCCTTCGGCCGGCGCCAGCGAAGCCCACGTCGTCGCCGGTACCGCCATCGCCGCCGCACACGTGCGCGCCGGTCTTGCCGACGACAGTGGCGCGTTTTCCGCAGCCAGCCTCGCCGGCGATCCAGCCGCCACCGCGCTCACCGGCGCCGGTCTTGCCGGCAGTGCCGATGCCCTGTCCGCCGCCATTCCCGCCGGCGTGCCGCACGTGCTGTCCGCCGCCGCGCTTGCCCATTCGCTGCCGACCCGGGCCTCGACCCTGCACCGCCTGCTCGGCGTCATCCCCGATTCGCCGCAGTTCCGCCACCACGCCGACAACCCGCTGCCGTACGACATCGTCGTGGTCGACGAGGCGTCGATGGTCGACCTGCCATTGATGTGCAAGCTGGCCGAAGCGGTGGCCGACGGCGCGCAGCTGGTGCTGCTCGGCGACCCCGACCAGCTGCCCTCGGTGGAGGCCGGCGACGTGCTCGCCGCGATCCTTGGCCGCGGCCGGCGACGGCAGCACGCTGGCCGACGACGATGCACGCGCGCTGCGGCCGCTGCTGGGCGACCTTGCCGCGCCCGCCGACGACACCCTCGCCGCCACAGGCCCGACCGGCACCACCGTCGCCGCGCATCCCCGCAGCGGCGACCTGTTTGCCCCGCGGCACGACGCGATCGCATGGACCGGCGATGCCGCATCCGCACCCGATCCCGCCGCGACGTCCCGCGCATCCGCCGCGACCACGTCAGCCGGCGCCGTTCCCATGGCCCGCGCCACGGCCTTCGCCGCCGCCCGCATCCACCTGGTCCGCGGCTACCGCCAGAGCGACGCGCTGCAGTTGGCCGCGCTTGCCGACGCGGTGCGCCGCGGCGACGCCCGCCACGCGCTCGACCTGCTGCGCAGCGGCGAGCTCGGCGGGATCGCCTTTCACGAAAACACCGACGACCCGCTGGCCGCGCACGGCGCCGCGCTGCTTGGCCATTGGCGCGCGCTTGCCCATGCCGCCGATCCGGTCGATGCCCTGCGCCAGGCCAACCGCCTGCGCCTGCTCACCGCCCTGCGCGAAGGCGCGCAGGGCGCACGCGGGCTCAATGCGCGGATCGAGGCGCAGCTGTCCGGCCGCCGCCTCGGCAGCCCGGCCACCTGGTTTGCCGGCCGCCTGCTGCTGGTCACCGAGAACAGCTACCGCCACCGCCTGTTCAACGGCGACGTCGGCGTCTGCCTGCCTGGCGACGACGGCGCGCTGCTGGCCTTGGTTCCCCGGCGAGGGCACCGAAGCCGTGCGTGCTTTCCATCCCGCCGCCCTGCCACAGCACGAGAGTGCCTTCGCCATGACCGTGCACAAGGCCGGGGGTTCGGAGTTCGAAGAGGTCTGGTTGCAGCTGCCGCGCAGCGACAGCCGCGTGCTCTCGCGCGAACTGGTCTACACCGGCCTGACCCGCGCCCGCAGCGTCCTGCACCTGGCCGGCAGCGCCGGGATCGTGCAGGCCGCGTTGGCACGCCACGCCAGCCGGGTGTCGGGACTGGGCGGGCGGCTCGGCGCCTGAGCGCGCCCACGCTGGCAACGGATCGGTTGCCCGCGCAACAGGTTGCACACCGCGCAATCCGTTGACGCGTTGCCCGGCGGCACACGAAGATCGCGGCCTGTCCCTGGGGAGGGACGACACGCCAGGCGCGATGGGGAGCACATGGAAAACACGTCGGGGGCGGCGACGCCGCCGTAGTGCCGCTGGAAATCGACCGCTGGAACTGGGGCGCGTTCCTGCTCACCTGGATCTGGGGCATATGCAACAGCACGTTCATCGCCCTGCTGATGTTCGTGCCCTTCGTCAACTTCGTCATGCCGTTCGTGCTCGGCGCGCGCGGCAGCGCTGGGCATGGCGCAACAAGCGCTGGGAAAGCGTGGAGGCGTTCCGGGCCACGCAACGCCGCTGGGCGTGGTGGGGGCTGGCTGCCCTGCTGCTGTTCGTCCTGTTCTTCGTCGGCATTTTCGCCGCGGTCTTCGCCACGATGAAGAATTCGGAGCCCTACAAGCTGGGGGTCCACGTGCTGGGCGCGAACGAGCACGCCATCGCCCTGCTGGGCCAGCCGGTGTCGACCGGCCTACCGTCGGGTAGCGTCCAGACCGCCGGTCCGAGCGGCGAAGCCGACCTCTCCTTCAGCGCCGAAGGTCCCAAGGGCGAAGGCACCGTCCACCTGCATGCGACCCGGAGCCTGGGCCAGTGGCAGCTTGACTAAGGCGGTGCTGGAAGATGAAGCCAGCGGCAGGCAGATCGACCTGGTCGACGGCCGGGCCGATCCGGATGCGGCGATCGCGCCCGAAGCGCCCTGACCGTCCAACCGCGCCCGGCCTCGCGGCCGGCGCCCATCCATCCTGAGTAAGGCCGGGAACGCGCATGCAGACGGACAATCCCTACGGCGCGCCCGCCGCTGCGCCCGCCACGCCGAACCGCGGAGTGCCCGAACCGGTGCTCAGGAAGATCAGGCATGCTGGGTGGCGGCGATCGTCTCGGCCTGCATCACGCTGGCGGCCACGCTGATTGCCATGTCGGGCACCGACATCGTCGGCTTCTCGGCCCAGCAGCTGGTCGATGTCGCCCTGATCTGCGCCCTGGCCTTCGGCATCTACCGCAAGAGCCGCGCGTGCGCGGTCATCATGTTCGGCTACTTCGTCCTCTCCAAGATCATGCAGGTCATGCAGGCGGGCGCTGGCGTCGTTCCTGGCGCTCGTTTTCGGCTACTTCTACTGGCAGGGGATCGTGGGAACCTTCGCCTACCACGCGCTCGACGACCGTTGACCGGACAGGCGCATCGAAGGACCCTACGGGTCAGGCTCAGGTGAGCCTCGACGTCGCATCGCGACAGGCCATGTCCCACCCGGAGATCGCCATGAAACGAGTCACAGGCATCGGCGGCATTTTCTTCAAGGCCAACGACCCGGCCGCGCTCGCGGGCTGGTACCGCGACCACCTGGGCCTCGACGTGGCCGGCTGGAACGGCGCCATCTTCAACTGGGGCGGCGATGGCAGTCCGGCGGGGGTGACCGTCTGGAGCCCGTTCGCCGCCGACACGACGTACATGGCGCCGGGCACGGCGTCCTTCATGGTCAATTTCCGCGTCGCCGACCTCGATGCCCTGCTGGCGGCACTGCGGGCTGAAGGCTGCAATGTCGTCGACCGGACCGAAACGTCCGAGCAGGGCAAGTTCGGCTGGGTCATCGACCCGGAAGGCAACAAGGTCGAACTGTGGGAGCCGGCGGCAGGGCAGTAGACAGGAACGCGCTCCATCGCCAGAGCTGGGGCCAGAGTGGACCTATGGTCACCGACCCCACTTCTGATCCCTGGTCGTTGGCACGAGCAACCTCCGAAGGAACACTGGCATGTTCGCGCTCATCCTCGCCTTCGCCGTGTCCCCCGCTCCGCCGCCAGCGACATCTGACCAAACGCCCGCACCGATCCTCTCCTGCGAGGCCCTGTACTTCCAGAAACTGGTAAATGCCTACGGTGTGCCCCGCTCCTGGCAGGAAAACACACAGGTCGATGGTGGGGTGGCCGACGACGTCGGCGAACTGCTCAACGACACCGGCGTGGTTGCCGACGGCTTCCGTCATACGCTGGTCGTGGATAAAGCCGATGGCCGGCAAGGCTATGTCGTCCAGGTTGGCGGCTTCGCCGGCATGCGGCGGGTGTATGGTCCGTTCCCGCTGCCCGTTTGCGGTGCGGCCGCCAGCGCGACAGGGTCGGGCTGACGTCCTGCTGAGACGATGCCGATGAGCGTTGGCGCACGTGTACGCATCCTGCTGGTGGCGGGCTTGCTGGGTGCCGCGCTCCCCGCCCATGCCTGCGAGTTCTACGAGGCGATGGAGGTCGACGCGGGCGAGACCCTGATCGTGGTAGTGCTGCGCGACGGCGGGGCGGTGCCGTCAACCCTGGTGGTGCAGTAGGGCGCCACGGTCGCCGCAGTGTCGTTGACGGGTCGCGGGGCGCGCCACACACTCGTGCCACCCCGCTTCGGGGCCAATGACGGATACCTTCCGCATGCGCACGCATGGGGTGTTGTCGAAGTGGAACGACGACAGGGGCTTCGGTTTCATCGTGCCGGCCTGGGGCGGGGACGAGCTGTTCGTCCACGTCTCCGCCTTTCCCCGCGATGGCGTGCGCCCGCGCCTCGGCGAACTCCTCTCCTTCGAGACCGAGGTGGGTCCCAACGGCAAGCCGCGTGCGGTCCGCGTCATGCGACCGGGAGGACGGACCGCACCCGGTCAACCACGCCGGCTGCAGCGAGCCGACCACCAGGGCAGGCTTACGGGAGTCCTCGGGACGGTTTTCGGCTTTCTCGCCATCATCGCCATCGGGACGTACGGCTATTCCCGGGTGAAGGACACGCTTGCCCCGAGCCCGGCCGGCCTTGGTCGCGTCAGTACCATCAATGCGCGATGCGCCGCAGCCGGCGTCGGCTGCCTTCAGGTGCGATGGCCGTACCCAGTGCCCGCAGATGACTTCCTGTGCGGAGGCCACGTACTTCGTCCAGCATTGCCCGGGTGCCGAGATGGACGGCGACGGTGACGGCGTGCCTTGCGAACAGCAATGGTGCAACTAGTCCCGCGCCTATACTCGGCCCCATGCCGAAGACCACCGCGCCAGCCCGGATCCGCTTCAAAGCCAAGCTGCTCAGCCCCGCCGAGCCGAAGGACGCGACGTGGACATTCTTCGTGCTGCCAGCGACGGCCAGCGACAAGCTGCGCACGCGCAGCCGGGTGTCGGTGGAAGGCACGCTTGGCGGGCAGCCGTTCCAGCCACGCTCGAGCCCGATGGCGAAGGCAGCCACTGGTTGAAGGTGGAGCAGGGCCTGCGCGAAGCGGCCGCGGCGGAGGTGGGCGACACGGTCGCGGTGGAGCTCGCGCCGCTGGCGAAGGAGCCGGAACCGGCCGTGCCGGACGACCTGCGCGAGGCGCTGGCCGGCCATCCGCCGCGCGCGCGACTTGGGACGACATCACCGCGGTGGCGCGGCGTGACTGGATCCAGTGGTCACCTCGGGCAAGAAGGCCGAGACGCGATCCAAGCGCATCGCCGTGGCATGCGACAAGCTGGGCAAGGGTCAGCGCCGTGCGTGCTGCTTCGACCGCTCCGGCATGTACAGCAATGCCTTGAAGGCACCCAAAGCGGCGTCGTGACGGCTGCGTTCGCCTCGCTGCCACGAACGCCACGTCCAGAGACCCGCCATGAACCCCGCGAAAGTCGTGCGCGAACAGCTCCGTGTCCTGACCGACCTGCCGAACATCGGCCCGGCGGCGGCGAAGGATTTCGAGCAGCTCGGCTACACCACGCCGGAGCAGCTGCGTGGCGTCGATCCGCTGCAGCTCTACAGGCAGGCGCTGTCCTGGCCACCAACACGCGCCACGATCCGTGCGTGCTGGATGTGTTCATGTCCGTCGCCGATTTCCTCGACGGCGCCGCGCCGGCGCCGTGGTGGCACTACACCGGCCAGCGCAAGCAGCGGTACGGCCAGCTGTAGGCGACCGCTGGATCGGGAGGCAGCCAATCCGGACGGCCCCGCCAGCGGGCGGCCGGTCTGTTGCCCGGTCCGTCGCGCGCGACCTGGGCTGCAACGGGGATGCGGACATGACGTCCCTGTTCAACAAGCTCAACCCCGGCACGCATGCGTGCGTGTGCGTGCTCGATGCACCGGACGCGTTCGAGCCGGCGCTGGCCGGCGCTGGAGCGGCGCGCCTCCGCGCCGTGAACATCGGGCGATGACCGGGTAACCGAAGGCCCGGCGCCGGGGCGGTCACCCACGAAGGGCCGGCCCGCTCCGTGGTTCCGCGCAGGGATCGCTGCCTCCGTTGCCGGGGCGCCCGCTTTGTCGTCCCCGACCCGGTCCCGTCGGCCGATGCCCGGGTTCGTCGCACGCCGCTTGTGGCCCCCGTGGCCGCTGCGCACTCTGGCCCGGCGCCGCCTGGCGGCTTCGGGTGTCCATGACGGCGCCCGCTTCTGGACGAAGGAGTGCCCGTGATGTTCCGACTTTGCGCGATCCTGCTTTCGCTGCTGCCGGCCGGCGTGCCGGCCACGTCGATCGACGTGGCGCGGCCGGAGCCGTTCGCTTTCGGCAGCTCGGTGCAGCAGATGCGGGAGCGGCTGGCACCGCTGTGCACCTCGCTGGAGGTGCGCGTGATCAGCCCGCCGACCGCGCCGCTGGCGCGGATCAGCCAGCACCAGATCGATTGCGAGGGCTTCATGTACGCCGGCCGGCCGCGCAAGGTCGAGCTGGTGTTCCAGGACAACCAGCTCGACCTTGTCTGGATCCTGTTCCCGGCACAGGAGAAGGAAGCCTTCCTGCAGGCTTTCACCGCCCGCTATGGCACGCCGACGCTGCAGGTGCAGTTCGGCAGCATCTACCTGGCCGCCGGCGCGGCCGTGCGCAACGTGCCCAGCGAGGTGCTGTTCGCCTCCGGGCGCCAGGCCCGCGCGATGGTGGCCACGCTCGAGGCGCAGGCTGCGGCCTCGGCGCCGTCCACCTCACCCTGACCTCGACCTGGAGCGTCCACCATGAAGACCCTGATCGCCCTGCTGGCGTGGTGCGTGCTGCTGGTGCTGTGCTGGCCGCTCGCGATCCTGGCGCTGCTGCTGTGGCCGGTGGTGTGCCTGCTGTCGCTGCCGTTCCGGCTGGTCGGCATCACCTTCACCGCGCTGTTCGCGTTCCTACCGCATTGCTGATGCTGCCGGCGCGGCTGCTCGGCGGCGGGCAGAAGCCCGCCACCGCGTGAGTGCGTCCCGTCAGGCGCCGCCGGTTTCCGGAATGGCGCGATAGCGGAAGTCGCGCAGCCGCACCGCGCCCCGGCCGGTGCCGTACAGCCCGACCTTGAGGCTGAGGAAGCCGCCGAACACGTTGTGGTGCATGCCCGACACTTCCATGCGCGTGCCGTGCAGGGTCCAGCTGCGGCCGCCGTCGTGCGAGTACTCCCAGGTCACCACGTTGGCGTCGTTGGTCACCCGCACGCGCACGTCCTTCGTCGCCCGCGGCTGCCGCGCCCAGACGAGTTCCTCGGCGTACTGCCTAAGGTCTTCACCGTGTCGGTGGTTAAGCCCAGCCGACGAAGGCCTTCGGGTTGTAGTACAGCAGCAGGCCGCCCTCCGCGCCCGGTTCCAGTTCCAGCGCGATCTCGGCCTGAGTAGGCGCGGTCGCCGACAATGCAGGTCAGCGGCGCAGCGTCGGCCGGCGAGGTGCCGGCGGGTGCAAGGACCAGCGTGTCGCCGTCCCAGCGCACGCGCTGCATCTCGTCCGCGCGTGGCTGGTGGAAGCACCACTGCACGCCGAAGCGTTCGTGGGCCAGCGGGCCGGACAGCGCATGTCCGTTCGCGCCCGGCGCGGCGCCGCGCGGCTTGGGCAGCGGCCGCGACAGGTCACCGCCGGTGGCGCGGAACCAGCCGTCGGCGGTCCACTCCATCGGTTCGAGCAGGGTCTGCCGGCCGAGCGTGCGGAAGCCGTTCTCGTAGCCGTGGTAGACCATCCACCAGTCGCCGGCCGGGCCTTCCACCAGCGTGGCGTGGCCGCGCGACCACCACGGCTCCTTCGTCGACTGCGTGCGCACCAGCGGGTTGTGCGGGCAGTGTTCCAGGGCCCGTGCACCGAGCGCGAGCGCGCGGCGATCACCATGTGCCCGGTTACCGGTCCGGCAGTGCCGCCGACCGCGGTGATAAGGTACAGCCAGCCGTCGTGCCAGCGCAGCTTCGGGCCTTCCGGGGCGAAGTTCTCGGTGATCCAGTGTTCGGGATAGCGCCACGGCTGGTAGGCGTCTTCCAGTTCGCCATCGGTGGGTAAGGCCATCGTCGGTGAGGCGGATCTTGCGGATGCCGTTGACGAACAGGTAGCGGCGGCCGTCCTCGCCCACCACGTGGTAAGGATCGATGCAGCCGGAAATCCGCAGGTCCACCGGCGCGCTCCACGGGCCGCGGATGTCGTCGGCCCAGATCGCGTAGATCGACCAGCCCTGGCCGGTGGGATTGGCCGGCAGGTAGATGAAGTAGCGGCCGTCGTGCTTGCACAGGTCCACCGCCCAGATGTCGCCCAGGTTCTGCTGCAGGGTCGGGCCGAGCGGGGTCCAGTTGACTAAGGTCCTTCGAGTGCCAGATCACCAGGCCGGGATAGGTAGGAATGACGAGAACGTCATGTAGTAGTCGTCGCCATCCTTGAGGATGGTCGGGTCCGGATGGTCGCCGGCAACAATCGGGTTGAGGTAGGTGCCGTCGCCGAGGTCGGCGCTGCGCTGGCCTTCGATGCCGGGCTTCCAGGCCGGCACGCGCGCGGCGGGTCCGGCGTCGCGGTTCGCGCCTGTGGCCAGTGCCGGCAGCGGCAGCGCCACCGCGCCGGCGGCCATGGCCTTGAACAGGTCCCTGCGTGTGGTCATCGAATACGTCCCGGTGCGGTCGTGGCGAATCTAGCGACTGCCGGCGGGGGTATGCCAGTCATGCCCTGCCGGTATGGCCGTCGCCGCGGCATGCACGGCCCGACGCCGGTGGGTTTCGTCGCGCGCGCTGTCAGCGCGGCGCCAGCGGCAGGAACGCCTGCCACTCCGCATCCTGCTGCGGCACGTCCGGATGCAGGCTCAGGCGCTCCAGATAGGGTGGCGCATCGCGCAGCACCTCGCCACTTGCGGGGAGCCATTCGGCGTAGAGCCAGCGGAACACCTCGGCCAGTGCCGCATCGCCGCCGCGGTGCCGCACCACCGCGACCCGGCCGCCACGCAGGACACCGGCGACGACGCCCTCGGCATTGGCCGCGACCGGCAGCTCGGTGGCCGCGCACAGGTCCATGCGGAACTCGGCCGGGTCCACGTCCTCGGGGGTGTGGAACACGTTGAAGGTGCGGCTGCGGGCCGGCGACAGGCCCTGCGCGCGCCGCCAGCCGATGAAGCGGCGCAGGCTGTCGCCGATCAGGCGCGGGTCGCCGCGATGTTCGAGCAGGGCAACGGCGATGTCGGGCGTGTCGAGGATGCGCAGCTGGTCGGCATATGCGGCCATGGCAACGGGCTCCCGCAGGTCGAGGGTGGCGAAGGTGTCGTGCCAGCGCATCCAGTCCGGGCTTTCGCGGAAACCGGACGGGGACTGGCCCAGGGTGCGCTGGAAGGCGCGGCTGAAGGCTTCCGGTGTGGAGTAGCCGGCATCCAGCGCCACGCCGGTGACCGGCGCCGCGCGCAGCAGTACAGGGCCAGCGAGGCCCAGCGCATGCGTTGCAGCTGCACGTAGCGCCCCGGCGGCACGCCCACCACGGCGGCGAACTGGCGCTGGAAGTGGAACGGCGGGAAGCCGGCCAGTGCCGCCAGCGAGGCGACGTCGAGCGCTGCGTCCGGATGCGCATCGATATGCATCAGCACGCGTTGCATGCAGGCGAGGTAGTGCTGGCGATGGCGGTCCGAAGCGTCCATGGGCGGGCAGGATACGGGGCCCGTTGGCCCGGCGCCTGATCGTTCCTGCGCCTGCGCGGCTGCGGCGACGCTGCGCCCACGCGGCGCGGGATCGGCGGCCGCTGCCGCCGTTCCGCCAGCGCCGGACCGCGCGGCGGCGGTGGCCATGCCGGGCGCGGGCAAAAGAAAGGGCCCGGCGTGTGCCGGGCCCCTTCGTCCTTGCGTCCTGGCGGATCGCGTCCCGGAAGGTCGCGTCCGGAAGATCAGGCCGCCTTCTTCTTCTCCGCGATCCAGGTGTCCACGCGGCGCTCCAGCAGGTCCAGTGGCAATGCGCCGCCACCGAGGACCGCGTCGTGGAAGCCGCGGATGTCGAACTTGTCGCCCAGTTCGGCCTCGGCCTTCTTGCGCAGCTGCTGGATCTTGATCATGCCGATCTTGTAGGCGGTGGCCTTGGCCCGGAGTGACCAGGTAACGCTGCGCCTCGGACTTGATCGCCGCCGCCGGCACCGAGCTGTTGGCGGTGAAGTACTCGATCGCCTGCTGTTCGGTCCAGCCCTTGGCATGCAGGCCGGTGTCGACCACCAGGCGGATCGCGCGCCACATCTCCGACATCAGCCGGCCGTACTCGGCGTAGTCGGTCTTGTAGGTATCCGGGATCTCCTTGGCCAGCGACTCCGCGTACAGGCCCCAGCCTTCCGCGTAGGCGGTGGTGTTGTACTGGGTGCGGAACTTCGGAATGCCGGTCAGCTCCCTGGGCGATCGCGATCTGCATGTGATGGCCCGGCAGGCCCTCGTGGTACGCGATGACCTCCAGCTCGGTCTTCGGCATCGCGTTCATGTCCGACAGGTGCGCGTAGTACACGCCCGGGCGCGAGCCGTCAGGCGTGCTCGGGTAGTAGTGCTGGGCGGCGCCGGGCTGCTCGCGGAACGCTTCCACGCGCTTGACCACCAGGTCGGCCTTGGGCAGCAGGCCGAAGTACTCCGGCAGGTGGGTCTTGATGTTGGCGATATCGGCGGTGGCCTTGGTCGATGTAGAGCCTGGCGGCCGGCGTCGGTGTTCGGATAGACCCGGGCCGGATCGTTGCGCACGTGCTCGAAGAACGCCTGCAGGTCACCCTGCACGCCCATCTTCTTCTGCAGCGCCTCGAGTTCACCGCGCAGGCGCGCCACTTCGGACAGGCCGAGCTGGTGGATCTCCTCGGCGGTCATCGCGGTGGTGGTGTTCTGCTTGAGCTGGTACTCGTAGTACGCCTTGCCGTTCGGATGGGTGGCACCGACGCCGCTGGCATTCTCGGCGGCCTTCGGCAGCTCCTCCTCGCCGAAGGCGATGACCTTCGCGTAGCCCGGGGCCACGTTCTCCAGCAGCGCCTTGCGCGCCAGTTCCTTCAGCTCGGCGGCGCGCTCGGCGGTGACCTTGCCGTCCTTGGCCAGCGTATCGGCCTTGGCCTGCGCGTCGGCCCACAGCGCGCTGTCGGCACCCTCGCTGAACGGGGCGCCGGCGACGACCTTCTTCGACTGGTCGATCACGCCTTCAGGCGAACTTCGGCGGACGGATGTCCTGCGCCGACGATGCGCGGGCGCGCTCGAGCAGCTGGTCGAACAGCGCCGGCACCTTCTGCAGGCGCGAGACGTAGGTAAGGTAGTCCTTCTCGTCTTCGACCTTGTGGAAGTTGATCAGGAAGGTCGGCACCAGGTTCTGCATGCCGCTCATCTGGTCGAACGGATAGCCGTCGAGCAGGAACGGCAGGCCGTCGCGCGCGTCCTCGTACTGGCGCTTCCACAGGTCCCAGGACAGCTGGGTTTCCGGGTTCAGCCTGGCGCGGTCGAAGGTCGACTCCATCTCCTTGACCGACGCTTCCAGCCACGCCAGCTGCTTGCGCACGCCGGCTTCGGACATGTCGTCGAGCTGGTCGTTCAGTTCCTTGCGGCCCTGGAACGAGAGCTGGATCGGGCTGAACTGCAGCTGCTCCTCGTACTTGGTGTCGAACCAGGCGTTGAGGCGCTCGGACTCGGCCTTGATCTGCTCGGCGGTCGGGGCGGCGGGTGTCGCGGCCGGGGCCGGGGCGGCGGTGTCGCCGGCGGGCTTGGAGCAGCCCGGCGCCAGCAGGACCAGCGACAGGGCGAGGGCAAGGGGGTCAGGGCGGAAGCGGGACGCATGGTGGAGCCTCGAATCGGGATTGGCGGCAATTCTGCGCCCAAGTGCCGGCCTTGGACCATGCGGGAGGTCATGGTGCGGATCCTTGCGCCTTGACGCCGGCGTAAGCGGACGGCGACCAGACTCGATCGCCCGGGCCGGCCGCTGGCCCGGCCACCGAGGAGAACGACATGTCCCTGCGCATCCTCATCGGCGCGGCGCTGCTGGCGTTGGCCGCCACCGCCGCCGCCGTCGACCCCAAGGGTGTCGAGAAGGTCCTGCCCACCCCCAAGGCCGCCAGCGCGGCCAGCAAGGCCGGCGGCCTTGGCCGGCATCCCCGGCGTCCCCGGCCTGTCCCTGCCGGGCATCAGCGCCGACACCGCCGGCAATGCCGCCGGCGTGCTGCAGTACTGCGTCAAGCGCAAGTATCTCGGCGGCGACGCGGTGGCTTCGGTCGGCAACAGGCTGCTGGCCAATGGGGCCTGTCGGCACCGGCCAAGGCGCAGAAGGACCCCGGTTACCAGCGCGGCCTCAAGGGCGTCCTGCAGGGCAGCGACGGCAAGTCGTTCACCTTCGACTCGGTGCCCGACTCGATCAAGGACCAGGCCTGCGACCTTGGTCCTGAAGAACGCTTCCTCGCTGGTCTGAGCGGGCGCCGCCGGCCGCGGGCCAGGGGCGGGCGCGAATGCCGGCCGCAAGCGGCGACTCGGGTACGATGCACGCCCCGCCATCGGTGCCCCAGCCATGACCGACCAAGGACACGTCCGCCCCCGTCACCCAGGCGCAGGCCGAGGACGCCATCCGCACCCTGCTGCGCTGGGCCGGCGAAGACCCCGCGCGCGAAGGCCTGCTCGACACCCCCAAGCGCGTGGCCGAGGCCTACGGCGACTGGTTCAGCGGCTATCGCGAGGATCCGCGCGCCTACCTGGAGCGCACCTTCGAGGAAGTCGCCGGCTACGACGAGATGATCGTGCTGCGCGACATCGAGTACGAAAGCCACTGCGAGCACCACATGGCGCCGATCATCGGCCGCGTGCATGTAGGCTACCTGCCCGACGGCAAGGTGGTCGGGATCAGCAAGCTGGCCCGGGTCGTGGAGACCTACGCGCGCCGCTTCCATAAGGTGCAGGAAAAGATGACCGCGCAGATCGCCCAGTGCATCCAGGAAGTGCTGCATCCGCTGGGCGTGGGCGTGGTGGTCGAGGGCGTGCACGAGTGCATGACCACCCGCGGCATCCACAAGCGCGGGGTGAGCATGGTCACCTCGAAGATGCTCGGCAGCTTCCGCGAGGATGCGCGCACCCGCGCCGAGTTCCTGCGCTTCATCGAATCCGGCCGGCGCTGAGCCGCACGTGGTGGCCGAATCCTGTCCCTGCGGCAGCGGCCGCGCGTATCCGCAGTGCTGCGGCCGCTGGCATGGCGGCGAGCCGGTGCCCGATGCCGAGGCGCTGATGCGCTCGCGCTACAGCGCCTACGTGCTGGAGCTGCGCGACTACCTGCTGGCGAGCTGGCATCCGGACACGCGGCCGGCCGCCGACGGGCTGGGCCTGGACGAGGCACCGGGCGTACGTACCGCGTGGCTCGGCCTGGAAGTGAAATCGCACCGCGCCACGGGCGCCGACACCGCCGAGGTCGAGTTCGTCGCCCGCTTCCGCGTCGGCGGCGGCCGCGCGCAGCGCCTTGGTCGAGCGCAGCCGCTTCGAGCGGATCGGCACGCACTGGTACTACCGCGACGGCGACCACGCCTGACCTGCGCGTGGAGGGGCGGTGCCTGCGACGCCGGCCTACAATGCCGTCGCACGCCAAGGAGACGGTCATGCACCCCCACGTTCCGATGAAGACACCCATCCGCTTCGTGCTGCCGGCATTGCTGCTCGCCGCATCGGCGCCGACGCTGGCGCAGGATGCCGCGTTCGCGCGCTGCCTGGCGGCGATGCAGCCACAGGCCGCCGCGCGCGGCATCGACGCGGCCAGCTTCGCCCGCTACACCGCCGACCTGCAGCCCGACCGCACGGTGTTGCCGCTGCTGGACGCGCAGCCGGAGTTCACTACGCCGATCTGGGACTACCTGGCCGGGCTGGTCGACGAGCAGCGCGTGGCCGACGGCCGGGCGATGCTGGCCGCGCATCGCGAGCTGCTGGCGCGACTGCAGGCGCAGTACGGCGTCGATCCCGAAGCCGTGGTGGCGGTGTGGGGCGTGGAAAGCGACTACGGCCGCGTCACCGGCAAGCGCCCGCTGCGTGTGTCGCTGGCCACGCTGGCCTGCGAGGGCAGGCGCCAGGACTTCTTCCGTGGCGAGTTCCTCGCCCTGCTCTCACTGCTGCACTCCGGCGACCTGGCCGATCCGCAGCTCACCGGTTCATGGGCCGGTGCGTTCGGCCAGACCCAGTTCATCCCGAGCACGTATGCGCGCATCGCCGTGGATGGCGATGGCGATGGCCGCCGTGACCTGGTCGGCAGCATCCCCGACGCGCTCGCCTCCACCGCCAATTACCTTGGTGCGCGCCGGCTGGACGCCGGGGCAACGCAGGGCTACGAGGTGAAGCTGCCGCGCAACTTCGATACGTCGCGGGCCGGGCGCAAGGGCAAGCGGCCACTGGCCGAGTGGGTCGCCGCCGGCATCGTGCGCGTCGATGGCGGCGCCATCGCACCGTCGCAGGCACCTGCTGCGCTGCTGCTGCCCGCTGGCGCGGGGGCCGGCCTTCATCGCCTTCGGCAACTACGACGCGATCTACGCCTACAACGCCGCCGAGAGCTACGCGCTGGCCATCGCCACGCTGGCCGACCGCCTGCGCGGCGGCGCCGGCATCGCCACGGCCTTAGCCGACCGACGATCCCGGGCTGTCGCGCGTCCAGCGCAAGGAACTGCAGGCGCTGCTGCTGGCGCGCGGCCACGCCATCGGTAAGGCCGACGGCATGGTCGGCACCGCCACCCGTAAGGCCATCGCCGCCGAGCAGGCGCGGCTGGGCCTGCAGCCGGTCGATGGCCGCGCCGGCCAGCGCATCCTCGATGCATTGCGCGGCGCAAGCGGGCCGGCGGTGTTGCCGCCGAGCACCGCGTTCACGCTGCCCGCCGCGTATCCTGCGTTGCTGCAATCGCCCTCACCCATCACCCCCAAGGCACTGAACAGGATGCACCACGTCGAAGGCCTGAGTATGGGCACCTTGGGGACTGGATGTGCTGCGGGTCGACACGCCGCTGGCGAAGGCGGCGGTGTCGCTGTTCGGCGGTAAGGTGGTGTCGTTCGCGCCGGCCGGTAAGGAAGACGTGTTCTGGCTGTCGCCGCAGCGGGCGGCGCTGCCGACCCCGATCCGCGGCGGCGCGCCGGTGTGCTGGCCCTATTTCGGCCCGCCAGGCAGTCGAACGAGGTGCCGGCACACGGGTTCGTGCGCACCCTGCCGTGGCAGCTGGTGGCCGCGCAACGCGAGGCCGACGGCACCGTGGTCCTGGAGCTGGAGCCACCGCCGCTGCAGGACCTTGGCGCTGGGCCTGCGCATGCAGCTGCGCATCGGCCGCAGCTGGAACAGCGCCTTGGTCACCACCAACACCAGCGGCGCGACCGTGCGCTTCACCGAGGCCCTGCACAACTACTTCCACGTCGCCGACGTGGCGAAGGTGCGGATCGAAGGCCTGGCCGGGTTGCCGTTCCACGACAAGAACGACAACGGCAACCGCCACGTCCAGGTGGGCGAGTGGGACCTGCACGACCCGCGCGATCCCGGCCGTGCCGACCGCCTGTTCCCCGGCGCCGGCGGCCAGTACCGGCTGGTCGATCCGGGCCTGCGCCGCCGCATCGACGTGCAGGTGCGCGACGGCCGCACCGCGATCGTGTGGAACCCGGGCGAAGCCGCCGCGGCGAAGATGGCCGATGTCGGCCCGCACTGGCGCCAGTTCGTCTGCTGGAAGCGGCCAACGCCGGCCCGGACGTGGTCGAACTGGCGCCGGGCGCGACCCACGCCCTCGTGCAGACCATCGCGGTGTCGCCGCTGTAGGCAGCGGCTCCACCCACGCGGGTTAGACTGCGCGCCTTCCGGCAGGCGGTGCGCGTCGTTCGCGCGTGGCCGCACCGGCTCCCGACAGGAAGGCACAAGCGTGGATTCCCCGTGCAGCACCCGCCCGGCGCGCGACGCGCGGCGCTGGTCTTCATCTTCATCACCGTGCTGATCGACGTGCTGTCGTTCGGCGTGATCATTCCGGTGCTGCCGCACCTTGGTGGAGGACTTCACCGGCGGCGACGTGGCCAGCGCCGCGCGCTGGGTCGGCGTGTTCGGCATGGTCTTCGCCGCGGTGCAGTTCGTGTCCACGCCGGTGCAGGGCGCGCTGTCGGACCGCTACGGCCGCCGCCCGGTGATCCTGTTCTCCTGCCTCGGGCTGGGCCTGGACTTCGTGTTCATGGCCCAGCCAACTCGCTGCCGATGCTGCTGGTCGGGCGGATCATCTCCGGTATTGCTTCCGCCAGCTTCACCACCGCCAACGCCTACATCGCCGACGTCACCGCGCCGGAAAAACGGGCCAAGAGCTTCGGCATGATCGGCGCGGCATTCGGCCCAGGCTTCGTGGTCGGCCCGCTGGTCGGCGGCTGGCTGGGCGGGATCGACCTGCGCCTGCCGTTCTGGTTCGCCGCCGGACTGGCACTGCTGAACTTCCTGTACGGCTGGTTCGTGCTGCCCGAATCGCTGCCGGTCGAGCGGCGCACGCCGCGCTTCGACACCTCGCACGCCAATCCGTTCGGCGCGCTCACCCTGCTGCGCAGCTATCCGCAGGTGTTCGGCCTTAGCCGCGGTGGTATTCCTACCAACCTGGCGCACTACGTGTATCCGAGCATCTTCGTGCTGTTCGCCGACTACCGCTACCACTGGGGCCCGCGCGAGGTGAGCTGGGTGCTGGCGCTGGTCGGCGTGCTCAGCATCGTGGTCAACGCCGGGCTGGTCGGGCGCACGGTCAAGGTCCTGGGCGAGCGGCGCACGCTGCTGTTCGGACTGGCCTGCGGCGTGGTCGGCTTCACCGTCTACGGCCTTGGCCGACAGTGGCTGGCTGTTCGTTGCCGGCCTGCCGGTGAGCGCGCTGTGGGCGCTGGCCGCGCCGGCGACGCAGGCGATGATCACCCGCCAGGTCGGGCCCCAGGTACAGGGGCGCATCCAGGGTGCGCTGATGAGCCTGACCAGCCTTGGCCGGCATCGTCGGACCGATGCTGTTCGCCAACGTGTTCGCACTGTTCGTCGGCGCGCACGCACCGGCGCAGCTGCCGGGCGCGCCGTGGTTCGTGGCCGCGCTGCTGCTGGCGTGCGCATGGGCCGTGGGCTGGCGCCATGCGCGGGTGCAAGCACCGTAGCGCAGGTTGCCGCATGCCCCGGCCTCGCGACGCGCGTCGCCGCGTTTGCCGGAACGCACGCCGAAGAGGCAATGCCCGCTCCGCGTCTTGCGCTGGGAGCGGGCTTGCCGCCGACGGGGATCAGTCGTTCTCCACCGCCAGGATCCGGCCGGACTTCGCGTCGACGCGGACTTCGATGTTGTTGCCGTCGGCGCGCTCGGCCTCGGCCTTCCACACGCCGTCGTCGTAGTCGACGTCATGCACCTTGGAGTAGCCGGCCGCGGTGACCTTGGCCTCGATGTCCTCGGCGGTGAAGGTGGAGACCACGTCCTCGGCATAGACCTTGCCGCTGGCGTCCACGCGCAGGTCGACGCGGTTGCCGTCCGCGCTGGTGGCGTCGGTTTCCCACATGCCGTCCTCGAACTCGAGATCGTCGATGCGGGTATAGCCCTGTTTGCCCAGCAACTCGCGCACCTGCGGTTCGCTCAGGCTGGTGGCGGCGAAGGCAGGCACGGCAAGGCCACCGGTGGCGATCAGGGCGGCGACGAACGGGGCGTAGGAAAGGCGCGACTTCATCGGGGATTCTCCAGTGGTCCGGAGCGGGCACCGTGCCGCGCGCTGCTTCAGCGCGCCGTGAACAGGCGCGTGTGTCGTCGGTGAATATTCAGCCCGGTGAACGCGACGTCGATCTGCCGCCATGATCACCCGCGGGGTGACGGCGTCGCGGCATGCGATGCGCCGTTGGGCTCAGCCCGGCGCCGCGCCGATCGCCAGTCGCGTTTCGCCCCGCGGCACGCCCATCGGTCCCCAGCGCCGCTCGACGATCATGCCCCGACCCTGCGCGTCGAGCGCGACCACCGTGCTGGCGCGCGTGCCGTAGTCCTGGCCGCGGATGAAGGCCGACGACAGCCAGCGCTCGCGGTCCAGGCCGATGCCGGTGTCGGGCAGCTGCGCGTCGGGCCAGGTGCGGTCGTCGGCGAGCGCGGCGAACAGGGGCGCGAAGTCGTCATCGCCGCCGGCGTCGAGCCAGTCGCGCAGGCGTGCGCCCAGCGTCGCCGCCTTCGGCCACGGCGTGTCGAGCTGCGCATTGGAGAGCACGTGCACCCCGGCTCCGGCGTGGCCATGCGCGCCTGCGGCAGGTTGCCGACCCAGCGGCAGGCCTGCGGATCGGCCAGCAGCAGGTTGAAGGGGCGATAGTCCGACGCCGTGCCGAGCAGTGCCTCCGCGCGCGCCGCCGCGCCTTCGTCGCCACGCAGGTAGTCGCTGGCGAGCAGGCCACGCGAGAGCCCGTCCTGCGGGCGGCTGAAGTCGCGCACGTTGGTCACCAGCGCGCAGCGGCCGCGGGCGTCGATACCCAGTAAGGTGCCGCCGGCCTCCAGGTCGCGGCCGGCGACGATCCCGGAACCATCGTCCCAGCGCGCCAGCGGCGCGGTCGGGCGCGCGTGGAATTCGTCGCGGTTGCCGACCAGCAGCAGGCGCCAGCGCGGGTGCGTGTTGAGCGAAGGCGACCACGCACATGGCGTTCGTTTTCCGGCGACCGGCTCAGCCGGCGCGCAGCTGTGCGCGCCGGCGCGCGGCTGCGACCCAGCGTGCGGCCACCACCGGGGACGTGATGCACACCGCCTCGTCGGTGACCGTGGTCACCGCGCGTTCGAGCAGCTGGATGTCGGCCTCGTGCTGGCGCGCCACGTGCGGATCCTCGAAGAACACCGCGCGCTGGCAGCGGTGCTCCAGCACCAGGTCGGCGATCTGCGCGTCGCCGCCCATCGGCCCGCTGAGGAAACGGTGCACCCACGGCGTGCCCTGCGGCCAGCCGCGGCTCCAGGCCATCTCGTTCAGGCGCTGGCCGGTGGTGCCGGTGGCCACTCGCCGGGCGAACCGCGACAGCACGTCGTAGTGCTCGGACGCGAAGGCCAGCATCTGCGGCTTCATCGCGTCGTGCGCGATCAGCGCCACGGTCTGCGATTCGAACGCATGCAGGTGGTCGGCGCGCGGGTCCGGGGCCGGTAGGCCGGCATGGATGCGCTCGTTCTCGATCCAGTCGCGCGCACTGGCCACGGTGGAGATGAACGGCTTGCCGTGGATCACGCACTGGCGCTTGAGCGCCACCGCCTCGGGGAAGATCGAGGACGGATCGACCGGATCGATCAGGTAGATGGCGCCATCCAGCGTGCGCGCGTCGCCCTCCATCCCCACCACCTCGGCGACGAGCTTCATCAGCCCGCCCTCGCGACCGTAGGGATAGCGCTTCAGCCCGGCGTGGCCGGCGAGCATGCCGGCGGCGGCGATCGCGTCGTGGGTGCGCCCGACCGCATGCAGTTCCAGTCCCAGCTCGCGGATCCCCGGTTCGCAGGCGCGCAGCCAGCGGAACAGCGCCGCGTCCTCGGTGGCGTGGTGCAGGCGGTTGGCGGCAGTAAGGCCCAGACGCATGGAGGCTGCTCGCGCTTCGGAAGGGGCTGCAAGTCTAACCGCGCCGCCGCATGCCGCCCCAGCCGGATGCAGGCTCGGCGAAGCAGGGGGCCGCGGATCAGGGCGCCTTGGGTGTAGCGGCGTCGCGGGCGGCCAGGGCGGCCGCATGGGCCTGCGCCTGGCCGAGGATGCGCAGGACGTTGCCGCTCCAGATGCCGGCGATCTGCCGTTCGTCGTAGCCGGCCTGCAGCAGCCGCGCGGTGATCCGCGGGATCTGCGAGACGTCGGAGAGGCCATCCACGCCGCCGCCGCCGTCCCAGTCCGCGCCGATGCCGACATGGTCCGGCCCGGCCACTTCGAGGATGTGCAGCAGGTGGGCCATGTAGTCGTCGAAGGTGGCCTGGGCAGCGGGAAGCGCTGCTCGATCGCCTGCCGCCGTGCGGCCAGCTCGCGCAGCTGCGCCGGGCCGGCGGCGTGCTCGCTGGCCTTGGTGCAGTTCACGCAGCGCGGCTTGGCGCTCCGGGTTCGGCGGCGTATCGATAAGGTAGGCACCGAGCGCGTTGACCTGGATGACCCCGCCGTGCGCGGCCAGCCTGCGCAGGCGCGCGTCGTCGATGTTGCGTGGATGCTCGTGGATGGCGTCGGCCGAACTGTGCGAGAGCACGAACGGCACCGCCGACAACTCGATCAGCTGGTCGAACACCGCATCGGAGGAGTGCGACTGGTCGAGCAGGATGCCCAGCCGGTTGGCTTCGGCGACCAGCGCGCGGCCGGCCGGGCTCAGCCCGTTCCATTCGGCGTTTTCGCCCGGGCGCGGATTGGAGGAGTCGCCGAAGGCGTTGTTGCCGATGTGGGTGATGCCCAGCATGCGCAGGCCCTGGGCGTGGAAGAACGCCAGCAGGCCGGGATCGGCGGCCAGCGGCGCGGCGTTCTCCATCGAGATGAACACCACCTGCCGGCCGGCGCCGGCGATGCGTCGCGCATCGTCCGGGGTCAGCGCCAGCTCGAACTGCTGCGGATGCCGCGCCAGCATCTCGCGGATCTGCACCAGCCGGCCCAGCGCGTGGTCGCGGGCCTTGCGGTCGCCGGCCGGGCTGCGTTCGCCCCTGGCTGGTGTAGATCGCCCAGAAGCCGCCGTCGAGCCCACCTTCGCGCATGCGCGGATAGTCGACCTGGGAGAAGTCGCCTTCCTCGTGGTGGTCATCGAGCAGGCTCCAGCCCGGCCGGCCGAAGTTGGCCGGCGTGTCCAGGTGCGTGTGGGGCGAGGAGGCGCTGGTGCAGCGCCAGCACCTCCGCGCCCGGCTCCTGCGCGGCGGCGGTGGAGGACAGGCATGCGGCCAGCATCAGCCCCGGCAGCACGCGCAACGGCGACGTTCTCTTCGACACGGCTTCCCCAGGTGCGAACGATGGCCGGTCAGAGCGCCACGCTCAGCGTGACCTGCCAGGTGCGGTCCGGTCCGGGCCGGTAGGTGGCCGGGCCGCTGACGACCGGATTGATCGTGCCAAGGTAGTCGCGGTCGAACAGGTTGTCGACGTTGAAGCGCAGCCGGACGTACCGCAGCAGCCCTTCGCCGAAGGCCGCGCCGCCGAGGTCGATGTAGGCGTTCCAGACCGTGTAGCCGCCGACCGATTCGGTGTTGGTGTAGTTGCTGTAGCGCTCGCCGACGTAGCGCGCCGACAGGTTCAGCACGCCCCACTGCCCGGCTTCAGGTCACCCCGGCCTGCGACAGCCATTCGGGGCTGTCGGGCACGTGGTTGCCGGCGATGTCGAAGGTGGAGAAGTCGTCGCGGAAGGTGGCGTTGTTCCAGCTCAGGTTGCCGTTGAACGCGACCCGGTCGCCGAGCGCGCGCGGCTTCCACACGCCGCTGCCCTCCGCGCCGAACGCGGTCACCGTGCCCACGTTCTGGAAGTACGTCTCGGTGGTGCCGCTGCCCGGCACCGGCGCGGCGTAGGACTGCAGGCGATCGTCGAACTGCGAGCCGTACACGGCCAGCACGCCGTTGAAGGTCTCGCGGTTGGTGCGCAGCCCGAACTCGAGGTTCTGCGCGGTCTCCGCTTCCGGACCGGGCGCGCCGGGGCTGGCCAGCGAATAGATGTCGTCGGCGCCCTGCGGCAGCGCCATGGTCTGCGACCAGGATGCGAACAGCTGCTGGCGGTCGAAGCTGTAGACCGCGCCGGCCTGCGGCAGGAAGCCGTCCTTCCAGCGGTCGCGGATCAGCGGCCGGCGACCGGCGATGTAGTCGGCCGGATTGCGCTGGCCCTCGATCTCGTACTCCAGGTCCAGCGCCTTGGCGCCATAGTCGATCGTCAGGCGGTCGTCGAGCAGGCGCCAGGTGTCCTTCAGGTGCAGCTGGGTGCTGGTGCGGGTCGACCAGAAATCGCGCTGCAGGTGCACGGGCTGGTCCAGCAGCGGCTGCCCGGCGGGATTGCCGCCGACCTTGGTTGTAGCGGGCCTGGGTGCGGTGATAGCGGTCGCGCTCGCGCCACAGGCCGGCATCGAGGCTGTGCGAACCCAGCTGTAAGGCCACCCCGGCCAGCGCGCCTGGCGGGTGCCGGCGACGGTGGACAGGCCGTACTGCAGGCCCAGCGGCGCATACAGGCCGGGAATGATCGAGCGCTGCGCCCTGTGGCTGGCCAGCGAGGTCGCGTATGCCTCGGGTGATACGCCGTAGCCGTCCTTGTCCTCGTAGTAGGCGGTGCCGCGCAGTTCCACGTCCGGGCTGAGCACGAAGTGGCCGTCGAGCCCGTACAGGGTATCGGTGCGCTGGTTGATCGCCTGCTGGTAGTACTGGTTGTAGCCGCTGTTGCTGTAGGCCACGCCGGGCACGGTCGGCGGCAGCGACGGCACGTAGCCGAGGTAGCCGAACTCGCGGCCGCTGCGCCCGAACGGATCGTTGGCGGTGCCCAGGTACTGGGCCTTGCTGATCGACGGGGTGTCGTAGTCGAAGAAGTCGTTGTGTACGACCTTGAGGTCGAGCGTGCCGCCATCCCAGCGGTAGCGCGCCTTTCCTTCGATGTGCTCGCGGTCGATGGTGCCCGGACCGCGCCACAGGTCGCTGTCGATCTTGGAGCGGCCCAGGTAGCCGGAGAAGCCGCGGTGCTCGCCGCTCTCGAGCTTGATGAAGCTGCGGCTGAGGTCGTCCGAGCCGAAGGTCTGCGACAGCTGCACGCCCGCCTGCTCCGCCGGCGCCAGGGTCTGGTACTGCACGATCGGGCCCAGCGAGGCGTAGCTGGGCGCGGACACGTCGCCGGCGCCCTGCGAGGCGGTCACCCGCCAGGTGGTCTCGTTGTCGACGTAGCGGAACACCGGGCTGCCGCCGAACTGGTCGGCGCGGCCGAGCGGGATACCGTCGAGGACGAAGCCGATCTGGCGGAAGCCGAAGGCGCGCACGAACACCGAGTTGCCGAACTCGTACAGGCCCAGTGCGTCGTTGGCCTGCACGTTGAAGCCCGGCAGCGACTCCAGCATCTTCAGCCCGGAAATGCCGGCCGGTGCCGAGAGCAACGCCCGGTGGTCGATGGCGATGGTGTTGCGGATATATCCAGGCCGATGGCGATGTCGGCCTCGGCCACGCGCGCGCCGGTGACCACCAGCGAATCGAGGGTGGTGGTGGTCGTGCGGCCGCTGTCGGCATCAGCACTGGCCGCGGCATCGACCTCGGCGGCGAGAGCCGGCAGGGCAAGTGCCTGGGACACGGCGAAAGCGAGGGCAAGCCGGCGGTGGAACGCCGCCGGGCGGGAAGGCTGGGTCATGGAGGCGGGGTCGGTGTGGGGGGCGGGACGCCGGCGCGGTGGCGCCGGCCGGTCGGGTGACGACCACACCGAATCTAGGCAACGCCGCGTGGCAACGTCCATGCCGGAAACCGCTTCCGCACATGACGATCAGGCAACAGGAAATGCGCGGCGCCGTCTCCGCCGCGTCCGTCCGCGTCGCCGCGCCCAGCGACGCGGACGCAGCACCACGCGCACTACCACGCCGGCGACCAGCCCCCAGAACGCGGCCCCGATGCCGAGCATGGTAAGGCCCGAGGCGGTGATAAGGAAGGTGACCAGCGCGGCTTCGCGTTCGGCCTCGTCGACCCGCGTCGCAGCCAGGCTGCCGCCGAGGGTGCCGAGCAGGGCGATGCCGGCGATGGCCAGCACCAGCGCGTGCGGGAACGCGGCGAACAGTCCGGCGGCGGTCGCGCCGAACAGGCCGATGGTAAGGTAGAACACGCCGGCCTACACCGCCGCCTGCCAGCACCGCATCCAGTCGCGCACTGGCCCCGGTGGAGATGAACGGCTTGCCGTGGATGACGCACTGGCGCTTGAGCGCCACCGACTCGGGGAAGACCGAGGACGGATCGATCAGATAGATGGCGCCATCCAGCGTGCGCGCGTCGCCCTCCATCCCCACCACCTCGGCGACGAGCTTCATCAGCCCGCCCTCGCGACCGTGGGGATAGCGCTTCAGCCCGGCGTGGCCGGCGATGCGATCCGCCGCTGCGGTGTCCTGCTAGCCGGTGGCGAACTCCTCCGCCTTGATCCGCAAGGTGTCGGCAATCGAGTCGTCGACCGGCCGGCCGGTCACCCGGTTGGCCACGTACTCGCCAAGCACGATCCCGTGCTTGTAGCCGTGGCCGGAGCCACCCCTACCACCCATACGTTGTCGAACTCGGGGTGGCGGTCGACGATCAGGTTCGAGTCGACGCTGTTCTCGTACTGGCAGATGCGCGCATCGACCAGCGGCTGGTCGCGGAGGCCGGGGAACCAGCGGGCGACGAATTCCCGCGCCGCCGCCAGCTCGTGCGGCTTCACGTGGCGGTCCTGCGTATCCGGATCGACCAGCACTTCGTCGATCCTGGGCGCCAGCTTGAAGCCGCGACCTTCGACGCTGGGAAACCCGTATGCTCCGCCGGCCGACCAGGTTGGAAAGTTCGGATACGAGTAGCTGTTGTCACCCGGCGGCGTGGCCACGAAGAACACCGCCCGCCGCGGTGACTGGATCTTCCTGCCGAGAAGCGCGGGGAACACTTTCGGCAACCACGGTCCGAGCGCGAACACGAACTGGCTGGCCTGGACGGTGCCGCCATCGGCGCGCTTGAGCTCGAGCAGGGTCCGGCCCCGGCGCCGGCCCGGTTCGACGCGGGCATCGAGCACGGTTCCGCCCTGACGCGCGAAGGCGTCCGCGACCGCGACACAACCCTCGCGCGCCTTGAGCACGCCGGTGGTCGGGGTGTAGAACCCGAACGCGGCATCATGGGTGGCGATCTGCGGGAAGCGCCTGCGCACCTCGTCCAGGTCGAGCACCTCGTAGGGGACTTGCAACCGGTCGAAACTGCCGCGCGTCGACGCCAGCGACGTGCTCCAAGCATCGGCCAGTGACAGCTGCCCGGTCCTGTAGAAAAGCTTGCGGCCCCACTCGGCCTGCCGTGCTTCCCAGCGTTCGAAGGCCTGCAGCACCCAGCGCGTGTAGAGCTCGCGCTCGCCGTAGCCGGCGCGGATCTGCCGGCTCTCGCCACCAGAGCTGGCGAGCGCATTTCCCGCGCCGTACTGGTCCACCAGCGCCACGGCATGGCCCTGCTCGCGCAGGTAGAGCGCGGTCCAGCCACCAAACGCACCGGCGCCCACTACGGCGATGTCTGACGCACCACCCGCCGGGTTCGCGCGTGCCGCCCGTTGCCCGTTGGCCGCCACTGGCGCCGCGCCCAGCCCCATGCCTACTGCCAAGGCGCCGGCATTGATGCCGGCCGCCTTCAGGAAGTCGCGTCTGTCCATGTTTCCTCCAGTGTTCGTGAATGCAAGCAGTTGGTTGCCAAGGGCGCGAGCCGCGCGCCGCGCGGGGTGTCGCGGCGTTGCGCTCCTACCACTGGTAGCGGGCGCTCAGCGAGGAGAAACCACCGTCACCGGACAGCGGCCCGTTGGTGGCGTAGGCGTAGTACTGGTTGGTCCCGACCAGCGGTGCCGGCAGCTTGTCCGGCTTGCGATCGAACAGGTTGGTCACCGTCGCCTGCACGCTCCAGTGTTCGTCAAACCGGAAATCGAAGCTGATGTCGGTGAGCCAGACCGAACCGATGTCGTAGCTGATCTGGTTCTGGCCGGCATACGGTCCGGTGGCGGGCACCACCGCGGGCGAGCCGTAGCGCTGCAGGTCCCCGTAGTGGGTGAAGCGCAACAGCAATCCCACGCGTTCCGTCTGCCAGTTGGCGGAGAGGATCTCCTTGCTCTTCGGCGACAGGTAAAGCAGCTGGTTCTCGTCGGCCTTGGCTGAAGACCGGGATGTTCAGCGAGGCGAGTACCGGCGGGGTGACGGCTACGCTGCGCAGCTTGGCGTCGTTGTAGTTCGCCGCGGCGGTCAGGGTCAGGTTGCCGTGCTCGGCCAGATCGAAGCGCTTCTCCGGGGTTACGTCCACGCCCTCGGTACGCGTATTGGCGGCGTTGATCAGGTAGTTCACGCGGTCGCCGGCCGCCAGGCCAGCAGCCACCAGCAGCGGCCCGGAGCCACGGTAGAGCGATTCCCCGAACGTGGTCGCCGCGGCGATGCGGTTGTCCACATCGATGCGGTAGACATCCACGGCGATGTTGAAGCTGTCCGACGGCGCGTATACCAGGCCGAGGGCGTAGTTGACTGATTCCTCGGGCTCCAGCGGCTTGGCGCCGGGGCGATGCCTTCAGGCGAGTCGGTGGTAAGGGTATGGGTCACGAAGGTTGGCGAAGACACCGAAGTCTTGAACGACGGTGCCTGCAGTACCGGCGCCTGGAAGCCGTTGCTGACGGTGCCACGCACCGCAAAGTGGTCGTTGATCTCGTAGCGGCTGGACAGCCGCAGGGCCTCGGCGCCGCCGAAGTCGGAGTAGTGTTCGTAGCGCGCGGCCAAGTCGATGACCCAGTGCGAAAGCGGATTGATCGAAACGCTTACGTAGCCCGCATAGCTGTCGCGCGAAGTGTCGATGTTGTCGCGCGGGTGATAGCCGGGCTGCGACTGGCTGTAGCCGGCGCTGGGAGGCAGCGGCCGCCCCGCGTTGGGTCCGTCGAGGACCGGGACGCCACCGTGGGTATAGGACTGCAGGTCGCCGTTGCCGCGCTGGTAGGCCGAATGACGATACTCGAGCCCTGTGGCGAACTGCAGTGGTTCGGCCAGGAGCCGACGTCGAAGGAACGCTGCAGGTCGAAGTTGTTGGTCCACGCCGTATGGCGTAGCTGGCCGATGTAGAAGCTGGTCTGGCTGGCCATACCACAGGTCGGATTGAGGTCGTTGTGCATGTACCAGCGCATGCGGTCTTCGCCGTAGACGCTGCTCAGGTCCCAGCTCCAGCCGGAGGCGGTCAGTCCCCGTATGCCGACGATGGTGCCGAAGTCCTTCTCGTCCAGTTCGTCCTTGGGCGCGTAGCCATCGGGGAAGATCGCGCGCACGGTTTCGTCGCGGTAGGCCGGGCGGTAGTTCTGTGGAGCCTGGGACGAACGTTGCGAGTAGTTGAGGAATGCATAGAAATCCGCCGACTCGCCAAGCTCGTGACCGGCATCCAGGCTCAGTGTCCGCAGTTCGGTCTCGCGGTTTCCTGAAATCTTCTGCACATTGCTGTCGCGCGTGGCTTCGCGCGGATCCGGAGTGGCACCCCGCGGCAGCAGGTAGCCGTTGGTGGCATGCGGCGCCCCGGTTGCCGTCACCGGCAGCACGGCGTTCCCGTTCGCGCCACGCGGGAAGTAGAACAGGTACTCAGGTGGGACCGGGGTAGTGGTCACCGTGGGGTCGGCATCGCTGAACTGCCCGGTCAGGCGCACATGCCCGCGCTCACCCCAGCCGAAACCGGCGCTGGCGACGCCGACCTTGGTCATTCCGTCGCCCTTGAAGTACTGGCCGGCCCGGAACGAGGCTTCGCCGCCTTCGGCGGACTTGTCGGTGATGATGTTGACCACGCCGGCGATCGCATCCGAGCCGTAGATCGCCGAAGCGCCGTCACGCAGCACTTCGATGCGCTCGATCACACCATTCGGGATTAGCCCCAGGTCGACCGGCGCCTGCCCGGTCAGGCCGCCAGCGGTCAGCAGCGCGGTCGGGTGCCAGCGCTTGCCGTTGACCAGGACGAGCGTGTGGTTCGGGCTCAGTCCGCGCAGTTGCCCCGCGCGGACCATGCTCCCGTGGCCGGAGGTGCCGCCGCGGATGGGGGTATTCCACGACGGCACGGTCGCGTTGAGCACGTCGAGCACGTCGACCTTGTTGGTGGTGGCGATCTCGGTCGCGCTGATGACATCGATCGGCGACGGACTGTTCTCCACCGTGCGGCCGCTGACGCGCGCACCGGTGACGGTCAGGGCATCGAGGGTGGTGGCGGCACCACTGGCGGCGGCAGCGCTGGCGATGGCGTCCGGTGCGCCCTCACCTGCTGCAGTCGTACCGGTCGTCTGCGCGAAAGCCGGAGAGGCGAGGATGGTGCCGATAACGAGGGCAAGAACCGCCCGACGCTGCGCTGGTCGCGCAACGGCAGAGGAAGAGAACGGCATTGGTTTCTCCGAGCGAGCAGATGACGGGCGGCTTGTCCCAGCCGCGTCGCTACCGCGAAGCGCCCTGGTGTATTCCCGTGTTGGAATCTATTGACCCGCGCCTGCCTGCGTCCACATCGACCGATGCGTTTCTTATGTCTTTCCGGCCACAGCAAATGAGCAGGTGCGCGGCTGGCACATGACTGCCGGCACGTCGTGCGCGGCATTCACCCGGATCGATCGCGGCGACATCGGCTGCGTGGCTGCGTCGTGCGATGCTCAGCGACTGTCGCGGTGGCTGAGTACCCAACGCACGACGACCCCGGCGGTAAGGCCCCAGAACGCCGCGCCGATTCCGAGCAGGGCCAGTCCCGAGGCGGTGACCAGGAAAGTGACCAGCGCCGCTTCCCGTTCGTCTTCTTCGCGCAGTGCCGTGGCAAGGCTGCCGCCCAGCGTGCCGAGCAGTGCGATACCGGCGATCCCCACCACCAGCGCGTGCGGGAACGCGGCGAACAGGCCGGCGACTGTGGCGCCGAACAGGCCGACCAGCAGGTAGAAGATTCCCGCCCAGACTGCCGCCATGTAGCGCCTGGCCGGATCCGGATGTGCCTCCGGACCCATGCAGATCGCCGCGGTGATTGCCGCCAGGTTCAACGCGAATCCGCCGAACGGGGCCAGCAGCAGGTTGGCCACCCCGGTCCAGCCGATCGCCGGCGAGACCGGCACCGCGTAGCCGGAGGCGCGGATCACCGCCACGCCCGGCACGTTCTGCGAAGCCATGGTCACCACGAACAGCGGCAGGGCCACGCCGAGCACGCACGCTGGTAAGGCTGAATCGCGGCGTGGTCCAGACCGGCGAGGCCAGTTCCAGGCGCAGGCTGCCGGTGTGCAGCAGGCCACTGGCCGCAGCCACCGCGATGCCGGCAAGCAGGGTCAGGATCACCGCGTAGCGTGGCCACAGCCGGCGCGCGAGCAACCACGCACCGAGCATGGCCAGGACCAGCGCCGGCTCGGTCCCGACCGCGGCGAAGGCGTCGATGCCGAAGCGCAGCAGCACCCCGGCGAGCATGGCCGAGGCCAGCGCCAGCGGGATGCGGCCGAGCGCGCGTTCGAACAGGCCGGAGAAGCCGGCGATGGCGATCAGCAGTGCCGACAGCAGGAAGCCGCCCACCGCCTCGGCCATCGGCACGCCGGCGGCGCTGGCCACCAGCATCGCTGCGCCCGGCGTGGACCAGGCGGTGACCACCGGCATCTTCCAGCGCCACGACAGGCCGATGCAGGTCAGGCCCATGCCGATGCCCAGCGCCCACATCCACGAGCTGGTCTGCGCCGGCGTGGCGCCAAGCGCCTGCGCGGCTGGAACACGATCGCCGCCGAACTGGCGAAGCCGACCAGCACGGTCACGAAACCGGCGGCGAGGGTGGACAGGGCGGGGAGCGCGGGCAGGCGCCGGTCGGGCGTGGAATCCATGGCCGCCATTGTCCTCCGGCAACGTGGCGGCGGCATCGGCCATTGGTCGCGCACGCCGCGCCGGGCGGTCCTGCGCCGCCTCGACACGCACGCCGCGGAACGGGCGTAAAGTGCCCGGACCTTCCCAGAGGAGTCGTGCGATGGACAGGACGATGAAGGCTGCGGTGGTGCGTGCGTTCGGCCAGCCGCTGGTGATCGAGGAAGTGGCGGTACCACGCCCGGGACCGGGCGATGTGCTGGTGAAGATCGAGGCCTGCGGGGTGTGCCACACCGACCTGCACGCGGCCGAAGGCGACTGGCCGGTCAAGCCGGCGCCGCCGTTCATCCCGGGCCACGAGGGCGTGGGCCACGTGGTCGCGGTCGGCGCCGGCGTCACCCACGTCAAGGAAGGCGACCGCGTCGGCATTCCTGGCTGTACTCGGCCTGCGGCCACTGCGAACACTGCCTGGGCGGCTGGGAAACGCTGTGCGAGGCGCAGCAGAACACCGGCTACTCGGTCAACGGCGGTTTCGCCCAGTACGCGCTGGCCAATGCCGGCTATGTCGGCCACCTGCCCAAGGACATCGGCTTCGTCGAGATCGCGCCGGTGCTGTGCGCGGGCGTGACCGTCTACAAGGGCCTGAAGATGACCGACGCCCGCCCCGGCGAGTGGGTCGTCATTTCCGGCATCGGTGGCCTTGGCCACATGGCGGTGCAGTACGCCAAGGCGATGGGCCTGAACGTGGCCGCGGTGGACGTGGACGACGAGAAGCTGGCGCTGGCGCGGCGGCTCGGTGCCACCGTCACGGTCAACGCCCGGACCACCGATCCGGTGGCGTTCCTGAAGAAGGAAATCGGCGGTGCGCACGGTGGCCTGGTCACCGCAGTGTCACCCAAGGCCTTCGAACAGGCCGGGGCATGATCCGCCGCGGCGGAACGTTGTCGCTGGTCGGCCTGCCGCCGGGCACCTTCCCGCTGGACATCTTCGGCATGGTGCTCAACGGGATCACGGTGCGCGGCTCGATCGTCGGCACCCGCCTGGACCTGCAGGAGTCGCTGGAGTTCGCCGCGCAGGGCAAGGTCGCCGCGACCGTGGCGTCCGACAGGCTCGAGAACATCAACGACATCTTCGCCCGCATGCACAAGGGCGAGATCAAGGGCCGGATCGTGCTCGACCTGGCGGCCTGAGCTGGCGCTGGCCCATCCCGGCCCCGCGCTGGACCCAAGGGCAATGGTCGTCGCCACCGGCACGGTGTCGCCGTGCGCGGGTGGCGAACGATCGCCGGGCTCGACAGGGGCGTGAAGCGCCGGCGCTGGCGGCCTACTCCGATGCCTGTCCGGTAAGGTCCAGTACCCAGCGTGGCACCAGCGGCTCGCCGGCATAGAAGGATTCGGGCATGCCCGCGCCCATGGCCCAGCGGTGCAGCCAGCTCGGGCCGCGCCGGCCGTCATAGCCTTCCTCGCCGCGGGCGTAGGCGGGATCCTTCAGCGCCTCGTCCAGGCCCACCACCCGGTAGCCGCGCCGTTGCACGCCCGCCACCAGGCTGGCGTAGGTCGCGGCGTTGAGCTCGTTGGCATGCAGCAGCCAGACCTGCGGCAACGCGTAGCCCAGCAGTGCCTGCGACTGCCGTTCGTAGTAGTCGACCGTGTTGAGCATGTAGGGGACGTATCCCCGCCGCAGGCGTTCCAGGTCGCGTCGCGATCGACGGCCTGGACCTCGCCATCGAGAACGCGGGAGTAGGCCGACGCCCAGATCCACTCGCTGTTGTCGACCGTGACCGGGGCGATCCGGTAGCCATGCCGGTGCAGGAAATCCGCAAGCGCCGCGCGTTCGGCGGCGTTCTGTCCCGCCCGCAGGTAGGGATGCCGGAACCAGCGGGGCGCGGCGTCCCGCTCGGCCAGCAGCGGCCGCAACACGCGCTCGCCGCGCAGGATGTCCTGCTGGTACGCCTCCAGCCCGACCGTGTGCAGGTCGAGGTGGCTGTAGGTGTGGTTGCCCAGCTCATGCCCGGCCTCGAGCCAGTCGCGCAGCATGGCCACGCGTTCGGCCTGGACGTGTCCATCGATCTCGAGCTTGTCCTCGTTGACGAAGCCCACCACCGGCACGGCGGCGCTGACCAGCTGCTCCATCAGCTGCGCATGGCGCGTGGCCAGGACCGGTTCCGGGATCGCACCGGCCCGCCGCTGGGCAGGTCGTCGATGGTGATGGCGATGCGCCGGTCGGGTTCGGCCGCATGGGTGAGGCCGGTCAGGCCCAGCAGCAGGAGCAGCAGGTGCAGGCAGGGAATCAGTCGATGCATCGGCGGTCGCCATCCGGAGGAGGACGCAAGCCTACAGGCTGTGCCACGCCTTGCCGCCTGCCGCCTTGCCGCCCTGCGCCCGCGGTCTCCGGTCTCCTGGGCAGGACGGCGTGCATTCCCGCAGCCGGGCGCAGAGGCAGAAAAGGTAATCCCCCACCCATTAGCTGACGCCAGAAGTGGAATTTTCCCGTACCCCTTCCCGAGGAGGTTCCATGAAGAAGTCCCGCTTCACCGACAGCCGGATCATCGCCGTGCTCAAGCGGGCCGAGGCCGGCGCGCCCGGGCCGGAGCTGTGCCGCGAGAACGGCATCAGCTCGGCGACGTTCCACAAGTCGGCAAAGGTACTCTGACCCCTGTTTCGGCGGCGAACTTCCGACACCGGTCACGTTTCGCGGAAAAGCCGCCCCTGGGCGGTCAAGACGGCCGTGCCGCCGCCGATAGCGTTGCCGGAGTTCCCGCGCAGCGGGGGCCAATGGCAGGCATGTTGGTCGTGACGCGTTCCATCTCCCGTATATCCCGTCAATCAGTCGTCCCGATGGTCGGCATCCTGATCACGCTGATGGCCGTGATCGGGCATCGCTTCCTGCCCGAACGCCGGCTGGTGCTCGACGGGGCGCGGGACGGCGCGAGCTATTCGCTGGTCAGTGATTACGCTGTCGGAGCACCTGGAAGATGCAGTGGATCGACCGGGCCAAGCTCCACTATGCCTGCCAGCTTCCCAGCGAGACCACCAAGCAGGGCTGTGGGCTTGCCTACATGCTGGCTACCGGTGCCTCCAATCGGGGCATCGACCTGTCGCGCTACCGGACCTTGAACCTGGCGGTCCGCTATACCGGAACGGCGCAGTACCTGCGCGTGGCCATCCGCAATTTCGACCCGAGGTTCTCGCGGATCGAGGACGTGAACTCGCCGAAGTTCAACTACGTCAACCTCCCGACCAAGGACCTCTCGCACTCCATCCCGATCTCCCTGAGGGAGTTC
This sequence comes from Pseudoxanthomonas sp. NC8, assembly GCA_025232375.1. Lineage (GTDB taxonomy): Bacteria > Pseudomonadota > Gammaproteobacteria > Xanthomonadales > Xanthomonadaceae > Pseudoxanthomonas. The sequence continues at coordinate 101,443 of CP060419.1, forward strand.
ACGGTGGCCGAGTGGTGGATGGCCCAGTACGACCTGCCGCGGGAATACGCACATCCGGACGTCAGCAATGCCACCGTCTCCTCTACATCGACCTGCAGGGCGACCTGACCGGTACCCGCCACGACATTAGCATCGACGGGATCGAATTCGTCGGCGACTGGATCAGCGCCGAGTCGTGGTACCTGTATGGGCCTGCTGTGCCTGTGGATGGTCCTGGGCGCGGTGTACGCCACGTCCCAGTGGCTGAAGATGCGCCGCGCGCACAGCGCGCAGAGCCGGCAGATCGATGCGCTCGAGCACGAGAAGTTCCAGTTCCAGAAGCTGGCGATGCTCGATTCGCTGACCAAGGTCCTCAATCGCCACGGCATCAACCGCTTTATCGCGGCGCTGCGTATCACCGGGGCCCCGGCGAGCGTCATCGTCATCGACGTCGACTACTTCAAGCGGATCAACGACAGGCGCGGGCACGACGTGGGCGACCGGGTCCTGCGCGCGATGGGTGAGATCCTGGTGTCTTCCACGCGCAACACCGATGCGGTGGGCCGCTGGGGCGGCGAGGAGTTCGTGCTGGTCTGCCCGGGCGCGAGCCTTGGAAAACGCCGCGGACCTGGCCGAAAAGCTGCGGCACAGGATCATGGAGAACAACTTCATCCCCGAAGATCCGATGCCCATCACGGCCAGTTTCGGCGTGGCGACCTCCGGTGCCGACCGGGCTTTCGAAGAGGCGTTCCGCCAGGCCGACGAGGCGCTTTACCAGGCCAAGGATCGTGGCCGGAATTGCGTCGTCGTGGCCAACCGGGAGCGTAGCGAGCGGGCCGGCATCGTGCACGCCGACGCCTTCGCGCAGGGGCGCGGGCGACTGGAACTTCTCTAGCAGGCGCAGACGCGCGGGGCGGTGGGCACCGGGTCGCTCCGCCGGTACGGGTGCCGGCGGCAACCGGGTCCTGGAAAGCGCAGGCCCCGGTTTCCCGGGGCCTGTCGATCACACGTCCGCAATCCTTCAGGCCGCCGCGGGCGTGGCGGGCTGCACCTGCACCGCCAGCAGCTCGGCGATGCTCTGCGCCGCGTCGCGGCCTTCGGCCACCGCGGTGGTGACCATAAGGTCGGCGCCGCGCACCGCATCGCCACCGGCGAACACGCGCGGATGGCTGGTCTGGTACGGCAGGCGGTCGCCGCCGCCGGCCACGATGCGGCCGTTGGGCGTGCCTTCGATGCCCAGCGCCGACATCCACTCCGGCACCTCGGGCGAGAAGCCGAACGCGATCACCACCACGTCGGCCTCGATCACCGACTCGCTGCCCTCGATCGCCACCGCATTGCGGCGGCCGCGCGTGTCCGGTTCGCCCAGCGTGGTCTCGACCACGCGCACGCCGGTGACGCGGTTGTCGGCATCGGTCTCGATCGCCAGCGGCTGGCGGTTGAACAGGAAGCGCACGCCTTCCTCGCGGGCGTTGCCGACCTCGCGCGCCGAGCCGGGCATGGAGGCCTCGTCGCGGCGGTAGGCACAGGTGACCTTGCCGGCGCCCAGGCGGATGGCGCTGCGCACGCAGTCCATGCCGGTGTCGCCGCCGCCGAGCACGACCACGCGCTTGCTTGCCGGTAAGGTCGGGCACCTTGATCTTGTCTTCCCAGCCGGCGATCGGCCGGCCCATGCTGGCGACGTGAGCGGGATCGTTGCCGGTGACGATGCGGCCGTTCTGCACCAGGAACGGCAGCGCCGGCAGCACGCCCTCGCCATCCTGGCCCGGCAGGCCACCATCGGTGTAGCGGTAGGCGCCGGTGCCGAGGAACACCGCGTCGTACTCCTCCAGCAGCTGCTCGATGGTCACGTCGCGGCCGACCTCGACGCCCAGGCGGAACTGGACGCCCATGCCTTCCAGCACCTCCCGGCGCGTGGCGATCACCGACTTGTCGAGCTTGAAGGTCGGAATGCCGAACTGGAGCAGGCCGCCGATCTGCTCGTAGCGGTCGTAGACCACGGCCTGGATGCCGGCGCGGGCCAGCCGGTCGGCGCAACCGATGCCGGCCGGGCCGGCGCCGACCACGGCCACGCGCTTGCCGGTCGCGGTCACGTCGGACAGGTCCGGGCGCCAGCCCTGGGCGAAGGCGGTGTCGACGATGTACTTCTCGACCGCGCCGATGGTGACCGCGCCGAAGCCGTCGTTGAGCGTGCAGCTGCCCTCGCACAGGCGGTCCTGCGGGCAGACGCGGCCGCACACTTCCGGCAGCGGATTGGTCGAGTGGCACAGTTCGGCCGCTTCGAGGATGCGGTTCTCCTGGACCAGCTGCAGCCACTGCGGGATGGCGTTGTGCACCGGGCACTTCCAGCTGCAGTAGGGATTGCCGCAGTCCAGGCAGCGGCCGGACTGGTGCGAAGCCTCGGCATGGCCGAACTTGCCGTACAGCTCACCCCAGTCGCCGGCGGTGCGCAGTTCCAGCGGGATGCGCTGGGCATCTCGCGCGGCAGGTCGAGGAATTGGAAAACTTGCTTGCGACTCATGGGATTCTCGCTCGTCGTCCCGGCGCATGCGGCCGGGACCCAGTGACTTGGCTAGTGTTGACTGCTTCAGGCGGCCGCGCGTTTTCGTCCGCGGTCGATGAAGCCACCGGGCTCCCGCTTGCGCGGGAGCGACGTAATTCGCCGATGCAGGCAGGTGCGGATGCCCTTCATCACGCGGCCCGCCGCAGCGTATCGGCCAGCGATTCGATGCTCGCCGCCTTCGGCTTGACCAGCCAGAACTTGCCGACGTAGTCGCGGAACTCGTCGAGGATCTGCTGTGCCCAGATGCTGCCGGTCAGTTCGCGGTGGCGGCTGATAAGGCGGTGCAGGTGCTGGCGGTAGCTCTCGAAGCCCTCCGGGCTGATCCGGTGGATGTCGATCAGCTCGTGGTTGTAGCGGTCGACGAAGTCGCGGTTATAGTCGAGCACGTAAGTAAGGCCGCCGGTGAAGCCGGCGCCGAAGTTCAGGCCGACCTTGCCCAGCACCAGCACCACGCCGCCGGTCATGTACTCGCAGCAATGGTCGCCGGCGCCTTCCACCACGGCCAGCGCGCCGGAGTTGCGCACCGCGAAGCGCTCGCCGGCGCGTCCGGCGGCGAACAGCTCGCCACCGGTGGCGCCGTACAGGCAGGTGTTGCCCAGGATCGGCGTGTTGCGCGCCTCGTAGCGCGCCGCGCGCGGCGGACGCACCACCAGGCGGCCACCGGCCATGCCCTTGCCGACGTAGTCGTTGGCCTCGCCTTCCAGCTCCAGGTGCAGGCCGCCGGCGTTGAACGCACCGAAGCTCTGCCCCGAGGTGCCGCGGAAGTGCAGCGTGATCGGCGAGGCGTCCATGCCGTGGTTGCCGTGCGCCTTGGCGATCGCGCCGGACAGGCGCGCGCCGATGCTGCGGTCGGTGTTGTGGATCAGGTAGCGGTGCTCGGCGCCGGACTTGTTGGCGATCGCGTCGGCCAGCTGGATGTCGAGCTGGGTGGTAAGGCTGTCGGGCGATTCGTACAGGCGCGCCGCCGCGCAGCGGTCCTCGTCGCGCGGGGCCGGATGCAGCAGGCGCGACAGGTCCACGCGCACGCCTTCGCGCGGCGCGGCCTCGATCTGCCGCAGCAGGTCGGTGCGACCGACGATCTCGTCCAGCGAACGGGCGCCCAGCAGCGACAGCCACTGCCGCACTTCCTCCGACAGCAGGCGGAAGAAGTTCTCCACGCGCTCGGGCAGTCCGGTGAAGTGCTGCGCGCGCAGCCGCTCGTCCCAGGTGGCCACGCCGGTGGCGCAGTTGTTGAGGTGGCAGATGCGCAGGTACTTGCAGCCCAGCACGATCATCGGCGCGGTACCGAAGCCGAAGCTGTCGGCACCCAGCAGCGCGGCCTTGACCACGTCCAGGCCGGTCTTGAAGCCGCCGTCGGTCTGCAGGATGGTGCGGTCGCGCAGGTCATTGGCGACCAGCGCCGCCGGTGCGACTCGGCCACGCCCAGCTCCCACGGCCCGCCGGCATAGCGGATCGAGCTGATCGGCGAGGCGCCGGTGCCGCCGTCATGGCCGGACACGGTGATCAGGTCGGCGCCGGCCTTGACCACGCCGGCGGCAATGGTGCCCACGCCGGCGTGCGACACCAGCTTCACCGAGACCAGCGCCTGCGGATTGACCTGCTTGAGATCGTAGATCAGCTGGGCGAGGTCTTCGATCGAATAGATGTCGTGGTGCGGCGGCGGGCTGATCAGGCCGATGCCCGGACGCGCGTAGCGCAATCGCGCGATCAGCTCGTTGACCTTGTGCCCCGGCAGCTGGCCGCCCTCGCCGGGCTTGGCACCCTGCGCGACCTTGATCTGCAGCACCTCGGCGTTGATTAAGGTACTCGGGGGTGACGCCGAAGCGCCCCGACGCGACCTGCTTGATCTTGCTGCGCTTCTCGGTGCCGTAGCGGACCGGATCTTCGCCGCCTTCGCCGGAGTTGGAGCGACCGCCGAGGCGGTTCATGGCGATGGCCAGCGCCTCGTGCGCTTCCGGCGACAGCGCGCCCAGCGAAATCGCGGCGGTGTCGAAGCGGCGCAGCAGGTCCGAGGCCGGCGCCACTTCATCCAGCGGCAGCGGCACGTCGGCCTTCTTCAGTTCCAGCAGGTCGCGCAGCGCCGACGGCGGACGCGAATGCACCGCCTCGGTGTACGCGCTCCAGTCGCTGGCATCACCCGAGCGCGTGGCGCGCTGCAGGGTCATGACCACGTCCGGGTTGTACATGTGGTACTCGCCACCGTGGACGTACTTGATCAGGCCGCCGACGTCCGGCTTCTTCAGTTCGTTCCAGGCCGCGGCCTGCAGCTCGCGGGCGTCGGCGTCCAGGCGCGCGAAGCCGGCCCCGCCCACGCGCGAGGGCGTGCCGCCGAAGCACAGCTCGACCACGTCCTTATCTGCAGGCCGACGATCTCGAACAGCTGCGCGCCGCGGTAGCTGGCGATGGTGGCGATGCCCATCTTGGAGATGATCTTGGACAGGCCCTTGTACAGGCCCTTGCGGTAGCTGCGGCCGACCTGGACGACTTCGCCCTTCTTCAGCTGCAGGATGCCGCGCCGGCCCATGTCGAACAGGGTCTGGTAGGACAGGTACGGATAGACCGCGGTGGCGCCGTTGCCGAGCAGGCAGGCCATGTGGTGCGGATCGCGCGCGGTGCCGGTCTCGATGATCAGGTTGGCGTCGCAGCGCAGCCCGACCTTGCACAGGTGGTGGTGGACCGCGCCGGTGGCCAGCAGCGCATGGACCATCGGCCGTTCCGGCACCGGATAGCGGTCCGACAGCAGCAGCATGATCATGCCGTCGCGCACGGCCTGCTCGGCCTCGCGGCAGATCCGCTCGATGCCCGCCTTCAGGCCTTCCTCGACGCTGTAGGACAGGTCGATCAGCCGGTCCTTGCCGGCGTACTGCGGCATCCGCGCCAGCTGGCGCAGCTTGCGCTGCGACAGCACCGGCGAATTGAGGATGATGTGGTTCACCGTCTCCGGGCCGGCGTGGAAGATGTTGGTCTCCCGGCCCAGCTGGGTGACCAGCGACATCACGCAGTCTTCGCGCAGCGGATCGATCGGCGGGTTGGTGACCTGCGCGAACGCCTGGCGGAAATAGTCGTACAGCGGCCGGTTGCGCTGGCTCAGCACCGCCATCGGCGTGTCGTCGCCCATCGAGCCGGTGGCTTCCTGCTCGATCTCGGCCATCGGCCGCAGCACGTGCTCGATTTCCTCGGCGGTGAGCTGGAACAGCTTGTGGTAGCTGCGCAGGGTCTTCTCGTCGAACGGCTCCTCGGCCAGCGAGGGGTCGATCAGTTCGGTCTGCAGGTAGGTCACGCCCTGGTGCAGCCACTGCTTGTACGGCGCGCGGCCGCGGTTGATCCGGTCCACCGCCTCGCTGTCGAGCAGGTCGCCGCGCTTGAGGTCGATGGCGATCATTTCGCCCGGGCCGAGCTTGCCCTTGCGCACGATGCGCTCGGTCGGCACTTCCCACACGCCGGCTTCGCTGGCGACGATGAAGTGGCGATCGGAGGTCAGCATCCAGCGCGAGGGGCGCAGGCCATTGCGGTCGAGCGTGCACGCCGCGTAGCGCGAATCCAGGGACACGATGTGCCGGCCGGGCCGTCCCACGGCTCGGTGTTGAGGCCGTAGAACTCGTAGAACGCGGTAAGGTCCGGATCCTTGAACTCCAGCGACTGGGTCGCCGGCGGAACCCGGGATGCGCAGCGCCTGGATCAGTTCCATGCCGCCGGAGACGAGCAGCTCGAGCATGTTGTCCAGGCTCTGCGAGTCGGAGCCGTGTATCGACACGATCGGCTCGAGCTCGCCGATGTCGAACTTCGGCGTCTTCCACACCTTGCCGCGGGCCTGCGCCCAGCGCCGGTTGCCCTCGATGGTGTTGATCTCGCCGTTGTGGGCGAGCATGCGGAACGGATGGGCCAGCGGCCAGCGCGGCAGGGTATTGGTCGAGAAGCGCTGGTGGAACACGATCGCGCTGGAGGCCAGGTCCGCGCGCTGCAGGTCGGTGTAGAACCGGGCCAGCTTGTCCGGCAGGACCATGCCCTTGTAGCCGATCGAATGCGGCGCCGGGGTGACGATGTAGTAATCCGCGACATCGCGCAGGCGCTGTTCGCTGCGGCGACGCGCCAGGAACAGCGACAGCGCGAACGCGTCCTCGTCCCTGGCCGTTGCCGGCTTCGACGAACAGCTGCTGGATCGCCGGCAGCGTATCGCGCGCCAGCTGGCCGCAGACGCTGTCGTCGGTCGGCACCACGCGCCAGCCCTTCACCTCGACGCCGACGCGATGCAGTTCGTCCTCGAGCACTTCGCGGCACTGCGCGGCCTGCGCCTCGTCGTGCGGCAGGAACATAAGGCCGGCGGCGAAGTGCGCGTTCGCACCGAGCACGATGTTCGCTTCATGCGCCAGCGCGCGCAGGAACGCCGCCGGTTTGCGGATCAGCAGGCCGCAACCGTCACCGGTCAGACCGTCGGCGGCGACGCCACCACGGTGGGTCATGCGCGAGAGCGCGGCGATCGCGGTGTCGACCAGCGCGCGTGAAGGCTGGTCGTCGAGCTGCGCGATCATGCCGAAACCACAGGCATCGCGTTCGGAGTTCGGGTCGTAAAGCCCGTGGCAATTGCTGGGGGCGGCCATCTGCATCTCGAAGGAACATGCATGCGGCGTGCTGTGCGCCGGATGCGGGCGAAGGCAGCACCGCGCACAGTTTCCATGGAAACTGACGCAACCTGGAATGCCGCCGGATTTCCGACTAAACCACAGATGTTGCGGTGCCGCAACTCGGTGAAATAACGGCCCCGCATGAGTCGCGCCGAGCCGTCACCGGACGTTCGCCACCGCATGGTCGCGGGGCGGAATGCGTGGGCGGCCGGGCGCCGCCGGCGAGGTTCAGCCGCAGCGCACCGCGACGATGTTGCCGGCCGCGTCGACTTCGATGCTCAGGCGTTCGCCGTCGAACTCCATGGTCACCATCTCGCCCGGGTGCAGCAGGCGGACCCGGCTCGCGCCGGCGTCGATGCGTGCCTGTTCAGTCACGCCGGCATCGGCCTTCTGGCCGATAAGGCCCTGCACCTGGCTGGCATCGCAGGTGGGTGCCGGCGGCGCGGTATCGGTGGGCGGCGGCGCGGCCGCGGCCGACGCCGAGGCGTGCGCGGCGTCGGCGATCGCCCGTTCCTGTTCGGCGCCGTCGTCCTCGGGCCCGCCACCGGCCGAACAGGCCGTCAGCGCGAACAGCAGGGCGAAGGACGCAGGCAGGCGGGTCGCGATGGCGTACATGGGAAGGTTCCCTGCGAAACGAAGCCCGAGCTTGCCCGAGGCAACATTTGCGATGCGTTAATTGCCGTGTCGCAGGCGGCTTGACGGGCCGCATGCGCACCGATGCCGAAACTGGCGCTTCCCGGGTACCGGTTGCGGCGATGAGCGACATCCCTCCTTCCACGGTCGGCAACGCGCGCGATGCCAGGCGCGCCGGCCTGGTGTACGTCTCCGACAGCGAGCCGGGACTGCGCCGCCAGCGGCAGGGACGGGGCTTTGTCTACCGTTCGCCCCGGAACCGACCCGTCCATGATGTGAAGACGCTTGCGCGGATACGGGCGCTGGCGATCCCGCCGGCATGGCGCGAGGTCTGGATCTGCGCCGATCCGCACGGGCATCTGCAGGCGACAGGGCGTGACGTCCGCGGTCGCAAGCAGTACCGCTACCACCGGCACTGGTCCAGTCGTCGCGGTAAGGACAAGTTCGACCGTATCGTCGCCTTCGGCCACGCGTTGCCCATGCTGCGCCGCGCGCTGCGTCGCGACCTGGCCCTGCCGGGTCATCCGCGGGAGAAGGTGCTGGCGATCGTCGTGGCGCTGCTGGACGACACACTGCTGCGGGTGGGGGACGACACCTACCGCCGGCAGAACCGTTCCTACGGCCTGACCACGTTGCGCAACCGCCATGTCCGCTTCCTCGCCGGTGGCCGGGCCCGGATCACGTTCCGCGGCAAGAGCGGACAGAGGCAGGAGGCGGTGATCGACGACCATCGCCTGGCCCGGCTGGTGCGCCGTTGCCGCGACCTGCCGGGGCACTGCCTGTTCCAGTACCGGGACGACGCTGGCGCGGTGGTTCCGGTGCGCTCGGACGAGGTCAACGACTACCTGCGCCAGGCCATGGGCGAGGCGTTCACCGCGAAGGATTTCCGCACCTTATGGGGCGGCACGCTGGCGGCCCTGCGCGGCCTTGGCGAAGGCGGGCAAACCGCCGCCGGCCGAACACGAGCGCGTCCGCGTGCAGAACGAGGTGCTGAGGGCGGTTGCCGCCGAACTGGGCAACACGCCTGCGGTCTGCCGCAGCGCGTACATCGATCCGCTCGTGTTCGAGGGCTGGCGCGGGGGCTGCCTGGACGGGTACGCGGCCCGCTGCCGGGGCCAGCGTCAGTGGGAGCGCGCCGCGCTGGCGTTCCTGCGCCGCGCGCACCGGCCGCCGCGGACTGTCCGCGGCGGTTGAGTCCGGCGGCTCAGCTGCAGGACATTCCGGTGATCGCGTTGTTGCGACCGGCCTGGATGGTCAGCCGCGAACCGCCGGAGGTGGCGTCCACGGGCGTGCTGGCGCCACCGCTGCGCAGCGCGTCGCCGTGGACCACCTGCACCTCGCTGCTGTCGCTGTCGATGCGCGCGCGCTGGACGGTCGCATCCGAGGCGGTAAGGCCGACCGCGCCGCGGACCATGTCGGTGTGGCACTGGCCGGAAAGCGCACCGTCGATCGGCTCGACGCCGGCGATCCGCGGACTGGCACAGGCGGACAGCAGGCCGCTGGTAAGGGCGATACAGGCAAGGAACAGGCGGGACATGGCGTGCGTCCTGGCGATGAAGGGTCCTCCCAGCCTGTCGTCCGTGGCGTTGGCAACGGATGAAGGCCGGTATTCCGTGCGGCCATGCGCGATGCGGCAATGCGGAATATGCGGAAGAAGGGCCGCGGATGCGCCATCATCGGGATCTTCGAAAGCCCGGGGAGGGGCAACCATGCACATCGAACACGTACACGACTCCGGCGCCGGCGCGCCCGCGACCGGTTCCGCGCGGCTGCTGCCGCTGGTGATCGCCCTGTTCTTCGCGCCAGGGCTTCTGCACGGTGCTGGTGGACGTGCTGATCCCCAAGCTCAAGGCGACGTTCTCGCTGAACTACACCGAGGCGATGCTGACCCAGTTCTGCTTCTTCCTCGCCTATTTCGTGGTGTCGGTTCCCGCCGGCCTGCTGGTCAGCCGGATCGGCTACCTGCGCGGCATCGTGATCGGCCTTGGTGGTCATGGCCGGCGGCTGCCTGATGTTCTCGCCGGCCGCGTCGATGGGCTGGTACCCGGCATTATGGCCGCGCTGTTCGTGCTGGCCGCGGGCATCACCTGGTCAGGTCGCGGCCAACCCGCTGGCCGCCGGTATGGGCGACCCGGCGCGCGCGCACAGCCGGTTGACCTTACCAGGCGTTCAACTCGGTCGGCACCATGATCGGCCCGCTGTTCGGCTCGGCGATGATCCTCGCCTCCGGCGTGACCACGCCGGCGGCCGATCTCACCGGCCCGGCGCTGGAGGCCTTCCGCGTCGAGCAGGCCAGCCACGTGCGCGTGCCGTACATGATCATCGCCGCGGTGCTGCTCGGCCTTGGCCGCGCTGTGCTGGTGGGTGCGGCGCGCGCCGGTGCCGGCGGTGCGTCCGGTCGGCCACGGCGATTACCTGCGCCTGCTCGGCATCCCGCGGGTGAGCCTGGGTGCGCTGTCGATCTTCCTGTACGTGGGTGCGGAAGTGGCCATCGGCAGCGCCCGGTCAACTACCTGATCATGGTCGGCGCCACCGGTTCGGAGCACGCCGCCGGCAACCTGATTTCGGTGTACTGGGGCCTGGCGATGGTCGGCCGTTTCATCGGCTCGTGGGTGCTGCGCTTCGTCGCACCGGGCCAATTATGGCCGCGTGCGCGATCGGCGCCGGGGCGCTGGCGCTGCTGGCGGCGACCACGCTTGAAGGCACCGCCGCAGCGGTGGCGATCCTGTCGATCGGCCTATTCAACTCGGTGATGTTCCCGACCATCTTCACCCTGTCGATCGACGGGCTGGGCGAAGACACGCGCCTGGCGCGTCGGGCATCCTCTGCCTTGGCCATCGTCGGTGGCGCGGTGGTACCGATGATCACCGGGCTGGTCGCCGACCGCGCCGGGCTGGGCCCTGGCGCTGCTGGTGCCGGTGGTCTGTTACGGCTGGATCGCCTGCTACGGGCTGCTGGTGAAGGCCGGCATGCTCGGTCGCCGGTCCGCGCCGGCGGCGGTTCCCGCCGCCGCGCCCGAGGCCTGAGCGGGCCCGTGCGCGATACGTCCCTGCCCCGCCTTGGTCGTCTTCGGCGAGGCGCTGACCGACTTTGTCCGCACCGGCGAGGCTACCTGGCACAGCGTGGCCGGCGGCGCCTGCTGGAACGTGGCGCGCGTGGCGGCCACGCTCGGCGTGCCGACCGGCTGGGGCGGCGCGGTCGGCGACGACCTGCTGGGCCACGAGATCATCGCGCTGTCGCAGGCGGCCGGGCTCGACCCGCGCTTCGCCCAGGTGGTTGCCGAACCGCCGCTGGTGGCGATGGTCCCGGAGCTGGACCCGCCGCGCTACTTCTTCCTCGGCAGCGCCGACCTCGCGTTCGATCCCGCGCGCCTGCCGGCGGGCTGGGAGCGCGCCTGCGAGTTCGCCCATTTCGGCTGCATCAGCCTGGTCCGGCAACCGCTCGGCGCGCGCCTTGGTCGCGATCGCCGAAGGCCTGCATGCGGCCGGCGTGCCGGTCAGCTTCGATCCGAACTGCCGCAACCTGATGGGCGCCGGCTATCCGCCGCTGTTCGAGCGCATGGCCGCGCTGGCCGCGGTGCTGAAGATCTCCGACGAGGACCTGCGCCAGATCTATCCGGAACTGGCCACCGGGGATGCGCTGGCACGGGTGCGCGAGGTGGCGCCGCGGGCCACCCTGCTCTACACCCGCGGTGCCGACGGCATGACCGCGTACCTGGCCGATGGCGGCCGGGTCGAGCAGCCGGCCTTCGCGGTCGCGGTGGTCGACACGGTCGGCGCTGGCGACGCCTGCATCGGCGGCTTCCTCGCCAGCCGGCTGCAATCCCCGGACGCGGGCGTCGAGGTGCACGTGCGCTTCGCCGCGGCGACCGCCGCCGCGGCCTGCACGCGCGCCGGTGCGCACGCGCCCGACGCGGCGCAGGTGGCGGCACTGCTGGCCGCCGGTTGAGTCCGATGGCGGGCGATGAAGCGGTGCCGGGGCGCCCGCCAGCGGCAGCGGCGATCCTGTCGGCGGCAGCGATGTCGCGCCGAGATTTCCTCGCGCGTGCCGGCTCGCTGGCCTGTGCCTGCGCGCTGCCTGCCGGCGCGTGGTCCACGCACGTGCACGCGGCAGCGGCCGGGACATCGGGCGGCATGCGCCCGCAGCCGTTCATGGCCATCGACGACGGGCGTTACCGCCTGTACAGCCGCGTGGACGCCTGAGCGCGCCGCACGGGCCGTCGCTCAGACGACCTTGAGTACCTCGTAGCACGCGCCCATGGTGTGGTAGTCGGTCTTGCCGGCCGGGCTCTTCTCGTCGGTGAGCTTGGCGTTGTCCGGGCCCAGGATGCGGTACCAGGCGCCATGCGCGTGGTCGACGAAGTGGGTCCAGCTGTAGGCCCAGATCCGGTCGTACCACTGCCAGTAACCCGGCTCGCCGCTGCGCTCGGCGAGCAGTGCGGCGGTGGCCAGCGCCTCGGCCTGCACCCAGAAGTACTTGTCCGCGTCGTAGACGCCGCCTTCCACGTCGTTGCCGTAGACGAGCCCGCCGTGCTCTCCGTCCCACGCCATGGCGACGGCGCGGTCGAACAGCTCGCGGGCGCGGGGCAGATGGCCGGCGTCGGGCGCATGCCGGTCGAGGATCAGCAGCAGCTTGGCCCACTCGACCCGGTGCCCGGGCTGGAAACCCCACGGGCGGAAGATGTTGCTGCGGTCGCCGCGGTTGTAGTCCCAGTCCACCGACCAGTCGCGGTGGTAGTGCTCCCAGACCAGGCCGCCGGCGAGCGCGGCCTTAGCGCCCGCTCATGTTGGCCACCAGCAGCTGCGCGCGCGCTGCAGGTAGCGCGGCTCGCCGCTGGCCTCGTAGGCGGCCAGCCACGCCTCGCAGGCGTGCATGTTCGCGTTCTGGCCGCGGTACGGCGACAGCTGCCAGTCGGCCGTGGCCTCGTCCGCATACAGGCCGTGCGCCGGTTCCCAGAAGCGCTGTTCCATCAGCTGCCAGGTCTCCTCCAGCCAGCCACGCGCTTCCTCCATGCCGGCTTCCAGCGCCTTGGCATAGGCGAGCACCACGAAGGCCAGTCCGTAGCAGTGGTTGGTCGCGTCCTGCACCTGTCCGTCGTGCAGCACCCTAAGCATAGCCGCCCGTGTCCGGATTGCGGTGCGCGTCGCGCAGGAAGGCGATGCCGTGGCGGACCGCATCGCGGTAGGCCGGCTCGCCGAAGGCCTGCCTTAAGGCCATCGAATAGTTGAAGACGAAGCGCGTGCTGCTGATAAGGTGCCGGGTGTGCGGGTCGTAGACCGTGCCGTCGTCCTTGAAGAACTGGAAGAAGCCGCCGGCCGGGTCGATGCAGCGCGGATGGTAGAAGGCCATCGTGTCGCGGATGTGGCCGAGCAGGAATTCGCGCGAGCGGAAATCGGGCGTGGCGGCGGGGTCGGCAGGATGCATGCGGGTGCTCGCGTTGGACGGACGTGCACCGGCATCCGGCGCACGCGCAAGCGTACCTGCCGCATGTGCAGCGGGCTTATGGTCGATGTGTATACCGGCTATGCCGGGGCATGGATCCGCGCTGCCGCGCAGGGCAGTGGCCGGCGCGGCGGGATGCGCGCACCGGAACGGATCAGGGTGGAGCGGGGAGGGGGATGGCGCGCCCGGAGGGATTCGAACCCCCGACCAATGGCTTCGGAAGCCACTACTCTATCCGGCTGAGCTACGGGCGCGTTTTTAAACGACTGTTGCCACCGGGGCCCGGTGATCCGAGCTGTGGCCGGCATGACACTTCAAACGCCCGTTACGGTGGACGGGTTGCGGCTTTGGAAGCCACGACTCTGTCCGGCTGAGCCACGGGCGCGTGGCCGGGCATTGTAGCCGAATTCGTGCTGCGGCCGGCATGGGCCCGTCCCGTGTTACCGGCGCCTGCTGCGGGAGCCACGCTCTTCCTCCGGGTTGCCTGTGCGCTTCCGGCCGGCAATGTCCCCCGCCCGCGCATGGCGAATACCGTCCGGTGCAGCCCCGCGAATATCGCGCAGACCCGTTCGCGCCGAAGGGTCAGCAGGCACCACGCGACCATCGCCAACCCGAACAGCGCCAGCAGCAGCGGGTTGGGCACGTCCATGCGCATCGCCTGCCCCGCCAGCAGCCCGGTCAGCAGGCTGAAGGAAGCCGGGGCCACGGCCAGCTGCGCGCTGCTGAAGCCCGCATCGCGCATCAGGTGGTGGACATGGTTGCGGTCGGCCGAGAACGGCGAGCGCCCCTGGCGCATGCGCCGCACGATCAGCACCAGGCAGTCCAGCACCGGAATCGGGATCAGCCAAAGCGCCAGCACCGGGTTCACCGGGTGCCCCTCGTTCTGGGTCAGGCGGAACACGATCCACGCGATCGAATAACCTAGGAACGCGCTGCCCGCGTTGCCCATGAACACGCGTGCCCGCGGCCGCTGGGGCAGCGGGAAGTTGTGTGCTTAAGGAAACCGGGGTCGCGCCCAGGATCGCCGCCGCCGCCAGCGCAACGCCGTGATTGCCCGCGTACCACGCCGCCGCGACCAGCATGAGCAGGGCCGCCGCCGCCAGCGTCCCGGCGATACCGTCGGTGCCGTCGATCATGTTCATCGCGTTGATGAGTCCGACCGTGGCAAACACGGTGAATGGCATCGACAGGTAACCCAGCGAGAGGTCGCCCAGCCCGAACACCGGCCCCAGCTGCTCGATCCGCACCCCGCCCACATACACCATGACCAGCGCGGCCCCGGCGCGGGCCGGGAGCCGCCACCACCAGCGAAGGTCGTAGCGGTCGTCGAGCAGGCCCACCGCCAGCAGCAGCCCCGAGCCCAGCACGTAGGCCTGTTTGCCCGAGGTCATCGGCAGGGGTACCAGCACGTACATGAGGAACAGCGCCAGCGCCATGCCCAGCCTCCGGTGACCGGCGTGGCCTCGGCGTGATCCTTGCGGCCACCGGGGTGGTCGAGCAGGTCGTAACGGCGTGCCACAGGCTGCAGCAGCCAGATCATCGCCCACGCTACAAGGGCCGTGGCAATGACGCCTGCGACGGCAAGTATGGGCCGGTCGATCACCGACAGCAGGTCGACCGCATCTTGTCCCTGATGCAACATCCGCACCTCTCGGTGAAGCGAGATGGAGCTGGGATGAGACTGTCAAGCCAAGCGGCGCGGCTGCACTGTAGCACCGGCTGGGGACCTGTCGCGTCAAAGGCGGGGTACCCGCCCCGGGTCAGGCCACACGCTTCCCGATGAGGTTTCCGGGCAGCCGGGCACGGCGCGGGGATCGGCGGACGCCAGACCGGTACTGCCGGTACGAACCCGTGCAGCGGAGCCCTTGGCTCCAGGTTGCCTCCCCGGGCGCCTGGCTCCCCACGCGCATCAGCGCGATTTGTCCCCTGGCACCCTGCGAGGCCAACGAAGCCAGTGACCGGCATGCGAACACCGGCATCATCCCCAGCAGCGCCGCCACCACGTCCAGCAGCACCTCGACCAGGCTGGAGGTCCGCCCCGGCACCCAGATCTGGATGAACTCGGTGGCCATGGCCAGGACGAAGACGACCAGCAGCAATCGACCGAGCCGTGCGGCCGGGAATGCCAGCGCAGCCAGCAGGCCTACGATCGCGAACATCACCACATGCACCATGTCCACGGCCGGCCACAGCTGTTCGGTCCGGGAGATCGATTGACTGAACCACGGAAATTCGACCCGCAGCGCCGCCAGCCGCCAATTGGGCAGCAACACTGCGACGGCCACCACCACCAGTGCGAGCGCAAGCGCCACCCGTGCAAGCCAAAGGCCACCCAGCCGATTCCCCGCTCAGCCGACATGCGATTCCTCCGTCTTTCCCTTGTCTGGATACCGGTGCCGGTCGGCCGCCGCCGATCCGTACCGGAGCAGGCGGGGCTGAGCGCACATTCTCAATCCTTCGTGGAGCCGCGACCGCCGTCGAGAAGCTCGCGGTACACGGCCAGCGTTCCGGCCACCACGATGCGTTCGTCGAACCGCGCCAGCGCCTTTGCCCGGGCGCTGGCGCCAAGCCCTGGCGGCGAGCGCAGGGTCGTCGTGCAGACGGCCGATCGCCGAGGCCAGGGCTTGTGCATTGCGCGGGGGCACGAGCAGGCCGTCGACGCCGTCCTCGACCACCTCGCGACAGCCGGGCACGTCTGTGGTCACCAGCGGTAAGCCGCACGCGGCGGCCTCGACCAGGCCTTTCGGCAGCCCTTCGCGGTAATGGCTGGGCAGCACGACCATGTCCACCGATGCGAACAGCGTGGGCATGTCGTCGACGTGGCCGAGCCAGTGGATCAGGCCTTCTGCAACCCAGCCACGCAGGGTCGCCTCGGGAACCGCCGCCGGATTGCCCGGATCCGGATCGCCGGTAGGAGGAACTCGAGGCAGCGCCCCTCCCCGCGCAGTCGCCGGACCGCGTCGACGAATTCCGCCACGCCCTTGTCCCACAGCAGGCGTGCGGGCAGCAGGATCCGCTGTGGTCCGCCGGCTTCCCTCGACGCAGGCGGTCTCGGCGCAAAGCGGACGCAATCCACGCCGGAGCCGGGAATCAGGCGGACATGGCGTGGATCGACCAGTCCGGCGTGCTCAAACAGCGCCATGTCATCCGGATTCTGCAGGATGAGGCGGGAGTTCCCGCCATCGAGCGCGAGCTTAAGCATGCGACGCACCACCGGCTGCAGGACGCGTGCCGTCGCGTCCGTGCTGGAGAAGACGTAGCCCAAACCGGTCACCGCACTGACCCGCGCGGAAACACCGGTAAGGCGCGCCGCCAGCGAACCGTACACCGCGCACTTGATGGTGAAGCCATGGACCAGGTCGGGCTTCTCGCGGCGGAACAGGCGGACCAGATGGAGCAGGAAGCCGGCCTCGCGCAGTGGATTGAGGCTGCGCCGGTGCATCGGCAGCGGTTGCCAGCGCAGGCCCAGGTCGCGCAGTCGGGTGCCATACCCGCCGGGCGGGGACAGCAGCAGCACCTCGGCACCGGCATCACGCAGCGCCAGTGCCAGCGAGCGACGGAAGTTCCAGAGATACCAGTCGGTGTTGGCAAACAGGACGATCCGGCGGCCGCGCTCCGGCAGCTTCAAGCCGGACGTACTCACGCCAGCGGCCCGAACTGGTAGGGGACCCAGTGCCGGGCATGCGTGGCGAAATTGAGCCACACGAACTGCACGGCGGCGTAGTAGCCGATCACGCCCAGCACCAGTCCCGTGCGCAGCCGGACATTGTCTCCGGCCAGCCGGGGCAGGCGCGAGAAGACATACAGTTGCAAGGGAATGAGGTACAGCGCTACGCGGTCGACCGCGGTCGATGCGACCGTCACCAACGGCAAGCACAACAGCGCAAGCAGCGCGATGATGGTCCAAAGTCTCCGTTCCTGCGGGCTGGAGGTAAGGCGATTGCCGTACAGCAGCATGAGCGCCGCGGGGACCGTGTTCATCAGCACCCGGATCTTCGCGCCCTGCGACTCCATGTCGGCCCTGACGTACTGGTTCCACAACGCATCCACGTCCTCGGACAACAGCAGGTAGTACAGGAGGGCGGAAATGGCGGCCACCATGCTGGCGGTGACGAAGCGGTTGCGGCTGTTGGCCAGCATCGCAATAGGAAGCAGCAGCACGGCCGACTTGTGGAACAGCGCGCCAAGTGCAACGCAGGCAACGAAAACGCGGACGCGTTTTTCGCCGAGCGCCACCAGGCCGACGAGCGAAAAGCCCAGCGCAACGGCCTGCCGGCTGTAGCCCATGCCGACCACGATCAGCATGTACGGCACGGCCACCACCAGCGCCAGCCACGGCCAAGGCTGCCTCCGGCAGAACGTCACCGTTCCCCACGCCAGCACGCTGGCGTAAGCCAGGTTTACCCAGTAAA
The DNA here is from genome assembly GCA_025232375.1 of Pseudoxanthomonas sp. NC8. GTDB lineage: Bacteria > Pseudomonadota > Gammaproteobacteria > Xanthomonadales > Xanthomonadaceae > Pseudoxanthomonas. The sequence continues at coordinate 119,094 of CP060419.1, forward strand.
CGTTGCCACCGAGTCGTGCCGTCAGCCAGTTCAGGAAGTAGTGGCCGGGGTCGCTCCTGTCGAAGACCTCGTCGAGGCGTAGGCGGGATGCAAGCCTGAAGTGTTCCAGGTAGTTGAACCAGTCGGCGCCGACTTCGTGACGCAAACCAATCGTCACGGCGAGCAGCACGCCCGCCATCCACCACGCCCACGCCTGCTGCCGCGACGGAAGGCGCCTGGGCGCCACTATCGCCCAGACCGGCAGGAGGAACATCAGCCAGAACGGCAGCATCTATCCATCTCCCCCGCCTGCTCCAGCCACGCCTGGAACATCAGCACCGACCAGATCCTGTAGCCGAAGTTGGCTCCACCTTGCTGGTGCAATTGCCATGCGTCGCGAATCGAACGCGGATCCAGATAGCCCTCGCGGCGCAGGCGCGCTTCGTCGAGCAGGCTCTCTGCCCAGTCGCGCAACGGTCCGCGCAACCAGTCGTCCAGCGGAATACCAAAGCCCATCTTCGGCCTCTCCACCAGCGCACGCGGCACGTGCCGGTCCAACAGCTGGCGCAGGATCCACTTGCCCCTGCCGTCGCGCAGCTTCATCGACACCGGCAGGCTCAGGCGAACTCCATCACGTCGCGATCCAGGAACGGTGCGCGGGTCTCCAACGACACGGCCATCGCGGCACGGTCGACCTTCACGAGGATGTCGTCGGGCAGGTAGGTGAGGCCATCGAGCGCCATCATTCGCGCTGCCGGATCGAGCACGCGTGGCCAGCGCGCGCGCTGGTCCAGCAGGTTGGGTGGAACGGCGCCGGACACCATGCCGGCGGCATTGGGCCATTCGGTCACGAGGGAGACATACAGATCGTCCAGGCCGCGTACGCCCTGCAGCCTGAGCGCGAGCCGGTGGGATTTGTCTCCCGGCGTTGCAATGCCGGCGCGGCGCGATACCGGGCCGAGGATGCGGTTGAGCGTTTGCACGGGCAATGTGCGGATCAGCCGCCCTGCGACCTTCCGCAAGGGCATGGGCAGCCAGCCGATCCACCGCCAGAATCTCGGCCCAAGGAAATAGCGGTTGTAACCGCCAAAGAACTCGTCGCCGGCATCACCCGACAGCGCCACGGTCACGTGCCGGCGCGCCAGTTGCATCACCAGGTGGGTGGGCAGTTGCGAGCTGTCGGCAAATGGCTCGTCGTAGATCCTGGGCAGGCGTGGCACCAGCGCCAATGCATCGTTGCCGGTCAGGCGCAGCTCGGTATGCTCGGTGCCCAGGTGCTTGGCGACCGCGCTCGCATGGCGGGCTTCGTCGTAGGCGCCCTCCTCGAAGCCGATGGTGAAGGTGCGCACCGGCCGCGGGCTGCGGGCCTGCATCAGCGCGGTGACCAGCGTGGAATCAATGCCGCCCGACAGCAGCGCACCCAGCGGCACGTCGGCCACCAGTTGGCCGGATACCGCATCGCCCAGTCGTCGTTCCAGTGCGTCGACGGCTTCGATGTCGCTGCCGGCGAACGGGCTACTCATGCCGCGCTCGGCCACTTCGGTAAGGGACCAGTACGCCACTGGCTCGGCGTCGCGCCGGCTGGCGGCAACCTTCAGCCAAGTGCCCGGCGGCAGCTTTCGGATGCCGGAGTAGATGGAATACGGCGCCGGCACATAATTGTGCCGCAGCAGCAGCAGCCGGGGCGCCACGGTCGACCTCGGCCGTGAAGGACGGATGCGCGCGCAACGCCTTCAACTCCGAGCCGAACAGGAACACATCACCCAGCCAGCCGTAGTAAAGCGGCTTCTCGCCGGCGCGGTCGCGGGCCAGCCACAGGCAGCGCTCGGCCCGGTCCTGGGCAACGAACGCGAACATGCCCACGCACTTGCGCAAGGTGATGTCCACGCCCAGGCCTCGATGGCCGCCAGCAGGGTCTCGGTGTCCGAATGCCCGCGCCAGGCCGGCGCGGACGCCGCTGCCTCCAGTTCCCGTCGTAGCGCTATAGGTGGTTGTAGATCTCGCCGTTGAACGCGATCACCCAGCGTCCGCTGGCCGACCGCATCGGCTGGTGCCCGGCTGGCGACAGGTCGAGGATCGACAGCCGCCGATGGGCCAATGCGATGCCGGCTTCCCCGTCTGTCCACGCGCCGCCGTCATCCGGGCCACGGTGGCGCAGGGCATCGGCCATGATCCGAGCCCGCGCCTCGCCGGTATTCGCGTCGAAACCCGACAGCTGCAGGAAGCCGGCCAGTCCACACATGCGCTACCGTCCCCTGGGCGGCGGGTTTCATCGCGCTTCGGCCCGGTACCGATCGGGAGATAGGGGATGTAGATACGCAACAGCCTCGCCTGTGCGTATTCCCGGATCCCTCCACCCCGGCTGGCCAATCGCTGCGACGCGAAGGCGATGATGAAGCCGGACAGGACGAAGAAGAAATCCACGCCAAGATAGCCATTGGCAAGCATCGGCCGCTGGCTGGGTCGCCCACGAAGTGGTCGACCGACTGCTTGGCATGGTGCAGAAGCACCCATCCCGCAGCGAAGCCGCGCATGGCCTCCAGCCATTCCATCTTCCGGCAGCTGCCATTGCCTGCGCTCATCGGCCCGCCATCACTTCATGCAACATGCGTGTCAGACGGCCGGCCTGCACTTGCTGGCAATAGGTCTGCTCCACCTGCCTGCGGCCCGCTGCGCCCATCAGGCGCCGCCGCTCGGGGTCCTCGGCAAGGTGGCGGATGGCCACGGTCCACTGCTCGGGTGTGTCGGCCAGCCAGCCGTTCTCACCCTGGTGCACGATGGTGGTGTTCACCCCTACCGGCGAAGCCACCACCGGAAGGCCGCAGGCCATGTACTGGATGAGCTTGTAGCCGCATTTGCCGCGCTCCCAAGGGGCATCCGGCAACGGCATGATGCCGATGTCAAAGCCGTGCAACTGCGCCACCTCGGTATCTTCCTGCCATGGGCTCATGGAAGACCGTGCCGGAAACCTGCTCCGGCCGCGCGCCGATGGCCACGCAACGGATCAGGCCCGCCGCCTGCAACGGTGCCAGTGCATCGTTCACCGCGCGCAGGTAGCCGGCCGTGGATGGAGAGCCGATCCAGCCCACCACCACGGGCCCGGCATGGACACCGGGCCGCGCTGCCGGGTAGCGCTCCAGGTCGATGACCGTAGGCAGCCATTGCACGTTGCGGCAGCCGGCGGTTCGCGCACGTTCGGTAAGGTACTCATTGCCGGCGGTGATAAGGTCGGCCCGCTGCATCAGCCGGCCAAGCTTGTGGCCAAGCGCATGCCGCACCAGCGGATTGCTGTGGCGATCGTAGCGGTGGAACACCGCGTCGTCGTAGTCCAGCACGAGTCGCGAAGGGCCGTTGAGCAGCCAGCGCTCCGCCCAAAACGGCAGCCACGGTAAGGCTTCCTTCTCCACCCACACCGCATCGAAATTCCGCACGCCGCGCAGAACCCGCCAGCGCCGGCCGTAGCCGCGCAATACCGGCGCCAGTGGCGTGCGACCGCGATACAGCCCGCGTAGATAGTCGCTGTCCAGCAGGGGGAGACCTGCACATCGATGCCGCCCGCCCGCAGCGCTGGCAAGTACTGGTAGAGCCGCAACCGACTGCTGGCGCCTAGTGGGTCGTAGCGCGGGAGGACCAGCAGGCGCATGGCTCAGGTCCCGTCCAGCTCGGCATGCATCGCCCGATACCGGGCGACGCCCTCGTCCAGCGAGAAGTGCTTGTGGGCGGCCGCGACGCAGCGCTGGCGAAGGTCCGGTTCCTGGACCAGTGCCAGCAGGCGGGTGAGGCCGGCATCCAGCGTCGCAGGGTCGAACCCGTCCACGGCCACGCCCACGCGCTCGCCCTCCAGTACTGCAGTCATGTCGCCCACGCCGGTATTGGTAAGGCAGGGGATGCCGCAGCCGAGGAATTCGCCCAGCCGGGTGGCGGCGGAGGCCTGTTTGGAGAACACCGGTTTGATGAAGAACACTCCTGCGTGCATTCGTGCCATCAGCTCCGGTACCTGCGCGTGGCTGGCCGCGCACAATTCCACCGCGTGCTGGGGCACGCCACCGGCCTGCAGGCGCTGGCGGATGTAGTCGTGTTCGTTGCGGTTGACCACCAGCAGGCGCGCGGCAGGCAGGCGTTCCAGCAACCGGACGAACGCGGCCACCACGGCATCGAACAGGTACCAGGTGCCGGCCGAGCCGACATAGCCCAGCACGAAATCGCCTTTGGGCGTGGGCTGCGGGGCGAAGCGCTGCAGGTCGGCACAGGTAGGGATGACCGTGACCGGAGGCATTCTTCCCTGCAGGTAGTCAAAGCGCTTCATCTCGGCCACCGCCGCGTGGGTCAACGACACCACGTGGTCTGCGTTGAGCAGGAAGCGCCGCTCGAACCACTTGGCCAACCGGTACATGCGTCCGTCGCGGGGCCATAGGCCACCATCGACGCGCTCGTCGGCCCAGAAGCCGCGCATGTCGAAGACGAACTTCGTACCGGCGACCTGCTTCAGTACAAGTGCCATCACTGCGGGGACATAGCTGCGCGCATGGACGATGCCGATGCCATGGCGATAGCCGAGCGACAGTCCAACCGCAATCCCGCTCCCGATGTCCCATGCGGTCGCGATGGCGGACGGACGTTTGTGGTAGCGGCGTGGGTGCCAGAAGATGCCGGCGGCGGCAATACGCCGGGCCACCGTTGTCCTCGCCCGGGTATCGACCCAGTCAGGTTGCTTCTCGAAACTGAGCAGGTGGATATCACGCTCGCGACCCAGTTTCTCGAGGTAGGCCAGCTTATGGGACTGGCCGAGAGGCTCGAGCATGCCGTCGTAGGAGATGTACAGCAGGGGCTTCAAGCAGTCCTCCCTTCGCGCCAGCCCGGCAGCAGCAAATCGAGGTACTGGTCGGAAATCCGCGATACGGAGAAATCCTGCGCGCGTGCCCTCAGGGCATCGTGGTCATGGGCGGAGGCCAGGGACTCCTGCATGGCTGCCGCCAATGCGGCGACATCGCCCACCGGGACCAGTCGGCCGCACCTGCCATCGGTAAGGATCTCGCGGGGGCCCGAAGGGCAGTCGGTGCTGACGACGGGGCAGCCTTGCTCCAGCGCTTCCACGATGACGTTGCCGAATCCCTCGTGGTCGGAGGACAGGACAAACAGATCGCTTTGCGCATAGAACGGAGCGGTATCAGCCACATACCCCGGCAGCATGACCATGCCCTGCAAGCCGAGCTCATGAACAAGCTTCTCCAGCCGTGCACGTTCTGTGCCCTCGCCCAGGATCAGCAGGCGCGCATCCACCTGCGCGCGAAGCAGGGAAAATGCCCGAATCAGCAAAGGAAAATCCTTCGGCGTCTTCAACATCCCCACGGCCAGCACGCGCTTGTGCGCGCCGCCGGCCCAGGCGGCAACGCTATCGGTGGGTAGCGACGGCATCGCGTCCCGCCCACGCGCTGCCGGGTTGTAGATGGTCCTGACACTCCCCGCTCCCAAGGAAGCAAAGCGTTCCAGGTCGGAGGAAGCTCCCTTGGATACCGCGACCACCGCATCGGCCCGGGGCAGCAACCAATGCATGGAGGATCTGATCACCATGCGGGTGCGCCAGCGTCGGGCCAAGGTGCGCGGCGGACCATGTCGTGTGCTCACTGACGATCACCCGCCCGCGGAAACCCGCCAGCCGGGCAGCCAAGGGGGCAATCACCGTCAACGGCCACATGGCGGCAAGAAGAACGTCGGGGTGAGCCTTGCGCAGGTAGCGGGCCAGTGGCCAGAGCATCCTTCTGGCCCGGTCCGCATCCAGGCCGACTACGCCTGCGCCTTCCGGCAGCAGGGCGATCAGCTCACCCTCCTCCCGTTGCAGTACGAACTCCACATCAAAACCACGCGCCATCCATTCGCTGGCCATCAGCGTGTGCATCTTCTCCGCACCGCCGGGGCGCAGGTCAGGCAACAGGATGGCGATCTTGCCAATCGTGGTCATGCCGGAGCCCTGGATGCTCGCCAGTTGTTCCCATCAAGCTGGACTAACTGGAACCCTGCGTCCTCAAGTAGCGTGTCAACATCACCGGCTTCCTTTCGCTTCCATCCCCAGCTCTCGTAGACGATCTCGTCGAGCCGTCCGAGCAGGTCCCCTGGCGCCTCGCAGCGCGGCGAGCTCTGCTCCTTCCACGTCGATTTTCAGCAACCGAACCTGGGAAACTCCCCGGAAATCTCGTCCAGCGTCGTGGTCGAGACCGCGACCTGCCTGCCCGGGCCAGGGTATCCGGCATCGCTTTCGATCGTGGCCTTGGCCGAACTTTCCCTCTTGTACAGTGGCCGTCACCACCGCACCGACGACATTGCTCAACGCCTTGCGAACGACGCGGACGTTTCCGAGGCCGTTAATGCCAGGTGCGATTCAAGACGGTCGGCGGTATCCGGCATCATCTCGACGCAGACCACCTTGGCCAGTATTCCCGATAAGGCGCGAGGCCAGCACGGTGTAGATGCCGATATTCGCACCGGCGTCGATGAACACGTCACCGGGCTTCAGCCGGTTCCTCAGCAGGTTGACGATCGAGCGTTCCCGCCACGGCAATACGTGCCACAAGTCGTCGCAGCGCGCGCGCAAGTCGAACCTCCCGATGCCGCGTACGTCCACGACGGCATCGGCAAATAAAATAAGGATCCTGCCACTTCATCAGGCCGCCCAGCGAAACCACCGGCGCGACCAGCGCGGATCTGACCAGTGCCCACTGGTCGGGCCAGGTTGCTCCGCGCACCTGCCAAAGGATGATCGGCCAACGGCCAAGTCGCTGGAGATAGTGAAGCGTTCCGCGCAGCACGTTGCGCATGGGAGCCGGCAGGCTGCGCTTCAGGAATGCTCTTATGGTATGGCGGGTCATGTACGCCGTACCTGGAGTCGGAGCAGGGCCAACGGACTGGTGTCATACGACAGGAGCGAAATGCTGTCGCGCCACATCAGCACGTTCCAGAAGGTGAGCGACACCACGCTGGCCGTCGCCGCACCGAGTATGCCGAAGGCCAGGATCAAGGGAGGGGCGGCCGCCACAAGCACGAGCACTGCGAGCACCGATGCACGCATGACGCGGGACTGGTGACCGGTCATGTTGAGCGCAGCCGCATTGGCGCCGAAGACCGCGTTCATGACTGCGCCCGTGCCGAGTACGACCAGGACCGTACTGCTCCGCGCGAACTCCGGGCCGAACAGCACGGACAGAAGCCGCGGCCCCGCGATGGTGAAGGGCAGCAACAGCAGCAGCGAACCGGCGGTCATGCCGAGCGAAACCACGCCGAACAGGCGCTTCAGCCTTGGCCCTCTCACCACGTGCATGCAGGCGTGCGATCAGGGGCATGCTGACGGTATTGAACAGGCTGATCGGCATGGTTATCAGCAGTACGACCGAGCTGGCGACGCGGTAGATCCCCAGGTCCGACAAGCTCGCCATTGCCGCCAGCACCAGAAACAGAAGGTGCGCCTGGAGCAGCCGCATTCCCTCGGTCATGGCCATGGGCCATGCGCTGGACCACCAGCTGCGGGTGTCAACGACGGGATTTGCCTCCCTTGCCTCTTCCGGAAACGCCTTGCGCAGCATGTGGAACGCCAGCGCCAGCGCAATGGTGGCCGCCACCACACCCAGCACCATTGCCAGTTCCGGTGTCAGCGGCATTGCCCATAGTGGCACCAGGAACAGCAGCAATGAATGGAGCATCGGTCGCAGCAATACGTCCGGCAGTTGCCCACGGACAATCTGTTGCAGGCCGCGCAAGGCGGCGGCGCGCAGGGACAGCTGCGCCACCAGCGGCACCATGCCCGTGCCTGCCAGCAATATGATGCCCAGCGGCGACCCCCAACCATGCCCCGAGAGCCACAATAAGGTCGCTACGCCGACTCCGATCGGCAGCGAAATCAGCAGGGACACCCGTGACGACCATTGCAGGATGCCCTTCATCAAACCCCAATCCTGCCTTGCCTGGGCCACCGCTACCTCCCGGGCCAGAAGCTGCGGCAGACCGAACTCGGTGGGCACCATCACCAGGGCAATCACTGACATCGCCACTCCGTAGATGCCGTAGCCCTCCGCACCCAGGCCGCGTGCCAACTGCACCCCCACGAGGAAGCCGAAACCCATGCCGGCGATGCGCAGCCCGGCACTTCCGGTCACGGCCCTGATGAGCACCGGTCCCAATCCTGTGCCGGACAGGTACTGCCGGAAATGGCCGCTCACGCGCCGTAGTACTCGCGATACCATCGGACGAAGTTCCCTACGCCATCTCCTATTCCCACCAGCGGCTTGTAGCCGATGTTGGTGATCAACTCGGACACATCGGCCTCGGTGTCGGGAACGTCGCCAGCCTGCAGCGGCAGAAGTTCGATCTCCGCCTTTCGGCCGAGCTCCTGCTCCAGCACCTCGATGTAGCGCAGCAGCTGGACAGGCTGTTCGTTGCCGATGTTGTAGAGCCGGTAAGGAGCCACGCCGCTGCTGGCTGCATCGGGGCTGTTGCCGTCCTAGGCCGGGTCCTTGCCCGGCGCCTTTTCCAATGTGCGGATCACTCCCTCCACGATGTCGTCGATGTAGGTGAAGCTGCGCTTGTGCCGGCCATGGTTGAACACCTTGATCGGGTCACCCGCCAGGATCGCCCTGGTGAACAGGAACAGCGCCATGTCCGGCCTGCCCCACGGCCCATACACGGTGAAGAACCGCAGCCCGGTGCATGGAGTCCCGTAAAGGTGCGCATAGCTGTGCGCCATCAGCTCATTGGCCTTCTTGGTCGCCGCATACAGCGTCAGCGGATGCTCGGTCGGCTGGTGCTCGGAGAACGGCATCTTGGTGTTGGCGCCATAGACCGAACTGGTCGAGGCGAACACCAGGTGCTCGACGCCGTGGTGGCGGCAACCCTCCAGGATGTGCAGGAACCCGTTGACGTTGCTGCCGACATAGGCGTGGGGGTTCTGGGTCGCGTACCGCACCCCGGCTTGCGCCCGCCAGGTGGATGACGCGCTGCGGCTTGTGCTTCGCGAACACCGCTTCGATCGCGGCGTGGTCCGCGAGGTCGGTGGTGACGTGGGTGTAGTGCCTGCGGGTGCTGAACCGGGTAAGGCGCGCTTTCTTCAACTCGACGTCGTAGTAGTCGTTTAGGTTGTCGATGCCGACCACTTCGTCGCCGCGCTCAAGCAGGCGCATGGCTACGTGGGAGCCGATGAATCCGGCGGTGCCGGTGATTAGGATCTTCATGTGGCTGGCTCGGAGTGCGCGTGGTGGTGGGCGTTCATGGGGCTGCGGAGCCCTCCACCACGGGAGGGCGGTGCGTGATGTCATCGATCATGGCCGATCTGGGGGAGGTACTCCATCGCCCCAGCAAGGCTGAGGTGATGTGAGTCCCTGTAGATGCTGTGGCCGTCATGGGTCACGACCGCGCAGTCCGCCCTGCACATCCACTCCGATGGGTCGAATGGGGCCGTTGTCGGCGATCGGCGCGCAGCGCGGAAGAATTCCTCATGATTGCGGACATGCTCGGCGCGCGTCTGCGGGGACGGCAGGGCTTTGCGCCGCATTGCCGAAGCCGTGCGCATTGCGGGGATATCCACCGGGTAGACCGGTAACGGACCCATCAGATAGACCGGTACGCCGCTTTTCCTGATCGTCGAAACCGACCTCGGCAAGGCATCGGACAGGACGCTTTCTCCATCCGATTCCATGCGCACATGAGGTGTCCTCCCTTTGGCGTAGGTTGACCAATGGGCCGACATCACGACCGCCCGGAATCGACCAGACCGGATCTGCTTCCTGAGGGCATCGTTCAAGCCGGTGCAGGCGTGGATCTTCTCGTTCACGACGCCGAATACCGGCGGGCATCCGGGAGCGAACTGCAAGGTGCCGGCCAAGCCATGCTCCTTCAGGGCGACGTCGAGTGCGGGCGCCCAGGCCAGCATGTGGCTGTCACCCCAGAACAGGATGGAAGGCATGTGCGCATCCGCAGCGTCCAAGCCAATGCGGCAGCCGTCGTGGCGGCCCTCACATCGGCGGAACGGAAGTTCTGGTCGTCGCTCCAGATCCATCGCCAGCACCTCCGCGCTGACGCGCTGCGGATGGCCCTGGTGCGCGATGCCATGGGTTGCGATAAGGAGCGTGGCTGCCGATGCCACACCGCTGGCGACAAATACGGATTTTGTCCGCTTGCCGGCGGCCCGACGGCGAAAGCGGACCTCGATGCAGCGGTGGCTGAGCGCGGTAAGGGCAATCGAAAGGACAAGCAGAAGCGGACGCCAGTGGTCGATGGGCTGAAGTCCGTTCCAGAAGCGGGCAAACACGAGCAGTGGCCAATGCCAAAGGTAGAGGGAGTAGGAGATCAGCCCGATATGGACCATGGGCCACAACTGCAGCAGCCGGCCGACGGCGGTCGCTGCCCCGGCATCCCCCCCAGCCAGATGAGTGTCGCCGCGCCAAGGACGGGCGGGAGCACCGCATATCCAGGAACTGCGGTATCGGCGGAGTAGATGAAGACGGGGGCGACAACTGCCAGCAGCGCGAGCACGGCCAATGCTTCCCGCACGGCGCGTCCTGCGGTTTGTGGGATCGCAACGGTGGCAAGCAGGCTGCCCGCAAGCAGTTCAGGCGCGGGTTGGCAGCAGGAAGAACGACGCCACTGGCTTGATCGGCGTCATCACGACCGACAGTCCCAGCGAAAGTACGAAGCCGGCCGCCAGTGCATGGGCCAGCCAACGCCTTGCGTAGCGATGGATCAGGAGCAACACGATCGGGAACAAAAGGTAGAACTGCTCCTCGATGCCCAATGACCACATGTGAAGCAGCGGATTCAGCTTGGCGTCGGTGGCGAAGTAGCCTCTTTCCAGGTCGCGCCAGAACATAAGGTTGGCTGCGAACAGCGTGGTTCCAGCGCTGGCACGGAAGGTGGTAAGGTAGTCGCTTGGTGGAAGCAGGTACCAGCCAGCCACCAGCACGAAGCCCAGCACGACGAGCAATGCCGGGAACAGGCGGCGGATGCGACGTTCGTAGAATCCGATGAAGGTGAAGCGGCCGTCATCCATGTCCCGTCGGATGATCCGGGTGATCAGATATCCGGAGATGACGAAGAACACGTCCACGCCGATGAATCCGCCCGGTACCAGCTGCGGCCACAGGTGGTGTAGCACCACCACCATCACGGCAACGGCGCGCAGCCCTTCGATATCGGTCCGATACGCCGAATCGCGTTGCGGCCCGACGGGGATATCCGCGCTCACGCAGGCAGCCCGCAGCAGCAGCGTTTGCGGCTGTCGATGCCGATCGCCTCGTCGCCCCGTTCCAGCAGGCGCGTGGCGAGGTGGGGGCCGTTCAATCCATCCGTGCCGGTGGTAGGATCCCCATGCCTACAGCCTCCCGTCCACCGCGTCCCGCGGTAGCACGTACTTCACGTCGTACAGCACGGCGCCGGGCTTGCCGAGCGCACGGATGCCTGTGGCGCCCAGGTCCGCGAACTGGCGGTGGCCGACCGCGACGATGATCGCGTCGTACTCGCCTTTGTAAGGCGATCCGGTCAATGCGAGGTCGTATTCGTGGCGTGCGTCGGCGGCGTCGACCCAGGGATCGTGGACCTCCACGCTGGCGTTGTAACCACGCAGGGCCTCCACGATGTCCACCACCCGCGTGTTGCGCAGGTCCGGGCAGTTCTCCTTGAATGCCAGTCCCAGCACCAGCACGCGTGCCCCCACCGGGTTGATGCCCTTGCGCACCATCAGCCGGATCACCTTATGGTCGGCCACGTAGCCGCCCATGCCGTCGTTGGTGCGGCGGCCAGCGAGGATCACGTCGGGGTGGTGGCCCACCTCCTGTGCCTTGTGGGTCAGGTAGTGCGGGTCCACGCTGATGCAGTGGCCGCCGACCAGACCTTGGTCGGAACGGAAGGAAATTCCACTTGGTTCCGGCGGCCTCCAGTACTTATAGGTGTCGATGCCGAGCTTGTTGAACAGGATCGCAAGGTCGTTGTAAGGGCGATGTTGAGGTCGCGCTGGGTGTTCTCGATCACCTTGGCGGCTTCGGCCACCTTGATGCTGCTGGCCTTGTGCGTCCCGGCGGTGATGATGCCGCCGTACAGGACATCGATGAAATCCGCGACCTCCGGCGTCGAGCCCGAGGTCACCTTGAGGATGCTGGTGAGCCGGTGTGCCTTGTCGCCGGGATTGATCCGCTCCGGGCTGTAGCCGACGAAGAAGTCGTGGTTGAACACCAGTCCGGAGGCACGCTCGAGCAGGGGCACGCAGACTTCCTCGGTGCAGCCCGGATAGACGGTGGATTCGTACACCACCACATCGCCGGGCTTGAGGACCGTGCCCAGCGCTTCGCTGGCGCGCAACAGCGAGGTGAGGTCTGGCCGCTTGGCGCTGTCGATCGGGGTGGGCACGGTGACGATGTAGGTGTCGCGGTCGGTAAGGTCGTCCAGCCGGTCGCTGTAGCGCAGGCGCGTGGCCCGGGCCAGTTCTTCCGGTTCGACTTCGCGGGTCCTGTCGCGGCCTTCGCGCAGGTCGGCCACGCGGGTGGCATTGATGTCGTAGCCGATGGTGTCGTGCCGCTTGCCGAACTCCACTGCCAGCGGCAGTCCGACATAACCCAGTCCGACGATGGCGATGCGCGCTCCGGCAGGCGTCCGTGTGAATCGCATGAGTTTCCCCTGTGATCCGGGCCGTTCAGTGCGCGATGGCGGCTGCACGGCTGTTCCTTTCCCCGATTGTCGTATCGTCGGCTTCGCTCGCGTGAGGCTCGCGCAGCGCCAGCACCGCCGCCGTGCCTGCCAGCAAGCCGGCGACCATCATCAGCGCCGGCGTCCGCAACGGGTAGTCGACCAGGCTGTGCGCCAGCATCACCAGCACGCCCAGTAAGGCGCCCACGTGCAGCCAGTCTGGCCGCAGTCCGCGCACCCTTCCCGGTCGCGACCACCACACGAAGGCGGCCAGCAGGGCGATCCAGTAAGGCCCAGCACGCCGCCTTCGAGCCACCACTGCAGGTACTCGTTGTGCGCGTGGTTGAAGTAGGTCCAGCGCACCAGCGAATCCGGCGCGTGCGCTTCGAACCAGCGCACGAAGCTGCCGACGCCGGTGCCAGTTGGCATCGCTTCGCTGGCCATGCGCGAGGTGGCGGCATAGACGGCGCTGCGCGACTCCTTCTCCCTGGTCCACGCGCAATAAGGCACTGGCGGCCATCAGCAAGGCCGCCGCGACCACCGCGCCGCCGATGCCCGCGACCAGGGCGAACCGGCTGCGATGCCGCCAGCGACGGCCCAGCCAGCCGTTGGCCAGCGGCAGCACCAGCAGCGCGGTGAGCGCGATGAACACAGCGCCGCGCGAACCGGTCAGCGGCAGGCCCACGAGCAGGAACAGGCCCGTGCCTGCCGCGGCGACCCGCTTGGCCAGCCGACGCCCGCGGTGGTCGGCGTGGTCGTACCCGTCATACCCGTCGCGATGCAGCAGCCGGGCCAGCAGCAGGATCAGCGCCACCGCGATCGAGGTGGCCTGGTGGTTGGGATTGGCGTACAGGCCGTTGAGTGCCGGCGGCCATTCCGGGAACGGATTGAGCAGGCTGTCCTGCGGGGCGCCCAGTTGCAGGTAGCCCAGCATCAGGCTGAAGACGGTAAGGCCGACAAAGGTCCAGGCGAGGGTGGCCAGTGCGCGGCGCGGCGGCAGCCGGGGCGGCGGCGAACGCCGCCAGCGCGGGGAGTACCGCCCACAGCGCGCGCTCGGTCCCCCATGTCGTCAGGGTCAGCCCCGTCAGCTGCACCAGCAGCCCCGCCGGCAGCAGTGCGGCCGCGGCAAGCAGCACCAGCCGGGCCCGCGAAAGCGGCGCGCGCGACAGTTGCGACAAGGCCAGCCCCAGCACCGTCAGGGCCCACAACTGGGTGATCGCGTCGCCCCAGCCACGATCCTGCGAACCGCCGCCGGTGAACACGGCCAGTCCCAGCAACAGCAGGGTGGCGGCGCGCAGAAGGCCCTGGCCGTTGTCGGTGCGGAGACTCGGATTCACGGCCATGGGGCACGCAGCATCAGCGGTCTCGCCGTTGGAGGGAATCAGTACCTTCTGAAATGTGCCTGCAAACGGAAACGGCCGCGGGGGCATGCCGACCGCGGCCGTTCATGTGGTCCCGGAACTGCCGACGGGACGCATCGATGCGGTTCCGTCGGACGTCCTGGATCAGCGGCTTTCGGGTGGGCTTTCGCCGTCGTCGGCCATGCTGTTGAGCCCCGCCGCCACCACCGCCACGCCTCCGGCGATGAGGCCCGCGCTCGCCCAGTCGGTGCTGTTGGACGGCACCGCGCAGGTCGCGGGAACGGTATAGACGCCGGGCTTGGTGAAGCTCAGCGAGCAGCCATTCCCGTAGCGCACGACGGCCGAGCTGCCCTCGGTGAGCATCAGGCGCTCGCCGGCGTTCAGCGCCTGCCCGGTGGCGGTACCGGCGAACTCGCCGCCGCTGCTCAGGCTGACCTTGGCCAGTCTGCGATGCAATGACCGGTGCGGCTTGCTCCTGGGCGAGGACGGGACCGCACACCAATGCGGCGGCGAAAACAAACGCGGAGAGCTGCTTCATCGGAGTCCGCCTCATCCGGGGAAACAGAAGGCTTCGCGCGCGATCATGCCACTGCCATCATGGGGTGGCAAGCCCCGGCCGCTCGCTGGCCTGGACGGCAGGCAGGATCCGGGCGTCGTCCAGCCACAGCTCGCCCTCGATCCACTGCGTGCTCCGGGTGGGGGCCGGGTTGTTCAGGCGCAGCCATTGCCCCGGGCAGTCGGCGGGCACCTCGACCGGCACGGTCATCGTTCTCCAGTCGAAGCTGCCGCCGATCCGGTCACTGCGACCCAGGATCCGGCGCCCGTCCGCGCAGGCAACCATTCCAGGCCGCCGTCGCTGCGCAGGCCGTTGCTTCGCAGCCGCAATTGCAGCCGGTGCGGTCCCGGTGCCAGCAGCAGGGCCTGCTCCAGGCCGCCGCGTGCCGCCGGTCGGCCGCGGAACTGGAGCACGGCCGCCTGCCCCGAGGCGCCGTCGACCGGCTCGAAGCTCACCGTCTGGCCGGGAATCACCGGGGTGCGCCAGTCGAACCCGCTGTTGGTCGGCAGGCCTTCAAAGCCGCCGTTGAACACGGGCGACAGGATCGCGCCCTCCGGCAGGGTGCCGGCCCAGTGCGCGTAGGCTTGGCCCCACATGCCGCGCTGCATGAGGGTGTCGATCCAGCGCGCGTCCTCGTCGGCGCTCAGGCCGTCGTCGCCGGCCAGCGCGGCCAGCACCACCGCGGTGATGTCCGGTTCGGCCTTGAGCTGCAGTTCGCCGAGGTAGGCTTCCCGCCAGTCCGGGCGTCGGGTAGGACCGGGGTCAGCGCGTCCACGAACGCAGGCAGCGCCGACAGCCGCACCAGCACCCCGAGCAGCGCCGGCCGGGTGTGCGGGGAGGTGGCCATGATCCGATCGATGTGGTCCAGCGCTTCGGCGTAGCGGCCCTGCACCAGCAGGTCGTCGGCCAGCCAGGCGCGCGCTCGCATGTCGCGCGGCCCCAGTGCCACCGCCCGGTTGAACCGCGTGCGGGCGCGATCGGTGTTGCCGGCGGCCGCGTCGATCCGGGCGAGTACGCGCTGGGGGCCACCTTCCAGCGGCGCGACCCGGATCAGGTGGCGGGCGGTCGTGGCGGCCGCGGACGGGTCGCCCGCGGCGAGTTGCCGTTCGGCCAGGGCCAGCAGGGCGCGCGGGTGGTCGGGGATCCAGCGCAGCGCCCGCTCCGGATCATCCATGGCGGCGGTGTCGGCAATCGTGTGGGCCACGATGCGGTAACCCGGATACAGGGCCAGCAGGCCGAAACCCACGAACAGGGCAATCCGTGCCGTCGGCTTCAATGCGCATCCTCCAGCGCGATCGAGTCCACCCACCAGGCTTCGTTCTCCCAGCGCAGGTCCGCATGCAGCAGGCGCGGGGCGCTGCGGTCGGCCGGCTGGACCGGGACCTGCAAGCGGGCGCGCTCGGGCTCGATCCGCCGGGACGCCTGGGCCTGCATCATATGGGGCCGGCGAAAGCCGCCATCGCCGGCCAGGTCGCGACGGATCGCTTCGGCCGTGTCGAGCGCGCGGCCGTTGCGCCAGATCGGCGGCGGCACCGCCTTGGGCCGGGTGAGGTAGGCGAGCAGGTCGCGGGCCCGTTCGTGCGCGGGTAAGGTCGCGGCCGCGCAGATCGGGAGCGGCGGCCGGGGCGGCAGGAGCGCTCGCGACGGGCCGTTGGGTGGGTGCGGCGCTGGCTACAGGCTGTGCGGCAGGAGCATCCGCGACAGCCGGTACGGCCGGGGCCGATGCAGGTGCCGCGATCTTCGGCGATGGTGCTTCAGGCACCGCTGCGGGGACCGTGGCGGCTGCCGCGTTCGCCATGCTCTCGGCCGGCCGTGCGGCCGGGACCGGCCCATGGGCGGACACCGGCGCCGGTTCCGTGGCCCGTGCGACCCGGGAGGCCGCGCGCGTAGCGGGGGCGCGACCTGCCCGGCTGCGGCCGGCGGTAGCGTGCGCGCCTGTGCAGGCGGCGCTGCTGGCGCCACTGGCGCGGGCACGGGCACGGGCGGCGGGCTGGACAGGTGCGATGGGTTCGGCCGGGCGGGATGCGAGTCGATCCCGGCCGGATCCGCGCCGGGTGGCTTGCTCTGCGCAGCGACTATCGCCGCTACGGCCTCGTCGCCACCAGCGACGGCCATGGGCGCTTCCCCTTCCTCGGGTGGCCAGCCACGCGGGCCACTGGGCGACTGCGACGCCAGCCACCACCAGCCGCCGAGCAGGGCCACCCCCGCCGGGATCGCCAGCCGCCAGCGTGTCGACCGCGGCGTGCTGCCGTCCTCGATTCGCACCCAGTGCTGGACACGCTTGGCGTGGGGCTCGGGTGCCTGCGCGGCTGGCATGGCATCGGCGATCCCGCCGGTGCGCAGCCGGGCTCCAGGCCGCGTTGATCCGCGCGGCATGCACGGTTTCGACGCGGCCGCCGCCACGGTCCGGATGCAGCCATGGGATTGCAGGGCCCGGTAGTGCTTCTTCAGGATCTCGGCGCCGTCTTCCGGTGCCAGCCCGAGCAGGCGCCGGTCGTCGGCACCTGCGAACAGCAGGATTTCCTGCACATAAAAGCGCGCGGCCTGCAGCAGTTCGTCGGGCGTCGCTTCGAGTGGGATGGCGGCGGCTTCCAGCCGCTGCGGATCGCCGCCGACCAGCACCAGCAGTCTGCCGATGTCGGCGGGCAGCGGCTGCAGGCGCATGTCGTGGCGCAGCTCCGGCTCGCGGATCAGGGCGATTGCCAGCGGCAGTGCGCTATCCCCGGGCTGCATGCGGGCGCCTAGCGCTTCTTCCCCGGTAACTGGGCCGGGGCGCCGTAGGCGTAGTAGCTCTCGTAGTGGTAGCCCTGCCCCGCGGCACGGGCGTCGTACTTGGTCAGCAGCACGCCGATCACGCGCGCGCGTGCCACCAGCAGGCGCTTGAGCGCGGCCTGGGCATTGCTGATCTTGGTCTGCCCGGAATTCACGACCAGCAGGGTGGCGTCGGCGCTGTTGGACAGCAAGGGGCCATCGGCAATCCCCATCACCGGCGGGCCGTCGATCACCACCTTGGTCGTAGTGCTGGCCGGCGATGCTCAGCAGCGATACCAGCCGGGACCCGGACAGCAGTTCGGCAGGGTTCGGCGGCAGGGTGCCGGCGAGGATCACCTCCAGGCGCGCATCGTCGGTGTCCTGCACCACCTCCTGCAGCGTGGCGGCACCGGTCAGCAAGTTGCTCAGGCCCTTGTCGCTGCGCAGGCTGGGGTCCGGTGCAGCGACGGATTGCGCATGTCCGCTTCAATCAGCAGCACGCGCTTGCCGAGCTGGGCGAAGTTTCGCGCCAAGGCCAAGGCCGAAGTGGACTTGCCCTCGCCCGGCACCGCGCTGGTCAGCAGCAGCACGCGTGGCACGCCGTGGTCGGTGGAGAACTGCAGCGCGGTCCGCACCGAGCGGTAGGCTTCGGCGAAGGGCGAGCGCAGGTCCCGTGCGGCGTCGGCCACGGTCTGCCCTGGGGCCGAGCTTGGGGATGATGCCCAGCACCGACAGGCGCAGCTTCTGCTCCACGTCCTCCGGGGTCTTGAGCGTGTCGTCGAGGAAATCGAGCGCCAGTGCAAGCGCCACGCCCAGCAGCAGTCCGACCAACAGGCCGATGGTAAGGTTCAGCAGGCCATTGGGGCTGAAGGCGATGCGAGGGACCTGGGCACGGTCGATGATGGCGATGTTGTTCGGCCGCACGTCGCTGGCGCCCACCTGCTTGAACCGCTGCAGCAGGCTGTCGTAGAGCTGGCGGTTGGTGTCGACCTCGCGCTTGAGGATGTTGTACTGGATGCTGCGGCTGTCGGTGTCCAGCGACTCGGTGCGCAGCGAGGACAACTGGCCCTTCAGCAGCTGCTCCTGGGCGATGGCGGCGTCGTACTCGGCACGCACGGAACGGCGCACGTTGCCGATCTCGGCGGAGATCTGCCGGTCCATCTCGTCGATCTGGCCCTTGAGCTTCTGCATGTCCGGATAGTCCGGCTTGAATACCTGCAGCTTCTCCTGGTACTGGCGGTGCAGGTCGGCGCGCTGCTGGCGCAGTGTCGGCACCAGCGAGGTGCCCATCATGTCCTGCGACAGCGCGTTGGTGGCCTGCAGCTGCGACCAGCGCGCCTGTGCGCGGATCCGCTGCGCCTGCGCCTCGGCCAGCGACGTGTTGATCGTGCTCAGGTTCTGCCCGGCCAGCGACTGGCCGTCCTCGCCCACGCTGACCAGGTTCTCCTTCTGCGCGAACGCGACCAGCGAACGTTCGGACTCCTCCAGCCTAGCCTTGGTCAGCGCCAGTTGCTCCTCCAGGTACTTCTTGGCATAGGAGCTGGCGCCGAAAGTGCGCTCGAGCTCCTGCGCCATGTAGCCGTCGGCCACGGCGTTGGCGACCTGCGCGGCGAATTGCGGCGAGGGGCTGGAGAAGGAGATGTCGACCAGCTTCGATTGCTCTTGCGGTTCGACCAGCAGTCCTTGCATGACCACGGCCGCTCCGGCGGCGCGCTCGCTCGCGGCCATCTTCGCGTCGACGCGACCACCGGCTGCTGGGGGTGCCTTCTGGCTTGGCCGCAGCACGCCCTTGAGCCGCTCGAACCACGACGGAGGACTGAGCCGGCCCAGCGTCGCGCTGTCCAGCCGCAGGTCTTCGGTGACCCGCTCGGCCAGGGCGCGGCTGGTCAGCAGGCCGACCTGGGTGGAAAGGAAGTTCGGATCCCAGCCGTAGGGCGTCGACACATCCCCCATCTGCACGGCCTGCGAACTGTAGTTGTCGATCTTCACCACGGCGGTGGCCCGGTACAGCGGCGTCGCCATCAGGGTGACCACCGGGGCCAGCGCCGCGCACCCGCCCACCACCGACAGCACCAGCCAGCGGCGTTTGATCAGGATCCGCCAGTACGCGAGCAGGTCGATCTCGTTCGGATCGGCCTTGCGCTCCTTCGCGCAGCAGGTCCAGCACCGAGCTGCTTTGCGGGATGGCCACGGGATTGTCGGCGTCGCGGCGCACGGGCAGCTGCGGGCTGTCGTCACCGAGGGGACCGACGGGCAGGTTCGGATTGTTCATGCGCCGATGCTCCGGATCCGGGGCGAGGGTCGGTCAGAACGGCAGCAGGAACAGGCCGATCGCCGGTACCGATTCGACGAATCGCCGCAAGGCGGTCTTGCTGCCCGACTGCTCGACCACGACGATGTCGTCGCCGTACAGCAGCGGATCCTCGATCGCGCCGCTGCGCAGCTCGCGGATGTCATAGACGGCAGCCATCTTCTTGCCGTCGATCTGCCGGAACAGCACCACGGCGCGCTGATCGGCCAGCGGATCCAGACCCTGGGCGATGGCTATGCTCTGCAGCAGGGTGGTCTTGCCGGTGAGCGGATAGATGCCCGGCTGCTTGACCGCGCCTTCCAGGGTGATGCGCTGGCTGGCGAACTCGGTGACGAACACGGTGATCTGCGGATCCTGCAGGTAGCTGGCCGCATAGAGCCGGGTGAGTTCGCGTTCCAACTCCGGCACGGTTTTGCCGCCGGCCGGGACCGCGCGCGCCTGGGGGCAGCGAAATCTGCCCGTTGGAGTTGATCCGGACCTTCTTGGTCAGATCCTGGACCCCGAAGATGCTGATCTCGATCTCGTCGTTGGCGCCCAGCCGGTACTCACTGACGCCCTCGTACGCGCCCGAGGCGCTGGTGGTGTCCGGCGCCGGCAGGGAACTTCCCGTGCCCACGTCCCGCAGGCCGCTGGAAGGGGTGACACAGCCTGTCAGGCCCGCGAACAGGCAAAGGAGTAACAGTCGGCAAAGGAATGTATTCACGGCAGCTTCCATGGCGTCGTTGGCAGGCGGGCCGGGAGTTGCGAAGCACTGGCGCGATACAACGTACCTCGGGGACAAGAATGCACGATAGCAGCCAACATCGTTGGTCCAGCCCCATGAAAAGTGGCGGCCCTTGGCTAGCGGATAAGGCCCACGGCCTTCAGGAGCCGGGACAGGCCGCCGCCAGGCATGGCGGTGCCTCCAACCGGGTCGCGTCCAGGCTGTCCAATGGCGGTGGCAGCTCGTAGGGTGCAGTGTCGGCCACGATCCCCGCCGGCCGCGTTTCGACCATGTCTTAAGGCTTCCTCCGCGCCGATCCGGGCGATCACGGCCTCGTGCGCCTCCGCCAGCAGTGGCGGCCGGTGGCGCGGATGGTGCGCGTCGGTGGTAAGGGCATGCAGTGGCCCTCGTCGACGAAACGGTCGGCCCAGTACTGGACGCGGCGGCCGAAACGCCCGGTCACGGAGCCGGCGGTGACCTGCATCCACGCGCCGCGCTTGGTAAGGCGCACGAACAGGTCGTAGTGGGTCTCGACCCGGGACAGGCGCTCGGGGTGGGTCACGACCGGAACGAAGCCGGCAGCCATCAGGTCGAATACCACGCCTTCGAAGTTGGGCGGGGCGACGTGGTGCGGCGGTTCCAGCAGCAGGTAGCGCGAGCCGGCCAAGGTGGGAATGCGGCCGCCGCGGATGCCCTCGAGCAGGCCCGGATCCAGGTGCACGTCGGCGCCTTCGATAAGGCGCAGGGGGATGCCGGCACTGTCCAACTCGGCCTGCAGGCGCGCGATCGCCGCGACGATCTGGTCGCGGGTGTTCTCGTACAGGCCCGGATAGATGTGCGGCGTGCACGCCACCGTGGTGACTCCGTCGGCCACCGACATGCGTGCCATTTCCAGCGACATCGCCAGGTCGCTGGAGCCGTCGTCGATGCCCGGCAGGAGGTGGTAGTGCAGGTCGAGCATGCGGGCAGTGTATGCCTGCGGGGCATGTGACGACGGCGTGTAGGTCGCCACTCGCAGCGCACGGGCGTCCAGCACGTCGTTGCGCGCATCCACCGTGTGGCAGCCGGCCTTGCCGGCGCGACTCCTTCCGTCGGTCAGCTTGCCGCTGTCCGGGCCGGGGATGCGATCCCCGGCGCCATGGGTGTGATCGACGAAGTGGCGCCGGCTGCAGTTCCGGCAGCCCGGCTCGCCGCTGCGGTCGGCGAGGCGGGCGGCGCTGGCGAGCGCTTCGGCCTGCACCCGGTGGCTGCGGAAGCCACTGCTCTATCCGGCTGTGAGCTACGGCCGCATGGCGCAACCGGCGTCAGCGGATGTCCAGCGGCGCGAAGCCCTTGACCAGGTCGTCGAGCGCCTTGATCTGCGCGAGGAACGGTTCGAGCCTGTCCAGCGGCAGCGCGCTGGGGCCGTCGCAGCGGGCGTTGTCCGGATCCGGATGGGCCTCGAGGAACAGGCCGGTAAGGCCGACCGCCATGCCGGCGCGGGCCAGTTCGGCCACCTGCCGGCGGCGTCCGCCCGAGGCCTCGGCGCCCGCCTCGCGGCGCTGCAGGCTGTGGGTCACGTCGAAGATCGCCGGCAGCCCGCCGGTGGCCTCGATCATCTCGCGGAAGCCGAGCATGTCCACCACCAGGTTGTCGTAGCCGAACTGCGCGCCGCGCTCGCACAGCACGATGCGCTCGTTGCCGGCCTCGCGGATCTTGGCCGCGATGTTCTTCATCTGGGTCGGGCTGAGGAACTGCGGCTTCTTGATGTTGACCGCGCGGCCGGTACGCGCGATCGCGTCGACCAGGTCGGTCTGGCGGGCGAGGAACGCCGGGACCTGCAGCACGTCGACCACTTCGGCCACCGGCGCGGCCTGTGCCGGTTCGTGCACGTCGGTGATCACCGGGATGCCGAAGCGCGCCTTCACTTCCTCGAAGATGCGCACGCCTTCTTCGAGGCCGACGCCGCGATAGGAGCGGATCGAGGAGCGGTTGGCCTTGTCGAACGAGGCCTTGAACACGAACGGGATGCCGAGCCGGCGGGTGACCTCGACGTAGTGGCCGGCCGCGAACAGGGTCGAGTCCAGGTCCTCCAGTACGTTGAGCCCGCCGAACAGCACGAACGGAGCGTCGTTGGCGACGCGGACGCGGTCATCGATCTGGACGGAGACGGACATGGGGGCTTCCGGAAGGGTCGGGCGCCAATTATGCGACGGCGCCGGTCCGCGGGCATGGCCTTGGCAGGCCCGCTTCTTCCGGCCGGTGGTGCCGGCCGCGCCCGCAATCATCCGGAAGACCGGCGATGCGGCTCAGCCGCGTCCGTACACGTCCTCGAAGCGGACGATGTCGTCCTCGCCCGCAGTAGCTGCCGGACTGCACTTCGATCAGTTCCAGCGGCATCTTGCCCGGGTTCTCCAGGCGGTGGGTCACGCCCAGCGGGATGTAGGTGCTCTGGTTCTCGGAAAGCAGCAGCGTGTCGTCACCGCGGGTCACCTTGGCCGTGCCGCTGACCACGATCCAGTGCTCGGCGCGATGGTGGTGCATCTGCAGGCTCAGCGCAGCGCCCGGCGATACGGTGATGCGCTTGACCTGGAAGCGCTCGCCCATGTCGATGGAGTCGTAGCTGCCCCTGGGGGCGGTAGACCTTGCGATGGAAGGTCGGCTCGGGCCGTCCGGCGGCCTTGAGCCGCGCGACCACCGTTTTCACGTCCTGCACCTGGTCCTTGTGCGCGACCAGTACCGCGTCGTCGGTATCGACCACGACCACGTCGCGCAGGCCGATCATCGCCACCAGGCGGTCGCCAGCCCAAGCCAGCGTGTCGCGGCAGTCGAGCGCGACCACGTCGCCGTGGTGCGCATTGCCATCGCCGTCCTGATCGGCCACTTCCCACAGCGCCGACCAGCTGCCCACGTCGTTCCAGCCGACCGAGATCGGCAGCACCGCCGCGTCGGCGGTCTTTTCCATCACCGCGTAGTCGATCGAATCGGAGGGGCAGGCAGCGAACGCCTCCTTGTCCAGGCGCACGAAGTCCTCGTCGCGGCGCGCACCGTCGAAGGCGGCGCGGCAGGCGGCGAGCATCCGCGGCTGGTGGCGTTCCAGTTCGGTAAGGTAATGCGAGGCCTTGAACAGGAACATGCCGCTGTTCCAGAAGTACTCGCCGGAATCGACGTAGCCCTGCGCGGTGGCCGCGTCGGGCTTCTCGACGAAGCGGTCGACCTTGTGCACGGCTGCCGTGCGCTCGCCCTGCCCGGCCGCGCCCTTGATGTAGCCGTAGCCGGTTTCCGGGCCGGTCGGCACGATCCCGAAGGTCACCAGCTGGCCAGCCTCGGCGGCGGCGGTGGCCGAGGCCACCGCGGCGCGGAACGCGCCGGCGTCGGCGATCACGTGGTCGGAGGGCAGCACCAGCAGCAGCGGATCCTGGCCGCCGGCCGTGGCCTGCAAGGCGGCGACCGCGATCGCCGGCGCGGTGTTGCGACCCACCGGTTCGAGCAGGATGGCGCCCGGCGTGCAGCCGGCTTCGCGCAGCTGCTCGGCGACCATGAAGCGGTGATCCTCGTTGGCGACCAGGATCGGTGCGGCGGTGGCCAGCGGCGCGACCCGGCGCCATAGGTGGTATGGAGCATGGTGTCCGTGCCGGCCAGCGGCAGGAACTGCTTGGGATACGCCTCGCGCGACAGAGGCCAGAGCCGGGTACCCGAGCCGCCCGACAGGATGACGGGGATCATGAAGTGTTCCGTGAGGATGGCCGCAGCAGGATAACGCCAGCCCGTACTGGCCGGGTGCGGGATGCCACGCCGGCGACCGTGCCGGCGTTCAGCAGAGGTGGAGCCGTGCGGCCGGGCTGCTACCCTTTCCGGATGTCCTACGAACGCTACGAGACCCCGGCCAGGCGCCTGTGCCGCGCTGGCGCGAACGCCTGGGCCAGTACTGGAAGCTGGTCCGCGGTGACCGTCCGATCGGCGTGCTGCTGCTGCTGTGGCCGACCTGGTGGGCGCTGTGGCTTGCCGCCGGCGGCGTGCCTTCGCCGTGGACGCTGTTCGTGTTCACCGCCGGCGTGTGGCTGACCCGTTCGGCCGGCTGCGTGATCAACGACTATGCCGACCGCTGGCTGGACCCGCAGGTCGAGCGCACCCGGGGCCGGCCGCTGGCGACCGGCGTGGTTTCCGGGCGGGAGGCGCTGGCGGTATTTGCGGTGCTGATGCTGGCGGCGTTCGCGCTGGTGCTGACCCTGAACCGGCTGACCGTGTGGCTGAGTTTCGCCGGCCTTTTTTGGCCTCGACCTATCCCTATCTCAAGCGCCACACCTACCTGCCGCAGGTCTACCTCGGCATGGCCTTCGGCTGGGGCATCCCGATGGCGTTCGCCGCGGTGCAGGGCACGGTGCCGGTGCTGGCCTGGCTGCTGTACTGCGCCAACATCCTGTGGGCGACCGCCTACGACACCTGGTACGCGATGGTCGATCGCGAGGACGACCTGCGCGCCGGCTCGAAATCCACCGCGATCCTGTTCGGCGACCTGACCTTAGTGGCGCAGGGCGTGCTGTACGCGCTGACCCTGCTGGCCTGGCGCTGGCCGGACGGCAGGCGCAGCTGGGCACGGCCTTGGTGGATCGCGCTGGGCACGGCCGCGGTACTGGTGGCCTGGGAGTTCTGGATCGCACGGCGGCGCGAACGCGATGCCTGCTTCCGCGCCTTCCTGCACAACAACTGGATCGGCGCGGCGCTATTCGCCGGCATCGCCGCGCACTACGCGCTGGCCGGCTGAGCCGGCCAGTCCAGCGTCGCGTTACGGCTGCACCTGCTGCACCTGCTGCGCGCGCTGGCGCATGTACAGGGCGAGCGCGACCTGCAGCACGCCGTAGACCAGTGCGCCGATGCCCAGCCACACGGTAAGGGTGGCGATGCCGAGGTTCGGGCGGGCGATGAACAGCAGGCCCAGCAGCAGCGCAAGGATGCCGCTCAACGCCAGCAGCCAGTTGCCGTGGATCAGCCGCCGCATCTGCACCGCAAAAACAATGCGGGCGATGCCGGCGACGACCAGCCAGGTCGCCAGCAGCCAGACCAGCGCGGTGGCCACGGTCTGCGGCTGGAGCAGCGCCAGCAGGCCGAAACCGATCGACGCGGCCGCGTACAGCAGCAGCAACCCGTTGGGCAGCGCGATCTGCTTGCGGAACACGCTGAGCAGGCTGACCACCCCGTCGGCCAGGGCGAGCAGGCCGAACGCCATGATCATCATCCAGACCGTGGCATCCGGCCGGAACAGGGCGAACAGGGCGAACGCGATCGCGAACAGTCCATACAGCAGGAACACCCACCAGGCTCGGGACATGACGGACTCCCAGGAATGATTGGAGGCGGCATCGACGCCGCCGGCGGTTCTTGGATCAGGCCTCCAGCGGCCGGTGTCTGCGGAAGCGCAATCCGGCCAGCACCTGCATCACCCCGTACGCCAGGCGCCGGCGCCGATCCAGATCGCGGTGGTGAACAGGCCGATGGCCGGATTGCGCAGGAACAGCATGCCGAGCACGATCGCCAGCACGCCGCTGAGCGCGATCAGCCATTCGCCGACGATTTCCTTGCGTACGCGGATGGCGAAGATGATCCGGAACACGCCGGCGACGATCAGCCAGAACGCGAGCATCAGCAGCAGGATGCCGGCGGTGGCCTTGGGATTGCCGACGGCAATGACGCCGAACGCGATCGACGCGATCGCGTACAGCAGCAGCCACGGCTTGGGGATGGCGACGCGCCTGTCGAACAGCGCCAGCAGGCTGGCGATGCCATCGGCGAGGGCGAAGATGCCGAAGGCCCAAGCCATCGCCACCAGCGCCTGGAAAGGTTTGGCCATGGCCATCAGGCCAAAAACAATACCGATCAGGCCGAACAGCACCGATACCCACCAGCTGCGCCGCACCTCGTCGACGGAACCCGCGTGCATGCTGCCTCCTGCGCCGGGACCGGGAGCGGGGATGGGCGCATCCGCCGGGATACTCCTGCGTGGCGGCCGCGTCAAATGAAGCGTGCGTGGCCGCGATCAGGGCGTGCGCGCGCAGACCCAGGCGTCGACCCGCGCCACGCCGGCACGGCGCAGCGCCATGGCCGCTGCATGCAGCGTCGCGCCGGTGGTCATGACGTCGTCGATCAGCGCGACGTGCGCTGGCAGCGGGCCGCCCGTGACCACGAAGGCACCGCGCAGGTTGCGCCGGCGGGCCATGCCATCGAGTTGCGACTGCGCCGGCGTGGCGCGAACCCGTCGCAGCAGATCGGCATGCAGCGGCAGGTGCAGGGTGGTGGCCAGCGGCCGCGCCAGTTCCAGCGCCTGGTCGTAGCCGCGCTCGCGCAGGCGTGCGCGGTGCAGCGGCAGCGGCACCAGCGCCTGCGGCCGTTCGCAGCCGGCGAAGGCATGCGCCATCAACTGCGCCAGCAGGTGGCCAGCCGCCAGGTCCTGGTGGAATTTGTAGCGTGGCAGCAGCCGGTCCAGTGGCGCGGCATAGGCAAAGGCGGCGTGCACCGCGTGCAGGGGGCGGCCGGCGCAGGCATTGGCCGCAGGTGCCGGACGAGGACAGCGGCAGCGCGCAACGCCGGCAGGCGCTGCGGTTGGCCGGCAGCGCATCGTGGCAGGCGCTGCACAGGTCCAGGCCGTGGTCGCCGTGCTCGCCGCAGGCCAGGGCAGCGCCGCGGCAGCGCGCGTCGGGCCAGGTGGAGCGCGGTGGTGGCGACCATGCGCAAACGTGATGGCAGGGTTCCGTAAACCATGGGCGGCGTCTTCGGGTTGACAGTGTGGGGGGCTTTCCAGACTGCCCGGCTTCGGCCCCCGCCACTGTCAGGAAACGCCCCCGTGCCTTCGGAAATCCGCCACGACTGGAGTCGCGAGGAACTGCTCGCCCTGCTCGGCCTGCCGTTCCCCGAACTGCTGTTCCGCGCTGCTGCCGTGCATCGCGAGCATTTCGATCCGGCCCTGGGTCAGGTCTCGACCCTGCTGTCGGTGAAGACCGGCGGCTGCCCCGAGGACTGCGGCTACTGCCCGCAGGCGCAGCGCTACCACACCGGTGTCGACGCGACCAAGCTGATGGATGCCGGTAAGGTGCTGGAGAAGGCGCGCTAAGGCCAAGGCCGCCGGCGCCTCGCGCTTCTGCATGGGCGCGGCCTATGGCGCAGCCCGAAGGACCGCGACATCCCCAAGGTCGCCGAGATGATCGCCGGGGTGAAGGCGCTGGGCCCGGAGACCTGCGCCACGCTCGGCATGCTCTCGCCGGGTAAGGCCCATGCGCTGCGCGATGCCGGCCTGGACTACTACAACCACAACCTGGACACCGCGCCGGAGTTCTACGGCGATGTCATCCAGACCCGCCAGTACTGGGACCGCCTGGATACCCTCGAACACGTGCGCGAGGCCGGCCTGAAGACCTGCTGCGGCGGCATCGTCGGCATGGGCGAGACCCGCGACCAGCGCGCCGGCCTGCTGCAGGCGCTGGCCAACCTGCCGGCGCATCCGGATTCGGTGCCGATCAACCGCCTGGTGCAGGTGGCCGGCACGCCGCTGGCCGGCACCGCCGAGCTGGATCCGTTCGAGTTCGTGCGCATGATCGCGGTGGCGCGGATCGCCATGCCCCGTTCGATGGTCCGCCTGTCGGCCGGGCGCGAGGCGATGAGCGACGAGCTGCAGGCGCTGTGTTTCGCGGTCGGGGCCAATTCGATCTTCTACGGCGAGAAGCTGCTGACCACCGGCAATCCGGACGTGGAGCGCGATAAGGCGCTGTTCGAACGGTTGGGCCTGCAACCGATGCCACTCCACTGTGACGACAGTCACGGAACCTCCACCGGTTCCGGCGGTACCGTGCACGCCGACATCACCGCGCCGGCGCACGCCTGCGGCTGCGCGGCCTGATCGTGGCGCTCCCCGGGGGAGGGGCAATCGATGGCTCGCACCGACATCCACGAACGCATCCTGGCCCAGCGACGGCAGCGCATCGCGCAGGGCCGCCTGCGCGAGCGCCGCACCATCACCCGCCGCGATGGCGTGCGGGTCGAGGTCGACGGCCGCTGGCTGACCGGGTTCTGCAGCAACGACTATCTCGGCCTGGCTTCGCAGTTTGAAGTCGGCGCCGCGCTGCAGGACGCGGTCGCGCGCGAGGGCACCGGTTCGACCGCCTCGCACCTGGTCTGCGGCCACCACGTCCTGCACGAGCAGCTGGAGCGCGAGATCGCCGACTGGCTCGGCGTGCCGCGCGCGCTGCTGTTCGGCAGCGGCTTCGCCGCCAACCTGGCCGTGCAGCAGGCGCTGCTGGAGGACGACGACGTCTGCGTCCAGGACCGGCTCAACCACGCCAGCCTGCTCGACGCCACCCCGCCTGGCCGGTGCACGCCTGCGCCGGTATCCGCACCTGGATCCGGAAGGGGCGATGCGCCAGCTGCGCAACGCGGCGAGCGGCGCGGCGATGCTGGCGACCGATGGCGTGTTCAGCATGGATGGCGATGTCGCCCCGCTGCGTGCGCTGGCGCTGGTCGCGCGCACCGAAGAGGCGTTGCTGTACGTGGACGATGCGCATGGCGTCGGCGTGCTCGGCCCGCAGGGTCGCGGCAGCGTCGCCGACGCGGGGCTCGGCGTGGCCGACGTGCCGCTGCAGCTGGCCACCCTGGGCAAGGCGCTGGGCGGCTATGGCGCGGTGGTCGCCGGCGATGCGGACCTGGTCGAGCACCTGGCCGGCGTGGCCCGGCCCTACCTGTACACCACCGCGCTGCCGCCGGCGCTGGCTGCCGCGTCGTTGGCCGCGGTCCGGCTGGCCCGCCGCGACGACTGGCGTCGCGCACGGTTGCACGACCTGATCGGCCTGTTCCGCACGGGCGCCAGCCGTTTCGGCCTGGAGCTGATGCCCTCGGCCACGCCGATCCAGCCGGTGCTGTGCGGCGACGAGGCCACCGCCCCGGCGATGTCGGCGGCGCTGGAGCAGGCCGGTTTCATGGTCACCGCGATCCGGCCGCCGACGGTGGCCGAAGGCCGTTCGCGCCTGCGCGTGACCCTCACGTCGCTGCACTCGCCCCAGCAGGTCAACGCGCTGCTCGGGGCGATCGCCGAGGCACGTGACCGGATCGCGTGCAACGTGGCCTGACCGCCGCCGCACGTTTCCGCGACTCCGCCCCGATCCTGTCGCCCGCCGGCATGGGCGACAATGGGCGATGCACATCGAAACCTGGGCAGCGGCCCGGACCTGGTCCTGATCCACGGCTGGGCGCTGCACGGCGGCGTGTTCTCACCGCTCGCGCAGCGCCTGGCCCCCGCGCTTCCGCCTGCACCTTGGTCGACCTGCCCGGCCATGGGTGCAGCCGCGACCCCGGCGAACCGCTGGACCTTGGCCGGCGTGGCCAACGCAATCGCGTCGCGCACGCCGCCGGCGATCTGGCTGGGCTGGTCGCTGGGCGGGCTGTTCGCGCTGCGTGCCGCGGCCACCCTGCCGACGGTGCGCGCGGCCTGGTGATGGTCGCGGCCACGCCGCGCTTCGTCCGGGCGCCGGACTGGCCGCACGCGGTCGAGCCGGACGTGTTCACCCGCTTCGGCGACGACCTTGGCCGCCGACTACGCCGGCACCTGGACCGCTTCATCGCCTGGACACGCTCGGCTCCGAGCATGGCCGGGCCGAGCTGAAGGCCCTGCGCGCGCTGCTGCGCGAGCGTGGCGCGCCGGATCCGGAGGCGCTGCATGCGGGCCTTGCCCTGCTGGAATCGACCGACCTGCGCCGTTCCCTGCCCGGGCTGCGCGTGCCGAGCCTGTGGCTGGGCGGCCGCCGCGACCGGCTGGTCGACCCGCGCGGCATGGCCGCGGCGGCGGCACGCGCCCCGCAGGCGCATTTCATCGAGGTGGCGGGAGCGGCACACGCGCCGTTCCCAGCCACCTGAACCCGGTGGCGGCGGAACTGGGCGCTTTCGCCGACAATATCGTTTCCGGAAGCTTCGTCCGCTGAGCCGCGCCGCCCCGTCCCCCATGGATTCCCTGTTCGACCCCCGCCAGGTGCGCCGCGCCTTCTCGCGCGCCGCGCGCGGCTACGACGCGGCCGCGGCGCTGCAGGGCGAAGTGCGCACGCGCCTGCTGGAATCGCTGGAATACCTCGACGACCGCGTGCCATCGGTGGTCCTCGATATCGGCAGCGGCACCGGCCACGCGGCCGCGGCGATGAAGAAGCGCTGGCCGAAGGCACAGGTGCTGGCGCTGACCTTATGGCCCTGCCGATGCTGCGCCAGTCGAAGAAGCAGGCCGGCTGGTGGAAGCCGTTCAACCGCGTGTGCGCCGATGCGCGCGCGCTGCCGCTGGCCGAGGGCAGCGTCGACGTGATTTTCAGCAACCTGTGCCTGCAGTGGGTCGAGGACCTGCCAGCGGTGTTCGCCGGTTTCCGTCGCGTGCTCAAGCCGGACGGGCTGCTGCTGTGCACCAGCTTCGGCCCGGAGACGCTGGTCGAACTGCGCGACGCCTTCGGCCAGGTCGACGCGGAGCCGCATGTCAGCCCGTTCGCCTCGATCGCCCGCTTCGGCGACGCGCTGGTGGCCGCGGGTTTCCGCGATCCGGTGCTGGACCGGGACCTGTTCACCTTGAACTACCCCGACCTGCCGGCGCTGATGCACGAGTTGCGCGCGATCGGCGCGACCAATGCGCTGGCCTCGCGCCGGCGCAGCCTCACCGGCCGCGCGCGTTTCGCGGCGGCGGCGGCGGCCTACGAGCCGCTGCGCGGTGAAGACGGGCGCCTGCCCAGCAGCTGGGAAGTGATCTACGCGCAGGCCTGGTCGCCGCCGCCCGGCGCGCCGATCCGCGAGGGCGGGCACGAGATCGCGGCGGTGCCGTTGTCGGCGATCCGCATCCGCCGTCGCGGAGAGTGAAGCCGGCGGCTGCAGGCGGAGGCCGGGCGGTCCGGGACCGGTGCGCCGCGCATGAGACGGCAACGGCCGTCGTCAGCACTCCACGCCTGCAGTCCGGCCACGATTCCGGCCGGCCGCACCGGTCCTTCAGTCGCCGACCTGTGCGATCCAGTCCTGCAGGTTGTAGTAGTTGCTTACCCGGGCGATGCGGTCGTCGCGGATGTCGAAGAACGCGCCGCCGGGCAGCACGTACTTCTGTCCGCGCGCCGGCGGCAGGCCCGTGTCGTCGCGCAGGTACTCGCCGTGGACGACGTATTCGGCCGCGGCGCGGCTTCCGTCCTGCGAAGCCAGCACGACTACATCCCGCAGCTGCTCGCGGTAGCTCGCGTCCATTCGCTGCATGAACGTGGCGAATGCGTCCTTGCCGCTCTCGCGTGCGCCCTGGTTGAGGTCGTGGACCACGTCGTCGGCGAGCAGCGCCAGCATCGCGGCGCGATCGCCGCGGTTGAACGCGGCGTAGTAGGCCAGCACCAGCTCGATCGCGCGGTCCTGGCGGCGAGTGCCATCGATCTTCATCGGCGCGGGCCTGTGCGGGTGGGGGCCAGCATCATACGCCGCGCCACGCTCACGGCGTGCGCAGCACCAGGTCGCGATGGAAGAAGTAGACCTCCTGCAGCAGGAACGGCCACTGTGTCTGAACCGTGCGGAAGCGCGTACTCGGCGTGGGCGAACCGACCGCGTCGATGCCGAGCTCGCGGCACAGTCGCAGTGCGCGGGCCATGTGCAGTGGATCGCTCACCACGATGGCCGTGTGCAGGTCGCGTTCCTGCATCAGCTGGCGCGCCTGCAGCAGGTTCTGGCGGGTGGTGCGCGATACCGACTCGATCAGGATCGCCGACTCGGGAATGCCCTGCTGCAGGGCATAGCGCCGCGCCACCTGGGACTCGGAGAAGCGGGCGCGGCTGCCGCCGTAGCCGCCAGTGAACAGCAGCACCGGCGCGTAGTCGCGGCGGTACAGGTCCAGGCCGTGGCGGATCCGTTCTGGAACACGGGTGAGGGCCGCGCGTCGTAGGCCGCCGCGCCGAGCACGATGATCGCGTCGGCAGGCACGGCCTTGGTCGCGCTGGCCGACCCAGATGATCCACGTGGCCACCGCCACCAGCCACAGCAGGGCCAGCAGCGCCAGCCGCCAGAGCCAGCCGGTCCAGCCGCGCCGCTGCCGGCGCCCGCTTACCCGCGCCATGGCAGCGCCTCCAGGTCGACGTTGCCGCCGGACAGGACCACGCCGACGCGGCGGCCGGCAAAGCGCTGCGGCTGGGCCAGCACAGCGGTAGGGCGACCGCCGACGACGGCTCGATCACCTGTTTGAGCACCTGTAAGGCCAGCTTCATCGCCGCGATCGTGGCCGCATCGTCGACCACCACCACCTCGGCACCGGCCGCGCGCAGCAGGGCGAAGTTCGGCGCGCCCAGCGCGCCGCGCAGGCCGTCGCAGACCGTCTCCGGCACGAAGTCGATCCGCCGCTCGCCGGCTGCCAGCGAGCGGGCGGTATCGGCGGCCCCGGCCGGCTCGGCCAGCACCAGTGCGCACCCGGGTGCGGACGCGGCCAGAAGCCAGCGCGGTGCCGGCGGCCAGTCCGCCGCCGCCCACGGGCACGACCATGATCTCGGGCGCACCGGCCTTGGCCGACCAGCTCCAGGGTCGCGGTGCCCTGTCCGGCGATCACCCGCGCATCGGTGTAGGGATGGACCAGGTGGCGCCGGTACGCTGCTCCACCTCCGCGCACACCGCCTCGCGGGCGGGCCTGGTCGCCGCGCAGCGCCACAGCGTGGCGCCATGCCGTTCGATGTTGGCCAGCTTGCTCGCCAGCGCGCCTTCGGGCACGACCACGTGGCAGGGAATACCGCGGCTGCGTGCGGCCAGCGCCGGGGCGGCGCCATGGTTGCCCGAGGAGTGGGTGACGACGCCGCGGGCGGCCAGCTCGTCGGGCAGCGACCACACCGCGTTGCAGGCGCCGCGGAACTTGAACGCGCCGCCGCGCTGCAGGTGTTCGGCCTTGAACGACAGCGCGCAGCCGGCCATCGCGTCGAGCGCGCGCGATTGCAGCACCGGGGTCAGGCTGGCGTGGCCGGCGATCCGGGCGGCGGCGGCGAAGACGTCGTCGGCGACAGGCAGGTCGGTCATGTGCAAAGGTTAGCGCATCGCGCGCGCCTGTCCGCCATGCGCCCGCTGTCCGGTGGCTGAGTGCGGCACGCACGCGGCTGCCGGATTAAGCACCGATTCAATCCGGCGCATCGAAGCTGGCGGCACGTGTTGCGGGGGATGACCATGAAACTGCGATTGCTCACTGGCCTTGGCGTGTGTGCTGGCGCTGGGTGGCTGCACCACCTATGGCTACGTCGACGACGGTGGCGGCTATTACACCGGTGGCTCCTCGACGCACTACGTCTACCCGGCGTACGGCTACGGCGTATACGGCTATGGCTCCCCGTACTACCGCTACAACCCGGGTTGGTCGTTCGGGCTGGGCTACGGTGCCGGCTATGGCTATGGCTACGGGCGTCCTTATTACCCGGCGCACCGGCCGCCGTACCACCATGCCCCGCCGCCCTACCATCACTCGCGTCCACCGCGACCCGACCACCATGGCGGGCCCGATCACGGCGGGCGACCCGACCAGCGTCCGCCGCCGGTCGTCCACGGCAATCCGCCGCCGCTCGACCATAAGACCTGGCGCGATCTGGAACGGCTGCGTCGCGGCGACGGTGAGGAGAGGATGCGGCGCCGGCAGCCCGGCCCGGCCACACTGAGCGTTGCCGAGGCTCCTGCCCGGGGTTGCGCCCGGATGCGCGCAATGCCCGGCCGGCGCAACCCGGCGGCTATCGGGTGGCCGGGCCACGCACCGGTGGTGACAACCCGATGCGCGTCGCCCAGCCCCAGCCCCAGCCGCGTGCCGAGCGGAGCGTGCAGCGGAGCGCGCCGCAGGCGTCCGAGTCGCGCCGATCGGATCGGCCGCGGAGTGCGACGCACGACACGGACGAGCCCTGAAATAGGGCTTGCACTGGCCGAATTTCGGTCGCAATCTAGCGCAGCAAGGTGACCGTGCGCGTCAGGTTGTGACTCGCCCGGCCAGATCTATGTCGACGTCCGGCAGGGAAATCTGGATCCCCCTGTTCCGGCCCTGTCGGACGTCGACGCCCATGCGACAGCCCGGCCATCGGCCGGGCTGTCTGTTTTCGCGATCTGCGTCACAGTCCGGCGACGCCGGGCAAAAAAAATGGGGCCGGCAGTCCCCCGACTGCCGGGCCCCTCGGCTTCCCCATCGCGCGCGTGGCTGGCCCCTGTTCCAATTCCAGCCCGCGCCCCCGAACGCATTGCCGCGATGGGTGCACACTATGGTTGCAGCAGGAAGCGTGCCAAGGCCGCCCGCTTCCGTGCCGCAGACCGGCGATAAAATCGCGCCACTTTCCTTGGTCACCGGCCGCACCGGGCGTCCCCGACACTCCCATGACGAACCCCTTCCACCACTACGACGTGATCGTGATCGGCGGCGGCCATGCCGGGACCGAGGCCGCGCTCGCCTCGGCGCGCACCGGTGCGCGGACCCTGCTGCTCACCCACAACATCGAGACCGTGGGCGCGATGAGCTGCAACCCGGCCATCGGCGGCATCGGCAAGGGCCACCTTGGTCAGGGAGATCGACGCGCTCGGCGGAGCGATGGCGCACGCGGCCGACCCTTGGCCGGCATCCAGTGGCGCACGCTCAATGCCAGCAAGGGCCCAGCGGTGCGCGCCACCCGCTGCTAAGGCCGACCGCGCGCTGTACCGCAGTGCGATCCGGCGCATCGTCGAGGGCCAGCCGAACCTGAGTGTGTTGGCCGCCGTCGATGATCTGCTGATTCAAAACGGCACGGGCGAGGGCGACGCCGTCCGCGGCGCGATCACCCAGACCGGGCTGCGGTTCCACGCGCCGGCCGTGGTGCTGACCGCCGGCACCTTCCTCGCCGGCAAGATCCATATCGGCGAGACCCAGTACACCGCCGGGCGCATGGGCGACCCGCCGGCCACCAATTTTGGCCGCGCGCCTGCGCGAACGCCCGTTCGCGATCGACCGGCTCAAGACCGGCACCCCGCCGCGGATCGACGGGCGCACGCTCGACTATTCGGTGATGGACGAACAGCCCGGCGACGATCCGCTGCCGGTGATGTCGTTCCTGGGCGACGTGCGCGAGCATCCGCGCCAGGTGTCGTGCTGGATCACCCATACCAGCGAGCACACCCACGAGATCATCCGCGGCGCGCTGGATCGTTCACCGCTGTACACCGGCCAGATCGAAGGCATCGGCCCGCGCTACTGTCCGTCGATCGAGGACAAGGTGGTGCGCTTCGCCGAGAAGGCCAGCCACCAGATCTTCGTCGAGCCCGAGGGGCTGGACGTGGTCGAGATCTATCCCAACGGCATCTCCACCTCGCTGCCGTTCGACGTGCAGCTGGACCTGGTGCGCAGCATCCGCGGCTTCGAGCACGCGCACATCACCCGGCCCGGGTACGCGATCGAATACGACTTCTTCGACCCGCGCGGCCTGAAGACCACGCTGGAGACCAAGCTGGTGGCGGGCCTGTTCTTCGCCGGCCAGATCAACGGCACCACCGGCTACGAAGAGGCGGCCGCGCAGGGCCTGCTCGCCGGCCTCAACGCCGCGCGCCACGTGCGCGGGCTGGAAGGCTGGTCGCCGCGTCGCGACGAGGCCTCTGGGCGTACTGGTCGACGACCTGATCACCCACGGCACCACCGAGCCGTACCGCATGTTCACCAGCCGCGCCGAGTACCGGCTGCAGCTGCGCGAGGACAACGCCGACCTGCGCCTGACCGCGAAGGGCCGCGAACTGGGCGTGGTCGACGACGCGCGCTGGGCGCGCTTCGCCGCCAAGCGCGAGGCGATCGAAGCCGAGACCGCGCGCCTGCGCGTGCTGTGGGCCACCCCCGCCAACGCGCTGGGCCGGGACGTCGAGGCGACGCTGGGCGTGGCGGTCAGCCGCGAAACGAACGCGCTGGACCTGATCAAGCGGCCCGAGCTGGGCTATGCAATGTTGATGACGGTGCCATCGCTGGGCCCGGGCGTGGATGACGTGCAGGTCGCCGAGCAGGTCGAGATCGGGGTCAAGTACGCCGGCTACCTGGACCGCCAGCGCGAGGAGATCGCGCGCCAGCAGCGCCATGAAGAGACCGCCATCCCGGCGGCGTTCGACTACGCCGGCGTGCGCGGCCTGTCGGCCGAGGTGCAGCAGAAGCTCGAGCGCGTGCGTCCGCAGACCCTCGGTAAGGCCCAGCGCATCCCCGGCATGACCCCGGCGGCGATCTCGCTGCTGCTGGTCCACCTGGAACGCCTGCGGCGCAGCCGGGTGGCCTGAGCAAGCGCGCTCGACGGCGACCGTTGTTCTGCCGATGCCGCCGGGCGACGGCGGCGCATCCACTGGAGGCTTCCATGCGCAGCGCCAGCCATTCCCGCTTCGGCGATCCGGCCGAGGTCCTCGTCCTTGCCGACACTCCGCTGCCGCAGCCCAGCCCGGGCCAGGTGCGGATCCGCACGATCCTCTCGCCGATCCACAACCACGACCTGCTCACCGTGCGCGGTGAATACGGCTATCGCCCGGCCTTGCCGGCGATCGGCGGCAGCGAGGCGGTGGGTGTGGTTGATGCACTCGGTGAAGGTGTCGAAGGCGTCGCCGCCGGCCAGCGCGTCGCCGTCGCCGGCGTGCATGGAACCTGGGCCGAAGGCTTCCTCGCCCCGGCCGCGGCGCTGGTGCCACTGCCGCAGGCGATGGAGGACGGTGCCGCCGCGCAGCTGCTGGCGATGCCGCTGAGCGCGATCATGCTGCTGGAATTCCTGCAGGTCGAGGCCGGCCAGTGGATCGTGCAGAACACGGCCAACGGCGCGGTCGGCAAGACCCAGCGATGCTGGCGGCCGCGCGCGGGGTCAACGTGGTCAACCCTGGTCCGGCGCGATGCCGGCATCGACGAGATGGCCGCGCTGGGCATCGGCAACACGGTGTCCACGGCGCAGCCGGACTGGCAGGCGCGGGTGCGCGCGCTGACCGGCGGCGCACCGCTGCGCGCGGCGGTGGATTCGGTGGGCGGTGCGGCCAGCGCGCAGCTGCTCGGGCTGCTGGGCGAGGGCGGCGTGCTGGTCGCGTTCGGGGCGATGAGCGGCGAGTCGATGCAGGTGCCGGCCGGCGAGCTGATCTTCAGGGGCGTGGTGGTGAAGGGCTTCTGGGCCAGCGCCATCGGTGCATCGACCAGCGCCCGGGACCGGCGGCGGCTGGTCACCGAGCTGATCCAGCACGTGCTGGCCGGCGAGCTGCGGCTGGGCGTGGAGGCGATCTACGACCTGGCCGACGTGGCGCAGGCCGCCGCGGCGAGCCTGCAGCCGGGCCGCACCGGCAAGGTGATGCTGCGGCCCTGAGTCGCGACCGCCCCGCGGGCGCGGTCGCGACGCTTGATCGCGCCGGGCTCAGCCGCGGCGCAGGCTCTTGAGTGCATCGGCCATCGCGCTGTTGAACGGGGCGGCCTGCTGCGCCGGCTTAGCGTTGCCACCGCCGCCACCGCGATTGCGATCATTGCCGCGCGCATCGCGCGGCGCGCCGGGACGGCCCGCATCGCGTCGAGCGGCATCGCGGTCGCCGGGGCGCGGTGCGGCCTTGGCCGGGCTCGTCGTCCAGGCGCCGGGTCAGGGCGATGCGCTTGCGCGCCACGTCGACCTCCAGCACCTTCACCTTGACGATGTCGCCGGCCTTCACCACTTCGCGCGGGTCCTTCACGTACTTGTCCGACAGCGCCGAGATGTGGACCAAGCCGTCCTGGTGCACGCCGATGTCGACGAAGGCACCGAATGCGGCCACGTTGCTGACCACGCCTTCCAGGATCATGCCCGGGCGCAGGTCCTTGATGTCCTCCACCCCGTCGGCGAACTTGGCCGCCTTGAACTCCGGGCGCGGGTCGCGACCGGGCTTCTCCAGTTCCTTGAGGATGTCGCGCACGGTCGGCAGGCCGAACTTCTCGTCGGTGTACTGCTCGGCCTTGAGCGCGCGCAGGAACGCGCCGTCACCGATGATCTGCTTCACCGCCCGGCCGCTGCCGGCGAGGATCCGCTCGACCACCGGATAGGCCTCCGGGTGCACCGAGGACGCGTCCAGCGGCTGCTCGCCGTCGGCGATGCGCAGGAAGCCGGCGCACTGCTCGAAGGTCTTCTCGCCCAGCCGCGGCACCTTGAGCAGGGCCTTGCGCGAGGCGAACGCGCCGTTCTGGTCGCGGAAGCCGACGATGTTCTCGGCCACCGCCGAGGACAGGCCCGACACGCGCGCCAGCAGCGCCGCCGAGGCGGTGTTCACGTCCACGCCGACCGCGTTCACGCAGTCCTCGACCCGCGCATCCAGTGCGCGCGCCAGCCGGTACTGGTCGACGTCGTGCTGGTACTGGCCGACACCAATGGCCTTGGGCTCGATCTTGACCAGTTCGGCGAGCGGATCCTGCAGGCGGCGGGCAATCGACACGGCGCCGCGCAGCGACACGTCCAGGCCGGGAAACTCCTTGGCCGCCAGTTCCGAGGCCGAGTACACCGAGGCACCGGCCTCGCTGACCACGATCTTCTGCATCTTCAATTCCGGCACCAGCTTGAGCAGGTCGCCGGCCAGTTTGTCGGTCTCGCGCGAGGCGGTGCCGTTGCCGATCGCCACCAGCTGCACGCCATGTGCCGCGCACAGCCGGCGCAGCGACGCCAGCGAGGCGTCCCACTGCCGCCTGGGTTCGTGCGGATAGATCGTGTCGGTGGCGACCAGCTTGCCGGTGGCATCGACCACCGCCACCTTCACGCCGGTGCGCAGGCCCGGGTCCAGGCCGAGCACGGCCTTCGGCCCGGCCGGTGCGGCCAGCAGCAGGTCCTTGAGGTTGTCGCCGAACACGGCGATCGCCTCGGCTTCGGCTTTCTCGCGGGCCTTGGTTGAACAGGTCCAGCAGCAGGTGCAGGTGGATCTTGGCGCGCCGGTACTAAGGCGGCAGGCATTGCGCAGCCACGCATCGGCGGCGCGGCCACGTTCCTCGATGCCGGCGTGGCGGGCGATGCGGCCCTCCGCATAGGCATTCCCGGCATCGACATCGCTGCCCGGCTCGAGTTCGAGCTGCAGGAATTCCTCGCGGCGGCCGCGGAACAGCGCCAGCAGGCGGTGCGAGGGGATCTTCGCCAGCGGTTCGGCGTGGTCGAAGTAGTCGCGGAACTTCTCGCCGGCCGCTTCCTTGCCTTCCACGACCTTGGCGCGGATCACGCCGTTGGTGTCCAGCCACTGGCGCAGTTCGCCCAGCAGCGCGGCATCCTCGCCCCAGCGCTCGATCAGGATCGCGCGCGCGCCTTCCAGCGCGGCCTTGGCATCGGCCACGCCCTTGTCGGCATCGACGAACTGCGCGGCGAATTCTTCCGGCACCTGCGTGGGATCGGCGAGCAGGCCGTCGGCCAGCGGCTCCAGCCCGGCCTCACGGGCGATCTGGGCGCGGGTGCGGCGCTTCTGCTTGTACGGCAGGTACAGGTCTTCCAGCCGCGACTTGCTGTCGGCGGCCTCGATCTCGCCGCGCAGTTCGTCGGTCAGCTTGCCCTGTTCCTCGATGCTGGACAGGATCGCCGCGCGCCGGTCCTCCATCTCGTGCAGGTAGGCCAGGCGCACCTCGAGGTTGCGCAGCTGGGTGTCGTTCAGGCCACCGGTGACTTCCTTGCGGTAGCGGGCGATGAACGGCACGGTCGCGCCCTCGTCGAGCAGGCCGACGGCGGAGACGACCTGCGCGGTCTGCGCGCCGATCTCCCCGGCGATGGTCTGGGCGATCTTGCGCGCGAGCGCGGCGGAAATTTCGGTCATTGACTGCGGATTCTACGGCGGAAAACGGAACCCGATTGTGGCAACCGAACCGCCGCGATGTAAGCCGTTGACAAGCGGCGGCAGTCGCGGCCCGGTGAGGACGTCAGCTCGGATCAACCGGACGGCGAGGGGCGATGGTTGAAGCCGTCATCTCAGTGGCGGTTCATCGCCGCGGCTCGCGCCTTGGCTTCCTGCAGCGACGGCACGTTGCGCGCGGCCCGCTCCTCGTCGGTCACGGCGGATTCGTCGACGGGGTACAGCTCGATCGGCGACTCCGCGGTCGCCTTGTGGTACTGAGTTCCATACCACTGCGGCACTTTCCGGCTCATCAGGAGCCGGTCCCATACCGCGGCGGTCAGCCACAACGCGCCTTTGTTGCCGGGATCCAGCGTGGCGGCGATCTGGGCGAGGCTCAGCGCCAGCAGGTAGTCGTCCGGGGTGTCGCCGTGCTGAAACACGATGGCGGCGTTGAAGTAGTCGTTCGAGGTGCGGAGCGCGTTATCCCGGAGCATGGAAAGCACTTCGGCTCGATGGAGCCGATCCTGTTCGGCCATTGCCTGCCAATCGGCCGGCTCCTTAGTTTCTTGCCTGCTGGTCGGCCTCGAATATCTCAGCAAGCTGCCGGTTGTCGTCTGCGTGAGCGGTAACAGTGCCCCGGCAGTAAGACAGGGCAACGACAAGCGTGGCTCTCAACACAGGGCCTCCTTGCATGGCGATCTCACCGGCACCGATACGGGCGGGTCGTCGACACTATAGCCCCATCTCCCGCAGCAGGTGCGGCGCCGGGTACACCTTTTCCATCAGCCAGCGCATGTAGCGCATGTCGACGTGGATGGCGCGCTTGTAGCGCGGGTCGAACCACCAGCTGGCGCTGACCGCTTCCCAGTTGCTGTCGAAGTTCAGGCCGATCAGTTCGCCGCGGGCGTTGAGCACCGGCGAGCCGGAGTTGCCGCCGGTGGTATCCAGGTTGGTGAGGAAGTTCACCGCCTGCGTGCCCAGCACCGGATCGGCCGTGTCGCCGAAGTCACCCCTGGCAATGGCATCCAGCAGCGGCGCCGGCGCGTCGAACGGTACCTCGCCGGTATTCTTCTGCGCGATGCCGGCCACCGTGGTCACCGGCGCGTAGCTGACCGCGTCGCGCGCCTGCAGGCCCTCGAGTCGACCGTAGCTGACCCGCAGTGTGCCGTTGGCGTCGGGATACAGCGGACGGCCCTGCCGCGCGCGCTGGCATGGCGAGCACTTTCATGTACGCCGGGCGCAGGCGCAGCAGCTCGCCGTCGCGGGCCTTGCGTTCGTCGTCGAGGCGGAGCTGTGCCGGGACCAGCCTGGCGGGTGGGGCCAGCAGCGGATCGGTATGGAGCGGTCGCCCGTCGCGGGCCCGGGCGAAGCGCGCCAGGCGTGCCGCCTCGTCGCCGAGCGTGGTCGCCGCGTACAGCGCGTCGAGCGTGTTCTCCAGCTCGGCCGGGGTGGTGCCGAAGGCCGCGTCGAATTCGGGCACGCGCTGGGAGGCCGGCAACGCCAGGTAGCGCGAGCCAGCAGCGTACCCAGCAGCGCCTTTTCGACCTGCGGGTCGTAGCGGCGCTGCACCTGCCGGAGCGTGCCTTCGATCAGCGCCATAAGGTCACGCACCTGGTAGCCACCCTCGCGTTGTGCGTCCGGCTTGGCGGCTTCGATCCGCAGCCGTTCCAGCTGCAGCGCCGAGCGCAGCAGCTGGGTCTGCG
Source organism: Pseudoxanthomonas sp. NC8 (assembly GCA_025232375.1). GTDB lineage: Bacteria > Pseudomonadota > Gammaproteobacteria > Xanthomonadales > Xanthomonadaceae > Pseudoxanthomonas. The sequence continues at coordinate 160,858 of CP060419.1, forward strand.
TGGCGACCAGCCCCAGCAGCAGGTCGCGTTCGCGCACCGCCGACGCCTTGGCGAGCACCCGGTCCATCGCTTCCCAGGTCGCGGCTCTTGGTGCCGTCCACGGATTCAAGCATGTCGCGCTCGTCCTCGCCCCGCTGGCGCACCGCGTCGCTGCGGCGCAGGCCGTCGAGTTCGCCAGCGGCGCGCTTGCGGTTGTTCTTCAGCGACTGCAGCTGCGAGGCGTAGAGGGTTTTTGCCAGGGCACTGTCGCGGCCGGCCTGTTCGATCACGCCGATCAGCGCGTCGTACGCGGCCACCCGCCCGGGCAGCGTCCACTGCACCTGCTCGGCGAACTCGGCCGCGCTACGGTGGCGGTAGGTGACGCCGGGATAGCCGGCGAGCATGGCGAACGCGCCTTCGCGCGGGCCGTCCGTGGCCACCTGCAGGTGCGACGGCGGATGGTAGGGGACGTTGTCCGGCGAGTACGCCGCCGGCTTGCCATCCTTGCCGACGTAGGCGCGCAGCACGGTGAAGTCGCCGCTGTGGCGCGGCCACATGAAATTGTCGATCTCGTCGCCGAAATTGCCGATCGCGCGCGGCGGCGCATAGACCAGGCGCAGGTCGCGCAGCTCCAGCTGGCGGATCCGGTAGAAGTCGGTGCCGGCGTACATATTGGCCACGCTGCAGCGGATCCCGGCCTCGCGCTCGCATTCGGCGACGATGCGCTTGCTCGCCGCATCGACCGCCTCGTAGTAGGCCTGGCCCCTCAGGCCGCGCGCTGCGCCCAGCACCTGGTCGGTGACGCGGTCGAAGCCGATCGTCACCAGCACGCGGAAATCCGGGTTGGCGGGCAACTCGCCGGCGCGGTCGCCGGCGATGAAGCCGGTGTCGATCAGGTTGCGCTCGGGCGTGCTGTTGTACTGGATCACGCCGAAGGCGACATGGTGGTTGGTCAGGACCAGGCCGTCGGCGGAGACGAAGGCGCCGGTGCCGCCGCCGGCCCGGACCACCGCGTTGAGCGGAGCGGCGGTGAGGTCGGCCAGCGCGGCCGGTTCGCCGGCAAAGCCGGCCTGGCGCAGCTGGGCGGCGATCTGCGGCAGCTGCGAAGGCATCCACATGCCTTCGTCGGCCGGAAGCAGGGGCGGCGAGGCCGGTAAGGCAGGCCGCGGCAATGCGGGCCAGCCGGCGGGGCCGGAACATGGCCGGCGCGTTCTTCGTCATCGGATCAATCCCCTTGCGGGCCGTCTGCGGAAGCGGACCGGCGACGTTAGCGGCGGGCCGTGCCACGGACAACCGCCGCAGGTCACGGCCGCTGCCGCTTCAGCGTTCGGTGCGCCAGTTGATCGAGCCGCGCGCTTCCTCGGTGCTCGATTCCAGCTCGACATCGAAACCCTTGCGCAGCAGGTATTTCAGGATCACCACCTGGCCGGCGCCGACCATCGACACGCCGTAGCCGACATACAGCCGCGGCGAGAGGTACTTGCCCACGCCCACCACCGAGCCGCCCAGCGCGCGCGACTGCATCACGCCGGCGTCGTCGAAGCCCAGCCGGCTGCCCAGCTGCGCGGCAAGCAGGCCGGTACCGGCCGACATCGCCGCCGAGGTCGCGGTGACCTGCTGGGCCTTGGTCGCGGGTCGCGCCCTCCAGGCTGCGGCCGAGCATCAGGTAGGCCAGCGCCTCGGACTGCGGCATCGACGGGCTGGACCAGACGTTCAGCTGCGGTGCCGCGGCGTGGCCGGTGACGTCGATGCCGGCGGTGACGTCGCCGATGCGACGCTCGGCGCGCACGTTGATGCGCGGGTCGGCGATGAGGTTGTTGCTCCAGGTCAGCTGGCCACGGGTGACGGTCAGGTCCTGGCCGTAGGCCTTGTAGCGGCCGCCGACTTCCAGCGCGCCGGTGGCCACCATCTGGTAGCCGGGCCGTGCGCGCACCTGCAGGCGCCCGCCCATCGTGCCCTGCAGCCCGTAGCCGGTGATGGTGACCTCGTCGCCGAGCACCAGCGCCATGTCCATGTCCAGCGGCGAGCGGGCCTCCTCCTCCGGGTCCACCGGATCGAGCACCACCACGTCGTCGGAAACGGTGGCGCCCTGTTCCAGCCGTTCCAGGTTGACCTGCGCGGTCGGCACCTCGACCTTACTGGCCGCGCAGGACCATGGTCGTGCCCTCCATGCCGAACTGCAGGTCGGGGCTGGCGATGGCGTGCAGCATCGGCGTGTCGGCGATCAGCACGTCGTTGCCGTGGATGTGCAGCTGCAGCGGCGTGGCCTTAGCCGAACCACGACAGGCTGCCGTCCACCTGCAGCGGGCTGCGCCCCGTGTTCACCGTCGCCGACAGCCGTGCCGAACCGTCCGGTTGCGCGTCCAGGCTGCCGCTGCCCTCGGTCAGGCTCAGCCCCAGCGCCGGCAGTTCGCCTGGAACTCCTCCAGCAGCAGCTGGCCGGCCATCAGCGGTTCGCTGCGGGTGCCGCGCACGCTCATGTGGCCGCGGACGATGCCGCGCGGCCGCACCAGGTCGGGCGAAAACAGCTCCAGCCAGAACAGCTGCGAGATGTGGGTGTAGAGCTCGCCGGTCAATGGCGAGTACGGATCCCAGCCGGTCTGGAAGGTCGCGTCGACATAGCCGTTGCCTGGAAGCCACTGCCGAGCCGGCCCTTGATCGCCTTCGGGTCGAAGGTGATGTCGAGGCTGAAATGGTCGTAGGGGACGATCTCACGGCGGGTGTTGCTGCCCAGGCGCAGGCCGCCTTCCAGCGAGGCCAGGTGGATGCCGCCGACCCAGCGGTTGCCCTGCGGGCGGATCTGCGCGTCCAGGGTCAGTTCGCCGCGCAGCACCAGCGCGCGGCCATCGGTTTTCGGCAGCCACGGCTGCAGCAGGGTCAGCGGCAGGCTGTCGCTGGTGACGGACAGCCCTTCGCGCGGCCAGTCCGCCTGCGCGCACAGCGCGGCGTTGCCGCTGTCGCCGGTGGTGGTAAGGCAGGCGCGCTGCAGCTGGAAGCGCGGTCCGGTCACGGTGAACGCGGCCGGTGCCTGCAGCGCCCACGCGTTGCCGCGCGCCGGTTCGAGCCGCAGCTGGTCCAGCGAGCCCGATAAGGAGGCGCCGCGGCGCTGCACCTGCCCGGCCAGGTTCATGCCAACGGCCTGGACGCTGTCGGCCTGCACCTGCAGGCGCAGGTTCTCCACCGCGCCCTGCGCATGCACCTGCACGCGCGCTCCGGGGGATGCCGACATCCAGCGACGTCGCCTGCGCGACGAGGTCGCCGTCGCGACCCCCATGGGGCAGCCGGCCGCGCAGTTCGAGCGTGTCGGCGCGCCATTCGTCCCAGCGCAGGCCGCGGCCCTGCAGATCGGCCTGGATATCCGGGGCCTGCATGGTGCCGGTCAGGCGCACGTTGCCCTGCAGCGTGCCGGCCAGCTCGGGCAGCAGGTCGTCCAGCTGCAACGGCTGCAACTGCGCACTGATGTCGATGCGGTCGCCAACGCGGCCGCTGGCGCGCACCCGGCTGTTGCCCATGCTCAGGGCGAGATTGCCCTCGCCCTGGTTGCCGCGCAGGACGAAATGGCCGTTGCCCGACAACGGGCGTCCGCGCAGGCGTCCGCCCAGCGATTGCACGTCGGCCTGCGCGTCGAAGCCGCCACCGTCGCGTGCGCGGCCGGTGGTGGCGATGCGGCCATTGAGGTTTCCGTCCCAGCCTGGCGCGAAATAGCCGGGGTCGAAGCCGTCCAGGACCAGCGCCAGGTCCCAGTCCAGCGCCGGGTCCCAGCCGGCTTCGCCGGTGGCCTGCAGCCTGCCGCCGGGCATCGTCGCCTGCAGCGAATGGATCGTCGCCCGTGCCTGGTCGCCGCGCAGGTCCAGCACCAGGTCCGCATGCTGGTCGCCGCGTCGCAGCGTCGCATCGCCGTAGGCGGCCCACCGGTTGATGGTGCCGGCTAATACCAGTGCGGCATCGACGTCGATGGCCGGTGTCGCCGGATCGGCGGCCTCGAAGGTCAGGTCGCGGGCCACCGCGGAGAAGCGGAAGCGCCCGTCTTCCGGCTTGGTGAAGTCGGCGCGGCCCTTCAGCACCAGCTGCCCGCCCTGCAGTTCCAGCGCCAGTGGCGCGACGGTGAGTACCTGTTCCTGCAGTCGCAGTTGCGAAGGCGCGATGGTCACCTGCTGGGCGCCGCGGGCGGCGCGGCCGGACAGGTTGGCGATGCCGCCGGTACCGTCGGCGACGATATCGAAGGTGATCGCCTCCGGTGCGGGGTCGCCGCCGGTGAGCAGCGCCGGATCCAGGCCTTCGCTGCGGGCCTGCAGCCGCCAGCGCGGTGCGTCCTCGCTGCCGCCCGGGGTGAGCGTGGCGCGCAGCGGCTCGGGCGCGCGTCCGCCGATGCCGACTTCCATCTTCGACAGGTCGCCGCGCGCGACCAAGGCCCAGCCGCGCCGGGCTGTGGCCGCGCGGCGCCGGCAGCACCGCGGTGACCAGGATGTCGCTGCGATAGTCGTGCAGCGGCTCATAGGTGCCGTGGATGCCGAACAGGCCGAGGTCGCTGTCGACCCGCAGCTGCTCGGCGCGCAGCGAACCGGTGGCGATGTCGATGCCGCCGCGCAGCCTGCGGATGTCGATCACGTGCTCGCCGCCGGAGCTGATGTCCAGGCCATCGATGACGATGCGGTCGGCCTGGATCGCGATCGGCATCTCGATCGGCGGCAGCGACTCGGGCCAGCGCGGCAGTTCGAACGGCTCGTCGCTGGGCATCAGGTTGAGCGTGGCGCCTTCGATCTCGAATGCGTCCAGGCGCAGGCGCCGGCCGAGCAGCGGGCGGATGTCCGGATCCAGGTACGCGCGCTGCGCGGTGAAACGGTAGTTATGGTAGTGGAAACCAGGCCGTGGATCGTCAGCGGACCGGCGATCGGCCCCTCGACCCTCTCCCAGGTCAGGGTCGCCCCCGCGGGCAGCCGCGCGATGATCTGCGCGAGCAGCACGTCGCGGCCGGCGACGGTCTGCAGCAGCCAGTACAGCAGCACCATCAGGCCCAGCGCGCCGGTAGGGCGAACAGCCCCGACCACGCCCAGAAGCGGCGCCGCCGGTAGAAGCGCGGCCGCCGTGCCGGCGGCGCGGCGGTATCGGGAGACGGCGGCGGCACAGGCGCGCTCACAGGTTCGCTCCCAGGCTCAGGTAGATCTGGAAGCTCGAATCCGGATCGTTGAGGCCATGGGCGACGTCGACGCGCACGCCGCCGATCGGCGAGCGCCAGCGCGCACCGACGCCGATGCCCACGTGCGGATCGAACGTGTCGTCGAACGCGTCGCCGGCGTCGACGAATCCGGCCATGCCCCACGGTCCGGCGTTGAAGTAGTGCTCGTATTCGACCGAGCCGGTCATCACGTAGCGGCCGCCCATGGCGAAATTGTCCGGCGGCGGCGTGCGCGGGCCGACTTCGCGCCCAGGCATAGCCACGGATGCTGCGGTCGCCGCCGGCGAAGAAGCGCAGGCTCGGCGGCATCGCCACCAGGTCGCTGGTCCAGGTGGCGCCGGCTTCGCCGCGCACGATCAGCCGGTCGGCTTCGCCCACGCCCCAACCAGGGTGGCATTGGCCCAGCCCTGCAGGAAGTTGGTGTCCGAGCCCACGGCCTTGGCGCCCGCGCGCAGCGACATGTTCATGCTCAGGCCGTGGCGCGGGAACAGGCGGTTGTCCACGCCGATGTAGGTGCCGAGCAGTTCCGGGTACAGCAGCGTCGAATAGGTGTACAGGCGCTGGCCGGTGTCGGTGTCCATGTCGTAGCTCCAGCGCTCGCGCAGGGCGATGATGGAGGCGGTCGCGGTCCAGCGGTCGGTCAGCTCGCCGCTGCGGCTGCCGATCAGGCGCACGTTGCGGAAGTCGATGTAGTCGGTCTGCTCGTCGTAGGCGCTGAACGCGGCGGTGTACCAGCCGTCCAGCCAGGCATGAAGGCGGGAACGCGGTACTGGACCAGCAGGTTCTTGCGGTTCTGCGCGTAGTCCAGGTCGGTGACCAGTTTGTGGCCGCGGTCGTTGACGTAGCGGCGTTCCATGCCGAAGCGCATGCCCGCCCCGCTCTCGCTGCCGTAGGACAGGCCGGCGGTGTAGACGGAGCGCTTGGCCAGCGTGAGGTTCACGTCGATCGGCACGCGCAGGTCGTCGCTGGCCTGTTCGGGAAGCGGCTGGATGTCGATGGCGCTGAAGTAGTCGAGCTTGACCAGGGACTGGCGCAGGCGGTCCAGCTTGCCCTGGTGGAAATAGCTGCCCTCCTCCCAGGTCACCAGCTTCTCCAGCAGGCCGGGGCGGAAGAAATCCTTGGTGGAAGGTGGTCGGGCCCATGTCGTAGCGGAAGCCGCTGTCCTGGCGTAAGGTCGATGTCGGCGGCGAAGTCGGCGCGGGTCACCCGCACCTCGCGCTTCATGAAGTCCGCATCGAAGTAGCCGCGTTCGGTAAGGCGCCGGGTGATGCCGTCGCGGCTGGTTTCGTAGGTGCCGTGGTTGAACGGCTCGCCCTGGCGTGGCTGGAATGCGGTAAGGTCGTTGGTAAGGTAGCGGTCCTCGCCGCCGGGGCCGAGGATGGACACGTTCGACTCGCGCACGCGGACCGGCTCGCCCTTGTCGACATGGATCGTGACCACGATGCGGTTGTTGGCATCGCGCGGCGACTCGACGGTGATGGTCGGCGAGTAGTAGCCGAACGGCTCCAGCGCGCGCCGCGCCTGGCGTTCGGCAGTGAGCATGAGGAACTCCAGCCGCGACTCGCCCTGCGTCTTGCCCACCTCGTCGTTCACCGACAGGGGTAAGGCGCACGTTCTCCTCGATCGCCTCGTCCTGCTCCAGGCCGCGGATCTCGACCCGGTCGATGGTGCCGCGCGCCCAGCCGGGCACGGCCGCCGAGGTAGGAGCAGCGCAAGGAGCAGGCGGAGTCGCATGGGCTGAGGATAACGGGGCCGGCACCGGCTCCGTTAGCCCGTCCTCACGCGCCGCATGTTCAGGCGGACAGGTGCCCGATCGCGGCCACGGCGCCGAACCGGTCGGTAAGGCGCTTGAGCAGGGTAAGGCGGTTGGCGCGGATCGCGGCGTCGTCGGCGTTGACCATCACCTGGTCGAAGAACGCGTCGACCTGCGGCCGGACCAGCGCCAGCCGGTTGAGCACGCGCACGTAGTCGTGCTGGCGCAGCGCGGCGGTGGTGTCGTCGAGCGCGGCTTCCACCGCTTCGCCGAGCGCGCGCTCGGCAGGCTCCGCGAATAGCGCCGGGTCTTCCATCGCCGGGATGGCGATGTCGGCCTTCTTCAGGATGTTGCCGATGCGCTTGTTGGCGGCGGCCAGTGCCTCGGCTTCCGGCAGCGCGGCGAACGTGCCGATCGCGTCGATGCGGGTGTCGAAGTCGTACAGCGAGGCCGGCTTGAGCTCGGCCACCGCGTTGAAGTGCGCGGCCGGCACGCCCCTGTCGGCGTAGTAGCCGCGCAGGCGGTCGAGGATGAAGTCGTACAGCTCGCCGGCCAGCGCGGGAACATCCACCGGCAGGGGCTTCACCTCCGCCGATTTCACATCCATGCCTTTGGCTTGCAGCTCCTTCATTCTGCGCACGGTTTCTTCGACCGCCCAAGTCTCCCGCTCCACACGCAGAGATTCCAACGTATTAGTGAGCAGCGATTTCAGGTCCAGGTCGTAGCCACTTTCAATCAGCGTCCGCGCTAAGGCCCAGCGCATTGCGCCGCAGGGCGAACGGATCCTTGTTGCCGGTCGGCTTCAGTCCCGCGGCGAAGCCGCCGGCCAGCGTATCGGCGCGTTCGGCAATGGCCAGCACCTTGCCCAGCGGCGACAGGGCGATGTCGTCGCCGGCGAAACGCGGCTGGTAGGCCTCGTCGATCGCCAGCGCGACTTCTTTCGGCTCGCCCGCGGCCAGCGCGTAGTGGCGACCGGCAATGCCCTGCAGTTCCGGGAACTCGTTGACCATGCGCGACTGCAGGTCGTTCTTGCCCAGTTCCGCGGTGCGGCGGGCCTGCGCCGGGTCGGCGCCGGCCTGCGCGGCGATGGCCTGCGCGGCGATGGCCTCGGCCAGCGCGGCCACGCGCGCGACCTTGTCGGCCACGCTGCCCAGCTTCGCCTGGTAGGTCACCGTCTTCAGCCCGTCGCCCATCGACGCGCAAGGCCCTGCTTGAGGTCCTCGTCGAAGAAGAACTTGGCGTCGGCGAAGCGCGGGCGGATCACCCGCTCGTAGCCCTTGCGCACTTCGGCCACGTCGCGCGACTCGATGTTGGCGATGCCGATGAAGTGCTCGGTCAGCCTGCCGCCGTCGCTGAGCACCGGGAAGAACTTCTGGTTGATCTCCATGGTCTCGATCAGCGCTTCCTGCGGCACCGCCATAATTCCTTCTCGAACCCGCACAGCACCGCGGACGGCCACTCGGTCAGGCACACCACCTGCTCGAGGTTGTCGTCGGTGACGCGCGCGCTGCCGCCGGCCTGCGCGGCGGCCTTGCCGACCTCGGCCACGATCCGGGCGCGGCGCTCGGTCGGGTCGACCAGCACGCGTGCGGCGGCCAGCGCCTCCATGTAATCGCCCGGCTGGCCGATCCACACAGGCTTGTCGTGCTCGAAGCGGTGGCCCCGGCTCATGCGGTCCGACTTCACGCCCAGCAGCTGCGCATCGATCACCTCGGTGCCGAGCAGCAGCACCAGCCAGTGCACCGGGCGGGCGAAAGCGTAGTCGTGGCCACCCCAGCGCATCGGCTTGGGAATTGGCATGCCGGCGACCGCTTCGGCGACCACCTCGGCCAGCAGGTCGGCGGTCCTCGCCCCCGGCTTCATCGAGCGGTGGACGAAGCGCTCGCCCTTGGCGTCGGTGGTGCGCTCCAGCGCATCCTGCGGCCACGCCGGCCTTGGCGGCGAAGCCTTCCAGCGCCTTGGTCGGCCTGCCGTCGGCATCCAGCGCGATGTTGAGATACGGGCCGAGCACTTCGGAGGCCTGCTCCGGCTGTTCCACGTCCACCGCTGGCAGCAGCACGGCCAGCCGGCGCGGCGTGTACAGCGGGCGGGCGTCGCCCACCTCGACGCCGACGCCGCGCTTGCCGAGCGCGGCGACCACGCCGTCGTCGAAGGGCCAGGTAAGGCCCGGCAGTGCCTTGACCGGCAGTTCCTCGGTGCCCAGTTCGACCAGCAGGGGAAGTTGCGTGCTCATGGATGTTCCTGTGTGGAGGCTTCGCCGCCTTCGGGTCCGTAGAAGAACACCCAGGTGGCGAAGTCGTCGCTGAAATTCTCGAATCGGTGCTCGCGGCCGGCAGGCGCGAACAGCACCTGGCCGGGTTCGAAAGGCTGGCGCTGGCCGTCGTCGACGAACTCGCCGTGGCCGGAGATGACCACGTACAGCTCGTCGCGCGTATGCGGGGTCTGCAGGTCGCGGCCACGCGGGCGGTAGATCTCCACGCTCAGCGAGCCGTGCGCGAAGACCTCCGCGAACGGCACGCCGTCGATGCGTGCGTCCAGCGCCTGCAATGCCGCCGCGGGAGTCAGCCGCGGACTCATGCGCCCTGCTTCAGTCCCGGGAAGCCGAGCTTCTCGCGCTGGGCGTGGTAGGCCTCGGCCACGGCTTGGGCCAGCTTGCGCACGCGCAGGATGTAGCGCTGGCGTTCGGTGACCGAGATCGCGCGGCGCGCGTCGAGCAGGTTGAAGCTGTGGCTGGCCTTGGTCACCTGTTCGTAGGCCGGCAGCGGCAGGCCGGCTTCGACCAGCTTCAGCGCCTCGGCCTCGCAGGCGTCGAAGCGGTGGAACAGCTCTTCGACGTTGGCGTGCTCGAAGTTGTAGGTGCTCTGCTCCACTTCGTTCTGGTGGTACACGTCGCCGTAGGTCACGACGCCCTGCGGGCCGACCGTCCAGATAAGGTCGTAGACGTTGTCCACGTTCTGCAGATACATGCACAGCCGTTCCAGGCCGTAGGTGATCTCGCCCAGCACCGGGCGGCACTCCAGGCCGCCGGCCTGCTGGAAGTAGGTGAACTGGGTCACCTCCATGCCGTTGAGCCACACCTCCCAGCCCAGGCCGGGCGCCGAGCGTCGGCGATTCCCAGTTGTCCTCGACGAAGCGCAGGTCGTGCACGCGCGGATCGATGCCCAGTGCCTTCAGCGAGCCCAGGTACAGCTCCTGGATGTTGTCCGGGTTGGGCTTCATCACCACCTGGTACTGGTAGTAACGCTGCAGGCGGTTGGGGTTCTCGCCGTAGCGGCCGTCGGTGGGACGGCGCGAAGGCTGCACGTAGGCCGCGTTCCACGGCTCCGGACCGAGCGCGCGCAGGAAGGTGGCCGGGTGGAACGTGCCGGCCCCGACCTCCAGGTCCAGCGGCTGGATCAGCACGCAGCCCTGCTCGGCCCAGTAGGCGTTGAGTGCCTGGATCAATCCCTGGAAGGTCGGACCTGTCATCGGAATTTATTGCAGTGCGGAAAAGCGGGCTAGTATAGGGCCGGGCCCCGCCCCATGCGGGTTTCCGCCGTTTCAACCGCTACTTTTCCTGCTGGTCCACCTGCCCGTGAATGCCGTCCACCGCGCGCCCTTCCTGATCGTCGAAACCGGCCAGCCGGTGGACAGCCTCAAGCGCTATGGCCGCTTCCCGCACTGGATCCGCGTCGCCGCCGGGCTGTCGGCGCACGAGGTGGTGGAAGTCAACGCCGAACGCGGCGACCTGCTGCCGGATGCCGGGGACTGGCCGGGGTGATCGTCAGCGGCTCGGCCGCCTTTCACCGACCGTGCCGAGTGGAGCGAACGGACCGCCGGCTGGATGCGCGAAGCGGTCCAGGCCGGAACACCGCTGCTGGGCATCTGCTACGGCCACCAGCTGCTGGCCCACGCGCTCGGCGGCCGGGTCGACTACAACCCGGCCGGGCGCGAGTCGGGCACGGTGTTCATCGACCTGCATCCGCCGGCGTTCGAGGACCCGCTGTTCGCGGCGATGCCGGCGCGCTTCGCCGCCCATGCCACCCACCTGCAGACCGTGCTGCGGCCGCCCGAGGGTGCGACCGTGCTGGCCCGTTCCGAGCAGGACGGCTGCCACGCGTTCCGCTGGGGCGAGCAGGCCAGGGCGTACAGTTCCACCCCGAATTCGCCACCCACCACATGCGTGGCTACGTCCGCGCCCGCGCCGACTGCCTGCGCAACCACGGCCGCTGCCCGCTCACCGTCGCGCGCGAGGTCAGCGCGGCGCCGCAGGCGCGCCGGCTGCTGCGTCGCTTCGTCCAGCATGCACGCGGCAGCGCCGGGCAGGCCGGTCATGGCTGAACCGCGCAGCCGCGGCACTGCTGCGACGGGCGCGCATCGCCCATAATCGGCGCGATTCCTCGCGAATCGACACGGAAACACCGCGCGCCCGCACCGGGTGCGCCCAATGGGGCACGTCCGACAGGAACGGGATGGACACGATACGCAAGCTGCCGGCTTCGGACGGCGCGGAATGGTTGCTGGGCGGCTTCGCCCTGTTGCGTCGGGCGCCGTTGGCGCTGGGCATGCTGGGGGCGTTGTGGGGGCTGCTGACTTCGGCGGTGTTGACCGTGGCACTGGCGGTGCCGGGCCTGGCGACGGTCCTGCAGCTGCTGGTCGCGCTGGCCGGCCCGGTGCTGTTCGCCGGGTTGCTGTGGGCGGTGCGCGAGGTCGCGCACGATCGCCCGGCGCTGCCGGCCCACCTGCTGCAGGGCGTGCACGAAGGCCGCCTGCCGGCGCTGCTGACGACCCTGCTGCCGCAGGTCGCCGCCGGCCTGCTGCTCGGCGTGCTGCTGCTGGTGCTGGTCGGCCCGCAGCAGCTCCAGCACCTGGCCGATGTCAGCCAGCAGCTCAATGCGCTGGCCCAGTCCGGCCAGCAGGCCACGCCCGAGCAGGTGGAGGCGCTGGTCAGCGACCTGCCCGCGGGCCGCATCCTGCTGTGGCTGTTGCTGGGCGTGGCGGCGGCGGTGGCCGTGGCGATGACGGTGTTCGTATCGGTGCCGCGGATCCTGTTCGACCGCCGCGAAGGCTTGCCGGCAATGGGTGACAGCCTGCGTGCCTGCGTGCACAACCTGCCGGCACTGGCGGTATTCCTGCTGCTGGCCGTGGTCGCGATGTTCGCCATCTACTTCGGCGTGCTGCTGCTGCAGCTGGTGCTGCAACTGCTGGCCGGTCCACTGGTGGCAATGTGGGGGCGCAACTGCTGCTGATGGCGATCCTGATGCCGCTGCTGGCCGGGGCGGTCTATACCGCCTGGATCCGCCTGTTCGACCGCGGCGCTGCGGTCGACCCGGTCGCCAGCGGCCGCCTGGAAGCCTGAGCCGGCCTCAGGAAGAGGAGGGGGCGTCGGACGATCGCGGCGCCACCATCCGCGCGGCGAGGATGCCCGCCTCGTAGAGCAGGCACATCGGAATGGCCAGCAGCAGCTGCGAGACCACGTCCGGCGGGGTGATCACCGCGAGTAAGGACGAAGATGCCGACGACCGCATAGCCGCGACCCTCGCGCAGCTGTTCCGGCGTCACCCAGCCCAGCAGGACCATGGGATCACCAGCGCGACCGGCAGCTGGAAGCTGGCGCCGAAGGCCAGGAAGATCACCAGCACGAAGTCGAGGTAGGCGTTGATGTCGGTCATCATCGCCACGTCCTCGGGCTTGATCGCCGCCAGGAACCTGAACACCGACGGCAGCTATAAGTAGGCGAACGCGCAGCCGGCATAGAACAGCACCACCGCCGAGGCCAGCAGTGGCAGTGCCAGCCGCTTCTCGCGCTGGTAGAGGCCGGGGGCGACGAATGCCCATGCTGGTAGAGCAGCCAGGGCGCGGAGACCACCGGGGCGGCGAAGAACGCCAGTTTCATCGGGGTGAAGAAGGGTGAGGCCACCTGCACCGCGACCAGCTGGCTGCCGGCCGGCAGCTTGTCCAGCAGCGGTGCGGCCAGCCAGCCGTAGAGCTTGTTGGCGAACGGCAGCAGCACCAGCAGCACCGCTACCAGGCCGAGCAGGGCGCGCATCAGGCGCGTGCGCAGCTCGAGCAGGTGCTCCAGCAGGCTGCTCTCGGCGTCCGATTCAGGGCCGGCGTGGTTCATCGTTGCCCTCCGCCGGCGGGTTGCCATCCAGGTCATGCCTTTCCGGCGCGGGCGACGGCGGGTCCATTCCTGGCGCCGGGCCTCCTCCGGCCGCCGGCCCGCAGCGTCGACGTCCTCGCGCAACTGCGCCTGTGCCTGTCCGAACTCGTCCTGCACGCGGGCCTGGGCCTGCCCCAATTCGTCCTGCAGGCGCGTCTGCGCCTGCTTCAGCGCGGCCTGTGTCTGCTGCATGCTGCGCTTGAGCTCTTCGGCTTCGAGCTCGCGTTCAAGCTCGGACTTCACCGAATACCACTGCGCACGGGCACGCCGCACCCACAGCCCGGCGAAACGCGCTGCCTTGGGCAGCCGTTCCGGACCGAGTACCACGAGGGCGACCACCGCGATCAGCAGCAGTTCGCCGAAGCCGATATCGAACATCCGCGTGCGACCGACGCGGTGTCAGTGCTGGGCGCGGTCGCGCTCGGACTCTTCCTTCGACTCGGCCTTGCGCTCGTCGCCGAGCTGGCCGGCCGGTTTGTCGTCCGGGTCGCGCATGCCTTCCTTGAAGCCCTTGACCGCTTCGCCCAAGTCCTTGCCGGCGTTGCGCAGGCGCTTGGTGCCGAACACGACCAGCACGATCAGCAGTACTACGATCCAGTGCCCAATGCCCCAAGCGCCCATGACAATCTCACACGATCAAGAAGACAGAACCACAGGATAGCGCAGCGCTCAGGGCAGCGGTTCGGTCCGGATGCCGGCGTCATCCACCGGCTCGAAGCCCTGGCTCGGCGCCGGGCTGCCCGCCGGCGCGCCCGCGCCCTGCGCTGCCGCCGCTGCCGTAGCGGTACCGTGGGTCTGCGCCTGTGCCTGCGGCGCAGCCGGCGGTGCGACCGGGCTGGCGGCCGTGGTGCCCGAACGCGCCACGCGCGCGCTGTGCGTGGCTTCTTCCAGCTGGTCGCGGAAAGCGACCACCGCGCCGGGCGGGGTCACCTGCGAGCGGCCCTCGAACACCATGCGCGGGGTCGTGGTCGAGCCGTAGATGGTCCCCTGCGAATCCCGGTCGATCTGCAGCACCGCACCGTCCAGCGAGACGCCGGCGAACAGGCCGCGGGCGCGCGACCACGACCAGATCTCCGCCTTCAGCTGGCCGTCGGTGGCCGCGGCGGCGTTGCGGCCGACCGGCCCTGCGGCTACGCCAGCGTCCGCGCCCAGCGTGAACTTGCCGTTGACGATGTCGTCCAGGCTGCGGTCGTTGCGGAACACCAGCACGACGTCGGCGGACTGCACGCCGGCCTGGAAGCCGATGCTGCCGCCGGTCAGGGTCACGAACACCGGGTTGGACCAGGTTCCGTCGGCGCTCTTGACGGACATCAGGCCATGGCCGCGCCGGCCACCGAGCACCAGGCCAGCCTTGATCGTGTCGGGGATCACCACGATCCCGCGGGCCTCGTCCAGCAGCTTGTCGGGGATGGACTGCTCGGGGATCTGCTGGATTTCGGCCAGCACGCGCGTGGCATCGCGCGCGCGCGCCTCTTCGGTGGGCGCGGCACTGGCCTGGCCGGTAAGGGACAGGAGGACAGCCAGCGACAGCAGGAATTTCGGCAGACGCGACATGCGTGGGGCTCCAGGAGCGGTAGCGGCCAGGGCCGCGGACGGTTCGAACTTAATGAAGAGGCAATGAATCATGCCTGAGGCCAGCCGGGTTTCCGGCGACCGCCACGCTGCGCCGCGTGGGCTGCATCCCGTCTGTCAGAATGAGGCCATGTCCGATACAACCGACACCGCGCTGGTCGCGGTCAACCTAGGAACACCCGAAGCACCGACCGCGGCGGCCGTGCGTCGTTATCTGGCTGAATTCCTCAGCGACCCGCGCGTGGTCTCGATTCCGCCCCTGCTGTGGAAGCCGCTGCTGCACGGGCTGATCCTGCCACTGCGCAGCCCGCGATCGGCGGCCAACTACGCCAAGGTATGGATGGACGAGGGCTCGCCGCTGCTCGTCCACACCAGGCGGCTGGCGGTGGCACTGCAAGCGCGCCTGCCGCACTGGCGTGTGTTGCCGGCCATGCGCTACGGCAGTCCCGCCCTGCGGTCGACCCTGCGCGAACTGCGCGCAGGCGGCGTCCGCCGGCTGATCGTGCTGCCGCTGTACCCGCAGTACTCGACTACCACCACCGCCTCGGTCGCCGATCTCGTCGCCGAGGAAACCCTGGGCATGGACGTCACGCTGATCGAGGACTATTCCACCGATGCCGGCTGGGTCGGGGCAGTCGCCGAGTCGATCCGCCGCTATCGCCAGCAACATGGTGCCGGTGCGCACCTGCTCTTCTCCTTCCACGGCCTGCCGCAGCGCGTGGCCGATGGCGGAGATCCGTATCCGCAGCGCTGCCTGGACAGCGCGACTGCGGTCGCCGCGGCGCTGGGGCTGGAGCCCTCGCAATGGTCGCTGTCCTACCAGTCCCGGTTCGGCCGCGAGCGGTGGCTGGAGCCGTCCACCATCCGGGTACTGGACCGGCTGGCCGAGTCCGGCGTCCGCCAGGGTGGATGTCGTCTGCCCCGGTTTCGCTGTCGATTGCATCGAAACCCCGGAGGAGGTTGCGCTGGGCCTGGCCGAGCATTTCCGGTCCAAAGGCGGGCGCCGCTGGCCTACATTCCCTGCCTCAACGATGCGCCTGCGCATGCCGATGCCTGGTGCGACTGGCGCGCTGCGCAGCTGGCCTCGACGAATGAGCCTGCGCGAGGTCGTCATCCCGGTCGCCTGGGGTGAGCTGGCCGGCCTGCGCCTGGAGCGGCCCGGCCGGCCCCGGGTGATCGCCCTGCATGGCTGGCTGGACAACGCGGCCAGCTTCCTGCCGCTGTTGCCGCACCTACCGGAGCTGGATCTGCTGCTGCTCGACCTGCCGGGTCACGGTCGCAGCACGCATCTCCCATCCGGCGCGGAGTACGGACTGACCACGCATGTGCACGCAACGCTCGATGCCACGGACGCCCTCGGATGGGACCGGTTCGCCTTGCTGGGCCACTCGATGGGCGCGGCGGTCGCCGCGCTGGTCGCGGCTGCCGTGCCGCACCGTGTCGAACGCCTTGCCCTGGTCGAGACCCCAGGGCCGCTCGCCGAGGACGTGGAAAACACCGCGTCGCGCCTGCAACAGGCGGTGGCCGCGGCGCGGGCGCGGCCGGGGACATCGTTGCGGGTGTTTCCGGACCTTGCTGTCGCCGTGCGCGCCCGCATGCAGGCCAGCCAGCTTGACGAGGCCTGCGCCCGCCTGCTGGTCGATCGCGGTACCCGTCCAGTGGCGGGGGGCTACACGTGGTCCAGCGACCCGCGCCTGGCCCGTGCGGCCGCCAGCCGGCTGACCGAGGCGCAGGTATTGGCCCTGCTGGCGGCATTGGTCTGCCCGGTCCACGTGCTGTACGCCGATCCGGCCCAGTCCTACTTCCCCGATCCGGTGCGCAGGGCGCGCCTTACCGCGGTCCCGCAGGCCGCGGTAGCCGTCATCCCTGGCGGACACCATCTACATATGGATCAGGCGACGCGTGTGGCTGCGTTGCTCGGTTCCTTTCTCGCCGGCTAGTCGGCGTGGGGAAGCCGTCATCGACAATCCCCGCCGCAGCGGACACGATGCGGGCAGACCTCAGAAAGGATCGTGGCATGGGGCTGTATCCGCTGTTCGCCGACCTGGACGGGCGCGAGGTGCTGGTGGTGGGCGGTGGCGAGGTGGCGGCACGCAAGGTCGCCGCCCTGCTCAAGGCCGGCGCGCAAGTGCGTCTGCACGCACAGGCCGTACTCCACCCCGACCTCGTCATGGCGCTTTCGGAGGGCCGTATCGTGCGCCTTACCGGCGACTTCGACCCGGCCTTGGCTGGACACGGTCTGGCTGGCCGTTGCGGCCACCGACGACGCCGCATTCAATTCTGGCCTTGCCGCGGAAGCGGGAAGGCGGCGACGGCTGTGCAACGTGGTCGACGATGCGGTCCTGTCGACTTTCCAGGTGCCGGCCGTGGTCGACCGTGCGCCGCTGATGGTGGCAATTTCGTCGGGTGGTGCGGCGCCGATGCTCGCGCGGCGCGTGCGTGAGAGGCTGGAGACATTGCTGGATCCGTCCCTGGGCATGCTGGCAGCGTTGTTCGGCCGTCACCGGGAGCGGATCCGCGAGCAATTGCCCGAACTGGCCGCCCGCCGCCGCTGGTTCGAGCGGATGCTCGATGGACGGATGGATCAATCGCTGGGTGCTGGCGCCGCACAGGCCGAGGAAGCGTTCGTCGGAGAGCTCGAGCGAGCGACGTCCTCCTCCTCCGGGGGGCGGTGACGATGGTAGCTGCGAGCGACATGCCTGATCTGTACACCCTTCGTGCGTTGCGCGCCCTCAACGAAGCCGACGCCATTGTTCTGACGGAGCGGGTCGAGGACAGCGCATTGGAGCCGGCGCGCCGCGACGCCACGCGAATCCGCATCGCGGATGCGGACGCCGCGGCCCTGCGTGTGCTGGAGTTGGCCAAGGACGGTGCGCGCGTGGTCTTCATGCAGGACGGGGCCGGGTCGCCTTCCGCGACTGCATGGCTGCAGCGTGCCTGCAAGGAGATCGCAATCACGTGCCGCGACGTGCCGAAGGCCGGCTAGGGCTGCGCGACGGAAAGGCTATTCCAATTTGCAGGCGGGCCGTGCACAATGCGCCCCCTTGCTGCGCTGCAGGTCTTCTTCGGAAGAGGCGACGCGGGGGCGAGCAACGAACCCCTTGAACAGGGTGTTGCAGTTCTCCGGAAGCCGCATATAATGTGCGGCTCACCTCGACGAAGCGGCTTGCTGCGGAAGTTGAGGGGAAGATGAAGGCGCCGCGACGCGGGGTTGACACTTCCAAAACGAGCTGCCAGAATGTGCGGCTCACCTCGACGGAAACGTCGGGACACGGATGAAGGCGCTGAGGCCGATTCCGCTGCTCTTTGAAAGTGTGCGCAAGTAACTTGTGCGGACGCCTGCAGGAAGGATGACTGTCCATCTTGCAGACGTTTGAAACAGCAACAAGTCAAATGCTTTATAGCAAGCGATACGTAGCTGGGTAGAACTTCTGCAGCTGAAAGTATTGACCTTCGGGTCTGTAATTTTAAGTGAAGAGTTTGATCCTTGGCTCAGAGTGAACGCTGGCGGTAGGCCTAACACATGCAAGTCGAACGGCAGCACAGCAGTAGCAATACTGTGGGTGGCGAGTGGCGGACGGGTGAGGAATACATCGGAATCTACTCTGTCGTGGGGGATAACGTAGGGAAACTTACGCTAATACCGCATACGACCTAAGGGTGAAAGTGGGGGACCGCAAGGCCTCACGCGATTGAATGAGCCGATGTCGGATTAGCTAGTTGGCGGGGTAAAGGCCCACCAAGGCGACGATCCGTAGCTGGTCTGAGAGGATGATCAGCCACACTGGAACTGAGACACGGTCCAGACTCCTACGGGAGGCAGCAGTGGGGAATATTGGACAATGGGCGCAAGCCTGATCCAGCCATACCGCGTGGGTGAAGAAGGCCTTCGGGTTGTAAAGCCCTTTTGTTGGGAAAGAAATCCTGTTGATTAATACTCGACAGGGATGACGGTACCCAAAGAATAAGCACCGGCTAACTTCGTGCCAGCAGCCGCGGTAATACGAAGGGTGCAAGCGTTACTCGGAATTACTGGGCGTAAAGCGTGCGTAGGTGGTTGATTAAGTCTGTCGTGAAAGCCCCTGGGCTCAACCAGAATTGCGATGGATACTGGTCGACTAGAGTGTGGTAGAGGGTGGCGGAATTCCCGGTGTAGCAGTGAAATGCGTAGAGATCGGGAGGAACATCCGTGGCGAAGGCGGCCACCTGGGCCAACACTGACACTGAGGCACGAAAGCGTGGGGAGCAAACAGGATTAGATACCCCCTGGTAGTCCACGCCCTAAACGATGCGAACTGGATGTTGGGTTCAACTTGGAACCCAGTATCGAAGCTAACGCGTTAAGTTCGCCGCCATGGGGAGTACGGTCGCAAGACTGAAACTCAAAGGAATTGACGGGGGCCCGCACAAGCGGTGGAGTATGTGGTTTAATTCGATGCAACGCGAAGAACCTTACCTTGGTCTTGACATCCACGGAACTTTCCAGAGATGGATTGGTGCCTTCGGGAGCCGTGAGACAGG
>CP060419.1:185000-3541173 GCA_025232375.1 Pseudoxanthomonas sp. NC8
GCGCGACGTAGTACTTCGAGCCGAGCAGGCCCGATTCCTCCAGGGTCACCGCCACGAACACGACCGAGCGTTCGGGCGCCTGATCCTGGTGGGAAAAGGCCTCGGCGATCTCGAGGATGCCGGCCACG
Organism: Pseudoxanthomonas sp. NC8; assembly: GCA_025232375.1. Classification (GTDB taxonomy): domain Bacteria; phylum Pseudomonadota; class Gammaproteobacteria; order Xanthomonadales; family Xanthomonadaceae; genus Pseudoxanthomonas. The sequence goes on from CP060419.1 coordinate 185,129, forward strand.
CCGGTGGCATTGTCGACCGCGCCGTTATAGATGGCATCGCCCTCTTCGCCCTCATGCTTGCCCCAGGTGGTCCCAGTGGGCCATGTACAGCACGGCTTCGTCCGCGCGGGCCTTGCCCGGCAGCACGCCGACCACGTTGCGCGAGGTCTTGTTGGCAGTGCTGCTCGCCAGGTCTACCGAAAGGGTCGCGTTGAGCGTTACCGGCTTGAAGCCGGGCTTGCCCGCCTTCCTGTACGCGTCGTCCAGGTCCAGCCCGCCGCCAGCGAACAGCTGGCGCGCGGCATCCGCCGTCAGCCAGCCCTGGACCGGGATGCGCGGTTCCGGATCGTCAGCTGCCGGCAGGTCGTACTGCGCGCCCGACCAGGGAGTTCTTGACGACGTCCCAGCCGTAGCTGGCGCCGGCGTCATCGTGGACGATCAGCGCGGCGGCGGCGGCCCTTGCGCGCGGCTTCCTCGAACTTGTACGTCCAGCGGCCGTAGTAGGTCATCTTCTTGCCGTCGAACAACGTCTCGTCGCCGGCATGGAATCCGGGGTCGTTGACGAACATCACCACGGTCTTGCCGGACCAGTCCATAGTCCGCGTAGTCGTTCCAGCCGCGCTCGGGTGCATCGACGCCATAGCCGACGAACACAATCGGGCTGTCCTTGATGCTGACCTTGGCCTGGCCGGTACGGGTACCGACGACCATTCCGGTGCCGAAGCCCAGCTCGACCGGCTTGCCACCGACGGTCAGGGTCATCGTGGTGGACGGATCGGCGGTGGTCTCCACCATCGGCACGTCCTTAAGTAGCTGTCGCCGTTGCCGGGCTGCAGGCCGATGCGCTGCATCTGCGCGCGGATGTATTCGACCGTGCGGTCCTCGCCGGGGAGCCGGGGCCACGGCCTTCGAACTCGTCCGATGCCAGCATCTTCACCATCTCGGCGAAATCGCCACCGTCGACGGCCGGCTGGAAGACGTGGGGGCTGGCCGCAGGGGCCGCTTCGGGCGCCGCCGGCGTAGCGGCCGGGGGGGGGGTGTCGGCCTGCTTGCAGCCGGCCAGCGCAAAGGCGCCGGCGACCAGGCCGATCAGGAATGTGCGGGACATCGGAACTCCGGATGGGACAGCGGAAGCCCGATTCTAGCCAAGCAGGCCGCGCTCAGTCCTGTGGCGCGGTCTCGCTTTCGAAGGTCACGGCCTGGGCGCCGGTCACCGTGCCGGTGCGGGCACTCTTGTGCACGTAAAGGGTGACTTCGCGGCGGAACTCCAGCGGGCCGTCGACGATCGCGTCCGGGCCGATCACCACGCGCGGCTTGCGCTTGGACGTGCCTGGAACCAGCCGTGGTTGCGCTCGACAGTGATGCCGCCGCGTACATGCGAGCCCACCCCCACGGTGATGTCGCCGTTCACGGTCTCCAGGCTCTGCGCCACCTCGGTGCGGGACCAGGCCGATGGCACCGTTGACGGTCTCTATGCCGCCACCGATCCTGCCGCCCTGGTCGACGAAAACGCTGCCGTTGACCGTCTCGATATTGCCCGACGCCTGCACATTGCGGCCAAGCCGGATCGCGCCGTTGACCGTCTGGGAGTCCACGCGTGCGCCGTTGCCGACGTGGATGCTGCCGTTCACCGTGCTGGCGTCGCCGGCCTGGACGTTGTCGGTGATGTTCACGGCGCCGTTGACCGTTTCCAGGTCGCCGTAGCTCTGCCTTGGCCGTGGTTTCGATGCTGCCGTTGACCTTGCTGATGTCCTCGGCGGCGATCGCGGGCAGCGGGCAGGCCAGGGCGACGGCAAAGGCAAAGGCATGGGTGAGGATGCGGGTCATGGGGGCTGCCTGTTGTACGGGACCGGACCAGCATACGACCACCCTTGGCTACAATCCGCCACTGTCTGAAGTCACTGGGATGTCCGGGCGTGCGCCATCGCCGCGAGCACATGCTGTCCTGGCCACGAGTCGTCCGGTCGCCGCGGATGCCGGGGTGGGTGTCCGCGTTCTGCGGGCTGGCGCTGTCGGCGGGCCTGGTGGCCGCGTCCGCCGGCGTCGAGGCGCAGTCGCAGAAGGCCACTGAGCAGCAGCTGCGACAGGCGCGCACGGAGTTGCAGCAGATCGCCCGTGAACGCCGGCGCCTGGAAGACCAGCGCGGCGACGCCGCGCGGCGCCTGCGCCATGCCGACGAGCAGCTTGGCCGTTCCGGCCGCGTGCTGGCCGAAACCGAAGCGGCGTTGCGCGACGCACGCGAGGCGCTGGTCGAGCTGCAGCGCCGCCGGCAGGGAATGCAGCAGGACCTCGCGCAACGGCGCGCCAGGCTTGCCGCCCTGCTGCGCAGTGCCTACATGAGTGGCGCGCAGGCGCCGTTGAAGTTGCTGCTGGCCCAGGACCGCATCGCCGATGCGCAGCGGGCCATGGGCTACTACCGCTACGCGCAGCGGGAACAGGTGCGCCAGGTCGCCGAGCTGACCGGTTCGCTGGAGGCGCTGGCCGCCAACGAGACCGAGATCGGTGCACGCACGCACGAACTGGAAACCCTGCAGGTGCAGCAGCGGCAGCAGCTGACCACGCTCGCGCGGGATCGCGGTGCAAGGGCGGAAGTGGTGGCCGAGCTCGACCATCGCTACTAAGGATCGGCAGGAACGGGAGCAGGCGCTGGGGTAAGGACGTGAAGTCGCTGGAGCGATTGCTGGCCAATCTGCGCGCCGCAGCGGCCAAGGCCGAGGCCGAACGCAGGGCGGCGGCGGCGCGCGAGCACCAGGCGCAGAACGCCAAGCCACAAACGGGCGCGCGTCCGCCGACCCCGTCCAAGGTACCGCCGCGGGTGGCCTCGACCGCGCCGCTGTTGAAGGTGGGCGGACTGGGGTGGCCGGCCAGTGGCGACCTGCTCGCCCGCTATGGCGGCCGGTTGCCGGATGGACGGACCAGCAGCGGCGTGCTGATCGGGGCGCCGGCGGGCAGTGCGGTCACCGCGGTGGCCGACGGCACGGTGGTCTTCTCCGAATGGATGACCGGCTATGGCCTGATCCTGATCATCGACCACGGCAACGGCTACATGAGCCTGTATGCGCACAACGACACCCTGCTGCGCGATGCCGGCGACCGCGTGCGCCGCGGCGACGCGGTGGCCAAGGTCGGCAGTTCCGGCGGCCATGGCCGGCCGGCGCTGTATTTCGAGCTGCGCCGCAACGGCCAGCCGGTCGATCCGTCCACCTGGTTGCAACGGCGCTGAGTGGTTGCGCCCGGCCGGCAGGCGGCGGGATTCAAGCGGCATTGCCTCGGGCTTGTCGCATAATCATCCCGACGCGCACCTGGCGCGTTCCGGAGGTTTGCATGCGTCGACCCGCCCTGCTTCTGCTGCTGGCCCTGTCGCCTGCCGCGCATGTCGCCGCCCAGCAGCAGCCCGTCCCGCCCCAAGCCGGGGAAAGCGAAGCGGTCGACGGGACCGGGCAGGACTCCAGCCAGGAGGCGCCAGTACCGGCCAACGACGATCCGGACGCCACCGATGAAAGTGCCACGGCGACGTCCAAGGTGCCGCTGGCCGAGATCCGGCGCTACGTGGCCGTGTACAACGCGATCAGGGACGCCTATGTCGACCCGGTCGACGACAGCGCGCTGATGCAGTCGGCCATCGAAGGCCTGCTGCTGGACCTGGATCCGCACAGCGCGTACCTGGGCAAGGACGAGGCCGAATCCTTCGACGAACAGACCAGTGGCGCCTACGACGGCATCGGCGTGGAACTGCTGCAGCAGCAGGACGGGACGCTGAAGGTGATCGCGCCGATCGACGACACACCGGCTGCGCGCGCCGGATTGCTGTCCGGCGACATCATCATCGCCATCGACGGCAAACCGATCGCCCAGGTCGAGGGCATGGAACCGCTGCGCGGCGCGCCCGGCAGCAAGGTCACGATCACGGTCGTGCGCGAGGGCCGCGACAAACCGTTCGACGTCAGCCTCACGCGCGAGTCGATCAAGGTGACCAGCGTGCGCAGCCGCATGCTCGAGCCGGGCTTCGGCTACGTTCGCGTCAGCACGTTGAGCCGATACCGGTGCCGACTTCCAGACCCACATCGACAGGCTGCAGGCCCAGGCCGGTGGCCGCCTGCGCGGAGTGGTGCTCGACCTGCGCAGCAACCCCGGCGGCCTGCTGACCGCCGCGGTGCAGGTGGCCGACGAACTGCTCGACCGTGGCGGCATCGTCAGCACGCGCGGCCGGATCCCGATCAGCGACACCCGCTTCGACGCCACCCCGGGCGATCGCCTGAAGGGCGCGCCGGTGGTCGTGCTGGTCGACGCGGGATCGGCCAGTGCCGCCGAGGTGCTGGCCGGCGCGCTGCGCGACAACAACCGCGCGCGCGTGGTCGGCAGCCGCACCTTCGGCAAGGGCTCGGTACAGACCGTGCTGCCGCTGGACAATGGTGATTCGGTCAAGCTGACCACCGCCCGCTACTACACGCCCAGCGGCCGTTCGATCCAGGCCAGCGGCATCGTTCCCGATCTCGAACTGACCCCCGACCCGGCGCTGGTGGGCACCGACGACGATGCCCCGGCCAGCCTGGCCGAGCTCAGCGAGGCGACCCTGCCCGGGCACCTGCATGGCGACGAGGAAGGTGCCGAAGGCTACAAGGCCGGGCAGCCGCTGCCCGGCGACAAGCCGATCGCCGCGGCCCTGGCCGAACTGAAGAAGGTGGTCGCGAGCGCGCCGGCTGCGGCCAAGGCCCGCTGAGAGGTGCGCGCCGCCGCGGCGGCGCTCAACGAGGCGGCTTGGCCGGCATCGGGAACGGGGTGACCACCTTTTCGCCGGTGGCTGCATCGCGGATCGCCGACTGGCCCTTCCGCTCGACTTCCTCGACCCGGACGATGCTCTGCATTGGCAGGTGCAGCACGCGGGTGGCGCCGAATTCGTCGCGCAGGCGCTCCTCGGTGGGGTCGACCACCAGGCCCTCGTGGACGTCGAACACCGGGTCCCCGACCTCGGTGAAGCCCCACAGCGAGCTGCCGGCGACGTGCCGGGCATAGAGCTCGTACACCTTGCCGTGGTTGAGGAAGGTCACCTTGTACAGCGGCTTGGCCATGGAGCGGACGCGCGTTCGGGAGTGGACACGGCCGAAATGGGGCTGCGGGGCGCTGATTCCAAGGGCGATTCAGAAGCCGCGCTGCCTGCGCAGGCGCCTGGCGATCCCGGCCCGGACCACGAGGGCGAAGACCACGCCGAACAGAAAGCCGGCTACATGCGCGGCCCAGGCCACCGCACCGAACGCCGGGCCGACATAGGCGAACACCACCTGCAGCGCGGCCCAGATGCCGATGAGCAGGAAGGCCGGCGCCCGCACGAAACCAGGAACAGCCCCAGCGGCAGGACCACGCCCAGGCGCGCTGAGGGAAACAGGGCGAGATAGGCGCCGATCACCGCCGACACCGCGCCACTGGCGCCGATGACCACCCGGTCGGGATTGTCGATGGACAGCACGGCTGCAAGGTTGGCGACCGCGCCGCCGAACAGGAACAGCAGCAGGAACCGCCCGGGCCCCATGGTCCGCTCCGCCGGCAGTCCGAAGATCAGCAGGAACACCAGGTTGCCGAGCAGGTGGGCCCAGTCCGCATGCAGGAACAGGGCGGTGAACAGGCGCAGCACGCTGCCGTCGCGAAGCGCCGCCAGCCAGGCGTCGCCACCGCCCAGACCGCGCCCGAGCGCACCCCCAGGCCAGCCACAGGCTGCGCCGGGCCTCGTCCGGCCGCCCCAGCGACCAGAAGAAGGCCAAGCCAAGGGCGACGAACAGCAGGGGCGTGGCCCAGCGCAGGGCGGCCTTATGGCGCGAGGGCAGGGGCACGAACATGGGCGTCACTATCGCCCAAGCCGGGCAGGGGCGTCTGCAGCGCCGCCGCCGGCCCCGCCTCGCGTTGCCGTAACCATGACCTTCGTCGTTATTGTCTTGTTAAAGGCAGGGGGTATACTCCAATACGGCGTCGTATGTCGGGAGGGGACTCCGACGGATGCGGGCACTCTCGGGAGGGGGCGCCTGCGGGCGCTGGTGCCATTCCAAAACCCGTCATCCGGAGAGAAACATGCAATTCGTCCACTCCCTTACCCGCGTCTCCGCCCTGGCCGTCGGCATCGCCGGCGTGCTCGCCTGCGGCCACGCACACGCCGCTGCGTTCCAGCTGAAGGAAAACAGCGTCAAGGCCCAGGTCGTGCCATGGCCGGCGCCGCTTCGGCCAAGGGCGACGCCTCGGTCGTCGTCAACAACCCGGCCATGATGTCGACCTTCGACCGCACCACGGTGCAGGGCGACATCACCGCCATCGACCTGTCGTTCAAATTCGAAGGCAGCGGCTACGCCGCGGCCGGCACTCCGCTGCAGCAGCCGCTGACCGGCGGCAACGGTGGCGAGGCCGGCGGCGTGACGCCGGTGCCGGCGGTGTCCTTCATCCTGCCGCTGGAAGGCAGCTTCGAGTACGTGACCCTGGGCGCCATGGTCAGCGCGCCGTTCGGCCTGAAGACCGAGTACGACGACGGCTGGCAGGGCCGCTACCACGCCCTGAACTCGGACGTGAAGATCGTCGACCTGACCCTGGCCGCCTCGATCGAGCTGGGCGACCACTTCTCGGCCGGCTGGGCGCGGTGGTCGAGCGCTCGGACGTCACCCTGTCCAACGCGATCGACTTCGGCAGCGCGCTGTGCTCCAACCCGGCCACCGCGCGCCTGTGCTTCCTGCCCAACCCGATCACCGGTCCCTATGGCCCGCAGAAGAAGGATGGCGAAGTCGAGGTGCACGGCACCGACACCAGCCTGGGCTTCATCGCCGGCCTGAGCTGGCGCCCGATCGACAGCGTGTCGATCGGCTACGCCTACCGGTCCGAGGTCGACCATGAGCTGGACGGCGACGCCGACTTCACCGTGCCGTCGGACGTGGCCACCATCCTGGCCTCGACCGGCCAGTACGTGGACACCGGCGCGCTGGCCAAGCTGACCACCCCGGCCGTGCACACCCTCAGCGCCACCTGGCAGGCCACCGACAAGCTCGCGCTGATGGCCGAGACCTCGCGTACCGGCTGGAGCTCGCTGCAGGAGATCCGCATCGAGTTCGACAACCCGGTCCAGGCCGACTCGGTCGAGGATTACAGCTGGGGCGACAGCTGGTTCTACAGCGTCGGTGGCGAATACGCGCTCAACGATGCCTTCATCGTGCGCGCCGGCGTGGCCCGCGACGACTCGCCGGTCAGCTATCCGCACCGCACCCCGCGCCTGCCCGATAAGGACCGCATGTGGTACTCGGTCGGCCTGACCTGGGCGGCCAGCGAGAACTTCTCGATCGACGCCAGCTACGCGTACATCGACCTGGTCGATACGCCGGAGGTCAACATCCTGTCGTCGAGCCGCTCGCGCCTGACCGGTTCCTATGACGGCGGTGCGAACCTGTTCGGCGTCTCGGCGCAGTACCGGTTCTGATCGCCGCCGGCGGCGACGCCGCACGGCAAAAGGCCCCGCTCCGGCGGGGCCTTTTTTACGCCGCCGCCGGTGCGGGGCTCAGTAGGGCAGCCCCGCCACGTCCAGCTGGACCGACCACACCGCGCCGGCGCCGGTGAGGAACAGCGTGCGCCGTTCCGGACCGCCGAACGCCGCGTTGGTCACGTTCGCATCGACCTTGATCGTGGCCAGCGCCTGGCCTTCCGGCGAGAGCACCCGCACGCGCTGGCGGGTGTGCTCGGTCAGGTAGATGTTGCCGAGGCAGTCGACCATAAGGCCATCGGGAATCACCGCGTCGGTGACCAGGTCGCGATGGCTCCCCGGCTGGCCGTCGACCAGGCTGTAGGCGCGCAGCAGGCCCTTTTCACCGCCGCCTGACACATAGAGCGTATTGCCGTCCGGCGACAGCGCGATGCCGTTGGGATTGGCGATGCTGTCGTCGACCACCGACACTTCGCCGCCGGTGCCGACCCGGTAGACGCGGGTCTTGTCGCAGCCGCCGGCCGCGGCCGCGCGCTGGAAGTCGGGATCGGTGAACCAGATCGTGCCGTCGCGACCGATCACCCAGGTCGTTGGGCGAGTTGAACGGCTGGCCCTTGAACTCGCCGACGATGCGCATCCGCGAGCCGTCGGCCCGGTCGAAGCGCGAGATCTCCTTGCGGTCGTGGGTGCCTGCGACCAGCGCGCCATCCTCGCCGAGGGCCATGCCGTTGCTGCCGCTCGGCTCGATCACCGTCTCCAGGCGCCCGTCCGCGCCGAGGCGGCGGATACGCGAGGGAAAGCCCTCGGCGAAGCTGAAATCGGAGAAGTACAGCGCATCGCCCGTCCACACCGGGCCTTCGTACAGGCCCTTGGAGCCATCGCCGTCGGCAGCGGCAATACGCGTGCCGACCAGTTCGCCACTCGGGGCGGTGCCGGGCTGGCCTGGCAGTACGGCGCCGCGCCGGCCGAGGCGGGCGCTGGCGTGGCAGTGGCAGCGGCCGGCGGCGGCGCCTGCGGCTGGACCGGTTCCGGTTCCGGCGCGCGCTGGCAGGCGGCAAGCAGGACCGCGGCCAGCGCGGCGGAGAGCGTGGTACGGAGAGCGACAGGACGCATGCGAAAGGCTCCGACGGAAACGCGCCATCGTAGCGTGCTGTCCGCGGTCGTTCCGCTGCCGTTGCCGCTGCAACCGCTCAGCCGGTGAGAAGGCCCCGCAGCACCGCCTTCAGCCGGCGGCCTTCCTGCTGGAAGTACGCGCGTTCCTCGCGCCAGGCCGGAAAGCGCTGCTCCACTTCGCGCCAGAACGCGGGCGAGTGGTTGGTATGGAGCAGGTGGCACAGCTCGTGGACCAGCACGTACTCGAATGCCGGTGGCCGCGCCAGAAGAAAGTAAGTAAGATCTGGGGCGAGGCTGCCATCGGGCGCCAGCGAGCCCCACTGCGAGGACATGACTTTCAGCCGCAGCTGGCGCGGCGCGCGTGGCAGCCCGGGCAGGTAGGCCGGCAGCCAGCGGCCGACGTCGGCACGCGCTTCGGCCTCGTAGAACCCGCGCAGTGCCCGGCGCAAGGCTGCCTCGGAGGCGCGTGCCGGCAGTTGCACGTGGATGCCGTCGTCGTCGCGGGCGATCCGGACGAAGCGGCCTTCGCGCCAGTGCAACGGTACCTGTCCGCCGCGCAGCGGCAGCGCCGTGCTCTGGCCGGGCAGCAGCGCGGTCGCCGCTTCGTCCGCAGGCATCTGGCGGTCCAGCTGCATGGCCAGCCAGTCGCGGTGTTCGTGCAGAAAGCGATCGCCGGCCACCAGGCTGGCGCGCATCGGCAGGGTCAGGCGTGGGCCGCGCTCGTCGACGCTGAGCTTGAGCCGGCGCGCGCGTGGATCGCGTACGCGCTGTACCTCGATGCGGCGGCCGTCGTCGAGCTCGAGTTCCAGCGTGTCGCGTTGCAGGCGTTGCGGCGTGCGGGCGATCAGGCGGTGGAGCAGCGAAGACATGCGCCGATTGTAGGCGCAAACCGCCGCGCCGCCCGCGCTCCGCGGACGACCCGCACGCCGGTACCGCCGGTGCGGGCCTAGCGGCGGTCGGCGGCCGGCGGGTAGAGCGGGATACCGCGTGGCGCGGCGCAACGGTCGATGCCGCCGGCTACCGGCATCGCATTGCCCCTCCCGCTGGCTTCCATGCGCCACGTGGGTGGGATATGGGCGCAGGTGGTCGCGAGTTCCGCGGGAAACGCGCGCGGGCGAAGGCGTCGTCGTTGCATCGGGCTATGAATTCGCGGCCGGAGCGGGTCAGCGGCCCCATGGCGGTTCCAGCGCCGTGGCCGGGATGGCGGCCACGGCGCGTGTGGCCATGCCGAGGTGGAGGCGGGCGGTGCGGGCAGCGCGCTGGCGAACAGGGCAGACAGCGCGATCGACTTCATGACCGCTCTGCTGGCGGTGTGCCGGGGCAGAGGCCAGTCCCGCGTCCCGTCCGGCGCAAACCGGCGCGGCTGCCCGCGCCCGGCCGTCGGTTCAGCTCTCGGCCTTGCTCAGTTTAAGTGCCGATTCCAGCACCAGGAACAGGCGGCGGACTTCGCCGGCCAGCAGGGCGAAGCGCGCGTCCAGCTCCTGGCGCAGGTCGTCGCGCTCGGTGCTTTCCAGCTGGTCGACCGCGCCTTCGAGGAACTTGAGCTTGCGGACCACGAGATCCTCGCCGAGAACGAACGAGACATGGTCGTCCAGGTTCAGCGCCAGCTTCGTCACCTGCTTGCCGACCTCCAGGTGCTTGGCGATCTCGTCGCTGAGCAGTTCCTGGTTCTGCGCCTTGACCACCGCGCCGCCATCCATCGCGTCCTTGAGTTCGCACTCCTCGCCCAGCGTCAGGCCCTCGGCCAGCGGCTCGCCGCCGATCCAGCCGGTGAGCACGCTGCGCGGTGCCACTTCCGCGTTCGGCGGAATGGCCGGGAAGCTGCCCATCGCGCGGCGGATTTCCGAAGCCACCGCCTCGCCGCTCTTGCGCGAGGAGGTGTCCACGGCGAGGAAGCCGTGTTCCAGGTCCAGCAGCGCGTCGGTGCGCGAGCTCTTCACGAAGGCGCGCGGCAGCAGTTCGTGCAGCAGGTCGTCCTTCAACCGCTTGCGCGCCTTGCCGCCGAGCTTGCGGCCTTCCTTGTCCTCGATCTCGGCGACCTTCTGCGCCAGCAGGTCGTTGACCACCGAACCGGGCAGGATCTTGTTCTCGCTGCCGACCGACAGCCAGATCGAATCGCCGATGCGGTGCGAGAGCGCCTCCTCGCCGCGGCCGAACGGCGAGATGAAGCCGCTGGATGACAGCTCCAGCGGGCCGACCGGCTTGAGCGCGGCCTCCGGGAGCAGGGCATCGAGCTGGGAGAAATCGTGGGTGGTCGGGAAGCGGAAGAAGGTCAGGTTGCGGAAGAACATGCGGAATCTCGGATCAGGGAGAGGCGGGCACGCAGGGGCGCGCCGCGCAGGAAACAGGAATGGCGTCGCAGGGCGCGCGACCCGCGGTCAGGCCGGCAAGGGTGGCTCGTCGTGCGGGCCGGAATATCCGCCGTCATCGGCCACGCTGCCGGCCAGCCAGGCGTGGGCGTCGGCAACGGCGGCGCCGTCGCGGTGGCCCTGGGGCGAGGAAGTCGAACAGCTTCGGATCGGACAGCTGCGAGGGCCGGATGTCGCCCAGCGCGCGGGCGATGGTCTCGATGCGCCCCGGCGATTCGCGCTCCCACTGCTTCATCATCAGCCCGACCTGCTTGCGCTGCAGGTTTTCCTGGCTGCCGCACAGGTTGCACGGGATGATCGGGAACCGGCGCGCATCGGCGTACTCGACGATGTCCGCTTCGCGCACGTAGGCCAGCGGACGGATGACCACGTGCTGGCCGTCGTCGGACAGCAGCTTGGGCGGCATGCCGGACAGCTTGGCGTGGTGGAACAGGTTGAGGAAGAACGTGGCCACCGGGTCGTCGCGGTGGTGGCCCAGCGCGATCTTGGTGAAGCCGTGCGCGGCCGCGTACGAATACAGCGCGCCGCGGCGCATGCGCGAGCACAGCGAACACATGGTCTTGCCTTCCGGCACCACGCGGGTGACCACCGAATAGGTGTCCTGCTCGATGATGTGGAACGGCACGCCGAGCGAGCGCAGGTACTCGGGCAGCACGTGCTCGGGGAAGCCCGGCTGCTTCTGGTCGAGGTTGACCGCGACCAGCTCGAACGGCACCGGTGCCTTGCGCTGCAGCTGCAGCAGGATGTCCAGCATCGTGTAGCTGTCCTTGCCGCCGGACAGGCACACCATCACCTTGTCGCCGGCCTCGATCATGCCGAAATCGGCGATCGCCCAGCCGACCTGATGGCGGCGCAGGCGCTTGGCCAGCTTGATCTGTTCGCGCTGGACCACGCGCGGGTCGGGAGGGTTGCGGCTTCGCGGAGCCGGTTCGGGCAGGGGCAGGACGGCGCTCATCGCCGCCATTCTACCGGCGGGCGCGGCGGTGGGCCGCGGCGAGCTGCACGGGCCGCGGGCACGGCGGCGCGCAGGTGTAAGCTTCGCCTCCGTGGAGACCTTCGATCCCAGCACCGTCGCCGAACGCATCTCGGTCCTGCGCTGGGAACACCGCGCGCTGGACGAGCGGATCGGGCAGCTGGCCGCCAATCCGGACGACGACCTCGAGTCCAAGCGCCTGAAGCGACGCAAGCTGCAACTGAAGGACTGCATCGCCAGGCTGGAGAGCCTGCTGATTCCCGACCAGCCGGCCTGAGCGGGATGGGGCGGACTGTCAGTCCGCCGGTGCAGGCTCCCCGTCTCCGGCCGCGCCGCCTCCGGGCTCACCCGCTCGATGGTGTGCCGCAGCTCGCGGCCCAGGATCAGCTTGGCGTCCTTGGCCCATACGTTCAGGCGGTCGTCGAACAGCAGCTTGCTGTTCTGGTCCGGCCAGACCAGCTTCAGTTCGCGCAGCTTCTGGATGAAGCCACGGAACAGGCTCTTGTCGAAGAACTCGGGCGCAGCCGGCGCATAGAGCAGGCTCAGCCGCTGCGCGGCCAGGTGGCACAGGCTTTCCAGTTCGGCCGCGCCGAGCGTGCCGGGCCCGTTCTTCACCAGCACCGAAATGGCGATGTAGTAGCGCTCGAACGCCTGCTGCAAGGTGTGCCCGATCGCGCGCAGGCGGAACACCTCGTCGCTCTGGCCTGGCGGCGTTGCAGGATGCCGCCCTCGTCGTCGTTGATCTGCTGCAGCAGGCCTTCGCGCACGAACACGTCCGCGATGCGCTCGACGCGCTCGGCGAACTCGTCTTCGCTCCAAGGCAGGAACAGCTCGGCCTGCAGGAACGGGTAGACCGTGCGCCCCAGCCGCACCAGCGTGCGCCGGCTCATGCGCCGGTTGTGCTGGAAGCAGCAGGCGATCCACGACGAGGCGGTGAACAGGTGCACCACGTTGTTGCGGAAGTACGACAGCAACACCGCGGTGTCCTCGTCCACCGACAGGACGTCGCCTAGCGGATGCGCCACCCGGTTGAGCACCCCGATCTCTTCGCCGTGGGCGACGATTTCCTCGGGGCTGTGCGGGGTGACGGTGAAGCGCTCGGAGTAGGGCAGTTCGGCCAGCAGGGTCTTGGACAGGGCGATCTGCACCAGCAGGTCGGCTTCGCCCATCGCGTGCTTGGGCGTGGACAGGATCGCCAGCGCCAGCAGGTTGATCGGGTTGACGTCGGCGGCACCGTTGACGTTGACCTGGATCTTCTGTGCCAGCGCGTCGACCGTGTCGGCCAATGGGAAGGCTTCTCCTCTTCGCCCAGCGGCTTGCCGTCCCAGTCCGGCGCGTGCTCGGACAGCACGTCGTCCAGCTGGATCGGCTCGCCGAAATTCACCACCACCTTGGCCGTAGTTGGAGCGCAGCACCTTGGGGATGCCCCACAGCAGCGACCAGATCGATTCCTTCTCCTTCGGCTTGCCGGAGAGCTCGTCCAGGTAGCTGTTGCCCTCCATCAGCTTCTCGTAGCCGATGTAGACCGGCTGGAACAGCACCGGGCGGTGGGCTGGCGCAGGTAGGCGCGCAGGGTCATCGCGATCATGCCGCCCTTGGGCTGCAGCAGCCGCCCGGTGCGCGAGCGGCCGCCTTCGATGAAGTACTCCAGCGAATAGCCGCCGGACACCAGCTGGGCCACGTATTCGGTGAACACGGCCGAATACAGCGGGTTGCCGCGGAAGCTGCGGCGCATGAAGAACGCGCCGCCCTTGCGCAGGATGGTCCCGACCACCGGCAGGTTGAGGTTGATGCCCGCTGCGATATGCGGCGGCACGATGCCGCGTTCGTACAGCAGGTACGACAGCAGCAGGTAGTCCATGTGGCTGCGGTGGCAGGGCACGTAGACCACCTCGTGGCCGGGCGCGGCTTCCTTGAGCTTGTCCAGGTGGTGGACCAGCACGCCGCGGTAGATCTTGTTCCACACCGGGGTGAGGATGAAGCTGGCCGAGCGCACCACCGGGTGCGAATAGTCGGCGGCGATCTCCAGGCGTAGGCATGGGCCTTCTTCCTTGAGCTTCGATCGGTATGGAATTGTCGCGCCGGGCCTTGGTCGGCGATCGTCTCGCGCACGCTGTCGGCGGCCAGCACCTTGTCCACCAGCAGGCGCCGGGTCGACAGGTCCGGGCCGATGATCGCCGCGCGGATCCGGCGGAAATGCGCGCGCAGCACGCGCTGCAGCTTGCGCACGGTGCGCTCGGGCGGCAGGCCCTCGTCGACGGTCTCGCGCAGCGATACCGGCTCGGCGAAGCGGACCAGGGTGTCGCGGCCGTTGAGCAGGATCGCCAGCAGCCGGCGGAAGCGACCGACCAGCGCCCAGTTCTCGGAGAACAGCACCGAGAACCAGCCGCTCTGCCGGTCCGGCGAGCGGCCGACGAAGATCGAGACCGGCACCAGGCGCACGTCCAGCGCGGGGTCGGCGCGGTGCGCCTGCAGCAGGCGGGCCAGCGAGTCGGAATGGGTGCGCGTGGCCGGGCGCTGGTCGGGGATCAGCGGCGCCGCGTTGCGCCGCGACAGGGCCACGTAGGCGCGTTTGCGCCCGGTCGGGTCGCGCGGCAGCGGCACCAGCGGCGAGGGCAGGCCGGCCTTGGCGGCAGGCCTTGTCCAGGATCAGCGCGTTGGACAGGCCGTAGTCCTCGAGCACGTAGCAGACCGGGCGCGGGTCGGCATAGGCCTCCAGGTCGGCGGGTTCGAGCTTGAGGTCCAGCCACGGGTCGGCCAGCCAGCCCAGCAGGCGGGACCACAGCGGGCGGCGCGGCGGCGCCGGGGCGCGGTTGGCGACATTGAGCGCGGTTCCGGCCACCGGCGTGGTTTCCGCCACCGGCGCAGGCACGTGCGCAGCGCGCGGGTCGGCGCCGGGCACTGCCGCTGCGTCGGTGCCCGTCGCGGGCTTGCTCCCGGGAGGCGGCTCCGGGAACGGAAAGGAATTCTGTTCAGGCATGGACGGGATTATCGCGCAGCGGGCGGGTCGTCCGGGGGCGGCGTGGTTGGCGGGGCCGACAGGCCGGGCACCACGGGGGCAGGCGTCGCCGAGGGCGTGGTAAGGAGTGCGGCGGCGTGTTGGGTAGTCGGTGAGGTACCAGCGCCCCTCGCGCCGGGTCAGGCCGACGGTGGTGTCGATTTCGGTGCCGGCCAGCGTGTAGTGGAGGCGCACGGTGGCATGGTCGCCCTTCTCCTCGACCAGACCGGTACGCAGGTCGGGTAAGGCTGCCGTCCAGGTCCAGGCCGTACTCCTCCAGCACGGTCTTGATCGTCGCGGCGACCGGACCCAGCCGACGCAGGCTTTCATCCATGCCCGCCGCGGTCAGGGCCGGATCGCCGTCCAGGCCGCTGTCGCGCGCGGCAGCCGCCAGGCGGTCGATCGCCGCCGCGGCGCGCTTGCGGTCGCCCAGCGGGGCGGTGGTCGACCAGGCGCCGGGGCGGCGATGACCTGCGCGTAGTGGGTGCGCTCGTCCGCGCTGTATTCGCCCCTGGGTGCGCACGTACTGGGTGCCGAACAGGGCCAACGAGCGGGCTGCATCGCGCAGCGCCCGGTCCTGCCCGGCCATCTGTCGCTCGAACGAGCGCTGCAGCCGCTTCTCCGCGCCGGGCGCGGACAGGATGGCCAGTGCCGGTCCGAGCTGCTCGTCGAGCGGCAGTTCGGTCAGCGGCCAGCGACTGCGTCCCTGCGCCCATGCCTCGGCCAGCTGCGCCCGTTCGGCGGCCGGCAGCGCATCGCGGGCGAAGGCCTGGAGATCGTTGTGCTGCAGGTGGTAGGCCAGCTGGCGCACGGCGCCGGCCGGTTCGCTGCTCGCGCCCGGCAGTTCGCCGGGCGAGGATTCGCGCCGGCAGCCGGCCAGGGCGAGGGTGACCACGACGATCGCCAGCCACGGGGCGCGCGGGACCAGCCGGTTGCAGCGACGCGATGGGGACATGGGCGGCATCCGGTAGGTCGCTGCCGAGTGTGGCCACAGCCCGGGGCATCGGCAAGGCATGCGCGCACAAAAAAGGGAGGCGTTGAGCCTCCCTCAATCCGGCCGGAACCGGAGGACATCGTGTTGTGGCACGGTTCCGGCCAAGGACCGGACGCGGCCATCCTAGCGCCGGATCACAGCTCAGGCAATACTTTAGATTGAATTAAGTAAATCATTGATTATTATAGCTGAGGGCGCTTCTGATCTCGGTCTGGATGGCCACCGCGGCCGCGCACGGATCGCTCGCCTGGCGGATCGGCCGGCCAACCACGATGGCATCGGCACCGTCACGGAACGCCTCGGCCACGCCGACGCTGCGCTTCTGGTCGTCCCCGGCCGGTCCGCCCGGACGGATGCCGGGGCAGACGATCGAGAAGCCGGTTCCGGTGGCGCGGCGGATCGGCCCGGCTTCGAGTCCGGACGCGATCACGCCATCGATGCCGGCGGCCTGCGCGGCGCGGGCGCGCTCGACCACGACGGTTTCCGGTTCGCCGGAGATGCCCATCGAGCGCAGGTCGGTGCCGTCCATCGAGGTGAGCACGGTGACCGCGAGCAGGCGCATGTCGGAACCGGCATTGGCCTCGGCGGCGGCCTGCATCATCGCCGGGTGCCAACCGTGGATGGTGCAGTAGCTGACCGGCCAGCGACCCAGGCCGCGGATCACCCCGGCGACCGTGGCCGGGATGTCGAAGAACTTCAGGTCGACGAACACGCGCTTGTCGCGCGCGGCCAGGTCGTCGAGGACCTGGAAGTATTCGCCCGAGGCCAGCAGTTCCATGCCGATCTTGTAGAAGCGGACGCTGTCGCCGAGACGGTCGACCCACTCGCGCGCCTGCACGCGGCCCGGCACGTCCAAGGCGAAGATCAGCCGATCCTCCGGCGCCAGCTGCAGCGGCGGCCGGCTCATCGCGCCACCTCCAGCGCCGCGCGCTTGGCGGCGCGCCGCGCGTCGCGCGGCTGGCGCCAGTCGTTGTCGAACAGTGCCGGCTCCCAGCTGCCGTAGGTCGGATTGGGCAGCATCCACCAGCGCTCGCCGAACCACGCGTCGTACTTGTCGAGCAGCTCCTGCCGCCCGGCCGGGCTGTTGTCGTAGATCCGCGCGAAGTCGCCGAGCTGGTCGCCGAACTGCATCAGCACGCGGTATTTGCGGCCGGCCAGCTGGCGCCGGCAGTCCTTCTCCGAGCCGTCCTGCTCGCAGTCGGCGACCACCGTGCCGAGGCCCAGGAACACGCTTTCGTCGGCCACTGGCAGGCCCGCGGAGCGCAGGTTGGCCTGGGTCGCGTCCTTCAGGTGCACGGCGCGGTTGGAGATGTAGACCGGGGTGACGCCCCTGGCATTGGCGGCGCGGGCGAACTCGACCACGCCCGGTACGGCCTTGGCCTTGGCGCTCCTCGACCCAGGCATCCCAGCTCGGGTCGCTGTACTCGGCGCCATCACGGACCAGGCGCGCCTGGTAGGGCGAGTTGTCGAGCACGGTCTCGTCGATATCGAGGATCACCGCCGGCTTCAGGCCCTTGGCCGCGTTGCCGCGCTCCTCGGGGACCAGCGCGTCCCAGTCGGCCTGCTTCAGCGCCACGTCCAGGTGGTCGATGGCGGCGCGATAGGTCTGGGCGGCGGCGGCGCGGTACTCGGCCGAGCGCTGCACCCAGAGCACGGCGTTGAGGTTGTCGTCGGCCGGCGCGGTGGCCGGCAGCGCGGCGGCGGGCGCCTCGGGACGCACCGGCTGGCACGCGGCCAGCAGGCCGGCGGCAAGGGCCGCACAGAGCAGGGAAAGACGCATGAAGCCCGGTCTCGGAAACAGCAGGGGCGACAGTTTACCGGCTGGCCGACGGCATCCGCGTGGCAGGGCTGGTGCTCAACCGGCGAGCGGCAGGCGCGGGTGCAGGTCGGTCACGCCCACGTCCACGCCGCACTGGCTGAACAGCGTGGTGGCCTTGGCCGCGGTGGTGGGTCTGGTGGTTGAAGAAATGCAGCAGCAGGTGCGACAGGCGCCGGCGCTGCTGTTCGCCGCGCATGCTGCCGTAGCGCAGCGTCCGCTCGAGGTCGGTGCCGTCGAGCTGGTCGATCCACGCCACGATGATCGCGTCCAGCTCCTGCCGGCGCGTCCACCACGCCGCCAGGTCGGCGCACGGCTGCGCATCGAGCCGTTCGGGCATGGCGGTGCCGGCGAGGGCCTGCAGCGCGGTCCAGCGACCGTCCGCGTCGTTGGCGGCAAAGCGCTTCAGCCACACCGTGTCGGCGACCACCAGGTGGTTGAGTGTGCCGAGGATCGAGCCGAAGAACGCACCGCGCGGTTCATCGACCGCACCGGCTGGCAGCGTCGAAGCCGCGCGCTGCAGGTTGGCGTTCATCCAGCGGTTGTAGTCGGCCAGCAACGCGAAGTGGTCGCGCATCATCGGGTCTCCACAGTTTCGAACAGCAGGATTTCCTCGTCCTTGCCCGGCAGGGAAATGGTGCCGGCGTCGCGCAGGCCGAGGCGCCGCAGCAGCGCGATCGAACGCGCGTTGCCGGGCGAGACGATCGCCAGCACGCGCGGCAGGGCCAGGGTGGTGCGCGCGTGGTCCAGTACCGCGCCTGCGGCCTCGAAGGTAAGGCCCTGCCCGTAGTACCCGGGCAGCAGCGCGAAGCCGAGATCCGGTCCGGGCAGGCCCTCGCGCACCACCAGCCCGCACAGTCCGATCGGCGCGCCGCCGTGGCGCGGCTCGACCGCGTACATGCCCATCCCGTGGCGGGCATAGCCGGCGATCGGCCCTTCGCGCAGGTAGGTGCGCGCCTGCGCCTCGTCGCGCACGCCACGGTCGCCAATGAAACGCAGGAAGTCGGGCTGGTTGAGCAGCTCGACCATGAAGCCGGCATCCCCCTCGTCCAGCTCGCGCAGGCGTAGCCGGCCGGTGGTGGCGATGGCGGCGCGCACCTCAGTCGCCGAGCAGCGCGTGGATCGCGGCGAAGCCGGCGCTGGCCCGTTCCTGCTTCTGCGCCGCGTCGGCGACCGGGTCGGCGCCGTCACGCTGCAGTTCGGCGGCCGGCAGCTCGTCGAGGAAGCGGCTGGGCTTGAGCCGCACCTTCTCGCGGAAACGCCGGGTCTCGCGGCTGTAGCTGAGCCACAACCGGCTCTTGGCGCGGGTGATGCCGACGTACATAAGCCGGCGCTCCTCCTCCAGCGAGCCCTCTTCCAGTGCGGCGTCGTGCGGCAGGGTGCCGTCCTCGCAACCGATGATGAACACGTAGCCGAACCTCCAGGCCCTTGGCCGCGTGCAGGCTCATCAGCCGCACCTGGTTGCCGCCGTCGTCCTTGTCGTTGCGCGACAGCAGCGCCAGCTGCGCGGTAAGGTCGCCGGCATTTGCGCCGCGCGGGCCGCCTTCGAACCATTCGGCCAGTTCGTCCAGGTTGGCCTTGCGCCGCTGGAACGAGGCTTCGTCCTTGGTCTGCGCGCGCAGTTCGGTGAGCAGGCCCGACTTCTCGGTAAGGCGCCGGACCAGCTCGGCGGCGCTCAGCTTCGAGGCATGGTCGCGCAGGTCGGCGATCGCGTCGTTGAATGCGCCCAGGCCGTTGGCCGCGCGCGGTGGCAGCTGCTGCAGCGCGCCCATCGACTGCGCCGCGCGCGACATCGGCATGTGCTTGCTCTGGGCCAGTTCGGCCAGTTTC
This sequence comes from Pseudoxanthomonas sp. NC8, assembly GCA_025232375.1. GTDB lineage: Bacteria > Pseudomonadota > Gammaproteobacteria > Xanthomonadales > Xanthomonadaceae > Pseudoxanthomonas. The sequence goes on from CP060419.1 coordinate 204,645, forward strand.
GCCAGCGAGGTCGCACCGACCTCGCGCTTGGGCGACTGCACCGCGCGCAGGAACGCGGCGTCGTCCTCCGGATTGGCGATCACCCGCAGCCAAGGACAGCGCATCCTTCACTTCCTTGGCGCTCGAGGAACGCGGTGCCGCCGGTGAGGTGGTAGGGCACGCGCAGCAGCTGCAACGCCTTCTCCAGCACCCGTGACTGGTGGTTGCCGCGGAACAGGATGCAGACCTCGTTCCACGGAACCTGCTTCGCTTCGTTGAGGAAAGCGATCTCGCTGGCGACCTTCTCCGCCTCGTGCTCGTTGTCGCGGCACTCCCATACGCGGATCCGCTCGCCGTCGGCCTGGTCGCTCCACAGCGTCTTCAGGTGCTGATGCGGGTTGCGTGAGATCAGCGCGTTGGCCGCGCGCAGCACGCGGTTGGAGCAGCGGTAGTTCTGCTCGAGCTTGATCACCTGCAGCGCGGGGTAGTCGCGCTCCATCTGCTGCAGGTTCTCCGGGTTGGCGCCGCGCGCCAGGCATAGATGCTCTGGTCGTCGTCGCCCACGCAGGTGAAATTGCCCTTCGGTCCGGCGATGGCCTTGAGCAGGCGGTACTGGGCGTCGTTGGTGTCCTTGGCACTCGTCCACCAGCAGGTAGCCGATGCGTTCACGCCAGCCGGCGACGATCTCGGCGTCCGCTTCCAGGATCTGCACCGGCAGGCGGATCAGGTCGTCGAAATCGACCGCGTTGAACGAGGACAGCCGCGCCTGGTAGCGCGCGTAAAGCTTGGCCGCGTCCATCTCGCGGGTGGAGCGCGCGGCGGCCAGCGCCTGTTCCGGCGACAGCCCGGCGTTCTTCGCGCGCGAGATCAGGTTCTTCGCATCGTCGATCGCGTCGGGCTTGGCGCCGGGCATCAGGTCCTTGACCTGGGCCGCTGTCGTCGGCGTCGAAGATCGAGAAGCCGCGCTTGAGCCCGACCGCGGCGTGCTCGATCTGCAGGAACTTCAGGCCCAGCGCATGGAAGGTGCAGATCGTCAGCCCTTCGGCCGCATCGCCCTTGATCCGCTTGGCCACGCGCTCGCGCATTTCCTTGGCGGACTTGTTGGTGAAGGTGATCGCGGCGATGCGCCTTGGCCGGGTAGCGGCCGGTGCCCACCAGGTGGGCGATCTTCTCGACGATGACCCGGGTCTTGCCGCTGCCGGCGCCGGCCAGCACCAGCAGCGGGCCCTGGTCATGCAGCACGGCGGCGCGTTGGGGGAATTGAGCACGACGGGAAAACGGTTGAGCGGGCTGCGCATTCTACCGGCTGGCGCCGCCGGCCCCGGAAAGGCCCGCGCCGACGGCTCGTTCCGGCGACCGGGGACATGCGGCCGGGCGGCTTTCGCGATATTTTCCGTGGCGTCCCATCAAGGATTGGAGGAGACGATGCAAGAACGGACTGACAGGTGCGCCCGGCGGCGCGCCACTGCGCGGATTGCGGGCGTGCCTGGCGTTGTCGGTGCTGCTGGCGATGCCCGTGCTGGCGGCCGGCGCCGACGCGGTGCAGCTGCTGCAATGGGAAGGCCCGGTCGAACGCCCGAAGTTCGGCGACTACGTCGGCGAGCCCGACATCGCGCCCGAACTGCTGACCGAGGGATTCCTCGCCGCCCACCCGGACATCCGATGGCGTCGGGAGGGCCTGCATGCCTTCCATAACAAGGCCTACGAGGAGGCGTACGGATACTTCCGCCGGGCCGCCTCGTACGCGGACAAGGCCTCGATGGCGATGCTGGCGGAGATGTACTGGAAGGGGCTGGGCGTGGCCTGGGACCGGCCCATCGCCTATGCGTGGATGGGACCTTAGCCGCCGAGCGCATGTATCCGAACTTCACGATCCTGCGCGAGCGCTACTGGAGCGAGCTGGGCAAGGCCGAGCAGGACGCGGCGATCGAGCGCGCGGTAAGGCTCTGCTGGCCGAATTCGGCGACGATGCGGCCAAGCCGCGACTGGAGAAGGTCCTGCGCAAGGAAAGTCGCCAGGTCACCGGCAGCCGTACCGGCTCGGTGGGCTTCGTGCGGATCGTCCCGATGACCGGGCCGATGGCCGGCAAAGTAAGGTGATGCGCGCCGAGGACTACTACCGGAGGGACTACTGGGAACCGGCGCGCTACTGGGCCTGGCAGGACGAGGTCTGGAAGGCGCCGCGGAAGGAGAAGGTCGACGTGGGCGATGTGGAGCAGGTGCGCGACGGCCGCTGAGGCGGACCGGGGCTACCGGGTTGAGCGGACCGGCCGCCGCGTCGCAGCGGCTCGGCCGGCGGCGGCGTATCGGGTCCTGCGCGCGCCGCCTCCCCGCAGGCTGGGGCCGCGCACCGGCGCGGCGCCTTAGAATCCCGTCCATGGCCAAGCTCTACTTCTACTACTCGGCGATGAACGCCGGGAAGACCACGACCCTGCTGCAGTCGGCGTACAACTACCGCGAGCGCGGCATGCGCACGCTGATCCTGACGACGCCGCGCCTGGATGACCGCGGCGGCCGCGGCGTGGTCGCCTCGCGCATAGGCTTGCGCGCCGAAGGCACCGCCTTCGACCACGACACCGACCTATGGAGCGGCTGCTCGAGTCCGATGTCCTCGCCCACGGCCGGCTCGGCTGCGTGCTGGTGGACGAGGCGCAGTTCCTCAGCCGGGCGCAGGTCTGGCAGCTCAGTGAGGTGGTCGACCGGCAGCGCATCCCGGTGCTGTGCTATGGCCTGCGCACCGATTTCCGTGGCGAGCTGTTCGAAGGCAGTCAGTACCTGCTGGCCTGGGCCGACGAGCTGGCCGAGATCAAGACGATCTGCCACAGCGGCAAGAAGGCGACCATGAACCTGCGCGTGGACGCGCAGGGCCGCGCGGTGCAGGACGGCCCGCAGGTGGAGATCGGTGGCAACGAGCGCTACGTCTCGGTCAGCCGCGCCGAGTTCAAGAAGGTGATGCGCGGCGAAGGCGCGATCGAACCGCTGCAGGTGCCGCTGCTGTGAGCCACGGCCGCCCGGGCTGACGCGCGGCGGGTGGTGTCCGTCGGGGCGTGGTGGTCCGGTAGCGTAGGGGGCGCGCCGCCGCCTACAGCTCGATGCGGAAGTGCAGGCAGTTCACGCCCAGGCCTTCACGGAAGTAGAACCGGTGCGCCTGCTCGCGCTGCACGCCCGAGTCAAGGTGCAGCTGGGTGCAGCCGAGCCGGCGCGCCTCGGCCTTGAGCCAGTCGAGCAGGGCGCGACCATGGCCTTCGGAGCGGCGCGTGGCGTCGGTGCTGAGGTCGTCGACGTAGAGGATGTGGCCGCCGGCGTAGAGCATCTGGAAGCGGCGGAAGCCGGCGACCGCGACGACTTCGCCGGAGCCGTCGCGCAGCGCCGCCGCATGGCGGTAGCCGTCGGCCATCATCGCCTTGACCGTCGGCAGGTAGGCATCGGCCGGCAGGGCGGTGCGCAGCTGCAGCATCACCGCGCGGGTGGTAAAGGATTTCCTCGTCGGTGCGCGCTTCGCTGATCATGGACTCCTGCCGTGGTGGCTCCGGCCAAAGACTGGGCGCGGCCGCGGCGGTATTCCATGCGGCCATGGGGCTACTGCGGCGATGCGTGCCTGCCGGTCCAGCACCTTGCGATCCGTTCCTAGTACAGCCGTCGCTCGGCCGGCGGCGGCGGGTTCCACTGGTACAGCCAGGTCTCGGTCAGCGCCTTGCCGCCGCTGCGCAGGTACAGGCGCAGGTCGATCTGGCTGGTGGAGTCGTCCGGCGGGACCACGTCGAACATCGCGCGGTAGCCGTCGATGGCGTGCAGCGGCCGGGCCGACACCGTCTCCACCGTGCCGCGGCTGGACTCAACCACCGCCTCGACCGTGGCGTTCTGCCCGGCCCGGGGCGGCCAGCCCGCCACCGGCGAAGTCCACCGCGAAGCGCCACGAGAAATGCTCGCGCTTCTTGCCGATCACGCCGCCCAGTCCGGTGCGCGTGGCTACCGTATGCGCCAGGGGCGGGCGTGCCGGCGCTTGCTCGCCCCAGTACAGGCGATAGCCATACAGCAGTTCCTGGCCGGGCTGCGGCCTTGGTCTCCGGATTCCAGAACGCGACGATGTTGTCGAAGGTCTCGTCGATGGTCGGGATCTCGACCAGCTGTACCGAGCCGCGGCCCCAACCGTGCTTGGGCTCGACCCACAGGCTCGGGCGCTTCTCGTAGAACACGCCGTCGTCCTGGTAGTGGTCGAAGTTGCGGTCGCGCTGCAGCAGGCCGAAGCCGCGCGGGTTCTCGTCGGCGAAGGCGTTGAAGCGCAGGTGCGCCGGATTGCCCAGCGGGCGCCAGATCCATTCGCCGCTGCCGCTGTGCATCGCCAGCCCGTCGGTATCGTGGATCTCCCCGCGCCAGTCCCAATCCATGCGCCGGTCGTTCTCGCCGACCCTGGTACATGCTGGTGGCAGGTGCAATGCCGATGCGCTCGATCTCCTTGCGCGGATACAGCGCCGCATCGATGTCCATCACCAGCGGCTCGCCCCCTGGTGATGGCGAAGCGGTAGGCGCCGGCGACGCTGGGCGAATCCAATAGCGCGTAGACCACCAGCGTGTCCGATCCCAGTGCCGGGCGCTCGAGCCAGAATGCGGTGAAGTCCGGGAATTCCTCCGGCCGCGGCATGCCGGTGTCGACCGCCGTAGGCCACGCGCGGACAGGCCGTACTGCATGCTCGACCCGACTGCGCGGAAATAGCTGGCGCCGAGGAAGGCGGCCCAGTCGCGGCGGATGTCGTCGGGCGAATTGAGGCGGAAACCGGCGAAGCCCAGGTCCTTGGGCAGCTTCTTCCCGTTCACGCCGCTCCTGCCGAAGTCGAACATCGCCGGGTCGTAGGCCAGTTCCCAGCCTGGCCGCCGGCGAGTTCGAACATGCGCACCGGGCGCTTGAAGTACAGGCCCATGTGGAAGAACTTGGCCTGGAACTTCGCGCCGGGCAGGTCGGCCCACAACGCGTGGTCCTGGCGGAAGCCGATCGCCCAGTACTGGTCCCAGGTCAGGTTCGCCACCGGCGCGGGCAACACGTCGCTGCGCGGCACGAACGGTTTGGCGGCCAGCGCGCGCGCGTGGCCCTTGAGCCAGGCGTAGTCGAACGGATGGCGCTCGCCCAGCGGCAGCGGGCTGGCATTCGCCTCGAGCAGGGACAGCGGCAGGCCGATCGCGGCGAGCGCGGCGGAGGCACGGGTCAGGAACTGGCGTCGGTGCATGGCGCGGCGTTCGGTGTGGGGCGCGTCATCTTACGCACTGCGATCAGTGCGCCACAGCGTTCGAGGCGACACCGTTCAGCCGGGCGTGGCAGGACGCAGCCAGCGCGGCGACTTCGCGGGACAGGCGTCCGCCTTCCGGCCGCGCGCTGCGCAACTCCGCTTCCAGTGCCTGCAACTCGCGCTCGCCGGCGCGCGCCGCGCCGGGTTGGCAGCGGGACTGCGCCGTGTACGCCTGGGCTTCCCAGCGCAGCGCGGCCAGCGAAGCGTCGGCAGGCAGCGCGGCGCTGAAGCGCTGGAGTGGCGCGACGCTGTCGTCCGCGCCGTGCTGCGCGGATTGCAACCGCGCCAGCGCCAGTTGCGCCTGCAGCGTGCGTGGATCGTCGGCGCCATAGCCGACCCGGGTGAGCTGGGCGGCGCGGCCCAGCCATGGGCGGGCCGCGCCGATGTCGCCGGCATCCAGCAGCAACTCTCCCATCATCCTGTCCAGGTCGCCCACCGCCGGATGGCTGGCGCCGAGCCGGATCGCCCGCACGCGTCGCGCCTCCTCGAGCACGCCCCGTGCGGCGGCGATGTCGCCGCCCGCCTGCAGGGCGAGCGAAAGGTCGGCCAGGCCGTAGTCGAGCAGGTGGCGCCCGTCCGGCTGGCGCCAGATCGCGACGGCGCGTCCGAACGCGGCGGTGGCGGCGGCGGTGTCGTCGCGCTCCAGCGCCAGACGCCCCAGCGCATCCAGGCTCAGGCCGGTCTCGCGGTGCTGCGGTCCGAGCGTGGCCTCGGTGGGGCCGTGCTGCGCACGCAACGCCTGCTCGGCCTCGGTAAGGCGGCCCAGCTGCAGGTAGGTAAGGCCCAGCTGGCGGCGCACCGCCAGGGTCGAGGGGTGGTTGGGGCCGTGCAGTTCCAGCGCCAGGGCCAGCCCCGGCCGCAGCTGCGCCTCGGCCTCGGCGGTAAGGCCGCGGTCGAGGTAGAGCACGCCCAGGCTGCGCTCGATCTCGACCATCAGCGGATGACGGTCGCCCAGCCGCGCACGCAGCTGCGCTGCTGCGCGGCGAGGAACTGCTCGATCGCCGCGCCGGTGCGCGCGGCGTCGCTTTCCAGCGCCGCCAGGTCGATCATCCCTTCGGCCACGCCGGCATCGTCGCGCAGCACGTCGCGGCGCAGGGCGATTGCGCGTTCGTACCACTGCCGTGCGGTAAGGGCCTCGCCGAGCATGCGCCGGCAACGCCCGAACTGGATGTAGAAGTCGGCGGCCTGCTGCGGCAGCGCGTCTTCCAGCCGCTGCGCGGTGGCGGCCAGCGGCTGCATCCGCGCCACGCACTCCTGCGAGCGGCTGAGCAGGCGCAGTACCCGCCCATGCTGGCTGGCCGCATCCAGGCGCAGGCCGTCGGCGGCGCCGGCGTCGCCCGTACCGTCTTCGTCGTCGAGCAGTTGCTGCTGCCGCTCGGACAGCGACAGCGCTTCGCGATAGTCGCCGATGCCGATGTACAGCCGCGCGATCACCCCGAGCAGTTCGGCGCGCGCGCGCGGCTGCTCTTCCAGCTCGCTCTCGCCGCGCCGCGCGCCGGCCGAAAGCAGTTCGCGCATGGCCATGCCCTGGCTGCGCTGCGCGCCGCCGGCGTGGTCGAACAGGCCCAGAACGAAGCGCTGCAGTGCCTGCGCGCGTGCCGCCTCGTGCCGGGCTTCGTGCGCGTGCCAGAGGGGTAAGGCCCAGCGCCGCGAGCAGCACCAGCACCGCCAGCGAACCCGGGGCGACGCCCCGGGGATGGCGCTGCAGGTACTTCTGCAGCTGGTAGCCGATCCGCGGCGGGCGTGCCTCCACCGGCCGGCCTTCCAGGTGGCGCTCGACGTCGCGCGCCAACGCCTCGACCGAGCCGTAGCGCCGGGCCGGGATCTTGTGCAATGCCTTCAGCGCGATGTTGTCGAGGTCGCCGCGCAGGCGCCGGGCCAGCCGCCGCGCCTGTGCCTGTTCGATCTGCCCGGTCTCGGCCAGCCGCTGCACCGCCACCGACGGACGTGGTGGCGAGACTTCAGGATCGCCCGCTCCCATTCCGCGTCGCTCTGCCGGCGCAACCGGTACGGCTTGTCGCCGGCCAGCAGCTCGTACAGGACCACGCCCAGCGAGTAGACGTCAGTCAGCGTGCTTACCGGCTCGCCGCGGACCTGTTCCGGGGCGGCGTAGTGCAGGGTGAAGGCGCGCACTTCGGTGCGCGCATGGGTGACATCGGTGCCGTCGCGGTCGAGCAGCTTGGCGATGCCGAAGTCGAGCAGGCGCACATCGCGGTCGGGGGTGACCAGCATGTTCGACGGCTTCAGGTCGCGGTGCACGATCAGGTTGGCATGCGCATGGCTGACCGCCGCGCAGACCTGCAGGAACAGCCGCAGCCGCGCCTCCACCGGCAGCGCGTTGTCGCGGCAGTACTCGGTCAGTGGCACGCCCTCGACGTACTCCAGCACCAGGTAGGGCTGGTCGCCCTCGCCGATCCCCGCATCGAGCAGGCGGGCGATGTTGGGGTGTTGCAGCCGGGTAAGGATTTCGCGTTCGCGGGAGAAGCGCAGGCGCAAGTTCGGGTCGGCATAGCCGGGGCGGAGCAGCTTCAGCGCCAGCTGGCGCCGGTACAGGCCGTCGGCGCGCTCGGCCAGCCAGGACCTGGCCCATGCCGCCCTCGCCGAGCAGGCGTTCGAGCTGGTACGGCCCCAGCCGCGTGCCCTGCCGGGACGCCGGGCGCGCGCCGGGCAGCGGATCATGGAGGAAGTCGGGGTCGGTGTCCTCGGCCGCGAGCAGGGCCTGCAGCTCGGCGGCCAGCGCCGGGTCGTCGGCCCGCAGCCGCTCCAGCTCGTCCACGCGCCCGGCCGGCGGCAGGTCGAGCAGGGCGTCGAGCAGCGGCGACAGGCGCTGCCAGCGCTCGGCGTCCATGGCGAGCGGTCGCCCTCGCCCTCAGTCCTCGCGCATGGCCGCGAGCAGGAACATCCGGGCCTTCTGCCAGTCGCGGCGCACGCTGCGCTCGGAGCGGTCCATCAGCTCGGCGATCTCCTGTTCCGAAAGCCCGGCGAAGTAGCGCAGTTCCACGACCTTGGCGAGTTTCTCGTCGACCGCAGCCAGCCGTTCGAGCGCGGTGTCCAAGGCGAGCAGGTTCTCGTCCAGGCGCAGGCTGCTCTCGGCTTCCTCGGGAATCTCGGCGACGCGCTTGAGGTCGCCGCCGCGCTTGCGGGCCATGCGGTTGCGGGCGTAGTCCACCACCACGCTGCGCATCGCCGAGGCGGCATAGGCAAAGAAGTGCGCGCGATCCTCGAAGCGGGCGCCGTTGCTGGCGCCGACCAGCTTCAGGTACGACTCGTGGACCAGCGAGGTCGGGTCCAGGGGTGTTGTTCTGCTGGCCCGACAGCTGTCGCCGGGCCAGCGTGTGCAGTTATGGTACAGCGTGCCGAGCACGCGGTCGAGCGCCTCGCGGTCGCCGCCGCGCGCGGCATCCAGCCACACGGTGATCTCGGGGAACTCTCGGAAGAGTCGGCCATCGTCGTCTCCATGACAGCGACAAGGGGCCGAATATAGCGAGTTTTTGCGTGGCAGGCAGGCCGGTGGCTTGCCGTCGATTGGCATGATGTGTGCCGGGAGGCGAGCCTCTGGTCCGGTGCTGGCAACAGGTGGCTCATGGCTGGCCGGTGGCTCCGCCGGGGCGGGTGGTCCATGCGGAGAAGAAGGGTGGCCGGGTCCCCGTAGAGGCAAAGGCGTCTTGCCTTGCCGCTACCCCGGCGGCCGGGCAGCCCGGCGGCGCAGCCGGCACCACCCGAGGGAACGGCGGTTCGACGCAGGGCTCAGCGCTGGCAGCGCGGGCACCAGACGCTGGCGCGCTGGCCGATGCTGGCTTCGCGCAGGGGGCCGCCGCAGGTCGGGCAGGCGCCGCCGCCGCGGCCGTACACCGCCAGTTCCTGTTCGAAGTAGCCGGGCGCGCCGTCGGGGCTGAGGAAGTCGCGCAGGGTGGTGCCGCCACGGGTGATGGCGTAGGCGAGGATCTCGCGCACCGCGCCGGTAAGGGCGGCGTAGCGTTCGCGCGAGACCTTGCCTGCGGCGCGCAGCGGCGAGATGCCGGCGCGGAACAGGCTCTCGGCCGCGTAGATGTTGCCGACGCCCACGACGATGCGCTGGTCCATCAGGAAGGTCTTCACCGGCGCGCTGCGGCCGCGGCTGCGCGCGAACAGCCAGTCGCCATCGAAGGCGTCGGACAGCGGTTCGGGGCCGAGCCCGCGCAGCAGTTCGTGCTCGGTGCCGGCCGGCTGCCAGAGCAGGCTGCCGAAGCGGCGCGGGTCGGTGAAGCGCAGCACGCGACCGGAGTCGAGGGCGAGGTCGACGTGGTCGTGCGCGCCGACCGGGGTGTCGGCGGGCAGTACCCGCAGCATTCCTGACATGCCCAGGTGCAGCAGGGCGCTGTCGCCGGCGTCGGTGTCCATCAGCAGGTACTTGGCGCGGCGGCGGACCGCCTCGATGCGGCGGCCGGGCAGCAGCTCGCGGATCTGGTCGGGAATCGGCCAGCGCAGGTCAGGGCGGCGCAGGACCACGCCGGTGATGCGCCGCCCCTCCACGTGCGGCGCCAGGCCGCGGCGGGTGGTCTCGACTTCCGGCAATTCGGGCATGGTCAGCTCCCGGCGGCGGCCAGGTAGTGGTCCTGCTGCTGTGGATCGCGTTCCTGCCAGACCCGCACCGGGCCGCCGAACGCCTGCGACAGCCAGGCCCGGTCAGCACTGCCGCGCGCGGGCCGTCGGCCAGCACGCGGCCGGACTGGAGCAGCACCACCCGCTCGATCTCCGGGATGATTTCCTCGATGTGATGGGTCACCAGCACCAGGGTCACGCCCTCGCCGGCCAGTGACCGCAGCATCGCCAGCAGGTGGCCACGGGCGACCAAGGTCCAGCCCGGTGCCCGGTTCGTCCAGCAGCAGCGCCTGCGGGCGGTTGACCAGGGCGCGTGCGATCAGCACGCGGCGCGCTTCGCCGGTGGACAGTTCCGCGTACGGGCGCCCGCGCAACGGCAGCGCGTGGGCCCGGTCCAGCGCTTCGACGCGCGCGCGCGCATGTCGTCGGTGATCTCGCGGAACGGCGGGACCACGAAGCTGGCGAACAGGCCGCTGAGCACCGCGGCCTCGACCGTGAGCCCGGGCATGTCGGTAAGGTTGGCGCCGAAATCGCCGGTCACGATCCCCAGCTGCGAGCGCAGCCGGTCCACCATCCAGCGCGCCTTGGCCCAGCACCCGGACCGGCGGCTCGCCGGCCGCGCGTGCCAGCGGATACAGCTCCCGGGTGATCAGCTTGATCAGGGTCGACTTGCCGCAGCCGTTGGCCCCGAGCACGGCGGTGTGCTGGCCCCTGGTCGATGCGCAGGGAAAGCTCGTGCAGGACCCTGACCTGTCCGCGGACGACGCTGGCGTGGTCCAGTTCGATCAGGGGCGGACGGGCGGCTCCGGAAGCCGGAATCGGGGTGGCGGCAGGCATCGGGACGGCGGTTCCTGTGACGGGCGCCGCACATGAATACCGTACGCGGCAGACAGGTGAAGTTTGCCGGATCAGGCCCCATGATGTCGCCACGCGCGCGCGGTCTTGCGCCGCCCCATCCACTTCGCGAGTCTCCTTGGCAATGCCCGACGTACTGCTCCATTTCCTCACCTCCGGCGTGGCTGGCCTTGGCTGGCTCGGCATGCTGGTCGTGCTGCTGGTCTTCACCCAGCTGACGATCTTCTCGGTGACCCTGTACCTGCACCGCAGCAGGGCCCATCGCGGCGTGGACTTCCATCCGGCGCTGAACCACTTCTTCCGCTTCTGACCTGGCTGACCACCTCGATGATCACCCGCGAGTGGGTGGCCATCCATCGCAAGCACCACGCCAAGGTGGAGACTGACGAGGATCCGCACAGCCCGCAGACCCGCGGCATCGGCAAGGTGTTCTGGCAGGGCGTGGAGCTGTACCGCGAGGCGCGCGCCGACCGTCCCTCGATCGAGCAGTACGGCAAGGGCGCGCCGGACGACTGGATCGAGCGCCGGCTGTACACCCCGCACGCCAACCTCGGCCCGACCGCGCTGCTGTTCGTCAACTTCGCCCTGTTCGGCGTGCCGGGCATCGCCCTGTGGGCGATCCAGATGGCGTGGATCCCGTTCTGGGCCGCCGGCGTGGTCAACGGCCTGGGCCACTGGTGGGGCTACCGCAACTTCGAATCGGCCGACACCTCGACCAACCTCACCCCGTGGGCCGTGTGGATCGGTGGCGAGGAGCTGCACAACAACCACCACGCGTTCCCGAGCTCGGCGCGCTTCTCGATGCGGCGCTGGGAGTTCGACATCGGCTGGGCCGCGATCAGGGGCCTGGAGAAGGTCGGCCCAGCCAAGGTGCTGCGCGTGGCGCCGAGCCTGGACATCCGCCCGAACATCGCCGTGCCCGACTCGGAGACGCTGCGCGCGCTGCTCTCGCACCGTTTCCAGGCCATGACCGACTACCAGCGCAACGTGTTCAAGCCCGCGCTGCGCGAGGAGGCGGCCGCCGCCGGCGCCAAGCTGCGCCAGCTGCTGCCGCGGCGCATGCGCCGCGGGCTGGTCGACGACGGCCGCTGGCTCAAGCCGGATGCGCGCGAGCAGCTGCGCAGCTGGGTATCGCAGCGGCCGCGGATCCAGGCCTGGTCGAGCACCGCGCGCGCCTGTCGGTGCTGCTGGAGGCGCGCAGCCGGGACGCGGCCGAGCGCTTGCGCCAGCTGCAGGCGTGGTGCCAGGAGGCCGAGGCCAGTGGCATCCGCGCCCTGCAGGACTATTCGGCGCGGCTGAAGGGCTACGCGCTGGCCCAGTGATGCAGGGCAGCGCGCGCCGCAGCAGGAAACCGCCGCACAGGCCCAGGCGCATGCGTCCGGGCCTGCTGCTTTGCGCGGGCCTGCTGGCCATGTCCGGCGCGGTCGCCCCGGGTCGAACGCACCGGCGACTACCTCGCAAGGATGGACACGGACGGCGACGGTCGCGTTTCGCAGGCCGAATACATTGCCTGGATGGGCTATGCGTTCGAGCGGATGGACCGCGATGGCGACGGCGTGCTGTCCACGGCCGAGCTGCCTTGGCGGCAGGGGCAAGCCGATCACGCTGGGAGAACACCGCGCGCGCCTGGCCGAACGTTTCGTGCGCCAGGATGCCGACAGGAACGGCTACCTCGACGCGCGCGAACTGGCCGCACCGCCGGCGTAGACCGGGTCAGCGGGCGTCGCCGCCACGCGGCCGCGGCGGATCGACCAGCGGCTGCCCGTTCTGCAGCAGCCACAGCATGATCGTCTTCTGGCGCACGTAGTTGGCGCTGACGAACGATTCGACCAGCCCGGCCCAGCCATCGAGGAAGCCGGCCTTGAGCACGAAGCCGCGGAAGAAGCGCCAAGCCGGCGCCAGCACCAGCTTGCCGAGCGTGGCGCGCTTGCCGCGGGCGAAATCGTGCTCGGCCATCATCCGCGCGTAGCGCTGCTTCTTGTCCAGCAGCTGCATGAAGGAGCGGTACGGATGGTGCAGCAGGTCGCCGGCCAGCAGCGCGACCGGGCCGTCGAGCGACACCGCCTCGTGGATCTCGCGGTCGCCGCGCCAGCCGCCGCGGCGGCGGTCGAACAGGCGCAGCACCCGGTCCGGATAGGCGGTGCCATGGCGCAGGAAACGGCCGTAGTATTCGGACATCCGCGCGAAGCGGTAACCGGCCGCGCGGGCGAAGCCGGCGTCGCGCTCGGCTTCGATGCCCGCACGCAGCCGTGCGTCGACGCGTTCATCCGCGTCCAGGCTCAGCACCCAGTCGTGCGCACACTGCTCGACCGCGAACTGCTTCTGGCTGCGGAAGCCATCGAACGGCCGTACCAGCACGCGTGCGCCGGCCTGCTGGGCGACCTCGCGGGTGCCGTCGGTGGAGCCGGAGTCGACCACCACGATTTCGTCGCAGAACGCCAGCGACGCCATAAGGCAGTCGCCGATCCGGTCGGCTTCGTTGAAGGCGATGATGCAGGCCGACAGCGGGGCCCGGCCCGGCGCGGCGGCGGGCGGAACAGCGGCGGCGTGGCGGTCGGCGGACATGCGCGGGGACGACGCGGAAGGGTGCGCAGAGCCTAGCAGGGCCGCCCGGCAGCGTGCGTACCGGTGCGATAATCGCGCCCGTCCCCGCGCACCGGAGTGCGACGTGTCCAAGCACTACCTGCTCTATGGTTCCGAGCGCTACGCGCTGGCGATCCTGCGGCGATCCAGGCCGCGATCCGCGCCCGCGGCGGCGAGACGGCCTGGTTCTTCGACGGCCCGGGCGCGGAAGACCTCGCCGCCGACGAGACCCTGCTGACCGTCGAACAGGTCCGCGCGTGGAAGCCGTACGCGGTGATCACCTCGTCCAATGCGGTGCCGCACTTCTTCCCCGGAGTGAAGGTCGAGACCTTCCATGGCTTCGATGCCGGCAAGCCGCGGCATATCTACATCCGTGGTTTCTTCGACCTGTACTGCACCACCGGGCCGCGCGACACCGCTGCCTTCAGCCAGCTGTCGAAGGAGCTGGGCCACTTCGCGGTGACCGAGACCGGCTTTCCCAAGATCGACCCGTTCATGGCGCAACTGGGTGATGCGCCCGAGCCGGTGCGACAGCCGCCGGTGATCCTCTACCACTCCACCTTCTCGCCCTCGTGGAGTGCCGCGCCGGTGCTGCATGACGAGATCGCGCGCCTGTCGCGCAGCGGCGAATGGCGCTGGATCGTCACCTTCCATCCGAAGATGGATCCGGAAGTGGTCGCGAAGTACAAGGCGCTGCAGAACGAGTACCTGACCTTCGCCGAGAACGACAACATCCTCGACCTGTTCCCGCAGGTGGACATGATGTGTTCGGACACGTCCTCTGCACTCAACGAGTTCCTGCTCACCTACAAGCCGGTGGTGACCTTCAAGAACCGCCGCCCCGGTCCGCAGCTGATCGACATCGACGACCCGGCGCAGTTCGAGCCGGCGATCCGCCGCGCGCTGTCGCGGCCGCCGGAGCTGATGGCGGCGGTGCGCCAGTTCGCCGACCAGCTGCATCCGTATCGCGACGGGCACTCCAGCGAACGCGTGCTCGATGCGATCGATGCCTTCGTCGCCGCTGGTGGACGCAGCCGCAAGCCGAAGCCGCTGAACCTGTGGCGCAAGCTGAAGCTGCGCCGGCGGATCGGTTACTGGGGTCCCGCCGGCGGGTAACCGCGTGCCGGCGGCGCGTGCTGCCGGCACCGGCGTCCGGTCACCAGCGGAGCCTGCGGCCGGCCAGGGTGCGGCCGAGCTGCGCGTAGAGCGCACGCGCCTCGTCCTCGGGCAGGAAGCGGATCCGCAGCGGCGGCGACATGCCGCCCGCGCCGGCACTGTCCATCCACAGCGACGCGGTGCCCAGCCAGCGGTCCAGCGGCGAGCGCTGCAGGCGCAAGGCCTGCAGCTTGTCGATCTCGGCGAAGCGCCACCAGCGCGACCACCAGCCGCCGCGCACCGCGACCAGGTGCGCCTCGAGCGCATAGCCCATGCGTCCGGTATGGCGCCATGCCGCGTAGGCCGACCAGGGCAGCCACACCAGCACCAGCAGGCCCCACGGACCCAGTTTCCATAAGGACGCCGGCGACCAGCAGGTTCAGGGCACGCTGCCGGCGAACAGGCGCCACCAGGCGTTGCGCGGCAGCGCCTGCCACTGTGCCGGCGGCCACGCGGCCGCCGGCAGCAGGCCCGCCGCCAGTGCGTCGCAGGCCTCCGGCGTGGCGATCGGCGCCAGTTCGCGCAGCTTGCGCGGGTCGTCCTCGCGACCGCCGGTGGCGGTGTCGATGCGCAGGCTGCGCCGGCCCAGCCAGCGGTGCAGCAGCGTCTCCTGCAGGAACCAGGTATGGATGCGCCGTGGCGCCACGCTGGTGCGCATCCGTGCGAACAGGCCGCGCTCGACGGTGAGCCGGCGTTGCGCTTCGCTCAGGCGGAAGCCGTGGTACTGGCTCAACGCGAACGCCACCGACAGCAGCCGCAGCAGGAACACGAACACGCCGATCGCGACCAGTGCGGCGCTGGCGATGCCCATCCAGCCCAGGTGCAGTTCGCCTGCATAGCCGGCTGCCTGGCGGAACGAGTCTTCGGCGTAGTGCGCCAGGCGCTTCTCGGGAAACATCTGCCACAGCAGGCCGAAGCCGGCAGCGACCACGATCATGCCGCGGTTGGACACCAAGGCCCAGCCGCACCACTTCGGCGGTGGACAGTGCCAGCAGCGTGCGGCTGTCGTCGGTCGAGCGTCCGCTGGACGCGGTCGGGTCAGCGATGGTCCCCGCGCTGCGATGGCGCACCACCCGCTCGAGCGCCAGCGCCTCGTCCATGCCGAGCACGCGCATGTGCGCTTCGGGCTTCTGCCCGCCCGCGGACTCCAGGCGTACTTCGGCGACATTGAAGATCCGGTGCAGCAGCGACTGGTGCAGGCCGACGTTGTGGATCCGCGCGAACGGGATCTCGCGCTGCGAGCGTTGCAGCAGGCCGCTGCGGACGGTGATGGCGTCGCTGCCGATCCGGTAGCGGTAGGTGAAGTACTGCAGCACCGATCTGGGACCAGCGCGCCGACGCCGACCAGCGGCGCCCACTCGGCGTAGTCGCCGCCGGGGCCGCTGCTGCGGCGGCCCGCCAGCAGCAGCACCAGCAACGGCACCACGAACTGCCGCAGCTGCTGCAACAGCACGAACAGCCACGACCACGGATGCAGGCGCTGCTCGGCCGGTGCTGCGACGGAGGCGGGGACCTCGTTCACAGCGCGTCGTCGGCTTCGACCTGGCGGGTACAGGTGCGTGCGCAACGCCTCGGCATCGTCCAGCGCAAGCAGCGGCAGCTTCACCGCCGCCATGCGCGTGCCGGCGGTGTGCACCACCAGCGTGGTAAGGCCGAGCTTGCGTTCCAGCGGGCCGCGCTCCATATCAGGTGTTGCACGCGCGAGACCGGCACCAGCGTCTCCGTGCGCCACAGTCCACCGCGGCGGGTGGCGAAGCCGTCCGCATCCAGTTTCCAGCCGATCCTGCGGTGCCGCAGCAGGCCGAACAGGCTGCCCAGCGCCAGCCCGCCCAGCGCGGCGGCGATGATGACCGGCACGCGCGGCAGGTCCAGCAGCGTCGACGCGACCATGCCGATGCCGAAACCCGCGGGAACGGCCAGTCCGAAGCCCGCACCGGCGGCGTACAGCAGGGCGCCGCGGCGCGGCAGCGGTTGCCAGTCGGCCGGGGGCGCGGCGTCGGCGGGGCCCGCATCGAGAGGCAGGGGAGGAGCGGCCGGTGATTCGATCACGGGGGTCGTCGGGTCGATGGATTGACCGGATCGTAAGCGTTCGCGGGATGGGATGCGCGCCCGGTCGGTGGGCGCGCGGGGGCCGCGGCGCGGGCGCGGGCTACGCCGGCCGCTTGGCCCACTCGCGGGTCTCGTACGGGTTGATCTCGCCGCTGCCCGGCGGACGCAGCGTGTAGCGCTTGTAGGTCCACTGGTATTGGGACGGATCGCGCCGCGCGACACGCTCGATCTCGGCATTGAGGCAGGTCACCGCCGCGACCGGATCGGAATCGGCGATCGCCGCCGGCGCGGGTTCGACATGCAGGGCGAAACCCGGGGCCGTCATCGATGCGCTCGCACCAGGCCAGCAGCACCGGCGCGCCGGTGCGCTCGGCCAGCCGCGACAGCAGGGTCATGGTCAGCGCCTGCACACCGAAGAACGGCGCGAACTCGCCGTCGCCGGCCTTGGGCTGCTGGTCGGGCAGGATGCCGACCGCGCCACCGTCCTTGAGCACCTTCCACAGCTGGCGCACTGCCGGGCCTTCGGCACGCACCTGGCGCACGTTGTCCACGCCGCGCACCAGCTGCAGGAACTCGTCGCCGACCGCCGCGTCGGGCGGGCGGTAGACGATCGCGATCGGGCCGCGCGAGGCCAGCCACTGGTTGAGCAGCTCCCAGTTGCCGAAGTGTGGCGCGGCCACGATCACGCCGCGGCCGGCGGCCAGGGCCTGGTCGTAGAGCGCCTCGCCATGACGCTCGCTCAGCAGCGCAAGGTTGGCGGCGGGCGGGCGGGTCCACAGCTTGAGCGTTTCCAGCGCTTGCCGGGCGGTGGTGCGCAGGATCCGCCGGTGCAGGGTCTCGCGCCCGTCCACCTCCATCTCCGGGAAGGCCAGTTCGAGATTGCGCCGGGTTACCCGGCTCTCGCGGCCGTTGCGCCAGCGCCACATCGCGGCGATGCCGTCGCCCACGCGGTAGAGGGCCGGCCACGGCAGCACGCCCAGCAGGCGGGTCGCGGCGTGGAGCAGTCGGGCTTGGCTTCGGGCTGACATGGGCGGCAAGTCTAGACCGTGGCGGGCACCGGGCTCCGCATCGGACCGGTGCGGACCACGCGGCGGATGACAACGAGCCCCCGTCCGTCGATGCTGGCGCACCCCCAGACGGCGTCCGCCCATGCTTGCCCTGATCCAGCGTGTCACCCGGGCTTCTGTCGAGGTCGATGGCCAGGTGGTGGGCCGGGTCGACGCCGGCCTGCTGGCCCTGGTCGGGGTGCAGCCGGGAGACGACGCGGCGAAGGTGGCGCGGATGACGCAAAGGCTGCTGGGTTACCGCGTTTTCTCTGACGATGCCGGCAAGATGAACCGGTCCTTGGCCGATACCGGTGGCGGACTGCTGCTGGTCAGCCAGTTCACCCTGGCCGCCGATACCGATGCCGGCATGCGCCCCGGTTTCAGCACCGCGGCGCCGCCGGCCGAGGCTGAACGCATTTTCAACCAGCTGGTGGAAGCCTGCCGCGGGGCGCACGGACGGGTGGAAACCGGCCGTTTCGGCGCCCATATGGTGGTCAGCCTGGTCAATGACGGCCCGGTCACCTTCCTGCTCCGGGCGTGAGTTCCGCTGAACGCGAGCCGCCCGCAAGTGGTTGACGCAAAAGGGTTGCCGGGCTGTCGGCCGGGTGCCCTGTTATAATGCTAGGTTCTCTTCAACAACCTGTCCCGGTGGCGCCGCACATGGCCAACGAACGTCCAGCCCAGCAATCCGAAATCAAGCAGCTCATCAGCAAGGGCCTGGAGCAGGGCTACCTGACCTATGCCGAGGTCAACGACCACCTGCCCGACGACCTCGTCGATCCGGAGCAGATCGAAGACATCATCGGCATGATCAACGGCATGGGCATCGATGTCCATGAAGTCGCGCCGGATGCCGAGACCCTGCTGCTCAACGACGGCAACACCGGCAACCGCGAGATCGACGATACCGCCGCCGAGGAAGCCGCCGCCGCGCTGACCGCGCTGGATTCGGAAGGCGGTCGCACCACCGATCCGGTGCGCATGTACATGCGCGAGATGGGCACGGTCGAGCTGCTGACCCGCGAGGGCGAAATCGCCATCGCCAAGCGCATCGAGGAAGGCCTGCCAGGTAGATTCAGGCCGCGCTGGGCAGCTTCCCGTGGTCGATCGAGCTTCTGCTCGAGGAATACGAGCTGCACAAGACCGGCAAGAAGCGTCTGGCCGAAGTCGTGGTCGGCTTCAACGACCTGGTCGAGGAAGTGCCCGAGCCACCGGCGATCGCGGTCGATGACAGCGATGCCGAGGCCGACGAGGACGACGAGGCGGAAGTGGCCGACGATGAAGAGGCCGAAGCCGGCCCGACCGGCCCGGACCCGGCCGAAGTCGCGCGCCGCATGGAAGTGCTGGCCACCGAATACGCCAAGTTCAAGAAGGCCAACGCCAAGGTCGGTCCGCAGGCCAAGAACGTCATCAAGATGCGCGGCGAGATGGCCGAGCAGTTCGTCACCTTCAAGCTGCCGCTGGCGCTGACCGACACCCCTGGTGCGCAAGCTGCGCGAGGTGCTGAGCCAGATCAAGGACCACGAGCGCCGCGTGCTGCATCTGGCCACCGTCGTGGCACACATGCCGCGCAAGGATTTCATCCGCGCGTGGGAAGGCAACCAGGTCAACCTGGGTGGGTGGACGAGGTCCTCAAGCGCAAGCAGAAGTGGTCTTCGGCGCTGCGTGACGTCAAGGACCAGATCGTGTCCGAGCAGCAGGCCACCATCGCGGTCGAGCAGGCCATGGCCTGGACCTGACCGACATCCGCGAGATCGGCCGGCAGATGGCCTATGGCGAAGCCAAGGCGCGCAAGGCCAAGAAGGAAATGGTCGAGGCCAACCTGCGCCTGGTGATCTCCATCGCCAAGAAGTACACCAACCGCGGCCTGCAGTTATGGACCTGATCCAGGAAGGCAACATCGGCCTGATGAAGGCGGTCGACAAGTTCGAATACCGCCGCGGCTACAAGTTCTCGACCTACGCGACCTGGTGGATCCGCCAGGCCATCACCCGCTCGATCGCCGATAAGGCGCGCACCATCCGCATCCCGGTGCACATGATCGAGACGATCAACAAGCTCAACCGCATTTCCCGCCAGATGCTCCAGCAGTACGGCCGCGAGGCCACGCCGGAGGAGCTGGCCAAGGAAATGGACATGCCCGAGGACAAGATCCGCAAGGTCATGAAAATCGCCAAGGAGCCCATCTCGATGGAAACTCCTATCGGCGACGACGAGGACTCGCACCTGGGCGATTTCATCGAGGACACCAACGTGGAGTCCCCGATCGAGAACACCACCAACATCAACCTGTCCGAGACCGTGCGCGACGTGCTCGCCGGGCTGACCCCGCGCGAGGCCAAGGTCCTGCGCATGCGCTTCGGCATCGACATGAACACCGACCACACCCTCGAGGAAGTCGGCAAGCAGTTCGACGTCACCCGCGAGCGCATCCGCCAGATCGAGGCCAAGGCACTGCGCAAGCTGCGCCACCCGTCGCGCTCGGAACAGCTGCGCTCGTTCCTCGACATCGACTGAGCATTCCCGGATCGATGTATGGGAAGCGGCCGCGCAAGCGGCCGTTTCCCGTTCTGGAGCCGCTTATTCCCGGCAATCCTCGATCCGGGTCCAGGTCGCGGTGACCGGCGGGTGTGTGTAGCACTTGGTCATGCCGGCCGAGGCGCAGATGGGGTGACTACTGTGCGTGGCCAGCAGCTGGTCCTCGGTGCCGCTCAGGGTGTAGGTGCCGCTCCCGGTGGACCTGACCACCCCGCCGCCGCCCTTGAACTCGAACGTATACGTGCCACCCTTGTCGCTGGTCGGTACGTGGGTCATGGTCGCGCCGCACGCCGTGCGGGTGAAGGGCTTGGTGATGTCGCAGACGGTGACCGCCTCCGGACACTTGCCGCCGACCATGCGATAGCCGCCGCGGCTGGTGTCGAACTCCAGCGTGGCCCTGCCGACGCCTCGCTTGCTGCGCGACTCGAAATCGATCTGGGCCTTTTCCTTCTCCTTGCCGGGCCCGGCATATCCGTACTTCGCGTCGGCCGGCACCTTGCCGCTGGCGGGCTGCAGGCTCGAGCCGCCAGACAGAGTGGCGGTGACGGTGCCGCCCGCCGCGGTGCCGTCGGATTTCACCCGCGGCTTGGCCTCGATGTCGAAGGCGGTGTTGGGGCGGATGCCCTTGCGCCTACCGGGATCGCTGGTGACCTCGAGCCTGATGCAGCGGCCGCTTTCCCACGGCGTGGCTTTCGCACCCATGCCGCGCAGCATGGCCTCGGCGATGAGCGTGTTGAGGAACTCGGCGGCTTCCAGCAGCTTTTTCGTCCGCTCCACTTCTTCCGGGCGGAAGATGCTGTAGCCGCTTTCGTCGTGGTGCTCCCATATGCGGTTGCCATCACGCTCGTATCCCACGGTGAGATCCAGGCTCTGGTTCTGGAAGTTCTCCGCTCCGCTCATCTGGATGCGCATGTTCGAGGCACTGCCGTCCGCGGTATTGATCAGATGCGCGTCATCGTCCAGGTAGCGCTCGTAGGTGAACCGCGAATGCACGTGGCCGCCGGTCCCCGGCTTGCCGCTGACACTCATCTGCGAGTCCACTTCCAGCTCGACCGTCACCTTGCCTTCGGGGTCGGGGCAGCTCTCCATCCTCGATTTGACCCTGACCTTCCCGTTCAGGCCGTTCTCGTTGACTTCAAACGTCATCGACTGCTCGAACGCGCCGTCTTCGCCGAATTGCAAGGTGGCCTCGCCGTCCTTGCCGCCGAACTTGATCGGCCCGGCCTTGGTCATCTCCGCGACCTGGGCGTCGGACATCGAACTGATCGCGGAGCCGGTCATCATGCCGGTGAATCCGCCGATGCCCATGCCGACAAGGCCGCTGCCCATGCCCTCGCCGGTGAAGGCCGCCGGGACCATCTTCGGCACCTGCGCCTCGACCCCGCGCAGCCTGCGTTCGTACGCATCCCCCACCGCCTGCAGGGCGGCGATGGCCGGGGCTTCGCCGCCGAGCTCCTTCTCGATGCCGGTCGCCTGCATCAACTTGTAGTGCAGCCAGTAGTCGACAGGGCGCAGCCTGGCCTGGGTCGGCTCCGGTCCCTCGGTAGGAACTGGTCGAGTTGCGCCCGGGTCGGCACCTGCGTGGCCGGTGCCGGTGCCGCCGCCTGCCCGGCCGGCTCCGGTGCCGGCGAACAGGCCGCGAGGAGGACGGTAGGGGACAACACGCAGGCGCGCGGCATGGGCAGCATGGAAGGATTCCTTGGGGCGATTCCAGAGCTACCGCAGATTCGTCCCGCGAGCGGCCACGCCGGCGGCGGCGTGTGGCACGCCCGCACCGTCTCTCCTAAGATGGCCGGGCAAGTTCGGGCCTATAGCTCAATGGTTAGAGCAGGGGACTCATCAGCAATGGTGCCGCCGGCCCGTAATGGCCGGACGGGAACGGGATGAACTCAGGGAAGCCTCAGCGGTTCGGCCGGTGGTGATCCTGAGCCAAGCCGGCGGTACACCGCCGGAAGGTGCAGAGACTACCTGGGGGCTGCAGCGCCCTTGATGACAGGCTCGAGCGTCCCGCACCCCACCGGCGCAGGCCGAGGGTGAAGAGATAGTCCGCGCCACCCGGAAACGGGTGGACCACGCGAATCCCTTGGTTCCAGGTTCGAGTCCTGGTGGGCCCACCACATAGCAGTCCGGCCACGTCCGCCGATACCGGCGTTCCCGGGAAGCCGCGCGCGCTCGATCACGTCTTGAACACGCACGCGCATACCCCGTTGGTGCAATCAGGCCGGGTCGTGCCACCCAGCCTCCTGCAAAGCCTCATCATTCCCCGGCACCGGCGGCCGAGGCGCGTCGGCGCCTGGCTCACAGCACATCGCGGTTGCGCGACAGCGGTGGCGCCGAGGCGTAATCCTCACCGGATGCGGCGACCGTCATCCAGGACGCCTGGCGTGCGGAAAAAGCGGGCCTGAACCGCAGCGCACACCGTAGGGCCAAGGGACAATTTCGGCGCCTCCTGCCAGCTCCTAGCGTTGTCGGATCCACCGGACGCTTGCGAGGTGATGCCATGTCGGAAGAACACGACGAAGCGGTTCTGGCAGTGCTGCTGGACCGGCTGCTCAAGGTCCGCCTGCCACGCGCGCTCGAGCTGGAAGAAAAGGTCAAGGGCGGCGAATGCCTGACCGACGGCGATATCGTCTTCCTGAAAGCCGCCCTGGAGGATGCGCACGACGGCCAGCGCTTCGTCGCCCGCAATCCACAGTTCCATGTCCCAGGTGCAAAGATCATCCAGCTCTACGCCGAGATCGTCGACAGGGCCGAGGAAAACGAGCAGAAGCGTGGCGAGCGTTGACCCGGGTATCCGGGGCGCCGCGCGCTTGCGCGGCGATGTCGTCGCGGGCCTGACCGCCGCGGCGGTCGTCATTCCCAAGGCACTGGCCTACGCGACCATCGCCGGCCTGCCGATCGAGGTCGGCCTGTATACCGCTTTCGTGCCGATGATCGTCTACGCCCTGCTGGGCACGTCACGCCCGCTGTCGGTGAGTACCACCACCACGATCGCCATCCTCACCGGCGCGGAGCTGGGCGCGGTCGCGCCCGGTGCTGGCATCGGCCAGATGGTCGTGGCGACGGCGACGCTGACGCTCATGGTCGGTGCCATCCTGGTCGCCGCTTCGCTGCTGCGGCTGGGCTTCGTCGCCAACTTCATTTCGTTGCCGGTGCTGGTGGGGTTCAAGGCCGGCATCGGCGTGGTGATCATCGTCGACCAGCTGCCAAAGCTGATGGGCCTGAACTTCGAGAAGGGCTCCTTCGTCCACAACCTGGGCGAGGTGCTGCGTGGATTCGGCGACATCTCCTTGGCCAACGCTGGCGCTGGGCGCAGCCACGATCCTCGCGCTGATCCTGATCGAACGGCTGCGTCCGCGCTGGCCGGCGCCGCTGATCGCCGTGGCAGGGGCGATCGCCGGTGCGGCGCTGCTGGGCTGGCAGAGTCGAGGCATCGACCTCGTCGGCGCGGTGCCGGGCGGCTTCCCGCACCTGACCCTGCCCGACCTCTCGCTGGTCCGTCAGATGTGGCCGGGCGCATGCGGCATCGCCCTGATGAGTTTCACCGAGACGATCGCCGTCGGCCGCGCGTTGAGCCAGCGACGAGCCGCTGCCGCGCGCCAACCGCGAGCTGCTCGCCACCGGCGGCGGCAACCTGGCGGGTGCGTTCTTCGGGGCGATGCCGTCCGGTGGCGGAATGTCGCAGACCGCGGTGAACCGCCGGGCCGGCGCGCGCTCGCAGATGGCCCAGCTCGTCACTGCGGCGGCGACCGCCGCGACCATGCTGCTGCTGGCGCCGCTGATCGGCCTGATGCCGCATGCAACGCTTGCCGCACTGGTCATCGTCTACTCGGTCGGCCTGATCCATCCCGCCGATTTCCGCGACATCCTGCGCGTGCGCCGTACCGAATTCCTCTGGGCCGTTGCGGCTTTCGCAGGCGTGATGCTGCTGGGAACGCTGCAGGGCATCCCTGGTGGCGATCGTGGTGTCGCTGGTGGCGCTGGCCCAGCAGGCGGCCGATCCGCCGGTGCGGGTGCTGGGCCGCAAGCGCGGGACCAACGTGTTCCGACCACCCGCGGCGGAGAATCCGGACGACGAAACCTTCCCGGGCGTGTTGCTGTTGCGGCTGGAGGGGCGCCTGTTCTTCGTCAACGCCGAACGCGTGGCCGAGAAGATCCGTCCGCTGATCGCCGAATACCGTCCCCGCTACGTCGTGCTGGACATGTCGGGGCTGTTCGACCTGGGTACTCCGCACTCAGTGCGCTCGTCGATGCGGAGCGGCGCCATCGTGCCGCGGGCGTGCAGCTGGTGCTGGCCGATCTGAATCCACGGGTCTACGCCATGGTCCGCCGTTCGCCGCTGGGCGAGGCGCTGGGCGAAGGCCGCATGTTCTTCAATCTCGAGATCGCGGTGGAACGCCTGCAGGCGGAGCTGGCCGCCGCCGCGCCACGCGAAAGGCCGCCGGCATGAGCACCCGGAAGCGTGCCGGCCACGTCGCACCGGATCATCCGTACAGGCATGTGGAGAGGCGCAACTAGGGCCTTCACGCGACCGGCACGCGGCTTGCGCGCGCCGGCAATGCGAGTAAGGTTGCCGGCACCGGTCTGCCGTGGCACGACGCCCCGCCTGCTGGTATCGCGAGACGTGGGTCCAGCACCGGGGTTCCTTGCCAACCGCCGGAGTGAAAACCATGAAAAATCATGCAAGCAGCGTCGCGCTGCTGTCAGTCATCGTTGCGGTCGTGTTGTCCACGGGTTGCTCGACGACTCCGCAGAGCAGCAACACCTTCACCCGCAGCGAGGCCGGCCGCGCCCAGAGCGTGGAATGGGGCACGATCGAAGCGTTGCGCGCGGTGAACATCCAGAACGACCAGCGCGGCGTCGCCACCGCCACCGGCGCGGTGCTCGGCGGCATCGCCGGCAGCACGCTCGGCAGCGGCAACCGGGCCAACGCTGCGGGCGCCACCGCCGGTGCGGTCGCGGGCGGTGCGGCGGGCAACGCGATGGCCGGGCGGACCACCGCTGGTGTCGAATTCACCGTGCGGCTGGAGTCGGGGCGCACCGTTGCGGTCGTGCAGCCGGATTCGCTGAACGACTACCGCGTCGGTGACCGCGTGCGGGTGACCTCCGACGGTGTGACCACGCGCGTAAGCCGCTGATCCCATCGCAATCCGGCGGGCCTGACAGCCGGGCATGCGTCGCATGCCCGGCTCATCCCCGCGGCGGGGACGGGATCGGTCAGAACCACCAGCGCACGCCGGCCACCCAGCGGGTATCGCGCGTGGCCTCGCCATCGTCGCGTCGATGGTCGGCGGTGCTGCCGAACGTGCGCTCGTGGACCAGTCCGACATACGGTGCGAAGCGCCGGCTGATCTCGTAGCGCAGGCGAAGGCCGGTTTCGGCCGCGGACAGGCCCGAACCGATTCCACGCCGTGGATCATCCCTGCCGTGCAGTTCGAATTCGAGCAATGGCTGCAGGACGAGCCGGTTGGTCAGCAGCAGTTCGTACTCGATTTCGGCGATGAACGCACTCTGGCCGTGTTCGCCAAGGTACGCGGTGGCCGATACCTCGAACTTGTAGGGCGCCATGCCCTGCACGCCGAGCGCTGCCCAGTTCTGTGACGGCCCGGGTGCGAAATCGTGGCGCACGCCGGCCACCAGGTCCCACCACGGGCTGATGCCGCGCCCGTAGAGCACCTCCAGGTCGGCGGCGGTGGTGTGGCCATGTTCGCGTTCGCCTTCGCTGCGCAACCACAGGCGCTGCACGTCGCCACCGAGCCACGCATTCCCTTCCCAGTCCTGTCCGCTGCCGGGATCCGCGTCCCAGGCTTCGAAGCGGTTGAAGCGTACGAGGCCGTTGAGCGTGCGGCCGTGTGCGTGGTGATCGCCGTGCAGGGGGAAAGCGGCCGCGCGCTCGGCGTCCGTCGGCAGCGGGACCGGCTCGACAGGCTGCGTCACGGCATCGGTATGGTGCGTGCCTTCGCCGGACCCGGGGCGGGCGGATGCAGTGGGCGGATGATCGTGGTGTGCGTCGCCAGTGGACGGTTGCGCGTGACTGTGGGCGGCATGAGGGTCCGGCTTCGGCGAGGCAGCAGGCTGGCTGTGCACCTGCTGTGCGGCATCGGGCACACGGGTGACGGCAGCGTCGAACACCGCCTGGCCGCTACCGCTGGCGGCGGCGTGGTCATGTCCGTCCGCGGCATGCGCATCGTGCTGGTGCGTCTGTGCAGCTGCGTTGCCGGCGTAAAAGTAAGGCAGACGGGAACAACGAGTGCGGTCTTCATGCGCGTTCCTCCACGCGCACCTCGCGCATCATTCCGCTCTCCATGTGGTAGAGCAGATGGCAGTGGTAGGCCCAGCGGCCGAGTGCGTCGGCGCGCACGCGGTAGCTGCGGCGCGTGCCCGGTGGCATGTCCACGGTGTGCTTGCGCACCTGGAAGGCGCCGTCTGCATCCTCCAGGTCGCTCCACATCCCGTGCAGGTGGATCGGGTGCTGCATCATCGTGTCGTTGACCAGAACGACACGCAGGCGCTCGCCGTAGTTGAAGCGCAGCGGTTCGGCGCTGGCGAACGGAATGCCGTCGAACGACCAGGCGAACTTCTCCATGTGTCCGGTCAGGTGCAGCTGCACTTCGCGCCCGGGCTCGCGGCCGTCAGGATCGTCGAACAGGCTGCGCAGGTCGGCATAGGTGAGGACATGGCGGCCGTTGTCGCGGAGCCCGATCCCCGGATCGTCCAGGCGCGGTCCGGTGGGCGAGGACTGCATGTCGACCAGCGGATTGCCGCGCTCGCTGTCCGGATGCACGACCGCCATGGCTGCATTGCCGCCGCCGTGGCCGGCATGGGCACCATGCGCATCGGCGGGCGCCGAACTGCATGGCGGCGCCACAACCACCCTCGGCACCCATCATCATCGCGCCGCAGCCGCCTTCCGGCGCCGCCGCGCGGCCATGCGCACCGTGGCCCATGTCGTCCATGGTCAGCAGCGGCCGCGGATCGTTGCCCGGCACCGGCGCGGCGAGGCCGTGGCGCACGGCCAGCGTGCCGCGGGCGAAACCGGTGCGGCCCATGTCCATGGGCGAAGATCGTGTACGCGTCCTGGCCGGACGGTTCGACGATCACGTCGTAGGTCTCGGCGGCGGTAAGGCGCAGCTCGTCCACGGTCACCGGGTGCACGTACTGGCCATCGGCGGCGACCACGGTCATCTTCAGGCCGGGAATGCGCACGTCGAAGTAGCTCATCGTGCCGGCGTTGACCAGCCGCAGCAGCACCTTCTCGCCCGGCTGGAACAGGCCGGTCCAGTTGCCCGTCGGCGGCAGCCCGTTGAGCAGGTAGGTGTAGGTGTGGGCGTTGACGTCGGACAGGTCGCTGGGCGTCATCCGCATGCGGCCCCACATGCCGCGGTCGGCGAGCGTGGCGCGCAGGCCGTCCTGGCCCGCGTCGCGGGCGAAGTCGGCGACCGTGCGCTTGTAGTAGTTGTCGTACGACGGGGCCTTCTTCAGCCGGCGGAACAGCGCTGACGGGTCCAGGTCGGTCCAGTCCGAGAACAGCAGCACGTGTTCGCGGTCGTAGCGGTACGGCGGTGGCTGCAGTGGATCGACGATGATCGCGCCGTACAGGCCGGCCTGCTCCTGGAACATCGAGTGGCTGTGGTACCAGTAGGTGCCCGACTGGCGCAGGGTGAAGCGGTACAGCCAGCTTTCGCCGGGCGCGATGCCGTCGAAGCTGAGGCCGGGTACGCCGTCCATGTTGGACGGCAGCACGATGCCGTGCCAGTGGATCGAGGACGGAGCATCGGCCAGCTGGTTGGACACGCGCAGGGTGACGGTGTCGCCTTCCCGCCAGCGCAGGACCGGTGCGGGCAGGCTGCCGTTGACGGTGACCGCGGGGCGAGGCCGGCCGGTGATGTTCACTTCGCTGGCGCCGATGGCCAGGTCGAAACGGTTGCCGGTCAGGACCTGTGGCGCTGCGGCGGACGCGGCCCACGCAGGGGCGCGGAGCAGGCCGGTGCCGCCGGCGAGGCCGGCGAAGGCCAGGCCTGGACGAAGCGCCGGCGCTGCAGCGAAGGCGCGGCGGTGTGGAATGGAAAACGGGTGGGACCGGTCATGGAGATTCCAGCGGGATCCATGCCGACGTGCGGCACGGACAGGCGGGGATGCGCGCACGCGGCGCGCGGTGCGAAGCGGCCTGGTGCGTCAGCCGATCGGTGGTCGCTTCGGTGGCCCATCGCCGCGTCCACCAGTGCCCTGTGGCCCGGAAACCGACCAGCACGACGGGCGCATGGGCAACGCGGGCAGGCTCGCCGTCGCCGGCAGCACAGGCGTCACGGCCGGACAGGCGCAATGCCCGCTGCAGCCGGGCGACGGCGCCCCCGCTACAGCAGTCGTCCGCCGCATCGCCGCCATGGCGCGCCGGCGTTCGGCCGGAATCCACGTCCGGCACGGGCAATGCTTCGTGGCACCCCGCGGCCGGCGTTCCGCGTTCCAGCGGGGCGGACAGCGCCGTCGCGACGGGCAGCGGCGCCAGCATCCGCGCCTGCAGCGGCGCCCCCGGCAGCAGGGCCAGGGCAAGCAGGCAGAGGCAGAGGCAGAGGCAGAGGCGTCCGAGCAGGATCATGGCAGGAAGGTCGGCAGGCGGTGCCACGGTAAGCCAGCCATGGCGCGGGTACAACGCGCGCGGGTGATCGTCGCGCCGGGCCATTGCACACCTGGAGCCACTGCAGGGTCAAGCGCGCCGTGGCGCCGGCATCACGGGGCCGGGATCTCGACGCGCTCGGCCGCCGGCACCTGCGCGGCCAGCCAGGCGCGCAGCGAGGCCGGCTTCACCGGCTTGGTCAGCAGCCGGTAGCCGCGCTGGCGCGCCAGCCGTTTCAGTTCGTCGCGGCCGTCGGCGGTGAGCAGCGCCCCGGGGATCCGCCCGCCGGCGCCGCGCAGCGCATCCAGCGTGTCCAGGCCGTCGAGGCGGTCGTGCAGGTGGTAGTCGACCAGCATCGCCTGCGGCGCGCTGTCGGCCACCCGGGCCAGCGCGTCGTCCACGGTGCTGGCGGTGATCGCGGTGGCCTGCCAGCGGCTGAGCAGCACGCGCATGCCGTCGAGGATCTCCTGGTCGTTGTCCACGCACAGCACGCGCAGGCCGGCCAGCGAGCCGGAGTCCGGCAGCGCCGCCGGGCGCGGCGACGGGAGCGGCAGTGCGGCGGCACGGGGCACGGTGATCGAGAACATGCTGCCGCGGCCGACCGCGCTGCGCGCATCGAGCGCATGGCCGAGCAGTCGCGAGATGCGCTGGCAGATCGACAGGCCCAGGCCGAGGCCGCGTTCGCCCCAGTCGAACGGCTGCTGGTAGCGATGGAACTCGTCGTAGATCTGGCGCATGTGCTGGGCGGGAATGCCGGGACCGGTGTCCCAGACCTGCAGCTCGACCGTGTCGCCGTGGGCGCGCATGCCCAGCACGATCCGCCCTTGCCGGGTGTAGCGCAGCGCGTTGGTAGGAAGTTCTGCAGGACGCGGCGCAGCAGGCGGCGATCGCTGCGCACCGGGCACGGCCGCGCATGCGCGCGCAGGTCCCGAGCCGCGACCGGCGGCCACCGGCGCGTATTGCGAGGCCAGTTCGCGCAGCAGTTCGCCGGCGTCGAACGCGACCACCTCGGCCTGCAACGCGCCGGTGTCCAGGCGCGACACATCGAGCAGGCCGTCGAGCAGTTCCTCGGCCGCGCGCAGCGAGGCGTCGACGCGTTCGGTAAGGTGCTGCTGCTCCTGCGGCTGGCCGCTGTCGCGCAGCGCCGAGGCGAACAGCCGCGCGGCGTTGAGCGGCTGCAGCACGTCGTGGCTGATCGCCGCCAGGAAGCGGGTGCGCGACTGCTGCGCGTCCTCGGCCTCGCGGGTGCGTTCGGCCACGCGCTGCTCGAGGGTTTCGTTGGCCTCGCGCAGGGCCTGCTCGGCGTGCTTGTAGGCGGTGATGTCGTTGTAGCTGGTGACGTAGCCGCCGCCGGGCAGGGCCTTAGCCGCGCATCTCGATCACGCTGCCGTCGCTGCGCACGCGCTCGAACACGTGCGGCGTACCGGCGCGCATGTGCTCGATGCGCTTGCGCACGTGCGCGCCGACCTCGCCGTCGCCCAGTTCGCCGCGCTCGGCGTTGTAGCGGATCAGGTCGGCCACCGGGCGACCGACGTAGAGCATCCCGGCCGGATAGCCGAACATCGTCTGGTAGCGGCGGTTCCACGCGATAAGGCGCATGTCCGGATCGACCACGCTGACCCCGGCGCTGATGTTCTCCGGGGTGGTGGAGAGGATGCCGCGGTTGAAGCGCAGTTCCTAGCCGGCCTCGTCCAGCAGCGCCATCACCTCGCTCAGGTGCATGCCGGAGCCGCGCAGCACGCTGGTCAGCACCAGGCGCGCCGAGGCGGCGCCGATGGATGCGGCCAGCAGGCGCTCGGTGAACTGGATCCAGGCGCGGTCGGCGGCGGCGGTGGGGTGCAGTTCGCGGCCTGGGGTGATGGCCTGCTCGGAGAACGCGCGTCGCGCGTGGCGTTCGCCGACGATGCGCACGGCCAGCGCCTGCAGGTCGCCGACGCTGACATTGCCCGGCCAGTCGCCGTGGCTCAGCGTCTGGCGCTCGGCGTACGGTTCGAGGAACGGGACGATGCGCAGGCGCTCGTCCACGCCCGGCCGCCAGCGCGCCGAGACCAGCATCATCACCGCGCTGTTGACCAGCAGCGACCAGAAGGTGCCGTGGGTGATCGGGTCCCAGCCGCTGAGCCCGAACAGCTGCTGCGGGCGCAATCCGTGCAGCCCGAACGGACCTTCCTGGATCCAGGCGTGGTCGAAATGCCCGGAGCTGGACAAGGCCGGCAGCAGCAGGGTGTACAGCCAGGTGGCGAAGCCGGCGAGCAGGCCCAGTTCCACGCCGCGGCGGCTGGCCCCCGCCAGTACAGGCCGCCGATCAGGCCCGGCGCGAACTGCGCCACCGCGGCGAACGCCATCAACCCGTAGGCATCCAGCGTGGTGTCGCCGCCGATCCAGCGATAGTAGGCGTAGGACGTCAGCGCCAGCAGCAGGATCGACAGGCGTCGCAACCACAGCACCAGCGAGGCGACGTCGGCGGCGGCATGGCGCTCACCCCAGCCGCGCCGCAGCAGCACCGGCATCACCAAGGTCGTTGCTGACCATCGTGGCCAAAGCAATACTGGCCACGATCACCATGCCCGTTGCTGCCGAGAAGCCGCCGATGTAGGCGGCCAGTGCCAGCACGTCGCGGCCTTCGGCCAGCGGCAGGGCCAGCACGAAGGTATCGCTGGCCACGGTGCCGTCGTTGCCGAACAGCGCCACGCCGGCAACCGCAATGGGCACCACCATCAGCGAGATCAGCAGCAGGTAACCGCCGAACAGCCAGCGCGCCTTGCGGATGTCGGCCACGTCGCCGCACTCGACGACCGCGACCTGGAACTGTCGCGGCAGGCAGACGATGGCGAGGAAGCCAAGCAGCGTCTGTGCGGCGAAGCCCACCGGCGGTGCCTGCTGGAACAGGGTCCGCGCCGATTCCTGGATGCGCAGCCCATGCCCGCCCAGTAATATCAGGCGAACACGCCGAGCGCGATCATCGCCACCAGCTTGATCAGCGATTCCAGCGCGATGGCCAGCATCATGCCGTGGTGGTGTTCGGTCGCGTCGACCTGGCGGGTGCCGAACAGGGCGGCGAACAGCGCCATCAGCAGTGCCACGTACAGCGCCGGATCGGCGGCCACGCCCACCGTCCCGGTGTCCTGCCCCGAGAGCACGGTCAGGCTCATCGCGACGGCCTTGTACTGCAGTGCCACGTACGGGACCACGCCGACCAGCGCGATCACCGTGACCAGCGCCGCCAGTCGCCGCGAGCGCCCGTAGCGGGCGGAGATGAAGTCGGCGATCGACACCGTGTTCTGGCTGCGCGCGACCAGTGCCAGCCGTTCGATGATCCGCCAGCCGAACACGAACAGCAGCAGCGGGCCAAGGTAGATCGGCAGGTAGCCGATACCGTTGCGCACCGCGCTGCCGACCGCGCCATAGAACGTCCACGACGAGCAATAGACCGCCAGCGCCAGGCTGTACACGGCCGGCCGCAGCAGCCAGGCCGGTCCGGATACATCGGCCGCCGGTCGCCCCACCACGCCACCGCGAACAGCAGGGCGGCATAGCCGACCGACGCCAGCAGCAATATCCAGCTCGGGACCAACGCCAACTCCTCACCTTGAGCCTCGCGAGTGTACTGCTGCGCATGGTCGGCACGCTCCGCGACGCTTGCCTGCGCGCGCGCGTGCCGGCAAGCTTGACAACGCTGTCAATAAGGCGGGGGCCGGGTGCGTGGCCCGGTGCCCGTGTCCGCCTGCGCCGCATCGGGGCAAAGGCGAGGGGCGAGGGCATGCAGCAAGGCAACACACAATCCGACCATCCACACGCAGGCAGCACCACCACGCGCCTGCCATTGCGCGAAAAGGTCGGCTACGGCATCGGCGATTTCGGCTTCAATCTGTACTGGGCCAACATCTCGGCGTTCCTGCTGATCTTCTACACCGACGTGATGGGGCTGGCCGCGGGCGCGGTCGGCACGATGATGCTGGTGACGAAGCTGGCCGATGCGGTGGCGGACCCGTTCATGGGCGCAATTGCCGATCGCACCCGCAGCCGATGGGGCCGGTTCCGTCCGTGGATGCTGTGGGGTGCGCTGCCGCTGGCGGTGACCGGCGTGCTGACCTGGACCGTGCCCGCCACCCTCGATGGCGGCGGCCGGTTGCTGTGGGCCTATGCGACCTTCACCGTGATGATGCTCGCCTACACCGTGCTGAGCATGCCGTACTCGGCGCTGTCGGGCGTCATGACCGCCGACAGCCAGCAGCGCACCACGCTGATCAGCTTCCGCTTCATCGCCGCCTTCGCCGGTACCACGGTGGTCAACTGGCTGACCCTGGATATGGTGCGCTGGCTCGGCCGTGGCGACGAGGCGCTGGGCTGGCAGCTGACCTGGGCCTGTACGGCGTTGTCGCGGTCGCCTGCTTATGGTCGTGTTCCTGTCCACCCGCGAGCGGATCCAGCCGCAGCTGCACCTGCAGGGCTCGATGCGTCAGGACGTGGCCGACCTGCTGCAGAACCGGCCGTGGCTGGTGCTGTTCGCGCTGGCGCTCATCATCATGGTCACGATCGTCATGCGCGCCGGCTCGCTGGTGTACTTCCTCAAGTACCAGGTGGTCCGGCCCGAGCTCACCGGCCTGTTCCCTGGGCGGCTATTCGGTGGCGCTGGCCGTGGGCGCGGCGTTGACTCCGCTGCTGACCCGGTTCCTGGACAAGAAGCGGCTGCTGGCCTTGTTGATGGTGGTGGTCGGCGTGCTCAGCTGCGCGATGTACCTGGTGCCGGCCGACGCGATCTGGCTGCTGTTCGCGGTCAACACCCTCATCGGCCTTGGCGCTGGGGCCGAAGTCGCCGCTGGCGTTCTCGATGTACGCCGACTGTGCCGACTACACCGAGTGGACGACCGGGCGCCGCGCCACCGCGCTGACCTTCGCTGCGGCCACGTTCTCGCAGAAGTTCGGCGGCGCACTGGCCTCGGCGGCGATCGCGTGGATGCTGGCGGCGATGGGCTACGTCGCCAACCAGGCGCAGAGCGACGCCTCGCGGCTCGGCATCACGCTGTCGCTGACCGTGATCCCCGGCGTGGTCGCGCTGGTCGCGGCGTGGGTGATGCGCTTCTACCCGCTCGACGAGCCGACCTTAGCGCGGATCCAGGACGACCTGCAGCAACGGCGCGAGGCACAGGCATGAGCGGGACGACGTACGGATTCGAGCAGCAGGGCCGCCGTTTCGTCCTGCGCAGCCCCACCGCGATGCCGCAGGCCTCCACTTTCCTGTGGAACCGGACGATGCTGCTGCAGCTCAACTGCCGCGGATACGCCACCGCGCAGTTCATGCAGCCGGAGCCGGCCAAGTACGCGCATGCGCCGACGCTGGAGGCGAAGACCTTCATGCAGCCGGA
Organism: Pseudoxanthomonas sp. NC8; assembly: GCA_025232375.1. Taxonomy (GTDB): domain Bacteria; phylum Pseudomonadota; class Gammaproteobacteria; order Xanthomonadales; family Xanthomonadaceae; genus Pseudoxanthomonas. The sequence continues at coordinate 238,692 of CP060419.1, forward strand.
ACAGCCGTACTACGCCCACCATCCGGGCCGCTTCTGCTACGTCAAGGACGAGGAGGATGGCAGCCTGTTCTCGGTGCCGCACGCGCCGGTGAACCGCGCGCCGGAGGCCTTCGCCTTCTCGATCGGGCAGGGCGACGTTGCCTGGACCGTGCAGTGCGACGGCATCGAGGTCGAGCTGTCGGTGCGCCTGCCGGCCGCCGACGTGGCCGAACTGTGGACCGTGCGCGTGCGCAACCGTTCCGGCCGCGCACGCCGGCTCAGCCTGTACCCGTACTTCCCGGTCGGCTACATGTCGTGGATGAACCAGTCCGGCGCCCATCGCGCCGACCTCGGTGGCATCGTCTGCGACAGCGTCACTCCGTACCAGAAGGTGGCCGACTATTTCCGAAACCGCGAGTTCAAGGATCGCACCGTGCTGCTGCACGAGCGCGTGCCGGATGCGTGGGAAGCCAACTAAGGCCACGTTCGAGGGCGAAGGCGGCCTGCACGCCCCCGATTCGATCGTCGCCCGCGAGCTGCTGGCCTGCGGCGACGCGCTGTACGAAACGCCGGCGGCGGTGCTGCAGTACCGCCTCGCCCTGGCCGCCGACGCCAGCGAGGAATACCGCTTCCTGTTCGCCCCGGCCCGCGACGACGCGGAGATCGCCGCGCTGCGCGCGCGCCACCTGTCGGCGGGCGGATTCGATGCCGCCGCGGTGCACACCGCGGCCTACCTCGACGGCGGCCGTGGCTGCATCGAGATCGAAACTCCCGATCCGTGGCTGGACGACTTCGCCAACCACTGGCTGCCGCGGCAGGTCTACTACCACGGCGATTCCAACCGCCTGACCACCGACCCGCAGACGCGCAACTACCTGCAGGACCACATGGGCATGGCCTACCTGCGGCCGGAGACGGCGCGGGCGGCGTTCCTGCACGCGCTGTCGCAGCAGGAGGCCAGCGGCGCGATGCCCGACGGCATCCTGCTGGTCGAGGGTGCCGAGCTCAAGTACATCAATAAGGTGCCGCATACCGACCACTGCGTGTGGCTGCCGGTCTGCCTGCGCGCCTACCTTGACGAAACCGGGGACGATGCCCTGCTCCAGGTGCCGGTGCCCGACCGCGAGGGCCACAGCGCAAGCGTCGCCGAGCGCATCGACCGGGCGATGGAATGGCTGCTGGCGCAGCGCGACGGCCGCGGCCTGAGCTACATCGCCGGGGCGACTGGTGCGATCCGATGAACATGGTCGGCTGGAAGGGGCGCGGCGTATCCGGCTGGCTGTCCCTCGCCAGCGCGCACGCGCTGTCGCTGTGGGCCGACATCTGCACGCGGGTCGGGCGCACCGCGCAGGCACGGGCGTTCGCCGCCGGCGCCGATGCGTTCAACGCCGCGGTCAACGCGCACCTGTGGGACGGCGACTGGTACGGCCGCGGCATCACCGACGACGACGTGGTGTTCGGCGTAAGCGCCGACCGCGAGGGCCGCATCTATCTCAACCCGCAGAGCTGGTCGATGCTCAGCGGAGCGGCCGATGCCGACCGTCGCGCCCGGCTGCTCGCCGCGGTCGACGCGCAGCTGGTCACGCCCTATGGCGTGACCATGCTCGACCCGCCCTATACCGGCATGCGCGAGGATGTCGGCCGGGTGACCCAGAAATACCCCGGCTCGGCCGAGAATGGCGCGGTCTACAACCACGCCGCCGCGTTCTACCTGTACGGCCTGTATGCGGTCGGGGAAAGCGATCGCGCCTGGCAGACGCTGCGCGCGATGCTGTCCGGCCCCGGCCTTAAGAGGCCGTGCAGCGCGGCCAGCTGCCGGTGTTCGTGCCGAACTACTACCGCGGCGCCTGGCGCCTGCATCCGCGCACCGCCGGCCGTTCCAGCCAGCTGTTCAACACCGGCACCGCGGCATGGATGTACCGCTGCCTGGTCGAGTCGCTGTTCGGCCTGCGCGGCGACGGCACGGCGCTGCGCATCGCGCCGCAGCTGCCGTCACACTGGCCGCGCGCGCGGGCGCTGCGCCGCTTCCGCGGCGCCGAATTCGAGGTCGGGATCGAGCGCGTGCAGGGGCTGCAGGCGCGCCGCATCCTGGTCGACGGTGTCGAACTGCAGGGTGAAACGATCGCCCCGGTCGAAGCCGGGCGCCGCTACCAGGTCCGCGTGGAGTTGCCGGCGTGAGCGGCACCACGCGCGTGGCCGTGGTGATGGGCGTGTCCGGCAGCGGCAAGACCACGCTGGCGCGCGCGCTGGCGGCGGCCAGGGCGCGACCTTCCTCGATGCCGACGACTTCCATAGCGACGAAGCAAAAGCGCACATGGCCAGCGGCCAGCCGCTGACCGACGCCATGCGCCAGCCGTGGGTGGAGCGGATCGCCGCCGACCTGCAAGGCCGGGTCGCCGCGGGAGAACGCGTCACCCCTGGCATTCTCCGGCCTGCGCCGACGCCACCGCGACATGCTGCGGGCCACCGGACTGCCGCTGCGGTTCGTGTTCCTGCAGGGCGACATGGAAGTGATCGCCGCGCGCATGCGCGAGCGCAGCGGCCATTACATGCCCGTGTCGCTGCTGCAGAGCCAGTTCGCCACGCTCGAGGATCCGTGCGGCGAAGCCGACGTCGACGTCGTGCCGGTCGGGCTGGCGCCGGCGGCGCAACTGGAACGGGCGCTGGCGGTCCTGTAGGCCGGTCGTGCCGGCGAGGCGGGTGGCCGGTTCCTACCGGTGCCCGGGGTAAGGCGTGCCCAGCCAGTCACCGGCGATGGCCGCGGCCTGCACCCGCAGCTCCGGTACCGCGATGCTTTCCAGGCTTCGCCGATGCGCAGGCTTCCGATCACGCGCAGGTCGTCCTGCGCGTGGCCCCGTGCATCGAACAGGCGTCCGTCCGCATCGCTGGTAAGGCCGATGCCGTGGGCACCGGGGCGCGCGTGGCCGTCGCCGAGCAGCTGTTCCAGCAGCGGATTGCGCATGGCTGGACACGCAGCTCCACGCCGGTGGCGTTGATCACGTGTTCGACGTCGAGTGCAAGCGTGCGGCACTCGCGGGTGCGCGCGATGAGCTGTACGCAGCGTTGCCCGGCCACGGCCATGTCCAGCCGCGCACGGTGCATGTGCAGCTGGCCGCTGTCGAGCAGGTTCCCGAGCACGGCCTGCACGGATGGTGCGATGCGGTGCCGGTGGATGTCCCAGTAGCGGACGGCGTGGCGCAGGAAGCGGCGCTGCTCGACCGCGCCCAGCGAACGCCACAGCGCCTGCACCTGCGGGCGCAGCGCTTCCATCACCGCCTGCCAGGGCAGGCCGCCGCGGGCGGCGTCGCGTGCCTGTCGCCGCAGCCGGCGCAGGCGCGCGCGGATGCCGAGCGGATGCAGTGCCTCGACCTGCAGGGCGCCGTCGACCCGGTGTTCCGGGCTGTGCGCCAGCGGCAGCAGCGCGTGCCGTGACAGCAGGTGGATGCGCGCACGATGGCCGTTGGCGGCGAGGGTCATCACCGCATCGACCATGCTCAGTCCGGTGCCGACGATGCACACCTCCGCGCCCGGATCGATCGCGGCGACGCCGGCGTAGTCTGGGCAGGCGTCGAGCAGGCGCGGCCGGCCTAGGCCACGGGCGCCGCGCGCGGGCAGCGGCCGCGGGGCATTGCCGACGGCCAGCAGCACGCGTCGCGCTGCGGCCCGTCCCTGCGCCCCGTGCAGCGTCCAGCCCTCGTCCTCGCCCTCGCGCTGCAGCGTATCGATCCGCGCGGGGAAAATGACCAGCCGCGCCGGGCTGGCTTCGCGCGCCTGCTGCAGCCGCCGGCGCAGGTAATGCGCATACTCGCGCCGCGGCGCGTAGCTGCGTGCCAGCGCTTCCGGCGCACCGTCCCGGTAGCCGGGCCGCGTCGCGAGCCAGTCGAGGAAATCGCCCGGCCGATCCGGCAGCGCGCTCATCCGCCCGGTGGGGACGTTGAGCAGGTGCTCGGGCTGCGTGGTGGCGTAGGCCACGCCTTCGCCCGTTCGCGGGGCCGGCTCGAACAGCGCGATCCGCAGGGGGCGCGCGCGCCTGGCGCAGGCACTGCAGTGCGGCCAGCGTGCCGGCGGCGCCGCCGCCGACGATGGCGATGTCGTAGCAAGGCTGCATGGCGTCGATTCTACCCGGAGGCCATCGGCGCGCCGTCGTCACATGAACGAATCGGCCAGCCGCGACAGGCCTCCAGGCTGCGCCGCCATACTGGCCGCTGCCGCCATCGTTCCAGCGTCACCATCTCCGAATGGGCCAGGTAGTCGGCCTCGATCTCGTGCATGCGCGCCACCACCGCCGGGTCGTAGCAGAGCAGCCCGATCTCGGCATTGAGCGCGAAGGAACGGATGTCCAGGTTGATCGAGCTGACCAGCGCGACCGCGTCGTCCACGCTCAGGTGCTTGGCGTGCATGAAGTGCGGCTGATACAGCGCGATCCGGACCCCGGCCAGGAGCAGTTCCTCGTAGTAGGACTGCTGTGCCAGCAGCAGCACGCGCTTGTTATTGGTCGCCGACAGGATCAGCTGCACGTCCACGCCCGACAGGGCGGCGATGCGCAGCGCGCTCATCGTCGCGTCGTCGGGTACGAAGTAGGGCGTGGTCAGCACCAGCCGGTGCTGGGCCAGGTGGATCAGCGAGGTGACCGTCTCGCCGGCGTTGCCGAACGGATAGGCCGGGCCGCTGGGCAGCAGCTGCGCGGCCACGTCTTCGTCGTGCACCGGACGCACCGGCGAGACCGCGAGCATCTCCCCGGTCTCCAGGTACCAGTCGCTGGCGAACACCGCCTCCATGTGCGAGACGATGGGCCCGCGCGCGCGCGACCAGTTCGCGGTTCGGATGGCCGGGCACGAACACCGCATCGGCGAGGTTCTGCGAACCGACGTAGCCGACGTGGTCGTCGATCACCGCGACCTTGCGGTGGTTGCGCAGGTCCATGCGACTGCTGCGGCGCCAGCGCAGGCCGCCGGGCATCATCCGGTGGACCTCGACGCCGGCCGCGCGCAGCCGCCGGGCGAAGCGCCGGTAACCGAGCTTGGCGCCGACCGCGTCGAGCAGGACACGGCAGCGCACCCCGCGCCCGGCCGCGCGCACCGGGGCATCGGCGACGGCCGCGCCGACCGCGTCGTCGTACATCAGGTAGTAGAGCAGGTGCACGCGTTCGCGCGCCGTATCGATGTCGGCGATGAGCGCGGCGATGGACCCGTCGTAGTCGTCGAGCAACTCGACCGCATTGCCGCGCACGGCCATGAAGTCGCCCATCCGCTCCACCAGCGGCACGGTTTCGGCGGCCGGGCCGGTGGCCGGCGGCTGCCAGCGCAGCGCGCGCTGCGGCGCCTGGCCCTTGCGGATGGCCTGTGACGCATAGTCCTGGCGCTGGCGCCGCTGCTTCGACAGCCATGCTGGCCCAGCAGCAGGTACAGCGGCAGGCCGAGCATCGGCAGGAAGAACACCAGCAGCAGCCAGCTGCGCGCGGCGGCCGGGACCGAACGGCTCGGGATCCACCACAGCGCGGCCAGCCGGATCGTCCAGTCCAGCGCAAGCAGCACGGTGCCCAGCGTCCAGTAGCTCATCGGCGCGATCCGTTCCGCGGGGAATGGGTCGATTCTGCTGGGCCGGGGCGCCACAACGCAAAAAGCCCGCCGGGAGGCGGGCTTTGCGGAACATCCGTCCGGGACGGGCCCGGGCGCGGAAGGCTTACTTGATCTTGCCTTCCTTGTAGATCACGTGCTTGCGGATGGTGGGATCGTACTTCTTGATCTCCATCTTGTTCGGCGTGTTCTTCTTGTTCTTGTCGGTGGTGTAGAAGTGGCCGGTGCCGGCCGAGGAGATCAGGCGGATCTTGTCGCGCTTGGAAGCCATGGTCGATTACTCCTCAGATCTTCTCGCCGCGCGCGCGCAGCTCGGCCAGGACGGCGTCGATGCCGTTCTTGTCGATGGTGCGCAGGGCAGCGGTGGAAACACGCAGCTTCACCCAACGGTTCTCCGAGGCCACCCAGAAGCGGCGCTCGTGCAGGTTGGGGAGGAAACGGCGGCGGGTTTTGTTGTTGGCGTGCGAGACGTTGTTGCCGCTCTGCACGCTCTTGCCGGTAACTTGGCAAACGCGGGACATACGCACCTCGAAAGGTCTGGTGTCGCCCATAGCCCGGGAGACGGCGGCCCCGCGGCTGGCTCCGTGCCTGGAACAGGCGGAGGTCGGCCGTACGCGATGCGGGAAGGAATTCGACTGCCGTGGCGGCCCCGGATCGCGCTCCCGGGCCACCGATCCGGACAGGCCGGACGCAGCGAGCCGCGCATTATGCATGGCCAAGTGGCTGATTGCAACCGGGAAGTTCCCGGCGGGCCGGAAGGCCTGCCGGGCTAGTGGGCGGCGCGGTCGCGGCGCCAGCCGCGGTGGCGGATGTCCAGGCCAGGTTGTAGAGGGCGACGAAGGTCGGGAACAGGTTCTGCAGCACCCCCACCGAGTCCTGCTTGGCCGAGAACAGGAAGTAGCTCAGGGTCATCACGCTGCCCAGCACGCTCATGTACCAGAACAGGCGCGGGATCACCGGCTTGCCGGCCTGGCGGGTGGCGATGAACTGGACCAGCCAGCGGCCGCCGAACATCAGCGCGCCGGTGTAGCCGATCAGCTTCCAGCCGGTGACATGCAGGCCGGTCCAGAACAGTAAGGTCAGCGGCTGGTCGAGCCAGTGCAGTTCGGTGCCCATCAGCGCTCCTCCACCGCGGTGCGGCGACTGCGGGTAATCAGTAAGGCCACGCCGCGCAGGTCGCGGATCCCGACCAGGGCGCGGTTGAGGTTGTTGTACTTGGACACGCCCGCGGTGCGGTGGCGGTGGTTGACCGGCACGCTGACCGTCTTCCAGCCCGCGCGCTGGACCAGCGCCGGCAGGTAGCGGTGCATGTGGTCGAAGTAGGGCAGGTCGAGGAACACGTCCCGCTCGAACAGTTTGATGCCGCAACCGGTGTCGGGGGTGTCGTCGCGCAGCATCCGCGCGCGGATCCGGTTGGCCCAGCGGCTCGCCCAGCGCTTGGAGCCCGAGTCCTGCCGGTCCACCCGCCAGCCGGCGAACAGCTTCACTTCCGGCCCGGCGGCGTCGCGTGCGGCGAGCAGTTTCGGGATGTCGGCCGGGTCGTTCTGGCCGTCGCCGTCGAGGGTGGCGATCCAGCTGCCGCGCGCCGCCTTCACCCCGTTGCGCACGGCGGTGCTCTGGCCGCTCTGGCTGACGTGGTGCAGCACCCGCAGTTCCGGCACCTGTGCCTTCAGTGCCTGCAGCACCCCCAGCGAGTCGTCGCGCGAGTGGTCATCGACGTAGACGATCTCGAAGGCCACCTGCCTTGGTTGAAGCGGGGCCGCGCAGCGCGGCGACGATCTCGCCGACCAGGGGTGGGATGTTGTCGCGTTCGTTGAAGACGGGGACGACGACGGAAAGCTCGGGTGGGGTCATGGCACCGTTCGCTGGGGGAGGGAAGGAGAAGCGGTCAGGCCGCGTCGCCGAAGTAGTCGCGGCACCAGTGCACCACCGGCGGCAGGCCCGATTCGATCGGCGTGCGCGGCTCGAAGCCGAACGCCGCGCGCGCGCGCGCGGTGTCGGCCATCGTCTCGACCATGTCGCCGGGCTGCATCGGCCGGTACAGCTTCTGCGCGGCCCGGCCTGCGGCCTGTTCGACCACCGCGATGAAGCGTTCGAGCTCGACCGGGGTGTGGTTGCCGAGGTTGAACACCCGGTGCGGCACGGCGTCCCCGCCCGCCGGCAGGTCGAGCGCGCCGAGGATGCCGGCCACGATGTCGGAAACATGTGTGAAATCGCGGCGCATGCGACCGTGGTTGAACACCTCGATCGGCCGTCCGGCCAGCACCGCGCGCGAGAACAGCAGCGGCGCCATGTCCGGCCGGCCCCATGGGCCGTACACGGTGAAGAAGCGCAGTCCGGTGGCATGCAGCCCGTACAGCTGGGCATAGGTGTAGGCCATCAGCTCGTTGGCCGCCTTGGTCGCCGCGTACAGCGAGCGCGGCCGGTCGATGCGCTGGTCCTCGGAGAACGGCGGGGTGGCCGAATCGCCGTACACCGAGCTGCTCGATGCATAGACCAGGTGGCCGACGCCACGATGCCGGCACAGTTCCAGCACGTTGACGAAGCCGTCCAGGTTGCTGGCGACGTAGGCGTGCGGGTTCTGCAGCGAATAGCGCACCCCGGCCTGCGCGGCGAGGTGGACGACGCGGTCCGGCCGCACCTCGTCGAACAATGCGGTAAGGCCGTCGCGGTCGACCAGCAGGTCCGGGGGCGGATGTCGATGCCCGGACACAGTGCCACGACCCGGTCGCGCTTGAGCTGCGGGTCGTAGTAGTCGTTGTAGCTGTCGAGGCCGACGACCCGTTCGCCGCGCGCGGCAAGGGCCCGGCAGTAGGTATAGGCGCCGATGAAACCGGCGGCGCCGGTGACGAGCACGGTCATGGGAAGGCCCGGGTCAACTGGGCGGCATTGTCGCAAGCACGCGGTGAACAGGGAAACCGCATCGCCGCCGGTCGGCGTCCCGGGCCCGGCTCCGTGGAGGCGACGGCGCCGTCGCCGGCGTCGCGTGGTCCGGAGTGCGTCGCCCGGGCTGGTGCAGCCGGGCGCGTCAGTCCTGGCGCGGACGCAGCCGTTCCAGCACGCCGTCCAGCGTGTCCAGGTCGGTGTAGTGGATCACCAGCTTGCCCTTGCCGCCCTTGCCGTGGGCAATGGCGACCCTGGTGCCCAGCGACTCGGACAGCTCGGTCTCCAGCGAGGCGATGTCGGGCTGCTGCGCGCGCGCGCGGCGGCGGCCTTGCGGCTGGCCTTGGCCGGTCACCGGCACCTTGCCGGCGGCGAACTGCTGGGCGCGGTGCTCGACCTCGCGCACCGACCAGCCGTTCTCGGCGGCCTCGTAGGCCAGCTTGCTGGCCAGTTCCGGCGAAAGGGTCAGCAGTGCGCGGGCATGGCCCATTTCCAGCCGGCGCGACTCGAGCAGGGCACGGATCGCCGGCGGCAGGTCGAGCAGGCGCAGCAGGTTGGACACCGCCGCGCGCGAGCGCCCGACCGCGGCCGCGGCCTCGGCATGGGTCAGCGAGAATTCGTCGATCAGCCGCTGCAGCGCCTGCGCTTCTTCCAGCGGGTTGAGGTCCTCGCGCTGGATGTTCTCGATCAGCGCCATGGCGATGACCGTGCGGTCGTCCAGCGCGCGCAGGACCACCGGCACTTCGCTCAGGCCGGCCAGCTGCGAGGCGCGCCAGCGGCGCTCGCCGGCGACGATCTCGTACTGCCCGGGTGCCAGTTCGCGCACCACGATCGGCTGGATCACGCCCTGCGCCTGGATCGAGGCGGACAGCTCCTCGAGCTTGGCCGGGTCCATGTCGCGGCGCGGCTGGTACTTGCCCGGCTGCAGCTGGGCCACCGGCAGGGTGCGCAGCACGTCCCCGGCTGTGGCTGCTCGACCTGGGCCGGCGAGGTCGCTGCGCCCTTGGGGCCCAGCAGCGCATCGAGTCCGCGGCCGAGGCCGCGCTTCTTCGCCGTACTCATCAGGCGACCTCCGCCGGACGCGGGCGGACCGCGCGATCGCGTTCGACCTGGCGGCGGATCACCTCGCCGGCTAAGGCTGGCAGAGGCCACGCCGCCGCGCGAGGCCGCGTCGTAGCCGACGATGCTCTGGCCATGGCTGGGCGCCTCGGTAAGGCGCACGTTGCGCGGCACGATGGTGCGGAACACGCGGTCGCCGAAGTGCCCGGTCAGTTCGGCCGATACCGCGTTGGTAAGGTTGTTGCGCACGTCGAACATGGTCCGCAGCACCCCTTCGATCTCCAGCGCCGGGTTCAGCCGCTGGCGCAGCGCCTCGATGGTTTCCACCAGCGCGCTCAGGCCTTCCAGCGCGTAGTACTCGCACTGCATCGGCACGATCCGAGTCGGCCGCGGTCAGTGCGTTGAGGGTCAGCAGCGACAGCGCCGGCGGGCAGTCGATGATGATGAAGTCGTAGTCGTCGCGCAGCGGTTCCAGCGCGACCTTCAGCTTCTGCTCGCGGCCGTCGACGTCCATCAGCTGGATCTCGGCGGCGGTCAGGTCGATGTTGCCCGGCAGCAGGTCGAAGCCCTCGGCGGTGGTCACCGTGATCGAGCGCGCGTCGCGCTCGCCCAGCAGCACGTCGCAGGTCGAAGCTTCCAGCTCGCGCTTGTCCACGCCGCTGCCCATGGTCGCGTTGCCCTGCGCATCCAGGTCCACCAGCAGCACGCGCTTGGGCGCGCGCGCCAGCGCGGCGGCCAGGTTGACCGCCGTGGTGGTCTTGCCCACGCCTCCCTTCTGGTTGGCGACGGCGATGATGCGGGCCATGCGGGAGCTGCCTTGGTTGCGGGACGCCGAGGGTCCGGAACGGGCCATTATGCGTATTTCAAGTCGCCCGGCCCACCTCGACCAGATGCCGCTCCGCACCTAGCCCGGGCACGGCCAGCGGGCGTACCGCCACGGCGGTCCAGCCGGCCGGCAGGGCGGCGATCTCCTCGACCGGGTTCACGCCTTTCATCGCCAGCAGGCGCCCGTGCGGGGCCAGCAGGTGGCCTCCGACCTCGAGGATGCCGGCCAGCGTGTCCAGCGCGCGCGCGGTGATCTGGGCGTAGGCGCCGGGCTCGGCGACCGCTTCGGCGCGTGCTTCGGCCACCCGGGCGTTGCCCAGTTTCAGCTGGCGCACGGCCTCGCGCAGGAAGCGGGCCTTCTTGCCGTTGCTCTCGACCAGGGTGACCTGCAGGTCCGGGCGCACGATCGCCAGCGGGATCCCGGGCAGTCCGGGGCCGGTGCCCAGGTCGGCCAGTGCACCGGCTTGCACGTACGGATGCATGGCCAGCGAATCGAGCAGGTGGCGGGTGACCATCTCGTCGGGGTCGCGGATGGCGGTGAGGTTGTAGGTGCGGTTCCAGCGCAGCAGCAGGGCCAGGTAGTCGAGCAGCGGCCCGGTAAGGGCGCGGTCCAGGCCGAGCGCGGTAAGGCCGTCGTCGTCCAGGCGCGTGCGCAGGGCGGGAGAAAAGGCAGTGTCCATGGGCGAAGTATCGCCGATGGCGGCGTCGCAGCCCTGGCCCGCGCGCCACCGGCGCCCGCGTCGCCTGCCGGTCGGCGCCTCAGCGGCGCGGTCGCCGGTACGGGGCGGCGAGATAGCCCGCCTGCGGTACCCATTCGTGCAGGTGCCAGTCGGCCGGGTCGCCCAGCTCCGGGTCGCTGGCCAGCAGGCGCAGCGGCGCATCCGGCGCGGGGTCGTCGCTGCCGAACTCCAGCCGGTGCAGGCCGAAGGCCAGTAGGCCGCGACCGTGCGCCTTGAGCACGGCCTCCTTCGCGCACCACAGGCGCAGGAAGGCCGGTTCGCGCTGTTCCGGAGCGAGCGCCTGCAGGCGCCCGGTCTCGCCGGCGGTGAAGTAGCGCGCGGCAAGTTCCAGCGCGCGCGGCCGCGGCCGCAGCCGCTCCAGGTCCACGCCGAGGACGACATCGCGGCCCAGCGCGAGCAGCAGGCGCTCGCCGCTGTGGCTCCAGCCCGCGTCGTGGTCGGCATGCGGCGCCAGCAGGCGCGGCCGGCCCCAGGCATCGCGCGCCAGCGGCGGTGCCACGGCCGGGTCGCCGAGCCAGCCGGCGAGCAGGTCGCGTACCTGCGGCTCGCCGCGCTGGCCGGGCACGTGCGCCGGGGCCTGTACCCGCACCGGCCCGAACTGCCATCGGACGGCCTGGACCGGCGGATTCATTGCCGCTCCACCCCGGCGCGGGGGTACACGGCCGCTTCACGCCAGCGCGCGTCTGATGGCCCGGCCAACCCCGCATGGGGTGACCAACCTGGACTCAAGGAGACGGACAGCATGGGCATCATCATCTGGTTGATCGTGGGCGGCATCGTCGGCTGGCTGGCCAGCCTGATCATGCGCCGTGACGCACAGCAAGGCATCCTGCTCAACATCGTGGTCGGCATCATCGGTGCGTTGCTGGCCGGCTGGATCTTCGGCGGCGGCATCAACGAGGCCATCAGCATCCGTACGTTCCTGTTCTCGATCATCGGCGCAGTCATCCTGCTGGCGATCGTGAACCTCTTCACCCGCGGACGGGTGCGCTGACCGCATCGCCGCAGCAGACGAAGAGGGGCGGAGGCCTGGCGCGAGCCGGGCCTCTGTTTTTTCGGGCTCGTTGTTCCGGGTCGGGTTCTTTCCGGATCCGGTGTCAGCCGGCCAGTTCGATCCAGGCCGGCGCGTGGTCGCTCGGCCGCTCCCAGGTCCGCGGTTCGCGGTCGATGCCGGCGGCCGCCACGTGCGCGCGCAGTCCGTCCGAGACCAGGGTCAGGTCGATGCGCAGGCCGAGGTTGCGGCGGAACGCGGCCTGGCGGTAATCCCACCAGCTGAACACGCCGCCGTCGGCATGCTGCAGGCGGTAGCCGTCGTGCAGGCCGGTGGCGAGCAGGTCGGCCAGCGCCGCCCGTTCGGGTGCCGAGGTCAGGATGTGGCTCTCGTTCCAGACCGCCGGATCGTGCACGTCGCGCGCGTCGGGGGCGATGTTGAAATCGCCGAGCACGACCAGCCGCGGATGCCGCCGCGCCTCCTCTTCCAGCCAGTTGCGCACCGCGCCCAGCCACTGCAGCTTGAGCTCGTACTTGTCGGTGCCGATGTCCTGGCCGTTGACCACGTACAGGTTGACGACGCGCACGTCGCCGACCGTCGCGCTGATCGCGCGCTTGTGCTCGTGCTCGAAGCCGGGCACGCCGACGACCACGTCGCGCGGCTCCTCGCGCGCCAGGATCGCCACGCCGTTGTAGGTCTTCTGCCCGGAGAACACGCTGCGGTAACCGAGTCCGGCCGGGGCGGTGTCCGGGAACTTGTGGTCCTCCAGCTTGGTTTCCTGCAGCCCCACCACGTCCGGGGCGAACGCGCGCAGCCACTGTTCCAGGTGCGGCAGGCGCACGTTGAGCGAATTGACGTTCCAGCTGGCGATCTTCATGGGGCGCTCGGGGGCGGGTGCCGGTCGCCAAGGATAGCCGGGCGGCCGGACGCGTCCGGTACAGTTCCGCGCGCCGGTGCCGATAGGAGGGACCTGGGCGGGAGGGCGCGATGCAGGATCTGGATCCACTGGCAAGCGCGACACTGGCGGCATTGCCGTTGCCCGTGCTGCTGCTGGGCGCCGGCGGCAGCGTGCTGGAGGTCAATCCGGCCTGCGCCGAGCGCTTCGCCGTCGCCAGCGAGCACTGGCGCGGCAGGCCGCTGGACGTGCACCTGGACATATACCCGGCCTTGGCCGCCCTGCTGGCCGCCGCCATCGCCGACGGGGCGGTGGACTGCGAGACCTCCCTGCGCTGCCCCGGGCTTGGCGAACACGTCGGCCTGACCATGCAGCTGTCCTTGCGCCGGCTGCCGGCTGTCGCCGGCGCCACGCCGCGGCTGCTGCTGAGCCTGCAGGACCTGACCCACGAGCGGCACCTGGAGCGGATCCTGACCGACGCGCAGGCGCGCGCCGGGGTGGGCAGCTGGCACGCGGACATCCCCACCGGCCGCCTGCAGCTCACCCCAGAGGCCTATCGAGTCTGTGGCCTGGGCGAGGACGAGGTCGTCGACTACGAGCGTCTGCTGCGCTGCGTCCATCCACAGGACCGGGCATGCGTGCGCGACTGCTGGCACCAGGGCGCAGCCGGCGCGCCATTCGCGGTCGAGCACCGCGTGCGGGCCGCGGGCGACGTGCGCTGGGTCGAGACGCGCGGGGTGCTGGAGACGGACGAACATGGCCGCGCGCTGCGCATGGTCGGTTCGGTGCTGGACATCACCCGGCACAAGCACGCCGAGGAAAGCATCCGCCAGCTGATCCACGACGACACCCTGACCCGCCTGCCGAACCGCAATGCGGCGCGGATCCGGCTCAGGGGCTGTTGCGTGGCGACGGCATCCCGGCCGAGGTCGGCCTGCTGGTGGTGGACCTGGACCGGTTCAAGGAACTCAACGACGAAGCCGGCCTGATCGTCGGCGACGAGGTGCTGGCGCAGGTCGCCGCCACGCTGCAGCCGCTGCTGCAGGGCGACCAGATGCTGGCCCGGGTGGGCGACGACGAATTCATGGCGATCCTGCCCGGCACCGGCATCGAGGGCGCGATCGCCGTCGCCGAGCGCCTGCTGCAGGCGCTGGAGCGGCCGGTGCAGGTGGGCGGGCGCCCGTTCTTCGTCCGCGCCAGCATCGGCATCGCGGTGTCGCCGGAAGATGGCGCCGAATCGCCGGTGCTGGTGCAGCACGCCAAGACCGCGATGTACGAGGCCAAGTCCGCCGGTGGCCAGCGCTACGGCCTGTACCGGCGGCAGATGAGCACGGTCCTGCAGCGCCGCATCCGCCTTAGCCACGCGGTTGGACCTGGCGCTGCGCAACGACGGGCTGGCGCTGCACTACCAGCCCAAGGTGGACTGGGCGAGCGGCCGGCTGGTCGGCGTGGAGGCGCTGGCGCGCTGGCACGACGCGGAACTGGGCTGGGTCAGCCCGGCCGAATTCATCCCGCTGGCCGAAGAGCGCGGGCTGATCGGGCCGCTCGGCGACTGGGCCTGGCCCGGGCCGCGTGCGACCACCGGCGCTGGTCGCGGCATGGCGCGCTGCCGTGGCGGGTCGCGGTGAACGTCTCGGCGCGGCAGCTGGCGCAGGGCGATTTCGCCCAACGTGCCGAGGCGGTGGTGCGGGCGGCCGGGGCGGCTCCGGCGGACGTGGAACTGGAGCTCACCGAAACGGCGATGGCGCACGATCCTCAACTGGCGCGGGCGATGGCCGACCCGCCTGGCCGAGGCGGGCTTCGCCTGGCGCTGGACGATTTCGGCACCGGCTACTCCTCGCTCTCGCAGCTGCACCGCTTCCGCCTGCAGAAGCTGAAGATCGACCTGGAGTTCGTCCAGGGGATGCTGAAGCAGCCCGGATACCACGCCATCGTCCGCGCGGTGATCGGCATGGCCAAGGCCATGGACCTGGTGGTGGTGGCCGAGGGCATCGAGACCCGGGAGCAGGCCGAGGCGCTGCTCTCCCCTGGGCTGCGACCAAAGTGGGGCTGGCTGTACGGCCGGCCGCTGCCGGCCGGGGAGTTCGCCGGGCAGTGGCTGCTGCGCGAGGCGGTGCAGGCCTGACGGCGGGCGCCGCGGTCAGCGCAGCAGCAGGTCGATCATCCGGCGGATGCGCGGATAGGGCGGGTGCAGCAGGTCGCTGGCGCTGCGCCGCGCCTGCCACAGCACCGGCAGCTGCTTGGACAGCGCATCGAAGCCGGAACGGCCGTGGTAGGCGCCCATGCCGCTGGCACCGACGCCGCCGAACGGCAGGTTCTCGGCGGCGAAATGCAGCAGGGTGTCGTTGACGGTGACGCCGCCGGCCAGGGTGGAGCGCAGGATCTTCTCGACCTCGGCGCGATCATGGCTGAAGGGATACAACGCCAGCGGCCGGTCGCGCGCGTTGACGAACGCGATCGCCGCGTCGAGCGAGTCGACGCACAGCACCGGCAGGATCGGGCCGAAGATCTCCTCGCGCATCACCGCCAGGTCTTCCGGCGGATCGAGGACCAGCGCCGGCGCGAACAGCCGCTGAGCCGGATCGTGCGCATCGGCCAGCGCCAGCACCTCGCAGCCGCGCGCGCGGGCTTCGTCGAGGTAACCCTGCAGCCGGGCGAACTGCGCGTCGTTGACGATGCGGCTGTAGTCCTGCGCGCCGTCACGCATGTCGCCGTAGCGCGCGGTGGCCTGTGCGCGCAGCGCCTGCACCAGCGCGTCGCGGCGGGCGCGGCCTATCACCAGCACGTAGTCCGGCGCGATGCAGGTCTGGCCGGCGTTGAACCACTTGCCCGTGGTAAGGCGCGCGGCGGCACGCTCGATCGGGTAGTCCTCGCACAGGACCAGCGGCGACTTGCCGCCCAGCTCCAGGGTCAGCGGGGTCAGGTTGGGCGCGGCGGCGGCCATGACCTTGCGTCCGACCGCGGTCGAGCCGGTGAACACCAGGTGGTCGAACGGCAGCGCGGAGAACGCGCCGGCCAGTTCCGCGCCGCCGTCGGCGACGGCCACGCGCGAAGCCGGGAACACCTCGGCCAGCAGCCCGTGCAGGAACTGCGTGGTCCGCGGAGTGTGCTCGGAGGGCTTGAGGAAGACGTGGTTGCCGGCGGCAATGGCGGTGGCCAGCGGGATCAGCGCCAGGTTCACCGGATAGTTGGGGGCGATCACCCCGACCACGCCCAGCGGCATCGGCCGCAGCTGCGCGCGTGCCGGCCACAGCCGCCAGCCCGAGCCGACCCGGCGCGGCTTCATCCAGCCGCGCAGGTGGCGCAGCAGGTGGTCGATCGCCGCCAGCACGGTCATGCCGTCGGCGAGCAGGGTTTCGTCGTGCGAGCGGTGGCCGAAATCGGCGGCGATAGCCTCGGCCATCTCCGGCAGGCGCCGCTTCAGCGCCGCGCGCAGCCGGCGCAGGTCGTCGCGCCGCTGCTCATGGCCGGGCGGCTGCGCCTGCCGGGCATCCCGCAGGCGGTGCAGCGCCGGTGCTAAGGTCGGCGACCGCGGTCACCGGTGCCTGCCGTGTTCCCTCGCCGGCGGTGCCGGTGCGGGGCGTTGCGTTGGCCGCAGCGATCGCGGCATTGGCGGCGGTGATGGTCGCGTTCGCGGCGGAGGTGGCCGCAGTGCTGGCAGTCGTGGCAGAGGTCGTCATCGCCGCAGTCTACGGCGAGGTATGGAGGGGAATTCAATACAATGGGCCATGACCGGATTTCCCCCTCGCTGCGCCCCTACCTCGACCGCAATCCACGCCTGGGCGAGCGCGTCTACGTCGATCCCGCCGCCACCGTCATCGGCGATGTCGAACTGGCCGAGGACGCCTCGGTGTGGCCGGCCTGCGTGCTGCGCGGCGACGTCAACTTCATCCGGGTGGGCGCGCGCAGCAATATCCAGGACGGCACCATCGTCCACGTCAGCCACCACAGTCCGTTCAACCAGGCCGGCTACCCGACCCTGATCGGCGCCGACGTGACCGTCGGCCACGGCGCGATCATCCACGCCTGCACGATCGAGGACCTGTGCCTGGTCGGCATGGGCGCCCGGATCCTCGATGGCGCGACGGTGAAGAAATACGGCTTTGTCGGCGCCGGTGCGGTGGTCGGGCCGGGCAAGGTGGTGGGCGAGGCCGAACTGTGGCTGGGCAATCCGGCGCGGTTCGTGCGCCGGTTGAGCGACCGTGAGATCGAAAGCCTGCATTACTCGGCCGCGCACTACGTGCGACTGAAGGACCGCTACCTCGGCGCAGGCGGGTGAACCGCCGTGCCAGCCGGGGACACCCCGGATGGCACGGGCCACGGACGGATGGCGGTTAGCGGCGCCGGACGTCGCTGATGTCGTTGCTTTCGTGCAGGCGCGCTATAGGTCCGGCCGCGGGTACGAGAGCACCTCGCCGGAGTAGTAGTCGGCCTCGCGCGCCTGCTTGTCGAGGTCGCCCGAGGCGCCCGACAGCTTGTTGTAGCCGACGTTGGGCACTTCCAGCGAGACCGTGCCGGTGTCGACCGCCACCACCCGCATCAGCCCGTAGGCATGCCCGTCGAAACTCCCGGGCGCCATTTCCTGCAGGTCGACGGTGTATACGTCGCCGACGCGCGGGTCCTGCAGCAGCGCATCCTCGCGCACGTTGGAGCGCATGCCGGCGAGCATGCCGGCGAGCACGACCGTGGCGACCAGCCCGAGCAGCACCAGGCCGCCGAAGCGGCGATAGGCCGGGATCGGCGTGCGCCCCAGTTTCGCCTCGAACGCCTTGCTGTCGTGGCGGACGCCGCGGCCGCAGACGCTGCAGGCGGTGACGTAGGCCTTCTCGGTCACCCACGCGAACAGGTACCACACGTGCGCATAGCGATAGTTCAGGACGTCGCGGAACTCGCGAGCGGACTCGCAGGTGGCGCAGTGCTGCGTGCCGGCCGCGCCCAGTGGCACGATGTCGCCGCCGGATCCCCAGATGATCATGTCTCCCTCCTTGGTTGTGGCTTCGTCCCCACGAAGCGCGGCGATCATAGCCGGGGCGGAGGTGCTGCGGCGATGGGGCGCGACGGGGCCGCCTGTGGCTGGCTGCTGACGCCGGAGTGTTGCCGGGTCAGGGTGCGGTAGCCGCCTCCAGCGCGGCCAGGATCGCCATCGCCTCGGCGCGGCTGCTGCCGCACATGTCCGGCCCGGGCTTCAGCGAGGCGCAGAACGCCGGCCGTTCGGGCCTGCCGAACAGGCGGCACCGCAGCGCGTCGTCGAGTTGCACGCAGCGCACGCCCGCCGGCTTGCCGGCCGGCATGCCGGGAATGGGCGAGGTGATCGACGGCGCCGTGCAGCAGGCGGCGCAGCCGGCGCGACAGGCGAACGGGGTATCCATGCCGGCAGTCTAGGCCGCGCTGGGCAAGCGCGTGCACCGCCGCTACAGTCGGCGCGGGGACAATGACGAGGGACCGCATGCCGCCACCGCAGGCTGCCTTGCCAGCAGGAGCGCCAGTCACGCACCGACGCCCATGCGTCGCCGCCGGCCATGCTCGACACCTATCGCGAGGTGCTCACGCCGGAAGGCGTGGCCTTGCACCTGCCCGCCGCCGGTCCGGTGCCGCGCGCACTGGCCTTGGCTGATCGACCTGGTCGTGCGCATGGCCATCCTGATGGCGCTGTCGATGGTGCTGGGCGCGCTCGGCGGGCTCGGCGAGGGCCTGTACCTGATCGGCCTGTTCCTCCTGTACTGGGCCTATCCGATCGTGCTGGAAGCGGCTGGAACGGGCAGACATTCGGCAAGCGCGCGCTCGGCCTGCGCGTGGTCGCCGGCGACGGCGCGCCGGTGGGCTGGCTGCCGGCGGTGGTGCGCAACCTGATGCGCACCGTGGACATGCTGCCGTTCGGCTACGCCACCGGGCTGGTGGCCTGCCTGTGCGACCGCCATGGCCCGCCGGCTGGGCGACCTGGTCGCCGACACCGTAGTCGTGCACGTGCTTCCGCGCTAAGGCCGAGCCGCGCCTGCCACCGGCCATGCCGCTGGCGCCGACGCAGCGCCTGCTGCCGGGCGAACAGGCCGCGATCGTCGCCTTCGGCGAGCGGGCACCGCGCCTGTCGGCGGGGCGCTAAGGCCGAGCTGGCCGCGTTGCTGTATCCGCTGACCGGCAGTGCCGGCGGCGAAGGCGTGCGCCGGCTGTACGGCATCGCCGGCTGGCTGCTGGGGCGTCGCTGATGTCGCGTCGCCGCGGGGTGCACCGGTGAGGCAGGAGCAGTTCGTCGCCCGCCACCAGGCCGAGTGGGATGCCTTCGAGGACTGGCTGCAGGCGCGCGGCGAACAGCTGCGGGCACGGACGGACGCGCGCGGCGGCCATGCCGCGCCCGCCGGGGTCGACGAGGGCGACGTGCCGGCACGCTACCGGCGCCTGTGCCAGCAGCTGGCGCTGGCGCGCCGGCGCGCGGCTACAGCGCGCCGTTGCTGGACCGCTTGCAGGCGCTGATGCAGCGCGGACATGCGGTGCTCTACCGCGCGCCGCCACCGCGCTGGCACCGTGCCGGCGAATTCCTCGTCGCCGGCTTCCCGCAGCTGGTGCGCAGCCAGGCCGGCTGCATGTGGGCCTCGCTGGTGCTGTTCGCGCTGCCGCTGGTCGGCGTGTTCGTGCTGCTGCAGGTGCGGCCGGAGCTGGTCCACCAGCTGCTCGATCCGCGCCAGATCGCCGAGATCGAAATGATGTTCGACCCGGCCGACCCGCGCCATGCGCTCGGTCGCGACAGTGGCGGCGACTGGCAGATGTTCGGCCACTACATCATGAACAACATCAGCATCGGCCTGCGTACCTTCGCCGGCGGACTGCTGGCCGGCGTGGGCACGATCCTGGTGCTGCTGGCGAACGGGCTGGGCATCGGCGCCGTCGCCGGGCACCTGCAGGCGATCGGGCACGGTGATCCGTTCTGGCGCTTCGTCGCCGGGCACGCGCCGCTGGAGCTGACCGCCATTGTCATCGCCGGCGGCGCCGGGCTGCGCCTGGGCATGGGCCTGGTCGCACCGGGGCGCCGGCGCCGCCGCGACGCGCTGGTCCACGCCGGACGCATCGGCGCACGGCTATGCCTGGGCGTGGCGGTGATGCTGCTGCTGGCCGCCTTCGTCGAAGCGTTCTGGTCGTCGACCCAGTCGATCCCGGCGTGGATCAAGTACGGCGTGTCGGCACTGCTGTGGCTGCTGGTGCTGGGCTGGCTGTGGCGGGGCGGCCATGGCATCGCGGCGGGTGGCGACGATGCGTCCTGAGGACCTCGACGTCGCCCTGCGCCCGCGCTCGTCATGGGAGGCGATGGAACTGGGCACCGCGCTGCTGCGCCGCCACGCCGGCGCGGTGTGGCGGCCATGGCTGCTGGCGACGCTGCCGGTGCTGGTCGTGCTCGGCGCCGTGGCCTGGTGGCTGGAACAGCTGTGGCTGCCGGCTGCGGTGATGTGGTGGCTCAAGCCGCTGTTCGAGCGGATTCCGCTGTACGTGCTCTCGCGCGGCGTGTTCGGGCACGCGCCGGGCACGCTGGAGACGC
Organism: Pseudoxanthomonas sp. NC8; assembly: GCA_025232375.1. Lineage (GTDB taxonomy): Bacteria > Pseudomonadota > Gammaproteobacteria > Xanthomonadales > Xanthomonadaceae > Pseudoxanthomonas. The sequence goes on from CP060419.1 coordinate 259,165, forward strand.
TGCGTGCGCAGTGGCGCTTCGGCCGCGGCGCGATGCCGGCCCATCTGCTCTGGCGCCGGTTCTCGCCGGCGCGCGCGCTGCTGATGCCGGTGGACATGCTGGAGGGCACGGCCGCGGCGCAGCGGTCCGCGCGCCGGCGCGTGATCGGCCGCGCGGCCTATGGCCACGCCGCGCTGCTGGCCTGGACCTGCTGGCTGTTCGAATTGGCGCTGGCGCTGGGCGTGGTCGCCACGGTGTTCATCGCCATCCCGCCGGAGCTGCTGCCCGGTTCGCTCAAGTCGTTCTGGGCACTGCTGCTGGCCGGGCTGCCGGTGTGGATGAAGTGCGGCCTCAATTTGGCCTGCTGGCTGGCGATGTCGGCGGTCGGGCCGTTCCACGTCGCGGCCGGTTTCGGGCTCTATCTCAACCGGCGCACCGAGACCGAGGCTCAGGATATGGAACTGGCGTTCCGCCGCCTGCGCGAGCGGTTGGCCGCGCAGGTGGCCACGTCGCTGGCGGTGCTGCTGCTGGCCTGTACGCTGCTGCCGGCGACGGCGCACGCACAACAGGCGGCAGCCGACCGGAAACTCATCTCCGATTCGCCGACCAGCTGGAACAGGTGTTCGACGCCGAGCATGTCGACGACAGCCGGTTCCGCGCGGCGGCCGGGCGCGCCTTTCGCGACCCGCTGCTGGGCGGCGAGCGCACGGTCGTGGAATGGAAGGCCAAGTCCAAGTCCAAACCCAAACCGGTGGATCGCGAGGATCCGGACCTGTCCGTCCTGCTCGCACTGCTGTCGCTGATCGGCGAGTGGGGGCTGTGGATCGTGGCCGGCGTGCTGCTGCTGGCCCTCGTGCTCACCGCGCCGCGCTGGCTGCCATGGCTGCGCGGTTCGGGACGCCCGCGCGCGCGGCGCAGGAGCCGGTGCAGATGGTCGCGCTGCCGCCGGAGCCGGAAGCATTGCCCGACGACATCGCCGCCGCCGCGCGCCGCCTGTGGGCGCAGGGGCGTGCGCGCGATGCGCTGGCGCTGGTCTATCGCGGCAGCGTCGAAGCGATGGGCCGGCAGGGCCTGGGTCGAACTCCCGCCGGGTGCGACCGAGGCGCAGTGCCTGCGCGCGTCCCGGCATCTGCCGCTGGCCGCCACGCGGGAGCTGTTCGCCGGGGTGGTCCGCGTGTGGCAGTACGCGGCCTATGCGGGACGATTGCCGGCGCAGGACGAGTTCGAGGCGCTGCTGGATGCGGCCAGCCTGCAGTGGGAGTGGCAGCGATGAGGCCGGCCATGCGGAGCTGGCTGCTGGGCACGCTGCTGGTGCTGGCCACGGGCGCGGTCATCGCCGCTGGCATGGCCTTGGTTCCTGCATACCCACGAGCGGGTCGAACGCCAGGTGCCGCAGCCGCCGCGCGGCGAGGCGGTCTGGAATCCGCTGTACGCATTGCGCGAAACGCTGCGCGCCGACGGCGTGGCGGCGGAAACGCGGCAGCGCCTGCAACCGGACCGCTTCACCGCCAGGCCCGGCGATACCGTGCTGCTGTACGGCGACGTCGCCGGACTGTCGGATCCGGCGGTGGTCGGGCGATTGCTGGACTGGGTCGCCACGGGCGGGCACCTGCTGTTGCGCACGCCGCCACCGGACCCGGCCGATGACGACGACGGCGAAGCGCCCGCGCCACCCGCGCTGATGCGGGCACTGGGGGTCGATGCGCTGCACCCGTCGGAGTGCGCCGCCCTGCAGGTGAAGGGGAGGAAGAACACGTGGAGCTGTGCGCGGGCTGGCGGTTCTCCCTGCGCGATGGCACCACTCCGCGCCGGGCGTGGGGCGATGCCGACGACGGTTACGTGTTCGCCCGCCTCAGCCACGGCAAGGGCACGGTCGACGTCGTCGCCGACTTCGACTTCCTCGACAACGACGCACTCGGCGAAGCCACCCACCGGCCCTCGCCCGGCAACTGCTCGCGCCCAACTACGGGCGCGGCACCGTGCACCCTGGTCCACGACACCGCGCCCGAGTCGTTGTGGCGGCGGCTGGCCCGCGACGGCTGGCCGTTGTGGCTGCCGCTGGCGCTGCTGCTGGCCGGTTGGCTGTGGCGGCATGGGCAGCGCTTCGGCCCGTGGCTGCCGTCGCCTGCCGGCGCGCGCCGCTCGCTGCACGAACACCTGCGTGCCAGCGGCGCCCTGCTGCTGCGCCACGGGCAGTCGCCATTGCTCTACGACGCGGTGCGCGAGGCGTTTATGGCGCGGCTGCGCCGGCGCGACCCGGCCACCGCCGCGCTGTCGGGCGAGGCGCGCGTGCACGCGCTGGCCGAACGCCTGCAGTACCCGCACACCACCGTCCGCGACGCGCTGACCCGCGCCGGCACCTGGGACCGCCATACCTATTTCGCGCGCGTGCGCACCCTGATCCAGATGAGGAACCGGCTATGAACCAGACCGACGCCGAGATGATCACCGGCGATGCCCTGTGCGGGCGCGTGGAATCGATCCGCAATGAAGTGGCCAAGGCCTTCGTCGGTAAGGATAAGGCGCTGGACCAGGTGCTGGTCGCCCTGCTCGCCGGCGGCCACGTGCTGATCGAAGGCGTGCCCGGGCTGGGCAAGACCCTGCTGGTGCGCGCGCTGGGCCAGGCCTGGAGCTGGACTGGGCGCGGGTGCAGTTCACCCCGGACCTGATGCCCAGCGACGTCAGCGGCCACGCCGTCTACGACCCGAAGACCGAGAGCTTCAAGATCCGCCGCGGCCCGGTGTTCACCCACCTGCTGCTGGCCGACGAGATCAACCGGGCCCCAGCCAAGACCCAGTCGGCGCTGCTGGAGGTGATGCAGGAAGGGCAGGTGACGATCGAAGGCCGCTCGTTCGCGCTGGCGCCGCCGTTCATGGCCCTTGGCCACGCAGAACCCGGTCGAGCAGGAGGGCACCTACCGCTGCCGGAAGCGCAGCTGGACCGCTTCCTGCTCAAGGTGCTGATCGGCTATCCGAAACCGGAGGACGAGAAGCGCCTTGGTCGAGGCGGCCACCAGCGGTCGCAGCGGTGGTGACTTCGACCTGTCGCAGGTCCAGCGCGTGCTCGGCGCTGACGAGGTGCTGGCGATGCAGCACGGAACCGCGCAGGTGACGGTCGATCCGGCGGTGCTCGACTACGCGGTGCGGATCGTGACCGCCACGCGCAAGTCGCCAGGCATCGCGCTGGGTGCGGGGCCACGCGGCAGCATCGCCTGGTCCGCGCCGCGCGTGCGCAGGCGGTGCTCGGCGGCCGCGACTTCGCCACCCCGGACGACGTGCGTGCGATCGCCCTGCCGGCGCTGCGCCACCGGATCATGCTGGCGCCGGAGCTGCAGATCGACGGCCAGTCGGTGGATGACGTGCTGCACGCGTTGCTGGCCCGGGTCGAGGCGCCGCGGCAGTGACCCTCGGGGCCGCACGCCGCGGGCAGGACGGCCGATGAGGCCGAGCCTCGCGCTGTTGCTGCTGCTGGCCGCCTGGTCCGCGCTCGGCGCGCTGGTGCTGTCCGGCCACGCGCCGATGATCGCGTGGTGGAGCGCCGGCGCGGGCCTGGCCCTGCTGGCGCTGGTCGACGCGCTGTGGCTGCGCCGCCGGCCGACCCCCGGCGTGGAGCGGCAGCTGCCCGAGGCGCTGCCGGTCGGCCATCGCCGCCAGGTCGAGCTGCGCATCGTGGCCGCGCGCGGCCAGCGGGTCGAGGTGTTCGACCTGCATCCGGAAGGCTGGCCGGTCGAAGGCCTGCCGCAGCGCGTCCGCGTGATGCCGGGTAAGGCGACGCTGCTTCGCTACCGCCTCACCGCCGCCGCGCGCGGCCTGGCGGAGTTCCCGGGCACGCAGCTGCGCCTGCGTTCACCGCTGCGGCTGTGGACGCAGTCGCGCATCGCCGGCACGCCGCAGCAGGTGCGCGTATATCCGGATTTCGCACCGCTGGCGCGGCTGGCCCTGCTCAGCGCCGAGCAGGCCTCGCGCCTGGTGGGGGCGCACGTGCGCCGCCGGCGCGGTGAAGGCACCGACTTCCAGCAGATGCGCGAGTACCGCGTTGGCGACAGCCTGCGCCGGATCGACTGGAAGGCCACCGCGCGGGCGCGCAAGCTGGTCTCGCGCGAATACTGGGAAGAGCGCAACCAGCAGCTGCTGCTGGTGGTCGACACCGGCCGGCGCATGCTGGCCAGCGAAGGCGGCCTGTCGCACTTCGACCACGCGCTCAACGCGGCGCTGGTGGTGGCCTGGCTGGGCCTGCGCCGGGGCGATGCGGTCGGGCTGATGGCCGGTGGCGGCCCTGCGCGCTGGGTGCCGCCCAAGCGCGGCATGGGTGCGCTCGATGCCCTGCTGCGTGCCAGCTACGACCTGCAGCCCGAGGCGGTGGCGACCGACTACCTGGCGCTGGCCGCCGAGCTGGCCCGCCGCCAGCCACGCCGCGCGCTGGTGATGCTGGCGACCAACGTGCGCGACGAGGACAGCGAGGAACTGCTGGCCGCCGTGCACCTGCTGCAGCGCCGGCATCTGGTGTGCGTGGCCAGCCTGCGCGAGCAGGTGCTGGACGCGACCTGGACGCCGCCGCGATCGGCGACCTGGACGCGGCGGTCACCGCCGGCGCCACCGCGCACTACCTGCAGCAGCGCGCCGCCGCGCATGACGCGCTGCGCCAGCATGGGGTGATGACCTGGACGTCGCCCCGGCGGACCTGCCCGCGGCGCTGGTCGAACGCTACCTGGCGGTCAAGCGCGACGGACTGCTGTAGCCTGTGGCCGGCATCCACGACAAAGGGAGCGGGCGATGGGACAGGGTTCGACCGGCAACGTGATCGCCGCGCTGTGCAGCTTCTTCATCCCGGGCCTCGGCCAGCTGATCCAGGACGCCTGCTCTCCGCGATCCTCTGGTTCCTCTTCGCCTGTGCCGCCTTCGTGGTGACCTGGCTGATGACCCTGTCGCTGCTGCCGTTCGGCTGGTTCGTGGTGAGCGTGTTCGCCTGCATCAACGCGGCCCTCTACAAGCCGTCGGCGGGTTGACGCTGCGAGGCCTCAGCGCCCGCCAGCGCGCGGCTTCGGATCGATGCCCTTGCCGGTGGCGGCCCACCACAGTCCGCCGTAGAGGTGCTCCAGGTACAGCCGGTCCTCGTACAGCGCCGGGGTATGGCCGAGCGCGGTGACGAACACGCGCCCGCCGTCGTAGGCGTGGTACCAGGCCACCGGATGCGTCGCGCCCATGCCGCGTGCGACCTGCCCCGGCCAGATCCGGGTCGGGTCGTAGCTGCGCTCGTCCACCGACAGCACGGTGCGCAGGTCCGGCACCAGCGCCTCGTTGAACTCGTACCACTCGTCGGTCCAGACCCAGCGCGCGGGCAGGCCGAACGCGGCGGGGAACGACGCGTCCTCCACCCGCACCGTCGCGGTCTGCACCATCGGGTGGATCCGGAACGTGCGCCCGACCAGCTTCTCGAACCACGGCCAGTCGCCGGGCGGATTGAAGATCAGCGCGCGATGCACCGCCACCACGCCGCCACCGGCGCGCACGTAGGCTTCCAGCGCCGCGCGCTGCGCGCCCTGAGTTCGTCGCCCGGCGTATTGAGCAGGACGATCGCTGCGTAGCTGGAGAGGTCGCCATCGAACGGCGTGGTGTTCCAGCGCCAGTCCAGGTCGAAGCCGTGCGCCTGCGCCATCCGTTCGAATTGCGGCTTGGCCACTACCGCATAGTCGTTGTGGTAGCGGTTGGGAATGGCCACGACCAGGACCTTGAACTGGCCCTGGGCGAGGGCGGGCGCGGTGAGGGCGGCGGCGAGCAGCAGGCAGGCGAGCAGGAAGCGTTTCATGCCGATGATCGTAGCGGTGCGGCGGCGGCGGCGGGCGCCGCCGGCTATTCCGATTGCGACCGCGGCTATCCTGGCGCGGGAATGGCCGGCGGGCACATCGTCGGCAGTCCCGCTCAGGGCGTCGCGCGCGCTCCCGCCGCGTCCAGCGCGTCCAGCAGCGGCGCCAGCGGCAGCGCCGGGGCGATGCCCCGGTGGCCTTCGACGGTATGCGCGCGCAGCAGCGAGTTGAGGATCGCCTCCTCGGTCGCCTCGGCGGTGGCTCTGGAACAGTGGCGTCATCCGGTCGTTGGCGACGCTGGTGGCCGGCTGCACCGCCACATCGGCGCGGCGGCGGTTCTGCGCGGCGGTGGAGAAGGCGATGACGTAGTCGCCCGAGCCGTTGGACATGTTCGAGCCGGTGCGGGGTAAGGCCGGTGAGCGCGCGGTTGGTAAGGCGCCGCAGCGCGGACGGATCCAGCGGTGCATCGGTGGCGACCACGATCATGATACTGCCGTCGCCGGTCGAGGGCGCCGGCTGCAGCGCGCGCGCGACCTGCGCCGGATCGGGCAGCGTCTTCCACACCGGTACGCCGGCCACGGTCAGGTGGCCGCCGAAATTGCTCTGCACCAGCACGCCGACGGTGTAGCCGCCCTGCGCCGCTTCGAGCCGGCGCGAGCTGGTGCCGATGCCGCCCTTCCAGCCGAACGCGACCGTGCCGGCGCCGGCGCCGACCGCGCCTTCCTCGACCTCGCCGTAAGACAGCCGTGCCAGCGCCTGTTCGACCTGCACCGTGCCCACCGGGCGTGCGCGGATGTCGCTGAGGTAGCCGTCGTTGGTTTCGCCGACGACCGGATTGATCGAGCGCACCTGTTCCATGCCGGGCTGGGAGAGCAGGTGGGTGGTCAGCGCGTCGGCGACCTTCCACACGCCCAGCGTGCCGGTCAGCAGTACCGGCGTTTCCAGTTCGCCCAGTTCCTGTACCTGGGTCACGCCAAGCAGCTTGCCGAAGCCGTTGCCGACCACGATCGCCGCCGGCACGCGCTCCAGGTAGACGTTGCCGCGGTGCGGGACGATCGCGGTCACGCCGGTGTTGAAGCGCGTGCCCTGCGCCAGCGTGGCATGGCCGACGCCGACGCCGGCGACGTCGGTGATCGCGTTGCCGGGGCCAGTCGGCAGCGAGCCGATGACGATGCCGGCGTCGCGGGCACGGGGCCGCGTAGCGGCCGGCGTGGCCGCGGATGCATCCGCAGGCAGGAGTGCGACGATGGTCGCGGCGAGCAGCAGGGTCGGCAGAAGTCTCATGCCGCCATGCTAGCCCGGTCCGGCACCAGTGCGTGCCACCGCCGCAAGGAAGCCCCCGAACGACGTCCGGGTCAACGGCCGGTCAGCGGAAGATGTCGCCCATCACTTCGACGATAAGGCCATTGCCCAGCGACACCAGGATCAGGTCGTCGCCGGCGACGCGCCACTCATGGCCGTGGTAGACCGGCAGTTCGCGCAGCATCGGCCCCGGCACCATTTTCTTGGCGATGCCCGGCGGCAGCGGCTTGCCGCGTGCGAGGTTCTTGCGGATGCCTTATGGGGGCAGGGCGGCATAGCCGACGTAACCATGGCGCTCGGCGATGCGCCGCGCGTCGCCGGTGCTGATGGAGATCGAGCCCAGGCCGCCGATGTCGGCGTCGACGTGGACAGCGGCCGGTTCGGCGTGGCTGTACGCGTGGCTGTCCTTGTCCTTCTTGTGTCCCTTGCCTTCAGGCGGGGCGGCCAGCGCGGGCAGGGCCAGCAGGCTGGCCAAGGAGCACGGACGAAATGGCGGTGGTGCGATGCATGGGTGGCTCCTGTCGGGCGGTGCGACGGAGCAACCGTCGCGGCATGCGCGTTGGATACCGCGCGTCGCCCGGCTGTGCCGTGAACGCGGTCGAAAAACGCGCAATCGGCCCGGTTGCGGTTCAGCCGCCGGTCGCGGACGGCCTCAGTCCGCGGTGACCAGCACCGGGTCGCGCTCGCGCAGCGCGGCGTAGCAGGCATCGGTCTGCGGGCGCACGCCGTGCCAGTGCTCGAATGCTTCCGCCGCCTGCTCGACCAGCATGCCCAGGCCGTCGACCACGTCGTGGCAGCCGGCGGCGCGGGCCTGGGCGAGGAAGTCGATCGCCGCTTCCCCGTAGTTCACGTCCACGGCCAGGGTGCGGCTGTTGACCAGCGACAGCGGCGCGCTGAAGCCGGAGCCCTCGCCGCGGCCGGCGGAGGTGGCGTTGACGATCAGTTCGAAGTCGCCCAGTTCGCGCAGGTCCTGCCAGTAGCGCGAATGGGCGCGGGCCGGCTCGCCCAGCGCGTCGGCCAGCGCGTCGGCGCGTTCCGGCGTGCGGTTGACCACGACCAGTTCCCCGATGCCGGCATCCAGCAGAGCCGGGGCCACGCCGCGCGCGGCGCCGCCGGCTCCCAGCAGCAGCACGCGCCGTGCGCGCAGGTCCGCGCCGTGGCGCCCGGTCAGGTCGCGCACCAGGCCGGCGCCGTCGGTGTTGTCGCCATGCCACTGGCCGTCGTTGCGGGTGAGCGTGTTGACCGCGCCGGCGCGCCGGGCGCGGTCGGTGGTCCGCGCGCACAGCGCGTATGCGGCCTCCTTCAGCGGCAGGGTCACGTTGCCGCCGCGTCCCCCTCGCCGGCGAAGTGCTCAAGCGTGGCGGCGAAATCCTGCGGCGGCGCGTCGATGGCGGTGTATTCCAGCGCGATGCCGAGCTGGCGGGCGAAGGCGGCGTGGATGCGGGGCGAAAGCGAGTGGCTGATCGGATGGCCGAAGACGGCGTATCGGGCGATGGACATGGCGTGGTAAGAATCCGCGGGTCAGGGAAAAACTGCCGGGAGCGAACACCATGAAGCGTGCACGGGGCGTCGCCGTCGCCTGCAGTCTACTCTCCGCCCCGGCGCTGGCGCAGCTTGCCGAGTACGGCATCGAGGGCATCTGGACGGTGTCCACCCGCGACGCCGAACTGCGCGGCAGCGTCGCGCCCGACGGCAAACGCATGGTCTGGGGCAGCGATCGCGCCGGTGGGCCCGGTGGCGGCGACCTGTGGCAGGCGCGCAACGAAAACGGCCGCTGGCTCGATCCGCAGCCGTTGCCGTTCAACACCGCCGCGCTTGAAGCCGAGCCGATGTTCAGTGCCGATGGGCGCTGGCTGTACTTCGTGTCCGACCGTACCGGTGGCGCCGGCGGACGCGACCTGTACCGGGTCGCGGTCGGGGACGGTGGCGGCTTCGGCACGCCGCAGCGGCTGCGCGACGGCATCAACACGCGTGGCAACGAGCGTTCGCCCACCCCGGCGGCCGACGGACAGGGCCTGCTGTTCTCCAGCGACCGCCGCGGCGGTGCCGGCGGCTACGACCTGTACCGCGCGTCGCTGCAGGGCGCGATGGCGGCGACGCCGCTGCCCGGGGTGAACACCACCGCCGACGAGATCGACGCGGCCTGGCTGGACGGCGGCCGTGCGCTGCTGTTCTCGCGCGGCGACGAGGCGGCGGGCATCGCGCGGCTGTACGTGGCCGCCTGCGATGGCAGCGGCTACGCCGGGTCCGTGCCATGGACGCTGTCGTTCAATACCGGGGACGGCTACACCCGGGCCCCGGTGGCCGACCCGTCGCGCCCGGGCGAGGGCACGGTGACCGGTTCGGCGCGCTCGCCCGGGGCCGGCAAGTCCGACCTGTACCGGATCGTGCTGCCGACCCGCCGCGGCGGGGACGGCTGCCTGCCGCCGGCCGGCTGAGCGCGTCGCCCGAATCGGGGCTCCGGCGCGCCCCGCCCGTCCACGTTCCCGGCCCACGCTCCGCGCGTGGCGGAAGCGTCGGCCCGTGCTCAGTACACGTCGCGCCGGTAGCGGCCCTCGGCGGGTAAGGCGTTCGAGTTCCTCCGCGCCCAGCAGCGTGCGCAGCGCTTCGTCCACGCCCTGGGCCATGCCCTGCAGGCTGCCGCAGACGTGGATCGTGGCTCCCGCCGCGAGGAAGGCGCGGACCTGTTCGCCGGCCCCGGCCAGCAGGTGCTGCACATAGACCTTGTCGGCCTTGGTCGCGGGAGAACGCTAAGGTCAAGCCGGCGCAGGTGGCCGCTGTCGTGCCATTGGCGCAGTTCGGCGTCGAACAGCCGGTCGTGTGCGGCCGAGCGTTCGCCGAACAGCAGCCAGTGGCCATGCACGCCGGCGTGCGCGGCCTCGCGCAGCAGGCTGCGCAGGCCGGCGATGCCGGTGCCGTTGCCGACCAGCAGCAGCGGGCCGTCGCCCGTGCGGCGGAAGCCGGGATTGGCGCGCACCCGCGCGTGGATCGACTGGCCGGGCGTCGCGTGCAGGCCGAGCTAAGGCCGATCTTAAGTACCGGAACGGCCGTCGGCACGCGTCGCCAGCCGTACCACCAGCTGCAGCACGCCATCGCTGGCGACCGAGGCGATCGAGTACTCGCGCAGTGGCAGTCGCGGCAGCGCGTCCAGCCAGGCCTGCGCGCCGGTTCCATGCGCGACCGGCGCGTCGATGGGCGAGGCGGGCAATACCCGTTCCGCGGCTGCCACGTGCAACGGCATGCCGATGCCGTCGACCTGCACCGCCGCGTCGGGGTGGGGCCAGCAACGCCAGCGCCGCGCGCACGTCCGCTGCCGGCGACGCCGGCTGCACTTCGAGGATGTCGCCGGCCCGCCAGCGGGTGGCGTCCGCGGGCGGCTGCAGGTCGATCCGCCACACCGGCGCGCCGGCGCTGCCGGGGTTGAGCAGTTCGCGCCCGGCCAGCGTCCATGCGTCCAGTGCCGCGTCCGTGGCCGGCGCGGCGGCGTCGATCCCGGTGATCTGCGCCAGCTGCCGCTGCCAGCGCTGCAATGCCCCCGGATCGGCGTTGTCCACTTCCACGGTGGGGAACAGCGCCTGCGCGCCCTGTCCGGACAGCCACTGCTCCACGCGCCGCGAGAAGCCGCAGAAGCGTTCGTACTGGCGATCGCCGGGGCCAGCAGCGCATATCCCAGTTCCGGCAGCGAATGGGCCTTGGCGCAGGATCCGGCGTTCGAACGCGCGCGCCGCGTCCGGTGGCTCGCCGTCGCCGAAGGTGCTGACCACGAACAGCGCGCGCCGCGCGGCGCCCAGCTGGGTGGCATCGAGCTGGGCCAGCGGCCCACCTGCGCCGGGAAGCCGGCGGCCTGCAGCTGGCCGGCGGGCCTGCAAAGGCAGGCGCTCGGCGAAACCGCTCTGGCTGGCGAAGCCGACCAGCCAGGGTTCGCCAAGACGGCGGCGGCCGGCACTCCCGCGCGGGCCGAGCGCAGCGCGCGCTTCTTGCGCCGGCGGTCCAGGTACAGCATCCAGCCGGTGACGAAGAACACGGACATGCACAGGCTGGCCAGCATCACCGCGATCCGGCCCGGCAGCCCGAAGAAACTGCCCGAGTGCAGCGCGAAGATGCTCGACAGCAGCCGGCGCCCGGTCGGTTGTTCGTCGTAGCGCAGCTGGCGGCGGATCTCGCCGCTGGCCGGATCGAGTTCCAGGATGTCGTAAGCGCGGCTGTGCGCCGGGTCGGCGGGCGGGATGCGCACCGACAGCGGCTGCCCGGGGCGGTTGGGCGCGCGCAGGTCCAGCACGCTGCGGCGCGCTTGCGGAATCCCGTCCAGGCTTGCCTGCACCCGGGTGAGATCCACCGCCGCCGGCGCGCTGGGCTTGCCGCGCACGGGCGGATCGCCGCCGAGCACGCTGACCAGTCCCTCGCGGTACCAACCGTAGGACCAGTACAGGCCGGTGAGCGCGATCAGCAGGTACACCAGCAGGCACCAGGTGCCGGCCACCGAATGCAGGCTCCACAGGAAGCTGCGTCCGCTGCGGTTCCATTCCACCGCCCACCGGCGCGCGCGCTCCACCATTGCCGCGGCCAGCGCAGGTACAGCCCGGACACGCAGAAGAACAGCAGCGCGAGCACGCTCACCCCGGTGATGGCCTTGCCGCGCTCGCCGGCGGTCAGGCGCCGGTGCAGGTCTTCGGTGAATTCGAACAGTCCCTGCAGCCGCGGCGCCGGCAGCGCTTCACCGCTGTGCGGGTCGAAGTACAGCGTGCGTTCGTCCGCGCCGGGTAGGCGCACGCTGGAAGCGCGCTGGCCGGTGGGGTCGAGCAGGATCCGCACCGGAGGCGGACCGCCGTCCAGTGCCAGCCGCCGCGACAGCTCCGGCAGCGTGACCGGCGCGTGTCCGGCGGCGTGGCGGGCCGCGGTGGCCGCCAGCGCCGGATTGGCCTTGGCGCAGGAGTTCCTCCTCGAAGGACATGAGCGCGCCGCTCAGTCCCATCACCGCCAGCACCAGGCCGGCGCTGATGCCCAATAACCAGTGCAGCTGGAACAGGAGGTTCTTGAACGTCGTCGGCACTCGGATCGCCCGCGGGGTGGCAACAGGAGCGCGGATGGTAGAGGAGCAAGCCGGCGGTCCCGCGCGTCCGCAAGCGGACGCGCGAGGAGGATTGTTCATGACGATATGACGCCGGATGCGGATGCCCGTTCCGCCGAGGGCTGGCGCCGCCAGCGCTGGCGTCGTGCAGGATCGGCCGGCGCGCGCTGCGTCGGCCCGCCGCCGGCCGCGCCTGGCACCGCCACGGTCGGCCGCCGCGTGCGGCGCCCGCGCCTTGGTCAGCCCTCCCGCAACCAGCGCGCCGCGTCCAGCGCGTAGTAGGTGAGCACGCCGTCGGCGCCGGCACGCCTGAACGCCAGCAGCGCTTCCATCGCGCAGGCCTTCTCGTCGATCCAGCCGTTGGCCGAGGCAGCCTTGAGCATCGCGTATTCGCCGCTGACCTGGTAGGCGAAGGTCGGCACGCCGAAGGCGTCCTTCACCCGCCGGATCACGTCCAGGTACGGCAGCCCCGGCTTGACCATGACCATGTCCGCACCCTCGGCGATATCCAGCTCGACTTCGCGCAGGGCCTCGTCCGAGTTGGCCGGGTCCATCTGGTAGGTGAACTTGTTGCCCTTGCCGAGGCTGCCGGCGCTGCCGACCGCGCTGCGGAACGGGCCGTAGAACGCGCTGGCGTACTTGGCCGCGTACGACATGATCCGGGTGTTGATGAAGCCGGCCGCTTCCAGCGCCTCGCGGATCGCGCCGATGCGCCCGTCCATCATGTCCGACGGCGAGAGGATGTCGACGCCGGCGGCGGCGTGGACCAGCGACTGCCTGACCAGCGCCTCGATGGTGGCGTCGTTGAGGATGTAGCCGGACTCGTCGATCAGGCCGTCCTTGGCCGTGGGTGGTGTACGGGTCCAGGCCGGTCGGTCATCACGCCCAGCTCGGGGAAGCGCGACTTCAGCGCGCGGATCGCGCGCGGGATGATCCCGTCCTCGTCCCAGGCGATACGGCCGTCGGCGGTCTTGGCCGTCGCGTCGGGCACGCCGAACAGGTCGAGTACGGGTACGCCCAGTTCCAGCGCCTGTTCGCCCACGCGCAGCAGCTCGTCGATCGACAGCCGCTCCACGCCCGGCATCGACGGCACCGGCGCGCGGCCCTTCTCCTCGTGCACGAACACCGGATAGATCAGGTCGTTGGCGGTCAGCACATGCTCGCGCATCAGCCGGCGCGAGAACTCGTCGCGGCGCATGCGGCGCAGGCGGACATGGGGAAAGCTCATCGGCGGCTCCGGCAAGAACAGGCACCCATGATACGCCGGCCCCCCGCGCGGGCCGGTCCGCTCAGCGCAGCACGTAGTCCTGCGGTTGCAGCGGCGCCGGCAGCGGCCGCTCGCCCAGCGCGTCGAGCAGGTCGATCTCGATGATCCGCGCGAGCGCGTCCAGCGGCAGGTCGTTGGGCTCCAGTCCGAACGGATCCTCCATCTCGTCGCCGAGCCGGTCCAGGCCGAAGAACGCGTAAGCGAGCAGCGCCGACGCGAACGGCGTGGCCCAGCCCAGCGCGCCGACTAAGGCCCAGCGGCAGCAGCACGCAGAACAGTAAGGCGAAGCGATGCAGCAGCAGGGTGTAGGCGAACGGCAGCGGCGTGGTCAGGATCCGCTCGCAGCCGGCCTGGATGGCCGACATCGCCGCCAGCCGCGCCTCGAACACGGTGTAGAGATAGGGCGACAGGCGCCCCTCGCGCAGGGGTACCGCCAGTTCCGCGGCGATAAGGCCGAGCAGGGCGTCGGGCACGTTCCCGCGTTGCGCCAGGTGCGCGGCCTGATGCGGGTCGAGCCATGTCGCCGCCGCGGCGCGGGCGTCGCCGTGACGCAGCCGCGCGGCCAGCGCATGGGCGAAGCCCGCCGCCAGCCGCAGCACGCGCCGCTGCAGGCGCGGATCATCGGCCAGCAGCGCATTGCATTCGCGGGCCAGGCTGCGGCTCTCGTGCACCAGCTGGCCCCACAGCTTGCGGCCTTCCCACCAGCGCTCGTGGCAGGCGTTGTTGCGGAAGCTCAGGAAGATCGACAGCGCCTAAGGCCGAGCAGGGTGAACGGCGCCACGCCCAGCCGGTCGATGGCGTGCAGGGGCAGGTGCGCGCACAGCAGCGACACGATAAGGCCGAGCAGGAAGATCACCGCCACCTTCGGCGCGATCGCCGGCACGATGGAGCCGCGCATGATGTACAGGAGTTGCCAGCTGCGGGGACGGGGGCGGACGATCATGCGGGGGCGGTGGCGTTGCGACGTGGCGCAAGGCCGCGCACGATAGCCGCTGGGGCCCCGGTCCGCGACCGTTGCCGCCGATACCGCGCCGCGCGGGAGTCCAGGGGTTCGCGGCCGATTCACCCGGGCCGGCCGAAGATGGCCACCTCGACACCCTGCAGGGGACCGACCATGCACCGCCTGATCCTCGCTCTCGTGTTCATGCTGGCCCTGGCCGGTTGCGCCGGGGCCTCCAAGGTGATGATCGGTAAGGCACGGCCGCCGATCGACCCGGCCCAAGTCAGGATCTACACCTCGGTACCGCCGGGTTCGCAGGAGATCGCCCAGATCGAAGCCAGCAGTGCGATCGGGTTCGGCACCCGGGGCCAGACCGACTCGGCGATCACGCGCCTGAAGGCCGAGGCCGCGGCACTGGGCGCCAACGGCGTGGTGCTGATGGGCGTGGGTACCTCGGGCAACTCGGGCGGTGGCGTGTCGGTAGGCGGCGGCAGCTGGGGCAGCAGCTCCTACGGCGGCGTCGGCATCGGCATCCCGACCCAGCAGCGCATGGCCGCGGGCATGGCGATCTGGGTGCCGCCCGAGGCGGTGCCGACCATGCCCACGCCGCTTCCGGCCGTGGAACCCGTCGGGCCGTCCACGCCCCCGGCCACGCCGCGCTGATCCCCGTCGTGGGCGGGAGCGTCCCGGCCGTCGACGTCCCGCAACGTGTTGCCGCTCAGGGTTTCAGGCAGCGGCCGAAGAAGTCCGCCGCCAGCCGGTAGCGGTGCAGCGCGTCCTTGCCCGACAGGCCGTGCTTGGCACCGGGGTAGGTCATCAGTTCGAACGACTGGCCGCGCTGCTGCAGCGCCGACATCACCGTGGTGGAGTTGGTGAACAGCACGTTGTCGTCGGCCATGCCGTGGATCAGCAGCAGCTTCGGCGCGTCCGCGCCAACCAGTCCATCGACGTGGGTCAGCACGCGCGCATCGCGGTAGCCATCCGGATTGCGTCCCGGCAAATCCATGTAGCGTTCGGTGTAGTGGCTGTCGTACAGGCCCCAGTCGCTGACCGGCGCGCCGGCCACGCCGCAGGCGTAGGCGTCGGTGCGGGCGAGCAGCATCAACGTCATGTAGCCGCCGTTGGACCAGCCGTGCACGCCGATCCGCGCCGGATCGACCCGGGGCTGCGATTTCAGCCAGTCGATGCCGCGCAGCTGGTCGTCCACTTCCACCGTGCCCCTGGCGGCCATACAGCGCGCCGCCGAAGTCGCGGCCGCGCCGCGGCGTGCCACGGTTGTCCACGGAGAACACCACGTAGCCCTGCTGGGCCGGGTACTGGTTGAACAGCGCGTCGCCGCCCGTCGCCCAGGCGCGGGTCACCTTCTGCGAAGCCGGGCCACCGTAGACGAAGACCACCACCGGGTACTTCTTCGCCGGATCGAAGCCTTCAGGCTTGATCACGCTGTAGTGCAGCGGGGTGTGGCCATCGGCGGCGGTGAGCGTGCCGAACTCGACCGGGCGCTGCGCGTCGCGGTACTTCGCGTAGGGATGGCCTGCGTCGGGTAAGGTCGTTGCGCAACAGGGTCGCCAGCTTCGTGCCGTCGTTGCGGAACAGTTCGATCTGCGGCGGCGTGCCGGTGCCGGACCAGCTGTCGACATAGACGGTGGCGTTGCGCGCGAAGCTGGCCGCGTGGGTGCCGGCCGGCTGCGACAGGCGCTCGATCGCGCCACCGCCCAGCGGCACGCGGTAGATGTGCTTCTCCAGCGGCGAATCCTTCGTGCCGGAGAACCAGATGTGGCCGGCCTGCGGATCCAGTGCGAGCACCTCGTCGACCACCCAGTCGCCCGAGGTCAGCGGCACGAATGTGATCCGAGCCGGCGTGGCGCCGTCCTCCGAGGTAAGGTACAGGTGCTGGAAGCCGCTGCGTTCCGACGACCACAGGAAGCGGCCGTCGGGCAGGAAACGCAGGCTGTCGTGCAGCGGCACCCGGGTCTTCGAGGTCTCGGTGGCGAGGATGCGCTGCGCACCCGTGGCCAGGGTCGCCTCGACCAGTTCGAGCGTCTTCTGGTCGCGCGACTGGCGCTGGAAGGTCAGCCGCTGCGGGTCGCGCCAGTCGACCCGGGCCAGGTAGATGTCCTGCCCGGGGCCGAGGTCGATCCACTGCGGCTTCGCGTTCGCCCGGGGCGCGACCACGCCCAGGGCGCACGATGACGTTGCGGTCGCCGGCGGCCGGATAGCGCTGCTCGACCACGTCGGTGCGATCGGCATGGACCTCGTAGCGTTTCTGCACCGGTACCGGTGATTCGTCGATGCGCGCAAACGCGATCGCGCTGTCGTCAGGCGCCCACCAGTACCCGGTGTGGCGATTCATTTCCTCGTCGGCGACGAACTCGGCCACGCCACTGGCGATCGTATCGCTGCCGTCGTGGGTGAGCTGGGCCTCATCGCCGCTGGTAAGGTCGATCACCCACAGGTTGCGCGCGCGGATGAAGCTGGCGAAGCCGCCGCGCGGCGAAATGCGCGGGTCGGTGGCGAAGCCCCTGCCGCTGGTGAGCCTGCGCACTGCGGTGCCGCCGGCCTTGTCGAGGTCGTGGAAATACAGCTCGCCGCCGAGCGGGAACAGCAACGCGCGCCCGCTGGGCGCCCACTGGTAGTCGACGATGCCGGAGTAGCCGGCGATGCGCTGCCGCTCGCGGCGCGCCTTCTCCTCGTCGCTGAGCGCCTCGGTGCCGGGCGCGACCGCGCTGGAATCGACCAGCAGCCGGGTCTGGCCGCTGGCGATGTCGTATTCCCACAGGTCCAGGCGGTTGCGGTCGCTGTCCTTGCCGCGCAGGAAGGTCACCCGTGCGCCATCGGGCGAGATCTGCGGCTTCATCAGGGTCGGGCCGGACAGCGGGGCCGGGCCGGTGATTGCTTCGAGGGTCAGCTTGGTGGCGTGCAGCGGGGCGGTGGCGAACAGGGTCATCAGCAGGACCGGCAAGACGAGGCGCATGCGCTGGGGAGGGGAGTTCGGGATCGGAAACCGGATTGTAGGCGCCGCCGCTGCGCGGCCCCCGGGCTGTCCTGAAGGTCACCGCGCGTCACCCCGGTGGCCCCGGATGTCCACCTGTTGTCCGAAACTGTCCTATAGACTGACAACGTTGTCTAAGTGGCAAGACATGGAAAACTGGAAATCCGTCATTGTCTCTTAAATGTATTTAACTTCTCGAATATTCATGTAACGTGATTTCACGCGACAGGGCGAGAATCGGGCCGGTTTCAGGCACGCGAAAGCCGGGGCGGTTCGAGGCTGATCCGGGGGCATCGCAATCCCGGCTTCAAAGGCAAGGCGGCGCCGTTCGATAAAAATCAAAGAGATAGCGCTAACATTCTGGAATACCTACCCGTAATTTTGCGCATGACAGCGCTGTTTTGTGTTGCCTTGCAGCATGAAGATGCGGCGGTTTTCCCACTTTTCCGGTGTTTTCCGCGGCTGCGGAACGGGTCGTTTGACAACGCTGTCAGGCACTGCCTCTAATCCGCCGCGTTGACGGCTGTCCGGGGGCAGCCGCCGGCCACAACTCAAATCGAATTCGTGAGATTCCGGGAGGGAAGATCCATGAAGCACGTACAAGCCATGCCCGCCAGGCTGGCTGCTCGCGTCGGCGTTGCTGCTGGCGCTGGCGCCAGCGACCCACGCCGCCGCGCAGGACCGCGGCCAGGCGGCCAGTTCCAGCGCCACCGCTGACCCCACCGAGCTGGATACGGTGGTGGTGACCGGCATCCGCGCCAGCCTCACCTCGTCGATGAACCTCAAGCGCGACGCGCAGGGCATCGTCGACGGCATCGTTGCCGAGGACATCGGCAAGTTCCCCGACACCAACCTGGCCGAGGCGCTGCAGCGCATCTCCGGCGTGTCGATCGACCGCACGTCCAGCGGCGAGGGTTCCAAGGTCACCGTCCGCGGCATCGGCCCGGACTTCAACCTGGTCCTGTTCAACGGCCGGCAGATGCCGGCGTCGAACCTCGGCCCGGGCGGCGGCGGTACGTCGAACTCGCGTTCCTTCGACTTCGCCAACGTCGCCGCCGAGGCGATCGCCGCGATCGAAGTGCACAAGACCGGCCGCGCCGAGCTGCCGACCGGCGGCATCGGCGCCACGCTGAACGTCAAGAGCGCCCGCCCGCTGGAAATCGGCGAGCCGCTGGCCAACGTCGGCTTCAAGGCCGTGCACGACACCTCGGCGCGCAACCTGCCGCAGAGCTACCCGGGCGCGCTCGTCACCCCGGAAGTGTCGGGCATCTTCAGCAACACCTACGCCGACGGCACCTTCGGCATCACCCTCACCGGCAGCTACCAGGAGCGCGAGTCGGGCTACAGCCAGGCCAGCGTGGCCGACGGCTGGATCACCTTCGCCGGCGATTCCAACAGCTGGAACGCGCTGCCGCAGCCGGGTAGGGCTATTCGAACCGGATCACCAACCGCCCGGGCCCGGACGACGTCTACGCGCGCCCGCAGAACACCGGCTACAGCGTCAACGGCGTCCAGCGCCAGCGCACCAACGGCATGTTGACCCTGCAGTGGGCGCCCAGCGACAGCGTCACCGCGACGCTGGACTACGCCTACATGGAGAACAAGGTCCAGCAGCAGCGCAGCGAACTGTCGGTGTGGTTCAGCCAGACCGCCGGCGACAGCTCGTGGACCGACGGCCCGGTGGCCGCGCCGATCATCTATGAAGAGGAATACAACGGCGCCGACCTGTCGATGGGCGGCATGCAGCTGGCCACGAAGAACAGCGGCGACTCGCTCGGCTTCAACGTCGAATGGGAAGTCAACGATTCGCTGAGCCTGGAGCTGGACTACCACAACTCCAGCGCCGAATCGCGCCCGGACAGCAACCTCGGCTCGGCCGGCGTGCTCGGCGTGGCCGCCTACGTGCGCGGCAATACCACCGTCGACTACAGCGGCGAGATTCCGATCGTCAACGTCGTCCTGCCGCCGGGCATGACCGCCGTGCAGGCCGCCGATGCACTGGTCACCGGCTCGGTGTTCCAGAACAGCTACAACAAGTCCGAGGTCGAGCAGCTGCAGGCCGATGGCCGCTTCAGGTTCGGCGACTACTCCGGGCTGGATTTCGGCATCGCCGCCACCGAGGTCAATAACCGCACCGCCGCGGCGGTGATGCAGCGCGACACTGGGGTGGCGTCGGCTCTCCCGCCGACTACGACGACAGCATCTGGTACGCGGACAACATGTCGCGCTACTTCGACAGCTTCGGCAACAGCAACAACCCCGCCTGGACCGACGATTTTTGGTGTTCGACTTCGAGCGCCTGCGCCAGGCCGCCATCGCCGCTTCCGGCTGCGCTTCGTGCTACGAGATGCCGCAGCAGTTCACCGACGACCTGCGCACCACCGAGAAGTCCAAGAGCGCCTACCTGCAGTACACGACCAGCTTCGACTGGTCGATGCCGCTGGACGTGGCCGTCGGCGTCCGCTACGAAAAGACCGAAGTCGACTCCTCGGCGCTGGTGCGCATCGCCAACGGCATCTCCAGGATGCGGCCAACGAGCTGTACGTGACCTACCAGCCGGGGCAGGGCTTCACCGAGCTGCAGGGTGACTACGACTACTTCCTGCCCAACCTCGACCTTACTTGGCACCTCAGCGAAGACATCGTCACCCGCGCCAGCTACAGCGAGACCATCGGCCGGCCGGGCTGGCAGCAGATCCGGGGCGGCCAGCGCCTTACCAACATCGTCCGCGTCGACGGCGGCGACGGCAGCAGCGGCAACCCGGGCCTGGAGCCGCTCCTCTCGCGCAACTTCGACCTGTCGCTGGAGTGGTACTACGGCGAATCGAGCTACGCCTCGATCGGCTACTTCCGCAAGAACATCAAGAACTTCATCAGCGACACGATCGTGCGCGAGGAGCCCTTCGCACTGCATACGCCGGTGGGTGGTGCCTACTGGAACGCGGCGCTGGCCAACGGCTGCGCGGCGGGCGACATGGTCTGCATCCGCAACTACATCTTCACCAACTACGCCAACTCGCCGGGTGTCACCGTCACCGGTACCGACTCGTCCGGCGCGCTGACCGGCAGCATCGTCGGCCAGCCGGGTGATCCGATCGCCGGGTTCGACATCACCACGCCGGCCAACCAGCGGTCCGACCACCTCGACGGCTTCGAGATCAACCTCCAGCACGTGTTCGGTGATTCGGGCTTCGGCGTGGCGGCGAACTACACCAAGGTCGATTCCGGCCTGACCTTCGACAACAGCGACCTCGGTACCCAGTACCCGATGGTCGGCCTGAGCGACTCGGCCAACCTGGTCGGCTTCTACGACAAGAACGCCTGGCAGGTGCGCGTGGCCTACAACTGGCGCGACGAGTTCCTCAACGGCATCGGCGGCGGCGGCACCCCGCCCAATCCGAACTGGACCGAAGCCTATGGCCAGGTGGACGCGATCATCAGCTACGAGGTCATGGAGAACCTGACGTTGAGTCTGGAGGGCATCAACCTCACCGACGAGACCCAGCGCATCCACGCCCGCCACGAGAACATGGTCCGGTTCGCCACGCAGACCGGCCCCCGCTACATGTTCGGCGTGCGTTACCGCTTCTGACGCCCCCTCTCCGGCGTCACGGACCGCGCGGCGCGTGCCAGGTCGCGGGGTCCAGAAGGGTCGCCGGCAACGGCGTCCCTTCCTTCCACGGGCCCGCATCCACGGGCCCGGCTTTCTTCAGGCCCATGGATCGGGCACGATGCCGCGGGACGCGGCGTCCCTGCCTGGTCACACCAAAGCCGATGAGCAACAACGTCCTGCTGAACAACGTCGACCACCGGAACCTGCGCGTCGAGGCGGGATACGGCGCGTCTCTCGGCGACAACGTCATGTGCGCGCTCACCTTTCCCGGCGAGTTCCGCAACGTGCAGGGGCACTACCCGATCGTTTTCCACCGCGAAGCCGCGGGCGGCTTCCGGCCGCTGGTCCTGCTCGGACTGCAGGATGGCGACAATCTTTCCTGGACGGCGCGCGCTGGGATGCCACCTACGTGCCGCTGTCGATCCGGCGCCAGCCGTTCCTGATCGGCGCCTCCGGCGAGCAGCGCATGATCCACGTCGATCTTGACCATCCGCGGCTGCACGCCGGCGGTGGCCAAGCGCTGTTCCACGACCATGGCGGCGCCACCGACTACCTGGAAGAAGTCCGCTCCGTGCTGCTTGCCCTGCACGACGGCGTGCTGGCGACGCCGCCGTTCATCGACGCGCTGCTGCGGCACGGGCTGCTGGAGTCCTTCGTCCTGGACATCCAGCTGGACGACGGTTCGCACAACCGGCTGGCGGGCTTCCACACCATCGACGAGGCGCGGCTGCAGGCGCTCGACGGCGAGGCGCTGGCCGGGCTGGCGCAGGCCGGCCATCTGCTGCCCATCTACATGGTGCCGGCATCGCTGTCGCGTTTCCGCGACCTGATCGAGCGGATGAACCGCCGCCGTGCTGCCGGTCGCTGAGTCCATCCACGAAGTGGTCGGGATGGCGCCCGACGCGCTGCCCGACGAGGTGCTCCGCTCCACCGAGCCGCTGGTGCTGCGCGGCCTTGGTCGGGCAATGGCCGATGGTCCGTGCAGCGCGCGAATCCGCGCCTGCCGCCATCGCCTACCTGAAGCGCTTCGACCATGGCGGGATGCCGGTCGTGGCCACGGTGGCGCCACCCGAGGCCGGCGGCCGCGTGTTCTACGACGAGGACATCAGCGGCTTCAACTTCCGTCGCGAGAAGATCCCGCTGGCCGTCGTGCTCGACACGCTGCGCAAGTACCTGGACCACGCGGCGCCGCCTTCCATCTACGTCGCCTCGACCACGGTCGATACGTTCCTGCCGGGATTCCGCGCGGAGAACGCGATCGACTTCGGCGACCGCGATCCGCTGGCCAGCGTCTGGATCGGCAACCGCAGCCGCATCCCCGCCCCCATAAGGACGTGCCGGACAACCTGGCCTGCGTCGTTGCCGGGCGCCGCCGGGTGACCCTGTTTCCGCCGTCGCAGCTGGAGAACCTCTATATCGGCCCGCTCGACCACACGCCCGCCGGGCAGGCAGTCAGCCTGGTCGACTTCCATGCGCCGGACCATGCGCGCTTCCCGAGGTTCGCCGAGGCCCTGCGCCATGCGCGCGGCGCGGTGCTCGAGCCGGGCGACGCGGTGTTCATCCCCAGCATGTGGTGGCACCACATGGAGGGGCTGGAGGCCTTCAACGTACTGGTCAACTACTGGTGGCGGCAGTCGCCGGCGTGGATGGACACGCCGATGAACGCGCTGATGCTGGCGATCATGAGCGTGCGCGACCTGCCGCCGGCCGAGCGCGAGATCTGGAAGAACGTTTTCAACCACTACGTCTTCGACTACGACGAGGCCGAGGCCGCCGGCCACATTCCCGAACCCGCGCGTCGCGCACTCGCCCCGATGGACGAGGCCCGCGTGCGCCACCTGAGGGCGCTGCTGCTCAAGCGCCTGGACCGTTGAGTACCCACGACATGACCCGATCCGATTCCGCGACCACTCCCCGTCCCGTCAGGCGCGTCGTCATCGCCGGCGGCGGCACCGCCGGCTGGATGGCCGCCGCCGCCCTGTCCAAGACCCTGGGCAAGACGCTCGACATCACCCTTGGTGGAGTCCGAGGAGATCGGCACCGTCGGCGTGGGCGAGGCCACCATCCCGACCCTGGTCACGTTCCATCGCCTGCTCGACATTAACGAGCAGGAGTACATGGCGGCGGTGCAGGGCACGGTGAAGCTGGGCATCTCCTTCGAGAACTGGAAGGACGTGGGCCACCGCTACATCCACTCGTTCGGCATCAGCGGCAAGGACCACTGGTCGGCGGGGTTCCAGAACTTCTGGCTGCGCGGGCGCAGGGAGGGGCTGGCCAGCGAGTACAGCGACTACTGCATCGAGCTGCAGGCCGCGCCCAGGACCGCTTCTCGCACCTGCCGCGCTACCACGTGAACTACGCCTACCACATGGACGCGGCGCTGTACGCGCGCTACCTGCGCGGCTTCAGCGAACGCCACGGCTGCAAGCGGATCGAGGGCAAGATCGTCGACGTCGCCACCGACGCCGACGGCTGCATCTCCTCGTTGAAGCTCGAGCGCGGCGAAGTGATCGAGGGCGACCTGTTCATCGACTGCACCGGCTTCCGCGCGCTGCTGATCGGCAAGGCCTGGGCGTTGGCTTCACCGACTGGTCGCACTGGCTGTTCAACGACAGCGCGCTGGCGACCCAGACCACCGCCGTGCGCGACGCGGTGCCGTACACCCGCGCCATCGCCGGCAGGTCCGGATGGCAATGGCGGATCCCGCTGCAGCACCGCGTCGGCAACGGCATCGTCTATTCCAGCCGGCACATGAGCGACGAGGAGGCCCGCGAGCAGTTCCTCGGCAGCATCGAAGGCGAAGTGATCAAGCAGCCTGGCCGGTGCGCTTCAGGCCGGGCCAGCGCGAGCAGTGCTGGGCCAAGAACTGCGTGGCTCTGGAGCGCGGCCGGCAGCTTCATCGAGCCGCTGGAGTCGACCACGATCCACCTGATCCAGCGCGGCATCGTGCGCCTGCTGCAGACCTTCCCGCAGGTCATCACCCAGCCGGCGATCGACGAGTACAACGCGCGCCTGAACGAGGAGCTGCAGCACGTGCGCGACTTCGTGGTGATGCACTACCACATCAGCGACCGCCGCGATTCGCCGTACTGGCAGGAGATCGCGGCGATGAAGATCCCCGACACGCTGCGCCACCGGATCGAGCTGTTCCGCGAGACCGGCGAGGTGTACCACGTGCCGGGCGAGCTGTTCGGGGTCAACTCCTGGGTGCAGGTCATGCTGGGGCAGGGCATCGAACCGAAGCGCTACCACCCGACCGCCGACGTGATGACCCGCGAGGACCTGTCCCGTTTCCTCGGCGACGTCCGCGACAACGTGCTGCACACGACCCGGCAGATGCCGCTGCACATGGACTACATGCGCAGCTACGCACCGGCGCCGGTGCCCGAGGCGGTGCTGCAGGCGGTGTGACGGGGGGGCGACGCCGCCGCGCGGACGCGGCGACGTGTCTGCCCCGGCCTGCTCCTGCCGTGGCCGGCCCGGCGGCACGGAAGCACGGCCAGCGCGTCGATCGCGCTCAGCGACCGAACAGCTGCCGGCGCTCCTCGTCGGTCAGCGGCCTGCCCGCGTCCGGATTGACCTGCGTGGTCAGCGCGTAGGCCCGCTGCGTGGCCGGGCGCGCGGCGATGGCGGCGTGCCAGCGGCGCAGTTCGGGATACGGCGCAAGGTCCAGCGGCGCCCTGGTGTAGGGATTGATCCGGGGTAGGCGGCCATGTCGGCGATGGTGTACTCGTCACCGGCGATGAACGCGCGGCCGGTAAGGCGCCGGTCGAGCACGCCGAGCAGGCGCTGCACCTCGCGGGTGTAGCGGTCGATCGCGTAGTCGATCTTTTCCGGCGCATACACGGTGAAGTGGCCGTACTGGCCGGTCATCGGGCCGAGTCCGGCCATCTGCCACATCAGCCACTGGTTGACCTCGACCTTCTGCCGCACGTCATTGCCGAAGAAACGTCCGGTCTTGTTGGTAAGGTACAGCAGGATCGCGCCGGACTCGAACACGCCCAGTGGCGCGCCGCCGTCGACCGGGGCGTGGTCGATGATCGCCGGCATCTTGTTGTTGGGCGAGAACGCGAGGAACTCCGGCTGGAACTGGTCGCCCTTGCCGATGTTCACCGGCTTGATCGCATAGGACAGGCCGGCCTCCTCGAGGAACAGGGTGATCTTGTGGCCGTTGGGGGTGGGCCAGTAGTACAGGTCGATCATGGCGTGCTTCCTGCAGGCGGGCCTGCGAGTGTAAGCCGGCCGCGCTTGGCAGCCGTGTTCGCGACCGCTAACCTGCGGCCTCCCTCGTGCAACGCAGCATCCCATGACCCAGCCGACCGCCGGCGCTCCCCGCCTGGGCCTCCTGCCCACCCTGATCTTCGCCTCGCGCTGGCTGCAGCTGCCGTTGTACCTGGGCCTGATCGTCGCCCAGTGCGTCTATGTGTTCCTGTTCGGCAAGGAGCTGTGGCACCTGATCCACCGCGCCGCCGGCCTGGGCGAGCAGGAGATCATGCTGATCGTGCTGGGGCTGATCGACGTGGTGATGATCTCCAACCTCCTGATGATGGTGATCGTCGGCGGCTACGAGACCTTCGTCTCGCGCCTGCGCCTGGGAAGGACATCCCGACCAGCCGGAGTGGCTCAGCCACGTCAACGCCTCGATGCTGAAGGTGAAGCTGGCGATGGCGATCATCGGCATCTCCTCGATCCACCTGCTCAAGACGTTCATCGCGGCCGGCTCGCTGAAGGGCCTGCCGCCATGCACGCCCGAGCAGCTGACGCTGATGAAGGCCGAAATGGCGATCACCAGCACCCAGTGCACGCAGATGACGCCCGACGGCGTGCTCTGGCAGACCATCATCCACTGCGTGTTCATCCTCTCGGCGATCGGCATCGCCTGGACGGACCGGCTGATGAGCCACGTCAGCGCCAAGCGGGACCACGCGGCGCACTGAACGCCGCCGCCCGCGGCGACCTGCTACGGGGGAGCGTGGTGCCGTCGCCGCGTAGAATGGCGGCATGGATGTCTCCCACCTTCTCGACGGCCTCAATGGCGCCCAGCGCGAGGCCGTGTCCGCGCCGCCCGGCCACTATCTGGTCCTTGGCCGGCGCCGGTTCCGGCAAGACCCGGGTCCTGACCCACCGCATCGCCTGGCTCAACGAGGTCCAAGGCATGCCGGCGCACGGGATCCTGGCGGTCACCTTCACCAACAAGGCCGCCGGTGAGATGCGCGCGCGTGCCGATGCGCAGCTGCGCCACGGCGCGCGTGGCATGTGGATCGGCACCTTCCACGGCATCGCCCACCGCCTGCTGCGCCTGCACTGGAGCGAGGCGCGGCTGCCCGAGTCCTTCCAGGTGCTGGACAGCGACGACCAGCTGCGCCTTGGTCAAGCGCGTGGCCCAGCAGCTGGAGCTGGACGACGGCCGCTTCCCGCCGCGGCAGATCGCCGCCCGGTGGATCAACGCGCAGAAGGACGAAGGCCGGCGTCCGGACCATATCCAGCCCGGCGACGACCCTTGGACCGACGCCCTGCGCCGCGCCTATGCGCTGTACCAGGAGCGCTGCGACCGCGCCGGCCTGGTCGACTTCGCCGAGTTGCTGCTGCGCGCGCACGAGCTGCTGCGCGACAATCCGGCGCTGCTGGGCCACTACCGCACCCGCTTCCGCGACATCCTTGGTCGACGAGTTCCAGGACACCAACGCGATCCAGTACGCCTTCGTGCGCGTGCTGGCCGGCGACAGCGGACGGGTGTTCGTGGTCGGCGACGACGACCAGGCCATCTACGGCTGGCGCGGCGCCAAGGTCGAAAACGTGCAGCAGTTCCTGCGCGACTTCCCCGCCGCGAAGACCATCCGCCTGGAGCAGAACTACCGCTCCAGCGCCAACATCCTCAACGCCGCCAACGCGGTGATCGCGCACAACCCCGACCGCATCGGCAAGCAGCTGTGGACCGACAGCGGCGAGGGCGAACCGGTGGACGTGTACGCGGCCTACAACGAGATGGACGAGGCCCGCTTCATCGTCGAGCGGATCCGCCAGTGGGTGCGCGACGGCGGCAGCTGGCGCGAGGCGGCCGTCCTGTACCGGAGCAATGCGCAGTCGCGCGCGCTGGAAGAGGTGTTGCTGGCCGAACAGGTGCCGTACCGCGTCTACGGCGGCATGCGCTTCTTCGAGCGCGCCGAGATCAAGGACACCTGGCCTACCTGCGCCTGGTCGCCAACCGGGCCGACGACGCCGCGTTCGAGCGCACGGTGAACACGCCGGCGCGCGGTATTGGCGACCGCACCCTCGACGAGATCCGCCGGAGGGCGCGCGAGTCCGCGGTGTCGCTGTGGCACGCCGCCAACACGCTGGTCGCCGAGAACGCGCTGGCCGCACGGGCGCGGAATGCCGTCGCCGGTTTCCTGACCCTGCTCGAGCAGCTGGACGCGGAAACCACCGACCTGGCGCTGAAGGACCGGGTCGACCACGTGCTGGCCCGCTCGAACCTGCGCGAGCACTGGAGCAGCGAGGCGCGCGGCCAGCTCGACGCCGAGTCGCGGCTGGAGAACCTGGACGAACTGGTCTCGGTCGCCTCGCGCTTCTCGCGCACCGAGCTCGACGACGACCAGGAAAGCATGAGCGAGCTGGTCGCGTTCCTGTCCTACGCGGCGCTGGAGGCCGGCGAAGGCTAGGCCTAGGCCGACGAGGACGGCGTGCAGCTGATGACCCTGCATTCGGCCAAGGGCTTGGAATTCCCGCTGGTGTTCCTGGCCGGCGTGGAGGAGGGCGTGTTTCCCAGCAGCAAGTCGCTGGAGGAGAGCGGGCGGCTGGAGGAGGAGCGCAGGCTGGCCTACGTCGGCATCACCCGCGCACGGCAGAAGCTGGTGATGACCTACGCCGAGAGCCGGCGCATCCATGGCATGGACATGTACGGCATGCCCTCGCGCTTCCTGCGCGAGATCCCGGGGCACCTGCTCAACGAGGTGCGGCCGCGGGTGCAGGTGTCGCGGCCGATGGCCGCCGCGCCGCGCGTGGCCCATCCGGCCCCAAACCCCGTCGCTGAGGCTGGGCCAGGGCGTGGTCCATGCCAGCTTCGGTCGCGGCGTGGTCACCGACTACGAGGGCAGCGGCGCGCACGCGCGCGTGCAGGTCAACTTCGACGACGCCGGCAGCAAGTGGCTGGTGCTGGCCTTCGCCAACCTGCAGCCGCTGTAGCGCGCCGCGGGTTGCCTGCGCGCCCCGGCGGGTGTGCAATGCGCGGATCGCCGTTCCCGAGCGCCGCCATGTACGACCGCATCCTGATCGCCACCGACGGTTCCGAACTGGCTGACAAGGGGCTGCGCCACGGACTGGCGCTGGCCGCCATGCTGCATGTGCCGGTGGTGGTGCTGACGGTGACCGAGCCGTGGATGCCGGCGTTCGACGACGCGCTGGCGCTGTCGGCCGATCCGGCGTTGCGCAGGGAATACAACAACGAAGGCTGCGCCGAATCGGCACAACGCATCCTCGCCGACGCCGTGGCCCAGGGCGAGCACCGCCGGCGTGGCCTGCGAGACCGTGCACGTGCCTGACGGCTTCGCCTCCGACGCGATCGTGAAGGCCACGGCCGACCATGGCGCCGGCCCGGTGGTCATGGCCTCGCACGGCCGCCGCGGGCTGGGCCGCGTGCTGCTCGGCAGCCAGGTCAGGCATGGTGCTGACC
The DNA here is from genome assembly GCA_025232375.1 of Pseudoxanthomonas sp. NC8. GTDB lineage: Bacteria > Pseudomonadota > Gammaproteobacteria > Xanthomonadales > Xanthomonadaceae > Pseudoxanthomonas. The sequence continues at coordinate 287,797 of CP060419.1, forward strand.
CGGTCGACGGTGCCCGTGTTGGTCGTCCGCTGAGCGCGTGTCCGGCTGCCGCGGTCAGGCCAGCCCGCTCAGGTGTTCGTGCAGGATCGCCGCGCCGATCACGATCATGACCACCCCGCCGATGATCTCGGCGCGCTTGCCGGCCGGGGCGCCGAGCACGCGGCCGAGCATGATCCCGGTGGTGACCATCACCAGCGTGCACAGGCCGATCACCGTGGCGACCACGCCGATCGGTGCGTCGAGGAAGGCCAGGCTCACGCCCACCGCCATCGCATCGATGCTGGTGCCCAGGCCGGTGGCGGCCAGGCTCCAGAAGCCGTGGTGGCGCGAGGGCTCGGCGGCCTCCTCGCCCTCATCGGGCCTGAAGCCGTTCCAGATCATGTGCAGGCCGAGCAGGCCGAGCACGGAAAAGGCGATCCAGTGGTCCCAGGCGGTGATGTAGCGCGAGGCGGCGGTGCCCAGCAGCCAGCCGAGCAGCGGCGTGATCGCCTCGATCACGCCGAAGATCAGGCCGGCGCGCAGTGCTTCGCGGAAACGCGGCCGCTGCATCGCCGCGCCCTTGCCCACGGCCGCGGCGAACGCGTCGGTGGACATGGTAAGGCCGATCAGGAGGATGGAAAACAGGGTCATCAGGGCTACCGGGGCTGGACGCGGACACGGCCCACCGGCGTCCAGCCAAAGACGCACCGACAGACCGTTGGTCTCGCCAACCGGAGCTGGTTGTCCGCGCCACGGCCGCAGCGGGCCGAGTGTGTTGACGCGGACGCCCCGCACATCGCGCGCGGAGCAGGCTACTCCCCAAGGGGACGCGCAGGATACCACGCCGCATACGGCCTCCCGGCGGGCCGTTCCGGGCGTGGGGATATGCATATTCCGGATCGTATGCCTATGTGCACATGCGGGGCGGGACGGGGGCGCTAGGATCGGGGATCCGGCCACGTCGCGCCGCCAGCCCAGGAGTCACGACCATGCACTCGCCTTCGCGCCGCCGTTTCCTCGATACCGTCGTTGCCAGCTCGATCGTCGCCGGATTCGGCGCCATGGCCGGCCCGGGGCAGCTGTTCGCGGCGCCCGCACCGGGTCCCTTGCTGACACGCCCGATTCCCTCCAGTGGCGAGCAGCTGCCGGTGATCGGCGCCGGCACTTCCGGCAGCTATGACGTGGCCATCGATTCGCCCGAGTACGCGCAGCTGCAGCAGGTGGTGAAGATCTTCTTCGAGGGTGGCGGCCGGCTGATCGACACCTCGCCCAACTACGGCCGCTCCGACGAAGTGGTCGGCAGCCTGTTGCAGGGCGGCCGCTGGCGCGACAAGGCATTTATCGCCACCAAGATCGCCGCCGACAGCCGCGAGGCCGCCGAGGCGCAATGGGCCGAATCGCTGCGCCGGCTGCGCACCGCCAAGGTCGAGCTGCTGCAGGTCCACAACCTGCGCGACTGGCAGACACAGCTGGCCTACGCGCGCGAGCTCAAGGCCCGGGGCCTGACGAAGTACGTCGGCGTCACCCACTACACCGACGCCGGCCTGCCGGAGCTGGAACGCATCCTGCGTGGCGAGAGGCTGGACTTCATCCAGATCCACTACTCGGTCAACTCCACCGCTGCGGCGAAGACGGTGCTGCCGCTGGCCCAGGACAAGGGCGTGGCGGTGATCATCAATCGCGCGTTCGACGACGGCAGGCTGTTCGCGAAGGTCAAGGACGTGCCGCTGCCGGCGTGGGCCGGCGAGACCGGGGTGACGTCGTGGGCGCAGCTGTTCCTGAAGTTCGCCATCAGCCATCCGGCGGTGACGGTGGTGATCCCGGCCACCGGCAAGCCCGAACGCCAGCTCGACCAGCTCAAGGCCGGCCACGGCCCGCTGCTGGGCCCGGCGCAGCAGCAGGAGCTGGTCCGGCAGTTCGCGGCCTGAGGCGAGGCGGATGAGTGCACCGGATCGTTCCAACGCAGCCGCCGGGCTGACGCCCTGGCTGTCGCGCGTGTTCGGCGTGCGGCCGCACGAGGCACCCGCGGTCACCGCCGGCCTGGCGATGTTCTTCCTGCTGTTCACCGGCTACTTCATGCTGCGGCCGGTGCGCGAGACGATGGGCGTGGCCGGCGGGGTGGACAACCTGCAGTGGCTGTTCACCGGCACCTTCGTGGTCACGCTGGCGGCGCTTCCGCTGTACGGCTGGATCGCTTCGAAGGTGGCGCGGCGCACGATCGTGCCGTGGGTATTCGGCCTTGGTGGTGGCCAGCCTGCTCGGTTTCGGCCTCAGCCTGGCGTTGCAGCCGGAGAACGTGTGGGCCGGCCGGGCGTTCTATATCTGGGTCTCGGTGATCAACCTGCTGCTGGTCTCGCTGGTATGGAGCGTGCTGGCCGACGTGTTCGCCAGTGCCGAGGCCAAGCGCCTGTTCGCACTGATCGCCGCCGGCGCCAGTGCCGGCGGCTTGCTCGGGCCGCTGCTGGCGACCGTGCTGGTGGAGGCGCTGGCCTGGGTGGACTGCTGGTGCTGTCGTCGCTGTTCATCGCCGGCAGCTCGGCGATGGCGCTGTGGCTGCATCGATGGCGCGACCTGCATCCGTTCGGCGCCGCCGAGCAGCCGGTCGAGCGACGGCAGCCGCTGGGTGGCAATCCCTTCGCCGGCGCGACTGCGGTGTTCCGCTCGCCCTATCTCGCCGGCATCTCGGTATTCGTGGTGCTGCTGGCGACGGTGACGACGTTCCTGTACTTCGAACAGGCCCGCTTCGTGGCCGAACTCTTCCCCGACCGCGAACGCCAGACCCAGGTATTCGGCGTGATCGACACGGTCGTGCAGGCGCTGGCGATCCTCACCCAGCTGTTCATCACCGGCCGCATCGCGCAGAAGCTGGGCGTGGGCGTGCTGCTGGTCGGGGTGCCGCTGGTGATGGCCTTCGGCTTCCTGTGGCTGGCGCTGGCGCCGGTGTTCGCCGTGTTCGTGGTGGTGATGGTGGCGCGCCGCGCCGGCGAATACGCCCTGGTGCGCCCGGGCCGGGAGATGCTCTACACCGTCGTGCCCGCCGAGCAGAAGTACAAGGCCAAGAACTTCATCGACACGGTGGTGTACCGCGGTGGCGACGCGCTCAGCGCCTGGGTCAAGCGGTTGCTCGACGTGGCCGGAGAGCACCCGGCGCTGGCCATGTTCATGGGCGCCGGCATCGCCGTGGGCTGGGCGGGAACCGGCTTCGCTGGGGCCGCGCGCAGCGCCGCCGCGAGGCCGCGTAGGCGTCGGCCTGCTGCGTGCGGAAGCGCGGCGGTCAGTCGTCCGCGCTTTCCGTCTCCGCTTCCAGTTCCAGGAAGCCGCCGGACTGCCGCTGCCACAGCTGCGCGTACAGGCCGCCATGGGACAGCAGCTGTTCGTGGGTACCCTGCTCGACGATCCGGCCTGGTCCATCACCACCAGCCGGTCCATCGCCGCGATGGTGGACAGGCGGTGGGCGATCGCGATCACCGTCTTGCCCTGCATCAGCCGGTACAGGTTCTCCTGGATCACCGCCTCGACCTCCGAGTCCAGCGCCGAGGTCGCCTCGTCCAGCACCAGGATCGGCGCGTTCTTCAGCAGCACCCGCGCGATGGCGATGCGCTGGCGCTGGCCGCCGGACAGCTTCACGCCGCGCTCGCCCACCTGCGCGTCGTAGCCGTGGCGGCCCTTGGCGTCGACCAGTTATGGATGAAGCCGTCGGCGTTGGCCTGGCGCGCGGCATCGACCAGCTCGGCCTCGCTGGCGTCCGGGCGGCCGTAGAGGATGTTGTCGCGCACCGAACGATGCAGCAGCGAGGTGTGTCCAGGTGACCACGCCTATGGCCGCGCGCAGCGAGTCCCAGGTGACCGTGGCGATGTCGGTGCCGTCGATACGGATCGCGCCGCCCTCGCGGTCGTAGAAGCGCAGCAGCAGGTTGATAAGGGTCGACTTGCCGGCGCCGGAGCGGCCGACCAGGCCGACCTTCTCGCCCGGACGGACATGCAGGTCCAGGCCCTCGATCACGCCGCCCTGCTTGCCGTAGTGGAAGGTCACGTGCTCGAAGCGGATGTCGCCACGGACCGGGCCCCGTGCCGTGATCGCCTTCGCGTCCGGCGCGTCGTCGACCGTGGCCGGCAGCGCGATCGAGTTGATCCCGTCCTGCACCGTGCCGATGTTCTCGAACAGCGCCGACATCTCCCACATGATCCACTGCGACATGCCCATCAGCCGCAGCACGAAGGCGATCGCGACCGCGATCGCGCCGACGCTGACCGCATTGTCCATCCACAGGGTGATGCCGGTGGCGGCGACCGCGAACAGCAGCAGCATGTTCAGGGTGTCGTTGCTGACGTTGACGATCGTGGTAAGGCGCATCTGCCGGTGCACCGTGCCCAGGAACAGGCCCATCGACTCGCGGGCGTAGTCCTCCTCGCGGTGCGAGTGCGAGAACAGCTTGACCGTGGCGATGTTGGTGTAGCTGTCGACGATGCGCCCGGTCATGGTCGAGCGCGCGTCGGCCTGCTCCTGGGCAACCTTGTTCAGGCGCGGGATCGCGTAGCGCAGCAGGACCGCGTAGGCGAGCAGCCACGCGGCGAACGGCAGCATCAGCCGCCAGTCGGCCGAGGCGGCCACGATCAGCGCGCCGCCGAAGTAGACGACCACGTAGTTGCCCACGTCGAGCAGCTTGATCACCGTCTCGCGCACCGCCAGCGAGGTCTGCATCAGCTTGGTGGCGATGCGCCCGGCGAACTCGTGGAAGTAGCCCATCGACTGGCGCAGCAGGTAGCGGTGCACGCGCCAGCGGATCCGCATCGGGAAGTTGCCGAGCAGGGTCTGGTGGATGACCAGCGCGCTGAGCAGGTTCAGCGCCGGCATCACCAGTAGCACCACCAGCGCCATCAGCGCGAACTTCCAGCCTTCTTCCTGCAGGAACGTGGCCGGGGTATGGCTGGAGAGCCGGTCGACGATCGAGCCGGTGAACGCGTACAGCGCTACCTCGGTCACGGCGATGGCCGAGGTCAGTACCGCCATCAGCGCCAGCCAGGCTCCGTGCCGCGGGTGTAGTGGCGGCAGAATGCGTACAGCGAACGCGGCGGTTGGGTGGAGGGCGCGGCGGGATAGGGATCCAGCCGGTTTTCGAACCAGCGCAGCATGGTCTTGATCGATCCTGTCCTTTGGGCACGGACCGGCATCCGTGCGACTGCCTATTGTCGGCCAATCGCGCGCGCCGGCGCGAGCGCCGGCGGAACGTGACGGTCAGGCCCCGAGCGGGGTCATGAAGTGGAACGAAGTGATCCGCAGACGCTCGCGCAGGTAGAAGGCGTGCGCGTCGATGCGCTGGGTGCCCGAGTCCAGCTGCAGGTTGGTGCAGCCCAGCGCCCGGGCCCAGTCCTTCAGCCAGTCCAGCAGCGCCTTGCCGCAGCCGCCGCTGCGCGCGGCCGCGTCTGTGACCAGGTCGTCCACGTAGAGGAAGCGGCCGTTGGCCAGCATCTCCTGCACCCGCCAGCCGGCAAAGGCGCGCGGCACGCCGGCGTCGTCGTACAGCACCGTGGCCCGCCAGCCACCGGCCTGCTGGCGCAGTGCCTGGGCAACGAAGGTTTCCTCGTCCAGGTGCGGGCGCAGCTGCGCGACCACCGGCCACACGGCCCGCAGCGCCGCTTCGTCGCCGGCCTCGCGGATATCCGGCGTAGCGGCGCTCACCACGAGAACAGCTTCCAGTAGGTCTGCGGCAGCTTGTCGGCTTCGTCGCGGTCGAGCGCGCCGTCGCCGTCACGGTCGTACAGGTAGTAGGGCGCGCCGCGGACCGGGGTGATCTTCACCATCCGCAGCTGGCCGGCGACGCGGTATTCCTCGAAGCGGTCGCCGTTCTCCGGGGTGCGGGTCGCGACATCGGCGCCGCTCACGTCGACGGGCGTGGCACCGGTGGCGCCCGTCGTGGCGCAGCTGGTAAGGGCGAGGGCGGCGGCCAGCGTCACGAGTGTTCTGATCGGCGTGCGCATGCGTGGAAACTCCTCGGTTCGAGGCCGGCATTATGCGCCAGCGCGCGTGCCGCCGGCGTCGCCGCCGCCGTGGGCGACGACGGCTAGAATGGGCCGATGACACGCCTGATCCTGATCGACGGTTCCAGTTACCTGTACCGCGCCTTCCACGCGCTGCCGCCGCTGACCAACAGTGCCGGCGAGCCGACCGGCGCGCTGTTCGGCGTGGTCAACATGCTGCGGGCCACGCTCAAGGACAAGCCCGACCACGTCGCCTTCGTGGTCGACGCGCCGGGCAGGACCTTCCGCGACGACCTGTATCCGGCCTACAAGGCCAACCGCCCGCCGATGCCCGACGAGCTGCGCGCGCAGGTGCAGCCGATGTGCGAGATCGTGCATGCGCTGGGCATCGACATCCTGCGCATCGATGGCGTGGAAGCCGACGATGTGATCGGCACGCTCGCCGTGCAGGGTGCCGGTGAAGGGATGGAGGTGACCATCTCCACCGGCGACAAGGACTTCGCCCAGCTGGTGCGTGCGCCGGGCGTGGCCGCCGGCTCGATCGCGCTGGTCAACACCATGAGTGGCAGCCGCATGGATTCGGATGCGGCGGTCATGGACAAGTTCGGCGTCAACGCCGGCCAGATCGTCGACCTGCTGGCGCTGATGGGCGATGCCATCGACAACGTGCCCGGCGTGGAGAAGTGCGGACCGAAGACCGCGGCCAAGTGGCTGGGCGAATACGGCTCGCTGGACGGGGTGATGGCCCATGCCGGCGAGATCAAGGGCAAGATCGGCGACAACCTGCGCGCGGCGCTGGAACGGCTGCCGCTCAACCGCGAACTGGTCACGATCAGGACCGACGTGCCGCTGGAGCAGGCGCCCCGGTCGCTGCGCCTGCGCGATCCGGAGGTCGAATCGCTGCGCGGGCTGTATGCGCGCTACGGCTTCAACCAGGCGTTGAAGGAGCTGGATGCCGGAAGTGCCGCCGGTAGTGGCGGACCCTCGCTGGAAGTGGCGGAGAAGGAGCCCGGGCGTGCCCGCAGTGGTGGATTCGCCGCAACGGGCGCCACGGCGCCTGTCGCCGGCCTGGACCCGGCGCTGGCCGCGGCGGGAACCCATGAGACGGTAACCACCCTCGAGCGCCTGCAGGCCTGGATCGGCGACCTGCGCGAGGCCGGCCAGTTCGCCTTCGATACCGAGACCGACAGCCTCGATCCGATGCGCGCCAGCCTGATCGGGCTGAGCTTCGCCGCGGTGCCCGGTAAGGCGGCCTATGTGCCGCTGGGCCACACCTATCCGGGCGTCCCCGGGCAGCTGGACCGCGCGCTGGCGCTGGACCTGCTGCGCCCGCTGCTGGCCGACCCGGCCGTGCGCAAGATCGGCCAGCACGGCAAGTACGACCTGCACGTGATGCGCCGCCATGGCGTCGAGCTGGCGGGCTACGACGACGACACGATGCTGGAAAGCTTCGTCCTCGATTCCGGCAATGCCCGCCACGACATGGACAGCCTCGCCCGCCGCCACCTCGGCTACGAGACCGTGAAGTACGAGGACGTGTGCGGCAAGGGCGCCAGGCAGATCCCGTTCTCGCAGGTCGCGCTGGACGACGCCACCCGCTATGCCGCCGAGGACGCGGACATCACCTTGCGCCTGCACCGGGTGCTGTCGTCGCGGCTGGACGCCGAGCCGGGCCTGCAGGGCGTATACCGCGCGATCGAAATGCCGCTGGTGCCGGTGCTGGAGCGGATCGAGGCCAATGGCGTCAAGGTGGATGTCGAAGAGCTGCGCCGGCAGAGCGCCGACCTGTCGCGGCGCATGCTCGCCGCGCAGCAGAAGGCCACCGAACTGGCCGGCCGCGCCTTCAACCTCGATTCGCCCAAGCAGCTGCAGGCGCTGCTGTTCGACGAGCTGGGCCTGCCGGCGCTGGTGAAGACGCCCAAGGGCCAGCCGTCGACCAATGAAGAGGCGCTGGAGGCGATCGCCGACCAGCACGAGCTGCCGCGGGTGATCCTCGAGTACCGCGGTCAGCCAAGCTGCGCAGCACCTACACCGACAAGCTGCCGGAGATGGTCAATCCGGACACGGGCCGCGTGCACACCAGTTACCACCAGGCCGGCGCGGCGACCGGACGGCTGTCCTCGTCGGAACCGAACCTGCAGAACATCCCGATCCGCACCGATGACGGTCGCCGCATCCGCCGCGCCTTCGTCGCCCCGCCGGGCCGCAAGCTGGTGGCCTGCGACTACTCGCAGATCGAACTGCGGATCATGGCCCACCTGTCGCAGGACCCCGGCCCGGTGCGCGCGTTCGAATCCGGCGCCGATGTGCACCGTGCCACCGCCGCCGAAGTCTTCGGCCGCACGCTCGAGGAGGTCACCGGCAACGAGCGCCGCGCGGCCAAGGCGATCAACTTCGGCCTGATGTACGGGATGAGCGCGTTCGGCCTTGGCCCGGCAGCTGGGCATCGGCCGCGGCGAGGCGCAGGACTACATCGCGTTGTACTTCAGCCGTTACCCGGGCGTGCGCGACTACATGGAGCGCACCCGCGAGCAGGCGCGCGAGCGCGGCTACGTGGAAACCGTGTTCGGCCGGCGCCTGTACCTGGAGTACATCCATGCCGGCATAAGGCCCAGCGCGCCGGCGCGGAGCGCGCCGCGATCAACGCGCCGATGCAGGGCACCGCGGCCGACATCATCAAGCGGGCGATGATCGCCGTGGATGGCTGGCTGGCCGGGCAGCGCACCGCCTCCGGTGAAAGCCCCGCGCTGATGATCCTGCAGGTCCACGATGAACTGGTGTTCGAGTCCGACGAGGCGTTCGTGCCGACCCTGGTCGAGGAGGCCGGCCGGCTGATGTCGTCAGCGGCGCAACTGAGCGTCCCACTGGTGGTGGACAGCGGTACCGGCGACAACTGGGACGAGGCGCATTGACCGCTGAAATAGCGCCGGATCGGCAATTTCCGCGCATTCAGCAGATGACGTTCGATGTGTTACATGGCGTTCCATGCCGCGCGAATGAATCCGTCCTAAATCCAGCATTTCTTTAACCGGATTCTTCACGAACCATCAATGTACGGAATGTTGATATAGCCCTCGACAGGTGCAACGCCTGTCGCGGATCTCTCCCTTCCCTGGAGCAGATCTACCGGAACGGGGCTCCTCCCCAAGTCTCCGTTCCCAGCCCCGTCGACCTCCCCCTGGTCGGCGGGGCTTTTTATTGGTGGCGCGGCCAGTCAGGTAGCTGACTCGTACAGGATTTATCCGGGAATGGGGCGTCGCGCGCGCGACGCCGCGTGGCCCGGGGCGCCGTATTTACCTCCGCGGACCGGCCGTCGGCGGCGCGGCTCAGCCGAGCCAGTCGCGCGGGGCCAGATATTCCTGCAGGCGCGCCTCGGCACTGCCCGGCTCCGGCTGCCAGCCGTATTCCCAGCGCACCCGCGGCGGCAGGCTCATCAGGATCGATTCGGTGCGGCCTCCGCTCTGCAGTCCGAACAGGGTGCCGCGGTCGTAGACCAGGTTGAACTCGACGTAGCGGCCGCGCCTGTAGTGCTGGAACTCGCGCTCGCGCTCGCCATAGGGGTGTCCTTGCGGCGTTCCACGATCGGCAGGTAGGCGTCCAGGAAACCGTCGCCGACCGCGCGCAGGTAGCCGAAGTCGCGATCGAAGTCGCCGTGCAGGTCGTCGAAGAACAGGCCGCCCACGCCGCGGGTTTCGCCGCGGTGGCGCAGGTAGAAGTATTCGTCGCACCAGCGCTTGTGCTCGGCGTAGCGCTCCGCTCCGAACGGCGCGCACAGGTCGGCGGCGGTGCGGTGCCAGTGCCGCACGTCCTCGTCGAACGGATAGAACGGGGTCAGGTCGAAGCCGCCGCCGAACCACCAGGCCACGGTCTGCCCGTCGCGCTCGGCGTGGAAATGGCGGACGTTGGCGTGGGTGGTGGGCAGGTACGGATTGCGCGGGTGGAACACCAGCGACACGCCGGTGGCGCGCCACGAGGCGCCGGCCAGTTCCGGGCGGGCGGCGCTGGCCGAGGGCGGCAGGCGGCTGCCGGCCACGTCGGAGAAGCCGATGCCGGCCTGCTCGAACACCGCGCCCTCGCGCAGCACGCGGGTGCGGCCGCCACCGGAATGGGCGCCGTCGGTCTCGGCGGTCCGGGACCATAAGCATCCTCGACGAAGCGGGGCCTTGGCCATCGACGGCCTCGACAGCGGCGCAGATCCGGTCCTGGAGGCCGGTCAGGTAGGTGCGTACGACATCGAAACTGGGGTCCATGCCGCTAGTCTAACCGGCGCCCCCGAGCGCCCTTTGATCGGGATCAACGGGTTCCCGTGACTGGCCGGGCGAATTCGGCCCGCACCGCCGCCGTGCACAGCTTCCAGGCGATCCAGCCGTGCAGGCCGGCCAAGGCCAGCGCACCCGCCAGGCTGGTGACCAACGTGGCCTGCCGGTTGAAGTGCATCTGCGCCACGAACTGGCGACCGTCGGGCGTATCCAGCAGTTGCGCCGGGTAGAAGGCCACGATCCCGTCGAAGAACGGGCCGATCAGGGTAAGGCCGGCGAAGTTGGCCGCGGCACTGGCGAGCAGCAGCACGATGAAGGTCCAGCGTGCCCACTCGTGCCGGCGCAGCAGGCCCGAGGCCGCGGCCAGGAACAGCAGCGCCAGCAGCAGCGTCGCCAGCGACAGCGCGTGCCGGTGCTCGAGGCTCCGGGTAAGGCCGGGCAGTTCCGGCAGCTCGGCCAGCCCCGCCACGACCCGGTCGGGCACGAGCAGGGCCAGGGCCATCTGCAGCAGTGCCCAAGCCACGCCGAGGACGCCCAGGACCAGCGAAATCCGCGCGAGCGGGGTGACGAAGGCGGTGGCCGGCAGGGGGGCGGAGCGGTCATGCGGTCATTGTGCCGGGGCGGCGTGGGTTGTGGAGCGGTGTCGGCCGTGAGCCGCTGCGATCGGAGCGCGGCGCGGAGGAGGGCGGGGTGCAGCGGGCAGGCGGTGGCGGTCGCTCCGGCACGCGGGTTTTTCGTTCGCCTAGGCGGGCCTGCCCGGCGGGCCCGGCAATGCCCGCCCGGCCAGCGCCGGCAGGATGTGGCCGGCGCTGAGCGGCGCCACCGGCACCGGGAACGGCGGCCCCGGCGCGACCCAGGCCAGCTCGGCGATCTCCGCCTGCGGCCGCGGCTCGCCCTCCACCGCCACGGCGAACGCCTCGGCGCGGACCCGGCGACCGGGCTCGTTGACCGCCGCGTCCTCGAACTCGCCCAGCCGCACCGCGCTGCCGGCGAGCAGGCGCACGCCCAGCTCCTCCTCCAGTTCGCGCGCCAGCGTGGCCAGCGCCTCCTCGCCCGGTTCGCGCTTGCCGCCGGGCTGGATGAACGGGGCCGACCCGTGCTTGCGCACCAGCAGCACGCGGCCGGCGCGGTCGCGGATCACCGCCGCCACCGTGCGGATCGGCGCCGCCGCGTCGCTGGCGTCGGCGCCGTGCGTCACTTCAGGGTGCGCTCGAACAGCCTGAGGATGCGCTTGTACTCGTCCAGCCAGGAATCGGCGCGGGTGAAGCCGTGCCGCTCCAGCGGATACGGGGCGATCTCCCAGTTGTCCTTGCGCAGCTCGATCAGGCGCTGGGTCAGCACCACCGAATCGCGGAAGAACACGTTGTCGTCGATCATGCCGTGGGCGATCAGCAGCTCGTCCTGCAGGCCCTGCGCGTACTCGATCGGCGAAGACTTGCGATACGCCTCCGGGTCGAGCTCGGGCGTGTTGAGGATGTTGGACGTGTACTCGTGGTTGTACTGGGTCCAGTCCACCACCGGGCGCAGCGCGGCGCCGGCCTTGAACGTACCCGGCGAGCGGAACAGCGCCATGAAGGTCATGAAGCCGCCATAGCTGCCGCCGTAGATGCCGGCATGGTCGCGGTCGCCCTGGTGGTTGGCCACGACCCAGTCCAGGCCGTCCAGGTAGTCCTCCAGCTCCGGGTGGCCCATCTGGCGGTAGATCGCGGTGCGCCAGTCGCGGCCGTAGCCCTCGCTGCCGCGGTAGTCCAGGTCGAGCACCACGTAGCCGCGTTCGACCAGCAGCTGGTGGAACATCTGCTCGCGGAAGTAGTTCGGATAGCGCGCCGAGACGTTCTGCAGGTAACCGGCGCCGTGCACGAACATCACCACCGGGTACTTGCGGCCCGGCGCGTAGGTCTTCGGTCCGTAGAACTTGCCCCAGACCACGCCGGCGCCGTGCTTCGACGGCACCTGCACGTACTGCGGCTCGATCCACTCGCGCGCCTTGAACGCGGCGTTGCGGGTGTCGGTGAGCACGCGCGCATCGCCGCCGGTGGATGGCACCACCGCCAGCTGCGGCGGCAGGTAGCTGCCGGAATAGCGCACCAGCACCTGGCGGCCGTCGGGGAGAGGCTGAAGTCCTCCACACCGTCGAGCGCGGTGATTTCCTTGACCTGGCCGCTGGTAAGGTCAAGCGCGCAGACTTCGTAATCGCCCGGACGCTGCCGGTTGCACAGCAGCAGGAATCCGCTGCCGTCGGCGTTGGCCACCGGCGAGGAGGCTTCCCACGCGCCTGAGGTGCGCTGCCGCGGCCGCTCGTTGCCGGCCTGCGTGAACAGGTGCGAGTACCCGGACTCCTCCGACAGCAGCCACAGCGTGCGATTGTCGGGCAGCCAGCCGAACTCGTTGAAGTTCCAGTTGATCCAGGCCGGATCGGTGAGCCGGTGGCGCGGCTGCAGCCGCGCGTTGTCGAGGTCGACGCTGGCGATCCAGCGATCCTTGTTGTCGACCGCGCGCAGCATCACCGCGACCTGGCGGCCGTCGGCGCTCCACTGGATGCGGGGGCCATCGCCGTTGTCGCCGCTGGTGGTCACCTGGACGGCGCGGTTGCCCTTCAACGCGTCCTTGCCGGCGGCCCTGCGCAGCGCGGCCAGCGGATCGGTGCCGATCCCCGGCAGCGCGTCGAAGCGGAGTTCGCGCACGCTGCCGTCGCGCGCGTCGACCAGCCACAGCGCGTGCGGCAGCGGGTCGTTGTGGCCGACGCGGGTACGGGTTTCCTCGAACTCCTCGTAGCCGGACTCGGTGACGTAGGTCGGCATCTTGCCTTCGCGGCCGGCGTCGGCGCCCTTCTTCTTCGTCACCACCAGCAGGTGGTGCGCGTCCGGCGACAGGCTGCTGTCGACGATCTCGACCTCGTCGCCGAGGAAGGCCGGGGCCGGCGCGCGGGTCGGATCGGCCTTGCGCCACGCCTCCTCCTGCGCGCGCTGCGCATCGCGTCGCTCCTTGTCATGGCGCAGGCTGTCGATCGTGCGCAGCTGCTGCTCGCGCAGCGCATCGGGCTTGGGTGGCGCGGCCGGATCCTTTTCGGCCTTGAGCGTGGCGACCTGCGCGGCACCACCACTGGCATTCCACTTGAACCAGTCGTTGCCCGCGCGTAAGGTCACGCCGCCGTCGGCGGCGAACGCCGGCTGCGACTCGGTCGCGGAGCTGCGGGTGAGCTGGACCAGCGCGCCGCTGGCCAGGTCGCGCAGGAACACGTCGCCATTGCGGACGAAGGCCATGCGCCGGCGCTGCGCGTCGTAGACCGGATTGGCCGCGTCCAGGCCGGCGCGCTCGGCATCGGCGACCCTTTGCAGGGCGCCGCCGCCCACCGGCTGGCGCCAGGTGTCGCGGATGCTGGCGCCCACGCGGCGGAGCTGCAGCTGCGCTTCGCGGCCGTCCCAGCTCCATAAGGCGCGCTCGACCGGCGGGCCGATCCAGTCCGGGTCGGCCATCGCCTGTTCGATCGTCAGCGCGGCATCGGCGGCGGGTGTGGGCGTGGTGCCTGGGCGGCGGCCAGGAGCGGCATCGGCAGCAGGAGCAGGGGCAGGGCGCGCAGCAGCGGTCGGCTCATGTCGGACGTAAGGCAGGATGCGAAGCCGGGCAGGGTAGCAGCCCGGTTCCGGCAGGCCACTGTGGAAGGTCATGGCCGGGCGCGGCTTGCCTGAGCGTGGCGCCGCCGCCATGCTGGCCGCCTTTCAGGGCAGGCAGCGGGCTTGCCGCAGGAACGGGTCAGCCACGATGTCGGCGGTCATCCAGACACACAGCCCCGGTGCGGGACACATGCCGCTGGCCGTGGGGCGCGCCTGACGCACCCTGGTCTTCGGCGGCGACGGGGCGGTGACGCTGGGGGACTTCCTACCTGAGGCCCGGACGCTGGCCGAGGGTTTGCCCGAATCCCGCCATGTCGTGCACCTGGCCGAGGAGCGCTACCGGTTCCTGCTCGGCTTCTGTGCCGCCGCGCTGCGCGGCCAGGTCGCCCTGCTGCCGCCGTCCGGCGCGCCGGGAACGGTGGCGGAGATCCTGCAGGCCACGCCGCCGGCGGTGCCTGCCGGCTCGAGCTGCAGGGCCCGTTGCCGCGCCCCGCCGTCGCCGATGGCGGGGCGCCGATCCCGCACGTGGCGGCGACCGGCCTTGGCCGCGATCGGCTACACCTCCGGCAGTACCGGGCGGCCGCAGGCCCATGCCAAGACCTGGGCGGCGCTCGCCGCCGGCACCGCGCAGAACCTGGCCGCCCTGCGCGACCTGTGGGGCGAGGCGCAGCCGCAGGTCGTGGCGACGGTGCCGCCGCAGCACATGTATGGGCTGGAGTTCTCGGTGCTGCTGCCGCTGCTCGGTGGCGCCGCGGTGCACGCGGGGCGGCCGCTGCTGCCGGCCGACGTGGCGCGCGCGCTGGAGCAGGCCGACGGCGCGCGCGTGCTGGTGACCACGCCGGTGCACCTGCATGCGCTGCTGCAGTCGGGGGTCGCGTTGCCGCCGCTGGCCGGGATCGTCTCCGCCACCGCGCCGCTGTCGCGCGAACTGGCAGCGGAGGCCGAAACGCGTTTCGGCGCCGAGGTGCGCGAGGTGTTCGGCTCGACCGAGACCGGCGTGTTCGCGTGCCGGCGCACGGCGCGCGACGCGCTGTGGATGCCGCTGCCGGGCGTGCGCGTGACGCCGCAGCCGGACGGCACCGTGGTGCATGCGCCGCACCTGCCGGTGCCGGTGGTGCTCGCCGACCTGGTGGAGACCGAGGCCGACGGCCGCTTCCGCCTGTGCGGGCGCTAAGGCCGACCTGCTCGAGATCGCCGGCAAGCGCGCCTCGCTCGGCGACCTGAGCCGGCGCCTGCTGGCCGTGCCGGGCGTGGAGGACGGCGTGGTCCTGCAGCTGGAAGCGGACCGCCCCGGCGGCGTCGGCCGCATCGCCGCGCTGGCGGTGGCGCCGCGGCTGTCGGCGGAGGACATCGTCGCCGCGCTGCGCGGCTCGGTCGATCCGGTGTTCCTGCCGCGCCGCGTGCGCCTGCTGCCGCACTTGCCGCGGAACGGGACCGGCAAGCTGCGCCGCGACGTACTGCTGGCCCTGCTCGACGAGGCACATTCATCCGCCATGCCGGAAGCCGGCGGCGACGCCCCTAGAATCACGCCGCCGCATGCCGCGGCGCTCCTCGCCACCTGCCCGTGAACTCCCGGCCTTCTGTTGTCCCGTCCCTGCGTCCCGCACTGCCGGCCCTGGCCGCCGCGTTCACGGTCGTGCTGCTGGCCGCCTGCGGCGGCACGCGCCCGGACGCCCCGCCGCAGGTGCCGGTGACGCCGCCGGTGACCCGGGTCGCCCCGGCCGTTCCGGCGCCGCGCATCGGCCTTGGCCTGGGCGGCGGTGCGGCCAAGGGTTTCGCCCACATCGGCGTGATCAAGATGCTCGAGGCCAACGGGTTCAAGCCCGAGGTGGTCGCCGGCACCAGCGCCGGCAGCGTGGTCGGCGCGCTGTATGCGAGCGGCATGGATCCGTTCCGCCTGCAGGAGCGCGCGGTGGCGCTGGACGAGGCCAGCATCCGTGACGTGCGCCTGTTCTCCGGCGGGCTGGTGCAGGGGCTGAAGCTGCAGGACTACGTCAACCAGAGCGTGGACAACCGGCCGATCGAGCGCATGCGCAAGCCGTTCGCGGCGGTGGCCACGCGCCTGGAAACCGGCGAGCGCACCGTGTTCGTGCGCGGCAACACCGGCCAGGCGGTGCGTGCCTCCAGCAGCGTGCCGGGCGTGTTCGAGCCGGTGACCATCGGCAGCTACCAGTACGTGGACGGCGGCGTGGTCAGCCCGGTGCCGGTGGACGCGGCGCGCCAGCTGGGTGCCGACTTCGTCATCGCCGTGGACATCTCCAGCAAGGCCAGCGGCAAGCGCCCGGACGGCATGCTTGGCATCGTCAACCAGTCGATCGCGATCATGGGCCAGCGCCTGGGCGAGCAGGAACTGGCGCGCGCCGACGTGGTGATCCGGCCCAAGGTGCTGGAGATCGGCGCGGCCGATTTCACCCAGCGCAATAAGGCGATCCTGGAAGGCGAGAAGGCCGCACTGGCGGCGCTGCCGCAGATCCGCGCGGCGATGCAGAAACTGCAGGCGCAGCGCCTGGCCGAGGCGCGTGCCGCCGCCGCAAGGCGCGAGGCCGCGCTGGCGCCGGCACCGCAGCCGGCCTGCACGGACCAGGGCTCGCGCTGGAATCCACTGCGGCGCAAGGATCCGGCCTGCGCCGCAACAAACTGACGGGTCAGTCGCGCGGCGCGGCGGCCGAGCTGTCGTCCAGGTACACCGCGTCGCGGAACGCCTTGTGCAGCGGCACCTTGCCGAACGGCAGCCACTGCGCGAACAGCACCGCGGCGATGCGGTTGGTCGGGTCCACCCAGAACAGGGTGTTGGCCGCGCCGTCCCAGAAGAACTCGCCGACCTCGCCGGAGGCCTCGTCGCTACGCACCGGCGAGGCGGTGCGCACGGCGAAGTCGATGCCGAAGCCGACCTGGCCCTTGCCCGGCAGCCACGACCGGTCCGTGGTCTTCACCGGCATCGCGTCGCTGGCCATCAGCCGGATCGTGGCGGGCTGGAGAATGCGCACGCCGTCCAGTTCGCCGCCGTCGAGCAGCATCCGCGCAAAGCGCATGTAGTCGTCCAGGCTCGAGACCAAGGCCCCAGCTGCCGGGGGTCATCGCCGTGTCGCGGCCGTTGAGCTTCCACGCCTCGAAGTCGTCGCGGGTCATCACCCCGTCGTCGCTGCGCCGGTACAGCGCCGCCACGCGGCCACGCTCGCCGTCGGCCACGCGGTAGCCGGTGTTGCCCATTTTCAGCGGACCGAGCACGTGCTGGTCGAGATAGTCCTTGAAGGACTGCCCGGACAGCACTTCCACCAGCCGCGCCTGGATCTCCACCGCCGGCGAATACAGCCAGCGCGTGCCGGGCTGGTACAGCAGCGGCACGCTGGCGATGCGCCGGGACTCCTCGGCCAGCGTGTTGTCGTAGTCCTCCGGATCGGCCTTCCGGTAGAGCGCGCCGACCGGGCCCACCGCGCCTTCGCCGTCGACGAAGCCGGCGGTGTGGCGCATCAGGTCGCGGATGCTGACCGGCCGTGCCGGCGCCTCCAGCAGCGGCTTGCCGCGCACGTCCGTGCCGGCGTACACGCGCACGCCGGCGAACTCGGGCAGGTAGCGCGACACCGGATCGTCGAGCTGGAACTTGCCCTGCTCGTACAGCTGCATCAGGGCCACGCCGGTGACCGGCTTGGTCATCGAGTAGATGCGCGTAAAGGGTCTGCCGGGTCATCGGCCGCCCCGCCTCGCGGTCAGTAAGGCCGAACGCGCCCGAATAGGCTTCGCGCCCGTCCCGGTACACCAGCGCCGACACGCCGACGATCTGCCCGGAGTCGACGAAAGCGCGTAGTCTTTGGTCGATGCGTGCGCGATCGATGCGGGCGACGCCGGCGGCGCGGTCGCTGGCGGCGGGCGCGCCGCCGGCCAGCGCAGGCGTGGCGGCAAGGAGGGCGGACAGCAGTACGGCGAGACGCAGGCGATGACGCATCGGGTTCTCCGGAGCCGTGATGGCGGGTGATGGCGGCCGCCGCGCGGGACTGGCCGCGCGACGGCGCGGCAGTATGGCAGCGCGTGGCCGCGCCAATGCAACCGTTGCCGGCGACACGGAACGGTGCCGGCGGCCGCCTGCGTCAGCCCGTGGCGGGCCCGTGCACGCCGTCGATCTCGACCAGCAGTTCGCGG
Source organism: Pseudoxanthomonas sp. NC8 (assembly GCA_025232375.1). Taxonomy (GTDB): domain Bacteria; phylum Pseudomonadota; class Gammaproteobacteria; order Xanthomonadales; family Xanthomonadaceae; genus Pseudoxanthomonas. The sequence continues at coordinate 305,764 of CP060419.1, forward strand.
CGGCAGACCTGGGCGTGCAGCAGCAGGCGCGGCACTGCCGGGTCGAGCTGCTGGGCCAGGCGCGCGGCGACCAGTGGCGCATCGGCAGGGTCGCGCACGTACACCTTGAGCAGGCTGCCGGCGCCGAGCGTGGCCGGCAGCACTGCGCCCTGGTGGCGCGCGGCGGCGACCAGGCTGTCGAGGTTGGTAAGGGTCTCGTCGACCTGCGCCTGCACCTCGCCGGAGTGTTGCGAGGCGTGGCCGACGATGGCGGCCGTGCCCGACAGCAGCAGCGGCATCGCCGCACCGGCGGGGGAGCAGCGCGCGGGCGAAACTCGGCGATTGCGGGCCGTACTGGCGCGGGTAGCGGTAGGCGCTGACCTGGCGCGGGTTCTCCAGCGGCAGCCCCGGTTCACGCGCGGCCAGCCAGTACAGCTGCAGGCGGCGCACGCCGTCATGCAGGCCGATGGCCGTGGCCGCCGGCAGGCGCGCGGTGTCCAGCGCGTCCATGCCGGCCACGCGGCCGACGCAGAAGCGCCGGTAGCGCTCCTGGTCGCCTTCGCCGAGGGTGATCGCATCCATGTAGTTCCAGATGCGCAGCAGGTGCGGGGTGTCGCTGGCGGCGACGAACGCGCCCATCCGCGCGTACGCCTGTTCGGCGGCGGCTTCGATCCCGTCGTCGCCTTCGTCGAGTTCCAGGGCGCCGAACAGCAGGCGGCCGTCGGTGGACCAGGCGATGTCGCCGTCGCGCCCGCAGCGTACCGGCGAGGTGCAGCGCCAGACCTCGATCGGCGCCGGCGCTGCCTGCAGCGGCTGCAGCCGGATGCGCAGCCAGCGCGGGTCGTCGATGGCCGGTGCCGTGGCATCGCCGAAGCCGAACACCGCCAGCACCTGCGGGTCGGCCAGCTGCCGCGCCAGCGTGTCCGCCGCGGCGTAGCCGAACGCCAGCGCCGGTGGCGGCAGCTGGTCGCCGGCGAACGGCTGCGGCCGGCTCACGGGTTGCCTCCGTGCAGGGTGTCGCCGCCGAAGCGCTCGCCGATATGGTGCCGGCGGCGCAGCCAGCCGGCCAGCGCACGCGGCGCCATGCGCAGGGCGGTCAGCGCGTAGACGAGGCGGAACACGCGCAGCCGCCAGCGCACGGCCGCGTTGTCGAACACATCGCCGGCCAGCATCGAGATCACCGCCTGCTCGAGCTGCAGGTGGTTGCGCGGTTCGGCGAACAGCGCCTCCATCACCGGCGTGGTGAAGCGGTAGATGAACCAGGAGAAGTGGCGCAGGCCGCGGCGCAGGCGCCGGTCCATCGCGCGCTGTTCGGCGGCTTCGCGCGAGGGGTCGCGCAGGATCGCGTCGACCGTCGCCGCCGCCTGCTCGCCGCCGTTCATGCCGGGTAGACGCCGGAGGAGAACACCGGGTCGATGAAGGCGAACGCGTCGCCGGCCATCACCCAGCCCGGGCCGTGCATGCGCGTGCAGGTGTAGGAGTAGTTGCCGGTGGCGTGCACCGGCGCGATGCGTTCGGCCTGTTCCATGCGCGCCCATACCGATGGCGTGTCGCGCAGGGTCTGCATCAGGAACGCCTCGTTGTCGCCGCTGCGGGTCTTCAGGTATTCGGGGAAGCACACCGCGCCGACGCTCATCACGTCCCCGCGCAGCGGATCAGCCACATCCAGCCGTGGGCGAAGCGTTCCACGGTGATGTTGCCGGCTTCCTCGCCCGCACGCCGGGTGACGCCGCGGAAGTGGCTGAAGATCGCCGCCGACTGGTGCGCCGGATTCTTCTTCTTGAGCTTGAGCGTGTTGCCGAGGAAGGTGTCGCGGCCGCTGGCGTCGACCAGGTAGCGCGGGCGGAAGGCCAGGGCATGGCCGTCCGCATCGCGTGCATGGACCCGCGCGGGGCGGCCGTCGCCGGCGAAGTCGATCCGTTCGACCTTGACCTGCTGCCGCGCGTCGACGCCGCTGGCGACCGCATTGGCGAACAGCAGCTCGTCGAACTCGGCGCGCTTGACCCAGTAGGCGTAGCCGAACTGCGGGTCGAGCGCACGGTCGAAGCGGAACACGTTGACGCTGTCGCTGTCGCCGCGCATCGGGAAGTCGGCCCCGGGCTTGTGCACGCCGATCGCCTTGACCTGTTCGAGCACGCCCAGGCGCTGGAGGATCGGCAGGTTCATCGGCAGCAGCGACTCGCCGATATGGAAGCGCGGGTGGGCGGCCTTCTCCAGCAGGGTCACCGTCCAGCCGCGGCGGGCCAGGAAGGTGGCGGCGGTGGTCCCGGCCGGGCCGCCGCCGATGACCAGCACGTCCACCGGCACGCCGGCCTCGCCGGTGGCCCCGTCCACCGCATCCGTCTCCTGCCGCGCGCGGGGCGCAGGCGCTGGACTCGGCGGGTCGGTGCGGGTCATGCGGAAGGGGCCGGTCGGTCGCGTACGGAGTGCTGAATGATAGCCCGCGGTTGCCATGGCCGGGTTCACCGCCGCCGCGGACTTGCGCCGGGCGGGCCGATGCCGGATCGTGGCCGGCCTTGCGCAGTCCCGGAACACGAAGATGTCGCAGCAGACCACCGCCGAACGCGAACTGGCCGAACTCCTGGTGGAGAGCCTGAACCTGGAGGGCGTGGAGCCGCACGCGATCGACCCGGAGGCTCCGCTGTTCAACGAAGGCTGAGCCTGGATTCGATCGACGCGCTGGAGCTGTCGCTGGCGGTGGCCAAGCGCTACGGCGTGCAGCTGCGCGCCGAGGGCGAGGACAACCGGCGCATCTTCGCTTCGCTGCGTGCGCTGTCGGCGCACGTGCAGTCGCAGCGCGCGGGCTGACGTGAGCGCCGGACCCGCCGGTACGGCCGGGCGCGAGCGGACCGCGCACGACCACGCCGGGCCCGATCCCGCCTCGCCTACCCTGGCCGACGCGGCGATCGTGCCGGTCCAGCTGGCGCTGGGCGTGGCCTATCCGTTCCTGGCGCACATGGCCGGCACCCGCGATGGCGCGTGGTCGGCGCTGGCCCTGGCCGACCTGGTCGTGCTGCTGCTGGCCGCGCCGCTGCTGCACCGCCGCTGGTGGGCGCTGGGCCTGCTCGCGGTGCTGCTGGCCTCGCTGTCGTGGTGGGCGGGCTCGGCGTGGCTGGACCTGCTGCTGCTGGCTCCGCCGGTCCTGTTCACGGCCTTGGCTGTCGTGGTGGTTCGCGCGCAGCCTGTACGCCGGCCGCACGCCGCTGGTCGCGCGCATTGTTTCGGCGCTGTATGCGCAGGCCGGGTGGCCGACGCCGCCGGACCTGCTGGCCTACGCGCGGCGGCTGACCGGGGGCCTGGGGCGGCGTTGCTGGCCTTCCTCGCCTGGCCAATGCGCTGCTGGCGCTGTGCGCCGTGCCCGGCGGGGTCCTGCACGCCGTCGGCGCCACGCCGCCGGTGGCGGTGTCGCATGCGGCCTTGGTCGTGGTTCGCCAACCTGCTCAACTACGGCCTTGGTCGGCGGCTTCATGGCGGTCGAGTTCCAGTACCGCAAGCGCCATTTCCCGCGGCGTCCGTACCGCGACGGCGCCGATTTCGCGCGGCGGATGGCGGCGCTGGGGCCGGGGTTCTGGCGCGACCTGCTGCGCTGAGGCCGCGTCCGCCGACGACGCTCCGCCAGCCGCTCGATATCCTTAGGTCCGATGCAGTTCTCCGTTCCCCATGACCATCCCTGCCTTGGCCGGGCACTTCCCGGGACGGCCGCTGGTGCCCGGCGTGGTCCTGCTCGAGCGGGTACTCGAGGCGATCGAAGCCGCGCATGCGCCGACCGGACCGCTGCGCCTGCCGCAGGTGAAGTTCCTGCGCCCGCTGTTGCCGGACCGTCCTGCGCGGATCGTGATCGACGGCGCCGCGCCGCGCTGGCGGTTCGAGGTGCACGGCGATGGCGGCGTGCTGGCACGCGGCGAGGTGGTGGCCGATGGTTGAGTGCCCCGCCCGCCATGGAAGCGCCGCCCGGAAGGCGGCACGCGCGGCTCGATCGCCCTGATCGCGGCGATCGCCCGGTACGGCGGGCGCCGGCTGGCGCGGCTGTGCCTGTATCCGATCACGTTGTACTTCCTGTGCATGCGCGGCCCGGAACGCCGCGCCTCGCGCGCATGGCTGGCGCGGGTGCGCGGGCGCCGTGCCGGACTGTGGCTGGCGGCGCGGCACATCCATGCCTTTGCCGCCACCATCCTCGACCGGCTGTTCCTTCTGGGTGGGCAGACCTGGCGCTACGACATCCGCGTGCATGGACTCGAGCCGCTGGCGGCGCTGGTCGATCGCGGCCACGGCGCGCTGCTGTTCGGTTCGCACCTGGGCAGTTTCGACGCGCTGCGGGTGCTGTCGCGCCAGCGCCCCGGGTTGCAGGTGCGGATCGTGCTCGATCGAAGCCAGAACCCGGTGCTGACCGGGCTGTTCGATGCGCTGGACCCGTCGCTGGCGCAGGGCGTGATCGACGGCAGCCAGCCCGGCGCGGCGATCGCGCTGGAGATCCAGCACGCGCTGGAGTCCGGTGCGCTGGTCGCGCTGCTGGTCGATCGTGCGCAGCTGCACGAGGACACCACGACGGTGCCGTTCCTCGGCCGGCCGGCCCGCTTTCCGCTCACGCCATGGCGGCTGGCCGCGGCGCTGCGCGCGCCGGTGCTGCTGTGCTTCGGCCTGTACGACGGCGGCAACCGCTACGACCTGCACTTCGAGCCGTTCATCGATCCGGCCACGGACGGCGCGCCGCCGCCGCGCGGCGAGCGCGGCCGCTGGCTGCACGAGCGCGTGGCCGCGTACGCGGCCAGACTCGAACACCACGCGCGGCGGGCGCCGCTGAACTGGTTCAACTTCTACGATTTCTGGAGCGACAGTCCCGATGAAGCGTCTGATGAGGTGTCGTCGGATTCCACGCCTGGCGGTCCTGCTGTGCGCGATCGCGCTGCCCTGCGCCGCGGCGCCTGAGCCGGCGCTGGACGCGGACTGGGTGCTGCGCGCGGTGGCGCGCCCGGCACCGAGCCGCACGCCGTTCGTCGAGCTGCGCGATTCGCCGATGCTCAGGCAGCCGCTGCGGCTGCAGGGCGAATACCGGCGCGAAACCGACGGCCGGCTGGTGCGGCAGGTGACCTCGCCGTATGCCGAGACCACCACGCTGGCCGCCGGCGAGGCGCTGGTCGAGCGTGCAGGCCGCGCGCCACGCCGCGTCGCGCTGCAGCAGGTTCCGGAACTGGCCGCGATCCAGGCCGGTTTCGGCGCGCTGCTGGCCGGCGATCGCGAACTGCTGCAGAAGACCTACAGCGTGCAGGCCGGTGGCGTGCGCGGGCAGTGGCGGCTGCAGCTGCTGCCGCGCGAGCCACGCCTACCGCCGCGCTGCAGCGGATCGAACTGCACGGCCGCGGCGCCGAGCTGCGCTGCGTGGAAAGCCATCCGGCCAAGGGTGCGCCGCAGCTCACGCTGATGGCCGGGGCGGCCGTGGCGGCGGCCGGCATCGACGATCCGGCGGGACTGGCGGCGCTCTGCCACGGCGACCGCGGTCCGCAGCGATGAGCGATACGCCGCGCGCCGGCGCCCGCATCGCCCTGCTGCTGGGCTGGCTTGCGGTGCTGGCCGTGGCTGGATGGCTGCTCGGTCGCGGCCTGCGCGTGGAGGAGGACCTGCGCCGGTTCCTGCCCACGCCGCGCACGCCGGCGCAGGTGCTGCTGGTCGACGAACTGGGCGAGGGCCCCGGTGCGCGCGTGCTGCTGCTGGCCCTGTCCGGTGCCACGCCCGAGGCGCTGGCCGCGCGCTCGCAGGCGTTGCGCGCGGCGCTGGCGGCGCGGCCGGAGATCGCGTTGGCATCCAACGGCGACAGCGGCGGCCTGGACGCGATCCCGCAGCACCTGCGCCCGTACCGCTACCTGCTGTCGCCGACGCTGGATACGCAGCCGCTGGATGCGGCGTTCCTGCGCGACGAATTGCAGCAGCGCGTGCAGGGATAGGGTCGCCGGCCGCCGACCTGGTCGAGCCGCTGCTGCCGTCCGACCCGACCGGAAACGTTGCGCCTGGCCGAGCGCTGGCAACCGGCGAGCGAACCGCAGCGCCGGCACGGCGTGTGGTTCGACCGTGCGGGCGCGCAGGCATTGCTGCTGGTGCAGACCCGCACGCCAGGCTTCGACAGCGCCGGGCAGCAGCTGGCGGTGGCGGCGATCGGGGCCGCATTCGCGGCCAGTGCCGACGCCGCGCCGGGCAGCGCCGGCGCGCGCCCAAATGTCCGGCCCGGGTGCGTTCGCGGTCGCCATCCGCGACCGCACCGAGGCGGAAATGCGCTGGATCGGCACCGCCGACACGATCGGCCTGCTGCTGCTGCTGGGCCCAGCCTACCGGCGCTGGAGCATGCCGCTGCTCGGCGCGCTGCCGCTGGCCAGCGGCGGGCTGGCGGGCCTGGGCGCGGTGGCGCTGCTGTTCGACGGCGTGCACGGCATCACCATCGCCTTCGGTTTCACCCTCATTGGTGTCGCGCAGGACTATCCGATCCACTTCTTCAGCCATCTGCGCCCGGGCCAGTCGCCGCCGACCGCCGTGCGCGCGCTGTGGCCGACGCTGGCCACCGGCGTCGCTTCCACCTGTATTGCCTACGCGACCTTCCTGTTCTCCGGCGTGGACGGACTCGAGCAGCTGGCGGTGTTCACCATCGCCGGCCTCGGCGTCGCCGCGGCCTGCACCCGCTGGCTGCTGCCGCGTCTGGTGACGCCGGCGCGGCGCGATCCGGCCGCGTCGGCGGTGCTGGCGCGGCTGTGGCGCGGCGTGGAGCGGCTGCCGCGTCCGCGCATGGCGCTGGCGCTGCTGGCGCTGCTGGCGCTGGGCGTGGTCGCGTTCGCGCCCGGCGCGTTCTGGCAGAACGACCTGTCGCGGCTGACCCCGGTGCCCGCCGCCGACCTGCAGCGCGACGCGCAGCTGCGCAGCGAACTCGGCGCGCCGGATGTGCGCTTCGTGCTCGCGCTGCACGGCAGGGACGCGCAGGCGGTGCTCGAAGCCTCCGAGCGGCTGCTGCCAGTGCTCGAGCGCGCGCGTACCGATGGCCTGCTGGACGGCTACGACCTTACCGCGCGCTACCTGCCCAGCATCGCGACCCAGCGTGCGCGCCAGGCTGCGTTGCCCGCCACGCCGGAACTGCAGGAAGCCCTGGATGCGGCGCTGCAGGCGCTGCCGTTCCGCACCGACGCGTTCGCGCCGTTCATCGATGACGTCGCCAGCGCGCGCGGCGCGGTACCGCTGCAGGCCGCGGACCTCGCCGGCACGCCGCTGGAACTGGCGGTGTCGGGCCTGCTGGTACGGGGTGGCGACCACGCCACCGCGCTGGTCTCGCTCACCGGGCTGCGCGATCCGGACGCACTGGCGGACGCAGTGGCGGCGCATGGTGCGCAGCTGCTCGACCTCAAGCAGGCCTCCGAATCGCTGGTCGCGCAGTGGCGGGGGCGCCTTCTCGCGGCGCTGGCAGTGGCCGTGTTCCTGCTGGCCGGCACGGTGTGGCTGGCCTTGCGCATGCCACGTCGGGTGCTGCGCGTGCTGGCGCCGATGACGCTGTCGACACTGCTGATCCCTGGCGGTGCTGCGTGGCCTGGGCGTGGAGCTGAACCTGTTCCACCTGGTCTCGCTGGTCCTTGCCGCCGGCCTAGCCTGGACTACGCGCTGTTCTTCGACCACGCCGGCGACGATCGCGACGAGCAGCTGCGCACGCTGCATGCGGTGATCGTGTGCAGCCTGACCACGCTGCTGGTGTTCAGCCTGCTGGCGCTGTCCTCGATCCCGGTGCTGCGCGCGATCGGCGCCACGGTCGCGCTGGGCGTGGTCTTCAATTTCGTGCTGGCGCTGCTGATCGCGCGCACCCCCGCGCCGGAGCGCGCGCGATGAGCACGCCCTTGCTCGACCGCGCCGGCATCCTCGCCCTGCTCCCCCACCAGCACGCGATGTGCCTGTGGGACGAAGTCGTCGCGTGGGACGTGCAACGCATCCGCCTGCGCGCCCGCAACCACGCCGATCCGGCGCATCCGCTGCGCGCGCGCGGGCGCCTGCATGCGCTGGCGTTGTGCGAATACGGTGCGCAGGCGATGGCGGTGCATGGCGGCCTGCTTGCCGCCGGGCAGGGCGGTACAGCCGTTGCCGGCGTGCTGGTGGCGCTGCGCGAGGTCGAACTGGCGGTGGCGCGCATCGACGATCTCGATGGCGTGCTCGAGGGCGAGGCGGAGCTGGTCGCCGCCTCGGCGGCCAGCCAGCAGTACGCATTCCGCATCCATCACGCCGGCCGGCTGCTCGCCAGCGGCCGCGCGGCGGCCATGCTCGGCGGCGAGCCGCCCGGCTGACGCGGCACGATCGCTGGCAGAATGTGCCGATGAGCTCCCTGCAGACGACTTCGCGCCGCGCCCTGGTCACCGGCGGCAGCGGCGACCTCGGTGGCGCGATCTGCCATGCCCCTGGCCGCAGCCGGCATGGAGGTGGTCGTGCACGCGCACGGCAACCGCGATCGCGCCGAAGCGGTGGCCGCGTCGATCCGCGCGCAGGGCGGCAGCGCGCAGGCGATCGCGTTCGACATCGCCGATGCGGCGGCGGTGGCCAGCGCGATCGAAAGGCTGCTGGGCCAGGGCCGCATCGACGTGCTGGTCAACAACGCCGGCGTCCACGACGACGCGCCGATGGCCGGGATGACCGACGCGCAGTGGCAGCGGGTGATCGACGTCTCGCTCAACGGCTTCTTCCACGTCACCCGGCCGCTGCTGTTGCCGATGGCGCGCGCGCGCTGGGGCCGGATCGTCAGTGTGTCCTCGGTCGCCGCGGTGCTGGGCAATCGCGGTAAGACCAACTACGCCGCGGCCAAGGCCGGCCTGCACGGCGCGTCGAAGTCGCTGGCGCGGGAGATGGCCAGCCGCGGCATCACCGTCAACGTCGTCGCGCCCGGGGTGATCGAAGGCGCGATGGCCGCCGCGCAGTTCCCGCCGGAAGCGGTGAAGCAGCTGGTGCCGGCCGCGCGCGCCGGAAGGCCGGAGGAAGTGGCCGCGCTGGTCGCGTTCCTGTGCTCGGAAGCTGCCGGCTACATCAACGGTAAGGTGATCGGGATAAACGGCGGCATGGCTTGAGCGGCATGGCCTGGGCCGGGCCGGCGCGCGCTACTTGTCGGTGCCGGCGGTCTGTCCGCTTTCGTCGTCTTCGCGCCGCGGCGAGCCGCGGCCGAGCAGGTCCAGCAGCGGCCCGGTCATCAGCGTGGTGGTCATCGCCAGCAGCAGCAGCAAGGTGAACATCTCCGGCCCGATCAGGCCGGCATCCAAACCGACCTTCATCACGATCAGCTCGATCATGCCGCGCGCGTTCATCAGCGAGCCGACCGCCAGGCTGTCACGGGTGCCGTAGCCGGACAGCTTCGCGCCAGGCCGCCGCCGAGCAGCTTGCCGGGCACGGCGACCAGCAGGATCAGCACGAAAGCACCGATGCCGGTGGCGCTGAACGCATCGGCGGTGGTGCCCATGCCGGCCAGGGCGAAGAACAGCGGCATCAGCAGCACCAGCGCCAGGTGTTCGATGCGCTCGACCAGGCTGTGGGTCAGGCGGTCGTCGCGCGGCAGGCAGGTGCCGAACAGGAACGCGCCGAACACCGCGTGCAGGTGCAGCCATTCGGTCGCCGCCGCACAGGCCAGTACGCCGACCAGCATTGCCGCCAGCACCGTGCCCGAGGCCTTGCCGTCGTTGGCATGGTGGCGCACCAGCCAGGCGAACAGCGGCCGCAGCAGGGCATATACGAGCACCAGCAGCAGGGCCAGCCCGGTGAGGGTTCGGGTAAGGCTCGACCAGCCGCCATCGCCGGTGAGCGCGACCAGCAGCGCCAGCACGATCCACGCGCCGACGTCGAGCAGGGCTGCGGCCGACAGCGCCAGGCGGCCGATCGGGGTCTGCTGCAGGCGGCGGTCCTTGAGGATCCGTGCCAGCACCGGGAATGCGGTCACCGACAGCGCCACCGCCAGGTACAGCGCGAACGACCAGAAGCCCACGCCCTTCGGCGCCAGCGGCCCGTGCAGCAGCGGCGCGACCGCCAGCGCCAGCCCGAACGGCAGCAGCGCCGACAGCGCGGCCACCCGGGTGGCCGCCAGCACCTGCGCACGCGCGCCTTCCGGCGCGCGCAGTTCCGCGCCGATCACGAACATGAAGAGCACTAAGGCCCAGCGTCGAGAGCGAGGTCAGCCCCTGCAGCGAACCGGCCGGGAACAGCGCCGCGTGCAGGTCCGGCAGGGCCGCGCCGAACACGATCGGGCCCAGCAGCACGCCGGCGGCCATCTCGCCGATCACCGGCGGCTGCCCCAGCCGCACCAGCAGCAGCCCGCACAGGCGCGCGGCCACCAGGATCACGGCGATCTGCAACAGCAACAACCCGGTCATCGACTGCATCCCTCCCCTGGGAATCGGATTCTAATGCCAGCGCCGGCGCAGCGCGGCCGGCGCGACCAGCGTTCCAGCGGAACCATCCCTCCGCACGCGCTCAGTGGCCGTGGTCGACCTGCGGCCGCTGCGCACGTACGCGCGCGTATTCGCGCCACACGTCGCCGTGTCGCAGCACCTGGCGGACCACGTGCGAGGTGATCCGGTACAGGTCGCGCAGCGGGCGGAAGTGGCTGCGCCGCAGCGGGCCGCCTTCGCTGCCGCGGTAGCGCGTCACCACCGGCACCGACACGCAGCGCACGCCGAGGCGTCGTGCCGCCGAGATCAGCAGCTGCGCCTCGAACACGAAATCCTCGCCCGGCACGTCGTGGGGCGGCGACGCTGGCCGGGTAGTAGCGCTGCCCGCTCTGCGTGTCGACGATGCGATGGCCGGCGGCCCGGGCCACGCCCCAGTCGCCGAAGGCGTTGGCCATGCGCCGCAACGCCGGTGCGGCCGCGCGATGGTGCAGGCGCGCGCCGATGACAATGCAGCGCGGATGCCGCGCCGCCGCTTCGAGCAGGCGCGGCAGGTCGGCCGGATCGTGCTGGCCGTCGCCGTCGATGGTGAGCACGCCGCGCGCACCACGCGCGAGCGCTTCGGCGAAGCCGGTGCGCAGTGCCGCGCCCTTGCCGCGCCGCTGCGGGTGGCGCAGCACGGTCACCGGCAGGTCGCGCAGGCATTCGCCGGTGCCATCGTCCGAACCGTCGTCGACCACGATCACCCACGGACAGTGGCGCAGGGTGTGTTCGACCACGTCGCGAATCCGCAGCGCCTCGTTCAACGCCGGGATCACCACCGCCACTTCGCCGGCGCGCCGCTCAGCCATGGCTGAGCTCCACGCGCAGCACGCGGCCCGGCGGCGCCGGCAGCAGCGCCACATTGCCGCGCCGGGCCAGCGCCTCGAACAGCGCCAGCATCGGCGCCATCGCGTTGCCCGCGGCGACGGTCGCCGGTGGTGGCGGGGCTTCGCCATCGACCAGTGCCAGCGACAGGTTCGTCCGACCCGGCGCAGCGGCCCCCAGCACCAGCGCGCCACCGAGCAGGCCTTCGGTCGGTGCGACCTGGCGCATCAGTCCGGGGGCATTGCCGTCGTAGCCGACCAGCAGCACCGCGGCAGCGCCGGTGGCCAGTTGCGCCACCGCTTCGAGCAGGCCCATGGCGAAACCGGCGCTGATCGCGGTCGCCGGGGCCATCGCGCCGGTGCCGATCGTCCAGTAGCCGGCGGCGGCGTTGTGCACCGAGTTGTGGAAGCGCGTCGGCGAAAGATCCAGCGGTGATCCGGTAAGGGTCTCGCACAGGTTCTCGGTGATCGCCAGGTCGCCATAGGTGGAAACGAACACCGACGGCAGCGTCGACGGATCGCGACCGGCATCGGTGCAGGCGGCCTGCGCGGCCTCCAGTGCGACCAGCACGGTGTCGGCGCGCGCGGCGGCGCTCGTTGGCCGGCAGCAGCGCCGGGGCAGGGCGGGTGGCGACATCGGGCGCCGGGCCGCCGGACAGCAGCGCCCGGTACGCGGCCCACGACGGGGCCTGCGCCGTCCACAGGCCGACGCCTTCGATCGCAGCGCTGAGCAGGGGTGCGGTCATGCGCGGCCGAACACCAGCGAACAGTTGTTGCCGCCGAAGCCGAACGCGTTGTTCATCGCGTAGCGGATCGGCTGCTGCACCGTCGCAAAGCGCAGCTGCGGCCCGCACGCCGGATCGCGGACCTCGCTGTTGAGCGTGCCCGGCAGCAGGCCTTCCTCCAGCGCGAGCAGCGCGAATACCGATTCGACGATCCCGGCCGCGCCGAGCGTGTGCCCGGTCCAGCCCTTGGTTGAACCGGCATGCAGCGTATCGGGAACATCGCCGCCACGGCCTGGGCCTCGACCGCGTCGTTGGCCGGCGTGGCGGTGCCATGCAGGTTCAGGTAACCGATCGCCGCCGGCTCCAGCCCGGCACGTGCCAGTGCATCGGCCATCGCCTGGCGCGCACCCAGGCCCTGCGGATGCGGTGCGGACATGTGGTGCGCATCGCTGGATTCGCCGTAGCCGCACAACCACGCGCGCGCTGCGGTGGCGGGCTCGCGTTCGAGCAGGGCGAAGCCGCCGGCCTCGCCCAGGGACAGGCCGCGGCGCCGCGCATCGAAGGGCCGGCACGGTTCCGGCGAGACCAGCTGCAGCGAATTGAAGCCGTACAGCACGCTGCCGCACAGCGTATCCACGCCGCCGACCACGGCCGCATCGGCGATCCCCGCCTGCAGCATGCGCGCGGCCAGGGCAAAGACCTTGGCGCTGGAGGAGCAGGCGGTGGCCACGGTCATGCAGGGTCCGCGCGCGCCGGTGGCCAGTGCGACGAAATCACCGAGCGCGTGCGGCGCATGCACCAGCAGCCGGGCCAGCGCCTCCGGGAAGCGACCGTCCTGCTGCTGCGCATAGGCCGTTTCGGTTTCGCCGATGCTCGAGGTGGACGTGCCCATCAGCACCGCCACCCGCGTGGCGCCGTGGCGCGCGACCGCGGCGCGGGTGGCCTCGATGAAGCCGTCCCGGGTGCAACGCACCCTGGCGGTAAGGCGATGGTTGCGCGATTCCCAGTCGGCCAGCGTCGCCGGCAGCGGCGCCTGTTCCAGGCCGTGGACCCGGCCGATCCAGCAGTCGAGCCGCGGTTCGGCGCCGAAATCGTTGCGCCGCAGGCCGCTGCGGCCCCTGGCGCAGGGCCTCGCGTTGCGCGGGCAGTCCCGCTCCCAGCGCGGTGGTCGCGGTGTGGGCGGTGACGGCAAGCGGTTCGCTGCGTGGCGGTGGCGGGACGAGGTGCAAACGGGGCAGTCGGGCAGGCGGGCCGCGAGTATAGCTACTGCCCCGCATGTGCCCGGTGTCGGGCAAACGTGAACGTGGCGTGCCCGCGTGATGTCGCGGCGCGCTTCCGCACCTGCCCCGTTTCCGACACAATCCCGGGCATTCCCCCTGCAAAGCCGGCGCAGTACGCGCATGCAAGCCTACGTCTACAAGAGCCGACGCAAAGCCGACACCTTCGTGTTCTTGGCCACCCGCGACGATTTCATGCGGCTGCCCGAACCGGTGCGCGCACAGCTCGGCGAGCTGGCGTTCGTGCTGGAAGTCGCCCTGACCCCGGACCGGCGCCTGGCCCAGTCCGATCCGGACGTGGTGCGCGCCAACCTGTCGGCGAAGGGCTTCCACGTGCAGTTTCCGCCGGACACGCCGGCACCGGCGCGCGACGATGGCTGACGTGCAGTTGCGTTCGCGCCGGATCGCAGGAGGCGCCGCCGTCGCCGGCATCGTGCTGGGCCTGCTGGCGGGCATCGCCGGACCGGCGGGGCTGCTGCCGGGACTGCTGGCCCAGCTGGTGCTGGCCCTGGCGGTGTCGTGGTGGACCGGTACCCGCGCGGTGTCGCTCGATCCGCGTGCGCTGAAGCAGTCCCTGGCCGGGCTGTTGCTGGTGTGGGCCGCCGGCCTGCTGCTTTCCCTCGTGCTGCTGGCGTGGCCGCTGCAGGCCTTGCGCCGGGGCGGAGGCCTCGGATCGGCGCTGGGCGTCAGCGCGATGGGCGCGGTGGTCTTGCTCGGCCTGTGGCGGACGTGGCCGCTGTGGCAGGCGCTGGAGCGCGACAGCGTGCCGCTCGGCCTCGCCTGGCGGCGGCTGGCGCAGCAGGAAACCGGCAGCTGGTCCGGGCTGGGTGCCGCCGCTGCGGTCGCCGCGATCCCTGGGCGGCCTGCTGCTGCTCGCCTGGCCCGGCCTGGTCGATCCGCCCGTACGCTGGGTGGTCGCCGCCGCGCTGGCCGTGCTGCAGCCGGTACTGCACTTCGTCCTGCAGCGGACGCCGGCGCCGGGGGTGCAGGCGGTTCCGCTGGACTTCCTGGTCGCGTCCGCGGCACCGGCCGAGCCCTTGCCCGACGTGCTGGTGGCAGACCCGGCCCAGATGGCCGCCGAGCTTCACGCGGCCGCGCGCAGTGGCCGGGTCGACCTGGCCCTGCAGCTGCTCGATGCCGGGGCCGACGCGCACGCCGCGCCCCCGGCCGGGGAACGCGACCAGCGCAGCCTGGCGGCGCTGGCCGCGGTGCTTCCGGACCTGCGCCTGCTGCGTGCGCTGATCGTGCGCGGGGTGGACCTCAACAGCGGCGATGCCGGCATGACCCCGTTGCTGGCCGCGACCCGCGACAGCTGGCACGGTCGTCCCGAGGCGGTGATGACCCTGCTGGCCAATGGCGCCGATCCACGCGTGGCCGACGCCGATGGCAACACGCCGCTGCACCATGCCGCGCGCAGCACCGATCCCGGCGTGGCCGCGCTGCTGCGCGATGCCGCCGCCGACATCGATGCGCTCAACGATGAAGGCTTCTCGCCACTGGGTGTCGCCTGCGCCAGCGGCAACTGGCGGCTGGCCAAGTTCCTGCTCGAACGCGGCGCGCGGCCGGAACCGGCGGGCGGGCAGCCGGCGCTGCTGGCGGCCGCGGCCAGCGAAGAGGACGACCCGGCCGGCGTGCAGCTGCTGCTGAAGTTCAAGGCGAAGGTCACCACCCCCGGCCGCGAGGCGCGCACCGCGCTGCACGAGGCCGCGCTGGCCGGCCACGCCGAAGTTGCCGCCGCGCTGCTGGCGGCCGGTGCCGAGCCGCAAACGGCGGACGCCGCCGGCCGCACCCCGTGGCTCGAGGCCGCACGCGCACTGCGCGCCGGGGTGATCGAACAGCTGGCGACGCAGCGGATCGACATCGCCGCTACCGACGCGGAGGGACGCAACGCCCCGGTGCTGGCCGCAGGCGCGGAACAGGCGTCGCTGGCCCTGGTCCGGCGCCTGCTCGAACTGGGCGTGGACCCCGCACGGGCCGACCATGCCGGACGTCGCGCGGTCGACATCGCCGCCGAGTCCGGGCGCTGGGCGATCGTCTCCGTGCTCGATCCGGCGTATCCGCTGCCGGCGGCGGTGGCCGAAGCCGCTGCCGAGAACGTGGCCGACGAGCGGCCGCCGCTGGCATTGCTGCACGACGGCCTGCAGGGCGGCCGCCTGGAGGGCCTGTCCGCGCTGGCGCGGCTGTGCGCGCGGGCGGAACTGGGTGGGCTGCTGCACGACCCGGCGCTGCAGCTGCGCCCGTCCGTCGTCGAGTGGCTGCTTTCGCACCAAGCCGATGCGGAAACCTGCGTGGGCGGCGAGACGGCGTTGACCGCGTTGCTTGGCCAGGGCGGCGACGGGGCCGCGACGATCGGGGTCCTGCTCGCACATGGCGCCTCGCCGGCCGGGGCCGGCGGGCTGGCGCGCTTCATGGCCGCCTGCGCGCAGCGCGACCACGTCGCCCGCAGCCACGAGCAGCTGGCGCTGGACCTGTTCCTGCAGGGCGCCGATCCGTTCGCGCCGTCGCCGGCCGGCGACCCGGCGTTGTCGCTGGCGGTGCGGCTGGGCTGGCTGCGCCTGCTCGATGCGCTGCTCGAGGCCGGCGTCGATCGCGAGGTCCGCGACGGCCATGGCATGACCGCGCTGCACCTGGCCGCCGCGCTGGGCCGCGAATCGGCGCTGAAGCGGCTGGTCGCACAGGGCGCATCGCCCGACGCGCGCGCCGCCGACGGGCAGACGCCGCTCGGCGTGGGCCCTGGCCAGCGGCCGCCGCGACCTGGCCGACTGGCTGGACTGGCGGGTATGGCCGCTGCCGAAGCGTCCGCTGCGCGAGGCCGACGTGGTCGCCGCGGCGATGGCCGGCGACGCCGACGCGGTGCGGCGCCTGCTCGAACTCGGTTTCCCGGTCGACGCGGTCGACGCGCAGGGCTGCACCGGCCTGCTGCGCGCTGCCGGCGGCGGCCACGCCGCCGCGGTGGACCTGCTGCTGGCGCGCGGCGCCGATCCGCAGCATGCCGCGCACAGCGGCGCGACTCCGCTGTCGGCCGCGGTGAGCATGCGCCAGACCGCGATCGTGGCCGCGCTGCTCGATGCGGTGCCGACCTCGAACACCGCCTGCCCGGCGGCGTCACCGTGCTGATGCTGGCGTCGGCGCTGGGCCTTAGCCGACATCGCCGCGCGCCTGCTCACCGCCGGCGCCAACATCGACGCCGGCGACAGCCAGGCGCCCAGCGCCGCTCCATTGCGCCGCGCTGTACGGCTTCACCGGCCGCGACCGTACCCGCCTGCTGGCCCTGTTCGACACGCTGCTGCTGGCCGGCGCCGAAGCGGACATGCCGGCCGCCGGCGGGTGACGCCGCTGCTGTTGCTGCTAGGTGCGCGCGCCGAGCCGGGCGGCGCCTGCGACGAAGGCGTGGTCCTTGGCCGGACTGGAGCGGCTGCTGGACGAAGGCGTGACGCTGGAGGCGCAGGACCCGCGCGGCTTCGGCCCGCTGCACCTTACCGCGCTGCACGGCCTGCATGGCGTGGTCCAGCGCCTGCTGCGCGCCGGCGCCGACCCGGACCTGCGCGACACGCTCAACCGCACGCCCCGCGAGATCGCGGTGATGCGCGGTTTCGTCGACGTGGCCGCCGAGTTCGCGCCGGCGCAGTCCGGCGTGTCGATGGCCCGCTTCCTGCGCGAACCCCGCCGCTGAGGCCCCTTCCGGCGTTCAGCCGGAAGGCGGGCGGGCCGGGTCGCTGCCGGCCCCGGCGTCATCGGCGGCGCCGGTCGACGGTCCCGAATCGGCTTCGAACAGGCGCTGCAGGTCGGCGCGTGCCTCGCGCGCGCTCTGCACCACCGCCGCGTCGTCGTCGTAGACCAGGTATTGCTCGCGCAGCAGCGCTTCGTCGTGCTCGCGGAAGCGCCGCACGTGGTCGGCGGCGACCGCCGGCGGTACGCCCAGTTCCAGCAGCAGCCGTTCGCCCACCTCCAGGCTGGTGCCGAGCAGTTCGCGGAACGGTTCGGCGCCCAGGTCCATCAGCCGCCACGCATGCTGGCGGTTGCGCGCGCGCGCCATGATCTTCGCCTGCGGATACAGCCGCCGGATCAGCCGCACCGCGCGCAGGTTGCTGTCCGGGTCGTCGGTGCAGACCACGAACAGGCGCGCATGCTGGGCGCCAGCCGCGCGCAGCAGGTCCGGCCGGGTCGGGTCGCCGTAGAAGATGCGCCCGCCGCTGCGACGCACGTCTTCCACCTGTTCGACGCTGCTCTCCAGCGCCACGTAGGGAATGCGCTGGGCCGCCAGCAGGCGGACCACGATCTGGCCGAAGCGGCCGACCCCGGCGATCACCACCTGCGGCGGCTGCGAGGCGGCATCGGGCACGTCGTAGCGGGCCGGTTCGGCGGGCGGATGGCGCGCGTCGTGGCGGCGCAGGCGCCCATCCAGCGCCAGCAGCAGCAGCGGCATCAGCGCCATCGACACGCCGACGATCGCCACCAGCCGGTCGTGGTTCTCGGCCGAGACCAGGCGCACGCGCAGCGCTTCTGGAACACCACGAAGGCGAACTCGCCGCCCAGCCACAGGGTTCCACCCAGCATCAGCGCATGGCTGCCGGCCAGCCCGGCGGCGCGGCCGATGCCGAACAGCACCGCGAACTTCACCAGCAGCAGCACCGCCACGCCGCCGGCGACCAGCGCCGGTTCGGCGGCGATGCGGTCCAGGTCGATGCCCATGCCCACGGCGATGAAGAACAGGCCCAGCAGCAGGCCCTTGAACGGCTCGATCTGCGATTCCAGCTCGTGCCGGTACTCCGAGTCGGCCAGCAGCACGCCGGCGATGAACGCGCCCAGGCCCGGGCTCAGGCCGGCCTGCTGCATGATCCAGGCGCTGCCGAGCACGGCCAGCAGCGCGGTCGCGGTAAACACCTCCGGCGCCTGGATCCCGGCGACCACGCGCAGGGCGCGGTGCATCAGCAGCCGCCCGCCGAACCAGACACCAGGGCCAGTGCGCCGAACGCATGGCCGACCATCGTCCAGGTCAGGGTCTCGTCCTTGACCCCGCCCAGCAGCGGGATGACCGCCAGCAGCGGGATCGCGATCAGGTCCTGGAACAGCAGGATCGCGAACGCCAGCCGCCCGAAGTCGCTGTTGAGCTGCTGGCGCTCGGCCAGCAGCTGCAGACCCACCGCCGTCGACGACAGGGTAAGGCCGAGTCCGGCGACCAGCGCCCCTTCCATTGCACCTGGTAGGCCAGCAGGGCCCCGGCCAGCAGCAGGGCCGAGACCAGGACCTGGGTGCCGCCGGCGCCGAGCACGGTCCGGCGCATCAGCGCCAACCGCTTCGGCGACAGCTCCATACCGATCACGAACAGCAGCATGACCACGCCGATTTCGGACGCGCCGAGGATGCGGTCGGGGTCGCTCACCACGCCGATGCCGTCGGGACCCAGCAGCACGCCGGTGGTGGCAGAGGCCAGCACCGCCATAAGGCCGAGCTTGCGGAACAGCGGCACGGCGATGATCGCCGCGACCAGCAGGACTGGGGCCAGTTCCAGACTCAGGCTGGAGGAGAAGGTCGCATCCATCGCCGGAAATTATGCGGCGGCAGGGGTGGAGAAAGGGCGACCGCAACCGGGAGCGGGATCGCCGGCGCCTGCCTGCAGCCGCGAGCGATGGCTGCCGCATCGCCGCGGGCAGGTCTGCAGCGGGATCCCGGGCGGGACCACCCTGCCACGGAATGCCTTAGCCAGTGCCCGGGGCGGTCCCGCCCTGGCGCACCCGGAACGGCGCACGTCATCGCCATCCGGTGCGGTTTGGGGGTGTCCAGCCAGGCTGACGAACGGGCGGCGGAAGGCGGCTTCGGGAGCAATTACCCCCTCACCTCTAATTCCAAAATGGCATGAGCAGGTGCGGGCCATTCGCCCCCATGCCTGACCGTATGTTTGGGCATTTATTAGAAATTCGCCCGTCAACCCCTATAAATGTGAACTGGTTCACATTTTTAACGCAAAAGAAATATAAATCGGAGCTGACTATTGACGGTTTCATCTGCCATAAGTCACGTTTGTAACCGCTCGTAAGGGCCATTTCTTATATGGGGAAAACATGAATCGCTCATCTCTGAACCGCAAATTGCGGCGCAGTGCCTTGACCGTGGCTCTGGGCCTCTGCATTACCTCGGGGGTCCATGCCCAGCAGGCCGTTGGCGCGCTGTTCGGTCAGGCGACGTCTGGGGAGACTGTCGTCGTCGAGAATCCGGCCACCGGCTACCACCGCGAGATCGTGGTCGGCGCCGATGGTGGCTACCGCGTACCTGCGCTCCAGCCTTGGCAGCTACCGGGTCACCCTCAAGCGTGCCGACGGCACCACCGCCGTCCGCGACGTGCTGGTCAACGTGGGCACCGGCACGCCGGTCAGCTTCGTCGCCGCCGCCGGCACCACCGAAATGGGCACCGTGAACGTGGTCGGCGCCCGCGCGGTCAATCCGATCGACGTCTCCTCGGTGGCTTCGACCAGCATCCTCACCGCCGAGCAGATCGCCAAGATCCCGGTGCCGCGCGATGCCACCTCGGTGGCGCTGCTGGCGCCGGGCACCGTCCGCGGCGACACCGCGTTCGGCAACCTCGCTTCGCTTCGTTCGGCGGCTCTTCGGTCGCCGAGAACCAGTACTACCTCAACGGCTTCAACATCACCAACTCGTTCCGCAGCCTGAATTTCGCCCAGGTGCCGTACGAGTCGATCGCCGAGCAGCAGACCATGACCGGCGGCTACGGCGCCGAGTTCGGCCGTTCGCTGGGCGGCGTGGTCAACATGGTGTCCAAGCGCGGCACCAACGAGTTCCAGCTGGCGCCAACGTGTTCTGGTCGCCGGATTCGCTGCGCTCGGAGCCGGAGAGCACCTACTACTCCAACCCGCTGGTCCCGGGCGACCTGGGCAAGCTGCGCAGGGCAACTCCGAGGACACGCTGGGCAACATGGCCGCCTCGGTCTGGGCCGGCGGCGCCATCGTCAAGGACAAGCTGTTCGCCTACGGCGCGTTGACCTACAGCAAGACCGACCAGGACTACTGGGGCACGGTGCTTTCCCGGACCAACAGCAACGAGTCGGAGAAGGGCGACCCGATCTGGCTGGTGAAGCTGGACTGGGCGATCAACGACGACCACCACCTCGAATTCACCGGGATGTCGGACAAGCGCACCACCACGATCAAGACCTATACCAACACGATTGGTGAACTGGATCGCGGCAACCTTGGTCGGCACCTCCTACGCCGAATCCGGTGGCGAGAACTACATCTTCCGCTACAACGGCTACCTGACCGACACCTTCTCCGTGTCGGCGCTGTGGGGCACCAGCGAGTACTCGCGCTCGCGGCGCCTGGTCACGGCGGACGGGCAGCGGGTCGAGTACGGCGGCGACATCACCCAGCCGGCCTCGGGTTGCCCGGTCATCACCGATGCGCGCCCGGGCTACCGCCAGGCGATCACCGGCGGCTATGCCAGCGCGTGCAACATCACCGGCGGCTCGATCGACCGCTCCGACTCGAAGGACAACCGCGACCAGTTCCGCCTGGACTTCGACTGGGAAATCGGCGACCACCGCATCGGCTTCGGCTACGACACCGACGACTTCGAATCGATCGCCGGCCAGTCGATCGAGGGCGGCCGCCTCTGGCGCTACTCGACCAACAACGGCCCGGACGGGCAGGCCAACACCGGCGACGAATTCGACATCGTCCGCGAGCAGATCGTCACGCAGGGTTCCACGGTCCGGGTCGAACAGAAGGCCTACTACATCGAGGACAACTGGGCGGTCACCGACAACTTCCTGGCCTATATCGGCGCGCGCTGGGATACGTTCGAGAACTTCAACGGCGAAGGCCAGGCCTACGTCAAGATCGAGAACCAGTTCGCCCCGCGCCTGGGCTTCTCCTGGGACGTCAGCGGCGATTCCACGTTCAAGGTCTACGGTACCGCCGGCCGCTACGCGCTGCCGCTGACCTCCAGCGTGGCCGTGCGCGGCGCCAGCATCTCGCTGTTCACCCGCCAGAACTACAACTTCACCGGCGTCGATCCGGTCACCGGCGCACCGACCGGGCTGACCCCGCGCGGCGCGCTGACCTACGTCAACGGTGAATTCGGCGAACCGAAGAACCCGGCCACCATCGCCTCGAAGAACCTCGACCCGATGTACCAGGACGAGCTGATCCTGGGCACGCAGTACGCGCTGACCGACCACCAGAACATCGGCGTCAAGGGCATCTACCGCAAGCTGAAGGCGGCGATCGACGACAACTGCGACTACACGCCGATCTACGACATGGCCGTGGCCGACGGGCTGGATCCGGTCCTGCCCAGCAGCGGCTTTCCCTACTGCCGCATGTTCAACCCCGGCGCGGATTCGGTGTTCGTCACCGACATCGAGGACAACGGCACGCTCACCGAGTACACCGTGCCGGGCGAGCTGCTGTCGCCGGCGGCCAAGCGCAGCTACAAGGCGCTGGAGTTCTCCTGGGACGGCGCCTGGGACAAGTGGTTCGCCAGCGCCTCGTACACCTGGCGTGGAGCAAGGGCAACACCGAAGGCGGCGTGAAGTCGGACATCCAGCAGGCCGACACCAGCGTCACCCAGGACTTCGACTACAAGGAACTGGCGGTCGACTCGTACGGCTACCTGCCCAACGACCGCCGCCACAGCCTGAAGCTGTTCGGCAACTACCAGTTCAACGACGAGTGGTCGGCCGGCGGCAACCTGCTGGTGCAGTCGGGGCGCCCGATCAACTGCTTATGGGCGTGCTCTACCCGTACCACGGCGGGGTGCACGGATACGGCTCGTCGTTCTTCCGTTGCGGTACCACCGAGGCCGGTGGCGTCAACGGTCCCGCCGAGCCGATGCCGCGCGGCACCGCCGGTCGCCTGCCTGGACCAATACCGTCGACGTCAATGTCGCCTACATGCCCAAGTGGGCGAGCGGCCTGATGTTCAAGATCGACGTGTTCAACCTGTTCGACAGCCAGAAGGTGACCTCGGTGACCGAAGTGGCTGAGGACGCGATCACCGGCGTGCCCTTGAACACCTACCTGGTGCCGCGTGGTTTCCAGACCCCGCGCAGCGTCCGCTTCATGGTGCAGTACGACTTCTGACCAGGGCGTCTTCCTTAGCGGTACTTTCTCTCCAGGCCGCCGCAAGGCGGGCTTTTTTTTGCGGCATCGCGACGGACCGTGCGATGCGCGCGCGGGGCGACGATATGCTTGGGTCTTCCAGGCGCGGACGGGTGCGATGCAGGCGGTCATAGAAGCGTGGCGACAGGCACAGCAGCACGAGGCCGCCGGCGCTTGGATGCAGGCACGCCCGCTCTACGAGGCGATCCTGGACGCGGAACCCGACCACGTCCCGGCGCGGTTGCGCATGTCGCGCCTGGAGCAGGCGGCCGGGCGCTACCGGCCATCGCGCGCGCATGCGTTGCACGCCGCCGCCGCGATGCGCCGCGGGGTGGGCCTGCGCCACGTCGGCCACGTCACGGTAAGGCTGCTGGAATTCGCCGAGGAGAACGAGGCGGTGGCGGTGATCCTGGCCGCCGACTGGCGCGAGCCGGACGTGGTCCGCCACTCGCCCGCGCTCGCCCAGCACCTGTGGCTGGCGGGTCGCTACGAGGACGCGTTGCGCCTGCTCGACGCCATGGAATCGCGCGCGCCGGGCCATCCGCTGCTGCGCCTCACCCGGGCCAACGTGATGCGTTACCTCGGCGACGCGACAGCGGCCGAGCGCGATTATGAGACGTCTTACCGCCGCTGCGCCGGACCTGGTCGACGCGCACTGGGCGCTGGCGACCCACTCGCGCGCGCAGCCGCCGTTGGCGCGGGTGCCGCGCCTGCAGCGCGCACTGCAAGCCGCGGGTGACGACGCCTCGCGCGCCCATCTGCACTACGCGCTGTTCCGCGAGTACGACGCGGCCGACGACACTGAATCCGCCTTGGCAGGCGCTGTCGGCCGGGGCCGCCCTGATGCGACGCCGGCATGCCTATGACGCCGCGCGCGAGGCCGCGTGGCTGGACGCGATCATGCGCACCCCGCTGCCGAGGCCGACGCCCGGGGGCGGGGACGGCCCGCGACCGGTCTTCATCGTCGGCATGCCGCGCACCGGCACGACGCTGCTCGATCGCATCCTCGGCAACCATCCGGCCGTGCATTCGCTGGGGAGCGCAACGACCTTGGCCGCCTCGGTCAGTGAGGCGACGGGGCGCTTCTTCCATCCGGCCGCCGATGACGGCATGGCCGGCTCGTTCGATGGCGCCGAGGTCGAGGCGACCGGGCGCCTCTACCTTCAGCGCACGCGTACCGGTGTGCCCACCGCCACCCACCTGGTCGACAAGAATCCGCTCAACCTGTACTGCATCCCGCTGATCCTGCGCGCGCTGCCGCACGCGCGCGTTGTGGTCATGCGTCGCGAACCGATGGATGCGTGCTTTTCCAACCTCAAGGAGCTGTTGGGGTGGCGCGTATCCCTACAGCTACGCGCTGGAGGACCTGGCGGGCCACTGCCGCAACGTGCGCCGCTGGAGCGCGCACTGGGCCGCCGCCGCGCCCGACGCGGTCCGCGTGGTCGACTACGAGGTCCTTGGCACGGGAACCGCAAGGGGTGGCCGCGTCGCTGCTGGAATTCCTCGGATTGCCCGCCCATGCCGGCCTGCACGACATCGCGGCCAACACCTCGCCGGTGTCCACGGCCAGCAGCAGCCAGGTACGCGAGGCGGTGCATGGCCGCGCGATCGGCGCGTGGCGCCGCTACGCCGGGCAGCTGCAGCCGTTGCGCGGGCTGCTGGAGGTCCAGCCATGAGCTTCCCGGCGCCGAAGGCGATATGGCCGCTGCTGTCCGCCGCCGAGGAACACGCCGCACGCCAGGACTGGGACGCGGCGATCGCCAGCTACGAGCGCGCACTGGCGCAGGCGCCCGGCGATCCCTGCACACTGGTGCAGCTGTCCTACGTGCATTCGCTGGCCGGGCACTACCGGCTCGCCAGCCGGCATGCGCAGGCGGCCGCGCGCGGCGGGGCGAGCGATCCGGCCCTGTTGCTGGAGCTGCTGCCGCGACTGCGCACGTTCAACCAGGTGCCGGCGATGCTCGAATGCGTGGAGCGGCTGTTGCCGATGTCGCGCATGCCGATCCCGCTGCTGCTGGCCGTCGCCGCACAGCTGAGCTACGCGAACCTGCCCGACCGGGCGATCGCCTTCCTCGACGAGGCACGCCGGGCCGACCCGGACTTCCCGCCCACGCTGTTGTCGCGCGGTAAGGTGCTGACCTACCTGGGGCGTTTCGAAGAGGCCGGGCAGGACCTGGCGCGCGCGCGCGCTGCGCCGCGCGCCGGAGATCGCGCAGGGCTACTGGCTGCAGGCGTGGATCGGACGGCAGACCGGCGAGCGCAACCACGTCGAAGCGATCCGCCGCGAACTGGCCCGCCCGGGGCGCAAGCCGGAGGACGTGGCCCTGCTGGGATTCGCCCTGCACAAGGAGCTGGACGACCTCGGCCGCCACGACGAGGCATGGCAGGCGCTGGTGCTGGCGTGCCGCGCCAAGCGCTCGCGGCTGGCCTACGATCCCGCCGCCACCCGGGCACTGTTCGGCGCGCTGGCGGCGTTCGAGCCGGCGCCGTCGCCTGTCCACGCAGTGCACGAACATGCGCGCACGCCCCTGTTCATCGTCGGCATGCACCGCTCGGGTACGACCCTGCTGGAGCAGCTGCTCGACAGCCATCCGCAGGTGCAGGGTATGGGCGAGCTGTACGACTTCACCTGCGCGATGCGCCAGGCCACCGACCACCACTGCCGCGGGGTCCTCGATAAGGTGCTGGTCGAGCGCGCACGCACGGCCGACCTGGCCGCGGCCGGACGCCAGTACCTGGATGGCGTGGCCTTGGCGGCTGGGGCCGCAGCGCTTCTTCAGCGACAAGCTGCCGTCCAACTTCCTCAACGTCGGCTTCATCGTCCACGCATTGCCGCAGGCGCGGATCCTGCACATGGTCCGCGACCCGGTCGAGACCTGCTTCTCCAACCTGCGCGAGCTGTTCTCCGAAGCCAACGCCTACAGCTACGACCCACTCGAGCTGGCCGACTACCACCGCATGCACGATGGCCTGATGCGGCACTGGAAGGCGCGCCATCCCGGACGGATCCGGAAGTCGACTACCAGCGCCTGACCCGCGACACGGAAGCGGAGATGCGACGGGTGGCGGCGTTCTGCGGCCTGGAATTCGATCCGGCGATGCTCCAGCCCGCCGCCGGCCGCGGCGTGGTCACCGCCAGCGCGGTGCAGGTGCGCGAGCGCATCCAGGTGCGCGAGCGGCCGAAATGGGAGCCGTACGCCCGCTGGCTGGCGCCGATGATCGAACGGCTGCAGGCGCGCTGAGGCGAGTCGGCGGATCCGGCTCGACGGGTGGCGTGGCTTCGGCGGAATCGCGTGCCACGCACCGGCGTCAGCCTGGCACGAGCTGCAGCAGGTGCCGCCCGTACTTCCCGCCTTCGGTGGCGCTGACCATGACGATCGCATAGGCGAACACGAGGCCGGCGGCGGCAAGCGCCGCCATGGCCGGCCACTTCAGCGTGCGCGGCAGCGCGAGCTGCCTGTGCCTGTTGCGGATGAAGAACTCGGCGACCAGCAGGTTGGGCACGAAGAACAGGTACAGGATCGCGTAGTCGAACGGGCCGAACGTATTGTCCCTGCCGACCCCCATCCCGCCGGTCAGGTCGTTTGAGCGCGGATCTCAAGGTCGAACACCCACGAGCCCAGCACCATCGCGAACAGGCGGATCGCCCACGCCCGGTGCAGGTCGAAGCGCCGGGCCCGGGCATGGACGTAGGCCATGACCGCGCTCAGCATCAACACAGCGCCCCAGATCGCGAACGCGACCGAGGCCGGGGGCGCGTAGGCGCCGTGGGTCAGGATGAAGGACATGCCGCCGACCCCGGCGAGGAAGCCCGCGCCCACATAGATCCGGCCGGTCCAGCGGTGCACGGCGCGGTGGCGTGCGCGGATCGTGGCCGAGAACAGGATCGGTAAGGCCAGCACTAAGGATCGTGCCCATGGCGAAATGCAGGCCGATGCCGATGCCGGCGATCCAGTCGGACACGGTCGGCATCGGCAGGCCGGCGACCAGCACCCTCCACTGTTCGAAGTTCTCCGAGGTGGCACCGGTGGCGCGGGCAATGATGTACAGGCCGAACAGGCCCAGGCCCGCCAGTGCCGCGAGGTGGAAGAAGCGACCGATCCGGCCGTACAGGCGCTGTGCGGCAACCGCTGGCTGCGACCGCACGTGGGTGTGCTCGCCCATGGCGATTTCTCCGTGGGTCATGTCGCCGCGCCGATCGGCATCGGACGGACGAGTCGTCAGACGAGTTTCTGTCGGGTCGCGGCCCGTGGCCTTACAGCCGCGCGATATCGGGCGCCTTGCCGCCAAGTAAGGCGTTGTCGTACGCCTTCCGTGCCGCTTCTTCGGCCGGCTTGTCGCCCTTGCGCCTGTAGACCTCCGCCAGCCCGGCCAACGCCCAGCCGTTGCCGCGCGAGCGCAGCAGCGATTCGCGCAGCACCTTTTCCGATTCGTCGAGCCGGCCTGGCGCAGGTAGACCGATCCCAGCGACTGCCGGATCGGGTAGTACCAGTACGGCGGTTCCATGTAGACAAGCGAATCCTCAATGGCGATCGCGGCCTCGTAGGCACGGGCCGCGGCAGCGAGGTCGCCGCGTGCGTCGGTAAGGCGGGCGGCGGCGACCAGGGCGCGCGGTCTGCACGATTTCCTTTCCGGGCACGTACCAGTCGATGTAGGGCTGGAAGTCCGCGCTGCGTTCGATGCGTTCGATCGCCGAGATCTCGTGCTGTGCCCCAGCGAAGTCCTTTTCGGTAGCGTGGGCCAGCGCACGGGCATAGTGCGCGAGCGCCGACACCAGCACCTGGTTCTTGGGCGGCACTTCCAACGCGAGGATCTGCGCGGGCGGACTGAAGATGGCATGCGCCAGGTGCGGGGCGGCCTTGATCGGTTCGAGCAGCGGGAACTGCGCGACGACCTCGTCACCCAGCGCGGCGTCGAGCTTGCCCGCCGCCTCGATCGCGGTCGCGCCATCGCCCCCATCTGCGCGGAGACCAGCACGAAGTGGATGTTGTGCGGGTAGTAGGCCGCCTTGTAGAGCGGGTCCGATGGCGAGCTGGCGAAGTACGCTTCGTCGACGGCCATCGCGCGTTTGTTGATCTCCAGCGATTCCTTGAACATGCCGGCGCGGTAGTAGATATGCGCGGGCATATGCACGATGTGCCCCGCGCCGGGCATCAGCGCGGTAAGGCTGCCTGGCGTGCGGAAGGCCGCGCTCGGGCGAGGCCGACGCTTCGACGGCGTGGATGTACAGGTGGATCGCGCCGGGATGTTCCGGATTGCGGGGTAGGACCTTTTCGAGCGTGTCCAGCATCGCGCCCGCGCGGCCCTTGGGCTGCGTTCCCGCTGCCTCCCAGTAGTCCGGGGCTGGGTGTCCATGATGGATTCGGCGTACAGCGTCTGGATCGTGTCGTCCTCCGGGTATTGCCTTACCACCGCTTCCATCGCGTCGGCGAAGGCGGAGTCGAGCGCGGCGCGGTCGGCGCCCGGATCGGCTAGATAGCGCTTGCCCAGCGCGGCGATCAGCGCGCGGTCCTTGGCCGGCGCCGCCGCTGCCAGTTCCTGCGCCCGGCTCAGCGCCGCGAACGCGGGCGCCACCGCCTCCGGCTGCATGGGCGCGTTGATGTTCGGCCCCAGCACCAGCGCCTCGCCCCAGTGCGCCATCGCCAGCCTGGGGTCCTCACGCTGCGCCGCATGGAACGCGCGCTGGGCCTCGGCATGGTTGAACGCGAACGCCCAGCGCAGGCCCTGGTCGAAATACGCCTGCGCCTTCGGGTGTGCCGTGCCCACCTCCAGGCTCAGCGTGCCGAGGTTGTCGTACAGCGGCACCGCGCCCCTGGGCGGCCTTCATCGGCGGCGCCGGGAACGGCCGGGTCTCGGTGGCCTGCGCGAGCACCGGGGCGTCGAGCAGTGCCGGCCGCCCAGCGGTGGCGGGCGAGCAGAATGCGCCTGCCGGATCGAGCAGGGAGTCGTACGCCGGCGGCGCACTCTCCGGCCGGCCCAGCAGGCTGGCCGAGCCGCAGATGCCGGCGACCGCAACGGACAGGGCGATGAGTCGGGGGATGGCTTTCTCATGACGGATGTCTCCAGGGAGCGTGTCCAGCTTCCGTCCCCGGCCCTTTCCAGTCTTTAGGGCAGTCGCAGGGCA
The DNA here is from genome assembly GCA_025232375.1 of Pseudoxanthomonas sp. NC8. GTDB lineage: Bacteria > Pseudomonadota > Gammaproteobacteria > Xanthomonadales > Xanthomonadaceae > Pseudoxanthomonas. The sequence continues at coordinate 334,226 of CP060419.1, forward strand.
GTCGCAGGTTGACGGCAGGACGGCCCGGGAGAGGCCGGGTTGCCCGTATGGACGGCCCCATATACTTGGCCGGGTGGGGTTTACCCTGGAAACGTATGCCGCCGCCCGCTCCGGACCGCCTTGCCTTCGACGACGTGGTCATCGACTTCGCCGGCCTGCGGCTGTCGCGCGCCGGGCGGGAGCAGCCGCTCGAACCCAAGGCCTTCGCCGTGCTCGCTTTGCTGGCCGGCTCGCCCGGCCGGGTATTCACCCGCGACGAGATCCTCGACGCGGTCTGGGGCCATCGGCACGTCACCCAGAGCGTGCTCAACCGGATCATGAGCCTGCTGCGGCAGACCCTGGGCGAGGACGCGCAGCATCCGCGCCTGCTGCATACGGTGTACGGGATCGGCTACCGGTTCGATCTGCCCGGGTCCGGCTCGATCGGCGAGGCAGCAGGGGCGAACGATGCCGTCGCGACGGCGCTGGCTCCGGCGCCTCCAAGGCTGCGACCGGCCTTGGCGCGTCATCATCGCGACAATCGGGCTTCTGGCGATCGGGGCCATCGCCTTGGCTGCTGACGAAGGACGAGCCGATCCAGCCGCCTGCCACGGCGATCGCGCCTTCCGCATCCGGTGCGCCTTCGCTGGCGGTGCTGCCGTTCGCAGACCTGTCCCGGGCCCATGATAAGAATACCTGGCCGATGGCCTTGGCCGAGGACATCCTCAACCAGCTCGCCCAGTCGCAGTCGCTGCGGGTGGTGGGGCGCACGTCGAGTTTCTCGTTCAAGGGCAGGAACGAGGACCTGCGCGTCATCGGCAGCAAGCTCGGCGTCGATCACCTGCTGGAAGGCAGCGTCCGCCGCGACGGCGACCAGCTGCGCGTCACCGCGCAGCTGATCCGCACCGACGACGGCACCCACCTGTGGTCGAAGACCTATGCGCGCGAGCTGCGCGACGTCTTCGCGGTGCAGGAGGAAATCGCGCGCGATGTGGCGCTGGCTTTGAGCGTGAAGCTGGATGTGGCCCGGTTCAACCGCGAACAGGGAGGCACCACCAACATCGAGGCTTACGACCGCTTGTTGCGCTGGCGCAGCATCATGATGCGCGGGCAACTGGACGCCGAACACGATCGCGAACGCCTGCAGCTGGCGCGCGGGATGGTGGCGCTGGATCCGCAATGCGTGCTGTGCCGCGACCTGCTGGCGCGCTCGCTGGATTCCATGGCACGGGAGCTGGGCGAGGCGCGCGGCGGACCGCTGCGGGCCGAGGCGCAGCAGGTGCGCGCGGAGATCGCCCGCACCGCGCCGGACAGCTGGGTGGGCAAGCTGATCCGCGCCAATGCGCTGTGGCGCGAGGGCAGGCGTGCGGAAGCCATCGACCTTAGTAAGGCAGGTCGTGGATGCCGGGCCACCGACCAAGGAGCGGGTCTGGGATTACACCTACATGCTCTACGCGATGGGCCATCTGGAGGAAGTCACCGCGCTGGTGGAACAGGTCCGGGCGAACGAACCCATGGCGCTGTACCTCTCGCGCGACCTGCAGTACGACTACACCGCCACGCGCCGCTACGAGGACGCCGAGGCCGAATACCGGCGCGCCCGCGTCCTGGAGGGCAGCCAGCTGTCGCCGGATTCGCTGGCCTTCTTCCGCCAGCTGGCGGGCAAGCGCGCCGGCGGCATGGAGGAGCTGCGCGCGCTGCATGCCCGCCTGCTGCGCCAGTCACCGGAGTTCGACACGCCGTTCTTCCGCGAGCTCGGCGCGGTGCTGGGCGATCGTGAGGCGATGCTCGCCCGTGTGCGCAAGGCGCTGGAGGACGAGAGCTATGGGGGAGGCAGCAGCGCCGCCTATCTATGGACCAACGTGGCCGATGCGCTGGGCGATGCCGACCTAGCCGTGGCCGCGATGCGCCGGGACCCTGGCGGGCTGGGAAGGATTCGAGCAGGGGGCCATGGCGCCGCCGCCGTATGTCGCGCTCTGGAACGCGCCGTACTCGAACGTGCGCGCGCATCCGGACTTCAGGAAGCTGCTGGCCGAAACCGGCGTGGTCGATTACTGGCGCCAGACCGGCCGCTGGGGCGACGGCTGCGCGCCGGTGGGTGCTGAAGACTTCCAGTGCCGGTGAGGCGTACGGCGCGGTTCCCGGGCTGGAAAAGAAAAGCCCCGCCTGGGCGGGGCTTTTCTCGATAACGTCGATTGCGAAAACTCAGCGCTTCGTCGAGCTGAAGAACTCGCTCATCTCTTCATGGAAGAGAAGAATTCATCATTCGACTTGGTGTTCTTCATCTTGTCGAGCATGAACTCCATCGCGCCGATCTCGTCCATCGGGTGCAGCAGCTTGCGCAGGATCCAGATCTTCTGCAGCAGCAGCTCCGGCTCGATCAGCAGGTCCTCGCGGCGGGTGCCCGAGCGGTTGATGTCGATGGCCGGGAACACGCGCTTTTCGGCGATGCGGCGGGACAGGTGCACTTCGGAGTTGCCGGTGCCCTTGAACTCCTCGTAGATCACCTCGTCCATCTTGCTGCCGGTGTCGATCAGGGCGGTGGCGATGATCGACAGCGAGCCGCCTTCCTCGACGTTGCGCGCCGCGCCGAAGAACCGCTTCGGGCGGTGCAGCGCGTTGGCGTCCACGCCGCCGGTCAGCACCTTGCCCGAGCTGGGCACGACGTTGTTGTAGGCGCGGGCAGGCATGGGTGATCGAGTCGAGCAGGATGACCACGTCCTTCTTGTGCTCGATAAGGCGCTTGGCCCGCTCGATCACCATTTCGGCGACCTGCACGTGGCGCGCGGCCGGCTCGTCGAAGGTCGAGGAGATGACCTCGCCGCGCACGGTGCGCTGCATTTCGGTCACTTCCTCGGGGCGCTCGTCGATCAGCAGCACGATCAGGTGCACGTCAGGATGGTTGGTCGTGATCGCGGTGGCGACCTGCTGCATCATCATCGTCTTGCCCGCCTTGGGCTGGGAGACGATCAGCGCGCGCTGGCCCTTGCCCTGCGGGGCCATCAGGTCGAGGATGCGGCCGGTGATGTCCTCGGTCGAACCGTCGCCGCGCTCCAGGCGGAAACGCCTCCGCGGGAACAGCGGCGTGAGGTTCTCGAACAGGGTCTTGTTCTTGGACGCTTCCAGCGGCTCGCCGTTGATCGTGTCGACCACCGACAGGGCGAAGTAGCGCTCACCGTCCTTGGGCCAGCGGATGCGGCCGCTCAGGTGGTCGCCGGTGCGCAGGTTGAAGCGGCGGATCTGGCTGGGCGAGATGTAGGTGTCGTCCGGGCCGGTAAGGTAGCTGGCCTCGGCCGCGCGCAGGAAGCCGAAGCCGTCCGGCAGGATTTCCAGCACGCCGTCGGCGGCCACGCCCTCGCCGTGGCGGGTCAGCACCTTGAGCAGGGCGAAGATCACGTCCTGCTTGCGGGCGCGGGCCACGCCTTCGTGGATCTGCAGCTGCTCGGCGATTTCCAGCAACTTGTGCGCCGGCATCCGCTTGAGGTCGCCCAGCGAATACTGGGGAAGCCTTCCGGCACGCTCGGGTGCGGGCGCGGCGGGTGCGGCATCTGGTTGTTGCCGTTGTCGTCCTGCATGCCACCGTCGTCGCGGAAGCCGCGGTTGCGCTCGCGGTCGCGCCGGTTGCGGAAGCGGTCGCGGCGGTTGTTGCGGCCACCGCCCTCGCGCTGGTCGCCGGCGTCGCCGCCTTGCGGCTGGCCCTGCTGGCTGCCGGAGTGGTCGGAGGCGGACTGGCTGGCGGGGTTTTCGCCACCGGACTGGGTCGCGGCGGGGGCTTGGGGCGGGGGAGGAGCCGAAGCGGCGGTCGCCGGCGCGGCGGCCTCGCCGGTACCGGCGTCGGCCGGCTTGCTTACGCGCTTGCGCGCACGCTTCTCGGCGGGTGCGTCATCGCTCCCGGGCGCTTCAGGCAGGGTGTTCTCGGACAAGGGTGTGATTCCTCGCTGGTAGATGCGAGCGCCCGATGCGGGCGTTGGATCCTGTGTGGGATGGTGGTCCGGCGATGGCCGGACGGGACGCGGCAGCGGATTCTGCGGCCGGTTGGAGCGACACTAACACCGGCTGCCGCGCACCGGCAAGCGCGCCGGTGGCATGGTCGGGGACAGTTCAGGCGCGGACGGCCGGACTGGCCGTCGCGCCGGGGGCAGCGGCTCAGGCGGCGGCGCCGAGGGTCTTGTCGATCATCTGGGTCAGCTGGCCCTTGCCCACGGCGCCGACCCGGTGGCCTGGATCTGGCCATCCTTGAACAGCAGCAGCATCGGGATCGAGCGCACGTGGTACTTGATCGCGGTGGCGCGGTTCTGGTCGATATTGACCTTGGCCACCTTCATCCGGCCGTCGTAGGCCTGGGCCAGTTCATCGACGATCGGGGAAATCATCTTGCAGGGACCGCACCACTCGGCCCAGAAGTCGACCAGGACCGGTTCCTGGGACTGCAGCACGGCGCTGTCGAAATCGCCGTCGCCGACGTGCATCACCTTGTCGTTCACTTGGTATCTCCGTGGATTGCCGGCACCTCGGGCGGAGCCGGGGTGCCTTTGGGTTAAACTGGGGCGTTTCGCGGAGAAATCAAGGGGGCCACCGTCCCCCGACGGCCGCGCGATCCGACGACGGACCGCAGTGTGCGGCCCCCGGAAACCGATGCAACCCGCGCGCCGCCGGCGTTGCGACGGGGCACCTCATGAAGACTGGATGATGAGCGACAAACCGCTGACCGATGTAGCTTTTTCCTCTTTCGACCTGCACCCGGCGCTGCTCGCCGGGCTGGAAGCCGCCGGCTTCTCGCGCTGCACGCCGATCCAGGCGCTGACCCTGCCGGTCGCGCTGCCCGGCGGCGATGTCGCCGGGCAGGCCCAGACCGGCACCGGCAAGACCCTGGCGTTCCTGGTGGCGGTGATGAACCGCCTGCTGACCCGCCCGGCGCTGGCCGAGCGCAAGCCCGAGGACCCGCGCGCCCTGATCCCAGCGCCGACCCGCGAGCTGGCGATCCAGATCCACAAGGACGCGGTCAAGTTCGGCAGCGACTGGGCCTGCGCTTCGCCCTGGTCTATGGCGGCGTGGACTACGACAAGCAGCGCGAGCTGCTGCAGAAGGGCGTGGACGTGATCATCGCCACCCCGGGCCGGCTGATCGACTACGTCAAGCAGCACAGGGTCGTTTCGCTCCACGCCTGCGAGATCTGCGTGCTGGACGAAGCGGACCGCATGTTCGACCTGGGTTTCATCAAGGACATCCGCTTCCTGCTGCGGCGCATGCCGGTCCGCACCGAGCGCCAGACCCTGCTGTTCTCGGCCACCCTCAGCCACCGCGTGCTGGAGCTGGCCTACGAGCACATGAACGAGCCGGAAAAGCTCGTCGTGGAAACCGAGACGATCACCGCCGCGCGCGTGCGCCAGCGCCTGTACTACCCGTCCGACGAGGAGAAGCTGCCGCTGTTGATCGGCCTGCTGTCGCGCAGCGAGGGCGCGCGCACCATGGTGTTCGTCAACACCAAGGCCTTCGTCGAGCGCGTTGCGCGTTCGCTGGAACGGGCCGGCTACCGGGTGGGCGTGCTGTCGGGCGACGTGCCGCAGAAGAAGCGCGAATCCCTGCTCAAGAAGTTTGGCCGGGCAGCTGGAGATCCTGGTCGCGACCGACGTGGCCGCGCGCGGCCTGCACATCGACGGGGTGTCGCATGTCTACAACTACGACCTGCCGTTCGACGCGGAGGACTACGTCCACCGCATCGGCCGCACGGCGCGCCTGGGCGCGGAAGGCGATGCGATCAGCTTCGCCTGCGAGCGCTACGCGATGGGCCTGCCGGACATCGAGGCCTACATCGAACAGCGGATCCCGTCCGAGCCGGTCACCGCCGAACTGCTGACCGCGCTGCCGCGACCGGAGCGTCCGAAGCTGGAAGGCGACGCGGCGGGCGAGGGCGAGGAAGAGGAAAGCATCGGCCAGATCTTCCGCGAGGCGCGCGAGCAGCGCGCCGCCGACGAGGAGCGTCGTGGCGGCGGTCGTTCGGGCGGCCGCAGTGGCGGTGGCCGCAGCAGTGGTGGCGAACGTCGCGAGGGCGAGCGTCGTCCGCGGCGCAAGCCGGCCGGTACGGGCGACGCCGCGGTCGAAGCGACGGCGACCGTCGCCGGTGCCGGGACCGCTGCCGGCAGCGAGGCCCCCCGTCCGCGCCCCGCGTCCGCCGCGTGGCGAAGGCCAGGGCGAGCCGCGGACGGATGACGAACGCGCCCCGCGCAAGCGTCGTCGCCGCCGCAACGGAAAGCCGGTCGATGGCAGTGCCGCGCAGGCTCCCGCCGAGCGCAAGCCCGTGGCTCCCTCGCAGGTGCCGGCCACGCACCAGGCTCCCCGGTCGCAGACAAGGAGAAGGACTCCTTCTTCGGCCGCATCGGCCGCAAGCTGCGTTCGCTGGTCGGCGGCTGACGGGGCTGGCCCCGCGTTCCCGCCCTGGCGGGAACGCGGCACGGCCGTCGGCGGTGAGCGCCGGGCGGCCCGCTTTTGCTTCGGGGTCCTTGGCCTCGCGCATGGGCGTGCTGGCGCCGCGGGGTTGCCGCGGCGGGAGCGATGTGGCCAAGCCCTGTCGCTGCCCGCTCAAGCCCCGGCATAATCAGCCGCATGAGCGTCCTGCGATTCGAAAACGTCAGCAAGCAGTATCCCGGCGGCCATAAGGCGCTGGTCGACGTGAGCTTCGACGTGGCCGAGGGCGAAATGCTGTTCGTCACCGGCCATTCCGGTGCGGGCAAGAGCACCCTGCTCAAGCTGATCCACCTGTCCGAACGGCCCAGCCGTGGTGCGGTGCTGTTCGGCGAACACAACCTGCAGCGGGTGCGTGGTGGCAGGGTCGCGCTGCACCGGCGCGAGGTCGGCGTGGTCTACCTGGGACCACCGCCTGCTCACCGACCGCACGATCGGCGAGAACGTGGCCCTGCCGCTGATCCTGCGTGGCACCCGTCGTGCCGACATCGGCAAGCGCGTGCGTTCGGTGCTGGAGCGGATGGGCCTGGGCCATCGCGAGAAGGCGTTGCCGACCCAGCTGTCGGCCGGCGAGCAGCAGCGCGTGGGCATTGCCCGGGCGATCATCGCCGAGCCGCGCCTGCTGGTGGCCGACGAGCCCACCGGCAACCTCGACCCGACCCTGTCGGCGGAGATCATGGAGCTGTTCGCCGGCCTGCCCGAGCGCGGCACCAGCGTGCTGGTGGTCAGCCACGACCTGCCGCTGCTGCGGCGGATGCGCAGGCGCGTGCTGGTGCTCGACCATGGCCGCCTGGTCGACGACATTTCGCCGCAGGACCTTGGCCGAATGAGTACGGGTGCGATCAGTGCGAAGGCGGTCCCCGCGTCCACGGCGCCGTCGCGCCTGCGGATCTGGTTCGACCAGCACCTGCATGGCCTTGGCCTTCAGCCTCGGCCGCGCGCTGCGCAAGCCGTGGGCCACGCTGCTGACCGTGGCGGTGATGGGCGTGGCCTGGCGTTGCCACTGGGCCTGTCGATCGTGATGGACAACCTGCGCCACTTCGCCGGCAACGTGCAGCAGTCGCGCGAGATCAACCTGTTCCTGAAGGCGGACGTCGATGCGGCGGCCGCGGCGAAGCTGGCCGACACCCTGCGCGGCCGTGGCGACGTGGCCGCGGTGGAGCTGCGCACCCCGGAGCAGGCGATCGCCGGGTTCCGCGAAAGCAGCGGTATGGGCGAAGCGCTCGACGCGCTGGGCGAAAACCCGCTGCCGACCCTGCTGGTGGTCACGCCAGGCGACGGCGGCAGCGCCGCGGACGCGCGCCTGGTGTCCACGCTCGAAGCCCTGCCGCAAGCCGACCTATGGTCCAGCACGACGCGGTCTGGCGGCAGCGCCTGGACGGCTGGCTGGGATTCGGCCAGCGCGTGGTCCAGGTACTGTCGCTGCTGCTGGGCCTCGGCGCGCTGCTGGTGGTCGGCAACACCGTCCGCCTGGACATCCAGTCGCGGCGCGAGGAGATCGGCGTGCTGCAGCTGCTGGGGGCCAGCGACGGCTTCATCCGCCGTCCATTCCTTTATCTGGGCGTGTGGTACGGACTGGGCGCGGGACTGCTCGCGCTGGGCCTGATCGCGGGCGCCGGATGGGCGCTGCGCGGGCCGCTGGCCGCACTCAGTGCCAGCTATGGGAGCCAGTTCGCACTCGCGGGTCTGGATGCAATGCACTCGGCAATGGTATTGCTGGGGACTGTCCTGCTCGGTTGGCTGGGGGCCGGTGCGGTTACCGGACACTTCCTGCGCCAGACCCGGCCCACGGAGACCTGATGGCTGTCCAAGAGCTCAAGCACCTGATCAGCGATGCACCGCGGGTGATGGTCGCCGACGGGTCCAAGCTGGTGCGCAAGCTGATCGCCGACGTTCTCGCGCGCGAACTGCCGGGCGTGCAGGTGGTCGGATGCTCGAGCATCGCCGAAGCGCGCGCCGCGCTGGAGGCCGGTCCGGTGGACCTGGTCACCACCGCGCTGTCGTTGCCCGATGGAGACGGTATGGAGCTGGCGCGCAGCGTGCGCGAGGCCGCCGGCCAGGCCTACGTGCCGGTGATCGTGGTGTCCGGCGATGCGCAGCAGCACCTGGTCGAGCGCCGTTTCACCGAATACGTCACCGACTATTTCGACAAGGCGCAGGGCCATGACGCGCTGGCGGAGTTCATCCGCGGCTACGTGCAGCCGCAGCCCATCGTCGGCGCGACCGTGCTGTACATCGAGGACAGCCGGGTGGTGGCCGAAGCGACCAAGCGCATGCTCGAGCGCCAGCAGCTGAAGGTGATCCATGTGATCACCGCCGAGGAGGCGTTCGGGCTGCTGACCGCCGAATCGCTGGGCCGCATCCCCGAGCGCATCGACTATGGTCCTCACCGACGTGACCCTGAAGGGCGAACTGAGCGGCCGCGACGTGGTCGAGCGGGTCCGCATCGACTTCGGTTACGGCAAGCGCCGCCTGCCGGTGCTGGTGATGACCGGCGACGGCAACCGTCACAACCAGTCCGAACTGCTCAAGGCCGGCGCCAACGATCTGGTGCAGAAGCCGATCGAGGAGCGGCTGCTGGTGACCAAGGTGCTGTTCCAGTTGCGCGTGGCGCGGCTGGATGGCGGCCGCTCGAACTGATGCCGTGAGCGGGGAGGATCGCGTCCGGCTGGAGCCTTCGTGGAAGGCGCGCGTCGGCGACTGGCTGCTGCGGCCGGAGATGCAGGCGCTGGCCGGGTTCCTGCGCCAGCGCAGCGCATCCGGTGCGCGGATCTATCCGCCCGGTCCGCAGATCTTCGCCGCCTTCGACGCGACCCCGTTCGACGAGGTGAAGGTGGTGATCCTCGGTAAGGACCCGTACCACGGTCCCGGTAAGGCCCATGGCCTGTGCTTCTCGGTGCTGCCGGGCGTGCCGGTGCCGCCGTCGCTGCTGAACATCTTCAAGGAGATCGAGGCCGGACTGCGCTTGCCGCGGCCGGAGCATGGCTGCCTGCTGCCTGGGCGCGGCGCGGTGTGCTGCTGCTCAACGCGGTGTTGACGGTGGAGGAGGGCCGGGCCGGAGCGCACCGGGGCAAGGGCTGGGAAGGCTTCACCGATCACGCGATCGAGACCCTGGCCAACGAGCGCGAGGGCCTGGTGTTCATGCTGTGGGGCAGCTACGCCCGGGCCAAGGGCAAGGTGATCGACCCGCGTCGCCATCGGGTGCTGAAGGCGCCGCACCCCTCGCCGCTGTCGGCGCACCGGGGATTCCTCGGGTGCGGGCACTTCGCCGCGGCCAACGAATCTGGCCCGGCGCGGGCAGGCGCCGATCGACTGGTCGCTGCCGTCCCGCGCCCAGGTCGAGGCGCTGCTGGCGGCTGGATGAGGCTTGTCGGATGAGCTCGGGAAAGCGCCGCGCCACCATTTCAATCAAAAATAGAACAATAAGTGGATTGAACGGTAGTTTATTCCATTGATGTAGAGGTTCATTCTGCCGGCCAGTCGCAGGGCCCTTCCGATCCGCACTCCGCGTATCCGCCCCGCGTCGCTCTCGAGGCCACCATGAACCACCTGTATGCGCTCCTGGGCCGTATCGGCCTGTCCCTGATCTTCATCCTCTCCGGCTGGAGCAAGCTCACCGGCTACGAGGCCACCCAGCAGTACATGGACGCGATGGGCGTGCCCGGCGCGATGCTGCCGCTGGTGATCGCGCTGGAAATCGGCGGCGGCCTGGCCGTGCTGGCCGGCGCTTTCACCCGCCGCGCCGCGCTGGCGCTGGCCCTGTTCTCGCTGGCCGCCGGCATGCTGTTCCACGCCGACCTGGCCGACCAGAACCAGTTCATCCACCTGATGAAGAATGTCGCCTGGGCGGTGGCTTCCTGATGCTGGCCGCCAATGGCGCCGGCGCCTTCAGCGTCGGCCTTGCAGCGCCGCGACCGCCAGCTGTCCCGTGCCACCCTCGCCACTGGAGGTGCCCTGTGATCACCCTGCGTCCCGCCGCCGAGCGCGGCCATGCCAACCACGGCTGGCTCGACTCAGCACAGCTTTTCGTTCGCCGAATACTTCGACCCGGACCATGTGCACTGGGGGCCGCTGCGGGTGATCAACGAGGACCGCGTGGCCGCCGGGCAGGGCTTCGGCACCCATGGCCACCGCGACATGGAGATCATCAGCTACGTGCTCGAGGGCGCGCTCGGCCACAAGGACTCGATGGGCAACGTCGAGACGATCACTCCGGGCGAGGTGCAGCGGATGAGCGCCGGCACCGGGGTGACCCACTCGGAGTTCAACTACGACAGCGCCGGTACCACCCATTTCCTGCAGATCTGGATCCTGCCCGACCGCACCGGCATCACCCCGGCTACGAACAGAAGCGGTTTGAAGAGGCCGACAAGCGTGGCCGCCTGCGGCTGGTGGTCAGCCCGGATGGCGCCGACGGTTCGGTCAGCATCCACCAGGACGCGCGGATGTACGCCGGCCTGTTCGACGCGGGCGAGGAAGCCACCCAGGCGATCGCCCCGGGCCGGCTGGCCTACGTCCACCTGGTCCGTGGCACGGCCACGGTCAACGGCCGCGCGCTGGTCGCCGGTGACGCCCTGCTGTACCGGGACGAACCGCAGGTCCGGGTCGAGGCCGGGCGGGGTGCCGAGGTGCTGGTGTTCGACCTGCCCGACCTATGGTCCGGCACTGAGCCGGGGGCGGGCCGAGGGGTGGGGCGCGGCCCCCTTGAAAGGCGTCCACGGTGCCTCAAGACCTGTGGGCAGGCGTGCGGGCAGGACCGTTTCCGGTTCCTGCCGGCGTTCAGCTTTCCAGACACAAGTGGTTGATTCGACAGGATTCGACGTCGGATGAACCGTTGCACGGATGCAATGCTGGGAACCAGTCCCTGGCGTTAGCAGTCCAACTGCCCGATTGCTAATATGACTGCCATGACCCAGACCCTCCGTTCGACCAGTCTCGTCACCAGCAACCTGCCGATTCCCAGTCCGCTGGGGTCGCTGGAGGCCTATATCGGTGCGGTGCACCAGATCCCGGTGCTGACCGTCGATGAAGAGCAGGGCCTCGCCCGCCGCTTCCGCGACGACGAGGACCTGGACGCGGCCCGCGAGCTGGTGCATTCGCACCTGCGCTTCGTCGTCCATGTGGCCCGTGGCTACAGCGGCTACGGGCTGCAGCTGGGCGACCTGGTCATAAGGCAACATCGGCCTGATGAAGGCGGTCAAGCGCTTCGACCCGGACATGGGCGTGCGCCTTGGTCAGCTTCGCGGTGCACTGGATCCGTGCGGAGATGCACGAGTTCATCCTCAAGAACTGGCGCATCGTCAAGGTCGCCACGACCAAGGCCCAGCGCAAGCTGTTCTTCAACCTGCGCAAGGCCAAGACCCGCCTGGGCTGGATGAACGCGGCCGAAGTCAGCGCCGTGGCCCGCGACCTGAACGTGTCCGAGCGCGAAGTGCTGGAGATGGAGGCGCGCCTGTCCGGCCGCGACATCGGTTTCGATGCCCCGTCCGATGAGGATGACGAGCACGCGCCGCCGTCGCCGGCCGCCTACCTGATGGCCTGGGACGAGGACCCGTCGCAGGCCTATGAGCGTGCCGACAGCGAGGACAACCAGCTGCAGCTGCTGCGCGAAGGTCTGGCCGGCCTGGATGCGCGTTCGCGCGACATCATCGCCCGCCGTTGGCTCGATGCCGACAGCAAGGTCACGCTGCAGGAACTGGCCGACGAGTACGGCGTATCGGCCGAGCGCATCCGCCAGATCGAGGCGAACGCGATGAAGAAGATGAAGGCGTTGCTGGCCGCCTGATCCGCGCCCGCGTCGCTCTCCAGATCCGAACGGCCCGGGTGATTCCGGGCCGTTCGCGTTGGGGCGCCACGAAAAAGGAACGGCCCCTTGCGGGGCCGTCCTTGCATCGGGCGGAGTGCGCCGCGCTCAGCGCATGCACACCATCATCGGCGTGCCGCCGCACACCATGGTCATCGGCATGCCGCAGCCCATCATGCGGTTCATCGCGTCGCAGCACATCTTCATCATGTCCATGCCCATCATCCCGGTGGGCTTCATCATGCAGACCATGCCGCCGGCCTCCATGGTGCAGCTCATCTCCGGCATCATCGGCATGCCGCAGCAGGCCATCATCGGCATGCCGCCGCACATCATCCCGCACGGGGTGCCGCAAGCCATCATCGACATCATCAGGTCGCAGCACGCCTGGAGCATCTCCATGCTCGAGCCCTCGGCGGGCTTCATCACGCACATCATGCCCTCGGCCGTCATGGAGCAATCCATGTGGCACATCATCGGCATCATCGTGGCCATCGGCATCGACGGCATCTGCATCGGCATGCCGGCCATCGGCATCATGTTCATCGCGGTGTTCATGGGAGATCTGGGGCGGTGGTGAAGGCAAATTACGATCGGCAATGACATCATGCGCGTCCGGAATTAGCGTTTCAAGCATTTGATAATAAAGGGGAAATTTCCGTTATCGCGAACGTCCGTCCGTTTTCCCGGATGGGTTATATGGCTATGTCCAGCGGTTGTTTCCCCGCCGCCGGCGACGGCGGCAGATTGGGTGTCACGCTTCCCGCCGATGCCCGACCGCGATGCACATTCCCGACTCCGCCACTGTTTACGACGCCGAGCAGTACCGCCGCCGCAAGGCGCTGCGCGAGTGCGGCGGCAGCAGCAGCCGGCGCGAGTTCCTGTGGGTACAGCCCGGTTTCGGGGCCGTGCAGCTGGTGGTGTTCCGTCCCGCGCCGCCGACGGCCGCCGAGGCGCTGCGCTCGGCCGCACGGCGCACCGGCTGACGGTCCGCACGGCGCGATGGCCGACGGGCTGGACGTGGCCCCGGTGCGCGAGCCGGCGGCGGACGACCTTGCCGCGCTCGTGGCCCGGCGCTTGGCCGGCCTGCGGCGCGAGCGGCGGCTGTCGCTGGATGCGCTGGCCCGCAGTTCGGGGGTCAGCCGGGCGATGCTCTGGCAGATCGAGCAGGGACGCAGCGCGCCGACCTTGAAGGTGCTGGCCCGCATCGCCGCTTCACTGGATGTGCCGCTGGCCGACCTGCTGCAGGGTCCGGGGCGGGGCGCGCGTAAGGCAGAGGTCCTGCGTTCGGGCGAATCAAGCAGCTGGTCTCGGCCGACGGCGGCTTTGTCTCGAGAGCGCTGTTCCCGTTCAGCGGCAGCCATGCAGTGGAGTTCTACGAGATCCGGCTGGCGCCGGGGACGGAGGAGCGGGCGCTGCCGCATGCGGCCGGCACGGTCGAGAACCCGGTGGTCCACGCCGGCCGGGTCGAGGTCGAGGTCGCTGCCGAGGTGTATCGGCTGGAGGCCGGCGACGCGATCCGCTTCCGCGCCGACCAGCTGCATACCTACCGCAATTCCGGCGATGCGCCCGCGCTGGTGTACCTTGGTGATGGCCTACGCCAACCCGCTCGAATACGGCTGAGCCGCGGGAGCGGCCGTCGCCCGTGCAACAGCCACCTCAGCCGCCGTCGCCGTGCGGTCGCGCCACCGGCAGGTGCCAGCCGTGGCGGATGGCCATGTAGCGCAGGCCGAAGCAGACCAGCGCGCCGACCGCCATCGCCGGGGTCTGTGGCAGCCCGGCCACATGCGCCAGCGCGACCACGCCGCCGCCGGCCAGCGCCGCCACAGCGTACAGCTCGGCCTGCAGCACCGCCGGCGTGCGCGCCACCAGCAGGTCGCGGGCGATGCCGCCGCCGATACCGCTGGTCATGCCCAGCAGCGTCGCCGCGAACGGCGACAGCCCGAACGCCAGCGCCTTGCCGGTGCCCAGCACCGCGAACAGGGCCAACCCGGCGGCGTCGAACAGCTGCACCGGGTTGCGCATCCGCTCGATCGCACCGTGCCGGTAGAAGGTGACCACGCCGGCGAGCATCGCGGTGGCCAAGTAGCGCCAGTCGGCCAGCGCCGCCGCCGGCTGTGCGCCGATCAGCACGTCCCGCACCAGTCCGCCGGACACCGCCGCCGCGCAGGACAGCACAAGCACACCGAACAGGTCGAGCCGGTGGCGCACGGCCAGCGTGCCGCCGCTGAGCGCGAACACGAAGGTGCCGACCAGGTCGAACAGCAGCAGGAGGGTGGACACGGTGGTCGCGCGCAGGGGGCGTGCGGCAAGGATCGCAGCGACAGGGTGGCTTGTCATGCCTGGCGGGGTCGCGGCCGGTCCAGGGTGGATATTCCACTACCACCGCGGCTGCGTGGGTTCCATTGAGCCGCCGCGGGCCATCGCATCGTCCCGCGTGGGTGTTTCGCGGTGCCGGGCCTTCGCGCCGGCGGGCTATCCGCGTGTCGGCCGCTGCTCTCCGCTCCCCGCGCCGCCAAGGATGATCCGCGCCGCGCGCTGGTAGCTCCAGTAGGCCCAGGCCCAGTTGAGCAGCACCACCAGCCGGTTGCGGAAGCCGATCAGGAAGAACACGTGCGCGGCCAGCCAGAACCATAAGGCGAGCAGGCCCCACAGTTGGAACCCGTGCAGGTCGACCACCGCGGCCATGCGGCCGATCGTGGCCAGGTTGCCGAAGTCGCGATAGCGGAACGGCCGCGCCACCGCGCCGCGCAGGCGCGCGCGGATCGCGGCCGCCACGTGCCGGCCCATCTGCTTGGCCGCGGGGGCCACGCCGGGGACCGGGCTTCCGTCGGCGCGCTTCACCGCGGCCAGGTCGCCGGCGACGAACACGTGCGGGAGCCGGGCCACGCTGAGGTCCGGCTCGACCGGCACCCGGCCGGCGAGATCCAGCGGCACGCCCAGCGAATGCGCCAGCGGCGACGCAGCCACGCCCGCGGCCCAGACCACCGTGCGTGCCGCCACGTAGTCCTCGCCGAGCCGGTAGCCGCCGGCATCGATGGCGGTGACCGGCACGCCGGTGGAAACCTCCACGCCCAGCCGTTCCAGCTGGCGTCGCGCCTTCTCCGAAAGTGCCTCGGGGAACGAGGCCAGCACGCGTGGCCCGGCTTCGACCAGGCGCACGCGCGCGCTGGCCGGGTCGATGTGGCGGAACTCGTCGCGCAGCGTGTGCCGGGCGATCTCCGCCAGCGTGCCGGCCAGTTCCACGCCGGTCGGGCCACCGCCGACGATGGCGAAGCTCAGCCAGGCTGCGCGCTCGGCCGGGTCGGTGCACGCTTCGGCGCGCTCGAACGCCAGCAGCAGCCTGCGCCGCAGGTCCAGCGCGTCGTCGAGGGATTTCAGTCCGGGCGCGTGTGCGGCCCAGTGGTCGTTGCCGAAGTAGGCGTGGGTCGCGCCACTGGCCAGCAGCAGGTAGTCGAAGTCCAGCACGGCGCCATCGGCCAGCGTGGCCTGCCTGCGCGTCGCATCGATCGCGGTCGCCTCGCCGAGCCGTACCTCGACGTTGCGCTGCCGGCGCAGGATGTGGCGCAGCGGCGCGGCGATGTCGGGCGCAGACAGTCCCGCGGTGGCGACCTGGTAGAGCAGCGGCTGGAAGAGATGGTGGTTGCTGCGGTCGAGCAGGGTGATGCGCAACGGCGCCTTCGCCAGCGCCCGCGTCGCCCACAGCCCGGCGAAGCCACCGCCGATGACCAGCAGGTGTGGAAGCGGTCCAGTGCGGTCACTCACGTCGTTCTCCCGCGTGCGCCATTCCCGGGCGCAGGATCCTGGTCGATCCGCGAATGGCGCCGGGTGTCGGGCATCCATGCGTACACCGCCATGGGGACATGGCGATGCAGGCGGTGACGTACCAGTAGAAGCCGCTCTCCAGGCCGATGTTCTTGAACCACAGCGCGACGGTCTCGGCGGTACCGCCGAAGATGGCCACGGTCAGGGCGTAGGGCAGTCCGACGCCGAGCGCGCGGATCTCCACCGGGAACAGCTCGGCCTTCACCACCGCGTTGATCGCGGTATAGCCACTGAGCACCAGCAGCGCGAGCATCACCAGCCAGAACGCCTCCGTCGCGCCCTGCACCGATTGCAGGCGCGACAGGATCGGGACGGTCAGCAGCGTGCCCAGCACGCCGAACGCGATCAACACCGGCCGCCGGCCGATCCGGTCCGACAACGCGCCGACCAGTGGCTGCAACAGCATGAACACGAACAGCGTCGATGCATTCACCCGCGCGGCGTCCTCGCTGGAAAGTCCGGCGCTGTTGATAAGGAACTTGTGCACGTAGGTCGTGTAGGTATAGAAGGCCAGGGTGCCGCCCATGGTCAGCCCGACCACGGTAAACAGGGCGCGCGGATGCTGCAGCAGGACGCGCAGCGTGCCCTGCCGGCGCTGGTGCGGGGCGGAGCCGTCGGCCTCGCTGCGCACGAACGAATCGGTTTCGGCCATGTTCCGCCGCAGCCACAACGCGACCACCGCGGCCGCCGCGCCGATCGCGAACGGAATCCGCCAGCCCCAGTCACGCAGCTGCTCGGGCGCCAGCAGCAGCTGCAGGGCCAGCAGCACGGCCAGCGCAAGCAGGTGTCCCATCACCAGGGTCACGTACTGGAAGCTGGACCAGAAGCCGCGGTGTTCGCGTCCCGCCATCTCGCTCAGGTAGGTGGCCGAGGTCCCGTACTCGCCGCCGACCGACAGGCCCTGCAGCAGACGCGCCAGCACCAGCAGCACCGGTGCGGCGATGCCGATGCTGGCGTAGCCGGGAGTGAAGGCGATAAGCAGGGAGCCGGCACACATCATCCACACCGACAGCAGCAGTGCGGCCCGGCGCCCGTGCCGGTCGGCGTACCGGCCCAGCAGCCAGCCGCCGAGCGGGCGCATCAGGAAGCCGACCGCGAAGATCGTCGCGGTCTTCAGCAGCTGGCTGGTGCGGTCGCCGCCGGGGAAGAACGCCTCGGCGAAATACAGCGAGAACGCTGCGTACACGTACCAGTCGTACCACTCCACCAGGTTGCCGACCGAGCCGCTGACGATGCTGCGCAGGCGTCGGGCCGGGGTGAGGTCGCGGGCGGGCTCCATGGGGCGATTCTGGCATGGCGGCCGGTCCGGCCACACGCGTGGCGGGTGTGCAAGACTGCGCGTGCGCCGCCGCGCGCAGGAGACGACACCATGGCCGAGGTTGAAAAACGCATCGCCCTGCTGATCGACGCCGACAACGCACCGGCGGGCAAGATAGACGTGATCCTGGCCGAGGTGGCACGCCACGGCGTGGCCAACGTGCGCCGTGCCTACGGCAACTGGAAGAGCCCCGGCCTCAAGGGCTGGGAAGCGGTCCTGCATGAGTACGCGATCCGCCCGATCCAGCAGTTCGCCTATTCGTCGGGCAAGAACGCCTCGGACATGGCGATGGTCGTCGACGCGATGGACCTGCTCTACGCGCGCAACCTGGATGGCTTCGCCATCGTCTCCAGCGACGCCGACTTCACCCCGATGGTGATGCGGCTGCTCACCGACGGGGTCAAGGTCTACGGCTTCGGGGAGCAGAAGACGCCCAAGCCGTTCGTCAATGCCTGCTCCAAGTTCACCTATATCGAAGCACTGGGTGCGCCAGCGGAGAACGGCAAGGCCACCAGTGCCACGAAGAAGGGCGCGCAGGAGCTGCGTGGCGATACGCGCCTGGTGCAGATGCTGCGCAGCGCGGTGGAGACCACCAGCGGCGACGATGGCTGGGCGAACCTCAGCGTGGTCGGCAGCCAGATCAGCAATAAGGCGTCCTTCGATTCGCGCAACTACGGGTACGGCAAGCTCAGCGACCTTGGTCAAGGCCAGTGGGCTGTTCGAGGTCAAGCAGGAAGGCAAGACCGTGCTGGTGCGGGACAAGCCGGGACGGCGCGTGGCGAAGAAGACGGCGGACTGAGTCGCCGTGCGCGGCCGCCGCGCAGGTCGGGAACGATCGGCGCGCGCCGCCGGTCCTGTCCCGCGAGCGGAAGGACACGGCGGGCATGGACGCACGAGGCAGTACGGCCGGGCGGTGGCTGCCGGGAACACGGAACCGTGGCGGGCGCGGCTTGGCGATGGCGCTGGCCGTGGCGTTGCACGTGCCGTTTTACCTGCTGCTGCGCCACGTTGGCGAACGGGAGTCCGCGCCACCACTCACTGGAGTCGATGCACGCATCCGCCTGGTCTGGTCGGAACGCGCTTCGCCACCGCGCCCCCCGCTGGACGGTCGCGGCCCATCACGGTCGCGACGGTGAACGCGCGCATCGCCGTGCTGGACAGGTCCCGGCACCGGTGACCGCACCCGCTTCAGCCATGGTGCTTGTGCAGGAAAGCGACGTGTGGAAAAGCCCCACGGGAACCCCGGCGACGGCCGATGGCCAGTGAAACGCTGGGATTGCGATCCTTGATCTCGCCTGTCCAGGTCGGGCACGCGTCAGTACAGGTCGACCGGATCCACATCCAGCGACCAGCGGGTGCGCCGTGCTTCCGGCAGCGCATGGACCGCCGGCAGGACGGCATCGAGCAGGGCATGCAGCGCCGGGCGGGATGCCGAGGACAGCAGCAGCTGCATCCTGTACAGGCCGGCGCGGCGCGCCATCGGTGCGGTCAGCGGGCCGTGCAGTTCGACCGGCATCCGTGATCCGTCTGCAATGGTGTCCTCGACGATCGCCCGCACCGCACGCAGGAAGGCACCGGCCGCCTCGGCCTGCTGGGCTTCGGCGCGCAGCAGCGCCAGATGGGCGAAGGGCGGGAAGCCGGCGTCGTCGCGCTGGGCGAGTTCGTCGCCGGCGAACGCCTCGTAGCCGCCATTGATCAGGTCGTGCAGCAGGCGGTGGTCCGGATGGTGGGTCTGCCACCAGACCTCGCCGGGCCGCTGCGCACGACCGGCGCGGCCGGCGACCTGGATCAGCAGCTGCGCCAGCTTCTCGCCGGCACGGAAGTCCGAGGAGAACAGGCCCTCGTCCACGCCGACCACGACCACCCGGGTCAGGTTGGGCAGGTCGTGGCCCTTGGTAGGATCTGCGTACCGACCAGGATGCCGGGCCGCTCGCCGAGTTCGGCCAGCAGCTTCGCCAGCCCGTCGCGGCGCTGGGTGGTGCCGCGGTCGATGCGCAGCACCGGCCAGTCGGCGAAGCGCTCGGCCAGCAGTTCCTCGAGACGTTCGGTACCGACGCCCTGCGGCTGCAGCGCCAGGCTGGCGCAGTCCGGGCAGGCCAGCGGCCGGGCCTGGCGGTGGCCGCAGTGGTGGCAGACCAGCTTGCCGCCGCCGGCATGGACGGTGAGCGGCGTGCTGTGCGCCGGCGTGCTGCAGCGCGGGCAGTGCGCGCTCCAGCCGCAGTCGTGGCACAGCAGCACCGGGGCATAGCCGCGGCGATTCTTGAATACCAGCACCTGGCCGCCGTCGCGCAGCGCCGCGCCGATCATCTCCAGCACTTCCGGTGCGAGCCCGGCCTGCAGCGGTCGCTTGCGCACGTCGAGGATGCGCACCGCCGGCGGCCGAGCGTCGCCGGCGCGACGGCGCAGGCGCAGGTGCGCGTAGCGCCCCGCCTGTGCGTTGTGCAGCGTTTCCAGCGAAGGCGTGGCGCTGCCGAGCAGCACCGGCACGCCCAGCTTGCTGGCCCGGACCAGGGCGAAATCGCGCGCGTGGTAGCGGATGCCGTCCTGCTGCTTGTAGCTGGCGTCGTGCTCCTCGTCGATCACGATCAGCCCGGCCTCGGGCAGGGGCGTGAACACCGCCGAGCGCGTGCCGACGATGACCCGGGCCTCGCCGCGCCATGCCGCGGTCCACGCCCGCGCCCGCTCGTTGTCGTTGAGTCCCGAATGCAGTGCATGCACCGGTACCCCGAGGCGGGCGCGGAAGCGGGCCAGGGTCTGCGGGGTCAGGCCGATCTCGGGCACCAGCATAAAGAGCCTGGCGACCGCGCGCCAGGCAGTCGGCGATGGCGTGCAGGTAGACCTCGGTCTTGCCGCTGCCGGTCACGCCCTCCAGCAGGAACGGACGGAAGCCTTCGGCCGCGGCGAGCGCGTCGATCGCCGCCTGCTGCTCGGGATTGGGTGCCGGACCCGGATGCGGCGTGGCCGCGGGTGCCAGCGCCGGGACGGCGACGCGCACCGCAAAGCCACGCCTAGTAAGGGCGCGGGCCGCCTCGCGCCAGCCCTCCTGCATCCGCTCCAGTGTGTCCTCGTCCTGCGCGCCGTCCTGTAGCAGCTCGGTAAGGCGGCGCGGGCGGGTACCGCGGCGCAGGCCAGCCAGGCCGGTCACTCCGGCTTCGCTGAGCAATAAGGCCCAGGCGTGGGTGTCGGGCAGTGCTTCGCCGGCACGCAGCGGCGCCGGCAAGGCGGTCGCGAACACCTCGCCGGGCGGGGCATGGGTATAGCGGGCCAGCCAGCGCAGCGATTCGAGCAGCTCGCCGTGGAACAGCGGCTCCGGGTCGGGCAGGGCATGGGCATGGCGCAGTTCCACGCCGGCGGTCGTGGCACTGACGCCCACGACCACGCCGGCCAGCTCGCGGTTGCCGAACGGTACCCGGACCCGGTGCCCGATCAACGCGCCGCTCGCTTCCCGCTGGGCGGGCGGGAGGTAGTCGAACAACCGCGGCACCGGTACGGGGAGGGCGACCTGGAGACTGGAGGGGGCGTCGGGGCCGGGATCTGGCATCGCAGCAGTCTAAGCCACGCCCCCGGCGGTTCTCTGGAGCCATGCGTGCTTGCGGGTCACTTCTGCAGCATCTTTGACGAATGAAAGGTAAACCCCCGTCACGCTTGGGGATTTCCCTTTATCCACACCATAAGGTGTGGATAACCTTGTGCATGACGGTGATGCTCCACGCCGCAAACACGGCAATTCCAGCCTGTGAGTCGGGATGGTCAAAAAAACGCCACATGAAAATGTCCAATAAAATCAATGTTCTGAACGTGAAACATGCGTGCATTGCGGGCCGGGGCGCCAATAACCGCGGTTTTAGGCCGAAAGTAATTGCGCTGTGCACAACCGAGTTGCCGGCAACCCTTGTCATTGCGTGCTGGAACAGCGTCGCCAGGACTGTCAAGAGCGAGCTCCGCTGGCCGCGGGCGTATTCTTCCGAGATGCCGGAGACCCGATGCACGACGAATCACTGAACCGCGGTCTGGATGACCTGCCGGCGGCCATGACCGCCTTCCTGCGCGGCGTCGAGCGACGCGCCTTCGTCTTCCTGTGGCTGCAGGGCGGCGACATCGACGGGGCCGGGCGTGCCCTGGCCGCGGCGATCCGCGCCTTCCCCGGCCCGGCCGGGGACATGCCGATGGCCGAATGGCCGATCCGGTTCTGGAAGCTGCTGCTGGCCCTGCCGCTGGACCGGGGGCCGGGCTACTGGCCGCCCGCCCCTGGCGTTATGGCGACGCTGCCAATGCCGGTCCGGCGCGCCCTGCTGCTGCGCCAGGTCGCCGGACTGGACGAGAACGCCGCCGCAGCCGTCATCGGGATCGACCTTCCGGGCTACCAGCAGGCCCTGGCCGAGGCATGCCCGCGCGACCCCGCCGGCGCGCCGGACGCTGCCGGCTGGCGGCGCCATACCGAAGCGATCCAGCGCGCGGAGCGGGACCTGGATGTGCGACGGCTGCAGGACGTGCGCGCATCGGCCTTGTCCGCGCGTGCAGCACCTGCGCCGGCACGCGAAGCGGAAGCCGCGCCGGGCATCCCGCAGCGCCGGCGGAGCGGCAGGCCGGTCCCCGGTGCGCGCCGCGGATGGATCATCGCGGCCGTTGCGGGGCTGCTGCTCGTCCTCGTCGCGGCCGTCTGGGTGATGCGTTCGCCGGTGGCCTCCCCGGGGACGCGCGACGCGGGCGCCACCTCCTCCGCTCCGGAAAGCGACGATCTGCGCGTGCGCGACAACGACCCGGTCGTGGTCGAACCGCTGCCCGAGGCCGAGCCGCCGGCGCAGCCACCCGACTGGCCCACGGCATTGCCCGAGCCGGTCCGGGATCCGGTGATCGCCGAGCTGGCGCTGCTGTCGTGGTACGCCGCCGGCATGCCCGCCTCGCGCATCGAGCGCGACGGTAAGGACGTTGCCGCGCCGGCTGCCGCGGCCAGTGGCGAAGGCGAGTTCTACGCCAGTGCCGTTGCGGTGGAGGCGTGGCAGCAGCTGGACGCGATCGAACAGGCGCAGGTGCGCGCGGCCGCGACCGCCCTGCAGTCGCAGGATCCAGGCATGCGCGCAAGCCTGCGCGCGCGCTTTGCCGCGCTCGACGCGATGGAACGGGCCGGCTGGCAGCTGGGCCCGTCGCTCGGTGCGGACTACGTCGCCCTGCAGCCGCTGCTGGGCTTTGTCGGCGAAGACGAACGCGGGCCGCTGCTGGCGCTCCTGCGCGAGCTGACCCCGCCGCAACGCGCACGGCTGGGCGAGCTGTCGGCGCGCACGCCCCCAGCCGGGCGCGAACAGCTGCGGCGCGAACTGCTGGCGGTGCCGCCTGCCGGGCGCGGCGCGTGGCTGGAACAGCGCGCGCGGCAGTGAGCGCCACGGGGCCGCGCTCAGGCGCGGGCTAAGGCTCACCACCGTCAGCAGGAGCGCGGCGGTACCCAGCACGAACGCGTACACGCCGCCGAGCGCGGCGAACTTGATCCCGGTCGGCAGCCAGCCCTGCCGATAGACCCGCTTCTGCATCAGCAGCAGGTAGCCCGGCATCCACAGCCACAGCAACGCCGCCAGCAGCCCGGTCAGGATGCCGAACGCGTCCAGGTGCGGCCTGACCACGTGGTCCAGCGCCAGCAGTGCGAACTGCCCGAGCAGGGCCAGGCACAGGAAGGCGTGGCTGTAGAGCGCGACGACCAGGTGTTCGAGGTACAGGCGGCCGGAACCGAGGTAGAGCAGCTTCAGCAGCAGGGCGAACAGCGGCACCAGCACGAACAGTGCCGAAGGCACGCTGCCCATGAACGCGGACTTGAACAGCGACGGATCCTGCTGGATGCGCGGCACGTTGTCGGCGATGCGCTGGGCCTTGGCGCTGGAACCAGCCGTCGGACGCGGCATCGGTGGACAGGACGATCGCCGTCGCGGGCGCCTCGCCAGCGGGCCCGGCGTTGGCTGGGGTGCCGTGCAGTTCAACGATCCGCTGGTCGGCCTGTCGCCGGATCCCGGCGATGCCGCGGTCCAGGCCGTACCGTGCCGGTGCGGCGACTGCCGGCAGGCCGTCGCGCGCCTGTTCCATTTCGGTCACGGCGGCATCGCGGATCCGCTCGACCTCGGCCACCGACCTGGCTTGCGAAAAATCGCCGCCGAGGCCGGCATCGTTCACCTGCACCGGCGGCATGCCGGCCTCGCTGCCGAAGTCGACCACCTTGCCGACGAAGAACGTCAGCACGCACAGGATCACGAACAGGCGCATCGGCGCCACGTACGGCGCGCGCTGTCCGGTAAGGTAGTCGCTGGCCAGCGCGCCCGGCGACAGCAACCGGCGCAGGGTGCGGAAGATGCGGCCATCGAGGTGCCAGAACGATTCGAACACCTCTTCGAGCGCATGCGCGAAGCTGCGTACCGGGCTGTGCGCGGCCTGTCCGCAGCTGTGGCAGAACGGTCCGTGCAGCGGAGCGGTGCAGTTCTCGCATGCGGCGCTATGGCTGTCGCTCATCGGTGCAGTCGTGTGGGTTCCCGGTCGGGGCTAAGATAACGGCCCGCCGGAGCCCGGTGCCAGCGCCTTCCGCGCGGCCGCAGCCCGCTCACAGTGCCTCCCATGTCTTCTTCCCCTGCGCCGCGCTTCGCCCGCGAACTGCGCGCCACCGCCACCCTTGCCCTGCCGCTGGTGCTGGGACACGTGTCGACGGGCCTGATCAATTTCGTCGACAACGTCATCGCGGGCCACCACGGCACCCGCACGCTGGCGTCGGTGACGGTCGGCACCGCGCTGCTGTGGCTGCCGATGATGGTGCCGATCGGCACGCTGATCGCACTGACCGCTTCGGTCTCCCAGCTCGATGGTGCCGGACGCCGCCGGGAGATCGCGCCGCTGTTCCGCCAGGCGCTGTGGCTCGGCCTGGGCTTGGGCCTGCTGATGTTCGCGTTCCTCAGCGCGGTGCCGCTGGCGCTGGATGCGTTCGGCATCGCCGCGGACATCATTCCGGGCGCGACCGCCTTCGCCCACGCGGTGCGCTGGGGCGTGCCGGCGCTGACCCTGTTCTTCTGCATGCGCTACCTCAGCGAAGGCCTGCACTGGACCCTGCCGACGATGCTGCTCGGCTTCGGCGGACTGCTGGTGCTGGCGCCGCTGGGCTATGCACTGGCGTTCGGCGCCGGACCGTTGCCGGAGATGGGCGCGGCCGGGCTGGGCGCGGCCTCGGCCACGGTGATGTGGCTGCAGGCGCTGGGCTTCGGACTCTACCTGTGGCGCTCGCGCCGGTTCGCCCCGCTCGGCCTGTTCGCGCACCTGGAACCGCCGCGCTGGCATGCGATCGCGGCGCTGCTGGCCACCGGCCTGCCGATCGGCGTGACCGTGCTGATGGAGGGCGGCCTGTTCATCGCCACCGCGCTGCTGATCGCGCGCCTGGGCGAAGTGCCGGCGGCCGCGCACCAGATCGCCATCAATGTCTCCGCGCTGTGCTTCATGGTGCCGATGGGCCTGGCCGAAGCAACCACGGTGCGCGTCGGCCACGCGCTGGGCGCCGGCGCGCCCGAGGGCGTGCGCCGCGCGGCGCGCGCCGGGTATGCGATCGTGCTGGCCACGCAGGCGCTCTCTGCGCTGCTGCTGCTGTCCGGACACGATGCGATCGTGGCCGTCTACACCACCGACGCGGCGGTGGCCGCGCTCGCCTCGACCCTGCTGCTGTACGCGGCCGCGTTCCAGTTTCCCGACGGCATCCAGGTGATGTCGGCCGGTTCGCTGCGCGGACTGCGCGACACCCGGGTGCCGATGTTCCCATGGCGATGATCTCGTACTGGGGGCTGGGCATGCCGCTGGGTGCCGGGCTGGGGCTGGGACTGGGCTGGGGGCCGCAGGGGATGTGGGCCGGACTGATCGTGGGCCTGACCGCCGCGGCGCTGCTGATGGGCGCACGCCCAGGCCCAGCGGCTGCGCAACCTGCCGCCCGCCGTGGCCGCCCCGCCCGTCGGCACCCTGACTTAAGGCTTATGAAAGCCTCGGCGCAGGGGCTATCCTGCATGGCGTAACCCGTATCCCGCCCCCTCGCTGGAGCCGTTGTCCGATGAATCCTCCCCCGCTGCCGCGCTCCAATCCCATTGGCCGTTTCTTCGTCGGCCTGTGGGATGTGATGAATTTCACCCGCCGGCTGATCCTGAACCTGCTGTTCTTCGGACTGCTGCTGCTGATCCTGGTCGGCTTCATCGCCGCGGTGGGCGCCGGCGGTGGCGTGCAGCCGCTGCAGGAACGCACCACCCTTTGGTGATCGCGCCGGAAGGCCGCCTGGTCGAGCAGTTCACCGCCGATCCGGTGACCCGCGCGCTGGCGCGCGTGCTGGGCGACCGCTCGGCCGAGGAAGTGCAGCTGCGCGACCTGCTGCGCGCGATCGAGGCGGCCAAGGACGACAAGCACATCGAGCGCGTGCTGCTGCAGCTGGACAAGCTCCAGCCCGGCGGGCTGGCCTCGATGCGCGAGGTCGCCAAGGCGCTGGGCGAGCTGCGTGCGTCGGGCAAGCAGGTCGTCGCCTTCGGCGAGAACATCGACCAGGGCCAGTACCTGCTGGCCGCGCAGGCCAACGAGATCTACCTCGACCCGATGGGCAGCCTGTTGCTGGAGGGACTGGGCCGCTATCGCCAGTACTTCCGCACCGGCCTGCAGGACAAGCTGGGCGTAGACGTGCACCTGTTCCGCGTAGGCGAGTTCAAGTCGGCGGCCGAACCGTACATCCTCGACGCGGCCTCGCCTGAAGCCAAGGAAGCGGACCTGTACTGGATGAGCGATGTCTGGCAGCGCTACCTGGCCGACATCGGCGCGGCGCGCAAGCTCGATCCGGCGCAGCTGGCCGCGCAGATCGATGCGCTGCCGGAAGGCATCGAGGCGGCGGGCGGCGACATCGCAGGCATGCCCAGGCGATGAAGCTGGTCGACGGCCTGAAGACCCGCGAGGAGATCGTGAAGCTGATGACCGAGCGCGGCGTGGCCGACGAGGACAACGACGCCGGTTTCCGCAGCGTCAACCTCGATGCCTACCTGGTTCAGCTCGACAGCAGGCGCCTGCCGGTCGACCGCCGGCCGCAGGTGGCGGTGGTGGTGGCCGAGGGCGAGATCACCGGCGGCGAGCAGCCGGCCGGCCAGGTCGGTGGCGAGTCCACCGCCGCGCTGCTGCGCCAGGCGCGTGACGAGGAAGAGATCAAGGCGGTGGTGCTGCGGGTGGATTCGCCCGGCGGCGAGGTGTTCGCCTCCGAGCAGATCCGCCGCGAGGTCGAACTGCTCAAGGCCGCCGGCAAGCCGGTGGTGGTGTCGATGGGCGACCTGGCCGCGTCCGGCGGCTACTGGATCAGCATGAACGCCGACCGGATCTACGCCGATCCCTCGACGATCACCGGTTCGATCGGCATCTTCGGCCTGATCCCCAACTTCGCCCGCACCCTGGACAAGATCGGCGTGCATGACGGCGTGGGCACGACCCGCTTCGCCGGCGCGTTCGACGTGACCCGGCCGCTGGACCCCGAGGTGGGCCGCGTCGTCCAGGCGGTGATCAACAAGGGCTACGCCGATTTCACCGGCAAGGTCGCCGCCGCGCGCGGCAAGCCGGTGGAGGAAATCGACGCGGTCGCCCGTGGCCGCGTGTGGAGCGGTGCGCAGGCCAAGGAGCGTGGGCTGGTCGACGAACTGGGCGACCTGCGCGATGCCATCGCCGACGCGGCCGAGCGCGCCAAGCTCGGCGACAAGGACAAGTTCCGCGTGAGCTACGTCGAAAAGCCGGCCACCCCGTTCGCGCAGTTCATGAGTGGCTTCGCCGGCAGCCGGATCGGCGCGGCGCTGCTGCAGGAGTCGGGCCTGGCGCGCGCCGTGCTGGCCCGGACCATGCCGGAAACCGAAGCGCAGCTGCGCTTCGTCGAAAATGCGGTGAAGGACCGCAACGGGGCGCCGGTGAAGTCGCTGGCGTACTGCTTCTGCGGGCTGTGAGCGGTGGCGGCTGCCCGCACCGTCGATGACGGTGCGGCGGACGCCCGCCCGCCGGCACGAGGTGCCGGTTCAGCTGCCTTCGGCCGCGTCGACCTGCGCCCGCGTGCGGTCGGCGTCTTCCTGCAGCGTCTTCTCGAGCGCGCGCGCCTTGTCCTGCGGCGCCTGGATCGCGTCGCGCAGCTCGGCATTCGCCTGCGGTTCGGGCGGACGTTCGGTGGGCGGCGGCTCCGGCCGGCAGCCCGCGAGCAGCACGATGCCCGGCACCAGGGCGCCGATACGCAGCGCGGTGACCACGGAAGGGAAACGGCGGTTGGCGGGCATCGTTCGGTCTCCGTCGTGAGGCGGGGTTATCCTACGCCCCATGACGACGAACCGGTGGCGACTGGACGGGCAACTGGCACTGGTGACCGGTGCGAGCGCCGGTATCGGCCTTGCGATCGCGCGTGAGCTGGCCGGCCTCGGCGCGCACCTGCTGCTGGTCGCACGCGAAGAAGATCCGCTGCAGGAAGCACGCGACGAGCTGGCCGAACGCCACCCGCAGCAGGACATCCTGGCGCTGGCCGCCGACGTGGCCGATGACGAGGACCGGCAGGCGATCCTGGACTGGGCCGAAGACCACGGCGAAGGCCTGCACATCCTGGTCAACAATGCCGGCGGCAACGTCACCCGGGCGGCGGTGGACTACACCGAGGACGAATGGCGCGGGATCTTCGAGAGCAACGTGTTCTCGGCCTTCGAGCTGTCGCGCTATGCGCATCCGCTGCTGGCGCGGCATGCGGCTTCGAGCATCGTCAATGTCGGCAGCGTGTCGGGGATCACCCATGTGCGCAGCGGCGTGGTCTACGGCATGAGCAAGGCGGCGCTGCACCAGATGACCCGCAACCTGGCGGCCGAATGGGCCGAGGACGGCATCCGCGTGAACGCGGTGGCGCCGTGGTACATCCGCACGCGGCGCACCTCCGGCCCGCTGTCGGATCCGGACTACTACGAGGAAGTGATCGCGCGTACGCCGATGGGAAGGATCGGGGAGCCGGAAGAGGTCGCCTCGGCGGTCGCGTTCCTGTGCCTGCCGGCGGCGAGCTACGTGACCGGCGAGTGCATCGCGGTGGATGGCGGATTCCTGCGCTACGGGTTCTGAGGCCGCGCCCGCCTGGGCGCAACTGATCCTGGTTCTACATCACCGCTCCAGCATGCCCAGCCATCGGAGATCGATGGAGAGTGGACATGTGGAAATGGACCAGGCGCATCGGCGTGTCGGTGCTGGCGCTGCTGGTGGCGCTGTCGGCCGGCGTCGGCCTGTGGTGGCATGCGCTGGACCTGGACAGCCAGCCACCCGCCGATCCGGCGACCGTCGCCGCCGACGTCGAATTCCTGCGCGCACCGCCGCCGGCAACTCGCGGCCGGGTGCTCGCGGTGGTGACCAGTACCGCGCAGCTGGGCGACAGCGGCCGGCGCGGCGGCTACGAACTCACAGAACTGTCGCGCGCGTACTACACCTTCATTGCCAACGGCTATGAAGTGGACATCGCCAGCCCACGCGGTGGCGAGCCGCCCATGCGGACCGACGACGACATGGTCGCCGCCGACCATGCCTTCCTCAACGATCCGCAGGCGCGGGTAAGGCTTGCCGCGACATTGCCGCTGGCCGACGTCGACGCTTCCCGCTACGACGCGATCTATTTCGTCGGCGGCAAGGGCACGATGTTCGACTTCCCCGACGACCGGACCATCGCGCACCTGGTCGGCTCGATCCATGACGCCGGCGGCGTGGTCGGCGCGGTCTGCCATGGGCCGGCCGCGCTGCTGGGCGTGGTGCTGGACGACGGCCGGCCATTGCTCGCGGGCCGCTCGGTCACCGGCTTCACCAATGCCGAGGAACTGTTCCTGATCGAGGATGCGCGCCAGGTGTTTCCGTTCCTGCTGGAGGACAGGCTGCGGCAGTCGGGCGCGCGTTTCGTGGAAGGTCCGATGTACCCTAACAACACCGTCGTCGATGGCCGCCTGGTGACCGGCCAGAACCCGTGGTCGACCTGGTCGGTGGCCGAGGCGATGGTGCGTGCGCTGGGCCATGAGCCGGTCGCGCGCGAACGCAGCGGCGAGGAACTGGCGGTGCGGGTCGTGCATGCGTACCGGCACGGCGGGATGGAGGCGGCATTGGCCCTGCGGCAGCAACTGCCCGACGCCGACAAGCGCCTGCTGTTGATGCACGCGCTGGTCGCGGCGATGCAGGGCCAGCCCGGCGATGCATGGCGCCTGCAACGCCTTGGCGCGTGGCTAGGGCCGGAACGGTCGGCGGTGCGGTCCATCGCGCCCGTTACACTGCCCGTACCGTCGCGCGCAGACGGCATCACGGGCAGGTTCGTATGGGCGGGGATCGATCGATGCGACTGTTGCTGGTTGAGGACGACGCCGACATCGCAGCCGGCATCGGCGAGTTATGGGCACGCACGGGATCGAAGTCGACTTCGCCTACACCGCCGGTAAGGCCCGCGCGCGCCTGCAGGAACACGCCTTCGACCTGGTGGTGCTCGACGTCAACCTGCCCGGTAAGGATGGCCTTGGCGCTGTGTCGTGCGCTCAAGCGTGAGGCGGGGCTGCGTTCGCCGGTCCTGTTCCTGACCGCGCGCGGCGCCTTGGCCGACAAGCTGGAAGCGTTCGACGCCGGCGCGGTGGACTACATGGTCAAGCCGTTCGCGCCGGCCGAACTGCTCGCCCGTGCGCGCGCGATCGTCGCGCATGCGCCGGCCACGGGCGGTGCGCAGTTGCGCGTGGGCGACTATGTGCTCGACCTGCAGGGCCACCTGCTGCGCCACGGCGAAGCAGTGCAGCCTTTGCATGCCACCGGCCTGGTCCTGTTGCGAAGCCTGATGGAAGCCAGTCCCGGCTGCGTATCGCGCGAGGAACTGTGCGCGCTGCTGTGGCAGGACGGCCCGCCCGGCAGCGATCCGCTGCGCATGCATGTCTACCAGCTGCGCAGGCAGTTCGGGCATCGTTTCGGCCGGCCGCTGATCGCCACCATGCGCGGCGTGGGCTACCGCTTCACCGGTGTCGACGAATGAGCGCGCAGCGCCGGCACAGCCTGCAGCGTGCGTTGGCGCGGCGCTGGATGGCATTCGCCGCGCTGTTGTCGGTGCTGCTGGCGGGCAATGCTTTGCTGCTGCTGTTCCTGCTGGAAGACAGCTTCATCGATCGGCACCTGCGCGCGGTGGCGGCGACGGTGGTCGAGCCGGTGGATGCATCGCCCGGTCTTCCGGCGAGGTTCCAGGCGTTGGCGTGGCCGGCGGTACCGGACGACATCGGCGCGCGCCTTGGCCAGCAGGAAGCACGGTGCGATCGTCGAGTTCCGCCGCGACGATGGCAGCTACGTACATGCGTTGTCTGCGCGCACCGCCAGCGGCCAGCCGTTCGTGCTGGTCTACGACGTGACCGACGAGCTGACCGTGAACCCGCGGCTGCCGGCCGGGCTGGGTTATGCGCTGGCATGGCTGGTGCTTTCGCTGCTGGTCGCATATCTGCTGGCGCGCACGTTCGTGGCCGGCATCACCCGGCGCGCGCGGGCATTGATGGCCCAGGTGCTGGCCAGCCCCGATCCGCAGGCGCTGGAGGCGCTGGCGCAGCAGGAGCCGGTGGAAGAACTGGCCGGACTGCTGCGCCTGCATGCCGGGGCCTGGCGCGAGCAGCAGTCGGCGGTGGAGCGCGAGCGCGAGACGCTGGCGTTCCTGGCCCATGAGCTGCGCACGCCGCTGCAATCGGCGCGGACCAGCGTGGCGCTGCTGTCGCAGTCGCCCACGCATGGACCGGCGCTGGACCGCCTGCAGCGCGCGGTGGAACGGCTGACCCGTGCCAGCAACGCGATCCTGTGGCTGGCCAGCGACGCGCCGCTGCCGCAGGTACGCACGCACACAGCCACCCGTCTTCCCGTCCTGGTCGAGGAACTGCGACCGCTGGCGGAAGTGCGCGGCCAGCACATCGAATTGCGGATCGCGCCGGACCTGCACTGGGATGCACCGTGGGACGTGGTCGAGACGCTGCTGGCCAACGTGCTGTTGAATGCGATCCAGCATGGCGGCGAAGGTGCGATCGTGCTCGAAGCCGATGCGTGCGTGATGCTCGTGCGCAATGCGCCGGAGGTGGCCGGTTCGCCCGGTTTCGGGCTGGGCCTGCGGATCGTGCAGCGGCTGGCGGCACGGATCGGCTGGCAGGTGGCGATGGTGCAGGACCGGTACGAGGTCCGCTGCGAGCTGCGCTGGGCGTCTGCGCCCCGCGGCTAGTGCGACATATCCGGCAGCCTGGCTGCGCCTTGGCACCCTGTCAGGTGCGCAGCGCGCTTTCCGGGACCTCGATTTCCATCGCCAACGCCAGGTGGTCGGAGAACGCGGCGGGAAAGGCCCGCGCGCCGGCGCACTTGAGGTCGCCGCTGACCATGGGATGTGGTCGATCGCGCGCAGCGGCTTCCAGCTGGGGAAGGTGGGCACCACGCATTCGGGCGGACGCAGCGTGGTGTTGCGGTAGAGGATTTCCATCTCCGGCTGGTCGGGCAGGCAGTTGAAATCGCCCATCAGCACGGCATTGGGATGGTCCTTGAGCACTTCTGCGATGAATGACAGCTGCGCGAGCCTGGACTTGGCGCCCAGCGACAGGTGCGCCACGGCTACGGTCAGGCCTTCGCGGTTGTCGCCGAAATGGGCCAGCAGTACGCCCCGGCCCTTGATCCGGCCGGGCAGCGCATGGTCGGTGGTCTTCACCGGCTCCAGCCTGCTGAGCAGGCCGTTCGCACTGGAGGCCACGCCGCCCATGCTGCGGTTGGGCTGGTGGGTCCAGTAACTGAAACCCGCGCGCTGGGCCAGGTAGTGGGTCTGGTTGGTGAAACCCGAGCGCAGGCTGCCCGGGTCGCTTTCCTGCAGGCCGACGATGTCGTGGTTGCTGGCCAGCTGCGCGATCGCGTCCAGGCTGGTGCGCTTGCGCCCGGCCGGCAGCGCGTGCGACCAGCTGCGGGTCACGTAGTCGCTGTAGCGGCGCGTGCTGGAGCCGGCCTGGATGTTGGCGCTGAGCACGCGCAGCGTGCGCACGCCAGCGCCGACGGTGACCGGCGGGGTGGCGCTGGCGTTGGGCGTGGGGGAGCCCATGGGGTCGAGCGGCGCGTCAGTTCGCGCCGCCACGCTCCCGGGCAACCAGCCAGTCGACGGTGTCGAGCATCTTGCCGAAGCCCTGCTGGTCCACCGACACGGTGTACTTGCCGTTGACCACCACCGAGGGCGTGCTTTCGATCTTGGTCTTCACCGCGAACTGCTTGGCGCGATTGATCTTGGCGTCGACGCCGAAGCTGTTGAAGGTGTCGGCGAAGCGCTTGGCATCCACGCCGTACTGCGCATAGAACGGCGCGATCTGCTCTGCGGTGACGTTGGCGTTCACCGGCAGGCTGTGCTGCAGGTGGATCGCCGCGAACATCGCGTCATGCGATTGCGGCAGCACGCCCAGCGCCTCGGCGGCGTAGAACGCGCGGGCATAGGGTGTCCAGTAACCGCCGAACGCGGCCGGCACCTGGATCGCGGCCACGTCGGCCGGCTGGCGCGCCTTCCATGCCTGGAAGTCGGGATCGAAGCGGGCGCAGTGCGGGCAGGTGTAGCCGAACACCTCGGCTACCTCGATCTTGCCCGGCGTCGGCTGGAAGGCCTGGCCATTGGCGATCTCGACGTAGTCCACGCCGGCGACCGGTGCCGGACCGGTCGGGGCGCTGGGGGCCGGCGCAGCGGCCGGGGTGGCCTGCGTCGCCGGGGCGGACGGAGCGGCCGCCTCGGCCGGTGCCGGGGCGCTGGCCGGTGCGGTTTCTGCCGGCGCCGGTGCCGGGGGCGTGGCCGCCGGTGCGGGGGCCTGGCCGGAACAGGCGGCCAGCGCCAGCAGCAGGGGCAGGGTCAGGCTGACAAGATGGCGCTTGGACATGGATCGGTCTCCTGGACGAAGAATGAGGATAGGGCACGGGGGTCGTCAGCGCCGGGTCGGCGCGGTCGCCCCGGGTCAGGGTTTGGCCGCGACCTGGCGTTCGCGTGCCACCAGCCAGTCGGCAATGCGCAGCATGTCCTCGAAATCGCGGCCGAGCACGCGGTAGCGGCCGGCGACGACCAGGGCGGGCGTGCCCTCCAGGTCCCAGACGCGGGCCGTGTCGGCTGCGTGCTTCATCTGCGCATCGACCTTCGGGTCGGCCAGCGCGGCGAGGAAGCGCTCGCTGCTCACCCCGTAGTCGGCGTAGAAGGTGGCCAGTTCCTGCGCGGTCGGGTTGCGCGGCAGCGCGCCCCTTTCGTGGATCGCCCTGGAACACGGCATCGTGGGTGCGGCCCAGCAGGCCGAGGTTGGACGCGGCGAAGTAGGCGCGCGCCCAGGCGTCCCAGGAGCCGCCGAAGGCCGCCGGCACGGCGACGAAGTCCACGTTGCGCGGCAGCTTGGCCTTCCACGGCTTGAGCATCGGTTCCAGGTGCGCGCAATGCGGGCAGGAATAGCCGAACACCTCGGCCACCTCGATCCGTCCGGGCCGGGATGCCCACGGCTGGCCGCCGGGAATCTCGACGTAGTCCTGTCCGGCCTGCGGGACCGGCGGGGCGGCCTGGGCGGCGACGGGCGCGGCGGCAGGCAGCCGGGTACTGGGTGGCAAGCAGCAGTCCGGTGAGCAGCGCCTTCATCGATCAAGTCTCCGGGTGGGGCCGTTCGCGGTGGCCTCCCGTGGAAAAAACGACGCCGGCCATGGGCCGGCGCAAGTCTGGAGAGGGACCGCGGTGTTCAGACCGCGCCGGCGCCGCGAAGTTTCACGGGCGCGGTCCGGCGGCGGCGACCTCGGCATCGTCAGCGTGGTCGTGCAGGCCCTGCAGGTAGCTGGCCAGCGCGCCGATCTCCTGCTCGGTGAGTATGGCGGCGACCTTGGCCATGATGTGGAACGCGGCCGGATCCCGCTCGCTGGTGGTGCCGGCCTTGTACTCGGTCAGGCGACGGGCCACGTACTCGGCCTGCTGGCCGCCGATGTGCGGGTACGGCGGGCCGGGGTTGCCGGCGCCGGTCGGGCCATGGCAGGAGGCGCAGGCCGGGATGCCGCGCTCGGCGTCGCCGGCTCGGAACAGCTTCTGGCCGATCTCGTAGTACTTCAGGCCGGCGTAGGCGCCGTCGGCCACTGCGGTGTCGTCGGCCACGCCGGCGCCCGCCTTCTGCGTGGCGAAGAACGCGCCGACGTCGCGCATGTCCTGCGGGCTCAGCGCCTGGGCGAACGGCGTCATCACCGCGGCCATGCCGGTATTGCGCTCGCCGCTGGCGAACAGGGCCAGCTGCCTGGCGATGAAGCGCTCGCTCTGGCCGGTAAGGCGCGGATACATCGGCGTGGCCGGATTGCCGTCCGCACCGTGGCAGGCGCCGCAGGCCGCGGCCTTGGCCGCACCGGCTTCGGCATCGCCCCAGTGGGTCTTGCTCAGGTCCACCTCCAGCGGGGCGGTCTCCACCGGCGCGTTGTCCGGGACCGGCACCACGGTGGTCTGGGCGGCATAGGCGGCGACGGCGGTGACCGCGAAGGCCAGTCCGGCAAGGGCGAAAACGCGAGCGTGGCGCATGTGCTAAAGCTCCGGGGACCCGATCGAGGCGGCCGATTAACGGCCGCGAAACGTCGGGATTATCCCTGCCGCGGGGCGCGACGGTCAACGAAACCCGGCGCCGGCACGGGGCCGCCTTCGCCGGCGGCGACCGCAGGGCCATGCCGTGCGATCCTATGCCCATGTCCAATCCGCTCGAAAAGGCCCGCTACCTGGGCTCGGCGCACACACCTGCGCAGCTTCCGCCCGATGGCGGCCACGAGGTCGCCTTCGCCGGTCGCTCCAATGCCGGCAAGTCCAGCGCGCTCAACGCCCTGACCCGGCAGAACGCGCTGGCGCGGGTGTCCAAGACCCCGGGCCGGACCCAGCAGCTGGTCTTTTTCGAGGTCGAGCCGCAGCGCTACTGGTCGACCTGCCCGGCTA
This sequence comes from Pseudoxanthomonas sp. NC8, assembly GCA_025232375.1. Lineage (GTDB taxonomy): Bacteria > Pseudomonadota > Gammaproteobacteria > Xanthomonadales > Xanthomonadaceae > Pseudoxanthomonas. Next base: position 369,560 of record CP060419.1, read on the forward strand.
TGGCTACGCCAAGGTGCCGATGGAGATGAAGGCGCACTGGCAGGGCTTCCTCGACCGCTACTTCCGCCAGCGCGAGGCGCTGCGGGGCCTGGTGGTGGTCATGGACATCCGCCATCCGCTGAAGGACTACGACCGGCAGATGCTCGAGTACGCGGTCGCCCGCGGCCTGCCGGCGCATGCGCTGCTGACCAAGGCCGACAAGCTCGGTCGCGGCCAGCAGGCCCATAAGCACTGGCCGCGGTGCGGCGCGAACTGGTCGCGGTCTTCGGCGAGGGCAGCGTCGGCCTGCAGACGTTCTCCAGCGAGAGCAAGCAGGGCGTCGACGAGGCCCGCGCGGTGGTCAGCGGCTGGCTGGAGCTGTAGTCCGGCCGGCGCCCGGCGGGTGCCTAGATCGCGACGTTGAACAGGCCGCCGATCGCGTGCGAGGCGGCCATCGCCAGTGCCCCCAGAAGCCGACGCGCAGCGCGCCGCGCAACATCGGCGCGCCACCCAGCCGCGCCGCCAGCCCCCGACAGCAGCAGCCCGGCCAGCGTCACCGCGGAGGTGACCGCGGCCACGTGCTGGACCGGGGCCAGCACGGCGCTGCCGATCGGCAGCACGGCCCCGGCGGTGAACGCGGCCGCCGAGGCCAGTGCGGCCTGCAACGGACGCGCGCGCAGCATTTCGGTGATGCCCAGTTCGTCGCGGGCGTGCGCGCCCAGAGCGTCGTGCGCATGCAGCTGCTCGGCGACCTCGCGTGCCAGTGCGGGCGACAGGCCGCGGCGCACGTAGATGTGCGCGAGCTCTTCGAGTTCGTGCGCCGGCTCGCTCTCCAGCTCCTGCCGCTCGACCGCCAGGTCGGCGGCCTCGGTATCGGCCCAGGACTGCACCGAAACGTATTCACCGGCGGCCATCGACATGGCACCGGCGACCACCGCGGCCACCCCGGTCGCATGGGATCACCTCCGCCCCGGCACCGCTGGCGGCCACGCCGACCACTACGCCGGCGACCGGACGATGATGCCGTCGTTGGCGCCGAGCACGGCCGCGCGCAGCCAGCCCACGCGCTGGGTGCGGTGGCGTTCGGGGTGGCGGCTGTGCGATCCGGAATGCGCGAACATGCCGCCAGCGTAGCCGTCCCGGGGCCGCCGCGCGGGACTGCGAAGCGTTCGCGGGATGCCGGCGGAACACTGCGAGCGCCAGGCCGGGACACCGGGACGACGCACGCGCAGGCTATAGTTCGCCCCCTGCGATACGGTCCACGCGGCCGCGCATCGCCCTCCCGTCCGCACCGTGCGAGCCGCCCCTTGTCGAGCCCCAGCCACGTCGCCGATACGCCGATCACCCAGCGCAACCAGCTGGTCGAGTACATCGCGTCCGGCGAGAAGCCGGTGGCCGCCTGGCGCATCGGCACCGAGCACGAGAAGTTCGGCTTCCGCCTGGACGACCTGCGTCCGCCCACGTTCGACGGCGACCGCGGCATCGAAGCGCTGCTGCAGGGGCTGGTCCGCTTCGGCTGGGAGCCGGTGCGCGAGAGCGTGGACGGACAGCCGGAACGCGTCATCGCCCTGCTGCGCGACAACGCCTCGGTGACCTGGAGCCGGCCGGACAGCTCGAACTGTCCGGCGCGCCGCTGGAAACCATCCACCAGACCTGCGTGGAGCTGGGCACCCACCTCAACGAGGTGCGCCAGGTCTCCGACGAACTGCAGCTGGGCTTCCTCGGCATGGGCTTCCAGCCCAAGTGGCGCCGCGACGAGATGCCGTGGATGCCCAAGGGCCGCTACCGGATCATGAAGTCGTACATGCCAGGGTCGGCCAGCTCGGCCTGGACATGATGACCCGCACCTGCACGGTGCAGGTGAACCTGGACTACGCCTCCGAAGCGGACATGGTGAAGAAGTTCCGCGTGTCGCTGGCGCTGCAGCCGGTCGCCACCGCGCTGTTCGCCGATTCGCCGTTCACCGAAGGCAAGCCCAACGGCTACCTGAGCTACCGCTCGCATATCTGGACCGATACCGATCCGGACCGCACCGGCATGCTCGATTTCGTGTTCGAGGACGGATTCGGCTACGAGCGCTACGTCGACTACCTGCTCGACGTGCCGATGTACTTCTCCTACCGCGATGGCGTCTATGTCGACGCCTCCGGCAAGTCGTTCCGCAAGTTCCTCAAGGGCGAGCTGGACGTGCTCCCCGGCGCGCTGCCGACCCTGCGCGACTGGTCCGACCACATGACCACCGCCTTCCCGGAAGTGCGGCTGAAGAAGTTATGGAGATGCGCGGCGCCGACGGGGGCCCGTGGAACCGGCTGTGCGCGCTGCCCGCGTTCTGGGTCGGCCTGCTCTACGACCAGGTCGCACTGGACGCGGCTCAGACCTGGTCAAGGACTTCAGCACCGCCGAGCGCCATGCCCTGCGCGATGGCGTGCCGGGCACGCACTCGGCTTGCCGTTCCGCGGCGCCAGCGTGCGCGAGCTGGCGGTCGAGGCGCTGAAGATTTCCGTCGCCGGCCTGCGTCGCCGCGCCGCGCTCAACGCCGACGGCATCGACGAGTCGCGCTTCCTCGAGCCGCTGATCGAGATCGCCGAAAGCGGCCAGACCGCGGCCGAGCGCAAGCTCGAACTCTTCCACGGCCGCTGGAACGGCGACATCGACCGGGTGTTCCCGGAATTCGCCTACTGAGGTGCGGCGGCGTGCAGGAATGCGCCGCCGGCGATGGAGCCGCGACCACCAGGCCGCGGCTCCCTGCCATCACGGCAGCAGGTGGTTGCTCACGACCTGCTTGCCGTCCAGCGACACCGATGCGTAGCCGTTGTTCTTGACGTCGTTGGCGGTAAGGCGGCCTTCCAGGTCCAGCCGCAGCGTGTGCACGTCACTGAAGGCGCCCGGCGCTTCCATAGGCGCACGCCGTTCCAGCGGTAGCTGCTGTAGACCGGGTCCAGCGAAGGCTTGAGTCCCTCGATGGTGCCGGACAGCGCGGCTGCGTCGACCTTCGACAGCGGCACCATAAGGTAGTCCTCCAGGCGGAAGCTGGCCGCATCGCCGCTGACCGTCAGCTCGATGTCGTAGGGGGCGCCGAACTTGCCGGTCGCCAGATCCAGCTGCTGTCCGACCAGCTTCCGTGCATCAGCCGGATTCTGGTAGTCGACGGTGCAGACCTGCAGCTTGCCGTCGGCATCGAAAGACGAGGTGATCTCCGACACCAGCGTGGCCGGAGCCAGCGCATCGGCCACGGCGCGGAAGCACACGTCGGGACCTTCGTTGAAGGTCAGGGCGGGGGCAGGGGACGGCGCGGCCGGGGAAGCGGCGGCAGTCGCGGGTGTGGCAGGCGCGGTCGACGTGGCGGCCGCGTCCGGCTCGGACGGGGTGGCCTTCTCGCCGCAGGCGGTCAGGCCAAGGGCCAGCGCGGTGCCCAGCAGGCAAGCATGGACCATGGGGAAGGCGTGCGCACGGTCGGGGTCATGGGTGCTCCTTGTACGGGTGGGGGAACGGGGAGCCCGGAATATATAGATTATGGGAGGTTGCTCAGGCAACCGTCCGGTTCCGGCTCTGCGACATGTCCACTGCCAGGAAAAACCGCGCGCCAGCCGCCGACGCCGCGCCGCGCCCAACGCCGACGGCATCGACGAGTCGCGCTTCCTCGAGCCGATGATCGGGATCGCCGAGAGCAGCCGAACGCATGCTGGCGCTGTTCCATGGCGCGCTGGAACGGCGACATCGACCGTGTGCTCCGCGAGTTTGCCTACCGACCTGCCGGCGTTGCCGGTGTCGCGGTGTCCGCTGCGCAGCCTTCCTCGACGGGTGTGACCGAAAAGACCGGTTCGACCGAGTCCGAGAAGCGCCCCATCGGCGAGGCGATCGCGGACGTCCCCTTGGCTGCCAGCTGCCCGCCGCCGTCCTCTCCATCCAGTGACAGCGTGTAGGTGCCCTTGCCGGATATAGGTCACGCCAGCAGCCTGGCCCGAAAGTGTCCAGGTGCCGCCGCCGTCGCCGCCGGACATGTGCATGACCAGGCCGGCGCTGCTGGGGATGTTGAACGGCTGGCCCAGCGAACAGACCACGGTGTCGGCGACGAAGTCGTTCTGCCCGCCCTTGATCCGGTAGGCCTGCCGGTCCCGGGTGTCGAAGGCCAGCGAGGCGCGGCCGACACCGCGCCTGCTTCGCGCCTCGAAGGCGATGCTCGCCACCTGGTCCTTTTTCGCCGGCGCGGTATAGGTGTACTGGGCGTCGGGTGCCAGCTTCTCGCCCTCGCGGGTCAGGCTTTCGCCACCGCTGAGCGTGGCGCGCACGCTGCCGCCGGGCACGCTGCCGTCGGACTTCACCCGCGGCGCGGCGACCACGTCGAAGGAGGTGGAGGGCTTGACTCCCGTGCGCCGCGACGGAGTGCTGCTGGCATCCAGGAGGATGCAGCGCCCGCTCTCCTGGGGCGCCTGCTTCATGCCGCGCAGCATCACCTCGGCCATCAGCGTCTGCAGCAGCTGGGCGCTTTCCACCATCTTGCGGGTGCGCTCCACTTCCTCCATGCGGAAGATGCTGAAGCCGCTCTCGTGGTGGTTGCTGAAGATGCCGGTACCGCCGCGCTCCCAGCCGGTGGTCAGGTCCACCTGCTGGCTCTGGCCGTTCTCCGTCCCGCCCATGGCGATGCGCATGTTCGAAGACGAGCCGTCGGGGCCCCAGACCAGGTGCGCGTCGTCGTCCAGGTAGCGCTCGTAGACGAAGTGCGAGCGCACGTAGCCGCCGGTGCCGGGCTTGCCGGTGACCTGGACCGTCGAGTCGACGTCCGATTCGACCGTGACCTTGCCCGATGCGTCGGGGCAGGCATCCATCTTCGTCTTCACCTTGACCTTGCCGGTCAGGCCCTCGGCGACCTTCCCTTCGAAACTGATGTCCAGGAAAGGCTTCCGTCCGCGCTGACCGTGATCGCATAGCCGCCGTCCTTGCCGCCCAGTTGAACCGGTCCGGCGTGGGTCAGCTCGGCCAGCCTGTCGTCGGACATGTCGCTGACCATCCCGGACACCATGCTGCCGGAGACCAGGCCACCAAAGCTGGCCACGCCCAGGCCGAGCAGGCCGCTGTTCATGCCTTCGCCGGTGAACGCGGCCGGGATCATCCGCGGCACCTGCGCCTGCGCGCCGCGTGCCTGGCGTTCGTAGTCCTCCGCATGGGGCCTGCAGTGCGGCCACCGCCTGCGCCTCGCCACCCAGCGCCTGTTCCATTCCGGTGGCGCGCATGAGGCTGTAGTGCAGCCAGTAGTCCAGCGGCCGCAGCTGCTGCAGCGAAGGTTCCGGGCCCTCGGTGAGGAACCTGTCCACGTCCGCGCGCGTGGGCGCCAGGCCAGCACTGGCCGGTGGCGTTGCGGCGTCGCCGCCGGCGGAATCGGGGAGCGCGAACACGCGCACAGGCCCACGACGCAGAGCACGAGCGCAAGGCGACGAAGCGGGTGCATGGCGTTGGGCAGGTCCTTTGCAGCGTGGAGAGGGGCGGCCGCGGGTTCCGGTACCGCGGCTGGCGATCCGGATGGCGGGCCCCCGGCGGCTCAGAGATTGCGCAGCAGGCCCCGCAACACCTTCTTGGTGGTGCTTTCCTCGGGCTTCTGTTCCTGTCCCTGCGGCGGCGTCGCTTCGCCCGGATCCATCCCTTCCATGCCCGACATGTCCATCCCCAGCAGCGCACCTGCCGTGGACTTGGTGCGCACGCGCACGTTCCACTCCGGATCCCAGGGCTGCTTCGGATCGGCGGGCTTGGGCGGTAAGGCGATATGGGTCTCCGGGCCATAGGCGATCATGCTGATCATGCCCGGGCTGGCTTCATTGCTGCCGGGGGCGGCGAAGATGCCCTTCGGGATCGCGCACGAGGTGGTGGCCGGCGACAGCAGGACTTTCTCCTTGAGCCAGCGGTCGACCTGCGCGCCGGTGAGGAAGTCGACCACGCCCTGGCCGGCGTCGGGGACTTCGGCGCTGCTCCAGATCACGATGGTCTTGCCCTGCATGCTGAGCCCGTGCAGGAAGTAGGCCTTGGCCCGGTCCACCGGCTGCCAGCCCGGGGTCACGCCGCTGGTAAGGTCGCCGGTCTGGGTGAGGGCGATCTTCGGCATGAAGTCGGCCGCCTGCTGCAGCTCGAACTTCAGCGATTCCGGCACGCCGGCACCGGTGATGCGGTGCGGGCCGACCAGCGAGGCGTTGGCCGGCGCGCGGGTGCGGGTCTTCGGGTTCGGCCACAGCACGTAGCTCGGGTCCGGATCGACGCCGCGGTCGGGCACGTAGCGGCCCTGCATCGGGTCGCCGCTGACCTCGAACTTGCCGCCCTTGGCGCGCATGTGGAACTCGCGCGGCTGGCCGGCGCGCCCCTGGCTGCCGCAGCCCCAGTAGAACTTCATGTGGATCTCGCCCTCGGGCACGCCGGACGTCGCGGTTCCCTCCTGCGTGCGGGTGGCCGGCGGAGGCAGCAGCGGCAGCGATGCACCTAGGCCCAGTCCGGCCGGGATCTGCTGCTGGGCTTCCTTGCCGGGCGCCAGGCTGTTGCGCATGGCCACGTCGAAGAACTTGCCGGTGAACACCGGATGGCGCGCATCCGGATAGGCGAAGGTGCCCTGCGCGCCGCCCATCATCTTGGCGGCCATGCCCCCATGCCGCCCATCATGGCGCCCATGTCGGGCATGCCGGCCTTGGTTGTGGGTGGCCACGTCGATCCAGACCTGGGTTTCCGGTCCGTTCGAGGGGCGCTGCTGGCGGGCAGCGCGAGGGCCAGGGTACTGGCGAGGGCGAGGGTCAGCGGATGGCGGATGGGATTCATGGCCTGGTCTGCGGGATGGCGGTGCGTGGATTGGTTTGCAGACAGGACACGCCATAAGCAGGTGGACGAGGACAGGGCGCGCTCCCCCGGGCATGTGCGATGTTCCCGCGGGGCCGGCGTCGACGGACCTTGCTGCTGTCGGCCCGGGTCGGCGCAGGGCCTTCCAGTTCCATCCGGGCAAGGTCGCGCGCGACGTGCCCGAGGCCGGGTCCGGACCCGCATGGCCGAGCCGACGGGTCCGCGCCGGGTACCACGCCTGGCGGCCGTGGGCGGGCGGTGCCGGATCAGGGAGCCCAGAGCTTTTCCAGTTCGCGGAAGCCCCACTGCTGCGGTGATTCCACGCCGACGATGCGGTCGCTGCAGCCGGGTTCGGAGAGGTCCAGTTCGCGTTGCAGGATCTGGCTGCAGGAGCGTGCAGAGAAGAACACTTTCACCCGCGGCGCCGACAGCGCGCCGGGGCGCTGCTCCATCACCACGGCCAGCCGGTCGCTGGACAGGCGCACCAGGGTGCCGACGGGATAGATGCCCACGCTGGCGATGAAGGCCTTGAGCACCGCCGGGTCGAAGTGGCCCTTCCACGACGCCATCCGCCGCAGCGACTCGCCCGGATCCCAGGCGTCCTTGTAGGGGCGGTTGGAGGTGATCGCGTCGTACACGTCGCAGACCGCGCTCATCCGGGTCAGCAGGGGCGTCGCCTCGGCCGCCAGGCGTGCCGGGTAGCCGCCACCGTCGAACTTCTCGTGGTGGTGGCGGACCATGTGCAGGACGTTGCCGTTCTCCAGTCCGCTGGCGCGCAACAGGCGCTCGCCCTCTTCCGGATGCGTGCGCATCAGGGCGAATTCCTCTTCGGTCAGGTGCCCGGGCTTGTTGAGGATGTCCACCGGGATGCAGGCCTTGCCCAGGTCATGCAGCAACCCGCCGGTGGCCGCTTCCCTGGCAGGCGTCGTCGTCGAGCCCGAGCTGGCGCGCCAGCGCCACCATCAGTGCGCTGACCGCCACCGAATGCAGGAAGGTGTAGTCGTCGGCGGTCTTCAGCCGGGCGATGCTGATCAATGCGCCGGGATGGCGCTTGACCGATGCGGCGATTTCCTCGGCCAGGGCAGCATCGCGGTCGGATCGACCATCCGTCCCATCCGCACCTCGCGGAACATGGCCTCCACCGCATCGCGGCCTTCCCGGCAGATGCGCCGGGCGCGGCTCAGTTCCGATTCCAGCGTGGCGGGCAGGATGGCGGTCGGGCGCGGCACCTGGGCTTCGACCACCGCGTCCTGCACCGGCGCGGCTGGCGCGTCGCCCGTGCCCGTCGCCTGCTCGTGGACGTCCACGCCCAGGCGGACGTCGATTTCCACCGACTCCACGTCGCTGGCGCGCAGCCGCTCGATGTCGTGCTCGGTCGCGAGGAAGGAGGTGCGCCAGAACGGATGCTTGAGCCACGGACCGTTCAGGCGCTGGATGTGCATCCCCGGGCGCAGCCGGTCTACGTGGATGGTTCTGAGCATGGATCTCCCGCCATTCCCTGCACGCGTCCCGTCGCGCCGAGCGGCGGGACATGCCTGTGCGTCGCTATCGGCACGCAGGGCCCCGGACTTGAGGCCGGCGCCGGGATCGACATCGGCGAGGGCGGTGGCGATACTGTCCCCCAGTATCAGGACAGGGGAGGCCGCCGTGCCGCACAGCGCCCACGAGAAGAAGCGCGTGCTGACCCGGGTCCGCCGCATCAGTGGACAGGCCGCGGCGCTGGAGCGCGCGCTGGAAAGCGGTGCCGACTGCGGCGCCGTGCTGCAGCAGATCGCGGCGATCCGCGGCGCGGTCAACGGCCTGATGTCCGAAGTGATGGAGGCGCACATCCGCGAGGAGTTCGGCCAGCCGGCGACCTCCGATGCGCAGCGCCGGGCTCGGGTGGACGAGATGACCGGGCTGGTCCGCTCCTATCTCAAATGACCGGCCGTCGCTGCGTCGCCGGCCTTTTCCGTTCCCAGCAATAGCAGGAGTGCACGCCATGAAGTCCCGCGCCGCCGTCGCCTTCGGTCCCGGCCAACCGCTGCAGGTCGTCGAGATCGACGTCGCCCCGCCCGGGGCCGGCGAAGTGCTGGTGAAGATCACCCACACCGGCGTCTGCCACACCGATGCCTTCACCCTTTCCGGCGACGATCCGGAAGGCCTGTTTCCGGTCGTGCTCGGCCACGAGGGTGCCGGCATCGTGGTCGAGGTGGGCGAGGGCGTGACCAGCGTGAAGCCGGGCGACCACGTGATCCCGCTGTACACCGCCGAGTGCGGCCAGTGCCTGTTCTGCAAATCGGGCAAGACCAACCTGTGCGTATCGGTGCGTGCCACCGGGGCAAGGGCGTGATGCCCGATGGCACCAGCCGCTTCTCCTACAACGGCCAGCCGGTCTACCACTACATGGGCTGCTCGACCTTCAGCGAGTACACGGTCGTGGCCGAAGTCTCGCTGGCGAAGATCAATCCGGAGGCCAATCCCGAACACGTCTGCCTGCTCGGTTGCGGCGTCACCACCGGGATAGGCGCGGTGCACAACACCGCCAAGGTGCAGGAAGGCGACACGGTCGCGGTGTTCGGGCTGGGCGGCATCGGCCTGGCGGTGATGGGGCGCGCGCCGCGTAAGGGCCGGGCGGATCATCGCCATCGACACCAATTCCTCCAAGTTCGAGCTGGTAAGGCAATTCGGCGCCACCGACTGCGTCAACCCGAAGGACCACGACAGACCGATCCAGCAGGTGGTGGTGGAGATGACCGGCTGGGGCGTGGACCACTCGTTCGAGTGCATCGGCAACGTCAACGTGATGCGCGCCGCGCTGGAATGCGCGCACCGCGGCTGGGGCCAGAGCGTGATCATCGGCGTCGCCGGCGCCGGTAAGGAGATTTCCACCCGTCCGTTCCAGCTGGTCACCGGCCGCAAGTGGATGGGCACCGCGTTCGGTGGCGTGAAGGGGCGCAGCCAGCTGCCGGGCATGGTCGAGGACGCGATGAAGGGCGGCATCGAACTGGCCCCGTTCGTCACCCACACCATGCCGCTGGACGAGATCAACAGCGCCTTCGACCTGATGCACGAGGGCAAGTCGATCCGCTCGGTGGTCAGGTACGGCACTGCCTGAGTAGCAGGCAATGCCTCCCGGGCTTTCGCATCGCGAAAACCCGGGCCCCGCTTTCTTTATCTCCGAAACCCTGCGGCTGCCGCCGCGCCCCCTTTACCAAAGGGGGCTATTCACTGGTAAGCGGGTCGAAGACCCGAGCAGAGGAATGCTGATGGAACGCATCGAACACCGCGCCTGCTTCGGCGGCTGGCAGGACGTGTACCGGCACGAGTCGAAGGTGCTGGGCTGCACGATGACCTTCGCCGTGTACCTGCCGCCGCAGGCGGCGGAGAGGAAGCTGCCGGTGCTGTACTGGCTGTCCGGCCTGACCTGCACCGAGCAGAACTTCATCACCAAGGCCGGCGCGCAGCGCTACGCCGCCGAACACGCCGTGATCATCGTCGCCCCGGACACCAGTCCGCGCGGCGACGGCGTGGCCGATGCCGACGGCTACGACCTGGGCAAGGGCGCCGGCTTCTACGTCAATGCCACGCAGGCGCCATGGGCGGCGCACTACCGCATGTACGACTACGTGGTCGAGGAGCTTCCGGCGCTGGTCGAAGCACACTTCCCGGCGACGGAAGCACGCGCGATCAGCGGCCATTCGATGGGCGGGCACGGCGCACTGGTGGTGGCGCTGCGCAATCCGCGGCGCTACCGCAGCGTGTCGGCGTTCTCGCCGATCGTGGCGCCGTCGAAGGTGCCGTGGGGCGAGAAGGCGTTCAGCGCCTCTGGGCGAAGACCGCGAGGCATGGAAGGCTCAGGACGCCAGCGAGCTGGTGAGGACCGCGGAAGAGAGGCTGCCGCTGCTGGTCGACCAGGGTGGCGACGACGAATTCCTCGACGGCCAGCTGCGCCCGCAGCTGCTGCAGGCCGCCGCGGTTGCCGCCGGCCATCCGCTGCAGCTGCGCATGCGCCCCGGCTGCGACCACAGCTACTACTTCATCGCCAGCTTCATCGGCGAGCATGTCGCCCACCACGCCGCGGCATTGCACGGCGAGGCGAAGGTGCATGCGGGGGTGCCGCACGAGCACCATGACGGGTGTGGCCACCACTGAGCCCGCGGCCCCGCCCACCTAGGCGATGGCGGGACTGAAGTCGGTATAGGCGAAGCGGCTGTCGCGCAGCACGGTCTCGCCGTGTGCACGAGCTGCAGTGGCGCGGTGAACATCGGCCCGGCGGACACGCAGGTGTGGAACTCGCCGTTCTCGCCGCAGGGATCGACCCCGTCCGGCAGCGCATCCAGCAGCGCGGCGTCGAAGGCCCGGCCGGCGAAGCGTGCATCCAGCTGCTGCGTGTCGACGCAGCACAGCCGCGCGCGCAGGCCGGCGGCCTGCATCTGCCTCGCCAGTACGGCGGTATCGGAACCGAACAGCGGCGTGAGCAGGTCCCAGCCCCCGCCGCCATGCAGCTGCTGCTCCCGGTACCTGCGGATGTCGGTAGGAACAGGTCGCCGAAGGCAGCCGTGCGCAAGCCGGGCCAGCGCGCCGAGGCCTCGGCCAACGCACCGGCCATCGCCGCGTCATAGGCGGCGTTGTCGCATTGCGCCGGAATCCAGGCTTCCAGCAGTGGCAGGCCGGCGGCGGCGGCCTGCGCGCGCAGCACCTCCACGGCGATGCCCTGCATCGAGGCGCGGGCGTACTCGCGGGTCACCGTGGTCAGCAAGCCGACCACGGACACGTCGTCGCGTTGGCGCAGGGCGTGCAACGCCCATGCCGCATCCTTGCCGCCGCTCCGGGCGAGCAGTACCGGCGTGGCGTCCATCAGCCGCGACTGACGTTGCGCAGTTCCCAGTGGTTGCCGGCCAGCAGGCGCAGGCGCTGCTTGAGGATGTCGCCGGGTATGGCGGTGAGCACGATCAGGTCGATCGTCAGGGTGTGCTGTTCCCCGCTGACCCGCGCTTGCGGATCGGTCACGCCCAGTGCCGGGTCGACCTCATCCGGGTCGGGCTGGAGCGCACGCCAGCGCTCGAACAGGGCCGGCGTGCGCAGGGCGTCCTGCAGCTGGCCGGCGAACGTGTCCGGGCTGTGCGCATGGAACGAGAGCACGGGTTCGCTGCCGCGCGCGTGCGCCGGGTCGGGCAGGCGGATGTGGTAACGGACGGTCATGGGGCGCTCCGCAATGTAGGCACATCCAATCTAGCAGCCGGCCGGGCCAGCGCCGGTGCACGCGAGCCACCGCGTGCGGGTTTCAGGCGAACCTGTGCGGACCGGCGGCGAAGCCGACCACCACCGCGCCCTTGCCGACATTGACCATGCCGGTCAGGCTCATCACGCTCTCGAACACTTCCACTTCGTGCGCCGCGCAGGTTTCGCGCAGGCGCGCGTATCCGGGCAGGGCGCGCAGCCCGCCCAGTTCGCCGCCGTAGCTGAGGCACAGGGTCGGCGTCATCAGCCCGGCCTTGATCCGCTCGATGGTGAAGTCGAACAGCTTCTGCACCGCCGCGTCGAAGCCCTTGATCTTGCCTGCCGGCGCGGTCTCGCCACGGTGGCAGTGCAGGATCGGCTTGATGTCCAGCGCGCTGCCGAGGGCGGCGCTGAACAGGCTGACGCTGCGGTCGCCCTTGGTCCGGGCGCGGTTGCGCAGGTAGTACAGGTCGGGCGGCACCATGTAGCCGTGCGTGTTGAGCGCCAGTTCCTCGAGCCGCTCGCGGATCTTCTGCACGCTGTCGCCGGCCTTGCGCATGCGCACCGCCTCGACGACGCCGATACCCTGCGCGGCGAACAGGTTCTGGCTGTCGATCACCCGCAGCGCGAACGGCGAGTTGTAGCCGGCGGCTTGGCGCACCGGCTTGTAGTCGTTGAGGATGGCGAAGCTGGCCTGCACCGCGTGTTCGTGGATCGGGCTGCGGTTCCTGGTCACGGTCAGGCAGAACACATGGTCGTAGTCGACGACCAGCTTGCCCTAGGAACAGGTCGCGGATCTGTTCGACCGAGTAGGGGATGGTCTCCGCCTCGTGGCCGCGTTCGGCGACGTGGGCGTGCAGGAAACTGAGCGTGGCTTCCTCGTCGCGATGGTCGGTAAGGACCGCGTCACCGATGCGCACGGTGATCGGCAGCAGTACCACCTCGTTGCTTTCGATGTAGTCGGCTGGCAGGTCGCAGGTCGAATCGACCACGATTCCGATGCGCATGAGGCCTCCCGTTCCGGCCCGCACGTTCTGAGGTGTGAACCCTATCGCAAAACCCGCACGGCGGGCATGCCCGCAATCGCGCGATGCGGGCTGCTCAGTGCCACAGGCCCAGGATCAGCCCGTACAGCGTGAACTGCAGCGCGTGGTAGCCGCCATCGATCAGCCACAGTTTCAGCGAGCGCCCGGCGAACAGGTAGTTGATGCCGAAGCTGGTCGCCACCCAGCACAGGCCCGCGCCGAGCCCGACGGTGAGCGCATGGCCCAGTGCCGGGGCCGGGCCGAGGAACCGGGCGAACACCGCCGCGGCGACCAGGCTCAACACGAACGCGCCGCCGAAGACCTGCGCGGGATGGCCGTTGGGCTTGTCCGGGTCGACGCCGGCTTCGCGGCACCAGGTGTTCTTGAACAGCGGTCCGTACCAGACGCCGCCGAGCAGGAACGCGGATGCGGCGGCGGCCAGTACCGCCAGGATGTTGATGTCGGCCATGTCCTGGTTTCTCCAGATGATCGTTACCGGTGCGCCGGTGGTGGCGCGCAGGTGCGCGGGGGGCACTCAGTGCAAGTATGCCGGCGGCAGGCCGTTTTCGCCGCCGTGCAGGTAGCGCTCGCGCAGTTCTGTCTGGCGCGAGCGCATCGGGATCGCGCGCCCGCCGAGCCAGACCTGCTGGGCGGTGTTGGCCACGTCCAGCGGGTCGCCGGTCCACAGCACCAGGTCGGCATCCCTGCCGACGGCGATCGTGCCCAGCCGGTCGCCCACGCCCAGCGCCTGTGCCGGTATCCGGGTCAGGCCGGTAATACCGGCTTCCCATGGCAGGCCGTTGGCCACCGCGTTGCCGGCCAGCTGGCGCACCTTGCGCGCGTTGTGCGAGGCATCGCCGGCCTTGGCTGAAGCCCACGTCCACGCCGGCCTGCTGCAGCATCGCCGCGTTGCGCAGGGTCGAGCCGATCTGGTCGAAGTTGCCGGGCAGGTCGGCCAGTGCATCGACGAATACCGGCACCCGTGCCTGCGCGATCTGCGGCGCCAGCTGCCGGGCCTCGGCGCCGCCGGCGATGGCGATCCGCACCTTTTCGCGCGCCGCCCAGCGCAGCAACTGGCGGATGTCGGCGGCGCGGTCGATCCTGACCACGATCCGGCCCTGGCCGGCGAGGAAGCGCGCCAGCACCGCGCGCCCGGCCGGCGTCAGCAGCGCGTGCGGCGAATCGGCCGGCACCCGGCCGCGTGCCTCGGCGACCATCTGGTCCAGCAGCATCCACTGTGCCGCGCGCGACTTGCCGCTCAGGTCGGCGGCGCCAGCCCCGAGGCGGATGAACAGCGCACGCGGCCCGATCGGATCGGCGCTGCCGTCCAGGGCGCACCACTCCGCCCTGGCCGGCAACGAACGAGTTGCCGCTGCCGGCGGCGAGCAGGGTGAAGCCGATGCCTTCCACGCGCGCCACCGGGACCAGCACCGAGGCCGGGTTGTAGGCCAGGGTCACGTCGAACTCCGGGCGCACCGGCTGGTCTTTCAGCGACAGCTCGCCATCGACGGTCGGCTCTTCGCCGGAGACCTCCTCCAGGCCGATATCGGTGATGCCGCCGAACAGCGCCGGGGTCAGCGGCCTGCCGCCGGCATCGACCGTAGTCGCCCCGGCGGGCGCGGTAAGGCCCGTGCCGACCGCGCGGATGATCCCGCCTGGACCAGCACGTCGGTGTTGCGCAGCGTGCCCTGCGTGCCGGCGGTGTGGACCGTGGCGTTGCGGATCAGCAGGGCCTGCCCCGCCCCGGACGGGACGGGAGCTGGGCGTAGGCCGGCAGCGCGGCCAGCGCGAGCACGGCCCATCCGGTAAGGCGGGCCAGCGCATGCATGCGATGGCCCCGGCTCACAGCGCACCTCCCGGGGCGGCGCCCGGCTGGCCGAGCATGAAGTCCGATCGCGGTTGCCGCGCCGGGTCGTTGCGGTCGTACACGCGCGCACCGTCGATGTAGACCTGTTCGGCCTGCGCGTAGGAGCTGAACGGCGACTGGTTCCAGACCACCACGTCGGCCAGCTTGCCGGCCTCCAGGCTGCCGGTGCGCCCGTCCACGCCCAGCGCACGCGCCGCGTTGGAGGTGAGCCAGCCAATCGCGCGTTCCGGCGGGATCTCGATCCCGGCGCGGCGTGCGTTGGCGATCACCTTGGCCGCTTCCTGGTTGAGCCGCTGGATCCCTTCCTCCGAATCCGAATGCACGATCGCGCAGCTGTTCTTCGGCCGGTCGACCAGGGCGATGTTCTCCTGGATGCCGTCGAAGGCTTCCATCTTGAAGCCCCACCAGTCGGCCCACAGCGCGCCGCAGATGCCTTCCTCGGCCAGCCGGTCGGCGATCTTGTAGGCCTCCACGCCATGGTGGAACGCGGCGATCCTGAAGCCGAACTCCTTGGACAGGTCGATCATCGTGGCCATCTCGTCGGCGCGGTAGCAGTGGATGTGCACGCGGATGTCGCCGTTGATCGCACCGGCCAGCGTGTCCAGCTTCAGGTCGCGCTTGCCGCCGGCGTCGCCGGAACTGTCGGCGCCGCCCTTGTCGTCCGACGAGGACTGCCACCACCGGCGCTTGGGCTTGGCCTGCGGCTTGCCGCCGCCGTTCTTGCGCAGGTACTCGCTGGCGTCGATGAACGCAGCGCGGTAGCCGGCGACATTGCCCATCCGGGTCGACGGCGCGTTGCCCTTGCCGCCATAGACGCGCTTGGGATTCTCGCCGCAGGCCATCTTCAGGCCCCACGGCGCACCGGGGAACTTCATCGCCTGGTAGGTGGTGGCCGGCACGTTGCGCAGGGTCACGCCGCGGCCACCGACCAGGTTGGCCGAGCCGGGCAGCACCTGCAGGGTGGTGATGCCGCCGGCCAGCGCGGTGGCGAAGCCGGGATCCTGCGGCCACACCGAATGCTCGGCCCAGACGTTGGCGGTGACCGGCGCGGTCATCTCGTTGCCGTCGCTGTGCGCTTTCACGCCCGGGCTCGGATACACGCCCAGGTGCGAGTGCACGTCGATGATGCCGGGGTGACCCACTTGCCGGTCGCGTCGACCACGCGCGTGCCGGCCTCGGCCGCCAGTCCGGTGCCGACCTGGACGATCTTGCCGTCGCGCATCAGCACGTCGGCGCCGTCCAGGCGCTGGCCGGTGCCGGTCAGCACCGTCGCGTTGCGCAGCAGCACCGCTTCGGATGGCAACGGCTTGTAGGTGCTGGGATACGGATCGTCGATGAAGCGCGAGGCGGCGGTCGCGGCCGGCATGAGGCCGCAGGCGACGACGCCCGCGGCGGCGAGCAGGAGGTGGCGCATGGATGTCCCCGGAGCAAATCTTTGCCGTAGAAACTAGACGGCCGGCGCGGGCCGCGCAATGTGCCGGACGGCGGGGGCGGGGCGGTTGTCGTCACGGCCCCGCTTCGCGGAAGCCGGGACACGCGCCGGCAACGTGCGATGGCGCATCCTGTCCGTCATCCGACTGGGAGGCGCAACGTGGCGACGACGGCAGAGGCGGTGGTGCGGTTCTGGCGCGAGGCCGGCATGCAGGCCTTGGTTCAACGGCGGCGACGCCTTCGACCGCGAATGCGAGTCGCGCTTCCTGCAGGCGCACCTGCTCGCCGCCCGGCGCGGATCCGAGGACTGGCTGCAGTCGGCCGAGGGCGCGCTGGCGCTGCTGCTCCTCCTCGACCAGATCCCCCGCAACATCTTCCGCGGCAGCGGGCATGCGTTCGCCACCGACGGCCTGGCCCGCCACTACGCCGACCGCGCGCTGGCCGCGGGGCACGACGCCGCGGTCGAGCCGGCGTTGCGCGCGTTCTTCTACATGCCGTTCGAGCATTCCGAGGCGCTGGCCGACCAGCACCGCGCCGTCGAGCTGTTCGCCGCGCCGGGCATGGAAGCCTTCGCCGCCTATGCGCTCGCCCACCGCGACGTCATCGCCCGCTTCGGCCGCTTCCCGCACCGCAACCGCGCACTGGGCAGGCAGAGCACGCCGGAGGAGCAGGCCTGGCTGGATACCGGCGGCGGCTTCTGACCCGCCGTTCCCGCAAACGGAAAACGGAGCCTCGCGGCTCCGTTTCCTGTTCACGACAGGGTGCGTGCGCGTTCAGTACTTCGGCACGCTGCCGTCCACTTCCCCGGCCCAGCGATCGATCCCGCCTTCGACGTTGAAGACGTTGCTGAAGCCCTTGCCGCGGAACTCCTCGGCGGCTCGGCAGCCGCTGCGGCCACCGTGGTGGCAGAGGAAGGCCAGCCGGGTGTCCTTGGGCAGCGCTTCCAGTTCGGCGCGACCGTCGCCGTCGAAGGTGCGGTGGGCCACGGCCACCGAGGCGATCGCGCGCTCGTCGGCCGGGCGCACGTCGACCAGCACCAGCTCGCCGCTGCGGACCTGGCGGTCGGCTTCGGCCGGGTTGATCGCCTGCACGGGCTTGGGCGCGTTCGGGTTGTCGATCGCCAGGCTCTGGCCGCGGACGTCGTCGACCCAGTCGATGGTGATGCCGTTGGCGCGGCGCGCGCTGGCCGGATCGAACTGGATGCGCAGGCCCTGCGTCTCCACCGCGATCGCGCTGTCGCTGCGCGGGGCGATCTGGAAGCGCGGCTGGAAGCGCGCGTCGATCGCCAGCGACAGCGCGGCGTTGCCGGCGTCGGCCAGCGCGCCGCGCAGCTTGTCGGCGGCCGCCTCGGTGACGGTGACCTGCGGCGGCGTGCGGTCCGGCGCGGGCAGGCCCAGCAGCTGCGACAGCTCGCCGCTGGCGGCCAGCTGCTCGATGATGTCGCTGCCGCCGACCAGTTCGCTGTCGATGTACAGCTGCGGGATGGTCGGCCAGCTGCCGAACACCTTGATGCCCTCGCGGATCTCCGCGTCGGCCAGCACGTTGACGTGCGCGTACTCCACGCCCAGGTCCTCGAGCACGCCGCTGGCCTTGGCCGAGAAGCCGCACTGCGGCATGCCCGGCTGGCCCTTCATGAACAGCACCACGCGGTTGGCCTGGAGCAGCGATTCGATGCGCGAACGCAGGGCGGGATCGAGGGACATGGGAAAACTCGCGACAGTGGGGGAAAAGCCCGGGAATCCGGGCCCGCCATTCTACCCCCGTGGCATCATGCGGCGATGAGCGTCCCCGTAACGCTGCATCGCGTGCCCCGCCATCCGCATGCCTGGCTGGCCTTGGCTGGCGCTGTCGCAGCTGGCGGTCGCCCTGCTGTGGTGGCGGCTGGGCTGGAGCTGGGGACTGCCGGCGCTGCTGCTGTCGCACCTGGCCTTCGTGCTGCCGGTGTTCATGCCGCGAGCGACGGTCTACGCGCCGGCGCTGGCGCGGCTTCCCGTTGCCGAGCGCGCGGTGTGGCTGACCATCGACGACGGCCCCTCGGCCGACACCGCGGCCATCCTCGACGCGCTGGAGCGGCACGGGGCCCGTGCGACCTTCTGGTGGGTGGGCGAACGTGCGCGGGCGCGGCCGGACCTGGTCGCCGAGATCCGCCGCCGCGGCCACGGCATCGGCAACCACAGCCAGACCCACCCCTCGGCACGCTTCTGGGCGTTGGGCCCGCAGGCGATGGCCGCCGAGGTGGGACAGGCGCAGCAGGCGTTGGCCGGCCCGGCCGGGGCGCCGCCACGCTGGTTCCGCTCGGTGGTCGGCCACACCAATCCCTTCCTGGCCGCGCCGCTGCGCGAACATGGCCTAGCCCGGGTGGTATGGGGCGCGCGCGGCTACGACGCGGTCGATGGCGACCCGGTGCGGGTGCTGCAGCGGATCGGACGCGGCCTGCAGCCGGGCGCGATCGTGCTGCTGCACGAGGGCGCCGCGCATGGCCGCAGCGCGGAAATCGTCGAAGCGGCGCTGTGCCTGCTGGACGAGCGCGGCTTCGCCACGCTGGAACCGCCGCAGTAGCCGGACGCATGTCGAGGAGTGCCAATGGATACCGGTGACACCCCCAGGTCAGTGCTGCTGGCCGGCGCTACCGGCCTGGTCGGGCGCCACGTGCTGGCGCTGCTGCTTGCCGATCCGCGCGTGGCGCGGGTGGTCGCGCCTTCGCGCCGGCCGTTGCCGCCGCATCCGAAACTCGAGGACGTGCGCGTGGACTACGACGCGCTGCCGCAGGATGCGCCGTGGTGGGCGGTGGACGCGGTGGTGTGCACGCTGGGCACGACGATCCGGATCGCTGGCAGCCGCGAGGCGTTCCATCGGGTCGACCACGACTATCCGCTGCAGGTCGGCGCATTGGCACGGCGGCACGGGGCGCAGGTCTACGCGCTGAATTCGGCGATGGGCGCCGATGCCGGCTCGCGGGTCTTCTACAGCCGGGTCAAGGGCGAACTCGAACGCGACCTGGGCGGGCTCGGCTTTCCCTCGCTGACGTTCGTGCGACCGGGCCTGATCGGTGGCGAGCGCGACGACTACCGCACCGGTGAACAGCTCGCCACCGTGGTGTTGCGCGCGCTCGGGCCGGTGCTGCCGCGTGCGTGGCGGATCAATCCGGCGTCGCGCATCGCGGCCGTGCTGGTGGAGGCGGCTTTGCAGGCCCGGCCGGGGCGACACATCGTCGGTTCCGCCGAGCTGGTGGGGTGAGCCGCGCGCTCAGTCGCGCGTGGCTACGATCAGCCAGTTGTTGAACGGGGTATCGCCGGAGAGCGGAGCGAAGCTGCTGTGCAGGCCCGCGGCGTCGAACCGCGCGCGCAGCCGGTCCGCGTCGGGATAG
Organism: Pseudoxanthomonas sp. NC8; assembly: GCA_025232375.1. GTDB lineage: Bacteria > Pseudomonadota > Gammaproteobacteria > Xanthomonadales > Xanthomonadaceae > Pseudoxanthomonas. The sequence goes on from CP060419.1 coordinate 389,241, forward strand.
TGGCGCGGCGCGGATTTCATCCAGCCCAGCAGGTGCGACAGGCGGTCGGTGCCGCGGGTGATCCGCGCGCGCCGGCTGCCGTCGTCCAGGCCGGTGCGGATCACCAGTCGTGCGCCCGGCGCGAGCATGGCGAGCATGCCGTCGACCAGCACCTGCTGGTGCCCGGGGCTGAAGAACTGCAGCACGTCCAGCATCGCCACGCTGCCGCGATGCGGCGGCAGCGAACGCGACAGGTCCACCGTCTCGAAGCCGGCGTCGACCAGGCCGCGGCGCAACGCGGCGCGGCGCGCGTCGACGATCTTGCGCGCGTCGTGGTCCACGCCGAAGTAGCGCACGGCGATGCCTTCCTCGTGCAGCGCGTGGGCGAGCAGGCCCAGCCCGCAGCCCAGGTCCAGCAGCGGTGCCGACGTGCCCTTCAGGGCCGCGCACACGCCCGGATACAGCGGGTCGCTGCGCAGCTTGGCCCGCGCGTAGTAGTAGTGGTAGCGGTTGCCCAGCGGCCAGTCGGGGAGGAAGGCGCGGGCGATGTGCCGGGCACGCTCGGCCGACAGCGGTGGCAACGCCGTGTCCGTCATCGGGCTCCCCGCAGCGCGGCGCGCGCGGCCGGCAGGGCCAGCGCGCTCCACAGTGCGTACATCGCCGCCGACGGATGCAGGCCGTCGTCGACCAGCATTTCCGCCTCGCCGCCGCGCTCGCGGCTGACCGGGGCGATGTCGACCCAGTGTGCGCCGGCCCGCGTGGCTTCCTCGCGGCAGACCGCATTGAACGCGTCGATCTGCGCGGCGACCAGCGCGGTGTCGCGCGACTGGGCGAAGGCGAACGGCGTCACGCCCCAGTCCGGGATCGCCAGCACCAGTACGCGCCGCGGCTCGCCGCCGGCCAAGGCCGATCGCGCGTTGCAGCAGTGCGGCGAACTGGGCACGGAACTCGTCCAATGGCCGTCCGCGGTACTGGTTGTTCACGCCGATGAGCAGGCTGACCAGCGCTTGGTCGCCGCCGAGCGGATTCCGCGCGTGCGCCGCGTCGATGCCCGCGTCCAGTTCGTCGGTAGTCCAGCCGGTGGTGGCGATGATGCGCGGCGCATCGATCGCCAGGCCATCGCCGCGCAGCGCGGCGGCCAGCTGTACCGGCCAGCGTCCGGCCGGCTCGACGCCCTCGCCGATCGTGTAGGAATCGCCGAGCGCCGGGAATGCGGGCGCGGCGGCGGCTGGCCCGGCGTTGCCCGCCATCTCCGCTCAGGCCGCCGCGGTGCGGGCCTTGGCCTTCAGCGGCACGACCTTGGTCGCCGCCTCGGCGCGGCGGGCCAGTGCGCGGTCGATGCGCGCGAACACCTCGCGCATCATCTCGGCCTGCGGCAGCAGGGTCACGCGGAAGTGGTCGCGGTAGGGCACGTTGAAACTGGAGCCGGGCACGATCAGCACGTCCTCGGTTTCCAGCAGATCCAGCGCGAACTTGTGGTCATCGAAACCGGTCGCGGCCGGGCCGACCACCGACGGGAACGCATACAGCGCGCCCTTGGGCTCGACCAGCTGCAGGTGCTCGCTGGCCGCGCAGGCCTCGATCACCGCACGGCGGGTCTCGTACAGGCGCCCGCCCGGGGCGCACAGCGCACTGATGGTGTCCGGGCCGTTGACCGCCGCGGCGATCGCGTACTGGCCGGCCACGTTCGCGCACAGGCGCAGGCCCGAGAGCAGGTCCAGCGCGTTGCGGTAGTCGGCGGTGCGCGCCGGCGCGCCGGTCAGCACCGCCCAGCCCACGCGCCAGCCGCAGGCGCGGTGCACCTTGCTCAGGCCGCTGAAAGTGATGCACGGGTGGTCGCCGGCCAGCGGCGCCAGCGGTTCGAACTCCGCGCCGTCGTACAGCACCTTGGTCGTAGATCTCGTCGACCAGCAGCAGCAGGTTGTGGCGCTGGGCGATCGCCACCAGGCGCTCGAGCAGTTCTTTCGGATAGACCGCGCCGGTGGGGTTGTTCGGGTTGATCAGCACGATCGCGCGGGTGCGCGAGGAGACCAGGCCCTCGACCTCGACCGGGTCGGGCATGAAGCCGTTCTCCGGCGCGCAGCGGTAGTACACCGGGCGGCCGTCGTTGAGGATGGTGGCCGCCGACCACAGCGGATAGTCCGGCGAGGGCACCAGCACTTCGTCGCCCGGGTTGAGCAGGGCGCGCAGGGTCATGTCGATCAGCTCGGACACGCCGTTGCCGACGAACACCCGGTCGGCCGCCACGTGCGGCGCGTTGCGGGCGCGGTAGGCCGCGGCCAGCGCCTCGCGCGCGGCGGGCAGGCCGAGCTGGTGGGTATAGGGGTCGGTATGGTCGATGTCGTCGATGATGGCGCGCTGCAGGTGCGCCGGGGCACGGAAACCGAACGCGCCGGGATTGCCGATGTTGAGCTTGATCAGCTTGCGGCCCTCCGCTTCCAGCGCGTGGGCTCGCCGGTTCAGCTCTCCGCGGATCTCGTAGCGGACTTCTGACAGGCGCTCGCGGACGCTGAGCGGTTTCTCGGTGGGCGACATGGCGGCAAGCGGCAGGGTGGGGTTGCTTGGCATGTTAGCGGAAATAAACCGCGCAAATGCCTGTCCGGCAAAGGCCCGCCGGGGTTCGTGACCATGGTTTCGATTTCATTGGAAATCGTTGGCAGGCATGCCGCGGCGGCCGTTTTTCCGGACCCGGGGCCGGCCGCGCCCCCGGTTCGCCACGGAACCCTCCGTCCCACCACTTACAATCCCGGCCCATGAACCCTGCCGACCTCGACTACACCCCCTCCGCCAGATCGGCTGGCCGTGGGTGGGCCCGGCCGAGGATCCCGCCTGGCAGGCCGTGGCCGCCGCCTACCCCGGCGCGCGCCCGGCGCGGGTCAGCGAGCAGCACCGCACCGGCTACGTGCTGGCCGACGCGGCCGACACCGGCTTCCGGGTCGAGTCGCCGCCGGAATGGCAGCGCCGTCCCGTGTTCAAGGCCGACGGCGTCCCCTGCACGAGCGCGCGGCGGTGGGCGACTGGGTCCTGCACGACGGCAAGCGGATCCTCGCCATGCTGCCCCGGCGCAGCGCGATCAAGCGCGCCGCCGCCGGCGAGCACTACCAGCAGCAGGTCATCGCGGCCAATGTCGATACCGCCTTCGTGGTCTGCGGCCTGGACGCGGACTTCAACCCGCGCCGGATCGAACGCTACCTGCTGCTGGTCGGCGGCGGCGGCGTGCAGCCGGTGGTCGTGCTGACCAAGGCCGACCGCGACGGCACCGATGCCGACGCCGCGCAGGCGGCGCTGGCCGACCTGCGCGCGCAGGGCGTGCCGGTGCTGGCGCTCAACGCCAAGGATCCGCAGGCGGTGGCCGCGCTGGCGGCGTGGCTGGGCCCGGGCCGTACCGCGGTGCTGGTCGGCTCCTCCGGCGCCGGCAAGTCGACCCTGACCAACAGCCTGCTCGGCGAGCAGCGGATGAAGACCGCCGAGGTGCGCGAGCACGATTCGCGCGGCCGCCACACCACCACCCACCGCGCCCTGATCGCGCTGCCCTCCGGCGCCTGCCTGGTCGACACGCCCGGCATGCGCGAGCTCAAGCCCACCGGCGAGGAAGAACTGGCCGACGGCGGCTTCGGCGACCTCGAGGCGATCGCCGCGCAGTGCCGCTTCAACGATTGCGCCCACCAGAACGAGCCCGGCTGCGCGGTACGCGCCGCGATCGAGGCCGGCGAGCTGGACGGCGCGCGCGTGGCCAACTACCTCAAGCTGCGCGACGAGGTCGCCGGCGCGGCTGACCGCCTGGCCAACCGGCTGGCGCAGAAGTCCGACGCGCGGGTGCAGAACAAGGCGCTGCGCAAGCGGCTGGACGAGAAGTATCCAAGGCGCTGAGGCGGAGTCGGACGACCGATAGGTCGCCTTGGCGTTACTGCCGGAAAAGTTCCGGCCGCGTCACGCGTGTGAAGAGTTCCTAAATCCGGCTACCTGTCACAGGATTCGGAGAGCTGGCTGTGCTTTGCCTTGGCGGCAATGCCGATCTCCAAGAGATCGGCTCGACAATTCCAGACTAACAGGAAGGAAAGAAAGACAAGAGCGGCTCCTAAACATCTGGCTTTCGAGTTGGACACAGGCAAAGTCTCCGAATGCTGGATTTCCATTCCTGCCAACGGGGCGGCAAGAGAGGTTGGTGGTGCTGTTTGAGACGAGTGCTTGCGCGTGCCGGATCGGCCAGAAAGGCTGCCGACTAATCGGCAAGGTGTGCCGACTGATTTTCCTCGTAGCCTTCCAGGAATCCTGCGACGAAGCTGCTTATGTTGTTGCGTTGAGTCCATACCGCGATGAACAGAAGCACAAAGACTAGCGTGCGGTAGCGACCGATCGAAAGCCTCATTTTCTTCGCTCCAGGAAAGGTGGCCGCCTGAGGCGGCCACCCCAGGTCAATGTCTCGTTGCAAGGTAGATCAAGGCCGGCACCGGTGGCAGAAGACCAGCTTCGGGATGGTGCTCGATCTCGCTAATCAAGGCACCCAGCTGCCGCCCCCAGCTTTTGGTCTCGGCATCACCGCCGCTGACCGAAAGGACATCTTCATCGCGCAGAGCTTTCATGATTTTTCTACCTTTGGCTGTGCTTTGCGTGATTTTCTTCGTAGCCCTCGAACACCCCTTCGGCGAAGTCGCGGATGTTGTTGCGCTCATGGTAGACAAACCCGAGAACCATCAACGCTGTGATGACAGCAACGCCGCCTGATACCGCGTCAACCTCGTTTGCATGCAGGATTCGCATTTTTCACCTCTCCATGTGTTTGCGAGCCGGATCCTCCGGCAAGATCAATCCTGCCTGCTGCGCCACGCCGTTGGAATCAGAAACCTCGTCCTCGCGCTGAAGGATTTTCCCTACCCCCTCCGCTCCCCTTCCCTCTGCGCCCGGATCTGCGCATCCACCGCCGCGATCGCGGTCATGTTCAGCACGCGCGCCGGGTGGCGCTGGTGGTGAGGATGTGGACCGGCTTGCTGATGCCCATCAGGATCGGGCCGATGGCCACGCCTTCGGTCATCACCCGGACCAGGTTGTAGGCGATGTTGGCCGAGTCCAGGTTGGGCATCACGAACAGGTTGGCGCGGCCCTTGAGGGTGCTGTTGGGCATGTTCTTCTGCCGCAGCAGTTCGTCCAGGGCCGAGTCGGCCTGCATCTCGCCGTCGACATTGAGCCGGGGCTGGCGCTTGAGCAGGATCTCGCGCGCCTTGCGCATCTTCAGCGCGCCCGGGCTCTCGTGGCTGCCGAAGTTGGAGTGCGAGAGCAGGGCCACGCGCGGTTCGATGCCGAACAGCTTCAGGCGGTAGGCGGCCTGCAGGGTCGCTTCGGCGATCTGCTCGGCGGTCGGGTCGTCCTGCACGTGGGTGTCGAGGAAGAACCACACGCCTGGTTGTTGATCACGCCGGTCATCGCGGCGGTGGACTGCACGCCCGGGTCGAGGCCGATCACGCTGCGCACGTAGCCCAGCTTCTTGTGGAAGCGGCCGACCACGCCGGTGAGCAGGGCGTCGGCTTCGCCGCGGGCGACCATCACCGCGCCGATCAGGGTCGGGCGCGAGCGCATCAGGTTCTTGGCCGCGGCCACGGTCACGCCGCGGCGTTCGGTGATGGCGTGGTAGTGCTGCCAGTACTCGTTGAAGCGCGGATCGTCGTCCTGGTTGGTGATCTCGAAGTCGACGCCGGCCTTCATCCGCAGGCCCAGGCGCTTGATCCGGCTCTCGATAACCTCGGGGCGGCCGATCAGGATCGGGAAGGCCACGCCCTCGTCGATCACGTTCTGCACCGCGCGCAGCACCACTTCTTCCTCGCCCTCGGCGTAGGCCACGCGCTTCCGGTCGGCCTTGGCGCGGTCGTACACCGGCTTCATCATCAGGCTGGTGCGGTAGACGAACTGGCCCAGCTTCTCGCGGTAGGCGGCCATGTCATCGATCGGGCGCTCGGCCACGCCGGAGTCCATCGCCGCCTGCGCCACCGCCGAGGACAGCTCGACCAGCAGGCGCGGGTCGAACGGACGCGGGATCAGGTATTCGGCGCCGAAGCAGGGGATGTCGTCCCCATAGGCGCTGCCCAGGTCGGAAGCCTCGCGACGGGCGAGGGCGGCGATGGCGTGCACGCAGGCGACCTTCATCGCCTCGTTGATGCCGGTGGCGCCCACGTCCAGCGCGCCGCGGAACAGGTACGGGAAGCAGAGCGCGTTGTTGACCTGGTTCGGGTAGTCCGAGCGGCCGGTGGCGATGATCGCGTCCGGGCGCACCGCCTTGGCGTCCTCCGGCAGGATTTCCGGATAGGGATTGGCCAGGGCGAGGATGACCGGACGCTCGGCCATGGTCGCGACCATCTCGGGCTTGAGCACGCCGCCGGCCGACAGACCGAGGAAGACATCGGCGCCGGCGACGATCTCTTCCAGCGTGCGCGCCGCGGTGTCGCGCGCGTAGCGCTGCTTGTCCGGGTCCAGGTCGGTGCGGCCGGTGTGGATCACGCCATCGCGGTCGTAGGCGGTGATGTTTTCCTTGCGCAGGCCCAGCGACACCAGCATGTCCACGCAGGAGATGCCGGCTGCGCCCATGCCGGTGGTGGCCAGCTTGACGTCCTCGATCTTCTTGCCGACCACGTGCAGCGCGTTGACCACGGCGGCGCCCACGATAATGGCGGTGCCGTGCTGGTCGTCGTGGAACACCGGGATGTTCATCCGCTCGCGCAGCTTGCGCTCGACGATGAAGCACTCCGGCGCCTTGATGTCCTCCAGGTTGATGCCGCCGAAGGTCGGTTCGAGGCTGGCGATGATGTCGACCAGCTTGTCCGGGTCGTTCTCGTTGATCTCGATGTCGAACACGTCGACGCCGGCGAACTTCTTGAACAGCACGCCCTTGCCTTCCATCACCGGCTTGCTGGCCAGCGGGCCGATGTTGCCCAGGCCGAGCACCGCGGTGCCATTGGTGACCACGGCGACCAGGTTGCCGCGGACGGTCAGCTCGCTGACCTGCTTCGGGTCCGCGACGATCGCCTCGCAGGCGTAGGCCACGCCGGGCGAGTAGGCTAGAGTAAGGTCGCGCTGGGTCAGCATCGCCTTGGTCGGGGCGACCTTGATCTTTCCGGGGCGCGGGGAGCGGTGGTATTCGAGGGCGGCCTGCTTGAAGTCTTCTTGTTCGGACATGTCCGTCACGGCGTTGGGCAGGCATCCGATTCTACGCGGAGGCCCACGGCGGGCGCGGCCGGCCCTGGTGTGCGGTCCCCCGCTCGCAGTGTTCGCGTGCCCCGTCCCGCCCGGCCGTGCTACCTATGGCCCCTCGAATCCACCGGAACGCCCATGACCCCGCACCGCCGCACTCCCTTCCCAGCTCCGCATGGCCCGGTCCTGCTGGCCGGCAGGGGCCTGGGCGCCGGGCCCGACGCCGGTCCGACGGCAGTCGACCCGATCGGCGCCGACGTGGTTGCCAGCGCCGGCTGGCGGATCCCTACCGGCGAGGTCAGCCTGCCGGTGGCGGTGCTGCGTGACTCGGCGCTGCGCCACAACCTGGACTGGATGCGCGCGTTCACGCAGGCCTATGGGGTCGAGCTGGCGCCGCACGGCAAGACCACCATGAGCCCGGAACTGTTCGCGATGCAGCTGCAGGCCGGGGCCAGGGGATCACCCTGGCCACCGCACCGCAGGTCCGCGACGCGTACCGGCACGGCGTGCGCCGGGTGCTGATGGCCAACCAGCTGGTCGACCGGGCGAACATGGCGATCATCGCCGGGCTGCTTGCCGATCCGGCCTTCGAGTTCTGCTGCCTGGTTGATTCGGCCGCCAATGCCGATGCGCTGGGTGCGTTCTTCGCCGCGCAGGGCCGGCGCCTGCGCGCCTGCTGCTGGAGATCGGCGTGGCCGGCGGCCGCACCGGCGTGCGCGACGAGGCGCAGGTGGGCGAGGTGGTCGCGGCGATCGCGCGCTGGCCGCAGTCGCTGGCGCTGGCCGGGGTGGAAACCTACGAAGGCGTGCTCAAGGAAGAGGCGCCGGTGCGCGCGTTGCTGCGCCGCACCGTCGCCACCCTGCAGTCGCTGCGCGCCGCCGGCGCCTTCGCCGAAGAGCGCGTGCTGCTGTCCGGTGCCGGCTCGGCCTGGTACGACGTGGTCGCCGAGGAGTTCGCCGAAGCCGCGCGGGATCCGGGCGTGCGCGTGCTGTTGCGCCCGGGCTGCTACCTGACCCACGACGTCGGCGCCTACCGCGAGGCCGATGCGCGGATCCACGCCTCCAACCCGGTGGCGAAACGGATGGCCGAAGGCCTGCGCCCGGCGTTGCAGCTGTGGGCCTGCGTGCAGTCGCGGCCGGAGCCGGGTCGGGCCATCGTCGGCCTGGGCAAGCGCGATGCGGCATTCGACGCGGGGTTGCCGCTGCCGGTGCTGCACTGCCGCGCAGGCGAGGAGGCGCCACGTCCCGTGCCTGCGCACTGGAGGCTGACGGCGATGATGGACCAGCATGCGTTCCTGCAGCTGGAGGCCGACGACGAACTGCAGGTCGGCGACCTGCTGTGCTTCGACATCTCCCACCCGTGCCTGACCTTCGACAAGTGGCGCCACCTGCTGCGCGTGGACGACGCCTGGCGGGTCACCGGCGCGGTGCGCACCTGTTTCTGACCGGTGTCGCGCGCGGCCACCGCGCGCTCAGCGCAGCGGCTGGTCGTCGATCCGGTCCATGCGGATGCGGTTGGCGAACAGCGAGAACGCCAGCTGCCCGGGTAAGGCCGTTGGCGCGCTCGATCCACGGTGGCAACCAGCGCGGTGGGACCAGGGTGCCATCGAGGAACAGCGGCTCGAAGCGGACCACGTCGTGCAGGGTCATCTTGCCGGCGAACAGCCAGCGGCCCAGGCGCAGCCGGTCCTGGTGCAGGGCGTGGCGGAAGAACGTGTGCACGCCGATCAGGCCGCGCAGGTACACGGTATCCTTGGTGAAGGCGAAGCCGCCGCTGACCGGCACGCCGCGGAACACGCGTTGCGTCGAGACGAAGCTTTCGGCCTCGTTCTGCCCGCCATCGAGGAAGTAGCGGAACACCTGCAGGAAATCCGCACCTTCCAGCGCCATCGCCACGGCCTCGATGCGCATGCTGATCCGCTTCATGCGCTCGATGTCGATGCTGCCGGTGATCTGTTCGGCGAACGTGGTAAGGCCTTCTGGGTGGCGGTGACCCGCGGCGAGGTAAGGCCCAGGCTCAGCATATGTGGCTGCTCGCGGCCGTTGAGCGCGGTCAGTGAATGGACCAGCGCCTCGTGGTGGAACAGCTGCCCGCGGTCGTAGTCGGTAAACGCCGCGCCGGCGCGCAGGCGGATGCGGGTCGCGCCGGCGGCGGCCTTGGCGATCAGCTCCGGGTCCAGTTCGACGCTGATCACCCGCGCGCCGAAGAACTCGTCGAGGTCGCCCTGCAGCTGCAGCGACAGCGCGGTGGCCGAGACCGGCACCTGCTCCTGCGGCGCGAGCAGCTCATGGTCAAGCTCGCTGGCGATCTGGATGAAATGGGCGGCGGCCTCGCGCGCGGTCGGGCCGGCGCCTTGGCAGCGGCTCGTCCGGGCGTCCGAACAGGACGATCGATTCGCTGCACGCCCGGGCGGTGCCCAGTGCTTCGAGCAGGGCCGCCGCGCGGCTCCAGCTGTCGGCCGATTCGCGCAGGTACAGGCCCAGTGGATGATCCACGTCGGCGGCCGCGGCGACGGCGTCGAGTTCGCGCCGCGCTTCGCTGAAGTCCAGCTTCGGGTAGGCGACCTCCGGCAGCGTCGCCTGTCCGCGATGCCAGCGGGCGAGGAATTCATCCTGGACGTGGGCCGGCCAGCTGGCCAGGGCGAGCAGCCTGATCCCGCGCGCCACCGCGACCATGCGCGCGTCCAGCGCGGCGTGATGGACGATGTCGGCGGCGATGGCCATGCTCGTTGTCCTCAGGCGTACGGCGCCGGGCGTCGATCACGTGGTGCAACCGGTACTGCGCCGGCGACCGGCGGGGTGTGGCGGCCCGCGCCAGTCTAGCGCCGGGCGCCGCGGACGGCCCGGCGCGCAGGATCCGGGGTCCGCGAAGGGCATGCCGGTCGTGTCCCGCCATGTACGCCTTGCCGCGCCGCATCTGGGCGCGGAGCAGATCCGGGCAATGCCCGGGGCGGGTCATCGAGTGGCTGCTACGATGCCCGGCGCCGGTACGGATGCCAGCGGAGGGAGCATGCCCGTGACACCGCCACGATCGACCTTCGTCACGGTCCAGGCGCTGGATATCCATCGTCATGTCCGGCTCGGGCACGGCGATCGCGATCCTGCAGAACGTGATGGTCCAGGTCATGTTCCGCGAAGCGCCGCTGGAGCAGATGCTGCAGGCCGCGCCGCAAGGCGTGCCGCCGGCGATGGCGTTATGGCCGGCCATGCGCGCCTGCTGTTCTTCGGCGTTTTTATGGTCACGCTGTTCACCTGGCCAGTTCCATCGGCCTGCTGCGCCGGCACAACTGGGCGCGCTGGTGCTTCATCGGGGTGATGGCGGCGGGCATGGCCTTGGCAGCTGGTCGGGCTGTCGGTCCAGGTCAGCATGTTCGCGTGGATGCGCACGCAGTTCGCCATGAGCGCCGAGCTGGGTGGGCCGGACATGGGCCCGATGATCGCCGCGGTCGCCGTGATCAGCGCGATCTTCGCGACCGGCATGATCGTGCTGCATGCTTATGGCTCATCCTGCGGCTGGTTTCGCCGCGCGTGGCCGCCGAGTTCCGCTAGCGCGAGCCTCGATGCGAGGCGCGGCCACCTCGTGTTCCATGCAGCCGCACGCGGCTGCGCAGCCCGGCCGTCGAAGCGGCATGCGTGGCGGGGCGCCGCGCCTCAATCGTCCTCGTCGCCTTCGACGACCTTGCGCTGCATCGCGAAGAGATAGGCGTCGGCTTCGGCCACCGAGGTGAAGATCTCGTTGAGCGGCACCGCCTTGACCATGTCGAAGACCTTCTGGATCTGCGGCTGCGGGTTGGCCACCAGCACCTTGCCCGCGCGCGCCGACAGCGCCTTGCGTGCCTTGAACACCGAACGGATGCCGGCGCTGCTGATGTAGTCCAGCCCGGTAAGATTCCAGGACCAGCGAGGTGATCGCGTCGTTGGCGAGGATCGGCGCCAGCGTTTCGTCCAGCTGTGCGTAGGTGTGCGTGTCCAGCCGTCCACCCGGGGCCACGCGCTGGACGCCCTGGGCGGGTGGGGTGGTGTCGATCCTGAGCAGGCTCATGCGGAGCTCTCCATGTCTTGGGCGGCATCCAGCCGCAGGGTGATGCGGAGCACGTTGATGTCCTCGATCCGCTGGTATTCGATCCCGTCGGCCAGCTTCTGGACCAGGAACACGCCCAGTCCGCCGATATCACGATCTTCGATGTCCGCATCCAGGTCGGGGGCGGCATGCGTGGTCGGGTCGAATGCCGGACCGCGGTCGCGGAACTCCAGCCACAGCTGGCCCTCGTCGACCCGCGCCTTCAGCTCCAGCGGCGACTCGGCGGTGGTGGCGTGCTCGACCGCGTTGCACGCGACCTCCTCCACGATCAGCCGCGCGTCCCGGATCGCCGCGACGCTGGCGCCGTGGTGGGCCAGCAGGGCGTCGATCGCGTCAGTCATCCGCGCCACGTCGACCGACGAGTGCGCCACGCTGATGTGCACCGAAGTCTCCCCTTTTGCGCCGACAGCATGCGCCTCGGCCCCGGCGATGTCGAGGTCGTGGGCGCGGCTGATCGCGAGGATGGTGGTGTCGTCCGACGGCGGCGCTTCGCCGACGAAACGCTGCACGTCGGCCAGCAGCCGGGTGCAGGCTTCGGTCGCGCCGAGGGTGTGCCCGGCCATGGCCTGCTTCAGGCGTTCGAGGCCATAGGCCCGGCGGCCGGCCAGGTCGAAGGCTTCGGTGACCCCGTCGGTATAGGCCAGCAGGCAGTCGCCGGGAACCGGGGCGCCGTGCCACAACGGGAACGCGTCGCTGACCTCGAACCCGAGCGGCGGCCCGTTGGCCACCGGCAGCAGCTCGACCTGGCCGTCGCCGCGCAGCAGCAGCGGCGGCTCGTGGCCGGCGCTGGCCAGCGACATCGTGCCGGTGCGCACGTCGATGCGCCCGCACAGCACGGTGGCGAACATGCAGGTCTCGTTGTTGCGCGCCAGCCGCCGCGAGCCCTCGACCAGCGCATGGGCCGGGCTGGTCGCGGTCTGGATCGCCACTTCCAGCATGCTCATCGCGCGGGCCATGAACAGCGCCGCCGGCACGCCCTTGTCGGACACGTCGCCGATCACGAACCACAGCTCGCTGCCGGCGCGCTCGATGAAGTTGTAGAAGTCGCCGCCCACCGCCTTGGCCGGCTCCAGCAGCGCCTGCGCCTCCGGGTGCTCGTGGCCGCGGTCGATGGTGCGGCCCTGCGGCAGCATCGCCATCTGGATGTCGCGGGCGATCGACAGTTCGCTTTCCAGCTTCTGCCGCGCCGCGCCCATCTGCTCGATCTCGGCCAGCTGCCGGCGGATCGAGCGCCGTGCGTTGTCCAGCGTGCGCGCCAGCACGCCGACCTCGTCGCGACGGTCCACGTGCGCCAGCGGCGCGTCGTTCTCGCCGGCGACGAACTCCAGCGCCGAGTGGGTCAGTTCCTCCACCGGGCGGCTGATCTGGCTGCCGACCTTGCGCACCAGCAACGTGCCAAGCAGCGCCAGCACCAGGCTGGCCGCCATGATCAGCAGCAGCACCCGGTCGAAGCGGTCCATGATCAGGTCGTAGGACTCGCCGACCAGCAGCGTCCAGCCGCTGTCACCGACCGGCTCGACCACGGTGAAGCGCATCCGCTCGCTGTTGCTGTCAAGGTGGTAGAAGTACGTCGGGTGATGCCCGCGCAGCGCCTCGGCGGCCGGGGCCAGGTCGCGGCGGCCGCTGCGCGTGATGAACCCATCGAAGGTCTCCTGCGCCCGCGCCTGCGGGATCGTGCTCATCGCCAGCGTGCCTTCCGGCGCCACCAGGGTGACCCGGACCCCCGGCAGGTGGGTAAGGCTCTCCACCGGCGCGACCAGGTCGTCGATGCGCATGTCGATGCTGGCCATGCCGCGTGCCGGCGGCGGCAGCGGCACGTTGTACGTCGTCACCCAGAGGTCGCCGGCGGTGCTGTTGAGATAGGGCTCGGACCACCAGCCTGGCGGGCCGCCAGCGTGCGCCGGTACCGGGGCTGGGCCCGGTAGTCGTAGCCGTCGGCATGGAGGTCGCGCGCGCGGCCCTCGAGGCCGAGCCAGCGTGCGTAGGGCGCCTGGCCGGGTGCATTGGGCTCGAGGACCAGCAGGGCGCCGGCGGCGCCCGGCACCGTTTCGACCAGGGCCCGCTGCGCCGCCTGCAGCTGCTCCGGCGTCAACCCCGCGCCGGCCACCAGATTGGTAAGGTTGTCGCCGGCTGGGTCAGCGTGCGCAGGTTGTCGTCCAGCCGCCCTGCCGCGGCGATGGTGGTGGCGCGGGTGTCGCGCTGGGCGCGGTCGAGGATCTCGCGGCGCAGGTACCAGCTGGTGACCACGGTCACGCCGAGCAGGAACAGCAGCGTCAACGCACCCGACCACAGTGCCACGCGGGTGCGCAGGCTGTCGTACCAGCGCACGTCGCCGGCGATCGCGGCATACGGCAGTTCGGTGTTGGGCATGGCCCGTTCCCGCGGCGGACCCGCGCATCATATGCCGGCACCGCCGCGGATAGCGCGCGCATCGGCGCGGACTCAGTCCTCGCGCTGGCGGCTGATCGCTGGGATGGTGATGTCGTCGGACTGCGGCGCCTCGCCGGCGAAGCGGCGCACGTCGTCGAGCAGGCGATGGCAGGCCGCGGCCGCGCTGTCGCCGCGGACCAGCGCGCCCAGCAGGCGTTCGCTGCCATAGGGCCGGTTGTCCGGATCGAACGCCTCGGTCACCCCGTCGGTGTAGCCGACCAGGTGCTGCCGGCGCCGAGCACGCCTTCATACAACGGGAACGCGGCCGCCGGCTCGAAGCCCAGCGGCGCGCCGCCTTCCAGTGACAGCAGTTCGGCGCGGCCGTCGGGGTGCAGCAGCAGCGGCGGGTCGTGGCCGGCGCTGGCCAGGGCGAAGCGGCCGCTGGCCACCTCCAGCCGCCCGCACAGCACGGTGGCGAACATGCAGGTCTCGTTGTTCTCGGTAAGGCGCAGCGAGGCCGCCGCCAGGATCCGGTCCGGCGAACCGTGCCGCCGCGCCTGCTGCTCGAGCACGGTCAGGGTGCGGGCCATGAACAGCGCCGCCGGGATGCCCTTGTCCGAGACGTCACCGATCGCGAACCACAGCACGCCCGGCTCCAGCTCGGAGAACTGGTAGAAGTCGCCGCCGACCTCGCTGGCCGGCTCCAGCAGCGCATGCGCCTCGACGTGCATGTGCGCGGTGTCGAACGCGCGCGCGGCCGGCAGCATCGACTGCTGGATGTCGCGGGCGATCGACAGCTCGCTCTCCAGCTTCTGCCGGGCGCCGGCCATCCGCCCGATCTCGTGCAGCTGCTGCTTGATCGAACCGCGTGCCGCGTCGAACGCGCGCGCCATCACCCCGACCTCGTCCTCGCGCTGCACGTCGGCCAGCGGGTAGTCGAAGTCGCCCTGGCTGAAATGGTGCGCGCTGTCGGTGAGCCGCTCGATCGGTTCGGCGAAGGCGCGGGCGTAGCGCCGCGCCAGCCACAGCGCGAACAGCAGCGCCAGCAGCGCCGCCAGCGCCACGCCCAGCGCGATCCGGTCCAGCCGGTGCACGAACCAGCGCTCGGACACGGTCAGGGCGAAACTCCAGCCGCTGTCGCCCACCGGCATCACCACCGTCGCGAGCGGATCGCCGCGGGCGTCCGCGTGACTGAAGGTGGCCGTCTGCCGTGCGGCGATGGCGTGGACCAGCGGCGCCAGGCCGGCGCCGTCGGGCGCGGCGGCCAGGCTGGACACGTCCTGCTGCATCCGCACCCGCGGATCCGGGTGCACCACCGCCAGCCCGCCGGGCGAGAACAGCATCGGCTGCAGGCCGGCGCTGTCGAGCCCGGCCACCAGCTGGGCCAGCCGTTCGACCGGCACGTCCAGGCTGACCATGCCCACCGCCGGCGCGCCGGACGCCTCGCCGGGCCGGCGCAGCGGCAGGTTGAAGGTGGTGAAGTACGCCCCCGGTGGCCGCGTTGGCATAGGGCTCGGACCACCACGGCCCGTTGGCGCCGACCGTGCGCGCATACCGGGGCATGGTCCGGTAGTCGTAGCCCAGGTCGGCCACCGACTGCTCGACCAGGCGGTCGCCTTCGCGGCGGATGTACCAGGTGAAGCCGTCGGCGTCGCCCGGCATGTGCCGCGGCTCGACGATCATCATCGCCCCGGTGATGTCGGGGTCGCCGGCCAGACTGGCGACCAGCAGCGAGCGCAGGTTGGCCGGCTGCGCGCCGACCCCGGTGGCGCCGGCGGCGAGGGTGCGGCCGCTGACCTGCACCGAGCGCAGGGTCGCCTCCAGGCTGCGCACGGTCTGCCGGGCCAGGCTGTTGGCCTCGGTCCGCGCGTTCTCCACCACCAGCACCCGGGCGCCGGCATAGAAGGTGGGGCCACCACCAGCAGCAGGCCGGCGTTGAGCACGCTCGACCACAGCACCATCCGCGTACGCAGGCTGTCGCGCCAGCGCACCGCCGCCGGGGCGGCGGCCGCGGGCGGGGGCGTGGCGGGACTGCCGGTCGGGACTGCGGACATGGCGTGTCCGGTGGTGCGGTGCACCGATCATAAGCAGATCGCGTATTGCTGCGCTGCCGCATCCGCGCTGTCGCCGGGACTGTCCGGGACATCCATTCGATTGCATCTGAAAGTGTCGGCGGATGCGGCCGCTGCGGGCGGCATACGGGGGCGTAGCGCGGCCGGAACCCGCGCCGCTGCGTTAAACTCGGTGGTCCACACGAACATGACGGCCGCGACCCCGCGCGCGGATAGGGAGTGATATGAACTGGCTGAACGAGGTGCTGCAGAACGATCCGGATCCGGTCGAGACCCGTGAATGGATCGAGTCGCTCAAGGCGGTCATCGACCGCGACGGACCCGAGCGCGCGCACCTGCTGCTGGAGGATATGGTCGAGCTGACCCGCCGTTCGGGCGCGTTCCTGCCGTTCTCCCCGACCACCGAATACGTCAACACCATCGCCCCGGCGCTGGAGGCCAAGAGCCCCGGCAACGCCGACCTGGAATGGCGGATCCGCTCGATCATCCGCTGGAACGCGATGGCCACGGTCGTGCGCGCCAACCGCAAGCCGGGCGACCTGGGCGGCCACATCGCCTCGTTCGCCTCGGCGGCGACCCTGTATGACGTCGGCTTCAACCACTTCTGGCGCGCCCCGTCCGACAGCCACCCGGGCGACCTGCTCTACATCCAGGGCCACAGCGCGCCGGGCATCTACGCCCGCTCGTTATGGAAGGCCGGATCAGCGAGAACCAGCTCGACAACTTCCGCATGGAAGTGGACGGCCGCGGCATCTCGTCCTACCCGCACCCGTGGCTGATGCCGGACTACTGGCAGACCCCGACCGTGTCGATGGGCCTGGGCCCGCTGGGCGCGATCTACCAGGCGCAGTTCATGAAGTACCTGGAGCACCGCGGCCTGATCGAGAAGTCCGACCGCAAGGTCTGGTGCTTCATCGGCGACGGCGAGTCGGACGAACCGGAAACCCTGGGCGCGATCGCGCTGGCCGGCCGCGAAGGCCTGGACAACCTGATCTTCGTCGTCAACTGCAACCTGCAGCGCTGGACGGCCCGGTGCGCGGCAACGGCAAGATCATCCAGGAGCTGGAAGGCGTGTTCCGCGGCGGCGGCTGGAACGTGATCAAGCTGCTGTGGGGCGGCTACTGGGACGCGCTGCTGGCGCGCGACACCAACGGCGTGCTCAAGAAGCTGATGATGGAGACCGTCGACGGCGAGTACCAGAACTGCAAGGCCTTCGGCGGCGCGTACACGCGCGAGAATTTCTTCGGCAAGTACGACGAGACCCGCGCCATGGTCGCCGGCCTGTCCGACGACGACATCTGGCGCCTGAACCGCGGCGGCCACGACCCGCACAAGGTGTACGCGGCCTACCACCAGGCGGTGAACACCAAGGGCATGCCGACCGTGATCCTGGCCAAGACGGTCAAGGGCTACGGCATGGGCAGCTCGGGCGAGTCGCTCAACCCGACCCACCAGACCAAGAAGCTGGACAACGACGCGGTGCGCGCGTTCCGCGACCGCTTCAATATCCCGCTGAGCGACAAGCAGCTGGAAGAAGCCGAGCAGGTCCCGTTCTACCACCCCGGCGAGGACTCGCCGGAAGTGCAGTACCTCAAGGAGCGCCGCGCCGCGCTCGGCGGCTACCTTCCGCAGCGCCGCCGCAAGGCCGCCAAGTCGTTCACCGTGCCCACGCTGGACAAGTACGAGCGCCTGCTCAAGGACAGCGGCGAGCGCACCTACTCCACCACCATGGCCTTCGTGCAGACGCTCAACATCGCCCTGCGCGACAAGGACCTGGGCCCCGCACCTGGTGCCGATCGTCGCTGACGAAGCGCGCACCTTCGGCATGGAAGGCCTGTTCCGCCAGATCGGCATCTACGCCCCGTTCGGCCAGAAGTACAAGCCGGTCGATTCCGACCAGCTGATGTACTACCGCGAGGACCAGGCCGGTAAGGTGCTGCAGCAGGGCATCAGCGAGCCGGGCGCGATCGCGTCGTGGATGGCCGCCGGCACCAGCTACTCGGTGTCCAACGTGCCGATGCTGCCGTTCTACATCTACTACTCGATGTTCGGCTTCCAGCGCGTGGGCGACATCGCCTCGGCAGGCCGCCGACATGCGTACCCGCGGCTTCCTGCTCGGCGGCACCGCCGGCCGCACCACTCTAACAACGGCGAGGGCCTGCAGCACGAGGACGGCCCACAGCCGGGTCAGGCCGGCTTCATCCCCAACGTGCGCAGCTACGACCCGACCTTCGGCTTCGAGGTCACCGTGCTGCTCCAGCACGGCATGAAGGCGATGATGGAGGACCAGATCGACGAGTACTGGTACCTCACCCTGATGAACGAGAACTACGCCCACCCGGAAATGCCGGCGGGCGCGGAGACGGGCATCGTCAAGGGCATGTACCTGCTCAAGGACGCCGGCAAGCCGAAGAAGGGCGAGCTGCGCGTGCAGCTGCTGGGCAGCGGCACCATCCTGCGCGAGGCGATCGCCGCGGCCGAGCTGCTGGACAAGGACTTCGGCGTCACCGCCGACATCTGGTCCTGCCCCAGCTTCAATGAGCTGCGCCGCGACGGCTTCGACGCCGAGCGCTGGAACCGCATGAATCCGGAAGCCAAGGCCCCGCGCAAGGCCTACGTGACCGAACAGCTGGAAGGCCATGGGGCCCGGCGATCGCCGCGACCGACTACGTGCGTGGGTTTGCCGACCAGATCCGTGCGTTCGTGCCGATGACCTATACCGTGCTGGGCACCGACGGCTTCGGCCGTTCGGATACGCGCGCCAACCTGCGCCGCTTCTTCGAAGTGGACCGGTACTACATCGCGCATGCTGCCATCGCCGCGCTGGCGAAGGACGGGAAGATGACCGGCAAGGACGTGGCCAGGGCGATCAAGCAGTACAAGATCGATCCGGAGAAGGCGAACCCGGTTGGGGTTTGAGGTATGGCCGGCGGACTCAAAATCCGCCGATGGCGACATTGTGTGGGTTCGAGTCCCACCTTAGGCACCAGTAAAAACAAAGGGTTAGGCTTCGCAGCCTAGCCCCTTTTGTTTGGCGCCGCGCGCCATAGCCCGTACATAGCCCGTAGGCAGCGCTACGAAGTGCTACCTATAGCTCCCACTCTTCCAATGCCGACCACACGCGCGACACGTACGGATTAGGTCGCCCCACCGGCCCCGGCGCTCGGCCCCCAGCAGGCCGCCGCACTCGCACAGCAGCCCTACCCCGTACTGGGCACGCCACAGGCGCACCGTTACCCATAGGCCATGCACCCCGCCTGCCGCCAGCGCCGCATAGGGCACCCAGCCCAGCGACGACGCCAAGGGGGCCAAGTACGGGCTTGCCTGCCAGCGCGACAGGACCAGCGACGACACGAACGCCACGACCAGCGCGAACACGGCCGGCAGGTACGCCCTGACCGCCATCCAATCCCATCGACTCATAAATCCCTCCCCGGCGAAGCTGCCCGAAAGTGATTTTTTTACGGGGAGTCGCAACAGGTGAGATTCGAGCCCCACCCGCACGCAGCGCGACCTACTGGGTTGTCCAAATCATGACAACCGCCACGCTTGTTTGTACGCTCAACATATGGGGATAAGGATTCAGCCTTGAGCGACCTGGACGAGTTCCTGAGAGAACTGTCGGCGACGGACGACACCACGATCGTCGACTTCGCGCGCCGCAAAGTCCTACATGGCACACCGGTCGTCTTCATGGGGCGAGAGGATGACTATTACGCTTTCAGGAAACGAATCGCCGACTTTGCGGGCGCCCAGTTCCTCGACGTTTTCATTACCGGCTCAGCAAAGCTAGGCTTCAGCCCTATCAAACGAAAGCCCTTCGACCTCGATTCCGATATCGATGTCACGATAGTTTCGGCAAACCACTTCGAGAGAGTCCTGGATCTGGTCGGAGAGTTCCAGATGGAAATCCGCCGGAATCGACTGGTGGTCTCCAAGCGAGAGCTGGATACGTATCACCGGTTTCTCGAGTACACCACATTGGGGTGGATGCGACCCGATCTGCTTCCAACATCCTTCAAGATTGGCCCGCTGAAAAGTGACTGGTTCGATTTCTTCTCTTCAATCTCTCACGGGGAATCTGAAGTAGGAAATTACAAAGTGTCAGCGGGCGTCTTCAAGTCACATGCGCACTTCGAACGGTACACGATAAGCGGCCTTTCAGAACTAGCAAACTCATTGCGACTGGAATAATCATGACTCAGCAAATTAAACCTTCGGTCACGAACCCTACAATTGCCGAGCTTTACCAAAATATCCAAGGGGGTAAATTGGTGCTGGATCCAGATTTTCAGAGAAAGTTTGTCTGGACGACTGCCCATCAAGAAGAGTTCATAGACACGATCATTCGGGGATACCCCTTCCCCGAGATCTACGTTTGCCAAGGTTCGATAGACCTCGCCAAACTGAAGACTACGCAGCATGTAATTGATGGACAGCAACGTCTAACCACGATTAAGAACTACATCGACGGAAAGTACGACAAGCCCTTCAGTAAAATCCCAATGTACGCGGATTTAGATGACGATGGCAGAACAGATTTCCTGTCGTATCAAGTAGTTCTTCGAGACATCGGAAAAGTAGATGACGAAACAATCAGAGAGATCTTCCGAAGAATCAATCTGACCAAATTCCAACTCGACGACGTTGAGGTTCACAACGCTGTCTACAACGGCGAATTCATCACCGCCGCTAAGGACGTTCTTAAACACGTTTCCTTGGACGAATACGGCGTCTTTCATGAATCAGAATTCACACGAATGGCAGACCTGCACTTCATGCTGCTAGTCATGTCAACTCTAGACAACAAAGGATACTTCCCTCAGGACAATGAAGTAGAGAACTTCATTGCGAGCTACAACGAGGAGTATCCAAATAAGGAAGTTAAGAAGAAATATCTGATCGAGACATTCCAGTTCATTAGCGATCTAGCCTTGCCTGTCGATTCTATTTGGTTCCGAAAAAGCAACTTCTTCACGTTAGTTGTGGAACTCAACTGGGGACGCGTGAAAGCACCGAAGGATGTTCGTAAGCGGCTTATTGACCTAGAGGAGAACATCCTCAAGAACAGAGGCTCTACGGATACTGAGTTCGGAAAGTACTACTCATACATGTACTCAGCGACAGCCGGCAGGAAGGCGCGCGCTACCCGTGCCTCGGTGTTTAGAAAGTACGTCCTGCCCGAAGCCCCTCAAATCTCTTGATGCGGGAAAAGGGGTCAGGTTCATTTCCTGAGGGAAAAGGGGTCAGGCTCATTTCCTGACGCTGAGCGAAAAGGGGAAAGCCAAGAAGACGGGGTCAGGTTCACTTCCGGGATGAGGGTGCGCGCGGCGGTCGGTGGGCTGGGCGGGTACCGGCGAAGAGAGAACGGGGTCAGGTTCACCCCTGGGTGGTCCGGCTGACGGCGCTTCGGTCCGGGTTTTCCCGCGTGCGTCGGCGCGGGTCGGGTTCCATCGGATGCGGCTTGCCGGGTACGGGCGAGTCCGACACGCTGCCCGCCTCATGTCCACCGGGGAAGGGCAATGCAACGAAACCTGGATTTCGCGCGTCGATTTGCGGGCCTGCTGCTGTTGCCGGCGCTGTTGTGCTGGAACGGTGCATGGGCGGCCGTGCCGGCGGATGCGGCAGCGGCCGACTTCGATGTCCGGATGCAACAGCTGATGCATGAAGGCGGGCTGGTCGGCGCGGGCGCGGCGATCCTGGTCGGGCCCGAGGTGCGCTGGATGCAGGGCTACGGCTGGGCCGACCGCGAGCAAGGCGTGGTATTCACACCCGACACGGTGATGAACGTCGCCTCGATCAGCAAGACCGTCACGGGCGTGGCGTTGATGCAGGCCGTGCAGGCCGGCCGCCTGGAGCTGGACCGCGACGTCAACGACTACCTGCCGTTCCGCCTGGTGAATCCGCATGCACCGGGGGCCGTGGTCACGCTGCGCCACCTTACCACGCACACCTCGGGCATCACCGACCGCCCGGACGCCTACGCACGCGCGTACGTGTTCGGGCGTGATCCGGAGCAGGCGCTGGGCACGTTCCTTACCAGCTACCTCTGGTGGTGCGCGGCGGGGACGAATACGATCCGGCCAACTTCCTTCCGGGCGCGCCGGGCCGGCATCGCGAGTACTCCAACATCGGCGCGGCGCTGGCCGGTTACATCGTCGAGCGCGCGACCGGCCAGCGCCTGGACGCGTGGACGCGGCAGCACGTGTTCGCGCCGTTGCGGATGGACCATACCGCCTGGCTGCTGTCGCAGGTGCCGCAGCATGCGCGCCTGTATGCGGTCCTGGACGGCGTTGCCGCGCCGATCCTGCCTTACGCACTGGTGACGTATCCCGATGGCGGCGTGCGCACCTCGGTGTCCGACCTGTCGCGGTTCTTCGCCGCGCTGCTCGACGGCGGCCAGTACCGGGGCGCGCGGATCCTGGCGCCGGAGTTGGCGGCGGAAATGCTGCGCTTCCAGTACGCCGGCGCGGCCATACCGGACAACGTCGATCCGGCGAAGGTGAACTCCGGGATCTTCTGGTCGACCAAGCTCGAGACCACGCTGGTCGGCCACGGCGGTTCCGATCCGGGGCTGGAGACGGTGATGCTGTACGACCCGAAGGCCGGCGTGGGCCTGATCCTGTTCACCAACACCGCGCCCGACGAGACAGGCATGAAGGCCTATATCGCGATGGTCCAGCTGCTGCGCGAGCGGGGCCTGCAACTGAAGGCGCAAACCCGGACAGTCCGGTGACGATGGAACGAGAACGGGGTCAGGTTCACTTCTGGGATGAAGGTGGACTCAGGCGGACCATGGATGCTGGGTGCAGCCACGCAGGGTTGTCTGCCCAGTGCCTGCACACAACGCCGTCAGTGCGCAACGGCCTGCGCTGTAGGAAGTGGACCTGGCCCCGCTACGGGAAGTGCCACTGGCAATCGTGCATCTGACAAGATGGAACAGGACGCGAGCGAAATGGATGCGCAGGTAACCGGATGAGCGGTGACAAGTACTACATGCTGAGCGTGGATCTGACGATCAACGGGAGGGAGCCGATGCTCCTGGGCTGCATGCCTGATCTGCCTGAAGATAATGAAGATGACTGGATGTTTGGCGAGCCCTTCAGCGTTGAGCCCGAGGAGCCCATCCATGTCGACATATGCGAAGACAGCGAAACTTTTGAGCCGCTCGACTTCTATCGTAATCCTCCGGTCGCCACCAGGCCTTCGTCGATGCGCTGCTGGAAGCGGGGGTGGACAATATCGTGACCTATGATGTCGTGCTGCGCAGGCGAACCGATCCCTCATTCACTATCGAAGGCTACAAGGCCATCAACATCATCGGGATGGTCAGGTTGGCCCGCGCAGGCGCCGCCCATCTGGAAAATCCCGCCGCGGGCGATCCGCTTGACGCCAGGCTGGAGCTCGAAGACAAAGGCGCCAACGGCCTGAACATGTTCCGCTTGAAGCAAAGCATGCGCACGATCGTGGTGCACCAGCGCGTGAAGGATCACCTGCAGGCCAAGGGTTTTGACGATCTGATCTTTGATGAGCTCGACGACGCGCTGATTCTGTAGCGCGCCCGGGCGCAGAGGAAGCAGGGGGCAGAGTGTAGTTTCTTGATTGTGCTGGAGTGAGGCGACATTCGAAGAAGTCGACTCTGACCCCTGTTTCGCTGTTTCGTTCGCCCGCCGCCGTAGCTCAACTGGCAGAGCGCGCCACTTGTAAAGGCGAGGTTGCAGGTTCGATTCCTGCCGGCGGCACCACGCGCGTCAAACTCCCGATCAATGTCGGCGAAGAAGCACGGCTGGCGGGGCATGGGCGCGTGCAGCGGGAGCGATGCCCCGGCATGCGTGACGCCGCAACCGGCGTCCGTCAGGCAATTCTGACGCCCCGGGTCGGGAAAGTGCACTCTGACCCCGGTTCTGGCACGGGACTTGCCTGCTCCGGGGCCGGCATCCCGAAAATGTCTGCCTGACCATTTGCCCAGTATCGGAGTGTGTAATGCGGAGAATCATCTTGACGGCGCTCTTGGCGCTTGTACTTCCGTGCCGGGGCTGGCAGCCGAGCGGATTTTTGAGCCCGTGGCCGCGGAAGGTCAGGTGGTTGAGTTTGAAGATGGCGAGACGGTCCTGATTGACCAGACGTCCAACGCCATCGTGTTTGCGACATTTGTGCCAAGAGACAAGAAGTCTGCGTTTCTGAAGGTCGCCTTCAAGAACATAGGTGATGAGTCGTTTGTTGTATCTGATTCATCCGTAACGGGTGTTACCCCTGAAGGTCCTCTCGAGGTTTTTAGCTATGAGGATCGAGTTCGCGAACAGAAGCGAGCCGAAATGTGGGGTGCGGTTGCCGCTGGTTTGGCTGCTGCCGGAAATAGCCTTGGCTGCCTCCAACGCCGGGTATCAGAACACCTACGGAAGTTACGCCGGCACAGCGAGTGCGCGTGCTTACGGCCCAGGAGGATCCGCATACGCTACGGCGTACGGTTCGGGAACGTATTCTCAGACAACTTACAACGCTGCCGCCGCACAACAAGCGCAAGCGCTTGCGAATGATCGCAACCAAGCACTATTCGATCGTCAGCAGGCGAACGCCGAGTTTGCGAAGCAAGATCTACAGGCGCGTGCGCTCAAGGCCAACACGCTTTCCCCTGGGGAGTTTGTGATGGGTGATGTCGTGTTTGAGTTACCCAAGCGAAACAAGAAGGTGCCGGCCCAGGTCGAGATATCCGTCGATGTGGCTGGTACTCCGGTGCGCATACTCTTGCGAGAAAGGCAGTAGCGGCGGAGAACAGGGTCAGGTTCACTTCTTCGTCGCCCGGCCGATGAGGGGCTTGTGCTTCTGGTTGGGGATCATGGATGCGAGGTTTCGATTTGATGCGGGCTGCTGCAGTTCTGGCGCTGGCGGGAGCGCTGTTGTCCTTGGCCAGTGGCGTCCGGGCACACTCTGGCGGACTGAACAGCGAGGGCTGTCACCATGACCGCAAGAATGGTGGCTACCACTGTCACCGCGCCCCGGCGGTGGCCATGCCGACCCCGCGATATGAGCTGGCGCCGCGCGACATGCGGACGGATGCGCCATCCTCGGGGCGGGCCTATCGCAACTGTGACGAGGCGCGCGCCGCGGGCGCGGCTCCGTTGCGGCGTGGCGAGCCCGGTTACGGCCCGCACTTGGATCGGGACAACGACGGTGTCGGTTGCGAGCCCTACCGCAGGCGCTAAGGGGGAGCGGGGTCTAAGGGCAAAACGGGGTCAGGTTCACTTCCGAGATGAGGGTGGGAGCGGCGCCTGGTGGGCTGGGCGGGTTCCGGCGAAGCGCAGGGTCTGGGCTTCGATGATGGCGCGGAAGGCGTCGTCGGAAACAGAGGTCAGAGTGCAATCTCTCTATTGTGCTGGAATGGGGTGACGTTCGAAAAAGTCGACTCTGACCCCTGTTTTCCCACTGCCCCGGGCACACGCTCAGGCTCCGGCGTTGCCGACGAAAGTCATGTTGACCATGGTCACTGGTGGCTATCCCGCCCCCTGCCCGATCGTTGCAGGGTCCGCATCCATCCGGTGACCCAGGAGTCCCCCGTGCCCCGCTTCCGCCCGTTGTTCGCCGCCTGTGTGCTGTTCGTGTCCGCCCACGCCTTCGCCACCACTCCACGCGAGACGGTCGCGCAGGTCGCCGACACCATCGAACGGGAATACTTCGATCCGCAACGCGCACACGCCATCGCCGACGCCCTGCGCGCCGATGCGGCCGGCGGCCGCTACGACCGCCTTGCCGATCCGCTCGACCTTGGCCACCGCGCTGACCACGCGGCTCAAGGCCGAGGACCGGCACTTCAACGTGCGCTGGGCCCAGGCGCCCGCGGCCGGGCGTGCCAGCCGTGGACCGGCCGAGGATCCGGCGCAGACCAACTTCGGTGTCCGCCGCGTCGAGGTGCTGCCGGGCAACGTCGGCTACCTGGACATGGGCTACTTCGCCGACTTCGATTTCGCCGATGCGCAGGCACCGGCGCGGCAGGCGATCGACGCGGCGCTGCAGCTGCTCGGCCATGCCGATGCGCTGGTCATCGACCTGCGCGACAACGGCGGTGGTTCGCCGGCGATGGTCGGGTACCTGGCCAGTGCCTTCGTCGCGCCCGGCGCCGACATCTACAACACTTTCCACTCGCGCGAAGGCACCGAGTCCGAAGCCCCGGCCACGCCCCATGCGGCACCGCGCACGCAGGTGCCGCTGTACGTGCTGACCAGCGGACGCACCGGTTCGGCCGCCGAGGCCTTCGCCTACACGCTGAAGAACGCCAGGCGCGCGACCGTGGTCGGCGAAGCCAGTGCCGGCGCGGCCAACCCCGGGCAGCCGTTCCGGCTGGATGACGGCTACAGCGTGTTCGTGTCCACCGGCTCGCCGGTCAGCCCGGTCACCGGTCGCAACTGGGAAGGCAGCGGCGTGCAGCCGGATGTCGAGGTGCCGGCGTCCGACGCATCCGCGCGTGCGCAGCAGCTCGCCCTGGCCACGCTGGTCGAGCGCGGCGCCGGCACGGCCGCGCGCTGGTCGCTGGAGGCATTGAGCGCAAGGCCGGCGGCGCCGACCACCACGGACCGCGCGGCGCAGGCCGGCCAGTACGGCGTGGTCGCGATCGAGGGGGTGGGCGATGCGTTGCAGTTGCGCCAGGGCCGCCGCCCGCCGCTGCAGCTGAGGCCGCTGGCGGCGGATCTGTATTTCTTCGATGGCAACCCGACCCGACGGGTGCGCTTCGAGCGTGCGCCAGCCGGCGACGTCGTCGCGCTGGAAGTGCAGATGGCCGACGGCAATGTCGCCCGCTACATGCGTGGTGCGGGCGAACCCTGATCGAAACGGAAACCGGGAGAACGGGGACCAGAGTGCCCTTCCTCTGCCGGGACAGATTTTTCGCGGGGCTTGGGATACAGGGGGGCGGGCCTGGAACGGGGTCAGGTCCACTTCCGGGATGGGGTGCAGGAAGTGCACCTGACCCCATTACGGCCCACCCGGCCCCGTTACCCTCCTGCCGCCGCGCCGCTGACGGCGCGGTTGCGGTCGTCGACCGACGCCTCGATCAGCGTCGCCACCCCGCGCGGGTCTTCCTGCTGGGCCACGTGCCCGCCGGGGAAGGTGCGCATCGTCCAGCCACGGGCCTGGGCGTTCTGCCAGCTCCTGTCGGTTCTGGCGCGCTCCTCGATCTTCTGGTCCTTCGGCACGAAGGCCACGTAGGTCACCGGCAGCGCCAGCGCGGCCGGGTTGCGATACGACACCGGCTGCTCGAAGCACTTGATCGACTGCTTGACGCTGTACGGCGGCCTGTCGCCGGGCTTGACCCACGGCACCTGCATGAAGCCGTCGCGGAAGCGGTCGGCCGGAAGCGGACCCCGGTTGCCGAACAGGTCCCAGATCGATTGGCCGTCCTGCGGCACGGCCGCATCGAGGAACACGACGTGGCGGATGCGCTCGGGGATCCGGTCCATCACCCCGGTCACCACCATGCCGCCGTAGCTGTGGCCGGTGAGCACGACGTCGTGCAGGTCCTCGAACAGGATCAGGTTGACCACGTCGTCGATGTGGGTCTGCAGGTCGATGTCGGGGCTGTTGAGGTGCTCGCGCTCGCCCAGGCCGGTGAGCGTGGCGCGGTAGACGCTGTGGCCGTCGTCGGTGAGGAACTGGCCGGTGCGCTTCCATTCCCAGGCACCGGCGGTTGCACCGTGGACGAGGACGAAGGTCTGCTTCGGCGTGGAGGGCGCGGCGTGCGCGGCGGTTGCCAGAAGGAACAGCAGGCCCAGGAGCAGGACAACGGGCCGGAACGGGGGACGGAACGGACGGAAGATCATCGGGGCATCCATCGGGCCGGGAAGTCGGAGCCCGCGATAGTGCCAGCCGGGCGCGCGCGAACCCATGGACAAACACGTCGTCCGCGATAACCGTTCCGGTATCCGTCGCGGCGAACAGGAGCTGGAGTGCACTGCTCTCGCCCGCGCGGACGTTCGGCAGGGTGGCGTGTGGTGATCGCCGCGCGTGGCCGTCGCCCGAGATGTTCCTGCGACCGTTGCCGTCCCTGGCGCCACCCCGTCTGTCCCGACGCGCTATGTCACCTTCTTGAAGATGGTCACGCCGAGCAGGAACAGCACCGCGGCGATGATGGGGCGGCGACGAACAGGAACTTGGCGATGCCCATGGCGCCGCCGGCAATGCCGCCGAACCCCAGCGCGCCGGCGACCAGGCCGATGACGGCGAAGATGATGGCCCACTTGATCATGGTGTTCTCCTGTCGGGGCTGCCGCCGGGGCGGCG
The DNA here is from genome assembly GCA_025232375.1 of Pseudoxanthomonas sp. NC8. Lineage (GTDB taxonomy): Bacteria > Pseudomonadota > Gammaproteobacteria > Xanthomonadales > Xanthomonadaceae > Pseudoxanthomonas. The sequence goes on from CP060419.1 coordinate 417,191, forward strand.
AGCCGGAGTGGAAGGCGTGGCATCGAAGCGATGCCGCAGGAGAACCTAGGGAGTCACGCGTCTTCCGTCCGTGAAACGGATGCCCGGACGCCAGCCTCCGGCGCGCGGTTGCACGCACGTCGGCAAAAAACGGAGTCAGGTTCACTTCTGGGACGGGGCGTGGCGACCGATGGGCTGGCTGGGTTCATCCAACGCCGCTTCCAGGAACCGGAACGTCTGCGACCACGCCTGTGCCTGCGCGCGTGCATCGGCCTCGGGTGATCCGCCGACCTTGCGTCGCCCCCGGTTGCGCAGGGTGGTGGGCGCGTAGCCGCTCTCGTACAGCAGGTGCCCGGCGTCGGTGAAGATCAGCGTGGTGACGGGCAGGCCGGCCTCGTGCCGGCGCTCGGCGAGGTTCTGCACCATCATCCCGGACGGCCACAACTGGTCGTCGTAGCTGCCGATGAGCATGACCGCGCCGCGGATGCGCTCGACGGGAATCCGCGCGCGGGCGGCAGGTCCGGGCGCGCGGCGCGGCCGCGCTCGTACGCCCGCCGCACGCGGACATCCAGGCCGCGCCCGGCGCCCGCGATTTCTTCCCCGTAGCCGATCTGCGGGACGAACGCCAACGGCTGCCCGTGCAGCGAAAATGCCGAACGGCTGCCTTCCTCCACGCCCGGGCCCCAGCCGTCGACCACGACATCGGACGGAACGCTGGCCACCACCGCGGCGACCCAGTCCAGGTGCACGGCAGCGAGCAGGGCGAAGGTGCCACCGATCGATGTGCCGTGGATGGCGACCCGGCTCGCATCCACGTCCGCTCGCGAGGCCAGCCAGGCATGGGCACGGTCCAGTGACTCGACCGGCATCTCGACCATGCCGGCCGGCAATGCGGGCAATGCGCGGCGTCCACTGGCATCCGGCGGCGAGAAGTAGGGCAGGGCCAGGACGGCGAAGCCACGCGACGCGAAGGGCGCGGCGGCCTCGGCGATGGAATCGTCGCCTTCGGAGCCGCCCAGCAGGATCACCGCCGGCCGGGCGCGCGCTGCCGCGTGGGCGTGCGAAAACCGCGCCGGGCAGCGCGTCCACCGGCATCCGCTCGACTTCCGGCGACGCGCTCAGCAACGCCACGGACGCGCGCAACGGCACGCCCGCGCTGCGTTCCAGCTCCAGCTCCACGCGCGTGGTGTCGACCGGCCCGGCAGGCGCGGCGACGCCGGCGTGCGGCGACATGCTCCAGAACAGCCCACGCGGGTCGATGCCCGCATAGCTGCCGGCCAGCGCCGGCGTGCGGTCCAGGTCGATCGTGCCGTCGGCATCGGCGCGCACGGACACCTGCGACCGCAACCGCTGTGGGGGCCGCGTACCGTTCGCCGTGCCCCGGTACCACCGCTCCGCACTCAGGCTGACCTGCTCACCCGGCTGCAGGCCTTCGGTAAGGATCCTGAGCGGCTCGCCTTCCAGGACGCTTTCGCGGGGTTCGGTCCGCAGGACCTGCGCGCCCGCGAGGGCGGGTTGCCATGCGATGGCCAGCAGCAGCATGAAAGGGAAGCCAAGGCTTGAGCATCGCCACGTCCTCAGGGGAGGTTGCCGCCCGCGGGGGCGGAAACACAATGCCAGTTCAATCTTCTTCCTCGAGCCGTCGGCATCGTCGTACGTGCGGACCTTGGGCCTGTGCTGGGGGTGCCATGTCACAGGTGGTGGAAGTCTTCGCCGACACGGGCAGGTCCAGGTCCGGCTGCCTCTCTGCCTGCTTCCGTTCGCAGGCCATGAACGCGGGAATCGTCGTCAGAAGGCCGTGACTCTCATGGCATGCGTCGGCGGCGGAACCCTTTTCCCGGGGGACCGGGGATTCCGCGGGTCCCGGCCAGGGAACGGGGCCAGCCTCCCGCCCGGTTCCCGCCGGTCCCGGGCGCCGGCCCGAAGTCTTCACAGGGGCCTTCGGATCCTTGCGTATAGCCTTTTGACCTCCCGCGTGCGGATTTCGCAGGCGGAAGCTTCACCCGCAACGGCAGGGTGAATGGTGTGCCCCGTCCTTCCGGGCGTGGACGGCTTCGCCAGCCTGCGTACCGACGGGTTCAATCGACTCTCCATCCCACGAGCGAACAGGAGAAGAACCATGGATAGCAATGCCGGCAAGGCGGTGCTGATGTCGGTCTTCGTGTGCGCCGGCGTGCTCGCCGGATGTGCCAGTACCCCGAGGGACAGCAGCACCTTCGGCCGCGGCGTGGCGGGCGAGGTGCAAAGCGTGGAGTGGGGGACGATCAGGCGCTGCGCGCCGTGGCGATCGAGAGCGGGCGCCGGCTGACCAGTGATACCAGCGCGGTCGAGTTCACCGTGCTCCCTGGAGTCGGGGCGGTCCATCGTGGTCGTGCAGCCGGGTGCGGTGAGCGACTACCGGGTCGGCGACCGGGTGCGCGTCACCAATGACGGCTCGCAGACCCGGGTGGCCCGCTGATCCCGGTTTTTTTATTCCCCGTGGCTTACAGTCAGCGCAGTCCGTCAGGGGGCGGAACGCGGGGGAGCCGATGTCCGGGAAGATGCTGGTGGGCGCGATCAGTGCGCTCGTGCTTTCGTCGTGTGCCACGACGTACTCGGTCACGCCGGTCGATACCGGTGCGGCCATGGTCACGTATGGCGATGGCACCTCGACCACCGACCTTGAGCTTGCCAATGGCGCCGTGCAGGTCACCCCGCTGGGCGTGGCGACCAATGGCCGGCTGACCTTCGCGGTGGCGGGCTACAACAAGCTCGCCGTGCCGTCCGACTTCGGCCCGGAGCACTTCGCCGCGAGCGCCGATGGCGCGGGGCTGAAGCTCTACGGCTACGACCAGCTGGAGCGCGAGGCGCGGCACGCCGCGGGCTGGGCCGCGTTCGCCGTCGCCCCTGGCCGGTGCGGCGGCCGTCTACGTCGCCAACGACCAAGGCGTACGAGACCACGGACACCACGCTGGATACGCCCGACGGCACCTACACGGTGAGTACCACCACCTATGACCCGGAGCTGGCCGCGATGGGAACCGCGCTGGCCACGGCAGCGACGGTGACCGGAATGGACATGATCGGGCAGCAGCTGGAAGCGGCCCGGGCACGTCTTGGCGACACGATCCTGCAGACGGCGAGCATTGATCCGCAGCAGGCCCATGGCGGTTACATCGTGGTCGCCCGGCCGAAAGCGCGGCCGCCCTACGACGTGGAAGTGTCCACCCACTGGAACGGCGAGGACTACCGCTTCCGCTTCCATGTCGCCGGGGCGAGATAGGAAACAAGGGTCAGAGTGCGCCGCTCCGGCGTGTCAGACAATGCCGCAGACCGGGGTCGGAGCGAGGTGCCTCCTGACCCCGGTTTTCAGAACTCGTGCTGGTAGGAAATCCCCAGCTTCTGCTTCTGCCCGAAGCTGTTGTCCACGTAGCTCGCCCTCAGCCCCAGGGTGTCCCGGGCGCTGAGGTGCTAAGGACAGCCCCCGTATACCGAGGTGCCCGAGTAGTCCCGGGTGCCGCGGCTGAGGCTGGCGCTGGCGAGGAAGCTCAGGTGCCGGTTCAGCGGCCGCAGCGCGAACAGGCCGACGTAGCCGCTGCTGCTGCTCGCCTCCACGGGAATGCCGTCCTGCATGTCGGTCTCGGTGACCGGCTGCTCGCCGGTCGTGTACTGGTAGCCGAACGGCACGAACAGCTGCCACTTCCCGCTCGGCACGCCCAGCTGCGCCAGCGATACGTACCCGCCCAGCGAGTACTGCGTCTGCATCACGCCGTCGTCGAGTTCGCGCTTGCCGGCGGCGAAGGTGAGGATGGTCACCGGGAACAGGTAGGACCCACCGAGCGACCACTGTCCGGACTCCGTGGTGCGACCGTTGAACTTGAACTTCGTCCCGACTGCCAGCGAGCCGGAGACAGCGATCTCGTCGGAATACGACAGCCCCGCCTTGGTGACGATCTTGGTCGGATCATCCGGCGCCTTGTCGGCGGCACGGCATGGCGCGGCGCAGGCCAGGGGCGAGCACGGCCATGCCGATGCCGCCGAGGCGGAAAGGCGCTGCGTGGCCTGCAATGACAGGTGGCGGCATGGGCATGTGCATCCGGGAACGCTGGGCCGGGCAGGACGGGGGCAGGTTCGCTTCAAGAAGAGTGTGGGGCGGCCCCGCACCGGCGCGGCGGTCCGCTGATGCGCACGGGCCCAGGCGCCTTCCGGTTCCGTCGGGCAGGTGGATAGTGCAGCGTAGCCTGCCGCAGGGGCTCGGAGGCACCGGGTGGATGGTAAGGCAGGTGCCGGTCGGGTCGATCGGATGCGCTCCATGACGGTCACGGGCAGGCAGCGTATCGTGCTGCTTCATCCGCCCGCCGCCACGAAGGACCCGTCATGACCCGTTACCGCGCATGGGCCGCCTCGAAACCCGGTGCCGCCCTGGAGGCCTTCGAATACGAGCCCGGCCCGCTGGGCGACGACGAGGTCGAGATCACGGTCGAGCACTGCGGCATCTGCCACTCGGACCTGTCGATGCTGGACAACGAGTGGGGCTTCACCCAGTACCCGTTCGTGCCCGGCCACGAGGCGGTTGGCCGGGTCACCGCGCTGGGCGCGAACGCGAAGGGCGTGGTGCTGGGCCAGCGCGTCGGCCTGGGCTGGAACGCGCGCAGCTGCCTGCACTGCGATCCCTGCCTGGCCGGCAACCAGCACCTGTGCCGGGAAGTGCAGCCGACGATAGGCGGTCGCCACGGCGCCTTCGCCGAGAAGGTGCGTGCGCACTGGGTCTGGGTGGTGCCCCTGCCCGAGGGCCTGGACGTGGCCGAATGCGGGCCGCTGTTGTGCGGCGGCATCACCGTGTTCGCGCCGCTGCGCGAGCTGGGCATTTCGCCGACGGCCAAGGTCGCGGTGGTCGGCATCGGCGGGCTGGGGCACATGGCGCTGAAGTTCTGCCGGGCGTGGGGCTGCGAGGTGACCGCGTTCACCACCAGCGCCTCGAAGGAAGAAGAGGCGCGCGCGTTCGGCGCCCACCACGTGGTCGCCACCGGCGATGCGGCGGCGCTGGAAAAGCTGGCCGGAAAATTCGACCTGATCATCGACACGGTGAACGTGCCGCTGGATTGGAACGGCCTGCTGACCGCGCTGGCGCCGAAGGGCCGGCTGCACGTGGTCGGCGCGGTGCTGGAGCCGATCCCGGTGGCGGCGTTCTCGCTGATCATGGGGCAGAAGTCGGTGTCGGGTTCGCCGACCGGCTCGCGCGGCGCGCTCGACACCATGCTCGGCTTCGCCGCCCGCCACGGCGTGGCGCCGAAGACCGAACACTTCCCGATGAGCCGGGTCAACGACGCGCTGGACCACCTGCGCGCCGGCAAGGCACGCTACCGGATCGTGCTGGACGCGGATTTCTGAAAGCAGGGTCAGGGTGCACTTTGCCGGCATGCTGGAGTGGCATGCGAAGAAGTCGACCCTCACCCCTGTTTCAGACGCCTGTTCCAGCCCACTGTTTCCCGCCCTTATGGATGAGGCACTCCCCATGCGCGCATTCCTGATCCCACTCGTTGCCACGTTCGGCGTGGCATTCGCGTCGACGCCGGAACCCGTCACGTCGGTCACGGTCCGCGATGCGGACTTTGCGGAGGTGAAGGTGCTGGACACGGACGAGCTCGGACGGTTCACCCGCATGTGGGCAGCGAAGCGCCCGGTGGATGTGCCGCAGGCGGTAGGCGGAACCCATTACAAGATCGATATCGGCACCGGCGGGCGCTCGCAGCGCTACCTGTACTACAGCTCGGGCCTTGGTCACGCTGCTGGCCAAGGACGTGCAGCCGGTCTACCGGGTCGCCGACCCGGCCACGTTCAACCGGCTCATCGGCGCGGTGGAGTGAGGAAAGGGGGGCAGGGGGAAAGCGCGCTCTGACCCCGGGTTTTTTTTCTCGACTGCAGCTGGCCCCCTTGATACGTTCCGCCGGCTGCCCAATGTCGAACCCGGGCAGCCGCATCTGCGGCGGATCCATCACCATGCGTCGCGTCGCCCCGGTGCGGCCGATCCCGGTTTTTCCTGCAGCCATAAGGAGCGTGGCATGTCCCGATACGAACTCGCGCAACTCAACATCGCACGGATGCGTGCGCCGCTGGAGTCACCGGCCATGGCCGACTTCGTCGGCAACCTCGAACGGATAAACCGCCTGGCCGAAACCACGCCCGGCTACGTCTGGCGCCTCGAGGACGAAAGCGGGGATGCGACCGCCCTGCGTCCGTTCGGCGATGACATCCTTGGTGAACATGTCGGTGTGGAAGGACGTCGAATCGCTGCGCGTCTTCATGTCCAACCCCGACCACGTCGCGATCATGCGCCGGCGGCAGGAGTGGTTCGAGCGCATGGACGAGGCGTACGTGGTGTTCTGGTGGGTGCCGGCGGGCCATCGCCCCGGGCTGCAGGAGGCCAGGACCGGCTCGAACATCTGCGCGTGCACGGCCCCGGTGCGCAGGCCTTCACCTTGCGCACGCCTTTCCCGGCACCCGATGCACCCGTCGATCCGGTGCCGCCGGCCTTCCCAGGCGCCGCACCCGCGACTGCCTGACGCATCCACGGGTGCACCCGGCTGACCCGGCGGAAAGCAGGGTCGGCTTCCGCGCGTGCTCCGGGTCCTGCATTCCGGGATGCCTCCTATAGCAAATCCGGAGTTGTCCGCGGGCCCGGCGCGCCGCAGAGTCGGCAGCCGGACTTTCGACGCTTCGGGATGCGCCATGCACCGCACGCTGTTCCATTGCTTCCTCCTCGCCGCCGCGCTGTGCGCGCCGCTACCGGCGCTGGCGCAGAAGTCGCCGCAGCTCGCGCGCACGCCGCAGATGGGCTGGAACAGCTGGAACACCTTCGGCTGCAACGTCGACGAGAAGATGATCCGGCAGATGGCCGATGCCATGGTCGCCTCCGGGATGAAGGACGCCGGCTACGAGTACGTCAACATCGACGACTGCTGGCACGGCACGCGCGATGCGGACGGCAACATCCGCCCCGATCCGAAGACCTTCCCCTCCGGCATGAAGGCGCTGGCCGACTACGTGCATGCAAGGGGCCTGAAGCTGGGCATCTACTCCGACGCCGGCGACACCACCTGCGCCGGCCGCGCCGGCAGCCGCGGCCACGAGTACCAAGGACGCGCTGACCTACGCGCGCTGGGGCGTCGACTACGTCAAGTACGACTGGTGCGACACGAAGGGCATCAACCCGGCCGCGGCGTACACCACGATGCGCGACGCGATCGCGCGGGCCGGGCGGCCGATGCTGTTCAGCATCTGCGAGTGGGGCGACAACAAGCCCAGGACTGGGCGGTCGAGGTGGGCCATTCCCTGGCGCACCGCCGGTGACATCTATCCGTGCTGGAGCTGCGAGCACAACCACGGTTCGTGGTCGTCGCTGGGCGTGCTGCCGATCCTCGACAAGCAGGCGGGGCTGCGCAAGTACGCCGGTCCCGGGCACTGGAACGACATGGACATGATGGAGGTGGGCAACGGCATGAGCGAGGACGAGGATCGCGCCCACTTCTCGCTGTGGGCCATGCTCGCCTCGCCGCTGATCGCCGGCAACGACCTGCGCTCGATGGGCGAGGCCACCCGCCGCATCCTCACCCACCGGCCGATGATCCAGATCCATAAGGACAGGCTGGGCATCCAGGCGATGAAGTGGATCGACGAGGGCGAGGTGGAGCTGTACCTCAAGCCGCTCGACGGCGGCCAGTACGCGCTGCTGTTCCTCAACCGCGGCGATGCGCCGCGCGACTACTACCCTGGACTGGGCCTTCCACTACATGAAGGACGACATCAGCGGTCGCCAGATCGACTTCGGCAAGCAGCGTTTCGCCTTGGCGCGATGTCTGGCAGGACGGCGAGGGCAGCACCGCCGAGGCCTTCACCACGCGGCTGCCTGCGCACGGGGTGGTGGTGCTGCGGCTGTCGCCGCAGTAGCAGCGACGCGGGAGGGCGCCGCAAGGGGCGCGCGGGGCGCAAGCACAGGGAGCGCGCAGGTGGCATCTGCCGATGCCCCGGCTTGTTTCCGCCGTTACCGTCGCTTGTGGGCCCGCGGGGTGTCCTTCATCCTGCCCGGCCATGCGCCCTCTCCGATTCCCCAAACGCGCGGCCCTCGTCTTCGTGGCGACGGTTGCCGGCCTGTTCCTGATGCCGAGCCTGCTCTCGCCGCTGTTCGCGGCCAAGGTCGATCCCGCCTATCCGCGCCTGTCCGAGAACACCGCCGCGTCCGCGCACCTGGAGGTGCGCAAGCAGCTGCATGGCGACGTCGAGGGCATGTTCGTGGTGCCTGCCACGCGGCAGGTGATCGCCGCCGCTGGCGGCCACCTGTGGAAGTTCAGCGCGGACGGCGTGCCGCTGGATTCGCTGGACGAGCCGCAGGACATGCACGTGTCCGGCATTGGTTTTGCGCCGGAGTCCTACAACGACTGGACGTTGACCGGCGAGCGCGAGTCCAAGCCCTACGCGCCTGCCGTCGATGGCAGCGGACTTTCGATGCCGCAACTGGTCGCCGAGCTGGAGCGCGCGCAGGTGGTGGCGTTCGGCCGCGACGACGCGAAACAGCAGGCCTGGGCATGGCTGTGGGCTGACGGGCGCTGGAAACTGCAGATCGACCAGCACCGCGAGCAGGTGGATACCTGGTGCGGGCAGCGCAGCCATTCGGCCGAGGCGCTGAGCTGGCACGCGACCTGCCTCGAGGGCTATTCCCCTACCCGCTCCGCGTTCGTGGAGGTGGAACCGCAGAGTTTTGCCGGCGGCTACGGGATCAGGCCGGCGCGGCTGAAGGTGACCGGTTTCGACCGCCGCACCTACCACCTGGAGGAGGGCGTGGGCGGACAGGTGCTGGACGCCACCGTCGGCAAGGTGCTCCAGGCCATGGGCGTGCCCGGCGACGGACCGTCCCGCTACTGGTTCGGCGACGCGCATGTGCAGCTGGACGCGGGCGCCGAGACGGTGCAGTTCAAGATGTTCGTGCCGCGGGTCGATGACGACTACGAGTTCCTGCACAACACCCGCTGGTGGGAGCCGTCGGAACTGCTACCCGGCGCCAGTCCGTGGTTCAGCGTGCACGCGCGTGGCTACCTGGAGTACCCGGGCGAGGCCAAGCTCCAGGGTACTACCGCGACGACATCGGCCTTTACGCGGTCCGGCCGCGCGGCATCGACGATGTTCCGGCCGCGCAGCGCCAGGTACCGGCCGGCAGCCGCGCTTCGAGGGCGAGCAGACCCGCTACAACCCGGTCACCGCCGTGGTCGAGCTCGCCGACGGCCGCAAGGTCGAGCGCTGGCTGCGCCCGCCGGCGCCGCGTCCGCTGATCGGCACCGTGGCCGAGGTGCCGGTCGCGCCGGTGCAGGCGCCGTTGTACGCGCTGCCGCAGGCGATGATCGTGATTATGGGGCCCGCAGCACGACCTGGAAGACCGCGCCGACGTGCGGCTGGACCTGTCCGACCCGGCGGTGCGCGACGCGCTGTCCGCGCCGGCCCGCGGCCCGCGCGAGCTGGTGTTGCGCGTGCCGGACCTGTTCGCGCCGACCTCGAAAATGGAAGTGCTGCTGCGCGAGGACGGCAACGAGGAACCACTGCCCGGCGTGCTCGTGTCGGTGCTGCACCGTGCCGCGTTCCGTCCCTACTACGAGGGCACGCCCAGCCGCCTCGACCAGCTGCGCGCGAACATCGCCGCGGCCGCTGGCGGCGATGACGCCGCGCTGGACGAGTTCCTGAAGCAGGCGGCCACGCTCGCGCACGAGCCGGACAAGGTCGGCAACTTCGCCTCCACGCTCACCGCCGCCTATGCCGAGCTGGTCAACGCGTTCAATGTCGCAGGCCGCACCGACGCCTCCGCGCCGCCTGGTCCGCCACTACCTGGCGCAGGTGCATCCGTACACCTCGCCGCACCGCGACCAGAGCGTGGACTACAACATCGGCGTGATCGCCAGCCAGACGCTGGCCTTCGCCATCCACCAGCCGTCCGAGCGCGACCTGATCGAGGCGGTGATGGCGAGCCTGCTCGGACCGGACTTCGACCCGGCCGTGCAGACCAACGCCACGCTGATGTACAACCTGGCCTGCTACTACGCGGTGGAAGGCGATACCGAACGCATGCTCGCAGCGGTGGCCGCCGCACGGCGGCTGGGCAAGCCGGCCATGCAGTTCCGTGCCGATGCCGACTTCCAGCGCTGGGACGACCCGCGCTTCCGCACGACGCTGGGCGGGGACGGTTGAGGGCGCGGCTGGCATAGCCGTTGCCGCTTCGTCCCGGCCGCGCGCGCCATGAAGCCGCGCTTGCGGGTGACCGCTACGGCTCCGCGTTCTGCCGCAGCAGGTTGTTGTAGGACTTGGTGAGCAGCTCGACGGCGCGTGCCGCGCCGTCCGGTCGGCCAGCAGCTGGCGGGCCTCGGACAGGTCATGCAGCATTTCGCGGATCGCCGGGTCGCGCACAGGCTCTGCACCCAGCCGACGACCGCCAGCCGTTCGCCCTGTTCGACCGGCCGCACCCGGTGCAGTTGCCCGGTGGGATAGCAGATCGCCGAACGCGCCGGCAGCTTGTGGGCGATCTCGCCACTGCCGTGGTCGAACGCGAGCTCGCCGCCCCTGGTAGGTGTCGGGCTCGTTGAGGAACAGGGTGAACGAGACGTCGCTGCGGACGTGGTTGGGCTCGCCCATGATCGGCGCGTCCACGTGCTGGCCATAACCCATGCCCGGCCGGTAGCGGCTGACCAGCATCACCGCCAGCCGCCGCGGCTGGGCCAGGCTCATGAACGTGGTGCTGCGCCCCAGTGCCGCCATCACCACGTTGGTGATGTCCTTCATCACCGGGTCGTTCCAGGCGATCTGCTCGTTGTTCTTCACCTTGTGCAGCCGTTCGCCGGCCGATGCCTTGCCGTCGATGAACCGGGCCGTGGAAATCTTCTGCCTGATCAGCGCGAGCTCGTCGTGGCTGATGAGTTCGGAAAGCGTGACGATCATGGCGCGCCCCCTGTGCGCGTATTGCCTGTGACGTAAATCCCCGGACCTAGTCTAGGGCGGCGCGACAGGCGTGGAACAGGGGGCGGACATTGCGAATCGCGAGGGCGGCTGCCATGCGCGCCCGCCGGCCGGGTGACGCGGTACTGAACCGGCAAGCCTGCGGGCCAGCGACACGCGCCGGCTTCACGGATGCGCCACCGGTCCTGGCGCTAGGGTGGCCGCTCCCCTGATGGAGTTGCGCCCATGGCCACCCCGGCCGAACTCGAGCAGAAATTCTGGAAGGCCCTCAAGTCCGACATGACCCTGATGCTCGGCGTGGATGGCCTGGAGGATGGCCATACCCGGCCGATGACCGCGCAGCTGGAGCACGAGGCGCGCGGGCCGATCTGGTTCTTCACCGCCACCGACAACGCGCTGGTGCGCCAGCTGGCCACGCCGCGGCGTGCGGTGGCCGCCTTCGCCGCCAAGGGCCATGCGCTGTTCGCCAGCATCGGCGGCGTGCTGCAGGTGGATACCGACCGGGCGGTGGTCGAACGGCTGTGGAATCCGTTCGTGGGCCCTGGTACGAGGGCAAGGACGATCCGAAGCTGGCGCTGCTGCGGCTGGACCCGGACCAGGGCGAGGTGTGGCTCAACGAGAACAACCTGCTGGCCGGGGTGAAGATGCTGGTGGGCATCGACCCGAAGAAGGATTACTCGGGACAAGGTCGCCCAGGTCGACCTGCGCTGAAGCGGTATCGGGCGTCGCCGGCCCGTGCCGGCGGCGACGCGATGCCCCAGCGCGATGCCCGGCGTGGCCTATCGCCCGGGCTGCGTGCATCGCGTCATGGACCTTGGGCGGTGCACGTCGACGTGGCGGCGCAACATGCTGCACGGTGCCGAGCGGATTTGCGGAACGACGCGGCGGTGGCGGGCACGCCAGATCCGGCACACGCGGTCTGCGGCTTTCGCCTACGCCATGGGCGCGCCCTGCCGGCGCCGCGGGGGCGCCGGTTCCGCACCGGAAGATCAGCCGCCGAAACCGGGACTCGACTGAGCGGCCGCGCGTGGCGCGAGCACGAAGTCCTCTTCCACCGCCGGAACGCGCGGATCGCCGTGCGCGGGCGTGATCTCGCCGGCGTCGTGCAGGCCGTCTCCCTGTGTCGGGGAACGCCGGCGCTGCCAGGCCCTCCATGCCACGACACCCAGCGCGGCGACTACCGCGGTCTTCACAATCAGATGCATGCCCGTCTCCGGAGTGTTGGAGGCTGCAAGCTTCGCCGTGGCGGAGTGTGGTGGATGTGATCCGCGGGTCACGCCGGCGTAAATCGCCGGCGATGTCGCGGTCGGCACGACGGTGCTGGCCGGCTTCACGGGCGCGGCCCGCGGCGCCGCGCTAAGGTGGCGCCCACGCCCAAAGGAGACCGCGCCATGGACAACGCCGGGATCGCCACCACCTTCCTGCGCATGTGCGCGGGCGGCGAGGTCCGCGCCGCGTTCGCGCGCTTCGTGGCGGCGGACTTCGTCCACCACAACGCCTGGTTCCCCGGTGACCGCCAGTCGCTGCTGGAGGCGATGGAGCAGAGCGCGGCGGGCGAGCCGAACAAGTCGTTCGAGCCGCGCCAGGTGATCGATGGTGGCGACCGCGTCGTCGTGCTCTCGCACCTGCGCCGCGCCGACGGCGACATCGAAATGGCGGTGGTGCACATCGCCCGCTTCCACGATGGGAAGATCGTCGAGTTGTGGGATATGGGCCAGCAGATCCCGAAGGACTCACCCAACCGGCTGGGGATGTTCTAGCGCCACGTCCTGCGGCGCAGCGATCCGTGCCGGGAGCAGCGCGGTGAACGCCGCTGTTCCCGGCACCAGCCTGCGACCGCACCGTCAGCGCACGAATGCGATCCGCCGCATCCCCGTGGCCTCGGCGGAGGTAAGGATCCTACTAAGGCCTTCGTACTCGGCGCCTTCGGCGGTGGCGATGCGCAGCTCCGGTTCGTTGCCGGCATGTGCCCAGGCCTGCGCCTGCAGCCGGCTGCGCAGTTCGTCCATGCCGATCGGCGTGCCGTCCCAGCTGAGCTGGTTGGCCCCGTCCAGGCGCAGCTCGATCGGGGGTGGTGGCTCCGGGCGTGGGAGCACCTTGTCGATGCGTTGCGGCAAGGCGACGCTGATCGGGCGGGCCACGATCGGCGCGGTGACGATGAAGATGATCAGCAGCACCAGCATCACGTCGACCAGCGGGGTGACGTTGATGTCGGCAAGCGGTCCGGATCTTCCTGCGGTACTGAACGCCATGGCTCGCTCCCTGCAGCGGGGCCGGTCGCCCCAGGGTCGAGACTACGCCGCGCGCGCAGCAACGGTCGGCGGCCCTTTGCCGATGTTCAGCCGTCATTCGCGCGCCGCCGCACGCGCTCAGGAGCCGCCGCCCACCCCGGAAGAAACCACCGCGGTAACTGCTATGGAAGCGCCCGACCGGCTGGCCGCTGCGCTGGCGCACTTCGGCATCGAGGCGGGCGAAACCGATCCGCAGCCTGCTGTTCGCCATGCCTCGTCCCTGATGCCGCGATCGGCCAAGGGTAGCCGGTTCGCGGGCAGCTCCCGGGGGCGCGGACCCGGCGGGCGGATGTACGCATGCCGCCGCCACGCATCGTCGACAATGGGACTCTCCCCGCGCTGGACATCCGCATGATCCGCTCGCTGTACCTCGCCGGCCCCGACGTGTTCCGACCCGACGCGCATGCGCGCGGACAGGAGCTGAAGGCGCTGTGCGCGCAGTTCGGGATCGAGGGCCTGTTCCCGCTCGACCAAGGACGTGCCAGCGCACATCGGCGATCCGGCCGGGCAGGCCGAGTGGATCTACCGCGCCAACATCGGCCTGATCGAGCGCGCCGATGCGGTGCTGGCCAACCTGGATTTCTTCCGCGGCCCCGAGCCGGACAGCGGCACCTGCTTCGAGGTCGGCTACGCGGTGGCCAAGGGCAAGCCGGTGTTCGGCTACATCCCCGAGCACGGCAGCTTCGCCCAGCGCATCCGCGAGCGGCATCCGCAGGCGATCGGCGCCGATGGCGTGCTCGACGTGCACGGCTGGAGCATCGAGGAGTTCGGCCTGCCGCTGAACCTGATGCTGTCGGTGCCGGCGCCGCTGGTGGTCGGCGATGCGCGCGCGGCGCTGGTGCAGCTGGTGCGCTGGCGGGCCGACGGCAGCGACCGCTAGTCGCGGCACGACCGAAAGGACGATGCCGCCCGTGGGGGCGGCATCGTTCGCGACCTGGTGCGACCGGCGAGCCGCTGCGCGGGCCGGTTCAGTGGACCCGGAACATCGCCGGTGGCGCCGGCACGTAGCTGGACTCGCGCACCCGGCGACGCTGCGCGACCAGCGCGGCCTCCACCTCGCGCGTGGCTTCCCAGGCGTGGCGGTCGAACGGGAGTTCCTCCGGCGTGCAGCCGCGCAGGCCCGCTTCCACCGCGCGCAGGCGGCGGAAGTCGCGGTAGCAGGCCAGCTCGCGGCCCAGCGTCGGTAAGGCCGCCTCCATGACGATGGCATCGTCCAGCCGGCCGACCTGCGGCAGCCAGTCCGGGATCAGGTCCCAGGTGTCGTTGGCATAGTCGGCCACCAGCCGGGCGCAGTCGGCGATCTCGGCGGACGCCTCCCAGTCGCGGTCGCCGGCCATGGCGACGACCGATTCGAGCCACGCAATCCGTTGAGCGATACATCCGGGGGCGTCGTCCGTGGCGTCGGTCAGCTGGCGGGCGGCGGTCGCCAGGCGGTCGATATCCAGCGGCGCGTGTCGGCGGCCCAGCCGGGCCAGCAGATGGTTGAAGCGTGCCAGGTCGGCAGAGGCGGGCCGGTATTCGCCGATGTTCTTGCGGCGATGCAGCAGGCTGAAGGACGGGGCGGCATCCAGCACCGCAGGCAGCGGCTGGATGGGGACAGGGTCGTCATCAAGGCGTTCATCGTGCGTCTCCAGGGGGGGGTAGGCGCGGCAGTGCCGGCGCCGGGCCAGCGTCCCCGGCACGCGAAAACGGGTCATGAGGCGGATGCGACCGTTCCATGCGTGTTTGCTGATCTCGTGAGGCAACCATGAGGAAGTGGCGATGAAGCCGGCAGAGCCCCGTCCGCCGGGGGCGATGGAACCGTGCGCTACCGCTTCGACGGGATCGTGGTGGATGCCGCCGCCCACACCCCTGGTCCGCGACGGCCAGCCGCAGGCGCTGGAGCCGAAAGCGTTCGCCGTGCTGCTGGCCCTGCTGCGGCGGCCGGGCGAGCTGCTCGAGCGCGACGACCTGCTCGACCAGGTCTGGGGCCACCGCCACGTCACCCCCGGCGTGCTGACCCGGGCCATCGCCCAGCTGCGCGCGGCGCTGGACGACCCGGCGCAGCAGCCGCGCTACATCCAGACCCGGCACGCGCTGGGCTACAGCTTCATCGGCGTCCTGCAGGCGGCCGACACGGCACCGGCCGTCGCGGCCGAACCGGTCCAGCCGGGCATCGAAACGGCGGTCGCCGCCACGCCCGAGCCACTGCCGGGGTGGACGACGCTGCGCCGGCGCCGACCGCGCCGCCGCCGCGGGAAGGCGTGCCGCGCGGCCACGCGCGGCGGGCATGGGCCAGCGGGCTGGCCTTCGCCGTGCTGCTGGCGGCGATCGCCTGGTGGTGGCGGGACCGCGCGCCACCGGCCGCGCCGGCGGAGGCATCCATCGCCGTGCTGCCGTTCACCACGCTCAGCGACGCGCGCGAGGACCGCTACTTCGCCGAGGGCCTGTCGGTGGAGATGCTCAACGCGCTGGCGGGCGTGCCGGGCCTGAAAGTCGCCGCCTGCCAGCGGGCCACCGGAGGCGATCGACCGCGGTAAGGACGTGCAGGCGCTGGGCCGGCTGCTGGGCGTGGCCACCGTGCTCGACGCCAGCGTGCGCCGCGAGGGCGGGCGCCTGCGCATCAGTGCACGGCTGTCCGATGCGCGCAGCGGCTACATGCTGTGGTCGCGCAACTACGACGGCGATGCCGACGCGATCTTCGACACCCAGACCGACATCGCCAACGCGGCGGCCGATGCGCTGGTGGAGGTGCTGCCCGAGGAGCGCGAAGCGCTGCGCCGCCGGCTGGCGCCGACCCGGGACGCATCGGCGTTCGGCGCCTACCTGCTCGGGGTGGGCCAGATGCTCCATCCGCAAGGCGAACGCGCACGCGAGGACGCGGCGGGGCATTTCCGCAGCGCGCTCGCCGCCGACGCCGGTTTCGCCCGGGCGCAGGCCGCGCTGTGCCGCATGGAGCTCTGGAACTTCGAGGCCAACCACGACGCCGGCGCCTTCGACAAGGCGCGACTGGCCTGCCTGCGCGCGCGCAACATGGACCCGGCGCTGGGCGAGGTCAGCCTGGCCCTCGGTGACCTGTACCGGGTGCAGGGCAACGAAAAGCAGGCCCTCCAGTACTACGACATCGCGATCGACGATCCCGCGGTGCGCTGGAAGGCGCTGGACGGGCGTGCCTGGCTGCACGTGAACCAGGGGGCGGGAAGACGCGGCGATGAACGACTTCCGCCAGGCCCTGCAGGCCAGTCCCGGCAACGCCCGGGTGCATGCGGACCTGGGCTACCAGCAGTTCCGGCTCGGGCACTACCGCGATGCCATCGCCTCCTACCGCACCGCGGTCGCGCTGCGTCCGGACGACGGCGACTACTGGAGCATCTTCGGCGGCCTGCTGCTGGCCGTCGGCGACAACGATGCGGCCGAGGCCGCGCTGCAGCGCTCGCTGGCGATAGAGCCCAACGAGGCCGCGCTCGCCAACCCTGGGCACGCTGCGCTACCAGAAGCGCGACTACGCCGGTGCCGCCGATTTCTACCGTCGCGCCGCCGGGCTCAATCCCATGGATTTCTACTACCTGGGCAACCTGGGCGACGCGCTGGATGCCGAGCCGGACCAGGCCACACTGACGCGGCAGGCGTACGTGCAGGCCGCAGACCTTAGCCCAGCGCTACGTCGACGCCAATCCCGGGGACGCCAAGGCCCTGGCCGCGCTGGGCTGGTACCGCGCGCAACTGGGCGACGGTGACAGTGCCGTGCGGCTGGCAGGCCAGGCGCAGGCGCTGGACCTGGAAGCCGGCGAAGTCGCCGTGTTCAACGCGCAGTCCCTGGCCCGCCTGGGCCGGCTGGACGAGGCGCGCGTCGCCTTGAAAAACGCGCGGGACGCGGGTGTATCCGCCTCGCGCATCGACACCCATGCCGTGTTCCAGCGGGCCGGCCTGGTGGGATCGCCGGGAACCGTCGCGCCGCCCCCGGCCGATCCACGTGGGTCCCCGGCGCATCCACCAGGAGATTGAACATGCGCGAAGTCCTTCGAGCCGAACTCGTCCAGGTCGACGAGGGGCGCTACGTCCTGAGGTACGACGACACGATGTCCATCGAACTTTCCTTCTGGCTGCTGGCAGGCACGGGCGTCATCGTGAAGCCGCCGCGCCCCAAGCTGCTTGCGGCGCAGGTCGTGAACCTGGTCGATGCGGAAGGGGAGGGAGGCCTGTTGGCACTGGTCGAGATGAGGGCCGTGGACACGCCGGTCCGGGAGGTGGGCACCTGACCTGCCGGCCGCAACG
Source organism: Pseudoxanthomonas sp. NC8 (assembly GCA_025232375.1). Classification (GTDB taxonomy): domain Bacteria; phylum Pseudomonadota; class Gammaproteobacteria; order Xanthomonadales; family Xanthomonadaceae; genus Pseudoxanthomonas. The sequence goes on from CP060419.1 coordinate 434,686, forward strand.
CCGGATGACGCCGCCGTGGCGGACGGCGGCATTGCGGACTTTCCCGCGTAAACGCAAGGAGCAGGAACATGGCAAGGCAGGTGCAGAAGAAGCGCGTATCCATCGAACTGGGCGAGGGCATCGTCATCGAGGTCGACCTCAGGCCGGTCTACAGCGGCGTCGTCGTGCAGCCGCCGCCGCCGAAGAAGGTCGCCCGCGTGCTGGTCAACCTGGACGAGCACGGCGACTGGGACTCGATGACGCTGGGCCTGGACATCGAGGTCGCGGTCAGGCGCAAGACCAAGGCCAGGGCGAAGAAGGCGGTGGGCGCGGCCACGGCGCGGGTCGTGGCGCCGAAGAAGAAGGCTGCGCCACGCCCGCCGCCCGGCAAGCGCAGCGCGGTCCGGGACGCGCACGACCGGTTCGCCAATATCGAGGTCGACTGAACGCACGGTTCCGCAGGCAGGGTGTCGGATCCGTCGCTCATGCCTGCGGCGCTGTCGAACCGGCCGCCGCCCGGCCGTCGTACCTGCGACGTCCACCGCCAGCGGAGCATGCCCATGGGCAGCGATACCCGGGTCAAGGGACCCGCCTCGTACTTCCCGTCGATCGAGAAGACCTACGGTCAGCCTGTCGCGCACTGGCTCGGGCTGCTGGACACGCTTGGCGGCCTGGGCCACATGCAGCAGGTGGCCGTGCTCAAGCGTGACCACGGTATGGGCCATGGCCACGCCAACGCGCTGGTGGCGTACCACCGCGCAAGCGCGAGGGCCACGCCGTGAAGCTGCTCTTCAGCCGCAATCCCAACCCGCGCCGTGGCGGTGGCCGTGGCCCGCCAGGTCGATGCGCAGGTGGAGTTCGAGTTCGCCGCCCCGTTCGCGCCCGGTAAGGCCGAGCGCTACCGGCCGCTCAACCCGACGCTTTTCCTGCCGATCCGAGTACTGGCCCGGCGGCAGCCTGTGGGAGGCCGATGCCATCGCCTGCCGGCTGTCGCGCGATGCGCGCTCCACGTTCTGGCGCACCGGCGATGCCGAGCCGCGGATGATCCAGTGGCTGAGCTGGGGCAAGGAGAACTTCATCCGCGCCTGCGAGATGGTCCAGTACGAACGCGGCACCAAGCAGCGCTATGCGCAGGGACCGATCGATCCAGCCAAGGTGGAGGAAGGACTGCGCCGCTTCGCCGCCGGCGCGGCGCTGCTCGACGCCGAGCTGTCGCGGCGCGACTGGCTGCTGGACGACGGCCTGTCCTACGCCGACTTCCGCATGGCCACTTTCCTGCCCGGCAATGAGCAGGTAGCCCGCCTGCCGCTGGGCGACTACCCGGCGCTGGCGCGGTGGTATCGCCGGATCGGGGCGCTGGACGCGTGGCGCGACCCGTTCGCGGGCCTGCACGCTCCGGAGCTGCCGCCGCTTCCCGCCTGAATGCGCGGCCGAAGCGACTGCCCGGCCTGCTGCGCCGGCGGCGCGGGGACGCATCGCGGCGGTTGTTAACGGTCCGCATGCATCGCGTTGCCAGCGGCTTAATCCTGCGGCTGCGACCCTGCCCGGAACTGTCGAACAGGAGCCATCCGTGCCGTACGAGCGGATCAGCGACCTCCCCGCATCGGTGCGCGATCACGTACCGCAGCACGCCCAGGAGATATACAAGGCGGCGTTCAGCAGCGCCTTGGCAGGACTATCGCGACCCGGCCGAGCGGCGCGACGACGCCTCGCGCGAAGAGGTCGCCCATCGCGTCGCCTGGGCGGCGGTGAAGCAGAACTACAGCAAAGGCGATGACGGCAACTGGCATGTCCGGCGCTGATCGCGCCACTGATGAGGCCGCGCTCTTCCGCGGCGCAGAACCGAGGAGATATTCGATGCGAATCAGCGACGTAATGAGCCGTGACGTGCTCGTGATCGCACCCGACGACACGCTCGGCCGCGCCGCCGGCGTGATGGCCAAGCACGATATCGGCAGCCTGCCGGTTGGCGAGAACGACCGGCTGGTGGGCTTCCTCACCGACCGCGACATCGTGGTCCGCGCGCTGGCCCGGGGCATGGATGCCAACACGCCGGTGCGCGAGGTGATGTCGCGCGAGGTGAAGTACTGCTATGCCGACGACGACATCGACGGCGTGGCCAGCAACATGGCCGACCTCGAGCTGCGCCGGCTGCCGGTGGTCGATCGCGACAAGCGCCTTGGTCGGGATCGTCTCGCTGGCCAACTTCGCGCACAGTCGCGACATGAAGGCCTCGCAGGAGCTGTTGCGGGGCGTGGCGCGCCCGCACTGAGCACCGCCCTGGCGCAGGGCACGGGCCGGACGCCGCCGCCGTTCGTCGTCGCGGCGGCGTCCGTTTCTGCGTGTGGCGCCGGGCGCGGCGCGCGGGCCTTTCATCACGACTTCGCGGTCGCTTGCCGACCATGGCGTGGTCCATCGTGTGGATGCCGCGACGCCATCGACCATGTTCGGGCTCCCTCGCCGCCCACCGCCGCGCCGTTGCCGTTGCGGGCGGCGCTCGCCGACAGGCCATCGCCGGGTCCGCGCGTGCGTGCGCCGGGCGATGCGACCGGTACGGAAACGCCTGACGCGCCGCTGGTCCTCGGCGTCCTCACCGCCAACATCCACAAGGGATTCGACCTGCTGCACCGGCGCTTCGTGCTGCCGCAGCTGCGCGAGGCGATCCGCGGCACCGGCGCCGAGCTGGTGTTCCTGCAGGAAGTGCTGGGCGCGCACAGCGGCCATGCGCGCCGCCACGCCGCCTGGCCGCAGGCGCCGCACTACGAGTTCCTTACCGACAGCCTGTGGCCGCAGTTCGCCTACGGCCGCAATGCGATCTATCCCGATGGCCACCACGGCAACGCGCTGCTGTCGATGCTGCCGATCGCCAGCCACGACAACCATGATGTGTCGGTCGCCGGGCACGAGAACCGCGGCCTGCTGCATTGCCGGCTGCACGTACCGGCGCAGGAGCGGTGCCTGCACGCGATCTGCGTGCACCTGGGCCTGCGCGAGGCCCATCGCCAGCGCCAGATCGACCTGCTCTGCGCGCACCTGGACGCGGCGATTCCCGAGGGCGAACCGCTGATCGTCGCCGGTGACTTCAACGACTGGCGCGGCGCCGGCCACCGGCGCCTGTCGCGCTGTGGCCTGGTCGAGGTGTTCGAGGCCAGCCGCGGCCGCCTGGCGCGCAGCTTCCCGGTGCACTGGCCGGTGCTGCCGCTGGACCGGATCTACGTGCGCGGACTGGCAATCGTCGAGGCGTGCGTGCACAGCGCGCCGCCGTGGTCGCGCCTGTCGGACCACGCCGTGCTGTCCGCGCGCCTGGCGCTGGCGGGGGCCGGCGCATGAGCCCGCCCGACGCCGGATCCGGCGCGCACTGGACCACGGGCAACCGCGTGGACCTGATCGAGAACGGCGAGGCGTTCTACCGGCGCGTGTTCGCGGCCATCGACGCGGCGCGGCACGAGCTGCAGCTGGAGACCTTCATCCTGTTCGAGGACGAGGTCGGCTGGGCCCTGCAGGCGCGCCTGCTCGACGCGGCCCGGCGCGGCGTGAAGGTGCAGGTGCTGGTGGACGGCTACGGCTCGCCGGGATTCTCGCCGGAGTTCCTCGATCCGCTGGTCCGCGCCGGCGTCGACTTCCGCGTGTTCGATCCGAAGCCGATCCTGTTCGGCGTGCGCCTGAACCTGTTCCGGCGGATGCACCGCAAGCTGGTGGTGATCGACGGCACGCGCGCCTTCATCGGCGGCATCAACTACTCGGCCGACCACCTGCGCGCGTCCGGCCCGGAGGCCAAGCAGGACTATGCGGTCGAGGTGGAAGGGCCGGTGGTGGCGCAGGTCCACGGTTTCGTCCGCGGCGCTAAGGCCCGGCGCGGCCCCGCCCGCACGCGGCACGGCGGAAGCCGCCTTCGTCCTGCGCGACAACCGGCGCAACAGCACCGCCATCGAGCGTGCCTACCGCGAGGCGATCCGCGCGGCGCGCGCGGAGATCGTGATCGCCAACGCGTACTTCTTTCCCGGCCGCGGCTTCCTGCGCGAACTGCGCCACGCCGCCCGGCGCGGGGTGAAGGTGCGCCTGATCCTGCAGGGCGAGCCGGACATGCCGGTGGCGATGAAGGCGGCCCGCTCGCTGTACCGCGAGCTGATGCGCGACGGCGTGGAGATCCACGAGTACCGCGCACGCCCCTTCCACGGCAAGGTCGCACTGGTGGACGGGCAATGGGCAACGGTAGGATCGAGCAACCTGGACCCGTTGAGCCTGTCGTTGAACCTCGAGGCCAACCTGCTGGTGCGCGACCACGGCTTCAACCGCCAGCTGCATGCGCGGATGCAGCGGCTGTGGCGCGAGGACTGCGATGCGGTGACGGACGCCATGCCGGCGCCGGCACGGCCGTGGTGGCTGCCGTCGTGGCTGCTCTACCACGTGCTGCGCCGGTTTCCGGACTGGGCCGGACTGCTGCCCGCGCACCGGCCGCGCGTTGTCGCGCTGCCGGCCGGCGCGGGTGGGCGGCGGCCGGCGCAGGTCCGGCGGCAAGGCGACCGGACCGGGCGCGACGATGCAGGTCGCCAGGCGCGACGGGTCAACGGCCGGAACCGGAACGCGTGAGCGGTCGGCCGGGGTACCGCGCCCGCCTCGGCAAGCTCCTGGTCCTTGCGGTCCCATGGTCGTGGTGGTGGTGCTGGGCGTGCGCTATGCGCGCGCCACCGACTGGACGGCCGTGGCCGCCGCGCTGCGCGGCTACGGCCCCGCGCGGCTGGCCGCCGCCTGCTGGGGGCGTCGTGCTGCCCAGCTACCTGCTCTACTGCGGCTACGAACTGCTCGCGCGGCGGCAGGTCGGCCACCGCCTGCCGCGTCCGCGCACGGCGGCCATCGCGTTCGTCTGCTACGCGGTGGGCCTCAATCTTGGCGCGCTGCTGGGCGGTGGCGGCATGCGCCTGCGGCTGTACACCCGCGCCGGCCTCCGGGCCGGGCAGGCGGCGCGCATCGCCGGCTTCGCCATGCTCACCAACTGGCTCGGTTACGCCGCGCTGGCCGGGGTCGTGCTGCTGGCCGCGCCATTGCCGCTGCCGCCGGGCACCGGCGACCGCATGCTGTGGCGCGTACCCGGCGTGGTGTTGCTGCTGCTGGTCATGGCATACCTGGTGCTGTGCGCACGGCGTGGCGGCAGGCGCCTGCACCTGCGCGGCCATGCGTTTGCCATACCGAGCCTGCGCATGGCGTTGCTGCAGCTGCTGTTTTCCGGCCTCAACTGGATGACGCTGGGCCTGTTGCTGTACCTGCTGCTGCCACCGGGCATGGACTACCCGCGGGTGCTGGCGATCGTGCTGGTGGCCGCCATGGCCGGGGTGCTCCTGCACACGCCGGCCGGACTGGGAGCATGGGAGTCGATGTTATGGTGACCCTGCGCGCCGAGCTCGGCGAGCCGGCGCTGGTGGCGGCGCTGCTGGCATTCCGCGGTCTCTACTACCTGTTGCCGCTGGGCGTGGCCGGGCTCGTCTACCTGTGGCTGGAGTCGCGGCGCGTGCGCCTGCCGCGCGCGGGCGACTAGTCAGCGGCGCGTGGCCAGCACGCCGTCCAGGGCAAGGTCGGCGGTGAATCCGGCCTTCTGCAGCCGTGCGGCCACCTCGCGCGGCACGTCGCGGCCGCTGGTGAGCCTGTTGGGCGTGCCGGTGTAGTGGAACAGCCGGCCGCCGCGGCGCAGGACCCGCGCCAGCTGGCCGTAGAACGCCTGCGAATACAGCTCGCCGGCGATGCCGAAGCGCGGCGGATCGTGCAGTAGCGCATCGACCGAAGCGTCGGCCACCGCCTGGATCGCTTCGGTGACGTCGGCGTGGACCAGCTGCAGGCGGCCGCCGGCTTCCGTCGCATCCGGGTCGGGCGACCACGGATTGAGCGTGCGCAGCCACAGCACGTCCGCGTTCTTCTCGAAGGAGTGGATGCGCGCGACGCCGGCGTCCAGGCAGCAGGCGGCGAAGTAGCCCAGCCCGCCGCAGGTGTCGAGCACGACCTTGCCCTGCGGCTGTACCAGCGCGACCTTGCGCCGCGCGTCGTCCAGCGGCGACTCCTTCGAGGTCGGCAGCATCTTGATGCCGTCGATCTCGAAGGTCGGCACGCCCCACTGGCTCGGCACCAGCTTGATCAGCGAGCCGGCGTAGCGCGACACCGGCGTCCACTCGCCCGCGTCGAGGAAATAGACGGTGCGGTCCTTGAGCTTGCCCGGCCACGGATACGCCACGCCGCACCAGTGCCAGCGCACGGCCTCGAGCGTGGCCGTGCCGGTGCTGCGGCCCAGGTCGAGCGAGCCGGTCCACGCGGTTTCGCCGCGGCGATGCGCGGCAAGCAGCGCGTCGGCGCTGTCGCGGGTCAGCAGGGGGCCGGAAGGGTGGGGCACGGCACAGGGCAGGGCGTCGGGGCGGGCATCGTACCCGAGCGCCGCATCCGCCGCGCCTGGCGCGTCCGGTGTCGATGGACAGCCTGCGCCGTGCTTGCCACGATGGCCTTGGTGAAGAAACAGGGGATGGGGATGCGGGGCAGCAGGATCCAGATCGGCGCGATGCTGGCCGCCGCATTGTCGTGGACGCTGCCGGCAGCAGTGGCTGCGCCGGGCAAGGTCGACCTGGAGCCATACCTCCGGCAGGACCAGTACGAGCGTGTGAAGATCTCGCCCGACGGCGCCTACTACGCGGTGACCATGCCGATGGAGGACCGCACCGTACTGGCGGCGGTGCGCCGCGCCGACAGCGTTCCCACCGCCAAGATCATGGGTAACGCCGATTCGGTGGTCGACGACTTCTGGTGGGCGAACAACGAACGCCTGGTCGTGTCGATGGCCGAAAGGTACGGCTCGCGCGACACGCCGTCGGTGCGCGGCGAGCTGCATGCGGTCAATGCCGACGGCAAGAACATCAAGCTGCTGGCCAGCCCGTACGGAGTCGACACCAACCCCGGCTTCGGTACCACCTACCGGTCCGGGTTCGAGCAGGCCGTGTACATGGTCGACACGGTGCCCGACGATCCGAACAGCGTGCTGGTCTACTCCGTGCAGGTGAACAGCGGCGAGCCCTACACCCGGCTCGAGAAGCTCAACATCTACACCCGCAAGCGCACGCCGCTGGCCAATGCGCCGGTGCGCCGCGCCCGCTTCCACGCCGACGCGCGCGGTGAAGTCCGCTTCGCCTACGGTGCCGATGCCGACAACGTTTCCAGGCTGTACTACCGCGAACGCGGCGGCGAGAAATGGCGCCTGGTCAACAGCGAGGATGTCAGCGGCCACCGCGAGTACCCGCTGGGCTTCACCGCCGATGGCCGCCATGGCCTACCTGCAGGTCGAGCGCAGCGAGGGTCCGGATGCGATCGTGGCTCGGAACCCGGCCACCGGCGAGTACCGCGAGGTGCTGCGCGATGCGGTCGTCGATCCGTACCGGATCCTGTATGACCTCGACGGGCACACGCCGATCGGCGCGGCCTACATGACCGACACGGCGCGCAACCGCTTCTTCGACGACGCACAGCCGACCGCGCGCTTCTATCGCAGCTGGAACGGGCCTTCAACGGAGACGCGGTGTGGATGACCTCCTCCACCGCCGACGGATCGGAAGTCCTGCTGTACGTATGGAGCGACCGCAACAACGGCGACTACTTCCTGTTCGACACCCGGACCCGACGCGCCGAGCGCGTGTTCAGCCGGCGCGAATGGTTCGATCCGGCGGAGGTGCCGGCCTCGCGCTACGTCACCTTCAAGGCGCGCGACGGCATGACCCTGCACGGTTACCTCACCGAGCCGCGCGGCCCGGCGGTCGGGCCGCGGCCGATGGTGCTCCTGCCACACGGCGGCCCATTCGGCATCTTCGATACATGGAGCTTCGACGACGACGCGCAGATCCTGGCCGCGGCCGGCTATGCGGTGCTGCGGGTGAACTATCGCGGCTCGGGCAACTACGGCCGCCAGTACCAGCGGGCAGGCCATAAGGAATGGGGCGGGCGGATGCAGGACGACCTGACCGACGCGACCCGCTGGGCGGTGCGCGAAGGCGTGGCCGACGCGTCGAAGATCTGCATCTACGGCGCCAGCTACGGGGGCTATGCGGCGCTGATGGGCGTGGCCAGGAGCCCGGGCTGTACCGGTGCGCGGTCGGCTACGTCGGCGTCTACGACCTGCCGATGATGCATGTCGATGCGTCGGCCAGCCGTTCCGGGCGGACCTGGGCGCTGGAGTGGATGGGCGAGCGCAACGCACTGGGTGCGCGCTCGCCGGTCAACCTGGCCGACCGGATCAGGGTGCCGGTGTTCCTTGCCGCCGGCGGCAAGGACGAGCGCGCGCCGATCGAACACAGCAGGCGCATGGAAAGGGCGCTGAAGAAGGCCGGCGTGCCGGTGGAGACGCTGTACTTCCCCAACGAAGGCCACGGCTTCTACACCGCGGAGCACCGCCGCGAGTACTACACCCGGCTGCTCGATTTCCTCGGCAGGCACCTGGGCGGTGCGACCGCGCAGTAGCCCGGTGCGCGGGGCTTCGCCGGTGGATTCCCGGCGGGGCACGTACCGTCAGTTCATCGCCGGCAGCGTGGCGGCGCGGCGGAAGCGCGGGCGCTGGCCATAGGTGAGCACGCGCCACAGCCATTCCATCGGGCCGAAGTGGAACCGTGCCAGCCACCAGTGGCTGAAGACGACCTGGCCGGCGAAGAACACCAAGGCTGATGGCGACGATCGCGGCGCTGCCGATGCGCCCGGTAAGGCCCAGCCCCGGACCGACGCCGTACAGCACGAAGGCGTAGAGGAATCCCTGCACGAGGTAGTTGGTCAACGCCATGCGTCCCACCGCGGCGAACGGCGACCACACCCTGCGCCCGCGCGCGCCATGCAGCGCCGTGCTGATGGCCGCGGCGTAGCCGGCGGCCAGCAGCAGCGCCGCCGGCGAACGCAGCAGGCTGTGGGCGAGGTGCTCGAGCGTCCCGTTGCCGCCCGTCGCTTCCCAGAGGCCGTCGCCGACCAGGCGCACCAGCAGTGCGGCGAGCAGGCCGGCGGGCAGGGCCCACGCCGCGATCGCGCGCAGGCGTGGCAGGTGCGCCGGGATGTCGTCGAGCAATCCGCTGCGGCCGATCGCCGCACCCAGCGCGAACCGGCCCAGCGCGTACACGATCCAGGCGGCGAGCATGCCGCCGGCGATCCATTCTTCCCAGGTCATCGACCACTGCATGGCGAAGACGTCGCGATAGCTGCCGGCGACGGCGACCGCCTGCCGCGCCAGCACCGCCTCGTCGCCGTACAGCGACTCGGGGATGAGGACCCGGCCGGTCGCCTCGGCGATCCACGCCTGCAGCCGGTCGCTGTACAGCGCGGCGGTAAGGCCGAACACGACCAGGCTGCGCGTGGACCAGCGGCGCATCGCCAGCAGCAGGAAGCCGCACAGGGCATAGAGGTTGAGGATGTCCCACTGCCACAGGAACAGCAGGTTGGCCACGCCGAACAGCAGCAGCCAACCCAGCCGGCGGCGGTAGCGCTGCTCGAAGCCGGGGCGGCCGGCGCTGCGCCGCATCTGCAGGTAGAAGCCCAGCCCGAACAGGCAGGCGAACAGGGTGTTGGCCTTGTCGGCGACCAGCCAGTGGACGATGAACTCGACCACCGCGTCGATGCGCGCGGTGGGCAGGGCCGCCAGCTGCGCTTCGGTCGCCAGCACGCCGGCACCGGCCACGCCGACGAAGTTGGACAGGAGCACGCCGAGCAGGGCCACGCCCCTCAGCACGTCCAGCTCGGGCAGGCGTTCGCCCTCGGCGACCGGCATCGCGGTGCGGGCGGGAGCGGGTGTCTGGTCCATGGCGTCTCGTCGGCGTGGGCGAGGGTGGGCGGCAATGCGGTACGGTCCTGCCAGGCTCAAGAATGCGCCGGGCCGACCGTTCTGGTAACGGAAGGGTGCGGACGGCCCGGACGCGGCGGCACGGGCCTATCCCTGCCAGAATCGCGCAGGGACCCTGCCCGCCCGGTGCTGGAGCATCCGCGATGCCGTTGCATGAGCACATCTCCGCCGCGCCGGACGAGCCCCGGGCTGGAGTGCTGCGTGCATCGCCGGCCTGGGCCCTGCTGGTGCTGGTCGCCGGGCTGCTGCTGACCGCCGCCGTGGCGCGGAGCGAATGGCTGGAAGCCCGCGCCAATGCCGAAGCCGTGCAGCACTCGCTGGCCGATGCCGCCCAGGCCCGCGCGCGGGAGCCGCTCGAGATGGCGGCGCAGGTCCTGCGCGGGATGCAGACCGTGTTCCTGTCCAACGACCACATGGACCAGCAGCTTTTCGTCCAGTACAAGGACAACCTGCGCATCAGCGAGCAGGTACCCGGCTTCGTCGCCGCCGCCTTCGCACGCCGGAGCGAAGAGTCCGCGCTGCAGGGCCGGCCCGCCTACCGCTACGAGTTCGTCTCGCCGCTGGCCGGCAACGAGGCGCTGCGCGGCCTGGACATCGCCACCCAGCCGCAGAACCTGTCGGCGCTGTATGCGGCGCGCGACGCCGATGCGCCGGCGCTGTCGGCGCCTTTCCCGCTGCGCCAGTTCGGGCAGGCCCAGGATGCACGCGGGGTCACCGTGCGCCTGCCGGTGTATTCGCGCGGCCCGCAGCCGATGACGGTGCCGGCGCGGCGCGCGCGGGAGATGGGCGCACTGGCGGTCAGCCTGAGGCTGGAGCCGATGCTGCGTAAGGCGTTGCAGGGCCGGATCCTGGAATACATGCAGGTGGAGATCGTCGACCTGGACGCGTCGGCGGAGCAGGCCAGGTGTTCGCGTCCGGCGCCCTGCCCGGCGGTGCCCCGGTGCAGGTACGCCGCATGGACTTCGGCGGGCGGCGCTGGGAAGTGCGGCTGTGGCCGCGCCGGTCCCTGGTCGATACCAGCGAGACCCGCAAGGTGATCGTCGCCGGCGGCGTGATCAGCACGCTGCTGTCGCTGCTGCTGCTGTCGCTGACCACCACCCAGCACCGGGCGCTGGAACTGGGCCGGCGGATCTCCGCCCGCTTCGGCGAGAGCGAGGCGCGCTTCCGCGTGCTCAATGAACTGCTGCCGGCGCTGGTGCTGCTGGCCGACGGCCATGACGGCCGCATCGTCTATGCCAACAAGGCCGCGCGCGAGCACCTGGCCTGGTGCTCGACGTGCCGCTGGTATCGCTGTTCGCCAATCCGCTGCTCGGCGGTAAGGCGATGGCCGAAGCGGCCGCGGGCGGCAGCTGGGCCAGCCAGGAAGCGATGGTCGTGGCCGCCGACGCCACCACGTTCTGGGCCAGTGCGTCGCTGGCGCGGGTCGAGGTCGATGGCGCGCCGCACCTGCTGATGGTGGCCACCGACACCAGCGAGCAGCGCGAACTGACCGAGCGGCTGCGCTACCAGGCCGCGCACGACGGCCTGACCGAGCTGTGCAACCGCCGCGAGTTCGAGCGCCGCCTGCAGGAGGCGCTGGCCGCGCGCGCCGGGCGCACGGGTTCCGCTCCGTTCGCGTTGCTCTACATCGACCTCGACCAGTTCAAGCTGATCAACGATGTCTCCGGCCACATGGCCGGAGACCAGCTGCTGGTGCAGCTGGTCCACGCGATGCGCGCGTACCTGCGCCCCGGCGACCTGCTGGCGCGCCTGGGTGGCGACGAGTTCGGCCTGCTCGCCTTCGGCGTGGACGTCGACCAGGCGCAGGCGCTGGCCGAGCGCATGCGCCAGTGCATCGAAGGCGTGATGTTCGTCTGGCAGGCGCGGACCTACGCGGTCAGCGCCAGCATCGGCATGGTCATGGTCGACCACGACGGCTGCACGCTGAAGGACCTGTTGGCCTGGGCCGACAGCGCCTGCTACCAGGCCAAGGAGGCCGGGCGCAACCGGGTCTGCAGGTACCGCGAGGACGAGGACACGAGCCGCCGGCGCGGCGAGATGGAATGGGCCAACCGCCTGCGCTGGGCGCTGGAGCAGGACCGGCTGCTGCTGGACTACCCGGGAGGTCGTGTCGCTGCTGCCGGGGCCGAGCCGGCGACGAACATCGAGCTGCTGCTGCGCCTGCGCGAGGAGGACGGCAGCGTGGTCCCGCCCGGCGCGTTCGTGCCGGCGGCCGAACGCTATGGCCTGATGCCGCTGGTGGATCGCTGGGTGATCCGGACCGCGCTGTCGAACTTCGCGCGCCTGCATCCCTGCGGCGACGCGCTGCGCACCTGCGCGATCAACCTGTCGGGCGCCAGCATCGAGGACGAGGGGCTGGCCGACTTCATCCTCGACACCATCGCCGAGTGCGGCGTGCCGGCCAGGCGGATCTGCTGGAGATCACCGAGACGGTGGCGGTACGCAACCTGCTGCGGGTGGTCGGGGTGATGGAGCGGCTGCGCGCCGCCGGCTGCCGGATCGCGCTGGACGACTTCGGCGCCGGCATGTCCTCGTTCGGCTACCTCAAGAACCTGCCGGTGGACGTGATCAAGATCGACGGCAGTTTCGTCCGCGACCTGGGCAGCGACCCGATGAGCCGCGCCATCGTCAACGCCGTGGCCCAGATCGGCCACCAGCGCGGGTTGAAAGTGGTGGCCGAGTGGGTGGACAGCGAGCACACTTTGGCGGTGCTGCGCGAGCTGGGCGTGGACTACGGCCAGGGCTTCATCCTGCACCGTCCGCAGCGCGTGCTGTTCCAGCGCCCGGACGGCGATGCCGCCGGGCGCCGGGTCGCCTGAGTCAGCGCTTGCCGCCCTGGCCGAGCAGGGACTGCGCGGCGTTCACCAAGGAACACGTACCTGGCGCCGAGGTCGATCACGTATTCGTTCTCGCCCCACAGGAACGGCCAGTCCTCCTTGTTCTCCGGGAAGTCCGGCTTGAGCACCAGCACGCCCGGGACCACGCCACCGGCGATGAAGCTGAAGTCGGCGCGGTTGTTGCCGTAGGCGACCTGCTTGGACTGCGTGCCCACCGCCGAGACGAACGACAGGTTCGTGTCCGGGTGGGTGCCGTACAGGTAGTTCAGGCCCTGCAGCGTGTCCTCGATGCCGAACAGGTCGGGGAATGCCTTGTGCAGCCAGTAGTTGGTGGTGGCCATGCCGACCACGGCGCTGTTGCCGGCCCAGCCGGTGCGGGTGATCGGCACGCCGTAGGGGTTCTCGGCGACCATCGCCGCGCGCTCGGCCTTGAAGTGCTCGGCGCGCGCGCGGAACTTCGCGCGGAAGGCCGCGTCCAGCTTCGGCAGCACCTGCGCCACCGCCGCGGCGTTGAAGGCGAAGCGTTCGTCGATCGCCGGCCACAGCGTGGCGATGGCCTTGGCGTACCTGGCCTTGCCGGTCGCCAGCAGCAGCTGCGCCGCCGCATCCAGCTGCTCGTCCTGCGGATGGCCGCCGGTGGTGTTGCCGACCCTGAACAGGTTCGGCTCCCGGCCCTGCTCGAAGTCCCAGACCTTTTCGGCCGTGGTAAGGCTCTCGGCGGCCAGCGCGTTGTTGTGGCCGCGCAGCGCGCGGCTGGCGGCGGCTAAGGCCGGCGGCCGAGCCGTAGTTGAGCGCGGTGGTGGCGCTGGTGAAGGTAAGGCGGTCGTCGTGCGGCGACTGCGGATCGGACGGATCGTCGACCTTGCCGTCGGTCTTGGTCACCGCATCGCCGAGGTGGGTGTACTGCCCGAGGTCGGGTTCGACGATGCCGGGGATGGCGTGGCCGAACACGCGGTGCTGGGCGATCAGCATCAGCGTGCCGTGCTCGATCTGCTGCAGCAGGTCGGGCACGCCGTCGGGACGGTGGATCTCCACGTGCCGCTTCTTCTGGTCGATGCTGGTCTCGTCGCGCAGCGGCCGGGCCAGTTCCCAGGTGTCGACCAGCGACATCACCGTCGAGTAGTGGGTCTGGGTACGCAGGTCGAAGTCGCCGGCGTCGAACCAGCCGCCGATCGCCAGGCCGGGGATGTGTTCGCCCGGCTTGAACGGCGAATCCAGCTCCGGGCCCTGGCCGTACAGGTCGAAATGCTCCTTGTTGGGCCCGACCTGGCGCGCGTCGTCCATGTGCGAACGCCCGTGCCACACGCGGTAGGCCTCGTTGACCGACATGTGGTCCATCTGCACCGGGAAGAACACGTCCATGGTCGGGTGTAAGGCGTTGGCGTAGGCGTCGGCGGCGATGCGGAAGGTGCCGGTGCGCTGGCCGTCGGCTTCGACTATAGGTACAGGCCCGGCTTGCGCACGGCGGAGAAATCGAAGGTGTAGTAGTCGTAGCGCAGGTACTGGCCCCAGCGCTGCGGCACGGTGGCCTGTACCTCGGTCGTGCTGCCGTCGGCGGCCACGCGCAGCAGGCGTGCCTGGCCCGGGGCCGGGGCATTGCGGTCGCGCTCGAGGATCGCGACCTTGCGCTGCGCCGGGTGGTAGCCGACCTGCGAATGGCCGATCACCGTCGGCCGGGTCCAGCCCGGCACCGTGCTGCCTTCCACGGTCCACTCCAGCACCGTGCCGGTCTTGCCGCCGGGCAGCAGCGAGCGCACCACGTACCAGCCGTTCTGCGCGTTGTTGCGGCCGTCGTACAGGCCCAGCGTGGCCTTGGCCGAACGGATCGCCACGCGCCGGGTCGGGTCCTCCGGCGCCAGGGTGAGCGCGTGGCCGCTGGCCAGCGGCAGGCGCACGGTCGCGCCGGCGTTGTCGCGCCGGCTCGGGCCCGAGGGATACAGCGGCAGCGCGCCGGTGCCGGCGTCGCTCATCCACGACTTGCCGAAATACGCCGACGGCAGGAATTCGAGGTTGAAGCCGGCCTTGCCGGCCAGCCCAACCGGCAGCGGCTTGTCGAGCAGCACCTGGATGGCCACGCCGGCGCGCGCGGGCGACACCTTCACCGCGTACTCGAAGTTCTCGGTGTCGAAGCGCATGCGCGTGGTGACCGTGCCGCTGGCCGCGTCCACCTTGCGGTCGACCGGCGTGGCCACGATGTCCCACTGCTCGGGCGTGGGCGACAGGCGCACGTCGCCATTGCTGGCGGTGCGCACGCCGTGGTGGATCAGCTCCACGCCGGCGATCTTGGAATCGCTGAAGTTGCCGTCGTAGGTGTTGCTGAAGGCCAGCACTTCGAAGCCGGGGTGCTGAAGTAGCCGGCCTCGTTGAGGGTCGGGCCACCCCGGCGGCGCCCGCAGGGAGGCTGGCGGCTGCAGGGCCGCGGCGAGGGCGGCGAGAGCGAGCGGGCGGGTGAACGTGGGACGGTGTTGCGGCTGCGACGGTCGATGCATGGAGGCTCCCCGGAAGAATGTTAACGCTAACATTGCCTTCCATCGGGTCCAGCTTGCGCTGCAGCAAACGGGTCACGCCGGCGTATCCGGGGTCGTTACGATCGGGGCGTCACCTCGCTCCGGAGCCGCTTCATGCAGCGCCTGGCGCCGGTCCTGACCCTGGTCACTGGCTGCACGCCCAGCGGCGGAACCACCCGTGACCGCCGATCCGGCGCCCGCGGCCGGCCCGACCTGGGCACAGGCACCGCCCTCCTTCGACTGCACGCGAGCGCGGAGTGAAGCGGACTTGGGCGGTCCCGGCCGCGTCAATCCCGGTCGGGGGCGCCGAGCGGGAAGTAGGAGCGGTACGGACGCGCCTCGTCCACGGCGCGGGCGAAGGCCGGATGGGCGAGCAGGCGTGCGCGGTACGCGCGGACGTGGACGTGCGCCTCCGGGATCCGGTGGGTCCAGTCCGCGTAGAACAGGAACGGCGCCGCGCCGCAGTCGGCCAGGCTGAAGTCGTCGCCCGCCGCCCACCGGCGGCCATCCTCCAGGTGCTTCTCCAGCCAGGCGTAGGACGTGTCGAGCATTCGCCGCGCTTCGGCCACGCCATACGGATCGCGGTCGCCCTCGGCGCGGATCGCGTCGAACACGCACTTCTGTTGCGGCGTGGACACGTAGTTGTCGAAGAAGCGGTCGAGCATGCGCACCCCCACGGCCGCGAGCGGGTCTTCCGGCAGCAGCCGCACCGGGCCGGGATGGCGGACATGCAGGTACTCGATGATCGCGGTGGCTTCGATGACGGTGCGCTCGCCGTCGCCGGGCGCGCTGTCCACGAGCACGGGGAAACGCTTCATCGGCCACAGCGCTTCCAGCGCGTGCTGGTGCGCCGGCTCTTCGAGGCTGCGGTACTGGAACGGGACGCCGTTGGCGTACAGCGCGACCAGCACCTTCTGGCAGTAGGAGGAGAAGGGATGGGCGTAGAGGGCGAGGGTCATGGTCGGCTCGGAAGGACGGATACGAACCTGCGACGAAGCGACGATAGCCGGATCGACATGCGCCGTCGCGCTCAGGGACTGGCGTACGGCGGGTCGCCACGCAAGGCCTGGACGTGGTCGACCAGCTGCGGGAAGAACGCATCGAAGCCGGCGCCGATGGTGGCTTCGTGCCGGCGCAGGTCGGTAAGGCAGTCGACCAGGCGCTCGCCGTTGCGCGACAGGCGGGTGGCGATCCGGCTGACCGCCGGGTCGACGCTGGCGCGGTCGCGGTACGAGCCCAGCCAGTCGTGCGCAGCGATGCGCGGGGCGATGGCACGCAGGCGCGGCGGCAGGTCGTCCAGCCGCGACAGCAGGTAGGTGTAGAAGCGCGCGCTGAAGTCGTCGAGCGCACCCTCTGCGTAGCGGTCCCAGTCGCATGGTAAGGCAATGGTCGTAGTACACGTCCAGCGCGATCCCGGCATAGCGGCGCAGGCCCGGCGAGAACATCTCGCGCGCGGCCACGACCAGCGGATGGGTGTCGGTGTAGCGGTCGACCTGGCGATGGATCACGATCTCGCGCCGCTCGACCACGCTGTAGTCGTCCAGCGCGCTGCGCCCGAACACGAAGTCGCCGAGCAGCGCGCCGAGCATCGCTTCCGGATCCGGTCGGGCAGGTAGAGGTGGGTAAGGTAGTTCATCGCGCGGTCTTCATGCCGGGGCGGCAGTGTGTCACGCCGCGCTTTACGGCGGCATGGCGCGCTTGACGGGCCGCTCACCGGCCGCATCGATACTGGCCGCATGCCCGAGGGCCCTTCGATCGTCATCCTCAAAGAAGAAGCGGCCGCTTTCGCCGGCCGAACGGTGCTGCGGGTGCGCGGCAACAGCAGAGAGGACATCCAGCGCATGGCCGGGCAGCGGATCAGGGCGCTGCGCAGCTGGGGCAAGCATTTTGGTGGAGTTCGGCGGTTTCAGCTTGCGCGTGCACTTCATGCTGTTCGGCAGCTACCGCATCGACGAGCGCAAGGAAGCGGCGCCGCGGCTCGGGCTGGACTTCGAGGGAGGCGGGGAACTCAACTTCTATGCCTGTTCGGTGAAGTTCATCGAGGCCCCGCTGGACGAGGTCTACGACTGGAGCGCCGATGTCATGAACGACGCCTGGGACCCGGCCCGGGCGCGCCGCAAGCTGCGCGCCAGGCCGGAGGCGCTGGCCGCCGACGCGCTGCTGGACCAGCAGGTGTTTTCCGGTGTCGGCAACATCATCAAGAACGAGGTGCTGCATCGGATCCGGGTGCACCCGGAAAGCCGGGTAGGCGCGCTGTCGCCGCGCAAGCTCGGCGAACTGGTCACGCAGGCGCGCGACTACAGCTTCGACTTCCTGCGCTGGAAGAAGGCCTACGTTCTGCGCAAGCACTACCAGGTCCACACCCGCACGGTCTGCCCGCGTGACGGGCAGCGCCTTACCTACCGCAAGCAGCTGGGCCTTGGCGAAGCGGCGCGCGTTCTTCTGCGAGCGCTGCCAGCGGCTGTACGACTGAAGGCGTCCCGGCTCAGCCGGCAGCGTGGTATTTCGACACCACCAGGCCGCCGTCGAAGGAGGTCGGTCGCGCCAGCCTCCCGGTGATGGCCGACCGACCCTCCGCTGGCGCCAGCCTGCTGTTGCATGAACAGGAGCCCGCGCAGGCACCGGCGCCCGGCTAGGCGGAGCTTGCTGCGTCGCAGCATAATGCGGCCATGTCCTCTGTCCCCCTTCCCGCGACGCCTGCGGAGGCGTCCGCGTTGCCGGTCCTTGGCCGCGGCCGCCACGCGCTGGTCCTCGCCGCCCTGACGCTGGGGGGCTTCGCCATCGGCACCAGCGAATTCGCCGGCATGGGCCTGATGCCGAACATGGCCGCCGAGCTGGGCGTGAGCGCGCCGCAGGTCGGCCACCTGATCAGCGCCTACGCGCTGGGCGTGGTGGTCGGCGCGCCACTGCTGGCGATCCTGGGCGGGGCGCTGAAGCGCAAGGAGCTGCTGCTGGTGCTGATGGCGTTCTACGCACTGGGCAACCTTGGCCAGCGCGCTGGGCCCGGACTACGGCAGCCTGCTCCTGTTCCGCTTCATCGCCGGCCTGCCGCACGGCGCCTACTTCGGCGTGGCCGCGCTGACCGCGGTGGCGATCAGCCGGCCCGAAGCGCGGGGCCGCGCGGTCAGCCTGGTGATGCTGGGCCTGACCCTGGCGATCCTGCTCGGCACGCCGCTGGCGACCTGGGCCGGGCAGCTGGTGAGCTGGCGCTGGGTGTTCGCCGCGGTGTCGCTGATCTCGCTGCTCACCGTCGCGCTGATCGCCTGGTCGCTGCCGGCCGCCGTGGACGGTCCGCGCGAGCGGCCGCTGGACGAACTGCGCGCGTTCAACCGGTTGCCGGTGTGGCAGGCGCTGCTGATCGGCGCGATCGGTTTTGCCGGCATGTTCTGCGTGTTCAGCTACCTGGCGCCGACCATGGTCGAGGTCACCGGCGTGGCGTCGGCGTGGATCCCGCTGGGCGTGGCCGGTTTCGGCCTCGGCGGGGTGATCGGCAACATGCTCGGCGGCTGGCTGTTCGACCGGCTGCAGTTCCGCGCGGTGCCGGTGGTGCTGGCTGGGCGGTGGCCATGCTGCTGCTGTTCCCGCTGGCCGCGCAGCAGCCGTGGAGCCTGCTGCTGGCGACGGTGTGCATCGGCATGATGGGCGCGCTGGGGCCGATCCTGCAGTCGCACCTGATGGACGTGGCCGACGGCGCGCAGACCCTGGCCGCCGCCTCGCACCACGCCGCGTTCAATGCCGCCAACGCGCTGGGCCCATGGCTGGGTGGCATGGCGATCACCGCAGGCTGGGCTGGACCTCGACCGGCTGGGTCGGCGCCGCCACCGCGGTGGTCGGCCTTGGTGATCTGGATCTGGGCGATGCGCACGCGGTCCAGCCGCGGTGCCTGCCCCGCGGTGCCCTAGCACCCGGAGCGCCGGCACGTCGGCGGTCGCGAAGAAGACGCGCTAACGGCGGAAGACTGCGCTCCGCGCACCTGCACTCCGACAGCGCCGCGTGACCTGCTGCTCGCGACGGGGGCCGCCAGATGGCATTGACGCGGGTGCGCCGGAACAGGGATTGCGTCGGGCACGGCAGCGGATTCCCTCACCGGACGGAGGGCGCGATGCCTGATCCTCCCGCCGACCCCGCCATACGCCGCAGAAGGGTCGATTCCCGGCCGGACGACTTAGACTGTGCCGCTCCGCCGGCGCCCCTGCGCCCGCGCCTCCATCCGCTTCCGAGAGTCCGCGTGGTCATCCATCCGAAAGTCCGAGGCTTCATCTGCACCACCGCCCACCCCGTGGGCTGCGACAGGAACGTGCAGGAGCAGATCCGCCACGTGCAGGCGCAGGGCGTGCGCAGCGACGGTCCGAAGCGGGTGCTGGTGATCGGCTCCTCGACCGGCTATGGCCTGGCCGCGCGCATCACCGCCGCCTTCGGCTACGGCGCCGCGACCCTGGGCGTGTTCTTCGAGAAGCCCGGCACCGAGAAGAAGCCGGGCAACCCGGGCTGGTACAACTCCGCCGCCTTCGACCGCCATGCCAAGGCCGCCGGGCTGTGGAGCCGCTCGATCAACGGCGACGCGTTCTCCAACGAGGTGCGCGAGAAGGCGATTGAACTGGCGCGCGAGATGGGCGGCCCGATCGACCTGGTGGTCTATTCGCTGGCCTCGCCGGTGCGCCGCCTGCCCGATTCCGGCGAACTGAAGCGCTCCTCGCTCAAGCCGATCGGCAAGCCCTACGAGGCCACCGCGGTGGACACCAACCGCGACCAGATCATCCATGCCACGGTCGAACCGGCCACCGAGCAGGAGATCGCCGACACCGTGACGGTGATGGGCGGTAAGGACTGGGAGCTGTGGATCGACGCGCTGTCCAAGGCCGGCGTGCTGGCGCCCGACGCCAAGACCGTGGCCTTCAGCTACATCGGCACCGAGATCACCTTGGCCGATCTACTGGCACGGCGCGCTGGGCAAGGCCAAGGAAGACCTGGACCGCGCCGCGCACGCGATCGACGCCGCGCTCAAGCCCGGCGGCGGCCAGGGCAACGTCGCCGTGCTCAAGTCGGTGGTGACCCAGGCCAGCGCCGCGATCCCGGTGATGCCGCTGTACATCGCCATCGTGTACCGGATCATGAAGGCCAAGGGCCTGCATGAAGGCACCATCGAGCAGCTCGAGCGCACCTTCCGCGAGCACCTGTACGCGGCCAATCCGCCGCCGACCGACGACTCCAACCGCCTGCGCCTGGACGACCGCGAACTGCGCGACGAGGTCCAGCAGGCCTGCCGCGAGCTGTGGCCGACGGTGACCACGGAAAACCTGTTCCAGGTCACCGACTACGCCACCTACAAGCACGATTTCCTCAAGCTGTTCGGCTTCGAGCGCGACGACGTGGACTACGACGCCGAAGTCGATCCGGTTGCCGCCTTCGACGTGGTCGACCTGACCGGCGAGTGATCCCGGCCGGAGGCGCGCCGCGCCGGCTCAACGCCGCGCGGCCGCCGCCTCCACGCAGTCGCGCAGGTCCTGCAGCCGGAACGGCTTGGCCAGCAGCACCAGACCGGGCGCCGGCCCGATGTCGGCATGGCCCGAGGCCACGATCACCGGGGTCCGTGGATGGCGCGCGAGGACCTCGCGCGCCAGCATCGAACCGGACATGCCCGGCATCACGTGGTCGGTGATCATCAGTGCCGGCGCTAAGGCCGCCATCCATCGCATGCAGCGCCTTCTCGGCGCAGCCGGCTTCCACTACGGCGTAGCCCATGTCCGACAGCACGTCGGCGATGCACATGCGTACGCCGGGATCGTCGTCGACGACCGGGGCGGTACCGCGCGCGGGCGGTATCGATGACATTGCGGTTTTCCCCTTCCCCTGATGGCGTGGCGTTGCACTGGCGCACGCTGCTGGATGCAGTGTCGGCGATGGCAGGACGAAAAGGAAACCGCCACGAGGCGGATGCGCCGCAGGGCGCATGAACGGGACGTTGGACGACTCGCGTCGGCGGGGAACTCGCGACCGCCACGCGGGTCCTCCCCGGTCAGGAAACAGGAATGCCGCTTCTGCCCGTGCCGGACGCAGGATTACCCCGGGGGTCATGACGACACGCTGCCACGCATCGCGGCACTGGGCGGAAGCCCTGGTGTTGCTGGTGCTGGCAGGCAGGCTGCTGCTGGGTTGGCCGGGCCCGCCGCCGTCGCAGGCGGAAGGGCCACGCGTGCAGCTGGTGTTCTCCGCGCCGGCGCCGCCGCGGCCTCGCGCGCAGGCGTCGCTGCCGACGCTGGTGCCGGCAGACATTCCGCCGCGTTCGCGCCCACGCCCGGCCGGCGCGGCGTCGCCGGCCCCGTTATCGGCGCCGGCCACCGCGTCCGCGCATGGTGCCTGGTCCTGTACGACGCCGAGGGTCGACCGCAGCTGCCGGCCACCACCGACCCTGGACGCGGCCTGCGGCTGCGCCGCCTGGCTCGGCCGTGGCAGCCGACGAGGAGGCCGGCAGGCGCCTGCTGCAGCGCCCCAATCCGGTCGAGTCGCGCGAAACGCGCTTCGCCAGGAACTGGGTCAGCGACGGTGACGTGGCCGACGTGGCGGCGCAGGAAATCGCGCGGGCGCAGCGCAAGATCGCCCGGTTCCTGTTCGGTGGCGACATCGAACACGCGCAGGCGCGTCCTTCGCCGCAGGTGCGTTTCAATCCGGCGCGCCACGAGCGGAGCGCCGACCCGGCAGCGAAGCCAGCGGCGACGCCTACAAGGCCGCGCCGATCGACTACCAGCCGGCGCCGGGGCTCGACGGTGAAGCGAGCCGGCGGATCCGCGAACAGGTCGCCGCGCTGGAAACCAGCTATGGGCATTGCGACCGCGCGCGCCTGCAGCGGCTGATGCAACCGCTGCTGGCCCACCTGGACGAACTGCAGAAGGCCGAAGCGGCATACGCGCGCGGTGCCGATCCGGTCCGCGCCGCGCACATGCTGCCCAACGTGGCCGATGGTGCCTACGACATGGCCCGGCGCGCGCTGTGGTACGCCGACCGGCAGATGGCCGGGTGCGGCGCCTGAGGAACTGGCCTGGCGCTCAGTCCTGCTTGAGGAAGTACGGCTCGACGGTGCCCTTGACCTTGATCGTCATCGGATTGCCGCGGCGGTCGCGCGAACGCCCGACCTGGACCCGGATCCAGCCCTCGCTGACCGAGTATTCCTCGACGTTGTCACGCTCCTGGCCGTTGAAGCGCACGCCCACGCCGCGGTCGAGCAGGGCGGCGTCGTGGTACGGGCTGCGGGGATCCATGGTAAGGCGGTCGGGAGGCGTATCGCTCATCGGAATGCGGTGCGGGTGCTGCCGGCACGGCCGGCGGGGTGGCAAGGATACCCCACGGCCTGTCGGCGGCATGGCCTGTTCGCCGCGGGGGCGCGTTGATGCTGGCAAAGGAGCAGCGTCGCGGCCGGTGCGGGAGGGGGGCTTGGCGGGGCGCGTTTTTCACTCCCGTTTCGCGGGGACCGCAACAGCATGGTCAACGGACGGGTAGACCCCGTCGGTCGCGGGCGGCATCGCATGGGTGCCGCGTCGCGGGGAACGGGGAATTGCGGGAGCAACGGCCCAGCGGACCGGGCCATAACGAGGTGCCATCATGAAGAATGTCGCCGATTTCGCCGCTTCGGTCGCGGGCTTCGGTCCGCTCGCATTCCTGTCGATCCAGCACGCGCCCATAAGGCGTGGTGCCGGAGGCGTTCAGCAACGAGGAGCGCGCACGCGCGTTCCGCAACGCCCTGCCGGTAGCCACCGCCAATACCTACCACTGGGCGTTCCGTCGCGACGGCGGGCACCTGCTCGAGGGCTGACCGCGGTCATGCGCGCCGCGGCGTGATCGTCGCCGCGGCGTGCGTGTGGGGCATCCGGCACGGCCGTGGCCGTTCACGGCACCGACCGGCGCACGCGGGCTGCGGCGCCGATGGTCCGTGCGCGCCGGCGTATCATGCGCGTCCCGTTCGCCCGTCGCGGCACCCCCGCAGGAATCCCATGGCGCTCAAGGCCACCGTCGTCCGTGCCGAGCTGCAGATCAGCGACATGGATCGACACTATTACGCGACCCATTCGCTGACTTTGGCCCAGCATCCGTCCGAGACCGACGAACGGTTGATGGTGCGGTTGTTCGCCTTCGCCCTGTTTGCCGACGAACGGCTGGAGTTCGGGCGCGGCCTGAGCACCGACGAAGACCCGGACCTGTGGCAGCGCGACTACACCGGCGAGGTTGACCGCTGGATCGAACTGGGCCAGCCGGACGAGTCGCGGATCCGCAAGGCCTGCGGCCGTGCGCGCGAGGTGGTGGTGGTCAACTACGGCGGTCGCGCCGCCGAGCTGTGGTGGGAGAAGAACGCGCAGGCGCTGGCACGCCACGACAACCTGCTCGTGCTCGACCTTCCCGCCGCGCAGGTCGAGGCGCTGGTTGCCCGCTATGCACGCGGCATGCGCTTCACCGTGATGATCCAGGACGGCGAGACCAGCCTGCTCGACGCCGACGGCGCCGCGACGGTGGTGCAGCCGGTCGTGCGCATGGGCGCGCAGGCGGCCTGAGCGACGGCGCATGGGCGGGCAGTCGTACGACGCCATCGTCATCGGTGCCGGCGCCGCCGGGCTGATGTGCGCGCTGACCGCCGGCGGTCGCGGCCTGCGCGTGCTGGTGCTCGAGCACGCCAACAAGGTCGGCAAGAAGATCCTGATGTCCGGCGGCGGCCGCTGCAATTTCACCAACACCGGCACCACGCCGGCGAACTACCTGTCGGCCAATCCGCATTTCTGCAAGTCGGCGCTGGCCCGCTATACGCCGGGCCATTTCGTCGAACTGGTCGAACGGCACGGCGTCGCCTTGGCACGAGAAGACCCTCGGCCAGCTGTTCTGCGATGTCTCCTCCAAGCTGATCGTGAAGATGCTGCTGGACGAGTGCGCCGCGGCCGGCGTGGAGATCCGCACGCACTGCACGGTCGAGCGGGTCGAGCACGCCGACGGCGGCGGCTTCCGCCTGCGCACCGCGCAGGGCTCGTTCGCCGCGCCGGCGCTGGTGGTGGCGAGCGGCGGCCTGTCGATCCCGAGCCTCGGCGCCAGCGGCTTCGGCTACGAACTGGCGCGCCAGTTCGGCCATGCGGTGCTGCCCACGCGCGCCGGCCTGGGTTCCGCTGACCCTCAGCGGCCGCCACCAGGAACGCCTGCAGGACCTGTCCGGCGTCGCACTCGAGGTGGAAGCGCGGTGCAACAACCGCAGCTTCCGCGAGGCGCTGCTGTTCACCCATCGTGGCGTCAGTGGCCCGGCGATCCTGCAGATCTCCTCCTACTGGCACCCCGGCGACACGCTGCGCCTGGACCTGCTGCCCGGTCGCGACGCGCACGACTGGCTGCGCACGCATCAAAAGCAGCGTCCCGACGCCGAGCTGAAGACGGTGCTGGCCGAGGCCCTGCCACGCCGCTTCGCCCAGCGCCTGTGCGAGCTGTGGCTGCCGAACCGGCCGATGCGCCAGTACGACGCGCCGCAGCTGCGCGAAGTCGCCGGCGTGCTCGCCGACTGGCCGCTGGTCGCCAGCGGAACCGAGGGCTATCGCACCGCCGAAGTCACCCTCGGCGGCGTCGATACCGATGCGGTGTCTTCGAGCACGATGCAGTCGCGGCACGTGCCGGGCCTGTATTTCGTCGGCGAAGTGCTCGACGTGACCGGCTGGCTGGGGGCTACAACTTCCAGTGGGCGTGGGCCTCCGGGCACGCCGCAGGCCACGCCGTGTAGGCGGTCGGGATCGCACTCGCGCGATACCCTGTCACAGGATCGCCATGAGCCCGCGCGCGATCGTGGACTGAACACTTCATCCGCGGTGCGGGGATATTCACCCCTTGCCGACGCACGCACGGTGATTCTCCAAGGTCAAGGCAACCGGCGCATGCGTGCGCCGCGTCAGGGCAGGCGGCAGGCTGATGGATGAAGCGCAACGGACACCGCACCACGCGGTGGTGATCGATATCGACCGCGAACGCGAGCACTGGCGCCAGCGTTACCACGGATTGCCACGCGCGCGGGCGATGCGCAGCTTCGCCCGGTACTGGCCGGTGCTGGGCGCGGCCTACGATGTCTACCTCAACAATCCGCGCGTGGCGCGCGAGGAAGCCCTGCAGCTGTACCTGCAGCGCGATGACGTCCTCGCCAGTGTGCTGACCGAGGACGAGGCCGGCATGGTGTTCGACCGGGCCTGGTCGCGGATCCGGGACGACGGCGCGGCACTCGACCCGTCCTGACCGCGCCACGCGGCCCGCGACCGGTCGCGGCGCTCCCGTTCCGGCAATGCGCGCGCGGCTTTCGTCGGCCCATGCGGGGTTTCGTCGCACACGGTCTTGCCCGCGTGCGGCAGGCGGCTATGCTCCGCGGCACCTGCCAACCACCGGTGTCCCGTGTCCGCCAGCCTGTTCCTGATCCTGCGCATCCTTTTTGCCTGGGCCGTGGCGATCCTGCTCGCCGGCTTCGTCTGGGGCGGCATCTTCGGCGATGTCGGCAGCGTCTTCTGGCTGCTGGCCTGGGTGCGATGGTGCTGGCGATGCTCGGCGCGGTGACCCACCTGCGCCGGGTCCGGATCGCGGCGGGCCGCATGGATGCGGCCGTGCTCAGCAACCACCAGCAGCGCCGGATCGAGGTGCCGCTCGACGCCGGCGCGGCGTTCGACCTGCTGGAGGCCGCGGTGCGTGAACTGCCGCGGGTCGAGGACATCGAAGCCTCGCGCGGCAGCCTGCAGGTGCGGGCCAAGGTGCGCCGCACCGATCCGTTCGGCGGCATCCAGCCTTCGCGCTGGAACGTGCTGGCGCGCTTCGCCATCACCCGCGACCGGGTGCTGGCCACGGTGGTCCCGGGCAACGGCACCAGCAGCGCCACGCTGCTGTGCGAGCCGGACGCGCCGCACTGGGTCGACCTGTTCGCGCTCGACGAGGGCACCAGCTACGAGAACGCCGAGGCCCTGCAGCGCTCGGTCACCCGGCGCGTGGCCGAGCAGCGCCGCGACGAGCAGGCGCAGGCCGAACGCAGCGCCACCGACAACGCCCTGACCGTGGCCCGGCTGAACCTGCTGCAGGCCCAGGTCGAACCGCACTTCCTCTACAACACCCTTACCTGGCCAATGCCCAGGTGCTGGCGCGCACTGATCCGCCACGCGCCGACGAGATGCTCGGCCACCTGATCCAGTACCTGCGCCGTTCGCTGCCGCGCGAACATGACGCACTGTCCACGCTGGGCGAGGAGCTGGAGCGGACCCGCGCTTACCTGGAGATCCTCAAGATCCGCATGGGTGCGCGCCTGGAGCTGCAGGTGGAAGTGCCGGACGCGCTGAAGGCGCTGCAGCTGCCGTCGATGATGCTGCAGACCCTGGTCGAGAACGCGATCAAGCACGGCCTCGAGCCCAAGCCCGGCGGCGGCACCGTGTGGATCCTGGCGCGCCGCTTCGATGACCACGCCACCGTCACCGTGGCCGACGACGGCCAGGGTTTCGGCGGCGCCACCGGCGGCACCGGTATCGGCCTGAAGAACCTGCGCGAGCGCCTGCGCCTGACCTGGGGCGAGCGCGCGGCGTTCTCGATCGTCTCCAACTTCCCCAGCGGCGTGGCCGCCACCCTGACCCTGCCGCTGCCTGCGGCGCTGGCCGGCGCCGCGGTGCCGCCGCCGGTCCCCGGAGAGAATTCCCATGTTTGAGTGCGTCGTCGCCGAGGACGAGGAACTGCTGCGCACCTCGCTGCTGCTGCAGCTGGGCGAGGTGTGGCCGGGGTTGCGCGTGGTCGCCGAGTGCGAGGACGGGGCCAGCGCACTGGAGGCCATCGCCGAGCACAAGCCGGACGTGGCCTTCCTCGACATCCGCATGCCCGGCCTGACCGGGATCGAGGTCGCCGCGGCGCTGGCCGAGGTCAGTCCGCGCACCCGGGTGGTGTTCGTCACTGCCTACGACCAGTACGCGATCGACGCATTCGAGAAGGGCGCGGTCGACTACCTGCTCAAGCCGATCACGCGCGACCGCCTGCAGGCCACGGTGCAGCGGCTGCAGGCACGCGTCGCCGCCGGCCGTCCCGATAAGGCCACGCTCGACGCGCTGCTGCGGCAGCTGGCGCAGCGTCCGCCGGAGCAGGCGCCGAGCACGCCGCCGCTGGCCTGGATCACCGCCAACAGCGGCCGCGAGACGAAGCTGATCATGCTCGACGAGGTCGCCTACTTCCGCGCCGACAGCAAGTACACCGTGGTGGTGACCGCCGAGGGCGAGGCGCTGCTGCGCACGCCGCTGAAGGAACTGCTGGAGGCGCTGGATCCGCACCAGTTCCGCCAGATCCACCGCTCCACCATCGTCAATCTCAAGGCGGTGGCCTCGGTGGTCCGCGACGACAGCGGCAAGGGCACGCTGCGGCTCAAGGGGCGCAGTGAAACGTTGCCGGTCAGCGTGCCGTTCATGGCCCTGTTCAGGGGAATGTGAGGCGTCCGCGCGCCACGTTGCGGCGGTAGCGCCGCGTCCATGCATCCAGAAGGAGTTGCCGCATGTCCATCCACGATCCACGACCCGACGAACCGCGATATCCGATCCGCCCCGTGCACCCGCTTGCGCGTGCCGGTTCCGCGCTCCGAGGTCTGCCATGAACCTGTTGACCACCCTGCTGTCGTGCCTGCTGTCGCTGTTCGGCTGCGCGCAGGCCAGCACCACCAGCATCACCCGCGTCGTCGATGACGGCGACGAGACCCTGTTCAGCAAGACCACGCTGGCCGACGGCGTCGCCACTTTCGAGTGCTTCACCAGCGCCAGCGGGGCTGCCACTACCGGATCTACGAGGAGCGCTGCGAGGCCGCCGCGGGCGCCGTGGCCGCTGCGCCGCAGGCGGCCGGCGCATGCCGGCAGCAGACCCTGGATACGTTCGCGCTCACCGTCGGCAATCGTCGCAAGGTCGAAGGATTGCCGGCGGGATTCCGCCATTGCGTGACGATCCGGGATTCGGCCGCTTGCACCTGAGCGCGTCCGCGGTCCGGCCTCAGCGCAGCGACTGGCCGCCGATCGCCGCGGTGCCCAGTCCGGCGCGCTGCCGGCGCCGGTACAGCCACGCGGTCTGCAGCAGCAGGACCACGGCAATGGCGATCGCCACCGCGGCGGCGGTATCGGCGCCGGGCAATGCCGACTCCGATTGCTCGACCCATACCGCGGTAAGGCCCCATACGGCGGCGGCGACGTAGGCGATGTTGCCGCGCATGCGCCGGTTCAGTTCGAGCAGCACTACCGCCGCGAGCAGGAACAACAGCAGGCTTGCCGCGAGCTGCGCGGTCGGGTGGGTCCAGCCGTAGGCCAGTCCCGCCTATAGTACAGGTTGAGGAAGGCGGCCAGCGACAGCCAGCCGGCGTGCAGCGACAGCGGCAACCACGCCCATGCGCGGTCGGGGGCGCGTGCGACCTGCAGCGCGGCCTGGGTAAGGCAGGCGAGGGCGGCGAAGATCACCAGCAGGCACAGGCCGAACAGACCCTGCGAAAAAGCGGCATCCATGCCGCGGTCAATGCGAACCCGCCTGCCGTGGCCGGCGCGATGCGATCGAGCAGCGGGTCGGTGCGGGGTCGGGTGCCGAGCTGCTGGCAGGCGGCATAGGCCACGTCGAGCAGGAAGATCAGCCCCCAGATCGAGAATGCGTAGCCGGCGGCGACCAGCAGGGTCGGGTAGCGGTCGGAGATGGTGCCGTTGTCGGGTCCGAATGCGCCGGACTGCGACAGCCACGACACCACCGGCATGGCGAGGGCGAACAGCAGGACCAGGATGCGCATCACGCGGCTCCTCCGGAACGGAGGCGCACGCTAGCAGGGGCGGCTGCGCAGGCGGCGTGAAACGTGGATCCGGCGCGACGGGCTCAGGCGCCGACGCGCACGCGCTCGGCGTCCATGTCGGCGACCGGGCGCACTTCCATCGCGCCGTAGCGGGCCCATGGGAACTTCCTGGCCAGCTCGACCGCTTCTTCCATCGAACCGGCTTCGATCAGGTTGTAGCCGGCCAGCACTTCCTTGGTCTCGGCGAACGGACCGTCGAACACGCTGGTGCGGCCTTCGCGCACGCGCACCGTGCGCGCCTGCGCCGGCGATTCGAGCTTGTTGCTGCCCAGCAGGGTGCCCTTGGCGTGCAGGGCGTCGGCGTCGCGGATGCAGCCGCGCATGTGCGCGTCGTATTCGGCGGCGGGCAGCGCTTCGAGCAGGTCCGGGTCGGTGTACACCAGCAACAGGTACTTCATTCGCCTGAGTCCTCGCCGTGCGGAGCCGGCATGGTAACGCGCCGCGCCGCCGGACCCGCCGGTTCAGGCAGGTCCGCCCTCGGCGCCGCCGCGGTGCAGCGGATCGGGCAGCGGCTGCGCAGCCTCGGTGAAAGCCAGCGACACCGAATTGAGGCAGTGCCGTTCATGCGTCGGCGGCGGGCCGTCGGGGAAGACATGGCCGAGATGGCTGCCGCAGCGCGCGCAGACGATCTCGGTGCGGATCATGCCGTGGCTGGTGTCGCGGATGCGGCCGACATGGGCCTCGTCATACGGGGCGAAGAAGCTCGGCCAGCCGGTGCCGGAGTCGAACTTGGTGCTGGAGCGGAACAGCGGCAGGCCGCACAGGCGGCAGCAGTAGGTGCCTTCGCGCTTGTTGTCGAGGAACACGCCGCAGAACGGCGCCTCGGTGCCGTGCTGGAGCAGGACCCTGCGTTCGTCCGGCGACAGGCCGGCGACCAGTGCGTCGTGCTGGGCCGGGGTGGGCGGGCTGAGGTCGAAGCGGCTCATGGGCTTTCCGTCGGGGAGAGGGGCAGGCCGATCATGCACGACCGGCGTGCGTGGGAAGGTGGGGGCGCCGGCCGTGGGGCGCAAGCCGGCCGGCATGCGCACGAAATACTGACGAACCGTGCGCGGCGCACTAACACGCCGCTTCCTACCTTCGCTGCAACCCCGCCGCAGACAGGAAAAACCATGCGCAGGCTCCCCCGTGAAACCTGGGTGCTGGTCGCCGATGGTGCGTCGGCGCGGCTGTTCCGCAACCCGGGGAGGCGAGAAAGGTGCGGTGCGGCTGCACATAAGGAAGAGGCGCTGGCACTGGATCCAGCCGAAGGCGTGATGCCGTCGGTGATGCCGGCCGACATGCCGGCACGCGAGGCCGAGGAGGCCTCCTTCGCCCGCCAGCTGGCGCTGCACCTCAATAAGGCCGCGCTGGATGGCCGCTACGCGCACCTATGGTCCTTGGCCGCCGATCCGCAGACGCTCGGCCAGATCCGTCCGCTGCTGCACGGCGAGGCGCGCAGCCGCGTGGTCGCCGAACTGCCGAAGAACTACACCAACGTGCCGCGCGAACACATCGAACGGGCGCTGGCGCCGGAGTTCTGATCAGTCCGCTTCGCCGCTGGCCACGGCCCGCGACGGTGCCGGCAGTTCGCGCCGCAGCCAGGTGTCGATCATCCGCTTCTCGAACCGCAGGTTGTCGGTGTCGGTGGGCATCGATCCCTGCAGGTAGCTCATGTCTGCCAGCTTGCGCTCGCCCTCGGCCAGCACCTGGCCGTCGGCGCCGGTGATGCGCACGTTGAGCGTCATCCGCGGCGGATAGACGTCGCGCATCACCCGCACGTGGCTGTGGTTGATGCCCAGCCACGGTTCGTAGCGGCCGGCGCGCTGGATGTCGGTGATGGTGACGGCCATCTGCTGCCCGGCTGGCAGGCGTTTGGCAGCTTCCTCCTGCAGGTGCTGGGTAAAGGGTGGTCACCCAGTCGCCCTGCTGCGCTTCCCAGCGGTTGTTGCTGAAGCGCAGGTCGGAGAACGCGCCGGGGTCGGTCCAGTCCACGCTGACCGCGCCTTCGGCGGGCAGGCTGCGCGGCCGCGACGGGTCGGTGACGGTATTCGCGGTATGGGCCGGCAGGACCAGCAGGGCGGCGAGCAGGGGAATGAGGAAAAGCGGACGCATGATGGCGTTCCTCGTGGGATCTGGGCCGATTCTGCGCCGACCGGCGGTGCCGCGTGAAGGCCCGGTTCCGGTCCGTTGCCGTCGCTTCAGGCGCGCGCCTGAAACGCTGAATCTCCGCCTGCCCGGCGAATGCGGCCGGATGGCTGCATTAGAATCTGCAACCGTCTCTTGCGGTCTCCTCCCCCATGTCCGTTTCCGCACAGGCTCCGGCGCGCGCCGCAGGCCTGGCCGTCGTCGTCGCCCCCTGGCTATCGTCTACCTGGTCTGGGGTTCGACCTACCTGGGAATCCGCTTCGCCTGGAGGGCGGCTGGCCGCCGTTGCTGGCCGTGTCCGGGGGCCGCTTCGTGGTCGCCGGCGGCGCCATGTATGCGTTCCTGCGCTGGCGCGGCGTGGCCGCGCCCACGCCTGCGCAATGGAAGAACCTGGCGGTGATGGCGCTGCTGTTGCTGCTGCTCGGCAACGGTTGCGTGGTCCAGCCGAACAGAGCGTGTCCTCGGGGCTGGCCGCGGTGGCGGTGGCGTCGGTGCCGCTGTGGATGGGCCTGTTCGGCATGATCTACGGCCAGCGCCCCAGCCGGATCGAGTGGCTGGGCATCGCCACCGGCTTCGCCGGCGTGCTCTGGCTCAACGCCGGCAGCAGCCTGAAGGCCAGCCCGGCCGGGCTGGTGCTGCTGCTGGTCGCGCCGGTGGGCTGGGCGTTCGGTTCGGTGTGGTCGCGCGGGCGCGACCTGCCGTCGCCGTTCATGGCTGCCGCCTCGCAGATGCTGTGCGGTGGCGTGCTGCTGGTGGCCGTCGGCCTGCTGCGCGGCGAAAGCTTCGCCGCCACGCCCACCCTGCACGCCAGCCTGGCTGGCGCTGTACCTGGCGGTGTTCGGCTCGATCATCGCCTTCAGCGCCTACACCTTGGCTGCTGCACCACGTGCGCCCGGTGCTGGTCAGCAGTTATGCCTATGTCAATCCGGCGATCGCGGTCGCGCTCGGCGCATGGCTGGGCAGCGAGCGCTTCACCGCGCACGACCTCGGCGCGATGGCGGTGATCCTGGCCGGCGTGGTGATCATCACCCTGGCCAAGGTCCTGCGCCGGTGACCGCGCCTGCGGGCATCGACCGCCGCGGCCCCAGCGGTCACCGCCGGTACCTTCGTCATCTGGGGCGTGGTACCGCTGTACTGGCACCTGCTCAAGGCCGTACCGGCGCTGCAGATCATGGCCCACCGGGTGATCTGGAGCGCGCTGCTGGTGGTCGGCTGGCTGCTGCTGCGCGAAGGCCGGGGCTGGCTGCGGCGGCTGGCCGCGCAGCCACGGGTGTTGCCGGCGCTGGCGGCGAGCGCGGTGCTGATCGCGGTCAACTGGGGCCTGTACATATGGGCGGTCAACGCCGGCCACGTGGTCGAGACCAGCCTGGGCTACTTCATCAATCCGCTGGTCAACGTGGTGCTGGGCGTGCTGGTGCTGCACGAGCGGCTGCGCCGGCTGCAGTGGATCGCGGTCGGCTGCGCCGCTGCCGGCGTGGCCTTGGCTGACGGTCAGCGCCGGTTCGCCGCCGTGGATCGCGCTGGGCCTGGCTGCCTCCTTCGGCCTGTATGGACTGGTGCGCAAGCTGGTCGCGGTCGACCCGGTGGCCGGGCTGGGTATGGAAAGCCTGTACCTGTTGCTGCCGTCGCTGGCCTGGGTGCTATGGGCCGAGGCCGGCCACGGCGGCGGCTTCGCCGGCGACTGGGGCCTGGGCATCGACCTGCTGCTGGTGTTCGGTGGCGTGGTCACCGCGGTGCCGCTGATCGGCTTCGCCTACGGCGTGCGCCGGATCCCGCTGAGCGTGGTCGGGCTGCTGCAGTACATCGCGCCGACGCTGGCGCTGCTGTCGGGGGTGTGGTTCTTCCACGAACCGTTCGGCGCGGCGCGTGCGCTGGGTTTCGGGGCGATCTGGCTGGGCCTGGCGATCTACGCCGGCGAGGGCCTGTGGCGCAGCCGGCGCCGGGCGATGCGCTAGCGTTCCGGCAACAACACCGGGAAACACGCGGGGCACGGCTGCATGTTCTATTTCCTCAGGCAGAACCTTCTCGAGCGGCAGGGCATGCGCCGGCTGGTCGGGTGCGCGACCGGGGAAGACGCGCCGAGCTGGATCGAGGGCTGCAGGTTCGGCGCGCCGCCGAAGCTCCCTGCACTGATGCTTGATTCCACGCATGGCGAAACGTTGCCGGACTTCTTCGATTCCACCGTGCCGGTGATGTCGAACCGGCTGCTGTCGTGCCTTGGCCGGACTCGGGGTCGACAACATGGATGCCTATCCCGTGGTGCTGCGCGACCGTGCTTCGGGCGGGGAAGTGCACGGCTATTCCGCCGTCAACGTGGTCGGCTGCATCGATGCCACGCGCCTGGAAGGCTCCCGCTACCGCCTCCGGTTCGGCAAGCCCTGCTTCACCGGCGCCGTGGCGATCGATGAAGCGAAGGCGGGGGATCGGGCTCTTTTCCGCACGCTGCATGGCCCCGGATTCATGGTGGTCTCCGCCGGCATCGCCGACGGGCTCCGCCGGGAATCCTGGTCCGGACTGCTGCTGCAGCCGACCGCGGAGTACGCCGGCGCGTAGGAGACGCAGGCCGGCTTCGACGGCCCGCCGGCATGTTCGCGCCGGTGCCGGCCGCGTCGCGGGCGGCGAGGCAGCGGATCACGCGTGGCCCGGAGGCAGCGGCTGCGGGCAGGCGCCGGTGCTGTCCGGCGTGCGCGCGAACCAGTCCTCGATCGTCGGTGCCAGCCGGTCCAGCCGCATCGGCAGGCTCAGGTGGTCCTCGCCGGCCAGTTAGGTAGCGCGCGCGCGGTGCGGCTGCGGTAAGGGCGCGGCCGTGCGCGACCGGCACGTGCGCATCGTCGCTGCCGTGCAGCAGCAGCACGCAGGCCGGGGCCAGCGCCAGCGCGGCGCCGACGTCGACACGATCAAGGTCCAGCTGCAGGCGACGGTCGGCCGTGGCGATCGCGCTTTTGGGGTGGCGCGATCGAAGCGCCAGCGCAGCCAGTCCTGCGACAGGCGTTCGCCGAGGCTGTCCGGCGCGCGCTGCAGCATGTGCGGGACCATGTCGCGGATCGCGCGGCCGGCGTTGTCGAACGATTCCATCGCCACCACGCCGCCGAGCTGCAGGTCGTCGACCTGCGCGCCGCCGGCGCCGAGCTCGCGTGCAGTGAAGATCGCGGTGGCCGCGCCGTAGGACACGCCCATCACGTGCAGCGGGCCGACCACCTCGCCCTGGGCGCGCAGCTGGCGCAGCACGGCGACCACGTCCCCGGCCTCGCGCGTGCCGTAGCCCGACGCGCCGGGACCGGAGCGGCCGTGGTTGCGCAGGTCGATGGCGATGGTGCGGTAGCCGCGCTGGGCCAGTTCCACCGACCACGGCAGCAGCGAGCCGCCGTCCATCATCCAGCCGTGCAGCAGGACCACCGTGCCGCGCGGGGTGACCGCTTCGCCCGGCGCGCGCAGCGACAGGGTGTAGTCCATGCGCCTGCTTTCGCCGCCGTGCCGGCCCCCTGCAGGCGTAGTGCATGTGGTAGTCGCCCGGGTCGAGCGCGCGCCAGAACACGGACACGCCGGCAGGCGTGGTCACGTAGCCGGTGCGGTTGGGCACGCTGGCGAGCAGGGCTTCGATCCGTGCGCGCGGCAGCAACGGCGATACGCCGCCGGGCGCGACAAGGCGCGCGCCGAGCGCGCCGGCCGGGTCGGCAAGGCCGGGCGAGCGGGTGAAGCCGGCGAGCAGCAGGCAGGCGCAGGCCAGCAGCAGCTAAGGCGGCGAGGCCTCGTGGCCACGCGCGGGCGGAGACGGATACGGCGGACATGGCGGTCGCAGTGACGACGGCGCCACACCGTAGCGCGCGACCGGCTGCCCCTTCTACCGCATTACGGTGACAGGGTGATGACAGCGCCGGCTCCGTTCAGCGGAGCCGGCGTGCATGACGACACCCGGGTGCGGCTCAGAGCGCGCGCAGGGCGGTGGTGATCGGCAGTCGCGCCGCGCGCAGTGCCGGGAACAGCCCGCCGACTAAGGCCAATCCCCAGTGCCCACTTCAGGCCCGACCACAGCAGCTCGGGCGTCACCTTGAACTGGAACACCACCGCGCTGAAGTTGCTGCCCATGGTCGAGGCGCTGTAGCCGTTGAAGATCAGTAAGGCCAGCAGCCCGCCGAGCACGCCGCCGAGCAGCGCCAGCAGCATCGTCTCCAGCATCACCGCCACCACCACCGGCAGGCCGCGGAAGCCGATCGCGCGCATCGTCGCGATCTCGCGCGCCCGCCCGGCCACGGCCGCGTACATGGTGTTGAGCGCGCCGAACACCGCGCCCACCGCCATGATCGCGCCGATCACCGTGCCGAGGATGGTCAGCAGCTGGTTGAGCTGGCCGCTCTGCTTGGCGTAGTAGGCCTTGGTGGTCTCCACGTCGAGCTTGAGCCGCGGATCGGCCGCCATCGCTGCCTTGAACTGCTCGAAGCCGGGCTTGCCCTCGGTGCGCACGCTGACCAGCTGCCAAGGCGCCGCGGTTGTAGGTGCCGGCCAGCGTCTCGGCGTCGGTCCAGATCTCCGAATCGTGGACGTCGCCGGAGGCGAACTTGCCGACCACCTGCCACTGCTGGTTGCCGAGGTTGAGCGTGCTGCCGACCTCCAGGTCGCGGAACTGCTTCTGTGCGCCCTGGCCGACCACGATCTCGCGCAGGCCGCTGCCGTACTTGCGGCCTTCGACGATCTTGACCTTGTCGTGCACCGCCCAGCCCAGTTCGCCGACGCCGCGGAACTGCGCGTTGACGTCGTTGCCGTCCTCGCGCGAGAATGGGTTCACCACCTGCGACAGTTCCGGCGAGACCATCGGCCGGCCTTCGCCGTCGCGGGCGATGCCGGGCAGGCTGGAGATCAGCGGCACCTGGTCGCGCATGATCACCGAGTTGGTCTCGGCCTGCGATCCGGCGCGCAGCACCAGCGCGGTGCTCTCGTCGCCGGTGCTGTTCATCGTGGTCTGGAAACCGCGACCCATCGACAGCATCGCCACCAGCACCGCGACCACGCCGGCGATGCCCACGACAATGACCGACGACGCACCCCAGCGCTGCGGCAGGCTGGCGATGCCGATCCCGGTGGCGGCCAGTGCCAGCCGGCCGCTGCGGGTCAGGAACAGCCACAGCGCCAACAGCACCGCCACGGCCAGTACGCCCCTGCCAGGGCAGGAAAATCCATGCGATAAGGCCCACGACGAGCAGCACGATCGTGAGCAGGTTCCACAGCCATTGCTTCTTCATGATCGGCTCTCCTCAGCGTCCGGCCAGCGCATCGACGATCTTCAGCCGCTTGGCGCGCAGCGCCGGCAGCACGCCCACCACCAGGCCGATCAGCACGATCAGCACGGCGCCCACGATCCAGGTCTGCAGCGGGATGGTCGCCGGCAACATGCCCTGCGCTTTGCTCGCCAGCCCGGGCAGGAGCACCCGCGCCAGCCCCATGCCGATCACGCCGCCCAGGCCGACCAGCAGCACCGATTCGACCAGCACCAGCACCAGCACCAGCCCGTCCTTGAAGCCCAGCGTCTTGAGGATCGCCAGCTCCGGGATGCGTTCACGCACCGCCTGGGCCATGGTGTTGCCGGTCAGCAGCAGCAGGGTGAAGAACACCGCGCCCATGATCGAGGTGACGATCAGGCCGATGTCGGCGAACTGCTTGGCGAAGGACTGCTGGAACGCCGACTCGGTCTGGCTCTTGGTCTCGCGGTCGGAGTTCAGCGACAGCGCATCGATCGCCTGGGCCACGCGCGAGGCATGGTCGGCGTTGTCCAGCGCGACCGTGTACCAGCTGACCTGGCCCTTGATGTAGTCGTTGGACTCGTCGAAGTACTTCCAGTTCATCACCAGCTGGCGTTCCTCGCCGCTGGCCGCGGCACGGTCCTTGGAGCGGAAGATGCCGACCAGGGTCAGCGGCCAGTCGTTGCTGCCTGGCGCGGGAAGATCGTGGCCTGCAGCGGGATGGTGTCGCCGATCTTCCAGCCGAACTCCTTGGGTAAGGGTCTCGCCGACCACCGCGCCGGTCTGCGTGTCATGGAAGGCCTTGAGCTGCTCCGGCGGCAGCTGCAGGTTGGAGTACACGTCGAAGTAGTTGGGCGCGACCGAGAAGCTGGGGAAGAAATTCTTCGGGTCCCTGGTAGATGCCGCCGAACCACATCGCGTAGGTCACGTCCTTGACCCCGGACACGGTGCGGATCTGCTCCTGCAGCCGCACCGGCAGGCTCTGGGTGATCGACAGGCGCGAGGTGGTGACTAAGGCGGTTGGCGCCATCGACGCTGCCGCCGGAGTTGAACGCCACGCGCACCGAATCGAGCATGCCGAACAGCAGGAAGGCGGTGACCACCGACAGCAGGGTCAACAGCGTCCGCGTCTTGCTGCGGAACAGCTGCGCCCAGACGAGCGAGAGATATTTCATCGCGGTGCCCTCGGCTTAGTGCGCGACCGGCGCGTCGGCCAGTTCGCCCTTGTCCAGGTGGATGGTGTGGGTCGCGTACTCGGCGGCCTTGGGATCGTGGGTGACCATGATGATGGTCTTGCCGTGCTCGCGGTTGAGCATGCGCAGCAGGTCGAGGATCTCCTCGGCCGAATGCCGGTCCAGGTCGCCGGTGGGCTCGTCGCAGATCAGGAAGGTCGGGTCGGAGACGATCGCCCGGGCGATCGCCACGCGCTGCTGCTGGCCGCCGGACAGTTCGTTCGGGCGGTGGCTGCGGCGGTCGGTAAGGCCGATAAAGGGTCAGCGCGATCTGCGCGCGGCGCGCCCGGTCGGCTGCGCCCAGGCTGGTCAGCAGCAGCGGCAGCTCGACGTTCTTCTGCGCGGTCAGCATCGGCATCAGGTTGTAGAACTGGAACACGAAGCCGACATGGTGGCTGCGCCAGTTCGACAGCTGGCCGGCCGAGAGCCGGTCGATGCGCTCGCCCTCGATCTCGATCTCGCCGCCGCTGGGCGTGTCCAGGCCGCCGATCAGGTTCAGCAGGGTGGTCTTGCCCGAGCCGGACGGTCCCATCAGCGCGACGAAATCGCCCTTGGGAATGTCCAGGTCGATGCCGTGCAGCACCTGCACCTTCTCCGGGCCGCGCTGGTAGGTCTTGGTGATGTTGCGGAGGGTGATGGGGTCGACATCGCTTTGCTTCCTCGTCGTGGCCTGCGCGCATGCCGCGCAGGCGGGGTTCGGGATGGTTCGCGCCGCCAGGCGCGTTTGTCACGGTCGATCGGAACTCACTGCGCCTCGCCGGCGCCGGCCAGGCGCACCGCGTCGCCGTCCTGCAGCGTTTCCGGCGCATCGAGCACCACGGTCTCGCCGGCGGTCAGGCCCGACAGCACCTGCCGGTCCTTGCCCATCGCGATGCCGGGCTTGATCGCGCGCTGTTCGACCACGTCCTCGTCGCCGAGCACGAACGCCACCTCGGCGCCATCGCGCTGCACGATCGCTCCGGCCGGCACGCGCACGCCCTGCGGCTTCTGTTCGCCGGCGGGCTGCGCGGCCTCGAGGAAGCTGACCCGCACGCCCATGTCCGGAACGATGCGCGCGTCCTTCTCCTTCAGGGCAACGCGCACCTTGACCGTGGCCTTGCCGCGGTCGGCGGCCGGGATGATCGCGATCACCTCGCCGGGGATGCGCCAGTCCGGATAGGCGTTGAGCACGATCTCCACCGGCATCTTCGGCTGCACCCGGCCGATGTAGGACTCGCCCACCTCGACCTCGACTTCCAGCGACTCCATGTCGACGATCGTGCCGATGCCGGTGCGGGTGTAGCCGCCGGTGGCCAGCGGCGAGACGATCTCGCCCGGCTGCGCCGCCTTGGAGGTGACGATGCCGGCGAACGGCGCGCGGACGATGGTGTTGTCCACGCCCTTGGCCGGCGATGCGCAGCTGGTCGCCGGCGACCTGGGCGTTGCGGTGGGCGGTAGCCAGCTGCGCGCGCAGCGCGTTGCGCTGGGCGATGGCCTTGGTCGTACTGGGCGCGCGAGACCAGCTGTTGCCCGACCAGCTTCGACAGGCGGTTGGCGTTGGCCTCGGCCTCCACCAGCTGCGCCTGCACGCTATCGGGCGGGCTCCTGGACGCGGCCACCTGCGAGGCGGCCAGCGTGCGCTGGGCGTCGGCGTCGATCGGGTCGAGGCGGGCCAGCACCTGGCCTTCCTCCACGCGCATGCCTTCCTCGATCAGCACTTCCTTGACCCGGCCGGTGACCTTGGCCGAGACGGTGGCCATGCGCCGGGCCACGATATAGCCGCTGGCATCGAGCACCGACGCACTGGCGGCGCCGCCGGAGGACATCGCCACCGCCGGCGCGGTCCGCACTTCCGGCGCCTGCTCACGGCCGAGCAGCGCCCGGGCGGCGAGCGCGAGCAGCACGGCGGCGGCCACGCCCAGCCCGATCCACAACCCGCGCCGTGACGGCGGCGGCGTGGAGGGGGTCTTGCTGCGTTCCAGGCGCAATTCCTTGAGCAGTTCAGCGGAAGCGTTCATCGTGTTCTCTGCGGGGTTCCATTCCAGTGTCGGCGGCAAGGGTACACGGCGGCCAGTTGCCGGAAGTCACTTTCTCCGCGGGAGGCCGCACCCATACTGGGACGAACGGCGCTGCGGGTTTTCGACCGGCGTTCCCGGCACGGCGCATCCTGCCGGCGCGTGCGGCCCCGACGTAGTGACAGCTGTCATGTGCTTTGGATGCGCGTGGTGACTGCAACGGAGGACGGCGGCCGCCGAGACTGGCGGCGAGTTCCCACCGGACGCTACCGCCATGGACACCGCACCCCGCGCGCCGCTGGCGCGCCTGCGCGACAGGCCCGCAAGCACTACGGCAAGACCCTCGCGCTGGACCGGCTCGACCTGGACCTGCATGCCGGGTAAGGTCCCTGGCCCTGCTCGGCCCCAATGGCGCGGGCAAGAGCACCGCCATCGGCCTGCTGCTCGGGCTGCAGTCGCCAGACGCCGGCCACGTCGAGCTGTTCGGCCAGCCGCCGCACTCGCTGCAGGCGCGGCGCCGCACCGGGGTGATGCTGCAGACCGCCGGCATCCCCGACACATTGAAAGTGCGCGAACTGGTCGCGCTGGCCCGCAGCTACTACCCGCAGCCGCGCGGGCTCGACGAAATGCCTGGCTTTGGCCGGGCTGGAAACGGTGCAGCAGCGCCGCTACGGCCAGCTCTCCGGCGGCCAGCAGCGGCGCGTGCAGTTCGCCATGGCCGTGTGCGGCCGGCCGCAGCTGCTGTTCCTCGACGAGCCCACCACCGGCCTGGACATCGATGCACGGCAGGGCCTGTGGCGGGCGATCCGCGAACTGGCCGCGCAGGGCTGCGCGGTGCTGCTGACCACCCATTACCTGGAGGAAGCCGAGGCGCTGGCCGACCGGGTGATGGTGATCGACCACGGCCGGCTGCTGGCGCAGGGCAGCGTGGAGGAGATGCGCGCGCGGGTGGCGCAGCGCCGGATCGGCTGCATCTCGTCGCTGTCGCCGGCGCGGGTGTCGGCGTGGCCGGGCGTGCAGGAGGCGCGCGCGGGCATCGACGGGCGCCTGGAGATCGTCGCCGCGCAGGCCGAGCCGGTGGTGCGCCGGCTGCTGGCCGAAGACCCGTCGCTGTCGGAACTGGAAGTGCGCCGCGCCGGCCTGGCCGACGCCTTCCTCGCCCTGACCGGCGAACCCGCGCAACCCGCCGACCTGCTGGAGGAGGCCGCCTGATGGACGCCACGAACACCGTCGCCGCTGCCGGTACGCCGCGCTGGAACCCCTGCCTGCAGGAGGCGCGCTACGAATTCCTGCGCCTGCTGCGCTCGCCCTCGTTCTCGTTGCCGGTGCTGCTGTTCCCGCCGCTGTTCTACCTGCTGTTCGGCGAGGTGTTCGGCGCCAACCGCTCGCCGGAGGCCGCGCGCTTCCTGCTCGCCGGCTACAGCGTGTTCGGGGTCATGGGCGTGGCCCTGTTCGGCTTCGGCGTGACCGTGGCGCTGGACCGCGAGCAGGGCCTGCTGCTGCTCAAGCGCGCCCAGCCGATGCCGCCGGGCGCCTACCTGCTGGCCAAGGTGGCGATGGCGATGCTGTTCGCCGCGATCGTGCTGGTGCTGCTGGCACTGCTCGGCGCGACCGTGGCCGGCGTGCGGCTGGCGCCGGCGCAGTGGTCGGGCCTGTTCGCGACCGGCCTGCTGGGCGTGTTGCCGTTCAGTGCGCTGGGCCTGTGGCTGGGCACCCTGGTCGGCGGTCGCGGCGCGCCGGCGCTGATCAACCTGGTGTACCTGCCGATGGCGTTCCTGTCGGGGCTGTTCCTCCCGCTGTCGATGCTGCCGGCCGCGCTGAAGTCGATCGCGCCGCTGTGGCCGGCGTACCATCTGGCCCGGATCGCGCAGGCGCAGGCCGGCTTCGGCGACGGCGCCACGCCTTGGGCGGCGGTGGTGATCCTGCTGGGCGTCACCGCGCTGTTCCTGTTCCTGGCCCGTCGCCGCCCTGGCGACCTCCTGACCCGGGTATCCCGCCATGCATGCCACGCCGTTTCGCGGACCGTTGCTCCGCTGGATCAGGCCCGCGCCCGATTCGGTGCTGGCGCACAGCCAGCGCCGCGGGTCGCCGCCATGGGCCGAGTTCGTCCACCTGCTGTGGACGATGTGGGTGTTCGTGACGCCGACATTCACCACGCAGGGCTACGACGCGCGCTGGTGGCTGCTCACCGCACTGTCCTATCCGCTGTTCATCGCACTCTACGTCGCCACTATGGTGCTGCCGATGCGTCGGGTCGCCGCGGGTGCCGTCGGCATGATGGCGCTGTGCCTTAGCCTTGCTGCCGTGGTACCCGGGCGGCATGAGCTATTTCGTGTTCGGCTGCGTGATGCTCGGCGCGCACCACTGGCGCAGCGGCTGGCAGTACGCGCTGGCCCTGCTGCTGGCCAACATCGCCCTGCTCGCGTTTGCCCGCTGGCTCGGCTATCCGTGGTCGGCGCTGGTGTGGATGCCGGTCACCACCCTGGTGGTCGGGCTGATCGTCCACGTCGAGCGCCAGCGCCAGCGCAAGGATGCGGCGCTGCGCCTGTCGCAGGATGAAGTCCGTCGCCTGGCCGCCACCGCCGAGCGCGAGCGCATCGGCCGCGACCTGCACGACCTGCTCGGCCACACCCTGTCGCTGGTGGCGCTGAAGGCCGACTTGGCCGGCCGGCTGCTGGAGTCTGATCCGCGTGCGGCGCAGCGCGAGATCGGCGAGCTGGGGGCCAGGTCGCGCGCGATGCGTTGGCGCAGGTGCGACGCGCGGTCACCGGCATCCGTGCCGCGGGGCTGGCGGCCGAACTGGCCGCGGCGAAAGTGCTACTGCAGGGCGAGGGCGTGGCGCTGTCCGTCGACGCGGACGCGGACGAACTGCCGCCGGCGCAGGAAACCGTGCTGGCCCTGTGCCTGCGCGAGGCGGTGACCAATATCCACCGGCATGCACGCGCCAGCCGGGTGCAGGTCACGCTGCGCCGCGAAGCGCAGCACTGGCGGTTGCAGGTCGAGGACGACGGCCGCGGCGGCGCGATCCGGCCCGGCAATGGCCTGGATGGCATGCGCGAACGCCTGCAGGCCCTGGGTGGCAGCCTGGACATCGAACCGGTCGCGCCTCGTGGCACCCGCCTGTCGGCCGAGGTGCCGCACTGGTCGCCGCTGCCGGTCGAGCCCGTGCATCCGTAGCGCGGGGTTTGCCCCCGCTGCCGTCGCCACCGTGCGGCCTGCCCCGCCGCCTCCCGCGGTAAGACGTGCGGGGCAAGCCCGGCGCCATGGCCCGCAGGGGTCTGCTAACGTCGTCCGCATGTCCGCCACCAATCCGCATCGATGATCCGCGTCCTGCTGGCCGAAGACCAAGGCGATGGTCCGTGGCGCGCTGGCCGCGTTGCTGGGCATGGAAACGGACATCGAGGTCGTCGGTGCCGTCGCCGACGGCGAGAGCGCCTGGCGCGAGGTGCAGCGGTTGCAGCCGGACGTGCTGGTCACCGACATCGAGATGCCGGGCCTCACCGGCCTGGAGCTGGCCCAGCGCATCGCCCGCCACGAACTGCCGGTCAAGGTGGTGATCGTCACCACCTTCGCCCGCACCGGTTTCCTGCGCCGCGCGCTGGAAGCCGGCGTGGTCGGCTACCTGCTCAAGGACGCGCCGGCCGAGCGCAGCCTGGCCGAAGCGCTGCGCAAGGTCCGCCATGGCGGCCGCGCGATCGACCCGGAGCTGGCGGTGGAAGCCGCAGGGCGAGGCCGACCCGCTCAACGACCGCGAACGCCAGGTGCTGCGCCTGCCGGCCGGCGAAGGCAGCTCCTCCGGCGAGATCGCCGCACGGCTCAACCTGTCCCGGGGCACGGTGCGCAACTACCTGTCCGAGGCGATCGGCAAGCTCGGTGCCGGCAACCGGGTCGAGGCCGCGCGGCTGGCCCGGCAGAAGGGCTGGCTGTAGCCGCGCACGCCGGGCGTTGCCCGGCATGTCCCTTGCAAGGGGGTGTCGTTCCCCGCCGCATCCCGCACACTTCCCGCCATGCCCCGCCGCCTGCATCTCGCCAACCGGATCGGCCTGCCCGTCGCCGCGCTGATCTTCGCCGCGATCGGCGTGGGCGTGCTGCTGGGCGCGCAGCGCTTCATCGCCGATGCCAACCAGGTGGCGCACACCAACGAGGTGATCGCCAGCGTCGATGCGGTCGAGGCGCGCCTGCGCGACGCCGAGGCCGCCCAGCGCGGCTACCTGCTGACCGGCGACGTCGACTACCTTGGCCATCTACCGGGCCAACCGCGAACAGATCGGGCCGCTGCTGGACCGGCTGGCGGGCCTGGTCCGCGACAACCCGCAACAGGTGCGGCGGGTCGCGGCGCTGCGTGTCCTGCGTGACCGGCGCATCGCCCAGATCGAAACCGTGCTCGAGCGCTACCGGCAGGGCGGCTGGCCGCTGCCCGGGCGGGCATCGACCGCGACATGCTGCAGGTCTCCTCGGCCATCCGCAGTAAGGCCCAGCAGCTGCTCGAACGCGAGCGCGAACTGCTCGTCGAGCGCGGCCTGTCCAGCCGGCGCAGCGCCGACATCCTGCGCGGGCTGGCCCTGCTCGGCATTCCGCTGGGCATCGCGGTAGTCGGCGCGGTGTACTGGATGCTGGTGCGCGAGATCCGCCGCCGCGGCCGCGCCGAACGTGCCGGTACCGAGGCCAACCTGCGCCTGCGCGACTCGGTCGAACAGCTCGAGCGGCACACCGCCGACCTGGCCGAACTCAACCGCTACGGCGGCCTGCT
Organism: Pseudoxanthomonas sp. NC8; assembly: GCA_025232375.1. Lineage (GTDB taxonomy): Bacteria > Pseudomonadota > Gammaproteobacteria > Xanthomonadales > Xanthomonadaceae > Pseudoxanthomonas. The sequence goes on from CP060419.1 coordinate 479,009, forward strand.
GCAGAACTGCCTGAACCCCGAGGAAGCGGTGGCGCTGACCAGCCAGCTGCTGTCGCGGCTGCTGCCGGGCACCGGCGGCACCCTCTACCGGATCCGCGCCTCGCAGGACTACGCCGAGGAACTGGCGCACTGGGGCGAACACGCCGCCGGCAGCGCGGCGCTGCTGCCACCGGAGCACTGCTGGGCGCTGCGCCGGGGCCAGCCGCACCTGCTGCGCGCGCATGGCGAGACGCTGCGCTGCGCGCACATCGAGCCGCCGGCGATCGACGTCGAGCTCAACACCGCCTGCCTGCCGCTGGTCGCGCAGGGCAGCCAGCTGGGTTTCCTCTACCTGTCGTCGGCATCGCCGGCGATGCTCGAGCGGATGGATATGGTGCAGGCGGCCACCGAGCAGCTGTCGATGGCCCTGCACAACCTGGCCCTGCAGGAGCGCCTGCGCATCCAGTCGATCCGCGATCCGCTCACCGGCCTGTTCAACCGCCGCTACCTCGAGGAGTCGCTGGCCCGCGAACTGGCCCGCTGCGAGCGCCGCGCGTTGCCGCTGGGCCTGCTGATGCTCGACCTGGACCATTTCAAGGCGTTCAATGACCTGCACGGCCATCCCGGTGGCGACGCGTTGCTGGCCGGGTTCGGCCGCCTGCTGAAGTCGGCGACGCGCGGCGAGGACATCGCCTGCCGCTATGGCGGCGAGGAATTCACCCTGATCCTGCCGGAAGCGACCGCCGAGCAGGCGGCACGCCGCGCCGGCGAGATCGTCGAGGCGGTGCGGGCGATGCGGGTCGAGCACCTGGGCAGCGAGCTGCCGGCGGTGACGGTGTCGATCGGCGTGGCGGCGTTCGAGGGCGCCAGCGACACCGCCGAAATGCTGATGCGGCGCGCCGACCGCGCCCTGTACCGGGCCAAGCGGGGCGGCCGTGACCGCTTCGAGGTCGCAGCGGACATCCCGGTCGGCAGCTGACCCGAAGCATGCGGCTCCGGCCGCGGCAGGTGCTCAGCGCAGCAGGCGCAACGCCAGCGAGAGCAGCGTAAGGCCGACTATGACCACCAGCATGATCCGCAGGCCGCGGATGTCCTGCTTCGCCCGCCGCGCGTGCCTGTCCATGGTGACCCTGAGCTCCGGCAGTGCCGCATTCTGGCCGGCGAAGTGCTCGCGCACCCGGGCATCGAGCGCGGCGATACGCTCCGGGCCGGCATCCGCCGGCAACGCGCGCAGTTCCTCGAGGATGTCGTCGTGCTCGCGATCCAGGTCCTGCATCCGCAGCAGCGCCTCGACTTCGCGCTGCTCCATGCGGTGGTGCCAGTCCTCCAGGAACGGCGCGTCGTGGCGCTGGCGCAGCGCGAGTGCCGAACGGTGGATCAGGTCCGGGCTCTTTTCCAGCAGGTTGAGCGGGATCGGCAGCGCGGCAAGGTCGTCATCGCCGCGCATCCGTCGCCCCTGCAGCCAGCGGGCGAGCGGCGGCGCGTTGCGCAGGTAGCGTCTTGCGCCGCGTACGCCGAGCATCAGCGTGTACTGGGTTGAATGGCGGACGCGGATGCTCTGCAGCTCCATGCCGACCACGTTGCCCCACGGGATCGGCCCGTACTGGGCGTGGTCGATGACGCGGGCGTCCATGCGCAGCATCGGTCCGGGGCGCAGCACCTGGCGCACGACCTGCCAGCCCAGCAGCAGGAACACGGTCAGCAGCGCGAACGAAACCGGGGCCATGTCCCACCGGCTCTTCTGCACGCCGGCCCATAGGACCAAAGCCGAACAGCGCGATGAGCGACACCATCAGCAGGAACCCGCCCGAGCTGCCGCGCGACTCGAACGCGTCGCCGTGCCGCGCCGCGGCCAGTTCAGCCGCTTCGCGCGCACGCTGCCAGCCATCCAGGCCATGGCGCGCGAGCAGGCAGGCGCCCGCGACCAGCGCGAAGCCCAGCCAGCGTGCCTCGGTTCCCGGCGGCATCGGCGCGCCGTGCCGGCCCCATTCCAGCCATGGCAGCGTGTTGACGAGCACGCCCAGGCCGGCGATCAACGCCGCGAGCAGCAATACGAACTTTCCCAGCTTCAGCATCCTGCCTTCCCCGTGCGAAGAGGCAGGATCATCGTCCAGCGCGCGGGGGATATCCAGCCCGGAGCTGCGATGGGCTCAGCCGCCGTAGCGCCCCTTCAGCAGCGCCCGGGCCGAGCGCAGGCCGAGCGCTTCGCCGCCGGCGGGACGGCCGGGGCGGCTGTTGTCGTTCCAGGCGTAGGTGTCCAGGTGCGCCCACTGGGTGCCTTTGGGCACGAAGCGCTCCAGGTACAGCGCGGCGGTGACCGCGCCGGCCATGCGCGAGCCGGCATTGGTAAGGTCGGCGACATGGCTGGTCAGGTAGCGCAGGTACGGGCGCCACAGCGGCATGCGCCAGACCGGATCGCGGGTCTGCTCGCCGCTGGCGATCCATTCGGCCGCCAGCGCGTCGTCGTTGGCGAACAGCGCCGGCAGGTCCGGGCCCAGCGCGATGCGGGCGGCGCCGGTGAGCGTGGCGAAGTCGACGATCAGCGCCGGCGCCTGTTCGCCGGCATAGGTCAGCGCGTCGCACAGGACCACCCGGCCCTCGGCGTCGGTGTTGTCGATCTCCACGCTGACCCCGGCGCGGGTGGCGATCACTTCGCCCGGGCGGAACGCGTCGGGCCCGATCGCGTTCTCCACCGCCGGCACCAGCAGGCTCAGCCGCACCGGCAGCCTGCGCGCCATCACCAGCGCGGCCAGCGCCAGCGCGTGCGCGGCGCCGCCCATGTCCTTCTTCATGTTGCGCATGCCGTCGGCCGGCTTGATGTCCAGGCCGCCGGTGTCGAAGCACACGCCCTTGCCGACCAGCACCACGTGCGGATGCGAGGCGTCGCCCCAGCGCAGCTCGATCAGCCGCGGCGCGCGATGCGAGGCGCGGCCGACCGCGTGGATGGCGGGGAAGTTGCGCGCCAGCAGCGCGTCGCCGCTGACCACCTCCACCTGCGCGCCATGCTCGGCGGCCAGTTCGCGGGCGATGTCCTCCAGGTGCTGCGGGCCCATGTCCCAGGTCGGCGTGTTGACCCAGTCGCGTACCCGCGCCGTGGCCAGCAGCACGTCCAGCGCTTCGGCGTCCAGCTGCGGCAGGCGCAGGCGCGCAGGCTGGCGCGGCGGGGTCCGGTAGCGGTCGAAGCGGTAGCCGCCGGGCCCCAGCCCAGCTGCAAGGCGGCCTGCTGCGCGGCGGGCAGCTCGCCCGCGGGCGCCCACACCCCCGCCGGCAGCGCGGTCGGCGCGTGCGCGTAGCTGCACGGATCGAGCCGGTCGCCCGGGCCGACCACCGCGCCGCCGATCCCGCCCTCGCCCGGCAGCAGCGCCACCGTGCCCGGGGTGGGCTGGAATTCCTGCGCGTCCAGCCACGCGATCACCGCGGGCGGCTGGGTGGCGCGCCAGCCGGCGTAGCCGTCGCGGTCGAGCAGGTGCAGCGGCAGGGCGGTGCCGGCGGAATCGGCGTAGCAGGCGTGGTGGTTCATGCGGCGTGTTCCGGGGCGAAATCGCGGGCGGACGCGTCCAGCCAGTCGGCCAGCGCGGTCAGGGTGGTGAACTGCAGGTCGGGCACGATCTCGGCGTGCTCCCACGTGCGGTCATCGCGGTTGATCCAGCAGCTGCGCAGGCCGGCGCGGGCGGCGCCGGCGACATCCATCTCGATGTGGTCGCCGACGTGCAGCACCTCGCCGGGGCCACAGCCCAGCCGCGCGCAGGCGGCGTGGAAGATGCTGGCCTCGGGCTTGGCCGCGCCGTGTTCGCGCGCGCCGAGCTGGAAGGCGAAATGGTGGGCGATGCCGACCCGCTGCAGGTCGGCGTTGCCATTGCTCAGCGCCGCCACCGGCACCCGGGCCGCGATCCGGGCCAGTGCGTCGAGCGCGTCGGGGTAGTACTCGACCTTGGTTGCGCGCGGCGTAGAACGCCTCGTAGGCCGGTTCGAGCAGGCCCAGCGACGCACCGCTGTTCTCCAGCGCCTCGCGCAGGGTCAGCCGGCGCAGCGCCGACAGGTCGTGGTGCAGCTGCGGGTTGTCGCGGAAGGAGCGCTCGCGCAGTTCGCGCATCGCCGGCACCGGGTACATCGTGGCGGTGGCCGGGCTGTGCTCGAGCATCCAGTCGTGCAGGACCTGGTCGATGCGCGCGCCGATCGGCGCGAACGGCCACAGGGTGTCGTCGAGGTCGAGGGTGATGGCGCGGACGGCGAAGCTCACCGGGCCATTGTAGGCCTCCGTCCGGGAGATGGGCACGGCCGGGCGAAGCGGAGTCTTCGAGGCTGCCCTGCCCGCGGAGCATCACAGGGCCGCAAGCCTGTGTTCGACAACGGCCGGACCTTGCGGGGGCGGGAGCTTTCACTCGCCGCTTCACGTCGAGCGAGTCACTTTTCTTTGCTTGTGCAAAGAAAAGTAACCAAAAGAAAGCACAGCCGGGGACGCGATCCGGCCGCTGTGCGGCCGGTGCCCTGCGCTTCTCGCGTCGGCGGGGACGCCCACGACTCGCTGCGCCCAGACATGTGGGCCTCTTCGCCCCGCCGCCGCTGCGATGCTCGGCTCGCTTTACCGGCAGGGGGCAAGACGGCCGCAAAGGCACGGCCACGGCCAGAGGCGGCTATTCCAGCAGCCGCGCCCAGCCCTGCAGGCCCTCGATCTGGGCCAGCACCAGCTTCACGCAGACCAGCAGCGGCACCGCCAGCAGCAGGCCGATAAGGCCCCACAGCCAGCCGAACAGCATCAGCGCTGGGATCAGCACCAGCGGCGACAGCGCCATGCGCCGGCCCAGGACGATAGGCGTGATGATCTGGCCCTCGACGGTGTGCAGCAGCAGGTACAGCGCTGCCGGCAGCAGCGAATGCCAGGTGTCGTCGAAGGCGATGAAGCCGACCAGCAGCATCATGCACATGCCGATCAGCGGGCCCACGTAGGGCGCGTAGTTGAGCAGCATCACCATCGTCCCCCACAGCAGCGCTTCCTGCGGCGGGAACCTGAGCAGGTACAGGATCCCGGCGAAGGTAAGGCCGACCACCGCGTTGATCACGCTGATGGTCAGCACGTAGCGCGAAACCTGGTGCTCGATCGCGTGCAGCATGTCGACGGTGAACCGCTTCTGCTGGCGCCCGGGCAGCAGCGCGATCGCGTTGCGCTGCAGGTTGCCGCCGAAGACCATGAAGAAGAACGTCAGCAACACCACCGCCAGCACCGAGGCGGTAAGGCGCGGGGTGCGGGTCAGCACCGCATAGGGATCGTCGACCCGGGTGCGCACCACCTCGACCCTGCGGCTGGTCTCGCCGGCGGCCGCGCGCGCCATGTCCTCGGCGATGCGGTTGGCCTCGTGCATCGGCCGGGTCAGGTCCTGCAGCTGGCGGCCGAGCCGGCGTGCCTCGCGCGGCGCCTGCTCGGCCCATTCGCTGGCCGGTGCGGCCAGTTGCACGGCCAGCACGCCGGCGCCGGTAAGTACCGGCGAACAGCACCAGCAGCGCGGTAAGGAAGCGCGGCACGTACAGCCGGCGCAGGCCGCGGATCAGCGGGTTGCCGATCAGGGCGAAGAACGCGGCCAGCAGCACCGGCAGGATCACCTCCTGCGCCGCCCACAGCGTGTAGCCGACCGCGAGGGTGGCCAGCACCAGCGCCGCCGCGGAAGCGCGCGGCCGTGGCGGCGACAGCGGGCCCTCGGCCGTCGCCGGCTGCGCGGTGGAGGATTCGGCTTCGGACGGCGGAATGGCGGACATGCGGGGCGGCGGCATCCAGCGGCGTTGTCGCCGGCGCAGGGAGGGAAGGGAGAGGACTCAGCGCTCGGAAACGTCGGTGGCCGCTTCGGCCGGGGCCGGCGCGCGGGCCTGCACAAGTGGTTCGGCCGCGACGGAGGGCGCCGCCGTTCCGGCCGGGGCGACCGGTACCTCCTGGCCGGTGGCCGCGGCCACGGTCTGGCTGGTCGCGGCCGCTTCCTGCGCGGCGACGTCGGCCGCGGCGGTGGCGTCCACCGATGCGGATGCCGCCCGCAGCGAGGCGAGCATCGAGGACACCGTGCCCAGCATCTGCAGCCAGCGCGTGCCGCCGACCCGCGACAGCGGCTGCGGCACGCCCGACCAGGAAGCCGGACAGCAGGCCGGCGACGACGATGCGGCCCGGCGTCCAGCCACGGCGCTAAGGCCCGGCCGAACTCGGCGCGGTGGGTCTGTGCGCGGTCCATGCACGATTCGACCCGCCGCTCCGCCCGCTGGACCCGTTGCCGCAGCAGTTCGAACCTCATTGCCGCGGCTCCTGCGAAGGTGTGGCGGCGGTGGTCAGCGAGGCGGCGACCGCATCTGCGCGCGCGCGCGCGCCTGGTGCGTTGCCGGTGCCCGGGCCCGCGTCCTCACCATCGTCGCCATCCTCGTCAAACAGGCCCATGCGGCTGAGCTGGCGCCGCGTGGCGTGCAGGCCCATGTAGTCGAAGAAGCGCGCCGTGCGCCGGGCATGGCAAGGCCAGTGATGGCGAGGTTGAAAAGCGCCGCCACGCTCAGCGAGGTGAGCCAGGACAGGCCGAACCGTTGCATGAGGGCCACGCCGGCGGCGGTGGCCAGCAACCACCCCGAGGCACCGAAGACGATCGCGACCCCGGCCCAGGCGATGCCGCGGCCGGGGCGCTGCGGGCCAGCGCGAGGTCGGCCGACAGCAATGCACGCAGCGAGCGCAACGCGTCGCGGGTTGCGGCCAGCGACGCCTTGCCGGCGTCACCGACCGCGCGCAGGCTTTCCTCGAGCGCAGGCGACGGACCGCCGTCGCCGGGCACGCCTGGCGCACCGGTTCCCTCCGGACCCTCGTCCCGGCGCTCCCCTTCGGCCATGGCGCGACGGTTCCGCTCAGCGGTCGCGGCGGGTCAGCGCGGCGACCAGCCAGCCGGCGGCGAAGGCCACGCCGAACGAGGCCAGCGGACGTTCGCGGATCAGCTCGGCGGCGCTGTCGATCAGGTCGCGGCCCTTGTCCATCAGCGCGTCCATCTGTTCGCGCGCCGCATCGCCGCCCAGTTCGGCGGCGGCCAGCCCGGACAGCGCGCTGTCGGCCAGTTCGGCCTTGACGTTGGCACGGCCCAGGCGCAGTTCATCGCCTGCCGCAGTGGTCGCGCCGCGCAGCGCCTCGCCGGCGGCGCCGGCCGCGGCCTTCAGGTGCGAACCGGCTTCGGACAGGTTGTCCTTCATGTTTTCGGTGGAGGTCGGGCTCATCGTGGGGTCTCCTTGTGCCTGAGTATGGGCCGACTGGCGTGGGGCCAGCAGCGGATAGACGTGGCGGCGCCGGAACGACGCGACACGGCCATGGAACCACGGGCCCGGTGTAGGCCCCGTTACGGGATGCCGGAATACCGGGAGCCGCATGCGCTCAACGCATCTGCAACTGCCCCCGCACGTTACCGCGAGTGACCAGCAGCACCAACTGCGGCGGCGGCGGCGCCAGGCCGGCGCGCAGTCCGGCCAGGTCGTCCACCTGCCCGGCACTGGTGGCGACGATCACGTCGCCGGGGCGCAGTCCGTTCTGCGCGGCGCGGCTGCCGGCCTGCACCTCCTCGACCAGTACGCCACGCAGGGGCGCGGCGTTGTGCTTCCGGGCAGCTCGGTAAGGCGCGCGCCGGTAAGGCGCGGATCGACCGCGCCACCGTCCACGTTGCGCGGCTGCTCGCGCAGGGTCGCATCCAGCTTCAGGGTGCGGCCGTCGCGCAGCACCTGCAGCGCCACCTTCGCGCCCGGCTGCTGCAGCCCCTCGAAGTTGTGCAGCGCCAGCGGATCGGCAATGCGCTGGCCGGCGGCGGCGGTGATCACGTCGCCGGGCCTGATCCCGGCGGCGGCCGCGGCCGAGCCGGCGTACACCTGCGTCACCAGTGCGCCGCGCTGGTCCTCGGTAAAGCCAGGCTGCGCGCCAGGCGCGCGTCCAGCGCCTGCGTCTCCACGCCCGGGGTGCCGCGCCGGACCTCGCCGATGGTGACCAGCTGGTGGACCACGTCGCGGGGTAAGGTTGGAGGGAATGGTAAGGCCAGGCCGATGTTGCCGGCCATGCTGCCGCGCGGGTTGAGGCTGGCGGTGTTGATGCCGACCAGCTCGCCGCGCAGGTTGACCAGCGCGCCGCCGGAGTTGCCCGGGTTGATCGAGGCATCGGTCTGGATGAAGTTCTGGTAGCCCAGCCCGCGGATGCCGCTGCGGCCGACCGCCGAGACAATGCCCGAGGTCACCGTCTGGCTGAGCCCGAACGGGTTGCCGATCGCGACCACGTAGTCGCCGACCTGCAGCCGGCCGCTGTCGCCCAGCGGCAGGCCGCTGAGGTTCTCGGCCGGGATCCGGATCAGGGCCACGTCGGTGTCCTGGTCCGAGCCGAGGAACTCGGCCTTGAGCGTGCGCCCGTCGGCCAGGGTCACCGAGACGTCGTCGGCGCCCTCGACCACGTGGTGGTTGGTCAGCACGTAGCCGCGCTGGGCGTCGATGATCACGCCCGAGCCCAGCGACTCGTTGATCCGCTCCTGCGGCACCTGCGGGAACAGGCGGCGGAAGAACGGGTCGTCGAAGAACGGGTTGCGCACCGCCACCCGCTGCTTGGTGTGGACGCTTACCACCGCCGGCATCACCCGCTGCAGCATCGGCGCCAGCGAGGGCATGGGCTGGCCGTCCACCGCCGCCGGCAGGGTGGCCGGGGCAGCCACCGGCTCGGCCAGCGGCGCAGGCGCCGGGACGGCCGGCGCCACGGGCGCGGCCTCGGCGCGGTTGTCGAGAAGTTCGTTCAGAGCGGTCGCGGCGAAACCGCCGAATGCGGCGGCGGCGGTCAGGGCGATCAGCAGGGCGGTGCGGCGCATCGGAACCGGTTCCTCACGGCGGGGGTGGATTACGGACCGCCCGCGGGCGCGGGAAGTGCCGGCGGGCGGTCGATCATGAACCTGAACGAGTCTGCTGCGCCCGGATTTAACGGTCGGTGAAGTAGCTTCGCAGGCGGTCGTCAGCGTCCCGCGAACCGCCTCTTCCAACCCCGGCGAAGACGCTGTTCGCGGCAATACGCAAGTGGTTGACAGTGCCCCGGACGGGGGTAGCTTGACGGCCTGTTGCGCCACTACATGTTGCGGTGCGACGGAATCCAGGCCCAAGTGATGGTGTTTTCACAAAACATGCGTCATGGGGCCAAATCGCCGGGGGTGGCGAGCGGATGCGGCAGGAAAACACAGTCGGCGGAAGCCTTCCGGGCTTCAAACCACGACCCGTCTGACCCGGCGAGCGGCGCGTCTTCACGCGACCGCCGGCCTCGCCGTCGCCGTCCGTTCCCCCTGGTCCCATGGAAGCAGATCCAGGTGCGGTAAGGAGATATCCACAGCATGAGCACGGTGCGCCTCGAAGTGGTGGGACAACACCAAGACGAGCAGCGACATCCCGCTGCAGCCCGCCTCCCAGGACATCTGGGACAAGAAGTACCGCCTGAAGACCAAGCAGGGCGCGCCGCTGGACGCGGATATCGACGGCACCTACCAGCGCGTGGCCCGGGCCCTGGCCGATGCCGAGGGCAGCGAGGAGAAGCGCGCCTACTGGTACGAGCGCTTCGTCTGGGCGCTGCGCCGCGGCGCGATCCCGGCCGGCCGCATCACCTCCAATGCCGGCGCCTGGAACACAAGCCGGCGACCAGCACGATCAACTGCACCGTCTCGGGCACGGTCACCGACTCGATGGACGGCATCCTGGAGAAGGTCCACGAGGCCGGCCTGACCCTGAAGGCCGGCTGCGGCATCGGCTACGAGTTCAGCACCCTGCGCCCGCGCGGTGCGTTCGTCGCCGGCGCCGGCGCCTACACCTCCGGCCCGATGTCCTTCATGGATATCTTCGACAAGATGTGTTTCACCGTGTCCTCGGCCGGTGGTCGCCGCGGCGCGCAGATGGGCACGTTCGACGTCAGCCATCCGGACGTGAAGGATTTCATCCGCGCCAAGCGCGAGGACGGCCGCCTGCGCCAGTTCAACCTGTCGCTGCTGATCACCGACGGCTTCATGAAGGCCGTGGCCGACGACGCCGACTGGCCGCTGGTGTTCCCGGTCAACCGCAAGGAAGAGGGCGACCTGACCTGGGTGACGCCGACAAGGTGGTCTGGCGCGACTGGCCGACCCACGAGAACTACATCAGCCGCGACGACGGCCTTGGTGGCCTGCAAGGTGTACGGGCACATCCGCGCCCGCCACCTGTGGGACATGATCATGGTCTCCACCTACGACTACGCCGAGCCGGGCTTCATCCTGATCGACAAGGTCAACGAGATGAACAACAACTGGTGGTGCGAGAACATCCGCGCCACCAACCCGTGCGGCGAGCAGCCGCTGCCGCCGTACGGCGCCTGCCTGCTCGGCTCGGTCAACCTGACCACCTTCGTCCGTGACCCGTTCACCGACAAGGCCAGCTTCGACTGGGAGGAATACAAGGAAGTCGTGCGCGTGTTCACCCGCATGCTCGACAACGTGGTCGAAGTGAACGGCCTGCCGTTGCAGCAGCAGCGCGACGAGATCATGCGCAAGCGCCGCCACGGCATGGGCTTCCTCGGCCTGGGCAGCACCCTGACCATGCTGAAGATGAAGTACGGCTCGCCCGAGAGCCTGGTCTTCACCGAGCAGGTTTCCCGCGACATGGCCGTGGCCGGCTGGGAAGTGGGCCTGTCGCTGGCCCTCGAGAAGGGCCCGGCGCCGATCATGGAGGAGCGCTTCGAGGTCACAGCGCAGATGCTGCGCCAGCGCCCGGAAATGGCGAAGGACGGCTGGCGCGTGGGCCAGGAGATCGAGGGCAAGGTGCTGCACGCGCGCTACAGCCGCTACATGCAGCGGGTCGCCTCGGTGGCGCCGGAGCTGGTGGATGAACTGGCCGAGGTCGGTTCGCGCTTCACCCACCACAGCTCGATCGCCCCGACCGGCACCATCTCGCTGTCGCTGGCCAACAACGCCTCCAACGGCATCGAGCCGTCGTTCGCGCACCACTACAGCCGCAATGTGATCCGCGAAGGCAAGAAGTCCAAGGAGAAGGTGGACGTCTACAGCTACGAGCTGCTGGCCTACCGCCACCTGGTGAACGCCAAGGCGATGCCGTACGCCGACAGCGCCGACGCGCAGCTGCCGGACTACTTCATCTCCGCCGACGACATCCATCCCAAGGAACACGTCGACGTGCAGGCCGCCGCGCAGAAGTGGGTGGACAGCTCCATCTCCAAGACCGCGAACGTCCCCACGGACTATCCGTACGAGGACTTCAAGGACATCTACCGCTACGCCTACGAGCAGGGCCTGAAGGGCTGCACCACGTTCCGCTTCAACCCGGCCGCCTTGGGGTGTGCTGGTCAAGGAGAAGGACCTGGAGAACACCACCTACCGCTTCGAGCTGGAAGACGGCTCGATCCTGGAGGTCAAGGGCAACGAAGAGATCGAGTACGACGGCGAGACCCATAGCGCCGCCAATCTCTTCGACGCGCTCAAAGAGGGCTACTACGGCAAGTTCTGATACTTGCCCCAGGCAGGCCGCGGCGCGCGCTGTTCCGGGCGCCCGCCGTGGTCGCACCACCCGCGGTACGGCGCCCGGAATGCTGCTGAAGTTGTCCCGATTACCACACAGAGAGCGCCCCTGGGAGGGCTCCCCATGAGCAATGGCAATGGTGTGACGGCGACCCTTTCCGAGGCCGCCGATACCGTGAAAGAAAAAGCGGTCGAGGTTGGTAAGGCGATCAGCACCAGCGCCGGCGAGGCGGTGGCCAGCGCCGGCAACGCGGTGAAGAAGGTACGCAAGGCCGCCAGCAAGCGCGTGGCCAAGGCGAGCAAGGCGGTCAAGAAGGAAACGGCCAAGGTCAAGAAGGCCGTGACCAAGACCGTGGCCAAGGCGAAGAAGAAGCTGACCGCGGCCAAGGACAAGGCCACCGCCGAAGCCGATGCCCTGCGCAAGAAGCTGGGCAAGAAGAAGCCGGCGAAGAAGGCTGCTGCCAAGAAGGCCGCGAAGAAGGCGGCCCCGAAGAAGGCCGCTGCAAAGAAGGTCGCTGCGAAGAAGGCCCCGGCAAAGAAGGCCGCCGCAAAGAAGGCAGTTAAGAAGGCCGCGGCAAAGAAGGCCGTCATGGGACCCCGCAAAAGGGGGCCAAGGCCCCGGCGAAGAAGGCCGTGAAGAAAGCCGCGCCCAAGAAGGCTGCCACCAAGCGCGCGCCGGCCAAGAAAGCGCCCGCCAAGAAAGCCGCCAAGAAGAAGTAAGCACCACCCAACGCAACACGTCCCTCCCCATGGCGGGGAGGGACGGCGGCGGCGTCCCTGACGCCTGCACGCAACGCTCCCACGCAATACACACAGGACACGCAAGATGGCCGTCAAGATCGACAAGAAAATCAAGGGTTACGCCGTGGTCACCGCCGAGGAGAAGGCGCGCGAAGCAGCGCCGCCGGTGGTCGCTGTAACGGTCGATCGCGCCGCCGCCCAGGCCGAGGCGCCCAAGGACAACATCATCCAGATGCACGAGCGCATCGAGCGCCCGGAAGTCCTGATCGGCAGCACCTACAAGATCAAGTCGCCGATGGTCGAGCACGCCATGTACGTGACCATCAACGACATCGTCCTCAACGCCGGCACCGAGCACGAGCTGCGCCGCCCGTTCGAGGTGTTCATCAACTCAAGTCGATGGACCACTTCCAGTGGATCGTCGGCCTGACCCGGATCATGTCGGCCGTGTTCCGCAAGGGCGGCGACGTGACCTTCCTTGGTGGAAGAGATGAAGGCCGTGTTCGACCCGCGCGGCGGCTACTTCAAGTCCGGCGGCGTCTACATGCCCTCGCTGGTGGCCGAGATCGGCGCGGTGGTCGAGGAGCACATGAAGTCGATCGGCCTGATCCACGACCCGGAGATGAGCGCCCACACCAAGGCCCTGATCGCCGAGAAGCGCAAGCAGTTCGAAGACCGCTCAAAAAAACAGTGACCTGACCGCAGCGCCCGTCGCCGTCGGCACCAGGGGAAGACATCGCCGTCACCGGCGACGGCACCAGCTTCCCGCCCAGCGCCACCATGTGCCACAAGTGCAGCACCAAGGCGCTGGTGATCATGGATGGGTGCGCGACTTGCTTGAATTGCGGGTATAGCAAGTGCGGGTGAGACTTCACGGCTAAGTATGAAGAAATTGGGTCAGGTTCTGGTGAGCCTGACCCTTTTCTTTTCTGGGAGGTTCAATGTCTAGAGTCGTAGCCGCTCTCGATAAAATTCCAGGCGCATTGGAAAAAACTGGCTTCATTCTTGAGCACGAGATCGCGGAGGCCTTCAAGAAGAGGGGCTGGTCAACAATCAACGGACGCTACTACGCGGATGACGTCGATGGACGGGCGAGGGAGTTGGATCTCGTTGCCTACAGGACTGATAAATCAGCAGACATTGAAGTTGTCACTGGGGTACTGGTTAGCTGCAAGAAAGACGCCGAACACACGTGGGCTTTCCTAAGCAAAGAAAAGCCTCGGAGCGACCCAAATTTTGACTGGGATCCGGTCCATTATTGGACGGATGTCGAGCCCTTGAAAACATATCTTGCGAATGAGAACTGGAAGTCCGACTACGTCACGGCCGGTGGTTCTACATACGATGAGGATATTCGAGCGGCGCGCGACATATTTGCATTTCAGCTCATATCTTCACAAACAGTTTCGCCCAAGAACGATAAGCCAATATTTGACTCGATATCGTCGCTTCTGAAGGCATTGGACCATGAGATGGAAGTTCTTCCATCTAGGGCAAAGAAGCGGAAGAGGGTTTACTTTTTCTCCCTGTTGTCTGTTGTGGACGCCCCCTTAGTGGATGTCGACTACTCCAAGGGTGCCGCCATAGCTCGCGAGGTCAAGAAGCTCACTCACTTTGCGCGATATATGGTTAAGAAACGTGATCTGTCTGCTCTCATACACTTCGTACGAAGTGATGCAACGGATGATTTCATTCGGTCGATGTCCGACTTGGCTCAAGTAAATTTGCAGTTCATGGAGGCGCGGGTGGATGCCTCATATCGTGCTATCAGGACAAATCCGGCAGTTCGCGGATACTTTGCCGAAAGGTTGAAGCATCGCCTGGTCTGGCGCATGAATAGCGCTTTGCGAACGACGCCAGCAACTAAGGTTGAAGAACTAACTCTGTCTTATAGGGTGGAGGACGATCTGCTGGTCGTCGGCGTCGACGTCTTTGACGACGATCAGTTGAAGCGGATGAACTCTGATGCCGAGTTGGTTGACTACACCGAGAAGGCTTTGTTCGAGATCGCACGTTACAAGGGTAAATTTGTCTTTGAGCTAGATGTGCCATTCTGAGGATAGCGGGGTCAGGTTAACTTCCCAGAGAATGGCGGGGGCATAAGAAAACTCAACCTGACCCCATTCTTGCTCGCTGAGTGGCTTCCGGGAACTGCGAAGAGGGGCTGTTTCATGGATGTCGATGTTCCCGGCCTCGAGCTTGGTACAGCACAGGCCAAGGAGGAGATCCACTTCTCTGGTGGCCTTCGAGGCGCGCGCACCGATCAAGGCTGGGTGCTCTTCCCTGTCTCTGACGATCCCGAAGCGGATGCAGTTGTTTTCAAGAGCTCAGACGCGCACTTTGCTTTTGCAACGAAGGAATGCGGGGCCCGTTACTTGGGCGCATGCATCACCTACAGATCAGGGCCGAATTCTCCTCCAATGGACGCTTGGGAGTTCGGCGCAAGAGACCCCGCGAACGGATTAGGTGCAGCGGACTCTTGGAGCGCGATTTGTCGCCAGGCCCACCGAGCCGGGGACATGCGTTACGCCGAGAAGGCCTCGTTCGTTGCCGCAAACCTGCGGGGCGCAGGCCTAAAACTCCGGGATGTTTCCAATGGATATCACGAGCAATTGCGTTGGGCCTTAGCTGACAAGACCCCGCCCGGGCGATGGTTCTCGAACGCAGCGCTTCAAAGCGTCTACGCGAATTTTCACGCCCTTGCCTCGGAGCTCTTCTCAGCCCGCGACCACCTGGCCGCTGTCGTTGGTATGCATGTTGGAGCACCCGAGCGCATCAATGGGCTTTCCCGCCTCGAAGACTGGATATCTGCTGAGACTCGGCAAAATAGTGCTCAAGAGCCCATGGTTAGGCTCATCTTGGACGCACTAGGTAGCGAGACGGCGCCTGGATGGCTCCGAAGGCTGGGCGATGTTCGCAATGAGATGCTGCATCGAGTACCAATGAGCGCCAATAGATCGGTGGCGAGTCTGGTTCTTGAGGCGAGACTTACGACGATGGGTGACGTCACCACTATCCGAATGGGAAAGCCACCGGGAGATTCCACTTCTTCTTTTGGGCATATGCAGGATCCTCTCATCGAATTTGGCTGGCTTAGCGGCAGCCTGGAGCTGCTCTGCAGGTCGATGTGGAAGTTCGCTAAGTATTCTCCCGAACTGCCGATCCTTACGGTTCGCTAGCTGACGCGCAGCGGAGGCTAGGGTCAGAGTGGATAACGGGGTCAGTTTCACTTCCAAGAGAATGGCGGGGGCATAAGAAAGCTCAACCCGACCCCGTTCTGTTACCGTCCTGCTACGGGGCGAATTGATCTCCGCCTGCATTGCCAGAACCGTTACCTCCGCCGCGGCGCGACCGTCGGTGCCCGCACCGCTGCAAATGCCCCCGTGGAGCCGTGCATGGCCCAGTCGCCCGCAGCCCGAACCGCCGGTTCGGTAACGGGGTCAGGTTCATTTCTTTTTCGCGGCTCGGCTTAGTCCAGGTGCCAGCTCCATGTTGAAGATCGCCACGCTCGCAGCAGTTCTTGTCGCCGCTGCCACTGCTTCATCGCGACCGGTTCCCGTCATGGTTGGCGGCGAGCCAGAACTCGACGCCTGCACCTCGCTGGCGACGATCACAGGCAAGGATCCAACGGCGCTACGCTCCGGTCCGAGCGGCGCTTCTCAAGAAATAATGAAGGTGCCTGTGGGCGGGTTCGTCTACCTGTGCAGCGTGTCACCGGATGGCCGGTGGTCGGGTGTGGTTCTATCCTGGGACGACGATCTTGATTGTGGCGTGTCGTCCCCTGTGCCGGTTGCGCGCCCATATTCCGGTCCTTGCATCCATGGCTGGGTCCTTTCAAGCGCACTCGAGCCATTCGCTGGCTAGGGCCCGAGAACGGGGTCAGGTTCACTTGAGCCGAGAACGAGGTCGGGTTTACTTCGCAGGGGGAGTCGGCGATACAGGAGAAGGGGCCCAGAAGATCAGGCGCCCGTTGCGCGGTATCGTTGGCTTGGATCCCGGTTCTCGGCACTGCCCACTATTTGCGAGGTCTTCATGGCGATCATCATTCGTCCCATTGCATCTGCCGACCGCGAAGAATGGGCGGTCCTCTACTCCGGTTACGCGGATTTCTACAAGGCGATCCAGACGCCCGAGATGCGCGACCGCGTCTGGTCCCTGGCTGGAGGACGGCGCACACGAACTGCAAGGATTCGTGGCCGTGAACGAGGCGGGCCAGCTCGTCGGCCTGGCGCACTACCGGCCCTTCTCGCGCCCGCTCTCGGCCACGGTGGCCGGATTATGGACGACCTGTTCGTGAGCCCGGCCGCACGCGGGCAGGAGGTGGGCAAGCAACTGATCGCCGCCATCGCCGAGGTAGGGCGCGAGAAGAACTGGTCGTGCATCCGCTGGCTGACGGCCGAGGACAACTACCGCGCCCGCAGTTCGTACGACAAGATTTCCACGCGAACCAATTTCCTGACCTACGACCTCAAGCTCTAGGTCCCTGCGTCGGCGGTAGCGGTCCGGCTAACGGGGTCAGGTTCACTTCCTTTCCTATGGCTGCGCTGAGCAGCTCGGATCGATCCGTGCGGCGGCGCGCGCCGCACGGCTCGAACCGTCTCGGCGGGTCAGCAATATCCGTGGCGGCATACATCGTGGCGACATCCGCATACGACGCGTGCGCCGGTGGTCGCTAAGCTCGGGGGCATGAACACCACCAACACGACGACCACCGTGCTGCGCCGCTGTCTCGCGCTGCTGGCCCTTTGCGCGATCGCCATGACCGGCATCGCCAAGGAACCTGCCGCGCGCCGGATCGAACTCGATATCGCCCGCGCCACCGCGCCGGTGGATCGCTTCCATGACCTGTCGGTCGGCTCGGACTACCCGGGCACCCTGATCCGCGACGATGCGCAGGCCCACCTGCAGCTGGCCGTGGACGAGCTCGGCTTCCGCTACGTGCGCTTCCACGACCTGTTCCACGATGCGCTGGGTACCGTGCGCAGGGTCGATGGCCGGATCGTCTACGACTGGACGAAGATCGACGCGCTGTACGACGCGTTGCTGGCCAAGGGCATCCGTCCGTTCGTGGAGCTCGGGTTCACCCCGGCCGAGCTCAAAACCTCGGACCAGTCGCTGTTCTACTGGAAGGGCAACACCTCCCATCCGAAGACGGCGATGTGGAACCACCTGGTCGATGCCTACCTGCGGCACGTCATCGCCCGCTACGGCATCGACGAGGTGCGGCGCTGGTACTTCGAGGTGTGGAACGAGCCGAACCTGAAGGATTTCTGGGAGGGCGCCGACCAGGCCGCCTACTTCGACCTCTACGCCAACACCGCGCGCACGCTCAAGGCGGTCGATGCCGGGCTGCGCGTCGGTGGTCCCTCCACGGCCGGCGCGGCGTGGGTGCCCGAGCTGCTGGCGTTCTGCTTAAGGCGCAAGGTGTGCCGATCGATTTCGTGACCACGCATACCTACGGGGTGGCCGGCGGCTTCCTCGACGAGGAGGGCAGGCAGGACACCAAGCTGCTGGCCACGCCGGACGCGATCGTCGCCGACGTGCGCCGGGTCCGGGGCGAGATCGAGGCCTCCGCGTTCCCGGGCCTGCCGCTGTTCTTCACCGAGTGGAGCAGCAGCTACAGCCCGCGCGACTTCGTGCATGACAGCTACATCAATGCGCCCTACGTGCTGACCAAGCTGCGGCAGGTCGAAGGCCTCGTCCAGGGCATGAGCTACTGGGCGTACAGCGACCTGTTCGAAGAAGCCGGCCCGCCGCCGACGCCGTTCCATGGCGGCTTCGGCCTGGTCAACCGCGAGGGCCTGCGCAAGCCGACCTGGTTCGCCTACAAGTACCTCCATAAGGTGGCGGGCCAGCGCATCCCCGTGGAAGACGGGCAGGTGTTCGCGGCCGTCGATGGCGGCAGGATCGCGATGCTGGTATGGGATTGGCAGCAACCCGACTAAGGCCGTCAGCAATACGCCCTTCTACACGCGCACGCTGCCGGCGGGCGATGCCGCGCCACTGGCCGTGCGGCTGAAGAACGTGGCGGCGGGGCGCTACCGGCTGACGGTCCATCGCACCGGCTACCTGAAGAACGATGCGATGTCGCACTACATCGACATGGGCCGGCCCGAGAACCTCACCGACGCCCAGCTGGCGCGCCTGCGCGCGGCCACCACCGATGCGGCCGAGCAGGAGCGCATCGTGAAGGTCGCCGCCGACGGCACACTCGACCTGACCTGGCGATGCGCAGCAACGACGTGGTGCTGCTGACCTGGCGCCGGCGCTCGACTGAGGCGCGGCCCGTGCAGCCGATGGTGCTGTCCCCGGCGGACAGCACGCACCCGCGGCGCGTGGTAATCAGCGGGCGGTTGCGCGGTAACGGGGTCAGGTTCACTTCCGGAAACGGGAGTGATGGGGGTGGGGCTTCCCTGCGTTCAAGGTGCTCAAAGCGGCTCGGGCTGATCCGCCCGGCGCGTCCTGCCCCCTTCCGGCCCGAAGCAAAGATAACGGGGTCAGGTTCACTTCCAAGAGAATCGCGGGGGCAGAAGAAAACTCGACCTGACCCCGTTCTGGTTTCTTGTTTCCGTTTTTCCATCGGCAATCGACCGCCATCACCGACCACATAGCAAGGAGTCGCTGTGCATCACCCATCTGCATCTCGTAGCCGGTTTGTCCCACATGCGTTGTTCTCCGTCTTTGCCGTCGCCTTCGCCGCTCCGGCTGTTGCCGCGGATGCCAAGCCGTGTCCGGCGCCGGTGGCGGACGCAAAGCCTGACCAGGACGCGCATGTGCGCGCCATCGAGCAGGGACTGGGCCCGATGGTCGTCTCGAGCCACACCCGGCTGCAATCGATCGACGACCGGTTGCGCTACTACGGCGTGCCCGGGATCAGCGTCGCGGTCATCCACGATGGCAAGCTGGCGTGGGCACAGAGCTGGGGCGTGCGCGATGCATCGACCTGTGCGCCGGTGACGACGTCCACCCAGTTCCAGGCGGGATCCATCAGCAAGACCATCGCCGCCGCCGCGGCGCTGCGCCTGGTCGAAAGCGGCAAGCTCTCGCTCGACGCCGACATCAACAGCGAACTCAAGCAATGGCAGTTGCCGCTGCCGCAGGGTGCCGGCCCGGTCACCCTGCGCGCACTGCTCAGCCATACCGCCGGCACCACCGTGCACGGGTTCGCCGGTTACGGCCAACAGGGGCCGCTGCCGAACACGCTGCAGATCCTCGACGGCGCGGCGCCCGCCAACAGCGCCGCGGTGCGCGTGGACCTGCCGCCCGGCTGGCAGTTCCGCTACTCCGGTGGCGG
Source organism: Pseudoxanthomonas sp. NC8 (assembly GCA_025232375.1). Classification (GTDB taxonomy): domain Bacteria; phylum Pseudomonadota; class Gammaproteobacteria; order Xanthomonadales; family Xanthomonadaceae; genus Pseudoxanthomonas. The sequence goes on from CP060419.1 coordinate 498,533, forward strand.
CTACACCGTGGCCGAGCTGGCGATGACCGACGCGGCCGGCATCGCCTACCCGGCGCTGGTGCAGGACGAAGTGTTCGCTCCGCTGGACATGCAGCGCAGCTCCGTGGGCGCGCCGCTGGCCGGCACCGGCGCCGACATGGCACAGGCCCACAGCAACGGTCACGTCATGGGGCGGCTACCACCGTTATCCGGAACTGGCCGCGGCGGCGGTGTGGACCACGCCGAGCGACCTTGCGCGCCTGCTCATCGACGTGCAGGCGGCGGCGCACGATCGTCCCGCCCGGTTGCTGAAACCGGACACGGCGCGCCAGATGCTCACCCAACAGGCCGCCGCGCCGCCGCTGGCCGACGGCTGGGGGCTGGGCGTGGCCCTGAATGGCGCCGGCGCCGAGCGCCGGTTCGGCCACGACGGCCGCAACGAAGGGTTCGAGTCGACGATGGTGGCCTACGTCGATCGTGGCGAAGGCATCGTCGTACTGACCAACGCCGACCGTGGCAAGCAGCTGGCCGATGAAGTCGTGCGCGCGGCCGCCAAAGCCTATGGCTGGGATGGGCTGCGCAGCCGCGAAGTGGCGGAGGTGGATGTTCCGGAAGAGGCGCTGGAGCAGTACGTGGGCTACTACAGGTTCGACCAGCTCCAGCTCTGGATCGAACGCCAGGGCCGCCAGCTGTCTGCCCGCATCGTTGGCGCGGACACGCAGCCGCTCATCGCGCTGTCGCCGTCGCGATTCATCTCCGCCAGCAATGCGAGCGTCGGCGAGTTCGAGCGCGACGCGAAAGGCAATGTATCGGGATTGCGCATCGTCGAGGGCGGTCCGCCGGTCACCTTGGTCCGCTCCGCTCCCCCTCGCTCGTAGGCAGAAAGCAGGGGGTCGAAACGGGAGTCAGCGTGCGCTTTCCGAATCCGTACCCTGACCCTGTTTCCGACCCCTGTTTCCGCCTGTTCTTCTTCCACAGGTCGCCACCATGCGCACGAATCGCCCCTTCGTAATCGCCGTACTGCTGGTCCTGTCCCTGTCGTCCTGCACCACCGCGCAGCTGCGCTTGCCGACGGTTTCGACGCCGGCGCGGTGGCCTACGAGGTGAGCGGGCATTCGCCGCGCCGATCCAACGAGCCGGTGCGGTTCGGCCCGTACCGCGCGGTGGAAATGCGTGACGGCGGAACGTTCAGCTGGGCCGTGCCGTTGCCCGGCTTCGCCGTGGGGTAAGGCCCGCAAGCCGTACGCCTACACCTGGTCGCGGATGGCCAGCCGCCGGTGGAGGTGCAATGCCTTTCGCGCGCCTGGACCGCCAGCGCCGGGCGCCCGTCGCGGCAGACCACGGTGGACCTGACCGTGTTGTCAGGCCCGCTGCTGGCCTGCGGCCTGCAGCGGGCCGGGCAGGCGCCGCTGCCGCTGGAGATCGCGCGCGAGGGCCGGCAGATGCACGGGCGGCTGCTGGCGCCCTGGGGGCGCGAGTACGCGGTACGCGGACTGCTCGGTTACGAGGGCACGCCGATCACGTCGACCGAGCCGACGGGCTACGCCATCGAAGACGGCGACACCGTCCTGGTGGTCGTGGTCGACGTGCTCAATGGCGGCCGCGTGCATCTGGCCCACACGCTGGACGACGAACAGCGCGCCTACTTCGCCGCGGGCGCGGCCGCGCTGCTGCTGCTCGATCCCGAATTGGGTGAAGGCTGAGGATTGAAGCACTGTCAGAGTGCACTGTCCGGATCCGTACTCTGGCCCGCGTTTCGGCTTTCTTGCCCTCGCGGCCGGTGCTAGATTCCGGCTGTCCACCGGGAGAAGGGTCATGCGTAGAGCAAGCTCTTGGTTAGCGCCTGTCGTGGCGATGCTGGCTTGTCTGTCCGTCGTGGGAGTGGCGCGGGCGCAGTCCGAAGCGAAAACCTGGTACGTGCCGTGGGTCTGGAGCCCAGGTGCCGGGGCAGAGCCGGGTTCGATCACGGTGGTGAATTTCAATGGTGAAGTCGTCCGCGTCAACGTTCGGGCGTTCAACGCACAAGGGACCGTACTCTCCGCGACGTCGGCCGCGTTCTCCTTGCAGCCTGGTGCCTCTTCGCCCTTCGTGTTCCCGGTTGACCCGAGGGGCCGGGTCGATGCGGTGCCGGCCTTCGTCCTTGTACTTGCAGATCAGCCAGTCCTGGTTCGCGCGCAGGCGGCCGCGGTGCTTCGTCCGTTCGTGGATGTGGAAAGGGATTGCCGGCGGATATCTTCGCGCGGCACGCCCGATGGCGTGCTTTTCTGCGACGGCCAACTGGGCAGGTACGATGCTGACGGGAAGTTCCAGCATGACAGCCTGAAGCCTTGGAAATACTCGGCGCTTCAGGAGTGGCCTGCCTTCCCGATCGACTGTACTGGCAGTACCCCGACACACTTTGCCTGTTCCAAGCGCGTTGCACGCCAGCTGCCCGGCGGAGACAACCGCGGGCCGCCACCGGTTGATCGCGTCAATCGGGACACAAGTCCGAATCGCTAGGCGTGCGGTAACGGGGTAACGGGGTCTGGTTCACTTGCGGCCGTCCTTCTCCTCCTCCCTTCCCTGTCTTCCTACCGGCCGGCTTGCAGCTTCAGGTCGATGCACTGGTAGTAGATGTCATCGGCGTCCTCGGCGGACGGGTTGTAAGGCGACTTTTCCAGTTCGGTCATCAGCTGGATGATCTGCAGCGTGCAGTTCTCGCATTCCACGTCCGGAAGTTTCACGTCGGCCGAATAGCGCTTCCCGCTCGGGGTGTCGTCGTGCCGGCCGAAGTTGTCGATCAGGACGGCGTCGTTGTTGTAGAAATCGCCGTCGCCGCAGTTCGGCTCTCCAGCCGCGCAGGAGCGGCCCGCAGGCGCGATGTTCGCGGGATTCCGGAAGTCGTCGTCCCCGTCTTTGTCGAAGGCGATGCGGTAGTAGCCGGGGTGGCCGACGTACTCCACCCACGACACGGTGATCGTCTGGCCTGGCGCGTAGGTCTGGACCTTCTCGCCGCGCTCGCTGTCCGGGCGTCCGCAAGGCGGGTTCTTGATCTCGCCGGGTCCATGGCGGGACACGTGGGTGTCGCTCAGGTCCACGGCGAAGTGGGTCGGCGCTGCCCGCACACGCGCCGAGGCCGAGCAGCAGGCAGGCGGAAAGGCGAAGGTGCATGGACGGCTCCTCGGGGCGATCCGGGCATTACACATCAGGGAACACGCGGGGAATGTGACTGGCCCATAACCGGCGACGCAGGCGCCGTGGACAGGCATGTCGTCACCCCTCCGGCACGGCATCCGTTTCTTGCAAATCCATTTTTGACAGGCCGCCACCACGCGCCTGTACAGTGCGCTGCGCCATCCGGCGCATAGACAGGAGTTGCCCATGAAAAGGATTTTCGCCGTGCTGGCGATGCTGGCCTCTGCAACCGCCGCGCACGCCTCGGAAGAGGTGGGCCGCTTCATCTACGAGTACGAGGCCGGCACCTATCGCGTGCAGACCCTGCGCTACGGCCCCGAGGACGCCCACCAGCTGCTGATCAAGATCTCGGGAATCGACAACAGCCAGGATGGCAGGATCTACCTGCACACCCGGGAGTGCGATACCAGCAAGTGCGACAGCTACCGCTACGTGACCACCCAGGTGCACAAGCCCGGTGGCAAGCAGTGGTTCACGATCCACAATCCCGGTGGTTGGGGTGGCGGCGAAATCCTGCAGCCCTACCTGGTGGAGCCGGCCAACCCATGCAGGACAAGATCTCTGGGCGAGAAGACGCAGACCAATCTTGATCCGGACTTTTTCCTACCAACTACAAGCGCCAGCAGGGCCTGAAGTAAAAACAGGGGTCAGGGTGCACTTTCGCCCTGGAGCGGAGCTGTTGCGCGAAACAGCGCGAAACAGGACCGGAGTGCACTTTTCCGTAGGCGAAGGCAGGGTGCTTGCGCTGCTTATGGTCTCGGCTGATTCCGGAGAGCAGGGGGTGTCATGGAAGGGCGGGAACCCGCGCCTTGGTGGCGAGTTGAAGGATGGCGCGTTCCATCCGGTGCCCCCTCGCGATCCGATGCGCCCGCCGCGCTCGAAGGGACCCGCATGGAAGATCGGCCTGGCCGTCGGTGCAGCCGTCCTTGGCCGGGCTGCTGATCTTCAATGCCAGCATGCGCGCCAGGCGCAGCGCGATGCCGAGGCCATGCAGCTGCAGCAGGAATTCGTTGCGCTGGATCGCGAGATGGCGGCGGCCGCGCTGGACGCCGCTCCGGCAAGGACGCCTGTCCAGGCACCGGCTGAACCCACCGATGGCGGAAGCAGCGGTAGGGGGCGGCTTCGCCAGAGTGAGCGCCGGGCGTGCGTGCCGGCTGGCCGCTGCAGGCTCCGATCCGTGCGTTCTGCCGGCAATGCCGTGTCGCCATGCCAGCAACCGATGAAGGGGAACCGGTGAAGTCGAACACCGTCCTGTGTCTTGCGATGCTGCTGGTTCCGGGCGCTGCGTTGGCCTGTGATCCTGCCGGCGCCCACGGCATCGCCTTCGGCGACAAGCCCGGCCGCGAGGCGCGCAAACAGCCCGGCAGCGGCAAGGCCACGATCTGGTACGCGGTCACGCCGCCGCAGGCGGACGAACGCTTCGACCGGTACCTGGTCCGGGTGGATGCAGGCACCGGGAAGATCTTCCAGGTCGATGCGGTCAAGACCATCATTCCCGTGGAGCGTTCCGTCGGCCTCAGCGCCGGGCAGCGGGAAGAGGGCGTGCGCTAAGGCCGAGGCGTTCGCGCAGGACTACCTTAGCCACGCTTGCGCCGGACATCCAGGCAGGCGCCTGGTCGACCAGTACGGCACCGGGCACTGGGAAGGCGCCATCGCCGACGGCACCCTGATGACGGTGGACGTCAATTTCTCCCAGGACGTCACCGTGTCCTGCCGCGACCTTGGCCGGCGAGCGCATGATGGGCGAGCGCGTCCTGCCCGGGATGTTCAGATGAGGGCGAAACAGCGGTCTGACAGCACTTTCCTGGAGTGCAATCCGACTCCGGCTTCCGCGGATAGGGCCAGGCTGCTGTTGGGCGTGGAAGGACTGGTTCACTCCTCCCGCCGTGTGGCCGACCGGGCGCCGAACCGCCGTTGGAACTCCGTACGGTTCTGCCACCGGTCGGGAGTTGCAATGATGAACATGCTCAACCTTGCACTGCCCCTCGCACTGCTGGTGATGGTCGCCGGTTGCAGCCGCCAGCAGGTCGTCGCGCCGCCGACCCAGGCCGAGCTTGCGGCAGCCACGGAGGCGGTATTGGCGGGCAATGGATTCGCCTGCGTCCCGAGTGGGGGCAAGACCGTGTGCGGGTGCCGGGTTGGCGCTCCAATCGACGACATCGCGACCTGTGATGGCCTGTCGAACCTGTGCAAGAAGATGGGCAGCAAGTACACCTGCATAGATGGGCCGAACGGCAAGACGTGTGGATGCAGCTATGTTCTTTCCCAGGGTTAGCGGGCTGACAGGGTAGGGACGGCGGGGCGGGGTGGATCGGGCGCACGCGGCGACTAGACTAGGCGACCCGCGTGCACGCACACGCATCGACAAGGATCCGCCCATGGCTTTCACCACCACCGCTTCCGGCCTGCAGTTCGAAGACACCGTCGTCGGCACCGGCCCCGAAGCCGCGCCGGGCCGCAATGTCACCGTGCACTACACCGGCTGGCTTTACCGCGACGGCGAACAGGGCGCCAAGTTCGATTCCAGCAAGGACCGCGACGAGCCCTTCATCTTCGCGCTGGGCGCCGGCATGGTGATCAAGGGCTGGGACGAGGGCGTGCAGGGCATGAAGGTCGGCGGCACGCGGGTGCTGATCATCCCGCCCACGCTCGGCTACGGCGCGCGTGGCGCCGGCGGCGTGATTCCGCCCAACGCCACGCTCAAGTTCGAAGTGGAACTGCTGGGCAACTGAGCGATGGCCGGGCGGGCCCACGCGCCCACCTGCCTGTCGTCGCTGCCCGACGCCGTTTCCTGCTGCAGTTCCTGCCGGTATGCCGTCCCGCTGCCGGCGCGGGCATCGCACGCCGCGCCGGTCGGTCGCCTCAACTGCCTGGAGGTCGCATGTTCCGCGCAATCGCCCCGCTTGCCGTGTTGCTGCTTGCGCTCGCCGCTGTCGCCAATGCGCAGGCGGCGACTCCGTCCACGCCAGCGTGCCAACCCTCGACGGAGGACAGCCGGGCGCGGGTGCTGGCGTTCTATCGCCAGGCACTGGTGGACAAGCAGCCGCGCGCGGCATTCGAGCGCTACGTGTCGCCGGATTTCATCGAGCACAAGCCGGACGTCGCCGCCAGTGATCGCGCGTCGGTGGCGGCCTTATGGAGGGACTGGTCAAGGACGTGCCCGACGCCCGCTGGGATATCGTGCGCACCGTGGCCGAGCCGGAGTGGGTGTTCGTGCATGTGCGCTTCACCGCGGCCCCGGGTGCCGCACCCTATGCGCTGGCCGACCTGTTCCGGGTGCAGGACTGCAAGATCGTCGAACATTGGGACGTGGTCGGTCCGCCGCTGGAGGGCATGCCCAATCCCAATCCGCGGTTCTGAGAAGGACGCCGGGTCGGGGCGCGCATCCGGAAACGGAAGGTGCCCGCTGCCCCCGGCTACGGTTTTGACGGCGACGTCAGATCGACGTGGTTAGGCTGGGTGCATCCCCCGCCCGCAGGTGACTTCCCCATGGCACGCCGACGTGGTGTACGCAGGACGTCCACCGCCCAGCTGCTCGAGCTGGGCATCAGCGCACCGCAGGTGGTCGCGCACCGCCTGCGCGCGCATGGCTGCCGCAGGCCCCGAACCGTCGGCACGCGATCGCCGCGAATTCATCGGCATGGTCCCGGAGAAGCAGACCGCGTTCGCCGGGGCTTCGCCGCGGTCTGGGTCGAATCGCAGCTTGCGCAGCAGCAGTTCCTGTTCGCCTGCCTGTCGGGCAACGCCACCCCGGCGGGCAGCCTGGTGCAGGCCGGGGCGGCCTCAGGAACGGATGCTGGCCCGCGGGATCGCGCCGGTGCGGCGCAAGGCGGCGGCCAATGCACGGCGCCTGCGCAAGCGTTGACCGGAGCCGGGGTCGGGATGCACCTCCGGAAAGTGCACGCTGACCCCGGTTCCGGCTACGGCCGGGCCTCGAGCACCAGGTTGAACGGCGTCTCCGTGGCGCGGCGGAAGCGGCCGAAGCCGGCTTCGGTCATCACCTGGCGCAGGCGCGCCTCGCCGGCCTGCGCGCCCAGCGCCGGCCCGTTGCGCGCCAGCGACACCGGCACGCAGATCTGCGAGGACGCGCCGTAGTAGACGCGGCCGACCGGATTGAGGTTGTCCTCCACCCGGTCGCCCGCGAACGGCTCCACCAGCAGGCAGGTGCCGTCCGGATCGAGCGCCTGGCGCGCATGCCGCGCCGCGCCGACCGGGTTGCCCATGTCGTGCAGGCAGTCGAAGAACGCGATCAGGTCGAACCCGCCTTCCCTGTAGCCGGTGGCGTCGGCCACCTCGAAGCGCGCGTTGTCCACGCCGGCCGCCGCGGCGCGTTCGCCGGCGATGCGGATCGATTCGGCGTGGTAGTCGTAGCCGACGAACTGCGACTGCGGGTAGGCCCGCGCCATCAGCACGGTGCTGGCGCCATGCCCGCACCCGACGTCGGCGACCTTGGCGCCGCGCGCGAGTTTTGCGGTCACGCCGTGCAGCGCCGGCAGCCATTCGCCGAGCAGGTGCGCGTTGTAGCCGGCGCGGAAGAAGCGTTCGGTGCCGTGGAACAGGCAGGCGTGGTGTTCGCCCCATTCCATGCCGCGTCCGCTGCGGAAGTTCTCGACGGTGCGGTCCAGCGCGTGGAAGGTGGCCTCGATCAGGTAGTAGGCGCCGGCAAGGTCGACCGGCCCGCCCGGGTCGGCTATAAGACAGCGCCTGCACCTGGTCGAGGCTGTAGCGGCCGCTGGCGCCGTCGTACTGCACGTAGCCACCGGCCGCCCGGGTTGCCGAGCCATTCGCGGATGTAGCGCTCGTGCGTGCCGGTGCGCCGGGCCAGTTCCGCCGACGTGGCCGGTCCGCCATCGGCGAGCGCCCGGTACAGTCCGAGCCTGTCGCCCACCAGCATCAGGGTGGCGCTGATGGCGGCCCCCAGGTCGCCGACCGCCGCGCCGAGGAACTGGTTGAGGCGGTCCTGGTCGAGGGTGCTCTGCTGGCTGCTCATTTCGCTGCTCCGGAAGGTTCCCCGTGTTCGTGCCGCGACGGGATTGCCGCAACCCCTTCGAATGCAACGGGACGCCATGCAGGCAACGGACAACGCTGTTGGCCGCCGTGCGGATACCTGAACCGGGCGGCGCATCGGTCGCAACGGCGGCAGGTCTGTACCCTGAGGTGTCGCACTTCCCCTTCAAGCGGAGCCCCGCATGTCCCTGCTGACCCTCGCCCTCGCTTCGGCCGTCGCCACCGCGTCCACGCCCATCGGAGCGTCCACGCCTATCGAAGCGTCCACGCCTATCGAAGCGTCCACGCCTATCGACGCGTCCACGCCTGTCGCCGCGGACACCCGCGCCGCGCTGGAGGCCACCTGCTTCGACTATGTCGACGGCCAGCTGGAGGGCGATCCGGCGCGCGTGGCCCGGGCGCTGCATCCGGACCCAGCCAAGCGGCGCGTGCTCGGCGAGGTCCCCGACGAACGCCTGGGCCTGCGCCGCATGGGCCGCGAGGAACTGGTCGAGCTGACCCGCCAGGGCGCCTTGAAGACGCCGAAGGAGCAGTGGGACCGCTCGTGCACGGTACTGGACGTCGCCGGCAACATCGCCGCGGTGCGCGCCGAGACGCCGTGGTTCGTGGACTTCTTCCACATGGGCCGCTTCGGCGATCGCTGGATCATCGTCAACGCGCTGTGGTACCAGAAGCCGCGCTGAGCCGGGCGTGGCCGCAGCGGGTGCGGCGTATACGTCCGCCAGGCATGGGGTTGGCGCTACATTTCCGCACGGGTTCATTCCTGCCGTCCCGCCGGGGAGAGTCGCCATGGCCAAGTACCTGATCTCCTTTCCCAGTGCGGCGATGGTCGTGCCCGACGGCGAGCTGGAGGCGGTGGGTGCCGACGCGCGTGCCGTGGTCGAGGAGGCGAAGGCCGCCGGCGTCTACGTCTTCGCCGGCGGCATCGACGAAAGCGTGCCGCCCGTGCGCGTCTCGGGCGACGGCGCCGTCGCCGCGGGCGGCTATCCATGGGCGCCGTCGCTCGACGGCGGCTTCACCGTGCTCGAACTGCCTTCGCGCGAGGACGCCATCGCCTGGGCCGCGCGCGCCTTACTAGTAGGGCCTGCCGTTGCAGCCAGGAGCTGCGCGTGTTCGCTTTCGATCCGCAGTCCTGAGCCGCCCTGCCTGCGGCCCCTCCGCCGCCGTCACGGGCCGTCACACGGGGTTGCTGGGCTGGATCGACCTTTCCCGAAAAAAAAGCGAGCGTGCAGACATTCCCGATGCTCTCCCGTGCGCTCGTGCCGTCCGCCCTGGCGGCATTCGACGCACGCGTCGGCGCGCGCGGCACGCTGGTGACCCGGCTGCCGGTGGCCAGCGAGGCCACCGAGCTGATCGTCGACTATCCGGACGGCCGTTTCCTGTGCATGGTGCGCAACGACGGGCAGGTGACTTCGCTGACCCGGCTGCGCCAGCGCTGAGGCCGCGCCGCGCCGCCGCAAGGGTCGCGGCACCGCGGGCAACCGCCGGGGCGGTGCACCGGCGTGCGCCCTGATATCGTCCGTGCCATAGCCCCCGCAAGGAGTGCAAGGGATGACCGCATCGCGCGCAAACCGGCGACCGCTCCGGTGGATGCCGGCACTGTGGATGCTGCTGGCGTGCATGCCGCTGCTGGCGCAGGCCGCCGACCTGTCCGGCCTGCGCGTCCTGCCGACCACCGGCGGCGACTACAGGTTCGGCGGCTGGCAGAGTGAAGGCGAGCTGCCGGCCACGCTGGCCGTGCCCTGGAACTGGGCGACGACGTCTATGGCGCCACCCTGCGGCTGCAGCCGGCGAAGCCGGGCGAGACCTGGCGCGTCCGCGTCCAGTACGAAACCAGCTATAGCCTGGGCGCGGAAGGTCCGCACTGGGACCTGACCGACTGGAAGCACACGTGCGTCTCGGACTGGGCGCTGGCCGACGCAAGCGGTCCGCTGTCGTTCGTGCTGCCTGTGCCTTCGCCCGAACAGCAGGAGTGCTTCCCGGACTACACGCCGGCCGAGCTGGAGCGCGCCGTGCGTGCGCACGCGCACAAGGCCGGCGATGCGACGGAGGCGGACTGGTGGCTGGCCGGCCTGCGCGACCCCTCAGTGCCAACGCCGGTCACGCCGTTCGTGGCGATCAGCGCGGTGCGGGTGAAGGTGGAGGTACTGCGCAAGGGCCGATGGGTGGAGGTCACCACGGTGGTGTTCCAGCCGCCGATGGGCTGCTGAAGCACGATTTGCGGCCGCGCGGGGCCACGGGCCGGCTTAACCGCACCGGCTGGCGTCGGGAGTAAGCTCGCCGGGCGACCCGCCATGGCCGGTTGCGCTGGACCGGCCGCATCCGGTCGCGCCCGTGGTGGCGCGGCCGCTTCCGTTCCCGAAGCCTATGGATGGCAATCCGATGAATGCTGTCGACCCAGGTACCGCGAACCCCGCCCGTGCGGACCCGGCCCTTGCGCCGCTGCTCGAATACGACGCGCGGCTGGCCAAAATCGGCAGCAAGGTCCGCATCCTCTCGGGCCTTACCGGCCGGTGGAGATGGAGGCGCGTTTCCTTGAACGCTGGCGCGCGGGTGCTCCGGAGATGCCGCAGCCGCCGACCCAGCCGGTCGACCATGCGGCCACGATCGAGGCGCTTGACGACATCCTGCGCGGGGTCGACCGCGGCCATCCGATCGGCGACTGGCTCTACAAGACCGCGTGGAGCTACCGGGTCGCGGCGCTGATGCTTTCCAGCATCGGCAAACCGCGGTTCACCGAATGCTCGGCGCTGCTCTACGGGCATCCTTCGACGCACTACCGCTCGCAGGGCACGACCACGGTCCAGTCCGCGGAGAAGATGCTGGCGATCACCGACCAGATGATCGACTCGCGTTACGTGCCCGAGGTGCCGTACGACATCCCGGCGACCGAATTCGCCGCGCGCCTGCGCGAGCGCATCGGTCCGTTCTTCATCGACGATCCGGTGGAGGTGGTGCTTGAACCGCAGCTGGCGTCCAAGGCCGCGGCCGGCAGCAAGACCATCCGCATCCGCGCCGACGCGATGTTCTCCGCGCTTGACCTGGACCAGCTGGTCGAGCACGAGGCGTTCATCCATTCGCTGACGATGTTGAACGGCAAGCGCCAGCCCCCTGGCTGCGTTGCTCGGGCACCGGCTCGCCGCGCACCACGCGCACCAGGAAGGCCTTACCACGTTCGCCGAGATCATCACCGGGGCGATGGACATCAACCGCCTGCGGCGGCTGGCGCTGCGCGTGCTGCGCCTGCAGGAGGCGCTGGCCGGGGCGGATTTCATCGAGGTGTTCCGTGCCTTCCTCGACGCCGGCCAGTCCGAGGTGGAGAGCTACCGCAGCGCGCAGCGGATCTTCCGCGGCGGCGACGTGCGCGGGCGCGTCGCCTTCACCAAGGATGGCGCCTACCTCGAAGGATTGTTGCTGGTGACCGCGTTCATCAAGCGCGCGCTGCACGAGAACCGCGGCGACACCTTGCGCCTGCTGTTCTGCGGGCGCGTTGCGCTGGGCGACCTTGTGACTTTGGCCCGCTTCCGCGACACGGGCCTGGTCGCCGCGCCGCATTACGTGCCGCCGTGGGCGCGGCACCTGGAGCGGGTGCTGGCGACGCTGGCCTTCTCCACCGCGGCGCAATCGCTGCGCTGGAATCGTTCGACCTGCAGCGGTTCTCGGAATACGAGGACGAAGTCCCAGCCGAGGCGTCCTGGACCGTGGCGGCTCCGGCGCCGTAACCACCGGCGGGTGCGATGGTGTCGCGCGTCCGGCGCCCCGTTCACGCGGCGCCCGCTTCCATCGCCCCGATCCGCGTTTCGTCGCACGTCCGTTGCGGGTGCCGCGGCCGCCGGTGACACTGCTGCGACCCACGCCATGCCGGGTCCACCATGCGAATTCCTTCCCTTGCCGCGTCCCGCCTCCGTTCCGCGGCGGCGCTGCTGGTCGCGCTGGCGACCGTGTCGCCCGCCGCGACCGCGGCGGACGTCCAGGTCCCGCTCGACACCTTCATCGCCCGCTATGCCAGCGACCACGACTTCAGCGGCACGGTGCTGGTCCAGCAGGACGGCCAGCGCCGCTACGTGCGCAGCTTCGGCCTTAGCCGACGTGGCCCACGGCGTGCCCAACACGCCAGCCACCCGCTACCGGGTCGCCTCGATCACCAAGCTGTTCACCGCGGCGGTGATCCTGCAGCTGCAGCAGGAGGGCAGGCTCGACCTGCAGGCACCGTTCACCCGCTACCTGCCGGAGTGCACCGGCGAAGGCGCGCGCGAGGTCAGCGTGCACCAGCTGCTCAACCACACTTCGGGGCTGAAGAACTTCGACCATAAGGTGGCCAGCCTGGAGCAGGCGCTGGCCGAGGGCATGCCCAATTACCAGCTGCCGCATACCGGCGAGCAGCTGGCGCGCGACTTCTGCAACGGTCCGCGGGTGCAGCCGCCGGGCACGACCTTCGACTACGACAACGGCGACTACCTGGTCCTCGGCCGGATCATCGAGAAGCTCACCGGCCAGCGCTGGGAGCAGGCGGTGCGCGAACGGATCCTGGCACCGCTGCGCCTGGATGACACCGGCCTGCTGCACCACGCGGACATCGTCGAAGGCCTTAGCGTCGACCTATACCTTGGCGCGAGGATCTCAAGGCCCTGGCCAACGACCTGCCGGTGTACCCGGAGAACTGGGGCGCGTCGGGGGCGCTGTATTCGACGGTCGACGACGTGCTCGCCTTCTCCGAGGCGCTGTTCGGCGCGCGCCTGGTCGACCGCGACAGCCTCGCGCGCCTGACCACGCCGGGCCTGGACGACTACGGCTATGGCCTGTGGGTGTACGCAACGAAGGTCGGCGAGCACAGGCTCCGCGTGGCCAAGCGCCCGGGCCGGATCATGGGCGCGCAGGCGCAGCTGTACCGCTTCCTCGACCGCGACCTCACCGTGGTCATCCTCGCCAACACCGCCAGCACGGACCTGGACGAATTCGTGGCGAGGATCGGCAGGGCGGCACTGGGCGCCGGTGACGCCGAGGCGCCGCGGACGCCGGCTGCAGTGCAGGTGCCGTCCGACTGAGGTTGTGGAACGCGGCGGGTCGCGAGTGGACTTCGCTTGCAGCCGCTGATGCACGCCGCGGCCGGGACTCCGGCCCGATGGCGGGCGGCCACGCCACTACGGCCATCCGCTCGGCGCGCGCATGCGCATGTGTTCGCGTTCGACGGGGTGTTGCCATAAGCACAGATGCCATGCACGCCGCCGGGTGCGCACGGCTCGTGTGCCGATGGCGACGTCGCGGGTTGCAGGAGTAACCGTCGAGGCGTGCTGCATCTGCGCCACCGGCTCGCCGCGGAATGGACGACCGCCATTCCCTCATGCACGGAAGCGACGGCCGTGCCGTCGTGCGAAGCCGCGCGACCGCCACGGTATGATCCGCACGCGGCAGGCGGTCGCGCTGCATCGTTGCGGCCACGCACTGTCGTGCAGGGGAAACCACTCATCCATAGGCAGGCAGGCCCGTCGCACCGCGATCGGGCGGGGTCGCCGCGGTCGTCCATCCGTCGAGGCAGGTAATGAACGCAGTCGTGCGCATGATGCTGGTCCTGGGTGCAGTGTTGTGCGGTGTGGTTGCGCTCCCGGCGCGAAGCGCTGCAGCCGCGGCGGTCCATTCCGATCGCAGTGGCTTGGCCTGGACCGGAAGGTGTGCGCTCGATGGCGTGCGCGGCGAGCGCTGGGCGCTGCAGACCACCGGGTCGATCCGCTCCTCGCCCGCGCTGGCCGGGGAACTGGTGGTGGTGGGCAGCGACGACGGCGTGCTTTACGCGGCCGACCGCCGCAACGGTGCGCTGCGCTGGCGCGTGGCGCTGGACTCGCCCGTCACCGGTTCGCCCACGGTCGATGGCGATCGCGTGTTCGTCACCACCGCCGGCAACCGGCTGTGGGCGCTGGGCGTGGCCGATGGCACGCCGCTGTGGTCGGTCGATGGCGGCACTTCAGTGCGACTGCGCGGGGCCAGGACCTGTTCGCGTCCACGCCGCTGCTGGCCGGTCGCACGGTCGTGTTCGGCTCGTCCGACGGCAGGATCCGCGCGGTGGATCGCGACAGCGGCCAGGTCGCATGGACGTTCGACGCCGGCGAGCCGATCCGGTCCTCGCCCAGTGCCTATCCCGGTGGCTTCGTGGTCGGCGGCATGTCCGGCCACGTGTTCAACCTGGACAACGACGGGCGGTTGAGGTGGAAGGCCGACACCGATGGCGTGCATCACGACTTCGCCCGCGACGGCTACGACCGCACCGCCGTGCAGGCCTCGGCCGCGATCGCCGATGGCCTGGTGGTGATCGGCGGCCGCGACGGCACGCTCTATGGCTTCGACCTCGACAGCGGCGCGCAGCGCTGGAAGCTGGAAACCGGCACCTCGTGGATCGTGGCCACGCCGCTGGCCCGCGGGAAGCAGGTGGTGTTCGGCAGCTCCGACGGGGCCTTCGTCGCGGCGGTGGACCGCCACGGGGCGCAGTTGTGGAAAACACCGGTCGGCGACAACGTGCTCGCCTCGCCGCTGGCCTGTGGCGACCAGACCGTGTTCGCGACGTTCCAGGGTCGCCTGATCGCGCTCGACGATGACGGCCGCGTGCGCTGGCGCTACGGGCAGGGCGGCAAGATCGTGTCCTCGCCGGCGAGCGATGGCGAGTCGCTGTTCTACGGCAGCGACGACGGCCGGCTGGTCGCCGCCGCCCTCGTCGCGCCCGGCGCGCCGGAACGCGCGTTCTATTTCGACGAACAGCCCGGTGCCTGGCGCTGGTCGCGCGCCGAACTGGGCGAGGCGCGCGAACGCCTGCAGGCCGCCGGCTACACGCCGCTGGGCTGGGACACGCTCGCCGCCCACCTGCAGGCGCCGCAGCCGGGCGTGGTGGTATTCCTCACCGACAACCTGCCCGAGGCGGTGCTGGGCGACGCCACTGCCTCGCCGTTGCGGAGTTTCCTCGAGCGCGGCGGCAAGGCGGTGTGGACCGGTTTTCCGCCCGGCAGCGTGCGTTACGACGCCAGCGGCAATCCGGGTCCGGATGCGGTGCGGTCGCAACAGCTGTTCGGCCCGGCTTACGAGCCCGACGCGATTCCGACCGACCTGCGTGCGGCCGCCACCGCTGACGGTGTGCGCTGGGGCCTGCGTCCGTGGACGGTGGCGACGCTGTCGATCGATCCGGCGCGGGTCGACGAGGTGCTCGCCCTCGACAGCGATGGCCGCGCCACGGTAGCAGCGCCGGCGCTACCACGAGCGGCCCTACGCCGGCTTCGTGCAGCTGTGGAGCCAGGAAGGCTATCCGCCGGACATCGACGAACTGATGCGGGTGGCCGAAGCGGGCGGCTACTGAGGCGTCGCGTCGCGGCGCGCGCCCCGCCGGCAGGGTGCTGCGGGCCCATTCTTTTCACGGAGATTCGACCAGCATGGATATCGCATTCATCGACGACGAGGCCGCGATCGCGCGCGGCTACGAACTGATGGTCCGGCTGCGCCCGCGCCTGTCGCGGGCGGACTACCTTGCCGCCGTGCCGCGACTGATGGCCGGCCCGGCTACCGGCTGGTGGGCCTGGACGACGGCGGCCTGCGTGCCCTGGCCGGCATCCGCATCGGCGAGTGGTTGCACACCGGCCGCTATCTGGAAGTCGAGGAACTCGTCACCGCCGAGGCCGACCGTTCGCGCGGCTACGGCCATGCGCTGCTGGCCTGGATCGCCGCCTACGCACGCAATGGGATTGCCGCCAGCTGCGCCTGGTCTCCGGCGTGCAGCGCACCGACGCGCACCGCTTCTACGAGCGCGAAGGCATGGCCAGGAAGCGAAGTATTTCTCGATGGACCTCGCCTGAAGAGTGCGGCGGCCGATGCTCCGCGGGGCGACGCCGGGGAGCGTCGCCGGCTTCCGGGCATCGTCGGGAATGCGGGCCGGCTCCTGCAGGACCGGCTGGTGTGGCGGAATGCGACACTGCGCCGCTACCGGGAATCGTTGTCTGTGCCGTTGCATGGAGGGTAGTCGTGGAAGAGCCGAAAACCGTCGCCGCCACCGCGCAGTCGCGCTTCATCTGGCCGCTCGCAGCGGGCATGCTGGTCATCGGCGTTCTGCTGCTGAACGTGGACTCGATCGGACGCATCGCGATCGGCGCGTATGAATCGTCGCGTTCGCGCGCGGCCGAGCGCAGGCAGGCGACGCCGTCCGGCCCCTGGGCGCGCACCACCGCAGGTGGTGCCCATCGAGGCGGAGAAGCCGATGCCGTCCGTGGCGGCGGATGTGGCCGTCCCGCCGCCGCCGTCCGATCCGGCCGGTGCCGCGATGCATCCGCAAGCGGCCACCGCCGCGCCGCCTGCGCCGCCGCTGGAACGGCTGTACCCGCCGTCCGCGGCCGCGCCGGCTGCCGCGCGCGTGGCAACGCCGCCGGGGCGGGCGGGGCTGGTCATGCTGGTGCGGTCGGGCGTGCTGCGCCCGGCCTCGGGCAACGACCTGGCGAAGTGGAAGGCGCGTTACGCGTCGAGCAATCCCCGCCCGCTGGGTGCCCGCTTCGACGAGTGGACCGGACACATGCCCGTCTACGAGATCGTGGGCGACGTGACCTTTCCGGACGGGCTCGGCGGTGCCAACGCGGTGGTGTTCCTGCTCGGCGAGCGCGCGCCGTATCCGGCCGGCGATCCGGGCCATTCGGTCATCCTTGACCTGGCCAGCGGCAGCTGCATCGGCGTGACCTGCGGGATGCTGCTCGGCGAGTGAGGGGCATCGCTGGGGCAGGCCGGTGCCGCGCTTCCGTGCCGAGCGACGCGGAGTGCCATCGCCGGCCCGGTGGCATGGATCGGATCCGGACCGTGCGCAGCAACGGGTAAGCTCTGCGCGCATGCTCCCATCCCGCATCCTCCCATCCCGCATCCTCGACGCCGCCCCTGGCCATCGCCGTCGCGCTCGTCCTGCCGGCCGTCGTGTTGCTGGCGGGCGATCCGGTCTACGTGGGGCTGTGGTACTACCTCGCCGTTCCCGCGGTGGCGCTGGGCCTGACTGCGCTCCTCCGCGCCAGGCCGCTGTTCCTGTCCGGCGCATCGCTTGCCGTCGCCATCACCCTGCTCGCGTACATGTGCATCAACTGGCGTGCGGCGCGCCCGGACGGGCTCGTCGCCCTCGGTCACCTGTTCTCGCTGCCCGGGGCGGCTGTCGGCCTGCTGCTCGCGGCGGTGCCGGTAAGGCGCGCGCGGCATCCGCTTGCCGCGCTGCTGCTCGGGCTGGGCGGCCTGCTCGGTGGCTTCCTCGCCAACCAGCTGGTGGTGTGCAACACGGTGATGTGGTGCGGCCCGTTCTCCATGGACATCCGCTGACTGGCGGCGATCGCTTAGGATGCGGACCCTCGACCGCCTGGGCGCGCGCATGGACTGGGATACCCCCGAAGCCGAAGAACTGTGGTGCTAAGGAGCGCCGCGCCGAAGTGGCGGACCACCTGGCCCGGGGCGAGGTCGTGCATGGCCGGATCGGCGAGTGGCCGGCCTGGTTCCTGCTGCCGTATGTGTCGCTGTGGGCGGTGGAAAGCAGCGAGCACCCCGGCTCGGTCGGCTGGTGGGCGATCTGCGGCGACCTGCCCACCGATTACCTGCCGGCCGAGATCGCCGCGCATCCGCGCGCGGCGGTGCGCGCCATCGCCGAGCGCTGGCAGCTGGCGGCCGGACACATGGAGCGCGGACTGGCGCTGCCGGGATTCTCGGTCGGCTCGCCGGAAGAGTGGCCGACCCTGGCGCCGCTGCTGGCCTCGCGTGCCGGACTCCTGTTGCAGATCGTGGCCGACGACGACGCCTGGCAGGATCGCTGAGCGCAATCGTGGGTGCTACTGGCGCATGCACTGCTGGTAGCGCTCGTCGACCCGTTGCGCGAACCAGGCGGTGGTCAGTTCGCGGGTGATCTTCGGGCTTTCCAGGCGGATGCCGGGCAGCATCGCGCGCGGCAGCGGCTGGCCGGACTTCGCCTCGGCCAGGGCGAACACGCGCGCATGCAACGCGGTGTCGTCGAAGTCGAGCCGGTCGCCGCGTTCGAGCTGGTTGCGGATCCCGCGCGCATCCATGTCCAGTTGCGCGGCCAGCGCGCGCACCGCGCGTTCGGTCTGGCCGGGCCGGTCGAGCGGGGCGCCGGGCGCGAGCAGGTCGCCGTCCAGCGCCAGCGGGATGCCGCTGGCGACGGCGACCGCGTTCTGGAACGCCGCATTGCGGCTGGCGTACCAGCCGGCGTTGTAGTCCGCGAAGCGGTGCACCTTGCGCGTGTACGGGGTGTCGTAGCCGAGCAGGTGGGCGATGCCGAAATACAGGCCGCCGCGACGGGTGAGCACCTCGTCGCGCACGCTGCCTGCGATCGGCCACGGGTAGCCGGACGCATGCGATT
Organism: Pseudoxanthomonas sp. NC8; assembly: GCA_025232375.1. GTDB lineage: Bacteria > Pseudomonadota > Gammaproteobacteria > Xanthomonadales > Xanthomonadaceae > Pseudoxanthomonas. The sequence goes on from CP060419.1 coordinate 517,056, forward strand.
CGGCGAAGGGGATCGACACCTGCATCGGTCCCCCGGTCTGCACCGGGTTCTTGCCGGCGAACAGCCGCCGGCCGAGCGGCACGCTGCCGGTCATGTCCTCGTACAGTTCGCTGAGGTCGCGCTCGGTGCGCGCCGCGCGCAGGCGTTCGGCATAGCTGCGGCCGTCGGGCGAGGGCAGTTTCAGCGCGGCGTCGACCAGGAACCCGGGCACGTGCAGCGCGTCGGCGCGGCGATCGATCTCGGCCCGCGCGATCCGCGGCAGGTCGGGCACCGCGGGATTGGCGACGAAGCCCGATTCCTGCGCGGTCACCGCCAGCACCGCGCACAGGTTCTCCGGGGTGGGCGCGATCCGCTGCGCCGCCAGCGACGCTTCGATGTCGGCCGCCCAGCCTGCGCGGTCCGGCACGCTGGCCGGAAGCCGGCGCACGATCTGGGCATGCACGTCCGGTGGCGGCGGCACCGCTTCGCGCGGCGCGGTCGCGCAGCCCGCCAGCAACAGCAGCAGAAGCAGCGGCGGCACCGACGCGGCCGCGTGCAGGAAGGATGGCCACGGCTGGCGCGGGGCTTGGCCTGCGGTGCCGGCGATGGCACCACCGGAGCGGAGCACGGACGGGGTCATGTTCAACCCGGTTGCCGCGGGAATGCCTGCAGCGCCGGATCGATGTGCGCCCAGGCCGGCGCCGAACCGGTCCAGATCACGACGGTCGGGACGATGCCGCCGGCATCGTCCAGCGTGCCGACGCGGATCACCATGTTCAGCGGATTGCCGCTGGACTCGCTGAACAGCTGGGTGCCGCATTCGGCGCAGAACGAGCGGCGCATCGTGTTGCCGCTGTCGGCCCGCGATTCCCAGCCGCGCGGCGTGCCATCGACGGTCACCGCCGCGCGCGGCACCATGATGTTCACCGCCGCATTGCCCAGCGCCCAGTACTGGCAGTCGCGGCACCAGCACAGGCGGGTGGCGAGCGGCTCGGCCACCAGCGTGTAGCGGATCGCGCCGCAGCGGCAGCCTCCGGTTCGTTCCATCGTCGTGCCTCCAGGGTGCGGGAGGACTGACTGTAACGGGGTGGCCGCGGTGGGCCAATGCGTGCTGCGCACGCATCGGAGCCCGATCCGATGCGCGCGCCGGCCGCGGCTGCAGGCGGCCGGCGTCGCGCGGGCGGCCTCAGCCTGGCGAGGACGATTCCCACGTAGCCCTTCAGCGCCGTGCCGGCCGGGCAGGAGCGTGCGGAAGCGTGGATGCGACCACGGGCGGTTCCCCGCAAGCGGCGCCCCCGGCCGCGGTGACTGGATCGTCTGGGGCAATCACGCAGGCCGCAGGGCGGTGCGGCCAGAGCCGGCGCTATTCGCCGCTGCGGAACCGCAGGGTCAGTCCCTTGAGGAAATTGCGCAGGACCTTGGTCGCCGGCGGGCCGGTAGTTGGCATGGCCCGGTTGCCGGAACAGCGCGGTCATCTCCGGCTTGCCCAGCGGGAAGCCGGCGCTGGCGAAGATCTCGTGCATGTCCACGTCCTTGAGCTGGAAGGCGACGCGCAGCTTCTTCAGCACCAGGTTGTTGGTGATGCGCTTGTCCACCGGACGCGGCGGCTGGGTTTCGTCGCGGCCGCGGAAGTACACCACCAGGCCGTCGAGGAAATGCGCCAGCAGCCGGTCGCTGCACTCGACCATGCCGGCCTCGCCGTCCTTCTTCAGCAGGGCGGGGATGTCGGCCTTGTCGAGCGGGAACTCCGGATCGATAAGGCGGGTGATCTCCACGACCTTCGCATCGCCCAGGTCGAGCATGTAGCGGATGCTGCGCAGCACGTCGTTGTTGATCATCGGAATGCTCCGCTCGCTGGCATCAGGTCCTTGGCGCGCGCAGTCTACGCCCCGGCAGCGCGTCGTGGCGCGGGTCGAGCCAGCCTCCGTTCAATCCATCGCTGGTAACGTGGCCCCATGCTGCCGCCGGTGGCAGGAGACCTGCGATGCGCCGGATTGCCGTTGTCCTAGCGTGCCTGTGCGCCACTCCGGCGCTGGCTTCCGACGACGACCTGTCGGCGCTGGATGGCACTGCCGCAGGCCCCGCCCTACCGCAACGACCCGCCCGGCACCTGGTACGGCGACCGTTCCGGCGTGCCGGCACCCGCACCGACCGCGCCTGCCGCCGTCGCGCTGCGGCGTGCGGCTTGCCCGCTCGGTGCCGACGGCCAGGAACGTCCGCTCACCGGCGCGGTCACCGCCGGCGTGGGCTATTCCTCGAACCTGGGCACCAGCAACTACACCGCCGCCGACCTGGCCTACTGCAAGAGCCGGTTCGACGACGATGGCAACGAACGTGCGGTCCGGGTGCAGATGCACGTCGACCGTTTCGACGGTCCGCTGCCGGCTTACGGACCGCGCGGGCCGAGGTAGCGCGCCGCGGTCAGGCCGGGCCCAGTCGCTGCGCGTATTCGGCGTGCAGCCGTGCCCAGTGGTCCCAGAACGGCTTGGGCGCGGTGCCGCGCAGGCGCGCGCCGAGGACGTCGAGGTGGCCGTGCCAGCCGGCGCCGATCCTGAGCAGGTTGGGATGGTCGGAAATGCCGCGGTGGGACACCACCAGCAACACCTGCGCGCCGCGCGGCTCCAGCGCGAAGCTGACCTCGCCCTCGCCCCGGGCGAACGAAAGCCGGTGCGGCGGATCGACCGCGGTGATCCGGCTCTGCAGGCGGTGCTCGGCGCCGAAGCCTTCCGGGCGCCGGCCCGGTGGATCGGTCAGTTCGTCGTTGCGCCAGACCAGCTCGAACGGCGCGCCGACCACCAGTTCCATGTCGCCCGACGCCAGCCACTGCCGGCGCAACTCGCCCTCGGTGAGGTAGGACCACACGCGTTCGATCGGCCCGGGCAGCAGGCGTTCGATGCGCACTGCGTTGGCCGCGGTGGCGGTGGCATAGGGGGATGGGGCTGCGGCGAGGTTCATGGCTTCTTCCTCCGTGGTGCGCCCTTGCGTGGCGCGGGCTTGCGACCGGCCTTGCGCGCGTCGTCGGCCCTGAGCAGGGCGTCGAGGGCATCGAGTCGACCGGTCCAGAAACGTTCGTAATGGCGGATCCATTCGGCGCCGGCATGCAGCGGCCGCGCATCGAGCCGGCACACGTGCACGCGTCCTGGATCTGGCGCTCGATCAGCCCGGCCCGTTCCAGCGCCTGCACGTGCTTGGAGGCGCCGGCCAGCGAGATCTCGAACGGCGCGGCGAGTTCGCCGACCGTGCGCGGGCCGCCGGCCAGCTCGCCCAGCATGGCGCGGCGGGTGGGATCGGCCAGGGCGCGGAAGACCGCATCGAGGCGTGGGGAGTCTTTATCAACCATGTGGTTGAATATAGACGCCGGCCGGCAAATGTCAACCATCTGGTTGAATTATTTCCCGCGGCCGGCGGCAAGGGGTGGGGCCAAGGGCCAATTGCCCGCTGCATGGGCGCGGCGCGACGGTACCGGCGGCGAATACGCGCGCGTCCGGGGATTCGATGATGAAGTGGCTACTGGTGCTGGTTCCGCTCGCCATCGTCCTCGAGCACGTGGTCCCGGGCAATGCATTGCTCATCTTCGCCGTGGCCGCGCTGGGCATCGTGCCGCTGGCCGCGATCATGGCCTGAGCCACCGGCTCGCTGGCCACGCGGCTGGGCGCCGGGCTCGGCGGACTGCTCAACGCCACCTTCGGCAACGCCGCCGAACTGATCATCGCCCTGGCCGCGCTGCGTGCCGGCCTGCATGACATGGTCAAGGCCTCGCTGGCCGGCACCATCATCGGCAACATCCTCTTCGTGCTCGGCGTGGCGATGGTGGTGGGCGGCACGCGCCATGGCGACCAGAGCTACGACGCGCACGCCGCGCGCACCCAGAGCCACGATGCTGACCTGGCGGTGCTCGCACTGATCCTGCCGGCGGCGTACCCTGGGCATCGTGCCGCGCGCCGAGGAGCAGATGAACTCGATCAGCGCGCTGATCGCCGGGATCATGCTCTTCGTGTACCTGGCGAACGTGGTCTTCACCTGGTCCGCAGCGGCCGCGACGCCGCCGCCGGGCAGGCACATGCCGGCCACGGCGACGCGCACCACGGCGCGCAGTGGAGCCCGGGCAAGGCGCTGCTGGTGCTGTGCGCGGTGACCGTCGGCATCGTCTGGCTCAGCGAGATCCCGGTGGGCACGGTCGAGGCCGCCAGCGAGGCGATGGGCTTCTCCGACGCGTTCACCGGCGTGTTCGTGCTGGCGGTGATCGGCGGTGCGGCCGAGCAGGCCACCGCGATCGTGGCGGCGCGCCAGAACCGCATGGACCTGTCGATGTCGATCACCTGGGCGCCAGCGTGCAGCTGGCCCTGCTGGTGGCGCCGCTGCTGGTGCTGCTGAGCTACTTCATCGGGCCGCACCCGATGGGCCAGTGTTCGGCCCGGGCCTGGTGCTGACCATCCTGCTGTCGGTGATCATCGCCGGTAAGGTCGCCAGCGACGGCCGCACCGACTGGCTGCGCGGCATCCAGCTGCTGGCCGTGTACGTGATCCTTAGCCACGGTGTTCTTCTTCGTGCCCGACGTGGCCGCTTGATCCATGGAGCGGTTCCGGATCCTGGAACTGGTTGCGCGCCACCGCTACGCGATCCTGTTCTGCACGCTGCTGGCGACGATCGCCATCGGCCCCCTGCTGGAAGCCATGGACTTCGGCGACACGACCATGGAAACGCTGCTGACGATCAGCCTTGGTCGCGGCGGTGGTGCCGATGGGGGTGATGCGCAAGCGCCGGGCGATGCTGGTCTTCGTCGGCGCCGCGTTGCTGCTGCGCGGGCTGGCCTCGCACCTGGATTCGGCCGCGATCGGGGTGGCCGGCGCGCTGCTGTGGGGCGTGGTGGCGGTAGTGGCCGTGGTCGGTGCGGTGCTCTACGCGCTGTCCAGCGCGCAGGTGAACGCCGAACACCTGTTTGCGGCGCTGAGCGCCTACCTGCTGATCGGCGTGTGCTGGGGAGTGGTCTACGTGGCCGTGGTCCGGGTGGACCCGGGCGCGATGATGTTCGTCGGCGCGCCCCTGCCCAAGGGGCTGGGCATGGGCGATGCGATCTACTTCAGTTTCGTCACCCTGGCCACGCTCGGCTATGGCGACTTCACGCCGGCCACGCCGGTCATGCGCGGCCTGTCGGTGTTCGAGGCGATCATCGGCCAGCTCTACCTGGCCATCCTGGTCGCGCGCCTGGTGAGCCTGCGGGCGGCGGGACGGTCGTCCGGATAGCGTCGGCGACCGTGCTGCGGCAAAGGCGGTGGTTGCCTCAGTCCGCCACCGGCGCCCAGCGGTAGGCGCGCAGGTGGTCGTTGCGCAGCATCGGCAACAGCAGCAGCTGGCGGTCGGGCAGGTAATGCAGGTCGGCAGTGCCGATGGACAGGGTCAGCAGCGGATCGACCGCGCCATCGGGCCCGACGCGCAGCAGCCGGCCCGGGGTGAAGTCGGTGATCACCCAGCCACCGCGGCCGTCCGGTTCGATGCCGTCGATGTGGCCGATCGGCGTGCTGCCGATGCGGCCGACCGCGCCGGTGGCCAGGTCGATGGTGGTGAGGTGGCCGAGCTGCTCGCCGTCCGCGCCGGGCACCTGCCAGCTGCCCAGCAGCAGGCGGTTGCCATCGGCGCGCACGCCGTTGAACTTGCCGGTGGCGTTGGCATCGACCTTGACCCACGGTTCGAAGCGGCCGTCGCGCAACCGGAACACGGTGTCCAGGCGCCGGCTGAAGACGTAGACGTTGCCGGCCGTGTCGGCGGTGGCATCGTTGAACTGCCCGGGATCGCCATCGGCCGGGGAATGCCGGGCGATGATCGCGGCCTTGTCCAGGTCCATTTCCACCAGCGCATCGTCGTCGCCGGCGTAGAGGCGGCCATTGGTAGCGCTAAGGCCCTTGGGATTCTGCAGCCCGGTGATCCACTTCAGCTCGGTGATCCTGCCGGTGCCGTCGAGCCGGCTGATGAAGCCATCGTTCGGCGTGGCGCCATCGCCGCGCGTGGCCATGTTGGAGACGTAATAGCAATCGCGGGCGCGGTCGTAGACTACCGACTCCGGGGAGGAGAAGCCGCCGACCGTCCACAGCAGCTCCGGCGTCGGCTGCGCGGCCTGCGCGGGCGCGGCGGAGGCGAAGAGGACGAGCGGGGCCAGCGTGGCGGCGAAGGCGTGGGGCAGCAGGCGCATGGTGGTCCTTCCAGGCGGAACTGGTGCATAGCATAGTCGCGCGGATGCCTTGCGCGGATCGCGCGCCTGGCGCGTGTCGCGCCATGGGCTTGCGACGGAGCAGGTCGGGCGTGGCGGCCTTCCCGTACGGGTGCGGGTCGCCGAAAATGGGCGCGACCCTCGTAGGCATCACCCGCTCACCATGACTCCACGTCGCATCGCCATCGTCGGTTACGGCACGGCAGGTAAGGCCAGCGCGGTCCTGCTCACCCGCGAGGGCCACGACGTCACCGTGTTCGAGCGCGTGCCGGATCCCGGGCCGGTCGGCGCCGGTTTCCTGCTGCAGCCCAGCGGCCTGCAGGTGCTGTGGCGGATGGGCTTGCTCGATCCGGTGCTGCGCCACGGCGCGCGGGTCGACCGCCTGTTCGGCGACACGCCGTGCGGGCGCGCGGTGATGGACATGCGCTATGCCGGCCTGCAGTCGCGCCTGTACGGAGTCGGCCTGCAGCGCGGGACGCTGTTCTCGATCCTCGATGCGGCCTGGCCGGATCGTGCGCGGGCGTTGCGCGCCGGCTGCGAGGTCGTCGCGGTGGATGCCGCGCGTGGCGTGCTGCGCGACGCGCAGGGTGGCGAGCACGGACCGTTCGACCTGGTCGTGGTCGCCGATGGCGCCGCCTCGCGCCTGCGCGGCGGGGTGGCCGCGCCGCGCATCGATCGCCCGTATCCCTGGGGCGCGCTGTGGTGCCTGCTGCCGGCCGGTGAATGGCCGTGGACCGGCGAGCTGCGCCAGCGCTACCACGCCGCACGGAAGATGGTCGGCCTGCTGCCGGTGGGCAGCTGCCCGGGCGACCCGGTGCGCCGGCTGAGTTTCTTCTGGAGCCTGCGCACCGATGCGTTCGAGGACTGGCAGGCCCGCGGGCTGGCCGACTGGCAGGAGGAACTGCGCGGGCTCTGGCCCGAGGCGGCCGGCGTGTTTTCCGGAATCACCGACGCCGCGCAGCTGGCGCGGGCGCGCTACCGCGACACGATCATGCGCCGCTGGCACCACAGCCGCGTGGTGCTGGTCGGCGATGCCGCGCATGCGATGAGCCCGCAGCTGGGGCAGGGCGTGAACATGGCACTGATGGATGCGGCCGCGCTGGCCCGGGCCCTGCGCGGGGCGACGGCGCTGGAGCCGGCGCTCGCCGCCTACCTGGGACGAGCGGCGCGCGCATGTGTGGATCTACCAGCTGTGGAGCCGCTGGCTGACGCCGCTGTTCCAGTCCGGACACGACACCGCCGCCACGCTGCGCGATATGGCCCTGCTGCCGATGGGCCGGATGCCGGGCGGACGCGGCCAGATGCTGCGCGTGCTCACCGGGACCCGGCGCGGGGTGTTCGGGACGCTGGGGCTGGAGTCGGACTTCGTCGACGCGCTGGAGCAACCGGTGCCCGCCGGCTGCGCCACCTTCACCGACTGAGCGCCACGCATGGCCGGTGCCGACATCGCGGTCCTCGGCGGGCTGTTCCTCGCCGCGTTCCTCGCTGCCACCCTGTTGCCGATGCAGTCGGAAGCGCTGCTGGTGGCGCTGCTGCTGGCCGGTTATCCGCCCGCCACGCTCGTGGTCGTGGCCAGCACCGGAAATATCCTGGGTTCGATGCTCAACTGGTGGCTGGGGCGGGAGCTGTTGCGCTTCCGGAACCGGCGCTGGTTCCCGGTGTCGGCACCGGCGCTGGCGCGCGCACGACGGGGCTACCGGCGCTGGGGCCGCTGGTCGCTGCTGCTGAGCTGGCTGCCGGTGATCGGCGATCCGCTGACCTTCGCCGCCGGGGTCCTGCGCGAGCCGTTGCGCGTGTTCGTGCCACTGGTCGTGCTGGCCAAGAGCGGACGTTACCCTGGTGCTCGCCGCCGCCACCTTGCACTACGCCTGAGCCGCGCACCGTTTCCGCCCTGCCGGTGCCTGCGGCCAGCACCGGTCGCGGAGGCATCGCGCGGCCCACGGGCATCGCCGCGACCGCTGCCGCCATGTCATCGCGGGGCCGTGTCGCGTTACCCTCGACGGATTGCCAAAGGGGGAATCGGAAGATGAGGGGATCGATCGGCTGGTGGTGCGTGCTGTCTGTCGCCTGGCTGGCAGCGCCGCTGGCGCAGGCCAAGGAGCCGCCGCGCTTCGCCTGGCCCGAGGGGCAGAAGGCCGCGGTCAACCTGGGCTACGACGACGCGCTGGATTCGCAGCTGGACAACGCCATCCCCGCGCTCGACCGGCACGGGCTGAAGGGCACCTTCTACGTCGTGTCGGCCAATCCGCCGCTGCAGCTGCGCATGGACGACTGGCGCGCCGCCGCGCGCAACGGCCACGAACTGGGCAACCACAGCCTGTTCCACCAGTGCTCGGCCGGCGGACCCGGTCGCGAATGGGTCAAGCCCGAGCGCGACCTGGACGCGGTCACCGTGGCGCAGATGGCGGAGCAGGTGGCACTGGCCAACACCTTCCTGCAGGCGCTGGACGGGCGCGGCGACGGGCGCACCTTCACCGCGCCCTGCGGCGACCGCACGGCGAAGGACGGCGACTACATCCGCGCGCTGGGCGACCTGTTCGTCGGCATCAAGATGGTCGGCGGCCCGGTGGTGGTGCCGGACATGTCCGCCCTCGATCCGCGCAGCGTGCCGGCCCACGTGCCGGTCGATGCCACCGGCGCGCAGCTGATCGCGCTGGTGAAGCAGGCGGCCCGCCGGGGGCACCATGATCAGCTTCACCTTCCACGGCATCGGCGGCGACCACCTGAGCGTGTCCACGCAGGCGCACGAAGAACTGCTCGCCTTCCTCGACGCGCACCGCGACACCTACTGGACCGCGACCTTCCTCGAGCAGATGCGCTGGGTGCGCGCCAGCAGCAGGAAAAAAACAGGGCCACGCGCCCGGACTGAGGCGCGCGGCGCGGCATGCGCCGCTCAGCGGGGCGGTTCGGTAAGGGTGATGCGGTTGCCTTCCGGATCGTCGATCCGGGCGATGGCGCCGAAGCTGCCGCGCTGGGTGTCCTCGAAGGTGATCCCGGCCGTGGTAAGGCGTTCGCGCTCGGCCTCGATGTCGGCCACCATAAAGGGTGGCCATGCCGCGTCCGGCCCGTTTCGGCTCACGCATCACCTGGAAGCCGAAACCGTCCAGGCACCACCACTGCGCCAGGTCCGGGATCGGGCGGTCGTCGGCCACCCGGCCGAACAGGCGTGCGTACCAGTCCAGCGCGGCGGTAGATTATGGACCGGGGCAACAGCGAACAGTCCGATGCAGTGCATGGCAACGTCTCCGTGAACGTCTTCCTAAAAAGCCGGGCCGGATTGGAACACGGGACGCGTATCGACGCCGTGCAGCCGCGCGATACATGAACGGAAGCCTCATCGTCGGTACGCACTGCGTGGGGCCAAAGGCCTATTGAGGCGTTTCCTGAGCGACGAGTAGCGTCTGACCGTCCGGTGCCGCCTGCGATGCCGCACCTCGCCGGAATTCTGGCCGATGCCCCGCGGGATTTCCCGGACGCGGCGCGACCGGTCCTCCTCACTTGCCGCTGGAGGGACGTCCATGAGCACCGAATCGCATTCCCGCCGCCTGCTGCGCGCTGCAGTCCTCGCCATGGCGCTGGTCGCATTGCCCGCCGCGGCAGCCGATGAAGCCAAGACCAAGGTCAAGGGCCTGATCACCGCGGTGCAGGGTGACACCATCACGGTGAGGGACGGCGCCAACGTCGAACAGAAGATCACCGTCACCGCCGACACCGTGCTCAAGAAGACCAAGGGCCTCACCGGGGTCATCCATGAGAAGGCCACGCCGGGCGCACTGATGGCCGGCCTGCCGGTGAGCGTGGACGCGGTGCCCGGTGCCAGCGGCCTGACCGCGACCGAGATCAGCTTCAAGTCGGAAGACTTCAAGGTCGCCCAGCAGGTCGACGCCGGGCTGGCACCGACCACCGCGCGGATCAACGAGTTCGGCAAGTACGACGCGCTGGCCACCGCCGAGGTCCTGTTCGCCAGCGGCAGCGCGGCGATCTCCGCGGCCGGCAAGGCCGACCTCGACGCGCTGGCGGCCAAGGCCAAGGAGACGGTCGACTACCAGGTCGTCCTGCAGGGCTTCACCGATTCCACCGGCAATGCCGCGGCCAACCAGCGCCTGAGCGTGCGCCGCGCCAACGCCGTCGCCAATTACCTGCAGCAGCAGGCGGGCCTTGCCCCGGGGCGCGTCCGCGCCGGCGACGGCATGGGCGTTGCGCCCGATGCCGGTGGCGGCAGCAACGCCAGCGCACGCAAGGTCGTGGTCAAGCTGGTCGTGGACAAGGGTGTCCAGGCCGGCAAGGCCAAGTAGGAAAGCCGCGGCCTTGCCGCATCCCGCAAAGAGGCGGGTCCCGATGGACCTGCCGCCGCGTGACTGGAGGATTCCATGCGCATTTCCGCGCCCCAACTGCTGACTGCCGCGCTGCTGCTCGCGCTGACGGGCGGCTTCGACCCGGCACCCGCCCGCCAGCCGCGCCGCAGTCGTCATCCACATCCGGCGGAAAATCCACGTCGTCCACGTTCGGCAACGAACAGCTCGACCAGATGATGGCGCCGATCGCGCTGTATCCGGATTCGCTGCTGGCCCAGGTGCTGATGGCCTCGACCTATCCGGGCGACGTCGCCGACGCGGTGAAGTGGTCCGAAGCTCACAAGGACGCCAAGGGCGAGGCGGCGGTCAAGCAGGTCGCCGACCAGCCCAGGATCCAAGCGTGCAGTCGCTGGTCGCCTTCCCGCAGCTGCTGGCCGTGCTCGGCCAGGACCCGGCCTGGGTGCAGAAGATGGGCGATGCGTTATGGCCCAGCCTGATGCGGTGATGGCCTCGGTCCAGCGCCTGCGCCACCGCGCCCTGGGAGGCCGGCAACCTCAAGTCGAACGAGCAGCAGAAGGTGTCCACCCAGGCCGCGCCCGCCAGCGCGACCACGGTGGTGCAGCAGCCGGCCCAGCAGACCATCGTGATCGAACCGGCCGACCCGGAAGTGGTCTACGTGCCCAGCTACAACCCCAGCGTGGTCTACGGCAGCTGGGCCTACCCGTCGTATCCGCCGTACTACTACCCGCCGCCGGCGTACTACTACCCCGGCGGAGCGCTGCTCAGCTTCGGCATCGGCGTGGCGGTGGGTGGTGCGCTGTGGGGTGACTGCAACTGGGGTGGCGGCGACATCGACATCGACGTCAACCGCTACAACGAGTTCAACAGCAACCGCCAGATCGACCGCAGCAACAACAAGTTCACCCACAACGCGGCCAACCGCGACGGCGTGCCGTACCGCGACAACGCCAGCCGCGAGCGCTACGGGCGGCAGAACCAGGGCGCGGCCAACCGCGAAGCGTACCGCGGCCGCGACCAGTCGCAGGCGCGCGCAGCGCCGACCGCGATCGCGCCCGCCAGTCGATGGAGCGCAGCGGCATCCAGGCCGGCGAGCAGCAATGCCGAGGCCCGCCAGCGTGCCGGTAAGGCCTCGCGCGACATGGGGCCGGAGCAGCGCGCGCGCGCGCAGGGAGCGGCAGGACAGCGGCAGGCGGCCACCGGAAACCGCGCGCAGGGCGCGGCGGGACAACGTCCGGCGACGTCCAACACGCGTGCGCAGCAGGATGCGCGCCAGCGTGCCTCGAGCGGCACATATAAGGCAAGCCAGCAGCAACAACGCCTTCTCTGGTGCGAGCAATCCGTCGCAGTCGCGTGCGGCATCGAATCGTGGCAACAGCAGCTACTCGGCATCGCAGCGCCCGTCGGGCGCACGCAGCAGCGGAGCACCCGTGCACCGCTCGGCGCCATCGCGTGGTGGTGGTGGCGCGCCGCGTGGCGGCGGCGGTGGCCGGCGCCGTTGAACAGGAGAATGACCATGACCGCATCTATCCGCCTGCTCGCCGTCGCCTGCCTGGCTGTGCTGGCATTGCCGGCGCACGCCCAGAAGGCGTATCCGACGCCCAAGGCCGCCACCGACGCCCTGGTCGCCGCACTGGGCACCGAACATGCCGACCGCGCGCGCCTTGGCCGAGCTGTTCGGCGCCGACTGGGAACGCTACATCCCCTGGACAACATCGACCGCAAGGACACCGACGCCTTCCTTGCCCGCTACCGTGAGTACCACCAGTTCAAGAAACGCGACGCCACCCACACGGTTCTCTCCGTCGGCAAGGACCGCTGGACCCTGCCGGTGCCGCTGACCAAGGGTGCCTCCGGCTGGGCCTTCGACCTGAAGGCCGGAGAAGCCGAGCTGCGGGCACGCCGCATCGGTCGCAACGAGCTGGACGTGGTGCAGGCCGCGCTGGCCTATGTCGACGCGCAGGAGGACTACTCGCGCGAGGATCGCGATGGCGATGGCGTGCTCGAGTATGCGCAACGCTTCGTCAGCACCGATGGCGCGCACGACGGCCTGTTCTGGGAAGACGATGGCGGCGAGCCAAGCCCGCTCGGCCCGCTGTTCGGCGACGACACGCCCGATGGCGAATGGCACGGCTACCACTACCGCATCCTCACCGCGCAGGGCGTGTCAGCCCCGCGTGGCGCGTACTCCTACAAGCTGGGCGAGAACATGAGCCGTGGCTTCGCCCTGGTCATGCCTTAGCCGGCGCGCTACGGCGACAGCGGAGTGATGACCTTCACCGTCAGCCACGATGGCGAGGTGTTCGAGAAGGACCCTGGGGCCGGACAGCGCGAAACTGGCCGAGGCCATGGCCAGCTTCGATCCGGACAGCAGCTGGCAGGAACTGAAGGACACCGCGACCGCCGCCTTGCCGTGAGCGGCGGCGGCCTGCTGCTGGCACTGCCAGTGCAGCACCGGCATGGCTTGCGTCCGGCATCGCGTCCGCGGTGCCGCGGCGCGGGTGAGCCCCTGGGCAGGCAGGGGCCGCACGTGACCGCAGCGGGCGAAGGCGCTGCTAGCGCGTCGCCTTCTTCGCGGTCTTGCCTGCGGTTTTCCCTGCGTCCTGTCCGGCGTCTGCGCTCGCGGCCGCGCGATGTGTCCGCGCTGCCGGCGGGTGGCCGGTGAACAGCGTGGTCCAGCCCGGATCGAACGCCGGCACGGCCTGCCCGAGCCCCGCCTGGTCCATCGCATCGATCACGTCGCGTTGCCAGCTGACGAAGGCGTCCTGCAATGCGCGGGCGAACTCCGACTGGGTGGCGACCGCGATCTGCGCGGCGGCCTGCTGGTCGCCGAAGCGCTGCTGCATCTGCCGCCAGAACGTGTCGGCGGGCAGTGCGGCCAGCTTCTGCCAGTCCTGGGCGCGGAGGATTTCCTTCAGTTCCGCCTGGTTTTCGATAAGGCCATCGTCGAGCAGGCGCTGGCCGAATTCGAGCCAGTGCCGGCCGCCGGCCTGGACCAAGTCGCCGATGCGTGCCTGCAGCGCCAGGTTGGCCCGGTACAGGGCGAAGGGAAGAGCGGCGGGACTGTTCATGAGGGGGGCTCCTTGGGGGATGCATGCCGGGTTGGCGGGCGTGGGCCGGCTTCACTGGGCGAAAGTGACTGTCACCGAGGCGGCGCTGCGTTCGGCCTTGGCCGTGATGGACGACCTCGATGTTGTTGCCGTCCGGATCGAGCGCGAAGGCCGCGTAGTAGCCGGGATGGTAGGGGCGCTCGCCAGGCGCGCCGTTGTCGCGGCCTCCGCTGGTAAGGGCTGCGGCGTGGAACGCCTCCACCGTGCTGCGGTCCGACGCCTGGAAGGCGAGGTGATGGCGCCCGGTGAGCACGCCCGCGGCCGCTTCGCTGTCCGCAGTGGAGACGAACAGTTCGTCGGCCCAGAAAAAGCCGTCGCCGGTTCCGCCCATGGGAATGCCGAGCACGTCGAACACGGCGCCGTAGAACGCCTGGCTGGCGGGCAGGTCGCGCACGACCAGCTGGATGTGGTCGATCAGGCGGCCGCGGTGCAACTGCATGGTTTCCATGCGCAGGCTCCGTGCGTGGGTGCCCAGTCTCCCGCGACGAGGTAAAGCGCGCGTGAGCGCGGGGCTGTTAAGCTGCCCGCATGGATTTGCTAAGGTCTGCGCTGGCCGCTGATTCCCTTCCGAACGCAAGGAACCGATCCGTGAGCAATCCGCGTCTTCGCACTGTTCGCCGCCTCGCCATCTCCGTGCTGCTGTGTGGACTGGCCGCCGCTTGTTCGTTCTCGCCCACCGCCGCGCGCAGCACGCCCGCGGGCAACGTGACGGTGACGAAGCCGGCCTCGGTGATGCCCGGGCAAGGTTTCGCCTTCGCGCCGATGCCGGCGGTCACCGCGCCCGAACAGGACCCGCGGGGGTGGGACGAGGCGTTCCGTGGCCGGCTGGTCCAGGCGCTGGACAAGGCATTGCAGGCCAAGGGCTATCGGCCGGTGCCGCTGGCTGAGCCGATTTTATGGTCGCCCTGGCGCGTGGGCGTGCGCGACGTGCGCGAAGTGCATGCGACCCGGGTCGACGACGGCGATGCCACCCGCATGGCCGGGGTGAAATGCACCGGCGGCAGTTGCTCACAGCTGGTGATCCGCGGCGAGGACGGCGCGCCGGTGGTGCGCTACAGCGCGCAGGAGCGCACCGAAGGCGGGCTGATGGTGGAAATGGTCGAGTCCGGTTCGCTGCGGGTGATCTGGAGCGCGCTCAATACCGGCACGGTCCGCCCGGGCGGTGGCCAGCAGGAGCGGCTGGATGCGGTGGCCGCGCGCACCCTGGAGCAGTTGCCGGTACATGCCCGCTGAGCGAGGCGCGTGGCGCGCCCCGCACGCGCATCGCGTCAACCTGACGCCCGGCCGAAGCCGGGCGTCGCGTTCCAGGAGCCCCGCAGCTGACGGCGCGTGGCCCGCCCCCTGGGTCAGGGCGTGGGCTCGGGAGATTTCGGGTTGGTCGTCGGCACCGGCCGGGCCTTGGCGCGCACATCCTTCTTCTCGCCCGCGGTCATGCCGCGTTCCTTGCCTGTGTCGATCTCCTCGTCGGTGACATAGCCGTCGCCGTTGATGTCGAACTTCGCGAAGTCGTCGGCGGTCTTGTGCCCGGTGGCGGTGAATTCGACCAGCGACAGGCGGTTGTCGCCGTCGATGTCCATCTGCTTGACCTTCTCGGTGCTGCCCGTCTTCCCGTCGCCGGCGATGGCCGCGGAGGCGAACGCGAGCGGCAGCGCGAACGCCGACGCGGCGAGGGTGATGCGGATCGTCTTCTTCATCATGGTCTCCTGCGCGGCGAATGGTGGCCGGCGCGAGGTTCCAGCATCAGCCGCTGGCTGTTGGAGGCGCGCGAACGGATCGATGCGGCTGCGTGAAGGTCGCAGCCGAGATGGCACTGACACGCCGCGTTCACGCCATGCGGCACAGGGTCGGTGCCGTATCCGCGGAGGGATCGCGCATGCAGCATCGTCGACTGCTTTTCGGCCGCGGCTTCCGCGTGCTGTTCGACTGCCGTGGCGTGCAGGCCGCGCAGATGGTGATCGCACCCGGCGGCTGCGAGGGTGGTCCCGACAACCGCCATCGCGCGGCCGAGCAGTGGCTGTTCGTGGTGTCCGGCGTCGGCCTTGCTCTGGTCGAAGGCCGGCGCACGCGGCTGGCGGCCGGCAGCCTGCTGCTGGTCGAACGCGGCGAGGCCCACGAGATCCGCAACACCGGCCGCACGCCGCTGAAGACACTCAATTTCTACGCGCCACCGGCCTATACCGCGGCGGGCAATGAACGCGCGGTGGCGCGGCGGCCCGTGCGCTGCTGACGTGCCGGATCAGTGGGCGACGGCCACGCGGTTGCGGCCGTCGCACTTGGCCTGGTAAAGGGCGCGGTCCGCGCGGCGGACCAGGTGCTCGCGATCCTCGCCCAGCTGGCGTACCGCCACCCCGGCGCTGAACGTGGTCACGATGCGCTGGCCCTCGTACACCGCCGGCTGGGCGGCGAGCAGCCGCTGCAGCCGCTGCAGCACCGCCTGTGCCTCCGGCAACGGCGTGCCCGGCATCAACAGCACGAACTCCTCGCCGCCATGGCGGCAGATCGTGTCCGCCGCGCGCAGGCCGCCGCGCGCGGTCTCCACCAGGTGGCGCAGCACGGTATCGCCGCCGGCATGGCCGTAGCGTGCGTTGAGCCGGCCGAAGCCGTCCAGGTCCAGTATCGCCAGCGACAGCGGGCGTCCCTCGCGTTCGCCGCGATTGGCCTCGCGCTCGTACACCTCTTCGAAGCCGCGGCGGTTGAGTGCGCCGGTCAGCGGGTCGCTGCGGATCAGGTCGCCGGCATCGCGCAGTTGCGTTTCCAGTTCGCGCACCCGCGCTTCGGCCGCTTCGACCTCGGCACGCGCCGCGTCCATCTGCTCGCGGGCGCGCTGGGCCTGCTGCTGCAGGCTGGCGGTATCTTCGAGCACGTCGTCCAGGCGCTTGCCCAGGTCGGCGATGCTGCGCGAGCCGCGGATCGCTTCCATGTGGCTTTCGAGCCGGCTCTGGAACTGGCCGGTACTGGCCGCCATGCCGTCGAGGCGCTCGACGAAGGTGACCATCATCGTGCGCATCGCCTCCTTCGATTCGGCGATGCCCTGCTTGAGCAGGCCCTGCTGGTAGACCAGTTCGCGCAGCAGCCTGGCGGGTGGCTTCCAGCGTCTCCCGGTCCGGGTGGCCGGCCAGCAGGTCGCGCACCACCGCGACCTGCCCATGCAGCCAGCTGCCGTCGTCCAGCAGCTCGACCAGGTTTTCCAGCAGCAGGTCGAACAGGCTCAGCAGCAGGGCCTGCTGTTCGGCGGTTTCGCCGGCGTGCAGGCCGACCTGGGTGGCACAGCTCGCGGACCCGCCGCGCAAGCGGCGCCAGCTCGCTGCCCGGGCGCCACTGCTTCAGTTCATCGCCCGGGGCGGCCGATTCGCCGGCCAGCGCCGGCAGGGGCTGCAGCAGCGAAGCCGGGGGCCACGCCCAGCGCCGCAGCGCAGCAGCTCGCGCAGCTGGTCGGACTCGGCCTGGGCGCCGCCCGCCTCCAGGCTGTCGGCGAATTCGCGCAGGTACTTGTCGAGGAACTGCTGCAGCAGGCGCTGGCAGGTGCGCCAGTCCTCCCCCGCGTCGCGGACTGCAGTCGCCGGCCCAGCGCACCCAGTTCGCCGGGCAAGGCGGCCATGCCGTCGGCGAACTCCGGCAGCACGGCCAGGGCCGTGACCGCCGGAGCGGGGACGGCCGCCGGCTCGCGGGCGGTGGCGGAAGGGCCACGGTGGATCGGCATGGACGGGCTCCAGGTTGCTGGCACGGACGCGTGGGCACGCGGTGCCGGCTCGCGTGCGCAGGGTGTTCGGACGGGATAGCGGCCGCCGCCGGTAAGGATTTAGCCGCGCCACGCGGCCCCGGCGCTGCCGGGGGCAGGGCAAAGGCGTACCCTCTGCCGGCGGCATGGCGCCGCGGGGGAAAGGTCATGCAGACGCGCAGCGGGCCGGTGCGGCCCTGGGGCATACCGGGTGGGTGACACTCCTCGCGCTGGTCTGGAACCTTGGCCGGACTGGCGATGTTCTGGAGGCAGGTGACCATGGACGAGGCCGGCCTTGGCCGCGCTGGACGAGGCGCAACGGCAGATCCTCCAGGCCACGCCGCCGTGGATCAACCTGGCCTTCGCCTTCGCCGTGATCGGCGGCGTGCTCGGCGCGTTGTGCCTGCTGCTGCGCCGGCGCTGGGCGGTGCCGATGTTCGCCGTTTCGCTGCTGGCCGTGCTGGTCCAGTTCGGTGGCGGCTACCTTGGTCACCCCGGCCTTGGCAGGCCTATGGGGTCGCTGGCCTTGGCGATGCCGGGACTGGTGCTGGTCGTTGCCCTCGCCTTGCTGGTCTATTCGCGGCGCTGGCGGGCGAGCGGCTGGCTGCGCTGAACCACCACCGCGTTCCGGCCGTCGGCCAGAGCGCCTTCACTTCCCCCAACCATGGACGTCCCATGACTTCACCGGTTTCGATGTACTCCGCTTCCGTTCCCGCTTTCCTGCGCGCGCTGCGCAGCCTGCGCCACGTGCTCGAGCGCGGCGAGGCGCACGCCGTCGAGCGCGGCTTCGACCCGGGCGTACTGCTGCAGGAACGGCTGGCGCCCGACATGCGCCCGCTGCTCAGCCATAAGGTGCAGATGTCCACCGATATCGCCAAGAACAGCGCCGCGCGCCTGGCCGGGGTGGAGGCGCCGGTGTTCGCCGACGACGAGACCGATTTCGCTGGCCTCTACGCGCGGCTCGACCGCGCCATCGCTTACCTGGAGCAATTCGTCCCCGCGCAGATCGACGGCAGCGAAGCGCGCCCGGTGGTGCTGAAGACCCCGCGCAAGGAGTACCACCTCGAAGGCCTGGGCTACCTCACCGCCTTCGCCCTGCCCAACCTGTACTTCCACGTCACCACCACCTACGCGCTGCTGCGCAGCAACGGCGTGCCGCTGGGCAAGATGGACTACCTCGGAAGCGTCTGACCGGAACAGGCGTGGCATCGGAAAGCGATGCCCATGCCGTGGCATTCAGTCCGCCGGCGGTGGGCCGCCGGCGTGCAGCGAGTCGAGGAACACCGCGTGCTGCGCATCGAAGGCGCGCCTGAAGGCGGGTCGTTCCCTGCCGCGGGCGACGTAGGCGTCGATGCGCGGGTGTTCCTCCAGCAGGCCCGTGCCTTCCAGCCGGAGCAGCACCGTCACCATCAGCAGGTCGCCGCCGCTGAATGCGCCATCGAGTAAGGCGGCACTGCCCAGTCGCGCGGACAGTTCGGTAAGGCGCTGCCGGGTGCGCGTTTCGACGGCGTGCACGCGCCGTGCATACCGGGGCTCTTTGCGCTCGAACAGTCGGGTCATGGACAGGTCGACGATCGGCGGCTCGACCGTGCCGAGCGCGGCGAACATCCACATGATCGCGCGCGCCCGCGCGTCCGGATCGTCAGGAAGAAGCCCCGGATGGTGCTGGGCGACGTGGAGCACGATCGCGCCCGATTCGAACAGGACGAGGTCGCCTTCCTCCCAGGTCGGGATCTGGCCGAAGGGGTGCAGGGCCAGATGCGCGGGCTGCTTCATTTCGGGGAAGGAAAGCAGCCGCACTTCGTAGGGCTGGCCGACTTCCTCCAGCGCCCAGCGCACGCGCATGTCGCGCGCCAGGCCGCGGCCGCGATCGGGCGATCGTTCAAAGGCGGTGATGACGGGGATCATCGCTTGGTCTCCGTGTCCGGCACAGACATGCGTCGCACGGCCTTCCTTCAGTCCGGGTGAAGGCTGCGTGGGCGGGATGGGCGGTGGTCCGGTTCGACCGGCGTTTCCCGATCCGATCCATCCCGGCCATGTCTGGCAGGCCCGGTCATGCCGTGCGAGGCTTGGCCACCACACGCACGGAGGTCGCATGGACATCGGCATGCTCGGTCTGGGTCGGATGGGCGCGAACATGGCCGCGCGCCTGAAGCGCGGCGGCCATCGGGTGGCCGGATTCGATCCCGGGGCCGGCGCCCGCCGGGCGGGGCAGCAGCAGGCGCACGGCCTGGAGACGTTCGACTCGATTGAAGCGCTGGTGGAGGCCCTGCCCGCGCCGCGCGCGCTGTGGCTGATGGTGCCGGCCGGTGCCCCGGTCGATGCCACGCTCGAGGCGCTGCGACCGCTCCTGCAACCGGGCGATGTTGTGGTCGATGGCGGCAACTCCAACTACCACGACAGCCAGCGTCGCGCGACGCGATGCATCGAGGGCGGCGTGCACTTCCTCGATTGCGGCACCAGCGGCGGCGTGTGGGGCCTGGCCGAAGGCTACAGCCTCATGGTCGGTGGCGAAGCGCAGGCCTGCGAGCGGTTGCGGCCGCTGTTCGAAACCCTGGCGCCGGCGCCGGATCGCGGCTGGGGCCGGGTCGGGCCGAGCGGCTCCGGCCATTTCGCCAAGATGGTCCACAACGGCATCGAATACGGAATGATGCAGGCCTACGCCGAAGGCTTCGCGATCATGCAGCGCAAGGAATCGCTGGCGCTGGACCTGCCGCAGCTGGCCGAGATCTGGCGCCACGGCAGCGTGGTCCGCTCATGGCTGCTGGACCTGACCGCCGATGCGTTGAAGGACAATCCATCGCTGGAGGGCATCGCCCCGTACGTGGTCGATTCGGGCGAGGGCCGCTGGACGGTGGCCGAGGCGATCGAACTGGATGTGGCCGCGCCGGTGATCACGCTGTCGCTGCTGGAGCGGTTGCGCTCGCGCGAGAAGGATTCGTTCGCCGACAAGCTGCTGGCCGCACTGCGCGACCGCTTCGGTGGCCACGGGGTCAGGCGCGAGTGAAGGCGAAAGGCGCAGCGCCGCCGCCTCTCCTGCACATCGACGCCAGCGTTGCAGGTGCCGGTCCTGCGGGCGACCGGGGCGCCGAAGATCGCCGCGTCGTGGCCGTGTGCCGCCGCCGCCGCGTCGCCCGGCAGGACCGGCGCTATGGGAATGCCACCTCGCGCCGCTCCGCATCGGCGAGCAGCCCGGCTTCGATCACCCGCATCACCTGCAGCGCGTCGCGCGCGCGGACCGGAGGCGGGCCGCCGCCGCTGATCGCGTCGCGCATCTGCGCGTAGTAGCCAGGTAGTCGCCGGCCGCTGTCGGCGACGGAGTCTCGTGTGTGCTGCCATCGGCCTGCACCTGCAGCAGGGTGCCCGGTCGCGGGTCGCGGCCCCAGTCCGCAGTACCGGGGACCGCGCCGCCGCGCAGCGCGTCTTCCTGCGGGTCCAGGCCATGCTTGAACCAGCTGCCGCCACTGCCGTGCACGGCGAAGCGCAGCCCATGGCCGGGTACCAGCGCGCCGGCATGCAGGATCGCGCGCAGGCGGGGATAACGCAGCTGCACGTGGAAATAGTCGGTCGCCTGCGCACCCTCGCGCTGCCGGGCCAGGTCGGCGCTCACCGCCAGCGGCGGCCCGAACAGTTGCAGCACCTTGGTCGACCAGATGCGGCCCGAGGTCGTACCACAGACCGCTGCCCGGGCCTTCGCGGTCACGCCAGCGATCGGGCACCTGCGGGCGGAAGCGGTCGAAATGCGAATGCAGTTCGGCGACGTCGCCCAGCGCACCGGCCTGCAGCAACGTACGCAGGGCGAGGAAATCGGCATCCCAGCGCCGGTTGTGGAACACGCTGAGCACGCGTCCGGCCGCGTCCGCCGCGGCGATCATCGATTCGGCCTATGGGCCACGTCCGGGGCGAAGGGCTTGTCCACCACCACGTGCTTGCCGGCGGCCAACGCGGCCAGCGCCAGCGGTGCGTGCGTGTCGTTGGGCGTGGCGACCACGACCAGGTCGATCGCCGGGTCGGTACAGGCCTGCATCGGGTCGGCGGACACACGCGCACGCGGATGGCGCAGTGCAACCTTGGCGGGATCGCGCGATGTCACCGTGTGCAAGGCCAACCCCGGCGTGGCCGCGACCAGCGGCGCGTGGAATACGCTGCCGGTAAGGCCGTAGCCGAGCAGGGCGACGTTGAGGCTGCGGGTCATGGCCATCTCCTTGGACGCCGGCATTAACGCGGATCGGCTGTCGGCGTGCAAGCGCGCTCACCGCGCTGAACCGACCACAACCTTCACGCCCTGCTTCACTGCTGCTGCACGGTGCGCTCGGGACACTGCGACCACACCTTGTCATATCCAAGGTTCCATCCAAGGAGTCACCCATGCGCAAGAGTCTTCCGATCCTCGCCGCCAGCCTGTCCGTCATCCTCGCGTCGGGCGCGGCCATGGCCAACGAACAGAAGCCGGTCAAGAAGGCCGCGGCCGAAGCGCCGTCGGCGCAACCGGCCGATGACACCTGGATCACCACCAAGGTGAAGACCAGCCTGCTCGCCGACACCGCCGTGGCCGGCAGCAAGATCGACGTGGACACGGTCAACGGCGTGGTCTACCTGACCGGTACGGCCCACAGTAAGGCGCAGGTGGATGCGGCGAAGAAGATCGCCACGGGCATCGAGGGCGTGGCGAAGGTCGACGCCTCGAAACTGAAGGTGGCGCCGGCCGGCGGCTGACGCACACTGCCATCGTTTGCGGCGCCCGGTGTGACGACGGTGCGCCACGGCGGAGCGGAGGCCGGCAGGGCTCCGCGCCGTTTTTGTTGCATGAAGGCCGATGCACGCCGGGGCGCCTGGCGGCGTGGCCGAAACGCCCATGCACCGGGCGCAGCGACGGCGCCGGGTCCAGCCCGGCGGCGGCTCCGCTAGAATCGGCGGCGTCTTCACTCTTTCGCCCTGCCGGATGACCCCCATCGATGTGACGCCCGACGACGCGAGAGTCGAGTCCCTGCTCGCGCGCATGACGCTCGAGGAAAAAGTCGGGCAACTCGGCATGTTCGCCGACATGGTGCGGCCGTTCGCCCCCGACGTGAATCCGGAAACCAACGTCAGCAACGCCGCCCAGGTGCTGGAGCAGGTCCGCGCCGGACGGGTCGGCGCGCTGTTCAACGGGGTCGGTGCCGCCCGGGGGCGCGAGATCCAGCGCGTGGCGGTGGAAGAGAGCCGGCTCGGGATTCCCGTGCTGCTCGCCGCCGACGTGATCCACGGCATGCGCACCGTGTTCCCGATCCCGCTGGGTGAAGCGGCCAGCTTCGAGCCCGAACTGGCCCGACGCACCGCGCGCGCCACCGCGGTCGAGGCTACCGCCGCCGGCCTGCACTGGACGTTCGCGCCGGCCGTGGACATCGCCCGTGACCAGCGCTGGGGCCGTGGCGCCGAGGGCGCCGGCGAGGACACGTTCCTCGGCTGTGCCTTCGCCGCGGCGCGCGTGCGCGGCTTCCAGGGCGACGACCTGCGCGCGGCCGACTCGCTGCTGGCCACGCCCAAGCACTTCGTCGCCTACGGCGCGGTGGCCGCGGGCATGGAATACAACTACGTCGAGATCTCGGAGGGCACGCTGCACGACGTGCACCTGCCGCCGTTCAAGGCCGCGCTCGATGCGGGCGCGCTTGCCGTGATGACCGCGTTCAACGACATCAACGGCGTGCCGGCCAGCGCCAATAAGGCCCTGCTCACCGGCCTGCTGCGCGGGCAATGGGGCTTCCAAAGCGCCTGGTGGTGTCCGACTACACCGCCGACATGGAACTGGTCGCCCACGGCTACGCGGCCGACGACCGCGACGCGACCCTCCGTGCGTTCGGCGCCGGGATGGACATGAGCATGCAGAGCGGCTTCTACGCCGAGCACCTGCCGGCGCTGGTCGAGTCCGGCGAGGTATCGATGGCTGCGCTGGACGAGGCGGTGCGGAGGGTGCTGTCGGTCAAGGCGGCGATCGGCCTGCTGGATGATCCGTACCGTTCGCTCGATCCGCTGCGCGAGGACGACACCGCGCACCTCGCCGCGCACGAGGCGCTGGCCCGCGATGCGGGGCGGCGCTCGATCGTGCTGCTGAAGAACGAAGGCGACCTGTTGCCGCTGCGACGCGAAGCGCGGATCGCCCTGGTCGGCCCGTTCGCCCGCGACAGCGACAACATCGAGGGCTGCTGGACCCTGTTCGGCGACCGTTCGCGCTACGTGAACCTGGAAGCGGGCCTGCTCGCCGCGTTGCCGGAGGGCGCGACATCGCTCGAGGTGGTCGATGGCTGCGCGCTGGAGGCACCGCTCGACGGCGGCATCGAGGCAGCGGTCGCGGCGGCGCGTCGCGCCGAGGTGGTGGTGCTGGCGCTGGGCGAACCGCAGCGCTACAGCGGCGAGGCGCAGTCGCGCACGCGGATCGTGCTGCCGGCCGCGCAGCAGGCGCTGGCCGAGGCGGTCGCCGCGACGGGCACGCCGGTGGTGGTGGTCCTGCGCAACGGCCGCGCGCTGGCGCTGGAAGGCGCAGTGCGCGACGCACAGGCGATCCTGGTGGGCTGGTTCCTCGGCAGCCAGACCGGGCATGCGCTCGCCGACGTCCTGTTCGGCGACTACAGTCCCTCGGCGCGCCTGCCGGTCAGCTTCCCGCACGATTCGGGCCAGCAGCCGTTCTTCTACAATCACCCGCGCACCGGCCGTCCGGAGACGCCGGAGATGTCCGAGTTCAAGGCGCGCTGGCGCGAATACCCGAATACGGCGCTGTATCCGTTCGGACACGGCCTGGGTTACAGCCAGATCGAGTACGGCGCCACCCGCGTGGACGCCGCGCAGCTGGACTGGAACGGGCGCGCGACGGTGCGCGCCACGGTCCGCAATGCCGGTGCGCGCGCGACCGAGGAAGTGGTGCAGCTGTACGTGCACGACCGCGTCGGCAGCCGGGTGCGGCCGGTGCGCGAGCTCAAGGGCTTCCGCAAGATCCTGCTGCAGGCGGGCGAGTCACGCGAGGTCGTGTTCGAACTGGCGGCCGCGCAGCTGGCCTTTACCCGCGCCGACGGCAGCCATGGCGCCGAGCCCGGGGCGTTCGATGTCTGGCTGGCACCGTCGTCCACCGCCGGCGTGCCGGCGCGCTTCGAGCTGCTGGCGCCGTAGAACCGCCGTCCGCCGCGCGCACGGCTCACATGCCGTGCGGTTCGCCGCGTTCAGGCGCGCATCACCGCCTGCCGCGCGCGGTTCCAGTCCAGCCGCGATGGCCCCTTGCTGGCTTCCCACTCGCGCTGCAGGTCGGTTTCCAGGCTGGCGAAGTCGCGCTGCGGATGGCGCCGGCGTGCGCCGTAGCCGACGCGGTAGGCCGCGTCGTAGTCGTCGTAGCTGTCGCCCTCGAGGAAATACGGTTCGCGGCTGAACTGCCCGCTCCAGTAGCCCGAGTCGCCGAACGGTTCGGCGGGTTCGACCGGTGCGCGTCCGGGGATCTGGTAGCCGGGTTGCTGCGGGTTCATGGCATCTCTCCTTCGCTGCGGGAGATGCCACCCTAGCGACGGCCGGGTTAACGGCCGTGGCCTGCGGCGTGAGCGCGGAGTTATCCGCGCGGCGCCGTTCAACTCATCACGCTGGCGGCCTCGTATGGCAGCGGCGTGGCGCCGGCGTGCACCACCGCCGGTTCGGCGCGGGCCAGCGCCTCCTTGTCGGCATCGATCACCAGCAGGATCTGGCCGGCCTCGATCGTCTCCTCGAAGCGCCGGCGCACCGGATCGGGCACGCTGGCGCCGACCAGTGCCGAGGACCAGCTGCCGACCAGCGCGCCGATCGCGGCGATCAGCCCGGCACCGGCCAGGTGACGCCCAGCGGCGGGATCGCCACCGCCAGCAGCCCGGCGACCAGGCCCACCGCGCCGCCTTCGGCCGCACCCCGCATCGCGGCGGGGATCAGGTCGGTGTGCGCCTCGCGCAGCTCGTCGGGCATCGATTCCATCTCGATGTCGGAACGGGCGATCAGCGACAGCGAATGCGGGTCGATGCCCGTTTCGCGCGCGGCCGCGAGCGCGGCCTGCGCGGCCGCCGGGTTCGGCGTGGCATAGACGCGGCGGGTCTTCATGGGCGCTCCGCGGCAGTCGGGTCGAAGCGCCACTGTCGACCGCGCACGGTGATATGGACGTGAGCGCGGGACGCGGCGGTTCAGCTGCTGGACGGCGGATCGGAGGCTTCGGGGCTGCGCCGGGCCACGATCGCGGTCGCGGTGAGGTCGCCAGTCACATTGCCGGTGGTGGCGAACACGTCGGGAATGGTGTCCACCGCCAGCAGCAGGCCGAGCGGTTCCACCGGCAGGCCCATCGACAGGGTCACCGGGATCACCGTGGCGGTGAAGATGGCCTTGGCCCGGCAGGCCGACCGAGCCGAGGCTGATCACCACCGACAGCGCCGCGCCGAAGGCCAGCTGCGTGGCGCTGAGCTCGATGCCGTAGGCCTGGGCCACGAACGAGGCGGCGATAAGGTACTGGATCGGCGAGGTGATCCGGAACAGGGTCACCGCCATCGGCAGCACCAGCGCGGCCACCGCGCGCGGCAGGCCGAGCCGGTCGCGCGCGGTTTCCAGCATCGCCGGCAGCGTGGCCAGCGAGGACTGGGTGCTGGCCGCCACGATCTGCACCGGCAGGATCGCGCCGGCGAAGGCCAGCGGCGAGCGCCGGGCGAACAGCGCCACCAGGCCGTAGCAGACCAGGATCGCGCCGGTGTACATCGCGCATTGCAGGACGATGTAGCCGAGCAGCGCGCCGACCACGCCCAGCCCGGCCTGCGCGCACACCGCCAGCATCAGCGCGAACACGCCCACCGGCGCGGCCAGCAGCACCCAGTGCACGATCACGATCATGGTGTCGGCGATGCCCTGGCACAGGCCGATCACGTGGGCGCGTCGGTCGGGTTCGATCCGGGTGAGGGCGAAGCCGAAGAACAGGGCGAAGACCACCAGCGGCAGCATCGCGCCCTGCGCGGCGGCCATGATCGCGTTCGACGGGACCACTCCGCCGATCCATTCCGCCAGCGACGGCGCCGCCACCGCCTCGGTGGCGGTGGCCGAGGCCTGCAGCGTCGCAGTGAGCTGCGCACTGCGTGGCACCAGCGAAAGCAGCGACGGCGCCACCAGCGCCGCGTAGGCGGCGAACAGCGACAGCGTCGCCACGAAGACCACCATTGCCCGTCGTGCCACGCGCCCGGAGGCGGCGGCGTCGGACGCGGTGGCCACGCCGAGGATCACCAGCGCCAGCACCAGCGGCACCACGGTCATCTGCAGCGCGCTCAGCCACAGCTTGCCGATCGGCTGGGCGATGCCGGCGGCGTGCGTCGCCGCATCGGGATGCCAGTGCGTAAGGGCAAGCCCGACCAGCGCGCCGGTGAGCAGGGCCAGCAGCACGCGCGCGGTCGCGCCGGGCCACCTCATCGGCCGGACTCCGGCAGCGACGGCCAGTGCCAGCGCCTTACTAAGGCGCCGGTATTCGGTGGCGGGCAGCAGCACCAGGCGCGGGTTCCGGGCCGCGTCCAGCCACGCCAGCATCGTTTCCATGTCCGCGTCGGCCATCGCGGTGCAGCCGGCGGTGGGTTCGCCGGGCGTGCGCCAGAGGTGGGCGAAGATGCAGCTGCCGGCCTGCGGCACGTTGTCCGGGTTGTGGCCGATCACGAAGCCCAGGCGATAGCGCGGATCGCCATTGCCGTGCAGGTCCAGGCGCATCGGCTCGCTGGAACCGGCCACGGCCGCTTCCCCGGCTTCGCGCGCGTCGATGATCCGGTTGTAGTCGGGCGAGGCGGGCACGTCCATGCACCAGTGGCTGGCCTGCATCGCCCGGTACGGCAGGCCGCTGGCGGCGTCCGCGGCATAGCCGAAGGCGGTGCCCAGAGCGAACACTCCGGCCGGGCTGCGACCGTCGCCTTCGTGCTTGCGCGGGCCGTCGCCGGCGCCGTTGGCGGGCAGCAGGCCGATGCCCCAGGCACTGCCCTTGCGGCCGATGCTCACCGCGAACGTGGCAACCTCGCGCCAGGCGGCGGCGTCGCTGGCGCGTTCGAAGCGCCGCAGCGTGCCCTGGTTGGCATCCCAGCCGGCGGTGGTGACCAGCACCAGCTGCTGCGCGCCGTCCAGCGGATCCGGCTGCGCGGTGCCGGACGAGGCCCCGGCCAGGCGGCGATGCCGGCGCCCAGCGCCAGCGCCGCGAGCAGCGGCCAGGCGAAGCGGGATGCGGCGGATGGCGCGGAGCGGGATGCGGGCATGCGGGTAGGGGGCCGTCGGTCAGGTGTCCAGCAGGTGCCGGATGCGTTCGAGGTTGACGCCGAGCTGGCGGTGCCGTTCCGGGTTGGCCTTGGCACAGCAGCACGAACAGGAAGTCGAGCAGGTACTGCAGCGAGGAACGGTACAGCAGCGCCTCGACGTGCGGGGACGGGTCGTGCGCGGACACCGCCAGCGTCGCATCGGCGTGGGCGCGCAACGGGTTGGCGGTGTGCCGGGTGATCGACACCACCCGGCCCTCGCAGGCTGGAACTGGCGGCTGATCTGCGACAGCTGCGGCAGCTGGCCGAACTCGGAGAACACCAGCAGCACGTCGCCCGGGCGCGCGGCCGAGAGGTTGGCCATCATCAGGATCGGATCGGCGTGGTGCACGACCAGCACGCCCAGCAGCGACAGGCGCATGGCGAACTCGCGCGCGAACAGGCCGTCGTCGCCAAGTCCGCAGACGAACACCTTGCCGGCGCCGTCGACCAGGCCGACGATCCGCTCGATTCCCTCGCGCGGATTGAGCAGCCGGGTTTCTTCCTCGGCGGCGGCCTTGCTGCGGCGCAGGCTCTCTTCCAGGCTGGGTGTACTCGTCGCCGTCGCCGGCCGGGACGGCCTGCGCCGGTGCGTCGGCGCCGGTGCGCGCCACCGCCTTACCGATGCTGTACTTCAGGTCCGGGTAGCCGCGGAAGCCGAACTTCTGGCTGAACTTGACCACCGAGGACTGGCTGATGCCCAGCGCACTGGCCAGCTGCTGCGATGAGTAGTCGCGCAGCAGGTGGGCGTTGTCGAGGATGAAATCGGCGATACGGCGTTCGATGGCCGACATCTGGTCGCGTTCGGAGCGGATCTTAACCAGGGGGCGGCATGGGTGCGATCTTGGTCCGGGCAGTGGCGGCCATGCAACCCGTGCCGTCAGCGTGCCAGCATTTCCAGCCCGCGGATCTCGCGGATGCCCGGAGCCGGGCGCATCGGTGATCGTGATCTCGGATTCGTTGAAGATCACCCCGCCCTCGACCGGGTTGAACTGGCCCAGCGACGGACCGTCCAGGTCGACCTTGGTGATCACCTCGGCCTTGGCCACGGCCAAGGTGGACGGCGGCGGCCACCGAGATGGCCGACTCGATCATGCAGCCGATCATGCACTGCACGCCGTAAAGCGAAGCGATGTCGGCGATGCGGACCGCGTTGGAGATGCCGCCGGTCTTCATCAGCTTGATGTTGATGATGTCGGCGGCGCGGCGTTCGATCAGGTCGAACACCTTGGTCGGGGCCGAACACGCTCTCGTCGGCCATCACCGGCGTGTGCACGCGCTCGGTGACGTACTTCAGGCCCTCGATGTCGGCGGCCTTGACCGGCTGCTCGAGCAGTTCGAGCGCCACGCCGGCCTCTTCCAGCGTGTTCATCGCGTAGACCGCCTGCTTGGCGGTCCAGCCCCGGTTGGCGTCCAGGCGCAGCAGGGCGCGGCCCTCGACCGCGGCGTGGATCGCCTTGACCCGTTCGATGTCCAGGCCGATGTCCTTGCCGACCTTGATCTTCAGCGAATCGAAGCCGCGTTCGACCGCGGCGATCGAGTCGGCCACCATCTTGTCGATGTGGTCCACGGAGATGGTGATGTCGGTGGTGATCACCGGGTCGCCGCCGCCGAGCATCTTGTACAGCGGCGCGCCGTAGAGCTGCGCCCACAGGTCGTAGACCGCGATCTCCACCGCCGCCTTGGCGCTGGTGTTGCGCTCCATCGCACCCTGGATCAGCCCGCAGACGCGGTTGAGGTTGGCCACGTCCTTGGCCGATCAGCCGCGGTTTGATGAAGCGGTCGATCGCCTCGATGATCGAGCCGTGGGTGTCGCCGGTGATCACCGCGGTGGCGGGCGCCTCGCCATGGCCGGTGTGGCCGGTGTCGGTGCGCACCAGCACGACGATGTCCTCGACCGTGTCGACGGTGCGCAGCGCGGTCTTGAACGGGGTCTTCAGCGGCACGCGCAGCATGCCCAGTTCGATGTCGGTGATCTTCACGTAGGGAGTCTCATGGGGTGCCGGCCCGCGGCCGGATCCGCTGGATGCTGGTGATGCGGTCGACGTAGGTCTCGCTCTCGCCGAACAGCATCGGCTCGAGCGGGGTGACCGACACGCCGTTGAGCCCGGCGCGCACGCGGGCGCCGTCCGCGCCGCGCCAGCTGCCGCCGTTGGTGTCGTGGATCATGAATGCCAGTCCCCGCTGGTGGCTGGGGCCACCATCACGTGGCCGGGGATGTAGACCAGGTCGCCGGTCTGGAGTTCGCGCACCGCGGCCAGGCGCTTGTCGCGGCTGTCCCCGGCCTCGAAGGCGATGCGGTCCAGCGCCGGGCTGACCGCCTGGTCGCGGGTGTTGCGCGGGACCAGCACGCCGAAGCTGCGGTAGATCTCCGAGACGAAGCCGCTGCAGTCGCGCGCGTCGTAGCTGTGGCCCCAGCCGTAGCGCTCGCCGAGGAACTTGAAGGCCTGGCGGATGGGTTGGCCGCGGTCAGCGGCAGGTAGTCGGTGGAGACGTCGGCCGTGCGCGGGATCAGCGCCGGTACCAGCGCCAGGCCGCCGTCGGCGTCGCGCACCGGCAGCTCGACCACGTGCGAGGCGTAGGGATGCTGGCCGTTGACCGCCTGCATCGGCGGCCAGTCCGCGCGCAGTGGCAGGCGCACGCCCATGTCCAGCTGCAGCGCCGACACGCGCGGCTCTTCCGGCGTCCAGGTGGTGCGCACGGTGGCGCCGGTGACGACCACATAGGGTGCGCGCTGCGCGTAGCCGAGCACGGTGTCGCGATCGCCCACGGCCACGTGCGCGGCCTCGATCCAGGCGGCGTAGCGCTCGCTGGCGACGAACAGCCACTTGCCGTCGCGGCTGTGGTGCAGCACGGCCACCGCATCGCCGGGGAACAGCGCCGATTCCCTAAACGGTCGATGTCGGTCTCGCCGGCGCTGCTGAACACGCGCAGGTCGGTGGGGAAGGTGCGCAGCGCGGCACGGTGCACGACCAGTCCGTAGCGCAGCGGCCGGGTCGCCGGAATCGCATCCAGCGCCAGCGCCTGCTGCAGGGCATCGAGGCGGGCCTTCGGCACCGGCTTGCCCTGCACGTCGAACAGCGTGCGGGTCGGCGCCGCGGACAGCGCCTGGACCTGCGCGCGCACGACATCGCGCGGCAACGGATCGGGCAGGGCGGCGATGTCATGGATCGACCGGTCGCCGGTGCGCATGCGCGCGTTCTGCGCGGCGATGCCGGCGCGGTCGAGGATCACCCGGTCGGGGGCGGGCAGCTGCGCGATCCAGTGCGCGGCAGTCAGGTCGGCCTGGCGGACTTCGATGACGGCGGTCGGCGCGTCGCCGTTTTCAGCCGCATGCGCATGCAGCGCCGGCAGCAGCACCAGCAGCGCCAGCCACGCGGCGCGCCGGCCGATGCGGGCCGGGCCAGGGCTGCGAGTGATGCTGTGTTCGCGGCGGTCATCGTCGCCGGTCCTCCCACAAGGGCGTGCCGAAGAATAGTTATTCCGAATATTGGCGGCGTCAAGAATAAATTATTGACCCACTCCCGGGCCCGTGTTACACCAGCCATCACCACCGCACCCGGGAAGTGTCGTCGTGGATGCCCGCTTTAGCCAGTCGCCTGCACCGACCCCGCCGTCGCGCCCCGCGCGCTCCGGCCGGCGCGTCGCGTGGCCGGCGCCGTACCTGTTCGCCCTGGCCATCGCCGGCGCCCAGGCGCAGGCACCGGTCACGGTGGAGCAGGTGGTCGCGGCGGTCGACCGGGGCGACTTCCGCGGCGCCGAAACCGCGATCGATGTGGCACGGGCCCGGGCCGACCTGCCCGCCGACCAGCGCCAGGCGCTGGCGTTCGAGCGCGAGCGCATGCGCCGCATCCGCCTGGATTTCACCCTCGACCGGGCCGCTGCGCTGGCCCAGCTGCGCAAGGCCGTTCCCGACCTGCGCGACGCGGAATTCGACGCCTGGGACAAGGCCGGCCTCATCGAACGCATGGATATCGATGGCCAGCCGCGCTACTTCAAGCGTTCGATATCGAACCTGTTCCGGCTCAGCGCCGAGGCCGCCGCGCGCCGCGCGCCGCCGGTGAAGCCCTTCAGCGAAGGACCGAACGAGCAGCTCAATCCGCACCACGCCGAGATCCTCGCCGCCGCGCGCGACGGCGCGACCAGCGTGGCACCGCGCCGGTTGCGGGTGACCCAGTCGCTGGTCGTCGATGCCGATGCGGTTCCCGCCGGCGAAACGGTGCGCGCCTGGATCCCGTATCCGCGTGCGATCGCCGGCCAGCAGGAAGACATCCGCCTGCTCGGCACCGTGCCTGCCGGCGGCCAGGTCGCGCCGGAAGGCGCGTTGCAGCGCACCGCCTACATGGAGCGCACCGCGCTCGCCGGCAAGCCCACCGCATTCTCGGTGAGCTACGAGCTGACCGTGTACGGCCGCCACTTCGCGATCGATCCGCAATGGGTGCAGGCCACCCCGGACGATCCGGCGCTGGCGCCGTACCTGCGCGAGCAGGCGCCGCACATCGTGTTCACGCCGGCGCTGCGCGCGTTTTCGCGCGAGGTCGTCGGCAACGAGACCCACCCGTACCGGATCGCGCGCCGCCTGTTCGAGGCGGTGGATCGCATTCCTGGGCCGGCGCGCGCGAGTACTCGACCCTCTCCAACATCAGCGACTACGCGCTGCACGCCGGCCACGCCGACTGCGGCCAGCAGACCTTGCTGCTGATGGCGCTGTTGCGGCTCAACGGCATCCCGGCGCGCTGGCAGTCCGGCTGGGTCTATTCCGACGACGACGTCGGCTACGACAACATGCACGACTGGGGCTGGCTGTACCTTGGCGCCGTACGGCTGGGTGCCGATGGACGTGACCACCGGCCAGCTCGCCAGCGACGACCCGGCGCTGCACTGGTTCTATCTCG
The DNA here is from genome assembly GCA_025232375.1 of Pseudoxanthomonas sp. NC8. Classification (GTDB taxonomy): domain Bacteria; phylum Pseudomonadota; class Gammaproteobacteria; order Xanthomonadales; family Xanthomonadaceae; genus Pseudoxanthomonas. Next base: position 549,556 of record CP060419.1, read on the forward strand.
GCGGCCTGGACGCATACCGGATCGCCTTCAACGACGACTATTCGCGCGACTTCGTCCCGGCCAAGGAGCACGTCCGCTCCGAGACCGTGGATTCGCAGCGCGGCGAAGCGGAATGGCGCGGCGGCAACCTCTATTTCGACCAGTGGGACTACCGGTTCGAATGGAAGATGCTGCCAGCAGGCAACGACGCCGGCAGCACGGGCGGGGACAACTTCAACACCACTGTGGGAGAGACACGGGGATGAACAGCAGGACTTTCAGGAAGGCAGCGCTCTGCGTCGCGCTGGGCGCTTGCATCGGCGCGATGGCGCCGCTGGCGATGGCGCAGAGCGCGACCGGCGCGGTCGCCGGTCGGGCAAGGGCGGGTGACCAGCTGGTGTTGACCAGCAAGCAGACCGGCGTCAGTCGCACGGTCACGGCCAGTGGCAACGGTGCCTACCGCCTGAGCCAGTTGCCGGTTGGCGACTACAGCCTGCAGGTCGTGCGCGATGGGCAGCCGGTGGGCAGTCCGGTGGCGGTCAACGTGCAGCTGGGTGGCACCACCGCGGTGAACCTGGGTGCCGACGGCGCGGTCAGCAACCTGGACGCGATCCAGGGTGGTGGGCTCGCGCGTCGTGAACCGCGTCGACGTGTTCTCCATCGAGACAGCCACCAACGTCAGCCGCGAAGAAATCGCGCGCCTGCCGGTGGCCCAGAACCTCGGTTCGGTGGCGATGCTGGCGCCGGGCGTCATCGGCGGCAACTCCTCGCTGGGCGGGCTTTCCTTCGGTGGCTCGTCGATCGCCGAAAATTCGGTGTACATCAATGGCCTGAATGTCACCGACTTCTACCGCCGCCAGAGCTACTCCTCGGCGCCTTTCGCGTTCTACGACCAGTTCCAGATCAAGACCGGCGGCTACTCGGTCGAGTTCGGGCGCAGCACCGGCGGCGTGATCAACACGGTGACCCGCCGCGGAACCAACGACTTCAAGGCCGGCATGCAGGTGACCTTCGAGCCGGAGGCACTCAGCTCCACGGCCGAGGACCACCGCTACTACGACACCGACGGCGCCGGGAACCCGGTGCCGGTGGACTACCGCGCCAGTCGCGACAAGAGCAGCCTCATCAAGGCCAACGTCTGGGCTTCCGGTCCGGTGGTCAAGGACAGGCTTTTCCTGTTCGCGATGTACGAACAGCGCAACAGCAACACGGGCTTTACCAATACCGCGGGCACGACCTGGAGCGACGGTGAATCCGGCAACGGGTTCTGGGGCGCGAAGATGGACTGGGCCATCACCGACAACCACCTGCTGGAACTGCTGGCGTTCTCGGACGAGGGTGACACCGAAACCACCACCTACGCCTACAACTGGGATACGGACCAGCGGGGCGCGTTGAGCGGCATCAGCACCAACGAGAGCGGCGGCGACAGCGGGTCGATCACCTACACCGGCCGCTTCGGCGAGAACTTCGTCGCCAAGGCGATGTGGGGCACCAACCGCAGCCAGAGCGTGGTCTATTCGCCGGCCGATAAGGAGTGTGCGCAGGTCATCATCAATTCCAGCTACAACGCCGTCTATAACTCGATGGGCCGGCCGCCGGTGAGCTGCCACCCGAGTACCACCGCCTCGGTGGTCGACCACCATGACGAACGCGAGGTGGGGCGGCTGGATTTCGAATGGACGCTTGGCGACCACCTGCTGCGCTTCGGCCTGGACACCGAAACGATGACCACCGACCGGACCACGTTCTATCCCGGTCCGACCGGCCAGCGGTTCACGATCTATTCGTACGCGCCGGGCGCAGTGCTGGGCAACGGCGCAACCGTGCCGGCCGGGGTCACCGCCGTGGCGATGGGGCGCGAACGCGCCGACGGTGGCGTGTTCGACACCGAGGCCAGCGCCTGGTACATCGAGGACAACTGGAACATCACGCCGAACTTCCTGCTGAACCTGGGCGTCCGCATGGACAACCTGGACTACAAGACCGCCACCGGCTCCAGCTTCATCGAGCTGGACGAGCTGGTGTCCCCGCGGGTCGGCTTCTCCCTGGACATGAAGGGTGACGGCAGCACCAAGCTGTTCGGCAACGCCGGCCGCTACTACCTGCCGGTCAACAACATCATCAACTACACCTTCGCCGGTGGCCTGACCGACGAGTACACCTACTACGCGCTCAGCGGCTGGACCCCGGCGACCAATCCCGTCACCGGCACGTCCTACATGCAGCCGGTGCTGGGTGCGCAGATCGGCCCGGTGGACGACAGCCTGAATATCGGCGTTGGCGACCTGCGCCAGAGCGTGGACCGTGATCTCGAGGCGATGTACCAGGACGAGTTCATCCTCGGCTTCCAGACCATGATCATAAAGGCTACTGGTCGTGGGGCGTGAATGCCACCTACCGCGACATGACCCATGCGGTCGACGACATGCGCATCAACGCGCTGTGCGGCGTTCGCCACGGCAACCTCTGGCCGATCGCCAACCCGGGCGAGAAGGTCACGGTGTGGGGCACCACGGCGCAGGGCTGCGCGCAGAACGGATGGGTGACGATCGATACGTCCAAGGAAGGCTACATCACGGCAGGCAGCAACAAGATCATCGGCTACAAGGTGCCGGAGCGTACCTACAAGGCGGTCGAAATCCAGATCGACCGCGCGTGGGACGACAAGTGGGCGTTCAATGCCTCCTACCTGTGGTCGAAGCTGGAAGGCAACCACGAAGGCCCGGTGAACTCGGACACCAACTACGGCGACACCGGCATGGTCCAGCACTGGGACCACCCGGCGAACAACGAGCGCTCGGGCTATCTGTTCAACGACCATCGCCATAAGGTCAAGCTGCGTGGCAGTTACAAGCTCAACGAGCAGTGGCTCTTCGGCGCCACCTTCGTGGCGCTGTCGGGCGGCCCGATCACCGCGTTCGGCGTGTCGTGGCCGGGTGAGGACTCGGTGGCCAGCTACACCAGCGAGGGCAGTGGCGGCGGTACCGGCTGGATCTGCGTGTCCAACTGCACCGCGGCCAATGCGCAGCGCGTGTACGAGTACTCGCCGCGCGGCGCGTTCGGCAACATGCCCTGGACCTACGACCTCGGCGCGAACGTGATTATGGACCCTGCCGGTGGAGGATGTGGACATGAATATCCGCTTTTCCGTCTACAACCTGCTCAACGACCAGGAGGTCATCAACATCCGCAGTCGCTACGAGAAGCAGCCGGGCGTCTACCGCACCACCTTCGGCGGCGGCACCCGCTGGCAGTCGCCGCGCTACGGCGAACTCGTGCTGACTGGAACTTCTGACCGGACGCTGCATCGCGCGCCGTGCGCGGGGCATCGACCCGCCGCGCGGCGCACGGTCCGTCCAGGGAACGTGACCATGCGTTGTACCCTCCCCTTGGCGGCCGCCCCATGGCCGCATTTCTTTCGCCCGCCCTGCATGCCGGTGCGCGGGCCGGGGACGACACGGCCCGCATCGCCCGCGCCGTCGACGACACCGTGCAGCGCTACGGCCTGCCCGGAATCGCCGTCGGCGTGATCGAGGACGGCCGCATCGTGGCGGTGGAAGCGCGCGGCGAACTGGCCGCCGGCAGCGGCCAGCCGGTCACGCCGGACACGCTGTTCAAGATCGCCTCCAACACCAAGGCGATGACCGCCGGCGTGCTGGCGCGCCTGGTCGACCAGGGCAGGCTGCGCTGGGACGACCCGGTGACGAAGTACCTGCCGCAGTTCCGCATGCATGACCCGTGGGTCACCGAACACATGCAGGTGCGCGACCTGCTGGTCCACAACAGCGGGCTGGGGCTGGGTGCGGGCGACCTGATGCTGTGGCCGGAGCCGAATACCTTCACCCGCGCCGACATCATCGCCGGTATGGCGCACCTCAAGCCGGTCGGCAGCTTCCGCGCCGAATACGCCTACGACAACCTGATGTACGTGGTCGCCGGCGAAGTCGCCGCGGCCGCAGCGGGCATGCCCTACGACGAGCTGGTCCGGCGCGAGCTGTTCGGGCCGCTGCGGATGGACGGCTGTCGCGTCGGCGGCTGGAAGATCGCCGAAGCCGGCCGTGTCGCCCAGCCGCATCGCCGCGTCGACGGGCGCAACGTGCCCGTGCGCGAGGATGGCGAGGTCGTTCCCGACATCACCTCGATGGCCGCCGGCGGGATCCGCTGCGGCGTCGACGACATGCTCAAGTGGGTCGGCATGTGGCTGGACCCGTCCAACCCGTGGCTGTCGCCGGCGCAGCGCCGCGCGGCCTGGACCGCGCACATGCCGATGCCGGTCAGCGAGCGCATGCGCGAATGGGACAACACCCACTTCTCCGCCTACGGCTATGGCTGGCGCCTGTCGGACGTGGGCGGCGAATGGAAAGTCGCGCACACCGGCACGCTGATGGGCATGTATTCCTCGGTGATCCTGCTGCCGGACCGACGCACCGGCATCGTGATCCTGATCAACGGCGAGGGCGAGGCCGCGCGCACCGCGCTGGGTAAGGCGCTGCTCGTGCACTACACCGATCCGGGCAATGGCGCTGGCGTCGCGCGCTTCGCCGACCTGCTCGACCGCGAGCGTGCGCAGCGCAAGGCGTCGCAACCACTGCCGGATACCTCGGCACGGCGACCCGCCACCGGCACCGAGTCGCGCGCGCTGCTCGGCGTGTGGCGCGACCCGTGGTTCGGCGAAGTGGCGATCTGCCCGCGCACCGACGGCATCGCGTTCGCCTCGGCACGTTCGCCGCTGATGCGCGGCCGCCTGATGCGGGTGGGCGAACGCTGGCTGGTGGAATGGGATGACGACAGTGTCGATGCCGAGGCCTTGGCTGCATCCGCCTTCCCCGGCGGCAGCGACGGCGCTACCCTGACCGTCTCGCACGTCGATCCGGATGCGGACTTCAGCTACGACTATGGCGACCTGGCGTTCTCCCGGTTGCGCGACTGCCCCTGACGCGGCGCGCGCGCGTCTGCGCGGAGCGGTCGCGCCGATCCTGGCGATCGTGCTGGTCGCATCGCCGGCAGCGGCGCGGGCCGACGGATCGCCGCGGATCTCGCCCGCGACCGATGCGGCAACCGCCGGGATGGTCGACGTACGCAGCCTCGCCCCGGACATCGAGGTGGAGATGCGCTATGCCGGCGCGAACAACTTCACCGGCAAACCCGTGCCCGGCTACGAGGCCGACCGCTGTTACCTGCTCGAACCGGTCGCGCAGGCGCTGGCACGCGTGCAGGCCTCGCTGCGCGCGGAAGGCTGGGTTTGCGCGTCTACGACTGCTACCGGCCCGCCCATTCGGTCACCAGCTTCATGCGCTGGGTCGGCGAACCGGACGATCCGGCGCTGAAGGCGCGCTGGTACCCGAACGTGGACAAGGCCCGGTTGACCGAGGGCTACATCGCCGAGACGTCCGGCCACAGCCGCGGCGCGACCACGGACCTGACCCTGGTGCGTTGCGACGGCCAGCGCTGCACGCCGCTGGACATGGGCACCTCGTTCGACTTCTTCGATCCGCTGGCGCATACCGACGATCCGCGGACCACCGTGGCGCAGCGCGCCAACCGGATCGCCTGCGCGAGGCGATGGCCGCGCAGGGGCTGGCCAACTATCCGATGGAGTGGTGGCACTTCACCCTCAGGCCGGAGCCCGACCCGGGCACCGCCTATGACTTCCCGGTGCGCTGATGTCGCGCTGGATCGACCTGCAGTGCCCATACTGCGGAGAGCCCATCGAGGTTGTGGTGGACGACAGCGCCGGCCATGGGACTACATCGAGGATTGCCAGGTCTGCTGCCGTCCGATCGCGATCAGCGTGCGACTGGACGAGGAAGACGGGGAGCCGCGCGTGCGCGCACGGCGCGAGGACGAGGCCTGAGCGGAGCGGCCCCGGGCGGCGGCGTTTAGACTGGCGCTCCTTCCACGCTTGCGCCCCCGATGAACCTGCCCCTGCATACCGGCCTGCTTGGCGCCCTCGAGGCGTGCCTGATCGCGTTCCTGATCGGCGTGCTGGTGTACGCGCTGTGGGCGTGGGTGTGCCGCCGTGGCGGCCTGACCGTGGCGCATGCGGTCGGTTGGGGGCTGCGATCGCGGTCGCCGTCGCCGCCGGGCTGGACAGCTGGAACCTGTTCTCTGGGCATGTCGCGGCTGGAATCGCCGCTGTACGCGCGGCTGGCGCTGGCCGGCATCCACGATCCGGATTTCCTCGGCGTGCGGGTGCTGCTGCAGATCATCGGCGCGATGACCGGCACGGTGGCCGGCTGGTGGCTGTTCAGTGGCCGTCTGGCCGGCCACGATCGCGAACATGCGGCCGATACGTCGGCGGACACCGACAAGCCGCTCGATTGAACCTGGTCCTAACGGTGCGCTGACGCATCGGTAGCGGGGCGGGTAATTGCTGCGGGGACCGCTGTGGTTAATGCCGCGTAGACGCCGCGATCGTGGCGCAAGCGTGGTTCATGGGCGAGCGGGCAGGGTCGCGTGGTGACTGCCGGGTGCAGCTCACGCATACCCTCCACCGATGCAGGATCCACACCATGAACAGCAACACGCGCCTCATCACCGGTTTTCTGGTCCTGGGCATGGTCGCCGCCGCTCCGCTGGCGGTTGCCCAGCAGGGCACGCCGACGACCAGCGGGCAGAAACCCCCGCCGACCACCGAAACGGGCGCCCAGCCGGCACGGCCCAGCGGCGACGGGCAGGGCCTGAGCTGGGCCGACCTCGACGCCGACGGCAACGGCAACCTCAGCAGGCAGGAAGCGCAGCGCCATGCCGGCCTCAGCAACGTCTTCGCCGAAGCCGATGCCGACGCCAACGGCGAACTGACCGCGGCCGAATACCGCGGCTATGTCCATAAGACAGCAGAAGACCTCGGCGACACCCGGGTAACGGACGCGGGAGCGTGCCGCTGCGCGCTCCCGCCTTCCCGCCGAGGCCGGCCGCGGACGGGTCGCCGCCGCATGGACACTGCTATCCTGCGCGTCCCCACGCATCCGCTGGTGCTCCATGCGCGACATCCGCCTTGGTCGGCTTCGACGGCGACGACACCCTCTGGCGCAGCGAGGACTACTACCGCGCGGCCGAGAAGCAGTACGAGGAGATCATCGGCCGCTACATCGACCTGCACGACGCCGGCACGCTGCGCCACCTGCTCGAGGTCGAACGCCGCAACCTCAAGGTGTTCGGCTACGGGGTCAAGGGCATGACCCTGTCGATGATCGAGGCGGCGATCGAACTGACCGACGGCCGGGTCACCGCGCGCGACCTGCAACAGGTGGTCGAGATCGGCCGGGCCACGCTGCAGCATCCGGTCGAGCTGATCGACGGCATCCGCGAGGCGGTGAGCGAGATCGCCGCGGAGCTGCCGGTGGTGCTGGTGACCAAGGGCGACCTGTTCCACCGGGAGGCCAAGATCGCCAGCTCCGGACTGGTCGACCTGTTCCCGCGCATCGAGATCGTGTCGGAGAAGGACCCTCCGACCTACGCGCGGGTGCTCGCGGAATTCGGGATCGACGCCGCGCAGTTCGTGATGGTCGGAAATTCGCTGCGCTCGGACATCGAACCGGTGGTGCGGCTGGGCGGCTGGGGCGTGCACATCCCCTATCCGATCACCTATGGGCGCACGAGGACGAACATGGCCTTGGCCGAAGCGCACCCGCGCGTGCGTTCGGTCGATACCGCCACCCAACTGCCGCAAGCCGTGCGCGAAATCGTGACGGCCGTGCGAAACGCCGGCTGAATGCGTCTGGTGCTGTCGTGACCGGTAACGGTTACAGCGGCGCCGATTAAATTGCGGTTCACCAGAAAAATCGCAACGTCATTGCAACGACCACCTCGGAGCGCTGCCATGACTGCCATCACTTCGCTTGCCCGCTCCCGCAATGCCGCATGGATCCGCGGCGCCCTGCTGGCCACCGCCCTTGCCGGTGCTGCCGCCGTGCTTCCGGCGACCCGCGCGGAGGCGTCCGAAGTGATGGTCCGTGTGGACCTGGGCGTGGCCGACGTGATCTTCCGCAGCGGCAACCCGTACTACTACGAGCACGGCTACTACCGGCCGGTGTACGTGGAGTACGACCACTGGCACCGCCCGCGCTACTACCGTTATGCGCCGCGGCCGGTGGTCTACCACCACGCACCACGGCCGCGCTACTACTACGACGCGCCGCCGGCGCATTACCGGGTCAGCTACGACGACCACCACCATGATCACGGCCGTGGCCACGATCACCACGACCGCGATGGCCACCACGGCAAGAAGGGGCATGGCCACGACAAGCATCGTGGCGGTCGCGGCTGGAGCGATTGACGGTTGGCGCGTGCGGCGGCTGCATGGACTGGCCAGCTCTGCCACGGGCACTCGCTCCCCGTGCGTCGAGCCGGCGCGATCCGGGCCGGTAGCTGTCCAGGGTGAAGCCAGGCGCCGGCTGACAGCTTCCGGATGCCTGCGGCAGAATCGTCCCATGGCCCGCCTGCCGCCCCTGAACCACCTGCCGCTGCGCATCGCCCGCGGCGCTCGCTCTCGCGGTGCCGGTGGTCCATGCGGCAGGCCAAGGCGGCACCCGCTGCCGCCCCGGCGATCGAGGACGCACGCCCTTGGCCATGTCACCGGCGATGGCTGGCTCGACGACCGCTTGGCCGACATCGATGACTATGCCGCGCGCCATCCCGACGCCTTCGCCGCCGAGCTGGAACGTTACGCCGGCGTGCGGCGCGCCTATGTGCGGGGCCTGCTCGTGCAGCCCGGGTGGAGCGGAGGCGACGCCTGGTTCGCGTGCTTCCTGGCCCGGGCCACCGACGCGACCTGCCGCAGCGTGGTGCGCGCGCGTACCCGCGCGGGGCTGGACGCGGACTGGCAGGAGGTCGCGGCCGGATCGGGCGCACGCCCCGGCTCGGACGCCTATGCCGCGCTGCGCCTGGCGCTGGCCGACAGCTACCGGCGCTGGGCACGCCCGCTGCAGCCCGATGCGGCGTTGACCCGCGCGCTGCAGCAGCGCGGGCAACGCGAGCCGCAGGAACACTGATCGCCGGCGATCGCGGCGCCGCGTCAGCTCATCAGCAGGACGATGACGCTGCCCCATAGGTGGTGAGGAACACGTGGGCGATGGCGACCGAACCGGAATAGCCGATCACTGCAATCGCGCTGCCGCTCTTTTCCTGCAGCGCGGCCAGCCCGGCGGTGAAGGTCTGCGCGCCGGAGATGGCGCCCAGCAGCAGGATCGGGTTGATCTTCAGCACCTTGCGGCCGAACCACAGTCCCGCCATCAGCGGCACCATGGTCACCACCACGCCACCGAACAGCAGGCCCAGGCCCGACTCGCGCACCGCCGGCAGGAAGTGCGGGCCCGCACCGAGCCCGACCATGGCCACGAAACCGGTAAGGCCGAAGGACTGCATGAACTTGACCGCGCTGTCCGGCACGCGCCCGAACAGCGGTCGGTGCGCGCGGATGTGGCCGGTCACGATTCCGGCCAGCAGCGCGCCGACGCTGGTGCCGATGGTCACGGTGACGCTGCCCACCGGTACTGCCACCACCGCGCCGAACAGCGCGCCGGCGAAGATCGCCGTGCCCACCGCCACGAAGTCGGTGGCGTCGGTCGGCTGCACCAGTTCACCCAGGCGCGAAGCCGCGCGCAGCACCGCCGCTTCCGGTCCGGTGAGCCGGACCACGTCGCCGCGTTCCAGCTGGGTGCGCGTGCCGACCGGGATTTTAGCCCCGGCGCATGATCCGGCGCAGGAACACCGCGCGGGCCTCGTCCAGCGCGGCGATCTCCTCCAGCGGCTTGCCGGTCCACTCGCCCTTGCTGACGAAGACCTCGTGCGCGGCGGTGGGGATGTCGAGCAGGGGACGGTCGTCGACCTCGTCGGCGCGTTCGCCGATATAGCCGACCAGGACCTCGCGGCGCCCGCCGACCGCGAGCACGTCGCCAGCCGCGATCCGCATCTCCGGATCCGGATCCAGCAGCTCGCCGTCGCGGCGGACGCGGTGGATGAACAGCCGGATCCCGTCGCCGACGCGTTCGGCCTCGGCCACCGTGCGGCCCACGATCGGGGCGGCCGCGCCGACCCGGTAGGCGCGCGTCTCGAACGGCTGTAAGGCCGAGGCGATGCCGTTGCGCACCCGCACGATCCCGTACTGGGCCTCGAGCTTCAGCGCCTCGGCGACCAGGTCGACCCTCAGCAGGGCAGGACCGATCACGGTGCAGGTGAGGATCACGCCGAGGGCGCCGGCCACGTAGCACACCGCATCGGCCACGCCGATGTGGGCCTCGTACATCTGCAGGGTGGCCGCGTCCAGCGGCAGGGCGCGGATGGCCTCGGCGGCGGTGCCCATCGCCGGCGATTCGGTCAGCGCACCGGAGAGCATGCCTGCGGTAAGGCCGGGGTTGAGGTCCAGTGCAGCGGCAATGGGCCAGGCTACCAGCAGGCCGACCACCGGCATGAACACGCCGAGCGCGGCGAAGCGCCAGCCGTCGCCCTTCATCGCCGAGGCGAAGCGCGGGCCGACCTCGTAGCCGATCGCGAACAGGAACAGCAGGAACACCACCGACTTGGCCGTGGCCGACACCGGCACCTCGAACAGCGCGCCGACCAGCATGCCGGCCAGCAGCGAGCCGGTGACCCCGCCGAGCGTGAACCCGTACACCTTGCGCGTGCCTACCCAGTAGCCGATGGCCAGCGACAGGTACACGCCCATTTCGGGATAACGGGACAGCAGCGAGCTTATCCACTCCATGGGCGCGCTCCCCTTTCGCGTCGGCTGGGCGTCAGAGCGACGGCGGGTCGTAGAAGACCATGATCCTGAGATCCTTCAGGTCGTCGCTGGCCGGGTCGCTCTGCGAGACCTCGGCGTAGCGCAGCCTGACCATCAGCCCCTTCAGGATGCCTTCGGGCACCTTCCACTGCACGTTGAAGTCGGTCTCGTTGCGCGCGAACTCGGTCGGCGCGCCGGGATCGGTGCCGTCCACGTACAGCGCGTAGATGCCCAGCCCCTTGACCGACTTGAAGTCGTAGCCCAAGCGCGCCAGCCACGCCGATTCGCCGTCGCGGTTGAAGTCCTCGACCTGCACGCTGGTGAAGCCCGGGTAGCCGCTCCACGGGGCCTGCATGTTGGTGTTGCCGTCCGCGTCGGTATAGGCCAGGTGAACAGCGCGCCGCCGTAGGCCAGTTCGGCCTTGGCGCCCCACTGGTAGGAATCGAAACTCCTGCCCTTGAGCAGGTTGTCGCCGTTGCTGGACTGGTCGGTGAACTGCACGGCGGTGCGAAGTTTCCAATCGTCGGACAGGGCGAAGGCGTACTTGGCCTCGGTGTAGAAGATGCCGATGATGTCGTCGCTGTAGTAGCCGATCGCACCGACCGACAGGTCGCCCAAGGTGTAGTTGGCACCCAGCGAGTAGACGCCGCGTTCCACCCCGGCCGGGGCACCGGCATCCTTGGCCATCGACACGAAGTGCTCGGAGGTGCGCTCCTTGATCTTGTCGAAGTAGCCGGCGCCGACCCGCCATTCGCCCGTTTCCTTGTCGCCGTACAGGCCCTGCAGTACCGCGGCCTGGAAGGTGACCGGGGTCATCCGCACGTCGTTGCGGCTGATGTAGGGGGTATCGAAGCCGCGCCGGCCCACGGTCAGGCGGGTGTCCCTGGTTGAGCAGGAACTCGCCATAGACCTCGCCGAGCACCGTATAGCCTTCCTGCCCGGGCGCCAGCAGGCCGGCGCCGTCCTTGTCCTCCGGCCCATACAGCTTCTGCGAGGTGTAGCCGGTGGCACCGAAGGCGAAGAACTCGCGGAAGTAGCCGGTCTTCAGTCCCGCCGAGCCACCGAGTGCCCACGATTCCATCTGGCTGCTGTCGTACTTGTCGCGGTCCAGGTAGTAGGTGCGCGCCTGCACGTCGAACTTGGTGTCCTCGAACGCCTTGCGCCGGGTCTCCCGGATCCACTCACTGCGTGAGGGGCCGAAACTCTGGTCCATGTGGACCTGGCCCTGTTCGATCGAGCTTGGCGCCAAGGTCGATCTCGTCGATCGCCTCCAGTTCCTCCGGTACCGGTGTCTGGGCGGTGGTCTGGGCGAGCGCGGTACCCGGCAGGGGCAGGCTGCCTGCAAGCAGGCAGCCGGCCGTGGTGGCGAGGAGCGCCGGTCCCCGGCGGCGCTGTCTGGGATCCAGGCTGATATCCATGTCGTTCTCCTCGTCTGGCAACGCTTATTGCGAAAGCACCATCGCGAAGTAGCCGAACACCGTGTAGAGCACGCCGGAAATCGCGTAGCCCACCGGGAAGCCGACCCACGGCACGCTGCTGTCGATCTCCTTGGACGCCTCGCGGGCCGGACCGGAGTGCGAGCGCGAGCCCGCCACGCCGCCCATCAGCACCGCCGGGTTGATCTTGAAGATGTGGTAGCCGATGGCCCAGGGTGATGAACGGCGGCACCGTGCTGGCGACGAAGCCGGCCAGGAAGATCTTCACCGCGATCGAGCCGGTCAGCTGCTCGAGCAGGGTCGCGCCGGCATTGATGCCGACGATGGCGATGAAGGTCACCATACCTAGGTCCTCGAGGATGTTGCGTGCCGCGTTCGGCGTGCTGCCGAAGAAGCGCAGCCGCGACACCAGCGAGGAGACGAAGATGCCCGACAGCAGCAGGCCGCCGGCATTGCCCGGGCCCACGCTGAAATCGCCGACCGGCACGTTGATCTTGCCGATCAGCAGACCCAGCACCATGCCGCCGGACAGGGTCAGCAGGTCGGTGGAGGTGCTCGGCCGGGCGATCTTGCCGAGCAGCGCGGCGGCCTTGTCCACCGCGCCCTTGAGGCCGGTGACGTAGAGCACGTCGAAGCGCTTGAGCTCGGTGTCGCGGCCGACCGGGAACGGCTCGCCCGACCGCTCCATGCGCGTGACCTGCAGCTGGCCGGCGAAGTCCTCGGTGGACAGCGTGCTCAGCGGCTGGCCGACCACGCCCTTCTCGGTCACCACGATCTCGGCCTGGTCCAGCGGCACCGACAATGCCTTCGGATCGTCGACTTCGGTGCCGAGCAGCCCGGGTTCTCGGTCAGGTCGCCGAGTCGGCCGCCCAGCGCGACCACGTCCCCCACCTGCAACGCCAGGCCCGGATCGGCGCCGAGGTTTTCCTCGCCGCGGCGCACGTTGACGATGCGGTACTGCGGGTACTTGCCGCGGAACTGGCCGATGCTCTGCCCGGCGGTGGCGGTGTTCTCCAGGCGGTAGGCACGCAGGCCGCCACCGCGGTAGCCGGTCAGCGCGGCGTCGTCGACGTTCTTGACGCCATGGGCCAGTTCGTATTCCTTTGCCGCCTTGCGCGCGTCCACACCCCACCAGCGCGGCAGGTACTTGCAGATCAGGATGATGCCGACCGTGCCCCAGATGTAGGTCACGCCGTAGCCCAGCGCGATCATGCCCGAGACCTGCTCGGCGGTCGTGCCCGGCGGCAGCTTGTAGGCGCCCTGCGTCACCGCCATCTCGGCAGTGCCGATCGCCGCGGACATGGTCTGCGAGCCGGCCAGTACGCCGCCGGCGGCACCCGCAGGCAGGCCAAGCCAGCCGGACATCAGCACCACCAGGCCTGAGCCGAGGAACGAGCACACCACCGCGAGGATGGTGAAGGTGACGCCGTCCTTCTTCAGCGCATTGAAGAACGCCGGACCCACGCGCAGGCCCACGCCATACATGAACAGGTAGTAGAAGAGCGACTTGGCGAAGTTGTCGAGCTGCAGCTTGACGCCGTAGGTCGACGCCCACGTGGCGAGCGCGGCACCGACCACGACCGCCGCGGCGACCATGCCAAGGCCGTAGCCCTTGACCGAGAATTTGCCGACGACCACCGCCATGCCCACTGTGAAGAACAGCAGGATGTAGGGGTTGTCGGTAGGAACTGGAAGAAGGCTTGCATGGCAGCAGTCTCCGGATGTGGTCTGCGAGGATTACCTGTCTGCGCCGGCGCGACGCCCGGCGAGGAAGGACGGCTTGATCAGCTTGATGCCCCTGGGCGGCGTTGTAGCCGTGGATCTCCTTCACATCGAGCTTGCGCATGAAGGCGATCGTGTCGGCGGTGATGATCTGGCCCGGAACCATGATCGGGAAGCCGGGCGGGTAGGGGATCACGAAGTTGGCCGAGACCATCTCCGGCCCGTCGCGCAGGCGTGCATCGACATCCGGGCTGAGCAACTTGACGTACTCGCAGTTTTCCTCGTCGTAGGCCATGTAGAACGCCGGGCGCATGTGGCCCTCGTTGCTCGGGCCGGACGGGTCGTCGCGGAAGGCATCGTGGAAGCGGCTGAAGTTGGGCAGGTCGGGGACGTCGGTCATCAGCGACTTCACCCGGTCGGCGAAGGCCTGCTTGCCGGCGGGGCTTTATAGGTAAGGCGCGCCTCGATCTCGCGTGACAGGTCGGCCAGCGCCTTGATCAGCAGCGCCGCGTCGCTGTGGGTGTTGTTGATGTTGGTCTGGACCAGGATGCTGTTGCGCGAGGTCTTGTTGATCTGGATGTCGAAACGCTCGGCGAGCATGCCCTTGAACTGGGTGCCGTCGAAGCCGGCGGCGCCGCAGATCACGGTCAGCCGGGTCGGATCCAGCGCGAACTCGTCTTCGTCCCACGCCTCTGCGGTCTGCGCCCAGGTGCCGTGCGGCGGGCCATAGTCCTTCAGCCCGGACGGGCGGAACTCGGCCGGGATCATCTCCTCCGGCGTGGCCACGCGGAAGTACTTGGAGATCAGCGGATGGGTGTTCACCGCCTGGCGGATGCGCAGGGCCAGGTCGGTCATCTTCAGGGTCAGCGCGTAGCCTTCCAGTTCCATCTGCCGCCGCGCCATAAGGTCCAGCGAGGCGATCAGCTGCAGGTTGGGCGAGGTCGAGGTGTGGGCGAGGAACGCTTATGGAAGGTGCCCTGCACCTTGTGGAAGTCCTCGTCCCAGATGAGCATCATCGAGCCCTGGCGGAACGCCGACATCGACTTGTGGGTCGAGTTGGTCTGGTAGACGCGGATGCGCACCTTGTCCGGGTCGGGCAGCCGCTTCGCATCGAGCGAGGCCGGGTCCTTCGGGTCCAGCGCGGGGGCGTCCTTGGCCCAGCCTCGTATTCGGCGCGGTAGGCCGCGCTGCGGTAGCGCGTGGTCAGCGCGGCGGCGGCGCCCATCGCGGTGCGACGCCGGTGCAGCGGGTTGAAGCGGGCGAAGCCGAACTAAGGCCTCGTCCCACAGGAACACCAGGTCCGGCTTGATCGCCAGGCATTCCTCCATGACCTTGCGCGGGTTGTACATGTGCCCGTCGAAGGTGCAGTTGGTCATGTCGATGGCCTTGACCCGGTCCAGCGTGCCGGCGGCCGCGCAGTCCAGCAGCGCCTGCTTGATCGTGCGCAGCGGCACCGCGCCGTACATCGAGTACTGGGTCAGCGGGAAGGCTTCGACGTAGTAGGGCTGCGCGCCGGCCAGCACGAAGCCGTAGTGGTGCGACTTGTGGCAGTTGCGGTCGACGATGACGATGTCGCCGGGCTTGCACACCGCCTGGACCACGATCTTGTTCGAGGTCGAGGTGCCGTTGGTGCCTGGGTAGGCGCGCTTGGCGCCGAACGCGCGCGCGATCGCCTCCTGCGCGCGCTTGATGTTGCCGGTCGGCTCCAGCAGGCTGTCCAGGCCGCCGGTGGTCGCCGAGGACTCCGCGAACAGGATGTTGGTGCCGTAGAACTGGCCCATGTCGCGGATCCAGTTCGAGCCGAAGATCGACTTGCCGCGGGCGATCGGCAGCGCGTGGAAGGTGCCGATCGGGCGCAGCGCGTATTTCTTCAGGTTGTCGAAGTACGGCGTCTCGTAGCGGTCCTTGATCCCGTCCAGGATCGCCAGGTGGATCTCCATCGGCTCTTCGACATGGTGGAACATGCGCCGGATCGGCGCGGCCTCCTCGCTGCCGGCCAGCTGCTCGGGCGCGCGGTCGGAGAGCAGGTACAGGTCCAGCTCCGGCCGGTAGTCCTTGATCTTGCCCGCCAGCGCGGTCGCCAGCGCGCCCGGCGTGAGGCCGTCGGGGCGCGCCTCGAAGTGGCGGGCCAGGAAAGCCTTGAGGTCGGGCAGGTCGTGGCGCGAGGCGAAGCCGAAGCCGTCGATCAGCACCACCGCCTGCAGGTCGAAGTTGACCATCACCGCCAGCAGCGCGTCCTCCAGGCTGCCCACGTGCACCGCCGAGTACTGGAAGGCATCGTCGCCGCGCTGCATGCGGCGCATCTCTTCCTTCGCCCGCGCCCACTGCGACGGATCGCTCGGGGTGACGACGAGGACTTCGAAGTACGGCTTGTCCGGGGTGCCGGTGACGTCCGGGGGCAGCGCGTCGAGCACGGCGCGGTCGGCAGCGTCGGCGGTGTCCCAGGCGGCTTCGTCGCGGCGGTAGTCGCCCGACAGCAGCGCGCCGGACACCTTCTGCACCAGGCGGGCGAAGAGGGCGGCGTCGGACCCGTCCAGTGCATCGCGCAGTGCCGCCAGCAGGCGTTCGCCCGGATACGCCCAGCAGTACTCGAGCCGGGTCGCGGTGTCGAACAGCTTCGTGCACGCGTCGCGCGCGGTCGCGCGGGACGATTCGGGCGCGCTGGCCCTGAGCGCGGGCGGCCGCATTGAGCTGGCGCCACTGGTCATTGCGCAGCGAGGCGGCGACCAGCACGTTGGAAAGGGTCGGATCCTGACTCATGACCTTGTACTCCTGGAAGTGGGGCGATGCGATGCAACGCCGCCCGGAGGGACCGGGGGCGGTCCGGGGGCGGTAGATCCTTGGCAGCACGCTAGAGCCCGAGGGGGGCCTTTGTAGTGGCCCTTGGGAGTACGGGACGGGCACAAGCGACACGCCTGGCGTCATGCGGGTCCTGTCGCGGGGACAGGCGATGCGGGTGGAACATCCCGCCTGGACGACCCCGGCGGGTGGATCGCGAACCATGGCCCCGGAGGCGGAGGGGTGATCCACGCGGTGGGCGGAATGCCACGGCCGATCCCCGCCCGCCGCGTGCGGGTTCAGAAGCGGTAGACCACGCCCAGGCGCAGGCCCCTGGTCGACAAACCTGAAGTTGCCGTCGAAGCTGGTGCGGTTGGCGTCGGCCTCGATCCGGCGCACGGTGTAGTCCAGCGAGGCACCCCAGTTGTCCCACGGGAACCATTCGGCGCCGAAGCGGCCGAAGGTCACATCGGCGTCGATATCGTTGACATCGGCGGCGAAGTAGCCCACGTCGGCGGACAGACGCCAGTCGCTGCCGCCGGGTACCCAGCGCCAGCTGCCGCCGATCGACGGCGCGGGCAGGTCGAACTCGACGCTGTCGCTGACCGCGCCGCCGACGTTGTTGCCGTTGGCGTCCACTTCCAGCGACAGGCCCAGGCCGATCCGGTACCAGACCAGGCCTACGCGCGGGCCCATTGTCCAGGACTGCCGGTCCAGGCCCCATAAGGTGTAGTAGGCCTCGTACGCATCCAGGTCGACTTCGGCCCTTACCGTGCTCGAGACCGGATAGAGGGTGCCGTCGAACTCGATGTTGCGGTCGATCCGCCGCTCGGCCGAGCCGTCGTCCTGGTAGTAGGCAAGGCCGAACTCGTGCTTCTCCCACGGCCGTAAGGTGGCGCCGACAACGGCGATGGTGTTGCTCTGGTTCACGCCCAGGTCGCGTTCCAGGTCGACGCTGGTGCCGTTGTCGGACTGGCCGTCCGCGCGGACCTTGGTGTCGAACTCGGTGATGTAGCCGCCGACGCGGAAGCTGAACGTGTCGAGGGTTTCCACCGCGCCGCATTCAAGGGCGGTCGCGGCGAGCAGGGTGGCGGTGATCGTGGCAATCAGGCGGGGCTTCATGGCGGCTCCCTTGGAGGTCGGGGTCAGTTGTTGGAGGAGGGTGGCGAACGCGGATCGGATGCGGCGTCTGTGTCTGTGTCTGTGTCGGCGGCGGCCAGCGGCGCCGTGCCGAAGCTGCCACCGGGGCGAGGTGGAGGTCGATGCGCCGTACCAGCCGTTCGCGGCGGACATTGAGCAGCGCCACGTCGGCCGCCCATTCAGCCAGCTGGCGCTGGTTCACCGCGCGCAGGTCGGACTTGCCGATCCGGTATGCGTCCTGCTCCATGCGGGTGGCTTCGTGGCCGGCGGCGGCGGCATCGCCGAGGATGCGCTCGCGTTCGGCCAGCACGCGCTCGGCGGTGAGTGCGTCCTCGACCTCGCCCAGCGCGATCAGGGCGCGGCGCGTGTAGTCGGCCACGGCGATCTTCTGCTCGGCGGTACGCACCGCCCACCTGGGCGGTGAGCTCGCCGCCGGTATAGAGCGGGACCACCGCGGTGGCGGAGGTGCTGGCGATGGTCTGTTCCAGGTCGTCGCGCATCTGCACGGCCTCGTTGCTGATCCGGCCGTAGCCGGCCGACAGCGACAGGCTGGGCAGCATCGACGCCTTGGCCTCGCCGACACGGTCGAAGGCGCTGGCCACGCGGCGTTCGGCCGCGATCATGTCCGGCCGCCGGTTGAGCGCGTCCGCGGGAATGCCGGCCGGCACCGGACCGGGAAACGCGGTGAGCGAATCACGGGCGGCCAGGGTGGCACCGGGGTAGCGGCCGAGCAGCAGCTCGAGCCCGCGCAGCGCGCGGCGGTACGCCAGTTCCGTCCGCTGCTGCGCGTCGGCATAGCTGGACAGATTGGCGCGCGCGGTCATTATATCGACGTCGGTGCCGATGCCGACCTTGCGGCGGTTTTCGCTGATCTGCAGCAGGTTGCCGGCCGAGTCGACCATCTCCGCGGCCAGCTTCTGCTGCAGGCGGGTCTCGCTGGCCACGAACCAAGGGCCTGGCGACCGAGGCGGCCAGCGACTGCTGCGCATAGCGGTAGTCGGCGCTGGTGGCATCGCGCGAGGCGCGGGCGGCGTTGCGCGCGTAGCGCATGCGCCCCCACAGGTCGATCTCCCGGGACAGGCGCAGCATCACGCCGCTGAGCAGCGGGGACCAGGTCGGCCACCGGCTTTGAACCGGCGCGGCCGAGGATGCTGATCGCCGGCTTGAGCTGTGCCTCGGCGATGTCGACCTGGGCGTTGGCCGCTTCCAGTCGCGCCGAGGCCACCCACAGGTCCGGGTTGTTCTGCAGCGCCTCGTAGACCAGCGCCGACAGCTCCGGATCGTTGAAGCTGGCCAGCCAGCCCTCCTCGACCTGGGCGGCGCTGGCTTCGGCCGACCAGTTCGGGGGCACCACCACCTTGCCCAGTGCCTGCGCCTGCACCTCGCTGGCGGTGGGCTCCGGCAGTACCGCGCAGCCGGTCGCCAGGCTCAGCACGAACGTCACCATCGCCGCGCGCAGCGCGGCAGGGAGGAGCGGATGCGGGGGCGGATGCGCATGGTGTTCAGTGCAGCTTGAGCACGAGCCAGTCGAGCTTGGTGCCGACCCGCAGGATCACCTTGCGGATGATGTGGATCAGTGCGCCGTGCTCGGTATAGATGGCGCCTTGCCCCTGCGCGCCCATGGCCAGGAAGGTGGTTTCGTCGGCGCCGACCGGGCGCAGCCGCACCGCGATCTTGCCCGGCGGCACCTGCTGGGTGACGGCCTTGGCCGGGGAGGGTGCCGCCGATCGGCAGCTGGCCGGTGCTGGAAGCCCACACCACCGAATCGACCTCGCACTTGATGATCCGGTTGGGCAGCACCTTCAGCGCGATCTCGGCCTCGTTTCCGGGCGCCACGTAGCGCAGTTCGTTCTGTGAGTACATCGCCAGCACCCACTGTTCCCTCTCGACGAAGCTCATCACCGGCGCCATCGGCAGGTTGGCGGCGTAGGAGCCGGCGCGCAGCTGCAGGTTGATCACGCTGCCGTCGGCCGGTGCGTACACGGTGGTCTGCTCCAGCTGCCAGTTGGCTTCGACGATCTGCGCCTGCAGCTGTTCAATGGCCGCCTGCGCCTGCGCCACTTCGGACAGCTGGTCCTTGGTCGGTGCGCGCCGACAGCTTCTGCTGACCTGGGCCACCGAGGCGGTGGCCGTGGCCAGTTCCGCGCGCAGGCTGGCCGCCTCGGTCTCGGCCTGCTCGCGGTCGAATACCGAACCCGAGCCGGTGCGGGCCAGTTCGGCGGTCTGCTTCTCGCGGCGTTCGGTAAAGGTAAGGCGCGAGGACACGGCGGTGCGGGTGGCGCGGGCCGACTTCAGCTGTTCATCCAGTTCGCGCTGGTAAGCCTGGGCCGAATCCAGGCGCGCCTCCATCTCCGGCAGCTTGGCCTCCAGCGCGCGCAGTTCCTGCTGAAATGGCACCGGGTCGATGCGGAACAGCACGTCGCCCTTCTTCACCGGGCGGTTGGCTTCCACCGGGACCTCGATCACCCGTCCGGCCACCCGCGGCACCACCTGGACCACGTAGTTGATCACCCGCACGTCGGCGGAGGACGGCGCGACCACGTTGAGCATAAGGATCAGCGCGGTCAGCGCGAATATCGGCAGCGAGATGACGATGACTGGGAGATGAAGTTGGGGCAGCCACTTGAACTTGAAGAAGATCAGCCAGACGAAGAACGAGTAGATCAGCAGCAGGATGATTTCCATGGTCGCCTCTGTTCAGACCCTGTCGCTGCCGCCGGACGCCGGCGGGGTGGCGCCGCGTCCAGGTCCCGGCGCCATCGCCACCGCCATTTCCAGCGCGCGCAGGCGCCGGCGCAGTTCCTCGAGTTCGCCGGCCGCGGCCGCGCTCGCGACCGCCGGAGCCGTAGCCGGAACGGGCGTCGCGGCAGGTGCGGAGGCGTGGGCGGTTGCGTGGGCGTCCTTGGCAAGCGGCACCTTGGTCGCCCGAGGCGTCCTTGAACGGCGTCACCGCCGCGTCGTGGTCGTCGTGCTCGTCCTGGTCGGTGCCGTAGGCCATCTTGTGCAGGACCGGTTTGGTGTACGCCCACAGTAAGGCCAGCGGCCACAGCAAACCGCCGAAGAACAGCGAGAGCAGGCACAGGGTCTTGATCGCCGACAGCTGCGGGTGGCGCCGCTTGTGGGCGATCTTTTCCGGAAGGATGTGCACGATCCAGAAAGCGCCGATCAGTACCACCGGCACGATGATCAGCGCCAGCCATGCGATCACGTTGGCGGCGGTGTCGAGTGCCTCGCCGCTCAGCAACGAGGCCTGCGCCTGGCCGGGCAGCAATGCCGCCAGGAGCAGGCTCGCGGCGATTGCGGTGGCGGTGGATGGGCGGGCGGAGGGGGCTGGATCATCGTCTCTCCTTCGGTACGCCGGACGCCGTTATCCCGTCCGGTTCGCGCGGGCGGTCGTGCTGATGCATCGCGGCGACGATCGCGCCGATCAGCACGTCGTCATCCACGGGCTTGGTAAGGTAGTCGTCGACGCCGGCAGCGAAGGCCGCGGCCCGCATCTCGGTGGTCTCGTTCCCGGTCAGGATGACCACGGGCAGCGAGAGGTTGCGCGCACGCAGCGCGAATTGCACGTCCAGGCCGGTGAGGCGCGGCATGTGCATGTCGAGCACGACGCAGTCCGGCGAACTGGCGGTCACGTGGCGCAGGAATTCGGTGCCCGAACCGTAGACGAGGACCTCGAAGCCGGCCGCGCGAAGCAGGCGCTGCAGCGAATGCCGCACGTCTTCTTCGTCATCGACTACGGCAACGATGGGCGGCTTGCCAGACATGCCCGCACCATCGCCCCGCACCTGCGGGGCGGCAATTGGCCGTTGGCCCTATGCGCAGCGAGGCTATCGTTCCGTCACATGCCTGTGCGAGGATGCCGGGGAGCCGGGCTGCTGGATCGGGGAATCCGCGGCATAGAACCGGCAAGGAATATGCCATTGTTGGATGCGGACTGGAGGGGTCCGTGGCGCGCGCGTCCTGCCGGGCGCATTACTCTGGCGAATATCGTCGGGACGGACTATGGATTGGGTCGACCTGGTATGGCCGATGCTGGCTGCCGCGAGCTTCGTGCTCGGGTTGGCCCATGTCGTGCTCTGGATATCCCGCCCCGGGGACCGTTCACAGCTGGTGTTCGCGGTGGCCGCCATTTCGATCGGCGCGATCGCCCTGTTCGAGCTGGCCAGCCTGCATGCGCAGACGCCCGAATCGATGGCGGCAACCATCCGGGCCTTGGCACGTGCCGACCGCGCTGCTGGTCGCCGCGATCGTCTACGGCACCCACATCATGTTCGGCCGTGGCTCGCTTTCACTCGCCGTCGCCGCCGTGGCGCTGCGGGGGCTGGCGCTGCTGCTGAATTTCGTTACCGGCGTCAACCTCAACTTCGAATCCGTCGACCGGATTGAACATGTCACCTGGTTCGGCGCCGAGGTCGGGTATCCGGTCGGCATGCTCAACCCGTGGGCACTCGTGGCCCAGATCAGCAACGTGCTGGTGATCGCCTACCTCGCACAGACCCTGTACCGGGTGCGGCGCGACTCGCCGGCGTGGTGGAGTGCGCTGCTGATCTGTGGCGGCTGGTTGCTGCTGGTGTTCAGCATGCTCGCCACCAACCTCTCGGTCGTGCTGGGGTTGCCGCGCCTGCCGCTGGGAACCCTGCCCGGCTCGGTGATCATGGTCCTGCTGCTCAGCGTCCTGCTGGTGCGCGAGCTGCGGCGGGGGCGGCGCATGGACGCGCTGATGCAGGAGAGCGAGCTGCGCCACGTGCGCGCCCGGCGCGAACTGGAACTCGCGGCCGACGACGCCAACCTCGGCCTGTGGCAGTGGGACGTGGCCACCGGTACGTTCACCCAGAACGAAACCAACTATGCGCTGCTCGGGCATGCCGGCAACAACGGCGCGGCGACCCGGGTCCTGTTCGGCAATGCCGAACTGGGCGAAGAGGAGGAGCGCGCCTTCCTCGACGCAACCCGACAGCAAGCCTACGAATTCGAGTACCGCATCCAGCGGCCTGATGGCGAACGACGCTGGATCCTGCTGCGCGGCGGCGTCGAGCACGGCCCGCTGGGGGATCCGCTGCTGGTGCGCGGGGTGACCTGGACGTGACCCGGCGCAAGGAGCAGGCGGACGTGCTGCGCACGCTGCTCGAGGCCGCCCCCAGCGGCCTGCTGGTGCTGGACGAGACCGGCACCGTGCGCTACGCCAACGTCGAGGTCGCGCGGACCTTCGGCTACCCGCAGGAGGCGATGGCTGGCCTGCACGTCGGTTTGCTGCTCGCCAGCGAGACCCGTGCCCAGGACCTGCGGTTGTGGCAGCGGTTCATCGAGGAAGCGCAACCGGATGCGATGGGCGGGGCGCATGACCTGCATGGCGTGCGCCATGGCGGCGAAGCGTTCCCGATGGAGGTGCGCATGTGCCGGGTCCATCTGGAGGACCACACCCGCATCATGGCTGCGATCACCGACCTCAGCGCGCGCAAGCAGCTCGAGTACGAGATGGCGATGGAGCGCGAGAGCGTGGCCCACCTGGCGCGTGTCACGATGCTCGGCGAGCTGTCCGGATCGCTGGCCCATGAGCTCAACCAGCCGCTCACTGCGATCCTCAGCAACGCGCAGGCGGCCCTGCGCATCATCGACCGCGACCCGTCGGACCTGGAGCAGGTGCGGGAGATCCTCGCCGACATCGTCGAAACCGACCGTCGCGCCGGACACGTCATCGGACGGCTGCGCGGCATGCTCCGGCGCGAGGCGCGCAGAGTTCGTGCCGCTGGACGTCAACGAAGTCGTTCAGGAATGCGTGCGCCTGATGCGCAACGACCTGCTCAACCGCCGCGTTTCCTACCGGCTAAACCTGATGCCTGGATTGCCGGCGTGCCGCGGCGATGCGATCCAGCTGCAGCAGGTCCTGATGAACCTGATCCGCAACGCCTGCGATGCGCTGCCGGACGACCCGACCAACCGCATCGTCCGGGTCCGCACCAGCCGCTCCGATGCCGGGGTGTGCGCCGAGGTGGTCGATACCGGCACCGGCATCCCGGCCGACATGCTCGAGCGCATCTTCACGCCGTTCGAGACGACCAAGGCCACCGGCATGGGCATGGGCCTAGCCGTATGTCGTACGATCGTACGTGCCCATGGCGGGCGCATCTGGGCGGAGAACGTGAAGCCGCAGGGTGCGCGCGTTTCCTTCGAACTCCCGGTCCCAGGGTGATCCATGTCTGCAGTCGTTCATATCGTCGACGATGACCCGGATGTGCGCAAAGCGCTGGCGCGGCTGCTGTCCACCGACGGCTTCGAAGTGGCGGTGAGCGGGTCCACGCAGGAATTCCTCGACCAGTACGATCCTCGGACCACCGGCTGCATCGTCCTGGACCTGTCGATGCCGGGCATGGACGGACTGCAGCTGCAGGCGGCGCTGGCCGAACGCGGTGCCGCCCATCCGGTGATCTTCCTCACCGGCTGCGGTGACATCGCCAGCAGCGTGCGCGCGATGAAGGCCGGCGCCATCGACTTCCTGACCAAGCCGGTCGACGTGGACGCGCTGCTGGAGGCGGTCAAGCGCGGGATCGTCCTCGACGACGACCTGCGCCATCGCGACCATGAGCGCGAGGATGCGCAGGCGCTGTTCGCCAACCTGACCCCGCGCGAGCGCGAACTGGTGCCGTACCTTGGTGACCGGCCGGCTCAACAAGCAGATCGCCGGCGACCTGGGCATCGCCGAGAAGACGATCAAGGTCCATCGATCGCGGATCATGCACAAGCTGCACATCCGCTCGCTGGTGGACCTGGTCCGCTTCATGGAGCGGCTGGAAGGCGGCGCGTCGCGCCGCGGCAACGACGCCGCGCGCTCCGCGGCGGGCGGCTGAGCGCCGCTCGCCGTCGCCGGTAACGGTGCCGTGCTGCTGCCGGAATCACGCCGGATCCTCGAGCCGGGCGAGCGCGCCGCCGAGATCCTGTTCGGCGTGATCATGACCATGACCTTCACCGGCACGCTCAGCATCGTCGACGCGGGGCGCGAGGACGTCCGCGTGATGTTCATCGGCGCGCTCGGCTGCAACATCGCCTGGGAATCATCGACGGGATCATCTACCTGATGGCCTGCCGCGCCGAGCGCAGTTCCGAACTGCGCTTGTTCCGGTCCGTCCGCGACGCGCCCGAGCCAGCACTGGCGCGGCAGGCCATCGCCGCGGCGCTGCCGCCGCTGGCGGCCCGGCTGTTGCGCGAAGACGAGCTGGAATCGCTGCGCCAGCGCCTGGCCGCGGCGCCGGAGCCGGCCGGGCACGACCGGCTCGTCCGCGAGCACTGGCTGGGCGCACTGGGTGTATGCCTGCTGGTCGTGTTCACCACCTTTCCGCTGGCGCTGCCGTTCCTGCTCCTGGACCGCGTCGGCCCGGCGATGCGCGTGTCCAACGCCGTCGCCCTGGTCATGCTGTTCCTGGCCGGCGTGGTCTATGCGCGCGGCATCGGCCGGCCCGGCCTGCGGGTCGGCGTCGGGATGACCCTGCTGGGCGTCGTCCTGGCCGCGCTGACCATCGCGCTGGGCGGCTGACCGTCGCGGCCCGCGCGGCGGCTGCCTGTACGCCGGCTGCAGGACGGGCCGTTTCCGCCGGCCCCGTACGCCCGGCGCACGTCCCGAGTCTGTAGCATGTGCGCGCCCGTTACGCCCGCAATGTCGGGGGCGCCCGGTTCGGACCCATGGAAACCACCACCACAACCTCCAACCCGGACTCCAGCCGCCATGCGGCGTCGGCGCGGCTGTCGGTCGCGCCGATGATGGACTGGACCGATCGCCACTGCCGGGTCTTCCACCGGCTGCTCGCGCCACATGCACGGCTGTACACCGAGATGGTCCACGCCAACGCCGTGGTGCTCGGTGATCGTGCGCGCCTGCTCGGCTTCGACCCGGTCGAACATCCTCTGGCGCTGCAGCTCGGCGGCAGCGAGCCCGGGCTGCTGGCGCAGGCCGCGCGCATCGGGGCCGAATGGGGCTACGACGAGATCAACCTCAATTGCGGGTGTCCGTCGGACCGGGTCCAGGCGGGTCGCTTCGGTGCCTGCCTGATGAAGGAGCCGGCGCTGGTGGCCGAGTGCGTCGCCGCCATGGTCGCAGCGGCGCAGGTCGATGGCCGGGTGGTGCCGGTGACGGTGAAGTGCCGGCTGGGCGTGGACGACGAACACGACTACGATCGCTTCCGCGCGTTCGTCGACAGGGTGGCTGCGGCCGGCTGCGCGACCTTCGTGGTCCATGCGCGCAACGCCTGGCTGCAGGGCCTGTCGCCGAAGGAGAACCGCGAGATCCCGCCGCTGCGCTACGAGTGGGCTTAGCGCCTGCGCGGCGAACGGCCGGACCTGCAGGTGCTGGTCAACGGCGGCATCGCCACGCAGCAGCAGGCGCTGGCGCAGCTGGACCAGGTCGACGGGGTGATGCTCGGCCGCGCCGCCTACCACGACCCGTACCTGCTGCACCTGCTGGACGTGACGCTGTACGGCGGTAAGGTGCGCGAGCGTGCCGACCTGTTGCGCGCACTGCGCCCGTATGTCGAGGCGCAGCTCGGGCAGGGCGTGGCGCTCAAGCACATCACCCGCCACGTGCTCGGCCTGTTCCATGGCCGGCCGGGTGGACGGACCTTCCGCCAGGTGCTCAGCGAGGGCGCGCACCGCGACGGCGCCGACTGGGCGCTGGTCGAGCGCGCGATCGAGGCGACCTGCGTCCCGCGGTGCGCCGCCGCGTGATCACCCGCGATGCCGGGATCTTATGGCGCGGGCGCAGGCCTGTGCACCGGACTTCGGCCCGGCCACCGCGCGGGCCGCCTTCCTGGTCGCTCCCGACGGCTTCGCCCGTGCCGAGGAGTCCGCGCTCGACAACCGCTACATGGCCGCGGCCGCGGAGTACCGCTGCAACGATGCGCTGGCCGAGCACCACGCCCTGCAGCGCGCGCTGGCCGGCGACGTGCCGGTGTTCACCTTTGCCGGCGATCCGGACACTCCCGACGCGGTGTTTCCGAACAACGTCTTCGCCACCATGCGGCCGGATGCCGCGCTGCAGCCGGGCGCGCCCTTGCGGCTGCTGGTCGGCCGGATGCGCCATCCGGTGCGGCAGCGCGAGGCGGCCCGCAGCGACATCCGCGGCTTCTTCCGCGCGCCCTGGCCGGGGCCGCCGAGATCGACCTGTCGCAGCAGCCGCATCCGTGCGAGCTGACCGGCTCGCTGGTGATCGACCGCGCCCGCGGCCTGGGCTACTGCGGCCTGTCCGAGCGCTGCGACGAGGCCGGTGCCCGGCTCATGCACGAGGCGTTCGGCCTGCGCGCGACCCTGCTGTTCGACCTTGGCGCCGGGCGAGTACCACGCCAATGTCGTGCTGGCGGTGCTGGCCGGGCGCGCCGTCCTGGTCAGCCCGGCCGGCTTTGCCGAGCCGGCGGTGGCCGAGGCCATCGCCAGCCTGTATGCGCCGCACGTGGTGCGGCTGCAGCCGGCGCAGCAGGCCGCCTTTGCAGCCAATGCGATCGCGCTGGCGCCCGGCCGGATATGGATGAGCGCCGGGGCCGCCGCCTCGCTCCACCCGGCCCAGGTGCGCGTGCTGGCCGCTGCAGGGCTGGAACTGGGGCAGGTTCCGCTGGCGGCGATCGAGGCCGCGGGCGGCTCCCTGCGCTGTTGCGTGGCCGAGGTGTTCTGAAGGTGTCTTCGAGGTGTCTTCGTGGCTGAACCGTGGCGACCGCGCATGTGGATAAGTTCAGACCGGATTCACCGCTTTTTCTAACGAACATCCTCGTCCAGCCAAACGATGGATGCCGGCCCCCGTCCGCAGGGCCGGGTTTGCCATTGCCGCCAGAGTCCGCTAGGAAGTCGTGATGCCCCGCCTGTTCCTTCTCGCCATCGCCATCCTGCCGTTTGCGCTTGGCGCGGTGGTGGCCGGTGCGCAGGAGCCGCCGCGGCCATCCGGTGCGGCGGACGCAACCCGCACGGCCGGCCCGCGCGAGGTTCGCCCGCGCGAGTCGTTGATGCAGCGTCCCCGCGACCTGCGGCCCCCGGTCCGGATGGAACGGGCCCCGGAATCCTCGCGCAACGACGGGCGTTCCATGTCCGACGCCGTGCGGCGGGTCCAGCGCTCCACCGGCGGCCAGATCCTGGGCGCCGAGCGCGTACCGTTTGAGGGACGCGACATCACCCGGGTCAAGTACATGGACGGCCGCGGCCGGGTCCGCTATATGGATTACGTGGATTACAAGGACGAGCCGGGCGCGGCGGCCGAACGGCGACCGCCGCCACGCGCCGATAACGGCGGTCGATAGACACTTTCGCGGCTGGCCGGAGCCGGTCGCCACCACACAGACACCGCAACTCAGGGAGAGTGCATGCGTATCCTTCTGGTCGAAGACGAAGCGCCGCTGCGGGAAACGCTGGCCGCGCGCCTCAAGCGCGAAGGTTTCGCGGTCGATGCCGCGCAGGACGGCGAGGAGGGCCTGTACATGGGCCGCGAGGTGCCGTTCGATGTGGCGATCATCGACCTGGGCCTGCCGAAGATGTCGGGCATGGAGCTGGTCAAGGCGCTGCGCGACGAGGGCAAGAATTTCCCGGTGCTGATCCTCACCGCCCGCTCCAGCTGGCAGGACAAGGTCGAGGGCCTCAAGCAGGGTGCTGACGACTACCTGGTCAAGCCGTTCCACGTCGAGGAGCTGCTGGCCCGCCTCAACGCGCTGGTCCGCCGCGCCGCCGGCTGGAGCAAGCCGGTGCTGGAGTGCGGCCCGGTCGCGCTGGACCTTGGCCGCGCAGACGGTCAGCGTGTCCGGCAGCAACGTCGACCTGACCAGCTACGAGTACAAGGTGCTCGAGTACCTGATGATGCACGCGGGCGAACTGGTCTCGAAGGCCGACCTGACCGAGCACATCTACCAGCAGGACTTCGACCGCGATTCCAACGTGCTCGAGGTCTTCATCGGCCGCCTGCGCAAGAAGCTGGATCCGGATGGCGAGCTGAAGCCGATCGAGACCGTGCGCGGCCGCGGCTACCGCTTCGCGATCTCCCGCACCGACGGCTGATCCGGGCAGGCGCGGGGACGGGCCAGGGGAAGCTGTGGAGCGCAGTCGAATCGGGTTCCGGCCGTGGCGGCCGCGCTCGCTCAAGGCACGCCAGCTCACCGCGGCCAGCATCAGCCTGGTCGCGTTCCTCATGCTTGCGGGCTTCGCCCTGGACCGCGCCTTCGCCGAGACCGCCGAAGAGAACCTGCGCCAGCGGCTGAAGAGCTACGCCATGGCGTACGCCGACAACATCGACTTCGGTCGCGACGGCTCGCTGTACACCCCCGAAATCGGCCCCGATCCGCGCTTCCACCGGCCCGGCAGCGGCCTGTACGCCGAGGTCGTGATGCCCAGCGGGCACTGGGCCTCGCTGTCGGCCGAAGGACCGCTGCTGCCGGAGGTCGCCGAGCAGCTGGAGCCCCGCCATGGGAACGCTTCGACGGGCCGCTTGCGATCACCGAAGTCGACGGCAGCGCAGGCGAGGTCTACCGCTACGGCATCGGTCTGGTCTGGGCCGAACGTGGCCCGGACAGCGAGTTCCCGTACACCATCTTCGTGATGGAGGACGCGCAGACGCTGGCCGCACAGGTGCGCGTGTTCCGCGCCGCGCTGTGGATGAACCTCGGCGGCGCCGGCCTGATCCTGCTGCTGCTGCAGGTGGTGATCCTCAACTGGAGCCTGCGTCCGCTGCAGCGCGTGATCGCCGAACTGACCCGCGTGCAGCGCGGCCAGCTGCAGCAGCGCATGAGCGAGCGCCACCCGCGCGAGCTGGAGCCGTTGACGGACAGCATCAACGCGCTGATCGAGAGCGAGCGCGAGAACCTGGACCGCCAGCGCAACACGCTGGCCGACCTGGCGCACAGCCTGAAGACGCCGCTGGCGGTGCTGCGCACCCAGCTCGACGCCGCCGATGACGGGCAGGGCGTGCGCGAGGTCGCGCTGCGCCAGGAGGTCGACGCCCAGCTCAAGCGCATGAACGACCTGGTGTCCTACCAGCTGGCGCGCGCCGCGTCCGGCGGCCACAAGCTGTTCTCCGCGCCGGTGCCGATCGAGTCCACCGCCGAGGAGATCGTGCGCGGCCTGGAGAAGGTCTACGCGGCCAAGAACGTGCTGTGCGAATTCGAGGTTGCCCCGGCGTGCAGTTCTACGGCGAGGCCGGCGACCTGCAGGAGCTGCTCGGCAACCTGCTGGAGAACGCGTTCAAGTGGGCGCGGCATCGCGTGCTGCTGACCGCGCAGGCCGGGGCCCGGGGCACCAAACCGGCGTGCCGGCCTGGTCCTCGCGGTCGACGACGATGGGCCGGGCATCGCTGCCGAGGACGTGGCCAAGGTGCTTCAGCGGGGCGTGCGTGGCGACGAGCGCGTGCAGGGCCATGGCATCGGCCTGTCGATCGTGCAGGACCTGGTCCGCGGCTACCGCGGCGAGCTGCAGGTGACCCGTTCGCAGGAACTGGGCGGCGCGCGCTTCGAGGTGACCCTGCCGCCGGGACTGTGAGCGGGCGCTACCGCGCCGGCGGCGGGCCGTAGAAGCGCGCATAAGGTGCGCGGCGACCTTCGGCATCGCTTCGGCAAGCACCTGCGGCGCGGAGAAGTGGTACTCGGTGGCGACGGCGAAGAATTCCTCGGGCGCCTCGGCCGCGTAGGGATCGATCAGCGTCTCGCCGCCGGCGTCGACCTGCGCGCAGAACGCGTCGTAGGCCTGCTGGAAGTCACGCGCCCAGCCGCGCTGCCAGCTCGATGGCAGCGGCGGGGTGCCGTCGAGCTCGCCATCGAGCACGTCGATCTTGTGCGCCATCTCGTGCACGGCCACGCAGAAGCCGGCGTCGGGTTCGGCGATGTCGGCCTGCACGTCGGCCTGGGACAGGATCAGCGGGCCGTGGTCCCAGGCTTCGCCGGCCAGTTCGTCATCCCACTGGTGCAGCACGCCGGCCGCGTCGACATGGCTGCGGCGCACGCGGAAGGCGTCGGGGTACACCAGCAGCTGCGACCAGCCGCGCAGGCCGGTAAGGCCGAATTCCAGCAGCGGCAGGCAGCACAGCGCGGCCAGCAGCACGCGCTGTCCGTCGTCGAGTTCCAGTCCGTCGAGCGGGGTGATGGTCTTCTCGTGCAGGAAGCGGGCTGCGAGCGGGCGCAGGCGCTCCTGCCGCGCCGGTTCGAGCGCGGCGACCCGGGGCAGCTGCGCGCAGGCTGCCTGCCAGGGTGCGTCGTCAATGCTCGGGATGCGCGGCCGCAGCCAGCGCGACAGCGTTCTGATCAGCGGAACATGCCCGGCAGGAAGCTGTGCCAACGGCTGCCCCGTACCTGCGGCGCCACCGCCTCGCCATCGCCGCCGCCGCCACTGGGCGCGGTGGGCTTGGGCGTGCTGCGTGCCGCCGGGGGCGTGGCCGGGCGGGCCTGCGGTGCATCGCCTTCGGTCGCAGCCACCGTCGGTGCCGGGCGCGCATAGACGCAGGCGGCCTTCTTCGGTGCCGATTCGGTTTCGGACACCGTCGCCCAGCACAGCACCGGGACGGTGAGCAGCAGCAGGGGAAGGAGGCGGCGCATCGGAGGATCCGTCGACCGGTACAGGAGCTGGAGACTATAGCGCGCCGTCGTACCGCCGGCATGTGCCTTGGTCCGGGCTCTGGGCCGTTCCGTGGCGACGGGGATAATCGGCCGGTCGACGGTCCGGGTGGCCGGGGAGTTCAGGTGGACGATCGTGAGCTGCTGGTCCGGCTGGGCGCCGGTGGGGTGTCCGGCGATGCGCTGGCGCGCGAGGGCGGTGTCACCCGTGCGGCGATCTGGAAGCGGATCCAGGCGCTGCGCGCGGCCGGGGTGGAGATCGAGGCCCATCCCGGACGGGGCTATGTCCTGGCCCGGCCGGCGGACCTGCTCGACGCCCAGGCCCTGCGTGCGGCCCTGCCGGCCGCGATTGCCGCCGGGATCGATGTGCTGGAAGTGGTCAACCTGGATTCGACCAACAGCGAGCTGCTGCGCCGTCCGTCGCGGGCCGGCACCTCGGTGCTGCTGGCCGAGCGCCAGACCGCCGGCCGTGGTCGCCTGGGCCGGGCCTGGAATTCGCCGCTAGGCGCGCAGGTGTGCCTGTCGGTACGGCGCGGATTCGACGGCGGCCTGGCGCGCCTGGGCGGGCTGAGCCTTGGTCGCCGGCGTGGCGGTGGCCGAGGCGCTGCGCGACCTGGGGTTCGCCGCCGTCGGCCTGAAGTGGCCCAACGACCTGGTCGCCGGCGACCGCAAGCTGGCCGGCCTGCTGGTCGAGGGCGGGGGCGAGCATGCCGGGCCGGCGCACGCGGTGATCGGGATCGGCATCAATGTGCGCCTGCCGGACGCCGCAGCCGCGGCCATCGACCAGCCTGGACCGACCTGGCGCGGTTGGCGGACGGTCCCATGCCGCCGCGCCATGCCATCGCCGCGGCGGTGCTGGGCACGCTGTTGCCGGCGCTGGATGCATTCGACCGCGAAGGACTGGCGCCGTTCCTGCCACGCTATGCGGCGATCGACGTCCTGGCCGGGCGACCGGTGCGGGTGTTGGCCGGGCGCGAGACAGTGAGCGGCCATGCCGCCGGTCTTAGCCGGCGACGGTGGCCTGCGGGTGCGGACCGCTGCGGGTGAAGAACGGACTTTCCATGCCGGCGAAGTGAGCGTGAGGGCGCAATGAGCGACTGGCTGTTCGATCTGGGCAATTCGCGCTTCAAGGCCGCGCCCTGGGCCGCCCCGGGCGGCATCGGCGAGGTGCTGGCGCTGGCCGCACGGCGCCGACGCGCTGGTTTCCGGCGATGCCAGTCATGGGCCGCTGCCGCGCGGCCGCCGTGCCTGGCTGGCCAGCGTGGCCGCGCCGGCCCTGACCTCGCAGGTATTGGCGCTGCTGCACGAACGTTTCGAGGAAGTGCACATCGCCCGCACCCTGGCGGCATGCGCTGGCGTGCGCGTGGCCTATCCCCAGCCGCAGCGGCTGGGCGTGGACCGCTTCCTGGCCCTGCTCGGCGCCCGCGCGGCGGGCGGTGACGTGCTGGTCGTCGGTGTCGGCACCGCCCTCACCATCGACCTGCTCGATGCCGCCGGCCAGCACCATGGCGGGCGCATCGCCGCCTCGCCGACGCTGATGCGGCAAGCGTTGCACCAGCGCGCCGTGCAGCTGTCGCCGGCCGGCGGCCGCTATGTCGAATTCGCCGACGACACCGACGACGCGCTGGTTTCCGGCTGCGACGGAGCCGCCGTCGCGCTGGTCGAGCGCTCGTTACGGGAGGCGGCGCAACGGCTCGGGCGGATCCCGGCATTGCTGGTGCATGGTGGCGGTGCCGAGCCGCTGCTGCCGTGGCTGCCGCAGGCAGCGCCGCGGCCGGCGCTGGTACTCGAGGGCCTGGCGGTATGGGCCCGTGCCCACGACCCGGCGAACAGCTGAACAGCTCGGATAGAATCGCCCTCCATGCTCGCCCGTGCCCTGATCGTCGTCCTCGCCGTGCTCAACCTGGGGGTTGCGGCGTGGTGGCTGCTGCGCTCCACGCCGACTGCGTCGCCGCCGCCCGTATCGACCCTGGGGGGATCGAACTGGAACTGCTGCCTGCCTCCGCCGAGGGGTTGCAGCCGCATCCGCACCCGGCGAGGCGACGGCATCCGCGGATGTGGCATCGGCCACGTGCCTGCGGCTGGGGCCGTTCGCCGATCGCGACGCGGCGCAGGTCGCGCAGGCCGGGCTCGGTGCGCTGCTGCAGGACGCCTCCTTCCATGAGGAAGCTGGCGATGCGACCGGCTACCGCGTGCTGTTGCCACCGGCCGCCGACCGCGCGCAGGCCAGGCCCTCGCGGAGCGCATCGCCACGGCCGGCTTCGACGACTTCGTCATCCTCAACCAGGGCGCGAACGCCAATGCCATCGCGCTCGGTGCCTACCGCAACCGCGACACCGCCGAGCGCCGTGCGACGACGCTGCGCGAGGCCGGTTTCCCGGCCGAGGTCCGCGCCCATGGCGCCACCGCCCCGTCGCGCTGGTGGCTTGACGGTCGCAGCACCGACGTGGCGGCAGTGCGCACCACGTTTCCCGCTGCCCCAGGACCGCGACTGCGCCACCCTGCGCTAGAATCCGCCGCGCACCACGCCGCCTTAGCTCAGCTGGTAGAGCAACCGCCTTGTAAGCGGTAGGTCATCCGTTCGAATCGGATAGGCGGCACCAGCGACGGCTCGCCGATGGCGGTCTCCCGTGCAGCCGCGGCAACCCAGCCGGCGCGGGGAGTGCCACGCACCACTGGCCTCGTACCCCAAAGCCCATGGAACAGTACGTAGAGCTCGCAGGCTGCCATGCTGCGTTCTCCGTGGTGCACGGTGCCGCCTCCGGCAGGTCGATGGGTCGAAGCCGCAGCATTAGGTGGCGTGCGTGCGTGCGCGCGCGACGACCAGTGACTTGCATCCGCGTCGCCATCCCGCATTTGCAATGGTGCGCCGCACAGCGGCACCGGTCCGTCGCTGCGCTGCGGCGGGTTTGCGTCATTCGCACTGGCTAGACTGGCCCTACCATCGCCGCAACAACGGTCAGCGCATGAGCCAGAGATTTCTTCCCGTCTCCCTGATCGGCGTGCCCACCGACATCGGTGCCGGGCACCGCGGTGCGTCGCTGGGTCCCGAAGCGCTGCGTATCGCCGGTATCGCCGGGGCGTTGGCCGGGCGCGGCGTGGACGTGCGCGATTGCGGCAACCTTGGCCGGGCCGCCCAAATCCTGGCAGTCGCCGGTCGGGGGCTATCGCCATCTCGAGCAGGTCGTGGCCTGGAATGGCGCGCTGATGGAAGCGAGCCTGCGCGAGCTGCGGGCCGGGCGCATGCCGGTGATGCTCGGCGGCGACCATTGCCTGGCGATCGGCTCGATCACCGCGGTGGCGCGGCACTGCCGCGAAACCGGCAGGAAGCTGCGCGTGCTGTGGCTGGATGCGCATGCGGATTTCAACACCAGCACGGTCACGCCATCGGGGAACGTGCACGGCATGCCGGTCGCGTGCCTGTGCGGGCTGGGGCCGGACGCATTGACCCGGCTCGATGGCGGGGCGCCGGTCCTGCAGCCGTCGCAGGTCCGCCAGATCGGCATCCGCTCGGTCGATCCGGAGGAGAAGCAGCTGGTCAAGCAGCATGGCCTGGACATCTACGACATGCGTTACATCGACGAAGTCGGCATGAAGCAGGTGATGGTGCAGGCGCTCGATGGCGTGGATGCCGACACCCACCTGCATGTCAGCTTCGACGTCGACTTCCTCGACCCGGGCATCGCGCCCGGAGTGGGCACGCTGGTTCCCGGCGGTCCCAACTACCGCGAAGCGCAGCTGGTCATGGAGATGATCGCCGACACCGGGCGGATGGGCTCGCTGGACATCGTCGAGCTCAATCCGGTGCTCGACAACCGCAACATCACCGCCGAGCTGGCCGTCGACCTGGTGGAAAGCCTGTTCGGGAAATCGACTCTGATGCGCGACTGAATCGCGGCGTTTCCGCATTCACGCCGATTCGACGGCGGCATCGCCAGATTGGCGGCCAACCCACCACAGGGGTGGCCACCGTCACGAGGATCCCCACATGAAGCGCATCATCCCCTGGCCCTGCTCAGCCTGTTCTCCGTCTCCATGCTGGCGGCGTGCAACACCATGTCTGGCGCGGGCAAGGACATCGAGGCGGCCGGCGACAAGATCGACGACAAGGCGCAGGACTGCAAGGACGGCAAGTGCTGATTGCAGGCGCGTTGCTGGTCGCGGAAAGGGCCGGGATCCCGGCCCTTTCCTTTGTGGTGCGAAAAATCCCGTCGCCTAACCCGGCGTTGACGCGCGCTGGACCCGGAGCGAACGGTGGTGTCGGCAAGGTACGTGCACGGCCATCTCCGGCCGTTCATCCCCCGACACATCAGGAGAAGCGCATGAACCGCGACGTCATTGCCGGCAACTGGAAGCAGCTGAAGGGCCAGATGCAGGCCAAGTGGGGCGACCTGACCAACGACGATTTCGACGTGGCCGAAGGCAATGCCAATTACCTTGCCGGCAAGCTGCAGGAGCGTTATGGCTGGGAGAAGGATCGCGCCGAGAAGGAAGTGCGCGAGTTCGAGAGCGCACTGGACGATCACTATCGTCACTGAGGACGACCGCGGCGATCCCCCGGTCGCCAGGCATGTTCCGCGGCGGTGGACTCCGGTCCACCGCCGATTTCGTATCCGCTGACCCCGCGCTCAGGGCGGGTCGGGCACGAAGCCGCCCGGGAACGCCCGCGGCTGGTCGTAGGCGGTAGGACGGGGCCAGAGCCAGCCCGGATCGATGCGGATCCCGCGCGCGGCGAGCGTGGCCGGCGTGTCGTAACGCAGTTCGGTCACCTGCAGCGGCGCGGGGTCGCGCTCGAAGACGGTGTGGTACGCCTGCGATACCTCGATGGCGCCGTGACCGGTGCCCAGGCTGGCCTGTGGGTGCGCTATAGGCCAGTGCCCGAGGCGTCGCGCGCCGCTTCGGCGGCGGCCGGTGCCTTGCTGCGCGCCATCTCCTGGTCCATCCCGGCGACCGTGCCGGAGCGGAGCGCCGGGGAGGCCTGCGCCCGCTCGCGGAATACCGCCACCCCGATCACGCCGAGGTTGTCGGGGCGACCGGTACGTGCGGCGTAGCTGGCGGCCGGGTCGACGAACACGAACTGGGCCACCGCATCGAGCGACTTGCGCCAGCCGGCGACCTCCAGCGCCTCCCCGGGGCCGAGCACGTAGCCGGCCTGGTGGAGGTCGGCCGTGCGCCCGTCGACCGCGTTGATGCCATCCACCGAAAGCACGGCCAGCACGCGCCGGCCACTGCGGTTGTGCAGGCGCACCGCGTAGCGGTGCCCGGGCTGGGCGGGCATCCACAGCTGCCCGTCGTGCCGGTAGCGGGGCAGGACCTTGGCCGTCCTCGCGGTCGACCACCTCGACCCGGACGGGGTCGGCCGGCCACAGCGCGGCGGCGTGCGCGGCCGTGGATGCGGCGAGGAACAGCACGGCCAGCAGCGGGGGCACGGCGAGCCGCCGGGCCAGCCGCGCAGTGCAGGAACGAAGGTGCATGGTGATGCTCCGTGGCGGGGACGCGGTATCAAACGCACCGGAGCGGGCGGCGGGGTTAGCCGCCGGACACGGGAGCGGATGACGCGCGGGGTAGAATCGGCGGGTCTTTCCCGCTGCATCGGCCATGACCGTCCGAGTCCTCACCGGCATCACCACCACCGGCACCCCGCACCTGGGCAACTACGCCGGCGCGATCCGTCCCGCGATCGCCGCCAGCCGCACCCCGGGCGTGGAGAGCTTCTTCTTCCTCGCCGACTACCACGCCCTGATCAAGGCCGACGACCCGCAGCGCGTGGCGCGTTCGCGGCTGGAGATCGCCGCGACCTGGCTGGCCTGCGGCCTGGATCCGCAGAAAGTCGTCTTCTACCGGCAGTCGGACATCGTCGAGATCCCGCAGCTGACCTGGCTGCTGACCTGCGTGGCCGCCAAGGGCCTGCTCAACCGTGCCCATGCCTACAAGGCCGCGGTCGACAGGAACGAGGCCACCGGCGAGGACCCGGACTTCGGCGTCACCGCCGGCCTGTACATGTACCCGGTGCTGATGGCCGCCGACATCCCTGGCCTTCGGCGCGCACAAGGTGCCGGTGGGGCGCGACCAGATCCAGCACATCGAGATGGCGCGCGACATCGGCCAGCGCTTCAACCACATCTACGGCGATGCCTGGCGCGCGGCGACCGGCCAGTCCGGCGAGCCGCTGGTGCTGCCGGAGGTGCAGATCGACGAGAACGTGGCGACGCTGCCGGGCCTGGATGGCCGCAAGATGTCCAAGAGCTACGACAACACCATCCCGCTGTTCGCGCCGCCGGCGGAACTTAAGAAGCTGGTGATGTCGATCGTCACCGACTCGCGCGCACCGGGTGAGCCGAAGGACACCGAGGGTTCGGCCCTGTTCCAGCTGTACCAGGCGTTCTCCACGCCGGCGCAGGCGCAGGAGATGCGCCATGCGTTCGCCGAGGGTATCGGCTGGGGCGATGCCAAGCAGCGCCTGTTCGCGCGCGTCGACGAGGCGGTCGCACCGATGCGCGAGCACTACGCACAGCTGATCGCCAAGCCCGCGCAGCTGGAGGAGATCCTGCTGGAAGGCGCGCGCAAGGCGCGCGATGTCACCGTGCCATTGCTGGACGGCCTGCAGCGCGCGGTCGTCGGCTAGGGCCGTTCTCCGTGCCGGCAACGGCCGTGAAGAAGAAGGCCGCAGGCGCGTCGCGGCTGCCGCAGATCAAGCAGTACCGCGAGGCCGATGGCCGTTTCCACTTCAAGCTGGTCGACGCCGACGGCCGCCTGCTGCTGCAGGGCGATGGCCACGAGTCGCCACGCGAGGCCGGACAGGTGATCGCCCGGCTCAGGCGCGAAGGCATGAACGCGCTGCACGAGCTGGAGCAGCGCGCGGTCGGCCTGCTAGGCGAGCGGATCGGCAGCCTGGGCGCGGACGTGGCCGGCGTGGACGAGATCCTCGAGGCACTGCGCCAGCTGGCTGAGGCCGAAGCATGACCGCGCGAACCTGATGGCCTGGCTGTCGCTGCTGCTGTTCCTGCCGTGGTTCGCACTGCTGGGTGCGCTCTACTGGTTCTATCCGCGCACGCCGCGGCCGCCTGTCCGGCGCGCGTTCGACGCGGCCGTGCTGGCGCTGTCGCTGGTGCTGAGCATCGCCGGCATGCACTGGGGCTACCGGATGGGCGCGGCCGACCATGGCAGCGGTCCGATCTGATCTGGCGCCAGGTGCTGGCCGTGCTGTACGCCTACGGCGCGTTCCTCGCGGTGCTGTCGCTGGCGATTCCGCTGCGCATGCGGTTGATGGCCGGGCGCTGGCGCGCCACGTAGCCCGACCACGCCGCGCGCACCCTTACGACCAAAGCCGGATCGCGCCTGCAGGCGCGCGCACCTACGATGAAGTGCGTGACGGCAGCGGGCGGAGGGCAGGCGGCAATGCCAGAACAGGGCATCCACACCATCGATACCGGCTACCTGCGGCCGCGCTTCGACGCGGCCTACCTGGTGGTGGAGAACGGCCGCGGCGCGTTCGTCGACTGCGGCACCAACCACAGCGTCCCGGTCTTGATGGCGGTGCTGGCGCAGGCCGGGCTGGCGCCGGCCGACGTGGACTGGCTAGTCCTCACCCACGTCCACCTCGACCATGCCGGCGGCGCCGGCACCCTGATGCAGCGGCTGCCCAATGCGCGGCTGGTCGCGCATCCGCGCGCGGCGCCGCACATGATCGATCCGGCACGGCTGATCGCCGGGGCGATGGCGGTGTATGGCGAGGCCGAATTCAACAGCCACTACGGCGAACTGCTGCCGGTGCCGGCCGCGCGCGTGGTCGTGGCCGGCGATGGCCACGTGATCGATCTGGCCGGCCGGTCGCTGCGTTGCATCGACACGCCGGGCCATGCCCGCCACCACCTGTGCGTGTGGGATGCGCGCAGCCGCAGCTGGTTCAGTGGCGACACCTTCGGCCTGTCCTACCGCGAACTGGACGGCGGGCGTGGTCCGTTCATCCTGCCCACGTCATCGCCGGTGCAGTTCGAGCCGGAGGCGATGCAGGCCTCGATCGCGCGGATGCTCACCGAAACTCCGCAGGCGATGTACCTGACCCATTACGGCCGGGTCGGCGACGTGGCGCGGCTGGCGGCCGAGCTGCACGAGCAGGTCGATGCGATGGTCTCGCTGGCGCAGGCCTGCGAAGGACGCGCTGACCGGCATCGCGCACTGGTCGCCGCCCTGTCGGGCTATTACCTCGAGCGCGCGCAGGCGCACGGCTGCGCCCTGGACGATGCGGCCGTGCTGCACCTGCTGGAGATGGACATCGAGCTCAACGCGCAGGGCCTGGAGGTCTGGCTGGAGCGCAGCCGCACGTAGAGCGGGGCTTGCCCCGCTGCCTTTCTCCACGTGCAAGGCAACTCGCAGCGGGGCAAGCCCCGCTCTACGGCGTGCTCACTGCCAGCGGTTGGTATGCGGCCCGAACGGCTGGCGCTGCGGGCGTACCACGCAGAAGCGGTGTCCGCTCGGCGCCTCCATCACCCACCAGCGCTTGACGAAGGCGATCTTCTTCGCGCCCAGCTTCTCCAGGCGCGCGACTTCGGCTTCGATGTCGTCG
This sequence comes from Pseudoxanthomonas sp. NC8, assembly GCA_025232375.1. Classification (GTDB taxonomy): domain Bacteria; phylum Pseudomonadota; class Gammaproteobacteria; order Xanthomonadales; family Xanthomonadaceae; genus Pseudoxanthomonas. The sequence continues at coordinate 589,465 of CP060419.1, forward strand.
GTCTCGATGTCCAGGTGCACGCGCGCGTCGTGGTCGACCTTCTGCAGCAGGATCATCGGTTCGTCGGCGGCGGTGGCCAGCTCGGCGTACTTGCCGTCGCCGTCCTGGTCGATGCTGGCCACCGGCTTGCCCAGCGCCTTGCTCCAGAACGTGGTGGCGTCGGCGAGGTCCTCGACCTTGCAGTCCATGGAATTGGGTGCTCAGTCGGCTGTGGTGCGGCATGGATGCGCTCCGTTCGAGGAGGAGCGATCCACGATACGCGGCTCCGTCGCAGCGGATGCGAAGGAGTCGCGGAGTGCCGGCTATTGCGGCAGCGCCATGTCGTCCAGCAGCGCCTTCAGGAAGCGCGCCGCCTCGCCGCCCGTCGCGGCGCGGTGGTCGAAGGTCAGCGAGATCGGCAGCCGCCGATGCACCTCGATGCCGCCGATCACCGCGACCACGTCGTGGCTGAGCTTGCCGGCCCCCACGATCGCCACGCACGGCGGCACCACCACCGGGGTGGCGTAGCGGCCGGCGAACATGCCGAAGTTCGACAGCGAGATCGTGTAGCCGGCCAGTTCGCTGGCGGCGATGCTGCGGTCCTCGACCTGCACGCGCAGGCGGTTGATGCCCTCGCGGATCCCGCGCGCGTCGAGCATGTCGGCGTTGCGCAGCGCCGGCACGAACAGGCCGTCGTCGGTGTCGACCGCGATGCCCACGTCCACCTGCGGATGGCGGGTGACGGCGAGCGCGTCGCCATCGAACCAGGCATTGAGCGCCGGCACCGCCCTGCACGCGGCGACGATCGCGCGGACCAGGCGCGAGGTGATGTCCTGCTTGCCGATCCAGGCGTGCAGGTCGGCGTCGTCGACCGGGGTGGTCGGCACGACCTTGCTGTGCGCGTCGGCCATCACCCGGGCCATGTTGCGACGCACGCCCTTGAGCTGTTCGGGCTGGCCGCTGGCGGCGGCTGCGTCGGCACCGGGCGGTCGGGTGCGCATCGGCCGGCCGCTGGCTGAAACCGGCGTGCGTTGCGGGACGGCGTGCGCGGCGGCCGGTGCCGGTGCGGCCGGAACAGGCGCGCGCGGCGTTGCACCCGCTGCGGCGCTGCCATCGGCGGCGGCCTGCTTCACGTCGGCCAGGCTGACGGTGCCGTCGGCGCCGCTGGCGCGCACGCGCGACAGGTCCACGCCGAGCTTCTTGGCGAGCGCGCGCACCACCGGCATCGCCCTGACGCCGCCGACCGAGATCGCCTGTTCGCTGCGCACCGCGTCGGAGGTCTGCATGGCGCCGACCACGGTGCCGGCGTCGCCGCCGCGCGCTTCCGACGGCGCCGGCTGGACCGGCAGTTCGCCGCCGTCGTCGCTGGCGCTCGCCTTCGCCGGCGCCGGCTGGGCGCCGCCATGGTGGTGGCCGGTGTCCTGGCCTTCGGCGCGTTGCGGCAGCGACGCGTCGGGCTCGAACACCGCCAGCATCGCCCCGGTGACGACCACCTCGCCGGCGCTACCGGCCAGCTTCAGCACCTTGCCGGACACCGGCGAGGGCACTTCGACCACGGCCTTGGCGGTCTCCATCGACACCAGCGGCTCGTCCAGGAGGATGGTGTCGCCTTCCTTCACGAACCACTCGACGATGGTCGCATCCGGCAGGCCCTCGCCGAGGTCGGGCAGGTGGAAGGTCTTGCGCTCGCTCATGCAGGTGCCTCTGGCGATCAGGTGCCGGGGCGCCGGGAATGGCGCCCCGGAAAAGGGGTGGCGACGCCGCGTCGACGAGGAAGCGCGGCGCCGCCGGTCAGGCGTGGGCCACGGCGCGGCGCGCCGCCGCGACGATCCGTTCGACGCTGGGCAGGTACTTCATTTCCAGGCGGAACAGCGGGATGTGCGTGTCGTAGCCGGTGACGCGCTCGACCGGCGCGACCAGGTCGTACATCGACGACTCGGTAAGGCGCGCGGCGATCTCGGCGCCGAAGCCGGCGCTGCGCGGGGCTTCCTGCACGATCACGCAGCGGCCGGTGCGCGACACGGATTCGGCGATTGTGTCGAAGTCGAGCGGGCGCAACGTGGCCACATCGATGACCTCGGCGCTGATGCCTTATGGGCCAGCGCATCGGCCGCTTCCAGTGCTTCCTTCACTGCGCGCCCGGGCCCACCAGGGTCACGTCGGTGCCGTCGCGCAGCACGAAGCACACGTCCAGCGGCAGCGCCTCGCCATCGTTGGCGACCACTTCCTTGTACTGGCGGTAGAGCCGCTTGGGCTCCATGTAGATCACCGGATCCTGCTCGCGGATCGCCGCCAGCAGCAGGCCGTAGGCGCGCTGCGGCGAGGACGGCATGACCACGCGCAGGCCGGGCACGTTGGTGAAGACCGCTTCGTTGGCCTCGCTGTGGTGTTCCGGCGCGCGGATGCCGCCGCCCCACGGTACCCGCAGCACCATCGGGCAGTGCAGGCGGCCGCGGGTGCGGTTGCGCAGGCGCGCGGCGTGGCAGATGAGATGGTCGAGCATCGGATACACGAAACCGTCGAACTGCGCCTCGGCCACCGGCTTCATGCCCTGCGCGGTAAGGCCGACTGACAGGCCGGCGATGGTGGTCTCGTCCAGCGGGGTGTCGAGCACGCGCTGCGCGCCGAACTTCTGTTGAAGCCCGGCCGTGGCGCGGAACACGCCGCCATTCACGCCGACGTCCTCGCCCAGCACCAGCACCGACGGATCGTGCTCGAGCTCCCAGGCCAGTGCCTGGGTGATCGCCTCGATGAGCGTGATCGGCTGGGTCACGGGAGACGCGGTCGGGATCGCGGTCATCGGCTGTCCTCCGCGGGTGGCGTCGTGCGAGGCGGTGTCGCCCGCGGTAAGGCCTGATGGCGGCTGCAGGTCGCGTGACGGGGTGCGGCCATGGTCCAGCACGGGGTCATCCATGGCGGTGCTCCGTCCGTCGCGCGCTGTTAGGGCGATCGCGTTCGCGCGCTGGGCCAGCAGTTCCGGCGGCGGATCGGCGTACAGGTAGTCGAACATCGCTTCCACCGGCTGCACCGGCGTGGCCAAGTAGGCGTCGACCTCGATGTTGACCAGGCGCTCGCACTCCAGCTTCCACGCCGCTTCCTCGGCCTCGCTCCACGCGCCCTGCGCGGTCAGCCAGCAGTGCGCAGCCGCGTCATCGGCTCGCGCTCCCACGCGTCCTTGACCTCGGCGTCGTCGCGGTAGCGGCGCGCGTCGTCGGCGGTGGTGTGGTCGGACAGGCGATAGGTCATGAACTCGATCACGCTGCCAATTTTGGCCACTGCGGGCGCGCTCGCTGGCGATGCGCATCGCCTCGAGCACGGCCACCAGGTCGTTGCCGTCCACCTGCAGGCAGAACAGCCCGCCGGCGATGCCCTTCTGCGCCAGCGTCTGCGCGCCGGTCTGCGCCGAACGCGGCACCGAGATCGCCCAGCCGTTGTTGACCACGGCCAGCACCAGCGGCAGGTCGTAGGCGCCGGCGGAGTTGAGCGCGGCATAGAAGTCGGTCTTGGACGTGCCGCCGTCGCCGCAGGTGGCCACCGCCATGTGCGGTTCGCCGCGCAGCTTGAACGCCAGCGCGGCCCCGGCCGCGTGCAGGCACTGGGTCGAGATCGGCACGCAGAACGGGAAATCGTGGCGGGCGCCGCCTTCTTGGAAGTCATTGCCGCGCTCGTCGCCGCCCCAGTACAGCAGCACCTCGCGCGGGCGCACGCCGCGCATGAACAGCACGCCGTATTCGCGGTAGCTCGGCGCATAGACGTCGCCTTCGGCCATCGCCGCGCCGATGCCGACATGGGTGGCTTCGTGGCCTGGGCACGGTGCGTAGGTGCCGAGCTTGCCGGTGCGCTGCAGCGCGATCGCCTTGGTGTCGAAGGCGCGCACGTACAGCATCTGCTTGAACAGCGGCAGCAGCGCGGCCGGATCGCGCAGCGCGACCGGGAACTCGCGGACCGGCCGGCCGTCCGCGCCGAGGTACTGCAGATAGTCGATTTCGAAGCGTGCGACGTGGCTCATGCGTGCGTCAGCCCGTGGCTGGAGAGGCGACCTGGAAAGTTACACATGGTACGGAATCACTGGATGAAACCCGCCGTGCAGCGCAACAACGCTTGTATTCCACGTACTTGCGCCGGCTCGTTCAGCAAGCCCCCGTCGATGACAACGGTGGCCAGAATGACGTCGGGCGCGCTGGGTTACCCTTGCCGCCCCGCGCGCACTCTACTGCCGATGACCCTCGACAAGAACCAGCGTCCGCTCGAACCGGGCATCCATACCGACCTGCAGGGCCGCATGACCTATGCCGGCTACCTGCACTTATGGAGCGCCTGCTGTCGGCACAGCAGCCGTTGTCCGATCCGCCGCACCACGACGAAATGCTGTTCATCGTCCAGCACCAAGGTCTCGGAGCTGTGGCTGAAACTGCTGATGCACGAGCTGCAGGCCGCGCGCGGATTCCTCAGGGACGATAAGGTCTGGCAGTGCCGCAAGGTGCTGGCCCGCGGCAAGCAGGTGCTGCGCCAGCTGACCGAACAGTGGTCGGTGCTGGAGACGCTCACCCCGTCCGAGTACATGGGCTTCCGCCACCTGCTCGGGCCATCCTCCGGCTTCCAGTCGTTGCAGTACCGGGCGGTGGAGTTCCTCTTTGGCAACAAGAACGCCGGCATGGTCCGGGTGTTCGCCCACGATCCGGAGGGACAGGCGGTGCTGCGCGCCGAACTGGCGCTGCCGAGCCTGTACGAGGAGTTCCTGCGCTACCTGGCCCGCTTCGGCCACGCGATCCCGGCCGCGTACCTGGACGGCGACCGCGACTGGTCGGCCGCGCATGTCTCCGACGCGGCGCTGCTGCCGGTGTTCGAGCGGATCTACGAGGACACCGACCGCTACTGGCGCGAGTATTCCCTTTGCGAGGACCTGGTCGACCTGGAGACGCAGTTCCAGCTCTGGCGGTTCCGGCACATGCGCACGGTGATGCGGATCATCGGCTTCAAGCGCGGCACCGGCGGCTCGAGCGGCGTAGGCTTCCTCAAGGAGGCGCTGGAGCTGACCTTTTTCCCCGAGCTGTTCGAGGTCCGGACCAGCATCGGTCCGGGCTGAGGGCGGCCACCCCCGCCGCCGACCGGGCGGCCTGCGCAGGCTCCGGTGCTCACTGGTTTCACCGGCAAGTTGCCGTCACCAAAAGGAAAAGCCCGTTGAAGCGGCCCGCTTGAGCGGCCGCCGCGCATTGACGCCCAGCGCCGTCGTCGGTGATTCTCGGCCCACTCCGGGGGCACTCCCCCATCCCATTCAGTACCGCAAGGATTTCCATGAGCGCCGACGTCGTCGAGCCCAAGGTCGCGGCCACGCCGCCGCAGCCGCCCTCACTCCCCGAGTTCGCCCAGGCCCCTGGGCCATCCACGCCCGCTGTGGATGCTGTTCATGACCGAGTTCTGGGAGCGCTTCGCGTTCTATGGCATCCGCTGGGCGCTGGTGTACTACATCGTCGCGCAGTTCTTCGGCGGCGATCAGGCGGGCGAGGCCTCGGCCAGCAAGCTCTACGGCGCCTACCTGGCACTGGTCTATGCCGGCGCCATCTTCGGTGGCTATGTCGCCGACAAGATCGTCGGTTACCAGCGTTCGATCCTGATCGGCGCGGTGATCATGGCGACCGGACTGTTCATGATCGCGATCCCCAATGACCAGGTGTTCCGGCTTGGCCTTAGCCACCGTGATCGTCGGCAACGGCCTGTTCAAGCCGATCATCTCCACGCTGGTCGGCAAGCTCTACGCTACCGGCGACGAGCGTCGCGATTCGGGCTTCACCATCTTCTACATGGGCATCAACGCCGGTGCCTTCGTCGCGCCGATCCTGACCCAGATCCTGGCCGAAAAGGTGTTCGGAACCCGGGGCATGCCGGCCTACAAGGTCGTGTTCATCGCCTCCGGCATCGGCATGCTGCTGAGCTTCTTCTGGTTCTGGTTCGGTCGCCGGCAGCTGCAGGGCATCGGCCTGCCGGCCGTGGGCGCCGAGAGCCGCGTGCGCGTCGCGCTCGTGGCGGTCGGCGCGCTGCTGGCGATCCCGGTGTTCTATTTCCTGCTCAACATCGACGCCACCGCGCTGCAGTGGTACGTCCTTACCCCGATGTTCCTGGCCCTGTGCGCGCTGCTGGTGCTCGAAGGTGTCCGCAACGGGCCGGTCGCGCGGGACATGGTCATCGCGATGCTGGTGATCTTCACCTTCAATATCCTGTTCTGGTGTTTCTTCGAGCAGGCCGGCAGCTCCTTCAGCTTCCTTGGCCGAGAAGATCGTCAACCGTGACCTGTGGGGCTGGGAGTTCCCCAAGGCGTGGTTCCAGTCGGTGAACTCGGTGGCGATCATCACCATGGCGCCGCTGATGGCCTTGGCTGTGGGTCAAGATGGGCAAGGCCAATCCCTCGATTCCGCGCAAGTTCGGTATGGGCATCATCTTCAACGGCCTTGGCCTTCCTGCTGCTGATGTTCGCCCTGTCCAGCCTGGTCGATCCGTCGACCAACATGATCCCGTTCTGGACCCTGTTCGCGGTGTACTGGATCCAGTCCATCGGTGAACTGTGCCTGTCGCCGATCGGCCTTTCGATGGTGACCAAGCTGGCTCCGCTGCGCCTTGGTCGGCTTCGGCATGGGCGGCTGGTTCCTGTCCACCGGCATCGGCAACAACCTGTCAGGGCTGTTCGCCAGCCATGCCAGCGGCGAGGGCGGCATGACCGTGGCCACCGCGCAGGCGGCCTATACCAGGGATTCTGGATCCTGCTGATCGGCGGCGTTGCCCTGTTCCTGATCGCACCGCTGATCCAGAAGCTGATGCACGGAGTGAAATAGGGTGAAGATTGCGAGCGGGCTGCGCGAAACGACCTTGGCTGCGCTGCTGCTGGCGGCGCTGTCCGCCTGCGGCGCCAAGGAGCCGGAGGCGGCTTCCGGGCCGCCGTTGCCGGTGGATACCACGCCGCAGAAGCCGCCGGTGGCCGACTCCAGCGAACCGGTGGTCTCGGGCAACACGCCCACCGCGGCCGACATCGCCGCGATCGCCGCGCTGGGCGCGGCGTTCGATCCCAACCGCAGCGCCGCCAACGACCTGGAGACGGCGAGGGTCGAGGCCAAGCGCGGTGGCAAGCGCATCGTCCCTGGAGCTGGGTGACGCGGCCTGCGGCGACTGCGCCGCGCTGGACGAGCTGATCGAGGGCGAGGCGCCGCTGCGGCACCTGCGCGATGCCGGCTTCGTCTGGATCAAGGTCGACCGCAGCGCCGCGGGCAATGCGTCCTTCCTTACCGGCTACCCGGATGCGGCAGCGGCGCAGGCGCCGCACCTGCTGGTGCTCGACGGCGACGGTAAGGTCCTGCATGCGCAGGCCGGCTAGGAACTGCTGCGCAACGGCACGCCGAACCGGCGCCGGGTCAAGGCATTATGGAGGAATGGGCGCCGCCGGCAGCGGCGCCCTGAGGCAGGTCACGACCGGCCCCAGGGACCGGTCAGGGACAGGGGAATCCCGCGGGAGCGGTGCCGGCGCGCGCGTTGCACGCCGGCAGTCGCCAGCCTCCCCGGCTGACGACGGCGTGGCTCAACCGCCGTCGCGCAGTGCGGCTAAGGCCCGGGCCGCCGAGCTTGACCAGCAACCGGTCCAGGGTCGAGCGCTCGTCCTCGTCGAGGGTGGCGATCAGCCGCTGTTCGCAGGCCAGCGCCATCGGCGCGACCTCGTCGTACACCGAGTAGCCCACCTCCGACAGCGCCAGCACCGAGCGGCGACGATCGTCGCTGTGGATTTCGCGCTTGATCAGGCCGCGCTCCAGCAGCCGGGCCACGGCGCGGCTGACGGCGACCTTGTCCATCGCGGTGCGCTCGGCGACCTCGTTGGCCGACAGGTCGGCGAAGCGGCCGAGCACGGCCATCACGCGCCACTCGGTGATCGCCAAGGCCGAAGCGCTTCTGGTACAGGTCGGCGATGGTCTGGCTGACCCGGTTGGAGAGCACGCTCAGGCGGTAGGGCAGGAAGTTCTCCAGCAGCAGCTGGACATGGGCAGGGGCATCCGCGGAAGGCGCGGTGCCGGGAGCTTGGGAAGCGTTCGAAGCGGACATTGCGGCAGGGCACCTTGCTATTGGTTGCATGGGTAACTATAAAGGGAGAATGAAACAGACCGCTCCCCACGGGGTGCTCAGGAAGCCATCATGAGCGCGCAATCGCAAGCCCTCCCCCTGCCGCCGCCCCGAACGCGGGCATGCCCGTCAGCCCGTTCGACAACCCGATGGGGATCGATGGCTTCGAATTCGTCGAGTTCGCCGCCCCGGCCGGGCAGGCCCGGCAGCTGCACGACTATTTCCGCCGCCTCGGCTTCGTCCAGGTCGCGCGGCACAAGACCCGCCCGATCAGCACCTACCGCCGGGGCGACTGCACCTTCCTGGTCAACGAGGATCCGGACTCCTTCGCCGCGCGCTTCGCCGAGCAGCATGGCCCCAGCGCCTGCGGCTTTGCGATCCGGGTCAAGAAGCTGGCCGACTGGGCGCGCACCCCAGGCGCTGAAGAACGGCGCCGAGGCGTTCGACGCGCGCGACGAACTGAGCAAGGCGGTGGCCGCGCCGGTGATCAAGGGCATCGGCGACTGCATGCTCTACATCGTCGACCGCTACGACGAGCAGGGCACGATCCACGACCCGGACTACGAATACCTGCCCGGCGTGGAGCTGATGCCGCAGGGCTTCGGCCTGACCTTCATCGACCACCTGACCCACAACCTCTACCACGGCAACATGGCCAAGTGGGCCGACTACTACGAGCGGCTGTTCAACTTCCGCGAGATCCGCTACTTCGACATCAAGGGCGCCAAGACCGGCCTGCTGTCCAAGGCGATGACCGCGCCGGACGGGATGGTCCGGATCCCGCTCAACGAGTCGTCGGACCCGAAGTCGCAGATCAACGAATACCTGGACACCTACCACGGCGAGGGCATCCAGCACATCGCCTGCTTTACCGACGACATCTACGCCACGGTGGAGAAGATGCGCGCGGCCGGCGTGGAATTCCTCGACACGCCCGACACCTATTTCGACGTGATCGACCAGCGCATCCCGGACAGCGGCGAGGACGTGGAGCGCCTGCGCCGCAACCGGATCCTGATCGACGCCGACCCGGAGATAAGGCGGCGCCTGCTGCTGCAGATCTTCACCCAGAACGCGGTCGGTCCGATCTTCTTCGAGATCATCCAGCGCAAGGGAAATGAAGGCTTCGGCGAGGGCAACTTCCATAGGCCCTGTTCGAGAGCATCGAGCGCGAGCAGATGCGGCGCGGCGTGCTCTGACGATAAGGTCCCGGCGCGCGACGGAGGAAAGCGGCGCGCGCGCCGGGAACACGCGGAACAACGAGGCAGTCATGACCAGCGAACGCAGCGGCTACATGTCCGGTTTCGGCAACGAGTTCGCCAGCGAGGCCGTGCCCGGCACGCTGCCGCCCGGGCAGAACTCGCCGCAGCGCGTGGCCCATGGGCTGTACGCCGAGCAGCTGTCCGGCAGCGCGTTCACCGCGCCGCGCGGGCAGAACCGGCGCAGCTGGCTGTACCGGATACGGCCTGCGGCAATGCATGGCACGTTCGCGCTGCGGGAGCAGCCGCCTGCGTCCTTCGGCACGTTCCACAACGACTTCGGCCAGGGGCCGGTGACGCCCGACCAGCTGCGCTGGGACCCGCTGCCGTTGCCGTCGGTACCCCGCGATTTCATCGACGGCCTGTACACCGTCGCCGGCAACGGCTCGCCGGCGGCGCAGCAGGGCGTGGGCATCCACCTCTATGCCGCCGACCGCGACATGGTGGGGCGCTATTTCTACAACGCCGACGGCGAGCTGCTGCTGGTGCCGCAGCTGGGCCGGCTGCGCGTCGCCACCGAACTGGGCGTGCTGGAGGTGGAACCGCAGCAGATCGCGGTGGTGCCGCGCGGGGTGCGCTTCCGCGTCGAACTGCCCGACGGCCCGTCGCGCGGGTATGTGCTGGAGAACTTCGGCGCACTGCTGCGCCTGCCCGAACTGGGGCCGATCGGCGCGAACGGGCTGGCTAATCCGCGCGATTTCGAGGCGCCGGTGGCGGCCTACGAGGACCGCGAAGGCGCGTTCGAACTGGTCGCCAAGTTTGGGGCCACCTGTGGCGCGCCGACATCGGCCACAGCCCGCTGGACGTGGTGGTTGGCACGGCAACTACGCGCCGTACCGCTATGACCTGCGCCGCTTCAACGCGATCGGTTCGATCAGTTTCGACCACCCCGATCCTTCGATCTTCACCGTGCTCACCGCGCCCAGCGACACGCCGGGCACGGCGAACGTGGATTTCGCGATCTTCCCGCCGCGCTGGCTGGTGGCGCAGCACACCTTCCGCCCGCCGTGGTTCCACCGCAACGTGGCCAGCGAGTTCATGGGGCTGGTGCACGGCGCCTACGACGCCAAGGCCGAGGGCTTCGTTCCCGGCGGCTGTTCGCTGCACAACTGCATGAGCGGGCACGGCCCGGATGCGGCCACGTTCGAGAAGGCCTCGGCCGCGGACCTGTCGCGTCCGGACGTGGTCGCCGACACGATGGCCTTCATGTTCGAGACGCGGGCGGTGATCCGGCCGACCGCGCAGGCGCTGGACGCCGCACATCGCCAGCGCGGCTACCAGGCCTGCTGGGCGGGGCTGCGCCGGCGGTTCACAGCGCCGGGCTGAGCGCGCGCCGTGCCGGCGCCGATCAGTGCGCGTCGGCAGTCCTGCACGGCCCCGGCGGTGGGCGGCCGGGTCGCCTTCGCCTGCCGTTGACGGCGGCTTTGCCAGCCTCGGTGCAACGCTCGCGCCGGGGAACGCTGCATGTCGACCAGGACGTTGGATGCCTGCCTGCTGGCCTTCGCCCCGGTGGTCGCCTCGTGCGCCCGTGCGCCGGCCGACGCCTCCCGCGAAACGGCCTTGGCGCGATGCGGCCGGCGCCGAGCCGGCGCTGGACGAGCCACAGGAAGACGTGCCCCCGGCCACCGCGCCCGGCGCCGCGGCCGCGCTGGCGCCGTCACTGGCGGACTTCGAACGTTCCGCGCCGGTGCCTTTCGGCAGCGACGCCCAGGCGCTGCGCCAAGCACATGCCGGCGACCTGGAGGGCGGCGGGGCGGAGGGCTGCCACTTCCTGCGCTGTTCCAGCAACCGCGTCCGGCGCATGGCTATGGCACCGGCTTCATGGTCGAGGGCGGGCGCTTCGTGCGCATGGACGTGGACGACCCGGCGGCGACCGCGCCGGGCGGCGGCCGGGTCGGCATGTCCGCCGCGGAAATCAGCGCGCTGTATCCCGGCCGCATCGAGGCCCGCCCGCACAAGTACGTGGAAGGCGCGCAGTACCTGCGGGTGACCCACGAAGGCAGCCCGACCGTGCTGCTGTTCGAGACCGATGCACAGGCCCGGGTGCAGGCATGGCGGCTCGGCCTGCCGCCGCAGGTCGACTATGTCGAGGGCTGCGGCTGAGGTACCGCCGCGCCGGGATCGACGGCGGCATCGGAGTCGGGCATAGAATCGGCGGACGGGCCGGGGATGTGGCCGGGCAGGGCGCCAGATGGAGGATGCGGCGATGGCGGAAGCGTTGGGACTGTTCGCGCTGGGCCTGCTCGCGCTGGCGCTGGGCGGCGATTCGGTAGTCAAGGAATATCCGGGCTGGCGCAGCGGCTGGGGATGCGGCCGTTCGTGGCCGGGTTGCTGCTGCTCGCCTTCGGCACCTCGGTTCCGGAACTGGCCGTCAACCTGCGCGCGATGTGGCAGCAGGAGGCGCACCTCGCGCTGGGAAATGCCATAGGCAGCAACGTGGTCAACTTCGGCCTGAGCCTCGGCCTGGCGGCGCTGGCCGCACCATTGCTGCTGCGGGCGCGCCTGCTGGTGCCGATGCTGGTGCTGCTGGTGGTGGCCACCTTCGCGCTGATGGTGTTCGGCCTGGACGGCTATGTCGGCAGGATCGAGGGTGCTGCGCTGCTGACCGGGTTCCTCGCCGCCACCGCCTTCATGTTGCGCCACGCACGCCACGCCGATGCGGAGGCGCAGGAGGAGATCGTCGCGTTCGCCAGTACCGACACCGGCCCAGCCCGCAACCTGTTGCGGCTGGTGGTCGCCGCGGCGCTGCTGTACCTCGGCGCGCGCTGGGTGGTTTCCAGCAGCCTCGTTTTCGGCCGCGCCTGGGCATGACCCCGCTCATGGTCGGCCTGCTGCCGGTGGCCATCGGCACCGCGCTGCCGGAGATCGCCGCAGCCATCGTGGCGGCCCGGCGCGGGCAGGGCGACATGGTCGCCGGGCACGTGATCGGATCGAGCCTGTTCAACCTGCTGGCGATCGTCGGCGGCATGGCCGCGTTCCAGCCACTGGCCTTGCCGGCCTCGTTCGTGAAGTTCGAGCTGCCGGCGGTGCTGGCACTGACCCTGCTGGTCTATCCGCTGCTGCGCAGCGGACGGCGCATCAGCCAGCAGGAAGGCGGAATCCTGTGCTTTGGTGTTCCTACGCGGGTGGTGGTGGAAGTGCTGCTGTTCCTGTAACAGCCGCGCCACGATGCGGCATGGTCGTCCGCGGCGAGGAACGCGCCGCCGCGCGCGATGAAACCCGAAGCTCCAGCGCTTCTTCCGCGCCTGCGGCGTGGCGTCGCCGGCAAGTGCGGTTCCTACCGCGTGCCTGGATCCTCGCCGGTCGGCTCCGTCCCCGGTTGCGGCGGCCGCTCGGCCATGTGCAGCGACAGTGCCGCCTTGGCCATCAGGTGCGCGCTGATCGGCGCGGTGATGAACAGGAACGCGGTCACCAGCAGTTCGCGCGGTTGCGGATCGGAGCCGGACAACAGGTGGTAACCGACCGAGGCCAGCAGCACGCAGCCCACGCCCAGCGTGGTGGCCTTGGTCGGGCCGTGCAGGCGCTTGAAGAACTCCGACAGCTTCATAAGGCTGTACGAGCCGAGCAGGATGAAGAAGCTGCCGGCCGCCAGCAGCAGGACCAGGGCGATGGCCACGAGCCAGCTCATTCGACGATGTCCCGACGCAGCACGTACTTGCTCAGCACCACGGTGCCGACGAAACCGAGCATGGCGATGACCAGAGCCGCCTCGAAGTAGACCGCGGTGCCCATAGGTGCATGCCGAACAGCATCAGCTGGGCGATGCCGGCGACGAACAGCGTGTCCCAGGCCAGGATCCGGTCCGGCACGGTCGGCCCGCGCAGCAGCCGGTACAGCGCCAGCAGCATGGCCACGCCGACCACGTGCATCGAGCCGGTGATCGCCCACGCCACCAGCACCTGCGGGCTCACGGGAAGATCTCCATCAGCGGCACCTCGTAGCGGGTCTTGATCTGGCGGATCACCTTGCCGGCATCCTCCAGGTGCAGCACGTGCACCAGCAGGTAGCGGCGGTCGTCGGACAGCGCCGAGGACACCGTGCCGGGGTGAGGGTGATGATGCTGGTGAGTGCGGCGATGCCGTGGATGTTGGCGATGTCCAGCGGCACCCAGATGAAACCGGGGTTGATCTTCCGCTCCGGGCCGAGCACCTGCAGGGCCACGGTGATGTTGGAGCGGATGATGTCCAGCAGCAGGATGCCCAGCATCCGCGGCACGCCGCGCACGCTGCCGACGCGGGCGAACTCGCGGTCCAGCCGCGCGGCGAACGCCGGCACCAGCACCATGGGACCAGTGCCATCAGCGCGTGGCCGGTCGTGACCTTGGTCGTTCATCAGCAGCCAGAAGCAGAACACGACCACGCTCAGCGGCGGCGAGGGCAGCCAGCGCTTGCGCCAACGGGGAGGCGACGTTCGCCCATCACGGCTGCCTCAGCGCCGGCGTCGCCGCGCGCACCTGCTGCACGTAGTCGCCGGGCGACAGCAGCTGGGCAGCGGTGGCGCGGGTGTAGTCCAGCAGCGGCGCGGCGGCCAGCACCATGGCGATGCCGTAGCCCAGCAGCAGCACGGTGGCCGCGGTTTCCAGCGGCCGGCTCGGCGCGTGCGGCAACGCGTCGGCGGGGGTGTAGGCGGCGAACCGTTCCGGCGCCGCATCGGGCCAGGGTTCGGTGCGCCAGAACAGGCGCGTGCCGGCACGCGCCAAGCCGACCAGCATCAGGAAACTGCTGCCCAGCACCAGCGACCAGATCCAGGCCGTGCGCGTGCCCGCCGGCACCGCTTCGAGCAGCAGCAGCTTGCCGATGAAGCCCGACAGCGGCGGCAGCCCGGCCAGCGACACCGCCGCGATAGGAACAGCACGCCCGGGACGACGTGTCCGGGCAGGGCGGCGATGACGTCCTTGCTGTCGCCGGCGCCGCCGCGACGGCGGCGGATCAGGTCGGCGAGCAGGAACAGCGCCGCGCCGGCGAAGGTGCTGTGCACCAGGTAGTACAGGCCAGCGGCAATGGTGCCGGCAGTGGCCAGGGCGAAGGCGATGAACAGTGTCGCCGCCGACCCCAGCACCAGGTACGCGGTCTGCGAACGCAGCCGGCGCGAGGCCAGCACGCCGAGCGCGGCCAGCACCAGGCTGGCGCTGCCGAGCACCAGCAGCGCCGGTAAGGCTGAATCCGTGCAGCGCCCCGGCACCGAAGCTCAGCAGGCATGCCCGCAGCACCGCATACAGGCCGACCTTGGTCATCACCGCGAACAGTGCCGCCACCGCCGCCGGTGCATGGGTGTAGGTCTGAGGCAGCCAGAAGTACATCGGCAGCAGCGCGGCCTTGGCGCAGAACACCACCAGCAGCAGCCCGGCTGCGGCCTGGATATAGTAAGGTCCTGCACCGGCGCCTGCGCCACCCGCACCGCCATCTCGGCCATGTTCAGCGTGCCGAGCAGGCCGTAGAGCAGGCCCAGCGCGATCAGGAACAGGGCCGATGCGGTGACGTTGAAGGCCACGTAGTGCAGGCCGGCGCGCATGCGCTCGCCGCGCCCGCCGCTGAGCATCAGCCCGTACGAGGCGATCAGCAGCACCTCGAAGAACACGAACAGGTTGAACATGTCGCCGGTCAGGAATGCACCGTTGAGTCCCATCAGCTGGAACTGGAAGAAGGCGTGGAAGTGCGGCGCACGCCGGTCCCAGCCGGCGCAGGCATGCAGCAGGCAGGCCGCCGCCAGCAGCAGGCCGACCAGCAGCATCAGTGCCGACAGCCGGTCGACCATCAGCGCGATGCCCAGCCGCGCCGGCCAGTCGCCGAGGTAGACCTCGATGCGACCGGTCGCCGCGTCGGTAGCGAGCAGGACCGCCACCACCAGCATCGCGCCCAGGAGGTCCAGGCCACGATCCGCTGCGGCAGCATGCCGAACCGGCGGTGCTCGAAGAACAGCACCAGCGCCGCGGCGAACAGCGGGACCAGGATCGGCAGAAGCGGCAGGTGGTTCATGCGCCGTCCCCACGCTGGCCGCCATCGGAGCTGCCATTGCCGCGGCCATCGACTCCTCGCGTGCCGCGATGCCGGCCACGCCCTTCGTCGCCGGCATTGGCCTCGCGCGCGCGCCTGTCCTCGTGCCGGCGTAACTCGTTGCGCTTGAACTCGCGTTCTGCGCGGCTGCCGTCGACATGGTCGCTGTCGTTGTCGGCGCGGCTGCGGATCGCGACCACGATGCTCACCGCGGTCATGGCGAAGGCGATGACGATGGCGGTCAGCACCAGGGCCTGCGGCAGGGGGTCGGTGTAGTGGGGTAAGGTCGGTGGCCACGCCATCGCGCAGCACCGGCGGCTTGCCCGCCACCAGCCGTCCGCTGGCGAAGATCAGCAGGTTGGTGGCGTACGACAGCAGGGTCAGGCCCAGGATCACGTCGAAGCTGCGCGCGCGCAGCAGCAGGTACACGCCCGCGGCGGTGAGGATGCCGATCGCGCTTGCCATCGCCAGTTCCATCAGCACCCCTCCGTGCACGTGTCCATCAGCGCAGCTCGCCGGTGCGGGTGGATCGGGTGCCCGGCTCCATCACGCCCCAGGTGCGCGACGAGCGTGCGCGAGGGCTTGATCGTGCCCAGCATCGACAGGATCAGCATGGCGCCGCCGAACACCACCAGGTACACGCCCGTGTCGAAGCCGATCGCGCTGGCCAGCGGCACCTTGCCGACCAGCGGCACGTCCAGGTCCACGTGCCCGCTGGTCAGGAATTCGACTTCGA
This sequence comes from Pseudoxanthomonas sp. NC8, assembly GCA_025232375.1. Taxonomy (GTDB): domain Bacteria; phylum Pseudomonadota; class Gammaproteobacteria; order Xanthomonadales; family Xanthomonadaceae; genus Pseudoxanthomonas. The sequence goes on from CP060419.1 coordinate 605,529, forward strand.
GCACGATCGAGGCCGCGCCGCTGATTCCGGCCACCATCAGGCCCACGCCGATGCAGCGGATGTAATCGAAGCCGAAGCGCGACTCGACCGAGGCCGCGCCCTGGATCACGTACTGGATCAGCAGCGGCACCGCCAGCACCAGTCCGGCGATGAAGCCGCCACCGGGCGCGTTGTGCCCGCGCAGGAACAGGAACACCGACACGGTCAGGGTCAGCGGGAACATCAGCTGGGTAAGGTCGGCCGGCACCGGCAGCTTGATCGGCGGGCCGGACATCACCTTCTCCGGCGCCAGCCCGCGCGCCGCAGCAGCGCGTGCACGATCAGCGCGGCGATGCCGAATACGGTGATCTCGCCGAAGGTGTCGAAGCCGCGGAAGTCGACCAGGATCACGTTGACCACGTTGCGGCCGTACGCCTCGGGCAGCGCGCGCGCCAGCATCTCCAGGCTCGCCGGTTCGCCGGGCGGGCGGGTCATCACCGCATACGAAAGCAGGCCGATGCCGATGCCTGCCGCCAGCGCCACGGCGACGTCGCGGACGCGCCGCCGCGGTGCGCGCTCGGGCGGCGAGCGCGGCGGCAGGTAGTGCAGGCCGAGCAGCAGCAGGGCCAGGCTGACCATCTCCACCAGCAGCTGGGTCAGGTAAGGTCCGGCGCCGACAGGAACACGAAGGTAAGGCTGACCATCAGTCCGGCGCCGCCGAGCACGATCAGGGCCAGCAGGCGCTGCCGGTAGATCTTCACCGTGTACAGCGCGCAGGCGACCAGCACCAGCCACAGCAGCCAGCCCAGCAGCGGCATCGGCTGCGGGGCGCGCAGTGGCGGCAGCGCATGCGTACCGGACACGAACGGCGCCGCGCCGGCCGCCAGCGCCGCCAGCACCAGCCAGACCAGACTGCGCTGCAGGCTGCCGTTGGCGATCGCGGCGGTGAAGCGCTCGGCCAGCGCGTACAGCGCCTCCATGTTCCAGCGGAACAGGCGGCGCCCGAACGAGCGGCGCACGTTCGCATGCAGGTCCAGCAGCCGGCGCAGGCCGAAGTAGAGCGCGATGCCGCCGACGGTGCCGGCCATGCTCATCAGCAGCGGCTTGTTGAAGCCATGCCAAATCGCCAGGTCGTACGACGGCATCGCGCTGCCGAGGATCGCCGAGGCACCGGCATGCAGCACCGGCGCCACGGTCCAGGCCGGGAACATGCCCACCGCCACGCACAGCAGGACAAGCACTTCGACCGGGATCTTCATCCAGCGCGGCGGTTCGTGCGGCGTCCGGTCCAGCCCGTGCGGCCCGTCGCCGAAGAAGGTCTCGTGGACGAAGCGCAGGCTGTAGGCGACGCCGAACGCGGCGTAGAGCAGCGCGGCGATGCTGATCGCGATGGCCATCCCGCGGTGGCCGTCGATGTCCAGCGCCTCGGCGAAGAACATCTCCTTGGACAGGAAGCCGTTGAGCAGCGGGATGCCGGCCATCGCCAGCGAGGCGGTGATCGCCAGCGCGCTGGTGACCGGCATGAACCTTCGCAGGTTGCCGAGCCGGCGCATGTCGCGGGTGCCGGTCTCGTGGTCGATGATGCCGGCGGCCATGAACAGCGAGGCCTTGAAGGTGGCGTGGTTGAGGATGTGGAACACGCCGGCGACCACCGCCATCGGCGTGGACAGGCCGAACAGCAGGGTGATCAGGCCCAGGTGCGAGATCGTGGAGTAGGCCAGCAGGCCCTTGAGGTCGTGCTGGAAGATCGCGTACCACGCGCCGAGCAGCAGGGTGATCGCACCGATGCCGCTGACGGTGTAGAAAAACAGGTCGGTGCCGGCCAGCGCCGGATGCAGCCGCGCCAGCAGGAACACGCCGGCCTTCACCATCGTCGCCGAATGCAGGTAGGCCGATACCGGCGTCGGCGCGGCCATCGCGTGCGGCAGCCAGAAGTGCAGCGGGAACTGCGCGCTCTTGGTGAACACGCCGGCCAGCATAAGGCCCAGCACCCATGGATACAGCGCGCTGGCCCGGATCAGGTCGCCGGAGGCGAGCACGGTGTCCAGGTCGTAGCTGCCGACGATGCGCCCGATCAGCAGCACGCCGCCGAGCAGGGCCAGGCCACCGCCGCCGGTGATCGCCGGGGCCATGCGCGCGCCTTCGCGTGCGTCCTGGTTCCTGTACCAGAAGCCGATCAGCAGGAAGGAGCTCAGGCTGGTCAGTTCCCAGAACACCAGCAGCAGGAGCAGGTTGCCGGCGATGACCACGCCCAGCATCGAACCCATGAACAGCAGCAGGCAGCCGAAGAAGCGCGGCGCGCTGTCCTCCGTGGTAAGGTAGTAGTGCGCGTACATCACTACCAGCGCGCCGATCGCCAGCACCAGTCCGGCGAACATCCAGGCCAGTCCGTCCAGGCGCAGGTCGAAGTCCAGGCCCAGCTGCGGGATCCAGGCGTGGTCGGCGCGCAGCGTCCAGCCGTGCAGTACCGCCGGCGTGGCCCAGGCCAGCACCAGCAGGCCCAGCAACGGCGCTGCCGCGGCGATCCACGCCACCTGTCCGCGCGGGCGCATGCGCAGGAACACCATCGCCGCGGCCATGGGAACGGCAGGGCGAGCAGGATTTAGGAACGGGATCATCCGTGGACAGGATCGGTCGGCGTGAAACAGGCCCGAGTGTAACAGCCGCTTTCCGCGGCCTTGCCGCCACGCGCGCCGCGTGGGTGGTAAGACGCTCCTACAATGGGACGATGTCGATTCTTCTCCCCCGATACGGATGCAGATGAGCGCCACGACGCGACGCGTGCTGCTGTTCGGCGCCAGTGGCCAGATCGGCCAGCGTGTCTGCGCGCGGCTGCGGCAGCAGGGCTGGCAGGTGCTGGCCGTGTCGCGGCAAGCGCGTGCATCCGCGGCGGGCGTCGAATGGCGGCGCGGCGAGCTGCCGGACGGCGGCGGTGGCGAAGGCTTCGACGCGATCGCCAGCTGCGGCCCGCTCGACCTGTTCTCGCAGTGGTATGCGCGCGCCGACACCGGTGGCGCGCGCGTGGTCGCGTTCGGTTCCACCAGCGTGCATGTCAAGCAGGATTCATCCGATCCGGCCGAGCGCGACGTGGCCGCACGCCTGCGCGACGCCGAGGCGCGGCTGGCCGATGCGGCCGGTGCGCGCGCGGTGGCGGTGACCGTGCTGCGGCCGACCTGGTCTACGGCGCGGGCCGCGACCGCAACCTGAGCCGGATCGCCGCGCTGGCCCGGCGCCACGGGTTTTTCGTGCTGCCGCACGATGCGCGCGGGTTGCGCCAGCCGGTGCACGTGGACGACCTGGCGTCGGCGATGGTCGCGGCCCTGGAGCGCACCGTGCCGGGGTTGCGTGCCTACGACCTGCCCGGGGGCGAGACGCTGGACTATCGCGGGATGGTCACGCGGGTGCTGGCCTCGCTGCGACCGCAGGCCCGGCTGCTGGTCCTGCCGGGGGCGTCGTTCGCCTGGCCGCGCGGCTGGCGCGCGCGCTGGGCGTACACGATGCCGGCCCCGCCGTGCTGGCGCGGATGCGCCGGGGACCGGTGTTCGATGCCGCCGCCGCCCGGCGCGACCAGGCTATGCGCCGCGTCCGTTCGCACCGCAAGCGGAGATGTTCGGCGTGGATCCGACCTGAGCCTGGCAGGCCGTCCGGCAGTGCCGGCCCGTGGCCGGCACCTTCCCGGGGAGGCGCTCAGTACTTCCAGCCCAGGTGCCGGTACAGCTTCGCCAGCACCTAAGGCCGGGCCGATCAGCAGGTAGACCAGGTCGGTGAGGAAGCTCGGCTTGCGGCCTTCGAGCTTGTGGCCGATGAACTGGGCGATCCAGGCGACCACGAACACGGCCACCGCCGACCACAGCAGCGCGGTAAGGCCGAAGCGCGATTCGACCAGCCGGCACACGCAGCCGCAGAAGAAGAACACCGCCAGCATGCCCAGGCCGAGCGTGCGCGAGAGCCGGTAATAGAACATCCAGGCGATGAACATCGTCAGCGCGGCCCAGATGCCGGTTTTCATCCAGGTGCCGAACACCGGGATGCACCAGATCAGCGCCACTACCGACCACAGGATCAACGGCACGGCGACCACGTGGATGCGCTGGTTGGTCGCGTTCTGGTGGTCGCCCGAGTAGCTGGCGAAATAGCGGTCGATCGGCCGCATGGGTGACGCTGCACTGTTCATCGTTTTCCCTCCCAGGAATGGGAGGGAGCATACCGTGCGCGGCCGCCGTGGCCGCGCGGGGTGGACTCAGTCGACGCTGATCCCGGCCAGCTTCTGCAGCGCTTCGGCGTACTTGGCGCGGGTGCGTCCGATCACCTCGGCCGGCAGCGCCGGGCCGGGCGCGGTCTTGTTCCAGTCCAGCGTTTCCAGGTAGTCGCGCACGAACTGCTTGTCGTAGCTCGGCGGGCTGGTGCCGACCTGGTATTCGTCGGCCGGCCAGTAGCGCGAGGAATCCGGGGTCAGCATCTCGTCCATGATGTACAGGCGGCCGTCGGCGTCGGTACCGAACTCGAACTTGGTGTCGGCCAGCAGGATGCCGCGCCCGGCCGCATAGGCGGCGGCGTAGCGGTACAGGCGCAGGGTCGCGTCGCGCACGCGCTCGGCCAGCTCGCCGCCGACGGTACGCACCATCGCGTCGAAGTCGATGTTCTCGTCGTGGTCGCCGACGGCAGCCTTGGTCGAGGGGTGAAGATCGGTTCGGGCAGCTGCTCGGCCTTGGCGCAGGCCGTCGGGCAGGGCGATGCCGCTGACCTGGCCGGTGCGCTGGTAGTCCTTCCAGCCGCTGCCGATCAGGTAGCCGCGGGCGATCGCTTCCACCGGCACCGGCTTGAGCTTGCGCGTCACCACCGCGCGCTTCGCGTACAGGGCCGCGTCCACGCCTTCGGGCAGCACGGCGGCAACGTCTATACCGGTGAGGTGGTTGGGCATCAGGTTCGCGGTCTTGCCGAACCAGAAATTGGAGATCTGGCACAGCATCTCGCCCTTGCCCGGGATCGGGTCCGGCAGGACCACGTCGAACGCCGAAAGGCGGTCGGTGGCGACCATCAGCAGGTAGCCGTCGGGCGAGGCGCCCCTCCCGGCCGGCGGCGGCCAGCGCCGCGGCGGGAATCCGCTCGCGCGGCAGGTCGAATACGTCGCGCACCTTGCCGCGGTGGCGCAGCGGCAGGCCGGGAAGGTCGGACTGGAGCAGGGTCGTGGACAACGCGGTCTCCGGGGGCAGGGCCCGTGCAGGAATGACATCCCGGGGAAGCCGCGCCGGGCGGCGGCCGGCCGCACAGTGTACGGCGAGGCGGGCCGGCTGTGCCGTAGAATCGGCGTTCCGCACGTCGACAGGCACGAGGGCGCATCCGCCGGATGGACCGCTGGTACGGAAAACTGCTGGGCCCTGGTCGCCGGGGCGCTGCTGTTCAGGGCCAACCCGCTGTTCGGCGCGGTCATCGGCCTGCTGCTCGGCCATGCCCTCGACCGCGACCTGTTCCGTACGTTCCGCACGCGCGACCGCGATGATCCCTACGCCGAGCTGGGCCTGACCGAATCGGCCAGCGAGGCGGAGATCGACCAGGCCTACCGCAGGCTGATGTCGCAGTACCACCCGGACAAGGTCGCCGGCGCCGCGCCGGAACTGCGCGCCCGGGCCGAACAGCGTTCCCGCGCGATCAATGCCGCCTACGACCGGATCCGCGCCCGGCGCCGGCGCTGATCCCGTCCGTCTCCGCGCCGCCGCCACCACTCCCGATCACCGCGAGCCGACCATGCAGCCGACCGTCATCGCCCCGTCCATCCTCTCGGCCGACTTCGCCCGCCTGGGCGAGGAAGTGGACAACGTGCTGGCCGCCGGCGCCGACTGGGTCCATTTCGACGTGATGGACAACCACTACGTGCCCAACCTGACGATCGGGCCGCTGGTCTGCCAGGCGTTGCGCAAGCACGGCGTCAGCGCCTTCATCGACGTGCACCTGATGGTCGAGCCGGTGGACCGGATCGTGCCCGACTTCGCCGAGGCCGGCGCCAACCTGATCAGCTTCCATCCGGAGGCCAGCCGCCATGTCCATCGCACCATCCAGCTGATCAGGTCGCACGGCTGCTAAGGCCGGGCTGGTGCTCAACCCGGCCACGCCCGTGGAGGCGCTGGACTGGGTGCTGGAGGACATCGTATGGTGATGCTGATGTCGGTCAATCCCGGCTTCGGCGGTAAGGCCTTCATCCCGTCGACCGTGGATAAGCTGCGCGCGGTGCGGGCGATGATCGACAAGACCGGCAAGCCGATCCGGCTGGAGATCGATGGCGGGGTCAAGGCCGACAATATCGGCGAGATCGCCGCGGCCGGCGCCGACACCTTCGTTGCCGGTTCGGCGATCTTCGGTGCACCGCGGACCCGCGAGCATTACCAGGGCGTGATCGGCAGGATGAAGGCGGCGGTGGACGCGGTCCGCGGCTGATCGGCTGCCGGCTCCCTGCCCGCAGGCCGGCGGCGCCTCCACGCGCCGCCGGCCCCGTGCCGCTTGTGGAGGCAATCCCGCCTCCGCCCGTCGTCCCTGCGATGGCCTTCGATGTTGCAGGCCTCCGGTGACAGCACGATGACCGCCCGGCGCCTGCGGTTCACGCGCGACAGCGCGGGGCGCTGCTAGCCTGCGTCGGCCCTTCCGCCAAGGACCTGCCGCATGCCTGCTGCCGACGCACCTGCTTCCTGCTGGCTGGTCCTCAACGGCAAGTCCGCCGGCGACGATTCCGTGCGCGAGGCGGTCGAGGCCATGCGCGCTCGCGGCCTGTCGATGGCGGTGCGCCTGACCTGGAGGAGGCGGGCGACGCCGCGCGCTGGGTCGCCGACGCGATCGCCGCCGATGCCGACAGCGTGGTGGCCGGCGGCGGTGACGGCACCTGGGCGAGGTGGCCACCGCGCTCGCCGCGCACGCATGGCCCGCCGAACGCCTGCCCGCGCTTGGCCTGCTGCCGCTGGGCACGGCCAACGACTTCGCCGCCGCCGCCGGCGTGCCGGTCGATCCGCACGCGGCGCTTGCACTGGTGGCGGAAGGCCACGCGCGGCCCCTGGACCTGCTGCAGGTCGATGCCGATGGCCGCCGCTCGTGGTGCGCCAACCTGGCCAGCGCCGGCTTCGGTACCGGAGTGACGGTGGATACCGATGAGGGCCTGAAGAAGCTGCTTGGCGGACTCGCCTACCTGGTGACCGGCATCGCTAGGCTCGGCCGCATCGAGGCGGTGCCGGCGCGGCTGCGCGGCCCGGGCTTCGAGTGGGAGGGTGGCATGGCCGCGCTGGGCGTGGGCAACGGCCGCCAGGCTGGCGGTGGTCAGGCGATGTGCCCGGATGCGCTGGTCGATGACGGCCAACTCGACCTCACCGTGATTCCGGAGTTGTCCGGCGAACTGCTGGCCACGATCGGCACGCTGGTCAAGGAGGGTCAGCGCGCCGCGCTGGAGCGCAGCGCGCTGCGGGTGCGACTGCCGTGGGTGGAGATCGAAACGCCTGCACCGCTCACCCTCAACCTGGACGGCGAGCCGGTGCAGGGCCGGCGGTTCCGCATCGAGTGTGTGCCCGGCCGGGTACGCATGCACCTGCCTGCCGGATGCCCGTTGCTGTCGCAACCTTCCTGAGCGGCTGCACGCCGGACCCGATCCGGTTAAAGTTGGCGACATGTTCGGCCAGACGACCAGGCTTTCCCTTGCTTCCGCGCGCCGGTGCTGGCGATGGCGGCCTTATGCCGTCGTCCCATGCCATGCCCCGATCCGCCGCAAGGAACCCCGCCTTGGTCACGCCCGAACAGTTCCGGCAGCACGCTGCCGCTGAAGAGAATTTCAACCGCGTCCCCGTCGTCCGCGAAGTGCTGTCCGACCTGGACACGCCGCTGTCGGTCTACCTGAAGCTCGCCGACGCCCCGCACACCTACCTGCTCGAATCGGTCGAAGGCGGCGAACGCTTCGGCCGCTACTCGATCATCGGCCTGCCGGCCGCGCGCACGGTCGCCTTCCGCGGCCATTCGATGGAAGTGCGCGAGCACGGACAGGTCATCGAGCAGCGCGAGGTCGCCGATCCGTTCGCCGAGGTCGAGGCGCTGCGCACCTCCTATTCGGTACCGAAGCTGGAGGGCCTGCCGGGCTTTACCGGCGGCCCGGTGGGCTGGTTCGGCTTCGAGTGCATCGGCTACATCGAGCCGCGCCTTACCGGCGGCGACAAGCCCGACGAACTCGGTACGCCGGACATCTACCTGATGCTGTCCGAAGAGCTGGCGGTGTTCGACAACCTCAAGGGCCGGCTGTACCTGGTCGTGCATGCGGACCCGCGCGAGCCGGGCTCGTGGGACGCGGCGCAGGCGCGGCTGGACGCGCTGGTCGACAAGCTGCGCGCGCCCGGCAGCTATCCGCTGCCGCTGAGCCGCGACGTGCTCGACGAGAGCCATTTCGTTTCCGGCTTCACCCGCGAAGGCTTCATCGAGGCGGTGGAGAAGTCCAAGGAATACATCCGCGCCGGCGACGTGTTCCAGGTGGTGCTGAGCCAGCGCATGAGCGTGCCGTTCAACGCGCGGCCGGTGGACGTGTACCGCGCGCTGCGCGCGCTCAACCCGTCGCCGTACATGTACTTCCTCGATACCGGCGAGGTGCAGGTGGTCGGCTCGTCGCCGGAGATCCTGGTCCGGCAGCAGGGCGACGAGGTGACCGTGCGCCCGATCGCCGGCACCCGCCCGCGCGGCGCCACCCCGGCCGAGGACCTGGCGCTGGAGCAGGACCTGCTCGCCGATCCGAAGGAACGCGCCGAGCACCTGATGCTGATCGACCTGGGCCGCAACGACGTCGGCCGCGTCGCCGAGGCCGGCAGCGTCGAGGTCGGCGAGCGCTTCGTGATCGAGCGCTACAGCCATGTCATGCACATCGTCAGCGAGGTCACCGGCAAGCTGCTAAGGCCTGAGCTACGCCGACGTGCTGCGCGCGACCTTCCCGGCCGGCACGGTCAGCGGCGCGCCGAAGATCCGCGCGCTGGAAGTGATCCGCGAACTCGAGCCGGTCAAGCGCAATGTCTACGCCGGCAGCATCGGCTACATCGGCTGGCACGGCGACGCCGATACCGCGATCGCGATCCGCACCGCGGTGATCAAGGATGGCCACCTGCACGTGCAGGCCGGTGCCGGCATCGTCTACGACTCCGACCCGCAGGCGGAATGGGACGAGACCATGAACAAGGGCCGCGCGCTGTTCCGCGCGGTGGCGCAGGCGGCGAAGGGGTTGTGATGGCGGCCGGCACGAGTTTCAGGAACGACTACAGCGAAGGCGCGCATCCACGACTGCTGCAGGCACTGGTCGCGGCCAGCGCCGAGCAGAACGCCGGCTACGGCCTGGACCGGCACAGCCTGCGCGCGGCGGCACTGATCCGCGCGCGGCTGGGCGGAATCGACGCCGACGTGCATTTCATCTCCGGCGGCACCCAGGCCAACCTGCTGGCCATCGCCTCCTTCCTGCGTCCGCACCAGGCCGCGGTGTCGGTGCAGGGCGGCCACATCGCCACCCATGAAACCGGCGCGATCGAGGCGACCGGGCACAAGGTGCTGACCGTGCCGGCAGGCATCGACGGCAAGCTGACCGCGGCGCTGGTCGCGCAGGTGCTCGGCGAACACACCGACGAGCACATGGTCCAGCCGAAGCTGGTCTACGTGAGCAACAGCAGCGAGGTCGGTACGGTCTATTCGCGGGCCGAACTGCAGTCGCTCTCCGCCTTCTGCCGCGAGCGCGGCCTGTTGCTGTTCCTCGATGGCGCGCGGCTGGGATCGGCCCTGGCCGCCGAGTGCAACGACCTGGCGCTGGCCGACATCGCCGCACTGTGCGACGCGTTCTACATCGGCGGCACCAAGAACGGCGCGCTGGCCGGCGAGGCGCTGGTGGTCTGCAACGACGCGCTCAAGCCCGACCTGCGCTACCTTGGTCAAGCAGCGCGGCGCGATGCTGGCCAAGGGCATGTTCCTCGGCGTGCAGTTCGAGGCCCTGTTCGAGGACGACCTGTTCCTCGAGCTGGCCCGCCACGCCAACGCGATGGCGTCACGCCTGCGCGCGGCGCTGTCGGCACTGGGTGTCGGCTTCCTCGCCGATTCGCCGACCAACCAGCTGTTCCCGGTCCTGCCGGCGCGGGTGGTCGAAGCGCTGGAGCGACGCTACGAATTCCATCGATGGCAGACCATGGCCGACGGCCGCATCGCCATCCGCCTCGTCACCTCGTGGGCGACGAAGCCGGAAGCGGTGGAGGATTTCATTGCCGATGCGCGCGGGGCCCTGAACCCGTCGACGCCTGCGCTGGTGGAGAGCTGACATGCTGCTGATGATCGACAACTACGATTCGTTCACCTACAACCTCGTTCAGTACCTGCAGGCGCTGGGGGCGGAGGTGCGGGTCGAGCGCAACGACGCACTGACCGTGGAACAGATCGAGAAACTCGCGCCCGAGCGCATCGTCGTCTCGCCCGGGCCGTGCACGCCCAACGAAGCGGGGGTGTCGCTGCAGGTGATCGAGCGGCTGGGTGCGACCACGCCGATCCCTGGGCGTGTGCTTGCAGGCCACCAGAGCATCGGCCAGGCCTACGGCGGCAAGGTGGTGCGCGCCGGCAACATCATGCACGGCAAGACCTCGCACATCCGCCACGAGGGCAGGGGCGTGTTCGCCGGGCTGCCGGACCGCTACGAGGCCACCCGCTACCACTCGCTGGTGGTCGAGCGCGCCTCGCTGCCGGAGTCGCTGGAGATCACCGCCTGGACCGAGAACGCCGACGGCTCGTTCGAGGAGATCATGGGCCTGCGCCACCGCGAATACCCGGTCGAGGGCGTGCAGTTCCACCCCGAGTCGATCCTGACCGAACACGGCCACGCGCTGCTGAAGAACTTCCTCCAGCGCTGAGCCGGCGCGTCAGCGCCCCGCCGGTGTGGCAGCCGGTGCGGTGCACGCGCGCCAGGGTGCCGTTCGCGATGGCGCCGTGCAGCTTCGGCAGGCCGTGGCGCAGGCGCAGTGCCGGCGCCCGGCGAAGAAGGCCGGACAGGCCCCGGCTCAGGCGTGCACGATGAAGTCGATCACCACCGCGCCGGGCTGCTGCTGGCGGTAGGCGATCTCGATGCGGTCGCCGAAGCGCGTCGCGATCTGGTCGAGCAGCGGCAGCGGGTCATGGTCGTTGACGAAGCGCATCGCCTCGCCCGGCTCCAGCGCGCCCAGTGCGCCGAAGATGGCCGAGTGGCGGAAGCGCCGGGCAATGCCACGGGCATCGAACGGGTGGGCGGTGTACTCGGGAGTGGCAGCGGACAGGCCGGTCATGGCGGTCTCCTGTGGACTGGAGCGCCAGCCTGCAACCACCGGCGGGCACGCGCCCTGATCCAGATCATGGCGGGCGCTGTTGGCGCGCCGGCCTGCCTCAGCGGAACACCAGCCGCCGCATCAGGAAGAAGTTCGCCACCGCCAGCCCGCCTTCGACCACCGGCTTGGCCAGTAAGGCCCAGTGCAGGCCGAGCCGCGCCTCGACCGAGGCCAGCAGCAGGGTGCTGAGCGCGGTCATCGCCAGCCACAGCACCCAGAAGCGGGCGAAGCGGCGCCAGCCCAGCCGGCTGCCGTCGCCGTCGGCGAAGGTGTAGCGGCCGTTGAGCCAGAAGCCGACCGCGGCCGCGCTGCTGCGGCTGGGTAAGGTTGGCCGGCGTGGCCGGCAGGCCGAGCGCGGTGAGGGCCACGAACAGCGACCAGTCCAGCAGCAGCTGGAGGATGCCGAAGGCGAGGTAGTGGCCGCCTTGGCGGAGGAGGGGCATCGGTGCGGATTCCATCGTGCGCGTGGCGCCATTGTAGGAGCCGGTCCTGCCGGCGACACGAGGTCGCAGTACCAGCGCCGGCGCCGCTCGCGCCGGTCGTGCCGCGTCGTGTCGCCGGCAGGACCGGCGCCTGCGGAGCGGAGGCCCGGCTAGAATCGGCCCAGTTCCCGTACCGGATTCGACATGAGCCAGCCATTGCACGTGGTCATCCTCGCCGCCGGCGAAGGCAAGCGGATGAAATCGGCGCTGCCCAAGGTGCTGCAGCCGGTCGGCGGCCGGCCGATGCTGGCGCATGTGATCGATACCGCGCGCGCGCTGCTTCCGGCGGGCATCCACGTGGTCTACGGCCATGGCGGCGAGGCGGTGCGCGCGGCCTTTGCCGGGCAGGACGACCTGTCTGGGCCGAGCAGGCGCAGCAGCTGGGTACCGGCCATGCGGTGCAGCAGGCGATGCCGGGTATCCCGGAGGCGGCGGCGGACGTGCTGGTGCTGTACGGCGACGTGCCGCTGACCTCGCCCGACACCCTGCGCCAGCTGCTCGACGCGCCCCGGCCTGCTGCGCGTGCTGGTGGCCGAGCCGGAGGACCCGACCGGCTACGGCCGCATCGAACGCGACCCGCAGGGGCGCGTGGCGGCGATCGTCGAGCACCGCGACGCCGACGCGGAACAGCGCCGCATCCGCACGGTCAACACCGGCATCATCGCCGCCGAGTCCGACGCGCTGAAGCGCTGGCTGGCCCGCCTCTCCAACGGCAACAATGGGGCGAGTACTACCTGACCGACGTTTTCGCCATGGCTGCCTCGGAATACAACCCGGCTGAAATGATCCTGGCCGCCGATCCGCTGGAGACCGAGGGCGCCAACGATCTGGCAGCTGGCCCAGCTCGAGCGCGCGTACCAGCTGCGCTGCGCCAAGGCACTGTGCGTGCAGGGCGTGCGCCTGCTCGATCCGTCGCGCTTCGACCAGCGCGGCACGGTCCGCGCCGGTCGCGACGTGGAGATCGACGCCAACGTGGTGCTCGAGGGCGAGGTAGAACTGGGCGACGGCGTGCGCATCGGTCCGTTCACCCGGCTCAAGGACGTGCGCCTGGGGCCGGGCACCGAGGTGCGCGCGCATTGCGACCTGGACGGCGTGGTCAGCGAGGGCGCCGCGCAGATCGGCCCGTACGCGCGGCTGCGCCCCGGCACCGTGCTCGCCGACGGCGTGCACATCGGCAACTTCGTCGAGACCAAGAAGGCGGTGCTGGGCGTCGGCAGCAAGGCCAACCACCTGACCTACCTGGCGCGACGCGCAGGTCGGCGCCGGGGTGAACATCGGTGCCGGCACCATCACCTGCAACTACGACGGGGTGAACAAGTCGACCACGACCATCGGCGATGGCGCCTTCATCGGCTCCAATTCCTCGCTGGTGGCGCCGGTGGAGATCGGTGCGCAGGCCACCATCGGCGCCGGTTCGGTGATCACCCGCAACGCGCCGGCCGGCGAGCTCACCGTTGCCCGCACGCGGCAGCACACGCTGGAAGGCTGGAAGCGGCCGGCGAAGAAGCCAAAGGCCTGACCGTGCGCGGCGCCTGCGCTCAGGCCGCCGCCTCCGGCAGCATCACCGCCACGCACAGTCCGCCGTCGGTACGGTTCTGCAGCGACAGGCGTCCGCCATGCGCCTCGACGATCTCGCGGGTCAGGCCAAGGCTAGCCAGTACCATTCCGCTTGGTCGAATAGAACGGCAGCAGCGCGTTCTCCAGCACCGCCTCGTTCATGCCCGGGCCGCGGTCGAGCACCTCGATCCGGGTCCAGCCGGGCAGGCGCAACAGGCGCACGCGCACCTCGTCGCTGGGTGGGGTGGCGTCGTTGCCGGCCTCGTGCGCGTTCTTGAGCAGGTTCAGCAGCGCCTGTTCCATCTGCGCCGGGTCCACCTTCGCCTGCAGGCTTTCGCTGGCGCCTTCCAGTTCGAAACCGATCTGGCGCTGCAGCCGGCCGAGGAAATCGCGCCAGACCACCGCCTGCAGCTGCGGTTGCGGCAGCTTGGCGAAGCGCGCATAGCCGCGGATGAAGCCTTAAGGTGGCGGGCGCGGTCCTCGATCGTGGAGAACACCTCGCCCAGGCGTTCGTGGCGGCCGCGCCGGACCAGTTCGGCGCCGGAATGCGCGAGCGAGGCGATCGGCGCCAGCGAGTTGTTCAGTTCGTGGCTGATCACCCGGATCACCTTCTTGGAGTCTGCACCTCCTGGCGGCGCAGTTCCGGGGTGAGCAGGCGGATCAGCAGCAGTTCGTGGCGGCGGCCGTTGAGGGTGAAGGTGCGCCGCGACAGGTGGTAGACCTCTTCCTCGTCGTCCTCGGCGGGCACCGCGAACAGGCTGTCGCCGCCGCGTGCCAGCGCCTCGCGCAGCTCGACCGGCAATGCGTCGAGCAGCCCGTCCATGTGCTGGCCTTCCAGCTTGCGTCCATCGTTGAGCAGCTTGCGCGAGGCGAGGTTGGCATAGACCACGCGGCGCACGCCGTCGCCGCCGTCGGCCGACAGCAGCATCGCCACCGGCGTGTTCTGGACCATGGTGTCCAGCAGCAGTTCGCGCTGGACCAGTTCCTGGCGCTGGTCGCGCAGCACGTCGCCCAGCTCGCCATGGGCGCGGACCAGCTCGCCCAGTTCGTCGCCGCCGTGCCAGTGCACGCCGAAGTTGAACTCGCCGTCGCGATAGGTGTTGACGCTGCCAGCCAGGGCGCGGAACAGCGCGCGCATCGGCGCCAGCGCGCGATGCAGGCTCCACCACATCAGGCCGAGCAGGACCAGCACCGAAAGCACGGCCAGCACCCAGCCGCGATCGATCCAGTAGGCGAACGTCCACGGCAGGGCCGCCGCCAGCACCAGTACCGGCAGCAGGCGCACGAACAGGCGCAGGGTCAGCGTGCGGCGGATCATCGGCGCACCCGCGTCGGCCGGTTCATGCGGGCTTGAGTCCGTAACGTTCCATGCGCCGGTACAGCGCCTGCCGGCTCATGCCCAGTTCGGCGGCGGCGGCTGGGCGATCACGCCGTCGGCGCGCTGCAGTGCGGCTTCGATCTGCTCGCGTCCGGGCTCGCGCGCCGGGCCGCTGCGCATGGCCGCCGCGCGTGGCAGGCCCAGGTCGGCGACCTCGATCCGCGGCCCCGTCGCCAGCAGCTGCGCGCGCTGGATCACGTTGCGCAGTTCGCGCACGTTGCCCGGCCAAGGATGGCGCTGCAGCGCATTGGCGGCGCCGTTCGACAGCGGCTTGCCGCCCGCGCCGAAGTGCTCGGCCAGCGGCAGGATGTCGCCGGGGCGCTCGGCCAGCGGCGGCATCGCCAGTTCGATGGTGTTGAGCCGGTAATACAGGTCCTCGCGGAAGCCGCCGTCGCGGATCATCGCCGGCAGCTCGGCGTTGGTCGCGCTGACCACGCGCACCTTGACCTGGCGTTCGCGGTTGGAGCCCAGCCGCGCGAAGCGGCCGGTTTCCAGCACGCGCAGCAGTTTCATCTGCCCGGCCGGCGGCAGGTTGCCGATCTCGTCCAGGAACAGGGTGCCGCCGTCGGCGGCCTCGAACTTGCCCTCGCGTGCCTTGTTGGCGCCGGTGTAGGCACCGGCCTCGGCGCCGAACAGCTCGGCCTCGATCAGGTCGGCCGGCAGCGCGCCGCAGTTGAGGGTGACGAACGGACCGTCGCGATGGGCCGAGTTGGCCTGGATGATCTCGGCGATCTTTTCCTTGCCCGAGCCATTGGGGCCGGTGACCAGCACCGGCAGGTCCGAGCGCGCGACCTGGCAGGCCAGCGCCACCACGCGCTCGCTGGCCGGGTCGGCGAACACCGCGCCGCGCAGGTCGTAGCGGCGGGTAAGGTCGTCGCGCCGGCGGCGCTCGCCATCGCGGCGCAGGTCCAGCTCGCGCCGCGCCTCGGCCAGTTCCAGCAGGTTGTTGACCGTGGCCAGCAGCTTGGCGTCCTGCCGGGGCTTGGCCACGTAATCGGCGGCGCCGGCCTTGATCAGCTCGACCGCGCTTTCCAGGTGGGTCCACGCGGTCAGCAGCACCACCGGCAGGTCGGATGCCGTTCGCGGATGGCCGCGAACAATGCCCGTCCTTCGTCGCCCGAGGTGGTGTCGGCGGTGAAGTTCATGTCCTGGATGACCAGGTCCACCGCCTCGGTGTCCAGCAGCGCCAGGCCCTCGGCGGGGGAGGCGGCATGCACCGTGGAGATGTCGTGCAGCGAGAACAGCACCTCCAGCGCGGTGGCGACGGCGGGGTTGTCGTCGATGACGAGGAGGTTGGACATGGGTGCGGTGGCGGGAAACGGATGAGCGTCGATCGTACCGGCTCAGGCGCCGGGATTGGCACGGTGGCCGTAGCTGAGCACGCGGGTGATGCGCCACTGGCCGTCGTGCAGGCGCTGCCAGACGATGGTGAAAGCGGTAAGGCCCTCGCACCTGCCCGTGCCGGTCTGGCAGAAACGGTGCTGGCCCTGCGCGATCGCGCCGAAATCGCGGACCGGGTGGACCACCAGGGTGCCCGGCACGAGCTCGCGGGTGAAATGCCCGCACACGTACCGGCGGGTGTTGGCCAGCATGGCCTCGCGCGTCCAGGTCACCCCGCCGGTGTCGTGGTAGAACTCGACCGCCGGATCGAACCAGCTGGCGTGCCGTTCCAGCTGCGCCGGGTCGGCGCAGCGGTTGAAGGCGTCGAACACGGCGGTATCCGGGGCGGCAATCGTGGAGGTAAGGTCGGCCTCCCCGGCCGCGCTCCCCGCATCGGTCGATGCGCGCAGCGGGACGGCCGCCCAGCCAGGACGCGGCGGCCAGCACGCCCACCAGGACGACCCTGCGCAGGGTGGAGTCCGGCGCGTGCCGCGCGCTGCGCCGGACCTGGTGGCGGCGGTTCATACGCTGCGCGTGGCCACGGCCGGCGGGATCGACGCCGCACGCCGCGCCGGGGCCCACACCGCCAGCTGGCCGAGCAGCCACAGCAGCACCGCGCCGGCCGGCAGGTAGAACAGCGGCAGCCGCGCCATCTCGTACTTGCCCATCAGCAGCTGGTTGATCGCGAACGCCAGCAGCATGCCGGGGGCGATGCCGATCGTGGCCAGCAGGAAGTTCTCGGTCTGGAAGTAGCGCAGGATCTGGCCGCGGGTGGCACCCAGCGCGCGGCGCACGCCGATCTGCTTGGTCCGCTGCTGCACCCAGAAGCTGGTAAGGCCGACGATGCCCAGCGCGGTGACCAGCAGCAGCACCACGCAGACGATGCCCAGCAGCCAGGCCATCGCGCGCGGGGCCTGGAAGAACTCGCCACGCAGCGCCTCGAAGGTCTTGCTGTTGTCTTCCAGGATGATGCGGTCGGCGCCGTTGGCCTGCAGCACCTTCTTGGCCGCCGTCATCACCTCGTCGCGGCGGGCCGGCTCGGTGCGGATCACGTAGTTGCCGCCCCGGGTTGTAGTGTGGGCGCAGCGGGAACACCATCGAGTATTCGCGTGCGGTCGGGCCGCCCTGCTGGCTCGGCCGCACCAGGTGCTCGACCACGCCGATCACGCGGGTGGGCTTGTCGCTCCAGCTGTAGAAGCTCTTGCCGATCGGGTCTTCGCCCGGGAACAGCTTGTCGGCGAGCGGGCGGGTGATGATCGCGCCCGGCACGCTGTCGTCGTCGGCAGGCCCGTCCAGCAGCGAGGACGCATCGCGGTACTCGTCGGCGTTGAAGTCGCGGCCGGCCACCAGCTTCAGGCCCAGGGTCTCGATGAACTGGTCCTCGGCCATGTACGTGGTCGCGCTCAGGGTGGACTGCTGCTGTTCCTGCTGCAGGCGCACGCCGCTGTTCCACGAGGAGTTCACGAACGGCACCTTGGTTGAGCACGGTCGCGTCCTTGACCCCGGGAATGGCGCGCAGCGACGCCGGGTCGGTGCGGGTCCGCGCGTTCTGGTCGGCGTCGCTGCCGATGCTCAGGATCTGCACGCGGACAAGCTCGTTCTCGACCAAGGCCGCTGATCTCGCTGACCTCGCGGATGCGGTCGCTGATCATGAACAGCGCATTGCAGATGATCGCGCAGGTCAGCGCGATCTCGATGACGATCAGCGATGCGGCGGTCTTGTGCCGCATCAGGGTCGAAAGGATCGGTCGGATGTCCATGGTCACTCTCCGGATTTCATGGAGCGGGGCTTGTCCCGCTACCTGTGTTTCGATGGGCGTGCGTAGCGGGGCGAGCCCCGCTCCACATCCGCGTCACTGGCTCTTGAGCTGGATCGCCGGGGTGACCTGCATCGCCCGCCAGGCCGGCAGCAGGCCGGCGTGAGGATGCTGGCGACGATGGCAGGACGAAGGTCAGCACCAGCATGCCCAGGTCAGGTGCGCCAGTTCGGCATAGCTGGCCGGTTGCTGGCGCACGGCCCACAGGCCCAGCAGCGACAAGCCCAGGCCGAGGATGCCGCCGGCCGGTACTAATCGCGCCGGCCTCGATATAGGACTGGGTGAAGATCGCCCCGCGCGAGGCGCCCAGAGCGCGGCGCACGCCGATCTCGCTGCCGCGGCGCAGGAACTTGGCCAGCAGCAGGCCGACCGTGTTGATAAAGCACACCAGCAGGAAGCCGAAGCCCAGCCACAGCTGCATCACCACGTCGTTGGGCACGAAGCGGTTGAACTCCAGGAACTCCATCACGTTGCGCAGGCGCACGTTGGTCGGGCGCTTGTAGCGGCCGGCCGTGCGTTGCTGGTCGGAGTAGTTATTAAGGTAGTCGCGGTACTCGGCGGCCTTGGCCGGCGAATCCAGCTCGACCCAGTACTGGATCCACACGCACGGCGCGTTGACGCTGGTGGCGTCGCCGTCGCTGTCGCCCCAGCAGTCCATGCTGCCGTTGCGGCCCATGTCCAGGTCGCGGGAGGTGCTGAAGGGCAGGAACACGTCCTCCAGCGCGCCGTAGCGTTCGCTGTACATGTCGTAGAAGCGTGGGGTCGGCCGCCATTCATTGATCACGCCGACGACGGTGAAGTCGGCCTGGTCGATGCGCAGCTGCTTGCCAACGCTGTTGCCGCCGCCGAACACGCGTTCGTTCAACGTCTTGGAGATGACCGCCACGCGGGCGTGCGCCTCGTCCTCCTTCGCGCTCCAGCCGTTGCCGTACAGCAGCGGCACGTCGAACATCGGGAAGAAGTCGGCCGTCGCGTAGCGCGCATCGGACACGAACGGCGGCAGGCCCTCGCGGTCGGGCGTGATCGATACGCCGCCACCGGTCATCATCGACTGGCGCATGCCGCGCTTCTCGCGCAGCAGGGTCTCGGCGTCGTAGCGGCTGACCTGTTCACTGGGCTCCTCGCCGGGCGTGAAGTCGTTCATGTCCGCGGGATCGAGCTGCACGTAGAACAGCCGGTCGCTCTTGCCCGGAATCGGATCGCCGGACAGCACGTGGAACACGGTCAGCGTGGTCATGCACGCGCCGATGCCCAGCGCGATGGCGAACACCATCAGCGCCGTGAGGGCCTTGTCGCGGCGGAAGCTGCGCAGGGCCAAGGTTGCAGTAGTAGGCGAACATGGGCGCCTCCTCAGACGGTGGCGTCGGACGCGGCCGCGTCGTTGCGGGCGGCATGGACCAGGCTCGGCTCGACCGACAGGTCGGTGGCCACGCCGTCGACGATGTGCACGTTGCGCTGCGCGCGCGCGGCCAGTTCCGGATCGTGGGTGACCATGACGATGGTGGTGCCGGCGGCGTTGATCTGCTCCAGCAGTTCCATCACCCCGCGCGCCATCTGCGAGTCGAGGTTGCCGGTCGGTTCGTCGGCCAGCAGCAGCTTGGGCTCGCCGGTAAGGGCGCGGGCGATCGCCACGCGCTGCTGCTGGCCGCCGGACAGTTCGGCCGGGTAGTGCTTCATGCGCGAGGTAAGGCCGACCTGGGTCAGTGCCTTCTCGATCCGTGCCTTGCGGTCGGCCGAGGGCAGCCCGCGGTAGCGCAGCGGCACGTCGACGTTGTCGAACAGGTTCAGGTCGGGGATCAGGTTGAAGCCTGGAAGATGAAGCCGATCTTGTGGTTGCGCAGGCGGCTGCGCGCGTCATCGGACATGCCGCGCACGTTCTCGCCGTCGAGCAGGTAATCGCCCTCGCTGAAGGTCTCCAGCAGGCCGGCAATGTTGAGGAAGGTGGTCTTGCCCGAACCCGACGGACCGGTCACCGCCACGAACTCGCCTTCGCGCACGTGCAGGTCGAGCGAGCGCAGCGCATGGGTTTCGACCATCGCGGTCCGGTAGATCTTGGAGACCTGGCGCATTTCCAACATGGCGGAATTCCTTCTTGTCTTGGGTACGGTGGTGCGGGAAAGTGAGTGGGGAAGGGCGGTGATGGGGCGGATCAGTTGATCGCCACGCGCTCGGCGTCGCCGAACTGGTCGCTGCCGGAGACGACGATGCGGTCGCCTTCCTTCAAGCCGGAGACGATTTCCACGTAGCCCAGGCTGCTGGTGCCGGTCTGGATCGGCTGGCGGCTGGCGCTGCGGCCGTCCACCACCCCAGGCCCAGCGGCCGCCGTCCTGTTCGACGAACGGGCCACGTTCGACCATCAGCACGTTCTTGCGGGTATCGAGCACGATGCGCGCGGACAGCCGCTGGTTCTGGCGCAGGCCAGGGGGGCTGCTTGCCGTCGTCGAAGCGCAGGCGCGCGGTGACTTCGCCGTTGACCACTTCCGGCGAGACCGCCGAGACCTTGGCCGGGAACGGGGTGCCTGGCTGGTGACCTGGGCCGGCACGCCGATCGACAGGTCGCGGGCGAAGCTTTCCGGCACGCGGATCTCGACCTCGAATTCGCTCAGGTCGACCACGCTGAGGATCGGTGCGTTGATCGCCACGTTGGTGCCCTGCGCGATCTGCACCTTACCGACCTGGCCGTCGAACGGCGCGCGCAGGGTCAGTGCGGCGACCGGGCGTTGCAGCTCGGCCACCACCGCCTGCTGGCGGTCGGCGAGCAGGCGCTTGTTGCGCGCGTCCAGCGCCGCGCCCTGGCCCTGCAGGCCGGCGTCGCTCTGCGTGGCCTGCAGGCCGATGCGGGCCTTCTCCAGCTCGTCGCGGGCGCTGGCCAGCTCGATGTTGGACACCGCGCCGCCGGCATGGCCGCGCTCGTAGCGTTCCAGGTCGCGCTGGGCGGCGACGTGGTCGATCCGGGCCTTGGTCCAGTGCCTTGCGCGCGTTGAGCGTGGCGATGCGCGCGTCCAGCTGGGCGCGGCTGGCCTCGGCCTCCATGCTGGTAAGGGTCGATTCCTCCTGGACCAGCTTGCTGCGCAGTTCCGGGCTGTCGATCACCGCCAGCGCCTGTGGCCCTTCTTCACCGCGTCGCCGGCCACCACCTGCAGGGCGACGGTGCCGCCGGCGATCGCGTACAGGGTCGGGCTGTTGGCGGTGATCACCCGCCCGTCGGCGGAGATGTCGCGGACCAGGTCGCCGCGCTTGACCTCGGCCACGCGCACCCGCGAGGCGTCGTAGGAGCGCGAGCCTGCGCCCCAGCCGGCGACCACCCAGCCCAGCAGCGCCAGCACCGGCAGCGCGGCCACGGCCGGCCACAGCCAGCGGCGCTAAGGCCGGACGGGCCAGGTGGCGGCGGAAAGCGGGCGGTCCTGGGCGGAGGTATCGGGGATCATCGTGGCCACGGGCTGGGAAGGTCACAGCCAGTAACGCATGCCGCGTGCCAACTTCAACTGCATGATTCTGTTGGGAAATGCCGGGCGCCCCGGGTGTCCGCGGCGTCCAGCGGACACTGCCGGACATTCCATGCGCGGGCGGACAGCGAACGGACATGCGCTGTCCGCGGCGCGACAACGGCCGGTCAGCGGCCGGACCGGCTCCGCTAGAATCGCCTCCTCAACCGCTTCTGGAAGACGGCATGTGCGGCATTGTCGGTGCGATCGCGGATCGCGACGTGGTTCCGGTCCTGGTCGAAGGCCTCAAGCGCCTGGAATACCGTGGCTATGACTCTTCCGGAGTGGCGGTGGCCGACGCGGCCAGCGTGCGCCGGGTACGCCGCACCGGGCGGGTGGCCGAGATCGAGCAGGCGGTGGTGGCCGAAGGCTTCCGCGGCGTGCTCGGCATCGGCCACACCCGCTGGGCGACCCACGGCGGCGTGACCGAAGCCAACGCCCACCCGCACATCAGCCACGGCGACCTTGGCTCTGGTCCACAACGGCATCATCGAGAACCACGAGGCCCAGCGCGAACGCCTTGGCCGCGCTGGGCTACGTGTTCGAGTCGCAGACCGACACCGAGGTCATCGCCCACCTGATCCACCACCACATGGCGCAGGGCCGCGACCTGCTGGCCGCGCTGCAGGCGGCGGTGAAGGAGCTGACCGGCGCCTACGCGCTGGCCGTGCTCAGCCGCCGCGAACCGGACCGCCTGGCCTGCGCGCGGATGGGCTGTCCGCTGCTGGTCGGCCTGGGCGAGGGCGAGAACTTCGTCGCCTCCGACGTTTCGGCCATTGTCGCGGCGACCCGGCGGGTGATCTTCCTCGAGGAAGGCGATACCGCCGAACTGACCCGCGGCGCGGTCCGCGTGTTCGACGCGGACGACCGCGAGGTGGCGCGCGAGGTGCATGTTTCCGGCGTGTCGCTGGCGTCGCTGGAACTGGGCCCGTACCGCCACTTCATGCAGAAGGAGATCCACGAGCAGCCGCGCGCCATCGCCGACACGATCGAGGCGGCGATCGATGCCGGCGGGTTCGAGCCGGCCCTGTTCGGCGCCAACGCCGAAGCCGTGCTGGGCGGGATCGCCGGCGTGCAGATCCTGGCCTGCGGCACCAGCTACTACGCCGGCCTGACCGCGCGCTACTGGATCGAGGCCATCGCCGGCCTGCCGTGCAGCGTGGAGATCGCCAGCGAGTACCGCTACCGCGACGCCTGGGCCGATCCGCGGCACCTGATCGTGACCATCTCCCAGTCCGGCGAAACCCTGGACACGATGGAGGCGCTCAAGTACGCCAAATCGCTGGGCCACCGCCACACCCTGTCGATCTGCAACGTGCCGGAGAGCGCGATCCCGCGCGCCAGCGAACTGGTCTGCTACACCCGTGCGGGTGCGGAGATCGGCGTGGCCTCGACCAAGGCCTTCACCACCCAGCTGGCCGCGCTGTTCCAGCTGACCGTCGTGCTGGGCAAGCTGCACGGCAAGGTCAACGCGGAACAGGAGGCGGACTACCTCGAGCAGCTGCGCCACCTGCCGGGCAGCATCCAGCACGCGCTCAACCTCGAGCCGCAGATCCAGGTATGGGCCGAGCGCTTCGCCGGCAAGCAGAATGCGCTGTTCCTCGGCCGCGGCCTGCACTATCCGATCGCGCTGGAAGGCGCGCTCAAGCTCAAGGAAATCTCCTACATCCATGCCGAGGCCTATCCGGCCGGCGAGCTCAAGCACGGGCCGCTGGCACTGGTCGATGCGGCCATGCCGGTGGTGGTGATCGCGCCCAACGACCGCCTGCTGGAAAAGGTGAAGTCGAACATGCAGGAAGTGCGCGCCCGCGGCGGCGAGCTGTTCGTGTTCGCCGACCATGGGACAGCCACTTCAGCGAATCGGAAGGCGTGCACGTGATCCGCACCCCGCGCCATGCCGGCGTGCTCAGCCCGGTGATCCACACCATCCCGGTGCAGCTGCTGGCGTACCACACCGCGCTGGCCCGCGGCACCGACGTGGACAAGCCGCGCAACCTGGCCAAGTCGGTCACGGTGGAATGATTTCAGCGGGGGTCCGCCCCCGTGGTGCGGGCTGATCCCTGGTCAAACTGGTAAGGGTGCGAACCGGTGGCTGGTCGCCCGCCCGCGGGGAAGGAGCTGGTCCCGAGGGCATGGTGCGGGATCAGTGCATGCGCTGGAACCAGCGAAGTGGCCGCCACGACAAGCCGCACTCAACGGACAGGCGTGGCCAGCCTTTCCATCAGGAACTCGATCAGCACCTTAACCCGTTGCGGTACGTGGCGCTGGGTCGGATAGATCAGCGAGAAGGGGCGCGACGCGCCGCTGAGCTGCGGCAGGACTTCGACGAGTCGCCCGTGGGCGAGGTCGTCCTCCACCATGAAACGATAGGTCTGGGTTACGCCGGCACCGTGGCGCGCGAGCGTGACCGGGCCATTGATGTCTTAAGGCAGGACAGGCTCCTGTCGTCGCGCAGCCATTCGACGATGCGCTCTCCTTCGCGAAGCAGCCATGGCGTGGGCTGGCCGGTGCTGGGGCGCGAGAAGAATATGCATTCGTGCCGGGCCAGATCGGCCGCCGCGCGGATGGGCGAGGTGCGATCGAGATATTCGGGCGCTGCAACGATGACGAGGCCGGCATCCTCGAGCTTGCGCGCCACGAGGCCGGAGTCGGGCAGGATGCGGGCGCGAACGGCGAGGTCATAGCCGTCGGACAGCAGGTCCACGTTCTGGTTGCTGAGCTGCACTTCGAGCCGCACGCCCGGGTGATGGCGACGGAATTCGCCGAGCAGCGGCAGCACGCGGTAGTGGCCGTACGAGGTGGGCAGGCTCAGGCGCACGGTGCCCCTTGCCTGCGCCTGCTGGCCATTGAGAAGGCGCTCCGCCTCGGCGAGTTGCGACAGCGCCTGCCTGCCCTGCGCATGGTAGGCGCGCCCGCCTTCGGTGAGGCGCACATTGCGGGTATTGCGGGTGAACAGCCGCGCGCCGAGGCGCTCTTCCAGCCGCGCGACAGTGCGGCTCACCGCGGGCGGCGTCAGCCCGGCCGCAGCGGCCGCTGCGGTGAAACTGCCCAGCTCGGCGACGAGGCAGAAGAGTTCGAGGCTGCCGAGGTTGAAGTCTTCGAATTCGCGGCTCATGCGCGCCTGTGCTCCCGGGCCTTTTCATGCATACGAAGTAAATGGACAAGTTAACTATGACCCATTTGTTGCACCCATGGCGCTGAATAGCATTGGGGCTCCCATCCCTTGAAGGAGTCACCGTGAAGCTCTACTACTCGCCCGGCGCCTGTTCCCTCGCACCCCACATCGTCCTGCGCGAAACCGGGCAGGCCGCCGACCTGGTCCGGGTGGACCTCGCTACCCACCGCACCGGGGACGGGCGCGATTTCATGGCGATCAATCCGAAGGGGCAGGTGCCGCTGCTGGAGCTCGACGACGGTCGCCGTCTTTCGGAGGGCGTGGTCATCGCCCAGTATCTCGGCGACCGCGTCGACAATCCCGCGTTGATGCCACGTCCCGGCACGGATGAGCGCTACCGGCTGCTGGAGTGGCAGACCTTCATCACCACCGAACTGCACAAGGGCTTCACGCCGCTGTTCAACGCAGCGCTCGACGCCGCCGCGAAACACGTGCTGGGCCAGATCCTGCTCAAGAAGCTGCAGTGGGTGGACATGCAGTTGGCGGAACGCCGGCATCTGCTCGGCGAGCCGTTCAGTGCGGCCGACGCATACCTGTTCGTCGTATGTGGATGGACGCGCGTGGTAGGGCTGGATATCCGGGGCCTGCGCCACCTGCAGCGCTTCCTTGCCGACGTGGGGGCCCGCCCGGCTGTGCGCGAAGCCCTGGCTGCCGAAGGCCTGCCGGCCGCCTGACCCTTGCCCTCGTGCGCGCGCACTGCCGAATGGCGTGCGCGCCTTCCCCATCTGAAAGGATCGACATGCCCTACGTGAAGATCGAGATCACGCGCGATGGAGTTACGCGCGAACAGAAAGCCGCCCTGATCCGCGAGACGACCGAGATGCTCGTGCGCATCCTGGACAAGGACCCGGCGACAACCTTCGTGCTCATCGAGGAAGTCGAGTTGGACAACTGGGGCATCGCGGGCGAATCGGTCGCGGTGCGTCGTGGCCTCGTGCCGAGGACAGGACAATGAGCACGCTGGGCCGGGCCGGCTACGACGCCCTTGTCGCGGTGCTGCAGGACTATCTGGACGGCCTGTACCACAGCGACACGACGCTGCTGCGAAGGGCCATGCATCCCCGCGCGATCTATGCCTGCGCCACGGGCGGTGAGCTGGTCGCGCTCGGCATGGATGAATATTTTCCGATCGTGGACCGTCGACCCTCTCCCGCCAGTGGGGCCACGCCCGGCAGGACCGCCTGCTCTCGGTCGAGTTCGCCGGCCCGGTGACAGCACTGGTACGACTGGAGTGCGCGATTCCACCAAAGCGGTTCATGGACTTCCTGACCCTGCTCCACGTCGAAGGACGCTGGCAGATCATGTCGAAGGTGTTCCATTACCACCTGATGGAGGAGTCGGCCGCGAGTGCCGGCCACCCCAAAGCGCCATAGCGGATGTGGCCCGCCTTGGCCGTCGGAATCTCTACCGACTGATGGCCCGGGAACGGGGCAGGGACGGACCCTGCTCAAGTCAGGTTGACCCTGATGCCGGGGGCAGGGTCACCCTGCCGAAGCGGGTCCAGCCTTGGCAGCAGGCAAGCGGCCCGGCTGTCCCGGGGCGGATGTCGGAGGCTGTGCGGAGGTTCCGCGCAGGCGCGGCGACGGTCAGGCCTGTGGGATGGGCGGAATCAGGCGTCCCGGTCACGGCTTCCGCCGCCAGCCAAGGCGCTGGTGGCCGACCGGCGGCGGGGCCATGGTCGCCGCCGGTCAAGGTAGCGGCGGGAGTGACGCTATATTCCACATACTCCAATCCGGCCCGGGCCATCTGTGATTCACGTCGCATCCTTGAAGTCGCGTGCTCCTGCTGCAGCCCTCGCCCGTCCCTCCCGAATCGCCCTGGTCTCGCTGTCCGTTTTCGCCGGCACCGCCTTGGTCGCAGGTTCCTCCGGCCCAGCTTCCCCCTGCGTTCGCACCGAACGCCGGCACCATCCTCAATATCTACGCGCCTCCGGCTGCCGCGCCGGACCTGCCGGCTTCGCGGCTGCCAGCCCCGCCGGATGAGCACGCGGCGGCCGAAGGCGATGCCGCGCGCCTGGCGGTCAGCGGCGTCGTCGTCGAAGGCGCGACCCTGCTGCCGGCCGCCGACATCCAGGCGCTGGTCGGCGGATTCGCCGGGCGAGAGACCACGATCGGCGAACTGCGCGGCGCGGCCGAACGGATCACCGGCCTCTACCGCGAGCGCGGCTACTTCCTCGCCCGCGCCTACCTGCCTGCGCAGGAGATCGTCGGCGGCGTCGTGCGGATCCTCGTGCTGGAAGGGCGCTACGACCGCGTCGACGCATCGGGCTCGACCCGCCTGTCCGAGCAGGTGATACGCGACACGCTGGCCGCGCATGACGTGGTACCCGGCCAGCCCGCCTCGCAGGCGGCCCTCGAGCGCAGCCTGATCCTTCTCGAGCGCGGCGCAGGGGCGCCGGTCCATGCGCTGCTCCAGCCGGGGGCCACGATCGGCACCACCGCGCTGGCGATCGAAAGTCCCGCCGGTCCGCTGGTCAGCGGTTCGCTCGGCGCCGACAACTACGGCAACCGCTTCACCGGTGATGCCCGCGCCACCGCGTCGCTGTCGCTGAACAGCCCGTTGCGCCGCGGGGATCGCGCCAGCCTGTGGCTGGCCAGCTCGAGCGGCGCCGACGCCGCGTTCGGCACCTACCAGCTGCCGGTCGCCGGCAATGGCCTTGGTCGTCGGGGTCAGCGGTTCCTACTACCGGTACGAACTGTGCTGCGAGTTCGCCCCGCTCGACCGTGCCGGCGACGCCGCCGTCGCCGGGATCCAGGCGCGCTACCCGCTGCTGTTGCGTAAGGACGCCGTGGCTTCGGTCGGGGTCGCACTCGAGCACAAGCGGCTCAATGACACTTATGGAGCGGCGGCGACCTCGCCGACAAGCGCGCCAACGTCGTCACGGCCAGCCTCGACGGCGTCACCGCCAGCGCCGGCGGCCAGTTGCGCTACCGCCTCGCGGCAAGCAGCGGCGACCTGCGCATCAACGGCCCGGTCGAGTACATCCTCGCCAACGCGGCCACCATCAATACCGGCGGTCGCTACGCAAGGTTCCGCGGCGAAGCGGAGCAGACGCTGCCGCTGGCGGACTGGAACTTCCTCAGCGTGCGCGTCAGCGGCCAGCTCGCCAGCCGCAACCTGGACTCGTCGGAAAAATTCATCCTCGGCGGCTTCAACGGCATCCGCGCCTATCCGGAAGGCGAGGCGGCCGGCGACAACGCCTGGTTGGCGCGCCTGGACTGGGTGGTCCCGCTCCGGCTCGGCCGGTCCCCGGGAGCGGCGGCCGTGCGCGCGTTCGTCGATACCGGTGCGGTGTGGATCGTCGACAACACGCGCGGTGGCCGCGCCGCGCCGGGCTTCCGCAACCACTATTCCCTGTCCGGCGCCGGCGCCGGATTCAACTGGAACTTGCCGCGCGGTTTCGCGTTGAGCGCCTATGTCGCCCGCAGCATCGGCGACAACCCGGGTGCCTCGGCAAGCGGCAACAATGCCGACGGACGCGACAGCGATGTGCGCGGCTGGGTCGGCGTCGAATGGGCCTTCTGACCATGAACAAAGCCTACCGCCTCGTCTGGAACCGTCGCCTCAATGCCTGGGTCGTCGCGTCCGAGCTGGCCCGCTCCGGCGGCAAGAAGTCGGGTGCGCGCGTCCGCACAGGGCTGGCGAGCGTCGCCGTCGTGCTCGGGTTCGCTCCGCACCTGGCCGCCGCCGAGCTGTCACCCGACGCCTTGCCCACCGGCGGCAGCGTCGATGTCGGTAAGGCGAGCATCGCCACCAGCGGTGCGCGGATGGATGTCACCCAGTCCAGCCAGAAGGTGATCATCAACTGGCACGGCTTCGACATCGGCAGCGACGCGCAGGTCAACTTCGTCCAGCCCGGTGCCTCGGCCGTCGCGCTCAACCGCGTCAGCGGAGCCACCGCCTCGCGCATCGAGGGCCAGCTTTCCGCCAACGGCAAGGTTTTATGGTCAATCCCAACGGCGTGCTGTTCGGCGCCGGTGCGCGGGTCAATGCCGATGCCTTCGTGGCATCGACGCTCAACCTGCGCGACAGCGACTTCCTCGACGGCAAATACCGGTTCAGCGGCAATGGCGGCGGCATCGAGAACCGGGGCGAGATCACCGCGGCGCCGGGAGGCTACATCGCCTTCATCGCCCCGCAGGTGGTGAACACCGGCAGCGCCAGCGCACCGATGGGCACGGTCGCCACCGGCGCCGGCGAGCGCGTCACCCTCAACTTCGCCGGCAACCGCCTGGTCGGGCTCAGTGTTGCCACCGATACGCTGGACACCCTGATCGACAACCGCGGCGCCATCCGGGCCGAAGGCGGCGCGATCCTGCTCACCGCGGCGGGCGCCGAAGCGGTCACCCGCAGCGTCATCAACAACACCGGCGTGATCGAGGCATCCAGCCTGTCCACCGACGGCGGGCGCATCGTGCTCACGGCCGGCAAGGACATCAGCCTCGGCGCCGGGTCGATGCTGGCCGCGGATGGCGGCAAGGGCGGCGAAGTGGCCGTGCAGGCGCGGGCTGGCACGCTGCTCGCCGGGGGCGATATTTCGGCGCGCGGAACGACCGGCGAAGGCGGTAGCGTCCAGCTGCTCGGCCGGTATGTCGGCCTTCTCGACGGCGCGCAGGTGGATGCATCGGGCGCCAGCGGTGGCGGCACGGTGCTGGTGGGCGGCGACTACCGGGGCGCCAATGCCGGCGTGCAGAATGCATTCCGCACCTACGTCGGGGCTCAGGCGACGATCCGGGCCGACGCGTTGCAGCAGGGCGATGGTGGCAAGGTCATCGTCTGGGCCGACGATACGGCACGCTTCCACGGTACGGTTTCGGTAGGGGGTGGCGCGCAGGGCGGCGACGGCGGATCCGTCGAAATCTCCGGCAGGCGGAATATGGAACTGCTGGGCGCGGTCGACGTCGCCGCGCCGCTGGGCAGTGGTGGACGGGTGTTGCTCGACCCGGAGGACATCGTCCTCAACACCTCGACCCAGGCAACGCCCCCAACAACCCCAACGGAACGGCGGACGCGGCATTCGGCGACCCGCCGGCGAGCGGGGCCCTGACCGTCCAGATCGCCGACATCACCGGGTTCTCGGAGCTGTACCTGCAGGCGACCCGCGATATCACGGTCAGCAATCCGCTGACGATGGCGGTCAACAACAGCATCCGCCTGGAAGCCAACAACAACATCACCCTGGCGGCAGGCGCGAATATCGCCACGTCCGGGACCGGCTCGATCCGCTTCACCGCCGATGCCGACAACAGCGGGGCGGGCACGCTGGCGATGAACAACGCCACGCTGAGCAGCGATATCGGCGGGATCGCGCTGGCCGGCGCCAGCGTCAGCGGAACCGGCGCGATCAACTCGACGGGCGGCACCAGCGGCAACGGCGGCAACGTCAGCATCACCACGACGGCGGGCAACGTGGGCGTGGGTGCGATCACCAGCAGCGGCGGCACGGCAGCGGCGGGCACAGCCGGGCGCAACGCCGGCAACGTGACGGTCAGCAGCGCCGGCACGGTGACCACCGGTGCGATCACCGCCAGCGGCAGCGCCGGCAACGGCGCGACCCTGGATCTTGCGGGCGGCAACGGCGCGGCGATCTCCATCACCGGCGTCGGCGGGGTGACCACCGGCATCCTGGCGGCCAGCGGTGCCAACGCGACCACCACCAACGGCAAGGGCGGTGACGCCGGCAGCATCAGCATCGGCAACAGCGGCAGCGGCAACATCTCCACCAACCGGCTGACCGCGGCCACGGGCGCGGCGACCGGCACCGGGGCCGGGGGCAGCGTCGGCTTCATCTCGGTGGTCAACACGGCCGCCGGTGGCAGCGTGTCGACCAACATCATCAGCACGCTGGGCGCCAACAATGCCGGCGGCGGCGATGTCCTGCTGTCGGCGCAGGGCGACGTCACGGTCGCCGGCACCATCGGCACCTCCGCGGGCAGCAACAGCAGCGGTGGCCCAGGCCGCAAGGCCGGCAACATCACCATCAGCGGGGTCAACCGCTCGATCAGCGGCGTCATGACCGCCAACGGCGGCATCGCCTCGGGCACCAATAAGGCCGCCGGCGGCGCCGGCATCGTTTCGGTGACGGGCAGCGGCACGCTCAGCACGGCCGGGATCAACTCGCGCACCGGCACCGCGACTGGTATCGGCGCAGGTGGCACGGTGGGCGGCATCACCTGGGCGGCAGCACCATCACCACCGGGGACTGCTCGACACCAGCGGCCGCGAGAACGGCGACGGCGGCAACATCAACATCACTGCCAGTGGCCTGCTGACCCTCAACGGGGCCCTGCTCAGCACGGCCGGGGTGAACGTGGCCGCGACCACGCAGGCCGGCAACAACGCTGGTGCGATCAGCGTGTCCGGCAACGGGATCACCTCGGTCGCGGCGGCGACGATCACGGCCAATGGCGGTGCCGGACTGGGCACCAACCAGGCCGGTGGCAACGCGGGGCCTTGGTGACGATCACAGGGACCGGAACGGGTGCCATCGCCCTCAATACCGCGGCGGCGATCACCTCGAGCACGGGCGCGGCGACGGGCACCGGTGCCGGTGGCGCGGTGGGCGGCATCGTGCTGGGCGGGCCGTCGATCACGAGCACCGGTGCCTTGACCACCACGGGCGGTGTCAACGGCAACGGCGGCAACGTCAGCATCACCACGACGGCGGGCAACGTGGGCGTGGGTGCGATCACCAGCAGCGGCGGCACGGCAGCGGCGGGCACAGCCGGGCGCAACGCCGGCAACGTGACGGTCAGCAGCGCCGGCACGGTGACCACCGGTGCGATCACCGCCAGCGGCAGCGCCGGCAACGGCGCGACCCTGGATCTTGCGGGGGCAACGGCGCGGCGATCGCCATCACCGGCGTCGGCGGGGTGACCACCGGCATCCTGGCGGCCAGCGGTGCCAACGCGACCACCACCAACGGCAAGGGCGGTGACGCCGGCAGCATCAGCATCGGCAACAGCGGCAGCGGCAGCGGCAACATCTCCACCAACCGGCTGACCGCGGCCACGGGCGCGGCGACCGGCACCGGGGCCGGGGGCAGCGTCGGCTTCATCTCGGTGGTCAACACGGCGGCCGGCGGCAGCGTGTCGACCAACATCATCAGCACGCTGGGCGCCAACAATGCCGGCGGCGGCGATGTCCTGCTGTCGGCGCAGGGCGACGTCACGGTCGCCGGCACCATCGGCACCTCCGCGGGCAGCAACAGCAGCGGTGGCCCAGGCCGCAAGGCCGGCAACATCACCATCAGCGGGGTCAACCGCTCGATCAGCGGCGTCATGACCGCCAACGGCGGCATCGCCTCGGGCACCAACCAGGCCGCCGGCGGCGCCGGCATCGTTTCGGTGACGGGCAGCGGCACGCTCAGCACGGCGGGGATCAACTCGCGCACCGGCACCGCGACCGGTATCGGCGCAGGTGGCACGGTGGGTGGCATCACCTGGGCGGCAGCACCATCACCACCGGGGACTGCTCGACACCAGCGGCCGCGAGAACGGCGACGGCGGCAACATCAACATCACTGCCAGTGGCCTGCTGACCCTCAACGGGGCCCTGCTCAGCACGGCCGGGGTGAACGTGGCCGCGACCACGCAGGCCGGCAACAACGCCGGTGCGATCAGCGTGTCCGGCAACGGGATCACCTCGGTCGCGGCGGCGACGATCACGGCCAATGGCGGTGCCGGACTGGGCACCAACCAGGCCGGTGGCAACGCGGGCCTGGTGGTGACGATCACCGGGACGGGTACGGGTGCGGTCGCGCTCAATACCGCGGCGGCGATCACCTCGAGCACGGGCGCGGCGACGGGCACCGGCGCCGGTGGCGCGGTGGGCGGCATCGTGCTGGGCGGGCCGTCGATCACGAGCACCGGTGCCTTGACCACCACGGGTGGTGTCAACGGCAACGGCGGCAACGTCAGCATCACCACGACGGCGGGCAACGCGGCCGTGGTGCGATCACCAGCAGCGGCGGCACGGCAGCGGCGGGCACGTCCGGGCGCAACGCCGGCAGCGTGACGGTCAGCAGCACCGGCACGGTGACCGCCGGTGCGATCACCGCCAGCGGCAGCGCCGGTAATGGCACCAACCAGGCCGGCGGCAATGGTGGAAGCATTCTCCTGGACGCCGGTGGCGCCGTGCCGCAGGTCGTCATCGGTGGCGACGTTTCGGCGATCGGCGGCAACCGCACGGGAACCGCTGTCGCGGGCGCGGGTGGCAGCATCACCATCGCCGATACGCTCAGTATGGCGGCGGGAAACCGCACCATCACCAGCCGGGGGCAGTACCGGCGTGGGCGCCGGCGGAAACATCAGCCTGGGTGGCCCGCTCCTCGATGACGGCGCGGTGCGCACTTTGACCGTCACGGGTGGCAGCGGCACGGTGACCATCGCCGGTGGTGCGCCCGGCGCCTCGCCGGCCAGCACCCTCGACACCTTGCTGGTCACCGCCTCGGACGGCGCTGGCAGGATCAGGGTCGGCTCGGTCAGTACCGTTGCGGCGCAGTCCTACGATGCCGGCACGGGTGGCATCGAACTGGGCGGCAATATCACCACGCTGGGATCGGCGGGAGCCGATACCGTGGGTTTCGCCGATGCGGTGACACTGACCGGAAACTCCTCGATCACCACGGCGGGGGCGGCGGCGACAACATCGTGATCAACCGGGCTGTCGACGGCGCCTTCAGCCTGTTGCTGGACGCGGGCGCGGCCGGAAACGTCACTACCAGCGCTGCTGTGGGTGGCAGCACGCCGCTGTCGGCGTTCGCAGCCACGGGTGCGGCCGTCACCCTGGGCGGGAACGTCAATGCCGGATCGATCACCGCCCGCAGTCTCGGCGGCGACCTGACACTCGGTGCCGGGACGATCCTGTCGGGCACGGGCGCGGGAGATGCGATCGTGCTGTCCGGCAATCGCTTCGTGAACAACGCCGGGGCGTCCGCGCTCTCAACGCCAACGGACGCTGGCTGGTCTGGTCGGGCAACGCGAATCCGTTTTCGGGCGCGACCCCCGACGTGCGCGGCGGGCTGGTCTATGCCTTCAAGCAGTACAACGCCGTCTACGGGGCAACGACTGTCCTGGGTAGCGGCAATGGCTTCCTCTATGCGGCGGCTCCTGCGCTTGCCGTCAGCCTTAGCCGGTACGGTCACCCGGGACCTATGACGGCACCACGGCGGCAGTCCTGACCGGAGCGAACTTCGCAGCCAGCGGCATGGTCGATGGCGACACG
Organism: Pseudoxanthomonas sp. NC8; assembly: GCA_025232375.1. Classification (GTDB taxonomy): domain Bacteria; phylum Pseudomonadota; class Gammaproteobacteria; order Xanthomonadales; family Xanthomonadaceae; genus Pseudoxanthomonas. Next base: position 639,337 of record CP060419.1, read on the forward strand.
GTGGTGCTGGGTGGAACCGGCAGCTTTGCCGATCCGAATGCCGGCACCGCGAAGTCGGTGACCGCCACCGGCATCACAGCCAGTGGTACGAATGGCGCGGCGACCGTCTATGGCTACCAGGTCAGCCCGGCGTCGGTGTCCGCGAGCATCGGCACCATCACCCCGGCACTGCTGACGGTGAGTGGCGGCACCACGAGCAGCACCTACACGGCGGCCAGCCATACCAACACGTTCACCACCAGCGGCCTGCTGGGCGGCGACAGCGTTACCGGCGTCACCGGCCTTGGCCAGCGGCACCAATACCGGTACCTACGCTGACAGCTGGGCAATGCCACCGGCACGGGGCTGGGCAACTACACGATCAGCTACGTCAACGGCAGCCTGCAGATCACCCCGGCACTGCTGACGGTGAGTGGCGGCACGACGAGCAGCACCTACACGGCGACCAGCCAGGCCAACACGTTCACCACCAGCGGCCTGCTGGGCGGCGACAGCGTCACCGGCGTCACCGGCCTTGGCCAGCGGCACCCATGCCGGCAGCTACGCCGACAGCCTGGGCGATGCCACCGGCACGGGCCTGGGCAACTACACGATCAGCTACGTCAACGGCAGCCTGCAGATCACCCCGGCAGTCCTGGTGCTCGACGCCAACGCCGACACCAAGGTCTATGACGGAACCGTCCTGTCGAGCGGGCTGGTAAGTGCGAGCAACCTGCAGGGTGCTGACGGCGTCACCGCCAGCCAGCATTTCCTCAGCAAGGACGTGCTCGGCACCAATGGCAGCACGCTGGCGGTCGATGCCGGCTACACGATCCATGATGGGAATGGCGGCAACAACTACACCGTCGTGACCCACAGCGCGAGCGGCACCATCACCCCGGCGCCGCTGACGGTGAGTGGCGACACCACGAGCAGCACCTACACGGCGACCAGCCAGGCCAACACGTTCACCACCAGCGGCCTGCTGGGCGGCGACAGCGTCACCGGCGTCACCGGCCCGGCCAGCGGCACCCCGGGTCGGCAGCTACGCCGACAGCTGGGCAACGCCACCGGCACGGGGCTGGGCAACTACACGATCAGCTACGTCAACGGCAGCCTGCAGATCACCCCGGCACTGCTGACGGTGAGCGGCGGCACGACGAGCAGCACCTACACGGCAGCCAGCCAGGCCAACACGTTCACCACCAGCGGGCTGCTGGGCGGCGACAGCGTGACCGGCGTGAGTGGGCTTACTGGCCAGCGGCACCGACACGGGGACCTATGCCGACAACCTCGGCAACGCCACCGGCACGGGGCTGGGCAACTACACGATCAGCTACGTCAACGGCAGCCTGCAGATCACCCCGGCACTGCTGACGGTGAGCGGCGGCACGACGAGCAGCACCTACACGGCGACCAGCCAGATCAACACGTTCACCACCAGCGGCCTGCTGGGGGCGACAGCGTGACGGGCGTGAGTGGCCTGGGCAGCGGGACCAATACGGGGACCTATGCCGACAACCTCGGCAACGCCACCGGCGCGGGCCAGGCAACTACACGATCATCTACGTCAACGGCAGCCTGCAGATCACCCCGGCACTGCTGACGGTGAGCGGCGGCACGACGAGCAGCACCTACACGGCAGCCAGCCATAGGCCAACACGTTCACCACCAGCGGGCTGCTGGGCGCCGACAGCGTGACCGGCGTGAGTGGTATGGGCAGCGGCACCGACACGGGGACCTATGCCGACAACCTCGGCAACGCCACCGGCACGGGCCAGGCAACTACACGATCAGCTACGTCAACGGCAGCCTGCAGATCACCCCGGCACAGCTGACGGTGAGGGGCGGCACGACGAGCAGCACCTACACCGCGACCAGCCAGGCCAACACGTTCACCACCAGCGGCCTGCTGGGCGGCGACAGCGTCACCGGCGTCACTGGCCTGGCCAGCGGCACCCAGGTCGGCAGCTACGCCGACAGCTGGGCAATGCCACCGGCACGGGGTTGGGCAACTACACGATCAGCTACATCAACGGCAGCCTGCAGATCACCCCGGCACTGCTGACGGTGAACGGCGCCACCACGAGCAGCACCTATACGGCGACGAGTAAGGCCAACACGTTCACCACCAGCGGCCTGCTGGGCGGCGACAGCGTGACCGGCGTGAGTGGCTGGGCAGCGGCACCGACACGGGGACCTATGCCGACAACCTCGGCAACGCCACCGGCACGGGGCTGGGCAACTACACGATCAGCTACGTCAACGGCAGCCTGCAGATCACCCCGGCACTGCTGACGGTGAGCGGCGGCACGACGAGCAGCACCTACACGGCAGCCAGCCAGGCCAACACGTTCACCACCAGCGGGCTGCTGGGCGGCGACAGCGTGACCGGCGTGAGTGGTATGGGCAGCGGCACCGACACGGGGACCTATGCCGACAACCTCGGCAACGCCACCGGCAACGGTGTCGGCAACTACACCATCAGCTACGTCAACGGCAGCCTGCAGATCACCCCGGCACTGCTGACGGTGAGTGGCGGCAGCACGAGCAGCACCTACACCGCGACCAGCCAGGCCAATACGTTCACCACCAGCGGCCTGCTGGGCGGCGACAGCGTCACCGGCGTCACCGGCCTTGGCCAGTGGCACCGGGTCGGCAGCTACGCCGACAGCCTGGGCAATGCCATCGGCACGGGCCCAGGCAACTACACGATCAGCTACGTCAACGGCAGCCTGCAGATCACCCCGGCAAGCTGACGGTGAGGGGCGGCACGACGAGCAGCACCTACACCGCGACCAGCCAGGCCAACACGTTCACCACCAGCGGCCTGCTGGGCGGCGACAGCGTGACCGGCGTGAGCGGTCTTGGTGCCGGCACGCAGGTCGGCAGCTACGCCGACACCCTGGGCAATGCCACCGGCACGGGGCTGGGCAACTACACCATCAGCTACGTCAACGGCAGCCTGCGGGTCACTCCGGCCGTGCTGACCATCACCGGCGCCACGACCAGCAGCACCTACACGGCGACCAGCCAGGTCAACACGTTCACCACCAGCGGCTTGCTGGGCGGCGACAGCGTGATCGGAGTCAGTGGCCAGGGTCGCGGCACCAACGCCGGCACCTATGCGGACACGCTGGCCGACGCCACCGGCACGGGCCCAGGCAACTACACGATCAGCTACGTCAACGGCAGCCTGCGGATCACTCCGGCCACGCTGACCATCACCGCCGGCGATGCACAGCGCCTCGTCAATGCGCCCAATCCGCCGCTCACCGCGATCTATGCGGGATTCGTCGGCGGTGAAACGCCGGCGAACCTCAAGGGGACGTTGTCGTTCTCGACTTCGGCGACTGTCGCCTCGCCGCCGGGTGCATACAGCGTCACTCCGTCCGGGCAGACGTCCTCCAACTACGCGATCCGGTACGTCGATGGAGTGCTGCGGGTCACCAGGAGCAGCGTGGAGCCGGGTGCCCTGCCGGGTGGCTACAGTCCGCAGGCCCCTGGCAGCCACCTACACCGACGCGCAGGCCGTGGCGCGTCCGTTGCCTGACATGCAGTACCTTGGCCGGCCCGGAGGAGGCGGACGACGAACGGCTGGGCACGCGCATCACCGTGGCATCCGGAGGGCTCAACCTCGGCGAGTGAACGCGGGGCCGGCGCGCCGTCGATCGCGACGGGTTCGCCGCGGGAGCGCGGCTGCCCGCACCGCTGCGGTGGCTCGACCCATGCAGGTGCCGCTGCCGTGGGCTGGCGTCACGCGGTGGCCGCCGATGCTCAACCGTCGACGGTCTGATCGCCCGGCTTGGACAGCTCGGCCGCGCGGCGCTGGTCGAGGTAGCGCCCGAGGCGTTCCACGTCCGCCGGCGGCCAGTCGTCGATGCCGGTGACCTCCAGCCACGCGGCGAGGTAGTGCGAGGGCGCATAGACGTGGCCAAAGCCCATCGGCGCGCTCATCGACAGCGAGGTGTCCATCGCCATCTGCATCATGGTGACCAGCGGATACCAGCGCATGGATGGCGACACGTCCGGCGGCCGCGGCGCGTCGAGCAGCTCGGGGCTGCGGAAGAAGCCGTGCCGGTCGAAGAAGGTGACCGCATCACTGCCGTACTGCAGGTACACCAGCCGCATCGGACCCCACGGCGCGTCCGCCGGCGCGGTGCCGTCCTGGTTCATGAAGCGGACGAACGAGCCATCGTCGAAGCGCGGCCGCCAGACCGGGCTGCCCGGGTTGCGCGCGCCGGTCAGCGCGGCCACTGCGTGGCCGCGAACGGCGGTCCGCTCCACAGCGCACCGTTGAACGGGTCGTCGAGCAGTTCGAACAGCTGGAACGAGCGCTCCGAGTTGAGCGCGCCCAGGCTCAGGCCATGCAGGTACAGCTTCGGACGCCGCTCCGCGGGCAACGTGCGCCAGTAGCCGTAGACCTCGCGGAACAGCGCGCGCGCGGTGGCACCGCCGGTGTCCGGGTCGAGCAGCAGGGTCAACGGGCTGGACAGGTAGGAGTACTGCACCGCCACGCTGGCGACATCGCCGCGGTAGAGGTATTCGAGCGCGTCGATGCCGGAAGGATCCACCCAGCCGGTTCCGGTCGGGGTGATCACCACCAGCGCCTTGCGCGAGAAGCCGCCAACCCGCTTGAGTTCCGCCAGTGCCAGCCGCGCCCGCGCTTCGGGCGTATCGCCGGCCGGCAGGCCCGCGTACACGCGCAGCGGCGCCTTGGCGACGGGCCCGGCGAAGCGGGCGATGTCGTCGGCGCTGGGGCGCGCGGCGACGTAGCGCCGCCCCATCCGGCCCAGGTCGTCCCTAGGCCACCAGCGACTGCGCGCTGCCGGGGCTGTCGACCGCCTGCGGTGGCTGCATGTCCGGCGGGATCAGCGCGTCGGCCTGGCGGTAGGACGCATCGAGCATGTCCAGCACCGCGCTGAACAGCACGCCGTTGATAAGGCCGACCAGCAGCAGGACACCGGCGACCGCGCCAGCCACGCGCGCGATCCGGCGCGGCATGCGTCGCGCGATGGGGCCGCCATCGCCTGCACGAGCATCAGTGCCGCGCGCCCGAGCACGATGGCCAGCAACGCGACCACGGTCGCGCCGGCGAGGACCAGCGGAGCGCGCAACGCGCCCGCAGGCTCCAGGTGCATCAGTGCACGGACCACGTTTTCCCAGTGCTGGCTGCGCCACAGGGCGATCGCGGCGAGGGCGGCGCAGGCGGCGAGCAGCACGCGGCGCCTGCGGGCCTGGCCCGCCGCGCCGGGCAGGGGCAGTTCGAGGTAACCCCACAGCCAGCGCAGGGCCACCCCCACGCCGTAGCCGGCGGCCAGGACAGGCCCGACAGCACGGCCTGCGCGGCGGCCATGCGGGGCGTCAGGCTCGGGGTCAGCGAGGCCAGGAAGAACAGGGGGCGGCGAAGGTAAGGCCGGAATTGCCCGGGCGGGCGCGGAGGCGGGCGGCCACGGCACGCCCGTGCCTGCCGGGCGTGGTACCTGCGGATGCGGAGTTGCCCATCCTCGCTGCCCCCTCGGCCGGCGCGCGTGGACCGCGACTGAACCCCACTATAGCCGCGCGGCCGGAGCGTGACGCGGGCCTCCCTCCGCGACCGGGCCGGGCGGCAGCGGGCCGGTAGAATCGCCCCATCCCGCCTGCAGTTCCGTCCATGTCCCAGCGCGCGCTGGGTGGCCGCCGCCATCCACAAGATCGAGGCCGACTTCAACCGCTCGGCCGACACCCACCTGATCCCGCTGCCGCTGCCGGGCTATGCGGGCATCGACGTCTACCTGAAGGACGAATCCAGCCACCCCACCGGCAGCCTCAAGCACCGGCTGGCGCGTTCGCTGTTCCTGTACGCCCTGGCCAACGGCTGGCTGCGCGAAGGCAGCACGGTGGTCGAGGCGTCCAGCGGTTCGACGGCGGTCTCGGAGGCCTATTTCGCGCGCCTGCTCGGCGTGCCGTTCATCGCGGTGATGCCGGCCTCGACCTCGCCGGAGAAGATCGCGGCGATCGAATTTGGGGCGGCCGCTGCCACCTGGTCGAGAGCGCGTGTTCGCTCAACGACGAATCCCAGCGGGTGGCGCGCGAGACCGGCGGCCACTTCATGGACCAGTTCACCTATGCCGAGCGCGCCACCGACTGGCGCGCCAACAACAACATCGCCGAGTCGATCTTCAAGCAGATGGCCGAGGAGCCGCACCCGGTGCCGGCCTGGATCGTGTGCGGGCCGGGCACCGGCGGTACCAGCGCCACCCTCGGCCGCTACGTGCGCTACCGCCGGCACGACACGCGCGTGCTCTGCGCCGATCCGCAGACCTCGGTGTTCTACGACTACTACGTCGCCTCGCGCGAGGGCCGTGCCGATCCGGCGCTGTCGATCCCGGGCGGCTCGCGGATCGAAGGCATCGGCCGGCCGCGGGTCGAACGCAGCTTCATTGCCAGCTGCGTCGATGCGATGGTCAAGGTGCCCGATGCACTGAGCCTGGCGGCGATGCGCCACGTCAGCGAGGTCCTGGACCGGCGCGTCGGTGGCTCCACCGGCACCAACTTCGCCGGCGTGCTGCGCGCGGCGCAGGCCATGCGCGAGGCCGGGCAGGCCGGCTCGATCGTGAGCATCCTCTGCGACAGCGGCGACCGCTACGCGCACAGCTATTACAACCCCGACTGGTACGCGCGCCACGGCATCGACGTGGCCGGCGCGGACCGGGCCATTGCCGAGGCCGTGGCCGGCGCACCGCTGGCGGGCCTGACCGACTGCGGCGAGCTGTAGCACGCCGCGTTCCTCCCGGTGGCGGCATCGCCGGAGGACGCGGCGGGGGCTCGCGCTGCCGCGGGCATGGAGGCATCGTCGCGCGTGTGTCCCGCCAGCAGTCGTCCTTCCCGCTCCCCCGCCGCTTGATTTCCGGCGCCAGGATGCGCATCTAGTCCAGTGATTCCACATCGGTCCCGGATCCCCATGCTCGACAACCCGCTGCTCGACTTCACCGGCCTGCCGCGCTTCGACGCGATCCGCCCCGAACACGTCGGCCCGGCCATCGACGCGCTGCTGGCCGAGGCCGAAGCGGCGGTGGCTGCCGCGGAGACGGTGGCCCCGGTGACCTGGACCAGCTTCGTCATCCCGCTGGAAGACGCCACCGAGCGCCTGGGGCGCGCATGGGGCCAGGTCAGCCACCTGCAGGCCGTGGTCAACACGCCCGAGCTGCGCGAGGCCTACAACGCCAACCTGCCCAAGGTGACCCGCTTTGGCAGCGCGCTGGGCCAGAACCTCGCCCTGTACGCCCAGTACCGGGCGCTGGCGGCATCGGCCGAGCATGCCGGTTACGACGCGGTCCGGCGCAAGGTGGTGGAGAACGCGCTGCGCGACTTCCGCCTCGGTGGCGCCGAGCTGGACGACGCGGCGAAGCTGCGGTTCTCCGCGGTGCAGGAGGAGCTGGCCGCGCTGTCGGCGAAGTTCTCGCAGAACGTGCTCGACGCCACCGATGCGTTCGCCCTGTACGTCGACGACGAAGCCCGCCTCGCCGGCCTGCCGGAGGACGTGGTCGCCGCGCGCGCGGCGGCGGAGAAGGAGGGAAGGCCCGGCTGGAAACTGACCCTGCAGATGCCGTGCTACCTGCCGGTGCAGGCCTATGCCGCCGACCGCGGCCTGCGCGAGGCGCTGTACCGTGCCAACGGCGTGCGCGCTTCGGAGACGGGCCCGGCCGAGCTGGACAACAGTGGCCACATCGACCGGATCCTCGAGCTGCGCGCCGAACTGGCCACGCTGCTCGGCTTCGGCAGCTACGCCGGGTATTCGCTGGCGACCAAGATGGCGCAGTCGCCGGACGAGGTGCTGGCATTCCTTCGGGACCTGGCCGCGCGTGCGCTGCCGTTCGCCCGCCGCGACCGCGCCGAGCTGGAGGCGTTCGCGCGCGACGAGCTCGGCCTCGAGGCACTCGAGCCCTGGGGATATGGGCTACGCCAGCGAGAAGCTCAAGCAGGCGCGCTACAGCTATTCCGAGCAGGAGGTGAAGCGCTACTTCACCGGGCCCGGCGTGCTGGCCGGCCTGTTCGGCGTGATCGAATCGCTGTACGGCGTGCGCGTGCGCGAGGACTCCGCACCCACCTGGCATGCGGACGTGCGCTTCTATCGGGTCGAGGATCCCTCAGGTCGCCTGCTCGGCCAGTTCTATCTCGACCCGTATGCACGCGAGGGCAAGCGTGGTGGCGCCTGGATGGACGACTGTCGCAACCGCCGCGTCGGTGCGACCGGTACCCAGACGCCCTTGGTCTATCTGGTCTGCAACTTCGGCAAGGGCGTGGACGGCAGGCCGGCCACGTTCAGCCACGACGAGGTCACCACCCTGTTCCACGAGATGGGCCACGGCCTGCACCAGCTGTTGACCGCGATCGGCGAACTGCCGGTGGCCGGGATCAACGGCGTGGAATGGGATGCGGTGGAACTGCCCAGCCAGTTCATGGAGAACTTCTGCTGGGAGTGGGACCGGGTGCAGGCGATGACCGCGCACGTGGACAACGGCCAGCCGCTGCCACGCGAGCTGTTCGACCGGATGCTGGCGGCGAAGAACTTCCAGAGCGGCATGTTCACCGTGCGCCAGCTCGAGTTCGCCCTGTTCGACATGGAGCTGCACAGCCGCTTCGACCCGACGCAGGACCGCGTCCTGCAGTTGTTGGAGCGCGTGCGCGACGAGGTGGCGGTGAACCGCGCGCCGGCCTTGGCACCGCTTCCCGCACCAGTTCAGCCACATCTTCGCCGGTGGCTATGCGGCCGGCTACTACAGCTACAAGTGGGCCGAGGTGCTCAGCGCCGACGCCTATGCCGCGTTCGAGGAAACGCCGGACCAGCTGGCGCAGACCGGCGCGCGGTTCCTGGCCGAGGTGCTGTCGCGCGGCGGCAGCCGCAGCGCGCTGGAGAACTTCACCGCGTTCCGTGGTCGCGCGCCGAGCATCGACGCGCTGCTGCGCCACTCGGGCATGGCGGCCTAGGCAGCCGGCCCGCTGCCGGCAAAGAAAAGCCCGGCGGATGCCGGGCTCTTCATGTCTGCATCGTCGGCCCGGCTCAGGGCCGCGCGAACACCAGCGTGGCGTTGGTGCCGCCGAAGCCGAAGCTGTTGGACATCACCAGGTCGAGCTGCGCGTCGCGGCTTTCGCGCACGATCGGGAAACCTTCGGCGCGCTCGTCGAGCTTCTCGATGTTGGCCGAACCGGCGATGAAGCCGTCGCGCATCATCAGCAGGCTGTAGATCGCCTCGTGCACGCTGGCCGCGCCGAGCGAGTGGCCGGACAGCGCCTTGGTCGAGGACAGCGGCGGCACGTCGGCGCCGAACACCTCGCGCACCGCGCCGAGCTCGGTCACGTCGCCCAGCGGCGTGGAGGTGCCGTGGGTGTTGAGGTAGTCGACCTTGCGATGCTCCAGGCCCTGCATCGCCATGCGCATGCAGCGCACCGCGCCTTCGCCGGACGGCGCGACCATGTCGGCGCCGTCGGAGGTCACGCCGTAGCCGACCAGCTCGGCATGGATGCGTGCACCGCGCGCGACCGCGTGGTCCCAGTCCTCCAGCACCAGCATGCCGCCGCCACCGGCGATGACGAAGCCGTCGCGGTCCGCGTCGTACGGGCGCGAGGCCTTTTCCGGGGTGTCGTTGAACGCGGACGACAGCGCGCCCATCGCATCGAACATCACCGTCATCGTCCAGTCCAGGTCCTCGCCGCCACCGGCGAAGACGATGTCCTGCGCGCCGTGGCGGATCAGGTCGGCGGCGGCCCGATGCAGTGCGCCGAGGTCGCGCAGGCCGCGCTGATCGAATAGCTGACGCCCTTGATCTTGAACGCGGTGGCGAGGTTGGCCGACACGGTCGAGCACATCGTGCGCGGCACCATGTACGGGCCGACCTTGCGCACGCCGCGCTCGCGCAGCACGTCGGCGGTCTCCACCTGCCAGGAGCTGGAGCCACCACCGGAGCCGGCGACTAAGGCCGGTGCGCGGGTTGCTGACCTGCGCCTCGTCCAGCCCGGCATCGGCGATGGCGTCGCGCATGGAGACGTAGCTGTAGGCGGCCGCGTCGCTCATGAAGCGCTTGAGCTTGCGGTCGATCGCCGCGTCCAGGTCCAGCTCGACCGGGCCGCCAACCCGGCTGCGCAGGCCGCGTTCGACCGAGTCGGGCAGGGTGCGGATGCCGGCGCGGCCTGGCGCAGCGAGGCCGAAACGGTGTCGAGGTCGTTACCGAGGCAGGAGGCGATGCCCATGCCGGTGATGGCGATGCGACGGTTCACTTCAGAAGTCCTCGGTCGAGGTGAACAGGCCCACGCGCAGGTCCTTGGCGGTGTAGATCTCGCGGCCGTCGACCAGCATGCGCGCGTCGCCCTGGGCCATGACCAGCTTGCGGTTGATCACCCGGCTGATGTCGACCTCGTAGGTCACGAGCTTGGCCTTGGGCAGCACCTGGCCGGTGAACTTCACTTCGCCGCAGCGGGGGGGCGCGGCCCCGGCCGGGCGCGCCCAGCCAGGTCAGGTAGAAGCCGACCAGCTGCCACATCGCGTCCAGGCTGGGCAGCAGCCTTGGCATCACCGGGTCGCCGATGAAGTGGCACTGGAAGAACCACAGGTCCGGGCGGATGTCGAGTTCGGCGCGGATGAAGCCCTTGCCGTGGGTGCCGCCGTCGTCGTTGATCTCGACGATGCGGTCGAACATCAGCATCGGATCGGCGGGCAGGCGGGCGTCGCCGGAGGCGAACAGTTCACCGCGACCGCTGGCGACCAGCTGTTCGCGGGTGAACGAGGAAGCGCGAGTCATGGTGGGTCCGGAGGGGAAAAGCGTTAAATCGTGCCCGAGAAACCCTGTTTCAATCAAATGTTTAGACATACGCCTGCGTGTGTTCCGGCCGCCGGTAGCACAATGTGGGCATGTCCCCCGATACGGTACCGCCGCAGCGCAAGATCATCCACGTCGACATGGATGCGTTCTACGCGTCGGTGGAGCAGCGCGACGACCCGTCGCTGCGCGGCCGGCCGGTGGTGGTGGGTGGCGCGGGGCGCGTTCGGTGGTGTGCGCCGCCTCCTACGAGGCGCGCCGGTTCGGGGTGCGCTCGGCGATGCCTGCGCTGCGCGCCGAGCGGCTGTGCCCGGAGGCGGTGTTCGTGCCGCCGGACTTCGTCCGCTACAAGGCGGCGTCGCGGCAGGTTCGCGAGATCATGCTGGCGCACACCGACCTGGTCGAGCCGCTGTCGCTGGACGAGGCCTACCTTGACGTCACCACGCCGAAGACCGGCCTTGGCCAGCGCCACCGCGGTGGCCGAGGCGATCCGCGCGCGCATCCGCGAGGAGACCGCGCTGACCGCGTCGGCCGGGGTGGCACCGAACAAGTTCCTGGCCAAGATCGCCTCGGACTGGCGCAAGCCGGACGGACTGTTCGTGATCCGGCCGCACCAGGTCGAGGCGTTCCTGACGCCGCTGCCGGTCGGCCGCATCCCGGGCGTGGGCAAGGTCATGGAGGGCAAGCTGCAGGCACTCGGCATCGCCACGGTCGGCGACCTGCGCGCGTTGCCGCTGGAGGAACTGCAGCAGCGCTTCGGCAGTTTCGGCGCGGCGCTGTACCGGCGCGCGCGTGGCATCGACGAGCGGCCGGTCGAGCCGGACCAGCCGGTGCAGTCGGTGTCGTCGGAAGACACCTTCGGCGAGGACCTGCCGCTTGAAGCGCTGGAGCCTGCGATCCGCGAACTGGCGGCCAAGGACCGGCAGGCGGCGCGCAGGACCGAACGGATCGGCCGTACCGTGGTGCTGAAACTGAAGACCGCGCAGTTCCGCATCCTCACCCGCAGCCATACGCCGGAAACGCCACCGGATTCGGCCGAGGCGCTGGCCGCGATCGCGGTGGCGCTGCGCGCCCGGGTGGCGATGCCGGAATCCACCCGCTACCGGCTGGTCGGCGTGGGCCTGGGCGGCTTCCGCGACCAGGAGGAAACGGCGCAACAGGCGGACCTGTTCGCCGCTTCCTGACCCGGCGCAGCTACCGGCCGGGCCCCGGCATCCAGGGATGCCGGGCCTGCGGCCCTGCTCAGCCCCGGGGCTGCCAGCGCACGCTCAGCCCGTACTCGCGGCCGGGCTGGTTGTACCAGTCCACCAGCTGGTAGTCGCGGTCGAACAGGTTGGTCACCCGCGCCAGTACGGTCCAGTCGCTGGCCAGTGCGTATTCGAAGCGCAGGTCCAGGTCGCGTAGCCGCCGACCCGGACCAGGTTGGCGGCGTCGTCGTAGCGGCTGCCGGCGGCGTTGAGCGTGGTGCCGAAGGCGAACGCGCCGAAGTCGCGGTCCACGTCGATGCGGCCGGTGTCACGCGCACGGCGCGGCAGCAGGTTGTCGCGGTTGGCGCCGTTGGAGCGGTTGCGCGGGTCGACGTGGCTGTACTGCGCGGTAAGGTCCCAGCCGGCGAACGTGGTGGTCGCGGTGATCTCGCCGCCGCGCAGGCGCGCGGTGTCGATGTTGCCTGGCAGGAAGGTCGCCGAATCGAAGCTGATCAGGTCGTCGACGCGGTTCTCGAACAGGTCGACCGTCCAGCGCCATGTGTCCGCTTCACCGGACAGGCCGATGTTGAGGTTCTTCGACTCTTCCGGCTGCAGGTCCGGGTTGCCGTAGTACGGGTAGTACAGGTCGTTGAAGCTCGGTGCCCGGAAACCGGTGGAGTAGCGCGCCGACAGCAGCACGCCGCCATCGAAGTGCCAGCCCCAGCCCAGGTTGCCGGTGGTGTGGCTGCCGAACTGCTCGTTGTCGTCGCCACGCAGGCCGGCCTGCAGCTGCTGCGCACCGAAGCGGCCCTGGTACTCGGCGAACACGCCGGTGTTGTCGCGGCTGTCCACGTCGTAGGCGGTGGTGCCGGTGATGTGGTCGTCCAGCCAGTCCACGCCGGCGGTCAGCGTCTGGCCCTCGCGCAGGACGAAGTCGCCCTGCAGCGCGGCCTTGGTCGCGCCGGGTTTCCAGCCCGCCGACGAAGCCGGTGGCGCCGTAGTCGTCCGAATCGTCGTAGCTGCGGCCGACGGTGGCCTGCAGCGTGGTGGCCGCGGTCGGCGCGAAGCGCAGCTTGCCGGAATACACCTGCTGCACGGTTTCCGAGTAGTTGGCCCAGCTGCCGTCGTAGTGGTTGTAGCCCTCGGCGCGCAACGCGCTGCCCTCCAGGTCCAGGCCTCGCCGAGCTTGCCGCCGCCGCGCAGGCTGGCCGAGCGGTTGCGGTAGCCGTCGCGATCGGGTTCGTCGGCGTAGCAGCCCGCGCCCCAGCCCGCGCTGGTGCCATCGCAGGCGTTGATGCCGTCGGTGCGCAGGAAGGCGAAGTCCGCGCCGAACCAGCCGCGCTCGCCGCCCCAGCCTGGGCCGGCGCTGGCTTCGCGCAGGTTGTGGCTGCCGATCCCGGCCATCGCCCGCGGCTGCAGGGCGCCGGTGTCGCGACGGGTGAAGATCTGGATCACGCCGCCGATCGCGTCGGCGCCATACAGGCTCGAATGCGGCCCGCGCACGATCTCGATCCGCTCGATCTGCTCGACCGGCAGGTCCTGCAGCGCGGGCAGGCCGGCGGTGGCCGAACCAATGCGCACGCCATCGACCAGCACCAGCAACTGGTTGGAGCCGGCGCCGCGCAGGAACAGCGAGGTCTGCTTGCCCAGCCCGCCGGTGTTGGTCAGGTTGATGCCGGCGCGGCCGGACAGCAGCTGCTGCAGCGAGGTGGCCTTGGCTGCGCTCGATCTCGGCGCGGCCGATCACCTGGGCGGGCGAAAGGCTGTCGCGGAGCGCGATCGGCGTGCGGGTTGCGGTGACCAGCACCTCGTCCAGATCGGTGGCCTGGTCGGCGGCGGTGGCGGCGGTACTGCTCAGGAGCAGGGGCAGGGCCAACGCCGGGGCGACGGCGGTGGTCAGCGGGCGAAACGTCATCGGGCAACTCCATGCGTGCGTGGCGCCGCACCCGGCGCCAGTGTGGGGAGTCGCGAACGCAGGAGGCACGAAGCGGACAGACGCGACGCGGCGTCGGCACGCCGCAATGCCCTCCGCATCGCAACCTGGGGTCCGCAAGGCCGGTCTCCGGGCTGGCGACCGGGAAGCGGCCCTCTGGCCGATCCTCTGCTGCGACGCCTTCCCGTGCGGTGCACAGTGGCGGATGTCGCGGCGTTGCGGTCGCTTACCGTTGCGGGGGCAGCGCCGGCCTTGTCTCCCGATTGCACGTGGAGACGCACCGGCTTCCCGTTTCAACCCGCGTGGCGTTCGCCGCCCGGGTCACCTTGCAGTGCGGCGATTGTAAGCGATCAATGCCGGCCGACGTCCGCCGCCGGCTTGATCGAAGTCATCGGGAGGGCAGGCAGGTGCATCGCCGTCGGCGATTGTTGCCGGCAGCGGAAGTGCCGATCAGCTGAAACGGTTGCCGGCGTCCTCGTCGCTGCTGTCGGCGGGCGTTTCCTGTCCGTGGGCCGCGCCATCGCTGCCGGCGTCGTCGCTGCCGTAGAAGGCGGTGGTCACAGGCCCGCCCACGGGGCGTCCGCGCGCGGGTGGCAGCAGGGCGGTGGCGGCTTCGAGTTCGACCAGCAGCTGCTGGCGCCGTGGCTCCGGCACGTCATGCCAGTGGCAATCCAGCAACGCGCCTTCCAGCGCGTAGAGCAGGTTGAGGCTGGGCTTGAATCCGGCGCGCTTGACCTTGACGAAGGCCTGCACCGCGCCGGCGGCGACCAGGTCCTCGGCGCTGCGCAGCCCGACCCTGGCGCAGCCAGGCTGCGCTCTTGGGGCCGATGTTGCGCAGCTGGGTCGTGCTCAATGCAACGACTCGATGAAGGCGGCGGCGATCGTTTGAGGCCGTGCTGGTCTTCGGCGTCGAAGCGGTCCGGTTCCGGACTGTCCAGGTCGAATACGCCGACCAGCGCGCCATCGCGCACCAGCGGCACCACCAGCTCCGAGCGCGAAGCCGAATCGCAGGCGATGTGGCCGGGGAAGGCATGCACGTCGGCCACGCGCTGGGTCTGGCGGCTGGATGCGGCCGCCCCGCACACGCCCTTGTCGAGCGGGATGCGCACGCAGGCCGGCAGGCCTGGAACGGACCGACCACCAGCTCGGTGCCGTCGTAGAAGTAGAAGCCGACCCAGTTCAGATGCGGCAGCGCGTGGTAGACCAGCGACGAGAGGTTGGCCGCGTTGGCGATGCGGTCGCGCTCCCCCATGCAGCAGCGCGCGCCTGGGCGAGCAGCTGCGCGTACTGTTCCGGTTTGCTGCCGGAAACGGGAATGGCGGAAAAGGACATGGCGGGATTCTAAACCCAATGGCGCGTCGGCATCGCCGTGCCGGCGTCGACCGCCCATGGCGGTCTCCGCATGCCGGTCTATCATCGTCGCCATGAGCACAGGCGCGCGCCCGGCGGTTCGGGATCGAGATCGGAAGCTGCGCCCTTGTGTGCGCGGCAGTGGCGGTCCGCAGGCAATAAGGCGCGCAGGCGGTGCGTAGCCTGTTCGTCACCGGCACGGATACGGGCGTGGGCAAGACCCTCGCCAGTGCCACGCTGCTGCATGCGTTGCGTGCGCGCGGCTTGCGTGCGGTAGGCATGAAGCCGGTGGCCAGCGGGTGCGAGCCCACGCCCGGAGGCTGGCGCAATGCCGATGCGCTCGCATTGCTGGAAGCCAGCGAGCCGCGGCCGGACTATGGCGACCTCAACCCGTTCGCGCTACCCGAGCCGCTGGCACCGGAACTCGCGTCGCGCGCAGCCGGTGTCGACGTGACCTGGAACCGCTGCTGTCGGCATTTTCCCGGCTGCAGGCGCTGGCGGACACGGTCGTGGTGGAGGGCGTGGGTGGCTGGGCGGCGCCGCTGTCGGCCACGCTCGACCAGCGCGACCTGGTGCGCGCGCTGCGATTGCCGGTGGTGATGGTCGTGGGGCTGCGGCTGGGTTGCCTCAACCATGCGCGGCTGACCGCCGCAGCGATCGCCGCCGACGGCTGCGAGCTGCTGGGCTGGATCGCCAGTGCGGTCGATCCGGACATGGCCTGCCGCGAGGAGAACCTGGCCCTGCTCGACGCGCGGCTGCCGGCGCCCCGGCTGGGTTACCTGCCGTACCGGGCGGAGCCGCGCCCGGCCGATCTTGCCGGACGGATCACCTGGCCCTAGTTGCAGGCGCCGTGCCGGTCGCAGCGGCCCATAGTGGCGCGCAGCACCCGGACAAAAAAGGCCCGGCAGCGGGAGGGAGCTGCCGGGCCGGGGTTTGCGCGGAGGGAGGGGAGCCGCGCAAATTCAGTGGTGCGTTTGTTGCTGCTACGCGATCAGCGCTTGGTAGCGGCCTTGGCGACCTTGGCCACGGTGGCCAGAGCCTTGGTCGGTGGCGGCCTCGAACTGGCTCTTGGCCAGCTGGCCGAGCACTTCCGAGGTCTTCAGGGTCAGGCCGAACACTTCCTGGCTGGCAGCGGCGACGCGCTCGGCGTTGTCGCGGGCGATCTGCAGGCCCTTCGGCAGCAGGGTCTTGTAGGACTCGAGGTCGCGGGCGTCGGCCAGTTCACCGGGTAGCTGGTGGTGGCGTCGATGTTCTTCTCGAACGTACGGAGCTGCACGCCGAACACAGTCTCGGCATTCTCCAGGTAAGGCGGTTCACGCGCGCGGCGACGGCGGCGAACTGGTGGGTGTAGGCGGCGAACTGGTCGTTGAACTGGTAGGACATGGCGGGCTCCCGTTTGAGGATTTGCCTTGATGGTGCGGCGCAGCATACGTCCGCATTTGTTGCGATGCAACAACTTTCGGCAAATATTTTTCGACTTTCTTGAAAGTCAAGAAAAATCAGAAAGATACAGGCGATCCTGGGCCGCCCGCGGCGGGGTCGCGGCGGGCTGGAACGGTCGACGGCGCGCGCGATGCCGCCGGAACCGGGGCGATCAGCCCCGGTAGCGGCAGCCCGAGGTGCAGGTTTCGTGGACCACGACCTCGCTGAGCAGCGGCAGCGCCGGCTTGAGCTGGCTCCAGATCCAGGCGGCGAGGCGCTCGCTGGTCGGGTTTTCCAGCCCGTCGATGTCGTTGAGGTAGTGGTGGTCCAACTGCTCGTACAGGGGCTTGAAAGCGGACTTGATCTCGGCGAAGTCGATCACCCAGCCGGTGCGGGGATCCACGTCGCCGGACACATGGATCTCGACCCGGAACGAATGGCCGTGCAGCCGCGCGCACTTGTGGCCCTCCGGCACGTTCGGCAGGCGGTGTGCGGCTTCCAGGGTGAAGACCTTGAAGATGTCCATGGCGCGGTCCTGCGGTCTGTGGGCGTACGGCGATCAGGCCGGAGCGTGACCGCCGCGGCGCGCACCGCGCTGGCGGCGGCCGGCGCTGGCAGTGTTGGCGCCCTCGCGCGGACCACCTGCGTGCTTCTTCGGTGCGGCATGGGCATTGCGCGGTGCTTCGCCATGCGGACGCCGGGCGTGGCGGCGCGGCGGACGCTGGCCACCCGGCACCTCGGCCTTGCCCGGCGCGCTGTTGCCCCAGCGGATCGGCACCTGCGGCTCGAAGCCCGGCAGGTCGCGGATCTCCATGTCGCGATCGAGCAGCCGCACGATCTGGCGCAGCAGCTTGGCGTCTTCCTGCGACACCAGCGAGAGGGCTTCACCGGTGGAACCATTACGGCCGGTGCGGCCGATCCGGTGCACGTAATCCTCGGCCACCATCGGCAGGTCGAAGTTGATCACCCGCGGCAGCTGGTCGATGTCGATGCCGCGCGCGGCGATGTCGGTGGCCACCAGCACCTTGAGCTTGCCGGCCTTGAAGTCGCCCAGCGCGCGCAGGCGCTGGCCCTGGCTCTTGTTGCCATGGATCGCCGCGGCCTGGATGCCGGACTTCTCCAGGAAGGTGGTCAGCTTGTCGCTGCCGTGCTTGGTCTTGGCGAACACCAGGGTCTGCACGCGCGTGTCCTGGCCCAGCAGGTGCAGCAGCAGTTCGCGCTTGCGCGCGGCGTCGACCGGGTGCACGCGGTGGGCGATGGTCTCGGCGACGGTGTTCTGCGGGGTCACCTGCACTTCGCGCGGGTGGTGCATGAACTCCATGGCCAGCTGCTTGATGCTCTCGGGGAAGGTGGCCGAGAACAGCAGGGTCTGGCGGTGCTGCTTCGGCAGCTTGGCGAGGATGCGCTTGATCGAGGGCAGGAAGCCCATGTCGAGCATGCGGTCGGCCTCGTCGAGCATAAGGATCTCGATGCCCGACAGGTCCACGCTGCGCCGTTCGATGTGGTCGATCAGCCGGCCCGGGCAGGCGATGACCAGGTCCACGCCGCGGCGCAGCGCGTCGAGCTGGTTGCCCATGCCGACGCCGCCGTAGATCACCGCGCTGGGGATGCGCAGGTACTTGCTGTAGTCGCGCAGGCTGTCGTGGACCTGGGTGGCCAGCTCGCGGGTCGGCGCCAGGACCAGCGCGCGCGGCCTGCGCGGACCGTTGACCGCCTGCGGCGTGGTGCAGGGTGCTGCAGCAGCGGCAGGCCGAACGCGGCGGTCTTGCCGGTGCCGGTCTGCGCGCCAGCGAGCAGGTCGTGGCCGTCCAGTGCCAGCGGGATCGCCTGCTGCTGGATCGGGGTGGGGGTTTCATAGCCCTGCTCGGACAGCGCGCGCAGCAGGAAGGGCGCAAGGCCCAGTGATTCGAACGACATTGGACAGCTCCATGGCAACGGTCCGCGTGCCCAAGGCGCGCGGACTGATCGGATTTCGATCGGTGGCTCGGAGCGTTCCCGTGAACCGCGCTGCGAGAGGGTTGGCGGCCGGATAGACCGGCCCGATGGCCTGGCGGATGGCGTCGGAGTGGGGCGGGCGTCGGGCGGACCCGGCGCTGCCAGTCCCGGAGGGAAACGGACGGCCGCAGGCGATCAGGCCGCGGATTCTACGCGAAGCCGCCGCGGGCGTCGCGGCCTCCATTCAGGTTCGCGCCATCCGGGCCGGAACCAATGTTGCGGATGAAACAATATCGGCCACTCCGTACAATCCCGCCTCCATTCCCAGGAGTGCCGCCCCCGATGAAGCTCGGATCCCTCAAGGAAGGCGGGCGCGACGGCACCCTCGTCGTGGTCTCGCGTGACCTGGCCCGGGCCGTGCGCGCCACCGGCATCGCCGCCACCCTGCAGCAGGCGCTGGATGACTGGCAGCGCGCCGCGCCGCGCCTCAATGCGCTGGCGGCCGCACTCGAGGACGGGCAGGCGGGCGAGGCCTTCGATCTCGATCCCAAGGAGCTGGCCGCGCCACTGCCGCGCGCCTACGAATTCGTCGACGGCAGCGCCTACCTGCCGCACGTGGAACGCGTGCGCCGGGCGCGCGGCGCCGAGGTGCCCGAGAGCTTCTATACGGACCCGTTGATGTACCAGGCCACCAGCGCCGGTTTCCACGGCCCGCGCGACCCGGTGCGCGTGGTCAGCGAGGACTACGGCATCGACCTGGAAGCCGAGATCGTGGTGGTCACCGACGACGTGCCGATGGCGGTAACGCCGGAGCAGGCGGCTGGCCATATCCAGCTCGTCGGCCTTGGTCAACGACGTCTCGCTGCGCAACCTGATCCCGGCCGAGCTGGGCAAGGGCTTCGGCTTCCTGCAGTCCAAGCCGCGCTCGGCGCTTTCGCCGGTGTTCGTCACGCCCGACGAGCTCGGTGGCGCCTGGCAGGGCAACAAGCTGCACCTGCCGCTGCTGACCCACGTCAATGGCGAATGGTTCGGCGCGCCGGAGGCGGGCGAGGACATGCAGTTCGACTTCGCCCAGCTCGTGGCCCATGCGGTAAGGACCCGGCCGCTGGCCGCCGGCACCATCGTCGGCTCTGGCACCATAGCCAACCAGGATGTGTCGCGCGGGGCTTCGTGCTTCGCCGAGCGGCGCACGGTGGAGGCGTTGCGCGATGGCAAGCCGAGCACGCCGTTCATGAAGTTCGGCGATACCGTGCGGATCGAGATGCTCGACCGCGAGGGCCGCAGCCTGTTCGGTGCGATCGATCAGCGCGTGGAACGACAGCCGCTGCCCGGCCAGGGGGGCTGAGCTGGCGGGCGGTGGCAGGGCCGCGACCGGCGGCCGTGATGCAGGGGCGGCGGCGCGCTAAGGTGCGTCCGCCCGGGCGCAGTTCGGAGGAGTGGCGTGGATCCCAGCAACGACGAGAGCCTGCGCCTGTACTCCTACTGGCGCTCCAGCGCCGCCTATCGCGTACGCATCGGCCTTTGGCGCTGAAGGGCCTTGGCATTCGAGACCCAGCCGGTGCACCTGCTGAAGGACGGTGGCCAGCAGCACTCCGCCGACTACGCGGCGCTCAATCCGCAACAGCTGGTGCCGGTGCTGCTGCATGGCCGGCGCGCGGTGCGCCAGTCGCTGGCGATCCTCGAGTATCTGGAAGAGGTGTGGCCCGGGGCGACGCCGCTGCTGCCGGACATGGCGCGCGATCGTGGCCGGGTCCGTGCGCTGGCCCAGCTGGTGGCCTGCGACGTCCACCCGCTCAACAACCTGCGCGTGCTGCAGTTCTTCGAGGAACAGTGGAACGTGCCGCAGGCAGAGCGCGACGATTGGGTGCGGCACTGGATCTTGGAAGGGCTGGCGGCGTTCGAGGCGCTGGTCGCGGACGATCCGTCGACCGGTGCGTTCTGCCACGGCGACGTGCCCGGATTGGCCGACTGCACGCTGGTGCCGCAGCTCTACAACGCGCGCCGGTTCGGCATGGAGGTGGGCCAGTGGCCGACGCTGGCCCGCATCGAGCAGGCCTGCCTGGCGTTGCCCGCGTTCAGGTCCGCCGCCCCGGAAGCACAGCCGGACGCGCCGAAGCGCGCCGACGGGTGGCCGCAGGCGCCCGCGGCTCAGACGAAGCCGTGGGTGATCGTCGGCGTGGCCGGCACGCTGTTCACGTCGGCGTAGGGGTCGTGCTCTTCGCTGGCGCCCTCGGACAGGCGGAACTTCAACGCCAGGCCGTCGCGCGAATCGGCTGCGCGCAGGGCTTCTTCCTGGTCCACGCGGCCCTGCTTGACCATCCGGAACAGGCACTGGTCGAAACTCTGCATGCCTTCTTCCAGCGAGCCTTCCATCGCCGCCTTGATCTCGTGCACCTGGCCGCGGCGCAGCAGGTCGCGGATCATCGGCGTGTTGATCAGCACTTCGGTCGCCGGCAGGCGGCGTTCGTCCACGCCCTTGACCAGGCGCAGCGAGACCACCGCGCGCAGGTTCAGCGCGAGGTTCATCAGCACGTTCTTGTGGGCGCTTTCCGGGAAGAAGTTGAGGATGCGCTCGATGGTCTGGTCGGCGTTGTTGGAGTGCAGCGTCGCCAGGCACAGGTGGCCGGTTTCGGCGAAGGCGATCGCCGCCTCCATCGTGGTCGCGTCCAGGATCTCGCCGATCAGGATCACGTCCGGTGCCTCGCGCATCGCGTTCTTGAGCGCGTTGTGGAAGGCGTGCGTGTCGAGGCCGACTTCGCGCTGGTTGACGATCGACTTCTTGTGCTTGTGCAGGTACTCGATCGGATCCTCGATGGTGAGGATGTGGCCGGTCGTGTTGCTGTTGCGGTGGTCGATCATCGACGCCAGCGAGGTCGACTTGCCCGAGCCGGTGGAGCCGACGATCAGCACCAGGCCGCGCGGGGTCATGATGATGTCCTTCAGCACGTCCGGCAGGTTCAGCTCCTCGATCGAGGGGATGACGCTGCGGATGGCGCGGATCACCATGCCGACTTCGCCGCGCTGCTTGAACACGTTTACGCGGAAACGGCCGGCGTCGGCCAGGGCGATGGCCATGTTTAGCTCGAGCTCGCGCTCGAACTGGGGCACCTGGCCCTCATCCATCAGCGAGTAGGCGATCTTCTTGACCATGCCCGGCGGCAGGCCGGTATTGCCCAGCGGATAGAGCTTGCCCTCGATCTTGATGTACACCGGCGCGCCGGTGGTCAGGAACATGTCCGAGGCATTCTTCTCGGTCATCAGCTTCAGGAAATAGCCGATATCCATTGCGCAACGATCCCCGCTGTCTGTTTTTTTGTCTGATCCCGGTCCGTGCCCGGATTGCGCCGTTGCATGCGCGCCGCAGGCTACAGACAATGGCCGTGCCAATAGGACACGACGCTCCCCTGATGAACGAGCCTAGCTTCGCACACTTCCGCCGGTGCCTCTACGCGCTGGTTGCCGCATCCGGGCTGGCGGTCACAGCCAGGCCAGGTCGCCTCGCCGGACTTGCAGCGGGCCGAACAGGCCGTCCAGAAGGCGCAGGCCGCCGATGCGGACCAGTACGCGCCCGACCTGCTCGACGCAGCGCGGCAGGGGCTGGTCCAGGCGCAGGCCGGCTCGCTTTCGCGCAGCCGTGGCGATCGTCGCGACGCCGACGAGCTGGCCCGCCGGGTGGCGGCCGATGCCGACCTGGCGCGGGTACGGAGCGAGCGGGCACAGGCGGAGGCCCTGCTGGCCCAGCGCCGCGACGAGATATCGGGCCTGCGGCAGACCCAGGCCTGCCTGCGGAGGGCGCGCCATGATCGGGCGCGCCTGCGTGGTTGCGGGTTGCCTGCTGCTGGCTGCCGTCGCGCATGCCGCCGACGATGCCGACGTGGCGCGCCTGGGCGGGCGTATCGATCGGCTGCAGGCCGACCCGGCGCTTGGCCGGCTGGCGGCGTTCGAACAGATGGAAGCACGCCAAGGCCATCGCCGACCTGGCCGAGGCCAAGCGCAGCGCGCGGCCGGGCGCGTTGTACCTGGCCGACCGCCGGGTCGAAATCGCCGAGACGGCCGCCGCGGTGGAATCGGCCCGGCGCGAACTGGCCACCCTTGACCTGCGGCGCAGCGACCTGTTGCTGCAGGCCAGTCGTCGCGATGCCGAGCGCGCGCGCCAGGAGGCCGAACGCCTGCGGATCCAGTCGCAGATCCAGGCCGAAGAGGCCGATCGCCCTGCGCCTGGCCGCCGAGGCCGAAGCCGCCGCCCGGACCGATGTGGAGCAGGCGCTGACGTCGGCCACCGGCAAGCAGAGCGCGCAGCTGAGTGCCGCGCGGCGCAAGGAAGCCGAACTGGCCCGCCAGGAGGCCGAGCTGGTCAGCGGGGCGAAGCTGCCGCCGGCCGTGTTCGAGACGCGTGGCGAAGTGTTCACCCTGCCGGGCAGCGCATTCGCCGGGGCAAGGGTGCACTGACCGCGGACGGCAAGGCCGGCGCCAGCGCGCTGTCTGCGTACCTGCAGATCGGCAAGCGGGGCCGGGTGCGCATCGACGCCTTCGACAAGGACGGCAAGGTCGCCAGGCACGCGCCGATGCGCTGAAGTCGGCACTCGTGGCCGGCGGCGTTCCGGCCGCGCAGGTCCAGGCCGCCGGCAAGAAATCGGCCGCGACGGCGAAGAAGTCGGCCGAGGTCATCCTCATCCCGTAAGCGCGACAGGAACTGCAGTTACATCAGCTGGTTACACGAAGTCCCGGGCCTTCGTGCGCCGCTCGGGGCTGCTGCCGGCATGGGTGTTTTCCCATGCGCATCAACGCTTTGCGCGTGGGCTTGCCGGCGTGGGGGGTGAGGAGTAGGGTCGGATTCCCAGAGGGTGCTTCCGCCTTCTGGCTGACCGGAGCACCCGCCGATGCAGCCGTTGTACGCATCACCGGAGATCGCCGTCGGGCCGCAGCAGGCCCGGCCGGGGGTGTCTGGTGGCGCTCGGGCCATCGCGCACAACCGCTCCGAAACTGCGACGCCCCGGACCTGCAGGCCCGGGGCGTCTGCTTTTTATCGGCCGGCCAGGCAGGCCGGCATCCCCGGCAGGGATGCACGATGAACCCACGAGGTGCAGACATGTTCGAAGGGCAACCGCAGGCCGAAATCGAGGCGCTGATGAAGCGTGATCCTGAGTTCAGGCAGCTCTACCAGCGACATCGCACGCTGGACAAGAAGGTGCTGGATGCCGAACTCGGGGTCCTGCCCATCGACGACCTCACCCTCGGTCAGATGAAGCGCGAGAAGCTGCACGCCAAGGAGAAACTGCTGCGCCTCTACGACAGGGCACACTGACCCGGTAGCATCAGGCGATGCTTCATGTCGTGGGCGGTGGCGGCTAATCCTCGTCGGTCGCCACCGCCCACGCACCCGCCCCGTGCCTTCCCGGGGCCACGACGGTTCCGGCCTCACCCGTTCCGGCCGATAATCCGGGTTCCGCCGCGCCACGCGGCCATGCGAACGGACCGGATCGACGATGGCACTGCACGCCTCCGTGCTCGAACTGATCGGGCGCACGCCCATGGTCAAGGCCCGGCGCCTGGATACCGGCGTCTGCGAGCTGTACCTGAAACTGGAAAATGCCAATCCCGGCGGCTCGATCAAGGACCGGATAGGCCTGTCGATGATCGAGGCGGCCGAGCGTCGCGGCGACCTCAAGCCCGGCGCCACCCCGGTCGAGGGCACCGCCGGCAATACCGGCATCGGCGCAGCTTTGGTGGCGCAGCAGAAGGGCTACCGGCTCATCCTCGTGGTCCCGGACAAGATGAGCCGGGAGAAGATCTTCAACCTCAAGGCGATGGGCGCCGAGGTGGTGCTGACCCGCTCGGACGTGGGCAAGGGCCATCCCGAGTACTACTGGGGACCTGGCCGCGCGCATCGCGGCCGAAACCGCCGGTGCCTACTTCGTCAACCAGTTCGGCAATTCCGACAACCCGGCCGCGCACGAGACCGGCACCGGCCCGGAAATCATCGCGCAGATGGCCGAGGCCGGCGGGTTCGACGCCATCGTGTTCGGCTGCGGCAGCTCGGGCACGATGACCGGCCTGTCGCGCTGCTTCGCCGCGCAGGCGCCGGATGTGGAGCTGGTACTGGCCGATCCGGTGGGCTCGATCCTGGCCCGCTACATCAACGAAGGCGTGCTCGACGACAAGTCGGGCAGCTGGCTGGTCGAAGGCATCGGCGAGGACTTCCTGCCGGCGATCTCCGATTTCAGCCGGGTGAAGAAGGCCTATGCGATTTCCGATGCCGAGAGCTTCCACACCGCGCGCGAACTGCTGGCCAAGGAAGGCATCCTTGGCGGCTCCTCGACCGGCACCCTGCTGGCCGCGGCGCTGAAGTACTGCCGCGAGCAGGCCGTGCCGAAGAAGGTCGTGGTGCTGGTGCCGGATACCGGCAACAAGTACCTGTCGAAGATGTACAACGACTACTGGATGCTCGACAACGGTTTCGTCGAACGCCCGCGCTCCGGTGACCTGCGCGACCTGATCCTGCGCCCCTACAGCCAGCACGACACCGTGGTGGTCGGGCCCAGGACCTGCTGACGACTGGCTATCAGCGGATGAAGCTCTACGACGTCTCGCAGTTGCCGGTGATGGATGGCGAGCAGCTGGTCGGCATCATCGACGAGAGCGACGTGCTGCTGCACGTGTACGGCGACGAGGCCCGCTTCCGCGACCCCGTGTCGGTGGCGATGGTGAGCAAGCTGGAGAAGCTCGACGTGAAGTCGCCGATCGAAGCCCTGCTGCCGGTGTTCGACCGTGGTAAGGTCGCGATCGTGATGGACGGGGAGCGCTTCCTCGGCCTGATCACCCGGATCGACCTGCTGAACTATCTGAGGCGGCGGGTGCAGTAACGGGGGGGGCGGCAATGCCGCCCCCGTCGTCGCCATGCGCCATGTCGCGACTGCCGCGATGGCCCCACCTGGCCTCGGGGGTCCCGCCCGCTGGGTTTGGGCCGGGGAGGCGGGTGGCGCGGAGCCGAGCCGTTAAGCCGCGGCTGTTAGAATCCGCGGTCCCTTTTGCGAGGCAGGCTATGTCGGAGCAGCTCCCCCCACAGGACAGGGCCGGCGCAGGCTGGACCTTGCCACCTTGGCGATCCACGGCGGCCACCGGTCGATCCGAGCACCGGGGCGGTGATGCCGCCGATTTACGCGACCTCGACCTACGCCCAGAGCAGTCCGGGCGAACACCAGGCTTCGAGTACTCCCGCACCCACAACCCCACGCGCTTCGCCTACGAGCGCTGCGCGGCGGTGCTTGAGGGGGCAGCCGCGGTTTCGCCTTCGCCTCGGGCATGGCCGCCACCTCCACCGTGCTGGAGCTGCTGGACAGCGGCGACCACGTGGTGGCGATGGACGACCTGTATGGCGGCAGTTACCGGCTGTTCGAGCGGGTCCGCCGGCGCAGCGCTGCGCTGGATTTCAGCTTCGTCGACCTTGGCCGACCTGGATGCGTTCCAGGCCGCGATCACGCCGAAGACGAAGATGGTCTGGATCGAGACGCCGACCAACCCGATGCTGAAGATCGTCGACATCGCCGCCGTCGCGCAGATTGCGCGCAAGCGCGGGCTGCTGGTGGTGGTCGACAACACCTTCGCCTCGCCGATCGTGCAGCGTCCACTGGAGCTGGGCGCGCACATGGTGATGCACTCGGCCACCAAGTACCTCAACGGTCATTCGGACATGGTCGGCGGCATGGTCGTGGCCGGCGATGACGCGGGCCTGGCCGAGCAGATGGCATTCCTGCAGAACTCCATCGGCGCGGTGCAGGGGCCGTTCGACAGCTTCCTTGCGCTGCGCGGCCTGAAGACCCTGCCGCTGCGCATGCGCGCACACTGCGAGAACGCGCTGGTGCTCGCCCAGTGGCTCGAATCCCATCCCGCCGTGGACAAGGTGATCTACCCGGGCCTTGCCTCGCATCCCCAACACGCGCTCGCGGCGCGGCAGATGCAGGGTTTTGGCGGCATCGTCTCGGTCGTGCTGAAGGGCGGATTCGAGGTGGCGAAGCGGTTCTGCGAGCGGACCGAACTGTTCACCCTTGCCGAATCGCTGGGCGGCGTGGAGAGCCTTGGTCAACCACCCGGCGGTGATGACCCATGCGTCCGTGCCAGCGGAGCGGCGCGCCCGCCTCGGCATCAGTGATGCGCTGGTGCGGCTGAGCGTTGGCGTCGAGGCCGTGGCAGACCTACGTGCCGACCTGGAAGGTGCATTGGGATGAACTCCTGCATCCGGTCGGCAAGGCGGCGCCGCGCCGCGGGCTGCTGAACCCGCTGTCGCCTTACGTGGCGCTGGCAGGCAGCGCGAGGCTGACCTTCGACCTCACCCGCCGCGACGTGGCGGGTCGCTACCGCGGCGCCCTGGGTGGGCAGCTGTGGGCTTTCCTCACCCCGTTGCTGATGCTGGCCATCTATTCGTTCGTCTTCGGCTACATCTTCAAGTCACGCTGGACAGCGTCGGAGACCGGCGACGTCAATTTCTCGATCGTGCTGTTCGTCGGCCTCATTTTCGCCAACTTTTTTCCGAGTGCCTCAACCGCGCACCCGGCCTTGGTCGTTTCGAACCCGAACTACGTCAAGAAGGTGGTGTTTCCGCTCGAGGTGCTTCCCTGGGTGGCGGTAGGAGCAGCCCTGTTCCATGCCGCGATCAGCCTGCTGGTGCTGCTGCTGGCGATGTTGTTGACGGGCACCGCGATCGCGCCGACCGCGATCCTGCTGCCGCTGGTATTCGTCGCGTTCGTGCCGATGGTCGCCGGCTTCACCTGGTTCCTCGCCGCGATGGGTGTTTTCTTCCGCGACCTGCAGCAGTTCGTCGCCGTGCTGTCGACGGCACTCGTGTTCCTGGCTCCGATCTTCTACCCGCGCTCGCTGCTGCCGGAGGAATACCGCTGGCTGCTCATGCTCAATCCCCTCAGTGCGGTGGTCGAGGCGGCCCGCGACCTGGTGCTCTGGGGGCAGTTGCCCGACTGGCGGATGGCGCTGGGTTACACCGCCGTGTCGCTCGTCGTCGCCTGGCTGGGCTGGGCGACGTTCCATAATCACGCGCAAGGGTTTTGCCGATGTCCTCTGACGGCGAAGTGGCGATCCGCGCGAGCCATGTCGACAAATGCTACGAGGTGTATGCGCGCCCGTCGGACAGGCTCCGGCAGATGCTGGCCGCAGGCGTGCGCCGCACGACCGGGCTGCCATTCAAGCCGTTCTATTCCGAATTCTGGGCGCTACGGGACGTATCGCTGGAAGTGGCCCGCGGTGAATGCGTCGCCCTGATCGGACGCAACGGTTCGGGCAAGTCGACCTTGCTGCAGATCATCACCGGGACCGTGAGCCCGAGCTCGGGCGAAGTCCATGTCAACGGCCGCGTTGCGGCGTTGCTCGAGCTTGGCTCCGGCTTCAATCCGGAGTTCACCGGCCTCGAGAACGTCTACCTCAACGCATCGCTGCTTGGAATCGGCCGCAGCGAGTTGGAAGCCAAGCTCGACGACATCCTCGCTTTCGCCGACATAGGGGATTTCGTCCACCAGCCGGTGAAGACCTATTCCAGCGGCATGGTCGTGCGCCTTGGCCTTCGCGGTGCAGGCGCAGATCGATCCTGACGTGCTCATCGTGGACGAAGCACTCGCGGTCGGGGATGCGCGCTTAAGGCCAAGTGCTTCGCGCGGCTCAAGGCGCTGCGCGAGCGCGGCACCTCCATCCTGCTGGTGACCCATTCGACCGAGCAGGTGGTGACCCATTGCGACCGGGCGGTCCTGCTCGAGCGCGGGCGCAAAGTGGCCGATGGACTGCCGCGACCGATCGTCAACCAGTATCTCGACCTGCTGTATGGGCGGACCCCTGCCGAGCAGGCCAATCCCGTGCCGGGAGGCGAGCCGGTGCCGGTTGAGCTTCCCGTCCAGCTGCACGAGTTCGATCCGGATTTCGCCAGCCGCCCCGAGCCGCTGTTCGCGTCGCGCCCGCTGTACAACCCCTATGAGCATCGCTGGGGTGATCGGCGTGCCGAGGTCATGGATTTCGCCCTGTTCGCGGGGGCCGAAGCGTTCCCGCAGCAGGTGCGGGCGCGCAGCACGGTCACCTGCTACGTCCGCTGCAGGTTCTCCGCGAGCCTTGTTCGGCCCATCTTCGGGATCACCCTGAAGACCAAGGAAGGCCTGACCGTGTATGGCACCAACACCGAGATGACGCGAATGGAAACACCCTTGTCTCCCGAAGCAGGCAGCGGGGTGATCCGCTGCACGTTCGAACTCAACTGCGCACCGGGCGACTATTTCGTTTCCGTCGGCATCGCCAGCCGGGACGCTTCCGGTGAGGTGGTGCCGCACGACCGTCGCTACGACGCCGTCCACCTTTGCGTCGAGGCGGCCGATCCATTTATGGGGATCACCGACCTGGGCGCACGATTGAGGGTTCTCTGATGGAGGTCAACGGCATTTCGACCCGCTATGCGCGCGCCGCCGAAACCGGCCTCTGGATCCGGACGGGCGCGACGCCAGACTGGTCCTACAGCGACGGCGACGAAGTCGAGCGTGCACTGCTCGAGGCGGTCGAATCCTGCGCCGACCGCTCGACCCTCTCGCCCGAGCTGGCAGCCCTGATACGCGATTGGCCGACCCGCTACTACTTCAGTGCGCGCCGCTCGTGCCTGCTCAGGCCGTTCGCATCCCTGTTGCAGGGAAGGGTCCAAATCGGCGCGGGATGCGGCGCGCTGAGCCGCTACCTCGGCGAAACCGCGAGCGAGCTGGTGGCGATCGAGCCCTCGGTAGGCGCGCGCGCGTGGCTGCGGCCCGCTGCCGTGACCTGTCCAATGTCAGCGTGGTCGTCGACGAACTGGAGTCGTTCGCCGCCGCCGGAGAGCGCTTCGACGCGGTGACGCTGATCGGGGTGCTGGAATACGCGCACCGGTTCAGCGCCCGGGCAGACGCCGCGATCCACTGGCTGCGCCTGGCGCGCGGCCTGCTCAAGCCGGGCGGCGTCCTCCTGCTGGCGATCGAGAACAAGCTGGGCCTGAAGTACTTCGCAGGCGCTCCCGAGGACCATCTGGGCCGGCCGATGCTGGGTGTCGGCGACCTCTACGAATCCGACGGGCCGCGCACATGGGGTCGCGCCGAGCTCGATGCGATGCTGCGTTTCGCGGGATTCCCGCGCGCGGGCTTCGCCTTGCCGTTCCCGGACTACAAGTTGCCCACTTCGGTGCTGCTGAGCGAAGGCAACGAAGCGATGCCGGGCTTCGATGGCGGTGCGGCCCTGGCCGAGGCCTCCTCCGCGCACGAGCGCGACCTGCAGGGCGCCCCGCTGTTCCCGCTGGACCGGGCCAGGGCGTGCTCGTCGACAACGGGCTGCTGGTTGACATGGCCAACTCGTTCCTCGTCGTCGCACACGCCGGCGACGGGGAGGGTCCCGTGTACGGCGAAGGCAACGTGGACCGCTCCGCGTACCACTATTCGGTGGATCGCCTGCCCTCGTACTGCAAGGAGACCACGTTCGAACGTCGTCCTGATGGATCGACGCTGGTGGCGCGGCGGCGCGCGGCTCCGCAAGCCGCCGAAACCGGGGGCTACCGCTTTCAGCCGCTGGACGAGGCGTACTACGCGGGGGAGTCCTCGATCCGCCTGCTGTATCGCGGCCTTCGGCGGGACGGTTGGCGTGCGGCGGACTTCCGGGACTGGCTCGTCGCGTGGCTCGACGCCCTAGGCGAGGCCGCCGGTCTGTCGCCGGGAGAGCTCGCACGCCTTGGCTACCCGCCGGACTACCCGCTGCCCGGGTACTGCCTCGACCTGCTGCCGCAGAACCTGATGCATGGCGCGGACGGCACGGCGCGCTTCATCGACCACGAGTGGGCGAGCACGAGCGACATCCCCCTGGGCTTCCTCGTGTTCCGGAGCCTGACCGAAACCCTGGCCTCGTGCCCACCGGTCGCACGGCCGCACGACGAGTCCGAACTGGTGGTCGCCGCATTCCTGCGCGCGCTTACCCGTGCCGTTTCGCCCTCGCTGGTGCCCGACGAGGCGCAGCTCGGCAACTGGCTTCGGCGCGAGGAGGATTTCCAGCGCGCTGCTTCCGGCCGCGTCGGCGGGCGCGACCTGGCCGAGTTCGAGGCTGCGCGCCTCGTTGTCGCTCCGTTTGCCGAAGTTGAGGGTGCGGCCGGGGTCGCGGTCTACGCAGCCCGGGGAGTACGGCGTGACCTGGAATGGTTGCGCGAGGTCCATGCCCGCCTGGAGGACGAGCACTCGAAGGTCGCGCAGTGGGCGCATGCCCTGGATGCGGAGCTGGAGGGGATCAAGACCGGCGACACGGTTTTCCGGCGTGTGGAGGAACTGCACGTGCGTAAGGGCGCGAAGCGGAAGCGTTGCGCCAGCAGATGGACGAGCTCGGCAGGCGACAGGAGGAGGCTGCCCGCCGCAGCGACGAGCGGGTCGAGGCGCTGGTGAGGTCGGTGCTCGAGATGCGGGAAGCACAGGTGGGGATGGGAGACCAAGGTGCGTGACCTGGGCGACCGGGTCATCGGTGTAGGACATAAGGTGCAAGAGATCCACGGTGGTGTGCAGGCACTGCAGGCCGAAGTGCAGCGCAGCGATGCGTTCCGGGACGAAATCCGCGGGCTGCACCAGGAGCTCGATGTCATGCGCCACTCGCGGTCGTGGCGGCTCACGCGGCCCCTGCGGTTATGGGCCGCCTGCTGCGCGGCGACTGGCA
Source organism: Pseudoxanthomonas sp. NC8 (assembly GCA_025232375.1). Taxonomy (GTDB): domain Bacteria; phylum Pseudomonadota; class Gammaproteobacteria; order Xanthomonadales; family Xanthomonadaceae; genus Pseudoxanthomonas. Next base: position 670,629 of record CP060419.1, read on the forward strand.
TTCGGTCGCCGCATCGCTGCGCGGCACGGGCCTTGGCGCCTCGCCGTGGCTGGCGCCGGTGGCCCGTCCTGCGAAGAAGTGGCTGATCGGGCGGATGCAGCGGCAGCAGGTGATCCAACCGCCGATCGCGGCGGGGACGGCACCCGAACCGCTGCTCGAAGGGCTGGAACTCCCCGCGTGCGAGTCACCCCGGGTCACGGTGGTGATCCCCGCCTACGGAAACCTCGGCTATACCGCCGCGGCGGTGCGATCCATCGTCGAATCCCGGCCTGCGGTCGCGTACGAGGTCCTGGTCGTGGAGGACGCGTCTGGCGATCCGCAGATCGGGCGCCTCGGTAAGGTTCCCGGGTTGCGCTACCACGAGCACCCGGAAAACCTGGGGTTCCTGCGTTCGTGCAATGCGGCGGCCGACATGGCCCGCGGTGAATTCGTGTGTTTCCTGAACAACGATACGCAGGTCCTGCCGGGCTGGCTGGAAGGGTTGCTCGACGTGTTCGAACGACATCCAGACGCGGGCATGGCGGGTTCCCAGCCTGGTCTATCCGGACGGCCGGATGCAGGAGGCGGGTGGCATCGTGTGGCGGGACGGTTCGGTATGGAACTACGGTCGGCTGCAGGATCCTGCCGAGCATGAATTCAACTACGTGCGGCGCGCCGACTATTGTTCCGGCGCCAGCATTCTGCTGCCGCTGGCCCTGTTCCGTTCACTCGGAGGCTTCGACGAGTACTACGCCCCTGCCTATTGCGAAGACTCGGACCTGGCCTTCAAGGTGCGCTAAGGCCGGCCTGCAGGTGTACTACACGCCCTTCTCCAGCGTCGTCCACTTCGAGGGTATTTCGCACGGCACCGACACCGGCAGCGGGATCAAGGCCTACCAGGCCATCAACCAGGGGAAGTTCCGCGAGCGCTGGGCGGCCGAGCTTCAGTCGCACTATCCGAACGCCGTGAACGTGTTCAGGGCGCGCGACCGCGCCTGGGACCGGAAGATCGCGCTGGTGGTGGACCATTACATCCCGCAGCCGGACCGCGACGCGGGTTCGCGCTCCATGGTCGCCTTCATCGAGGCGCTGCTCGCGGCAGGGTGGGTGGTGAAGTTCTGGCCCGACAACCTCTGGTTCGATCCGGAGTACGGCCCGGCACTGCAGCTGCGTGGCGTTGAGATCATCTACGGCGAGAAGCGCGTGGGCGGGTTCGACCGCTACCTTGCCGAGTGCGGTGGCGAGCTCGACGCGGTGCTGCTTTCGCGGCCGCACATTTCCCTGCCGTACCTGCGTTCCCTGCGCAAGCACGCCCCGGCGGTGCGCGTGGCCTATTACGGCCACGACCTGCATTTCCGTCGCCTGGCCCGCGAGGCGGAGGTCACCGGGCGTGCGGAGCTGCTCGAGGAGGGCGAGCGGATCGGCCGCATGGAACGGCAGATCTGGCAGGACGCCGACATCGTGCTCTATCCCTCGCAGGAGGAGGCGGACGATGTCGCCGCACTGGTGGAGGGGGCGCGGGTCGCGGCCCTGCCGCCCTACGCGTTCGACGCGTTCAACGACGCCGCGCAACCGCAGGGCCGGAAGGGCGTCCTGTTCGTTGCCGGCTTTGCCCACCCGCCGAACGTGGATGCGGCCATGTGGCTGGTGGATCAGGTCATGCCGGCGATCTGGAGCCGCTACCCGGACCTGAAGCTGTCGCTGGTGGGTGCCAACCCGACCGACCAGGTCCGTGGGCTGGCCGGCCCGCGCGTCGAGGTCACCGGCTACGTGAGCGACGAGGAGCTGGCGCGGCACTACGCGGAAGCCCGCGTGGCGGTTGTCCCGCTGCGCTATGGCGCTGGAGTCAAGGGCAAGGTGGTGGAGGCGATGCAGAGCGGCGTGCCGCTGGTCACGACCCGGGTGGGCGCGCAGGGCCTGCCGGGCGGAGTCCACGGCCACCGTCTCGGATGAGGCGGCCGACATCGCCGGGGCCATCACGCGCCTGCTCGAAGACGACGCGGAATGGTTGCGCCACTCCCGTGGCGGGGCTGCGCTGGCCCGCGCGCTGTTCTCGCGGCAGGCCCTGTCGGACCGTCTGGTGGAGGCCCTCAGCGGGGGCGCAACAAGGAGGAACACGCATGATTGTCAGGTCACGGGCGCCGCTCAGGCTGGGCTTGGCCGGTGGCGGTACCGACGTGTCGCCATTCAGCGACCAGCACGGCGGCTTCGTCATGAACGTCACCATCGACAAGTTCGCCTACGCGACGATTTCGCCCTCGGAATCCGGGCTGGTGGAGTTCGAGTCCCAGGACGCCGACCACCGCGAACAGCTCGATCCGGATGCCGTGACGCTCGATCCGGGACCGACGCAACTGATCCGGGGCGTCTACCTGCGCATCGCCAACCAGCTGCTGGGAGGGGATCGTCCGCGCATCCGGGTCCGTGCCCATTCCGACGCCCCGCCCGGCTCCGGGCTCGGTTCGTCCTCGACGATGGTGGTCAGCCTGGTCGCGGCGTTCGCCGAGTATTTCGGTCTGGCCCTGGGCGAGTACGAGATCGCGCAGCTTGCATTCGATATCGAGCGCAAGGACCTGGGCTTGTCGGGTGGCAAGCAGGACCAGTACGCCGCAGCCTTCGGCGGCTTCAACTTCATGGAGTTCTACGCCGGCGACCGGGTCGTGGTGAACCCGCTGCGAATCAAGGAATGGATCCGGAACGAGCTGGAGGCCAGCCTGGTGCTGTACTTCACCGGGGTGTCGAGGGCGTCGGCGAAGATCATCGACGAGCAGGCGCGCAATGTCCGCGAGGGCAACAGCCAGTCGCTCGACGCGATGCACAGGCTCAAGCAGGAGGCCGTGCAGATGAAGGAGGCACTGCTGCGCGGCAACCTGCAGCGCTTCGCCGACGTGATGCAGTCCGGCTGGCAGGCCAAGAAGTTGAGCGCGTCCAGCATCAGCAACCCGATGATCGACGAGATCGAGGCGCTGGCTTTCGCCAACGGCGCGCGCGCGGCCAAGGTCTCGGGCGCCGGCGGCGGCGGGTTCATGATGTTCATCTGCGACCCGGGCGACCGGGTGCGGCTGGTCCGGGCGCTGTCACAGTCGGCCGGAACCCTGTACGACGCCCACTTCACCCCGCACGGGGCTTCTTCCTGGCGGATCGGCTGAACGGGCGGCGCCGGGCGGCCGTCCATGGGCGGTTGCCACCGGGCCGCTGCTTGGCTGGATAATGCCGACATGACTAGCGCCGTCGAAATACAAGCCGTCCCTGCGGGGACGGCGATCCGCCATCGTCGCCTGGGCGAGATCCGGTCGAGCGACAGGTGGTCTCGGCCGCCGACGTGACCAAGGCCCTGGCGTTAGGAACAGTTCGGAGGGCGGGTCGGAAACGTCCATGGTGCGACTGGGCGCGCTCTCGGAAGAGACCCTGATGATGGTCCTTGCCGAGCAGCTGGAGATCCCGCTGCTGCGTGGGGTCGAATGGCCGGCCAATGGCGAGGCCATCCGCGTCGCCCTCGCCGGGACGCCCTATTCCCAAGGTTGGTGGCTGGACAACGGCGTGGCGGCCTGGGAGTCGCCCGAAGAAGGTGATGGGCTGATCGCCGTGGGCCGCGATCCGCTCGATCCGCTCGTGAACGAAGCCCTGGGCCGGGCCTTCGCGGGACGCCGCTGGGCCTGGCTGCCTGGCCCAGTCCCAGGACGTGGATCGCCTGCTGGAGATGGTCGGCAGCGACCGCGCCGCCGGCGATGCGGCATGGGACGACGACGTCAGCCACCTGCGGGAACTTGCCGAGGAAGCGCCGGTCATCGAACTGGTGAACAACATCCTCGCCCCAGGCCATGGACCAGCGGGCCTCGGACATCCATATCGAGCCGGAAGAACAGGTCTTCCACGTGCGCATGCGGATCGACGGCATCCTGCATACGCGCATGACCCTGCCGGCCAGCCGCTACCCGGCCGTCGCCTCGCGCGTGAAGCTGATCTCCGGGATGGACATCGCCGAACGCCGGCTGCCGCAGGACGGACGCCTGGGAACCCGCGTCAGCGGCGGGGGGTGGATGTGCGTGCATCCTCGGTCCCGGCGGTGCACGGGGAATCGATCGTGTTGCGCCTGTTGCCCAAGGAGCGACAGGACCTGAGCCTGGACCGCCTCGGCTTCTCGCCTCGCGACATCGTCATGTTCCGCACCTTATGGGCGCGCGAGCCGCACGGGATCGTGCTGGTCACGGGCCCCACCGGTTCGGGCAAGTCGACGACCCTCTACGCGACCCTGGAGGAGATGAACCAGCGCGACCGCAAGATGATCACGGTCGAGGACCCGGTGGAGTACGAGGTCGCCGGCGTTACCCAGATCCAGGCCAACGCGGAGATCGGCTACACGTTCGCCCGCGCGCTGCGCGCGATCCTGCGACAGGATCCGGACGTCATCATGATCGGCGAAATCCGCGACCTCGAAACCGCCGAGATCGCCGTGCAGTCCGCGTTGACGGGCCACCTCGTGCTTTCGACGCTGCATACGAACGACGCGGTCAGCGCTTTCACCCGGCTCATCGACATGGGCGTGGAGCCGTTCCTTGTTGCCACCAGCGTGCGCGCGGTCCAGGCGCAACGCCTGGTGCGGCGCGTCTGCCCGCATTGCAGCGTCCCGACGGAAGTCCTTCCGTCGATCGGGCACCTTGTCGAGCGGCTGGCCGAACCGGGAACCGCCGCGAACTGGCGACGACCGGTGGGTTGTGCCCGTTCTTAAGGGCACCGGCTACCGCGGGCGCCTGGGCATCTATGAACTCGTGGACGTCACGCCGGCGATGCAGGAACTCATACTGACGTCCGCCACCGCCGAACGCATGCGCGCGCAGGCGACCGAGCAGGGCGGGCGTGACCTGCGCGAGGACGGCCTGCTCAAGGCGCGAGCGGGCCTGACTACGGTCGAGGAGGTCATCCGGGTCAGCGGAGGCATCGGCACAGATGGCTGAGCCCACCGTTTTCCAGTACGAGGCCGTCGACCGTTCCGGCAAGAAGGTCACCGGTACGATCGACGCGTCCAGCGATGGCGAAGCATCGCGGCAACTGGCCCAGCAGGGACTCACGCCCTATTCGCTGAAGTCGGTGGGGGCAGGCTGGCGCGGCCCGCGCCGTCGAAACGCCTCCACGCGCGAGCTGCAACTGGTCCTGCAGGAATTCACCACGCTTCTGGAAGCGGGCGTGGGCCCTGGTGACGGCCCTGTCGTCCATGGCCAAGTCCAGCCACCACCCGATGCTGACCGGTGCATTCGCGGGGATGGAACGCTCGGTGCGACGCGGGGAAAGCTTCAGTTCGGCGTTGCGCGAGGCTGGCTTGCCCGTGCCGGAGTATTTCCACCAGCTCGTACATGCCGGTGAAGCCACCGGCCGCCTCGCCGAGTCGATCCGCGGTGGCGTCGAACAGTTCGAGTACGACCAGCGCGTCCGCCATAAAATGACCGGCGCGATGATCTATCCGGCCGTGCTCGTGACCTCCGGCATCGCCGCCGTCGGCATCATCTTCATGTGGGTCGTGCCGCGCTTCGGGGCCTGCTGACCCAGCATGGCGATACGATGCCCGCGCTCTCGCGCTGGACCATCAGCAGCGGGGTATGGCTGAGCGAACATGCGTGGATGGTCCTGCTGGCGGTGGTCCTGCTGGCATTGCTGGTGCGGGGGTTGCTGAAATCGCCGGGCTTCACCGGCAAGCTCGCCGAGCGCGCTTCGCGGTTGCCGGTGCTGGGCGAATGGCTCATCGAAGCCGAGGTCGGACGCTGGGCGAGCACCCTGTCGGCGCTGCTGGCCGGGCGGGTCGAGCTCATCCGCGCGCTGGGGCTCTCCGCCTCGGCAGTGCGGATGGAGTTCCTCCGCGACCGCCTGGCCTCGGTGGCCAAGGCGGTGAAGGGAGGCAAGACCCTCTCGGCCGCGTTGCGCGAACACCGCGCGCTCAATCCGACCGGTTACGACCTGGTCGCCGTAGGCGAGGCCAGCGGCGAGCTGCCGAAGCTGCTGGCGGCGCTTGCGAAGCTGTACGAAACCATCGGCCGGGACCGGATGAAGCGCGCGCTACAATTGATCGAGCCGCTGGCCATCATCCTGATCGGCGTGATCGTCGGCACCATCATGACCGCCATCATCCTGGCGATCACCAGCATCAACGAAGTTCCCCTCTGAATCCCCGTTCCACGGAGTTCCTATGCGCGCCGCCCGCTCCAATGCCGGCTTCACCTTGCTCGAGATGCTGGTCGTGCTGGTCATCATCGGCCTGATCGCGAGTTTGGTCGGCCCCCGTCTGTTCAGTCGCGTCGACAGCTCCAAGGTGCAGGTCGCCGAGACCCAGACGCGGCTGCTGCGCGGCGCGGTGGAAACGTTCCGGCTCGAGGTCGGCCGTATTCCGACCGCGGAAGAGGGGTTGGCCGTGCTGTACACGGCGCCGACCGACGAACGCGCGAAGGCGCGCTGGCATGGTCCCTACCTGGACGAAGCGGTGCCGGCGGACCCGTGGGGTACGCCGTACCAGTATTCGATCCCCGGCCGCGATGGCCTGCCGTTCGCCATCTACTCCTTCGGCGCCGACGGCAAGCAGGGCGGGGAGGGGAACGATGCGGACGTCGGGTTCCTTCCCCCTGATCGTCGCGGCGCCAGCGGCTTCTCGCTGCTGGAGCTGTTGATCGTGCTCGTGCTGATGTCCTTCATGGTCGGTCTGGTCGTGCCGCGCCTGTCCGGGACGGTGGAGGCGATCGCCCGCAGCGGCGATCGCGCCGAAGTGCAGCGCCAGCTCGAGGATCTGCCGCTCCAGGCAAGGCAGCGGGGGCGGGCGATCGCGATCCCTCCAGGGGAAAGCCTCGCGGAAGTCGTGGACCTCCCCGAGGGCTGGTCCGTCGTGGCGGAGACCGAGGTGCACGTGCAGGACAACGGCATGTGCGCGCCGGCGACGGTCCGGGTCGACGGCGGGGGCGCGGCCGAGGAATGGCAGTTGGCGCCGCCGGATTGCCGGGTGAGCTATGCGACGCAGTGACGTGGCGGGCTTCTCGCTGCTGGAAGCGATCGTGTCGCTGGCGATCCTCGCGGCGGTGGGCATGGCGCTGTTCGCGGCAATGGGCCAGTCGGTGCGAATGGTCGCCAAGGCAGAGGAGGCGCGCACCCGCGAGTCCGCCCTGCGCGATGCATTGGCCTGGATGCAGACCGTGAACCCGGCGCTCGCGCCGGAGGGTCGGCAGCAGCTGGGTGAGGTCGTGCTGCACTGGACGTCCGAGCCGCTGGAGCCGCCGCGGGATGCGGCCACCGGCTACACGCAGGCGGGCCTTTACCAGGTCGGGCTGTACCAGATGCATCTGCAGCTGGATCGCGATGGCCGGCCTTTCGCCGAACTGGAGCTCCGGCGCGTCGGTTATCGCCAGGTCCGCGAGCCGGCCACGCTGTGAGCGCGATCCGCACAGGCAGGCAGGACGGGTTCACGCTCCTGGAAACCGTCGTCACGCTGGTCATCGTGGCGATGCTGGTGTCGATGCTGATGCAGGCACTGAACCAGTCCATGCAGCTGCGGACGCGGATCCTCCGCGTCCAGGCGCAGTCCCGGCAGATGCTGCTGCAGGAAGCGTGGTTCCGCGAATCCGTGGTCGCGGCCCAGCCGCCGACGCTGCGCGGGGTGCTGGATGCATTCGATGGCGCCCCGCAGGAGATCTCCTACGTCAGCGGCGCGCCGCTGGCCGCCCAGGCAGTACACGGGTGCGCTGGTGGCTTGGCGCCGACGCCGATGGCCAGCTCGCCCTGCACTATTCGGATCCGGCGGTCGGCGACCCGGTGGTCGTGCCCGGGCCGCTGCGCGAGGCGGGGTTCGCGTACATGGACGCCGGCGGCGAGTGGGTTTCGCAGTGGACGAGCACCCCCTGACGACGCGCTGGACGAGCCGGGAGCCGACGCCGGGGTGTTGCCGCGGCTGCTCCTCTTCATAGGCATCGACCGCCGGGGCACCCGGCTGCACTGGATGGTCCATCTTCCGGCCAACCTGCGCGCGTCCAATCGCATCGATTCGGCGGGCGACGGCGGCCGCCCCGGCGACCGCGATGACGACATCGACACCCGACCCCCGAGACCGGTGAACTCTAGTCCACGCGCCCAGACCGGATTCGTGCTGGCGGTGACCTTGTGGTTGCTCGCCGGCGTGGCCGTGTCGGTCGGCCTGATGATGCTCTGGGCTCGCGCCCAGATCGAGCGCGCACGCCTGGACAGCGAGCGCTTCCAGGACGAGGTGTCGGTCAGCGAGACCCGCGACACGCTGCTGTACATCGCCGCGACCCGCGAACTGAACCGCGCCGGATTGCCGATGACGCCCCTGACCGAGGAAGCCATCTCGATGCGCCGCCTGGACGAGCTCGGGGAATCACCCGGGATCCGGTCGGCGGTGAGCTGCGTCTGGATGGTGCCCGCCACAGGGGTCGCGGCGCGACCACCTTCGCCGTGCAGGACGAGGCCGGGCTGCTTTCGATCATCCAGCCCTCGCCGGCCCGGGTGGACAGGTTCCTGCAGATCCATGGCGTGCCGTCGGAGTCGATCCCCGGCTGCGCGACACCCTGCTGGATTACATCGACAGGGACGACCTGGTACGGCTGGAGGGTGCCGAGCGGCGTGACTACCAGCGCGAGCACCGGCCACCTCCCGCGAACCGCCCGCTCCTGTTGCCCAGCGAGCTTGCCCGCGTGCCGGGCTGGGACAGGCTGCCCCCTGCGACGCTGGGCCACATGGCCGCGCTTGCCACCGTCAACTATGGCGGTGGCGTCAACCTCAACACAGTGCCCCCGGCCCTGCTGCCGATGTGGGTTCCCAATTGCCCCGAAGGCTGCGAGGCTGTCCTGCGCCGGCGCCGCCAGCAGGCGCTCTCCAGCGCCACCGAAGTGGAGCTCCTCGCCGGCGGGCGCCTGCCTGGCGACAACCTGCTGGATTACCGGTTCATGGCCGGTGAGACGTTTGCGCCTGGACGTCTGGGGACGTATCGGGCGGGGTCAGCGTTATCATGTTAAATTCACGCCCCTCGCCGATCAGCGGGGGCCATGGACAATCTTGGCCGCCTATCCGGTAGAACGCCCCGCCGATGACGACATTGCAGAAGCGATCGACAGCCCTCTTCTCAGCGGGCCGTAGCCTGATCGGAGATGGCGGCGAGCTTCGCCAGAAGGGCCTGTTCGGCGGACACGAATGGGTGGTCCCGCGTGCCGATTGCCAGTACCGACAGATGGATTTCTCCTCGCTGCCTGCCCGGCAGCAGGTCGCCGCGGCGCGGCTGGCGGTAGCGCGCTTCGAACCCTCGGTGGGCGCTCGGACCCATATCGCTGGCAGCAGGGTGGCCTTGGCCCATTACTGGATCTGGGTGCCCTGGGACGAGGCGGGTCGTGTCCGCCGCTGGATTCCCGAGAGCCTGCTGCGCGCGGCGCCGGCACATTCGGGGGTGCGGCTGGTGCAGCTGCAGCGCGGCGTGGAAGGACAGGTCTGGCAGGACGGCGTCCTGAAAGCGAGCCAATGGTGGGCGGCGGGCCCTGAACTGTCGGCCTTGGCAGCATTTCCTGCGTTCGTCCGGTCTGGACGTGGCGGCCACGGCCTCGGTTCCCGAATCCGTGGCGACAGCCTTGGTCGGACGAGCCTTGGGCCGATGCCCGGGGCGGCTTCTCCATCGACGCCGAAAGTGGTGAACAGGTGGCGTGGAAGGCGTTGCTGCTGCTGTTCGTCCTCGCATTCGGCTGGCAGCTCTCGAGCCTGCTCCGCTGGCAGGTGGCGGGCGCGAACGAGGCCAAGCGGCTGGAGGAGACCCGGCTCAGGGTCGCCCCCTGCTGGACGCCCGTGAACGCGCCGAGGTCGCCGTGGCCTCCATCGACGGGCTCCTGCAATTGCAGAAGGGAGTCAGCGACTACGAGCTGATGGCGGACGTTTCGGAGGCGTTGCCGGAAGGGGCCTTGCTGGTCGGCTGGAACCGTGACCCCGACAAGTTGCGGATCCTGGTGCGCAGCGCCGAAACCGATCCGCGCAGGTTCATCGAGGGTTTCGCCGCATCGCCGATGCTGGCCGATCTCACGGCTACCCCGACGGGGAGCGGTAGCATGCTGCTGGACTTCAATCTGCCGCACCGCGGTAGCGACGGGATGGGCGAATGATCGGGCAGCGGCTGGCCGAAGTCCGCGGCCAATGGCGGCAAAACCGGCGTCTTCGCCTTGGCAGTGCTCGTGATCCTTGCGATCCTGGGCCTGCATGCCCTGGACCGGCTCGGCAAGTTCGCCACCGCTGCCGCCGCGCAGCAGGTGGCGGACATGAAGCTGCGCGAGCGGCTGGAACTGATCGGCGGCCAGCCGGAATGGATCAAGCAGGCCGATAAGGCCGAGGTCGAGCTCGATCTCATGCAGCGGCAGATGTTGACCGTGGCCAGCGCCGTAAGGCGCAGGCCGAAGTGCATGCGTGGCTGTCGGAATTCGCCAAGGCGGCCGGGATCGGCGACCCCGCGGTCAAGGTCGAGCAGGTGCTCGACGTTCCCGGCCAGCCGGCATCATATTGCAGGTGCTGGCGCGCCTGGAAGGCAAGCTGCCCGCGTTCGGGCATTCCGCCCTGATCCGTGGCATCGCCCGTGGCCTGCCCTGGATCCAGGTCGAGCGCCTGGAAATCGGCGAGCAGGCGCGGGTCAGCCTTGGTCGTACGTTCCTACTACCGGCGCGGAGCCGGCTACGCCGCCGCTCCGGAGAACGTGCAATGACGGCGGGATGGCGGTTGTCTTTGGCCGCGGTTGCGGCGTTCCTGCTCGGCGTTCTGGCGCAGTGGCTGCTGGGTGAGGGGCCGCGGCCGGGATCCTCGGAAGTGCCGACCCTTCCCGCCTTAAGCAGTTGCCCGCGGGCAATGGCCCCGATTTCGAGAAACTCGACGCGCGCTGGGAGGCGAGGGCGCCCTGGCCGAAGGCCCCCGAGCCGAGCAAGTCCGCGGCGCCGGAAGAGGATGTGCCCGGGCCGGTCCCGGTGGGCGTGACCCGCAGCAAGCGCGGCACGGTCGCGATCTTCAGCGTGCCGGGAGCGGGTAAGGTCGCGCTCGGCGCGGGCGATGCGCTTCCGGGTGGCGGCAACGTGACCCACGTGTCCGGCCTCAGCGTCGAGTGGACGGATGCCAAGGGCGAGTTGCAGCGACGCGAGATGTTCAATACCTACAAAGTCCAGGAAGAGGCGCCGCCGGCTCCGAAGTCCAGGAGACGCCGCTGATGCTTGACCTCCATATCTTAGTATGGGCGTGCCGCCCATGCAATCCGGAAGAAAATGTTCGATCAAACCGTACGACCGGGGAGTCCCGGCAATACCCGGAGGTCCAGTCTCGGCAAGGTCAGGACGACGCTGACCTCGGTCCTGATCGGCCTGTTCGTGGCGGCCTGCGCGTCCCAGCCCGTCCTGATGCCCGAACCGCTGCGCCCGCCGAAGCAGGAGTCGGCTGTGGACGAGACCCCAGGTGCGCCTTGGCTCGACCGAGCATTCGCGCCCGCGGATCGAACCGGGTCCGGCACCGAGCGTCTCCACCCCGGCCCGGATGCAGCCGGAAAAGGAGCAGAGCCGGATCCCGCCGATGACCCGCACCCAGCCGGTCTCGCTGGTGCTGGATGGCGTGCCGCTCGACAGCTTCATCAACATCGTCTACGGCATGGAACTGGGGCTGCCGGTGCAGATCGACCAGTCCCTGCGCAACCGTTCCGAACTGCTGAGCCTGAGCTTGGCCAAGCCGATGCCGCCAGAGCAGGCCTTCCGCGTCGCGGAAGAGGTGCTGCGCAATTACAACGTGCGCGTCGAGGAACTGGGTGGCGTGTTGCGCTTCCTGCCGACGGACCAGCGCTCCAGTGACCAGGGGAGCTGTTCTTCACCCGTTCCCTGCCCGACGTGCCGGCGGGCCAGCGCACGGCCTTCGTGGCCATGCCGCTGCAGTACCGGCGCCCGGCCTCGGTCATCCCCAAGGCCAAGGAGCTGTTCGGCGGAAAGTCGGTCAACTTCGCCCCGCTCGTCGAGGCGAACGCCGTGCTCATCAGCGGTCCGGGCGGTGCGGTGCGCGGGGCGATGCAGGCCATCGACGCGCTGGACCAGTCCGTGCTGCGCGACAAGTACTCGATGCGGATCAATCCGCTGTACCTGCCCGCCGAACTGCTGGCGCGCGAGCTCAACGAGGTGCTCACCGCACAGGGTGTCGCGGTCAAGTCCGGTCCGGGCGAGGCGGGCGCACTCAATTTCGTGCCGGTCAACTCGGCCAATGCGCTGATCGTGTTCGCCAACAGCCAGCAGGCGCTGGATATGGTGGCCGGTTGGGTGGAGCGCCTGGACCAGCCGAGCGACAGTGCCGGCGGTGGTGGCATGTACGTATATGCGGTACGCCACACCACCGTGGATACCATGCTGCCCGTCCTCCAGGCGTTGGCCGGAAGCACTGCAATGCCCGCTGCCGACGGCACGGTGCCCGCGGCAACGGATGCAACGGGTTCGGCAGCGGCGAACACGGCGGCTGGCGCGCGCGCGCGCCCGGGTCGGGCGACGGCGGTAAGCGGGTTTGGCGGCCACCTGGCCGCGGACAGCGTGCGCAACATGATCGTGTTCCGGGCGATGCCCAGAGCTGGCGTGCCCTGCAGGGCGTGTTGGCGCGCCTGGACCAGCCGGTAAGGCAGGTGATGATCGAAGTCACGGTGGCCGAAGTGACCCTCACCGACGAACTGCGGCACGGCGTCGAGTGGGCGCTGAAGAACATCGAGATCAACGGCATGTCCGGCCCGCTCACTGCGCTGAGGAGCATCGCCACGCCCGGCGGCCTGCAATGGGCGGCCATGTCGTCGTCCCGGTAAGGTCAAGGCGACCCTCGACCTGTTCGCCAAGGACAGCCGGGTGACCATCCTGTCGACCCCGCGCATCATGGTGAAGAGCGGCGAGACGGCCAGTATCGATGTTGGCACCGAGGTGCCCATCATCACCAGCCGGCAGGCCACGGCCGCCGACCTGCCCACCAGTGGCGGCGACAGTTCCATCCTGCAGTCGATCCAGTACCGCAAGACGGGCACGCTGCTCGACATCGAGGCGGTTGTCCATTCGGGCCAGCGGGTGGACCTGAGGATCTCGCAGGAGGTCAGCGAGGCCACCCCGACCGACACCAGCGAAATCTCCTCGCCCAGCATCCTCAGCCGCAAGCTGCAGACAAGCCTGAGCCTTGGCCGATGGCCAGAGCACGCTGCTGGGTGGCCTGATCTCCAGCACCAGCAGCGACGGCAAGACCAAGGTGCCATTGCTGGGCGACATCCCGATTCTGGGACGTGCGTTCCAGAACCGTACCAAGAGCGGGGTCAGGACCGAGCTGCTGCTGCTGATCACCCCTATGTGCTGGAAGACGCCACCCAGGGTGGAAGACATCTCCCGCGCCGTGCGCAGCCGTTTCGGGCAGTACGACGGGGCTGGCCCGGGAGGCCGGACAACCCGGCCGAGACGGGCGAAGTGCCCGTAGCCCTGCCGCCCGAGACGCCGCCACTGCAGCCGGTGCCGGGCGCCCCCGCAACGGGAGCCCAAGGCGGCACGCCACCGCCCGCGACCGGGCACTAGCACTCGCCACGGTGTTCCAGAGGCAGCAGTACGCGCGCCCGCCAAGGCGATCGCGGGCGGGCGCCGCCGTGGCCGCGGTCAAGGCATGGGCGGGGCCTTCGGCCCCCGGCTCCTTGATGCCGTTTTGGCAGTCCGATCCCCCTTTTTTTGTGCGGATTGCCGATTTGCCGCTGATGTTCCAGAACGGCAGCTGAGCGGTTGACACTTTTTGAATGGTGGCTTTATTCTGGCCCCAACATCTGGGGACTGCGCTGGGGTGTGGTTTGCATGCGCAGGGTGAATCCGGACGTGGGGTTGGGGTTTTTGTTGCTGAACTTCCGCGTTTGGTTCTGTATCGGCGCCGGTACGCGCATGTGCGAACGGCGAGTGGTGCCCACGATGTGTGTGTCATGACGAATAACAACCCTAAGCTTAGGAGCAAAAAAGCATGAAGTTCTTCAACAAGCAGGTCCTGGCCGCCGCAGTCGTCGGCGTGCTGGCGTCCGGCAACGCGCTGGCCAAGGCGGAGATCGATACCGCAGCGACCGTCTACGCGAAGGAAATCGCGATGCCGGCCACCCTGACCGTTCCGGTGATTATAGGCCTGGGCTACAACTTCAACAACGCCGAGCTGCGTTACGCGTGCATCAAGCTCGACGGTGCCACCCCGGTCGACGCCACCGTTACCCCGGTGACCAGCGATGCGGGCGTGACCGTCGGCTCGGTGAACGTGAACAACAACGTCGCGTTCTTCACCCTGACCAACACCCCTGGCCGCCGGCACCCCGACTGAAGACATCACCGTCAGCCTGCCGACGCTGGAGTTCGTGGTCCAGAGCCAGAACGACACCGTGTATGCCACCGTCGGCCTGTACGACAACCCGGCCGCTGCCGGCGCGTGCAACGGCGGTACGCAGCTGATCCCGGGCTCGTACGACCAAGGAGAAGCTGATCTCGTTCGCCCCGAGCTTCACGTTCACCACCGACCCGAACAAGGCGACTGCCTCGGTCGAGGTCGACCCGTCGTTCACCGGCTTCAAGTACCCGGTCACCGGCGTCAGCGCCAGCGCGGACGAAGCCCGTCTGGCCTGGGCCCAGATCGAGCTGGTTCCGGACGTCCGCCTGAAGGCCGACGGCACCCCGATCGCCCTGACCGACATCTTCCCGACCGCGGCCGAGCTGGCTGTCGAGGGTGATTTCGGTGACTGGCTGTCTGACACCGTGTTCGATGGCACTCCGGGCACCGTTGCCGGCGACACCGCCACCTGGACCGTGGACCCGACCGCCTGGGCGCAGACCTGTGGGTCTACACCGCCATCCCGAACGCTGAGGAAATCCCGGCCGGCATCTACACCGCTGGCCTGACCGTGACCCCGAACGCGGGTTACGACCTGGGCGCCGGTGACAACGAGGAAGTGACCCTGGTCCCGTCGATCGACGAGTCGCTGAACACCACCGACAACAGCGTGGAAGACCTGTCGGCCACCGCCGGCCAGATCGTCCAGGATGGCGTCCGCCTGCAGACCCCGCTGGTGCAGCTGGCCGGTGGCGATTGGCTGGCCCGCCTGGTGATCAGCAACACCGGCACCAAGGACCGCACCTTCGTCCTGAAGGCGCAGACCGAAGACGGCAACAGCGTCACCGTCCCGAACACCGTCTACACGGTCAAGGCCGGCAAGACCTACGTGTTCGAGAACCTTGGCCAACGTCCTGACCTTCTCGGGCCGTGCCCGCGGCACCGTGGTCGCCGTGGTTGCCGGTCCGGAGCAGGAGATCAAGGGCATCTACCAGCTCGTCAACACCTCCGCCAACACGATCAGCAACATCAACCTGATCAACCAGAACGGCGGCACCGGCCACTAATCGGCGGTAGTTCGATCCAAAGCTGTAAAGGAAGGGCCCGCTTCGGCGGGCCCTTCTCTTTCTGATCGCGGGAACCCGGGTGGGCGCGGCTGTCCCGCCACGCCGGCAGGCCCTACGATGGCGCCTTGGCAACACGCGCGGGAATGTCGTCCCGACGGGGGAAGTGGTGGGACCGGATCGATCCGGCACGGCTGCCGGAAAGCTGGATGTCCTTGATGGCTTGCGCGGCGTGGCGGTGCTGGTCGTGCTGGCCTCGCACTACTCGTCGGCCGGCCTGTTTCAGGCCCGCGCTGCACGGCGTCGGCAAGAGCGGCGTCTATCTCTTCTTCGTGCTCAGCAGCTACCTGCTGACGCGGAACCTGCTGCGCCTCCCGCCTGCCGCCCTGGGCGAAGGCCTGACCTTAGCTCGACTACGCACTGCGCCGCGTGCTGCGCATCTGGCCGCTGTACCTCGTCGTCCTTGGCCGTCAGCTGGGCGGCGCATGGCCAGTCCTGGTCGGTGTTCTACGACATCGATACAGGCTCGCTGTGGCAACACCTTGGCACTGCGCGAAGGCCGGAGCGTCCTATGGAGCATTCCGGTCGAATTCAAGTTCTATTTCCTGCTACCGGTTCTTGCCCTGGCGCTCGCCGGAATGGCGCGTTCCCGATACTCCCTCGTGCTGCAGCTGGCGGTCTTCATCGCGGCGCTGGTTGCGGTGAACCTGTACTTTAGCCGCCGTCCGGATCGCTCGAAAACGAAGTCCGCCTGTGGCCGTACCTGGCTGTCTTCCTGTGCGGCGCTTTCGCCGCTCGCGTCGATGAATGGCAGGCCGTCGCCGGTCCGCGCCCCCGCCTGTGGACGGGATTGGGAATGCTGGCCCTGGTGGCATGGTGCGTGGCGATTCCCGCGGTGTGGTGCCGGCTGCGCGGCATACCGTTCGAGGCTTCCATCACCCGCACGTGGTACCTGTACTTCGGCCTGCTGTGGTCGGTGCTGCTGCTGGCGCTGGTCCACGGCCAACCCTGTTTGCGGCGCTGCTTCGCGTGGCGGCCACTGCGATGGGTGGGCCTGATCAGCTTCAGCCTGTACCTGTGGCACATGCCGGTCCTGTCCGCGCTCCTTCGCCTCGGCGTGGCCGAGCGTCTCCCGTGGTTGGCGCCGGGCCTGGTGCTGGGACTCACGCTCGCGGCGGCGTGGGTGTCGTGGCGCCTGTTCGAGCGACCGCTCTGGGGCATCCGCGCACGTACTCCGGCTCGGCCCCCGGCTGATGCCGCGCACGGTGCAGGCGATCGCTAGACCGCCAAGGCAGACGCTGCAGCCCGCCTGAACTGGGGCCAGCGCGGCAGACAGGTGTCCGGAAAGGGTCTGCTACCATGCCCGGCTCCGTGGCCTCCGGCGACGCAAGTGTCGAGGCCGCGCCCCCGCAAACGCTGGAGCCGCATCGATGCAGACCACGACCCGACGCTTCATCACCGCCGAGTTCGAAAAGGCCCTCGCGAACTTCCAGGCAATGGCGGCCAGCGAGGCGCTGCATGCGCAGATCGCAGAGGCAGTGGCGCTGTGCGTGGCGGCGTTGCGTGATGGCAAGAAGATCCTCTTCGCCGGCAACGGTGGCAGCGCGGCCGACGCGCAGCACTGGGCGGGCGAGCTTGTCAGCCGCTTCTACTACGACCGTCCGGGCTTGCCGGCGATCGCGCTGACCACCGACACCTCGATCCTGACCGCCATCGGCAACGACTACGGCTACGACTACACGTTCGCGCGCCAGATCGAGGCGCTGGGCCAGGCGGGCGACGTCTTCGTGGCGATCTCCACCTCGGGTCGATCCAAGAACATCCTCCGCGCGCTGGACGCGGCCGAGCAGAAGGGCGTGAAGGTCATCGGATTCACCGGTGCCGGTGGCGGCGAAATGGCCGCACGCTGTGCGATCTGCTTCAAGGTCCCGTCCGACGAGACGCCGCGCATCCAGGAAGGCCACGAGTTCATCGGCCACCTGCTGTGCGCGTTGATCGAAAGCGAGGTCTTCCCGCGCTGATGGCAGCCGACGAAGCCATCATCCTCGTCGGGGGCTGGGGACCCGGCTGCGTCCCGTCGTTGCCGACCTGCCAAAGCCGCTAGCGCCCGTCGCAGGTCGCCCTTCCTTGGCATGGCTGCTCGACGCGGGCATGCGCGCCGGGTTGCGCCGCGTCATCCTCGCGACCGGATACCGTTCCGGGCAGATCGAACAGGTGGTCGGTCATCGCTGGGGCGACATCGAAATCGCCTATTCGCGGGAGGATGAGCCGCTGGGCACCGGTGGTGCCATCGGCCTGGCGCTGGGGCAGGTCAGGGGCGACGGCGTCCACCTGGCCAATGGCGACACGTTCCTGCGGTACCAGCCATCCGCCCCGGAGGCGGCTACCCGCGCGTCCGGATGCGTAATGGGCATCGCCCTGGCCCGCGTCGAGGACGTGGGGCGTTACGGCGCGGTCGAGATCACGGGCGGAAAGGTGACGGGTTTCAGCGAGAAGGGTGGCAGCGGCCCGGGTCTCATCAACGCCGGCAGCTACTACCTCGCACGCGAAGCGTTCGATCGCCTGCCTCGGGAGGCGGCGTGGTCGTTCGAGGAACGGTTGCTGCGGCCCTGGAGCGAACGTGGCGAGGTCGCTGCCTTCGAGGCGACCTCCGATTTCATCGACATCGGCGTGCCCGAGGACTATGCCCGGGCCCAGGCGATGTTCGCGGCGACGGGAGCATGAGCGTCGCGGTGTGCGATCCGGTCGTCACGGAGGCGCCCGCGGCGGCCGGCTGGACGAGCACGGGGCGCCAGAAGGCGCTGTTCCTCGATCGCGATGGCGTGATCAACGTCAACCACGGCTACGTGCATTCGGCCGAACGCACCGAATGGGTGGCGGGCATCTTCGACCTTGCCCGCGCGGCGCGGGCAGCCGGCTACGTGCTGGTGGTGGTCACCAATAAGGCGGGCATCGCGCGGGGCTTCTACACGCACTCCCAGTTCGAGGACTACACCCGCTGGATGCACGCGCGCTTCGCCGACGAGGGCGCGCCTATCTGGCGACCTACTACTGCCCGCATCACCCGGAAGCGGGCATCGGCGAGCTGAGGGTGGAGTGCGGCTGCCGCAAGCCGGCGCCCGGCATGCTGCTGCGTGCGCTCGGCGACTATCGCCTGGACGCCTCCACCTCGTTCCTGGTGGGAGACTCGACATCGGACATCCAGGCAGCCTGGCTGCGCGCATCGGCGCGGCCGTGCGCCTGGAAGGCCCGTCGCCGTCGCATCGGACGACAATCGCGGCGCTGGAACAGTGGCAGCGCTCAACACGCAACGGAGAAGGTGAAGTGAATGCATGAGGCTGCCTCGCGCATCGAGGGCGCGCGCGTCGGGGGAACCGGACGCTTCGGCCCGCTGGACCACTGCCTTTGCTGGTGCCTGGCCATCCTCGCGATGGCATGGGCGTACCACCCCTATTTCTTCGGCGACGAGATCTCGCCGCTGCTGGACACGCGCAACGCGGACGGCTTCCTCGACTCGCTGCGGGTGATATCGCAGTACAAGCCGCGGCTGATATTCAATGCAATCTGGGCATTGGGCGGCGAATCCGGATGGCCGCGCTGGGCGTATGCGGGCGTCAATGCGGCGGCGATGGCGGCCACCTGCTCACTGGCGGCGATGCTGGTCGACCGCCACGCGGCGGCCAGTCGCCTGCAGGCCCAACCCCTGGTGGGCTGCATCGTCGGCTCCCGCTTTGCGGCCATGCTCTACTTCGACTACGTTGCGGGGATCATCGAAACCCTGAGCATCGCCCTGTTGCTGGGGGTGATCGCTCTGTCGATCCCAGCAATGACCTCGGGGCGCCTGGCGGCATGGCTTGGCGCCGTCGGACTTGCGGTGGCAATGGTGCTGGTTCACGAGCGTTTCATGGCCGGGACCGCGGCGCTGGCTGTCGTCCTGGCGGTGCATGCGGGGCTGCTCGACCGTCGCCCACGGCCATGGTGGACGTGGCCGATGATAGGACTGCTGGGTGCTTTGCCGCCGGTGGTGTTATAGGGTTGATCGAGCTGATGGGATCGCTGCCGGCATCCACAGGCACTTCGGGAAGCGCCGTGGTCATCGGTCCGCACACGCCGGTGATCTTCCTCACCTATGTGGCGAATGCCTTCTTCGGCATGAACTTCGGCAAGCCGTGGTTCGTCGGCCGGCTCAATATGGGCGAACAGACGGGCTGGTGGCTGTCGGTGGTCTATGCCGTCGCGTTTGCATGTGCTTTGGCTGGGCTGGCTGGCGAGCGTGCGGCGGAACCGGCGCGCCGTGGCCGGCGCACTCGGCCTGTTGACCATGGCGGGCGGCATGCTGGTGATGGCCAGCCTGCTCAGGGAAGGACGCCAGGAGGCGCGATGGGTGTTTCCGGTCGGCATACTGGTCACGATGCTGTACTTCGCTGCCGCTTCCGGTCGGGTGCGCGTCGCGCTGCTGTCGCTGTCGTTGTCGCTGTCGCTCGCGCATTGGGCCAGCGGCGCGTTGTCGGCGACCGCGAACCTCTATGAGTCGCGCACGGCACGCAACCTGGCATCCGGGGTGAATCACATGGCGCCCGCCGGCCGCCATGCCCTGCTCATGGGGATGGGCGAAGGCGTGGCGGCGGTCTGGTCGGTGGGCGAGTACGAGGGCGTGGAAGAGTTTGCCCGCCTCAACTTCAGGATGCCGCTGACGCTGGAGATCCACAGGCAGGGCGTGGCCGTCGGCGACGTGGACGTGGGCCTGCTCAGGACGGGCACCGACGACGATGGCGCGGCGGTGTTCGCCCAGCTCCGGGGGCGCGACTTCCAGGCGATGCTGGACCCTGCATCGATCGAGGCCTGGCGTGGAAGATCGGAGCACGCCGCCACGCTCGGCGAAGGCCGGGCGTGGAATGGATGGAAGTGGGCAGGCCAGCCGCAATTCCAGGACGAGGCGCTGCTGTTGCGGCCGATCGCGGATTTCGCCGGGTTCGTGGAGCGGCCGGTGGCATCGCTCGTTGGACGCAACCTGGTCTACCCTGGCCCGGTCGAGCGATCCGGCCAAGCCTCCTCGCGAATGCGCCTGCAGGTCAACTGGATGGGAGACGCAGGGCGCTTCATCGATGCCAGCATCGTGGTGGTCGACGTCGGCGCGAGGGCGAAGAAGCACGTGATGCCACTGGCTCCGCCTGCAGGTGCGGCAAGCGGGCTGATCTACGCCAGCCTGCACGATGGAGAGAGCCAGCCGGTGCTGCTGGAGTCGGTGTCGCTCGAAGCGACGCCGATGCGGGCGCTCGGCACTGGCGGACACTGGCCCGAATGGCGCTGGGCCGGTGCGGCATCGGTCGCGCAGGACGGCGTGACCTTGCCGGGCGACCGCGCCGCCGCTGGACTGGTCGCGGTCCCCGTAGGCCGGCTGGACAACCGCATCCTGGTCTATCGCGCGCGTGCTGCGCGGGAGGGCACACGGCCGACGATGCGCCTGCAGGTCAACTGGAGCGACGGGCGCGGCCGGTTCCTCGGTGCTTCGATCCAGACGGTGCAGGTCGGCCAGGAAGCCGCGAACTACCCGATGCTGGTGCAGGCTCCGGCACGCGCCGCCACGGGCGAGGTCTATGCAAGCCTCCACGACGGGGAAACCAACGGCGTGGTCTTCGAATCCGTGGACCTGTTGGACAGGCAGTGACGCCGATGGAGCGGAAAGACGGATTCGACGGCGGCCAGCGGCCCGGCGCGGGAGGCGAACCCGGCATCCTGATGCGGCTCGTCAAGGACCAGCGCGTACTTTTCCTCATGGTCGGCGGGGCCAACACCGCCTTCAGTACCGCGCTGTTCGCCGGGCTGGTGCTGCTGTTCGGACCCGAGGTGCCGTCGGCGGTGAGCCTTGGCATCGCCTGGGTGGTGTCGCTCGTCCCTGGTGTTCTTCGTCTACCGCCGCCTTGTGTTCCGGGTCACCGGCAACGCCTGGCGCGATTTCATCCGTTTCACCAGCGTCAACATCGGGAGCCTGCTGCTCAATGCGGTGGCGCTGACCCTTCTGTCCGACGTGGCGGGTCTTCCACCGATCCCGACCCAGATCGTCATCACGGTCCTTGGTGGTGGTATTCAACTACGTCGGCCATCGGTATTTTTCGTTTCGGCGCAGGCCGTCCGCGGACGGCGAAGGAAAGCGAGAATGAGCCCGCGCGTATCGGTCGTGGTGCCGGCGTACAGAAATGCAGAGTACCTCGCGACCACCCTGGATTCGATCCTACCTGGGACTACACCGACTACGAACTGGTGGTGGCGGACCACTCGTCCACGGATGGAAGTGATGCCATCCTTGCGCGCTATGCGGACCATCCGCGGGTGCGCGTGCTCGAGCCGACTGCGGCCGGTGGTGGCGCGCTGGCCAACTGGAGCCGGGTCAGTGCACATGCGCGTGGCGAGTTCATCAAGCTGGTGTGCGGAGACGACCTGATCGCACCGAGTGCCTTGCGCGAGCAGGTCGGGGCATTGGATGCGAATCCGGGCGCGGTGTTCGTGGCATCGCCGCGCAACCTCATCGACGCGCAAGGCAATGTGGTCATCCGCAATCGTGGCCTAGCGGGCTTGCAGGGCCGGGTTTCCGGAAGGGAGGCCGTGCGGCGGTCCGTCCGCGCCGGGACCAACATCTTCGGCGAGCCGGGATGCGTGATGTTCCGGCGCGAGCTGCTGGAGCGCGAGGGTGGCTGGGACAACAGCTCGCCCTACCTGATCGACTAAGGCCACCTATACCCGGATCATGCTCCACGGCGACATGGTGGCCCTGCCGCGCACGCTGGCCAGTTTCCGGATCAGCAACACCCAGTGGAGCGTGCGCCTGGTGAAGGAACAGGCGGCGCAGGCGGTCGCGTTCCACGAGGCGCTGCGCGCGCGCGATCCATCGCTGCTCTCGGCCAGGACGTGCGCGTGGGCAACGCCATGGCACGGCTGATGGCGCAGGCGCGCAGGCTGACCTACCTGTGGCTGCGCCGTCGGATGTGACGCAGCCCGGCGCGGCGCGTCAGTCGCGCCCGCCTTCGTCCACGTTGACCGTCCGCCCCACCACGTACTGCGGGCGGTTGTTGATGTTCAGCAGCACCCGGCCGGTGTATTCGCCGATCGCGCCCAGCGCCAGCAGCTGCAGGCCGCCCATGAACAGGATGGTGACGATCAGCGAGGCCCAGCCGACCGGAAGTTCGGGATGGCGCAGCTTCTGCACCAGCACCGCGATGGCGACCACGAACGCCAGGCACGATGCCAGCGCGCCGGCCAGCGAGACCAGTCGAAGGGGCACGATGGAGAAGCTGGTAGCCATCTGCAGCCACAGCGATATCGACTTGCGCAGGCTGTAGCCGGAGCGGCCGTCGTTGCGGGCGTGGTGGGTCACGGTCAGGGTGTTGATCCGGCCCGGGCTGGTGCTCTGCAGGAGCAGGCCGTCGACGTAGACGAACGGGCCGTGGTAGCGCAGCGCTTCGTCGCGCAGGCCGCGGGTGAAGCCGCGGAACGGGGACAGGTACAGCCCCTTGGGCTTCTTGAGCAGGTAGCGGGCGACGAGGTCGTTGAACCGGCTGCCCGCGCGCTTCCACAGCGCGT
Source organism: Pseudoxanthomonas sp. NC8 (assembly GCA_025232375.1). Lineage (GTDB taxonomy): Bacteria > Pseudomonadota > Gammaproteobacteria > Xanthomonadales > Xanthomonadaceae > Pseudoxanthomonas. The sequence goes on from CP060419.1 coordinate 693,590, forward strand.
GCCTGCGCTCGGGGAACTGCGCGTAGACCAGGTCGGCCCCCGCGCGCAGCGCCTCGACGATGCGCGGCACGTCGTCGGGATCGTGCTGCAGGTCGTCGTCCATGGTGACGATGTGGCGGCCGTTGGCGACGCCGAGGCCGGCCATGATCGCGTTGTGCTGCCCTGCATTGCGCCGCAGGTCCAGGCCGCGCAGCCACGGGCGCGCGGCCGCGAGCGACACGATCACGTTCCACGCATCGTCCGGCCCGCAATCGTGGACCAGGATGACCTCGAAATTGCCGGCGCCGAGCGCCGGCAGCAGGGCTGCCTCCAGCCGCTCGGCCAGCGCCGGCAGGATGGTGGCGCTGCCGTAGACGGGGATGACGACCGAAAGCTCAGGGGCGTGGGGCATAGTATTTCCGGATGACGTTCTGGGCGTAGCCGCGGCCAGGTCGATGCCCAGGCGTCCGGCGACCACCGGGGCCTCGGAGGCGTCGATGTGCAGCGGACTGCCCAGCGGCTCGGTCGTGCATCGGGCCTGCCTGCCGAGCACGCGCTCGAAGATCGCCACGATCTCCGGCATCGGCAGCGGATCGGCGGAGGCTATCGAGAATACGCGACGCCCGCCAGCGGCCGCGCCGATCAGTTCGGCGCCGATCGCGACGACATCATCCACGTCGATGAGGTTGCGCTGGGCATTCGCCCAGACCGTGAACGGCTCGCCGGTAAGGATGCGGTCGCGGAGGTAATTGGTCAGGGTGTTCGGGTTCGCGGTGACGCCGACCACCTGCGGCAGGCGCAGGACTAAGGCCGTTGGGCGACGCCGCGACCAGTTCCTCCATGGCGCGCTTGTGGCGCATGTAGGGGGTGCTCGCGGCGTTCTCAGGCGTGCTGGCGCAGCTGCCGAAATATACGAGGCGCGTGCCCGCATCCAGCAGCGGCACCAGCATCGCGCGCTCGCGCTCGAAGCCCTCCGCGGCCGTCGCCAGCGAATTGGAGACGCCGGAAGCGAAGATGATGACGTCCGGGTCCGCCGCATAGCGCGAAGCGAAGGCGCGCGCCAGCAGTCCCTGTCCGACGATCATTCCCGCCGGGCTTCGGCCGGGGCGGCGCAGGTCACAGCGCCGCTTCCAGTTCCGGCAGCAGCGCGAACAGGTCGCCGACCAAGGCCGATGTCCGCGACCTCGAAGATCGCCGCTTCCGGGTCCTTGTTGATCGCCACGATCGTGCCGGCGTCCTTGATGCCGGTCAGGTGCTGGATCGCGCCGGAGATGCCGATCGCCACGTACAGTTCCGGCGCGATGATCTTGCCGGTCTGGCCGACCTGCATCTCGTTGGGGCAGTAGCCGGCATCGACGGCCGCGCGCGAGGCGCCGACCGCCGCGCCCAGCTTGTCGGCCAGGTTGTAGATGATGCGGAAGTTCTCTTCCGAGCCGACGCCGCGGCCACCTGACACGACGCGGCGCGCGCTCTGCAGGTCCGGGCGGTCGGAAGAGGCGGCGGTAAGGCCGAGATGGCGGGTGTGCGAGGGCAGGGCCGCGTCGATCGTGGCTGCCTCCACCGGGGCGCTGCCGCCGCGCGCCGCTTCCGGCCACGACGCGGTGCGCACAGTGGCGACTACGGCCTTGGCCGGCAGGGGCTTCGAGGGTGATGATCGCGTTGCCGGCATAGATCGGGCGCTTGAACGTGTGGCTGCCTTCGACCGCCATCAGGTCGGAGACCTGGTTGACGCCGAGCAGGGCGGCCACGACCGGCATCAGGTCCTTGCCGAACGTGGTGGACGGGCCGAACACGTGGCTGTAGCCGGCGGCCAGCTGCGCGACCTGCGGGCCGAGCACCTGGGCGATGGCATGGGCGTTGGCGGGGTTGGCCACGGCCAGCACGCGGGCGACGCCGGCGATCTGCGCGGCCTCGGCGGCCACGCCCGCCGGATCGGCGGCGAGGACGACAATGTCGATGGACGCCGGCGACAACGCCTGCGCGGCGCTGACGGTGCGCGCGGTGGAGGCGTTGAGCTTGCCGTCCAGGTGTTCGGCGACGACGAGTACTTTCACTGCGGGAACCTCGCTCATTACAGCAACCCCTTCTGCTTCAGCGCGGCGACCAGCTCGGCCGCGTCCTTCACCATCACGCCCTTGCTGCGCCTTGGCCGGCGGTGCGTAGGTGGTGGTCTTCAGTTCCGGACCCGCATCCACGCCCAGCTCGGCCAGCGGCAGCGTCTCCAGCGGCTTGCTCTTGGCCTTCATGATGTCCGGCAGCTTGATGAAGCGCGGCTCGTTGAGGCGCAGGTCGGTGGTGACTACCGCCGGCAGGTCGACTCCAGGGTTCCAGGCCGGCGTCGACCTCGCGGGTCACGGTGGCTTTGCCGTCCGCGACCTCGACCTTCGAGGCGAACGTGGCCTGGGGGCGGCCCCACAGCGTGGCCAGCATCTGCCCGGTCTGGTTGGCGTCGTCGTCGATGGCCTGCTTGCCCAGGATCACCAGGTCCGGCTGCTCCTTCTCCACCAGCTTCAGCAGCGCACGGGCGGCGGCCAGCGGCTGCACCGGCTGGTCGGTGACCACGTGGAGGGCGCGGTTGGCGCCCATCGCAAAACCATTGCGCAGGTGCGCCTGGGCATCGGCGGGGGCGATCGTGGCCACCACCACCTCGGTGGCGATGCCCTTGTCGCGCAGGCGCAGGGCTTCCTCGAGGGCGATCTCGTCGAACGGATTGGGCGAGAGCTTGACGCCCTCGGTGACCACGCCGGAGCCGTCCGGCTTGACCTGGATGCGGACGTTGTAGTCCACGACGCGCTTGTAGGCGACCAGGATCTTCATCGTGCGGGGATTCCTTGCGAAAGCTTCGACAGGCCCGGTCGCGCTGGCTGCCCGGGGCGGGACCCCGATTCTACCGGACAGCCTCGACCCATGCGCTTGGGTATGGATGGGCTGTGCGGCCCGGCCTGCTGCCGCCTGCCGCTCAGTCGCCCCGGACCAGGCCGCCGAGCTCCCGGGTGCGGACCTCGAGCAGGCCGGCATCGCCGCGCGTTTCCACGTTCAGGCGCAACAGCGGCTCGGTGTTGGAGCTGCGCAGGTTGAAGCGCCAGTCGCCGAAATCGGCGCTGAGCCCATCGGTGTGGTCCAGCGTGGGCCGCAGCGGGGCGTAGTGGTCGAGCACGCGCGCCACGGCCGCCTTCGCGTCGGCCACCCGGAAGTTGATCTCGCCGCTGCACGGGAACTTGCGCACGCGGTCCTCGACCAGGTCGCCAGGCTGCGGCCGCTGGTCGAGACCAGGCTGGCGATCAGCAGCCAGGGAATCATTCCCGAATCGGCATAGGCGAACTCGCGGAAGTAGTGGTGCGCGCTCATCTCGCCGCCGTAGACCGCGTCCTCGGCGCGCATCTTTTCCTTGATGAAGGCATGGCCGCTCTTGCACAGCACCGGGATGCCGCCGGCCTGCTCGACCTGTTCGACCGTGTTCCACACCAGTCGCGGGTCGTGCACAACCTTGCCGCCGGGCTTCTTGGTAAGGATCGCCTGGGCCAGCAGGCCGACCAAGGTAGTAGCCCTCGATGAAGCGGCCCTGCTCGTCGAAGAAGAAGCAGCGGTCGAAATCGCCGTCCCAGGCGATGCCGAAATCGGCGCCGTGTTCACGCACCGCGTCGGCGGTGGCCTGGCGGTTGTCGGGCAGGAGCGGGTTGGGGATGCCGTTGGGGAAGCTGCCGTCGGGCTCGTGGAAGACGCGGACGAACTCGAACGGCAGGTGCGGCGCCAGCAGGTCGACGATCGTACCGGCGCCGCCGTTGCCGGCGTTGACCACCAGCTTCAGCGGCCTGAGCGCGGAGGCGTCCACGTACGAGAGCAGGTGTGCGACGAAGGCCGACTTGTCCGGATGGGCGCGTTCGCCGGCGCGGGCGGCCGCGGCCGGCGCAGTGTCGGCCTCGGCCGCGTCGGAGATGGCGAACAGGCCGGTATCGGAGGAGATCGGGCGGGCCTGCGCCTTGACCAGCTTCATGCCGTTGTAGTCCATCGGGTTGTGGCTGGCGGTGACCATCACCCCGCCCGCGGCACCCGGGTGGTCGACCTGGAAGTAGACCTCTTCGGTTCCGCACAGGCCGATGTCGATCACCTCGCGCCCCTTGCCGCGCAGGCCCAGCGACAGCGCCGCCTGCAGCGCCGGGCTGCTCAGGCGCACGTCGTGGCCGAGTACGACCGGACCGGGGCCCAGCTGGTCGGCCAGCGCCACGCCGATCCGGCGGGCCAGGTCCTCGTCCAGTTCGTCCGGCACGCGGCCGCGGATGTCGTAGGCCTTGAAGGCGGGAAGGGTCATCGGTGCTCCCATCGGGGGAAAGGGGGCGTCGATTCTAGCGAGTGCCCAGGTAGGCCCATGTCGATGGCCCCGGGCGTGCGGCCATGTCGCCATTGCCCGAAAGTACGTGTCGCGCCGCACAATTTCCGCGTCTAGAATCCGGGCAAGGGCTTCCAACGAGGACAGCATGGCCGCTTCCAAACTCTATCCGGACGCGAAATCCGCACTCGCCGACCTTGGTCGCCGATGGCCAGACCTGCGGCGGTGGGGGTTCGGCCTGTGCGGCATTCCCGAAGCGCTGATCGCCGCCTTGCGCGACTCCGGCGCCAGGAGCTGACCGCCATCTCCAACAACGCCGGGGTCGACGGCTTCGGCCTCGGCCAGCTGCTGGCGACCCGGCAGATCCGCAAGATGATTTCGTCCTACGTGGGCGAGAACAAGGAATTCGAGCGCCAGTACCTTACCGGCGAGCTGGAGCTGGAGTTCAACCCGCAGGGCACGCAGCCGAGCGGTTGCGCGCCGGCGGCGCCGGCATCCCCGCGTTCTTCACCGCGACCGGCTACGGCACGGTGGTGGCCGAAGGCAAGGAGACGCGCGAGTTCGGCGGCAAGCACTACGTGCTGGAAACCGCGCTGGTCGCCGACGTCTCGCTGGTCAAGGCGTGGAAGGCCGACAAGGCCGGCAACCTGGTGTTCCGCGCAAGCCGCGCGCAACTTCAACCCGGCCGCGGCCATGGCCGGCAAGGTCTGCGTGGCCGAGGTCGAGGAACTGGTCGAAGTCGGCGCGATCGACCCGGACCAGGTGCACCTGCCGGGGATCTACGTCGACCGCATCGTGCTCAACCCGCATCCGGAAAAACGCATCGAGAACCGCACCGTGCGCGCGGCAGGAGGCAACTGATGGCCTGGACCCGCGACGAGATGGCGCAGCGTGCCGCCCGCGAACTGAGCGATGGCGCCTACGTGAACCTGGGTATCGGCCTGCCGACCCTGGTCGCCAACCACATCCCGGAAGGCGTGGACGTGTGGCTGCAGTCGGAGAACGGCCTGCTCGGCATCGGCCCGTTCCCGGCCGAGGACGAAGTCGACGCCGACCTGATCAACGCCGGCAAGCAGACCGTCACCGCGCGCGCCGGCGCCAGCTACTTCGGCAGCCACGATTCGTTCGCGATGATCCGCGGCGGCCACATCGACCTGGCGATCCTCGGCGCGATGCAGGTCACCGCCGGCGGCGACCGCAGCCAACTGGATGGTGCCCGGCAAGATGGTCAAGGGCATGGGCGGGGCGATGGACCTGGTCGCCGGCGTGAAGCGCGTGGTCGTGCTGATGGAGCACACCATGGGAACGGCGAACACAAGATCCTGCCCGAATGCACCCTGCCGCTGACCGGCGTCGGCGTGGTCGACCGGATCATCACCGAGCTGGCCGTGTTCGACGTGACCGACAGCGGGCTGAAGCTGGTCGAGGCGGCCCCGGGCGTGGGCATCGACGAGCTGAAGGAAAAGACCGGGGTTGCGTTCGCGGCCTGATACCCGGACCAGCCGGGGAAGAGAAATGCAGAGAGGCCGGCGGGTGATCCCGCCGGCCTCTCCGTTTTCCAGTCACAGGTTCTGGTAGTTGGGTCCGGAACCGCCTTCCGGCGTCACCCAGGTGATGATCTCGTACGGGTCCTTGATGTCGCAGGTCTTGCAGTGCACGCAGTTCGCCGCGTTGATCTGCAGGCGACGTCCTGCGTCGTCCTCGACCATCTCGTAGACGCCGGCCGGGCAGAAGCGCGTGCACGGGTTGGCGTACTCGGCGGTGCAGCGCTCCACGCAGATCGAGGTATCGGCGACCTTCAGGTGCACCGGCTGGTCCTCGTCGTGCTCGGTGGCGGCGAAGTACACGCCCTGCAGGCGGTCGCGCGGGGCGAGGCTGCGCTCGAGGTAGTCGCGCCTGGGCTGTTCGTGTTCGCCGGCCCTGTCGAGCGAACTCCAGTCGGCCTTGCCCTTCAGCGTCCACGGCGAGGCGCCGCCGAGCGCGGTTTCCCATGCGGCGTTGGTAAGGCCGAACCACAGGCCCTTCTTGAAGCCGGGCTTGATGTTGCGGACCTGCTTCAGTTCGGCCATCGCGTCGGAGGCGCGCAGCTTCGCATCGAAGCCCGCAGGTTCCAGCGCGCCGGCGGCAGTGGGTGCTCGGCGGCGAGCATGCCGCTGCGGATCGCCTTGGTGGGTGCCCTTGATCTTGGGCACGTTGAGCAGGCCGGCGGTGTCGCCGATCAGCAGTGCGCCGGGCATCTCCACCTTCGGCAGCGCCTGCCAGCCACCGGTGACGATCGCACGCGCGCCGGCGGAGAGGATGCTGCCGCCTTCGAGCAGGGGCTTGACCGTCGGGTGGTTCTTCCATTGCTGGAAGGCTTCCAGGGCTTGTACTGCGGATCGGCGTAATCCAGGCCGCTGACGTAGCCCAGCGCGATCTGGTTGTTCTCCAGGTGGTACATGAAGCTGCCGCCATAGGTGCGGCTGTCGGCCGGCCAGCCCAGGCTGTGCACGATCTTGCCGGGCGTGGTCCGGCCTTCCGGCACCTGCCACAGCTCCTTGATGCCGATCGAATAGCTCTGCGGATCGCTGCCGGCATCCAGGCCGAAGCGCTTGATAAGGCGCTTGGTCAGGTGCCCGCGCGCGCCCTCGGCCAGCACGGTGACCTTGGCGCGGATGTCGATGCCTGCGGTGTAGCCGGGCTTGTGCGAACCGTCGCGGGCGATGCCCATGTCGCCGATGCGCACGCCCAGCACCGTGCCGTCGTCGGCGTGCAGGGTCTCGGCGGCGGCGAAGCCGGCATAGATCTCCACGCCCAGCGCCTCGGCCTGCGGCGCCAGCCGGGCGCACATCGCGCCGAGGCTGACGATGAAGTTGCCGTGGTTGCGCATGCCCGGCGGCACGACCGGCGACTTGTAGCCGCCGTCGCGGGTCAGGAACCAGAACTCGTCCTCGCCGGCCGGCACGCACACCGGCGGCGGATTGCTGCGCCAGCCCGGCAGCAGCGCATCCAGCGGACCGGGTTCGATCACTGCGCCGGACAGGATGTGCGCACCGACTGTGCTGGCCTTCTCGATCACGCAGACCGAGATGTCCGGGTTCAGCTGCTTGAGGCGGATGGCGAAGGCCAAGGCCGGCCGGGCCGGCGCCGACGGTGACGACGTCGTACTCCATCACGTCGCGCTCGATGGTATCGGCCGCAATCGTGCTGGCTTCGTGCTGCGTCATTCCCGGCTCCGGCTGGCTGCTATGGCTCGTGCGTATTTTCGGGGTTCGGCGCGGGCGGGGCAATGCGGACGGCCCCGGCGGCTGCTAGCGTGGGGCGATGGACTGGACCGGATTCGAGCTCCAGGACGCGCAGGTGCGGCTGGCCCGGGGCTGGCTGGACCCGGCGGACTGCGCGGTGCTGATGGCGGCCTTGCTGGGCGAGGTGCCTTGGGAGGTGCACCGCATCCGCATGTTCGGCCGCCAGGTCGCGTCGCCGCGGCTGAGCTGCTGGATCGGCGATGCAGACGCGGCCTACCGCTATTCGGGCAGCCGTTTCGAGCCGAGGCCGTGGCTGCCCGCGCTGTCGGCGCTGCGCGGGCGCCTGCAGGAAGAGCTGGGCGTACCGTTCAACAGCGTGCTCGCCAACCGCTACAGGAGCGGTGCCGACGCGATGGGCTGGCACAGCGACGACGAACCGGAGCTGGGCCCACAGCCGGTGATCGCATCGATCAGCCTGGGCGCGACCCGCCGTTTCGCGCTGCGCCACCGGCACGATCCGGAGCTGCGGCTCGTCCAGATATGGAACCGGGCAGCCTGCTGTTGATGGCCGGCGCGACCCAGCGCCACTGGAAGCACGCGCTGCCGCGCACGGCGCGGCCTGTGGGGAGCGGATAAATCTTACTTTTCGCTACATTGGCTTTGGTCGATGAGTTGTTGCCCCAGTGCGCGGACCTGTTCGTCCAGTGATATCGCCCAGGCTGTCCGGCTAAGAAACTCGCCGAAGTAGTACGACGCCCTGGCAGTCTCGAAAGTGGCTTGATAGAGCAGTTCATTGCGTTTCAGCAATGCCTGATTCTCGGCAAGAGGCCTGTAAATGCGCTCGTTGAAATCAGGCAGCGAGGCGGGTTGGTACTCCGCTATGAAAGCGTAGCTCTCTTGGGAAGTGCGGTTGTGGCAAAGCCCATAGGCCCGAAGATCGCCTCGGCGGCCTTGAGGGAGTAGCTCACCACATGGCCGCGCCCCAAGGGGTCCAGATAGCCGGGATCCTCATGTCGGACGTACTCCGGCATTCCCGTATTGAAAAGCCACAGGCTTCCCTCGACGCTGACCTTTTTCAGGCCCAGGTAGATACCAGAAAGCATCCGCGGAGTCAGGTGCTCGATCACCTCGATGCATACCCCGGCATCGAAAGTGCCATCCATATCGGCAATTTCGCCAACATGGTAGTTCGGGCCATGAATCATGTATTGCGGTGGAAACTTCTCCACGCCATGGACGATTTCACCTGGCTGGTCGAGCAACTCGTGCAGGCGAGCTACCAGAAATCCAGGTCCGGCGCCCACGTCCAGGAAGCGCGTGACCGACCGACGGCAATACAGGATCGCCTCCCTGAGCGACAAAGGGACAGGCCGTTGGCTCGAGCGATGGCTGCTCTCCGTTCCCGTTCCCAGTAGTCATTCGCGTACGTCCCCAACGGCTCGTCGCCCGCATCCATGCGCTCGAGGATCGCAGGATCGATGTACAAGCTGCCGCACGTGTCGCATTCGAAATACGCAAACCCATCTACATCGGCATAGTGGCTGCCGGTGCCGGCGCTACAGGCTGGACAATGCACATGCAAATCGGCCATTGGAATCCCGATCCTCGTTCAGTTGCCCCGACGAGTTACATGCGGGCCAGGGTTGAGTGAGCTATCTGGTGCCTACAGCGATATCTGCTTGACCGTTCGTCAACGTCCAGCCGGCGATCTCGCTGGACACCGCGGCAAGCGCGCGGCCGAAGGCGTCGGTGACCGTCGCCACATCGGTGCTCGCGGCCGGCGCCTCGCGCAGGAACGTGCGCCGGGCGACGATGCGCTGGTCGCGGTTGTTGAGCAGCGTCGCGCTGATCTCGATCGTGGCCACGGGCAGGGCGCCGCCCCGGTAGTCCGATTCGAAGCGGCGCACGTCCAGGGCGAGCCGGTAGTCCGAGCGCATCCCGGTGGCAAGGCGGCCGACGCCACCGATCTTTCCCGAGTCCTCCAGCACGCGCAGCACGCTGGCCTCGACCATGTCCGTCGGCGGCTGCGCCTGGGACGAGCCGCGGTATACCTGCAGCTCGCGCCGGGCGTCGGACGCACCGCGATGCGCGGGCTGTCGACCAGCCGGGCGGCCGTGGGCCTGGCGATGGACAGCTGCCAGTCCACCCGTGGCCAAGACGGATCCGGCTGCACCGCCACCTGCGGCGAATAGATGGTGATCGGCTCGCGCTTGCCGCCGCCCAGCAGCGAGCAGCCACCGAGCACGGCCAGCAGGCCCAGCGCCGCCAGCAGGCGCAAAGAAGTGGGGAGCGCACGGGGCTTCATTGCGGGTCGTACTCCTTCGGGGCGTCGCGGCCGAGCAGGTAGCGCGAGGGGTTGTTCTCGAGCCGGTCGCTGATCTGGCGCAGGTCGCGGATCAGGCCGCGCAGCTCGGTCAGGGTCGGGCCGAGCTGGGCATACCGTCATTGGCGAAGCTGTTGATGGCGGCGCGGTTCTCGCTGAGGATGCCATCGGCATTGCCGGCGGCCGAATCCAGCCGCGCCAGGGTGGATTCGAGCTTGGCGATGACGTCCGGCAGTTTCTGCACCAGGTTCCGGTCCAGCCGCTGCACGGTGCCGTTGGTGGTCTGCAGGGTGGTGTCGAGGCTGCGCGCGGCGTCGCGCGCGCTGACCAGCAGCGCTTCCATGCCCTTGTCCTGCGCGGCCAGCGTGCCGCTGATCCTGTCCAGGTTCTCCAGCGTGGCGGAGATGTGGGCCACGTTTTCGTCGCTGAGCACTGGGTCCATCCGCTCGACGATGCGGTTGGCGGTGTCGGTGATGTTCTGCAGTGCCGAGGGTGTGGTCAGGATCACCGGCGTCTCGCGCTGGTCCACCGAGGTGAGCAGCGGCGCACCGGGCGTTCCGCCGGACAGCTGGATGATCGACGGGCCGGTCAGGCTGGTGATCGCCATCTTGGCCCGCGTGTCGGTCTTGATCGGCGTGGCGGCGTCGGCGCGGACGATCGCCACCACCCGGCGCGGATCGCGCGGATCGAGCGAGAGCTTCTCGATCGAGCCTACCGAGATGCCGTTGTACTGCACCGGGCTGCCCACCGACAGGCCGGTGACCGCCTCGTCGAAGACGATCATGTAGCGCTGCCAGCTGCGCTCGGACGAGTACTTCGCGGCCCACAGGCCGAACAGCAGCAACGCGATCGACACCATCAGGGTGAAGGCGCCGATCAGCACGTAGTTGGCGCGGGTTTCCATGGTTCAGTCCGCCTCCGTCGCGGTGGCACTGGCATTGCGCGCGCGCGCGCGCGGGGGCCGTGGAAGTACTCCTGCACCCAGGGATGGTCGAAGCGTTCGACCTCCCGCAGGGGTGCGTTGACCACGACCTTGCGGTCGGCAATCACCGCCACGCGGTCGCAGATAGCGTACAGGGTGTCGAGGTCGTGGGTGATGAGGAACACGGTCAGGCCCAGCGCGCGCTGCAGGGTGAGCAGCAGGTGATCGAAAGCCGCCGCGCCGATCGGGTCCAGGCCGGCGGTCGGCTCGTCCAGGAACAGCAGCGGCGGGTCCAGTGCCAGTGCCCGGGCCAGCCCGGCGCGCTTGCGCATGCCGCCGGACAGCTGCGAGGGCAGCTTGTCGATCGCGTCGGCCGGCAGCCCGGCCAGCTTGACCTTGAGCAGCGCCAGTTCGTAGCGCCAGCTGTCCGGCAGGTCCGGATAGTGTTCCTTCAGCGGCACCTGCACGTTCTCGCCCACGCTCAGCGAGGAGAACAGCGCGCCATCTGGAACAGCACGCCGGTGTTGCGCTCGATGTGCAGCCGCTCGGCCGGGTCCTCCGACAGCGCATCGGCACCGAGCACCTCGATGCTGCCTTCCGCCGGCCTCTGCAGGCCGAGGATGCTGCGCATCAGCACCGACTTGCCGGCGCCCGAGCCGCCGACCACGCCGAGGATCTCGCCGCGGCGGACGTCCAGGTCAGGTCCTCGTGCACGGTCTGGCTGCCGAACCTGTTGGCTAGGCCGCGCACGCTGATCGCGTTTTCCTGAAGGTCGCGTGCCATCTCACCAGTCCATGTGCATGAACCACAACGCGGCCAGCGCATCGAGGATGATCACCAGGAGATGGTCTGCACCACGCTCGAAGTGGTGCGTTCGCCGACCGACTGCGCGGTGCCTTCCACCCGCAGTCCTTCCAGGCAGCCGATCAGGCCGATGATCATCGCGAACACCGGTGCCTTGGACAGGCCGACCAGGAAGTGCCGCACTTCTATCGTTTCGTGCATCCGCGACAGGTACATCTGCGGCGGGATGCCCAGGTCGAACGCGCCGACGGTAATGCCGCCTGTAAGTACCGGCCATCATCGCCACGAAGGTGAGCAACGGCAGCATCACCACCAGCGCCAGCAGGCGCGGGATGACCAGCAGGTCGACCGGGTCCAGGCCGAGGGTGCGGATCGCGTCGATCTCCTCGCGCGCCTTCATCGCGCCTATCTGCGCGGTGAACGCCGAGGCGGTACGCCCGGCCAGCACGATGGCGGTCAGCAGCACCGCGAACTCGCGCAGGAACGCGATGCTGACCAGTTCGACCACGTAGATCTCGGCGCCGAAGTCGCGCAGGATCGTCGAGCCGAGGAAGGCGATCACCGCGCCGACCAGGTAGGACAGCAGCGCCACCAGCGGCACCGCATCCAGGCCGACCTGCTCCATGTGCGAGACCGTCGCGGTCAGGCGGAAGCGGCGCGGCTCGCGCGCCGTCCGCACCAGCTTGGTAAGGTTCTCGCCGGTGAATCCGACCAGCCCGACGACGTTGCGCACGACCACGTGGGTGGCGCGGCCCAGGCGTTCCAGCGCGGCGGCGAAGCCATAGTCGCGACGGCGGCGCGGGCGGTCGTCGGACACGTCCTCGATCACCTGCACCAGCGCGGCATGCTCGTCGCTGAAGCACAGGTGTTCGCTGTCCAGGCGACGGCGCTGGGCGAACCGCATCAGCTGCATGACCCCGGCCGAATCCAGCCGGTCGATGCCGGTCGCGTCCACCACGGTGGTGCCGTCGGGGATGGCGCGCAGCTGGTCGGCGATCGCCAGTGCATGCGCGAGGGTCCACTGCCCGGACAGGAAGATCCTGCCTAAGGCCCATCCTGTGCCTGCTGCCAGCGGGGGAGAGACGGTCTCGTCGATCATGGGCGGTTCCGAGCGGCGAGCATACCCGGAAGGGCCGTGCAGGTGCCGTCGGGGCACTGGCTCGGCGGCGCCCGCGGCGGGCCATACTAGGCCGATGGACGCCACCGCCCGCCCCGCCGCCAGCTACGCGCAGCGCATCGCCTTCGTCTCGGAAATCTCCGCGCGGCTGCACCGCTACGGCACCACCGCGCAGCGGCTGGAAGCGACGGTCATGGGCCTGTCGCAGCGGCTCGACCTGGAATGCGAGGCATGGTCCAACCCGACCGGGCTGATCCTGAGCTTCAGCGACCGGGCAAGCCCATGGGCAGCACCGATACCACCCGGGTGATCCGCCCAGCGTAAGGCGAAAACGACCTGCACAAGCTCAGCGAGGCCGACCGCATCGCCGAGGCGGTGGCGGCCGGGCAGATGAGCATCGCCCAGGGTCACACCGCGCTGCGGACGCTGGACCGGGCGCCGACGATGCGTGCGCGGGTGATGCAGGTGGTCGCGTTCAGCCTGGCTGCCGCGGCGGTGGCCGGCCTGTGGCGGCTGCCATGGCTGGATATCGCCACGGCCGGGGTGTCGGGGCTGCTGATCGGCCTGCTCGACCAGTACACCGCGGCACGGCCGGCGCTGAAGGAGGCGTCCGATGCGCTGGCGGCCCTGATCGCCGGTACCGTGGCCACCTGGTCGCAACCCTGCTCGGCCCGCTCAACCTCAATACCGTGGTGATCGCCTCGCTGGTGGTGCTGCTGCCTGGCATGGCGATCACCAACGCGATGAACGAGCTGTCCAGCCAGCACTGGGTCTCCGGCACGGTGCGCTTCGCCGGCGCGCTGACCACGGTGATCAAACTCACGGTCGGCGCGATCATTGCGGTGGACCTGCTGGATCTGCTCGGCCTGCAGCCGCAGGTGCGTGCGCTGCGGCCGCAGACCGACTGGGCGCAGTGGGGGCGCTGGTGCTGGCCGCGCTCGCCTTCGCGGTCCTGTTCAAGGCCCGGCGCCGCGACTATCCGTGGGTGATGGGGGCGGCGATCGCCGGCTACCTGATCGCGATCTATGCCGGCCACGCCGGGGCGGCCCGGCCGGCATCTTCCTCTCGGCGCTGACCGTGACCGCGGCGGGCAATGCATTCGGGCGCTGGCTGCATCGTCCCGGTGCGCTGATCCGGCTGCCGGGCATCATCATGCTGGTGCCCGGCAGTGCCAGCCTGCGCGGCATGCTTACCTGGTCCAGCAGCAGGACGTGGCGGCGGGGCAGAGCGCGCTGCTGGGCGTGACGAATATCGTGATGGCGCTGGTCGCCGGCCTGCTGTTCGGCAACCTGCTGATGCCCGCGCGCAAGAACCTGTAACCGGCGACCGCCGCCTGCAGCGGCCGGGCACGTGCGCGGAAACGAAAACGCCGGCGATGGCCGGCGTTTTCGTTGCGATCACTTGGCGGTTTTCTTGACCACCCGCTTCTTCGTGGCCGGCTTGGACTTGCCCGGGGTCAGCTTGGCCACGCCGGGGATCACGAATTCGCCCGGGGTCGCGGCCCTTGGCGGTGTAGGCGGCCAGCCAGCGCGGCTGCTTGCCGCGCCCGGCCCAGGTTTCCTTCGGGTTCGCCGGATTGCGGTACTTCGGTGCGACCTTGCCCAGCTTGCGGCCGGCGCGTGCGACGGCTGGGGCCTTGCGCGCCGCGGTGCCCGTACCACCGAACAGCTCTTCGATCGTATAGCCCTCGGCCTTGGCCAGCCGGGCCAGCTTGCTGCGGACCTGGCCGATGGGCGGGCGCTTGGCCAGCTGTGCCTTGGCGCTTCCGGGCCGTGCTGATCAGGTTGTCGAGTTCGCGCGGCGAGAGCGTGTTGAGGTCGATCGACATCGATATCTCCGGTACGGGTGGCGGGGGAATATGCCCGTCCGTGGACACGGTCGACGCAGGATAGCCACCGGGATTATCCGCGGCAACGAAAATAGCATGAAAAAATACGGCCCGATTATCGCGAGATAATCGGGCCGGGGTTTTGCGGCATTTTCGGTAAGGAATCAGCCGCGCAGTTTTTCCAGGAGTTGCGTGCGATCCAGCGATTCGGCTTCGCTGGCGTTGCGCGCGCGGTATTCGAAGGTGCCGGCGGCCAGGCCGCGCTCGGACACGACCACGCGGTGCGGGATGCCGATCAGTTCGATATCGGCGAACATCGCGCCCGGGCGCAGGCCGCGGTCGTCGAGCACCGCGTCCAGTCCGGCGGCCTGCAGTTCGGCCAGCAGCGACTCGGCGGCAGCATCGACCGACGCGTCCTTCTTCGGGTTGATCACGCACACCGCCACGGTCCACGGCGCCATCGGCACCGGCCAGACGATGCCGGCCTCGTCATGGTTCTGCTCGATGGCCGCTGCAACAATGCGCGACACGCCGATGCCGTAGCAGCCCATCGCCGGCACGGTCGCCTTGCCGGTCTCGTCGAGCACGGTGAACTTCATCGCCTCGGAATACTTGCGGCCGAGCTGGAACACGTGGCCGACCTCGATGCCGCGCGTAAGGCGGATCTCGCCGCCATCGGCGGCCTTCTCGCCGGCAATCACGTTCCGGATGTCGGCGACCACGTCCGCTTCCGGCAGGTCGCGGCCCCAGTTGACGCCGGCGATGTGGAAACCGGCTTCGTTGGCGCCGACGACGAAGTCGGCCATCGCCGCCACGTCGCGGTCTGCGACGACGCGGATTTTCTTCCCCGGGCCGACCACCGGGCCGAGGAAACCGGGCTCGCTGCCCAGGTGCTGCGCGATCTCGGCTTCGGTGGCGGCGCGGTACTCGCCCGGAGCCGGCGACCTTGGCCAGCTTGATCTCGTTGACCATGTGGTCGCCACGCACCAGCGCCAGCACGAAGCCGTCCTCGCCCACCACCGCCACGGACTTGACCGTGCGCTGCAGCGCGATGCCCATCAGCGCGGCCACCTCTTCGCAGGTCTTCTGGGTGGGCGTGTCGACCTTGTGCAGCGCTTCGCCGGCGGCCGGCCGCGGGCCCGGCGCAGCGGCCTGCGCGGCCTCTACATTGGCCGCGTAGTCCGAGCCGGTGGAGAAGGCCAGTGCGTCCTCGCCCGATTCGGCCAGCACGTGGAATTCCTGCGAGGCATCGCCGCCGATCGCGCCGGAATCGGCCTGGACGGCGCGGAATTGCAGGCAGGCGGGTGAAGACGCGGGTGTAGGCCGCCTTCATGTTCTCGTATTCGCGTCTTAAGGTCGGCGTCGCTGGCGTGGAACGAGTAGGCGTCCTTCATCAGGAACTCGCGCGCGCGCATCACGCCGAAGCGCGGGCGGATTTCGTCGCGGAACTTGGTGTGGACCTGGTAGAAGTTGACCGGCAGCTGCTTGTAGCTGCTCAGCTCCTGGCGGGCGAAGTCGGTGATCGCCTCTTCGGCCGTGGGGCTGTAGCAGTATTCGGCTTCCTTGCGGTCCTTGATCTTGAGCAGCTGGCCGCCGAACTTTTCCCAGCGGCCGGTTTCTTCCCACAGCTCGCGCGGCTGGATGGTCGGCAGCTGCAGTTCCACCGCGCCGGCCCGGTCCATCTCCTCCCGCACGACCGCCTCGACCTTGCGCAGCACGCGCAGGCCCAGCGGCGACCAGGTGTACAGGCCGGCAGCGAGCTTGCGGATCATGCCGGCGCGCAGCATCAGCTTGTGGCTGACCAGTTCGGCGTCGGCCGGGGTTTCCTTGGTGGTGTGCAGGTGGAAGCGGGACAGGCGCATCGAGGGCAGGGTCGTGGCGGGGAACGCGACATTCTGCCAGTACGCGGCGTGGCCTGCTTCGCCGCGGCGCCCCGCTACCGACCGCGGACCCGGATGCCTGCCTCCGGCTCGCGGGCGATGCGTTCGTAGGATCGGCCCTTGGGCGGGCTGTCGGTGATCTGCAGGTTGCCGGCGTCGTCGCGCCAGCGGTAGAGCGGTCGCAGGGCGTCTTCGGCCTCGGCGGCCGCGGCCTGCGCGGCGCGCTGGCGGGCCTCGGCGGAGGCTTGTGGCGCCTGGTCCCGGCCCAGCCACCGGCCAGGCCGCCGCCGGCGGCCAGCCCGGCCAGGATCGCCCAGCCCGCGCGCACGGATCAGCCGGCGGGCGGGCAGTAGGCCTTGGCCGCGGCCTCGGCCAGGTTCTTCTGGGCGACGCGGTCCTCGTCGCTCAGGGCGGTGTCGGCCTTGCCGTCGTTGTCGGTGTCGCGCATTACCGGCGCGCCGCTGCCCAGCAGCTGCAGGTTCTGCCGGGCGGTCGCGCACTGCGGGTCTACCGTCGCCGCGGCCGGCTGCGCAGCCTCGACGTAGTCCCCGCGGGTGTCGATCCGGCGCGTCTCGTAGCCCTGCCCGGCCGGCGGCTTGTCCGCGGAGTGGGTGACCCCTTGGCGTCCTTCCACTGGTAGACATTGGTCGCCGTGGCCGAGGCGCTGGCGCACAGGCCGGCGATAAGGGCAGCAGGCAGGACCGGGTCGGGAAGCGCATGGCGGGTCTCCAGCAGGACGGAACGGGGTGTGCGCCGATTCCAGCACCCGGGCGCGGGACTGGCAAGTCGCGCCATCACGGTTCGCAGCCGCCCGGCGGGCCCGTACACTGGCGGCATGGACCTCGAACGCCCGCCGCCGCGCTCGCGCGGCATCTACCTGCTGCCCAACCTGTTCACCACCTGCGGCCTGTTCGCGGGCTTCTACGCGATCATCGCCGCGGCCAACAGCCAGTTCACCGCCGCGGCGATCGCCGTGTTCGTGGCCGGGATCATGGACGGGATCGACGGCCGGGTGGCGCGCCTGACCGGTACCAGCAGCGCCTTCGGCGTGCAGTACGACGCTGGCTGGCCGACCTGGTCAGCTTCGGCCCGGCGCCGGCGCTGGTCATGTACCACTGGTCGCTGTCGGCGCTGAAGTTCGACGGCAGCACGATGGGCCGGGTCGGCTGGGCGGTGGCCTTCCTCTACGCGGCCTGCGCGGCGCTGCGCCTTGGCCCGCTTCAATACCCAGGTCGGCACCGTCGACAAGCGCTGGTTCGTCGGCCTGGCCAGTCCGGCCGCGGCTGGACTGATGATGTCCTTCGTCTGGGCCTTCGCCGACGGTGAACTCGGCTGGAGCGGCGAGGAACTGCGCTACGTGGCGCTGGGCGTGACCCTGAGCGCGGCGCTGCTGATGGTCAGCCGGATCCGCTACTGGAGCTTCAAGGGCAGCGGCGATGGCGGCGCGCGCGCCGACCGGATACCGTTCGCCGCCCTGCTGGCGGTGCCGGTGGCGATCGCGATGGTGGTGATCGATCCGTCGCGCGTGCTGTTCGTGGTCGGAATCCTGTACGCCCTGTCCGGCCTGCTGATGGCCGCCTGGCAGCGCACCCGGCGGTCGTCGGAGCCGGTGTGAACGGGCTCTCGCCCCTGGAGTCAGCAGCAGCGGCACTGGCTGCAGGCGCTGGGCCCTGGTCGTCTGGCGGCGCGGCGGCGGGGACGAGCCGGTGGCGTTCGCGCAGGCCGCTTCCCCGCCTGATGCCGGTTCCGTGCGGGAGCCGCTGCCCGTTTCCGCGGTCACCTCGGGCCGCGCGATCGATGACGCGCCGCGGCGGGCGCCTGCGCCACCGCCGCCGATGGACGCGCCAGCGGCCGCTTCGCCGGCACGCCCGCCGATGCGGCGCCCGGCGGCGCTGCCGGACCGGCTGCAACTGGCAATGCTGCGGGCCTCGGGGCTTGATCCGGCCGATCCGGCGGCGCTGGAAACGATGGCGCAATGGCCGATCGACCGCCTGCGCGGCGACGGCGCGGCCAAGCGCGCGTTCTGGCCGCAGCTGCGCGCGCTGAGACGACGGCCGTGAGCGTGGCGGCCTACCGCGAGCTCGCCCCGAACTGGCGCCTGCGCGCGATGCGCGACGGCGACCTGGATGCGGTGATGGCGATCGAGAAGCGCGGCTACCCGTTCCCGTGGACCCGCGGCATCTTCCGCGACTGCCTGGTCGCCGGTTATCCCGCTTTGCTCGCGCTCGACGACGACCGCCCGGCCGGCTACGGCGTGATGAGCATCGCCGCCGACGAAGCGCACCTGCTCAACCTGTGCACCGCGCCCGAAAGACAGTCGCGCGGGCTCGGCCGGCACGTGCTGCGCGCGCTGCTGCGCATGGCGCGCGATCGTGGCGCGCGCCGGATCTTCCTCGAGGTGCGGCCGTCGAATCCGGCGGCGATTGCGCTGTACCACAGCGAAGGCTTCAACGAGATCGGCCGGCGCCCGCGCTACTATCCCGCGGCGCAGGGGCGCGAGGATGCGCTGGTGATGGCGCTGGAACTGGTCGACGGCGACATCGAGCGGATGCCGCCGCTGTAGGGTGTCGGCGGGACGGCCCGCCGGCCCGCAGGCATTTGCGCCGCGCCGGTTCGATACGCGTCCTGTCCGTTCAGAGTGCGGGGTCGCGCTAAGGCGATTTTTCCGCCAACCATGGTCAGCAGGCTGCCCGTGCCCGGCAGGGCCTGGGTCGGCACGGTCTCGTCCAGCACATCCTGCGACAGCACGGGTAAGGTCGGCGAGGTAGCCGGGCGCGAGCCTGCCGCGTTCGTGTTCGCTGAATTCCGCGAACGCACTGCCGCTCGTATAGGCGCGCAGCACCTGCTCGCGGGTCAGCGCCTTATCCGGGCGCGAGACCGGGGCGACGGCGAACATCATGTTCAGCCAGGGACTGGGTGGGCCGTCGCTGCCCAGTGCCAGCGCGATGCCCGCCGACAGCACGTCGGCCAGTGGCTGCAGGCGGTGGGCATCCATGAACCCGGCTTCCGGCGGCGGCAGCATGAAATGCGACGGGTTCTGCACCAGCACGATTCCGAAGCGGCCGGCGCGCGCCATCAGGTCCGGGGTCAGCCCCTCGCCATGCTCGATGCGCGGGCGCAGGGGGGCGCCAGGCGTCGGCAGGCGCGATCGCCTGCATGGCGTCGAGCGCGGCGACGAGGGTCGCATCGCCGGACACATGCAGCAGCGGCTGGTCCCGGCGATTGAAGCTTTCGCGCAGCAGTGCCTCGATTTCGCCCTGGTTGAAGTTGAGGCGCCCATGGCTGCCGTCCGGGTACGCGGCTCGCATCGCCGCGCCGCGCTCCATCGGCGTTCCGTCGAGGATCCATTTCGTGCCGGAGACGGTGATCGACGGTCGTGCCGGGTCCCGTGCCGGCAGCCCGAGATGGTCCGGTGCGTCGCCCGGGCGGCGGGCGAGCGGAGTGCGGATGGCCCGCAGGCGCAGGGGCGTGCCCGTCTCCTGCCACGCGGCGATGAAATCGGGCAGCGGGGTGCCGATCGCCATGTTCTGGACGCTGGTGACGCCGAGCCTGAGCATCATCCCCGCATCGCGCGCGATCACGCGGCGCAGGGTCTCCGGGCGCGCAGGCAGGCCGGTGCGCGGCGACCACTGCGCGTATTCGTACACGCGGCCATCGAAGGCGCCGGACGCGTCCCGGCCCAGCCAGCCGCCGGCGGGCACGTCGTCCAGCGCCAGTCCGGGGCGCGCTGCGCCGCGCTGTTGACCAGCATGCCGTGGCCGGTCCAGCCGGTGAGCAGGACCGGGCGTTGCGGCTGCAGCGCATCGAGCAGGCCGCGGCGCATCGCCGGATCGCGCAGCACGTCCATGCCGATGTCGGCGGTGATCCAGCCATCGCCCGTGGTCGGCAGCGCGGCGATGGCCTCGCGCACCTGCGCGCTACCCGCGTCGCGCGGCAGCTCGATATCCACCGACGGCAGGCCGAGGGTGATGTGGGTGTGGGCATCGTTGATGCCCGGCACCACGCGACGGCCCTTGAGGTCGATGCGCTGGCTGTCGTCCGTCGCCAGCCGCAGGATCGCGACATCCGCGCCGATCGCGACGATGCGGCCATCGTCGATGGCGATGGCGGCGGCGGCAGGTTGGGCGGGGTCGCCGGTCCAGATCCTGCCGTTGTGCAGGATGGTGTCGACCGCGGCGGCATCGGCCGCCGCGAACATCAGGCAGGCAAGGGCGGGAACGCGGGCAGGCAGGCGCATCGATGGATCCCCGGGGATTTTCCGGGGATATAACGCAGCGGCCGCGGCCTGCAGGTCAAGCCAGCGCCGCGCGCTGCGCCTGCAGGCCTTCGAGCTGCGAGCTCCATTCGACCAGGCGCTGGCGCTCCTGCTCGACCACCGCGGCCGGCACCTTGTCGGTGAACTTGGCCAGCTTGGCTTCGCTCTTTTCCTTCTCGGCCGACACGCGGGCCAGTTCCTTGTCCAGGCGCGCGCGCTCGGCGTCCAGGTCCACCAGGCCTTCCAGCGGCACCAGCAGCTTGAGCTCGCCGACGATCGCGGCGGCGGCGGCCGGTACGGCGGCATCGGCCGCCAGCCATTCGACCGACTCGAGCCGGAGCAGGAAGCGCAGCTGCGAGTCGAAGCGCGCGATGCGGGCGCGGTCGTTGTCGCCACCGGCCTGCAGCAGAAGGCGGACCTGCCTGGCCGGCGAGACGCCCAGCTCGCTGCGCACGCGGCGCAGCGCCGAGACCATCGACTTGAACCACTCGATGTCGGCTGCGGACGCGGCGTAGTCCTTACCGGCGAAATCGGCCGGCTGCGGATAGGCCTGCAGCGAGATCGAGCTGCCGTCGATGCCCACCCGCGGCGCGACCTGCCGCCACAGCTCCTCGGTCACGAACGGCACCAGCGGATGCAGCAGGCGCAGCAGCGATTCAAGCACGTACAGCAGGGTGTGCCGGGTGCTGGCGGCGGCTTCGGCGTCGCTGCCGTTGAGCGCGGGCTTGGCAAGTTCCACGAACCAGTCGCAGAACTCGTTGGGCGAATTCGTACAGTGCCTGCGCCAGCAGGTCGAAGCGGTAGGCGGCGAACTGTTCCTGCGCCTGTGCGGTGACCGCGGTAAGGCGGGCGAGGATCCACTTCTCGGCGTCGGTCTTCGGCTGCGGCACGCCGTTGAAGCGCGCGCCATCGGTGTTCATCAGCACGAAGCGGCTGGCGTTCCACAGCTTGTTGCAGAAGTTCTTGTAGCCCTCGGCGCGGCCCAGGTCGAACTTGATGTCGCGGCCGTGGCCGGCGAGCGCGGCGATGGTGAAGCGCAGCGCGTCGGCGCCGTGGGCGATGATCCCGTCCGGGAACTCCTTGCGCGTGGCCTTCTCGATCTTCTCGGCCAGCTTGGGCTGCATCAGCCCGCTGGTGCGCTTGGCGACCAGGTCCTCCAGGGCGATGCCGTCGATGATGTCCAGCGGGTCGAGGACATTGCCCTTGGACTTGGACATCTTCTGGCCCTGCGCGTCGCGGATCAGGCCGGTGATGTAGACGTCGCGGAACGGCACCTTGCCGGTGAAGCTGTCGGTGGCCATGATCATGCGCGCCACCCAGAAGAAGATGATGTCGAAGCCGGTGACCAGCACCGACGACGGCAGGTAGCGGTCGAAGCCGCGCTCGGCCATCGCCTGCGCATCCGGCCAGCCCAGGGTCGAGAACGGCCACAGCTGCGAGGAGAATAAGGTCTCCAGCACGTCGTTGTCCAGGTGAGGACGATGCTGGCACCGAGGCCGTGCTTCGCGCGCACCTCGTCCTCGTTGCGGCCCACGTAGCAGCTGCCGTGCGCGTCGAACCACGCCGGGATGCGGTGGCCCCACCACAGCTGGCGGCTGATGCACCAGTCCTGGATGTTCTCCATCCAGTGGCGGTAGGTGTTGATCCAGTTCGGCGGCACGAACTTCACATCGCCCGATTCGACGAGCTCCAGGCCACGCTTTGCCAGCGCGTCCATCTTCACGAACCACTGGTCGGTAAGGTACGGCTCGATCACCTGGCCGGTGCGGTCACCGCGCGGGACCTGCAGCCTGTGCGGCTTCGTCTCGACCAGCAGGCCGAGTTCCTCCAGGTCGGCGAGCACGGCCTTGCGCGCCTCGTAGCGGTCCAGGCCGCGATACTTTTCCGGAGCGTTGTCGTTGATCGCCGCGGTGGGCGTGAGGATGTTGATGTTGGGCAGGTCGTGGCGCTGCCCGACCGCGTAGTCGTTGAAGTCGTGCGCCGGGGTCACCTTGACCACGCCGGTGCCGAAGGCGCGATCCACGTAGTCGTCGGCGATCACCGGGATGCGGCGACCAGCGAGCGGAAGCTCTACTTCCTTGCCGACCAGCGATGCGTAGCGCGGATCTTCCGGATGGACCATCGCCGCGGTGTCGCCGAGCATGGTCTCCGGGCGGGTGGTCGCCACGACCAAGGTAGTCGCGGACCTCGCGCAGGACCCCGTTGCCGTCGGCGTCGACCTCCACGTGCTCGTAGCTGGCGCCGTCGGCCAGCGGATAGCGGATCGACCAGAGGAAGCCGTCCTCCTCGACGTTCTCCACTTCCAGGTCGGAGATCGCCGTCTTCAGCACCGGATCCCAATTGATAAGGCGCTGGCCGCGGTAGATCAGCCCCTGCTCGTGCCAGCGCACGAACGATTCGACCACCGCCGCCGACGGCTGCGGATCCATGGTGAAGGTGCTGCGCGACCAGTCGCCCGAAGCGCCCAGCCGGCGCATCTGCCGCTCGATGATGTCGCCGGACTGGCCCTTCCACTCCCAGACCTTGGCGATGAAGCCGTCGCGGCCGAGCGAGTCGCGGGTCTCGCCCTTGCCTTCCAGCGCCAGGTTGCGGCTGACCACCATCTCGGTGGCGATGCCGGCATGGTCGGTGCCCATCTGCCAGAGCACGTCGCGGCCGAGCATGCGCTGGTGGCGCACCAGCGCGTCCATCAGCGTGTGCTGGAAAGCGTGGCCCATGTGCAGGGTGCCGGTGACGTTCGGCGGCGGCAGCAGGATCGAATACGGCTCGCCCTGGCCGGAAGGCGTGAAGCAGCCGCTGGCCTCCCATTCGGCGTACAGGCGCGATTCGAAGGTCTTGGGTTCGTAGCCGGAGGGCAGGGTGTCGGTCATGGTCTTCTTTCGTCGTCCCGGCGGGAGCCGGGAGCCAGTGTCTTTCGGTTTTCGGAGCAGGGAGTGCAGGCCGCCGGACCCGGCATGCGCCGGGTGGCGACGAAGTCACATGTCGTGCTTGTTGAGGTCGTAGCCCAGCGCCTGGTACTGCTTCCAGCGTTCGCGCAGCGGACCGCGTGCGGCCGGGTCGGCCGGCACCACTTCGAGCACGCGCTCGCAGGCGGCGCTCCACGCGTCGTCGCGCAGGTTGATCACCAGCGGCCGCGACGGGGCGTCGGTGCCGGGCGGGACGATCAGCACCGGCGTCAGCTCGTCCTCTTCGTCGCCGGCGATCTGGTGCGGGATGTAGGCATCGGGATCGAACGACCAGAGCAGGTCGTCCAGCTCCTCGGCCTGGGCCGCATCGCGCGCGAGCACGGGGCGAACTGGTTGGCGTCGCAGGCACGGCGGGCCAGTTCGCAGACCAGCAGCAGCGGCTGTTCGGCAAAGCGCGGCTTGGCGATCAGGTAGAAATCGGCGCGGGGCATGGGTTGCCGCTTACGCGGCGCGTCCTTCGGCGGCGCGGTCCAGCAGCCACTGGCTCAGCAGGCCGACCGGGCGGCCGGTGGCCATGCCGCGCTTGCCTTCGTCGCTGGCCGAGCCGGCGATGTCCAGGTGCGCCCAGCGCTGGCCTTCGGCAAAGCGCGCGCCAGGAAGCAGCCGGCGGTGATCGCGCCGCCCCAGCGGCCGCCGATGTTGTAGACGTCGGCGAAGGTCGATTCCAGCAGGGTCTGGTACTCGTCCCACAGCGGCAGGCGCCAGGCGCGGTCGAACACGTGCTCGCCGGCGGCCAGCAGCTCGTTGGTAAGGTCGTCGTGCTTGCTCATCAGCCCCGAGGCGAACTTGCCCAGCGCGACCATGCACGCACCGGTCAGGGTGGCCACGTCGACCAGCGCCTGCGGTTCGAAGCGCTGCGCGTAGGTCAGCGCGTCGCACAGGATCAGGCGGCCTTCGGCGTCGGTGTTGCCGACCTCGATGGTCTTGCCGGACATCGAGGTGATCACGTCGGACGGGCGGTAGCTGTTGCCGTCGATCGCGTTCTCCACCGCAGGAGCGATAACCACCAGGTTCAGCGGCAGCTTCATCTTCACCGCGGCGACGAAGGTGCCCAGCACGCTGCCGGCGCCGAGCATGTCGTACTTCATCTCCTCGATGCCGCCCTGGGTCTTCAGGTTGACGCCGCCGGTGTCGAAGGTGATGCCCTTGCCGACCAGCACGTAGGGCTTGGCGTCGCCGCCGCCGGACCACTTCAGCACCCATAAAGGTGCGGGCGGTTGACCGAGCCGCGGGCCACGGCCAGCAGCGAGCCCATGCCGAGGGCTTCCATCTGCACCTCGTCGAGGATCTCGGCCTCGGCGCCGTCATGGGTCGCGGCGAACGCCTGCGCCTGCGCGGCCAGGTAGGCCGGGGTGCAGATGTTCGGCGGCAGGTTGCCCAGCTCGCGGGTGAAGGCCACGCCGG
This sequence comes from Pseudoxanthomonas sp. NC8, assembly GCA_025232375.1. Taxonomy (GTDB): domain Bacteria; phylum Pseudomonadota; class Gammaproteobacteria; order Xanthomonadales; family Xanthomonadaceae; genus Pseudoxanthomonas. The sequence goes on from CP060419.1 coordinate 718,619, forward strand.
CGGCGATCGCCTCGCCCAGGCAGGGCGGTGGCGTCGTCGCCGCTGACCGCCAGTTCGCGCAGGCCCGGTTCGTCCTTCTTCCTGCGGGGTGGCGGTGTAGCGGTAGGCGGCATGGTCGGCGGCGATCGCGGCCTGGCGGAGGTTCCAGGCGTTGTCGCGACCGTTGACGGTGGCCTCGCTGATCGTGAACAGCGCCTTGCCCACCGGGCCGGTCTTCAGCGCACGGACCGCGTCGCCAACCGCTTTCAGGTACTGGGCCACGCCGAACTTGCCGGCTTCGCCCAGTCCGATCACCAGCACCCGCGGCGCGGCGACGCCGGGCAGGTCGTGCAGCAGCAGGCTGCGACCGGTGCGGCCGCTGAGGTCGCCGCGCTCGAGCAGGGCGCGCAGGCGGCCGCCGCTGGCTTCGTCGATGGCCTGGCCCGCGGGCGTGAGCGTCTTGTCGGCATAGGCGCCAACCACGACGCAGTCGAAGGCGGCCGTGGCGGCGGCTTCGCGGTTCAGGGTGAATTGCAGGGCCATTGAGCAGATTCCCAGATACGGCTGACAGGTAACTACAATGTAGGTTGAAACCGCAGATCGCCACCGGTAAGGCTTTCCCAGTCCGGCCCAGCGGCGCCCGCAAGCGAATCCGGGATTTTATAGGACTGCTCCGCCTGATGCCGAAGCTTGACCGATACCTGCTGGGTGATTTCGTCCAGAGCTTCCTTGGCGACGTTGATCGTCCTGCTGGCGGTGAGCATGGGGGCGTGCTGGTCGACGTGCTGGGCGAGATCGCCGACGGCGGGCTGCCGGCCCGGCTGCTGCTGTCGCAGCTGGGGTTGCAGCTGCTGGTCTACCTGCCGCTGATCCTGCCGCTGGCGCTGATGCTCGGCCTGATGCTGTCGGTGGTCCGGCTGTACCGGGACTCGGAGATGGCGGTGGTCCAGGCGATCGGCGTCGGTCCGCGCCGCCTGCTGCGGCCGCTGCTGCTGATCGCCGTGCCGGTGGTGCTGGCGGTCGGCGCCTGCTCGCTGTGGCTGGGGCCGTGGGCGCAGCGCACCGGAACCCGGCTGATCGAGCAGGCCAACCGCAGCCTGGTCGTGGCCGGGCTGGAGCCGGGCCGGTTCACCCCCTTGCCCAACAACGGCGGCATCGTCTACATCGATGGCATGAGCGAGGACGGCACCGGGCTGAAGGGTGTCTTCCTGTACCGCGACCGCAACGGCCGGCTCGACGTGGTGACCGCCCGCGAGGGTGCCATGCAGTTCGAGGGCGAGCGCGAACGCTACCTGCAGCTGCGTGACGGCCACCGCATCGAAGGCCCGGTGGACGGCGGACTGGACTTCCGCCTGATGCGCTACGCCTACAACGACCTGGCGCTGCCGGACCGCACCGAAACCCGCGACAGCGACGACCCGCTGCTGGTGCCCACCGTGGCCCTGTTCGCGGACCGGAGTGCGGAAGCCGGCGCCGAGCTGCACAAGCGGCTGGCACCGCCCCTGCTGGCCCTGGGCTTTGCCCTGCTGGCCCTGCCCCCTGGGCCGCAGTTCGCCACGCCAGCAGCGCTATGGCCGGCTGATGCTGGGCTTCCTCGGCTACCTGGTCTGCCTCAACCTGATGTTCATCGGCAGCCGGATGCTGGCGCAGGGCGACCTGCCCAGGCTGCTCGGGCTGTGGTGGCTGACCCTGCCGCTGCTGGCTGGCGATCTGGCTGTACATGCGTGATGGACGGCTTTCGCGGCCGCGGAGGGCGGCCGCATGACCCTGCGCCCGCGCCTGCACGACCTCTACGTCGGCCGGGTGGTGCTGGCCACGGTCCTGCTGACCTGGACGGTCCTGCTGGGCTTCGATGTGGTGATGCTGTTGTCCGGCCAGTTCGACGACCTGGGCAAGGGCAGCTACGACGTGCCGACCGCGCTGGCGTTCGCCGCCTACACCGTGCCGCGCCGGGCCTATACGATCTTTCCCTACGCGGCGGTGATCGGCTCGCTGATGGTATGGGCCAGCTGGCGGCGACCTCGGAACTGACCGCGTTGCGCGCGCTGGGCCTGTCGCGGCGACGGCTCGGCGCCTCGGCCGCCACGGCCCTGGCCCTGCTGACCGCGCTGATGGTGGTCAACGGCGAAACCCTGGCGCCGTGGGGCCAGAGCCAGGCCGACCAGCTCAAGCTCTCCGCCAAGACCAACAACGTGGCGATCGCCCGCTACTGGGGGCTGTGGGCGCGCGAGGGCGGGGTCTTCCTCAATGCGGTCGACGGCGAGGAACGCATCGTCGATGGCCAGCGCACGCTCGAACTGCGCGACGTGCGCCTGTACCGGCTCGGTCCGGACGGCGGACTGCAGTCGTTGACCCGCGCGGCGGTGGCCGAGCATGGCGCCGATGGCTGGCGGCTGCGCGACGTGCGCCGGATCACGTTCGGCTTCAGTCCCGGCTCGGCCACCGAGCAGCGCCTTACCGAGGAGCGCTGGGACTCGGGGCTGGACCCGGAGGTGCTGGCCGCGGGCATGACCCGGGCGCGCAACCTGTCGGCGGCCGAGCTGCGCGCCAGCATCGACTACCGCACGCGCAACAACCTGGATGCGCGCGAGTTCGAGGACATCTACTGGGGTCGCTGGTTCTACCCGGTCAACGTGCTGGCGCTGTGCCTATGGCGGCGGTGCCCTTCGCGTTCGGCAGCCTGCGCAGCGGCGGCATGGGCAAGCGCCTGTTCCTGGGCATCGTGTTCGCGCTGGGCTTCATGCTGCTGCAGATGCAGTTCAGCCGGCTGGCCGGTGCGTTCCACTTCGACTACCGCATCGCCTACGCATTGCCGCCGGTGCTGATGCTGACGATCTCGTGGTGGCTGTTCCGGCGCAAGTCCGGCTAGCCTGCCTTCGGCACCCGCACCAGCCGGGTACCGCTGGCCCGGTCGTGTAAGGCCAGCCGGTCACGGTCGAACCAGGCCCACCAGAAGCCCGGGCCGCCGGCCAGCAGCGACAGCAGGCCCACCGCGTAGCGCAGCCACAGTGCCTTCCAGGTCGGCACCCCTCCATCGATGGCGACAAGGCGCAGCCGCCAGGGGGCGCATGCCCAGGGTCTGTCCGCCGCGGCGCCAGCTCAGTGTGGCGTACAGGCCGGCGGCGGACAGGCAGGACAGGAACAGCAGCATGCTGGGCAGGCTGCCAGGCGGGATGTTCTCGCGATCCGGGTGGTGCCCGAGGAACGTGTAGCCGAGGGTGAACAGCAGCCCCAGCAGCATCCACAGCGCGACCACCGGCAACAGGTCGTAGACCAGCGACAGCAGGCGCCAGCCGACCAGGGCGCGCGGGCGTGGTGGCCTGGGCGGGGAATCGATGGATGCGGTGTCGTTCATGGCCGCAAGGATAGCGGCAGCCGCCGGCTATCCTGTGCCGCATGACGTCCGCGACCAACCGCAGCAGCACCGCCGACCGGCGTCGGCTCGCCCGTGCCTTGCCGGTGCTGCGCGACGCCGATGCGCGCGCGATCGCACGTTTCATCGACGCGGCCTGGGCCGAGCACGGCCTTAGCCCGGCAGACCCAGGATGCGTACCGGCGCGACCTCGAGCAGCTGGCGCGCTGGCGCGACGGCGCCGGTGGCGGACTGGAAGGTGCGGACCGGGAGGTGCTGTTCCGCTACATGGGCCTGGCGCCACGCGCAGGGCTACCAGCCGCGCAGCAACGCGCGGCTGCGCGCCAGCCTGCGCGCGTTCTACGCATACCCTGGTGCGCGCCGGGCTGCGTCGCGACGATCCGGCGGCACTGATCGACCCACCGCGGCTGCCGCGGCCGCTGCCCAAGGCGCTGACCGAATCGCAGGTCGATGCGTTGCTGGCCGCGCCCGCCGTGGACACGCCTGAAGGCCTGCGCGACCGGGCGATGCTCGAGCTGATGTATGCCGCGGGCCTGCGGGTGAGCGAGCTGGTCAACCTGCCGGCCAACGCGGTCAACCTGCGCCGGGGGTGGTCCGGGTGCTGGGCAAGGGCGGCAAGGAGCGGCTGGTACCGCTTGGCGAGGAGTCGCAGCACTGGCTCGAGCGCTACCTCGACTAAGGTAAGGCCGCAGCTGGCGGGCGGCAAGCCGGTACCCGCCGACGCGCAGGGCAACGTGCCGCTGTTCCTGACCGCGCAGCGCCACGCGCCGACCCGGCAGGCCTACTGGCAGGCGCTCAAGCGTCATGCCGCGGTTGCCGGGATCGATCCGCGCAGGGTGACCCCGCACGGTGTGCGCCACAGCTTCGCCACCCACCTGCTCAACCACGGCGCCGACCTGCGCGCGCTGCAACTGCTGCTCGGCCACGCCAGCCTTTCAACCACCCAGATCTACACCCTGGTCGCCCGCGAGCACCTGCAGCGCCTCCACGCCCGCCACCACCCGAGGGGGTGAGGCAGGCCGCGTGCGCGGCACTGCCGCGCGGCCTGCCGAACGCCAGGCCATGGATGGCCGGGCCGGGCGATCCGGAGCCGACGCCGTTGCGCCATGGATGGCAGGCGACAACCTGTCGAACGCGACAGACCGTGGCCTGCCCCGCAATGGCGAACGCCCGGCCACGGATGGCCGGGCAGGGCGCCCCGGCGCCGGCACCGTGATGGCACGGATGGCGTGTCGATCCGGACGCTGCGGATCGCGCCTCCCATGCCGCACGGGTGGAGGCCGTGCCGGTACCGTGCCGGGTGGCACACGGGTAAGGCTGCCGTCGTGTGCGAAAATCGGACCTCATTCCCCCGGACGACCCCCTCCCATGCTCCGAATCATCGCCGTCGCGCTGCTGGGTGCGGCCAGCCTCAGCGCCTGTGCCCAGAGCAGTGCGCCCGCCACCAGCCAGGCGCAGGTCGCCAATCCTGCCGCCAACAACGCGGCCAAGCCTGCGGCCAAGGCGGCACCCGCCGCCGGGACCCCGGAGGCGAACGTGCGCCAGGCGCTGGCGACCATCGCCCCTGACGTAGCGCCGGAATATGTCGGTGCCGCGCCGTTTGCGGGCTTCCGCGAAGTGCTGCTGGGCGGTAAGGTCCTCTATGTCTCCGATGACGGTCGCTACCTGATCCAGGCGCAGCCCTTTGACCTGAAGGAGCGCAAGCAGGTGGCCAGCGCCGGACTGACGACCTACCGCCGCAAGCTGATCGCCGGCATTCCCGAGCAGGACCGGATCATCTTCGCGCCGCCGAACACGCGGCACACCGTCACCGTGTTCACCGACATCGAATGCGGCTACTGCAGGCGCATGCACCAGCAGATCGCCGAGTACAACAAGCTCGGCATCGCGGTCGAGTACGTGGCGTTCCCGCGCATGGGTCCGGCCAGTTAGGACTTCACCGACATGGAGTCGGTGTGGTGCGCCAGCGACCGCAAGCGCGCGCTGTCGGACGCCAAGGCCGGCAAGCCGGTGCAGAAGAAGCGCTGCACCAGTCCGGTGGCGATGCAGTACGACATCGGCCAGCGGGTTGGCGTGAACGGCACGCCGGCCGTGTTCGCGGCCGACGGCAACCATCTGGGCGGGTACCTGCCGCCGGAGCGGATGCTGGAAGTGCTGGAAGGCGGCGCGGCGGCCGCTGGCGGCGCCCGCTGAGAGCCGGCAGGCACGCGGCCGCCAACCCCGGCAGGGGATGGCGGCTGAAGGCCGGGAGCCCGCTGCCGGCCTCGCCGGGTCCGGCTCCGGTACAATGGCCGGCCTTTCCCCAGCGATTCCACCGGACATGATCGTCCTCGAGGGCGCGTCCGCCCTTTCGCCGTTCCGCCGGCAGCGGCTCGAATCCCGCCTGCAGTCCCTGGTTCCCGGCCTTCGCATCGAAGGCGCCTTGGCACGTGTACTTCGTGCAGCCGGGTGACGCGGCCCCCGATCCGGCCGCCCTCCATCGCATCCTCCAGGCCGGTGACGCCGAAGCGCCGCGCGCCGACGGCGCGGAGTCGCGCTACGTCGTGCCCGCGCCTGGGCACGCGTTCGCCGTGGTCGAGCAAGCCACCGAGCTGCTGCAGGGTGCGGGCCTGCCCGTCGCCCGCGTCGAGCGCGGGCTGCGCTGGACCTGGCCGGCTGGCCGGCCGATGCCACCACCCGGTCCGCGCTGGCGAAGCTGCTGCACGATCCGATGACCCAGTCGCTGCTGGCCTCGCGCGACGCTGCGCAGGCGCTGTTCGCCAGCCCGGCGCGCAAGCCGCTGGAGCGGATCGCCCTAGCCGACCTGGAGGGCGCCAACCGCCATGCCAGGCGCAGCGCGGCCGACGACGAGATCGAATACCTGCGCGCGCGCTATGCCGAGCTGGGCCGCGATCCGTCGGACGTGGAACTGATGATGTTCGCCCTGGGCGAACTCCGAGCATTGCCGGCACAAGATCTTCAACGCCAGCTGGAGCATCGACGGGCAGGAGCAGGAACGCTCCCTGTTCCGGATGATCAAGAACACCCACCAGAAGACCCCGCAGCACACGCTGAGCGCCTACAGCGACAACGCCGCGGTGATCGAAGGCCACGTCGCCGCGCGTTACCGCCCCGATCCGGCGACCGGCGAGTACCGCACCGAGGCCGCGCTGCCGTCGGCGTTCCAGATCAAGGTCGAGACCCACAACCATCCGACCGCGATCGCGCCGTTCCCGGGCGCGGCCACCGGCGCCGGCGGCGAGATCCGCGACGAAGGCGCGACCGGCCGCGGCGGCAAGCCGAAGGCCGGCCTGACCGGCTTCTCGGTCTCGCACCTGCGCATCCCGACGTTGCCGCAGCCGTGGGAGGCGCCGCGCGCGCTGAACCCGCGCATGGCCCCGGCGCTGGAGATCATGCTCGACGGCCCGCTCGGCGGTGCCGCGTTCAACAACGAGTTCGGCCGCCCGAACCTGCTCGGCTATTTCCGCAGCTTCGAGCTGGCCGAAGACGACATCGCGCGTGCCTACGACAAGCCGATCATGCTTGCCGGCGGCCTGGGCGCGATCGACCGCGTGCAGGTCGACAAGATCGCGATGCAGCCGGGCGATGCGGTGATCGTGCTCGGCGGCCCGGCGATGCTGATCGGCCTGGGCGGCGGCGCGGCCAGTTCGGTGGCTTCCGGCGAGAGCGCCGAGGACCTGGACTTCGCCAGCGTGCAGCGCGACAACCCGGAGATGGAGCGCCGCGTGCAGGAGGTCATCGACCGCTGCGTGGCGCTGGGCGCGCGCAACCCGATCCACTTCTTCCATGACGTCGGCGCCGGCGGCCTGTCCAACGCGATCCCCGAGCTGCTGCACGATTCGGGCGTGGGCGGGGTGATCGACCCTGGTAAGGGTGCCGACCGACGATCCGTCGCTGTCGCCGCTGGAGCTGTGGTGCAACGAGTCGCAGGAGCGTTACGTGCTCGGGGTGCCGGCCGAGCGGCTGGAAGAGTTCGCCGCGATCTGCGCGCGCGAGCGCTGCCCGTTCGCCGCCGTCGGCGTGGCCACCGCCGAGGAGCGGCTGGTGGTCGCCTACGGTGCGACCCCGGCAACATCCCGGCCGATGCGCCGATCAACCTGCCGATGGACGTGCTGTTCGGCAAGGCGCCGAAGATGCACCGCGATACCGCACACCCGGCCGCGCCGCGCTGGCCGGCGCTGGCTACCAAAGGCCTGGACCTGCACCAGGCCGGCCTGCGCGTGCTGGCGCATCCGACCGTCGCGGCGAAAAGCTTCCTGGTCACGATCGGCGATCGCAGCGTCGGCGGCCTGACCGCGCGCGAACAGATGATCGGCCCCTGGCAGCTGCCGGTGGCCGACTGCGCGATCACCCTGGCCGACTTCGACGGCTTCGCCGGCGAGGCCATGAGTATCGGCGAGCGCACCCCGCTGGCGCTGCTGGATTCGGCCGCCGCCGCGCGCATGGCGGTGGGCGAGGCGATCACCAACCTGTGCGCCGCGCCGCTCGAAGCGCTGCAGCAGGTCAAGCTGTCCGCCAACTGGATGGCCGCGACCGGTCATCCGGGCGAGGACGCGCTGCTGTACGACGCCGTGCGCGCCGTCGGCATGGAGCTGTGCCCGGAGCTGGAGATCAGCATTCCGGTGGGCAAGGACTCGCTGTCGATGCAGGCGCAGTGGCAGGACGGCGGACAGGCGCACAAGTCGGTGTCGCCGGTGTCGCTGGTGGTGTCGGCGTTCGCGCCGGTGGCCGACGTGCGCACCCAGCTGACCCCGCTGCTGGCCGCGGGCGAGGATAGCGAGCTGTGGCTGATCGGCCAGGTGGCGGCAGGCAGCGCCTGGGCGGCTCGGTGCTGGCCCAGGTGCACGCCGACGACGCGGCGCTGCCGGCGTTCGGCGGCGAGGTGCCCGACCTGGACGATCCCGAGCGGTTGCGCAGCTTCTTCGCCCTGATCCGGGACGCGCGCGAAGCCGGCATCCTGCTGGCCTACCACGACCGCAGCGACGGTGGTGCCTTCGCCGCGCTGTGCGAGATGGCGTTCGCCTCGCGCCGCGGCCTGGACATCACCCTGGATGCTTATGGGGCGACGAGCCGTTCGGCAGCCTGTTCAACGAGGAGCTGGGCGCGGTGGTGCAGGTGGCTGACGAGGACCGCGCCGCGTTCGCCGACCTGGTCGAGCGCCATGCGCTGACCGAATGCGCGCAGCGCATCGCCCGCCCGACCGCTGTGCCACGGCTGCGCGTGCGGCTGGATGGCGACGTGCTGGCCGAATGGCGCTGGGAAGAACTGTTCGACGCGTGGTGGTCGGTGACCCACGCCATGCAGAAGCTGCGCGACAACCCGCACAGCGCCGACGAGGAGCGGAGCATCGCCCGCGATTTCGCCGCGCCCGGACTGAAGCCGAAGCTTGGTTTCGATCCGGCCGAGGACATCGCCGCGCCGTTCATTGCCACCGGCGCGCGGCCGCGCGTGGCGATCCTGCGCGAGCAGGGCGTCAACAGCCACATCGAGATGGCCCGTGCCTTCGATCGCGCCGGGTTCACCCCGGTCGACGTGCACATGAGCGACCTGGTCGCCGGGCGCATCGGCCTGGACGGCTTCGCCCGGTATGGCCGCCTGCGGTGGCTTCAGCTACGGCGACGTGCTCGGCGCCGGCCGCGGCTGGGCCACCTCGATCCTGGAGCGCAGCGTGCTGCGCGACGCGTTCGCGGCGTTCTTCGCCCGCACCGATACCTTCTCGCTGGGCGTGTGCAACGGCTGCCAGATGATGAGCCAGCTCAAGGACATCATCCCGGGTGCACAGCACTGGCCGAAGTTCCTGCGCAACCGCAGCGAGCAGTTCGAGGCGCGCACCAGCCTGCTGGAAGTGGTGGAGTCGCCGTCGATCCTGCTGCGCGGCATGGCCGGTTCGCGCATCCCGGTGGCGGTGGCCCACGGCGAGGGCCGCGCCGAATTCGACAGCGCCGTCGACCAGGCCGCCGCGCGCGTGGCGCTGCGCTACGTGGACGGTGACGGCAACGTCGCCACGTCCTATCCGCTCAACCCGAACGGCTCGCCCGACGGCATCACCGGCCTGTCCAGCGACGACGGCCGCGCCACGATCCTGATGCCGCATCCGGAGCGGGTGGCGCGCAGCGTCAACCTCAGCTGGCATCCGGCGGAGTGGGGCAACGATTCGCCGTGGATGCGGATGTTCCGCAACGCGCGCGTCTGGGTCGGCTGACCGCGCTGCCGGCGGCGGATGCGATGCAGGGACGGCGCCTTGGTGGCGCCGTCCTTCTTTCCGGTGCATGTGCGCACGGAACACCCCCTTGGGCGCCCGGTGCGCGGCGACGGCCTGTTAAAGTCTGCACAGTTTTCCGACGAGTCCGCGCCCGACCGTGAGCGACCTGCCCATCGTGCTGCTGCCGCTCGCTGCCGACGAGGACGCGCTCGATGCCTGCCTTGGCCGCACTGGAGGCGGGCACGCCCGCCGGGACGCCGGTATGGCTGGCCGACGATGCACAGTCCGGCCCGCGTGGTGTCGCCATCGTCGAGCGCTGGCTCCAGCGCACCCGGCTGCGCGCCGAATACACCCGCCGCGCGCATCCGATCGGCGAATCGGCGCACCTGCAGGAAATGCTCAAGGCCTGCGGCGATGCCGACGTGGTGGTACTGGCGGCCGATGCACGGCCGCTGCCGGGCTGGTTGCCGCAGCTGGCCGCATGCCTGGCGGCGCGCGATGCAGCCATCGCCACCGCTACCCCCTATGGTGCAACGCCGGCGAGACCGCGGGCTGGCCGCGACTGGGCGAGATCTCGCCACCGCCGGCCGAGCCGCTGCTGACCGTACAGGCCTGCGCGGCGATGGCCCCGCGACATCCGGAGCTGCCGGCCGCGGTCGGCCACGCCGTCGCGCTGCGCGGCAGTGCGCGGCGGCGCGCCGGCGGACTGGATACCGACAGCTTCGGTTATGGTATGCGGCGCTGACCGACCTGTCGCTGCGCCTGTCCGGGCTGGGCTGGCGCAACGTGCTGTGCGAGACCGCGTTCGTCGCGCGCGGCGGCGAGGGCGGGCCGGCCGACGGCGACCTCGACGCGCTCGCCGCGCGCTGGCCAGCCTGGCATGCGCGGCTGGCCGCATTCCTGATGTCCGATCCACTGCGCGAGCCGCGCGAGCGGCTGCAGGCGCTGCATGCACAACTGCGCGACACGCCGCAGCACGACCTGTTCTCCGGCGAGCGGGCGGAGCAGGCATGAGCGCGGGGGTCCCCGACACCGGCATCGCTGCGGTCGTGGTCAGCTACCGCAGCGCATCCACCTGGACGCGTGCCTGCTGCGGCTGCGCACCGCCCGCGGTGTCATCCAGATCCGCGTGGTCGACAACGGTTCTGACGACGGCACGCTGGAGATCCTGCAGCGCCATGCCCAGCCGATCCGCGCCTGCACTTCATCGCCAATCCGGACAACCCCGGTTTCGCCGTGGCCTGCAACCAGGGCGCGGCCGACAGCGACGCGCCTGGCTGGCCTTCGTCAATCCGGACCTGCAGGTGTGCCCGGACTCGCTCGAACGGCTGCGCGGCCATGCGCTGGCGCTGGGCGGCGAGGCGCTTCTCGGTGCGGACCTGCACGGCGAGGACGGCGTGCGCGATGGCGCCGCGCGGCGGCGCGACCCCGACTTCGCGGCGATGCTGCGCGACCCGCCGCCGCGGCTGGGCTCGACGTGCCGATGGACATGGCGCAGCCGCTGCAGGCTGTGGACGCGGTGTCCGGCGCGCTGATGCTGATGCCGCGCGGACTGTTCGCGCGGATCGGCGGTTTCGACGAAGGCTACCGCCTGCACGCCGAGGACCTGGACCTGTGCCGGCGCGCGCGCGCGGCCGGGGCAACGGTGGCGGTGGCCAACGATGTCGCCGTGCTGCACGTGCGCGGGGTATCGAGCCGCTCGCGGCCGGTGTTCGTGGAGTGGCACAAGCATCGTGGCCTGTGGCGCTACTTCGGCAAGTTCGAGGCGGCGCGGCGCGGACCGGCCACGCGGCTGGCCGTGTTCGCGGCGATCTGGGCCCGTTTCCTCGTCCGCCTGCCGCGTATGCTGCTGGCACGCTGATCGCTCACGGGAGGCGCCATGCCGATCGTCCCCTCGCTGCTCGACACCGACCTGTACAAGTTCACGATGATGCAGGCGGTGTTGCACCAGCATCCCGGTGCGCAGGTCGAATACCTGTTCCGCTGCCGCACGCCGGGCGTGGACCCGGTTCCCTACCTGGACGAGATCTCGGCGCAGATCGACGCGCTGTGCGCCTTGCGGATGCAGCCGGAGGAACTGGACTACCTGCGCGGCCTGCGCTTCATCAAGCCCGACTTCGTCGACTTCCTCGGCCTGTTCCACTTCGACCGCAAGTACGTGCAGCTGCGCGCCAACCCGGCCGAGGGCGGCGGCATCGAACTGCGCCTGCGCGGGCCGTGGCTGCACACCATCCTGTTCGAGGTGCCGCTGCTGGCGATTATCAGCGAGACCTGGATGCGCGGCACCTACGGCCCGCCCGACCGCGAGGGGGGCTGCGCCGGCTGCGCGCCAAGACCGCCCGGTTGCGCGACGCGGTGGGCTTCGACGGCTGCGTGATCACCGATTTCGGCACGCGCCGCCGCTATTCCCACGACTGGCAGGGCGAGGTGCTGCCGCACCTGCGCGCCGAACTGGGCGAGCATTTCGTCGGTACCTCGAACGTGCACTTCGCCCGCCAGTACGGGCTGGTGCCGCAGGGGACGATGGCGCACGAATGGCTGCAGGCGTTCCAGGCGCTGGGTCCGCGCCTGCGCGACTCGCAGGCCGCCGCCTTCGACACCTGGGCGCGCGAGTATCGGGGCGACCTGGGCGTGGCGCTGACCGACGTGATCGGCCTTGATGCGTTCCTGCGCGACTTCGACCTGTACTTCTGCAAGCTGTTCGACGGCATGCGCCACGATTCGGGCGACCCGTTCGAATGGGGCGAACGGGTCCTCGCCCACCTGCAGGCGCACCGGGTCGACCCGCGGGCCAAGACCCCTGGTCTTCAGCGACGGCCTGGACATGGAGCGGGTCATGGCCCTGTACGGACGTTTCCGCGGCCGCTGCCGGATGTCGTTCGGGGTCGGCACCAACCTGACCAACGACCTCGGGCCCGCGCCGCTGCAGATCGTGCTGAAGATGGTGCGCTGCAACGGCCAGCCGGTGGCCAAGCTGAGCGACACGCCGGGCAAGACCATGGTCGATGACGAGGGTTATCTGGCTTACCTGCGGCGGGTGTTCGGGGTGCCGGTGCCGCCGCTGAATCCCCCGGAGCTGACGGCGGGGTCCGGTCGCGCTTGTCGGGGGCCTCGCCCGGTGGATTCGGTACCATCCTTGCCCGGGACGACTGATGCCGGTCCTGTGCACACTGGGGGTGCGCTTCTGGTCCGGCGGCCGCCGGCTGGTCGCGCGGGCCGGCTAAGGCCTTCGATGCAGAAGGGCGTCTTGTCGAGGAAGAAACCCGCCAGAAATTGGCGCAGTTCCTCGCCGATTACGGGGACGCGATCGCTAGGTAACCGGTGACAATTAAATTTTCGTGCGGTTATGCGACAGCGCTGACATTTTCTTCTTTAGGCGCTACCGGTAACGGTAATGGTGGGTAGAGGCCGGCGCTCGTTACCACAGGTGGGTGTAAACGCACCCGTGTGGAATTCCATTTGCGTATGTGTAACCGCATACGAATTCCGGCAGTCGGGGACCGTTACGGGGGCAACGGGATTTCTGCTGCACTGCACTGTGACAGAGTTGTTCAGGGCATGTTATTTCTGGCGCAAGTCCATGATGTTAGCGCTATCAAGTAGGTGGAAAGCCCGGATGGCGTACCAGATGGATTGTGCCGGCGAGCGCCGGTGACCGTCGTCGCAATACCGCTTGATCGATTCCACCGGGAATTTTGCCGGTGGTGCAGGAAACGGACATTGATGCCGATATGTCCGGTTGTACGGGTCGTCGACCGCGGCCCGGGAAATGCCCCGATGAGGGCAATACATCCACACAAGTCGAAGCAACAAGGGGAGGGTAGCAATGAGTAGTTGCAGTTCGCAGTGTCTTGCGCTGTCAGAGACGGCGCACGCCGTGTGTATCGAGAACGACGTGCCCCAGGCCGTCCAGAACCCGCGCAGTTGAGGACACTAAACATGAATTCCAAGTTCAAGCGCTTCAAGTCCACGGCGATGTTCACCATCGTCGGTGGCGTCATCATCATCAATCCCGCGTTCGCCCAGCAGGCCCAGCAGGCCGCCCCGGCTGCCCAGAGCCAGGACGCGACCACGCTCGATACCGTCACCGTCACCGGCATGCGCAGCAGCCTTGACCAGGCGATGAACATCAAGCGCGACACCAACGGTATCGTCGACGCGATCAGCGCCGAGGACATCGGCAAGTTCCCGGACACCAACCTCGCCGAGTCCCTGCAGCGCATCACCGGCATCTCGATCGAGCGCCGTGACGGCGAAGGCGCGCAGGTCACCGCGCGTGGCTTCGGCCCCGGCTACAACATGGTCACCCTCAACGGCCGTCAGGTCCCGGGCGCCGACGGCTTCGCCAGCGGCGGTCTGGAAATCGGCGGCGTCGGTTCCGGCACCCGTGGCTTCAACTTCGCCCAGCTGGCCTCCGAGGCGATCAGCGGCGTGACCGTGTACAAGACCGGTCGTGCGGCCAGCCCCAGCGGCGGCATCGGCGCCACCATCGACATCCTGACCGACCGGCCGTTCAACCATGCCGGTGGTGAGGTCGTCGCCAACGCCGGCCTGAAGTTCGTGTCCGACCAGTCGCAGGTCCTGGGCAGCGACGTCACTCCGGAAGTCTCGGGCATCTTCAGCTACGCCAGCGCCGACAAGGTCTGGGGCATCGGCGTCAACGCCAGCTACCAGAAGCGCCACGGCGGTTCGACCTATAGCCACCGAGAACACCTGGAACGTCTCCCGCTTCAACGGCACCCTGGCCAACCTGCGCCCGGGCGGCACGATCGAGAACGCGCCGCAGATCGGCCAGCTCTACTCGATGCCGAACGACCTGCGCTATGCGTTTGGGACTTCGAGCGCGAGCGCGTCAATGGTAAGGCATGGTGCTGCAGTTCGCGCCGAACGACGCCTTCACCTTCACCTGGACTACACCTACTCGACCAACGAGATCTCGCAGTTCCGCGGCGAGCAGACCATGTGGCTGCAGAACAGCTGGTCGCACGTGAAGTTCGACGGCGACGACCAGGTTGCCACCCCGGTCTACATCCGCGACATCGCCGGCGGCGCCAAGGACTTCGGCTTCGAGCAGCAGCGCGACGAGCAGAAGTACAAGCTGGGTTCGCTCGGCCTGAACGCGCGCTGGGACGTCAATGACCGCTTCGCGCTGACCTTCGACGCCCACAACACCAAGGTCGAGAGCAACCCGAACGACCCGGTCACCGGCGGCAGCTCGACCGCGTTCAGCCTCGCCGGCATGGCGCCGAACCGCTCGACCCAGAACTGGACCCAGGAATACTGGTTCAACGGCGGTCTGCCGATCATGTCGAACACCCTGTTCCCGAACACCGCCGACGCGGTGGCCAACCGGAACGGCGTGGTCAACCCGGCGTTCGAGCCGTCGCAGCTGGGTTCGCAGATCATGCGCATCTGGTCCACCCGCCAGGAAAGCGAAGTCAAGCAGGGTCGCCTCGACGGTGAACTGAACTTCGACAACGGCCGCTTCCTGTTCGGCGTCGACTCCTCCGAGGTCTCGATGCGCCGCCAGAACGTGGACGGCCACACCCACCTGATGACGCTGGGCAACTGGGGCGTGGCCGACGTCGGCCAGGGCGCCGGGCATGGCCGACCTGCTCAAGCAGATCAGCATCACCGACCTGTTCAACGACTTCAACACCGCCGGTGCCCAGCCGAACGCGTGGCGCGGCGACGCCAGCGCGCTGGCCAAGTGGGCCGAGGCGCAGTGCGCCGCCGGCACCGCCCCGGCTGCGTGGCCGGATTGCGACGCCATCAGCTCGAAGGTCTACGGCTCCTACGACCATGGGACAAACCTGGTCGAGGAAAAGACCCGCTCGGTGTACGTGCAGTGGGAGCAGGACGGCATGCTGGCCAGCTTCCCGACCTACACGGTCGTGGGCCTGCGCTACGAGCGTACCGACGTGACCTCGACCTCGGCCATCCAGGTGCCGAGCGCGATCCGCTGGATGTCCAACAACGACTTCGGCATCGTGCAGTCCGCCGACGTGCAGCCGTTCAGCGAGAAGGGCAGCTACAGCTACATCCTGCCCAACCTGGACTTCAGCATCGACTTCACTGCTGACATCAAGGGCCGCGCATCGTTCAGCAAGACCATCGCGCGTCCGCCGTACGGCAACCTGTACGCCGGTCCGACCGTGGGTAACCCGAGCGGTTCGGTGCTGTTCGGCGAGCAGTACCGTGCGACCGGCAGCGCGCAGGACCCGAACCTCCTGCCGCTCGAGTCGGACAACCTCGACCTGGGTGCCGAGTGGTATTTCGCGCCGTCCAGCTTCGTCGGCGTGACCTACTGGAACAAGCGCGTCAAGAACTTCATCGGCAACTCGGTGGTTCAGCAGAACCTGTACGGCATCACCGACCCGACCTCCGGTCCTGACGCGCAGGCGGCTCTGGCGTTCCTCAACAGCGGCGCGTGTACGGCGCAGGTCACCGCGGCGGGCAACGACCCGACCGAGGGCTGCGCGGGCAACTACACCACGCTGTTCACCGCTCTGGCGATGGCGCGCAACGCTGGTGCCACCGGTGGCCTGGCTGCCTACAACGGCAGCAACACCCAGCAGATCGACATGGAGACCCGGTTCGACATCCTGGGCGAGTCCGACGATCCGCTGTACCAGTTCGACGTGAACCAGCCGGTCAACCAGCGCGCAGCGACCCTGCACGGCTGGGAAATCGGTGGCCAGTACTTCTTCGGCGAAAGCGGCTTCGGCGTCCTTACCAACTACACCATCGTCAATGGTGACGTGGGCATCGATCGCGCCGCGGATCCGGGTGAGGACGTGTTCGCCCTGACCGGCCTGAGCGACACCGCCAATGCCGTGCTGATGTTCGAGAAGTACGGCTGGTCGGCCCGTCTGGCCTACAACTGGCGCGACGAGTACCTGCTGGCGGCCAACCAGAACGGCAACAACCGCAACCCGTACTTCGTCGAGGATTACCACCAGATCGACGCGGCCGTGTCGTACGACTTCAACGAGCACTTCACCGTGTCGCTTGAAGCCATCAACCTGACCGGTGAGGACGTGCGCTGGCACGCCCGTTCGGCCAACCAGATGGTCCGTCTGGTCGATAAGGCACCGCGCTACATGGTGGGCGTGCGCTACTCGTTCTAATGGCTGGATGTATGCAGTTGCTGTAATGAAGAACAGGGACCGTTGCCTCGGCAACGGTCCTTTTTTACGGGTCGCGCCGATGCCGGGCGGCCGCTTGCCGCTGGTGCGGTATTGTCGATATGGTCGGCCTGATGGCCGGCGTCCCGCCTGCCGCGGCCGCCGTCTGCCCATGGGGCCGATGAAACCACTGGATCTGAAATGGCACGATACGAACTGCTCAACAACATCGCGCGCCAGGACCTGCGCGTATCCACGCGCTTTGGCGCCGAATTCGGCGACAACGTGGGCATGGTCCAGGCGTTCCCGACCGAGTTCGCGGAGCTGCAGCGCGAGTACCCGATTTTCTTCCGCAAGGACGCCGAAGGCGAATTGAGCGGTGGCCCTGCTGGGCTTCGACCGGCACGAAAACCTGTTCCTGCAGCAGGGTGGCTGGAATGCCAACTACCTGCCGGGGACGATCGCCCGCGGGCCGTTCCTCATCGGCTTAGGAACAGCAGGTCGACGGTAAGGTGCGCGTCGAACCGGTGATCCACGTGGACCTGGACCATCCGCGCGTCGCGGGAGGACAGGGCGAGCTGATCTTCATGGCCCACGGCGGCAACAGCCCCTACCTGGAGCACATCATCAACGTGCTGCGCGGCATCAACGATGGCGTGCAGGCGGGCAAGGCGATGTTCGCCGCGTTGGGAGCTGGACCTGATCCAGCCGCTCACCTGGACGTGCGTTTCGACGACAACCACGCCGTCAACCTGACCGGCCTGCACGGCATCGACCGCGAGCGCCTTGGCCGGGCTGGACGCGGCCGCCCTGCACGGGCTGCACCGCGCTGGCTGGCTGGAGGGCGCCTACCGGTGCTGGCCTCGCTGCACAACATGCGCCGGCTCATCGCCGAGAAGCAGCGCCGCCTGCGCGAGCAGGAAGGCGAGCAGGGCAAGGCGGCCTGACAATGTTCGACGGGGTTCGCGGCGTGCGTGAGATGCAGGGCTTCAGCGCCGGCATGCCGCCGCTGGACGCCTTGCTGGCGGACGGGGTGCCTACCGTACTCCGTGGACTGGCGCGGGACTGGACCCCATCAGGCTGGGGCTGGAGTCGCCGGCTGCGGCGATGGACCTGCTGCGCGCGAACTACAACGGCCGTCCGGTGCAGTACAACTGGGGCCCCCGGAAACCGCGGGACGCCCGTTCTACAACGCCGATGCCACCGCGCTGAACTGCGAGGTCCGGCGCGGAGGGCTGGACCAGGTGCTCGACGAGCTGGCGGGCTACCTGGACGATCCGCAGCCGCCCACCTATTACGTGGCATCGCTGCTGGTCGATTACTGCCTGCCCGCGCTGCGCGCCGGCAACGACCTGGATTTCGCCGCACAGGGCGTGCAGGCACCGCCGGCGATCTGGATCGGCAACCGGGTCACCGCCTCGTGCCACTACGACGCGCCGAACAACATCGCCTGCTGTGCGGTGGGGCGTCGCCGCTTCACCCTGTTCCCGCCGGAGCAGATCGCGAACCTGTATCCGGGGCCGCTGGAGCCCACGCCCGGCGGACAGGCGGTGACGATGGTCGACTTCCGTGATCCGGACTTCGAGCGCTACCCGCGCTTCCGCGAAGCGCAGGCGGCGGCGCAGTCGGTGGTGCTGGAACCGGGCGACGCGATCTTCATTCCGAGCATGTGGTGGCACCACGTGCAGGGGCTGGATCCGTTCACGGTGCTGGTCAACTACTGGTGGGGAAGCATGCCCGACTGGATCCCCACGCCGATGCATGCGCTCTACCATGCGCTGTGGGCGATCCGCGACAGGCCCCAGAGCGAAAAGGAGGCCTGGCGGAACGTGTTTGAATACTACGTGTTCGGACCTGCGGATGAGGCCGGCGCGCACCTGCCGGAGGCCGCGCGCAACATCCCAGGGCCGTTCGACGAGATGAGCGCGCGCAGGATGCGCGCGATGCTGATCGGCAAGCTCAACCGCTGAGAGGCGGCGGGAGCGGGCCGGGAACGAAGAGAAAGAGCCGCCGAAGTCCGACAACCGGACCGGCACGGATCCGCCACGACCGTGGCGCAATCGCACAGCAAAGGGGAACTGTTTTGGAAACCAACCGTATCCGCAAGGTCGTGATCGCCGGTGGCGGCACTGCCGGCTGGGTGACGGCCTGCGCGCTGACCCACCAGTTCCGCGACCTGCTGGACATCACCCTGGTGGAGTCGGAGCAGGTCGGCACCGTCGGCGTGGGCGAGTCCACGATCCCGACCATCCGCACCTTCCACAAGCTGCTGCAGATCGACGAGCGCGAGTTCCTCAGCTCGGTCGCCGGCAGCTTCAAGCTGGCGATCTCGTTCGAGAACTGGATCCGCCCGGGTTCGCACTACTTCCATCCGTTCGGCACCACCGGCGTGAACACCTGGTCGTGCGACTTCCACCAGTTCTGGCTGGAGAGCCGTCGCCGCGGCATGCAGGGCGAACTGGGCGACTACTGCTGGAAACCGTTGCCGCGCGCTGCAGGACCGCTTCGCCCTGTTCAATGCCGGCCAGAACGCCCAGCAGTGGTCGATGCGCTGGACCAAGGCGGCCACGGCACTGGAGCGTAGCGATGTGAGCTATGCCTACCACTTCGACGCCGGGCTGTACGCCGCGTTCATGCGCGTGAAGTGCGAGGGCCGCGGGCTCAGGCGCGTCGAGGGCAAGATCGCCCAGGTAGACGCTGGGATCCCGACAGCGGCTACGTCCAGTCGCTGGTGCTGGAGGATGGGCAGGTCATCGAGGGCGACCTGTTCATCGACTGCACCGGCGCGCGCGCGCTGCTGATCGAGCAGGCGCTGCATACCGGCTACGAGGACTGGAACCACTGGCTGCCAAGCAACCGCGCGGTCGCGCTGCAGACCGAAGCCGATGGACCGGCGGTGCCGTACACGCGCGCGATCGCGCACGAGGCCGGCTGGCACTGGAAAATCTCGCTCCAGCACCGGATCGGGTGCGGCATCGTGTTTTCCGATGCGCACATGTCCGACGACGAGGCGACCGCCAAACTGCTCGCCGAAAACCCGTCCAAGCCGTTGCGCGACCCGTGGATCATCCCGTTCCGCACCGGACGCCGGCGCAAGGCTGGAACAAGAATGTGGTCTCGCTCGGGCTGGCGAGCAGCTTCATCGAGCCGCTGGAGTCCACCAGCATCCACCTGACCCTGAGCGCGGTGACCCGCCTGGTGCAGTTCTTCCCCTTCGATGGCATCAGTAAGGCGGCGGTTGACCGCTACAACCAGGTCAGCCGCGAGGAACTGGAGCACGTCCGCGACTTCGTTGTGATGCATTACCACCTCAATGAGCGCGATGAGCCCCTGTGGAAGTATTGCCGCGAAATGGAACTGCCACCGGGCCTGGCCGAGCGCATCCAGGTGTTCCGTGACACCGGCTACGCGTGGCAGGGAGAGGACGAACTGTTCCGCCTCGACTCCTGGACCCACTGCATGCTCGGTAAGGGCGTGATGCCCCGCAGCCACCATCCGCTGACCCGCGCGCTGTCGGACACCGATCTCAAGCGCCTGCTCGAGAGCGTGCGCAAGCCGATCGATGCCGTTGTGGCGGCCATGCCCAGCCAGGAGCAGTTCATCGACAGCTACTGCAAGGCGCCGCCCTCGGCCCAGGAACAGATGTACGCACGCGCCCGGCAGCATGAGCGGGTGACCGGCAAGGTCGCGGGCGTCGGCGGAGGCCTTGGCCCAGTGAGGCGCAGATGCTGATCCAGGCGCATCCAGGACTGCGCCTCGAGCTGCGGCGGGTCGGTGCGGAAGGCGCGCCGCTGCTGGTGATCGACCAGCTGGTGGCCGACCCGGACCGTCTCGTGCGCAAGGCCGCGCGCGCGCAGTTCATGCCGCAGGGCGCGATGTTCCCCGGCATCCGCGTGCGCGCGCCGCTGTCCTACGAGTCGTTATGGAACAGCTGCTGCGGCCGATGTTCGAGCCGGTGTTCGGCCTGCCCGCGGCCGCGCGGGTGGCGTTCCCGATGTGCCACTACTCGCTGGTGACGCAGCCGCCGGAAAAGCTGGCCTTCCTGCAGCGCATCCCACACATCGACTCGTCCACCAGCCGCGGCCTGGCGACCGTGCATTACCTGTTCACCGGAGGGTGGGGCGGCACCGCGTTCTACCGGCACCGCGGCACCGGCTACGAGTACGTGGACGAGGCGCGCGAGCTGCCCTATTTCGCGCGGCTGCAGGAGGGAGGTGGGGCGCCGACGCGCCCGGGCCGGGCTACATCGGCGAGGACACCCCGCTGTTCGAGCGGATCGACAAGGTCGACGGGGTGTACAACCGGATGCTGGTTTACCGGCGCAATTCACTGCATTCGGCCACCATCGACAACGAGCGCGTGCCGCCGCCCGATCCGCTCAACGGCCGGCTTTCGATCAATACCTTCATCGACGTCATGCCCTGAGCGGCGCCCATGGATACCGACGCGCCGGTTGATGCGCGGGTGAGGAAACGGGAATGAACGGCACTCTGCTGTTGCTGCTCCAGCTGCTGGTGATCCTGGTCACGGCACGTCTGTGTGGCGCGGTGTTGCGCCACTTCGGCCAGCCGCCGGTAATCGGCGAGATGATGGGTGGCCTGCTGCTCGGTCCGATCGTGTTCGGCGCCTGGCTGCCGGAGTTGCATGCCACGCTGTTCGCGAAGGCTTCGCTGCCGGCGCTGTCCGGCCTGTCGACGATCGGCGTCGCCCTTTTCATGTTCATCGTCGGCGTCGAGTTCCGTGCACCGGAAGGCAGCCGCGCGCAGCTGCGTGCCGTGGCCTCGATCGGGCTGCTCGGCGTCGCCCTGCCGCTGCTGCTCGGCCTCGCTGCCGCGCCATTGCTGTACCGCCCGTTCGCGCCCGCGGGGTGGGCTACTGGCCGTTCGCGCTGTTCATCGCCGCGGCCATGTCGGTGACCGCATTTCCGGTACTGGCGCGCATCCTCCGGGACCGCAACCTCACCCACAGCACGCCGGGCCGGCTGGCACTGGGCGCGGCGGTGATCGACGACGGCTGCGTCTGGATCTTCCTGGCGATCGTGCTGGCGCTGGCCAGTGGTGGCTCGCCGGCCGGCGTGCTGGTCGCCCTCGGCGGCGGCCCGGCCTGGTGGCCGTGGTGTTCCTCGTGCTCAAGCCGCTGTATGCGCGCGTGCTGCGACCGGCCGCGGCCGACGGCGAGCCTGCCGCGGCGGCGCTGCTCTGGGTGCTGGTCGGGGTCCTGGCCTGTGCCGCGTTCGCCGAATGGATCGGCCTGCACGCGGTGTTCGGCGCCTTCCTGTTCGGCGTGTGCCTGCCGCGCGACGATCGCCTGCTGCAGTTCCTGGCGCGCCGCATCGAGCCGGTGGCGATCCTGCTGCTGATGCCGGTGGTGTTCGCCCTGGCCGGGCAGAACACCACCACCCCGAGGTGTTTGCCGGCACCGGCATCGCCTCGTTCGGCCTGATCCTGCTGGTCGCCGTCGTCGGCAAGGTGGTCGGCTGTGCCGCCGGCGCGCGCCTGAACGGCTACGGCTGGCGCGACAGCCTTGGCAGTGGGGTCGCTGATGAACGCACGCGGCCTGATGGAGCTGATCGTGATCAAGATCGGTTTCGACGCTGGCCTGATCGGACCGGAGCTGTTCACGATGCTGTTCGCGGTGACGCTGGTCACCACCTTGATGGCATCGCCGCTGCTGAGCCTGTTCTACCGGCGTCCGGCCGACTCGAGGACAGGACCGGCTTCGGGGCTGCATACCCGCTCCTGAGATGGGGTAGGGCGGCACACGGTGTCGCTGCTGCAAAGGCCGCGCCGCTCGTGGGAATCCATCGGGCGGCGCTGCCCCCGGTGCGGGATTCGCGTCCGCGTGATATTGAGGTGCTTTCCCGTGGCGCACTAAGATGCGTTGCGCTGAAGCCAGGGGACGGCGATGTCGGAAGCAACAGGATGTGCCAACTGCGGGCGGTCGATCGACGGCCCCGCGCAGAACTTCTGCCCGGCCTGCGGCCAGCCCACGCCGGTGCACCGCATCGACTGGCACTTCATGGCGCACGAGTTCGAGCACAGCGTCCTGCACATGGACCGCGGGATCCTGTACTCGATAAAAGAGCTGATGCTGCGGCCCGGTCGCCTGATGCGCGACTACTGGAAGGGCGGCGGGCGCGACAGGCCAAGCCGTTCCTGCTGCTGATGGTGACGGCGGCGTTGGTGGTGCTGGCCAGCAAGTATCTGCTGGACCAGGCGGTCATAGACACAGACTCGGTACTCGCGGCGGCTGAAGCAGCACGGGGCAACAAGCCCGCAAGCGCCGGCGAGGCGGCGGCTCTCAAGGCATACGTGGCGGTTACAGCCTGGATGAGCCAGCACTTCGCCGCGAGCACGTTACTGCTGCTTCCATTCGAGGCAGTTGCATTCCGGATGGCGTTTCATCGCTTCGGAAACCTGAACTACCCGGAGTGGCTGGTGATCACGGCCTTCCTGACCGTGCAGACCTTTGTGGTATGGACGGTGGTGATGGTGCTGCAGCGTTGGATACCGCAGCCGGAGTTGTGGCTGCTGGGCTTATCCACTCTGTACGGCATCTTCTCACTGGTCCAGTTTTTGGGGACGGCCGCGATGGAGATCTGCCCTTCGCGCAATTCTCGGCTTCGCCATCCTTTTCGTCGCCAGCGCCATTCTCACTCAGTTGGTGGTCATGGTCGTGGTGGCTCTGTCGATGCACGGCTGATATCGCCACCCGGGTCGGGGCCAGAAACAAAACGCCCGCCAATCGGCGGGCGTTCTGCATTGACGCTCGGCGCTGAGTCTTACTTCAGCGCCTTGAACCGCAGCCGGTGCGGGCCGGCGTCGTCGCCGAGGCGGCGCTTCTTGTCTTCCTCGTACTCGCGGTAGTTGCTATGGAAGAACTCCACGTGCGAGTCGCCCTCGAAGGCGATGATGTGCGTGGCGATGCGGTCCAGGAACCAGCGGTCGTGCGAGATCACGAAGGTGTTGCCCGGGAATTCGAGCAGGGCATCCTCGAGCGCACGCAGCGTCTCGATGTCCAGGTCGTTGGACGGTTCGTCGAGCAGCAGCACGTTGCCGCCCTGCAGCAGGGTCTTGGCCATGTGCAGGCGTCCACGCTCACCGCCGGACAGCGAGCCGACCATCTTCTGCTGGTCCTGGCCCTTGAAGTTGAAGCGGCCGATGTAGGCGCGCGACTGGATCTCGATGCCGTTGATGTTGAGGATGTCCAGGCCGCCGGCGATTTCCTGGAAGACGTTGTGGTTGCCTTCCAGCTTGTCGCGGCTCTGGTCCACGTACGACAGCTGCACGGTCGGGCCGATCACGATTTCGCCCGAATCGGGCTTCTCCTTACCGGTGATCATCTTGAACAGGGTCGACTTGCCGGCGCCGTTCGGGCCGATGATGCCGACGATCGCGCCGGAGGGGATCAGCATCGACAGGTTGTCGATCAGCAGGCGGTCGCCGAAGCGCTTGGAGACGTTCTTGAACTCGAGCACCGAGTTGCCCAGGCGCTCGCCCGGCGGGATGAAGATCTCGTTGGTCTCGTTGCGCTTCTGGTAGTCGACCGACTGCAGCTCTTCCAGGCATGGGTAAGGCGCGCCTTGCCCTTGGAGCGGCCGCCCTTGGCGTTCTGCCGCGACCACTCCAGTTCCTTCTGGATCGCCTTCTGGCGGGCCTTTTTATAGTTGTCTTCCTGCTTGAGGCGCTCGTCCTTCTGGGTCAGCCACTCGGTGTAGTTGCCCTTCCACGGGATGCCGCGGCCGCGGTCGAGCTCGAGGATCCACTCGGCGGCGTTGTCGAGGAAGTAGCGGTCGTGGGTGACCGCGACCACGGTACCGGTGTACCGGGTAGGAACTGTTCCAGCCATTCCACCGACTCGGCGTCGAGGTGGTTGGTCGGTTCGTCGAGCAGCAGCATGTCCGGCTTCTGCAGCAGCAGCCGGCACAGCGCCACGCGGCGCTTCTCGCCGCCGGAGAGCTTGCCGATCATCGCATCCCACGGCGGCAGGCGCAGTGCGTCGGCGGCCACCTCGAGCTGCTGCTCGACCATGTGCGCGTCACCGGCGGCGAGGATCGCCTCCAGGCGCTGCTGCTCGGCGGCGAGCTTGTCGAAATCGGCGCCTTCCTCGGCGTAGGCGGCGTAGACCGCGTCCAGCGCGGCTGGGCCTGCAGCACCTCGCCGACGCCTTCCTCGACCGCTTCGCGCACGGTCTGCTCGGGGTTCAGGCGCGGCTCCTGCTCCAGGTAGCCGACCTTGATACCGGGCTGCGGGCGGGCCTCGCCGTCGAAGTCCTTGTCCACGCCGGCCATGATCCTCAGCACCGTGGACTTGCCCGCGCCGTTCAGGCCCAGCAGGCCGATCTTGGCGCCCGGGAAGAAGCTCAGCGAGATGTCCTTGATGATCTGCCGCTTGGGCGGGACCACCTTGGACACGCGGTTCATGGTGTAGATGTACTGGGACGACATGGGTCTTGGGACTCCGCGGACGGGCGACGGCGGCCTGCCGGGGGCGGGCCGCGCAAGGGGCAGGACGGGATCAGGCGATTATCCCGGATATGGGGGCGGGCGGACAAATCGGTAGGGGCACTCTCCGCAGTGCGGCGACGCCCTCACGCCATGCGGCGCAAGGCGCGGGCCCCGCTTCCGCGCTTCAGATCCCCGCGCGGTCGCGCCGCCCACTTGCCAGGGGGGCTGAGGCCACGACCCTCCGCCGTTGCAGGAGCCGGCCTCGCCCGGTGCGTCGGGCGACCCGTCCTGACCGGGTCGGGGGACGCCTGAAACGCTACAATTGGCGGCCCTGTCCCTCTTGCCGCCCCCACCGGAGCCCCTGATGTTCCCGCGCGACGCCCGTATCGAAGGTTATGACCCTGAACTGGCCAGGCCATCGCCAACGAGGCCCGCCATGGGAGGACCACGTCGAGCTGATCGCCAGCGAGAACTACGCCAGCCCGCGCGTCCTGGAGGCCCGGGGCAGCGTGCTGACCAACAAGTACGCCGAGGGTTACCCGCACAAGCGCTACTACGGCGGCTGCGAATACGTCGACATCGCCGAGCAGCTGGCGATCGACCGGGTCAAGCAGCTGTTCGGCGCCACCTACGCCAACGTCCAGCCGCATTCGGGCTCGCAGGCCAATAAGGCCGTGTACTTCGCCCTGCTGCAGCCGGGCGACACCATCCTGGGCATGTCGCTGGCCCATGGCGGCCACCTGACCCACGGCGCCAAGGTGAACGCCTCGGGCAAGATCTTCAACGCCATCCAGTACGGCGTGAACGACCAGGGCCTGATCGACTACGACGAAGTCGAAAAGCTGGCGCTGGAACACAAGCCGAAGATGGTCGTGGCGGGCTTTTCGGCCTATTCGCAGCAGATCGACTGGGCGCGCTTCCGCGCCATCGCCGACAAGGTCGGCGCCTACCTGTTCGTCGACATGGCTCACGTCGCCGGCCTTGGTCGCCGCGGGCGTGTACCCGAACCCGCTGCCGCACGCGCACGTGGTCACCTCGACCACGCACAAGACCCTGCGCGGCCCGCGCGGCGGCATCATCCTGGCCCTCAACGCGGGCGAGGAAATCGAGAAGAAGCTGCAGTCCATCGTCTTCCCCGGCATCCGGGGCGGCCCGCTGATGCACGTGATCGCGGCCAAGGCCGTGGCGTTCAAGGAAGCACTGGAGCCGGAATTCGCCACCTACCAGCAGCAGGTGGTGAAGAACGCGCAGGCGATGGCCACCACCCTGATCGCGCGCGGCTACAAGATCGTCTCCGGCGGCACCCAGAACCACCTGATGCTGGTGGACATGATCGGCAAGGACGTGTCCGGCAAGGACGCGGAGGCCGCGCTGGGCAAGGCCCACATCACCGTCAACAAGAACTCGGTGCCCAACGATCCGCGTTCGCCGTTCGTGACCTCGGGCCTGCGCCTGGGCACGCCGGCGGTGACCACCCGCGGCTACACCGAGCAGGATTGCGTGTGGACCAGCCAACTGGATCGCCGACGTGCTCGACGCACCGGCAGACGCGTCGGTGATCGAATCCGTGCGCGGGAAGGTCACCGCGCAGTGCAGGAAGTACCCGGTCTACGGCTGACCGGGCCGTACCGATCCCCGGCCGCGAGGGCGCCGCATGCATTGCCCGTACTGCCAGCACAACGACACCCGCGTGATCGACTCGCGGGTCTCCGAGGACGGCGCCACGATCCGCCGGCGCCGCGGGTGCGAGGCCTGCGGTGAGCGTTTCAGCACGCTGGAGACGGTCGAGCTGAAGCTGCCGGCGATCATCAAGAGCGACGGTCGCCGCGAAGCCTTCGATGCGCGCAAGCTGCGGGTCGGCTTCGATCGCGCGCTGCAGAAGCGGCCGGTGGCCGAGGAGCAGATCGAGGCGGCGGTGCGCGCGGTCGTGCATGCGGTGCGCATGAGCGGCGAGCGCGAGCTGCCTTCGCGCCGGATCGGCGAGTTCGTCATGGACGAGCTGCGCAAGCTCGACCATGTCGCCTACGTGCGCTTCGCCTCGGTCTACCGCAGCTTCGAGGACGTGGCCGATTTCCGCGAGGAGATCGAGAAGCTGGAGCGCGACATGCCGCCGGGCAGCAGCCAGTTGCCGCTGCTGCAGGGTGGCGACGTCGTTTCCATCGACAGGCTCGCCGACCGGCAGAAGAAACGCTGAGCGCGGCCATGCGCATCGCCTTGGTTGCGCGACCACCCCTGGCACGTGGACACGCTGGCCGCCAGCCACGTGGATGCGTTCGGCGCGCTGCTGCCGGACTGGACGGACCCCTACCAGGCCGCCGCCGAGCTGCGCACGCATACCCGGGCCTGCGCGATTCCCTCGACCCTGCTGGCGCTGGACGAAGTCGGCGACTGGCTCGGCTCGGTCAGCCTGCTGCAGGAAGACCACGAACACATCCGCCAGTATTCGCCCCTGGCTGGCCAGCCTGTACGTGCGCCCGTCCGCACGCGGCCATGGCGTCGGCGCGGCGCTGGTCGCGCGCTGCGTGGCCGAAGCCGCCGCCTGGGCGTGGGGCGCCTGTACCTGTACTGCACGGCCACGATGGCCGGCTGGTACCGCACGCTCGGCTGGCGGGACCACGACACCGTGGTCCTCGGCCCGCTGCAGGTACAGGTGATGGCGGTCGATCTGGACGGGCCGGTGCGATGAGCGGCTTCGATCCGCGCGACCACGCGATGATGGCGCACGCGCTGGCCTGGCCGGGCGTGGCCTGTACACCGCGCGGCCCAATCCGGTGGTCGGCTGCGTCATCGCCCATGGCGACGAAGTGGTCGGCGAAGGCTGGCATCCGCGTACCGGCGAGCCGCATGCGGAGGTGTTCGCACTGCGCCAGGCCGGCGAGCGTGCGCGCGGCGCCACCGCCTACGTGACCTGGAGCCGTGCGCGCATTTCGGGCGCACGCCGCCGTGCGCCGACGCGCTGGTCCAGGCCGGCGTGGCACGGGTGGTGGCGGCGATGCGCGATCCGTTCCCGCGGGTCGACGGCGCCGGCTTCGCCCGTCTGCAGGCGGCCGGCATTGCCGCCGCGTCCGGGCTGCTGGAGGCGCAGGCGCGCGAGCTCAACCGCGGCTTCCTGTCGCGCGTGGAGCGCGGGCGGCCATGGCTGCGGATCAAGCTGGCGGCGAGCCTGGACGGGCGCACCGCAATGGCCAGCGGCGAGTCGAAATGGATTACCGGCGAGTCCGCCCGTGCCGACGTGCAGCGCTGGCGCGCGCGCAGCGCGGCGATCCTCACCGGCGCCGGGACGGTGCTGGCCGACGACCCGGCGTTGACCGTGCGCCTGGACGAGGTG
This sequence comes from Pseudoxanthomonas sp. NC8, assembly GCA_025232375.1. Classification (GTDB taxonomy): domain Bacteria; phylum Pseudomonadota; class Gammaproteobacteria; order Xanthomonadales; family Xanthomonadaceae; genus Pseudoxanthomonas. The sequence continues at coordinate 747,074 of CP060419.1, forward strand.
GCCGAATTCGTGCCGCCGCTGCGGGTCGTGCTCGACAGCCGCCTGCGCAGCCTCGCCCGCGGCCGGGTGCGTGATGGCGCCGCGCCGACGCTCTACCTGCACGGTCCGGATGCGATCCCACCGGCCGGCGTCGAGGCGGAGTTCGGCGCGCTGCCGCTGCGCGACGGCCGTCCCGACCCTGGCTGCGGCGCTGGACCTGCTGGGGGGCGCGGCGTCAACGAGGTCCAGGTCGAAGCCGGCCCGGTCCTGTGCGGGGCGCTGCTGCGCGCCGGGCTGGTCGACGAACTGTTGCTCTACCAGGCACCGCTACTGCTGGGCGACAGCGCCCGGCCACTGTTTTCCGGACTGGGTATCGAGGCGATGGCCCAGCGCCTGCGCTTCGACCTTGGTCGACGAGGCCCGCTTCGGCGACGATCGCCGCCTGCTGCTGCGTCCGTCGGCCTGAAAAAAAAGACGGGCCCCGCAGGGCCCGTCATTGTCGTGCAGGCGAAGCCCGGCTCAGAAGCTGGCGCGGACGCCCGGGTTCAGGCGGGTGGTGTCCTCGATGACTTCCACTTCGCCGATAAGGCCCAGGTCGGGTTGAAACTCACCTTGGCCGCCGAAGGTCCCGACGAACGAGCCGTCCAGGTCGCTGCCATCCAGGTAGCCGCCCTTCACCCACAGCTCCGTGCGCGGCGAAGGCTTGCCACGCACGCCGGCGGTCACGCGGCCTGCGTTGGTGTGGTCCTTGTAGGTGCCGTCGAGATCGGCATCGCCGGTGCCGGACACCTTGACTTCCTCGTCCAGTCGCACCTGGGTAAGGTCGGCGGTGAAGTCGATCCTGCCGGTCATCTCCTGGTGGTAGCCGATGCCGAACTCGGGCTGGGCCAGTTCGTCTTTGATCCGCGCGCCGCCGTAGGACTCGGTGGTGGAAACGGTCGCGTAGCCGGCGAACAGGTTCACGTTGCGGGCGATCGAGAACGAGCCGCGCAGGTAACCACCGTCGCCGTCCGGATCGCCCAGCAGGTCGTCGTTGATCTCGAACTTGGTCCAGCCACCTTCGACGTAGTCATAGCTGATGCCGTCGGCGGCAGATGCAGTGAACGGCAGCGCGCCCAGCAGGGCAGCCAGAAGCAGGTTACGCATGGGTTTGAATCTCCGAAATGAAGTCCATATGCCTGCCCGATTGCCGGGCAGTAGGCGATCTCCGTGATCGCATTCACATTTTAACTTAAATTTCACAACGCGGGCCATCGGCGAGCGCAGGTGTAGAATGCGCGGCGCCGGACCTCCGGCATCTACACAGACAGACGTCTTCAGGGCGGGGTGGAATTCCCCACCGGCGGTAGGCGCGGCGCTCCACGAGGGCACCCGCGCGAGCCCGCGAGCGCTTCCAGTGGTGGTGGCCCCCTTCGGGCGCCGGTGCCAGCGGAAGGTCAGCAGATCCGGTCCGATGCCGGAGCCGACGGTTGAGGCGTGGCCCGGCCACGTCCCTAGAGTCCGGATGAAAGAAGACGCAGCCGCCCGGCCCATGCCGGATGGCCGCTCGTGCCCCAAGGCGTTTTTCGCGGACACAAGCGGAAAACGGACATGCAGCCAGTCGTACACCTGCCCGCCACGCGCGGGTTCCAGCGCCACCCGAGCCCCCGCCGTCGCGCCCGCCGCGCGGAGGTGCGCTGATGTTCACCGGAATCATCGAAGGCGTCGGCCGCCTTACCGCACGCGAGCCGCGTGGTGGCGATGTGCGCTTCACCTTCGCCACCGGCACGCTTCCCTTCGACCAGGTGCGCCTGGGCGAGAGCATCGCGGTCAACGGCGTTTGCCTGACCGTGGTCGACTTCGACGCCGCCAGCTTCCAGGCCGATGCGTCCACCGAAACCCTGTCGCTGACCACGCTCGGCGCGCTGGCTGAAGGCGCAGCGTTGAACCTGGAGCGGGCGATGCGTCCCTCCGACCGGCTCGGCGGACACCTGGTCAGCGGGCACGTCGATGGCGTCGGCCGGGTGCTGTCTGTGCATGACGATGCGCGCGCGCAACGCTGGCGCTTCGCCGCGCCGGCGCCGCTGCTGAAGTACATCGCGAAGAAGGGCTCGATCTGCGTGGACGGCGTCAGCCTGACCGTGAACGCCGTCGACGACGAGGGCTTCGAGGTCGCGCTGATCCCGCACACGGTCGCGCATACGCGCTTCGCCGAAACCGTGGTCGGCGACGCGGTGAACCTGGAGATAGACCTGGTCGCGCGCTATGTCGAGCGCCTGCTCGGCGAGCGCACCTGGCCGACGGGGAGGCGCAGGCATGAACTTCAGCCCGGTCCCCGAACTGCTGGAGGAGATCCGCGGCGGCCGCATGGTGGTGATCGTCGATGACGAGGACCGCGAGAACGAAGGCGACCTGATCATGGCCGCCGAACTCGTCCGCCCGGCAGACATCAACTTCATGGTCACCCATGCGCGCGGTATGGTCTGCCTGTCGCTGACCCGCGAGCGCTGCACGCAACTGGGCCTGGCCCCGATGGTGCAGACCAACACCGCGCAGTTCCACACCAATTTCACCGTCAGCATCGAGGCGGCCGAGGGCGTGACCACCGGCATCTCGGCCTACGACCGCGCGCATACCGTCCGCACCGCGGTGCGTCCGGATGCACGGCCCACGGACCTGAGCCAGCCCGGCCACATCTTCCCGCTCGCCGCCCAGCCCGGCGGCGTGCTCACCCGCGCCGGCCACACCGAGGCCGCCAGCGACCTGCCGATGCTGGCCGGGCTGGAGCCGGCGGGCGTGCTGGTCGAGGTGATGAACGCCGACGGCACCATGGCGCGGCGGCCGGAGCTGGAGGTCTTCGCCCGCGAGCATGGCCTGAAGATCGGCTCGATCGCCGACCTGATCGCCTGGCGGCTCGCCACCGAGCACACGGTCGAGCGCCTGGACGAGCGCGACATCGACACCGAGTTCGGTCCGTTCCGGCTGGTCACCTACCGCGACCGGATCGCCCACGAGCTGCACTTCGCCTGGTCCGCGGCACGCCGCAGCGCGAGACCCCGACCCTGGTCCGGGTCCAGGTCGAGAACCCGCTCAGCGACCTGCTGCACTGGCGTCGCGACGATTTCGGCGTGGCCGCCACCGACGCCCTGCGCGCGATCGCCGCCGAAGGGCAGGGAGTGATGGTGGTGCTGTCCGAGCCGCGTCATCCCGAAGCCCTGCTCGCGCGGCTGCGCAAGCACCCCGAGGTGCGCCCCAACACCAAGGACGTCGGCCACTGGCGACGCAATGGCGCCGGCGCCCAGATCCTGACCGACCTCGGCTATGGGCCGGCTGCGGGTGCTGGGTACGCCGCGTCGCCAGGTTGGTCTGGCCGGTTACGGGCTGGAGGTGGTCGAGTACGTGTCGCCGTAAGGCCGTACTTGCCCATCGGGGTGTGCCGGAACTACCTGCCAATCCGTGATGGCACCTTCGAGGCCGTCCTGACGGGGGTAAAGGAGGAGGTGCCGGCCACAGGCCGTACCGGGGGACATGAGCGGCAGGACGGCCTCGAAGGCGCAGACCCGCCACCTCCCCGCCGCGGCGCTTTCCCCAGCCGTCGGCCCCCACTCGCCCGCGTCCGGTAAACTGTCTGACCCCCGAGGAATCCCCGACCCCATGACCCTGTACGAAGGCGACCTGCGCCTGCCGGCCGACGCCCGCTTCGCGCGATCCCAGCCGCTGGAACGCGCGCATCACCGACGCCCTGGTGGCGGGTGCGCGTCGCTGCCTTGGCCGACAACGGCGTGCCGGAAGACGCGGTCGACGTGGTCCGCCTGCCTTGGCGCATGGGAACTGCCGCTCGCCGCACAGCGCCTGGCCAGTGCCGGCGCGCATCGCGCGCTGATCGTGCTCGGCTGCGTGGTCCGCGGCGACACCCGCCACTACGAGCATGTCGCCGACCTGTGCGCCGAAGGCCTGATGCGGGTCGCACTGGATACCGGCGTGCCCGTGCTCAACGGCGTGCTGGCGGTGGAGCGGTTCGAGGATGCCGAGGCGCGTGCGGGCGGCAGCCACGGCAACAAGGGTGAGGACGCGGCCCTTGCCGCGCTGGAAATGGTCAACCTGATGGAGCGCCTGCGATGAACCGTCCGCCGTCCCGTTCACGTCCGGGCGTCGACCCCGTCCTGCGCGCCCGTGCGCGCCGCCGTGCGCTGCAGGCGCTCTACGCCTGGCAGATCTCCGGTGGCAACGCGCAGCAGGTGATCGCCCAGTTCGCCCACGAACAGGCCCACGAAATCGCCGACCTCGAATACTTCGAAGACCTGGTCCGCGGCGTGCTGAACGAGCGCGCCGGACTCGATGCGGCGCTCGCGCCGCACCTGGACCGCGGCGTCGAGGAAGTCGATGCGATCGAGCGCGCCGTGCTGCGCCTGGCCGCCTACGAGCTGCTGCACCGGCGCGACGTGCCGTATCGCGTGGTCCTGAACGAGGCGATCGAGATCGCCAAGCGCTTCGGTTCCGAGCACGGCCACACCTACATCAACGGCGTGCTCGACCGCGCCAGCGGCGAGTGGCGCGCGGTCGAGGTGCAGGCCTCGCGCAGCAGCAGGACCTGACCATCCGCTCCGGCGCGTGCGCGCCGGGCCCGGATCCCGGCAAGATGCGGCCATGGCCGAATTCGACCTCATCGCCCTGATCCGTGCCCGCGCCGCCACGCGCGGCGACATGCTGCTGGGCATCGGCGACGACGCAGCCCTGCTGCGCGTGCCGGCCGGGCACGAGCTGGTCGTCACCGCCGATACGCTCAACGAGGGCGTGCACTTCCCGGCCGGTACCGCGCCGGCCGACATCGGCTGGAAGGCGCTGGCGGCCAACCTTTCCGACCTGGCCTCGATGGGCGCACGCCCGGCCTTGGTGCACGCTGTCGCTGTCGCTGCCAGGCCGACGCGACGTGGCTGGAGGCCTTCCTCGACGGCTTCCTCGCGCTGGCGGCCACGCACGGCATCGCCCTGGTCGGTGGCGACACCACCCGCGGCCCGCTGCTGTCGATCGCGGTCACCGCAATGGGCCTGGTCGAATCCGGTGCCGCCCTGCGCCGCGACCGCGCCCGCGCCGGCGACGACGTCTGGGTGACCGGCACGCTCGGCGACGCTGCTGCGGCGCTGGTCCTCGGCGGCCACCTGCCGGCGCCGGGCAACGCGGTTCCCGCCGTGGCCGCCGCGACGGCGGCATTGCTCGAGGTAAGGCTGGCGCGACCGGTGCCCCGGGTCGAAGCGGGGCGGGCGCTACTTGGGCGCCAGCCCACGCCTGCGTCGACGTGTCCGACGGGCTGCTCGCCGACCTCGGCCATGTGTGCGAACGCAGCGGGGTTGGCGCGGAAGTGTCGATCGCATCGCTGCCGGCTTCTGGCGCGTTGCGCGCCGCATTCGGCGAGGAGCGTGCCGCGCTGCAGGCCGGTGGTGGCGATGACTACGAGCTGTGCTTCACCGCGCCGCCGTCGCTGCGCGAGGCGGTGGCGCTGGCACTGGAACAGGTCGGCGTCGAAGCGACCAGGATCGGCCGCGTGGTCAGGGGCGAGGCCGTGCGCGCGGTGGATGCGGACGGTGCGACCTGGCAACCGCCGCGCAGCGGTTACGTGCACTTCGGCTGATGCCGCTGCGGTTGGCGCGGCAGATACCTACAGCGCGGCGACCGCGGCGGCCATGCGTTCGGCCGCTTCCACCAGCAGCGGCTGGGCATCGCGAAATTGAAGCGGACGTGGCCTTGTCCGCCCTCGCCGCATTCGGCGCCGTCGGTCATCGCGACCTGTGCGTGGCGGCGGAAGAACAGGTGCGGCGCGCAGTCCAGCGGCAATGCACGGCAGTCCAGCCACGCCAGGTAGGTACCCTGCGGTTGGATGCAGCCGACCTGCGGCAGGCGCTCGCGCAACAGCTGGCCGAGCAGGTCGCGGTTGCCCTGCAGGTAGGCCAGCACGTCGCGCAGCCAGGCATCGCCGGCGCTCCATGCCGCGGTATGCGCGACCACGCCGGGGTGGCGGTGCTGTTGCCGGCGAAATGGCCGATTTCGCGCCAGTGGCTGAGGTCCTGCCCGCGGCTGAAGACCAGTTGCGCGCACTTGAGCCCGGCCAAGGTTCCACGCCTTGGACGCGGACACCGCAGTGATCGCCTGGTGCGCCGCGGCGTCGGAGACGGTGGCATAGGGGACGTGCTGCTGGCCGGCATAGACCAGCGGTGCATGGATCTCGTCGGCGAACACGCGCGTCGTGGCGCGCGGCGATCGCGGCGATGCGTTGCAGTTCTTCGCGCGAGTAGACCTTGCCGATCGGATTGTGCGGATTGCACAACAGCAGCATCCGCGCGCCGGCGGCGAAGGCGGCATCCAGCGCGGCTTCGTCCAGTCGCCAGCCGGCGTCGTCGCGCAGCATCGGCACCTGGATCACCGGATTGCCGTGCAGCTGCAACAGCGGGATGAACGGCATGTAGCACGGCACCGGCAGCGCCACCGTCGCGCCGGCCGGCAGGTAGTGGCGCAGCACGACCTCCAGTGCGCCGAGCACGTCGGGCACCGCGCGGATCACGTCGGTCGGCAGTTCCCAGCCGTGATGCCGTTGCTGCCACTGCGCGCAGGCTTCGGCCATCGCGCGCACCGGCAAGGCGGACAGGTAACCGACCTGGCCGCGATCGACCGCGTCGCGCAGGGCATCACCGATGGCCGGGGCGATACCGAAATCCATCTCGGCGACGAAGGCGCCGATGCAGTCCGGGAACGCACGCCACTTCAGCCCGCCGCCGGCGCGCAGCTGTTCGAGGGTGATGGCGTCGAATGCCGAAGTGTCCAGGACCGTTCTCCGTCGTCGGCCCATTGTAGGAGCCCGTCCCGCCAGGTGGCATGGGGAAATCGTGGACCTTGCCGATGTCGCCGGCTGGCCGCTCCTACGCGGGCAACACCTTGCCGGGATTGAGGATGCCGTCCGGGTCCAGCGCGGCCTTGATTGCGCGCATCGCCGCCAGGGTCGGCGCATCGAAGGCGCGCTCCATCCAGTCGCGCTTGGCCACGCCGATGCCGTGTTCGCCCGACAGGGTGCCGCCGAGCGCCAGCACCAGCGCGAACAGGCGCTCCAGCGCGGCGCGTGCACGCACGCCCTCGGCCGCGTCGTCGGGGTGGTACATGATATTGACGTGCAGGTTGCCGTTGCCGGCATGGCCGAAGGCCACGATCGGCAGCGAGAATTCCGCCGACAGCGCTTCCACGCCGCCGACCAGGTCGGGGATGCGCGATACCGGCACCACCACGTCCTCGTTGATCTTGCCCGGCGCGATCGTGCGCAGCGCCGGGGAGAGCGCACGCCGCGCCGCCCACAGACGGTCGCGGGCGCCGCCGTCGGTGGCGACGTCGATCGAGAGGAGGCCTTCGCCTTCCGCCGCTTCGTGCAGCGCCTGCAACGCAGGCAGCAGGGTGTCGTCGTCGCCGTCGGCCTCGACCAGCAGCATCGCGCCGGCATCCGGCACGTCGGTACCGTTGCGGCGGAGCAGGGCGATCGCGCTGCGGTCCATGAACTCGAGCATCGCCGGCACCTGCGGCTGCGCCATCAGCCGGGCCACGGCGGCCGCGGCGGTCGCCGCGTCGCGGTAGAACGCGCGCAGCCCGGCCTGCGCGCGCGGTCGTGGCGCCAGCTTCAGCGTCGCCTCGACGATCAGCGCCAGCGTGCCTTCGCTGCCGACCAGCAGGTGGGTGAGGTCGTAGCCGGTGGCGTCCTTGGTCCACGGGCCGCCGCAGCGGATGATCTCGCCGGTGCCGGTCACCGCCACCAGGCCCAGCACGTTGTCGCGGGTGGCGCCGTATTTCACCGCGCGCGGTCCGCCGGCATTGCAGGCCAGGTTGCCGCCGATCGTGCAGCGCTCGTAGCTGGACGGGTCGGGTGGCCAGAACAGGCCGTGCGGCTGCAGCGCCTGCTGCAGGTCGCCGTTGAGCACGCCCGGTTCCACCACGACGCAGCGGTCGCCCGGGCGGATCTCCGGGATCCGGTCCATGCGCGCGAACGACACCACCACGCCGCCGGCCAACGGCACCGCCGCGCCGGTCGTCGCCGTGCCCGCGCCGCGCGCCACCACCGGCACGCCGTGGGCGCGGCAGGCACGCACGATCGCGGCGACCTGCGCGCGGTCGCGCGGCACGGCCACCGCATCGGGCAGGGCCGACATGCGCGAGTCGTCTTCGCCGTGCGCACGGCGCATCTGTTCGCCGGTCAGCCAGCCATCGGGGCCGAGCAGGGCGCCGAGTTCGGCATCGAGGGCGGGAGCCATGGGGCGTGGGTCATCGCGCGATTGTAAGAGGACGCCGCCAGTACGGGTTCGCCGCAGAGCTCAGGCGTCGTCGAGGCGGAAACATCATCGCGCAGCCGGGTGATCCGTGGTGCCTGCGGATCGCCTTCGGCCTGGACCACGTCGAAGCGGCATGGCAGCTGTGCCAGCTGCGGATGGGTGGTAAGGTACAGCTGCGCGGCGCGCACCAGCCGCCGGCGCTTGCCGGCATCGACCGAAGCGAAGCCGCCGCCGAACGCGGCATCGGCGCGGTAACGCACTTCGACGAACACCAGGGTGCCGCCGTCGCGGCCGGGTTCGCGCATCACCAGGTCCAGTTCGCCGCCGCGGTAGCCGACGTTGGCCGCCTGCAGGCGCAGGCCGGCGCGCTCGAGTTCGGCGCGCGCGGCCGCTTCCACCCGCGCGCCGCGGGCGCGTCGGTCCAGTCCCGGCTCAGCGGCCACCGGCCGCCACGGGCACAGCCACGCCGGCCCTGAAGGTCGACCACTGCGGCTGGCGGATGACGTTGCCGAAGCCGTCAAGGCGCAGCGTGCCGGTGGCACCGGCCAGCTCGCCGTCGGTGCGCGTGACCAGCCGCTCGAGGAAGGCGCTGACCAGCCACGCGTCGTGGCCGAACGCGAACAGGCGTGCAGCGCCGCCGCGTGCGGTCGGTAGCATCTCGGCCCCCACCTGGCTGTACGGCGGCAGGCCGGCCACGCCGCGCGCCGACCACGCATCACCCGGGAACACGATGCCGTCGAGGACGACGTCCTCGGCGGCCTTGCCCGTGCCGGAGGTCAGCTGCGAACCGGCCACGCGGGTGCGGGCGGCTAGGCCGGTCGTCGCCAGCTGCGGCGCCAGCGCACGCGCCTGCGCGCCCCGCAGGGCCAGGAACACGGAATCGGCACCGGCCGCGGCGGCCTGCGCCAGCTGCGCGGACACGTTGCCGGGCGTCTCGCCGACGCTGACCACGCCGGCGGTCCTGCCGCCGCGTTCGGCCAGGCGTTCGCGGAACGCCTCCACTGCGCGCCGGCCGGTGTCGTCGCTGCTGCCGATCACCAGCACGTTGCGGTGCTCGCGCGCCAGCAGGTAGTCGGCGGCAGCAATACCGTCGTCCTCCGGTGCCAGCGAGAACGACAGGTGTCCCGGCGGCGGTGCGACGTTGCCGCGGTTGAGCGCCAGGCTGGAGACGCGCGCGTCCGGCTGGGCAAACACCGCGCCGACCTCGTCGCGGCCGAGCGGGCCGATCACGAAGTCGTTGCCGTCGGCCACCGCCTTTGCGTACGCGGCAATCGCGCCGGCCGGCGTGCCGGCGGTGTCGTAGAAGCTGACCGGCGGCCGCGCACGGGTCTCGGCGTGGTAGCCGGCGAGCAGGCCATCGCGGACCGAGCCGGCGGCGGTGGCCAACTGGCCCGACAGCGGCAGCAGCACCGCCAGCTTGCGCGGCGGGCGGTAGCCGTCGGCGGCGGCCGGCGCGCGCGCGCTGAAGTCCCAGCCTGCGCCGCGATCGAACGGGCGCGGCAGCGGCAGGCCCCGGCGCACCAGCGCGCGCCCGGCGAAGTTGTACAGCGGGTCGCCCGCGGGCAGGGCCGCGGCGCGGGCCGACAGCGTGGCATCGTCGAGCGAGGACAGAAGCCGTTCGATCTCGCGGCGGTTGGCGTCGCGCGCGGCGCCCTGCAACCCGGCATCCGCGCGGGCCCGCGCACCCGCGGCGCCGACCACGTCGCCGCCGGCTTGCAGGGCCTTGGCTCTGGGCCAGGTGCCAGCGGGCCTGCAGCGGTGCGGGCAGGGTCGTCGGATCGCTGCCGGCCAGCGCCGCCGGCACGCCGGCGGGTTGCCGGCCGGCAACGGCCAGTTCGGCCTGCAGCAGGGTAAGGCGGGCACGGCTGGCGCCGGTGAGGCGGCGCGCATCGATCCCCGCGGTAAGGCTGCCCGCCTTCGCATCGTCCCCGGCTTCGTGCCACGCGAAGGCGGCATCGGCCAGCAGCGCATTGCGCTGGTTGCCCCGTGCGGTCGCGGCCAGCGCTTCCAGGCGCTGCGCCGCCTCGCGTGCGTTGCCCTGTTCAAGCAGGGCCAGCGCCGCGGCGTGTTCGGGCGCGGCGGCCGGGGTGGTGGCCACGCTGGCACAGCCGGCGGCCAGCAGCAGGGCCAGCACCGGGGCCAGCCAGCGCAGGTGGTGGAGGAGCGTCGCGGGGCGCGCGTGGTTCGGCATGTCCATCCGTTGGGCCGGGCCTGTCATTGAAAGGGCTTAGGATTCTACCTTTCCCCGCACAACGAACCGGCATGCCCGTCGCAACGCTCCACATTGTCGCCACGCCGATCGGCAATCTCGGCGACCTGTCCCCGCGCGCCCAGCAGGTCCTGCGCGAGGTCGCGGCCATCTGTGCCGAGGACACCCGCCGCAGCGGCCAGCTGCTGGCCCACTTCGGCATCGGCACGCCGCTGCTGGCCCTGCACGAGCACAACGAGCAGCAGCTGGCGGAGCGGCTGGTGGCGCGGCTGCTGGGCGGGGAATCGCTGGCGCTGGTCAGCGACGCAGGTACGCCCTGGTCAGCGACCCCGGTTACCGGCTGGTGCGGGCGGCGCGCGCGGCGGGGGTCAAGGTGAGTCCGGTGCCGGGGCCCTCGGCGCTGATCGCCGCGCTGAGCGTGGCCGGGCTGCCGAGCGATCGATTCGCCTTCGAGGGTTTCCTGCCGGCCAAGGCCTCCGCCCGGCGCGAGCGGCTGGCCGCACTGCCGGCGAGCCACGCACGCTGGTGTTCTACGAGTCGTCGCACCGTATCGACGAGTCGCTCGAGGATCTGCGCGCGGCGTTCGGCGACGGGCGCCCCGCGGTGCTGGCGCGGGAGCTGACCAAACTGTTCGAGACCGTGCTCGATGGCACCTGGCGGACCTGCACGCGCGGGTGACGGGCGATGCCGACCAGCGCAAGGGCGAGTTCGTGCTGGTCATCCAGGGCGTGGGCGAAGACGCCGACGCCAGGCTCGCCGAAGGCCGCCGCGTCCACGCCATCCTAGTGGCAAGCACCTGCCACCGTCGGCCGCCGCCAAGCTCGCCGCCGAAATCACCGGCGCCCCGCGCAAGGCGCTTTACGGGGCCGGCTCGGACGATTGAGCGGCTGGCGACGGAGCTTCAGGAGCAACCGCATCCGGGTTGGTCGGTTCAGCGTGGGGCGCGAAGCCCGCGTAGCGAACTTTTTGGGTCATTTCCCGGCGAAAGCCGTAAACTGCCCGCGGCGGAGTCGGCCAGGCAGTCGCGTCATGCGCAAGCATGCCGAGGAAAGTCCGGGCTCCACAGGGCACGGTGCTAAGGTAACGCCTGGGCGGCGCGAGCCGACGGAAAGTGCAACAGAAAGATACCGCCGATGGCCCGCAAGGGATCAGGCAAGGGTGAAATGGTGCGGTAAGAGCGCACCGCGAGTCCGGCAACGGACCGGCACGGCAAACCCCACCGGGAGCAAGGCCAAATAGGGACCTCATGACGTTGCCCGCGTCGGGTCCGGGTAGGCTGCTCGAGCGTAGCGGTGACGCTGCGCCTAGAGGAATGACTGTCCACGACAGAACCCGGCTTATCGGCCGGCTCCGCCACTTTCCCTGTCCCGTTGCCGGTTCCGCCGGCCGGCGCGCCACCCGGCCGCTGCGCGGGCGCGTACGACCGCTCGGGAATGCGCTGCCGCAGCCGGCGACGGGAGGCGATTTTGCGCACCCGACATCACGCCCGCAGATCGCCAATCTCAAAATTTGAGACTAAACAGCGACTTGTGGAAAACCCTTGAACTTGACTGTGAAGATCGCTGCAACTCATTGACTGAACAGGCGATTTTTTACCTCGAATCCTGTTGACAACCCTGTTGGCGACTCCTAAGGTGGACATTCGTGGGGAAACCGGGATTTCTGTGGTTTTCCGTGATTGAATGGCACTCACAAGACAGGTCGGGCAGCGGCGAACGTGTTGGGGCGAGACCGCAATCACAGTGGACGACAAGGGACGGGTGGCCATTCCGACGGCCTACCGCGACCTCGTCGCGCGCGAGTGCGGCAACCAACCGCCTTGGTGATCGCCTACAACCCGTTCGAGTCCGGGTCGCTCTACCTGTACCCGTTCAAGGAATGGGAGCGGGTGCGTGATGCGGTCAACGCGCTGCCGAATACCCGGGCCGCCCACCGCAGCCTGCAGCTGAAGCTGGTCGGCGCGGCGACGCCGGTGGAGCTGGACGGCAACGGCCGCATCGGCATCCCGGCCAGCCACCGCAGCGCGGTCGGCATCGAGAAGAGGGCCGTGCTGCTGGGCATGGGCGACAAGTTCGAATTGTGGAGCGAGCACGCGCATCACGCGCAGATCCAGCGGACGTTGTCCGACGAAGATCTGAGCGAGCACATGCTCGACCTGAAGTTGTGATGGCGGGGGACCGGATGCGCAACGCGGCGCAGCCCGGCCACCCCGCGGACCCGTCGGCGCCGGCGGCGCACCTGCCGGTGCTGTTCGCGCAGGTCATGGACGGACTGCGTGTGGTCGAGGACGGACGCTACCTATGGACGGCACCTTCGGGCGCGGCGGGCACGCGCGTGGAGTGCTGGAACGACTTGGCCCGGGAGGCCGGCTGCTGCTGATGGACAAGGACCCGGAAGCGATCGCGGAGGCCGAACGCAGTTTCGGTGGCGACGCACGCGTGTCCATCCGCCGCGGCAGCTTCGCTTCGCTCGGTGGCTGGGACCAGGCGACCGGCCTGGACGGCATGCTGTTCGACCTCGGCGTGTCTTCGCCGCAGCTGGACGTGGCCGAGCGTGGCTTCTCGTTCGGCAAGGACGGTCCGCTGGACATGCGCATGGATCCCGAGTCGGGCGAGAGCGCCGCGCAGTGGCTGGCCCGTGCCGACGAGCGCGAGATCGCCGACGTGCTGTGGACCTACGGCGAGGAACGGCAGAGCCGGCGCATCGCCCGCGGCATCGTCGCCCGCCGCGAAGCACAGCCGCTGGAGCGCACCGCGCAGCTGGCCGACCTGATCGGCTCGATCGTGCCGCGCGGCAAGGACAAGAGCCATCCGGCGACGCGCAGCTTCCAGGCCATCCGCATCCACATCAACCGCGAGCTGGCCGACCTCGAAACCGGCCTCGACGCCGCGCTGGCGGCGCTGAAGCCGGGCGGGCGCCCTGGCGGTGATCTCGTTCCATTCGCTGGAAGACCGCATCGTCAAGCAGTTCATCGCCCGCCACGCCAAGGCGCCGCCGGCGAACCGGCGGATGCCGGAGCTGCAGGCGTTCGTGCCGGCGCTGGCCGATATCGGCGGCGGCGCGATCCGCGCCGAGGAGGCCGAACTGGCCGCCAACCCGCGCGCGCGCAGCGCCGTGCTGCGCGTGGCCGAGAAGCTCGGTGCGGACGGGAGGCTGGTCGCGTGAGCCGCTTCCTGCTCGCCATCGTGCTGCTGGGCCTGGTCGGAACCGGCATTGCCGTGGTCTACGCGCGCTACCACCACCGGCAGCTGTTCGTCGAACTGACCCATGGAGCGCGAGCGCGACGATCTCAACATCGAATTCGGCCGCCTGCAGCTGGAGCAGGCGACCTGAAGCCTGCGAGCCAACCGCATCGACCAGGTCGCGCGCGAGCGGCTGGGGATGAAGTTCCCCGAGGCCGAAGACATCGTGGTGGTGCGGCCATGAACCGTCCCAGCCGCAACCGCAGCGTGTTCAACCTGCGCGGCCGCATGCTGCTGGTCGGCGCGACCCCCAGCCTGTGCTCGTTCGCGCTGGTCGGCCGCGCGGCCTACGTGCAGCTGGTCAACGCCGATTTCTACCAGCGCCGGGGCGAGGCGCGCTTCGTCCGCGAGATCCCGATCCCGACCTCGCGCGGCATGATCACCGACCGCAACGGCGAACCGCTCGCGGTGTCCACGCCGGTGGAGTCGGTGTGGGGCAACCCGCAGGAACTGATGCACCACCAGGACCGCCTGCCCGAGCTGGCGCGCGCGCTGGGCGTGCCGCAGGACGAGCTGATCCGCCGCCTGTCGCAGCGGGCCGACAAGGAATTCGTCTACCTCAAGCGCCGGATCAACCCGGACCAGGCCAAGGCGATCCTCGCCCACAACGTGCCGGGCGTGTTCTCGCAGCGCGAGTTCCGCCGCTTCTACCCCCAGGGTGAAGCGATGGCCCACGTGCTGGGCTTCACCAACATCGACGACCGCGGTAGGGAAGGCTGGAGCTGGCCTTCGACGAATGGCTGCGCGGCAAGCAGGGCAGCAAGCGCGTGATCCGCGACCGCCAGGCGCACGGTCGAGAACATCGACCCTGGTCCGCGCCGCCGAGCCGGGCAAGGACCTGACCCTGAGCATCGACCGCCGGATCCAGTTCCTGGCCTACCGCGAGCTGCGCAACGCGCTGACCGCGCACAAGGCCAGCAGCGGCTCGGTGGTGGTGATGGACGTGGCCACCGGCGAGGTGCTGGCCATGGTCAACCTGCCCAGCTACAACCCCAATGCGGTCACCGGCGGCGTGGGACACCCACCGCAACCGCGCGGTCACCGACCTGGTCGAGCCCGGCTCGACAATGAAGCCGATCACCGCCGCGGCCGCGCTCAACGCCGGCAGGATCACCGCCGCCAACCGCTACGACACCAACCCCGGCTACATGGCGCTGGGCAAGTACACGATCCGCGACCACCACAACTACGGCGTACTCGACGTCACCGGGATCATCACCAAGAGCTCGAACCTGGGCGCGGTGAAGCTGGCCGAACCGCTGCCGGACCAGTACTTCTACGAGTTCATCAAGGGCTTCGGCTACGGCAGTGCGCCGCACAGCGGCTTCCCGGGCGAGGCGATCGGTTCGCTGCGCGAGCCGGCGCGCTGGGACGGCCTGACCAAGGCGACCATGTCCTATGGCTATGGCCTGTCGGTCACCCCGCTGCAGATCGCGCAGGCCTATGCCGCACTGGGCAACCACGGCCGGCTGACCCCGCCGACCTTCGTCAAGGGCCAGATCAACGAATCGCGGGAGGCGGTCAAGCCGGAAATCGCCGATAAGGTGCTGCGGATGATGCAGACGGTCACCGAGGCCGGCGGCACCGCGACCCAGGCCGCGATCCTCGGCTACCACGTGGCCGGCAAGACCGGCACCGCGCGCGTAAGGCATCGGCCGGTGGCTATGCGCGGCGCTACACCACGACCTTCGCCGGCCTGGTGCCGGCGTCCAACCCGCGTTTCGCCACCGTGGTGGTGATCAACGATCCGCAATCCGGTTCGTACTTCGCCGGCCTTGGTGTCGGCGCCGGTGTTCCGCAGCGTGATGGAGGATTCGTTGCGGCTGATGGACGTGCCGCCGGACGACATCGACACCTGGCTGGCCGCCCGGCGTAGGGGGGCGAGGCCAAGCGTAAGGCATGGGCTGCCGCAGCTGCCGGCCGCGCTCGAAGACGCCTTCGAGGACGACCTCACGATTCCACCGGCAATGATCCAGGCCGGCACGGCCGCGGGAGTACGCCGATGAATCGCGCCATGCCGCTCTCGCGCCTCCTGCCCGACGTCGCGCTGCCGCGCGACATCGCCGTTTCCGGGCTGGTGATGGACAGCCGCGAAGTGCAGCCGGGCGACGCGTTCGTCGCCATCGCCGGTTTCGGCACCCACGGACTGGCGTTCAGCGCCCGGGCGCAGGCCGCGGGAGCCGCGGCGATCCTGTTCGAGCCGCCCGCACCGGACGAGTATCCGGCGCCGGACGACGCCATCGCCGTTCCCGGCCTGCGCGCGCGACTCGGGGCGATGGGCGACCTGTTCCATGGGCATCCCTCGCATGCGATGACCATGGTTGGCGTCACCGGCACCAACGGCAAGACTTCCACGGTGCAGCTGCTGGCCCTAGTACCAGCACCTGCTCGGGCAGTCCAGCGGCAGCATCGGCACGCTCGGCGCGGGCCGCTACGGGCACGTCGAGCCGACCGGTTTCACCACGCCGCTGGTGCTGCGCATGCACGCGCTGCTGGGCGGGCTGCGCGACGCGGGCGTGCAGGCGGTGGCGATGGAGGTCAGTTCGCACGCGCTCGACCAGGGCCGCGTGGATGGCGTGCACTACGACGTGGCGGTGTTCACCAACCTCACCCGCGACCATCTCGACTACCACGGCGACATGGCGACCTATGGCGCCGCCAAGGCGCGGCTGTTCGCCCGCGCCGGCGGCCGGCGCGGCGGTGCTGAACCTGGACGACGCCTTCGGCCACGCGCTCAGCCACAACCTGCCCGATGGGGTGCGCGTGGTCGGCGTCAGCGCCCGTGGCCAGGCTGAAGCCGCGCTGCGCGCGGAGTCGTTGCGGTTCGACAACCGCGGGCTGGCGTTCGACCCATGGTCTGCGACGGCCACGTGTATCCGGTCAGGTCGCCGCTGCTGGGGCGCTTCAATGTCGACAACCTGATGGCAGTGGCCGGCGTGCTGTCCGCGCTGGGCGAAGTCCCGGCGACGATCGCCTCCACCCTGTCGCGGCTGCAACCGGTGGTCGGCCGCATGAACCGGCTGGGCGGTGACGGTGCACGCCCGCTGGTGGTCATCGACTACGCACACACCCCCGATGCGCTGGCCCAGGCCCTGACCAGCCTGCGCGCGCACGCGACCGCCAGGCTGGTCTGCGTGTTCGGCTGCGGCGGCGAGCGCGACCGGGGCAAGCGCCCGCAGATGGCGCAGATTGCCGAGGCCGAAGCCGACGTGGTGGTCGTCACCGACGACAATCCGCGTGGCGAGGACGGCGACGTGATCGTCGCCGACATCCTTGCCGGCTTCAGCGCGTCTGGCGCGGTCACGGTGGAGCGCGACCGCGCCCGGGCGATTGCCCGCGCGATCGGCCAAGCCGGTCCGGACGACATCGTGCTGGTCGCCGGCAAGGGCCACGAGCCGTACCAGGAAGTGGCGGGCGTGCGCCATCCGTTCGACGATACCGACGTGGCGCAGCGCGCACTGGAGGCCCGGGCATGAACCGGCTTCCACTTTCGCTGGTCGCGCACTGGGCCGGTGGCGAGCTGCACGGCGACGACACCGTGATCGAGGCGATCAGCCACGACACCCGCCAGCTCGTCGCGGGCAGCCTGTACGTGGCCCTGCGCGGCGAACGCTTCGATGGCCATGACTTCGCCGCCGATGCGGTCATGCGTGGCGCGACCGCGTTGCTGGTCGAGCGCCTGCTGGAACTGGATCCGCCGCTGCCGCAGGTGCTGGTCGAGGACAGCGAACGCGCGCTGGCGCGGATCGCCGCCGGCATCCAGCGCGACCGCCGCGCGCGCGTGGTTGCCATCACCGGCAGCAACGGCAAGACCAGCGTCAAGACGCTGGTGCTGGCGATCCTGCAGCGCGCCGGACAGGCCTATGCCAATCCCAGCAACCGCAACAACGAGATCGGCCTGCCGCTGGCGGTGATCGATGCGCCGGAAGACGCCGACTTCGCCATCTACGAGATGGGCGCCGGCAAGCCCGGCGACATCGCCTACCTGACCGCCGTGGTGCGGCCGGACGTAGCCCTGGTCAACAACATCGCCGCCGCCCACCTGGAGCGGATGGGCAGCCTGCTGGGCGTGGCCGAGACCAAGGGCGCGATCTACGCGGCGCTTGGGCTGGGTGGGGTGGCCGTGGTCAATGCCGACGATGCGTTCGGCAGCTGGTTCGAGCAGCAGGTCATCCGCGCCGCCGACAGTGGCCGCCGGGTGCTGCGCTTCGGCCTGGAGGCCAGCGCCGAGGTCACCGCGCGCGACATCGCGGCGGATGGGCCGGGCAGCCGCTTCGTGCTGGTCACGCCGCAGGGCGAGGCCGAGGTGGTGCTGGCGCTGCCGGGCCGGCACAACGTGCGCAATGCGCTGGCCGCGGCCGCGATCGCGCTGGCCTGCGAGGTGCCGCTGGCGGAGGTCGCCGCGGGGCCTGGCCGATGCGCGGCCGGTGCCGGGTCGCCAGGTCGCGCATGCCCTGCCGGGCGGGGCGGTGCTCGTCGACGACAGCTACAACGCCAATCCCGGATCGGTGGCCGCGGCGATCGACGCGCTGGCCGTGTCCGGCGACGAGGCCTGGCTGGTGCTGGGTGACATGCGCGAACTGGGCCCGGAAGCCGAGTCGCTGCATGCCGATGCCGGCAACCGCGCGCGCGAGGCCGGCATCACCCGGCTGTACGCGCTCGGCCCGCTCAGCGCCGCCGCGGCGCGTGCGTTCGGCGACCGCGGCCGTCATTTCGATACGCACGAGGCGCTGGCCGCCGCGCTGCATGCCGACCTGCGCGCCCGCGCGCCGGTATCGGCAACCGGTACCGCCGGCCACGCCCTGCGCGTGCTGGTCAAGGGTTCGCGCGGAAGCGCGATGGACAGGATCGTGACCGCGCTGCTGGCGCGAGGGGACGCTACGGATGTTGCTTGAACTGGCGCGCTGGCTGCAGGGGCTGGAGAACTTCTTCGGCCTGTTCGCCTACCTGACGTTCCGCGGCATTCTCGCGGCGCTGACCTCGCTGTTCCTGTCGCTGTGGTGGGGGCCGGCGGTGATCCGCCGTCTTGGCCAGCTCAAGGGCGGCCAGCCGATCCGCAAGGATGGTCCGCAGTCGCACTTTTCCAAGGCCGGTACGCCGACCATGGGCGGCGCGCTGATCCTGATCACGATCCTGGCGTCGGTGCTGCTGTGGGGCGACCTGCGCAACAAGTACGTGTGGACCGTGCTGCTGGTGATGCTGGCCTTCGGCGCGATCGGCTGGTACGACGACTGGATCAAGATCGTCAAGCGCGACCCGAACGGACTGAAGTCGCGCTGGAAGTACCTGCTGCAGTCGATCTTCGGACTGGCTGCCGGCCTGTACCTGTGGCTGTACGCCGACGTGCCGGCGGCGACGACCTTCTACGTGCCGTTCTTCAAGTCGATCGCGCTGCCGCTGGCCGGTATTGGTTTCGTCGCCATTGCCTACTTCTGGATCGTCGGCTTCTCCAACGCGGTCAACCTGACCGACGGCCTGGACGGCCTGGCGATCATGCCGACGGTGCTGGTGGCCTGCGCGCTGGGCGTGTTCGCCTACGCCTCGGGCAATGCGGTGTTCTCCGGCTACCTGCAGATCCCGCAGGTGCCGGGCGCCGGCGAGCTGACGATCATCTGCGCGGCGATCGCCGGCGCGGGCCCAGGCTTCCTCTGGTTCAACACCTACCCGGCGATGGTGTTCATGGGCGACATCGGCGCGCTGGCGCTGGGCGCCGTGCTGGGCACGGTCGCGGTGATCGTCCGCCATGGGAACTGGTGCTGGTGATCATGGGCGGCATCTTCGTCATCGAGACGCTCTCGGTAATGATCCAGGGTGGCCTCGTTCAAGCTCACCGGCAAGCGCGTGTTCCGGATGGCGCCGATCCACCACCACTTCGAGCTGAAGGGCTGGCCGGAACCGCGCGTGATCGTCCGCTTCTGGATCATCTCGGTGATCCTCGTGCTCGTCGGCCTTGGCGACGTTGAAGATCCGCTGATGAACGACCTCTCGCGCCAGGCGACCCGGCTGGAGGCCATCGGCGGCCAGTTCGACCCGTGGCTGGCCGGCGCGGCGCTGGCGCTCGCCTGCCTGGGCGTGGTCATGGTCGGCTCGGCCTCGGTGGCGATCGGCGAGAACCTGGGCGTGGGGCCGTTCCACTACCTGGTCCGGCACGTGCTGTTCCTCGGCGTGGGTATTGCCCTGGCCGCGGTGGTGATGCGCACCGAACTGAAGGCGGTGGAGAAGTACAACCAGTACCTGCTGCTGGGCTGCTTCCTGCTGCTGCTGTTGCCGTGGCTGCCGGGCCTGGGCGTGAGCGTCAATGGTGCCCGGCGCTGGATCAACGCCGGCATTTCCCGCTTCCATAGGTGGTGGAAGCGGTGAAGGTGCTCTACATCGTCTGGCTGGCCAGCTACCTTGGTCCGCTTCCGCGACGAGGTCAACGCCACCTTGGCCGGCGATGCTCAAGCCGCTGGGCGTGGCTGGCCTGCTGATCGTCATGTTGCTGGCCCAGCCGGACTTCGGCTCGGCGACGCTGCTGCTGGGCATCACCGCCGGCATGCTGGTGCTGGGTGGCGTGAACCTGCCGCGCATGTCGATGCCGGTGGTGCTGGCGCTGCCGGCGATGGTCGCGCTGGTGGTGTTCGAGCCGTACCGCATGCGTCGCGTGACCTCGTTCATGGATCCCTGGCAGGACCAGCTCGGCGCCGGCTACCAGCTGAGCAACGCGCTGATGGCGATCGGCCGCGGCGAATGGTTCGGCGTGGGCCTGGGCGCGTCGGTGCAGAAGCTCAACTACCTGCCCGAGGCGCACACCGACTTCATCTTCTCGGTGATCGCCGAGGAACTGGGCTTTGCCGGCGTGTGCGTGGTGGTGGCCCTGTACGCGCTGCTGGTCGGTCGCGCGCTGTACCTGGGCCTGCAGTGCGTGGAGATGCGCCGCCACTTTTCCGGCTACATCGCGTTCGGCGTGGCGCTGTGGATCGGCATGCAGACCTTCGTCTCGATCGGCGTGAACCTGGGCATGCTGCCGACCAAGGGCCTGACCCTGCCGCTGGTGTCCTCCGGTGGCTCCAGCGTGATGATGACCTGCGTGGCCATCAGCCTGCTGCTGCGCGTGTCCTACGAACTGGATCGCGCCGAACGCCAGCGCGCCGTGCGCCGGGAAAGCGCGCCGGTGCCGGCGGCGGCGGAAGTCGCTGGCGCACCCCGGGTGGCGCAGCGTACGCAGGAAGTGCGTGCGGCATCCGTCCAGGCCGATGCGAATCCGCCGGGAATCAGCCTGCGCGGCCGCGGCACCTCGCGCGTGGAACCGACCTTCGGGAGCTTCTCGTGAATGCCGCGACGCGTCCTGCCGCGTTGGCCCGGCCGGTCGTGGTCATGGCGGGCGGCACCGGCGGCCACATCTTCCCGGCGCTGGCCGTCGCCCAGGTACTGCGCGATCGCGGCGTGCCGGTGGTGTGGCTCGGCGCGGCCGGTGCGATGGAAACCCGCCCTGGTGCCGCAACACGGCATCGAGATCGACACGCTGCCGGTGGCCGGCGTGCGTGGCAAGGGCAAGCTGACCCTGCTTGCCGCGCCCTTCAAGCTGCTGCGCGCGGTCAGTGCCGCACGCACGGTGCTGCGCCGGCGGCATCCACGCGCGGTGATCGGCTTCGGCGGATTCGCTTCCGGACCCGGCGGCCTTGGCCGCATGGCTGTCGAGCCTGCCGCTGCTGGTACACGAGCAGAATCGCGCACCGGGCATGACCAACCGCGTGCTGTCGAAGCTGGCCCGGCGCACGCTCAGCGGTTTCCCCGGCAGTTTCGCGAAGGAAGAGGTCGCCGGAAATCCGGTGCGCGCGGTGATCGCTGCGCTGCCGGCGCCGGAACAGCGCCTTGGCCGGACGCGAAGGTGCGCTGCGCCTGCTGGTGCTTGGCGGCAGCCAGGGTGCACGTGCGCTCAACGAGGCCCTGCCGGCGACGCTTGCCGCGCTTGATGGCGTCGCCGTGGACGTGCGCCACCAGTGCGGAGAGAAGCTGCGCGCCGAGGCCGAGCACGCCTATGCCGCCGCCGGCGTGCAGGCGCGCGTGGAGGCCTTCATCGACGACATGGCCGCCGCCTACGCCTGAAGGCTGACCTGGTGGTGTGCCGTGCCGGCGCATCGACCCTGGCCGAGCTGTGTGCCGTGGGCGTCGGCAGCGTGCTGGTGCCGTTTGCCGCGGCGGTCGACGACCACCAGACCCGCAACGCCGAATACCTCGTCGCAAACGGTGCGGCCGTGCTGCTGAAGCAGGACGCGCAGCTGGCGGCGAACCTGCAGCCGCTGCTGCGGGCGCTGGCCGCCGATCCGGCGCGGCGCCTGGCAATGGCGACCGCCGCGCGCGCGCTGGCGCGACCCGACGCGGCCGAGCGCATCGCCGCGATCGTCCTCGAAGAATCCCTCCCATCCGCTACGCCTTCCGGAGCCTCCGCATGATCCGCCGCCTGCACGACACCGACGACCTGGTGCGCGCCTTTCCCCGCGTGCACTTCGTCGGCATTGGCGGCACCGGCATGAGCGGCATCGCCGAGGTGATGCTGACCTGGGCTATGAAGTGTCCGGCTCGGACGCGGCGGAGAACGCCGCCACCCGCCGCCTGGCGCGGCTGGGTGCGCGGGTGATCCGCGGCCATTCGGCAGCCAACGTGCTCGGCACCGACTGCGTGGTCGTGTCCAGCGCGATCCGCGAGGACAACCCGGAACTGATGGAGGCACGCAGCCAGCGCATTCCGATCGTGCCACGCGCGGCGATGCTGGCCGAGCTGATGCGTTTCCGCCGCGGCATCGCGTGGTGGCGGGCACGCACGGCAAGACCACCACCACCAGCCTGGCCGCGGCCGTGCTCAGCGAAGGCGGTCTGGACCCCACGTTCGTCATCGGCGGGCAGCTGCTCGCCGCGGGCGCCAACGCCAAGCTCGGCGGCGGCCAGTGGCTGGTGGCCGAGGCCGACGAGAGCGATGGCAGCTTCCTGCGCCTGAACCCGCTGGTGGCGGTGATCACGAATATCGACGCCGACCACCTGGAGAACTACGGCGGCGACTTCGCCCGCCTGCAGTCGGCGTTCGCCGAGTTCCTGCAGCGCCTGCCGTTCTACGGCCTGGCGGTGCTGTGCATCGACGACCCGGAAGTGGCCGCGCTGGCCAGCCACACCCCGCGCCACGTGATGACCTACGGCACCGCCGAAAATGCCGACGTGCGCGCCGACGACATCGTCCAGGACGGCGGGCGCATGCGCTTCACCCTGCGCCTGCCGGAGGGTGCGACCGTGCCGGTGACCCTGGCGCTGCCGGGCCGGCCGGCACAACGTACTCAACGCGCTGGCCGCCGCCGCGGTGGGCTGGCAGCTGGGCGTGTCGCCCGCGAACATCGCCGCCGCGCTGGAGAAGTTCGCCGGCATCGGCCGCCGCTTCAACGACCTGGGCGAAGTCGCCACGGCCTCCGGCGCCCGGGTACGCGTGGTCGACGACTACGGCCACCACCCGAAGGAGCTGGCCGCCGTGTTCGCCGCCGCGCGTGGCGGCTGGCCGGACAAGCGCCTGGTGGTGGCCTTCCAGCCGCACCGCTACTCGCGCACGCGTGACCAGTTCGACGCATTCGCCGCGGTGCTTTCGGAAGCCGACGCGCTGGTGCTGAGCGAGGTGTATCCCGCGGGCGAGGCGCCGATCCCCGGCGCCGATTCGCGTGCCCTCGCGCGCGCCATCCGTGCGCGTGGCCGCAGCGAGCCTGTCGTGGTGGGGCAGGTCGCCGACCTGGCCCACGTGCTGCCGGACGTGCTCCGGGATGGCGACCTGCTGTTGATGATGGGTGCCGGCGACATCGGCTACGTCGCCCACCAGATCGCCGCAGACGGATTCACCGCGGGAGGCAAGGCGTGAGCACCTTCATGCCGCCGCCGCCGCGCTTCACCGACCCGACCGTGTTCGGCCGCGTGGCCGTGCTGATGGGCGGGACCAGTTCCGAGCGCGAGGTTTCGCTGGATTCCGGACGCAACGTGCTTGAAGCGCTGCGTGCGCACGGCGTGGACGCGCACGCGGTCGACGGCATCCCGGCACTGGCCGAGGCATTGCTGGCGAAGAAGTTCGACCGTGTGTTCAACGTGCTCCACGGCCAGCGTGGCGGTGGCGAGGACGGCGTGGTGCAGGGCCTGATGGACGCGCTCGCCGTGCCGTACACAGGCTCGGGCGTGCTCGGCTCGGCGCTGGCGATGGACAAGGTGCGGACCAAGCAGGTGTGGCTGGCGCTGGGTCTGCCGACGCCGCGCTACGTGCGCCTGGCCTTGGGCGTGGATGCCGCTGGTGCACGAGGCCGCGCGCACGCTCGGCCTGCCGGTCATCGTCAAGCCGTCCTCGGAAGGTTCCAGCGTCGGTGTCTCGCGGGTGCTGGCCGACGCGGACCTGGACGCGGCGGTCGAGCTGGCCGCGCGCTACCCCGGCGAACTGCTGATGGAGCAGATGGTGATCGGCGACGAGCTGACCGTCGGCATCCTCGGCGATCTCGCGCTGCCGTCGATCCGGATCGTGCCCAAGGGCCAGTGGTACGACTACCACGCCAAGTACGTGGCCGAGGACACCCAGTACCTGTGCCCGGGCCTGGGCGACGTCGAGGAAGCGCAGATCGGCGCGCTGGCGCTGGCCGCGTTCCGCGCCGCCGGTTGCGCCGGCTGGGGCCGGGTCGACGTGATGCGCGACCGCGAGAGCGGCGCTCTGTACCTGCTCGAGGTCAATACCGCGCCGGGAATGACCAGCCACTCGCTGGTGCCCAAGGCTGCGCGCCAGGTCGGCATCGGTTTCGAGGACCTGTGCTGGCGGATCCTGGAGCAGACCGTGCCCGCGCATGCCGTTGCCGGAGGTGCCGCCGCGTGAACGCGCTGCTGCGCATCCCACGCTGGCTGCTCGCGGTGGCGCTGATCGCGTTGCCGGTCGTGGCCGTGCTCAACGGCTGGGTCGGCGCCGAGCGCTGGCCGCTGTCGCGCCTGCGCGTGACCGGGCAGTTCGAGCGGGTCCAGGCCGAGCAGCTGCGTGCCGCGGTGGCGCCGTACGCGAGCCGGGGTTCTTCGCCGCCGACCTGGATGCGGCGCAGCACGCCGTGGAAAAGCTGCCGTGGGTCGAGCATGCGCGGATACGCAAGCAATGGCCGGACGTGCTCGAGATCGAGGTGGCCGAGCACGAGCCTTTCGCGTTCTGGGGCGAGGACCGGCTGCTGTCCGAGCGCGGCCAGCTGTTCCCGCTGCCGAAGGACCTGGCCGCGCAGCGACTGCCGCGGCTGGGCGGTCCGGATGCGCGCACGACCGAAGTGGTCGAGCTCTACAACGAGGCGCGCGACCTGTTCGCGCCGCTGGGCTACGGCGTGGCGCGCCTGGCCATGGACGCGCGCGGCAGCTGGTCGATGACGCTCGACAGCGGGCTGGAGGTGGTGGTCGGGCGCGACGATGCGCGCGTCCGCCTGCAGCGCTTCGCCCGCGTGCTGCCGCAGTTGCTGGTCCAGCAGGCCCGGCCGATCGCGCGCGCCGACCTGCGTTACACCAACGGTTTCACCTTACCAGGGCGCGCCGGTCACCAGTAAGGCGACTCCTTCCCAACTACCGCAGGCGCCGGCTGGCGCCACGCAGACGCAACCACCGCAAGCGAGCAGTACATGAACCGCAAAGGCGACAAGTCCCTCATCGTCGGCCTCGACATCGGCACCTCCAAGGTGGTGGCGCTGGTGGGCGAGTACTCGCCCGGCAATCCCATCGAGGTGATCGGGATCGGCTCGCACGAGTCGCGTGGCCTCAAGCGCGGCGTGGTGGTGGACATCGAGTCGACCGTGCAGTCGATCCAGCGCGCGGTCGAAGAGGCCGAGCTGATGGCCGGCTGCGAGATCCGCTCGGTCTATGCCTCGATTTCCGGCAACCACGTGCAGTGCAAGAACTCGCCGGGCATCGTCCCGATCCGCGACGGCGAGGTCACCTGGGCCAGCCGACCTGGACCGCGTGCTCGACGCGGCCAAGGCGGTAGCGATCCCGGCCGACCAGCGGATCCTGCATGCGCTCCCGCGCGAGTACGTGCTCGACGATTCGCAGGAAGGCATCCGCAACCCGGTCGGCATGACCGGCGTGCGCCTGGAAGTGCATGCGCACCTGGTGACCTGCGCGCAGTCGGCGGCGCAGAACATCACCAAGTGCGTGCAGCGCTGCGGCCTGCAGGTCGACGACCTGATCCTGTCCTCGCTGGCGTCCTCGGTGGCGGTGCTGACCGCCGACGAGCGCGAGCTGGGCGTGGTCGGCGGTGGACATGGGCGCCGGCACCACCGACATCGCGGTGTTCATCCAGGGCGCGATCTGCCACACCGCGTCACTGCCGATTGCCGGCGACCACGTCACCAACGACATCGCGCACATGCTGCGCACGCCGACGCCCGAAGCCGAGCAGATCAAGGTGCGCTACGCGTGCGCGCTGGCCCAGCTGGCCACCGCCGAGGAAAGCATCCAGGTGCCGAGCGTCGGCGACCGGCCGCCGCGGCGCATGCCGCGTGCGTCGCTGGCGCAGGCCGTGCAGGGCCGCTACGAGGAAATCTTCGAGATGGTCCAGGCCGAACTGCGCCGTTCCGGCTTCGAGGAGCTGGTCCGCGCCGGCATGGTCCTGACCGGCGGCGCATCGAAGATGGAAGGCGTGGTCGAACTGGCCGAGGAGATGCTGCAGATGCCGGTGCGCATCGGCATCCCGCAGCACGTCACCGGCCTGGGCGAAGTGGTCGGCAACCCGGTCCATGCCAGCGGCGTGGGCCTGCTGCTGATGGGCAGCCAGCTCGAGCATCCGCGGCGGCCGTCGCTGCCCAGCGGTCGCGCCGGCAGCTTCTTCAAGAAGATCTTCAAGTGGTACGGCGGCGAGTTCTGAGCCGCGGATTCGTGCGTGTGTGGAGTGGTTGGAAGTAGTTGTTGCAGGAGCCGGCACCGCCGGCGACAGGGTGGCAGTAGCGGCAGCACCAGCGGGCAGGCCCCGCCTGCTGTGGAACAGGCAAACGACAACTGACGCCGGAGCACAGAAAGCCGGCACTTATATAAAGAGGACAACGGACATGGCACATTTCGAACTGATCGAGAAGATGGCTCCGAACGCGGTGATCAAGGTCATCGGCGTCGGCGGCGGCGGTGGAAACGCCGTGGCACACATGGTCAACAGCAGCGTCGATGGCGTGGAATTCATCACCGCCAACACCGACTCGCAGGCGATCAAGAACTGCGGCGCGAAGATGCAGCTGCAGCTCGGCGGCAACGTCACCAGGGGCTGGGCGCCGGCGCCAACCGGAGGTCGGCCGCCAGGCCGCGCTGGAGGACCGCGAGCAGATCATCGCTGCGCTGGATGGCGCCGACATGGTGTTCATCACCGCCGGCATGGGTGGCGGTACCGGCACCGGCGCCGCGCCCGTGGTCGCGCAGCTGGCCAAGGAGATGGGCATCCTGACCGTGGCCGTGGTCACCAAGCCGTTCCCGTTCGAGGGCCGCCGCCGCATGCAGGTCGCGCTGAAGGGCATCGAGGAGCTGTCCACCCATTGCGATTCGCTGATCACCATTCCCAACGAGAAGCTGATCACCGTGCTCGGCCGCAACGCGACCATGGTGCAGGCGTTCCGCGCCGCCAATGACGTGCTGCAGGGCGCGGTGCAGGGTATCGCCGACCTGATCGTGCGCCCGGGCCTGATCAACGTCGACTTCGCCGACGTGCGCACCGTCATGTCCGAGATGGGCCTTGGCGATGATGGGCACCGGCACCGCCCGCGGCGACGACCGCGCCCAGGCCGCGGCCGAGTCGGCGATCCAGAACCCGCTGCTGGACGACGTCAACCTGGCCGGCGCCAACGGCATCCTGGTCAACATCACCGCAGGCCCGGACTTCACCATGGCCGAGTTCGACGAGATCGGCCGCACCGTCGAAGGCTTTGCCTCCGAGGATGCGACCGTGGTCGTGGGCACCGTGCTCGATCCGGAGATGCAGGACGAAGTGCGCGTGACCGTGGTCGCCACCGGCCTCAACCGCGCCGTCGCCCGCCAGCCGGTGCGTGAGCGCGAGTTCGCCGGCGCCCGCGCCGAGTTCAATGCGCGCGAGCCCATGCGCGCCCCGGTTCGCCTGGTCCGCGATGCCACCACCGGCCTGCCGATCGACGATGCCTTCGCCAGCGATCCGGTGGCCAGCGCCGTCGGCGGCCTCGGTCTGCGTCGCGGCGGCGCCACGGGTGCCGCGTCGGCGGCGGCCCCGGCTCCGGCCGCAGCTGACCTGCCGAACGACTACCTGGATATCCCGGCGTTCCTGCGCCGCGCAGGCTGGACTGAGTGGAGCGCGGCCGGCTTGGCCGGCCGCGATGACGGGTAACGCACGGCACGGGGTGCCACCCTGCCGTGTGGATTTGCCGGCGCGCGCCGTCTGCGGCGTCCGGTGTCCGTAGTCCTCGCTGCCGGGCCGCAAGGCCCGGCACGTTTTGCGTCACGCGCGCAGCACCGGTATCGCACTGCGCCTGCTTTCGGGGATGCCCGTACGGTTCGTTAAGATTCAGCTAAACGCATGATATTCTCGCGTCCTCACGCGACCACACGGACATCCGTCGCACGGTGACCCCATGACCCGGCAGCGCACCCTCAAGAACACGATCCGCGCCACCGGCGTCGGCCTGCACAGCGGCAACAAGGTCTACATGACCCTGCGCCCGGCGCCGGCCGACCATGGCATCGTGTTCCGCCGCACCGATATGGAGCCGGTGGTGGAGGTGCCTGCGGCCGCCGACCTGGTTACCGAGACCACGCTGTGCACCGGCCTGACCCGGGGCGAAGCCAAGATCCAGACCGTCGAGCACCTGATGTCGGCGGCTGCCGGCCTGGGCGTGGACAACATGATCGTCGAGCTGTCCTCGGCCGAGCTGCCGATCATGGATGGCTCGGCAGGTCCGTTCGTGTTCCTGCTGCAGTCCGCCGGCATCGCCGAGCAGGCGGCGCCCAAGCACTTCATCCGCATCGTCAAGGACGTGGAAGTGCGCGACGGCGACAAGGTCGCCCGCTTCACGCCGTTCGACGGCTACCGGCTGGATTTCACCATCCAGTTCGACCATCCGATGATCCCGGCCAAGCAGTCGCGGCACCGGCTAGAGTTCTCCACCGCTGCGTACATCCAGGAAATTTCCCGCGCCCGCACGTTCGGCTTCATGCGTGACCTGGAGTACATGCGCGAGCTCAATCTCGGCTGGGCGGCTCGATGGACAACGCCATCGTGCTCGACGAATTCCGCGTGCTGAACGAGGATGGCCTGCGTTACGCCGACGAATTCGTGCGCCACAAGATCCTCGATGCGATCGGCGACCTGTACTGGCCGGTGGCCCCATCCCAGGTGCCTACGAGGGTTACAAGTCCGGCCACGCGCTCAACAACAAGCTGGTCCGCGCCCTGCAGGCCGATGCCAGCGCCTGGGAAAGGGTCAGCTTCGAAGACGCGAGTGCCCCCGCGCCATTGGCCTACGCAGCTCCCGCACTGGCCTGATCCGCTAAGGCAGGCCGGGTTTTCCGGCGCCGCCACTGCCCTTGCCATCCGCTTCCGTGCCGCCCGTGGGACGGGCGCCTGCGGAAGAACATGCGCGCCCGTTACAGACTAAGGCCTGCCCGTGGCACACCGATGCCGACCCGGGCGAACCCCTTATTCCGGTGAAGAAGGCCAAGCCACGCGGGCGGGAACGACCTTCATCGATCCTGCGTGCAGTCGGTACGTGCCCCCTGCGCCAGCTCGCGGCCCCCTCCAAACCTGAACAGGTCATTTGGTCAGGAGAACGTTTCCAGTCCGGAAGGGACTGTCAGGAAGCGTGAATCGGCGTCGCGCTTTGTTCCCTGCGTAACGTTTTTTTAATGAATCGCTAACGACGTGTGGGGAATGTGACGATAGGATTCCCCGCGGGTTGGCCGTTGGCATCGAAACACTACGTTGCGCGGCCGGTCGCTGACCCCGGGGCTGGAGCCCCGGAATCCTGGGAGTCCGACGGATCGGATTCCCGCAGGGATGCCAATGCGTCGCTCACGGCTTGCCGGGCGGTCGCTGAAACCAGGGGGACCGTTGCGCCGGCCGGAGCTGGCGGCTGCAAGGGGACGGTAGTCGTTTTGACGATGACTGCAGTGGGATTCAGCCCGACGGAGCGGGCCGCACCGAGGATTTCGGCTTCTGCCAGGCGCACCCGCGCCCGCCAGACCGGGGAGTCGGTGACAAAAACGAGTTGTCCGCCGGATACGTTGGCCAACCGGCAATGGGGCGCCAGCCCCGGCGGCAGCAGGGGACGCAATTGCTGGTCCAACGCGTCGAGCCACAAGGCTCTTCGCAAGGGGGCGCCAGTTTCATCCGCCATCGCGGCTTCGGCTGCGGGAAGCGGGACCGCCGCCCGGCGCGTGTTGGGCTTTAAATCAGGCATACCCAAAGCATGAGCTATAAATTCATCGTAAGAAACCCGCGTGCCAGCCACGCCAGCGGATTCGCCGGACGCCTCCAGGGGTTGTCCGCGCGCCGGCCGGGCCTTGGCATTTGCGGCCGTGCTTGCCACCGGTGTCTTGCTGGGCTCGGGCGCAGGCGTCGCGATCGGGGTCGCCAGCGCGCAGCATTCTGACTCGCGTCTGGCCGCGCAGCAGCGGGAGCTGGAACAGGTCCGGCGCCAGTCTCAGCAGGAGATCAACGCCCTTGCCGCCCGCCTCGGCGAGCTGCAGGCGCAGGCCAATCGCCTCAATGCGCTGGGTGAGCGGTTGACCGAGGCCGGCCAGCTGGAAGACGGCGAATTCGACTTCCACGGCACGCCCGGTAAGGGTGGTCCCGGTGTCGCCAGGGACATGCCGCGTACCGAACTGGTCGCCGGCCTGGACGAGGTCCAGCAGCAGTTCGAGGTTTCCGGGCGCCAGCTGGGCGTGATGGAGTCACTCCTGTTCGACCGCCAGCTCGAGAACAACACGCTGCCGGTGCGTTCGCCGGTGCGCCGCAGCTACATCACTTCCGGCTTCGGCTACCGCGCCGACCCGTTCGGCCGCGGCCGCGCGATGCACAAGGGCATCGATTTCGACGCCAGCGTCGGCGATGCGGTCATGTCCGTGGCCGATGGTGTGGTCAGCTTCGCCGGCATCCGCAGCGGCTACGGCAATACCATTGAAGTCGATCATGGCAACGGCTATGTCACCCGTTACGCGCACAACTCGCGCCTGACGGTGAAAGCCGGCGACCCTGGTCCGCGCCGGCGAGCAGGTCGCCCGGGCCGGTTCCAGCGGCCGTTCCACCGGTGCACACGTGCATTTCGAGGTGTGGGAAAACGGCAACGTGGTCAATCCGCGCAAGTTCCTTGGCCGACGGGCGCGCGCCCGTGGCCAAGCGCAGCCGCGGCTGAATCGCGCTCCCGGCGCGCCCCGAAGCCCGTCCCCGCGAGGGGGCGGGCTTTTCGTTTGGGTGCGCGCGTGCATGACCGATGGCACGGATCGCATGCCTTGAGATCGGCGCGGGGCGTCCCAAGCTACAATGGCATGTTGCCTCGGACGGGCTCGATTGTGCTGTCCGCATGGATCGCCGCTGGAGGCGGTCCCAGGCGTTCATTCCCAACCGGCCCCATCGATGATCAACAAACTGCTTACCCGTGTCTTCGGCAGCCGCAACGAACGGCTCCTGCGTCAGCTGGACCGTATCGTCGCCAAGGTCAACGTCCTCGAGCCGGAGATGAAGCAGCTCTCCGATGATGAGCTGAAAGCCAAGACCCCCGCGTTCCAGCAGCGCATCGCCGGTGGCGAGCCCCTCGACAAGGTCCTGCCGGAGGCCTTCGCGCGGTCTGCCGCGAGGCCGCCCGCCGCGTGCTCGGCATGCGCCACTACGACGTGCAGCTGATCGGCGGCATGGTCCTGCACTGGGCAAGATCGCCGAGATGCGCACCGGCGAGGGCAAGACCTGGTCGGCACCCTGCCGGTGTACCTCAACGCGCTGGAAGGCAAGGGCGTGCACGTGGTCACCGTGAACGACTACCTGGCCCGCCGCGACGCGGCCTGGATGGGCAAGCTGTACAACTGGCTGGGCCTGAGCGTGGGCGTGGTCTACCCGGGCATGCCGCATTCGGACAAGAAGGCCGCCTACGCCGCCGACATCACCTACGGCACCAACAACGAGTTCGGCTTCGACTACCTGCGCGACAACATGGCGCTGTCGAAGGCCGACCGCTTCCAGCGCGGCCTGCACTACGCGATCGTCGACGAGGTCGACTCGATCCTGATCGACGAAGCGCGCACGCCGCTGATCATCTCCGGCCCGGCCGACGAGTCGCCGGAGCTGTACATCCGCGTCAACCGCATCGTGCCCCAGCTCAAGCGCCAGGAAACCGAGGAAGGCGAGGGCGACTTCTGGATCGACGAGAAGGGCAAGCAGGTGCACCTGTCCGAGGCCGGCATGGAGCACGCCGAGTCGCTGCTGCGCCGCGCCGGCATCCTCGGCGAAGACGACAGCCTGTACGGCGCCAACAACCTGTCGGTGGTGCACCACCTCAATGCCGCGATGCGCGCGCACTCTCTGTTCCAGCGCGACGTGGACTACATCGTCCGCGACGGCGAGGTGGTGATCGTCGACGAATTCACCGGCCGCACCTGGCCGGTCGCCGCTGGTCCGACGGCCTGCACCAGGCGGTCGAGGCGAAGGAAGGGTGCCGGTCCAGCGCGAGAACCAGACGCTGGCGAGCATCACCTTCCAGAACCTGTTCCGCATGTACAAGAAGTTGTCCGGCATGACCGGTACGGCGGACACCGAGGCCTACGAGTTCCAGAGCATCTACGGGCTGGAAGTCATCGTGATCCCGACCCACAAGCCGGTGCAGCGCAAGGACCATCCGGACCAGGTGTTCCTCAATCGAGAGGGCAAGTTCCGCGCGGTGCTGGCCGACATCGAGGACTGCTTCAAGCGCGGCCAGCCGGTGCTGGTCGGCACCACCTCGATCGAGACCTCGGAGATGCTGTCCGAGTACCTGCGCAACGCCGGTGTCGTGCACGAGGTGCTCAATGCCAAGCAGCACGAGCGCGAGGCGCAGATCGTGGCCAATGCCGGCCGTCCCGGCGCGGTGACCATCGCCACCAACATGGCCGGCCGCGGTACCGACATCGTGCTCGGCGGTTCGCTTGAAACCGAGCTGCACGAGCTCGGCGAGGAGGCCAGCGCGCTGGACAAGGCCAAGGCCAAGACTGCATGGCAGCAGCGCCACGATAAGGTCAAGGCCGCGGGCGGCCTGCACATCGTCGGCACCGAACGCCACGAATCGCGCCGTATCGACAACCAGCTGCGCGGCCGCTCCGGCCGCCGGGGCGACCCGGGCTCGTCCCGCTTCTACCTGTCGCTGGAAGACAACCTGATGCGCATCTTCGCCTCCGACTGGGTGCAGAAGGCGATGCGCATGATGGGCATGAAGGAAGACGACGTCATCGAGGACAAGCTGGTCAGCCGGCAGATCGAGAAGGCGCAGCGCAAGGTCGAGGCGCACAACTTCGACATCCGCAAGAACCTGCTCGACTTCGATGACGTCAACAACGACCAGCGCAAGGTGATCTACGCCCAGCGCGA
This sequence comes from Pseudoxanthomonas sp. NC8, assembly GCA_025232375.1. Taxonomy (GTDB): domain Bacteria; phylum Pseudomonadota; class Gammaproteobacteria; order Xanthomonadales; family Xanthomonadaceae; genus Pseudoxanthomonas. The sequence continues at coordinate 780,348 of CP060419.1, forward strand.
CGAACTGCTGGACGCCGACTCGGTCAAGGACAACGTCGACGGCATCCGCGGCGACGTGATCGGCGAACTGGTCGCCCGCTTCGTGCCCGCGGAATCGGTGGATGAACAGTGGGACCTGCCGGGCCTGGAGGCCGCGCTGGCCGGCGAACTGGGCCAGATATGGACCTGCAGGGCCTTGGCCAAGGGCACCGAGGAGCTGGATGCCGAGGGCATCGAGCGCCATGTGCAGGAGTCGGTCGAAGCGATGTTCGCGCAGAAGGAGGCCCAGCTGGGTACCGAGACCGCGCGCGCGCTCGAAAAGCACATCATGCTCAACGTGCTCGACCGGGGGCTGGAAGGAGCACCTGGCGCGCATGGACTACCTGCGCCAGGGCATCCACCTGCGCGGCTACGCGCAGAAACAGCCCAAGCAGGAATACAAGAAGGAAGCTTTCGAGCTGTTCTCGGAGATGCTGGACAACGTCAAGCGCCAAGGTCGTGACCTTGCTGGCGCGGGTTCGCATCCGCAGCGAAGAGGAAGTGGCGGCGCTGGAAGCGCAGGAGCGCGCGCAGGCCGAAGCGCAGTTGCGCCAGGCGCAGTTCCAGCACGCCACCGCGCAGGGCTACGGCACCGAAGACGAGGTTGCCGCGATCGAGCTTGAGAGCGTAAGGCGGCGCTCGGCGCCGCTGCCGTCGTGCGCGAGGCGGCCAAGGTCGGTCGCAATGATCCGTGCCCCTGCGGTAGCGGCAAGAAGTTCAAGCACTGCCACGGCCAGCTCGGCTGAGCACCACGGGCGCCGGCACACGCCGGCGCCCGCAGATCCGGCGCTGCAACGAAGCGGCATGGACCCGGGTCCGGCCGCCGCGCCGTTGCCCGTCACCGCCTCGTCGCATCCGCACGTCCCGCGAGCGCATGACGTGATTCCGGGCGTGTGCCGCGTTGATCGTTTGTACCGCCTGCCGGCAAGCGGCGGTGCGCCAAGGGGCCGCCGGCTCCATGGAGTGCCCCGCGGCCGGTACCCCAGCGCTTCACGCGACCTAGTGCCGACGGGCGGGCCATCCCGGTAAGCTTCCTGCATGGACACACCTCTCCGCTCGATCCACGTCGTAGCCGGCGTCATCACCGACGTGCGCGGCCGGGTCCTGCTGGCGCGTCGCGGCCAGGACAGCGACCTGGCGGGGCTCTGGGAGTTTCCCGGCGGCAAGCGCGAGCCGGGCGAAGGCTCCGAAGAGGCGCTGGTCCGCGAGCTGCACGAGGAACTTGGCATCGAAGCCGAGGTCGGCCCGGTGCTGATCGAAGTGCCGCAGGAGTACCCCGGGAAGCGCCTGCGCCTGGAGGTGCGCGTGATCCGTGGCTGGGTGGGTACGCCGCATGGTCGCGAAGGACAGGCCCTCACCTGGGTCGCTCCCGAGCGCCTGTCTCGGTATTCGATGCCGTCGGCCGATGTGCCCGTGGTCGGGGCCCTGCGCCAGCCCGGGCACTACCTGGTCACTCCCGAGCCCGGCGCCGATCCGAGCGCGTGGCGCCATTCGCTGCAGCGCGCACTGGCCGCCGGCATCAGGCGCGTCCAATTGCGTGCGCGCAGCCTGCCGGCAGATGTCTATGCCGCGCTGGCGCGCGATGTCGCCGATGACTGCCGCCGGGCGGGTGTCGAACTGCTGATAAACCGCGATATCGCGCTGGCCGCCGAACTCGAAGTCGGCGTCCAGTTGGGGAGTGAGCAGCTTGCGGCGCTGGCCGCCCGTCCGTTGCCCGCGGGGCTGCCTGTCGGCGCCTCCTGCCACGACCTTGGCGATCTGCGCCACGCCGAACGGCTGTGCTGCGATTTCGCCGTGTTGGGTCCACTGCGGGAGACCGCGACGCATCCCGGCGCAACGCCCCCTGGGCTGGGAAGGCTTTGTCGCATTGCGCGAACAGGTCGCCCTGCCGATCTATGCCATCGGCGGCCTGGGCGCGGACGACCTGTCGACAGCGCGTGGCCACGGCGCCCAAGGTGTCGCCGCGATCCGCAGCCTCTGGCCATGACGGGGCGATAGCCCTGTTGTTGCCCTGCGGGCGACGCGAGGCGGCATGGGATCGGCCTGCGCCGGTGGCGCATTACTGGCCGGAGGGGCCCCGCGGCCGCGCCGCCAACACCCGATAGCGTGCATCCAGCGCCTTCACCGGTGCGTCCAGATGTTGCGGATCGCCGTCGTTGACCAAGGACGTCATCGGCGATGGCCAGTCGTGCCTCGCGGGTGGCCTGCGTGGCGATCATCCTGGTCGCCAGTACGTCGTCCACCCCGTCGCGGCGCATCAGGCGCGCGTGCTGCAGCTCTGGCGAGGCATCCACCACCAGGACGCGATCCAGCCACGGATAGGAGATGCGGCCGCCGGCCTCGGCAAGCAACGGGATCGCGGCGATCGCGTAGGGGCCCGGCGCCGCGCGACATTGCCCGGCCAGGGCGAGCCGGATCGCCGGATGGGTGATCGCCTCCAGATCCATGCGTGCCTGCGGGTCGGCGAAAATGCGTTCGCGCAGCCTGCGCCGGTCAAGGTGGCCGTCGGCCAGCAGCATGTCCGCGCCGAAGCGCCTGGCGATCCCGGCCAGCGCCGGCTGGCCCGGTTCGACCACCACGCGCGCGACGAGGTCGGCATCGGCCACGTACACGCCCAGCGCCTCGAAGCGCCGGCTGACTTCGCTCTTGCCCGACGCCACTCCGCCGGTCAGGCCGATGATGAAATCGCTCATGCGGGCATTGTAGGTGCGTGTGCCGCAGACGCCAGATCGTGACTGCGGAGCCCTCGGCCTTGGCGTCATGACGGGTCTGGCGCAAGGACGGCTCAGGCGCGCCCCAGCGTCGCCCGCGCTGCGCGTGCTGCCCGTCATTTTTCCGGGAGGCCGTCTCGCCGGCGAGAGGGGGTCCTGCAGTAGCGCAAGCCGGCAACGCCAGCCGCAGCGGTGCGGCCGTCAAGCCGCGATCAGGCCAGTCCCGCGAACCGCTGGTATGCCTCGATTATCTGGTCGCCCCAGAAGAACACGATCCAGCCGGCGATGGTAAGGTACGGCCCGAACGGGATCGGCGTGGCGCGGTCGCGTCCCTTGTACGCCAGCCAGATCGAGCCGATGACCGCGCCCACCACCGACGACAGCATGATGATCGGCAGGATGCCCTTGTATCCGACCCATGCACCCAGGGCGGCCAGCAGCTTGAAGTCGCCGTGGCCCATGCCTTCCTTGCCCGTGACCTGCTTGAACAGCCACCACACGCTCCATAGCGACACGTAGCCGAGGATGGCGCCGAGCAGTGCCGGCTTGGCCGGCATGAACAGGTTGTCCAGGCTGGCGACAAGGCCCAGCCACATCAGCGGCAGGGTCAGGCTGTCGGGCAGCAGCCGCGTGCGCAGGTCGATGCCCGAGGCGGCGATCAGGAACCAGGTCAGCACCATCGCGCCGAAACCCTGCCAGCCGAAACCGAAACGCCACGCGCACGCCAGCGTGAGCACGCCGGTCAGCAGCTCCACCAGCGGGTACTGGATCGAGATGGGCTGGCCGCTGTAGCGCGAGCGGCCACGCAGCAGCAGCCAGCTCAGCACCGGGATGTTCTCCCACCACTTCAGCCGGTCGCCGGTGGCCGGATCGTGCGAGGGTTCGACCACGATCCCCGGCGGGGGTGGGTCGTACAGCTCGGGCAGCTCCAGGATATCCCGCGCATCGCGCTTCCACTCCCATTCCAGCCGTCGCGGCAGGCGCAGGATCACCACGTTGAGGAAGCTGCCGACGGCCATGCCCTGAGCATGCCGCCAGCGGATAGCCCAAGGCGGGCTGCGTATCGAGGAACGCCATTGCTTTCCGTAGGTCTAGATCGTCGCCGCCATCTTGAAGATCGGCAGGTACATGCCGATCACCATGGCGCCGACGATGCCGCCGATGAAGATCATGATCATCGGCTCAAGCAGGCTGCTCAGCGCGTCGACCGCGTTGTTGACCTCCTGCTCGTAGTATTCGGCGACCTTGAACAGCATGGTGTCCAGGGCGCCGGCTTCTTCGCCGATGGCGGCCATCTGGACCACCATGTGCGGGAAAAGGTTGGTCTGCTTCATCGCCATATTGACCGGGTAGCCGACCGATACGTCGTCACGGATGCGCAGCACAGCCTTTTCGTAGACGGTGTTGCCGGTTGCGCCGGCAACAGTGTCCAGCGCCTCCACCAGCGGCACGCCGGCCTTGAAGGTCACCGCGGTGGTGCGCGCGAAGCGGGCGATCGCGCTGTTGTGCATGATCTGGCCGACCACCGGCACCTTCAGGATGAAGCGGTCGAATCCGTGCTGTATCGCCGGGGAGCGCTTGTAGAAAAAGAGCGACCCGAAGATGGTCCCGACGATCACGATCAGGAATGCCCACCACCGGGAGACCATGAAGCGCGAGGCGTTCACGATCAGCTGGGTGAACGCGGGCAGGTCGGCGCCGAAATCCCTGGAAGGTCTGCTCGAACTGCGGGACCACGAAGATCAGGAGGATCGCGCTGACGATGATGGCCACCGCGATCACGGTCGCCGGATAGAACAGCGCCTTCTTGATCTTGCCCTTCAGCGCTTCGATGTTTTCCTTGTAGTTGGCGATGGTGTCCAGCACCGTTTCCAGCACGCCCGCGCTCTCGCCGGCGCGGACCAGGGTTGCGGTACAGCTCGTCGAACTGCACGGGGTGCTTGCTGATCGACTCATGCAGCGAGGAGCCACCCTCGATGTCGGTGCGGATCTGGTCGACCATGGCCTTCATGCGGGGATTCTTCTGGCCCCCGCCGATGATCTCCAGCGAGGCCACGATCGGCACGCCGGACTTCATCATCGTGGCCATCTGCCGGCTGAAGAAGGCGATGTCCTTCGGCGTGATCGTCCTGCCGGTGCCGCCGAAGAGGGGTTTCGGTTTCGGCTTGACCGTGCCCGGGGTAATTCCTGGCGGCGCAGCTCGGCCCTGAGCAGGTTGGGGTTCTTCGCCAGCTGCTCGCCCTTCATCTTGACGCCACGCTTGTCCGTCCCTACCCACAGGTACGGAACGAGCTGGCTGGTCGCCCGGTCCACGGGGGCGGGCGTTTTCCTGACGGCACTGCGGGTCGCGGACATGCTTTGTTCTCCCCGCCGGCCTACCCCGGGCCGGTACGATCGCTGGATGGTAGCCGGTAATCGGGCGCCTGACACGCCACGGCCATCACGGTTCCGCAGGGGGCTTTTCAAGCGGGGTCCTGCTAAGGCAGGGATGGGAGGAGCGGCCAGTGGGGGGGCGTGCCTTGGTTGGCGCGGAGGGCCGTCCTGGCTTACCGCGCGGCGCATCCACCCTTGCCCGGTATAGCTGCCTCGTGGCGGGGCCGCTTGGCAGGGGTTGTGACCCGGAGTGTCGCTTGTTGACGCATTTGGGCGTATTCCCGCCTGTGCCCCCGATCACATCCGGAGTGTGTCCGCCCGCCGGTCATCGTCCGCCGATGGCTGGTAGGATGACCGGGCCGCAAGGCGCTGGGGAATTGGCACGCAATCTGCGTGACCAATGGCACGTGGCCTCCGCCGCGCAAAGCCCGCGTTCCGGCAAGGGGCCCGGGTCACCAATGGCAAGTGTCCCTTTCCAACCAACCGCTCTAGGGGAATAACTCATGAAGAAGAAGATGCAGGGCTTCACCCTGATCGAACTGATGATCGTCATCGCGATCGTTGCCATCCTGGTGGCCATCGCGCTGCCGCAGTACCGCAACTACACCATCCGCACCAAGAACTCCGAGTGCCTGAGCGTGGCTGCCGCGCCGAAGGTTGCCGTGGCCGAGGCCGCGCAGGCCTGGACGGCGGCCTTGCGTCCGTCACCGCGGCCAACGCCGGCTACACCGGCGCTGCCACCAAGTACTGCGGTGCGCTCACCGTGGGTGGCGGCGGCATCATCACCGGTTCCACCGTCGGCACCGGCAGCGTCGTGAACTACACCATCACTCCGCGTGAAGTGGCCGACGGCGGCGGTAGTGCTGCCGCGATCGACTGGCGCTGCTGGGCGCTGGCGAAGCGGCCCACATCCCGAGCGCCTGCCGCGGCGGCACCTGATCGTAGCTGTTCAGTAGACTTGGAAACCCCGGCGCTAGCCGGGGTTTCCTTTTATTGGGGTGTCTGCTTTTTTGGGGGACTTCTGCGAGAGGTCAGCCGTTCAACGCGCTCCGGCATGGCGCCAATGGCGATGCTGCTTGCGCTGCAGCTTGCGCCGACGCTGCAGGTGCTTTGGATCAACCAGCGCGGCCTGTCTGCGGCTGAACTGGGCGTGCTCGCAGGCGCGAGTCTCCTGGGGCTGGCCTTGCAGGCCTGCCTGTACCCGCTGTTCTGCCGTGCAGCCCTCGTGCTCGCGGCCCTGATCGCTGCCCTCGGAATCCTCGAGCTGGGATTCGTCGCCGGCTTTGGCTGGCCCTTCGACGCGAACGCTCTGCACGTGGTCGCCGAGACCAATGTGGCCGAAGCGGCCGACCTGGTCGGCGCACTGCCGCACGCATGGCTGGCGGCCGCGCTTGTGATTCCGGCCGGGCTGGCATGGATCGGCCTGCGTGCTCCCGCGGCCCCGATAGCCCGGTCAACGCGCGCTGCCGCTGCGCGGATTTCACTGCTGTTGGTTGCCGGCCTGTTGGGCCTGGCTGCCTGGACCGGCTGCACTCCGGCTCGAACCGCAGTGAGCCGGGGCTGGCGTTCCGTGACGACCCGGTTGGCGTCCAACTCGCTTTGCGCGGCGCATTTCCCACCGGCTTGCCGTGGGTCGTGGGCGACTTCCTCGGCGCGCGCTTGGACCTCGCCACGGCGCGGGAACGCGTCGCCCACTACCGGTTCGGTGTCCAGAAGCCGGGAAAGGCCGCGTCCCGGCGGATCTACGTGTTCGTGGTGGGCGAGACCACGCGTGGCGACCACCTGGGCCTGAACGGCTACGCCCGCGACACCACGCCCCGGCTGCGCGCGCGCGGGGGTGACGTCGTTCTCACGTATGTACACGGTCTCGACGTTCACCCGGCTGTCGGTCCCCGTGTTACTCAGCCGAAAGCCCGCCGGCAGCGCCGCAGCCACCTTTGACGAAGCCTCGATCCTGACCGCCTTCAAGGAGGCCGGCTTCGACACCACCTGGGTCTCGACCCAAGCGCCGCTTGGCTTCCACGAGTCGCCGGTGTCGCTGCTGGCCGCCGAGGCGGATCGACGCCTGTTCCTCAACCCGGCCGACTACCGCAACTCGGGCCGGCACGACGACGCCGTATTGCCGGTGCTGCGCGAGCTGCTGGACGCCAGCGGAGGCCGCGACCAGTTCATTCTCGTCCACCTGCTGGGCAGCCATTTCCAGTACGTGGACCGTTATCCCGCTGCGGCCGCCGCCTTCAAGCCCGATCGTCCGCCCGGGCGCGCGGCGCGGCTGTTCGACCGCGCAGACCGGGAATACCTGCTCAATGCCTACGACAACACGGTCCTGTTTGGGACAGGGTGCTCGACCGCATCATCCAGCTGCTGGCGGACAGGCCCGCGGCGGAGAGCTGGATGATGTACGCGTCCGACCATGGCGAGGCGCTGTTCGATGATTGCCGCGGTTACAGCGGGCACGGCATGGAGTCGCGGGCGACCCAGAATGTAGCGGCCGTGTTCTGGCCCTCGCCCGCCTACGCTGCCCGGTATGGCGGCCGCGTGGCCGCCATGCGCGGACGGGCGCAGGCGCTGGCCTCCACCGCGATGATGTTCGAGACCCTGGCGGACCTGGGCGGCATCGTGGTGCCGGGCAATCGCATCGACAACAGTTTGGCTGGCGCATCGCTGAGGGTGCCGAAGGAAGTAGCCGGCATCGAGCCGCGTGAAGCCGCGGCGTGCAAGGTCGGCCAATGAACCGAGGGGGCGTATGACCAGCGCAGCGATCACTACGGAGCAGCTCCGCGTGCGGCTCTCCGCGCTGTTCTTCCTTTCCGGGTTCGCGGCGCTGACCTACCAGGTGTGCTGGCAGAAGCAGCTCAACGCCCTGCTCGGCGTCGACACGCTCTCGATCGTGATCGTGGTGGTGGCGTTCATGCTCGGGCTAGGCGTGGGCGCGGTGGTGGGGGGGGATACCTGGCCGACCGCGTGCGCAAGGTCCTGCTTCTGTTCATCGCGATCGAACTGCTGATTGCGCTGTATGGAGCCGCCAGCGTCAACTTGATCGCCGCGGTCGCCGCCGTCGGCACAGGCGGGACCGGCACCACTGCGCTGGTAGCGGTCGCGGTGCTGGGCGTGCCGACTCTGCTGATGGGCATGACGCTGCCGGTGCTGGTGATCGCGCTGGACCGCCGGGTGGGCAACATAGGCGACTCGACCGGCACGCTCTACTTCATCAATACCGTCGGCGGTGCGGCGGGGGCGTTCGCCTCGGGATTGTGGCTATTCCACTCCTGGACATCTCGCAGGTGGTGATGGTGGCCGTCTGCGCGAATGTCGCCGTTGCCGTGGGAGGCGGACTCATGGTGGCCGGGGGCGGGAATGAAGTGGCTGGCGCGCGGGGTCGCCCTGGTCAGCGGTTGCACCAGCCTGGTGGCCGAGGTGTTGTGGATGCGGGTGGTCGGGTTTGCCGAATCCGGGCGGGCCGGGGTGTTCGCGGCGGTGCTGGGAACCTACCTGGTCGGCATCGCGCTGGGAGCCTACGCCGGTCGCCGGATCTGCTACTGGCCGGCCACATCGATTCCCAAGGGGTTGTTCTGGTTGTTGCTGGGGGCGGCGCTGTTCGATCCGCTGTCGATCCTGGTCTTTCCGGGGTGGCGCCGGAACTGGGCGGATACCTGGCGGCGCTGCCGCTGCTGGTCTCGGGCGCCGCGCTGAAGGGGGTGGTGTTCCCCGTCGTGCACCATCTGGGCAGCAACGATAAGGCGCAGTGGAAGGGGGCTCCTTCTCGCTCGTCTATGCGTTCAACCTGCTGGGCTGCACGATCGGTCCGGCGCTGGTTGCCTTGCTGACCCTGGACCTGTTCAGCACCCGCGACCACTTCATCGGCATCGCCGCCTTGTCGATGGGTGCGGCCGCGGCGGTGGGCTGGGCCACCGGCGGGCGTCGCCTGCTGTTCCTCGCGGCGTTGCTGCCCCCGTGGCCTAGGTCGTGCCGGACCCGCTCCGTGCCACCGCGATCGTCGACGAGGACCATGAGATTTCGTTCTGGCTCGAGAACAAGGAAGGCGTGATCCACGCGGTCGGGCGTGGAGGGACGTATCCGGACACCGTCTATGGTGGCAATGTGTATGACGGCCGGATCAACATCGACCTGCGCTCCAACATCAACAAGATCGACCGGGTGCACGCGCTGATGCTCTCCCACCCTGCGCCCGCCGAGGCGCTGGTCATCGGCGTGAGCGGCGGCAGCTGGGCGCGGGTGATCGCGGGGTATTCCAGCGTCCGCAGGATCGACGCGGTGGAGATCAATCCCGGGTACGCACGGATGATGGAGTCCTACGACATCATCCGGCCGCTGCTATCCGACGCGCGGTTCACCCTGTTCACGGACGATGGCCGGCGCTGGCTCCGGCGGCATCCCGAGCGCCGCTACGACGTCATCGCGATCAACAGCACGTACCACTGGCGCGCCGGCGCGACCAACCTGCTGTCGAAGGAATTCCTTGGCGGACGTGCGTCGGCACCTCAAGCCGGCATGGGATCGTGCTGCTGAACGCGACCGGCTCGCTGGAGGTCCTGAAGACGGCGGACGAGGTGTTCGAGCATGCGTTCGGGTACGGCAACGCGGTGCTGATGTCGGATGTGGATTTCCGTCCGGTCCTGGCGTCCTCGGAGGAGCGATTCTTCACGGGGTGCGCGACCCGGGCGTGGGGCTCGATCCCGGCTCGGCGGACGACCGGCGCGTACTGCGCCTGGCGATCGAACGCGAGCTGGAGTCCGTGCAGGTCCAGGAACGCCGTGCGGGCCGGGCCGGCGAGGTGATCACGGACTTCAACATGCTGACCGAGTACCGCCACGCCGGATCCCGTTAGGCGCGCGGGCCCGCGGCGCAGGACCCGGCCCGCGCAGGATCGGTGGCGGCGCGCCCGTCAGCGGCGCGGGATCACCTTGTGCGGATTGCCCTTGCTGTCCACCAGCATCCACGCCTCGTCGAAGCGGGAGATGATCGGGACGGCGCGGTAGTCGCCGGCATCGGCTCGCCCTTCCAGCGGTACCGACTTGGCCAGCACCAGGCTGCGCACCTCGTCATAGGGGCGGTACTGCTCGGGGAGCTGCTCCTGGTCGCGGCCGGTTTCCAGCAGGATGTCCAGCAGGCTCCGGCGTTGCTGCTGGTCCGCCGGCGGCAGGACGCCGACGAGGACCGGGCCGGTGGACGAAAGCGTGCGCCACTCGGGGCGCGGCGCCTTGGCCAGCTGGGCCGGATCAACCTCGCTGGCCATGACCAGGTTGAAGCGCACGTCGCTGCCGACCAGGAAGACCGGCCGTGACTGCCAGAGCGTATGCAGCCCGTAGGCGAGGAATGCCGCCTGCACCAGCGCGATCACGCTGAGGTCGAAGCGGAGGCTTGGCTTGCCCGGCTTGTAGACCACGAGGGTGAGCAGCGGCCCCGCAGTGATGTCGATCACCAGCATCACCAGCATCAACCGGTCCAGGCCGGCGATCCGGTAGAGGCCGTGCGGGTACCAGGTAAGCAGTGCCGTGGTGGCGATGGCGGAGATCAGGACAAGGCTGAGCAGGAGATGGAGTGCAAATGCTTTCCAGCGATTCATCGGGTGACCAGGCGAGGATGGGTGGCAGCAGATTCCGGCGCAAGGTTCCGTCATTGGCGGGCCGCAGCGCAAGAGCCTGCGACTCAGGACAGAACCGCCCGGAATCCCGGGAATGCGTGCATGGCGGGCATCGCCGGGGGCAGGCGGATTTGGATTTAAGGCGCAGGGTGTTTGGCGTAGGGGGTGGCAGGACGTCTTTTGGCTGGCCGAGTGCCGGCTTCGGTGGATCCGGCCCGGAGGGACCGGCGGCGAGCTGATGACATGGCGCGTCCGCCGGTGCGGCCCTCCGGCACGTGCTTTGCGTTATCTTTCCGGCTGAAGCCCCTAAGCCTGGCCATGAACGCAGTCGCGTCGCCCAACCTGATCGGCATAACCGGCATCGCCCGTCGTCTGGTGATGGATGGTGCGTTGGACGAGGCCGCCGCGCGCAACGCCATGGCCCGAGCCACCGAGGCCAAGGTGCCGCTGGCACAGTGGATTGCCGAGAAGAAGCTGGTGGGCGCGGCGCAGATGGCCGCGGCCAATGCGGTCGAGTTCGGCATGCCGGTGCTTGACACTTCGGCCTTCGATCCGGCCCAGAACGCACTTAAGCTGGTCAGCGAGGAGCTGCTGCAGAAGCACCACGTGCTGCCGCTGTTCAAACGCGGCAACAAGCTGTTCGTCGGCACCAGCCAGCCAACCCAGACCGCGGCGCTGGCCGAGATCCAGTTCCACACCAACCTGGTGGTGGAGCCGATCCTGGTCGACGAGGACCAGGTCCGCCGCACGCTGGAGCAGTGGCAGAACGCCGCCGGCAGCCAGATGGGCGGCTCCTGGGTGACGACGATGAGGGACTGGACAGCCTTGACGTCGGCGGCACCGACGAGGATGCCGGTGGCGACTCCGGCGTCGACGCCAAGGGCGACGACACCCCGGTGGTGAAGTTCGTCAACAAGGTGCTGGTTGATGCGATCCGTCGCGGTGCCTCGGACATCCATTTCGAACCGTACGAGGCCGACTACCGGGTGCGCCTGCGCATCGACGGCCTGCTCAAGACCGTGGCCCGTGCGCCGGTCAAGCTCAGCCCCCGCATCGCCGCCCGCCTGAAGGTGATGGCGCAGCTGGATATCGCCGAGAAGCGCGTGCCGCAGGACGGCCGCATCAAGCTCAACCTGTCCAAGACCAAGCAGATCGACTTCCGCGTGAGCACGCTGCCGACCCTGTTCGGCGAGAAGGTGGTACTGCGTATCCTGGACGGCAGCGCGGCCAAGCTCGGCATCGACAAGCTGGGCTACGAGCCCGACCAGCAGAAGCTGTTCCTGGATGCCATCGAGAAGCCCTATGGCATGGTCCTGGTGACCGGCCCGACCGGCTCGGGCAAGACCGTGTCGCTGTACACAGCGCTGGGCATCCTCAATGATGACGTGCGCAACATCTCCACGGTCGAGGATCCGGTCGAAATCCGCCTGCCGGGCGTCAACCAGGTCAGCAGAACACCAAGCGCGGCATGACCTTCGCCGCCGCCCTGCGCAGCTTCCTGCGCCAGGACCCGGACATCATCATGGTCGGCGAAATTCGCGACCTCGAAACGGCGGAGATCGCGATCAAGGCCGCGCAGACCGGCCACATGGTGCTGTCCACGCTGCATACGAACGACGCGCCGCAGACCATCGCGCGCCTGATGAACATGGGCATCGCGCCGTACAACATCACCTCGTCGGTAACGCTGGTGATCGCGCAGCGCCTTGGCCCGCCGGTTGTGCAGCAAGTGCAAGCGTCCGCAGACCCTGCCCGAGAACGCGCCCCTGGCCGAAGGCTTCAGCGCGGCGGAGATCGGCGCGGGGTTCACCCTCTACGAAGCGGTCGGCTGCGACGAGTGCACCGAGGGCTACAAGGGGCGCACCGGCATCTACCAGGTCATGCCGATGAGCGATGACATCCAGAGCATCGTGCTGGCCGGCGGCAACGCGATGCAGATCGCCGACGTGGCGCAGAAGGCCGGTATCAACGACCTGCGCCGGTCCGCGCTGAAGAAGTGCCACGACGGCATCACCAGCCTTGGCCGAGATCAACCGCGTCACCAAGGACTGACCGCGCCTTCCCCGGGCGCTCGTCCGCCGGGCGATCCAGCGGGGAAGCGGGACGGCTGGAGGTGCCGGTGTTCCAGCGCCGCGCCCGAACCGCGCAGCGTCCGCCGGCCGGAATGGCGCCGGGCCCCGCGCGCCGGCTCCTGCCCCTCCGCCGTCGATCGCGCCACGCGGGAAAATGGTTTCGCCTGCACCCCCTGCGGCGGCGAATTCCTACATGCATATGCGTCGTGTCCCGCTGGGACGCCGCGGCGCGCGCAGGCAGCCTGCGTCCATGGACATGCATGTCAATGAGCGGTTTCGCGGCCACCGTGCATTGCGGCGAGGACGGGTGTCGCTGCCTGGCCATGTCTGCCACGTCACCGTCGCCACGCTGGACCGGACGGCATGGTTCTCCAACTTCCATGTGGCCTGTGAAGTCGTGCGTGCGTTCCGGGCGCCGGCGGTGCTGGGCGACGCGTCGCTGCTGGCCAGGTACTGATGCCCGACCACGTGCACTGGCTGCTGGAGGCGGGCGAGGGCGCGCCGATCGAAAAGGTCGTGTCGCGGATGAAGTCGGCCAGTGCGGTGCATGCGAACCGCACCCTCGCCCGGGCCGGCCAGCTGTGGTATCCGGCCTTCCACGAACGTGCCTTGCGGCGTGATGACGACGTGCGCTCGGTGGCGCGCTACATCGTCGCAAGTCCGCTGCGCGCCGGGCTGGTCGAGCGCATCGGCGACTACCCCTTCTGGGATTGCGCCTGGTTGTAGGCTGGCGGCGGTATGTGGCCCGGCGCGTTCGCGTGCCTGTCGGAGCCCCGGCAACGGTCGCATCGGAAAGCATCAGCATCCCGTCCGGGCTCCCGCGGGGCGGGGCCAGCGATGCGGAGTTTCCAGCGCAGGAAGCCGCTCCTGGGTAATACGCGGTGGCAAGGGCGCACCCGCCCGATTCGAGTCCGCCGGGATCCGTTGTCCGTAGCACCAGAAGCATCCTGCCATTCCAGCAGGACGGCCTCCTACACAGGTGCTGATGCTGGCGGCGATGCCGCGGGAATTCGCGCTCCTGCACGGAATACGAGGCCCCTTGCGTCGGCCGGGGCTGGCCGCCGCCGCGGGTTGCCGTCATGCTTTGGGGTCCCGTGGCCCCACTGCCTGCCGATGTTCAGCATTCCGATACGCGTGTACTGGGAAGATACCGACGCCGGTGGCGTGGTCTACCACGCGCGGTACGTGGCCTTATGGAACGCGCGCGCAGCGATGCGTTGCGGGGTATCGGCCAGGGCCAGCAGGCGCTGCAGCAGGCCGGGCTGGTGTTCGCGGTGCATTCGATGCGGTTGGACTTCCTGCGCCCGGCGCGACTGGACGACCTGCTCGAGGTGACCGCGGAGGTGGCCCGGGTTGGTCGCGCCAGCGTGGTCTTCGTCCAGCGCATCCTGCGCGGTGGGGAGTTGCTGCTGACGGCCGAGGTCAAGGTCGCGGCACTGCGGGCGGCCGATTTCCGGCCGTGTCCGATCGAGGAATCGTTGTACCGGCAACTGAAATCGCTGCAGGACGGTCCGAGCCATTGAGCCGCCACCGGGGGCTCGAAACCCGTCAACCCCACTGCAACCCGTCAGACGTATCAACGCATCAGATAGAGAGGAAACGGAAGGATGATCGGATCGACGCAGCTTTTGGTGGCCACCGTGGTGGAGGCCCTGCCGGAAGAGGCCGCGGCTGCCGCAGCCGGTGCCGCCGCCACCGCGGCGCATGGCGGTATCAACTACCTGGACCTGATCCTGCGCGCCAGCCTGCCGGTGAAGCTGATCGTATTGCTGCTGCTGGCCGGCTCGCTGATCAGCTGGGTGATCATTTTCCGCAAGCTGCGCAGCTTCAAGGCCGCCGACCAGGAAGCCGACGAGTTCGAGAACCGGTTCTGGTCCGGCGCCGAGCTGGGCAAGCTGTACGCGGCGGCGACCGACCGCAATCGCGTGGTCGGCGGGCTTGAGGCGATCTTCGAGGCCGGCTTCCGCGAGTTCACCCGCCTGCGCGACAAGCGCCGGCACGACCCGCGCGCGCAGCTGGAGGGTGCGCAACGGGGCATGCGCGTGGCCTACACGCGCGAGGTCGGCGCGCTGGAGCGCAACCTCGAACTGCTTGCCAACATCGGCTCGACCGCACCGTACGTGGGCCTGGTCGGCACGGTGTTCGGGATCATGGTGACCATGCACGACATGGTCAGCCAGGCGCGCAGGTCGGCATCGCCTCGGTGGCGCCGGGCATCTCCGAAGCGCTGTTCGCCACCGCCATCGGCCTGTTCGTGGCGATCCCGGCGGTGTGGGCCTACAACCGCTACACCAGTCGCGTGGACCGCCTGTCGCAGCGCTACGAGAGCTTCTCCGACGAGTTCAGCTCGATCCTGCAGCGCCAGGCCGCGACCGACGAATGATGCAGGGTCGCCCGAGCCGGAGCACGCCATGAGCACAATGACCCGCCACAAGCGCCGCAAGCTCAAGTCCGAGATCAACGTCGTTCCCTACATCGACGTGATGCTCGTGCTGCTGATCATCTTCATGGTCACCGCGCCGCTGCTGAGCCTGAGCGTGGACGTGGACCTGCCGCAGTCCAATGCCCGCGCGGTGGACAGCAAGAAGGACCCGGTGATCGTCACCGTCGACGCCGACGGCCGCTACTTCCTGACCCTGCAGGGCGGCAAGGCCGAGGGCATCGATGCCACCGAGCTGACCGCACGGCTGCGCGCCTTCGTCGACCAGAACAAGGACGTGCCGGTGTTCGTCGCCGCGGAACGAATCACCGAGTACCAGAAGGTGTTCGACACGATGGCGCTGATCCAGGCGGCTGGTGTTAGTAAGGTCAGCCTGATGGGGCAGCCCAGGACCAGGCTGAAGTGAGTCAGCTCTGACGATGCACGCTGACGCCTTCTACCGCCATCCCGACGACCGCGAAGGCGGGCTCGCCGGCCCGTTCGCGCTGGCCGTCGCCCGCACACGTGCTGGTCGCGCTGCTGTTCTGGGTGGCTGGTGGTGGTCGCCGCAGCGACACGTGGAGCCGGCGGCCGGTTCGCCGGTGATCGAGGCCTCGCTGGTGATGTCGCAGGCCGATGTCGCCGCCGCGCAGAAGCGCGCCGAGGAGGCGCCCAAGCCCGTGCCGGAGCCGCTGCCGGAACCGGTGCAGGACCTTGCGCCTGAAGAAACCGTGCCTCCGCCGCAGCCGTTGCCCGAGCCGCGCCCGCAGGACGCGGTGGTGGCGCCGCAGCCGAAAGCCCAGGACTTCATCCCCGAGCCGGACACCGTCGACCAGGATGCCGCGCGCCGTGACGCGATCTCAGGAAAAAGCGGAGAAGGAACAGGAGGAGCGCCGCCGCTGGCGAGCAGGTCGACCTGACCGAGGAGCGCGAGAAGCAGAAAGCGGCCGAGAACCAGCGCCGGCTGGCGGCCCAGGCCGACGACGAGCGGCAGAAGAAGCTGGCCGAGATCCGCAAGCAGCGCGAGCAGGCGGCCCGCCAGGCCGCGTTGGCCGAGCAGAAGCTGCGCCAGCTGCAACAGGCCCAGCAGCGCCAGACGGCACCGGCGACCACGCCGAGTAAGGGCACGCCGGGGCAGGGCGGGACCAGTGAGGACCTGACCGCCCGGTACGTGGCGGCGATCCAGTCGGCGGTGTCGGTGCAGTGGAACCGTCCCGAATCGGTGCCGCTGGGCACCCGCTGCCGGATCGTCATCAAGCAGCTGTAAGGCGGCGAGGTGATCAGCGCCGAGGTGCAGCCGGGGTGTGCGATGGATCCTGCCGGTAAGGAGTCGCTGGAGCGTGCGGTACTCAAGGCCCAGCCGCTGCCGTATCGCGGATTCGAGAGCGTCTTCAACCGCCAGCTCAACTTCAACTTCGAGGCGCAGGACCGCTGACGTCGGTGCCGGCGGCAACCGTCCCGCGCCCGCCCGATCCGCGTCGCAGGGGGCGGCGGCCGTGCCGGAGGGTCCGGGCGATTGCGGCCCTCGCGTGGTCCGCATGCCGGCCCCGGCACGTGATCGACGCCGCCTGCATGGATGGCGCGAGGGATCGCGGAGAGGCCGTGGCTTCTGAACCGCCGTTCACGCGTTTTTCGTTCATGATTGCGAAAATGTTCACGCCCACGCTGCTATTCCTTCGCCCCCGACCCCGATAGCCGACGCTTGCCCATGAAAACTTCCCTGCGCTGGTTCGCCCTGGTCGTCTTCCTCCTGCTGCCGTTCATGGCTTCGGCCCAGCAACAGGGGCTGGAGATCGACATCATCGGCGGCAACGCCTCGGCCCTGCCGATCGCCGTGGTCCCTATGCCCTCTGGGGCAGCGGCACGCCGCCGCAGACCGACATCGCCAAGGTGGTGCGCGACGACCTCGCCCGTTCCGGCCAGTTCCGGACCCTGCCGGAAGCACAGATCGTCGAGCGCCCGACCCGCGGCGGGGAGATCAACTACCCGACCTGGAAGCAGCTCAAGCAGGACTACATCGTGGTCGGCCGGGTCCTGGACGCCGGCGACGGCGGCTTCCGGATCGAGTACGAACTGTTCGACGTGGCCAAGGGCGAGCGGCTGCTGGGCCTGGCGATCACCGCCCGCGCCAATGCCACCCGCGATGCCGCCCACCAGATCGCCGATGCGATCTACGAGAAGATCCTGGGCGTGCGCGGCGCGTTCTGGACCCGGATCGCCTATGTCACCGCCAGCGGCACCGGCCGCGACATGCGCTTCGCGCTCAACGTGGCCGATGCCGATGGCTGGAACCCGCAGACCGTGGTCCGCTCGGCCGAGCCGCTGCTGTCCCCGGCCTGGAGCCCGGACGGACGCAAGCTGGCCTACGTGAGCTTCGAGCGCGGCAATTCCTCCATCTACGTGCAGGACATCGCCAGTGGCGCGCGCGAGCTGGTTTCCAGCTTCCGTGGCATCAACGGCGCCCCGTCGTTCTCGCCGGACGGCCGTCGGCTGGCCATGTCGCTGTCGCGCAGCGGCAATCCGGAGATCTACGTGATGGACCTGGGCAGCAAGCAGCTGACCCAGCTGACCAATCATTTCGGCATCGATACCGAGCCGACCTGGAGCGCGGACGGCGCCACCATCTATTTCACTTCCGACCGCGGTGGCCGCCCGCAGATCTACCAGGTGGGGGCCAGCGGCGGCAGCGCCGGCCGGGTCACTTTCCAGGGCAACTACAACGCCACCGCCAGCGTGTCCTATGACGGCAAGAAGATCGCGGTGGCGCAGGGCGCCGGCAATACCTACCGGATCGCGATCATGGACTCCAGTCTCGGCTCGCCGCGCTGGAGCACCGTCTCCACCGGTTCCCTGGACGAATCCCCGAGCTTCGCACCCAACGCCAGCATGCTGCTGTACGCGGCGCGCGAGGGTGGACGCGGGGTGCTGTTCGCCGTGTCGGCCGACGGCCGGGTGCGCCAGCGTCTGGTCCTGGCCGACGGCGACGTGCGTGAGCCGGCATGGTCCCCCTACCGCACCGCCCGTTAAGAATCGGTTGTAATATACGCAGTTGATTTGATTGCTTTTCGTTTCACCTACCACCACCACCCCGTGTATCACAAGGAATGATCATGAACGCTTCCACCCGCGTCCTGCTGGTTTCGCTCCTGTCCGTGGCCGCCCTGGCCGGTTGCTCCAAGAAGGTCAAGGAAGCCCCGGCTGCCGACACCGGCACGACCACCCCGACCGCTCCGGTCGCCAACGATGGCCTGTACGGTCCGGAAGATCTGGATACCGACGCCTGCCTGCGACAGCGCGTCATCCAGTTCGACTTCGACCAGTACACGGTCAAGCCGGAATACCAGGCCATCATCGCCTGCCACGCCAAGTACCTGCGTGACCGTCCGTCCGCCCGCCAGAACCTGGAAGGCCACACCGACGAGCGCGGCAGCCGCGAGTACAACATCGGTATGGGCGAGCGCCGTTCCAACGCCGTGTCGTCGGCCCTGCAGGCTGCCGGTGGCTCGGCCAGCCAGCTGACCCCGGTCAGCTACGGTGAAGAGCGTGCGCTGTGCACCGAGTCGACCGAAGCGTGCTGGGCGCAGAACCGCCGCGTCGAGATCGTCTACAGCGCGCGTTGATCGATGCGTTTCGAGCGTCCAATGATGCGGATGCTGGTCGTGGCGGCCCTCGTGGCCGCCACGCCCGCCTATGGGCAGAAGCTGAGCCTTGGCCGACCGGGTCGCCCGGCTCGAGCTGCAGGCCAACAACACCCAGCCAATAAGGACCTGCTCAACCAGCTCGACCAGCTGCGCAACGAAGTGCAGTCGCTGCGCGAGACGGTCGAGCAGTTGCAGAACGAAAACCAGCAGTTGCAGCAGCGCAACCGGGACCAGTACCTGGACCTGGATGGCCGCCTCAACCGCCTGGAAGGCGGGGCCCCGCCGGCACCGCCCGCCGCCGGCGCACCCGCGGCCGCGGCGCCCGCCAGCGCGACGGCACCTGCCCGCACCGTGACCCCCGCCCAGTCCGATGCCGCGCCGCGCGTCCATGGCGACCCCGGTTCGCTGGCCCACGCCGGTGACGAGCGCGTGGCCTACAACGCGGCCTTCGATGCGCTCAAGGCCGGGCGCTACGACGAATCGGCACAGCTTTTCCAGGCCTTCATCGATACCTGGCCCGCCGGCATCTATGCGCCCAATGCGCTGTACTGGCTGGGCGAGAGCTACTACGCCACCAAGAATTTCACCCTGGCCGCCCAGCAGTTCGAAGCCCTGATCGGCCGTTATCCGACCCACGACAAGGCCCCCGGCGCCCTGCTCAAGCTGGGCCTGTCGCAGTTCGGCGAAGGCCAGGTGCAGCAGGCCGAGGCGACGTTGCAGCAGGTCGTCACCCGCTACCCCGAATCCGACGCCGCGCGCATCGCCGGCGACCGCCTGCACTCGATCCAGATCGGCCAGCTGCGCTGAGCGCGGCGGCCGGACGTTCCATTCCCCCGCAGCAGCCTGCCGCGGCCCGGGGCGCCGGGTATTCCCAAAGAAGCGTCGCCGTGCCGCACCGCCGGTAAGCCCGTTCCTGCAAAGCCATCGCATCATGGACACCGTCGCGCCGCAGAATCGCCTGCGGCTTACTGAAATCTTCCTGTCGCTGCAGGGCGAGGCCAACGCCGCCGGCTGGCCGACCGTGTTCGTGCGCCTGACCGGCTGTCCGTTGCGCTGCCAGTACTGCGACACCGCGTACGCCTTCCATGGCGGGGAGTGGTGGGAGATCGACGACATCCTCGCCGAGGTCGCCCGCCACGGCGTCCGCCACGTCTGCGTGACCGGGGGCGAACCGTTGGCACAGAAGCGCTGCCTGGACCTGCTGCAGCGGCTGTGCGACGCCGGCTACGACGTGT
The DNA here is from genome assembly GCA_025232375.1 of Pseudoxanthomonas sp. NC8. Taxonomy (GTDB): domain Bacteria; phylum Pseudomonadota; class Gammaproteobacteria; order Xanthomonadales; family Xanthomonadaceae; genus Pseudoxanthomonas. The sequence goes on from CP060419.1 coordinate 800,422, forward strand.
CGCTGGAGACTTCCGGCGCGCTGGACATCGCTGGCGTCGATCCGCGGGTGTCGCGCGTGGTCGACCTCAAGACGCCCGGCTCGGCGGAGATGGCCCGCAACCGGCTGGAGAACATCCCGCTGCTGACCGCGCGCGACCAGCTCAAGTTCGTGCTCTGTGGCCGGTCCGACTACGAGTGGGCGCGCGACATGGTCGCCGCGCACCGCCTGGCCGAACGCTGCGACGTGCTGTTCTCGCCGAGCAAGAGCGAGCTGGAGCCGCGCGAGCTGGCCGACTGGATCGTCGCCGACCGCCTGCCGGTGCGGTTCCAGATGCAGTTGCACAAGATCCTCTGGAACGACGAACCCGGCCGCTGAGCGCGTCGTCCTCCACACCCGCGGCCTACAATGGCTGCACCCCTCCCGTGATGCTTTCCCGATGAAGAACGCCGTCGTCCTCGTATCCGGTGGCATGGATTCGGCCGTGGTCCCTGGCCATCGCCCGCGAGCGCGGCTTTGCCGTGCATGCGCTGAGCATGCGCTACGGCCAGCGCCACACCTCGGAGCTGGACGCGGCCGGCCGCGTCGCCCGCGCGCTCGGCGCGGTCGCGCACAAGACCGTGGACGTGGACCTGCGCAGCATCGGCGGTTCGGCGCTGACCGACGACATCGAGGTGCCGGACGCAGGCGGCGAGGGCATTCCGGTGACCTACGTGCCGGCGCGCAACACGATCATGCTGTCGATGGCGCTGGGCTGGGCCGAAGTGCTCGGCGCGGCCGACATCTTCTGCGGGGTCAACGCGGTCGACTATTCCGGCTATCCGGACTGCCGGCCGGAGTTCATCGCCGCCTTCGAGCGGCTGGCCAACCTGGCCACCCGGGCCGGCGTGGAAGGCGCCGGCATCCGCGTGCACGCCCCGCTGATCGACATGGGCAAGGACGAGATCGTGCGCGAAGGCCTGCGCGCCTGGGCGTGGATTTCGCCCAGACCGTGTCCTGCTATCGCGCCGATGCCGACGGTCGCGCCTGCGGCCATTGCGACGCCTGCCGCCTGCGTACCGCCGGCTTCGTGGCCGCCGGCGTGGCTGACCCGACGCGTTACGCCTGATCGGGCGCTGGCCGCATCCGCGGCATGATCGGGTAAAATGCCCGCCCGGCCGAGCGCCGGCACCCGTGGGCCGTTAGCTCAGTCGGTAGAGCATCGGACTTTTAATCCGCTGGTCGATGGTTCGAATCCATCACGGCCCACCATCTTTCGCGGTCCCCTTGCCTCGTATCCCCGGAATGGGGCAAAAGCCCGGCACCGGATGTCCGCAGCGCCGGGCGACGCGCATCGCCGCGTTCACTGAACCGGTCCGGCCTCCGGAGTTCCCGCGCGGTTGAAGCCCCCTCCGGGCGGGCGCATATTCGGTCCGTTCCCGCGCGACACGTCTCGCCGCCTGCGACGGCCCGAGGCCACGCTGCGGGCTTCTTCCCCGCGATTCCCGGCGCATGTCCACCGACGTCTTCCATCCCGCCGTCGCCCGCTGGTTCGACGGGGCGTTCCCCGGACCGACCGCGGCGCAGGCCGCGGCGCAGCCGGCGATCATGGCCGGGCGCAATACGCTGGTGGCCGCGCCGACCGGTTCGGGCAAGACGCTCACCGCGTTCCTCGCGGCGATCGATGCCCTGGTCCGCGAGGGGCTGGCACGCGGCGGCGAACTTCCGGACCAGACCAGCGTCCTCTACGTCTCTCCGCTGAAGGCGCTGTCCAACGACATCCACCTCAATATGGAAGCGCCGCTGGCCGGCATCCGCGACGCGCTGGCGCAGCTGGGCCTGCCCGACGTGGAGATCCGCGCGGCGGTGCGCACCGGCGACACGCCGCAGGCCGAGCGCGCCAGGCACGCAAGAAACCGCCGCACATCCTGGTCACCACGCCCGAGTCGCTGTACGTGCTGCTGGGTTCGGCCTCGGGACGGGCGATGCTGGCGGGAGTGCGCAGCGTGATCGTCGACGAAATCCATGCGCTGGCCGATGACAAGCGCGGCAGCCACCTGTCGCTGTCGCTGGAGCGCCTGGAGGCGGTGTGCGGGCGGCCGCTGGTGCGGATCGGCCTGTCGGCGACGCAGAAGCCGGTGGAGGAGGTCGCGCGCTTCCTCGTCGGCGGCGCCAGCGTCTATCCCTCACGCGCGGACCTGCCGGGCTGGAATGGAGCGGATCCGCTGGCCGGCAGCGATGCGGTGCTCGGCGGCAACGCCACCTTCGACGTGCCCGACTGCGCGATCGTCGACATCGGCTACGCCAAGCAGCGCGACCTCGCCCCTGGAGCTGCCGCCCACCCCGTTGTCGGCGGTGATGTCCAACGAGCAGTGGGAACAGGTCTACGCGCGACTGGTCGAACTGGTGCGCGCGCACCGGACCACGCTGGTGTTCGTCAACACCCGGCGGATGGCCGAGCGTGCGGCGTTCCACCTGGGCGAACTGCTCGGCCGCGAGGTGGTCGCCACCCACCACGGCAGCCTGTCCAAGGAACTGCGCCTGGAGGCCGAGCAGAAGCTCAAGCGCGGCGAGCTGCAGGTGCTGGTGGCGACCGCGTCGCTGGAGCTGGGCCTGGACATCGGCGATGTCGACCTGGTCTGCCAGCTTGGCTCGCCGCGCTCGATCGCCGCGTTCCTGCAGCGGGCCGGGCGTTCGGGCCACCACGTCGGCGGTGTGCCGAAGGCGCGCCTGTTCCCGCAGACCCGCGACGAACTGGTCGAATGCGCCGCGCTGCTGGACTGCGTGCGCCGCGGCGAGCTGGACGCGCTGCGGATCCTGCCGGCGCCGCTGGACGTGCTGTCCCAGCAGATCGTGGCCGAGGTCGCCTGCACCGAATGGGACGAGGATGCGCTGTACGACTGGATGCGCCGCGCCTTGGCCGTATGCACGGCTGGAGCGGGCGAAGTTCGACGAAGTGGTGAAGATGCTCGCCGACGGCTTCAGCGACCGCCGCGGCCCGCGTGCCGGCTGGCTGCACCGCGATGCGGTCAACCGCCGCCTGCGCGGCCGCCGGGGCGCGCGCGCATGGTTGCGACCATGTCGGGAGGCACGATTCCCGATACCGGCGACTATGCGGTGGTGCTGGAGCCGCAGTCGACCTTCATCGGCAGCGTCAACGAGGACTTCGCCATCGAGAGCATGGCCGGCGATGTCTTCCAGCTGGGCAATGCCAGCTACAAGATCCTGCGCATCGAGCCGGGGCGGGTGCGGGTGGAAGACGCGCAGGGACAGCCGCCGAGCATTCCGTTCTGGCTGGGCGAAGCGCCGGGCCGCACCGATGAACTGTCGCAGGGCGTCTCGCGCCTGCGGGCGGAGATCGCCGCGCGGATGGAAGGCGCGCGCGTGGCGGTGGTCGAGCCGGCGGTGGTCGCCGGGGGCGAGGGCGACGTCGACGAAGCCGGAGCGTCCATGCCGCGTCTGGTTGTCGAAGGCGCCGAGACCGCTACCCAATGGCTGCACGACGAAGTCGGGCTGGGCGACTCGGCCGCGCGCCAGCTGGTCGACTATCTGGGCTCAACGGCAATCGCCCTGGGCGCGATGCCGACCCAGCAGCGCATCGTGCTGGAGCGGTTCTTCGACGAGACCGGTTCGACCCACCCTGGTCGTCCACAGTCCCTACGGCAGCCGCCTCAACCGCGCCTGTGGCCTGGCCCTGCGCAAGCGCTTCTGCCGCCAGTTCAACTTCGAGCTGCAGGCCGCGGCGACCGAGGACGCGATCGTGCTGTCGCTGTCCACCAGCCACAGCTTCCCGCTGATCGAGGTCTCCAGGTACCTGCATTCGTCCTCGGCACAGGACGTGCTGGTGCAGGCGCTGCTCGACGCGCCGCTGTTCCCGGTGCGCTGGCGCTGGAATGCGACCACCGCGCTGGCGCTGCCGCGCTTCGTCGGCGGCAAGAAGGTGCCGCCGCAGCTGCAGCGGATGAAGTCCGAGGACCTGCTGGCCACCGTGTTCCCCGACCAGGTCGCCTGCCTGGAGAACATCGTCGGCGAGCGCGAGGTGCCCGACCATCCGCTGGTCGCGCAGACCCTGGACGACTGCCTGCACGAGGCGATGGACACCGAGGGCTGGCTCGACGTGCTGCGCGGGCTGGAATCGGGCGCGATCGAGGTGGAGGCACGCGACCTCGCCGCGCCGTCGCCGCTGGCGGCCGAGGCGCTCAACGCGCGTCCCTATGCGTTCCTCGACGACGCACCACTGGAGGAGCGTCGCACCCAGGCGGTGCAGACGCGGCGGTATGCCGATCCGCAGTCGGCCTCCGACCTGAGGCCGGCTCGACGCCGATGCGATCGAACAGGTCCGCGCCGAAGCGTGGCCACGCGGGCGCAACGCCGACGAGATGCACGAGGTGCTGACCGGGCTGGGGTTCGTCACCGCCGCCGAGGCCGCGCGCGAACCGGCCCAGGGGCCGCTGCTGCAGGCGCTGGTGCGCGACGCACGTGCAACCCGGCTCACCGCCGCGGGCAGGCAATGGTGGGTCGCGGCCGAGCGATTGCCGCAGCTGCTGGCGCTGCATCCGTCGGCGCTGCAGCAGCCGGGCATCGCGGTGCCGGAGGAGTTCGCGCGGATCGAATGGAGTGCGGAGGATGCGGCGGTCGCATTGCTGCGTTCGCGCCTGACCGGCCTCGGTCCGGTAACCGCGATCGCGCTGGCCGACAGCCTCGGCCTAGCGCCGCTGGCCACCGACATGGCGTTGCTGAAGCTGCAATCGCAGGGCTATGCGATGCAGGGCGGGTTTTCGCCCGGCGCGGCCGGCGGGGAGTGGTGCGAGCGCTACCTGCTCGCCCGTATCCATCGCTACACGCTCAAGCGCCTGCGCCGCGAGATCGAGCCGGTCGCGCCGCGCGATTTCATGCGTTTCCTGTTCGACTGGCAGCGCGTGGCGAAGGACGCGCAGGTCAGCGGTCCGGAAGCGCTGGCGGGCGTGCTGGCGCAGCTGGAAGGCTACGAAGCCCCGGCGGCGACCTGGGAGGGCGAGCTGCTGCCGGCGCGCGTTCGCGACTACTCGATCGGCTGGCTCGACGACCTGTGTACCGCCGGCCGCACGTTGTGGACGCGGCTGCGTGCGAGCGAAGTGGAGCCCGGCGTGGCGCGCGGCAACACGTCGCTGCGTTCGACCCCGATCCTGCTGCTGCCGAGGCGCAGCGTGCCGCACTGGACCGCGCTGGCGCCGCCGCAGGCCGACGACGCGGTGCTGTCCTCGCGCGCGCAGAAGGTCGCCGACTTCCTCGCCGCGCATGGCGCCTCGTTCTTCGACGAGATCGTCGCCGGCACACGGCTGCTGCAGACCGAACTGGAAGACGCGCTGGCCGAGCTGGTCGGGCGCGGGCGCGCGCATTGCGACAGTTTCGCCGGCCTGCGCGCACTGCTGGTGCCCGCGTCGAAACGGCCCACGCCCGGCCACGGACGCCGCCGCGCGACGATGCTCGGGATCGAGGATGCCGGTCGCTGGGCGCTGGTGCGTCGTACTTCGCCGCTGGCGGGCGACGACACCGGTTCCGCCCCCGATCGCGCGCGCCGCGAAGCCCGACCCGGACGCGGTCGAACATGTCGCCCGCGTGCTGCTGCGCCGATATGGCGTGGTCTGCTGGCGCGTACTCGAGCGGGAGGCCGCCCTGGCTGCCGCCTGGCGCGAGCTGCTGCGCGTGTACCACCGGCTGGAAGCGCGCGGCGAAGTGCGCGGCGGACGCTTCGTCACCGGCCTGTCAGGCGAACAGTTCGCCCTGCCCGAGGCCATCGCACCGCTGCGCAAGGCACGGCACAAGCCCGACGACGGCAGCGTGGTCTGCGTCAGCGCGCTCGATCCGTTGAACCTGGCGCGTACGGTGGTCGCCGGAGAGAAGGTGCCACGCATCCCCGGTGCGCGCGTGCTCTACCGCGATGGCATGCCGGTGGCGGCGCTGGTGGCCGGCGAAGTGCGGCCGATGGCCGGGATGGAAGCACTGGCCGCGGCGGAGCAGTCCGCCATCCGCAAGGCGTTGTTGCGCGAGCCGGTCTCGGCGCTGGAAGCGCTGTTCGCGGTGCAGGGGCCTTAGCGCAGCGGACCCTTTGCGTCACTTGCCATGGGGTAGCGGCGGGTGCCGGTGTCATCGCGTCGCTGGCAGGCTCCTGCCGTGGCAGGACGAAGGCGCATGGCAACCCCGGCCTCAGCCCGCTTCGCGGATCGTCTCCAGGACCCCTTCGCCGTAGCGGCCGAGCTTGCTCCCACCGACGCCACCCACCCGCGCCAGCTCGGAGATCGAAGCCGGACGCTGCTGGGCGATATCGCGCAGGGTGCGGTCGTGGAAGATCACGTAGGCCGGCACGTTCTGCTCGCGTGCGATCTGCCCGCGCCAGGCCCGCAGCGCGTCGAACAGCGGCCGGTCGCCGGCATCCACGTGCAGGGTGCTCTCGCTGCGCCGTTCCCCGCGCCGCCGCGACCGGGCTTGCGTGCCGGCTCCTCGCGCAGGTGAACTTCCCGCTCGCCGCGCAGCACCGGTACCGGCGGCCGCGCCCAGGCGCAGGCTGCCATGGCCTTCGGCATCGACTTCGAGCAGGCCGCTTACCACCAGCTGGCGGAATACGCTGCGCAAGGCGTTGGCGTCGAGGTCGGTACCAATGCCGTGGGTGGACAGCTCGTGGTGGCGGAACTGGCGCACCTTCTCGGTGTCCGCGCCGCGAAGCACGTCGATCAGGTGCGCGGCGCCGAAGCGCTGGCCGGTGCGGTAGACACAGCTGAGCGCCTTGCGCACCGCCTCGGTCGCATCCCAGGTGCGGACCGGCTGCAGGCAGTTGTCGCAGTTGCCGCAGGATTCCGGATAGGCCTCGCCGAACGTGGCCAGCAGCGCCTGGCGCCGGCACATCGCCGATTCGCAGTAGCCGAGCAGCTGGTCGAGCTTGCGCCGCTCCAGCGCCTTGCGCTCCTCGCTGGCCTCGCCCTGTTCGATCATCTGCCGCAGCAGGACCACGTCGCCCAGGCCATAGCCCATCCAGGCTTCCGCCGGTTCGCCGTCGCGGCCGGCGCGGCCGGTCTCCTGGTAGTAGCCCTCGATCGACTTGGGCAGGTCCAGGTGGGCGACGAAGCGCACGTCCGGTTTGTCGATGCCCATGCCGAAGGCGATCGTGGCGCACATCACGATGCCGTCCTCGCGCAGGAAGCGGCGCTGGTTCTGCGCGCGCACGTCCGCCGGCAGGCCGGCGTGGTAGGGCAGGGCGGCGACGCCGCGGCCGGCGAGGAACTCGGCGGTTTCCTCGACCTTGCGCCGCGACAGGCAGTACACGATGCCCGATTCGCCGGCATGGCCGGCGAGGAAGTCCAGCAGCTGCCGGCGCGGATTGTCCTTGTGCGCCACGGAGTAACGGATGTTCGGCCGGTCGAAGGAACTGACGAAGCGCCGCGCCTCCCCAGCGCCAGCCGCTCGGCGATCTCGCGCTGCGTCGGCGGATCGGCGGTGGCGGTCAGGGCGATGCGCGGCACGTCGGGCCAGCGTTCGTGCAGTACGGTCAGCTCGCGGTATTCGGGGCGGAAGTCGTGGCCCCATTGCGAGACGCAGTGCGCCTCGTCGATCGCGAACAGGGCGATCGCGCTGCGCTCCAGCAGCGACAGGAAGCGCGGGGTGAGCAGGCGCTCGGGCGCGACGTAGAGCAGGTCGAGCTGGCCGTCGAGCAGGTCGCGTTCGACCTCGCGCGCGGTCCCGGCGTCGAGGGTGGAGTTGAGGTAGGCCGCGCGCACGCCGAGCTGGCGCAGCGCCTCGACCTGGTCCTGCATCAGCGCGATCAGCGGCGAGACCACCAGCCCGGTGCCGGCGCGCAGCAGCGCGGGCACCTGGTAGCACAGCGATTTTCCGCCGCCGGTGGGCATCAGTACCAGCGCATCGCCCCCGGTGACGACATGGTCGACGATGGCCTGCTGCTGGCCGCGGAAGGCGTCGTAGCCGAATACCCGGCGCAGCAGCGCCGGCGCATCGACGGCCTGCGCGCCATCGGCGATGCGCGTGGTGCTGTGTTCGTATTCCTGCATGCGCGAAGGATAGCGGTCCTGCATGGCCGCCGGGCTGAATCGCCTGGCCGGACGGGGTGGGAAACCGCCGCGATCCGGTGTAGGCGCCATGATGCGCCCGCATCACCGGCCGCGGAGAACGCGCCGCCGCGCGCGACGCGGATCTTCGGCTGCGCTTCCCACGTGGCACCGACGCCGCCGCTTCCTCGCCGCAGGAATCCATCCCCGGACCGCCGGTGGCTGGCGCCGCGGCCGCGGAGGCCGGCACCGACAGCACCAGCGTGGCGTCAGTCTTATGGCCGCGCCCGAACGAGAACAGCGCCCTGAGCGGATGCCCGCGCCGCTCGATCGTCGCCCGCAGCAGCCCGGCGCCCAGCGTCGAATAGGTGATTCCGTTACCGCCATAGGCCATCGCGAACAGCACGCGCGGCCCCCATTGCGGATGCGCACCGAACCACGGCAGTCCATCCTTTGTCTCGGCGAAGGTGCCGCCCCGAGGCGAAGGCCGGTTGCAGGGGCAGCTGCGGGAAGAGCTTCCGCGCACGTTGCAGCAACCGGTCGGCCTTGGCCATGACCCGGGCATCGCGTCGCGCGGGAACGTCGATCGCGTCGTCTTCGCCGCCGACCAGCAGGCGGTGGTCCGGCGTGGTCCGCAGGTACAGGTAGGGGCGCGCGGTTTCCCACAGCAGGCTGCTGGCCAGCGGACGCAACAGGGCAACCGGCAAAGGATCGCTGACCAGCGCGTAGCTGCTGCGGTTGCGCGCCACGCGCCTGCGCAGCCAGCGCTGGCCCTCGTAGCCGCAGGCGATCACCACGTGCCGGGCACGGACCTGGAAGCCGGAGACGGTGCGCAGCACTACGCGGCGCGATGTCGCGTGCAGCTCGGCGACCTCCTCGTGGTCGTGGACCGTGGCGCCGCCGCGATGCAGGCGGAGCAGCAGGCGCTGGGCCATCCGGTACGGATCGACCTGCGCGGCCCGGTGGCTGAGGATCGCCGCGGGCGCGCGGAAGCCGTACATGGCCTCGATGTCCTCCGGGCCGCACCATTCCACGTCGATGCCGTGGCGCCCGCGCGCCTCGAATTCGGCGCGCAGGTCGCGCACATGCCGGCGATGGCTGGCCCAGTACAGGCTGCGGCATGGACGGAAGGCCACGTCCCCCAGCGCGCCGGCGCGCTCGGCCAGCTGCTCGATCGCGCCCACGCAGGCCCGGTAGGCGAGCGCGGCCCGGGCTTCGCCGTAGCGCCTTACCAAGGTCGACCAGCGGCGTATCGATTTCGTACTGCAGCAGCGCGGTGCTGGCCGAGGTGCTGCCCCAGCCGATGTCGCGCTTTTCCAGCACGGCGACCGCGTGGCCGTGCGCGGCCAGTTCGTCGGCGACCAGTGCGCCGGTGATGCCGCCGCCGATCACGGCCACGTCGCAGGCGACATCGGCTGCCAGTGGGGGCAGTGGGGCCGCGAGTCCGTTGCGGATCGCCCAGAACGGATAGCCGCTTTTCAGGTCCATGCCGGCAGTCAAGCCGGCATGGGTGCACGGATCCGTGAAGGAGGGATCAGACCGGCGGCACGGCCGCACCGCCGCGGCCGGCGTAGCGGTACGGCGGCGTGGCCATGACCATCTCCGCCAGCGAGTAGGCCAGTTCGCGTTCGGCCATCACCGTGCCGTCGGCGCCGTGCGCGAGCAGGTGGCGCACCTCGGCATCGCTGTGCGCGCGGGCCAGCACCGGCAGCGCCGGATTGATCGTGCGCAGCTTGGCGATCACCTCGCCCGCCTCCAGCGGCTGCGGGATCGCCGGGATCGCGATGCTGGCCGACTCCGGATGCGCTTCGGCCAGCACCAGGTCCGCGGCGGCGTTGCCCCGGATCCCGGGGAAGCCGGCGGCATGCGCGCGCTCGATGTGGTCCTTGTCGTTGTCGATCACCAGCACGTTGACCCCGCGTTCGCGCAGGACCGTGGCCAGCTCGGTGCCGACCCGGCCGAAGCCGATGATGACGGCGTGGTTGCCGGGCACCAGCGCCGGGCCGGGCGGCGGTTCGGGCGTGGCTGGCGTCTCTTCCAGCGCCGCCTGCCCGCGCCTGGCGGCGGTCGAGCCAGGCATGAACAGCAGCGGGTTGGCGATGATCGACAGCAGCGCGCCGGCCAGCACCAGGTCGCGTCCGGTCGGCGGCAGGATCTGCAGGGTCACGCCCAGCCCGGTAAGGATGAAGGAGAACTCGCCGATCTGGGTAAGGCTGACCGAGATCGTCAGCGCCGTGGATGGCGGATGGCGGAACGCGCGCACGATCCAGTACGCGATCAGCGACTTGCCGACCACGATGATCGCCAGCGTGCACAGCACCTGCCACGGATGCTCGAGCAGGATGGTCGGATCGAACAGCATGCCGACCGAGACGAAAAAAGCACCGCGAACGCATCGCGCAGCGGCAGCGAGTCGCTGGCGGCCTTGTGGCTGAGCTCGGATTCGTTGAGCAGCATGCCGGCGAAGAACGCGCCCAGCGCGAAGGACACGCCGAACAGGGTCGCCGACACGAACGCCACCCCGAGCGCGATCGCCAGCACCCATGGGGTGAACAGCTCGCGCGAGCCGGTGCCGGCGACCTTCTCCAGGGTCCACGGGATCACCCGCCGGCCGACCAGCAGCATCACCGCCACGAACGCGCCCAGCTTGAGCAGGGTCAACCCGAGCGCGGCCAGGATCGCGCCGGCATCGAGGTTATCGGGGCGCGCGCCGCCTTCGCCCAGCACCCCGCCCAGCGCGGGCAGCAGGGATGGGGCCAGCACCATCACCAGGTCCTCGACGATCAGCCAACCCACCGCGATGCGGCCGCGCCGGGTGTCGAGCAGGCGGCGCTGCTCCATCGCCCGCAGCAGGACCACGGTGCTGGCCACCGACAGCGCAAGGCCGAACATAAGGCCGTGCAGCGGCGCCCAGCCCATCGCCCGCGTAAGGCCCATGCCCAGCAGCGTGGCCAGCGCGATCTGCGCCAGCGCGCCGGGAATGGCGATCCACTTCACTTCCAGCAGGTCGTCCAGCGAGAAGTGCAGGCCGACGCCGAACATCAGCAGCATGACGCCGATTTCCGACAGCTGGTTGGCGATTTTTGGTCGGCGACGAAGCCGGGCGTGAACGGACCGACGATCACGCCGGCCAGCAGGTAGCCCACCAGCGGCGACAGGCGCAGTCGATGGGCGAGGGCGCCCAGCACGAAGGCTGGCTAAGGCCGACGGCGACGATGTCGATCAGGCTGGTGTCGTGGTGCATCGGAGCGGCGACGCGGGTGGTTGGCCAGTGTCACCGACATGCGCCGGTTCGGCAAACCGCGCCGCTGCAGCTAAACGGGGATGGCGCTGGCGGAGGCGTCGCCGTGCGCTGGCGGGCAGGCGCGTTCCCGGTCCGGTTGCGGCGCGGCGCATGTTCCGCGCCGGCACCGTTGCCCGCGCGGCGGCGAAGTTGCGCGGCCGGGCGCAGGGCGCCCGGCCGCATCCGCTCACCAGCGGTAGCCGGCGCGTGCGTAGACGAAGCCGCCGTTGAAGCCGAACGGCGAGGTCGAGCTGTAGGGCAGCTGGCCGGAGCTGGAGTTGGGGTACAGCACTTCGTCCGGATAGGCGTTGAACACGTTGTCGCCGCCCACGGTGAACTCCCAGTCGTTGAGCGCGTAGCTGACCGCCGCCAGGTGGGGTCCATTCCGCGTCGAAGGTCTGGTCCTGCGCCGGCACCGTGTTGTGGCGCACGGTGAACTCGCCGTAGCGGGTTGCGGTGGCATTGAACGACCAGTTGCCCACGTTCCACACGCCGTTGAGGAAGAACTTGTCGTGCGGCGAGCCCTCGGTGATGCGGCCGATCTCCGAGCGGCCGAAGCGCACCGCGTTGGGGTCGATCGCGGCCAGCGACGGCGGGTTGGCGGCGATGCGGTCGATCTCGGTATCGTTCCAGTTGTAGCCGGCGGTCAGGGTAAGGTCGCTGCCGGCCAGGCCCCCAGGTGTAGGTGCCGACCACGTCCACGCCATCGGTGGTGGTGTCGATCGCGTTGGTGAAGTAGCGGCCGCCGGTGGCGCTGTAGCCCTGGGCGATGAGGTACCTGGCGACCGGCGTGCTGACCAGATTCTCGGACAGCACGATGCGGTCGTCGATCTCGATCCGGTAGGCGTCGATGGTCAGGTACAGCGCGTCGATCGGCTGCAGCACCAGGCCGGGCTGTAGTTGTTCGACTCTTCCGCCTTCAGCGGCTCGGCGCCCAGCTCGATCGCCACCGGGTCGTCGACGCGGAACGTGCGCACCGCGTACTGCACGCCGCTGATGAAGGTGCTCGAGGTGTACTGGTAGAACTGCTGCTGCAGCGACGGCGCGCGGAAGCCGGTGGACACGGTGCCGCGCAGGGCGACCTTGTCGGTGAACGCATAGCGCGCCGACAGCTTGCCCGAGGTGGTGTCGCCGAAGTCGCTGTAGTCCTCGTAGCGCCCGGTAAGGCCCACGCTCAGCTTGTCGGTGAGGTCGGCCTCGAGGTCGACGTAGGCGGCCAGGCTGTTGCGGTCGAAGCTGCCGGCATCGGCCGGCGAGAAGCCCGGGAACACCTGCGCGCCCGGCCGCGGCGTGGTTTCGCCCGGGGCGACGATGCCGCCGTTCTGGTAGGAGGCCAGCTCGCCGGCGCTCTGCCGGAACTCCTCGCCGCGCCACTCGCCACCGAAGGCCAGCGTCACCGGATAGGCTAGGCCCCAGTCCAGCTGCTTGCTGAAATCGAGGTTGAGCAGGTGCTGGCTGGTGCGCAGCGAGCCGGCGTAGAACTCGGTCGGCGTGGCCACGCCGAGGCTGCGGTTGAGGCTGTTGCCGACCTCGAAGCCGAGGTCGTTGTTGCCGTAGTTGTAGCTGAGGTCCACGTCCAGGCCGCCGGTGATGGCGCCGCGCAGGCCGGCGACGATGGCCAGTCCTCGGTCTCGTTGCGGATCTGCGGCAGGTAGCCGTCCGGATAGATCGAGGCGATGTTGGTCGGCGCGGTGGCCGGGCGGAAGAAGCCGGTGGAGGTCACGTCGCGCCGGCTGAAGGTGCCGAACGAATAGAAGGTGACGCCTTCCTGCGGGCTGAACTCGCCGCTGTAGGCGATGCCACCCCTGGTCCACGTCCGGGTCGCCGAAGCGCTGGACGACGCGGCCGGCCGGCGGGTTGTTGCCGGTGCCGGCGTTGGCGCCGAGGTAGGGGCGGGCGCGGTCGGTCTGGTCCTGCTGCCCGACCTGCGCGGCCACGTGCAGCCAGCCGCCGTCGCCCAGGCGCAGCCCGCCGTCGCCGGAGACTATGGTACTGCTCGCCGTCGCCGGCGCTGTACTGGCCGTACTGCGCCTGCACGCCGCCGCTGGTTTCGCTGCCCTTGAGCACGATGTTGATCACGCCGGCGATGGCGTCGGAGCCGTACTGCGCCGAGGCGCCGTCGCGCAGCACCTCGACCCGGGCGATCGAGGCGATCGGGATCGCGTTCAGGTCCACCGGCGCCGAGCCGCGGCCCTGGCTGCCGTTGACGTTGATCAGGGCGCCCTTGTGCCGGCGCTTGCCATTTACTGGGGAATTGGGTCTGGTCCGGCGACAGGCCGCGCAGCTGCGCCGGGCGCACCGCGTCGGTGCCGTCCACCAGTGCCGGGCGCGGGAAGTTCAGCGACGGCACCGCGCGGGCGAGCGCGGTGGCCAGTTCGGTGGTGCCGGTGGCCTGCAGCGTTTCGGGCGTGATGATGTCGATCGGCGAGGTCGACTCGGCCACGGTACGGTCGGTGACCCGGGTGCCGGTGACGATCACCGTATCGAGGGTGGAGGCGGTGCGGCCGGCGTCGGGCGTCGGCGCTTCCTGGGCGTAGGCCGGTGCGGCGAGGGCGGCGAGCAGGGGCCAGGGTGAGGGGCGAGCGGTTGCGGGTCATCTGGAACTCCGGTGCGCGGCCGCCTCGCGTGGGGCGTGCGGCCTTGTGGGGTGCAGCCCGGCGGGCCAGAGGGGAGGGGGTGCTCGAGCTGCCGGGCTGCGAAGACACGTCAATTATTTGTTAACGGTAGAATGGCTGTCGCAGGAACGGTGCTTATCTCGATATTCCTGCGTCTTATCTGGATCCGGTCTTCCCATGATTTCCCTCAGAAATTTCGCCCTGCGCCGCGGCGAGCGGCTGCTTTTGTCCAACGTCGACCTGGCCCTGCATGCCGGCTACCGCGTCGGTGTGGTCGGTCGCAACGGCACCGGCAAATCCAGCCTGTTCGCCGCGATCAAGGGCGAACTGGAAGCCGACAAGGGCGATGTCGACCTGCCCGGCAAGGTGCGGATCGCATCGGTCGCGCAGGAAACACCGTCGCTGCCGGACCCGGCGCTGGACTTCGTGCTCGGTGGGGACGAGGTCATCGCCGCGGTCATCCGCGAGGAAGCGCAGGCCAACGCGCGCGAGGACTGGGAGGCGGTGGCCGCCGCGCACCAGAAGCTGGCCGAGCTGAACGGCTATGACGCCGAGGCCCGCGCCGGCCGCCTGCTGCATGGCCTGGGTTTCCCGGCGGAGACCCATTCACGCCCGGTGTCCTCGTTCTCCGGCGGCTGGCGCGTGCGCCTGAACCTAGCCCGCGCGCTGATGATGCCGTCGGACCTGCTGCTGCTCGACGAGCCGACCAACCACCTGGACCTCGACGCGGTCTACTGGCTCGAGCAGTGGCTGCTGAAGTACCCGGGCACGCTGCTGCTGATCTCGCACGACCGCGAATTCCTCGACAACGTCGCCACCCACACCCTGCACCTGCACGGCGGCGGGGCGAAGCTGTACGTCGGCGGTTACACCGACTTCGAGCGCCAGCGCGCCGAGCAGCTGCGCCAGCAGCAGATCGCGCACGAGAAGGAACAGGCCGAGCGCGCCCACCTGCAGAGCTTCATCGACCGCTTCAAGGCCAAGGCCAGCAAGGCCGCGCAGGCGCAGAGCCGGATGAAGCGCCAGCCAAGCTGGCCGGCACCGAGGCGGTGCGCGCCGAGCGCGAGTTCCGGATCGAGTTCGCCCAGCCCAACCGCCTGCCGTTCTCGCTGATCCGGCTGAACCATGCCGAGGCCGGCTACGGCAAGGACTCGGTGATCCTGCACGAGGTCGGTTTCGGCCTGGAGGCGGGCGACCGCATCGGCCTGCTCGGCCCCAATGGCGCCGGCAAGACCACGCTGGTGCGTACCTGGTCGGCGACCTGGCGCCGGTGGCCGGCGAGCGCAGCGCGCATCCGGACCTGCGCATCGGCTACTTCGCCCAGCACACGGTCGAATCGCTGCACGAAGGCCAGTCGCCGATCGACCATTTCCGCGACCTGTCGCCGGATTCGCCCACGCAGGCGTTCCGCGATTTCCTCGGCAAGTGGAATTTTCCGGGCGATCGCGCGTTCGAAGTGGTGGATGGCTTCTCCGGCGGTGAGCGCGCGCGTCTGGCGCTGGCCCTGATCGCCTTGGCAGCAGCCCAACGTGCTGCTGCTCGACGAACCGACCAACCACCTGACCGGAGATGCGCGAAGCGCTGGCCGAAGCGCTGAGCGACTTCGAAGGCGCGATCGTGATGGTCAGCCATGACCGCCACCTGATCGGCCTGGTCTGCGACAACTTCTGGCGCGTGGCCGACGGCGTGGTCGAACCGTTCTCCGGCGACCTCGACGACTACGCCGCCTGGTTGCGCAGCCGTCCGGCCGCGCAGGGCACCAAACAGCGCATGGCCGAAGCGACGGTGCCGGTGCAGGCCACGGCCGCCGCGGCCGCGCCGGTCGTGGCGAAGAAGCCGGTCAATCCGGTCAAGCTGGCCGCCGCCGAGAAGAAGGTGTCCGAACTGGAAAGGCCAGGTCGCCGAACTGGACCGGCAGCTGGCCGATCCGTCGCACATGGCCGACGCCGGCCGCCTGGCCGTGCTCGGGCGCGAGCGTGAAGACGCCGCGCGCCGCCTCGAACAGGCCGAACAGGCGTGGCTGGAGCTTCTGGAAGGCTGAGGCGACCGGTGTGATTGGTGGTCGCGCCGGGGTGGTGCTTTCGCGCTACGCCTGCGTTTCCGCCGCCCCCTGGGCCTGCAGCCAGTGGCCGAAGCGCCGCGCCGGTTCGCGCTCGGCGCGCGAGCGCAGCCGGGTCAGCCAGTAGCGGCCCAGCGACACGGTGACGGGGAAGGGCTGCAGCAGCCGTCCTTCCGCGAGCTCCTGCTCGAACATGGGCAGCGGCAGCAGGGCCACGCCCGTGCCGCCCGCGGCCGCCGCCGCCAAGGTCAGCGAGGAATCGCAGACCGGCCCGCGCGCTTCCACGCCCGTGGACCCGGCCGCCCGGAACCAGCGGGGCCATTCGTCGGCACGGTAGGAACGCAGCAGCGTGACCCGGGCGAGGTCGCGCGGTTCCCGCAGCGGATCGACCAGGGCCGGCGCGCACAACGGCGAGAAAGGCGCGTCGAGGATCGGCGTGCAGACCTGGCCCTGCCAGTCGCCATCGCCGAAGCGGATCGCTGGGTCAGGCCCTCGCCGGTAAGGTCGATACGGTTGTTGTGCGTCTGCACGCGCAACTCGATGTCCGGGTGTGCGGCCTCGAACGCCGCCAGCCGTGGCAGCAGCCAGCCGGTGGCGAAGGTGCCGACCACGCCCAAGGTCAGCACCTCGCGGTCCTTACCGCCGAGAAAGCGCCCCACGCCCGGGGCGATCCGGTCGAAGGCCTCGTTCAGTACCGGATACAGCGCCGCACCCTCCTCGGTCAGGGTCACCCCGCGCGGCAGGCGGTGGAACAGGCGGACCCCCAGCCGCTGCTCCAGGCTGCGGATCTGGTGGCTCAGCGCGGCCTGGCTGATGTACAGCTCCAGCGCGGCGCGGGTGAAATTCTGGTGGCGGGCGGCGGCCTCGAAGGCGCGCAGCGCGTTGAGTGGCAGCGACGGGCGGGACATGGCCAAGTATGAGCAAGGCTGATGGCGGAATGCCAACCGCGGGGAAATACGGGCAAATCCGTGGCCCAGCCACTCATCCAGCTTATGGCTTCCCCTGAAAACTTGCGCTGGTGGGCCCGCCCCGGCCTTCCAATACTCGGTGCTCCCATCCAAGGAGGACCGCCATGCTTGCCCGTCGCCGTTTCCTGCAACTCAGCGCCACCACGACCGCCGCCGCGCTGGCCGCTCCGCTGCTGGCTCCGGCCATGGAGGTGGGGGGCGGCCACCGGCGTGGCCGCGCCGGGCGCGATTGCGGCCGCCGCCGACTTCGCCGCGCTGGAGGCGGCCAGCGGCGGCCGGCTCGGGGTGAGCCTGCTGGATACCGGCAGCGGCCGTGCCCGTGGCCATCGCATGGGACGAGCGCTTTCCGATGTGCAGCACCTTCAAGGCGCCGCTGTCGGCGGCCGTGCTTGCCGGCGCCGACGGGGGCAGTGGTCGCTGGACCGGCGCCTGGCCGTGCGCGAGCAGGATCTGCTGTCACACGCGCCGCTCACGAGCCGGCATGTCGGCAAGGACATGAGCGTGCGCGACCTCTGCCGTGCCACGATGGTGACCAGCGACAACCCGGCCGCCAACCTGCTGCTGGGGCTGATCGGCGGCCCGGCCGCGCTCACCGCGTTCCTGCGCCGGCACGGGGACATGGTGACCCGCAGCGACCGCACCGAGCCGGCGATGAACGAGTTCGCGATGGACGATCCGCGCGACACCACCAGTCCGGCCGCCATGGCCACCAGCATGGCCCGCTTCGCCGTCGGCGACGCGCTGTCCCCGGCTTCGCGCCAGCAGCTGGCCGACTGGCTGATCGACAACGGCACCGGCGATGCCTGCCTGCGGGCCGGGCTTGGCCCGCGCTGGCGGGTCGGCGACAAGACCGGCAGCAACGGCGTCGATACCCGCAACGATGTCGCGGTGCTGTGGCCGCGCAACGGCGGCGCGCCCAGGTGCTGGCCGCCTACCTGCAGGGTGCGACCGTGGACAGCGCCTCGCGCGACGCGGTGCTGGCCCAGGTCGCGCGCGCCTGGCCGAGGCGATGATCGGCTGAGCACCCGTCGCAGGTCCGTCCGGTCGGCCCGGCCTGCGCCATCTTCTGGCGCGTGGCCGGGCCGTTCGCCGGCGACCTGGACCAGTACGCGACATGGCTGCGGCCCCGCCGGCAAGCCGCGCGTGGCATTGTCTGCGGGATCGATCGAAGGCGGCCGGGGAGCCGCCGGCCGGAGTGATCGCGGGCGGGTCACGCGCTGCCTGTTGATTCGACCCCGTTGGCGATGGTGGCGCGTTGGAGAGACGACGGGACGGCAGCGCGGAGCGCCTGCCGCGGTTCGTCGGAACAAATTCAGACAGGGGAGTGGCGAGATGAAAAGGATCAGCCTGCTGTGGTGGGCGGTGGCCTCGGTCGTGTTCGTGCCTGCATCGGCGGCGGCGGCGAGGATCGAGTCCGACGGCGACGTCGTGCTGTCCGCCGAACGGATCGGATGGACCTGGACGGGCCGTTCGCCCTGCAACGGGTCGAACTGGTCCTGCGTAATCCCCACGACCGCCCGCTGGAAACCACCGTGAGCCTGCCGCTGGCCGCCAACGAGCGCCTGCATGGCTATGCGCTGGACGTGGACGGGCAGCTGCGCGATGCGGTGCCGGTCGAGCGGGTCAAGGCGCGGACGGCCTTCGAGGACACCGTGCGCCGCAACGTCGACCCGGCGCTGGCGCAGAAGGAGGCCGGCAACCGCTACGCCATCCGCGTGTTCCCGGTGCCGGCGCACGGCGAGCGGCGCCTGCGCATCGACATCGCCAGCCTGGCCCGGCGTGACGCCTGCGGCTGGCGGCACCAGCTGGACCCGGCCGTGCCGGCCGCCGGTTCGGCGCCGTCCGTGGCCAGCGCCACCGCGCAGCCGGTGGCTGCCGGCCAGGGAGGGGTGGTGTGGACGAAGAGCGACGGACGCTTAAGGCGCGGTGGGGGGGCGCGCGCGTAAGGCCTGCCTGCCGGCACCGGCCGGAGACGCCGCGTTCAGTGCGGTGTTCGAGGACGGCCTGCGCATGCACTGGCTCGAAGTGCCGGCACGCGGCCCGGCCACGCCGGCTGCGCGACCTGCGCCGGCGCGCGTGGAAGTGGTCTGGGACGCATCGCTGAGCATGCAGGACATGGATCGCGGCGCGGAGCTGGAACTGCTGTCGCGCTACCTGGCGGGCCATCCGGTCGAGGTCACCCTCACGATCCTGCGTGAAACCGTGCAGCAGCGCCGGCTCCGCATCACCACGCCGGCGCAGCTCGACGCCTTCCTGGCCACGCTGGCGGCAGAGCGCGCCGATGGCGCCACCGCGCTGGCGGGCTGGCGCGCCGATCCGGCGGCGCAACGGGTCCTGCTCTTCAGCGACGCCGTCGCCACGCTGCCCGGACAGGTCGAGCCAGCCGCCGCGGCACCGGTGTTCGTGGTCGGGCGGCGCGTCGCCGATCCGGCCATGGCCCGCTGGCTGGTGCGTTCCGGCGGACAGGTGCTGGACCTTGGCCGTGCTGTCGCTCGAGCAGGCCCTCGCCCGGCTGCAGCGGGCACCGGTGCTGCAGGCCAGGCTGGGGCCGCTCGATGCGAACTGGCATGTCGAGCAGCTGGCCGTCGGTGGCGGCGCGCTGCGCGCCTGCCATGTCGCCGCGTCCCCGGCCAAGATCCCCGCGCTGGCGCTGGAACATGCGCTGGCCGCAGGCGGCACCGTCGTGCGCAGGCATCCGGCCACGCCGTCGCGTGCCTCTGGCATGGCGGCGTTCTGGTGCACCAGCTGGCAGGCCGAAGACCTCGAAGCCCAGCCCGAACACAATCGCCTGGCGCTGGCAGCGCTGG
Source organism: Pseudoxanthomonas sp. NC8 (assembly GCA_025232375.1). Taxonomy (GTDB): domain Bacteria; phylum Pseudomonadota; class Gammaproteobacteria; order Xanthomonadales; family Xanthomonadaceae; genus Pseudoxanthomonas. The sequence goes on from CP060419.1 coordinate 820,147, forward strand.
GCGAACGTTTCGGCGTGGCCAACCGCCATACCAGCCTGCTGGTGCTGGAGAGCGATGAAGACTACGTGCGCCACGCGATCCTGCCGCCGCAGGCCGACGTCGCGCTGCGCGAGCGCGTGCAGCAGCAGCGCCGGCAGGAGGAGGAGCGCCGCGGCGCCGACTGGGCCGCCAACCGCGAAGCGGTGCGCCACGGCTGGCAGGACCGCGTGGAGTGGTGGAACACGGTCTTCCCCAAGGACGATCCGCGCCCGCGCTGGGAACGCGAGCGCCGCGAGGCGGAGCGCGAGGCCGCACACGCGGCCCGTGAAAGCCGCGAGGCCTCGATGGCGGCCAGGGCCACGCCCGCGTTCACCCAGCCGTCGCTGCCGGCTCCGGCGGCGGCGGAGGAATCGCTGGACAGCGTGCTGGTGACCGGCACCACGGCGGCCGACGCCCCGGGCGAGGACGGCATCACCATGCACCTGCAGGCGGTGGCGATGGACGCACCTGGGTGGCCGAGCTGCGTGGCACCCGGGACGCGGCCACGCTGTACGCGCGCTATTTCGACCTGCGCGTGGCGCACGGCCGCAGTCCGGCGTTCCATTTCGACGTGGCCCAGCGCCTGTTCGAGCTGGGCGACGCGGTGCTGGGCTGGCGCGTGCTCAGCAACCTGGTCGAGCTGATGCCGCACGACCCGGAGAGCCTGCGCCTGGCCGCCTATCGCCTGCAGGACGCCGGACTGGAAGCGCAGGCGGTGCCGCTGCTGCGCCGGATCCGTGAGCTGGCGCCGGACCAGCCGCAGTCCTTCCGACCCAGCTTTTGGCGCTGCAGGCACCGGCGACGTCTTAAGGAGGCGCTCGGCCTGCTGGCGCACGTGGTCGACAGCCCATGGCCGGGCCGCTTCGCCGACATCGGCCTGATCGCCCTGGCCGAGCACAACGACCTGCGCACGCGCTGTGCGGGTGGTACGGCGGACGGCGTGGCGGCCGAGCTCCAGCAGCCCTTGCCGCTGGGACTGCGGGTGCTGCTGCGCTGGGACCTGGACAGCACCGACATCGACCTGCACGTCACCGACCCGAATGGCGAGACCGTGTACTACGGCCATCGCCTCGGCTACCGGGGCGGCCAGATCTCGCGCGACTTCACCGCCGGCTTCGGGCCTGAGGAATTCGTCCTGCGCGATCCGAAGCCGGGTGCGTACAAGGTCGAGGTCAACTACTACGGCAGCGGGCTGGCGCGGCTGTCGCGCGGGGCCGGCGTCAACGTCGCGCTGCAGACCGGATTCGGCACGCCGGGCATGAAGCAGCAGTCGATCAGCCTGCGCCTGCTGGAGCAGTCCGGCAGGGTCGCGGTCGGCGGCTTCACGGTGGCCGCGGATGGCCGCCTGGAGCTGGCGCGGTGAGGTCCGCCCACAGGCGCGCCACCGCCGGGGCACAGGGTAGGTTGGCATGCGCGGTGCCGGCGTGTGGCCGGCGCGGGCATGGCGGTGCTGGGCCTGGCCGGCGTGCTGGCCGCAGCCGGTGCACAACCGGCGGCGCAGCCGGTGGACCTGTGGCTGTCGGCGCCGCCGGTCGACGGCGACCTGCGCGCCTGCGCCGTGGACGGGCCGGCGCGGCAATGGCGGCTCGCTACAGGCGACGCCCAGGGTGTGGCCGGACCGCGGCGGCTATCGCCTGCAGCAGCTGGGCGCCGACGCGGGCCGCGACGAAGGCTGGGCCCAGCGCTGCTTCCAGCTGCGCGCCGGCACGCAGGTGCTGCTGCAGGGCGCGGTGGTGCCGGCGATGTCCGCGCGTCGCCTGTCGCCGCCGCTGTGGGTGGCGGCCCGGAAAACCGCGACCGCCACGTGCCGGAGATGGCGCTCGGCTGCGGCTATCCGGTGGCCGGCTACGCGCCGGCGGATTGCGGTCCCGGCTTGAAACTGCCGTCGATGCCCTAAAATCTGCAGCCGACCGGGCTTGCCCCGGCCCGAGTGCTCCCCCGCTTCCCGGTCCCGCCATGCCGATCTATGCCTTCCAGTGCGCCGAATGCGGCCACAGTTTCGACCGCCTGCAGAAGCTGTCCGATGCCGATCCCGAGACCTGTCCGTCCTGCGCGGCCCCGGGCGGCGTGCGCCGGCAGCTGACCGCGCCCTCGTTCCGCCTGGCCGGCGGCGGCTGGTACGAGACCGACTTCAAGAAGGACGGCGACAGGAAGCGCAACCTGGTCGATGGCGGCGAGGGTGCGGCCAAGCCGGCCGCGGCGCCGGCAACCCCGGCGGCTCCTGCAGCCCCGGCGGCCAAGGCCGAAAGTACGCCGGCGGCCAAGCCGGCCACGCCTTCCGGCGGCAGCTGAGCGGCGAGCGGCGTCGGGCGGGATTCCGCCTGCGCGGCAACGTCCGTGGCGCATCGCCGGGCGGCGGTCGGGGCGGTTCCGGACCCGGCCCGCCGCACAGGCGCCGGTGACCGTGCCGGATCGCCTGGTGCCGGCGCGTTTGCCGGGGCCGGGCGCGGGCCTCAAAATATCGCGTTCCCCGGCGCCGATGGCGTCCGGCCCCCTGTGGAGTTCCCATGCGTACCCATTTCTGCGGCTGGTCGACGAGACCCTGATCGGCCAGACCCTCACCCTCGCCGGCTGGACCGACGTGGCCCGCAACCTCGGCGGCGTGTGCTTCATCGACCTGCGCGACCACGAGGGCATCGTCCAGGTGACGGTCGAGCCCGACAACGCGGAAGTGTTCGCGGTGGCCGCCTCGCTGGGCTACGAGGACGTGATCCAGGTCGAGGGCGTGGTCCGTGCCCGCCATGCGGTCAACGACAAGATCCGCACCGGCAAGGTCGAGGTGATCGCCACCCGCATCACCATCCTCAACAAGGCCGCGCCGCTGCCGTTCCACGCGCACGAGAACCCGGGCGAGGAAACGCGCCTGAAGTACCGCTATCTCGACCTGCGCCGTCCGGAAATGCAGCGCATGCAGCGCACCCGCATCAAGCTGGTGCAGGCGCTGCGCCGGCACCTGGACGCGCGTGGTTTGGGACATCGAAACCCCGATCCTGACCAAGGCCACGCCGGAAGGCGCACGCGACTTATGGTCCCGGCGCGCATGCACCCGGGCGAGTTCTACGCGCTGCCGCAGAGCCCGCAGCTGTTCAAGCAGATCCTGATGGTGGCCGGCTTCGACCGCTACTACCAGATCGCGCGCTGCTTCCGCGACGAGGCCCTGCGCGCGGACCGCCAGCTGGAGTTCACCCAGCTGGACATGGAGTTCGCCTTCGTGCGCGAGCGCGACGTGCAGGACTTCGTCGAAGGCATGATCCGCGCGATCTTCAAGGAGGTCGTCGACGTCGAGCTCGATGCCCAGTTCCCGCGCATGACCTGGGCCGAGGCCATGCGCCGCTACGGTTCGGACAAGCCGGACCTGCGCATCGCGCTGGAGCTGGTCGACGTGGCCGAGCTGGTCAAGGACAGCCAGTTCGCGGTGTTCAGCGCTGCGGCCAATGACGCCGACGGCCGCGTGGCCGCGCTGCGCATCCCCGGCGGCGCCTCGCTGTCGCGCAAGCAGATCGACGAGTACGCCGCGCACGCGGCCAAGTACGGCAGCAAGGGCCTGGCCTACATCAAGATCGACGAGGCCGGCGTGGTGTCGTCGCCGATCCAGAAGTTCTTCGACGAGGCGCAATTCGCCGCCCCTGGTCAGGCACGTCGGCGCCGGCAACGGCGACATCGTGTTCTTCGGCGCCGGTACCTACAACAAAGTCTCCGACTTCATGGGCGCGGTGCGGCTGAAGGCCGGCAAGGACTTCAGCCTGGTCGCAGACGGCTGGCGCCCGCTGTGGGTCACCGACTTCCCGATGTTCGAATGGGACGAGGAGGCGCAGCGCTACGTGGCCCTGCACCATCCGTTCACCGCCCCGGCGGTGGACGACATCGCCGACCTGCGCGCGCACGCGAAGACGGCGGTATCGCGCGGCTACGACATGGTCCTCAACGGCAACGAGATCGGTGGTGGTTCGATCCGCATCCACCGTCCGGAGATGCAGAGCGCGGTGTTCGAGCTGCTGGGCATCGGTGCGGAAGAGGCGGCGGCCAAGTTCGGCTTCCTGCTGGATGCGCTGAACTACGGCGCGCCGCCGCATGGCGGCATCGCCTTCGGCATCGACCGAATCGCCGCGCTGATGGCGGGCACCGAGTCGATCCGCGACGTGATCCCGTTCCCGAAGACCACCTCGGCGCAGTGCCTGATGACCGGCGCACCCTCGCCGATCCCGGACGAGCAGCTGGCGGAAATCCACGTCATGGTGCGTCCGCAGCCGGCGAAGGCCTGAGGTCCCGCCGCGTCGCCCCTTGCCTCGCGACCGGTCGCTGCCGGTTGCGGGCTCGCGGCGGAATATTTCCTCAAGAATGCGGCGTTGCGCCGCGTCTCCCCGGCGTCGGGGAGCTGACCCATCGGAGAGTACCGAGTGACCGAGTCCGTGTTCGCGCTGCAGTGGGAAAAGCTGGGCAATGAAGGTTCCGAGGCCGGCCTGGTGGCCGAGCGCGCGCGTGTTCGGTGGCTGGCTGGTGCGCGTGGGTGGCAACCCGTCGGCGATGGCGCTGACCTTCGTGCCGGACGGCGAGGGCCGCTGGGACGGCGAGGACTTCGGCGAAGACGACTACGAGTACGAGGAAGAAGACGGCGACGAGGAAGAAGAGGAAGACGAAGGCCTCGACGACGAAGAGGAAGGCGAGGACGAGGACGAGGACGAAGAAGACGAAGAGGGCGCCCGCTGACCGTGCGGATCCGGCGCGCCACCGTCGATGACGCAGCGACGCTTTCGTCGCTCGCGGCGCGCACCTTTACCGAAACCTTCGGCCACCTGTATCCGCCCGAGGACCTGGCGTTCTTCCTCGCCGATGCCTATCCACCGGAGAAGCAGGCGGTCATCCTCGCCCATCCGGACTACGCCGTCTGGTTGCTCGAAGACGACGGTGAGGCCGTGGGCCATGCCGCGGCCGGCCCCTGCGGTTTGCCGCATGCCGAGGTGCAGGCCGGCGACGGCGAACTGAAGCGCCTGTACGTACTGGCCTCGCACCAGAACGGCGGCTGGGGCGGGCAGCTGTTCGCCGAGGCCGAGCGCTGGCTGCTGCGCGAGGGCCCGCGCACGCTGTGGGTCGGCGTGTGGTCGGAAAATTCCGGTGCGCAGCGCTTCTACGCGCGACACGGGTTCGCGAAGGTCGGCACCTACGAGTTCCCGGTCGGTCGCGTGCGCGACCTGGAATTCATCCTGCGCCGCCCGGGCTGACCACACCTTGGCCGGTACGGAAAACGGCCGCATTGCTGCGGCCGTTTCTTTTTCCGCATCGGTGCCGTGGACTCATTCGCGCAGGAATTCGAGCAGGTCCCTGGTTGAGCCGTTCCTTGTGGGTGTCGGTGATGCCGTGCGGGCCGTCCGGATAGACGATAAGCCGCGCGCCCTTGACCAATGCCGCCGAGGCGCGGGCCGAAGCATCGATCGGCACGATCTGGTCGTCACCGCCGTGGATCACCAGGGGTGGGCACGTCGAACTTCTTCAGGTCCTCGCGGAAGTCGGTGGCCGAGAACGCGGCGATCGAGTCGTAGGTGTTCTTGTGTCCGGCCTGCATGCCCTGCACCCAGAAGTTCTGGACCAGGCCTGGTCCGGCTTGGCACCCGGGCGGTTGAAGCCGAAGAACGGCCCCGAGGCGATGTCCAGGTACAGCTTCGAACGGTTCTCCAGCGACGCCTTGCGCAGGCCGTCGAACACCTCCAGCGGCAGCCCGCCGGGGTTGTCGGCGGTGCGGACCATGATCGGCGGCACCGCGGCCACCAGCACCGCCTTCCTGACCCGGCCGGTGCCGTGGCGGCCGATGTAGCGGGCCACCTCGCCGCCGCCGGTGGAGAAGCCGACCAGGGTCACGTCCTCCAGGTCGAGCGCGTCGATCACCGCGGTAAGGTCGTCGGCGTAGTGGTCCATGTCATTGCCGTCCCGGGGCTGGCTGGAGCGGCCGTGGCCGCGGCGGTCGTGGGCGACCACGCGATAGCCCTTGTCGGTAGGAACAGCATCTGCGACTCCCAGCTGTCCGAACTCAGCGGCCAGCCGTGGCTGAAGGTGACCACCGGGCCGTCCTTCGGACCCCAGTCCTTGTAGTACAGGCGCACGCCGTCGGCGGTGACGATGTAGTTGCCCTGCACGGTGGCGCGGGCGGCCGCTTCGGCCTGCGGGGTCGCGGCGAAAGCCGGCAGGGTGGTCGTGGTGGCGACGGCCAGCAGGGTGGCGGCGATGCTGCGGGTGATGGCGTTCATGGTCAGGGCATTCCGGTGGGAGGCGGGGGAAGGCGGGAGTGGGGGATCAGTCGGCGACCACCAGCGACACGTCGATGTTGCCGCGGGTCGCATTGGAGTACGGGCAGACGATGTGGGCCTGGGCGACCAGCGCCTCGAGGGTGTCGCGCGGGACGCCCGGGGCGTTGATGGTCAGCTCGGCCTCGATCCCGAAGCCGGTCGGGATGGCACCGATGCCGACCCGGGCGCTGACCGTGGCGGTGGCCGGCAGCGCGACCTTCTGCTTGCCGGCGACGAACTTCAGCGCGCCCAGGAAGCAGGCCGAGTAGCCGGCCGCGAACAGCTGCTCCGGATTGGTGCCGGGGCCGCCGGCGCCGCCCAGCTCGCGCGGCGTGGACAGCTGCACGTCGAGCACGCGGTCGGTGGTCTGGGCGCGGCCCTCGCGGCCCCCGGTGGCGGTGGCAGTGGCGGCGTAGAGGATCTTCTCGATGGACATGGCGGTTTCCTTTTGGGTGTCGGGTGTCGGGTGGTGGGTGCCCGGCGGGCAGGAGTTACTTTGCAGGTCCGGCTGCTACGATTCGCCACGTGAAGTCCTGAAAACTTGACCGGGAGTACGAACAGATGGTCGATCGCCTCGCGGCACTGCTGGAGCGCTTCCCGGTGAGCGCACAGCTCTTCAACGCCGGCGCGCTGTGCGGGATCAACCTGCTCGACACCGACGGCGTGCACGGCCAGCTGCACCTTATGGTCCGGCGCGGGCCGCTGGAGGTGAGCCATGGCGGCGCGCCGGTGCGGATCGAGGAACCCAGCCTGCTGCTGTACCCGCGGCCGCTGTCGCACCGCTTCAGCAGCGATCCGGAACGTGGCGCCGACATGGCCTGCGCCAACCTGCGGTTCGAGGGCGGCGCGGGAAATCCGGTCGCCGCGGCGTTGCCGGCGTTCGTCTGCATGCCGCTGGCCGCGCTGGAGGGCAGCGGACCGGTGCTGGACCTGCTGTTCGAGGAGGCCTTCGAGCGGCGTTGCGGCCGCCAGGCCATGATCGACCGGCTGTTCGAGGTGGTCATGATCCAGGTGCTGCGCCAGCTGATGGAGCGCGGCGAGGTGACCGGCGGCCTGCTGGCCGGGCTGTCGCATCCGCGCGTGCGGCATGCGCTGGTGGCCATGCACGAAGCGCCGACGCGGGACTGGACGCTGGAGGACCTTGGCCGCGGCCTGCGGCATGTCGCGCAGCGTGTTCGCCGCCAGCTTCCGCGAGGCGGTCGGCAGTACCCCGGGCAGTACCTGCTGGGCTGGCGGGTCGGCCTTGGCCCAGCAGGCGCTGCGCCGTGGACGGCCGCTGAAGGTGGTCGCCAGCGAGGTCGGCTATGGCAGCGAGGCGGCGCTGTCGCGCGCGTTCAAGGCCCATTGCGGACTGTCGCCGCGGGCATGGAGGCAGCAGTGCGTGGCCGTGGCGGCGTGAGCGGGCTGCGGCCGCGGCCGTCCGCGAAGGCGTGCGCATGAACGGTCGCGGCATGGGGCGGGGTGATCGCCGGCGGCCGCCCGGTGGCGGCGTGCAGGACTGTGAGCGCGTGATCCTCGTCCACGGCATCTGGAATGCGAAAACGTGGCTGGCGCCGTTGGCCTGGCGACTGTCGCGCGCCGGTTTCCGGCCGCGCGTGTTCGGTTATCCGAGCATCCTCAGCGGTCCGGAGCCGGCGATCGAGGCGCTTGCCGCGCGCCTGCGCCGTGGGCCGCCGACCCACCTGGTCGGGCACAGCCTGGGTGGCCTTGGTCGCGCTGGAAGCCTTGCGCCGCATGCCGGACCTGCCGGTGCCGCGACTGGTCTGCCTCGGCTCGCCGTTGCAGGGCAGCCGTACCGCGCAGTGGCTGGCCGGTCGCCCGCGCCTTACGCCTGGGCGCTGGGCCGCAGCAGCGCGCTGCTGCAGGCCGGCTGCGCGCCCTGGGACGGGCGCGTCGAGATCGGCATGGTCGCCGGCGACGTGGAGCACGGGATCGGCAGCCTGCTCTCGGTGCTGGAGGGTCCTTCGGACGGCACCGTCGGGCTGGAGGAGACCCGCCTGCCGGGGCTCGCCGCGCACTGCCGCGTGCATTGCAGCCACAGCGGCCTTGGTGTTCTCGGCCGAGGCTGCGCGACAGGTCGTCGCGTTCCTGCGCACCGGCGTGTTCGACGGCGTGGACGCGGGGGCGGGCGAGCGCGGCCCGGTATAATCGCGTCCCTCACAGACGCCGTACGGAAGTCCCATGGGTCGCGGTCCCTCGATCGAAGCACGCAAGAACGCCACCGATGCCAAGCGCGGCAAGGTGTTCACCAAGCTCATCCGCGAGATCGGCGTGTCCGCCCGCGCCGGCGGCGGCGACCCGGGCAACAACCCGCGCCTGCGCGCGGCCCGGACAAGGCGCTGGCCGCCAACATGTCCAAGGACGTGATGGAGCGCGCGATCAAGAAGGCCACCGGCGAGCTGGAAGGCGTGGAGTACGAGGAAATCCGCTACGAGGGCTACGCGCCCGGCGGCGTGGCGGTGATCGTCGACTGCCTGACCGACAACCGCGTGCGCACCGTGGCCGACGTGCGCCACGCCTTCTCCAAGTGCGGCGGCAACATGGGCACCGAGGGCTCGGTGGCCTTCATGTTCAAGCGGCTCGGCGTGCTCAGCTACGAGGGCGGCGACGAAGAGAAGATCACCGAGGCGGCGATCGAGGCCGGTGCCGACGACGTGGTCGTCTATCCGGAAGACGGCGCCATCGACGTGCTCACCTCTTCCGACCAGTTCGACACGGTGCGGCAGGCGATGGAAAAGGCCGGGCTGGTGCCGGGCTACGCCGAAGTCACCTTCCGCGCCGACAACGACATCGCCGTGTCCGGCGAGACCGCGCAGCAGGTGTCGAAGATGCTCGGCATGCTCGAGGACCTGGACGACGTGCAGAACGTCTATTCCAACGCCGACCTGGACGACGCCGGCTGACCATGCACCCGCACGGGGGCGAAGCGGTGGCGGTACGGGCGGCAGCCGGGGTGCGTGCGTGAACGCCGCGCGTCCGGTCGTGGCCGCGTCCAGCGTGCGCATCCTCGGCATCGACCCGGGTTCGCAGCGCACCGGCATCGGCATCATCGACGTCGAGGCCGGCGGCCGCGTGCGCCATGTCCACCACCAGCCGCTGGTGCTGCTGGGCGAAGGCGACTTCGCCGCGCGGCTCAAGCGCCTGCTGCACGGCCTTAGCCGCGCTGATCGACGAGTACCGGCCGCAGGAAGTGGCGATCGAGCAGGTGTTCGTCGGCCGCAGTGCCGATTCGGCGCTCAAGCTCGGTAAGGCCCGCGGCGCGGCGATCAGCGCCGTGGTCCTGCGCGACCTGCCGGTGAGCGAATACGCCGCGCGCGAGGTCAAGCTGGCGGTGGTCGGCACCGGTGGCGCGGACAAGGCGCAGATCCAGCACATGGTCGCGGTGATGCTCGGCCTGAGCGGCAAGGTGCAGGCCGATGCCGCCGATGCGCTGGCCATCGCCCTGACCCACGCGCACGTGCGCGCCACCGCGCGGCGGCTGGGCGTGGATGCGCGGCTGGCGTGGAGCCGCAAGTGATTCCATCCGTCATTCCTCCCGGAGCGGTCGCATGATCGGACGCCTGCGCGGCATCCTCGCCCTGAAGCAGCCGCCGTGGCTGGTGGTGGACGTCAATGGCGTCGGCTACGAGCTGGAGGCGCCGATGAGCACCTTCTACGACCTGCCCGAACTGGGGCGCGAGGTGGCGCTGTTCACCCACTATGCGCAGAAGGAGGACAGCGTCTCGCTGTACGGCTTCCTGCGCGAAGGCGAGCGGCGCCTGTTCCGCGACGTGCAGAAGGTCAGCGGCATCGGCGCGAAGATCGCGCTGGCGGTGCTGTCGGGGGTGAGCGTGGACGAGTTCGCGCGGCTGGTGCAGGCCGGCGACATCACCGCGTTGACCCGCATCCCCGGCATCGGCAAGAAGACCGCCGAACGCATGGTCGTGGAACTGCGCGACCGTGCCGCCGACCTGGCCGCGGGCGGATCCGCCGGCATGCCGGCCACGGCGGGCGACCCGGTCGCCGACGCGGTCACCGCACTGCTCCAGCTCGGCTACAAGCCGGCCGAGGCCACGCGCATGGCCCGCGATGCCGCCGCGCCGGGCGACGAGGCCGCCACCATCATCCGCAAGGCGCTGCAGTCGGCCCTGCGCTGACCCGGCCAACACCCCCATCCGATCCCGACAGCGCTAACCTAGGGCCGCCATGACCGCAGCGCAAAATTCCACGCCTGCTTCGGGCCAGCACGCCACGCATGGCGCCGGCAGCGGCCATCTCGCGCTGGTGGTCGGTGCCATCGGCGTCGTCTTCGGCGACATCGGCACCAGCCCGCTGTACACGCTCAAGGAAGCGTTCTCCCCGCACTACGGCCTTGGCCAGCGACCACGACACGGTACTGGGGGTGCTGTCGCTGGCGTTCTGGGCGCTGATGGTGGTGGTCACGCTGAAGTACGTGACCATCATCATGCGCGCCGACAACGAGGGCGAGGGCGGGGTCATGGCGCTGATGGCGCTGGCCCAGCGCACGCTGAAGAACGGTTCGCGCTCGGCCTATGTGGTGGGCATCCTCGGCATCTTCGGCGCATCGCTGTTCTTCGGCGACGGCGTGATCACGCCGGCGATCACCGTGCTGGGCGCGATCGAGCCTGGAGATCGCCGCGCCGGGCCTGCACAGCTTCATCGTCCCGATCACGGTGGTGGTGCTGGCGCTGGTGTTCATGGCCCAGCGCTTCGGCACCGAGAAGGTCGGCCGGGTGTTCGGGCCGGTCATGTCGCTGTGGTTCGTCTCGCTGGCGGCCATCGGCGCCTGGAACATCGTCGACGCGCCGGAGGTGCTGAAGGCCTTCAACCCGTACTGGGGCGCGAGGTTCTTCATGGAACACGGCTGGCACGGCATCTTCATCCTCGGCGCGGTGGTGCTGTCGGTCACCGGCGGCGAGGCGCTGTATGCGGACATGGGCCACTTCGGCGCGCCACCGATCCGCCACGCCTGGTACTTCTTCGTGCTGCCGTGCCTGCTGCTGAACTACCTGAAGCAGGGCGCGCTGGTGCTCAAGCACCCGGAGCTGGTCAAGAACCCTTTTTCGAGTCGGTGCCGTCCTGGGCGCTGTATCCGATGATCGTGATGGCCACCCCTGGCGGCGGTGATCGCGTCGCAGGCGGTGATCACCGGCGCGTATTCGGTCTCGCAATAAGGCCATCCAGCTGGGCTACATCCCGCGGATGCGGATCAAGCACACCTCGCACGACACCATCGGCCAGATCTACGTCCCGGGGATCAACTGGCTGCTGATGGTGATGGTGCTCGGCCTTGGTGCTGGCGTTCCGCACCTCCAGCAACCTGGCCGTGGCCTACGGCATCTCGGTCTCGCTGACGATGCTGATCGACACCCTGCTGCTCGCCCTGGTGGCCCGCGCGCTGTGGCCGCGCTGGCGCACCTGGGTGCTGCCGCTGTGCGTGGTGTTCTTATGGTCGAACTCGGCTTCGTGATCGCCAACGGCGCCAAGCTGCTGCAGGGCGCGTGGTTCCCGCTGGCGCTGGGCCTTGGTGATGTTCACGCTGCTGCGCACCATATGGCGGCGCGGCCGCGAGCTGATGCGCGAGGAACTGCGCAAGGAAGGCATCCGCGTGGACACCTTCCTGCCGGGGCTGATGCTGGCCCCGCCGGTGCGGGTACCGGGCACGGCGGTGTTCCTGACCACCGATGCCACGGTGGTGCCGCACGCGCTGCTGCACAACCTCAAGCACAACAAGGTGCTGCACGAGCGCAACGTGTTCCTGACCGTGGAGACGCTGCCGGTGCCGTACGCGCCGGTGGAGAAGCGGTTGAAGATGGACCAGATCGGCGACGACTTCTACCGGCTGACCGTGCGCTTCGGCTTCATGGAGACCCCGGACGTGCCGCTGGCGCTGATGCGCGCCTGCGACGTGGGCGGGATGTCGTTCGACCCGATGGACACCACCTACTTCTCCAGCCGCGAGACCATCGTCGCCAGCGCGCGTCGCGGCATGCCGATCTGGCGCGACAAGCTGTTCGCGGTGATGCACCGCAACGCCGCGCCGGCGACCGGGTTCTTCCGCATCCCGGGCAACCGCCTGGTGGAGCTGGGCTCGCAGGTCGAGATCTGAGCCGGCGCGCCGGCCGCTGCAACGCGGCCGGACCGCGTGCGAACATGGGCGCATGAACGATCCACGCATCCTTACCGCCGGCGCCACCCGCGAAGACGAGGCCCTCGAGGCCTCGATCCGGCCGAAGCGCCTGGACGAATACCTGGGCCAGCAGCCGGTCCGCGAGCAGCTGGGCATCTATATCGAGGCCGCGCGCGGGCGTGGCGAGGCGCTCGACCACGTGCTGATCTTCGGCCCGCCGGGGCTGGGCAAGACCACCCTCAGCCACGTCATCGCCAACGAGCTGGGCGTGAACCTGCGCGTCACCTCCGGGCCGGTGATCGAGAAGGCCGGCGACCTTGGCCGCGCTGCTGACCAACCTGCAGCCGCACGACGTGCTGTTCATCGACGAGATCCACCGCCTGTCGCCGGTGGTCGAGGAAGTGCTCTATCCGGCGATGGAGGATTTCCAGATCGACATCATGATCGGCGAGGGCCCGGCGGCGCGCTCGATCAAGCTCGACCTGCCGCCGTTCACCCTGATCGGCGCGACCACCCGCGCAGGCCTGCTGACCGCGCCGCTGCGCGACCGCTTCGGCATCGTCCAGCGCCTGGAGTTCTACACGCCCGAGGAACTGACCCGGATCGTGCGCCGGTCGGCGCAGAGATCCAGGCATCGACTGCGAGCCCGCCGGTGCCGGCGAGATCGCGCGGCGCGCGCGCGGCACGCCCCGCATCGCCAACCGCCTGCTGCGCCGCGTGCGCGACTACGCCCAGGTCAGGGCGGCCGGGCACATCGATTCCGACGTGGCCGGCGCGGCGATGGCCATGCTCAAGGTCGACCCGGAAGGTTTCGACGAACTTGACCGGCGCATGCTGCGCACGATCATCGAGCACTTCGACGGCGGGCCGGTGGGCGTGGAGTCGCTGGCCGCCTCGCTGTCGGAGGAGCGCGGCACGCTCGAGGACGTGATCGAGCCGTACCTGATCCAGCAGGGCTTATGGTCCGCACCGCGCGCGGGCGCATGGCCACGGCCAAGGGCCTACCGGCACCTGGGGCTCGTCGCGCCGGCGCGCGAGGCGGGCGAACTGTTCTGAGGGGCGGCCGCGGTCCTGCGCGACGGCGCGCAGGCGATGCCTACGCGCGTCGCCGTTGCGCGGCGATGCGCGCGCAGGTGGCCACCGCCGCCTCGAGGCTGGACGGATCGGTAAGGCCACGACCGGCCAGGTCCAGCGCGGTGCCGTGGTCAACCGCCACGCGCGGGTAGGGCAATCCCGGGGTCAGGTTCACCGCGCGCTCGAAGCCGCTGTACTTGAGCACCGGCATCCCCTGGTCGTGGTACATCGCCAGTACCGCATCGAAGCCGCGCAGCTTGCCGGGCAGGAACGCGGTATCGGCCGGCAGCGGTCCGACCAGCTGCATGCCTTCGCCGCGCAGCGCCTCCAGCACCGGGATGATCGTGTCGATCTCCTCGCGCCCGAGGTGGCCGTCCTCGCCCGCGTGCGGGTTCAGGCCGAGCACGGCGACCACCGGTGCGGCGCGATGCCGAAATCCGTCTGCAGCGCGTGGTATGTCGTGTGCAGAACCCGCCGCAGCAGGTTCGCGTCGATCGCATCGGCGACCCTGGCGCAGCGGCAGGTGGGTGGTGGTAAGGGCGACGCGGACGATGTCGTTGGCCAGCATCATCACCACCTCGCGTCCGGCGTGGCCGGCGAGCAGTTCGGTGGTGCCGGTGTAGGCGATGCCGCCCTCGTTGATGGTGGACTTCTGCACCGGGCCGGTGACCATCCCGGCAAACTCGCCGCGCAGGCAGCCGGCGGCCGCGTCCAGCAGCGCGCCGATCACCGCGCCGGCGTTGCGCGGGTCCGGCCGGCCGAAGGCGACGGCGTTGTCGTTGGGGAACATGCGCAGCGGCAGGTCGCCGGGCCGGCGCACCGGCTCGTCCTCGTGCAGCAGGTTCAGCGGCAGCGACAGTGCATTCGCCGCTGCGCGCAGGGTGGCCGGGTCGGCCAGGGCCACCAGCCTGCAGTCGTCGCGGGGCCTCTGGACGAGGCGCACGCACAGTTCCGGTCCGACCCCGGCCGGGTTCTGGAACCAGCGCGAGCCGGGGCAACGCCACCTCAGCTGCCTGCAGGCGGCGGGGTGGCAGGCTCGGAGGACGCCGGCGCCGGGGCGCCGTCGCCGGCGCGGTCGCCGGTGCGGAACACGACGTAGGCTTCCCCGCGCAGCTCCTGCAGGTAGCGGTTGAAGTCTTCTTCCAGCTTGCGCCGGCCGATGGTTTCGCGGACCTGCGCGCGACGGTTGTTGTCGGTGACGTCGGTCTGGCGCACGGCCACGCGCTGGATCACGTGCCAGCCGGCATCGGTACGGAACGTCGGCGAGATGGCGCCATCGGCCAGCGCGGTCACCTGCTGGCCGAAATCGGGGCCGAAGGCATCGGCCGGGAACCAGCCCAGATCGCCGCCCCTGGCCGCGGGTGTTGCTGTCCTCGGACGACTCTCGCGCCACTTCCTGGAAGTCGGCGCCGCCGGCGATCCTGGCGCGCAGCGTTTCGATCCGGGCCTTGGCGGTGGCGTCGTCCCGGCGGTCGCTCACCCGGGCGAGGATGTGGCGCACGTGGTACTCGGTGACGGTCTGCGCGGCGGCGGCGTTGCCGGCCGTGTCGCGGACCTCGACCAGCTGCAGCAGCTGGAAGCCGCTGGGACCGCGGACCGGGCCAAGGATCTGGCCGGCACCCATGTCGCTGATCGTGCGCGAGAAGGCGCTCGGGATCTCGTCCAGGCTGCGCCAGCCGGGTCGCCGCCTTCCAGTGCGTTGGGGCTGTCGGAGTAGCGCACGGCGGCGGCATTGAAGGTGAGCTCGCCGCGGTCGATCACGGCCTTGATGCCTTCGATCTTGCGCTGGCCGGTGGCGATCTGCTCGGCCGTCGCGCCCTCGGGCAGGCCGACCAGGATGTGCGCCAGGTGGTACTGCTTGCCACCGCTGGCCTGCTGGGCGAGCGCGGCGTCCACTTCGCTCTCGCTGACGTTGATCCGGCTCTGCGCGAAGCTCTGGCGCAGCCGCTGGACCATGATCTCGTCGTTGAGCGAGCGGCGGAAATCGTCGAAGGACAGTCCGTCCGCGGCCAGCCGCTGGCGCAGGCCATCGACCGACAGGCTGTTCTGCTGGGCGATGGTCGCCACGGCTAGTTCAGTTCCTTGGTCGCTGACCCGGATGCCGTTGGTCTTCGCGCGCTCGACCTGCAGGCGGGTCAGCACCAGGCGCTCGAGCACCTGCCGTTCGAGTACCGCGCGCGGCGGCAGCTGGTCTTCGCGGCCGGCGTACTGGGCGACGACGTTCCGCATCGCCTGGTTCAGCTCGCTCTGCAGGACGACGTTCTCGTCCACGACGGCGGCGATGCGCTCGATCGGCTGCGACTGCTGGGCCGGGGCGGCGAAGGGAAGGGAGATCAGGGCGGCGACCGCCAGCAGGGTCGCGGAAAGACGTGGGCTCATGGACTCACGGAATGAGGTTCGGATCGTAGTCGTCCGGATGGGGCGTGGTGTTGCTGGGCGGGACCAGATACAGGTCGTCGCGGTAGTAGCCGAGAATAGCACGGCGCAAGGTCCGCTCCGTGTCCTTGGCCGGCCGACCCTAGGCCCTTGAGCACGAATTCGACCTGAATGGAGTTGTCGAGCTCGCCCTCGCGGTTGTGCACGTAGCGGCGGGCTAGGACGCGTACCGCCAGGCAGCAGCTGTCCCACTGCGCGCCGGCGACCGCCTCGAGCAGCTTGTTGTCGTCGAACGAGTAGTAGTAGCGGCCGACTGCGCTCCAGACCGGGGTGATCGGGTACAGGAACGAGAAGTCGGCCTGCTCCAGCAGGTCGCGCCGGTAGCGGTAGTTGAGGTTGACCACGCCGTCGCCCGGCCACAGGTAGCGCGCGCGCACGCTGGCCAGGTCCTCGCGGCGGAACTTGGGATCCCACTGGTAGGAGGCGCCGAGGTTCCAGCGGTCGTTGATCACGTAGTTGGCGTCGGCGACCCAGGCCGACTTGCCCTGTTCCACCGGCAGTTCGCCCGGGGCGACCACCCGCGAATCCTCGAAGTAGCGGATCTGGCCGATGCTGGCCGACAGCTTCTCGCGGCCGTCGGCCTGGCGGATCAGGCGCGTGCTCAGCGCTACCGTCAGCTGGTTGGCGTCGGTCTGGCGGTCCGCGCCGGAGTAGCGGTTGTCGCGGAACAGCTGGCCCCAGGCGAAGGTGAACGGCCGGGTGTCGAACAGCGGCAGGCCATCCTGATCGCGGTACGGGGCATTGAGGTAGAACAGGCGCGGCTCGAGGGTGTGCAGGTAGGCAGTGTCGCCGATGGTGGTGTCGCGGTCGAAGTACATGCCCGCGTCGAGCGATGCGATCGGCAGGTTGCGGTCGGGCGACGTGTCGCCCCAGGCTCTGCGCAAGCTCCTGGTCGAGCTGGTAGCCGGTGTAGCGCAGTACTGGGTCGGGGTGACATATACCAGGCCGGGCCGCCCAGGGCGCGCGGAGACGTAGGGCTTGATGTCCAGGCGGCTGCCGCCGGATTTCTCGGAGTGGTGGAAGCGCACCGCCTCGGCCCAGACGCCGGCGTCGAACCAGTGGTTCAGGGGCTGCGCCCAGTTCACGTAGACGCGGGGCAGGCGGCTGTAGGGCAGGTTGTCGTCGGTCAGGGTGTAGTCGGTGAGCTGGAAGTGCTCGGCCATCGCGCCGGCGTTCCAGTACTGGCCCATGCCGTAGATGCCGGCGGTGCTCTGCAGGTGGGAGGCGGAGATGCCGGCCAGCCGGTTGGCGAAGTCCTCCACGTAGCGTTCGTCGCTGACCCAGCCCAGCGTGGCGCGTGCCTGCCAGTTCGGGTTGACGTTGTGGTAGCCGCTGAACAGGAAGCGGCCGCGATCCATGTTGTCGCGGTAGTCGTCGCTCGGCATGTACGAGGCGTTGACCGTGCCACGGCCGCCCTCGTACAGGTAGCGGAACTCGCTGTCCAGCATCAGGCCGCGCTGGCTCATCCAGCGCGGCACCAGGTCAGGTCGTAGTTCGGCGCGAGGTTGAGGTAGATCGGCTGCTTGTAGTCGAAGCCATTGCGCCCGGACGTGCTGACCGACGGGTAGAGCAGGCCGGTCAGGCGTCGGTCGTCGATCGGGAACTTGAACCACGGCACGTACAGCACCGGAAAGTTGCCCATCCGCAGCACCGCGCGGCGGGCCACGCCGAAGCCTTCGTCGCTGTCCACGTCGATCTGCTGCGCGCGCAGCTCCCACATCGGCTGCGAGGGATCGCAGGTGCTGTAGGTCGAGTGGCTCATCTGCCCGAGCGGCCCGGTCAGCCGGATCGAATCGGCGCCGCCGTTGCCGCGCCGGTCCACCAGCTGGTAGTTG
Source organism: Pseudoxanthomonas sp. NC8 (assembly GCA_025232375.1). Taxonomy (GTDB): domain Bacteria; phylum Pseudomonadota; class Gammaproteobacteria; order Xanthomonadales; family Xanthomonadaceae; genus Pseudoxanthomonas. The sequence goes on from CP060419.1 coordinate 837,918, forward strand.
ATGTTGCTGATGGTGTGGAGGTCGTTGTTCTGGTTGCCTTCGGCGCGCTCGGCGATGATGCGGATGCCCGAGTCCTGGTAGCGGACGTTGCCTTCGGCGACGTAGTCGCCGCTCTCCGTGTCGAACTGCAGGTTGTCGGTGCCAGGAACTGGTCGCCGCGGGCCAGGCGACGTTGCCGAGGAACTGCGGCGTGGTGCGGGTGCCGAGCTGCTTGTCGCTGTCGATGACGGTGGGCTGTTCCTCGCGGGTCGGATCACCCGGTTGCGCCGCGGGCGGGGCGCCATTGAACGGCGGGATGATGTCCCCGGCCGGGCACAGGCCCCAGTTCAGCGGTTTGTCGTCGGCTGCCAGCGCCGGGCCTGAAAGGCAGGCGGCGATGCTCAACGACAGCGGGAGCAGGCGCAGGGGGATCGCACAGGCGGGGGCATCCGGGCCGAAAATCGTTGGTAGCTTGCCGGATGGGGGTGCATGCGGGCAATGAATGCGCGCGGCGGCACCGGTCGGGGTTCAGTCCTGCCATGGCAGGAGGCCGGGCTCAGGCGCGCAGCGCACCCCGTGGGCGACCGCGCATTCGGCCAGCGCGTCCGGGTTGTAGCCCCCTCCAGCATCGAGACGATCCGGCCGCCATGGCGCCGGGCGATCGTGCGCAGTTCGCCGGTGATCCAGGCGAAGTCGTCGGCATCGAGCATCAGGTCGGCGAGCGGATCGGCCATGTGCCCGTCGAACCCGGCCGACAGCAGCAGCAGTTGCGGGCGGAAGTCGTCCAACGCCGGGAGCAGCGTGTCCAGCCAGGTGTTGCGGAAGCGGAAGCTGCCGCTGCCGGGCGGCAGCAGGGCGTTGTGCAGGTTGCCCGCGCCGCGGTCGCGGACGCCGCCGGTGTGCGGGTAGATCCCGGACTGGTGGCTGCTGAGATAGGCCACCTTGGGTTCGGACTGGAAGATGGACTGGGTGCCGTTGCCATGGTGGACGTCGAAATCGACGATCGCGATGCGCTCCAGCCCGTGCCGGTCGCGCGCATGCGCGGCGGCTACGGCCACGTTGTTGAACAGGCAGAAGCCCATCGCGGTGTCGGCGCTGGCGTGGTGTCCGGGGGCGCACCGCACAGAAGGCGGTCGCGTCCTCGCCGGCCATCAGCGCATCGACGGCGGCGATGCCGGCGCCGGCCGCGTGCAGTGCCGCGCGGCCGGAGCCGGCCGAAAGCACGGTGTCCGGATCCAGCCGCAGCTGTTGGCGGTCTTCGGGCAGCGCGCGCAGCACCTCGTCGTCGACCAGGCTGGCGGCATGTACGCGCAGCAGGTCGCCGCGCATGGCCATCGGGGCGTCGCGCCATGCCTGGTCGGGGAAGGCGCGAGCCAGGGCGTCCAGCACCGTGCGCAGCCGCGCCGGCCGTTCCGGATGCTCCGGACCGGGGTCGTGGTCGAGGCAGGCGGGGTGGGTCCAGGCCAGCATGGCGTCAAGCTAGCGCGAGGGCAGGCCCCGGCGCCATCGCCCATTGGTCGGGCGCCCGGCTCAGCGCCCGGCGTTGCGCCGCTCGTGGTTCCACAGCACCTCGCCGTGGCCGTCGGCGCGGGCCAGCACCCGGGCCAGCACGAACAGCAGGTCCGACAGGCGGTTGAGGTAGCGCACCGCCTCGCCACGCACCGGCTCGACCCGGGCCAGCGCCACGGTCTCGCGTTCGGCGCGGCGCACGATGGTGCGGGCAAGGTGGCAGCGCGCCGCGGCCTCGCCCCCGGCCGGCAGGATGAAATCCTTCAGCGGCGGCAGGTCGGCGTTGTAGTGGTCGAGCTGGCGCTCCAGCGCGTCGATGTCCTCGCCGTGGATCGCCGCGTGGCCGGGGATGCACAGCTCGCCGCCCAGGTCGAACAGCTGGTGCTGCACCGTGGTCAGCAGGTCGCGGATGTCGGCGGCGACGTGCGGCGCGGCCAGGACCACCCCGATCGCCGAATTGGCCTCGTCGACCGTGCCGTAGGCCGATACGCGGGCCGAGTCCTTGCCGGTGCGGCTGCCGTCACCCAGCCCGGTGCTGCCGTCGTCGCCGGTGCGGGTGTAGATCTTCGAGAGGCGATTGCCCATCGGCCAGCCGGCGGGTGGCGAGTCAGCGCGCGGTGCGGCCGCTGCGCAGCAGCGGCGCGGCGCGCTCGGCCGCCAGCTGCAGCGCGGCGGCGATGCCGACATAGTTCGCGGCCGTCACCAGGTACGGCGCCAGCCAGTCGGTGTAGTTCTTCCACCAGCCGGCTAGGGTCGGCTCGGTGACCGAGTCGCTGATCCAGTAGAAGCTGGCCTGGGCCAGCAGGTGGCAGGCCAGCACGGAGACCACGAACGCGGCGGTCAGGTGGCCCAGCGCTTCCCAGCTGGCGCCGGCGTAGCGGCGGGCGCAATGCAGGCGCCGCCAAGCCACATCGAGGCATAGGCCGGGACCAGGAACCAGTAGGCGGCCGAGACGCAGTAGTGCTCCCAGAAGCTCATGCCCTGGCCGCTGATCACGTACCAGTCCACGCCCACGGCCAGTGCCATCAGCAGCGGAAATGCCCAGCGGCCCCAGCCGCGCAGGTGGAAGCCGGCGATGAAGAACACCGCCCAGCTCGCATCCGGCGGCGAGAAATGGTCGAACACGTGCGCGCGCGAGGCCGCCATCAGCAGGGCCAGGACGGACAGGATGAACAGTCGGGACGTGTGGGCGGTCATGGCGCATGCATGTTGATGATTCGTTCCGCATTCTAGCCGAGCAGGGCCGGGGCCGCGTGCGGGCCCGCGTATCATGTGGCAATGATCCGACCCGACATCCGAACCCATGACGTGCTCATCGTCGGCGGCGGCCTGGTCGGCGCGAGCCTGGCGATCGCCCTGGAAGGCCTGTCGCTGGACGTGGCCCCTGGTCGAGGCCACCCCGCCCGGCGACCTGCCGGCGGTGTTCGACCAGCGCAACCTGAGCCTAGCCGCGGCATCGGTCAACGCGCTCGACGTGCTTGGCGTGATGCGCGAGCTGCGCGCGCCGACCGGCGCGATCCGCAGGATCCACGTCAGCCGCGCCGGCGACTTCGGCAGCGTCCGCCTGCAGGCGGCCGACTATGGCCGCGAGGCGTTCGGTAAGGTCGTGGTCGCGCGCGATTTCGGCGAGGCACTGGAAGCGCGCCTGTCGCAGTTGCCACGCCTGACCCGCTACCGGCCTGCGCGCTGCGTCGCCCTCGAAGGCGACGATCGCCAGGTGCGCGGCGTGTGCCTGGCGGTGGCCGGGGGCGAACTGGCGTTGCGGGCGCGCCTGCTGGTGGCCGCCGACGGCACCCGCAGCGTATTGCGCGACGCGCTGGGGATTGCCAGCCGCAGCCACGACTACGGCCAGACCCTGTTCGTGGCGCGCGTGCGCGGCGACCGCGCACCCGACGGCTCGGGCCAGAGCGCTTCACCGACAGCGGCCCCACTGCGCTGCTGCCGCGCGGCGATCGCAGCTTCGGCGTGGTCCATGGCGTGCCGACCGCGCATGCGGCCGCCGTCGCCGCGCTGGACGAGGCCGGTTGGCTGGCGCGGATCCAGCAGGCCTTCGGCTGGCGCGCCGGGCGCTTTCTCGGTGCCGGCGAACGCAGCGCCTATCCGGTCACCCGGGTCGTCGCCGAAGCGCTGGTCGCGCCACGCGCGGTGCTTTTGGGCAACGCCGCGCAGACCATCCATCCGGTCGGCGCGCAGGGTTTCAACCTCGGCCTGCGCGATGCGTTGACCTGGCCGAGGAACTGCGCGCGCGCGCCGGCGACCCGGGCGACGCCCCGCTGCTGGCGCGCTATGCGCAACGCCGGCAGGAAGACCGCGAGCGCACTTTGGCGTTCTCCGACGGACTGGCGCGGATGACCGCCAATCCCTCGCCGCTGCTGCGGCCCTTGCGCAGCCTCGGCCTGCTCGCCGCCGACCACGCCGGCTGGCTGCAGGCGTGGCTGGTGGGCGGCGCGATGGGCTTCCGCGGCGATGTGCCGGAGCTGTGCCGATGACGGGCTACACGAAAGGCCGCGCCCGCCTGGACGTGGCGGTCGCCGGCGGCGGCGTGGTCGGCGCCGCCTGCGCGCTGGCCCTGGCCCGTGCCGGACTGGAGGTCGCCCTGGTCGAGCCGCGGCCCGCGCCGCGCTGGTTGGCCGAGCGTCCCGACCTGCGCGTGTACGCGCTGGCGCCGGACAGCACCGCACTGCTCGACAGGCTCGGTGTCTGGCCGCAGGTGATCGCGGCCCGCGCGCAGCCGTACCGGCGCATGCGCGTCTGGGACGCGGCCGGCGGTGGCGAACTTCAGTTCGACGCATCGGCCATGGCGCGTGAACAGCTGGGCTGGATCGTCGAGAACGACCTGTTGACCGATCGCCTGTGGGCGGCGCTGGCCGGCGCCGGCGTGCGCCTGCATTGCCCGGCCCGGGTGGAGGCGCTGGAACAGGACGCGGCCGGCGCGCGCCTGCGCCTGGACGACGGCACGCGGCTGGAAGCGCGGATCGCGGTCGCGGCCGACGGCGCCGGTTCGGTCCTGCGCGGCCTTGGCCGGGCTGGAGGTGGACGCGCACGACTACGGCCAGCGCGGCGTGGTCGCCTTCATCGGGACCACGCGGCCGCACGAGGACACCGCCTGCAGCGCTTCCTGCCGACCGGGCCGCTGGCGCTGCTGCCGTTCACCGGTGGTCGCAGCTCGATCGTGTGGACCCTGCCGGATGCGGAAGCGGCGCGGGTGCTCGCGCTCGACGACGAGGACTTCGCGACCGCGCTGACCGATGCGTCCGCCGCGCGGCTCGGTCGGGCCACGCCGGTATCGCCGCGGGTGGCGTTCCCGCTGCGCCGGCAGCTGGTGCGGCAGCAGGTCGCCGGCCGGGTGCTGGTACTGGGCGATGCGGCGCATGCGGTCCATCCGCTCGCCGGGCAGGGCGTCAACCTCGGCCTGCGCGACGTGGCCGCGCTGCTCGCCGAAGTCGAGGCCGCGCGCCTGCGTCGCGCCGACTGGGCCGCGCCACACCGGCTGCAGCGCTGGGCGCGGGTGCGGCGCAGCGACAACACGCTGTCGGCCTACGCGTTCGAGGGAATCAACCGGGTGTTTTCCAACGCCGATCCGCTGGCATCGCTGGCGCGTGGTCCGTTGCTGGGCCTGGCCGGGAAGCTGCCGCCGCTGCAGCGCGCGCTGTGGCGGCACGCAGCCGGGCTATAGGCGGCTTCAGAGGATCCAGCCGGCGAGTTCTTCGCGGTCCAGGTGACCGTCGGCGTTGGCGTCGACCTTGCCGAACATGGACTGCAGGCTGCGGTCGAGCGCGGCTTCCTGGCGGCTCACGTATCCGTCGCCGTCGGCATCGAGCACGGCGAAGTCCAGGCGGTCGCCACCGACGAGGTTGCGCGGCTCCAGCGAGCGGACGATGACGCGCTCGCCGTGTGCACCCTCGAGCACGACCATCCCGGTCTGGTGCTGCAGCGGCTGGTCGACCGGCGTGGCCACCGGCGGCGGCAGCGGCAGCGTGTCGGCGGGAAAGCCCTTGGCCGCGAAGGCCGGGCCGACGGCCAGAAGGAGCAGGGGAACAGGGGCGGCGAAGCGGTTCATGGCGCAGGGCGTGGTGATTTCGCCGGCCACGCTAGGGCCGGGCCGGTGAAGCGCCGTTGAACCGTCGATCGGCCGCCCGCCCCCGGTCAGAGGACGATGCGCCGGCCGCCGTCGCGGGCCGAGGCGTAGATCGCGTCGACCACGCGCATGTCGCGCACGCCTTCCTCGCCGGGCACCAGCTGCGGGGTGCCGCGCAGGATCGCCAGCGCGTCGTCGTCCATCTGCCGGGCCTGCTGGTGTGGCACCTCGTCGGCGAAGGTCTTGCCGTCGCTGGTGCGGCCCTTGAGGCCGTCGTAGGTCTGGAACGGCGACAGTTCGTACCAGCCGCGTTCGCAGTCGGCGCGCAGGGTGTTCATGTTCTCGCCGAAGCTGGTCGCGCATTCGGCCACGGTGCCGTCGGCGAATCTGGGGTGAAGCGCATGGTTTCGTCGACGCCCCTGGAACAGGTGCGGTCGGCGGATTTTTTGGCGCGCCGTCACCGCCACCGGTTCCTTGGCCGCTGGTGTAGCGCGCGGCGTTGAGCGAATACACGCCCATGTCGTACATCGCCCCGCCGCCGTGCTGCGGCAGCAGCCGCCACGGCTTGTTCGCCGGATCGACATCGTCATAGGCGTGGAAGCCGGCATCGGCGCGGATCTTGAGGATCCTGCCGTAGGGCTTCTCGCGCGCCATCGCCACCAGCCGGCGCGTGTTGGGTTCGTGCTGCAGGCGGTAGCCGATCGCCAGCTGCACCTTGTTCGCGCGGCATGCGTCGACCATGGCCAGGCCTCGGTCGCGTCCATCGCCATCGGCTTTTCGCACCACACGTGCTTGCCGGCGTTGGCCGCGCGCAGCGTCAGCGGCTTGTGCAGGTCGTTGGGCGTGACGATGTAGACGGCCTGGATGTCCGGGTTGTCGGCGATCCGGTCGAAGTCGTCGTAGCTGTACACGTTGCCGTCGGGGATGCCGTATTTCTCCTGCCAGACCGGGATCTTCGCGGGCGAGCCGGTGACGATGCCGGTAAGGTGGCAGTGTTCGGCCAGCTGCAGGCCCGGTGCCAGCTGGTGGGTGGCGTAGCCGCCCAGGCCGCCGACCGGGGCCACGCCGATCGAATCCTTGCGCCGGGCGCCTTTGCCGTTCTTGTCCATCGGGTTCTCTGCGCGGAGGGGAAGGGTGGCACCGATGCCGGCGCCGGCCATCGCGGCGAGCAGGCGGCGGCGGGTGAGTTCCAGCTGCATGGTTGGGGCTCCGGTGCGGGTCGCGCCGACGGCGCGGATCGCCCCGCACCATAGGGCGTGGACGCCCGTTCCGCCAGCCCGGTGCCGGCACCCGGGCGATGCCGTGGACGAAGATCGCGGGGCCTCTGGCACACTCGCGCCGGTGCGGGCGCTGGCCGGGGCGCGCGGGAGGCCTTCGGCGGTTCGCTGCAGGCAGCCTCCCGCGGCAGCGGAGGTGTTGCCGCCGATGCCGTCACAGCTCCTGCGACGGCCACGCCCGATACTGCTTCACCGGAGGAGAGACGATTCCCATGCAGCAGCTCGAGCTCAAAGACCCGGCCGCGTTCGCCGCCGAATTCCTGCGCCAGACCCAGCTGCAGGGCTTCGGCGCGTTGAGCAAGCGCGACCTGGAACTGCTGGTCTACGTGCTGCTGGAGCGCGACGGCGCGATCGACCGCAACGCCAGCAACCATGCCGCCGCCACCCAGCTGCGGATCACCCCGGCCAAGCTGCGCGCGCTGCGCGGCGACGGCTATGCGCGCTGGCGACATCTGGTGGCCGAACCGGCGGACGCGGCCTTGCGCCGGATCGCAGCCAACGTCCTGACCGAGGCCAACCTGCGCGCCGGCAGCCGCCACGTCAGCGAACGCAGCCGCAAGGATGGTTTTGGCCGTTCGCGTGGAGCATCCCGACGACCGCCTGCAACTCGAGCAGGCGATCCTCGACGCCGGTGCGTTGCCCGTATACGAACGCAACCGCGAGGTGCTGGCGGTTCGCTTCGACACGCTGGTCAACCTGGCCGAGCGCAGCGGCTTCCTGCAGCCGGACACCGGGGCGGTGGTCAAGGCGTTGCGCAAGCTGGCGCCGGCCTCGGAGGAGCTGGCCGACCTGCTCGAGAAGGACATCACCAAGCTGCGCTGGGAAGACGCGCGCACCGCGCTCAACAACCTCGGTGCCAAGGCGGTGTCGTCCAGCGCCGAGGGCGGGGTGAAGGCGCTGCTGAAGCTGGCGTTCCCGTTCCTGTAGGGCCGGGCTTGCCGCGCGGCCTGTCGCCGGCAACCGGAAGCGGCGGGGCAATCCGCGCCCCAAGAAGTCTTATGTCGACGGCGTGGCGAAGACCGTGATTTCCTCGCGGTCGTGGTAGAGCTGGCGCGCGCGGACCGTCAGCGGCTTCCCCGCCTGTTCGGCGAACAGGTCCATAAGACAGCCGGGTTTCCTGCCAGCGCTTCTTCATCGGCAGCTTGAGGTTGAACACCGCGTTCCGGCACCAGCCCTCGCGGAACCACTGCGCCATGCGCGCGGCGACCTTGCTCGGCTGCTCGACCATGTCGCAGACCATCCAGTCCAGCGGCTGCGCCGGATGCCAGCGGAAGCCGTCGGCGCGCAGGTGCTCGACCAGTCCGGTATCGAGCACGTGCTGGCGCAACGGGCCGTTGTCGACCGAGGTGACGCGCAGGTGCTGGCGGGTCAGCACCCAGGTCCAGCCGCCGGGCGCGGCGCCGAGGTCGGCGGCGGTCATGCCCGGGCGCAGCAGGCGCTCGCGCTCGCCGGCATCGAGCAGGGCGAGGAAGGCCTCCTCCAGCTTGAGCGCCGAGCGCGAAGGGGCGTCGGCAAGCAGTTTCAGGCGCGGGATGCCCAGCGGTAAGGGCGCACTGTCGTGCGGATCGGTAAGGGCCAGCAGCGCGTGGTCGCCGTCGAGGAAGCACACGTGCAGCCGCGGCAGCCGCGCGTCCTCCTTCGCCGACAGCAGCCCGGCCTTGCGCAGCGCCGGACGCAGCGCGTTGCCGAAGCTGCGCGCCAGTCCCGACAGCGGCTTGCCGGCGTCCGAATCCGGATGCTCGACCCACACGTCGCCCAGGCGCAGGTCGCCGGGCAGCGCGGCCAGCAGCGGCGTCAGCCGGTCCTTCGGATCCAGCCCGCGCAGCTCGGCCAGCAGGCGCAGCTTCTGCCGGGCGAAGACCAGCTCGCGGAACGGCAGGGCGCGGGCCAGCGCCTGCGCGTCGGCGTCGTCGCCGGTGATGAACAGCACGTAGCCGTCGTCGCGGCTGGCGCGCGCGTAGCCGGCGATGCCAGCCGTCGCGGCGCGCTCGCCGAGTTCGGCGGCCAGTTCCGGCTCGAAACCCCTGGCGGCAGTAGCCGAGCAATCCCTGCATCGCCATCGGCTCAGTAGCGCTCGCCACCGCTCTCGCCGTAGGCGCGCAGCACCGCGCGCGCCTCGTCGCGGAGCAGGTCGCGGCGGACCGCGATGCCGCGGCGTTCGAGTTCGCCGATCCAGTCCGCCGGCAGCGGCCCTTCGTCGAACTCCGTGAGTTCCATCACGTCCTCGGCGCGGGCGCCGATCAGCAGGCGGTCGATGCCGGCCCAGATCGTCGCGCCGTAGCACTGGCAGCACGGCTGCGAGGAGCTGGCCAGCGTCACCGGCGCGAGCACGTCGTTCAGGCGCGGCGTCTGCAGCCGTTGCTGGGCGAGCATGTAGGCCATGTTCTCGGCGTGCGCGAGCGAGGTGGTGTGTGGCACCACCCGGTTCACGCCGGCGGCGACAACCCGGTGGTCAGGGCCGAACACCACCGCGCCGAACGGTCCGCCGCTGCGTGCTTCGATATTGCGCCGGGACAGGTCGATCGCCAGCGCCACCTTGTCCTCGTCAGAGGCGAAGATGGTCGCCGGGTCGAACGCGTCATGGACCGGGCCGGCAGGGTCAGGTGGACCTGGGCGTAGAGCACGGCGTTCGCGCTCAGTCCTTGCCGGCCCAGGTGTCGCGCAGGGTCACGCTGCGGTTGAACACCGGGCTGCCGGACGCGTGGTCGCGGCGGTCAGCGACGAAGTAGCCGGTGCGCTCGAACTGGAACGACTGCTCCGGCGCGGCCTGCGCCGCGGCCGGCTCGATCCAGCCCTGCACGGTCCTCTTCGACTCCGGGTTGAGGTGGTCGCGGTAGGTCTTGCCGTCGGATTCGTCGTCGGGCTTTTCCACCGAGAACAGGCGGTCGTACAGGCGCACTTCCGCGGCCACCGCGTGCCTGGCGCTGACCCAGTGGATGGTGCCCTTGACCTTGCGGTTGGCCCCTTCCATGCCGGGGCGCGAGTCCGGATCCAGCCAGCCGCGCAGCTCGACGATCCCGCCGGCGTCGTCCTTCACCACCTCGTCGACGCGGGCGATGCCGGCGCCGCGCAGGCGCACTTCGCCGCCCGGGACCAGCCGCTTCCAGCCCTTCGGCGGGACTTCGGCGAAATCCTCGCGTTCGATCCAGAGCTCGCGCGAGAACGGCACCTGGCGCTCGCCCTGCGACTCGTCCTTCGGGTGGTTGGAGAAGGTCAGCGACTCCTCGTGGCCTTCCGCCAGGTTGGTGAGCACGAACTTCAACGGGTCGATGACCGCCATGCGCCGCGGCGCGGATGCGTCCAGGTCCTCGCGCAGGCAGCCCTCCAGCACCGAGAAATCGATCACCGAATTCTGCTTGCTGATGCCGACCCGATCGACCAGCAGGCGCAGCGAGGCCGGCGTGTAGCCGCGGCGGCGCAGGCCCTGCAGGGTGTACATGCGCGGGTCGTCCCAGCCTTCGACCAGGTTCTCGGCGACCAGCTGGGTCAGCTTGCGCTTGCTCATCACCGTGTAGTTGATGTTCAGGCGCGAGAACTCGATCTGGCGCGGCTTGGCCGCTTCCTTCGGCAGGTTGTGCTTCGCCAGCGGCTCCAGCAGCTCCGGATTGCCGGTAAGGTCGACGTTGTCCACGCACCAGTCGTACAGCGGGCGGTGGTCCTCGAACTCCAGCGTGCATAGCGAGTGGGTGATGCCCTCGACCGCATCGCCCAGCGCGTGGGCGAAGTCGTACATCGGGTAGATCGGCCACTCGTTGCCGGTGTTCTGGTGCTCGACGTGCTTGATCCGGTACAGGGCCGGGTCGCGCAGGTTGGTTGATGTTGCCGCTGGCCATGTCGATCTTCGCGCGCAGGGTGCGGGCGCCGTCGGCGAACTCGCCGGCGCGCATGCGCGCGAACAGGTCCAGGTTCTCCTCCACGCCGCGCTCGCGGTACGGCGAGTTGCGGCCCGGCTCGGTCAGGCTGCCGCGGTAGGCGCGCACTTCCTCGGCCGACAGGTCGCAGACGAAGGCCTTGCCGTCGCGGATGAGCTTCTGCGCGGTAAGGTAATAGACGCCGAAATAGTCCGAGGCATGGCGCAGGCTGGCCCAGTCGAAGCCCAGCCAGCGCACGTCGTCCCGGATCGCGGCGACGAACTCGGGGTCTTCCTTGGCCGGGTTGGTGTCGTCGAAGCGCAGGTTGCAGCGCCCGCCGAACTCGGCGGCGACGCCGAAGTCCAGGCAGATCGCCTTGGCGTGGCCGATGTGCAGGTAACCGTTGGGCTCGGGCGGGAAGCGCGTGCGGATCGCGGCGTGCTTGCCGCTGGTAAGGTCCCGCGGACGGACGATCTGGCGGATGAAATCCCGCCTTTCCGGGGTGGCGGTCTCCGGGAGGGCGTCGGCGGTCGGGGGGCATATCGGAAGGGGACATGGAGCGTGCGGGGGCAAAGGCCAAACCGGAAGTTTAGCCGAGCGGCTCCGCGGCCGCCCGGCGTATGCTGCCGGCAGGCTTTCACGCGGGCTGGCCATGGATCGACCGCTGCTGGTCATCGGCAACAAGAACTACTCGTCATGGTCGTTGCGGCCGTGGCTGCTGCTGCGCCAGGCCGGGATCGAATTCGAGGAACTGCGGCTGCCGCTGGACACGCCGGAGTTCGCCGAACGGATCTCCGCCTTGGTCGCCGAGCGGGCGCGTCCCGGTCCTGTGCGACGGCGAACTGCGGGTCTGGGATTCGCTGGCGATCTGCGAATACGCCAGCGAGCGCTGGCTGGGCGGCCGTGGCTGGCCGGCCGGCCCGGACGCCCGTGCGCTGGCCCGTTCGGCCGCGGCGGAAATGCATTCGGGCTTCACCGCCCTGCGCACGCAGCTGCCGATGGACAGCCGGCGCCGGCCGGACGCGTACCGCTGGGACGCCGCCGCGCAGGCCGACATCGACCGCATCCGCTCGCTGTGGCGCCAGTTGCGCGCCGACCACGGCGGTGACGACGACTTCCTCTGCGGCAGCTTCGGCATCGTCGATGCGATGTATGCCCCGGTGGCGATCCGCTTCGCCGGCTACGGCGTGCCGCTGGACGGGGTGTCGCAGGCCTACGTCGACGCCCTGCTCGCCCTGCCGGCGCTGCGCGAATGGCGCGGTAAGGCCGAGGCGGAGGCCGAGGTCATCGCCGCGGTCAGGCGCTTCGCACGGCCCAATAGTCCAGGAGGCCCGCCGCCATGCAGGTCGTCTACCGCGCCCACAACCTGATCGATGCCCACCTTACTGGTAAGGCACGTGCTTGAAGCGGCCGGCATCCCGGCGTTCGTCTTCGGCGAGAACCTGCTCGGCGGGGCCGGCGAGCTGCCGCTGTTCGGCGTGCTGCGGGTGTGCGTGCCCGATCCCTGCGTGCCGGAGGCGGATGCGGCGTTGCAGGCCGCGGGCTTGGGCGGGGAGGAGCCCGACCTCATTTCCGATGCCGATCCCGGCCTGTTGCCGGCCTGACGGAGACGTTGATGACCCTTGAATCGATGCTCGGGATCGGCGCTGGAAGCAGCGCCTGCCGCGCGGGCAGGACCTGCTCCCCGGCCGCGAGCAGCCGCTGCCGCTGCACAACGTCCACCATGTCCATGGCCGCCCGTTGCGGGGCGATGCCGCGCAGGGTTTCGGCGGGATGGAGACCGTCGATGTCGGTCTGGGCTGTTTCTGGGGCGCCGAGCGCAAGTTCTGGCAGCTGCCGGGGTGTTCACCACCGCGGTCGGCTATGCCGGCGGCGGCACGCCGAACCCGACCTACGAAGAGGTGTGTTCCGGCCGTACCGGGCATACCGAGGTGGTGCGCGTGGTCTACGACTCCGCCAGGGTGGATTTCGCGAGCCTGCTGAAGGTGTTCTGGGAAAGCCACGACCCGACCAGGGCATGCGCCAGGCAACGACGTGGGGACCCAGTACCGGTCGGCCATCTACTGCCATACGCAAGCCCAGTACGCGGCCGCGCTGGCAAGCCGCGAGGCGTACCAGAAGTCGCTGGAGGCCTCGGGCTACCCGGCGATCACCACCGAGATCGCCTTTCCGGCGCCGACGTTCCACTACGCCGAGGACTACCACCAGCAGTACCTGTCGAAAAACCCGGGCGGCTACTGCGGGCTGGGCGGGACCGGGGTGTCATGCGCGATCTGAGTCCGGCCGCGGCGCGCCGGAGCAGGTCTCACAGCGTCGAAAGGCCGCACACGTAGACCACCTCGCAAGCGCCGCCACCGGTGTCCTCGCGACTGGTGGAGCTGCGCCAGTGCCAGCCGTCGTCGGCTTTGACCTCGACCAGCCAACCGTCGATCCGCACGTGTTGGCCGGCCCTGATACCGGTAAGAGCGCCTGGGCGACGTCGCCGGTGGCCGGGATGATGTGCACGTTGGCGCTGCTGCGGGCGATCTCGCTCGGCGGCAGCGGTGGCTGGCCCTGCCAGCGGTAGTGGTACCAGCGCCCGGACTGGCTGATGTCGAGGCGTTCGAGCACCTCGTCGCGGGCCATGCCTTCCCAGCCCAGGCCAGGTCGGTCGGCGACCAGTCGACCTCGCGGCCGCTGTGGTAGTCGCGGCGGGACAGGACCCGTCCGTCGAGGCTGAAGCCGGCCAGTGGCACCAGTTTCGATGTGCCCATGGGGAACGGTGCCAGCCCGTCGGGCACCGCGCTCTGCAGCGGTGGCCCGCTGTGGCGGAGGGTGGGCGGCAACGGGCAGTGGTGGCTGACCGCAGGTGCCGCGACAGGCAGGTCGTCCGCCCGTCGCGGGGTCGAGTACCACCAGCCGGCCAGCCCGAGCAGCAGGCCGGCGAGCAGCACCCGCCTGACGGTCACGCCAGGCGCTGGCGATGTCGGCGCGGAGCGCGTCGAGGTCCTTGGCGAAGGCGGCAATGCCCTCGGCCAGCTTCTCGTCAGCCATCGCGTCGGCAGCCAGGTCGGCGTCGAAGCGGGCCTTGGTCGACCGGGGTGATAGCCCGATCTTCGCGCGGCACCGGCGCGAGCCGGGGTTCGACCGTGCCGGTGGAGGCGTCCAGCTGCTCGAGCAGGTCCGGCGAGATGGTCAGGCGGTCGCAGCCGGTGCGCTAGGACCTGTTCGGTCGAGCGGAACGAGGCGCCCATCACCACGGTGTCGTGGCCACGGCGCTTGAATTCGGCGTAGACGCCGCGCACGAACACCACGCCGGGGTCCTCGTCGATCGTCGCCGGCACCTGGCCGCGGGCCTTGTACCAGTCGAGGATGCGGCCGACGAACGGCGAGATCAGGAACGCGCCGGCCTCGGCGCAGGCGATGGCCTGGGTCGGGTTGAAGATCAGGGTCAGGTTGCAGTCGATGCCCTCGGCCTGCAGCTGGCGCGCCGCTTCCACGCCTTCCCAGGTCGCGGCGACCTTGATCAGGATCTTGTCGCGGGAAATGCCGCGCTCGGCGTACATGGCGACGAACTTGCGCGCCTTGGCCACGGTGGCGGCGGTGTCATGGGCCAAGGTCGGCGTCGACCTCGGTGGAGACGCGGCCCGGGACCAGGCTGGTGAGCATCGCGCCCACGCCCACGGTCAGGCGATCGGCGACTTCGTCCACGACCGCCTTGCCGGAATCGCCTTGGGTCCGCGCCTGCAGGCCAGCTCGCGCTCGATCAGCTCCGCGTACACCGGCAGGCCGGGGCCTTCTTCACCAGGGTGGGGTTGGTGGTGCAGTCGACCGGGCGCAGCCGGACGATCGCGTCGTAGTCGCCGGTGTCGGCAACGACCACCGAAAGTTCGCGCAGCTGCTGGAGGCGGGTAGGGGCGGAAGCGGGGGACGTCGCGGTCATCGGGGTGCGGATGGCTTGGGGACAGGAGTGGACTGTCCATCGTAGCGTGCGCGCGGCGCCCGTGTCGCTTCGTCGTTTCCGGGCGCGCTTGGTTGTCGATGCAACCGCTTCCGTCCGCATGCGTATGCAGCGCCGGCGCGCGCGCGTTGCGGCCCTTGCCCGTGCCGGTGCCGATGACAGCGCTGCCGAAGCGCTGGGCGTTGTGGTAGGTTTCCCTGCCTTTTCAGCGCCCCCACAGCACACACGATGACCGAGCACCTGCGCCGCACCAAGATCCTCGCCACCCTCGGACCGGCCACCGACGCGCCGGGCGTGCTGGAGGCGCTGTTCCGCGCCGGAGTCAACGTGGTCCGCCTCAATTTCTCCCACGGCGATCCGTCGGGTAAGGCCAAGCGCGCCGCCGACGTGCGCGCCGCCGCGCAGCGGGTGGGTGCCGAGGTCGGTATCCTCGCCGACCTGCCCGGGCCGAAGATCCGCATCGAGCGCTTCGCCGAAGGCAAGATCGCGCTCAAGGCCGGCGACCGTTTCGACCTGGTCGCCGATCCGAACGCGCCGGCCGGCGACACCCACAGGTTGGCGTCAGCTACTGGGCCTTCCCGGCGACGTGAAGGCCGGCGACGTGCTGCTGCTGGACGACGGCCTGATGCAGCTGCAGGTCGTGGAGGTGGATGGCGCGCGCATCATCAACACCGTGCTCAACGATGGCGTGCTGTCCGACCGCAAGGGCCTGAACAAGCAGGGCGGCGGCCTGTCGCTGGGCGCGCTGACCGAGCGCGACAAGGAACTGATCGGCATCGTCGCCAAGATCGGCGTGGACTTCATCGCCGTCTCGTTCTGCCGCAACGCGCAGGACATGAACGACGCGCGCGCCATCGCCCGCTCGCACGGCTGCGACGCGGCGCTGGTGTCCAAGGTCGAGCGCACCGAGGCGATCGAGAACCTGACCGAGATCGTCGAGGCCTCCGACGTGGTGATGGTCGCCCGTGGCGACCTGGGCGTGGAGATCGGCGACGCCGAGCTGCCGGGCCTGCAGAAGAAGATCATCAAGGAGTCGCTGGCGCAGAACAAGGTGGTGATCACCGCCACCCAGATGCTGCAGTCGATGGTCGAAAGCCCGATCCCGACCCGCGCCGAAGTCCTGGACGTGGCCAACGCGGTGATCGACGGCACCGACGCGGTGATGCTGTCGGCCGAGACCGCCGCGGGTGCCTACCCGGTCAAGGCGGTCGAGGCGATGGCCCGCATCTGCCTGGGTGCCGAGCGCCAGTTCAAGACCGAAACCGACTTCGGTAAGGCCTCGCGCAACCTCGAGCGCGCCGACCAGGCCATCGCGATGGCGACCATGTTCCTGTCCCAGCACATCGGCGTGCGCGCGATCGTGGCGATGACCGAATCCGGCGGCACTGCCCGCTACCTGTCGCGCTTCCGTGCCTCGGCGCCGATCTATGCGATCACCCGCCACGACGGCGCGCGCCGGCAGATGGCGCTGATGCGCGACGTGTTCCCGATCAACTTCGACAGCCGCGGCCTGACCCCGCGCGAAGCGGCTCGCGGCAGCATCCGCCTGCTGGCCGAGGCCGGCCTGCTGGCCTCGGGCGACCGCGTCGTCTTCACCAGCGGCGAGCACATGGAAACCCACGGCGCGACCAATACCCTGCGCCTGCTCGAAGTGGGCGACGACGGCCGCGCCAGCGGCCTGGGCGACCTCTGATTTCCCGGGGTACGCAGCGGTAGCGAACGCGGGCGCCGGAAGGCGCCCGTTTTCATTTCCGAGGGCGCTCGCGGCCGGCGTGGGGGCGGACTGGGGCGCAAGGCCCCGCCGCTATACTGCCCGGACCGTTTCCGCCGCGCGCAGGAATCCCCCATGAGCATCGAACAGCTTGCCGAAACCGCCCAGGCGATGGTCGCGCCGGGCAAGGGCATCATCGCCATCGACGAATCCACCGCCACGATCGGCAAGCGCTTCGCCGCCGTCGGCATCGAGAACAGCGAAGAGAACCGCCGCGCCTACCGCGAGCTGCTGCTGACCACGCCGAAGCTGTCCGAACACATTTCGGGCGCGATCCTCTACGACGAGACCCTGCGCCAGTCGACCCGCGACGGCGTGCCGTTCGCGAAGTACATGGCCCAGCACGGCATCATCCCGGGCATCAAGGTCGACAAGGGCACCACCGCGCTGGCCGGCTTCCCCGGCGAGCTGGTGACCGAGGGCCTGGACGGCCTGCGCGGCCGGCTCGAGGAGTACTACCGGCTCGGCGCCCGCTTCGCCAAGTGGCGGGCGGTGATCAACATCGGCGAGGACATCCCGACCGGCACCTGCATCGACGTCAACGCCCATGCGCTGGCCCGCTACGCGGCGCTGTGCCAAGGAGCAGGGCCTTGGTGCCGATGGTCGAGCCGGAAGTGCTGATGGACGGCGAGCACGACATCGAGACCGCGTACGAGGTCACCGAAGCAGTGCTGCGTTCGCTGTTCGGCGCGCTGTACGAGCAGAACGTGCTGCTGGAAGGCGCCATCCTCAAGAGCTCGATGGTCGTGTCGGGCAAGGACTGCGCCGAGCAGGCCGACGTGCAGGAAGTGGCCGAATCCACCCTGATGTGCCTGAAGAGCACGGTGCCGGCGATCCTGCCGGGCGTCGTGTTCCTCTCCGGCGGCCAGGAGGACGAGGACGCCACCGCGCACCTGGACGCGATGAACCGGCTGGGGCCGAACCCGTGGCTACTGAGTTTCTCCTATGGCCGGGCCATGCAGCAGGCGGCGCTGGCGCTGTGGGCCCGGGACACGTCCGGCAATGTGCGCAAGGCCGGGACATCGTCTTCGCGCGGGCCCGCGCCAACGGCCAGGCTGCGCTGGGCCAGTGGCAGGGCAACTGAGCGGCGTGCCGGTCGTGGTGGCAGGGATAACGCCGGCGCAGGGCCGGCGTTTCCTTTCCTGGCTTCCCGATCGCGGCTGCGGAGCGCCCCGGTCCGTCCACCCGCGGCACCCCGCGTCGCGTGGTGTCACTCGGTGCGCATTGTCCCGCCAGGCACGAACACTGACAGGTGCGGGTGACGTGCAGGACGTCGACCTTGTCCCCCGTTTCCGGCAGCGGCGGGAACGGCTCGGCCAGACGGACGATGCGCAGCGCGCCTTCGTCCAGCACCGGCGTGCCGCTGGAGCGCAGCACCCGGGTGCTCTCGATCGTGCCGTCGCGGCGCACGCCGACGCTGATGACCACCTGGCCGCCGAGCCGGCGCCGGCGCGCCTCGTCGGGATAGTTGAGGTTGCCGATCCGTTCGACCCGGTCGACCCAGCCACGCAGGTAATTGGCGTAGGCGTATTCGCGGGTGCTGGCCGAGACGAACTTGCGCGTCGGACGCTTGGCGTACAGCTCTGAACGCAGGTAGACCTCCGCCGCCAGCCGCGCCATCTCCGCATCGCGGGCGGCGCGCGCGGTGCTTACCGGCGGCAGTTCCGGCTCGGGCAGCGTTTCCCGAGGCTGTGCTTCGACCACGGCCTGCTCACCGCGGCGGCTGGCCACCACCCGCGCCTGCGGTGGCGGTGCCTCGATAGCGGCACGCTGCTGTTCGGGCAGCGGCGCCTTACCCGGCTCGGCTCAGTGGGAATGGCGCCGGCCTGGAGGTCGCGCGGCCGCTGCGCCTTATCGTGTTCGCCGCCGCCGCGGTTGTTGGCCTGGGCGAGGAAGTCGGCCTGTTCGGGCGTCAGCTCGGTGCTGGTCTGGCTGAAGATCACGTCCAGCGTCGGGACCAGCGGCGCTTCGCCGCGGAAGGCGAAGCCCAGTCCTAGGATCAGGATCCCGTGGACCAGCAGCGACAGCACCGGGGTGGCATTGATGCGCTGGCCCTGGCCGATCGGCGGCGGAGCGGGGGCGATTGCGGCGGCAGCGGCGCTCATGCCGGGGCGTCGGTCCTGCCTGGCTCGATCGCGTCGAACAGCATCCCGGCGATGTTCAGGCCGAACTGGGCGTCAAGCTCGCGGACGCAGGTCGGGCTGGTCACGTTCACCTCCGTCAGCCAGTCGCCGATCACGTCCAGGCCGACGAAGCGCATCCCGCGCCGCTTCATCTCCGGACCCACCTGCGCGGCGATCCAGCGGTCGCGCTCGCTCAGCGGGCGGCCTTCGCCACGGCCGCCGGCGGCGAGGTTGCCGCGGAACTCGTCACCCTGCGGAATCCGCGCTAAGGCAGTAGTCGACCGGCTCGCCGTCGACCAGCAGGATGCGCTTGTCGCCCTCGCTTATCTCCGGCAGGTAGCGCTGCACCAGTGCAAGCTTGCGGCCGCCGTCGGTCAGCGTCTCCAGGATCACGTTGAGGTTGGGGTCGCCGGCCTGGCTGAGGAAGATCGAGCGGCCGCCCATGCCGTCCAGTGGCTTGAGCACGACCTTGCCCTGTTCGGCGACGAAGGCCTTCAGCTCGGCTGCATCGCGGCTGATCCGGGTCGGCGGACAGCACTGCGGGAACAGCATCGCCGCCAGCTTCTCGTTGAAGTCGCGCAGGCCGCGCGGATCGTTGACCACCTGCGCGCCGGCCAGCCGGGCTGGTCGGGGACCTGGGTGTCATAGATATATTCGGCGTCGACCGGCGGATCCTTGCGCATCAGCACCAGCTGGCCGGGGCCGAAGGCCAGGTCGGACCAGTCGCCCGGGGTGAACCAGCCGGCCTTGTCGTCGCGCACCGCCAGCGGCGCCACCGGGCCATCGCCCGGCCGTCGCGGATGGACAGGCCGCCGGGGCGCACGTAGTGGAGCCGGTGGCCACGGCGCTGGGCCTCCAGGAGCATGGCGAAGGTCGTGTCCTTGGCGATCTTGATGGACCCGATCGGGTCCATGACGACGAGGACGTCCAAGGGCGCGGGCGCAGGCATGGGTGAAACGGCCAAGGGGGTGGATCGGCGATGTTAGCCGATCCGCCCCGGGCCGCCCGCGGCGATGCGCCGCCGCTCCCGCCGCAATTGCGACGATGTTCGCATCATCCCCGTTCAGTCTTGCCGCCGCCGTGGTCGCGGACTTGACAGTCCTTGGCCGGACTGGGATATAGAGACCTTCGCAGTGGCGCCGTAGAAGCGCCGCGCGCACGGGGAACGAGGGTAATGACTGACAACACGACCCCGACAGGGGCACTGGGCGGCTTGCGGGTCATGGTTATCGATGACTCCAAGACCATCCGCCGTACCGCCGAGACCCTGCTCAAGCGCGAGGGGTGCGAGGTGGTTACCGCCAGTGATGGTTTCGAGGCCCTGGCCAAGATCGCCGACCAGCAGCCGCAGATCATCTTCGTCGACATCATGATGCCGCGCCTGGACGGCTATCAGACCTGCGCGCTGATCAAGGGCAACCAGAAATTCAAGTCCACGCCGGTGATCATGCTCTCGTCCAAGGACGGACTGTTCGACAAGGCGCGTGGCCGCATCGTCGGCTCCGAGCAGTACCTGACCAAACCATTCACACGCGAAGAGCTTCTGGGCGCCATCCGCACGTACGTCAACGCCTGACCGGGGGCAGGCAACAACATGGCTCGAATCCTGCTGATCGAAGACTCGCCGACCGACCGCGCGGTCTTCACCCAGTGGCTGCAGCGCGGTGGGCACCAGGTCATCCTGGCCACCAATGCCGAAGACGGCATCGACATCGCGCGCAAGCAGCTGCCGGACCTGGTGTTGATGGACGTCGTGCTGCCCGGCATGAGCGGATTCCAGGCTACGCGCGCGCTGACCCGCGACGCGGCCACGAGCAAGATCCCGGTGCTGATCGTCAGCACCAAGAGCATGGAGACCGACCGCGCCTGGGGCATGCGCCAGGGCGCCGTCGATTATGTGGTCAAGCCCCCGCGCGAGGAGGACCTGCTCGAGCGGATCAACCAGCTGGTGAGTGGCTGATGCGCACCCCGTTCGACATCCTTGCCGACTACGAGCAGCGCAGCCTTGGCGCATGCCGTGCAGCTGCCGGCGCGCGAGCTGGGTCCGGAGACCTGGCGCGGCGTCGGCTACCGGGTCGGTGACCACCGCCTGGTTTCCCAGTTCGGCGAGGTGGTCGAAATCCTCTCGATGCCGCCGGTGACACCGGTGCCGGGCGCGCAGCCCTGGCTGCTGGGCATCGGCAACCTGCGCGGCAACCTGTTCCCGGTGGTCGACCTGAAGCTGTTCCTTGAGGGCGAGCGCACCGTGCTGCACGAGGGCCAGCGCGTGCTGGTCATGCGCCAGCAGGGCGGCGACGTGGCCCTCACCATCGACGAACTCTACGGACAGCGCAGCTTCGGCGAGGAGCAGGCGATCGACCCGGCGCCGCTGGCGCAGGGTCGCTACGCCCACTTCGTCGATCGAGCCTTCCACAGCGACGGCGCCGACTGGAGCGTGTTCTCCCTGTCGCGCCTGGCCCGCACCCCCGAATTCCGCCAAGCCGCCGCCTGATCCGGCCGGCACCGCACTGAGGTCTACAACGCATGAGCACCACACCGGACACTCCCAAGACCAGCCGCCTGGGTGGCGTCAGCACCGGCTTCTGGCTTGTCCTGCTGGCGCTCTCTGTCATCGTGTTCGGCCTGAACACCGGCGTGGCCGCCTGGCAGGGCAGTCGCCAGCCGGCGCCGGCACCGGCGCGGCCGACCTGCAGGTGCTGTCGCAACAGCTCGCCAACCAGGGGCGTGACGCGGTGGCAGGCAACGCGGAATCGTTCAAGGCGTTCCGCGAGACCAAGGCAAGGATCGAAACCACCGTGACCGGGCTGCAGGGGCGTTTCGGTAAGGAGCCGGGCGTCTCCCAGCCGCTGGACCAGCTGGTCGCGGTGTGGGCGCCGCTGGGCAACAGCGCCGGGCAGATCGTGGCCAGCGAGCCGGCGGTGCTGGCGCTGGCCGGCAACGCCGACCGCTTCGCCGGCCGCGTCCCGCAGCTGCAGGCGCAGCTCAACGAGGTGGTCCGTGCGATGACCGCCGGCGGTGCCCCCGCTTCGCAGGTGTTCAGCGCCCTGCAGCAGGTGGTCGTGGCCGGCACCATGGCCCGCCGCGTGACCGAAATCCGCGCAGGTGGCCCCGGTGCCGCCGCGGCCGGCCGCGCTGTCGCGCGATGCGGTGGTGTTCGGTAAGGTGCTCGACGGCCTTGGCCAAGGGCAACGAGGAACTGGGCGTGGCCCCGGTCCGGAACGCCGGCGCGCTGGCGGCGCTGGAGCAGTCGCAGGCGTTGTGGACCGAGATGCGCAAGGACCTGGACGCGATCCTGGGCAGCTCCAAGAACCTGTTCGGCGCGCAGTCGGCCGCGGCCAGCCTGGCGGCGGGCTCGGACAAGATGCTCGAGGCCAGCAAGAAGCTGTTCGACGCCTTCTCCGCGTTCGGTTCGGTGCGCGACACGCGCCTGTTCCCGAACTTCTGGCTCGGCATCGCCTCGGGCGTTATCGCCCTGATCTCGCTGATCGGCTTCGTCTGGAGCTCGGTGCGCAACCGCGCCCGCGAGCAGGAAGTCCGCTACCAGGCGCAGGTGGAATTCAACAGCCGCAACCAGCAGGCGATCATGCGGCTGCTGGACGAAATCAGCTCGCTGGGTGAAGGCGACCTGACGGTGAAGGCCTCGGTGACCGAGGACATGACCGGCGCGATCGCCGACGCTATCAACTACGCGGTGGACGAGCTGCGCCACCTTGGTGACCACGATCACCGACACCTCGGTGCAGGTCGCCGCCCCTCGCAGGACCCAGAGCCACCGCGCTGCAGCTGGCCGAAGCCTCCAACCACCAGGCCGACCAGATCACCGCCGCCTCCGAGCGCATCCATGAAATCGCGGCCAGCATCGAGCAGGTCTCGCGCAACTCGACCGAGTCGGCCGAAGTGGCGCAGCGCTCGGTGGTCATCGCCGCCGAGGGTGCCGGCGTGGTGCGCGAGACGATCCAGGGCATGGACCAGATCCGCGACCAGATCCAGGAAACCTCCAAGCGCATCAAGCGCCTGGGCGAATCCTCGCAGGAAATCGGCTCGATCGTGGAACTGATCAACGACATTTCCGAGCAGACCAACATCCTGGCGCTCAACGCGGCCGTGCAGGCCGCGGCGGCAGGCGAAACCGGCCGCGGCTTCGCAGTGGTGGCCGACGAAGTGCAGCGCCTCGCCGAACGCACCTCGGGCGCGACCCGACGGATCGAAGGCCTTATCCAGGCGATTCAGGCCGACACCAACGAGGCGGTCAGCTCGATGGAGCAGACCACCGCTGAAGTGGTGTCCGGCGCGCGCCTGGCCGAGGACGCCGGCACTGCGCTGACCGAGATCGAGCGCGTGTCCAACGCACTGAACGACCTCATCAAGAACATCTCCATCGCCGCCCAGCAGCAGGCTGGCGCGGCCGCCGACATCACCAAGACGATGGGCGTGGTCCAGCAGATCTCGGGCCAGACCTCGCGGGGTGCCGGCCAGACCGCCGACTCGATCGGCCCACCTAGCGCAACTGGCGGCGGACCTGCGCCGCTCGGTGGCCGACTTCAAGCTGCCGGCCTGAGTGGCGTGCGACGGGGGAATGAGATGAGGATCGGTCGCAACACCCGCATGCCCGGCCACGCCGGCACCCGCCGGTACGCTCTCGCAGGGGACGCCGATGAGCGCACTGCGTGACGCGATGAGCCATGCGGTGCTCGGATGGGTCAAGCCGGAACTGGACGAGACGCTGCGCCAGGCGCGCAACGAGATCGAGGCTTTCGTCGAGGATCCGGCCGATACCAGCCGGATGCGCTTCTGCGCCGGCTACCTGCACCAGGTGCAGGGCACGCTGCGCATGGTTGAGCTGTATGCCCCGGCCATGGTCGCCGAGGAAATGGAGCTGCTGGCCGAGGCCGTGCAGCAGGGTGCGGCCAACGACCGGGACGAAGCCTGCGCCACGCTGATGCGCGGTACGGTGCTGTTGCCCGACTACCTGGAGCGCCTGCAGAACGGCCATCGCGACATCCCGATCGTGCTGCTGCCGCTGCTCAACGACATCCGCGCCGCGCGCGGCGCGGCCGGGCTCAATGAGAGCGTGCTGTTTGCGCCGGACCTGAGCCAGCCGTTGCCCGAGCAGGTGCCGGAGGCCTCGCCGCTGCCGTGGACGCAGCGCCGGGACCGGGTCGCCACGGCGCAGGCGCGCTTCGAGCAGGCCCTGTCGGCATGGCCGGAGCAGGGTGCCCCGGCCGAGTCTTCCGCGCTGGCCGCGGCCGCGGCCGAGCTGCTGCAGAACGCCCACCACGACACCACCCGGCGCATGCTGTGGGTGTCGTCTTCGGCGGCCGATGCCCTGCGGGACGGAGCGCTGGCGCCGACCGAAGCGCTGCGCAGTGCCTTCCTCGGCATCGCGCGCGCGATGCGCCAGGCGCACGAGGACGAAACCACTCCGGCCGTCGCCCGGGGCGTGGCCAGTAAGGAGCCGACCCGGCAGTTGCTGTACCTCGTCGCCCGGGCGCGCGTGCCGCACCCTGCGCTGGATGCGCTGCGCGAGGCATTCGACCTCGACACGCATGCGCCCAGCGAGGCCGAGCTGGACCACGCCCGCGGCAGCCTGGCCGGTCGCAACCGCGACCTGCTCAATACCGTCGGCAGCGTGGTCAAGGAAGAACTGCTCAGGGTCAAGGATGCGCTGGACCTGCACCTGCGCACCGGTGGCGACGTGGCCGCCCTGCAGCCGCAGGCCGCCGAACTGGCCAGCGTGGCCGATACCCCAGGAATGCTCGGCCTGGGCGTGGCCCGCGACGTCGTCCTGCAGCAGCGCGATGCGCTGGAAGGGATCGCGCGCGGCGAGCTGCCGGCCAGCGAGAGCGCGCTGCTGGACATTGCCGGTGCGCTGCTTTACGTGGATGCCTCGCTGGACGACTAAGGTCGCGCGCCTGGGCGCGCCCGGCGAGGACGGCGGCGAGGATGCCGCCGCAGCCGAGGCCCGGCGCACGGTCGAAGTGCTTGCGCACGAGGCCATCGCCAACTTCGCGGCGGCGCGCGAACATTTCGTCGCGTTCATCGAGACCAACTGGGACCATTCCCGGCTCGAGGACGTGCCGCAGCTGCTGTCGGAAGTGTCCGGCGCCCTGCGCATCCTCGACCTGCCGCAGCCGGCCGACTATCTCGAAGGGGTGCGCCGCTACATCGGCACCGAGCTGCTGCAGCGCCGGCGCGTGCCGAGCGGGCGCCAGCTGGACACGCTGGCCGATGCGATGGCCAGCCTGGAGTACTACCTCGAAGCGCTGCGCGACCGGCGCCCCAAGCGCGACGAGATCCTCGAGATCGCGCGCAGCAGCCTGGAAAGCCTGAACTACTGGCCACTGCCGACGGCCGAAGAACCGGCCCCGGCGGAGACCGTTCCGGTGATGCCGGCCGCAGCCGTCACCTGGCCGCGCCGACGGCGCTGGCTGCCACCTCGTGGGATCCGGTCGCGGCCGAGCACGGGTTGCCGGCAGGCGGTTTCGCCGGCGCCGATACGGTGCTGGCACCGCAACCCGAGGCGCTAGAGGTGCCCGGGCCCGAGGTCGACCTGCCGGTGATCGAGCCGGTTTCCTTCGACGCCCCCGCCGCCACGACCGTGGCGACGCAATGGCTCAGTTTCGATCCGGTCGAGGCGGAGTTGAGCCGCGACCGCGGATGACACGACCGCCGACGCTGCGCTCATCGAGCCTGCGGACATCGAAGTCACGGACATCGAAGTCACGGACATCGAGGTCACCGACATCGAGGCTGCCGACACCGCTGGCGCGGACATCGACGCCACGACCGGCGATGTTGCGGCCACCGACCCCATCGTGGACGCGCCGGTCGAAGGGCTGGCATTCGCAGCCCCGACGGTTGAACCGACGTCCGTTGGCGAAGAGCTGCCGGAGGCCGGGCTTGCCGGGGCGGACGGCGCCCTGCCGGCTGCTCCGATCCCGGTGCATGGGCAGTGGCCGGGCCTGAGCATGAAGGTCCAGCCGGACCTGCGTCCTGCGCAGGTCTACGAGAGCAGGATCAGCCGGATCGAGCTCGATGCCGAATCGACTTCGTTGATCGCGGAGATTTCGGTGGCCGCCGCGCAGCTGGATGCGTTGCCGGTGGCGGCGGTACCTGTGGCAGCGGATGCCCCGCTGGCCCAGCCGGTGATCGGCGGCTTCGACGACAACCACGACATCGACGCCGACATCCGCGAAGTGTTCCTCGAGGAATTCGACGAGGAGCGGGCCAACCTGGCGCGCATGGTGCCGCACTGGCAGCAGGCGCCCGAGGAGATGGAACGCCTGCGTCCGATCCGCCGCGTGTTCCATACGCTCAAGGGCAGCGGCCGCCTGGTCGGCGCGCGCGAGCTCGGCGAATTCAGCTGGAAAATAGAGGGCATGCTCAACCGCGTGCTCGACGGCACGCGGCCGGCGAGCCCGGCCGTGGTCGCGATGGTGCAGCAGGCCTGCGAAGTACTGCCGCAGTTCGACGTGGCCTTGCGCGGCCAGGGCAGCGTCAGCGCCGACCTGGCGGCGATCGAAAAGGTCGCCGACCGCGTCGCCATTGGCGAGGATGCTTTCTACGCGCCACAGGCAGGCGCTGCACCGGCTGCCGTGCCGCTGGTCGAGGCCGATACCGTCGTGCCATCCGTGGCCGACCTCGCTGGCGCCGTGCCGGCCGTGGACGGGGATATGGAAGAGGGCACGCCGGCTTCGGTGGACAGCGTGCTGCGCGAAATCCTCGAAGCCGAGGTCACCCAGCACCTGGAAACCGTGGACGGCTGGATCGCCGCCGCGCGCTCTGCGCCGGAGCCGGCGACCGACGCGCTGCTGCGCGCCATCCACACCATGAACGGCGCGTTCGCGATGACGGACGTGCCGGAAATCACCGGCGTCACCGATCCGGCCGAGACGTTCGTCAAGCGCTCGCTGGCCGCGTCGCTGGTGCCGGAAGCGGTTGCCGTGGACGCGCTGGCGGCCATGGCCGACGCGATCCGCACCTGCATCCGGGCGCTGCAGACCGAGTCGCCGCGGATCCCGCGCTTCACGGAACTGTCCGCGCGCCTTCATGCGCTCGCCGGCAGCCTGCCGGAGGCGCGCTGGCCGCAGGCGATGGAGGCCGAGGCCGAGGTGGCCGCGCCGATCGCGATCGACGCCGGCGAATTGGCCGGTGTCGACCTGAGCGCTTATCTCGGGATGGCGGAGGAAGACGTGCCGTTGGACGCCGCCGCCCTTGGCATCCGCCAGCGACGGCAGCACGCCGGTCGAGGCCGTGCTGGACGATGCGTTGACCGATCCGGCTACCGGAGCGGACTCGGCGCTGGTCCCTGGTTGCCGGCGAATCTGCATACGCGCTCCGCGAGGACGATGCGGCCGGAGCCGAAGTCCTCGGGATCGACGATATCGGCGGCCAGCCCGGCGATGCCGGGATCGCCCCGCCGGAAGGCAGCGACATCGACGCCCTCGGTATGGAGCTGGTCGAGCTCGAAGGCATCGACACCGGTCTGGTCGAGGTGGAGGTGGCCGGTCACGAACCGGACGGACTCGAAGTGGCCGAAACAGCCGAAATCGAGGTGATCGAGGCCGAGGTCGCCGAGGCGACGGAAGCCGGGACTGTTGCCGTCTTCGAAGCCGAGCTCGTCGAAACCGATGCGGCCGAGGCGATCGAGGCCGAAGCTGGAGTCGTGGACGTTGCCGGTGTGGAGGCTGCCGAGGCCATCGACGTTGTCGATACCGAAGCCGTCGAAGCCACCGAGGCCGACGCCGGCGACGTCGTCGAGGCCGATGCGGTCGAAGCGATCACGGTCGAGGCCGCCGTTGCGGAAATGGTGCGGCGCGAAACCGTCGAACTGCCGGCGCTTGGCGCGCCGCTGCCCGAGTCCCGTGTCGAGGAGGCGGTCGTGCCCGACGGTCCGATGCTCGATTTCGCTGAACTGGATCGCGATCTGGTCGATATTTTCGTCGAGGAAGGCGTCGACCTGCTCGACCACATCGACGGGCTCATCCAGGCGCTACGCGAGGACACCACCGCACGCGAGCCGATCGTCGGCCTGCAGCGCGACCTGCATACCCTCAAGGGTGGTGCGCGCATGGCCGGGATCGCCAGCATCGGCGACCTTGGCCACGTGATCGAATCGCTGCTGGAAGCGGTCGCCGCCGAACAGCGCACCGAGCTGCGCCGTACCGACATCCAGCTGCTCGAGCGCGGCTTCGACACCCTGCATCGCCTGCTGCAGCGCACCCGCGTCCATCGCGTCACCGATGTGCCGCATGCACTGATCGAAGAGTTCGAGGCCAGGATGGGGCCAGCCTGCGACGGCGGTCGTCGAGGCGGACGACGTGGTCGTGGCGGCCGCCGAGGACGCCGGGTCCGCTCCTGTGGCCGCGGCGCCTGTGGTCGAACCGGTCGCGGCGGCAGCCGTGCCGGAGTCCGTGGTCGAGCTGGCCGCAGTGGCAGCCGCGCCGGCGCTGGTGCAGACGCCGCTGTCGGCACCGGTCGAGGACGACGCGCACGCCGCGACGACCGAGGAGGGCGTGCCGCGTGCGCCACAGGAGCAGGTGCGCGTGCGCGCGGACCTGCTCGACAACCTGGTCAACCACGCCGGCGAAGTGGCGATCTACCGCTCGCGCCTTGGAACAGCAGCTGGGCGCGTTCCGCAGCGCCATGGCCGAGCTGGACCGCACCAACGCGCGTCTTCGCGACCAGTTGCGCCGCCTGACCTGGAAACCGAGGCGCAGATCGTCGCCCGCTACCAGCGCGAACAGGACAGCGCCGACCCGACCTTCGATCCGCTGGAACTGGACCGCTTCTCCACGCTGCAGCAGCTCAGCCGCGCGCTGAACGAATCGTCGGCCGACTTGACCGGCCTGCAGGGCGTGCTCGACGACCTGGCGCGCCAGTACGACGTGCTGCTGCAACAGCAGTCGCGCGTGAGCTCGGAGCTGCAGGACGGCCTGATGAGCGCGCGCATGGTGCCGTTCGACAGCATCGTGCCGCGCCTGCGTCGCGTGGTCCGCCAGGCCGCGCACGACACCAAGAAGCAGGTCCAGCTCAGGCTGGAAGGTACCCACGGCGAACTCGACCGCAACGTGCTCGACCGCATGGTCGCGCCGCTGGAACACATGCTGCGCAACTCGGTGGCGCACGGCCTCGAGCTGCCGGCCGACCGCCGTACCGCGGGCAAGGACGAGGAAGGTTCGATCACCATCGCGCTGCGCCGCGAGGGTTCGGAAATCGTGCTGCAGGTGACCGACGACGGCCGTGGCGCGGACCGCGCTGCGATCCGCCGTCGCGCCGAGCAGCGCGGCCTGATCAAGCTGGACGCCGAACTGGGCGACGCCGAGCTGGATTCGGTGATCTTCGAGTCGGGCTTCAGCACCTCGGAAAAGGTCAGCCAGCTGGCCGGCCGCGGCGTGGGCATGGACGTGGTCCGCAACGAAGTGCGCCAGCTTGGCGGCACGGTCGAGATCGAATCGACCGCCGGCAAGGGCGTCACCTTCACCCTGCGCCTGCCGCAGACCCCAGCGGTCACCCAGGCGGTGTTCGTGCAGATCGGCGACACCACCTATGCGGTGCCGGTCGCTTCGGTCAGCGGCATCGGCCGGATCTCGCGCGAGCGCTTCGAAACCGGTGGCGGCAGCTACCGCTACGCGGGCGAGGAGTACGTGCTCCACGACCTGGGTCTGCTGGTCGGGCAGGGCGCGGCCAAGGCGGAAGGTAAGGCACAGGTACCGCTGCTGCTGGTCCGTGCCGGCGACCTGCGCGCGGCCGTGGCCATCGACCAGGTGGTCGGCAACCGCGAGATCGTGGTCAAGCCGGTCGGCCTGCAGATCTCGTCGGTGCCGGGCATCTACGGCGCGACGATCACCGGTGACGGCCGCGTGGTGGTGATCCTCGACGTGGCTCCGCTGGTACGTCGCCACCCTGGCCCAGCCGGAACGGCCGGCGACCGACGGCGCATCGAACCAGCAGCGCCACGTGCCGCTGGTCATGGTGGTCGACGATTCGCTGACCATGCGCAAGGTCACCAGCCGCGTGCTGGAGCGCCACAACTTCGAAGTGGTGGTCGCCCGCGATGGCATCGAGGCGCTGGAGCGGCTCGAGGAACGCGTGCCGGACCTGATGCTGCTCGATATCGAAATGCCGCGCATGGACGGCTACGAGCTGGCCACGGCCATGCGTGGCGACGAGCGGTTCCGCGGGGTGCCGATCGTGATGATCACGTCGCGTACCGGCGAGAAGCATCGCCAGCGCGCGTTCGAGATCGGCGTGCAGCGCTACCTGGGCAAGCCTTACTAAGGAGCTGGACCTGATGCGGAACGTCTACGACCTGTTGGGGATCGCACGTGCACGCGGCTGATTCGCGCAAGTCCGTTGCCCTGCTGGCGCGTGCCGGTGCGGCGCGCGATCGCCTGCGCGAAGCACTCGACGCGGCCGGCGGCCAGCTGGTGCTGGAGGAGGACCCGACCGCGCTCGACGCCGCCACGCTCGCCGCCGCTTCACCGCAGGCCGTGCTGGTCGCGCTGGAACCGGCCGTCGAGGATGCGCTGGTCGCCTGGAGCCCGTGCTCGAGGCGCCTTGGCCTGCTGGTGATCTTCGACGAAGCCGACCTTGGCCGCGCGTCGTGACGGCTGGGAGGCGCAACGCTGGATCCGCCACCTGGCCGCCAAGCTGTACGGCCATGACGACGTGCTGCCGCCGGGTCGCGAACAGGACCTGGTGGTCGATCTGCAGCCCGGCTACCCGACGACACCGCAACAGCTGCACGCCGAGGATCCGTTCGAGCGCCACCTTGGCCGAAGCCGCCGCGCTGGCGTCCGGATTGCCGGAAGACCGTCCCGGTGACCTGGTCGCCGAGCCGGCGTTTTCCCCGGAGGCGCATGACTGGTCGCCGAGGAACGACACGGCGGCGGCGGACTTGGAGCGCGTGGGGCGCGGGCCGCCGCCACTGCCCGATTTTTCCAGGCTGGAGCTGGTCGCCCTGGAGCCGGAGGGCGGCCATGCTATGGTCAAGGGCGCGGTGCTCGTGGTCGCAGGTGTTGGCGGCCCCGACGCGGTGCGCAAGCTGATCACGGCGTTGCCATCCGACTTCAGCCGGCCGCTGCTGGTCCAGCTCAAGCTCGATGGCGGCCGCTACGACAACCTGGTCAAGCAGCTGGCCCGCGTGTCGGCGCTTCCGGTAGCCATGGCGATGCCGGGCGACGCACTGTCGCAGGCGACGATCTACGTTCTGCCCGAGCGCGTCGGCATCGAGGTAGGAACGACGGCATGGTGTTCATCGACGGCGGCAGCGAGCCGGTCGAAGCCCTGCCGCCGGCGGAAAGCGCGGTCATCGTCCTCAGCGGAGCCGAGCCGTCGCGCGTGGATGCCGTGCTGGCCTGGCGACCCGTGGCGGCTACGTGGCCGGGCAGGCGCTTGAGGGCTGCTACGACGCGACGGCGGTGAAACTGGTGGCGGCGGGCGGTGTCGAACTGGGCACCCCCGCGCAGTTGGCCGAACAGCTGGTCGCGCGCTGGCACTGACCGGCGCGAACGTTCGAGGACGAAGGAAAGATGGCGTACAACAGCGACGAAATCCGCGGGGTCATGATCCAGGTTGGCGAGGAGCGGCTGCTGCTGCCCAACGCGACCGTGGCCGAGGTGCTCGCGCGCGTGGCGATCGAGCCGGTGCAAGGCGCGCCCGAATGGCTGGCTGGCCAGATCGTATGGCACGGCTGGAACGTGCCGCTGGTGGCGTTCTCGCGTCTTGCCGGGCTCGGCGATGAGCCGGCGATGCGCAACAACCGCGTGATCGTGCTCAAGGGCCTCGGCAAGGACGAAACCCTGCCGTACTTCGCCCTGCTGACCGCATCGTTCCCGCAGCTGGTCTCGGTGCCTCGCGACAGCCTGCTGGCTGACGCGTCCGAGGACGAGCTGCCGCGTGGCGTGCAGATGCGCGTCCTGCTCGGCGAGCAGAGCGCGCTGCTGCCGGATCTGGAAGGCGTGGAGCGCATGCTCGGCGAGGCGCTGTCCGCCATCGCCTGAGCGACCTCGTGACGGGGCCTCTGTGCGCCGTCGCCTGTCCGCGCCGGGCCCGAAGGCCCGTTACAGGTCCCCGAACCGCGCCTGCAACGCCGCGATCGCGGCCAGGCCTGCGGTTTCCGTCCGCAGCACGCGCGGGCCCAGGCGCAGGCCGGTGAAGCCGGCGGCGCGCAGGATGTCGCGATCGCGCGGCGACCAGCCACCTTCCGGTCCGATCGCGATCCAGGCGGTGCCGCCGGGCGGCGCGGCCAGGGCTGTCGAACCGGTGCTCGCCCAGCGGGTCGAGTACCAGCCGCAGGCCATCGCCGGTGAGTGCGCGCGCGGCGGCATCCAGCGCCGCGGGGGCCGACAGCGCGGGTACCCGCGCGCGCCCGGATTGCTCGCAGGCCGAGGTCACCACACTGCGCCAGTGCGCCAGCCGCTTTTCCGCGCGCTCGGCGTCCAGCCGAACCTCGGTGCGCTCGCCCGACACCGGCACGATCGCGGCCACGCCCAGCTCGGTGGCCTTCTGCAGGACCAGGTCCATCTTCTCGCCACGGGCAATGCCCTGCAGCAGGACGATCGACAGCGGCGACTCGTTCTCCACGGCCTGCACGGCCAGCACTTCTGCGCGCACCTCGCGCTTGCCGACGGCGACCAGGCGCGCCGGGTAGTCGTTGCCGTCGCCGTTGAACAATACGCACGGGTCGCCTTCGCGCAGGCGCAGCACCCGGGACAGGTGGTTGGCGGCATGCTCGGGCAGCGTGACTTCGGTGCCGGGCCGCAGGACCAGGTCGACATGGCAGCGGGTCAGGCGCATGCGGTGGTCTCCTCGATGGCCTCGGCGGTGACCGAGGCGAGCAGCTCCAGCTGGGCCTCGTCTATGCAGTAGGGTGGCATCCAGTACAGCACGTCGCCGAGCGGCCGCAGCAGCACGCCACGTCCCAGCGCGGCGCGGTAGGCGTGCAGGCCGACCCGCGACGCGGGATCGAACGGCGCATCGCGCCGGCCGTCGCGGGTGAGCTCGAAGGCCACCACCATGCCGGCCTGGCGCACGTCGGCGACGTGCCGGTGCGTGGCAAGCGGCGCCGCCAGCTGTGCCATCCGCGCGGCGGTGACGCGGTTGCGGGCGAGCACGTCGTCACTGGCGAAGATGTCCAGCGAGGCGAGGGCGGCGGCGCAGGCCAGCGGATTGCCGGTGTAGCTGTGCGAATGCAGGAACGCGCGTTCGCGCGAATCGTCGAGGAATCCGTCATAGATGGACTGCGTGGCCAGCACCGCGGCCAGCGGCAGGAAGCCGCCGGTCAGGCCCTTGGACAGGCACAGCAGGTCGGGGGTGACGCATCCCTCCTCCCCGCCGGAACCGGCGACGGTGGCCTGTTCGCAGGCGAACATCGTGCCGGTACGGCCGAAGCCGGTGGCGATCTCGTCGGCGATCAGGAATATGCCGTTGGCATCGCACAGTTCGCGCACGCGGCGCAGATACGCCGGATCGTGCATGCGCATGCCGCCCGCGCACTGCAGGCGTGGCTCGAGGATCACCGCGCAGATCTCGCCCGGATGGCGGTCGAACAGGTCGGTAAGGGCGTCGGCGGCGCGCGCGGCGCGTTCCGCGGCGGTTTCCCCGGCGCGGCCTGGTATGCGTCCGGCGAGGGGGCGAACAGCGCTTCGGCGAGCAAGGGGGCATAGATGCGCCGGTACAGCGGGATGTCGCCGACCGCCAGCGCGCCCAGCGTCTCGCCGTGATAACCGTTTTCCAATGCAACGAACTTGGTGCGCCCGGGTTCGCCACGGTTGCGGAACCAGTGGAACGCCATCTTCAAGGCCACTTCGACGCCGGCCGAGCCGTTGTCCGCGTAGAAGACCTTGGTAAAGGGCGCGCGACCGGGCTGGCGCGGCGCCGGGGCCAGCAGGCGCTCGGCCAGTTCCACCGCCGGCGCGTGCGAAAAACCGGCCAGGATCACCTGTTCAAGCGTGCGCGCCTGCCGCGCGATGGCCTCGGCGATGCGGGGCTCGGCATGCCCGTGCAGGTTGGTCCACCAGCTGCTGACGCCGTCCAGGTAACGGCGGCCGTCGTATCCGAGCAGCCACGCGCCGTCTCCACGCTCGATGGGCACCAGCGGCAGGACGTCCGGGTGCTCGCGCATCTGCGTGCAGGGGTGCCACAGCACCCCGAGGTCGCGCGTGCGCCACTGTATGGCGGACTGCGCGGCTGCCGGGTCTGCTAGGATTTGCGGCTCATGAGTACGTCCGTGCATCCCGCCATGATATCGGCCGCACCGCGGCCGCGCCGCGGGAGCCTGCGATGAGCCGCCGCCTGCCGCTCGTCCACGGCACCACCGCGCAGGACGCCGGTCCCTACCGGCTCGAGCAGCTGGACCTGGAGTTCGCCAATGGCGAGCGCCGTCGCTTCGAGCGCATGGTCAGCCGTGGCCACGGCGCGGTGGTGGTGGTGCCGATGCTGGACGACGAGACGGTGTTGCTGGTGCGCGAATACGCGGCCGGCGTGCATCGTTACGAGCTGGGCCTTGGTCAAGGGCCGGATCGATGCCGGCGAGACGCCCGAACAGGCCGCGGACCGCGAGTTGAAGGAAGAAGCCGGTTACGGCGCGCGCCGGATCGACGTGCTGCGCGGCCTGACCCTGGCGCCCACCTACATGAGCCACGTCTCGTGGCTGGTGCTGGCGCGCGATCTGTATCCCGAGAAGCTGCCCGGCGACGAGCCGGAGGAGCTCGAGGTCATTCCCTGGAAGCTGCAGGAACTTGAAAAGCTGATGTTGCGAGACGAT
This sequence comes from Pseudoxanthomonas sp. NC8, assembly GCA_025232375.1. Taxonomy (GTDB): domain Bacteria; phylum Pseudomonadota; class Gammaproteobacteria; order Xanthomonadales; family Xanthomonadaceae; genus Pseudoxanthomonas. Next base: position 872,215 of record CP060419.1, read on the forward strand.
TTTTCCGAAGGCCGGTCGCTGGCCGCGCTGTTCATCGCACGCGCCTGGCTGGCTGCACGATGATCAAGATCACCGCGGACCTGCGGGAAACGGTCATTGCCATCGCCCGCGAGGCCGGTGCGGCGATCATGGATGTCTATGCCGGCGGTTTCGACGTCACCCACAAGGACGACGCCAGCCCGCTGACCGCCGCCGACCTGGCCGCGCACCGGGTCATCGTCGAAGGTCTCGAACGCCTCACCCCGGACCTGCCGGTGCTGTCCGAGGAGTCGGCGGACGTGCCGTGGGAGACGCGCCGGCACTGGGCGAGCTACTGGCTGGTCGATCCACTCGACGGCACCCGCGAGTTCGTCAAGCGCAACGGCGAGTTCACCGTCAACATCGCGCTGATCCATCTGGGTGCGCCGGCGATGGGCGTGGTCCAGGCGCCGGTCGGTGGCGAGGTATGGCATGCGGTGCGCGGCGAACTCGCGTATCGCCGCGATGGCCAGCGCGACTCCCGCTGCGCGCGCGCGCGCCGGCGACCGCGCCGCTGCGCGTGGCCGCCAGCCGCTCGCACCGCGACCCACGCACCCAGTCGGTACTCGACCGGATGGGTGCGATCGAGGAGGTCGCGCTCGGTTCCTCGCTGAAGTTCTGCCGGATCGCCGAGGGCGGCCTGGACGTGTATCCGCGCTTCGGCCCGACCTCCGAATGGGATACCGCCGCGGCCCAGTGCGTGCTGCAGGCCGCCGGCGGCGCGCTGCTGTCTGCCGACACCGGCAAGCCGTTCCGCTACAACCGTCGCGAGTCGCTGCTCAACGGCGACTTCATCGCGCTGGGCGACCCGGACCTGCCATGGCGGGACTGGCTGTGACGGCCGCGGGGCGCGTCGCCCCGTCTGGCCGGTCGCGCTAGAGTCGCCGCATGGACCCGCACGTACCGCCGCTCGACCGCCTGCTCCGGATTATGGCCCGCCTGCGCGATCCGCAGGGAGGGTGCCCGTGGGACCTGGAACAGGACTTCTCCACCATCGCCCCATATACGATCGAGGAAGCCTACGAGGTCGCCGACGCGATCGATCGCAACGACCTGGGCGCGCTGAAGGACGAACTCGGAGACCTGCTGCTGCAGGTGGTGTTCCATGCGCAGATGGCGAGCGAACAGGGGGCGTTCGGCTTCGACGACGTCGCCGGCGCGATCGGTGACAAGATGGTGCGGCGCCATCCGCACGTATTCGGCGATGCGAGCTTCGCCGATGCCGAGGAGCAGACCCGCAACTGGGAGGCGATCAAGCGCGCCGAGCGCGAGGCGGCCGGCGAGGCCGACCGCTCCGCCCTGGCCGGGATCTCGCGCGGCCTGCCGGAGTGGCAGCGTGCGGTGAAAGCTGCAATCGCGCGCGGCCCGCACCGGTTTCGACTGGCCCGGGCCGGAGCCGGTGATCGCCAAGCTGCACGAGGAAATCGAGGAAGTCCGCGCCGAGTTCGCCCGTGGCGACGTGGAATCAATCGCGCGCGGCTGGAGGACGAGATCGGCGACCTGCTGTTCGTCGCCGCCAACCTGGCCCGCCACGCCAAGGTCGACGTCGGCGCCGCGCTGCGCCATGCCAACCACAAGTTCGAGCGCCGCTTCCGCGCGATGGAGCAGCTGGCCGAGGCCGATGGCACGCCGTTGCCCACGCTTGCGCTCGATCAGCAGGACGCCTACTGGAACCGCGCCAAGCGGATAGAGCGCGGCCAAGCGGACTGAGTCGCCGGCGCGCATGCTCACCGTCCTGCTGTTCGTCCTGACCGCGCTGGCCGAGATTGGCGGCTGCTGGCTGGTGTGGTCGTGGCTGCGCAATGGCGGCAGCGCGTGGCTGTTGCTGCCGGCCGCCGCCAGCCTGGCCCTGTTCGCCTGGCTGCTGACCCTGCATCCGACCGCCACCGGCCGGGTCTACGCGGCCTATGGCGGTGTCTACGTCAGCCTGGCGGTCTTCTGGTTGTGGTGGGTCGATGGCGTGCGGCCGACCCGCTGGGACCTGCTCGGCGCGACGTTGTGCCTGGCCGGGATGGCGGTGATCATGTTCGCGCCGCGCAACACATAGGCACGATTGCCGAGGGAGAACGCCATGGCCCGCTTCGCCAGCTTCCGCGAGTTCTATCCGTTCTATCTGGGCGAGCATGCCAACCGCACCTCGCGCCGGCTGCATTTCATCGGCAGCTGCGGGGTGCTGGTGCTGCTCGCCGTGGCGCTCTTCCGGCGCGAGCCGGGATGGCTGCTCGCCGCGCTGGTCTGCGGCTACGGCTTCGCCTGGGTCGGGCATTTCTTCTTCGAGAAGAACCGGCCGGCCACGTTCCGCCACCCGTTCTATTCGTTCGCCGGCGACTGGGTGATGTTCAAGGACATCCTGGTGGGGAAGATCCGCTTCTGAACACCCCGCGACGGCGCCTCAGTGCGCCGCGGCAGGGCCGTCGTAGAACATGAGAAATGCCGCGCCGACGATCAGGGCGAAGGCGGCGTAGTGGTTCCACTTCAGCGGCTGGCCCAGGATGGCAGGCGGAGAAGCCCGCGAACACCACCAGGGTGATGATCTCCTGGATGGTCTTGAGCTGGACCACCGAATAGACATTGCTGCCCATGCGGTTGGCCGGGACCATCAGCACGTACTCGAAGAACGCGATGCCCCAGCTGACGAGGATCACGGCCAGCAGCGGCGCGCTCTTGTACTTCAGGTGTCCGTACCAGGCGAAGGTCATGAACACGTTGCTGCCGAGCAGCAGCAGGACCGGGATCAGGTAGCTCGACAGGGGCAGGCTGGGCATGAAGGTGCGCGGGGACGGGCGGGAGCGCAGCATAAGCCAGCGCCCCCGGTCGCCGGTGCGCCTCAGGCTTCGCGCAGGGCCAGCGCCGGCGGCGTGCGCAGGATCCGCCGGGTGCCCGACCAGCCGGCCAGCAGGCTGAGCAGCACGCCGCCGGCGCCACCGGCGAGCAGCGCACCCCGGGGCGGCGACAACGCCAGGTCGAACAGCTGCCGCGACACGAGCGTGCCGATCACCGCCGCCGCGCCGACCGCGAGCATCGCCGCGAGCAGACCCAGCGCGCCGAACTCGACCAGCACCGCGCCGCGCAGCTGGCCGTGGCGCGCGCCGAGCGTGCGCAGCACGGCGCTGTCGTACCGGCGCTCGCCGGCGGTGGCCTGCAGCGCGGCCAGCAGCACCAGCACGCCGGCTGCTAAGGCTGAAGCCCATCACCAGCTGCACCGCCTGGGCAACGCGCTCGATCACCTCGCGCACCCGCTGCAGGATCGCGTCGACCTCCAGCACCGACACGTTGGGGAATTCGCGCGTGACCGGCGCCAGCGCCACGGTGCGTCCCGAGGGCAGGTGGAAGCTGGAGATCAGGCTGTACGGTGCATCGCCGACCGCGCCGGCGTTGAGCAGTACGAAGAAGTTGACCCGGAACGAATCCCAGTCGGCCTTGCGCAGGCTGGTCACGGTGAACGTGCGCGCCTGTTCGCCCAGCTGCAGGGTGACGGTATCGCCGAGTACCAGTCCGTAGCGCTTGGCCCAGCCGTCTTCGACCGAGGCTTCGGCGGCGGTGCTGCCCGGTGTCCAGAATTCGCCCGACAGCAGCGTGTTGGCCGGCGGGAACGTCGTGCGCCAGGAGAAGTTGACGGGACGGTTGGAGTCGTCGTCGTTGCCGTCGTCGGCATCGTCGGCGCTGCGCCGTGGCGGCTGGCCGTTGATCGCCACCAGCCGGCCGGTGCCGAACGGTTGCAGGTCGGGCTGGTCCACGCCGACGCCGCGCAACGTCCGCTCGACCGCGTCGGCCTTGGTCGCGCTGCACGTTCAGCAGGAAATGGTTCGGCGTGTCCGGCGGCAACCGGTCGCGCCACTCCGACAGCAGGCCTGGGCCGATCACCGCCAGCAGCAACAGCGCGCACAGCGACAGCGACAGCCCGACCAGCTGCACCACCGCCAGTGCGCGGCGTCGGGTCAGCGCGCGGTAAGGCCGAGTTTCCAGGCGCCATGCGCGTGCCGCTGCAGCCGGCGCAGCAGCCACAGCAGCGCCGCGCCGGTAAGGGCGGCCAGCACCGCCAGCACGGTAAGGCCACCGAGGACCCAGGTCGCGAGTTGCAGGTCGCCGGTGGCGTACACCGCCAGCGCCACGGTCGCGGCCAGTGCGGTAAGCAGAGGTGAGCAGCGAGGCCGGTGGCAGTGCGGCGAAGCTGCGGTTGAGCACGCGCATTGGCGGCACCCCGCGCAGGCGCAGCAGTGGTGGCAGGCCGAAGCCGAGCAGGAGCAGCAGGCCGATGCCCGCGCCGCTGAGCACCGGTGCGGCCTGCGGCAACGGCAGGCGTGCCGGGATCAGGCTGCCCAAGGCCTCGACCAGCACCATCTGCGCGAGCATGCCGATGCCGATCCCGAGCGCGCAGGCCGGTATCGCCAGCAACAGCAGCTGCAGGGACAACGCCGCCAGGATGTCGCGCTGGCGTGCGCCCAGGCAGCGCAGCACCGCGACGGTGTCGATGCGGAGCAGGGCGAAGCGGTTGGCCGCCAGCGCGGTGGCCACCCCGGCCAGCAGCACCGCCAGCAGCGCCGATAGCGCGAGGAAGCGGCCGGCGCGGTCGAACGAATTGCGCATACCGCGCTGGGCGTCCTCGATCGTCACCAGGGCGCACGCGTCCGTCCAGGCGCGGCTGCAGCCATTGGCGCAGGTCGGCGATGGCGTCCGCCTCGCCGGCGAACATCAGCCGGTACGAGGCACGGCTGCCGGGACCGAGCAGGCCGGCGCTGTCGATATCGGCGCGATTGACCAGCAGTGGCGGCGCCATCTGCAGCAGCTCGCCCGACGCGTCCGGTTCGGCCAGCAGCACGCCGGCGATGCGCAGTTGTCCGCTGCCGAATTCGATGTCGTCGCCGACGCCGACGCCGAGTGCGTCGAGCAGGCGCGGATCGGCATAGGCCATGCCCGGTGCCGGCGTGCCGGCCGGCGCGCCCTGCAGGCCCGAAGCTTCGCGGCCGACCAGCAACTGCCCGCGCAGCGGATAGCCGTCGCCGACACCCTTGACCGTGGCCATCTGGCTGGCCTCGCCGTGGAACAGCACGCTGGGGAAGGCGACCATGCGCACGCTGCGCAACCCGCGCTGCTGCTGCGCCCTGGTCTGCGAACTCCGCGGGTGGCTCCTCGCGGCCGCGCAGGCCCAGGTCGCCACCCACCACCTCGGCGGCGCTGGAGGTCAAGGCCAGCGTGACCCGGTCGACCAGCGTGCCGACGGCGGTCATCGCCGCCACGCCCAGCACCAGCGCCGCGAACACGGTCAGCAGGTCGCCGGCGAGGAACTCGCGCTTCAGCGAGCGGGTCGCGTGCCGCAGCACGTTCATGCGGCGGACTCCGTTCCGGCATCGGCCGCCGGATGCAGCCGGCCGCCGTCGAGCCGGTGGATGCGCTGGCAGCGCCGTGCAAGGGCCAGGTCATGGGTCACCAGCACCAGCGTCGTGCCATGGTGGCGGTTGAGTTCGAACAGCAGGTCGCTGACGTGCTGGCCGGTGGCCTGGTCGAGGTTGCCGGTGGGTTCGTCCGCGAACAGGATCCGCGGCCGGCCGACGAAGGCGCGCGCCAGCGCAACGCGCTGCTGTTCGCCCCCGGAGAGCTGGCGCGGATAATGGCGACGACGCGGCTCCAGCCCGACCGCCGCGAGCACCTCGCGCACGCGCGCCGGGTCTTCGCGCCCGGCCAGCTCCAACGGCAGCGACACGTTCTCCTCCGCGGTCAGCGAAGGCAGCAGGTGGAAGCTCTGGAACACGAAGCCGACTTCGCGCGCGCGCAGCGCCGCGCGCGCCTCCTCGTCGAGTGCCTCCAGGCGCTGGCCGGCCAGGCTGATCGTGCCGCGGCTGGGCAGGTCCAGCCCGGCAAGCAGGCCCAGCAGCGTGGTCTTGCCCGAGCCGGACGCGCCGACGATGGCGACCGTGCCGCCTTCATCGACGGTCAAGTCCACGCCATCGAGAATCCGGACCTCGCCCTCGGGGCCGGTGACGGACTTGCCGACCTCGCGAACGGTGATCGCGGCAGTGGCTATGCTGGTTGCACAAGGGGACCGGGTATCGATGGGAGGCTCCGGGATGCGGATGCGGATGCGTGAGACGGGGAAACGCTGGCTGGGCTGCTGGCTGCTGTTGGCAGCTTCGCTGCTGGTATCGCCACTGGCCTGTGCCAGAGGTACGGCCGACGGCCGCACCGGTCCGGTACTGGTCCTGGGCGACAGCCTCAGTGCCGAACACAACATACCTGCCGGCTCAGGCTGGGTCAGCCTGCTCGAACGACGGATCGGCAAGGAGGTCACCCCGCCCCGCAAGGTGGTCAACGCCAGCATCAGCGGCGAAACCACCGCCGGTGCCTATGGTCCGGCTGCCCGGTCTGCTGGACAGGCACCGGCCTGCCGTCGTGGTGATCGAGCTGGGCGGCAATGACGCGCTGCGCGGCCTTGCCCCGGCGCAGCTGCGCGGCAACCTGGAGCGCATGATCATGCTGGCCGACGCCGCTGGCGCAAAGGTGCTGCTGCTGGGAATCGATGTCCCGCCCAACTATGGCCCCGCCTACCGCGAACGCCTGCGCCGTACCTATGCCGAGCTCGCGGCCGGTCACGGCGGGACCGCGCTGGTGCCGTTCTTCCTCGAGGGCGTGGCCCTGCAGCCGGGCCTGATGCAGGCCGACGGCCTGCATCCGGTCGCCGCCGCGCAGCCGCGCCTGCTCGACAACGTATGGCCCGTACTCGAGCCGATGCTCTGAACCGCAGTTGAAGGACTGGCGGTTATATGGCGAGCCTTCACATGCCATCGACCCCGGCTTGTGCAGGCTTCACAAAACTGAAAAGCAGGAGGGGGCATGCGTCAGGGCAAAGAAACCTCGGGGCTCGTGCTGGTCGTCGAGGACAATCGAAACATCTCGGAGATGATCGGCGAGTATCTCGAGAGCCGCGGTTTCGAGGTCGACTATGCCGCCGATGGTCTGGACGGCTATCGGCTGGCGGCTGAGAACAGCTATGACGCCGTGGTCCTGGACCTGATGTTGCCGCGTCTGGACGGAATCGAGGTCTGCCGTCGGCTGCGCAGCGATGCGCGCAAGTCCACCCCGGTGTTGATGTTGACCGCGCGCGACACGCTCGACGACAAGCTTACCGGCCTGAGCCACGGCGCCGACGACTACCTCACCAAACCATTCGCCATCAGGAACTGGAAGCGCGTCTGCGCGCGCTGATCAGGCGGGAGCGCCGCCAGGTCGGTTCCGAGGTCCTGACGGTGGCCGACCTGGTGCTGGACCCGGTGAGCATGCGGGTGACGCGCGGTGACACCGAGCTGCAGCTTTCGCCGATCGGGCTGAAGCTGCTCACCATCCTGATGCGCGAGTCTCCGCGCGTGGTCAGTCGCCAGGAGATCGAACGGGAGATCTGGGGCAACAGCTTGCCGGACTCCGACACCCTGCGCAGCCACCTGTACAACCTGCGCAAGGTGATCGACAAGCCGTTCGACCGGCCGCTGCTGCATACCGTGCAGAGCGCGGGTTACCGGGTGGCGGACATCGCCCAGCCGGTGACGACCAACTGAGTCGAGCATGGCCCGGGCGACGCCGGATATCGAGGGCGGCGTCCGGGCAGGCACGGAGCGGCCGGTAACGCCGCAGCGCTCCAGGTCTGTCTACACTCGGCAGCCTCGCCCGACTCCCGCCCCGATGCCCCACGGCCTGCCAAGGAAGATCCGGATCGCCTTCATCGTGCAGATGGTGATGGCGAGCCCAGCGATCCTGGTCGCCTTCTACGTGGTGGCGGCGCTGTTCAAGTACAGCTTCATCCAGGCCACGCTGCAGGACGAGGCCGACCACTACTGGCAATTGCACGAGGCGTCGGCCGCGCAGCCGCCGCCCAACAACTACGCCTTGCGCGGTTATCTGGTCGAGGCCGGCTACTCCAACCTGTCGTTGCCACCACACCTGCGGCCGCTGACCCCGGGCTTCCATGACCTTGGCCGACGACGGCGCACTGGTCTGGGTCGACCAGCAATAAGGCCGGCACCCTCTATCTGGTGTACCTGCGCGAGCAGGCCACGCGGGTGGCGCTGTGGTTCGCCGTGTTGCCGGCGATGCTGACCCTGTTCGCGATCTACGGCGCGACCTGGCTGACCTACAAGGCTTCCAAGCGCCTTGGTTTCGCCGGTGGCCTGGCTGGCCCGGCAGGTTTCGCGCTGGGATCCGCGCCATCCCGACATCGCCGCACTGGCGCCGGAGCGGTTGCCGGCCGACATGGAGGGCGAGGCGCGGCAGCTCGCGCGGGCCCTGCATTCACTGGGTGGGCGGGTGGAGGCGCAGCTGGAGCGCGAGCGCAACTTCACCCGGGATGCCAGCCACGAGCTGCGCACCCCGTTGACCGTGATCCGCGTGGCCAGCGACATGGCGCTGGAAGAGCCGGAGGTGCCTGCCCGGGTCGCCCGGAGCCTGCAGCGGATCCAGCGTTCGGGGCGGGACATGGAGGCGGTGATCGATGCCTTCCTGATCCTGGCGCGCGAATCGGAGATCGAGCCGCAAAGCGAGTGGTTCGATGTCTGCGAGGTCGTGCAGGAAGAGGCCGCCAACGCACGCGCGCTGCTCGGCGACAAGCCGGTCGCGCTGGAGGTGCATTGCAACGGCCGGCCACAGCTGTATGCGCCGCCGCGGGTGCTGCATGTGGTCATCGGCAACCTGCTGCGCAATGCCTGCAGCTATACCGACCGCGGCACGGTGGAGGTCACCGTGGAACCGGACGGCGTGGTGGTCGCCGATACCGGCATCGGCATGGCCCCGGAGGCGCTGGCGCGGGCGTTCGAGCCGTTCTACCGGGCCGCCCCCGAGCGGCCGATGGGCACCGGGGTTGGGCCTGTCGATCGTGTTGCGCCTGTGCGAGCGCTTCGGCTGGACGATCGACCTTGGCCAGCACCCTGGATACGGGGACCGTCGGGCGCGTGCACTTCGGGTCCCGGGACGGCGGCGTGCGCTGAGCGGGTCCCGGAACGGCGGAGGTCGCGTCAACCGGACGCCGGATCGGGCGTTAGAGTGTGCGACCCCATCCAAGTTGCGCGCATGAGCCGATCGCCCCGTCCCCAGGTCTCCCGCATCCATTCGCTGCCGGTGCGCATCGTGGCAGGCCTCGTCGTGCTGTCCCTGCTCGGCGCCGGGGTCTGGTTCTGGCGCCAGCACAAGGCCGCAGGCGAGGAAGCGGCGTTCCGCACCGCGCCGGTGGAGCGCGGCGGCATTCGCGTGGCGATTTCCTCCACTGGCACGCTCAGCGCGATTTCGACGGTGACCGTCGGCAGCCAGATTTCCGGGCAGGTGCTGGAAGTGCTGGCCGACTTCAACGACGAGGTCAGACAGGGCCAGGTGCTGGCACGCATCGACCCGAAAACCTACGAGACCCAGATCGCGCAGGGCAACGCGCAGGTCGCCAATGCCCGGGCCAGCCTCAACCAGGCGATAGCCACGCAGCGCAATGCGCAGCTGGATTACAACCGCAAGGCCGAGCTGGTGCAGCGCCAGCTGGTCGCGCGCAGTGATGTCGACCTGGCCCGGGCCGCGCTCGACCAGGCCGACGCCCAGGTCGCTTCGGCCCGCGCGCAGATCCAGCAGCAGACGGCCGCCACCCAGACCACGCGGGTCAACCTAGACCGTACCGTGATCCGCTCGCCGGTCAATGGCGTGGTCCTGACCCGCAGCATCGAACCGGGCCAGACCGTGGCCGCCAGCCTGCAGGCGCCGGAGCTTTTCACCATCGCCGAGGACCTGTCGCAGATGAAGATCGAGCTGGCGGTGGACGAGGCCGACATCGGTCAGGTCAGGCCGGGCCAAGGCGTGTCGTTCACCGTTGATGCCTTCCCCGATCGCCAGTTCCGTGGCGAGGTGCAGCAGGTCCGGCTGTCGGCGACCACCACCAACAACGTGGTGACCTATCCGGTGGTGGTCAACGTCGACAACGCCGACGGCACCCTGCTTCCCGGGCTGACCGTCAACGCCGAAATCGAAGTGAGCCGGCGCGACGACGTGCTGAAGGTCTCCAACGCCGCGCTGCGCTTCAAGCCGGCCAGCGCCGCACCGGCCGGAGGCATCGGCGTTCCCGCGCCACGCCAGGCGCCGGGCCAGGCCGGGCAGCGACCCGGCGGCGGCATGGCCGACGACCTCGCCCGCGTTGCCGGCGGGCTCAAGCTCGATGCCGCCCAGCAGTCGAAATTCGACGAAGCCCTTAGCCGCGATCCGCCAGCGCCAGGAGGCGCGCCGCAATACCGGCGGGCAGGCCGGTGGCTTCGGTCCTCCGGGCGCGATGGTCATGGCCGGGGGCAGCAACGGGGACATGCAGGCGCAGATCCGCCAGCGCATGGCCGCGCGCATGAAGGAGGACTTCGCCGCGTTCCGGGACAGTCTTGACGATGCGCGGAGGAAGGAATGGGACACGGCGCTGTCCGGACTGGTCAACGTTAAGGCGCACCACCCTGTACAGGCTGGTGGACGGCAAGGCGCAGCCGGTGATGGTGCGGGTCGGCGCCAGCGATGGCAGCAGTACGGAAATCTCCGGCGGTGGCATTGCCGAGGGCGACCAGATCATCACCGGCGAGCGGACCCCCGGATGAGCGCGTCGCCGGACGCTAAGGCCCGCCCCGGTGATCGAGATCCGCGGAATGGGCAAGATCTACAACGCCGGAACCGAAGCGGAAGTGGTCGCGCTCAGGGACGTGGACCTGCGCGTGGACGCGGGCGAGTTCCTCGCCATCATGGGTCCGTCCGGTTCGGGCAAGTCGACGCTGATGAACATGATCGGCTGCCTCGATCGGCCGACCACCGGCACCTGTTTCTGCGATGGCGAGGATGTGTCGCGGCTCGACGCCGAGGAGCTCGCCGACCTGCGCCTGCACAAGATCGGATTCGTGTTGGGGCTTCCACCTGCTGCCGCGGCTGAGCGCGCTTGAGAACGTGGCCATGCCGCTGGGCTATGCCAGGGTGCCGCCGGCCGAGCGCAACGAGCGCGCGCGCAATGCATTGGCCGCGGTGGGGTTGGGCGAGCGCGCCGGCCACAAGCCCAACGAACTGTCCGGCGGCCAGCAGCAGCGCGTGGCGATCGCCGGGGCGATGATCAACAACCCGCCGATCCTGCTGGCGGACGAGCCGACCGGCGCACTGGACAGCCGTACCGGCGAGGAGATCCTGGCCCTGTTCAAGCGCCTGCGCGACGACGGGCACACGGTGATCCTGATCACCCACGATGCCCATGTCGCCGCCCATGCCGACCGCACGGTGGTGATGCACGATGGCAGGCTCGCCGAGCAGGCCGATGCCGGGGTGGCGGCATGAATTTCTCCGACATCATCCGCACCGCGATCTTTGCCCCCTGCGTGGCAACTGGATGCGCAGCGCGCTGACTTCGCTGGGCGTGATCATCGGTATTGCAGCCGTGATCGTCATGGTTTCAGTCGGGCAGGGCACCCAGCAGGAGATCGACAAGCTGGTGTCCGGCCTGGGTTCGCAACGCTTGGACATCGGCCCCGGCTCGCGCCGCGGCCCCGGAGGGCGCGCCAGGGCGAGCAGCTTCTTCACCCTCACCGAGGGCGATGCCGAGGCGATACGCGAGCAGGTCCCGGAGGTGCAGTACGTGGCGGGCATGCTTCGCGGCAACACCCAGGTGGTGTATGCCGAGAACAATGCGTCCACCAGCTGGCAGGGCGTGCAGCCGGATTACTTCGCGATCAACGGCTGGACGATCGCACAGGGCGCACCCTTCGACCCCGGCGACTACACCAGTGCCAACAAGGTGGTGATCCTCGGCGAGACCGCGCGCAGGACGCTGTTCGGCGAGGAATCCGGCGTCGGCCAGACCATCCGTCTGGGCCGGGTGCCGTTCACCGTGGTCGGCGGCACCTGGCGCCGAAGGGCCAGGTGGTTTCGGCCAGACAAGGACGATGTGGTCATGGTGCCGCTGGAAACCGGGCGTCGCCGCCTGATGGGGGCGATGGGCCTGCCGGCCGGCGCGGTGATGCAGATCGCCCTGACCGTGGCCAATGCCGGGGATCTGAACTACGTGCAGGGCGAAGTGGAGTCGCTGCTGCGGCAGCGCCACCGCATCGGCCCCGGCGACGAAGACGACTTCAACGTGCGCAACATCAGCGAGATCGTCGCCACCCGCACTGCCACCACCAACCTCATGTCGAAGTTGCTGGGCGCGGTGGCCACGATCTGCCCGGTGATCGGCGGCATCGGCATCATGAACATCATGCTGGTCTCGGTGACCGAGCGGATCAGGGAGATCGGACTGCGCCTGGCGGTAGGTGCCGGTCCTTCCGACGTGCGTCGCCAGTTCCTTAGCCGAGGCCATGCTGATCTCGCTGATCGGCGGGGTGATCGGCATCGCAATCGGCGTCGTTGGTGCGCTGCTGGTCGGGAAGTTCAGCGACCTGCCGATTGCGCTCAACGGCAAGGTCGTCACCCTTGCTGCCGCGTTCTCGGTCGCCACCGGCCTGTTCTTCGGCTACTACCCGGCGCGCAAGGCCTCGCAGCTGGATCCGATCGAGGCGCTGCGGCAGTAGCCGTATTCCGGGGTGGGACGCGCCGAGGTGCCGGTGCCCACGCGATGGCTGCTGACCGGCGCGGCCGGCCTCCGACAGTGGTCGCATTCGCAAGCAACGATCGCTTTGCTCCTGCGCAAAACGCGGGGAGGCGCGCGATACGGACTTCCCGTCGGGAAATGAATACGGCAGAAACCGACTTCGTGGATCCGGCGTATGTTGTTAATTAAAAGAGAATTTCCTGAAAACCGTATTGGTTTCAATTGGTTCAATAACCCCTTCTTGCGACAAAATTAAGGAATTGCTAACTTCCGGGGTAGCTGGAGCGGGCTCCCTCCCCGTTCCGGCAGCCAATTTCTGGCGTCGAACAGTTGCGCCAGAACCCTCTTAGAGCTGGAGAGAGAATGATGAAATTGAACCGCAATCTGCTGAGCGACGCCGTGCGCTACGGCCTTGGTGGCTGGCCTTGCCAGCGCCATCGTCGCACCCGCCGCATTCGCGCAGGAAGCCCATGGGAAGGCGAGGCCAAGACCCTCGACCGCATCGAAGTCACCGGTTCGCGCCTGAAGCGCGCCGACGTCGAAGGCGCCGTCCCGGTCATCGTGATCGACCGCGCGTCGATCGACGCCACCGGCGACGTGTCCGTTGCCGACGTGCTGCGTGACAGCACCTTTGCTTCCTTCGGCAACTTCAAGCCGCAGTCCGGCAGCTCGGCCCAGTCGCTGGCTTCGGTCGACCTGCGTGGCCGCAGGTTCGGGTCGCACCCTGGTCCTGATCGATGGCCGCCGCGCCCCGACCAACCCGATGTCGGCCTCCTCGGGCGCTGACCTCAATGCCATCCCGCTGGCCGCGGTCGAGCGCATCGAAATCCTGTCCGACGGCGCTTCGGCGGTGTACGGCTCCGACGCGATCGGCGGCGTGGTCAACGTCATCCTGCGCAAGGACTTCAACGGCGCCGAGCTGCGTTACGGCTACGGCTCCACCGCCATCACCGGCGGCGACCTGGAAGACGTCTCCGGCCTGTTCGGCCTGTCCACCGACCGTGGCCGCCTGATCGGTGGCGCCGCCAAGTCGAGCCGCGGCATGGTCTATACCCGCGACCAGATCGGCGGTAAGAGCATGGGCAACTCCACCTACGGCAACAACTACTTCGACCAGTTCCGTCGCTTCGTCGACGATCCGGACAACGCCGGCCAGCAGATCCCGCAGGGCTGGGTCCGTCCGGTTCCGGGTTTCGAGTGCAACGATGCCGCCAACCCGGGCTTCTGGACCCAGAGCACCGGCAACTGCTCGTTCGACTTCAACTCGGTGGCAGCCAACGAGGCGTCGGTCGACAACACCTCGCTGTTCGTCCGCGGCGACTACCAGATCAATGACGACTGGACCGTCTACATGACGGCGACCAACACCCGCGTGAAGACCTTCGGCCGTTACGCGCCGGTCCCGGGCGTGGTGCAGGCTTCCAACGGCACCAGCTAAGGACATCAACGATCCGGCGTTCGTTGCGTGGATCAACGCCAACCGCCAGCGTGCCGAAGAGCTGTACGGCATCGACGCCGGCGCGGTCCCTGGCCCCGGGCACCGACGGCCTGCCGACCTACTACTACCACCGCTTCGCCGCGGCCGGTAACCGCGACAACTACACCACCTCCAACAACGCCGACTTATGGTGGGCTTCCAGGGCCAGCTGACCGACACCATCTCGGTCGACTTCGGCGCGCGTCGCACCAACTACGAGTACGACGAGAACGGCTACGGCTACGTCATCGCCACGCTGGCCAACCAGGCCATCGACGCCGGCGACTACCTGCTGACCGACCCGTACGGCGCGGAGGCAGGCGGTGGTCAACGGCTTCTCCGCCACCATCGGCCGCAACTCCTTCTTCAAGTCGAAGGAGTTCTACGGCAGCGTCAACTTCGACCTGTTCGAAATGGGTGGCGGCATCTCCAACGCCGTTGTCGGCGCCGAGTACCGCGAAGACCAGTTGGGACGTCTACGACTCGCTGTCGCAGGCGGGCGTGGTCCTGGGCTCGTCGGGTGGCTCGTCGGGCGGCTCGCGCGACGTGAGCTCGGCCTACTTCGAGTGGCTGCTGCCGTTCACCAGCAGCTTCGACATCACCGTGGCCGGCCGTTATGACAAGTACAGCGACTACGGCAGCGACTTCTCGCCGAAGATCGCCGCGCGCTGGCAGCCGCTGGACAACCTGACCTTGCGCGGTTCGTGGGTAGGGCTTCCGTGCCCCGGGTCTGGACATCCTGACCCCAGGCCGATTCGTTCTCGGCCGAGCCGGTGCAGGATCCCGCGAGCTGCGTGTTCAACGGCCTGACCCCGGACTGCATCAACAGCGACGGTGATCCGGACGATGTGCAGGTCGACACCTACTTCATCGCCAACCCGCAGCTGAGCTCGGAGCAGTCCTCGCAGTTCAGCTTCGGCGTGGTGTATGACCCGACCGACTGGCTGGACCTGAGCCTCGACTACTACAACATCACCGTCGAGGACAACATCACGGTGTTCAGTGGTAAGGACATCGTCAACATGGACCTGGATCCGGACACCTACGGTGCGATCCCGCCGGGCCTGAGCATCACCCGCGACGCGGGTAGCGGCCGCATCACCGAAATCATCACCGGCTACGCCAATGCCGGTGAGCTGAAGACGGATGGCCTGGACTTCCGCGCCAACACCGATTTCGACTTCGGTGGTGCCGGTCGCCTGCAGAACCGCCTGACGGTTTCGTGGATCAACTCGTACGAAGTCACCGACGGTGGTGGCAATTCGATCGAGTGGACCGGCCGCCTGGGCTACCCGGACCTGCGCTCGAGCCTGGCCAACGACTGGACCCTGGGTGACTGGGCCTTCTTATGGAACATCAACTACATCGCTGGTAGGAAGAGCCGAACTCGACCACCCAGCAGGTCGGTGGCTACGCCACCAACGATGTCCAGGGTCGCCTGGTCGGCGCCGTGGAACGGCAAGGTCGCGATCGGTGCCACGAACGTGGGTGATCGTTACCCGGAACTGGTCGCCTATGACGGCCGTCCGTGGAACTTCTACCTGTACGACGCCTACGGCCGCACGATCTACCTGCGTTACACCCAGACGTTCTGATAGGCGTCTGAGTTGAAGTACCTTGGGGAGGCTCCGGTAACGGAGCCTCCCTTTTTTGTGCGGGCGGCGTGCCGCCTTCGAGGACCTGGATGGGCGGCAACGGGGACAGCGCTAGGCGCCGGCGCGGACCACGTACTGGTCCAGCGGGCGGCTGCACTCCTGCGCGGAGGGCGTCGCGGACAATTACGGGGGCGCGATCGGCCGCTTCTGGTGCGGCATCGCGGAAGGCCTGCGGCCGGGCGGGCGGATCCTCGACCTTGGCGAACGGGCAACGGGCCGTTGCCGCTGCTGTTCTGGGAACAGAAAGCAGGGGATGTGCGCATCGACGCGGTCGACATGGCCATGCTGTCGCCGTCGTGGCATCGCCCCGGGCTGCATGACCGGATCAGGTTCCACTCCGGCGTGCCCCTGGAGTCGCTGCCGTTCGATGACGGCACCTTCGATCTGGTGGTGAGCCAGTACGGAATCGAATACGCGGATCGGAGCAAGGCCATTGCCGAGTGCGCCCGCGTGGCGGCGGAGGGGGCCTCGGTGGCCCTGGTCATGCACCACGTGGGATCGGTCCTCGTGGCCGTCGGCAGGGAAGAGCTGGGCCATAAGGAGCGGCTGCTCGCCCCTGTGGGTCTGCTGGCTTCGGCACGCACGGTACTTCCGTGGATCGCACATGCACGCGACGGGCAGGCACTTGGCGAGAGCGCCAACCGCGCCAGGGCGCGTTACAATAAGGCGATGCAGGATGTGGGTGAAGCGATCGCCACCTCACCGGCTCCGGACCTGCTGCTGGAGGCGCGCGCCAACGTGCATGCGGTGCTTTCAGGCGTCGACAGCCGCTCGCTTGCGGCAGCGTCCCGCGCGCTGGATGCCTACGCCGCCCAGCTGGAAGCGGCGCGGCTGCGGACATCGGAAATGGTGGCCAGTGCGCTCGACCGGTCCGGACTCGAGGCGATGGCCTCGGCATTGCGGGCGGCGCTGCCGCGCCACCGCATCGAGTGCGGAGAACTCGCTCAGGCGGAGGGTGTACTCGGCTGGACCATGGTCGCCGCCCCGGCCGTGGGATAGGCATCCGCGTCCAGTACCTGCAGGAGTGGTGCGAGCGCGAAGGTGTAGTTTTTCCAGCGACCGATCGAGCGTGCATGGATCGGCTGCTTCACCTGCCAGCGACTCGGAGTCTGCACGCCGCGTTCGCTGCGGTGGAAGTCCAGGCAGGCCGGATCCTGGGGCAGGCCGACGAATTCGACCAGTCGCCTGGCGGATGGCTCGGGATCGGTGGCCAGCGTCTCGTAGTGCAGCTCGAGGATCGGCAGTGGCAGGTGTGCCTGCCAGTGGCGCATCAACCGGGTCTGCAGGTTGATGTAGTGGCCGATATCCCCCAGGTCGGTCGACAGTCGTTCCTCCAGGGAAAAATTCTCCCCGTAGATCGAAACGGCGATGTCGCGCGGATCGCGGCGGCACCAGACCACGTGCGCCGCTGGAAACAGCCGGGCGATCATTTCCAGGTGGAAGAAGTTCAGTGGCGCCTTGTCCACCAGCCGCATCGCAGCGGCGGGGGCGTTGCGCGTCGCCGCCCGCAGATAGCGCTGTGCTGCCGTTTCCCATGACGCGTCCGGCTGGTCGAGCGCCGGTTCCGGCCACGCCGAACGTGATCCGCCATGCGCGAGCGATCTGGCGATCAGGGTGATGTCAGGCAGTTCACCGCAGCCGTGGGCCAGCGGATGGGCTGCCAGGATCTGTTCGGTGAGCGTGGTGCCGCTGCGTGGCATCCCGACGATGAAGACCGGGCGTGGGCTGTCGTTGCCGGGCCAGCTGCCCGCGGGCAGCGGCCAGGCCCCGGCGGTCGCCTCCATCAGGCGCCCGGCCTGTCGCATGAAGGCCTGCGGGTCGGCAGCACCTGTCATTCGCCTGCGTGCGGAATTGGCGACATGCCAGCTGGTCATCGCCTCGCCGTAGCGTCCCCGCCCATCCAGTACCTTGCCCAGTTCATAGCCCAGCAGCGCGCGATCGGCATCCGGCAAATCGGCGCGGGCGAGCAGGCGCTCGGCCTGGCCGACCACGACGTCGTCGGCCCGGGCACGATCGAGCGCCAGTAGCCCGCTCAGCGGAAACGCCCAGTCGGGACGCAGCGCCAGCGCCGAGCCGTAGGCGGTGCGCGCCGCGTCACGATCGCCCGGGTCTTCGGCGGTCTGGGCCATCGCCATCCACAGCTCGGTCGCGCCGGGCTGTCGCCCGGTGGCCTGCTGGAGGATGTCCAGGGCCTCGGCGGAACGGCCGAGGCGGTTCAAGGTTTCGGCGGTGCGCTGGATCACGCCGGTGTCGTCCGGCCGCAGCCGCAGGATCTGTTCCCAGCAGGGCAGGGCATCGTCCGGATGGCCGCCATGGAATTCGGATTCGGCGAGTGCTTCGAGGATGCGGTCATTGCCGGGTGACAGTGCATGGGCCCTGCGCAGCGGCAGCAGGGCTTCTCCGTTGCGGCCGAGGCGCTGCAGGGTCAGGCCCAGGAGATGGTGGACTGCCGGGTCGTCCGGGCTCCGCCGCGCCGCTTCGTTGAAATGGGGCAGGGCCGCTGCGTGGAGTCCCTGGTGGGCGAGCAGGCTGGCGAACTGGAACTGCAGGACCGGATCGTGCGGGGCCAGTTCGCAGGCGCGACGCATCTGCGCGATGGCGAGGTCCGGGCCGCCCAGCCGCATCGCGGCCCGGGCCAAGGGCGCGGTGCGTCGCCGCATCGCCGGCGCCACCGGACGAGGCTTGCCGCAGCACGGCCAGCGCATCGGCCTGCCTGCCTTCCCGCTCAAGCGCGGCTGCGCGGCGCAGCAGGAGGGCGATGGAGTCGGTGGTTGTCATCAAGGCGACCGTCAACGGCGGCGGACCGGCATTATCGCCGTCGACGGTTGCGGTGCGGAATCAGCCAGGCTGCGGACGCGGCGGGTCCGCCCTTGGTGATCGAGGGTCAGAGACCTTGCTCGTAGCGCACGTAGGGAACCGTGCCTTCGTCAGTCTCGCCGTTCGACGGCGAGAACGGGTTCTTGCCGCGGGAAATCACGTTCTCGGCGCCAACGGTCAGCTGGCCGCTTCCGGGGCGTGCGCCAGGTGAGGCCAAGGCCGAGGCCTTCCCACTTGCTGTTCGGCTGCCCCGGCATGTCGACCACACGGCCCACGATGTTGGCGCTGAACGGACCGTAGCCGCCGCCCACGCTCAGGGTCTTGCTGTCCCAGCGGTCGGCCACGCCAGAGGCGGCGTCGGCCAGCGGCACCAGCCGCGCGCGTGCGTAGGTGCCGGCGATGGAAACATAAGCCTCTTCGCCGATGCTCTTCTGGCCGAACACCTGCAGGTCGTTCTGCTCGACATGGTCCGCGCGCGCAAGTGCGGCGCCGCCGTCGGCGCCGAGTAAGAGAGGAAGCCCGCCGCCCTGGCTGGTGCCAGCGGTCAGGCCGAAACGGTTGCCCTGCCGGCCGAAGGCCGTGGTGGCAGACAGCCTGCGCGAGGAGTTCTCCTGTCCATCCGCGCCGAGGCTTGCGAGCAGGCAATGGCTGGTAAGGCTGCTGATGTCGCCACCACCGGTTCCATTGCAGAGCAGGCCGAGCGAATCGCCCGCGCCCGGGCCGAAGGCCGCGTCCAGCGAATTGTTGCCGAAACGCCAGCGTGCGCCGGGTCCGACTTCGCCAGTCGGTTCAAGCAGCAGGACCGCTTCGACCTTGCCGCTGCCCTTGTTCCACACCGGCAGGACGGTCTGACGATCGGGTGCCGGAGTCACCGCGCGGCCTTGGGCATGCGCTGCCGGCGCCGCGGCAAGCGCGGTCAGCAGGATGGCCAGCAATGGCAGGCGGCGGAGGGACATGGCGGATTCTCAGACCCGAGCCCGGCAAGACAGTTCCCGGACCCGCGGACTGCCGATCGTATGGTATTTACGTTTAGTTAACAAGGCCGCCCTCCCCAGAACTGCCGGATCCGTTGCTGCTGTAACCGTTTACTGCAGGCGATCCGGCGTCGGCGCGTTGGCCGATGGCTGCTCGAACAATACGCCGATTTCGGCCAAAGGGAAGACGTACCGCTGGCCGCAAAAGCCGCACTGGATCTCAGTCTGGCCATCCTGCGCGGCGGCGCGGGCCTCCGCTTCGCCCAGCGACTGGAGCATGGCTGCCACCCGCTCGCGGGAGCACGAGCAGCCGAAGACCAGCGGCTTTTCCGCCATGGGACCTGCGGAGCTTCCTCGTGGAACAGCCGGTGCAGCAGCAGCGGGCCTGCCGTTGTCGCCAGCTCGTCCGCCTCGAGGGTGTCGAACAGTGCGCAGACTCGGGCCCAGCCGTCATCGTCTCCTTCGTCGCCGGGCAGCTTCTGCAGCATGAGACCGCAGGCGCGCTCGCCGTCGGCGCCGAGCAGCAGACGGCTTGGCAGCTGTTCGGACTGGCGGAAATAGTCCTCGAGGACCCCATCCAGGCTGGGGGAGGTCAGTTCGACCTAAGGCTCTGGTAGCGCAGTGGCTCGCGCGGATCCAGGCCCGCGTTCTCGACCGTGATCGCCAGCATCGGCCGCTCCAGTTCGCGCAGGTCGACCGGAGCATCGAGATCGTCGTCCAGCTGGGCGATGCCGCGCAGGCTGCCGGAGGCGGTGCACTCGGCGAACAGCAGGCGCAGCACCGCATCGGCGCGCAGCTGCAGCGACAGGCGGCCGTCGATCTTGGCGTGCGCGGTCAACAGCGCCGCCGCCGCGCAGGCCTCGCCGAGGCAGGCGGAGCGCGCGCGGCGGATAGCTGGCGTGGGAGAGCAGGGTGGTCCAGCTGTCGCGCAGTTGCACATGTACGCCGCGCACGCCGGCGCGCGGCAGCAGGAAGCGGATGATCAGGTCGGTATCCACGTTGCTCACAGTTCCCCCAGGTCGGCGTCATGGCCGTAGAAGCTCATCAGGCCGCCGGTCATCGCTGCCACCATAAGGTCGCGTTCAAGCGGGGTGAGCATCGGATGCCAGACATCGAAGATCAGCACGACCCGCAGCCGGTCGCTGCGGTTCCAGGCTTCGTGGCGGATGGTGTCGTCGAACATCACCAGCCGCCCGGGTTCCCAGACGTGGGTCTCCTCGCCTACCCGCAGGGCGCAGTCCGGCGGGATGACCAGCGGCAGGTGCACGGTAAGCCGCGCATTGGTCGCGCCGTTGTGCGGCGGGATGTGCACGCCGGGCTTGAGCGCGGAGAAGAACAGTACCGGTGCGCGACCTGGCACTTTCATCTGCGGCGCGCGCGCGATCGCCGCTTCGGTCCGCGGACAGCGGTCGGCCTGCGCGTCGATCCGCCGCCCGTGCTTCCAGAGGAAATAGGCGCCCCAGTCCACGTTGCGGTCGAGCGGTGCGAACTGGCCCTTGGGCGCGCCTTCGGGGGTCTGCACGTACGGTTCGAACGGGGCGTCGCGATCCAGCAGGGCGTGCAGCTCCGCGAGGATGTCCGGAAAGAACGACTCGACCTCTTCGGCCCATTCGAAGTCTTCGCGATGGAATATCGGGATCGCGGGCAGGCGCGGGATGGGCAGGGTCAGGGGCCGGGCCATGGTGAAGGTGCGCCGGCCGGCGAGGATGTCCAGGCTGTGCCGGATCCGTTCGACCTCGCGAGGGCCATGCCCCTGCAGCAGCGGCGCGAGGTTGTCCTCCAGATGCCCGGTAAGGTCTTATGGTTGCGGTGCACGGCGGCCTGCGCGTGCAGCACCGACTGCTGCATGTGCTGCTGGCGCTTGACCGATTCGGGCATGTAGTTCAGCACGTTGTTCCAGTGCAGGCCGGCGCTGCGAAGCTGCCCGAGCTCCTCGAGCAGGCGGGCCTTCTGCATGTGGGGTACCCCGGGCAGTCGGATCGATCTGGATGGCGGTGTCGATCGAGGCAAGGGCGCGCTCGCGGTCGCCACGGATGGCGTACAGGCGCGACAGGCTGGCGTGCGCGGTCGCGGTGCGCGGCGCCACGGCGACGGCCCGCTGCAGGTAGGACTCGGCCTGCATCCATAGGTCGCCATGGGCCAGGGCCAGCGCGCCCAGCTGGTTGAGCGCGGCGGCATGCTCCGGTTCGAAGACCAGCACCCGCTCCCATAGTCCCCTGGGCTTCCCGCGGGCGCCCGCTGCGGGCCAGCGCCTCGGCTTCGGCGACGAGGACGGCAAGCTGTTCCGGGTGGCGGGTGTCCATGGCGGATGCGTGGCAGGAGGGCGGGAGCATTATCATTCGCGCAGGCACCGGCAGACAGGGGGCGGGTCATCGAAAGCGGAGAAGGCAAGCGCCGGCGTCCCCGGTGGAGGTGGCTGCTGTGGCTGCCGCTGGTGTTCGTGGTCGCCACGTCCCTGCAGGTGGCGCTGCTCAGGTTCGTGGACCCGCCGTTTTCGGCATTCATGCTGGGCCGGCAGGCGGCGGTATAGGCCAGGGCGACTGGGGTTTCCGCGTGGCCTACGACTGGCGGGACCTGGAGGACATCTCCGCCTACCTGCCGATGGCGGTGATCGCCGCCGAGGACCAGAATTTCGCCACGCACTCGGGTTTCGACCTGAAGGCGATCGAGAAGGCCATCGACCACAACGCCCGGGGCAAGCGCGTGCGCGGCGGCAGCACCATCAGCCAGCAGGTGGCCAAGAACCTGTTCCTGTGGCAGGGGCGCAGCTGGCTGCGCAAGGGCCTGGAGGCCTGGTACACCGTGCTGATCGAGCTGATGTGGCCCAAGCACCGCATCATCGAGGTCCACGTCAACGTCGCCGAGTTCGGCGACGGCATCTACGGAGCGCAGGCCGCCGCGCGGAGTTTCTGGCGCAAGGACGCCAGCCGCCTGACCGCGGCCGAGAGCGCACGGCTGGCGGCAGTCCTGCCGGCGCCGCGCCGCTACAGCGCGAAGAACCCGGGGCCCTACGTGCAGCGTCGCGCGCAGTGGATCCAGCGGCAGATCCGCCAGCTGGGTGGCCGCGACTACCTCGAGCAGCTCGACTGAACGTTGCCGGGCTGGCCGCGGCCACGGGTGCTGCTTACCATCGGCTAATGCATCCCCTGGAATCCAGCGCGCGAACTGCTCACCGTGGTGGTGGCCGCATGCAACGAGGCCGATGCGCTGCCGTTGCTGCACCCGCGGATCCAGGCCGCACTGGCCGGTCTGCACGACCTGCGCACGCGCGTGCTCTACGTTGACGATGGCAGCTGCGACGGCACGTGGCCGGTCCTGCAGGACATCGCGGCCAGCGACCCGCAGGTCGCGTTGCTGCGCCTGTCGCGCAACTTCGGCAAGGAGGCGGCGCTGACCGCCGGTCTGGACCTGTGCACGCAGGGTGCCGCGATGATCCTGGACGCTGACGGGCAGGATCCACCGGAGCTGATCCCCGAGTTTGTCGCGCGCTGGCGCGAGGGGTGGGACGACGTCTACGGCACGCGGGTCGGGAGGGAAGGCGACGGCTGGATGCGGCGTGGCGCGGCGGCGCTGTTCTACCGGCTGATCGGCCGGCTCTCGCATACGCCCGTGCCCGCGGACACCGGCGACTACCGCCTGCTGTCGCCGCGCGCGCCCCGGCGGCGCTGGCACGCTTGCGCGAGCGGCACCGGTTCATGAAGGGCCTGTTCGGCTGGGTCGGTTTCCGCCGCGTGGCGCTGCCGTACCGCCGCGCACCGCGGCTGGCCGGCAACAGCAAGTTCGGCCTGTGGCGGTTGTGGAACTTCGCCCCTGGAAGGCATCACCAGTTTTTCCACGGCACCGCTGCGCATGGCCATGTATGTCGGCCTGATGACGGCGATGGCGGCATTCGTCGGCGGATTGGCGATCGTGGCCAAGACGCTGCTCTGGGGCGACCAGGTGGCAGGCTGGCCGACGATGATGGTGGTGATCCTGTTATGGGCGGCGTGCAGCTGATCGCCTGGGCCTGATCGGCGAGTACCTGTGGGGCGCCTCTACGAAGAGGCCAAGCAGCGGCCGCTGTACGTGGTGGACACGTGGCAAGCCGACGCGGCAGGAGTATCCTCGCCCAGGAACCCGCGGACGGAGTCGCTCATGCGCACGGTACGTCAACTGCTGGCGGACAAGCCGGCTGAGATCTTTGCGGTGGCGCCGGATGCGCCGGTGGTCGAGGCCATCCGGCTGATGGCCGACAAGTCGATCGGTGCGGTGCTGGTGCTGCGGGGCGATCTGCTGGCCGGAATCCTGTCCGAGCGCGACTATGCGCGGAAAGTGGTGCTGCAAGGACGCTCGTCGGCGGATACGCCGGCCAGCGCGATCATGACCGCGCAGGTGGTGACCATCGGCCCGGACACGCCGGTGTCAGCGTGCATGCAGCTGATGACCGAGCGGCGCATCCGCCACCTGCCGGTGGTCGAGGGCGGGCAGGTTGTCGGCGTGATTTCCATCGGCGACCTGGTCAAGGCGGTCATCGCCGACCAGCAGCTGGAGCTGGAACAGCTGCAACGCTACATCGCAGGCTGAAGCCACCCGCGAGGGACGGCTGACCGTCGGGTCAGCGCGCGTACCGGCCGCCGCAATCGCTGTCTTCGCCCGGGCCGGTCTCGAAGGTGGCCAGCAGGGCGGCCGGCGGGGTGATGGTGCCCAGCGCCAGGGCGATCGCCCCCGCAGGCCAAGCGCGGCCATGTCCGGCCTGAACGAAGGATCCTTGAACGTGCCGCCGACCCGAAGGGGAGAGCGCAGCGAAAGGATGCTGCGATCCTTGGGTCGCGGTCGCAGCAGCAGGTCCAGGCGTTCGTCCTTGAGGTTGATCGTGCCCTCGCCGACGATGATCGTGTCGGTGCTGTCGAAGGCGAGCGCGCGCGAGGTCATCAGGCCGTCTTTCACGCCGAAGTCGGCGAATGCGCAGCGGATCGGGATCTGGCGGTCGTCGGTCAGCAGGAACTTGAGCGATTCGGCGATGTCCAGGCCGGCCAGTTCCATGATCAGGTTGCTGATCCGGCCGCGACCCATGCCAAGGCCGACGTCGCCATCGGCGCTGCCGAGGATGGCGGCGACCGAATTGCCGCGGCCGTGCACGGCGATGTCGCCGCCGATGCTTCCGGTCGCGCCCTGCGCCAGCTCCGCCTGGGCGAACAGCCTGGGCAGTTCCACGCCGCGCACCGCGATCTTGGCCCGGGTGTCGATCGGCGCCTGCCGTGCGTCCATGCGGATGGTCGAGCGCACGTCGCCGCCGGCGACACCGAAGTTCAAGGGCTCCAGGCGCAGCAGGCCTGCTTCGAGCAGCAGGTGCGCATCCATGTCGTCGATCATCGGCAGCCGCGGCGCATGGATCTTCTGCGCGCGCCAGCGCACGTCCGCGTCCATCGCGTTGAGCTTCTCCAGGTCATAGGGCGTGTCGGGCAGCAGGCGGGAGCCCGCGGCCCGCTCGGCCGCCTGCTTCTGCTGCCGCGCGTTCGCGGTCTCGCCGCCGCCGGTGGACGGCGAGGCGCCGAGGAAGCCCGCAAGGTCGTCCAGGTCCAGCCGGCGCGACAGCAGCTGCGCGTTGAACACCGGGCGTTTGCCGGAGACGTCGACCTGCACGTCGCCGGTCAGGTCGCTGTCACCGACCACGCCCTTGAACCCGTCGTAGCGCCAGTGGTCGCCGTTGCGGCGCAACCGTCCATCCAGCCGGTAGGGCGGCGAGGGCGGCAGGGTAAGGCCGAGCAGCGGGTACAGGTCATCCAGATCCTGGCCCGACACGCGCATCTGCAGGTCGAAGGTCCGGAAGCGGAACGGATTGACCAGGTGCCATGGGCGCTGGCGCGGGTGGCGCCGGCACGGGCATCGAGGTCGATGCGGTAGGGGGTGGCGCTGTCGGCCAGCGCCAGCGGCGAGGCGGCCTGTCCTTCCAGCGCGAACGCAGCGCCACGCCAATGGCCACGGCCTGGACCGCGACCGGAGCGGCGGCATCGGGGCGCCGGCCACGTGCCGGATGCACGCTGTCCAGGCGCACGTCGATGTCGGTCCGTTCCGCCACGTCGGTGAAGCGCAGGCGGCTGTCCTCGACCCACAGGCGATCAAGCCGCCAGCGTGGCCCTGGTCGTCGTCCTTGCCGCCATTGTCGAACACCCAGTTTCCGCGCCGGCCGGCCGCTCCGCCGGGAGGCGCTGTTTCCAGCTGCAGGTCGGCCCGCGTGGCGCGCACTTCCTTCATGTGCAAGCGCAGCGCCAGCAATGGTAAAGAGAGTAAGGTCGATTTCCACGCGCTCGGCCGTACCCATGCGCGGCTCCTTCGACCACGGCGCATTCGCCCAGGCGCAGGCGGTCGGCGGAGACGGTGATCGTGCGGCCGAGGTCGACATCCAGGTCGCCGTCGATGCGGAATTCGCGCCCGGTGGCGTTGCTGACCGCCCGTTCAAGCGGACCCTTGAACCAGTTCCAGTCGAACAGCAGCCACAGCACCAGCAACGCCGGGGCGGTGGCGCCGAGCACGATGCCGGTACGACGCGATGGTCGCCAGGCGCGCACGCGCTGGAGGCGGTTCGGCGCGGGAGGTGCATTCATGCGGCCAGTATCGGCAGGCCGCGTGCACGGCATGCGAAGCGCATGCCGTCGTTTCACGTCGTCTTAGCGTGCCGGGCCGGGTTTGCAGGCGCGGCTCAGAGTACCTGCGCGCTGACCGCGACGAAGTGGCAGACGCTGCCGCCGATCACGAACAGGTGCCAGATCGCATGCGAATAGGGGATCGATTCGCGATGGTAGAAATAGGTGCCCAGCGTGTAGAACACGCCGCCCGCAAGCAGCCAGCCCAGCGTCCACAGGTCGATCGAGGCGAGCATCGGCTTCATCGCCACCACCACCAGCCAGCCCATGGCGATGTAGATCGCGGTCGACAGGCGCGGAAAGCGGCCGGTGTAGAACAGCTTGAACACCACGCCGGCGACGGCCAGCGTCCAGATCGCGGCGAACAGGCTCCAGCCCCAGGGGGCCGCGCAGGCCGATCAGGGTGAACGGCGTGTAGGTGCCGGCGATGAGCAGGTAGATCGCGCAGTGGTCGAACACCTTCAGTCGGCCCTTGGCCACCGGGTGCTGGATCGCGTGGTAGAGGGTGGAGGCGGTGTAGAGCAGCAGCAGCGCCACGCCGAACACGATCGCGCCGGCCAGCTGCCAGCCGTCGCCGTAGATCGTGGCGAGCGTGATCAGCACGGCGCCACCGGCCAGCGCGGCAGCGGCGCCGAGGCCATGGGTCAATGCGTTGGCGATCTCGTCGCGCACGTGGTGCGCGGCTTCGCGGGTGGGGGAAGGTGCGGCCGGCATGCGTGGCAAGTTACTGCAAGGACAGTGCGCGCGCATCTGTACGCAATGCAACCGAATCGAACGGAGGGCGCCGCCGGGCGGCGCCCTGCGATTCAGTCGACGGCCACGCTGTAAGCGTGCTCGCGGGTTGCGCGGAACACCACGTCCGGCGCGCGTTCCTGCGCCAGCTGCAGGTTGACCCGCGTCGGCGCCAGGTAGACCAGCTCGCCGGCGGCGTCGATCGCCAGGTTCATCGCGTTCTTCTCGCGGAACTCCTCGAGCTTCTTCGCGTTGCCGCACTGGATCCAGCGCGCGGTGGCCACGCCGACCGGTTCGAAGCTGGCGTCCACGCCGTATTCGTCCTTGAGCCGGTAGGCGACCACGTCGAACTGCAGCACGCCGACCGCGCCGAGGATCAGGTCGTTGCTCATCAGCGGGCGGAAGAACTGCGTGGCGCCTTCCTCCGACAGCTGGGTAAGGCCCTTCTGCAGCTGCTTGAGCTTGAGCGGGTCGCGCAGGCGCGCGCGGCGGAACAGTTCCGGCGCGAAGTTCGGGATGCCGGTGAACGACAGCGACTCGCCCTCGGTGAAGGTGTCGCCGATGGAGATGGTGCCGTGGTTGTGGATGCCGATCACGTCGCCCGGGAACGCCTCGGCGGCGATCTCGCGGTCCGACGCCATGAAGGTCAGCGCATTGGCCAGCTTCACTTCCTTGCCGGTGCGGACGTGGAAGGCCTTCATGCCGGCGGCGAACTGGCCCGAGCACACCCGCATGAACGCGACCCGGTCGCGGTGCTGCGGGTCCATGTTGGCCTGGATCTTGAACACGAACCCGGTCAGCTTGTTCTCCTGCGGCGCTACTTCCCTTCCAGTGGTGGCCCGCGGCTGCGGCGACGGCGCGTGCTCGACGAAGAAGTCCAGCAACGGCTGCACGCCGAAGTTGTTCACGCCCGAGCCGAAGAACACCGGGGTCTGCTCGCCGCGCAGGTAGGCGTCCTTGTCGAACGGATGGCTGGCGCCCTGCACCAGCTCGAGTTCGTCGCGCAGCTGGGCCAGCATCTCCGCGCCGATCTTCTCCTCCAGCCCCGGTGCGTCGAGCGAGGGGAAGATGGTCGAGTCCCTGGCGGGTGAAGTTGCGCCCCGGCTCGTACAGGTGGACCTCGCCGCTGACCAAGGTGGACCACGCCCTTCAGCCGCTGGCCCATGCCGATCGGTAAGGTCACGGGCGCGCACTGGATGCCCAGCACGGTCTCCACCTCGTCGAGCAGGTCGATCGGATCCTTGCCTTCGCGGTCGAGCTTGTTGATGAAGGTCATGATCGGCGTGTCGCGCAGGCGGCACACCTCCATCAGCTTGATCGTGCGCTCCTCCACGCCCTTGGCCACGTCGATGACCATCAGCGCCGAGTCCACCGCGGTGAGGACGCGGTAGGTGTCCTCGCCGAAGTCGGCATGGCCGGGCGTGTCGAGCAGGTTGATGATGCGGCCCTCGTACGGGAACTGCATCACCGAGCTGGTCACCGAGATGCCGCGCTCCTTCTCCAGCGCCATCCAGTCCGAGGTCGCGTGGCGGGCGGCCTTGCGGCCCTTGACCGAGCCGGCCATCTGGATCGCGCCTCCGAACAGCAGCAGCTTTTCGGTCAGCGTGGTCTTGCCGGCGTCGGGGTGCGAGATGATCGCGAAGGTGCGCCGGCGCGCGGCTTCGGTGGAGACTTCGGGCATGGGGGCGGGCGCCGGGCGGCGCGGATGACGATCGGAAAGCGCGGAGTATACCGGCCGTGGCCGCCGCGGGCCTGCGGCTCAGGGCGCGCCGGCGGCCGCCTCGCGGGGAAACTTCAGCTCGCCGGCCGGGCTGAACATGCGGAACCTGATCGCCTGCAGGCGCATGCCGCCGTTGACCTGGACCACGAAATGCAGGTGCGGCCCGGTGCTGTAGCCGGTGTTGCCGGAGAGGGCGATGCGCTGGCCCCTGGCGGACCTGCTGGCCGACCCGGACCTGCACGCCTCCGGGCTCGAGGTGGCCGTACACGGCCATGCTGCCGTCGTCGTGCAGGATCCGGACATAGTTGGCGCGGCCGTCGTAGCGCTCGCGATCCGTGCCGGTGCGGACGAAATCCGCGGCCGCCTGCACGACCAGGCCGTCGCGCGCGGCCAGGACCGGCGTGCCCTCGGGCAGGGCGAAATCGACGGCGTACAGGTTCTCGGCGTCGTTGTGGCTGAAGCGGCCGCCGAAGCCCTGTTCGACGCGGATGCGGTCGTGGTCGAACGGCAGCCGGTACGGGAAATCGGACGGGCGTGCGTGCGGATCGCCGGGCAGCTGCAGCAGGGCGGTCTCGAAGCCGGCCGGCAGGCGTGGATCGAGCGGATACAGGCGTGCCAGCACGCGCGTCTCCAGCGCCGCGACGACGGTGCTGGCCGGCAGCGCCGGCACCGGCCGCACGTTGTCGGCGCGCGCCAGCGAAAGCTGGACCTGCACCGGCCCGGGGGCGTGGTTCTCGGCGAGGAGTTCGTAGTGGCTGCCCCGGTCCTGCACCCGCAGGCCGACCGGATCGCCGGGGTAGCCCGGCCGCGCATCATCGACCGGTGCGGATGCCGCAGGCGGGGCCTGCGCCGCCTTGCGCGGCCAGAAGCGCGCGTCCGCCGGAGGCGCGACGGTCAGCGTGGCGACCGCCAGCCAGCCCAGCCGGCGGAGGCGCTCGTGCTTCATCGCACGCAGGACGGTGCCAGTTGCAGGCGACGGGCCACGTCGCGCAGGTCGAAGGCAGACACCGCATGGTCCCGGTCCAGTGCGTACAGCGCGCCGCTCGGGAAGCGTGCGGTCACCTATGGGCGTGCAGGGCTACCCCGTCGGTCAACGCTGTCCGTGCGCCGGTGAAGCTGCCGACCGGGGCCAGCGTGGTGCGGTCGAAGACGCGGAAGCGGGTCGGGTCGACCTTGGTCGACGGCGATCCAGTAGCCGCCATTGGCACCGCACGGCCACAGCACCACGCCTTCGGCGTCTTCCTCGAACGCGGTAAGGTCGCGGCCCGGGTAACGGCCGTCGAGCGAGTACTCGCGCAGGGTGGAACCCACGCGCCTGTCTTCCTCGGCGATCAGCAGGCGGCCATGGGCCGGATCGCCGGCGATCGATTCGACCATGCGCAGGGCGCCATCCTCGCCTGTATCGCCGAACGCGCCCGGGTAGCGCGACTGCAGGTGGCCGGAGGCGTCGACCGACACCTGGTAGCGCTTGACCCGCTCGGTAAGGCGCTCGCGCGGCGGCAGCGTGCGGGCGGCGAAGTCGGCCATGAAGCTGTCGGTCACATAGGCGGTGAGCGTGCCGGGGGTGGAGCTGTCGACCCATATGCCGTACGGCACCTGCAGTTCGCCGCCGCCGAAATCGCCGAGCGGGGTGAAGTCGGGCAGGCGCAGCACCTGCACCCTGTGGCCGTCGCGTTCGACCACGAACAGCAGGTCTCCCGCCACGGCCACGCCGTTGGGACGACGGAACTGGCCGGGCCCGCCGCCAGGCCCGCCCGAGGTACCGATGCGCGTGCCGCTGTCGGCGTCGAACACGAACAGGCGCTCGCCCTGCTTGGCCGTGGCGACCACCCAGTTCCGCTCGCCGGAAGGCCACAGTGCGAGCGAATCCATTTCCTCGCCCTCGACCGGGGCGGAGGTCCAGGACTCGGGAATGACCGGGATGGACGCGGCCACCGGGGCGGCGCAGAGGGGCGGGGCGAGGCTGGCCGCGACCAGGATCGCGGCGGCTCGCAGGAATCGGGGAGTGGCCTGCATAGGCGGCGATTATCGACAGGTCGGGGCGGCAGGTGAAGCCCGCAGCCATCGCTCCATCCGGATGAAACGATTGACAGGGCGGATGTCGGGGTGGCAATCTGGCCCCGCCATCGAGACCGGCGGAGGGACAGGCCCTTTGATGCCGGGGCAGCCCGCGGACGCGCAAGCATCCGCGTAGGTGCCAAATCCTGCGGGGGACGTCGCGTCTGCCGGAAGATGGTTCGTACCGTGCCTCGCACGGCGAACGCGGGCTCCGCAGAGCTCGATGGCGAGTTCCTCCCGGACACCGCCATGAGCCTCGTGAACACCGCCCTGCAACCCGAATCCCCCACGCCTGTACCCCGTTGCCCGCCAGTGGCGACGCCGCGCCTGCGTTGCGCGGCGAGATCGCGGTGGCGCTGCCGATGCGGCATGCCGGCGTGCGCGAGGTGAGGTTGCGTTACGAGGTGCAGGGACCGGCCGCGGCGCCGGTGGTGTTCATCGCCGGCGGCATTTCCGCGCACCGGCATGTCTCGGCCAGCGATGCCTTCCCGGAACCGGGCTGGGCCAACGCGCTGGTCGCCGCCGGACGCACCTGGATCTGTCCCGCCATCGGGTCCTCGCCTTCGACTATGTCGGCGCCGATGGCAGTCTCGACGCACCGATCGACACCGCCGACTAAGGCCGACGCCATCGCCGTGCTGCTCGACGCGCTGGAAATCGACCGGCTGCAGGCGTTCGTCGGCTATTCGTACGGGGCGATGGTCGGCCTGCAGTTCGCCGCCCGCCATCCGCACCGGCTGCAGACCCTGGTCGCGGTCAGCGGCGCGCACCGGCCGCATCCCTATGCGTCGGTACTGGCGCGCGCTGCAGCGCCGCGCGGTGGCGCTGGGCCAGTTGCAGTGCGCCGACGCGCAGGGGGCGCACTTTGGCGCGCCAGTTCGCGATGCTCAGCTACCGCACGCCGGAGGAGTTCGGCGAGCGCTTCGACAGCGCGCCGGAGATCGTCAACGGCCGCGTGCGTTGCGCCGCCGAGGACTACCTCGACGCCGCCGGCGCCCAGTACGTCGCACGCACCCCGGTCACCGCCTACCTGCGCCTGTCCGAATCCATCGACCTGCACCGGCTCGACCCGGCCGTCGTGCAGGTGCCGGTGGTAGTGGTCGCGGTGGAAGGCGACCGCCTGGTGCCGTTGTCCGATTCGGTGGGCCTGGTCGAGGGCCTCGCCGGCCGCGGCCAGCTGCGCGTGCTGCGCTCGCCGTACGGCCACGACGCCTTCCTGAAAGAAACCGACCGCATCGACCTCATTCTCGCCGCCGTCCTGCGCGGCACCGGAGCATCCCAGTGAGCCAGACCCCCACTTCCGCCAACGACACCGCCGGCTGTCGCCCCGCCACCGCCGCCGTCCGCGCCGGTATCGACCACGACACCGCCTATGGCGCGGTGACCCCGCCGATCGTGCTGTCGAGCAACTTCAGCTTCGACGGCTTCGGCAACAAGCGGAAGTACGACTACACCCGCAGCGGCAACCCGACCCGCGACCTGCTCGGCGATGCGCTGGCCGAACTGGAAGGCGGCGCCGGCGGCGTGGTCACCGCCACCGGCATGGGCGCGATCAACCTGGTGCTCAATGCGCTGCTGCAGCCCGGCGAGCGCCTGGTGGTGCCGCATGATGCGTACGGCGGCAGCTGGCGCCTGTTCAATGCGCTCGCGGCCAAGGGCCATTTCGAGCTGATCACCGCCGACCTGACCGACCCGCGCTCGCTGGCCGACGCGCTGGGCCAGTCGCCCAAGCTGGTGCTGGTCGAAACGCCGTCCAATCCGCTGCTGCGGATCACCGACCTGCGCTTCGTCATCGACGCCGCGCACAAGGCCGGCGCGCTGGTCGTGGTCGACAACACCTTCCTCTCGCCGGCGCTGCAGAAGCCGCTGGCGTTCGGCGCCGACCTGGTGCTGCATTCGACCACCAAGTACGTCAACGGCCACAGCGACGTGGTCGGCGGCGCGGTGGTGGCGCGCGATCCGGAGTTGCACCAGCAGCTGGTGTGGTGGGCCAATGCGCTCGGCCTGACCGGCTCGCCGTTCGACAGCTTCCTGACCCTGCGCGGCCTGCGCACGCTGGATGCGCGCATGCGCGTGCACCAGGAGAACGCGACCGCGATCACCGCGCTGCTCGACGGCCACCCGGCGGTCGAGAAGGTGTATTTCCCGGGCCTTGGCCTCGCACCCGGGCCACGCCGTGGCGGCGCGCCAGCAGGCCGGTTTCGGCGCGATGCTCAGCTTCGAGCTGGCCGGCGGCGAGCCGGCGGTGCGCGCGTTCGTCGATGCGTTGCGCTGGTTCACCCTGGCCGAGTCGCTCGGCGGCGTGGAGAGCCTTGGTCGCGCATCCGGCGACGATGACCCACGCGGCGATGAGTGCCGAGGCGCGGGCCAAGGCCGGTATTTCCGATGGCCTGCTGCGCCTGTCGATCGGCATCGAGGCCAGCGAGGACCTCGTCGCCGACCTGGCGGCGGCGCTGCAGGCGGCCGAGGCTGCGGCGGTCGAGCGCAAACGGGTGGATGCATGAGCGCAGCGGCAGGCCTGCGTCCGCGCGCCGGCGCTGCGGGAACCGCGGCCGCGCCGCGTCGCCTCGCGTTGCTGGGTACCGGCACGGTCGGCACTGCGTTCGTGGCGCGCTACCGGGTGCTGCAGCAGCGCGGGCTGGGCCTGCCGAAGATCGCCTGGCTGGCCAACTCGCGCGCGGTGGTTGCCGCCGACGCCGACCTCGGCGAGCTGCTTGCCCGCGCCCGCGCGGCGGCACCGTCGACCGCCGCGCTGCAGGGCTGGGCCGAAGCCGAGGCGCTGCGCGAGGGCGACCTGGTGGTCGACGCCACCGCCAGCGACCTGGTCGCCAACTGGCATCCCGAATGGCTGGCGCGCGGCGTCAACGTGGTCACCGCCAACAAGCTGGGCCACGGCTCGCTGCTGGCCCGCTCCCAGGCCATCGTCGATGCGCAGTGCGACACCGGTGCGCAGTACGGCGACAGCGCCACCGTCGGCGCCGGCCTGCCACTGCTGCGCAGCCTGCGCGCGCTGGTCGCGGGCGGCGACCGGATCCACGCGGTCGAAGGCGTGCTCTCCGGGTCGCTGGGCTGGCTGTTCGACCGTTACGACGGGTCACTGCCGTTCTCGCACCTGGTGCGCGATGCGGCGGCGGCGGGCTATACCGAGCCGGATCCGCGCATCGACCTGTCCGGCGAAGACGTCAAGCGCAAGCTGCTGATCCTTGCCCGTGCCGCCGGCCTGCCGCTGGAAATGCGCGGGTGCGCGTCGAGTCGCTGGTGCCGCCGGCGCTGGCGGCGCTGCAGCCGACTGCGGTGGACGAGGGCCTACCACTGCTGGACGCGCCTGGCGGCACGCCTGCACGAGGCGCGTGAACAGGACGGCCAGCTGCGTTTCGTCGGCCGGTTCGGCGCCGCGGGCGCCGGTGTCGGCCTGTGCGTGTTGCCGTCCGGCCATCCGCTGTGCGGTGGCGGCGGCACCGACAACCGCGTGCTGATCCGCAGCGATCGTTACGCGGCCCAGCCACTGCTGATCCAGGCCTGGCGCGGGTGCGGAAATCACCGCGGCCGCGCTGCTGGATGACGTGCTGCGGATCAGCGCCCGGTAACCGACGCGGCGCGGTCTCCGGCGCCGAACAGCTCGACCAGGCCGGCTTCCACCAGCCACGACGGGTCGCCCTCGAACGCGGTCACCCCGGGCGGCGGCTGCGCCGCGGCACGCGGGCGGAACGCCCCCGGGTATCGCGGCCGGCCGACTTGGCCCGGTACAGCGCGCGGTCGGCGAGCGTGACCATCTGCTCCCAGCCGAGCAGGCGTGGCGCTTCCGGGAACAGCGGGTACTCGATCAGCCCGGCTGACGCCGTCAGCCGGTACGTGGTTCCGTCGTCCAGTTCGAACACGTGGGCGCGGATTTCCGCGCACACCCGCTCGCCGATCCGGGGCACGCTGCCGCGAGGCAACGGCCGGAACACCAGCAGGAACTCTTCCCCGCCCCAGCGCGCCACGTAGTCGCCCTTGCGGCGATGGGGTGGTCAGCAGCGCGCCCAGCTGCTCCAGGATGCGATCGCCCGCGGCATGGCCGTGGGTGTCGTTGATCGCCTTGAAGTGGTCCACGTCCAGCAGCGCGAACACCACCGCTTCAGTGCCCGCCTGGTAGGCCGGGTCCCGCTCGTAGAACGACAGGTCGGCGGGAATCTGCCGCGACAGGTAGCGCCGGTTGTGCAGGCCGGTAAGCGGGTCGGTGAAGCTGAGCGCTTCGAGCCGTGCGTTGGCGGCCTGCAGGTCGCGCGTGCGCTCCTGGACCAGCTGCTCCAGCGCCGCGCGCTGCCGCGTGTGGCGGTGCTGCAGCCAGTGGTAGAGCAGGTAGAACACAACGCCGGCCAGCAGTGGCAGCAACAGGCGGAAAGCCAACGTCTCGTGCCAGCGCGGTGCGATTGAAAACGGCAGGCGGGTCACGCCCAGCGCCGGGTCGACGGCGTTGGCATTGGCGACCTCGAAGCTGTAGTCGCCCGGCGGCAGGTTGGTGTAGGTCGCGTTGCGCAGGTGTGGTGCATCGAGTTCGCGCCAGTCGCGGTCGTAGCCGTCGAGCCGGAAGCGCAGGTGCGTCGGTCGCATCGGCTGGAACGCCGGCGCGGCGAACTCGAACTTCAGGTCGCGTGCGTCCAGCGGCAGCTGCATCGCCTTACCACGTTCGGGATAGCGCCATTGGCCCAGCCTGGACCCGCTCGACCAGCACCGAGGGATCGGCAACGGCCGGGTAGGTCATGGCGGTGTCCAGCAGCAATGCACCTTCGCGGGTCGGCAGCCACAGCATGTCACCGAGCAGGAGGCCGCGGCTGTTGCCGGCGCCGTTGCAGCAGATGTCGGGCTGGCCGCCCGGGCGGTCGCTGCCGGAATTGACTACGATCTCCGCCGCGAGCGGCCGCCGGGCATCGCCGCGCAGGTGGTCCAGCTGCTGCAGCGGCACGCGGTAGATGCCGGTCATGCCGGCGACCCACAGGTAGCCGCGCGCGGTGGTGATGAAGAAAGGAACGTTGGCGGGAATGCCCTGCGCCCGGCCCAGCCGGATCCAGCGCCGGCCGTCGAACAGGCGCAGCTCCTGGCCGGTGGTGCTGCCGACGATCCAGCGTCCGTCGTCCAGTTCGTGGATCGCGCTGATCGTGGTGTCGTTGTCGAAGCCGGTCTGGCTGCCGAGCGCCACGATCACGCCCTGGCGCCATTCGTACAGGCCATTGTGGGTGCCGATCAGCAGGCGGCCGCCGCGGGTCTCGTGGACCAGGCGGACCCGCGGGTCGGGCAGCCCCTGCGCCTGGCCGTAGTGGCTGAGGCGGCCGTCCGCCGCCAGCTGGTACAGCCCCTGGGCGGTGGCGAACCAGAGCCGGCCGGCGCGATCGCGGACGATGCCGTTGACCTGCACGCCCTTCATCGGCGCCAGCACCGCCGGCGTTTCCACGTGCCCCTGCCGCAGCACGGCCACGCCGGCGCGGGTGCCGATCCAGGTCCGGTCGTGTTCCACCAGCAGGCTGTAGGCCTCCGGGTGCGGCAGCTGCGCCCCGCCACGCGCGAACGGAAGCGGCCGTTGCGGTAGACATCCACGCCGTCGCTGCCGCCGACCCAGATCGCCCCGTCCGGGCCGCGCGCGATCGACCACAGCAGCGCGGCGCTCAGTCCCTGTGCGCGGCCGAGCCGGGTGGTCCAGCCATCCCACAGGCGGGTGGCGCCGTCGACCATGCTGCCCAGCCAGAGGTTGCCGTCGCGGTCCTCGTAGATCGAGCGGATCGCCCGCGCGCCGGCCTTGGTCGCCGATGCTCTCCAGGCGCCGGCCGTCTTCTCCCAGCCGATCCAGCCGCTGCGGACTGCCGACCCAGATGTTGCCGTCGCGATCGGCCTGCAGTGCCTCAACCGGCGTGGTGGAGACGCTCTCCCAGCCCTGCGCGCGCAGGTGGTACAGGCCGGCCACGGTGCCGGCCCACACTGCGCCGCGGCGATCCAGATGCAGGTGCGAAACCTGCTCGAGCGCGGCGGTGGCAGGCAGGGGATGCGCGCGTGGGCCATGTCTGTCGAGCCGGAACACCCGGCCGGTGCCGCCAGCCCAGATGCCATCGGCGCGGCGCAGCAGGCTCAGTGCCGGACCGCCAAGCGGGTGGCGCAGCGACAGCTGCGTGCCATCGCTCGCATAGACCCCGGCAGGGCCTGCCACCAGCACTCCGTCGCCATCGCCGATGACCGCGCGTACCGGAAACGCGCCCGGCGCCTGGTCCGGCCCGCTGGCCACCGGCACTTCGCTGAAATGGCCATCCCGATACAGCAGCAGGCCCCGCGAGGTGCCGATCCACAGCCGGCCATCGCTGCCGGCATGCAGGGCCAGGACATGACTGCCCAGCCACGGCGTGTCCTGCTGCCCGTAGCGGGTGAAGCGCACGCCGTCGTAGCGGTAAGGCCGCCCTGCGAACCCAGCCAGAGGTAGCCGTCGCGGTCCTGGGTGATCGCCAGCACGCTGATCTGCGGCAGTCCGTGCTCCACGCCCCAGGTATCGGAAACGTAGTCGCGGAACGCCTTGTCCTGCGGCAGCGCCGAGGCGGTGCCGGTAAAGACAGCAACAGTAAGGCCGTCGCCAGCAGCAGGCCAGCCGTGCGCGCGAGCCCGCCGGGACGGCATGGCCGCAACAGTCGGTCGACGAAAGCGTTTATCGAGACCCCCGGTTCCCGTGGTGCGGTTTTCACGCCTTTCCCCGGGCGTCATTTCCTAGCGGCCGCCGCCGCCGGAACTGAAGCCGTGCCGCTCAGAATTCGATGACGTCGACTGCAAGGCCCGCAACTTCCCCAGCGGCCACCGCCACGTCCTTGCCGGATGAGGCGCTGCGCATCGCGGGGCGCGGTCAGCCACGACCTTTGCGGCCATACCGGGTCTTCAGAAAATCCAGTGTCGCTTCACGGCTCATGTACTTGCCGTCCGCGTTCACGACCCGGAAATCGACACCCTCTTCCCATAGTTGCGGCACCACGAACACCGCAACGTCGCTGGCTGCGGTCGCTTCCTGGATGCGGAGCATGCGATCGCTGAAGCCGGCGCTGCGCAGCCAGCCGTCGTAGGAAGCGTCATGTTCGGTCATGAATTGCGAGCGGTATTCGCACTCCTTGCGCTGCGCTTCCGCAAGGGAAGCGCATGCCGGCCGCCACTGGTGAAGCCCGATGACGGCGTCCGGTTCCATTTCTGGCCGCTGCGGCCGCCCAGAGGCCGACGCACATGCTCGCGCAATGGGATTTGACCCTGACGGTCAGGTTCTTCCTGCGGATCAGCCGGGCCGCTTCCAGTCCCGGACCCGCATATCCGCCGCCGCTGGTGATGACGATGCGCTGGGCGAAAGGATTGGCTTCCATGGCGGTCGCCAGGTCGTCGAAGAAGGTCATGCCGATGCCGCCGTCGATGTACACCGTGCTGCCGTCGGCGCTGGCCGAGATCCTCGCGTCGGCGACGTGGGTCGGTGCGACCGGGGCGTTGCCATCGGGCTTGAGGATGAAGGGGGCAGGGTCGACGGTTTCCCGCGCGTCGGGCGCGGGCGCCGGTGCTTGCCCGAGGTCGGGAGCGACGGGCTTCCGGTTTCCCAAGTAGGCGGTAAGGACAAGGAGGCAGGCGGCAAGGAGGAGCAGCCTGATGATCGTCGGGAATCCCTTGCCGGGCGTCTTGTGCGAACGGCCGTAGTGGTTGCCTTGGCATGGGTCGTCCGGCGATGGGTGTGATGCCGAATGTGGCTGGAGCCCGGATCGGGATCAAGCGGTCCCCCTTGCGGCGCCGGCTCAGCATTCGATGACGTTGACCGCCAGGCCGCCGCGCGAGGTTTCCTTGTACTTGTCCTGCATGTCGCGGCCGGTGTCGCGCATGGTCCGGATCACCTTGTCCAGCGATACCTTGTGCTGGCCGTCGCCGCGCATGGCCATGCGCACGGCGTTGATCGCCTTGACCGCGCCCATCGCGTTGCGCTCGATGCAGGGAATCTGGACCAGCCCGCCGATCGGGTCGCAGGTCAGGCCGAGGTTGTGCTCCATGCCGATCTCGGCGGCGTTCTCGAGCCTGGCCCGGGTTGCCGCCCAGCGCCGCGGCCAGTCCGGCGGCGGCCATCGAACAGGCCACGCCGACTTCGCCCTGGCAGCCGACCTCGGCGCCGGAAATCGAGGCGTTCTCCTTGTACAGGATGCCGATGGCCGCGGCGGTAAGCAGGAAGTCGAATATCCCCTTTTCATTCGCGCCCTGCCCGGAGGCGTTCGGGCAGAAGCGGTCGTAGTAGTGCAGCACCGCCGGGATGATCCCCGCCGCGCCGTTGGTCGGCGCGGTGACGACGCGGCCGCCGGCCGCGTTCTCCTCGTTGACCGCCAGCGCGTAGAGGTTGACCCAGTCCAGCGTGGTCAGCGGATCGCGCATCGCCGCTTCGGGATTGGACGACAGCTCGCGATGCAGCGCCGGCGCGCGGCGGACCACGTGCAGGCCACCGGGCAGGGTGCCGTCGGAACGGATGCCGCGCGCGACGCAGGCCTGCATCGCCTGCCAGATCGCGCGCAGGCCGTCGCGGATTTCCGCGTCGCTGCGCCAGACGCGCTCGTTCTCGAACATCAGCTGCGCGATCGACAGGCCGCTGCTGCGGCAGCGCTCGAGCAGTTCGTCGCCACTGGAAAACGGATGCGGCAGCGCAGTGTCGTCGGCGACGATGCGGTCTTCGGCCGCTTCGTCCTCGTTGACCACGAAGCCGCCGCCGACGGAGTAGTAGTCGCGCGTGGCGATGACTTCGCCGGCAGTGTCGTAAGCGGTGAAGCGCATGCCGTTGGTGTGGAACGGCAGTTTCTGCCGCTTGTTCATCAGCAGGTCGCGCTTTTCCTCGAAAGCGATCACGGGACCGTCGCCGTGCAGGCGCACGGTCCGCTCACGGCGGATGCGTTCGAGCGTGCCGGGAATCACGTCCGGGTCGATCGTGTCCGGACGGTGGCCTTCCAGCCCGAGCAGCACCGCCTTGTCGGTGCCATGGCCGCGGCCGGTGAGGGCCAGCGAACCGAAGACCTCGGCCGGATCCGTGCCACCCGGCCGAGGTCGCCGGGCGCGGCCAGCCAGCGCTGGACGAACCGCGCGGCCGCGCGCATCGGCCCGACCGTGTGCGAGGAGCTCGGGCCGATGCCGATCTTGAACAGGTCGAAAGTGCTGACGGCCATCAGGGCGGGCGCGACGGGATTCCCGTGCATTGTATTGGTTGCACATGCAACTTGGGTGGTGCGCTGCGGCACCGCCCGGGTTTGGGCTACCTTGACGCCCCATCCGACCACCTCCGTCCGCCTGCATGGCCCGCTACGTCCTCTACCAGCGCGACGACTGCCATCTCTGCGACCAGGCCTGGCGGTCCTCGCCCTAGCCCGCCTGCCGGAGCCGGACAGCGTCTTCATCGACGACGATGCCGCGCTCGAGGCGCGCTATGGCCAACGCGTGCCGGTGCTGCGGAACGCGGCCACCGGCGCCGAACTCGAATGGCCGTTCGCGGCCGAGGCGGTGCGCGCATGGCTGGCATGAGCGGCTGGGTGCCTCTGCTGGCGGCGCTGGGCGGCCTGGCCGGAGGCGCGGGCGTGCCCGGCGCGGACGTGGACCTTAGCCAAGACGCTGGCGCCCGCCGACGGCGGCTGGCGTGGGTGCCGGGTGGGCGAGGTCGTCGAGGTCGCGGCGATCGAGCGCATCGTGCTGCTGAAGGCGTTCACCAGCACCACCGCCGACCGCGACCGACCTTACCAACATCCGCAGGATGCTGGCCGCGTCCGCGAGCCAGCCGTTCCTCGAGGGACCGGCCCCGCATGCGGCGCTGCGCGCCGGGGTCGAAGACAGCGTCTGGGAGGCGGTGATCCTGACTCGCGACGGCGCGGTGTTCGGCTTCAGCGCCGACAGCCGGCGCGCCTGCCTGCGCGGACCGGATGGCCACAGCGGATGTTTCGTGCCGCCCGAACCGGCGCCCCGCTGAGCGCGGGCGCGCCGGCTGGCCGCCGCGTCAGAGCGGCTTGAGCAGCACCCTGGTGCTGATGTTGACCTCGTTGGGGATCGTCGCGGTATCGGCCCAGTCGCCGGTGCCGACGCCGAAGTCCAGGCGCTTGACCACCGCCTTGCCCTCCAGCACCGGCTGCGCGCCGCCGCTCCAGGCGAAGGTCAGGGTCACCGGCTTGCGCACGCCGCGCAGCTCCAGCGTGCCGTCGGTGGCATAGCGGCCGTCGGCGAGCTTGCGGAAGCCGCTGGCGCTGTAGCGCGCCTGGGCATGCTTGGCCACGTCGAAGAAGTCGGAC
Organism: Pseudoxanthomonas sp. NC8; assembly: GCA_025232375.1. GTDB lineage: Bacteria > Pseudomonadota > Gammaproteobacteria > Xanthomonadales > Xanthomonadaceae > Pseudoxanthomonas. The sequence continues at coordinate 913,128 of CP060419.1, forward strand.
GTCTGCAGCGTGGAATCGCGATCCTCGTTGCCGGTGGCCGCGCTGGTCAGGGCGATGGTCACGTCGAGCTTGCCGGCCTCGGGCTTGGCGGGGTCGAAGCTGAGCCGGGTGTCGAAGCTGGAGAAGCGGCCGGTGAACAGCTCGCCGTCGTAGCGGCTGGCGAAGGCCAGGTCGAACCGGGCGCCTTGGCCATAGTTGGCGGCCAGGACCGGCGCGGTCGCCAGCAGCGAGGCGAGCGCGGTGGCTACGGCGGCGGGCGTGGTCAGCTTGATCGTCATGGAGTGTTCTCGCGGGGGGGGAGGGAGAGCCAGCGGCGCGGCAGCATGCGCGCCAGGGTCGCATCGCGCTGGACGAAGTGGTGCCACAGCGCGGCGGCGGCATGGGTAGGACCAGCGCGATCAGCACCCAGAACAGCAGTTCGTGGGTTTCGTGCATGGTTCCTGCCAGCGCCTCGTCGGGAGGCGCAAGCTTGGGGACCTCGGTAAGGCCGAACCAGCGGAACGGACGCAGCCCGCTTACCGAGTCGTAGAGCCAGCCCGACAGCGGCATGGGTAAGGATCAGCAGGTAGATCGCGCCGTGGGTGAGCGAGGCCGCCCGTGCCTGCCAGCGCGGGGTTCCGGCCACGGGCGCGGGCGCGCCGGCGTAGAGGCGCCAGCCGATGCGCACAAGCACCAGCACCAGCACGGTCAGGCCCAGCGACTTGTGCGCCGTGTACACCCAGAACCACTTCGGCGACCGCGGCAGGTCCCCCATCATAAGGCCGACGGCGCCGATCGACAGGATCAGCACGGCGATGGTCCAGTGCAGCAGCTGGCTGACGGTGCCCCAGCGGTCGGCGGAATTCTTCAGGCTCATGCGGGAGTCGGCTCCTGGTGTTCGGCCCCGGATGCGGGAGTGTCGGTGGGGTGGTCGTTGTCCGCGGCATCCGTCGCGGGCTTCACGTCGTCTTCGTCGTGTTCGTCATTCCCGGCGCGGCTGCGCGTGGCTTCGGCCTCGATCCGCAGTTCGACCTTGGTCGCCGATCACCGAAGGTAAGGCGTCGATGCCGAAATCGCGGCGGCTGATCGAGGTGGTGGCAGAGAACCCGGCGGTGCGGCGGAACGGCGGCAGCGGATGGCGCCTGGCTGCATTGAAGGTGACCTCGAGTGCGAGTGCGCGGGTCACGCCATGCAGGGTCAGTTCGCCTTGGACGACGAAGCGGTCCGGCGCGCGTACCTCGACGCGGGTCGAGACGAAGCGGGCTTCGGGCCAGCGCTGCGCGTCGAGCAGGTTGCGGGCGAGCGCCGCGCGGTTCCAGTCGGCATCGCCCAGCTCCAGGCGCTGCAGCGGCACGCTGACCTCGAGCGTGGCGCCGCTCCAGTCGTCCGGATCGAACACGAGCGTGCCCTGGCTGCCGGACACGGTGCCCAGCGCCTGCGAGAAACCGGCGTGCGACACCGCGAACAGCACGCGCGTATGCACCGGGTCGAGCTCGTAGCGGACCGGCGCCGCGGCGATTGCAGGCCCGGGCAGCAGGACGAACGCAAGCCACGCAAGGCCGGTCGCCAGACTTCGGCGTACGGAATGCCTGCGGTGTCGGATCGTGGACATGGCAGGCATTCTAGGCTGGAGTCGCGGCGATCGCGGCTTGCGCCTGCAACGATGCGTTGCGACGATTCGCGGCAGGGAGTGGGGAGACCGGATGTCGATGTTGCGCACATGGGCGCTGTTGGTCCTGCTGGTGGTTGCAGCTGCCACCGATGCCGCCGTGCCCGAAATTCCGCGCTTCCGCGTACTCGGGCCGGCCGACGGCCTGCCGGCGACCACGGTGCCGGCGCTGGCGCGCGACCATGACGGTTTTCTCTGGGCCGCCACGTGGGACGGCCTTGGCGCGCTACGACGGCGTCGGCTTCCGCGTCTGGCGGCATGACCCGGACGACCCGGCCTCCCTGCCGGGCAACGTGCTGCAGGTCCTGTACGTGGATGCGCGCAACCGCATCTGGGTGGCCAGCGAAGGCGGTGGCGTGAGCGTGATGGATGCCGATCGCACCGGCTTCCACCATTTCCGCAAGGCGCAGTACCCGCAGATGGAGAGCGACGAGGTCTTCGCCATCGCCGGCCGTGGCGACGAAGTCTGGTTCGGTACCTACGGCGGCGGACTGTACCGGGTCGATGCGCAGGACAATGTACGGCGCCTGCGTTCGTCCGAGCCGGAGGTCAACGCCGTGGTGGACCGGGCGATCATGGCGCTGGCGTTCGACGACCGGGGCGACGTCCTGGTCGGCACGCTGCAGGGGCTGGTGCGCTGCGTGGGCAAGCGCGTGCAGCGCCTGGCATTGCCCGGGGAAACGCCGTGGGCGCCGGTGGTGTCGCTGTGGCGCGAGGGCGCGGCGACCTGGATCGGTACCAGCCGCGGTCTGTACCGGCTGCACGACGACGGCCGCTGGAACACGCCGGCGTGGGCCGCCGAATTCAAGGGCAAGCAGACCGTCACCGCGATGGCCGACGATGGCGATGGCGGCTACTGGATCGCGACGACGGACGGCCTGTGGCGGGTGCGCGGCGGCACCGCGCCCACCGCCGTCACCCACGAGACCCGGGCGCTGGGCGTCAACAGTGCAGGTGCAGGCGCTGCTGCGCCGGGAAGACGGGGCGCTGTGGGTCGCGCTGCCTTCGCGCGGCCTCGGCTACCTGCGTTCGGACTGGCGGCGCACGGCGGTGCTCGACGAGAGCCATGGCCTGCACGGCGGCCTGTATCGCGGCATCGCGCCGGCCGCGCGCGGCGGGGTATGGCTGGCGGGCAGCATCGGCACCATCGAGTGGCTCGATACCACGACCGGCGTCGCCAGCGGACAGCTCGGCGAGCCGGTGGGCACGCGTCCCAACGCGATCCTCGAGGACCGCAGCGGCAGGTTGTGGCTGGACCATGGCAGCGGCCTGATCCGGATCGACCTCGGCAACGGACAGATGCAGCGCTGGACCAGCGACGGGTCGACCGACGCGACGCCGCCGGAGGCGATCAACTGGCTGCTGCCCGGCAACGACGGCAGCCTGTGGCTGGCCGCGTCCGGCGGCGGCCTGCAGCGGCGTGATGCCGCAACCGGCCGCGTGTACGACACGATTCCGGCAGGCACGCCGGGTACTGGCGGCGGCCGACCTGTCGATGGTCCAGATCGGTCCGGACGGCTCGCCGTGGGTGGCCGCCGAGGCCGGGCTGCGGCGCTGGGATGCGGCGACCCGCACGTTCCTGCCGTTGCCCGGGCTGGATCCGCAGCCGGTGCTGGCTTTCGCGTTCGACGGTCCACGGCGCATATGGCTGCACCGCCTCACCGGGCTGGAGGCGTGGGACCAGGACGGCGCGCAGTGGCGGCGGCGCCTGCACCTGGGCATGGGCCAGGGCATTCCGGCCACGGAAGCCACCGGCCTGGTGGTCGACCGGATGCACCGTGCGTGGCTGACCACCCGGCGCGGCCTGTTCCGCGTCGACCCGGGCACGCTCGACGGCGTACCGTCGGTGCGCCGCTTCGGCGTGCGCGAGGGCCTGACCAGCCAGGAGTTCACCGAGCGCGCCCTGACCTGGACGCCTCCGGCGTGCTGGTGGCCGGCGCCGGCGACGGCTCGCTGCTGCTGCTCGACACGAACATGCCCGATCCGGCGCGACCCGCGCCGCGCCGCGGTCGTCGATGCGATCCGCGTGCGACGCGGCGAGGAACTGGTCGCACTGCCGGCGCAGGGCGGCTTCGAACTGCTGCCGGAGGATGGGACCTGCAGGTCGTGACCCGGCTGATGGCGTTCGATGATCCCGAATCGAACCGCTACCGCTTCCGGCTCGAGGGTTTCGACCACGACTGGGTGGTGGTGCAGGGACGCGGCGAGCGCGTGTTCTCGCAGCTGCCGCCGGGCGGATACCGCCTGCAGATCCAGGCCGCGGCCGGTCCCGACCAGCCATGGTCGCCGGTGCAGGAGATGGTGTTCAGCGTGCCGCCGCCGTGGTGGCGCAGCGCGTGGGGCCTCGCCACGCTGGCGCTGGCCGCGCTGCTGCTGTTCGCCTCGCTGGCCTGGCTTTACCGGCGCCGCCTGCGCCGGCGCAGCCAGTGGCAGCTGGACGTGCACAAGCGCGAGCTGGCCGAGCAGGCGTCGCTGGCCAAGAGCCGGTTCCTGGCGACGCTGGGCCACGAGGTGCGCACGCCGATGACCGGCGTGCTGGGCATGAGCGAACTGCTGCTGACCACGCCGCTGGACCCGCGCCAGCGCAGCTACATCGAGTCCATCCGCCGCGCCGGCGAGCACCTGATGCGGCTGGTCAACGATGCGCTGGACCTTATGGCCCGGATCGAAGCCGGAAAACTCGAGCTGGACGCCCGGGACTTCGACCTGCGCGCGCTGGCGGCGGACGTGGCCACGCTGATGGCGCCGGGCGCCGAGCAGCGCGGGCTGGCGTTCCACGTCAACGTCGCCGACGACGCTCCGCGCTGGCTGCATGGCGATCCGGGGCGCGTGCGCCAGATCCTGCTCAACCTGCTCGGCAACGCGGTCAAGTTCACCGACCGCGGCGAGATCGCGCTGGACGTGTCGGCCGGCGTGGCCGGCGGGGTCTGCTTCGTCGTCCGCGACACCGGCCCGGGATTGAACGACGAGCAGCGCCAGCGCCTGTTCCGCCGTTTCGAGCAGGCCGACGGTGCGCGCACGGCCGCGCGCTACGGCGGCAGTGGCCAGAGGGCGCGGCGATCTGCCAGGAGCTGGCGATGGCGATGGGCGGGCAGATCGGGGTGGACAGCACGCCCGGGCAGGGCACCGCGTTCACCGTGCAGCTGCCGCTGCCGGCGACGACGCCGGCGGCGATCCCGGCAGTGCGCAGCACGACCGGCCGCCTGCGCCACCTCGACCTGCTGCTGGTCGAGGACGACCCGACCGTGGCCGAGGTCATCGCCAGCCTGCTGCGCGCGCAGGGCCACCGCGTCGCCCACGCGCCGCACGCCTCCTGGCCGCGCTCGCCGACGTCTCGGTCGCTCGCTTCGACCTTGGCATTGCTCGACCTGGACCTGCCGGGCATGGACGGTATGGCGCTGGCGCGGCAGCTGCGCCTGCAGGGCTTCGCGCCGCCGCTGCTGGCGGTGACCGCGCGCGCGGACGCCGATGCCGAACAGCAGGCCCGGGCCGCCGGGTTCGACGGATTCCTGCGCAAGCCGGTGACCGGCGAAATGCTGGCCGCGGCGATCGACCTGCTGCTGCCGGAGGCGGTCGAGGCATGAGCACGGACGGCCTGCGCGGGCGTGTGGTCGCGCTGCTCGGCGGTGCCTGCATGGCGGCGTCGCTGGCGCCGTTGGCCGTGGCCGCCGACGTGCCCGCGCCAGCAGCGGCCGATGCGCCGCCGACACCGGAGTTCCTCGGCGACGTGATCACCGAAAGCCGCGTGCTATATCCGCTGCTGGTCGAGGGCTGGATCGCCGAATCCGAACAGCGCTATCCCGAGCAGCGCCTGGGCGTGTCGGTGCACTACGTCGACAACCGCAAGGGGCGCTGGATCGACGTCTTCTTCTATCCCAGCGGGGTGCAGTCGCCGCAGGCACTGGCGCTGGTCGCGGGCAGCGAGCGCGATGGCATTGCCGGTACCGCACGCGAAGCCGGGCGCGCGGTGGAGCTGGGCGTGCTCGAACCCTTCACGCTTGCGCAGGCCGGCGCGGCAACGCCGGGGAGAGCTGCCCGCCTGGCGGCTCGGCCTGGCGTATCCGGACGACCGGCTGGCCTCGGCGATGCTGCTGTTCGCGCACGGCCTGTACCTGGTCAAGGCGCGCGCCAGTGCGGCGCAGCCGCCGGCGACGGTCGCATCGCTGCAGGAGGAGCTTGAGGTATTCATGGGTTCGGTGGCCGCGCAGTTGCGCATCGTCAACACCGGTGCCTGCTGGCTGCCCGCGCGCACCGAGATCGCCGCCACGCTGCCGGCGACGGACAGCGACGAAGTGCTGGCCAGCTATCGTGATCCAGGCCGGGACGTGGCCGCGGTAGCGGTCCGCGGCGGGGCGCGGGTGGCGCAGGCCGAGGCCGCACGTGCGCCGATGCTGGCGGCGCAGCTGACCGAGGTGCTGTATCCGGGCTGCGTGGCGCCGGAGACGATCAACCCAGACGTGCCGCCGGCGCTGCGCGAGATCCGGATCGAATATCGCGCCCCCGGCGCCGGCGACGGTCCCTCGCACGGGCCATACATCGGGCGGCCGCGGCCGCCGGTACTGGGAACGGGCTGACGGGGGCCGCCACGTCGCGGCCCCGCATGCGGATCAGCGCGCGCTGTGCGCGTGCACCGCCGCCACCAGTGCGGCGACGTGCTCCGGGTCCATGTCCGGCGACATGCCGTGGCCGAGATTGAACACGTGTCCCTCGCGCGAGCCGCCATTGCCGGCGGCGTAGTCGTCGAGCACGCGCGCCGCCTCGCGGGCGATCGCCTGCGGGCTGCCGTACAGCGTGGCCGGGTCGAGGTTGCCCTGCAGCGCCACCGTGCCGCCGGTGCGGCGCGCGGCTTCGGACAGGTCGACCAGCCAGTCGACGCCGACCGCGTCGGTACCGGTGGCGGCCAGCGCCTCCAGGTGCGGCGCATTGCCCTTGCCGAACAGGATCAGCGGAGTGCGCGCGTCGCCATCGCCGCGATCGAGCTCGCGGGCGATGCGCTGCAGGTACGGCAGGGAGAACTCGCGGTACATCGACGGCGACAGCACCCCGCCCCAGGTGTCGAACACCTGCAGCGCCTGCGCGCCGGCGGCGCGCTGCGCCGACAGGTAGGCGATCACCGCGTCGGTGACCACGCCCAGCAGGCGGTGCAGCAGTTCGGGGCGGTTGAAGGCCATCGCCTTGATCCGGCCGTAGTTGTCGCTGCCGCCGCCTTCGACCATGTAGCAGGCCAGCGTCCACGGGCTGCCGGAGAAACCGATCAGCGGCACCGCGCCGGCCAGTTCGCGGCGGATCACGCGCACGGCGTCCATCACGTAGCGCAGTTCGCTTTCCATGTCCGGCACGGCCAGCTTCGCGACATCGCTTTCATCGCGGATCGGACGCTCGAACTTCGGGCCCTCGCCTTCGACGAAGTACAGGCCAGGCCCATCGCGTCGGGCACGGTGAGGATGTCCGAGAACAGGATCGCCGCATCCAGCGGGAAGCGGCGCAGCGGCTGCAGGGTGACCTCGCAGGCCAGCTCGGGATTCTTGGCCATGGGTAAGGAAGCTGCCGGCGGCGGCGCGGGTGGCGCGGTACTCGGGCAGGTAGCGGCCGGTATGGCGCATCAGCCAGACGGGGGTGCGGTCCACGGGTTGCCGGCGCAGGGCGCGCAGCAGGCGGTCATTGGTCAGGGTGTCGGACACGGGAAGCCTTGGAACGGGAAAGGAGGAGGCGTGCGCTTCAGGCGCCCTTCGGCGGCTCGGCCCCGCTGACGAACATCAGCTGGAAGCCGCGCTTGAGCTGGCCGTCGCGGGCCTTTTCGAACGCGGCGGTGGCCTCGGCCTGGAGCAGGTACTGCTCGCGGCGCAGCTGCGACCTGCCGCCGACCTGGCCACTCTCGCGCAGCAGCTCCCAGCCGCCGAACAGGTCCGGCTGCAGGGTCAGCTGCAGGTAGCGGGGGGCCTCGCCCGCGGCCGGGCGCTGCTGCAGGAAGATGCGCATGGGGCGGCATTGTAGCCGCCGGGGCCGTTGCGGAGGGCCGTCGGCCGGTCCGCCGGAACGACGTGATCGGCGCCGGTCAGCGTGTGCCGAGGACCTCGAGCACCTGCGCCTCGTCCACGTCGGGGACGACTTCGGCCCGGCCGATGCCGCGCCACAGGACCAGGCGCAGGCGCCCGGCGAGGTTCTTCTTGTCCAGGCGCATGCGTGCCAGCAGCGCGTCCGGCGCCAGTCCGGCCGGCACGTCCACCGGCAGGCCGTAGTCCAGCAGCAGCGAGCGCAGCCGCTGCGTGTCCGCGTCCGGCGCCATGCCCAGCCGCGCCGACAGGCGCGCGCTGGGTAGGACCATGCCGACCGCCACCGCCTCGCCATGGACCAGCGCGTCGCGGTCGTCGCCGGAATAGCCCTGTTCGGCCTCGATCGCGTGGCCGAAGGTGTGGCCGAGGTTGAGCAGGGCGCGTTCGCCCTTCTCCAGCGGATCGCGCTCGACGATCCCGGCCTTGTGCTCGCAGCTGCGGGCGATGGCCTCGGCCGGGGCGCGGTGGTCGCCGGCCAGCAGCGCCTCGCGTTCGGTGTCGAGCCATTCGAAGAACCGCGGATCGCGGATCGCGCCGTACTTGATCACCTCGGTAAGGCCGGCGCGCAGTTCGCGCGGCGGCAGGGTGCGCAGCGCGGCGGTGTCGGCGAACACCGCCCGCGGCGGATGGAACGCGCCGACCAGGTTCTTGCCCTGCGGGATGTCCACCGCGGTCTTGCCGCCGACCGAGGAGTCGACCATCGACAGCAGCGTGGTCGGCAGCTGTACGCAATCGACGCCGCGCATCCAGCAGGCCGCGGCGAAGCCGGCGAGGTCGCCGACCACGCCGCCACCGAGCGCGTAGACCGTGGCGTCGCGGGTGGCGCCGAGCGCGGCCAGCGCGTCGATCACCGCGCCGAAGCTGGCCAGGGTCTTGTGCGCCTCGCCGGCGGGCATCACGTGGATGGCCACGCGCAGCTCCGGGCGCGCGTCGCGCAGGGCCGCCTCGACCGCCGCCGCGTACAGCGGCGCGACGTGGCTGTCTGTCAGCAGCAGCGCATGGCGGCCGCGTGCATGCGTGGTAAGGCGTGCGCCGTCGGCGAGCAGGCCGGGGCCGATCTCGATGCGGTAGGGCGCATCGCCGCCCACGTCCACGGTGCGCGGTGCGCTCATGCGGCTGCTCCATTGATCTGCCAGCGTCCGGCCAGCTGCAGGGCCAGCCGGGTGGCCGCGTCGAGCGCGGTCAGGCCGTCGGTGTCCATCACCAGGTCGGCGACCTCTCGGTACAGCGGCTCGCGATGGCGGGCCATCTCGCGCAGCACGTCCTCGCGGTCGGCGCGCTGCAGCAGCGGCCGGGTGCGGTCGCGATGCAGGCGCTTGATCTGCGACTCCAGCCCCGCGGTAAGGTAGACGACGAAGCCACGCTCGCGCATGAGCCGGCGGTTCTCCGCGGCCAGCACCGCGCCGCCGCCGGTGGCGACCAGCTGGCCGCGGCCAGCCAGCAGTTCGGTAAGGGCCGCACGCTCGCGCTCGCGGAAACCGGCCTCGCCGACGTGGTCGAAGATCGAGGTGATGGTCGCGCCGGCACGCTGTTCGATGTGCAGGTCGGCGTCGACGAAGTCCAGGCCGAAGCGTTCGGTAAGGCGGCGTCCGATCGAGGTCTTGCCGGCACCCATCGGGCCGACCAGCACGAGATTGGGTGCGGGATTCATGGAGCGCGATGCTAGCACCGCGCCTGCGCCCGGACGATGGTCACCACTGCAACGGAAGCGCCGCGCTGCGCGACCCGCGCAACCGCGCCGTGGGGGCGGCGGGTGCCGGCGCGGGCCGTGGTTGGCGTGGATCCGGCGGAGCGGTCAGTCCGTCTCGCCGGACAGCTGCTGCAGTTCGAGGGAGACCATCAGGTGCAGCTCGTCGAGCGTGCGCTCGGGCGGCAGCAGGCTGTGGTGGAGATGGATGTCCAGCAGCGTGGCGACCAGGTCGTTCATCACATCGGGGTCGCGGGTCCAGGCCATGCCCACCGCGGCGTGGGTGATTCCGTGCCAGTCGTCGGAGGGGCCGCATGCGCGCCGGCGCGATGGTCGTCCGGAGCGTCCCTGCTCTCTGTGCTCTGCATCGCCCGGGTGGCCTGCATCGTGTCCATGGCGCGATGCTGGAGCAGCGGCGTGGCGACGACCATCGGAATCGTCTGAATTGCGCCGAAGCCGGACGCGATTCACGCCGGCCGGTCAGAACAGCAGGCCATGCTGGCGCGCGTACGCGTAGATCTCCGGGTCGCTGCGCAGGCCCAGCTTGGCCATCGCGTCGGTCTTCTGCCGGCTGATGGTCTTCACACGCTGCGGTCCAGGCGGCGCGCGATCTGCGAGACGGTCAGGCCGGATGCGAACAGGCGCAGCACTTCGGTCTCGCGGCGCGACAGCACCGCCTTGCCGGTGCTGTCGCCGGGCAGGCCGAGCGTTTCGAGCGCGGCGCGGATGCCGCCGCCGAGATAGCGTCGTCCGCGGGCGGCGGCATGGATCGCCAGTGCCAGTTCGTTCAACGCATCGGACTTGTTGAGCAGGCCGAGCACGCCGGTGTCGAGGATCGCGCGCAGCACCGCCGTGTTGCCGGCCATGGTCAGCACCACCACCGGCAGTTCCGGCCAGTGCGCATGCAGGCGCCCGAGCATGCTCAGCCCGTCGGCGGCATCGCCGCCGGGCATGCTGAAGTCGGTGAGCACCAGGTCGCCGTCGCCGCGGGCGAGCGCGGCGAACAGCTCACCCGCGGTGGCCGCCTCGGCGGTGATGTGGATGCCGCCCGCATGTTCCAGCAGCGCGCGCACGCCGCCGCGCACGACCGGATGGTCGTCGGCGAGGATCACGCGCAGCGGGGTGGCGGGCGTCACACCGGGCTCCGCGGGGCATCGCGCGCGCGCATCCGCACCAGCAGCCGGTGCAGGACATCGACCCGGTGCGCCAGAAGATCCCTGTGCTGCGACGGGTCATGCGGCCGCGATGGGCGGTGCCGTGCCGCGCCCTGCGTACCTGCCGGGGCCAGCGCGCCGTCCAGGCGGTGCAGCAGTTCGCGCTGGCGCGGACGATCGCCCGAGCGCAATGCCGCATCGAGTGCGGCGAGGTCGGCGTGGCACGCGTCGAGCAGCGGCTGCAGCACCTTTCGCGCGCGGCCGGTCGAGCCGAATGCGGTGGCCAGCCGATGCATGTGCCGTCGCTCCCTGTCCGGGACCGGGGGCGCGTGGTCCCGCGCTTCCACGCCGCCGCCCAGGTGCCGGGCAAGCTCGTGCTGCAGCTCGGCCACGCGCACCGGCTTGGTAAGGTAGCCATCCATGCCCGCGCGGCGAGGCAGGCGTGCCGGGATCCCCGCGAGGCGCTGCCGGACAGCGCCACGATCGGCAGGCGCGGGCCAGCGCCGGATTCACCATCGCGGATCGTGCGCGCCAGCGCGTACCCGTCCAGCAGGGGCATGCCGCAATCGGTCAGCAGCAGGTCGTAGCGGTCGTGGGCGAGTGCATACAGGGCCTGCTGGCCATCCTCGACCAGCGTGGCGGCATGGCCCAGGTGGCGGAGCTGGCAGGCGATGACGGCGCGATTGACCGGGTGGTCTTCCGCCACGAGGATGCGCGCGCCTGGGTTCCCTGCGCGCGCGGCGGCAGTCGTGGCTCGGCGCCGGCAACCCGGCGGGACGGCCTGTAGGGCGGGACGCGTCTCATCGGGCCTGCTCCAGGTCCGCGCGGCGAGATGCCGCGTGCATGGATCCGTCGCAAGCTCCGCGCCAACTCCCGGCATGCCCGTGCATGCCGCGCGCCGGCAGACGAAGACGCCCGGGCCCGAAGGCCCGGACGGGCCCCAGTGCGGCCTGCCCCGGGGGAGCGGGGCAGGGTGGGCGGCTGCGGCCATGAGCGGTGTGCGGAGGGGCGGAGCAGGCATCGCCGGCGGGCCACGTTCCGATGGCCGACCTTCCCTGTGCATGCAGCCAGCTCCATGTCCCCCTGACGATTGCAGCCTGCCGGGGCGATCGCGCGCCGCCAATGAGACTTGTCCGAAAAAAAGCCGGACGCGCCGGCTCAGTCGCGTGGCGTGCGCGTCGCGTCCGGGGTGACGATCGTGTCGGCGCGCGCGGGCAGGGTGCGCAGCGCGTGGCGGCTGACGCGCTCATAGTGCTGGATGAACCGTTCAAGCTGCGCGCGATCCATGCCGCCGCGACCCGGCTGCGCGCGCCGCAGCGCCTGTTCCTGCTGCCAGCGCCAGTGACGGACAACGTCGAAATCCGGCGCCTGCAGGAACCAGAGCACGTCAGTCCGTGCCCACAGCGGCGGGTAGTCGGAGGCCAGCGCCGCATTGCACCAGCGGCGCCAGCTGCCGTCGGGATCCTCGTCGCGCTCAAGGGCGTTGACCGGCCTGCCCAGCGCGGCCTCCGCCTCCGCCGGCACCGCAAGGCACCAGCCCTCCAGCACCAGCAGGTCCAGCGGTCGTGCCGGCACCGGCCAGCGCGAAACCGGCAGGCGGTCGTCGCCGAGCTTGTCGAAGCGCGGCAACGACGGCGTGCCGCGATCGCGCAGCGCATCGATCACCTGCAGCGCCAGCGCCACGTCGTGCGTACCCGGTGGGCCGCGGGTGGCCAGCAGCGGATGGACGTCGCGGGCCAGTGCGTGGCGTTGCGCCGCGGTCAGGTAGAAGTCGTCCAGCGACACGCTGGCCGCGGAGAGTCCGGTCGCCGTCGCTGCATCCACCACCTGCGCGGCCAGCGTGCTTTTGCCGCTGCCCTGCAGTCCGCTGATGCCGAGCACGCGCAGCCTGCCACCGCTGTGCGCGCCGCTGGCGGCCAGTGCCGCCTGCACCAGCGATGGCGGGAATCCGGGGTGCGCGGGCATCGGCATCGGTCCACAATACGTGTCCCCGCTGCGCCCGTGGAGCCTCGCCATGACCGACCCGCTGTACGCCGAAGCACTCGACACCTTCGGCCGCCTGCTGGACGAAGCCGGGCACGGCGGCATGGTCGATCCCAATGCGATGACCGTGGCCACCGCCAGCGCCGGCGGGCGACCCTCCGCACGCACCGTGCTGCTGAAGTCGTTCGACGCGCGCGGCTTCGTGTTCTACACCCACCTCGACAGCCCCAAGGGCCGTGACCTGCGCGCGAACCCGCATGCCGCGCTGCTGTTCCACTGGCGCCAGCTGCGCGAGGCCGGAGTACAGGTGCGGATCGAGGGGGCGTGGTCCAGGTCGACGATGCCGAGGCCGATGCCTACTTCGCCAGCCGGCCGCGGATGAGCCAGCTCGGTGCCTGGGCCTCGAAGCAGTCGACCACGCTGGCCTCGCGCGAAGCCTTCGACGCACGCATGGCCGAAGCGGAGGCTGCGTTCGACGGCCGCGACGTGCCGCGACCGCCCGGCTGGAGCGGCTTCCGCGTGGTGCCATCCTCGTTCGAGTTCTGGTACGGCGCCGGCTTCCGCCTGCACGAGCGCTGGTACTACCAGCACGAGGTCGAGGGCCACTGGTCCAAGCGGATGCTGTATCCGTGAGCGCCGGCGCGGGGCGCCTGGCCGGGCCGCGGCGCATCGTCTGCCTGACCGAGGAGCCGACCGAAACGCTGTACGCACTCGGCGAGCAGGATCGCATCGTCGGCATCAGCGGCTTCACCGTGCGTCCGCCGCAGGCACGGCGCGAGAAACCCAAGGTCAGCGCCTTCACCAGCATGGGATCGACGCGATCCTGGCCCTGCGCCCGACCTGGCGATCGGCTTCTCCGACATCCAGGCCGACATCGCCGCCGAGCTGGTCCGGCGCGGCGTGGAAGTGTGGATCGCCAACCACCGCAGCGTCGATGGCATCCTCGACTACATCCGCCGGCTCGGCGCGCTGGTCGGCGCGGCCGATCGCGCGATCGCCTACGCCGACACCCTCGGCCGTGGACTCGACGCGATCCGGGCGCAGGCGGCGACCCTGCCACGGCGGCCGAAGGTCTATTTCGAGGAATGGGACTCGCCGATCATCACCGGCATCCAGTGGGTGGCCGAACTGGCGCGGATCGCCGGCGGCGACGACGTGTTCCCCGAACTGTCGGTCGAGCCGCTGGTAAGGGCGCGGATCCTCGCCGATGGCGATCCGGTCGTCGCGCGCGCGCCGGACATCATCTTCGGATCGTGGTGCGGCAAGAAATTCCGCCCGGAACAGGTCGCCGCGCGCCCGGGCTGGGACCGCATCCCGGCGGTGCGCACCGGCGAACTGCACGAGATCAAGTCGCCGTTGATCCTGCAGCCCGGCCCGGCCGCGCTGAGCGACGGCGTCGCGGCGATGGCCGCGGTGATCCAGGACTGGGCGGTACGTCACCGCGGTTGAGTCCGCGGTCCGTGTTTTTCACGGGCGACCTGTCGGCGACGCGAGGGGCGGGCAGTTGCGCGTGATCCGGCGACGCCCGCGCCTTCGCCCAACCCGGTGCGGATCGGCGAATACCGGCCGCGATAAGGCGCCGCCGTATCAGTCCGTAGCGGTGCCGCGCGGTGGGGCCCGTCGGTTGACGTCGCCGAGCCCATCCAACCAGACTCGGTGTTCCACCCTCCTCGGGGGCTGCTGGAAGCAGGGAACCATGAAGGTTGTCGAGATCGCCGGGGCATACTTTTCAGAGATTGAACCGGAGTCGTGGGAACGGATTTCCACGGTCGTCTCGGAAGACGGCGCCCGGCTGGCCTGCGTGTACCGCGTCCCGGGCGGCTTTCGGGTGAAGAGGTTCATCCGCGGCAGCGGCGCGCCGCAGTGGCGGGGGAGTGGTGGGATGGGCACCAGCAGACCTCCATGAGCGACAGCCGGCAGCACGCGGAGGGTCTGGCCGGGAGCATGCAGGCGGCGCGGACTGACCATCCCTTCAATCCGGACCCGCTTCGCGGATCCGCCCGATTCCGGCATAAGGCCCCATGAACCCAGAGCTTGTCCTCATAAGGGCTGCGGAACTCACCGAGGCGGACCTGGCTGCGCACCCGGTCTGGGTCACGTACTACGAATTCGAGGAGCTCGAGTTGCTTGCAGACCTCGGCCTCGATGTCGCGCGCCTCTCGAGTGCGCTCGCCGCGGTGGGCCAGCCGGACGACTACGTGATTCCCGTGCCGGCGGAGGCCGCGAACCTGCCCTTCAAGTACGTCCATCTCTCCGTCGTGGCGACGACACCGGGCGGCACGGTCCTTCGCGGGACTCGAACCCGGGTCTCGCTCTCGCTTCTTCATCGTGGCGACTGGTTTCGCTTCAATCCGGGCCTCCAGGACCTTTCGCTGCAGAGCGCGGCGGCACTGGCCGCGGCGACGGGCGACCGGGAAATTTTCCCCTTGTCCGTATTCGTGCCAGCGTCTGGAAAGACAGAGACGTTCACGCTTCACGGCTGACCCCGAGCGAGGCCGGGGCGCAGGAGCCGCGCGGCCCGGACTTCAGGAGGACATCATCGGAGCGGGGGATTAGGGATGTTTATCGGGGGTGGGGAAGGGCAGCTTCCGACCCAAAGCGGACATCCGCCTTGCCGCCGTGGCACCGAGCCTAGGTCCGGCTTTGCAACCGCTTGTTGCCGAGCTTTATGCCCCCTAAGATCGATCCAAACCAAGGGGATGCGGCCGCGCTTGGGGTGTAGTGGATAAGTCGCATAACCGGACCCTAGGGCCCGTCTATTAGGCAGTTGGCCGCCAATGACAGTAACCGCGCCGTTAGGAATTATCCGTCTTTCCAAGGAGTTCCTCGTTGGGGCGCGGGCTGCACAAGAACCTGCAAAGAATGCCGCGCAAGAGCTAGGCCAGAAGCTTTCGCTGGTTGCCTACTATTTAGCCGGCCACTCCATTGAGCTGTCGCTAAAGGCATTCCTTCTCGGTCGCGGCATGAGCATTAGTACTCTTAGATCTCGCAAGTACGGACATAATTTATCTGTGTTGCTGGCTGAGAGCCGCAGACGCAAGCTCGGCAATTGCGTAAAGCTCTCGTCTAGCGACCTTGCTGTGGTGCAGACATTGGACGGCTGTTATTCCACCAAGGAGTTCGAGTACATGTTTCATGGTTCGCGGACTCTCCCGCCTTATTCAATGGTCATCGCTGTCGCCACCAAGCTACATGACGGTATTGCACCTTATTGCAGTCGGTTGGCGGCTAACAATTCATTCAAGCCGAAGCCGCTTCGCGGCTTGGCTTAATTCAGGCGTTAGCCCCCGCATGATGCTCAAAGACTTCCCGAGGCCATTGGCAACGATCATCGGCGAGGTGATTGGCGGCTACTACTATCACCATCGCACCATTGAGGCCCTGTTCTACGAGGTCGGCGCGTCGGGAGAAGTACCGGAGGGCAGCTGCGTCACGAAGACCACTGAATGGCTTGTCCGCGAGGGCCGCACTGACCCGAGTAAGGCCCTTTCAATCCTGGGAAAGATCCTCGAAGAGTTCATGGACGGGGACATGACCCGATCTAGCGGGGACAAGGGCAAGGACAGGGATCGCGTAGAGGCGGCGCTGGCGCGCTACAACCTCTCCTACGGTTTTGGCGGCCGAATCTATGGGGCAACCGTAACGGCGCCGTCTAGATCTTTAGCCGAAAAGCTCAGGGAAATTTCTATCCGCGAGATTGAGGACGAGTTCGAGCGTGCCCATCGCACGATCGATTCGGATCCGCCGGCGGCGGTTACGGCCGCGTGCGCCATAGTCGAAGCCCTTTGCAAGACCTATATCGCCGAGAATGATCTTCAGTTGCCGGCCAACCAAACGATCAAGCCTCTTTGGGGCGTTGTTTCTAAACACCTCGGCATAGCGCCGGAAAGTGTCGAAGAAGACGACTTGAAGCGCATTCTTTCAGGGCTCACTTCCGTCGTAGATGGAATAGGCTCCTATCGCACGCACGCTGGAAGCGCGCACGGGCACGTTGGGCGCTCCTACCGTGTCGCACCTCGCCACGCTCGTCTCGCAGTCCACGCGGCGCACACGCTTTGCCTCTTCGCAATGGAAACTTGGCAAGCTCGTCGCGGCGGGGGCTAACAATTCGTCCTAGCCGACGCTGCTTCGCGGCGCGGCTTAAATCAGGTGCTCAATGTCCGCTATTGGCCGAAAGTGGACGTTGCTCGGCCAGGTGATCGGGGGCGGCTGTCTTGACCTCAGAGCGGTAGTTCTGCCTGACAATCCATTCAAGCCGAACCCGCGTCGCGGGCTCGGCAATGGCCCGTACTATTGAGCCATCTGTGGAAGCGTCCTTGCGGTCCGCCGGGTTCCGGCGATGGAGCGATATGCGAATTCTTGTGGCGGTCCTGGCATTCCTTGTCGCGGCGCCGTTGCCGGCGCAGCAGGTTCGCGCCACACGGATTCTCGTCGACAAGTCCGAGCACGCGATGTATGTGTTTTCCGGCGAGCAGCGGGTCGCCACCTATCCGGCTGGATTCGGTGCGAATCGCACCGGGCACAAGCAGCAGGAAGGCGATCGCCGGACGCCCGAGGGCAAGTACGTGCTCGACTACAAGAATGCCGGCAGTGCCTTCTATCGCTCCATCCATGTCTCGTACCCGAACGACGCGGATCGTGCCGCGGCGAAGCGTCGGGGCGTGCCGCCTAGTAGCGCCATCATGGTTCACGGGCAGCCCAACGATCCGGCGATGGCCCAACGGGTTCGTGACTACCCGTCGCCCGACTGGACCGATGGTTGCATCGCCCTGTCCAATGCGGATATGGCCGCACTCTGGGAAATGGTCCGTGTCCCGGTGCCGATCGAGATTTCTCCCTGACGGTCCGTACTGGCCGATTTGGCCGGGCGGCATGGTTTGGGCCGGGCGTCGGGCGGTACACGAACTTCGAGGATTGTCATGCAGCCACTGCTCGCCACTGCCGCCGTTCTCGCGATGGCTACCGGGATGGTTCATTCGTTGCTCGGCGAATGGCTGATCTTCAGGCGCCTGCGGACGTCTTCGATGGTTCCGGCGCTTCCCGCGCCGCCGCTGCGGGGTCGGCACATCCGCATCCTGTGGGCCAGCTGGCACTTGGCTTCCGTGCTTGGATGGGCTCTGGCCGGCCTGCTATGGCAGGTGGCGCGCGCTCCCGGTTCGGCGTTGCCGGCGCATTCGGTGCTGGCCGCTGCGGCGGCGGCATTCCTCGCCGGCGCGGTGCTGGTGCTTGTCGGGACGCGTGGCCGCCATCCCGGCTGGATCGCCCTCGCTGCGGTCGGCGTGCTGTCGTTGGCAGGCGGTACCTGACAATCCCGCCCAGGCCGAAGCCGGCTTGCAGGCCCGCGCGCGCCCGGCATCAGGCAGGCGGAAGATCAAGGCTGATCGGAGGGGAAAAGGATCGAACTTCCCACAACAGGTCCGTGCGACCTTTGCGAAGGGATCGCAGGCTGCGAGGAAAGATGGGCGATAGAGGCGTGCCGCCTCGGCGGTTCCGCGGTGGGGGCCTGACCGTTCTTCCGGACCAGGCCTGCCGCACGGGGTGGTAGATTCAAGCATCACGCGTCGACGTGCTTCTCTCCGGTCAACCGGGAGTGGCTTCCATGGCGCGAAGGGTCACGGTAAGGCTGGCCAGATCAGTCCATCGGGAGGATGCATGGCCAAGGGTTACTGGATCGCTCGCGTCGACGTGGAAGACCTTGAGCAATACAGGGAAGGGTACGTCCGCGGAAATGGCCCGGCATTGGCGAAGTACGGGGGTAAGGTTATAGTACGGGCAGGCGGGTACGAAAACCCGGAGGGGACCAGTCGCAGCCGGAACCTGGTAGTGGAGTTCCCGTCCTACCAAGGCGGCGCTGGACTGCTATCACTCCGCCGAGTACCAGCAACTCGTCAGGATCCGGGCCGCCGTCTCGAGCTGTGACCTCGTGATCGTCGAGGGATACGACGGTCCGCAACCCGACATTCCACCGGGGCCGGGCCCGCATCGCGGCTCGGCTTCGTCCACGCAAGAGGAGTCCCATGAGTCTTCCTGAAATCCCGACCTGCACTTCGCTTGACGAGGTCCGCTCGAACATCGACCGCATTGATCGCCAGATCGTCGCCTGCCTGGCCGAGCGGGGTGGCTACGTCAAGCAGGCCGCGAAGTTCAAGAAATCCACCGATGATGTCCGTGCGCCGCAGCGCGTGGAGCAGGTGATCGGCAAGGTCGTGGCGCTGGCCGGAGAGCTGGGTGCCAACGCCGCGGTCACCGAACAGGTGTATCGGGCCATGATCGCCGGCTTCATCAACGCCGAGCTGGCCGAGCATGCGTCGCTCCGGGGCGCAACGGCGCAGCCCTGACGAGTCATCCCGGCCGGTCCTGCCCGCGCAAGGAGGTTGTCCACGTGTCGCAGCCAGACAGATTGCAGGCGATCCTCCGCCTGTTGCCCGGGCGATGGTCGGTCGAAGACCTGCAGGAGGCCGGAATGGGTTGGGCGGCAGTGCTGACCGACGGGCGCGGGTGTTTCACCCTGCATTCGGAGCGGGGCTGGGTCGATGTCTGGGGGCGCTACCTGGAGCAGCAGTGTGTCGGCTGCGCGCAGGGCGCTGAGGAAATCGCCGCGATCATTGCTTCCCGCCTTCAACGTGTCGGGGCCGACTAGCCGGCCCCGGGCCATCCGTCGCGGTCGGCGCTGCCCGGCGGGCGAGCCCGCTGCCGTGTATCCTCGAACGGCAGAGTATTCCAGCTGAGCAGCACGGCGGGTCGCTGGTAAGGCAAGGGGATGCCGTGAAGTCCATGATGATCGCCTGGAAAAGCAGGTGCTTGCCTACAAGCTTGCGCTCGGCTTTGGCTTCGGCCTGCTGATCACGCTGGGACTCGGCCTGTACTACGTGCACATGCAGGCGCAGATAAACGACGAGGTCCTGTCCGGCTACTCGAGCGACCTGGTCGGGATTTCCGACGCCAAGGACGTGCTGATCCACTTCTCCCAGCGCGGCCGCGCCATGCGGCAGGCGATCCTCGAGGCCGATGAGGCCCGCCGCACGCTCGCCGTCGGCATGATGGCCAGCTCGCGGACCCGGCTCGACAAGGCGCTGCTGGACCTGCGGCCACGCATCGTCCGGGACGAGAACAGGCAGAACCTGGTCGAGTTCGATACCTCGTTCGCCGCCTACAACGCGACCTTCGACAGGATCGTGCAGTGCCTGCACCAGGGCGACCTCGAGACCGCCCGCGCGCTCGCGTCCGATCCCGTATTGGGGCAATGGTAAGGTGGCCAACGATGCGATGAGCCGGATCGCCCAGGTGAAGGAGGACGCCGCCCGGGCGAAGATCCAGCCTTGCAGGACATGGCGGGCCGGGCCAAGCGGCTCACCTATCTCGCCCTTGCCGGGGGCCTCGGCACCAGTTTTCTTTTCAGCCTGCTGATCGCCGGTTCGGTCCGTCGTCCGAGCGATCGGTTGCGCCACCGTCGAGGAGCTGGCGGCCGGCAACCTGGATGCGAAGGTCCCCAGCACCGACTACCCCAACGAGATCGGTGGCCTTGGCCCGGGCGGTGGAGGTGCTCCGTGTCGCAGCCCGCAAGGGCCGGGACATGGAAGCGGAGGTCAAGCGGGCCAACTTCCTCGCCGACATCGCGCTCGAGCTGACCGGCAGTGGCTACTGGGTGGTCGACTACAGCGACCCGGACTACTACTTCCAGTCCGAGCGCGCCGCGCGGATTCTCGGTGAGGAGGTAAGGCCCGATGGCCGCTACCACCTGCAGGACGAATGGTTCAGCCGGTTGCTGGAAGCCGACGCGGAAGGTGCCGCGCGCACGGCCGAGCGCTACCAGGGGGCGCTGGACGGCACCTACGACAGGTACGAGTCCATCTACGCCTACCGGCGTCCCGTCGATGGCGAAATCGTCTGGGTACATGCCTTCGGCAAGCTCGTGCACGACGAGGCCACCGGGAAAGTCCTGTACATGTATGGCGCCTACCGCGACATCACGGCGCAGAAGGCGGCCGAGGGCGAACTGCAGGTCGCCAAGGAGCAGGCGCTGGCGGCGACCCGGGCCAAGAGCGAATTCTGGCCAACATGAGCCACGAGATCCGCACGCCGATGAACGCGATCATCGGCATGTCGCACCTGGCGCTGCAGACCGACCTGGACAAGCGCCAGCGCAACTACATTGAAAAGGTCCAGCGTGCCGGCGAAAACCTGCTCGGCATCATCAACGACATCCTCGACTTCTCCAAGATCGAGGCCGGCCGGATGTCGATCGAGCAGGTCGACTTCAGCCTCGACGACGTGCTCGACAACCTGGCCAACCTGATCGGGTTCAGGACCGAGGACAAGGGCCTGGAATTCCTGTTCCAGATCGGCCGCGACGTGCCGACCGGCCTTGGTCGGTGATCCGTTGCGCTATAGGTAAGGTGCTGGTGAACCTGGGCAACAACGCGGTCAAGTTCACCGAGAAGGGCGAGATCGTGGTCGGCGTCGAACGTACCGGCGGTGACGGCAGTTCGGTGGAGCTGCACTTCTGGGTGAAGGATTCCGGCATCGGCATGAGTAGGAACAGTGCGGAAAGCTGTTCCGCTCCTTCAGCCAGGCCGATGCTTCCACCACGCGCAAGTACGGCGGCAGCGGCCTGGGCCTTGGTGATATCCGGGAACCTGGTCGAAATCATGGGCGGGCGCATCTGGGTGGAAAGCGAACCCGGCAAGGGCTCGACGTTCCATTTCAGCGCGCGCTTCGGCCTGCAGGAAGGCCCGCAGGCGCGGCGCATGTTCCGGGCCGACGAACTGCTGGGCGTGCGCGTTCTTGTCGTCGATGACAACGCGGCGGCCCGCGAGATCCTGTCCACCATGGCGCGATCGTTCGGCTGGAAGTCGACGTGGCATGGAACGGCGCGCAGGCGCTGGAGATGGTCGCCAGGTCGGAACAGTCCCTGCCGTACGACCTTGGTGCTGATGGACTGGAAGATCTTAAGGGATGGACGGCGTCGAAACGGTGCGGCGCATGCGCTCGGCGCAACTGAAGCAGTTCCCCGCGGTGATCATGGTGACCGCGTACGAACGGGAGGAGGTGCTGTCCAGCGCCACCAGCCACGGCCTTGGCGCTCGGCACCATCCTGAACAAGCCGGTGACGCCTTCCATCCTGCTGGAGGCCGTCGGCCTGGTGCTGGGCAAGGGCGTGGTGGTCGAAACGCGGGCAAGGGAAAAGGACCAGCACCACAGCGACGCCACGGCCCGGCTCCGCGGCGCGCGCGTGCTGCTGGTCGAAGACAACGACCTGAACCAGGAGCTGGCGATGGAGTTGCTGGCCAATGCCGGCATCGAGGCCGTCGTGGCGGGCAACGGCCGCGAGGCGCTCGACATCCTCGCCGGCGACACCCGCTTCGATGGCGTGCTCATGGATTGCCAGATGCCGGTGATGGATGGCTACGAGGCGACCCGCGCGATACGCGCCACGCCGGCGCTGGCGGGAATGCCGGTGATCGCGATGACGGCCAATGCGCTGGTCGGCGACCGGGAGAAGGTGATCGCCGCGGGCATGCAGGACCACATCGCCAAGCCGCTCAATGTCGGCGAGATGTTCGCGACGCTGGCGCGCTGGATCCGTCCTGCCGGAGGGGAGGGCGCCACTGCCACCGCCGCTTCCGGGCCCGCAGGAACCACTGTTCCGCTGGCCGGCATGGAGCTGCCCGGGATAGACGTCAAAGCCGGACTGGCCACGGCCATGGACAACGAGTCGCTTTACCTGCGGCTGCTGCGCAAGTTCCGCGACAGCCAGGGTGACTTCGCGCGCGTGTTCGCCGAGTCCCAGTCGGGCGCAGACCGGGTCGCGCCCGCCCGCGTGGCGCATACGCTCAAGGGAACGGCCGGGAACATCGGCGCGCGGGGCGTCCAGGAAGTGGCTGGAGCGCTGGAGGCGGGCTGCCTGGCCGATGGACCACCCGAGCGCATCGCGGCATTGCTTGCCAACGTGCTGCAGGAACTGGATCCGGTCATCGCGGGCCTGCGCGGGCTCGATGCCGGCTTGGCCGGACCGGTCGCCGCCGCCGCGGTGGCGGTGGATCAGGCGCAGCTGCATTTCCAGCAGGAGAAGCTGCGCCGCCTGCTGATGGAGAGCGATTCCGGCGCCGCCGACCTGTGGGACGAACAGGCTGCGCTGTTCAAGGCGGCCTGGCCCGGCCACTGGCAACATATCCAGGCGGGGATCGGAAGTTTCGACTTCGACGCAGCCTGGCGGCGCTGGACGAAGTGGCGCGGGATGCGCCGGCCTGAGCGCACGCCGGCCTTGGCAATGGTCTTTTCGGGGACAGCGATATGGATACCGGTCTCGAGTTCCTCCGCAAGAAAACCGTGCTGCTGGTCGACGACACGGCCGACAACCTCGCCCTGATGAGCGGCCTGCTCAAGGACCTGTACCGGGTCAAGGTCGCCAACAGTGGCGAGAAGGCCATCCGCATCGCGCTGGAATCGCCGCCGGGATATGGTCCTGCTCGACATCATGATGCCGGGCATGGATGGCTACGAGGTCTGCAGGATCCTCAAGGTCGATCCGCGCACGCAGGACGTTCCGGTCATCTTCCTCACCGCCAAGGCGGAGGTCGAGGACGAAAGGATGGGGCTCGAGCTGGGTGCGGTGGACTACCTGACCAAACCCATCAGCCCGCCGATCGCGCTGGCGCGGGTGCGCAACCACCTGCTGCTCAAGGCGAGCGCCGACTTCCTGCGCGACCAGAACGAATTATGGAGAGGGAGGTCGCCCGCCGTACCGAGGAGGTCGTCGCCATCCAGGACGTGACGATCCTGGCGATGGCCTCGCTGGCGGAAACGCGTGACACCGAAACCGGCAACCATATCCGCCGCACCCAGTTCTACGTCAGGGCGCTGGCGGAGAAGCTGAAGGAGCATCCGCGCTTCGCTGGCACCCTGACGGACGGCTTCATCGGCATGCTGTTAAGTCCGCTCCGCTGCACGACATCGGCAAGGTCGGGATTCCGGACCATATCCTGCTCAAGCCCGGCCGCTTCGAGCCGCACGAGTTCGAGATCATGAAGACCCACACCACGCTCGGGCGCGATGCCATCGAACACGCCGAGCGCGCGCTGGGCACGCCGGTCGCGTTCCTGTCCATGGCCAAGGAGATCGCCTACTCGCACCAGGAGAAGTGGGACGGCTCGGGCTATCCGGAGGGGTTGAGTGGCGAGGCGATCCCCGTATCCGCGCGCCTGATGGCCGTGGCCGATGTCTACGACGCGCTGATCAGCCGGCGCGTGTACAAGGAAGGCATGTCGCATGACGCGGCCGTCCGCATCATCGTCGATGGCAAGGGCAGCCACTTCGACCCGGACGTGGTCGAGGCTTTCATCGGGCTCCGGGACGAATTCCGGACCATCGCCGTGCGCTTCCATGACACCGATGCGGACATGGCGAAGAAGAAGGCGCAGCTGGGTTGATGGTCGTGCCTCGGCCGGCGGGCCGATTGTTCAGCCGCGTTCCAGCGCCGACGGTGTCTGCGCCATCACCGGCCCCAGCCAGCAGTGCGAGCCGACCGGAACAAGGCCTTCGGCCTGCAGCCGGCGCCGGTACTAGGCCGCCTTGCGCGACTGGAAGCCGACCGTGTCGCCCTCGAACTCGTCCTCGGCGGTGAACGTTTCGAGGAAGGCGACGCCGCCGCACAGTTCGGTAAGGCCCGGCAGGCCTGGCCGAGCTCGCGCGTCGGCAGGTAATGCAGCACGTCGGCGCAGACCAGCAGGTCGACCGGCGCGCACGGGCGCAGCCAGGCGAAGTCGCCGAAGCGGGCCAGGTGCAGGTTGCGCCGCGCGCCGTGGCGGGCGATCGCGTATTCGCTGCTGTCGAAGCCGAGGTAGCGCAGCTTCGGCCGCAGCTTCAGCAGCGGCGCGCGCCAGGCGCCTTCGCCGCAGCCGATGTCGAGCACGCTGCGGATCGGGCGTTGAGGTAGGACTCGGCCACCGACACCGCCAGCGCGACCTTGCGCGCGAGCCGGCGCGGGTCATGGATCTGTTCGCCGCGATACCAGTGTTCGAAGTAGGCGTGGTCGTAGGTCTTGGTCATCGCTGCGGGTGGCGGTGGAGGCGGGGC
Source organism: Pseudoxanthomonas sp. NC8 (assembly GCA_025232375.1). Lineage (GTDB taxonomy): Bacteria > Pseudomonadota > Gammaproteobacteria > Xanthomonadales > Xanthomonadaceae > Pseudoxanthomonas. The sequence continues at coordinate 937,728 of CP060419.1, forward strand.
CGGAAGCCGCGGGCCCCGGTTCGACAGCGATGCGCGTGATCGCCGAGAATCCGCACATCCTAGCCGCAGGCCGCCACGCATGTATTCCACGTATCTCTGGGTGAAGTCCTTCCACCTGCTGTTCGTGATGGCCTGGATGGGCGCGGTGTTCTACCTGCCGCGGATCCTGGTCAACATCGCCGAGGCCGGCGGGCAGCCCGAGGTGCGCGCGCGACTGGTGCTGATGGGGCGGCGGCTGTACCGCTTCGGCCACCACATCTTCGGCCTTAGCCGTCGTGCTCGGTGTCGCGTTGTGGCTCGGCCATCGCGTGGTCGACGGGTTCCCGACCATGGTCGGTTCGCCGGCCGGCTGGCTGCATGCCAAGCTTTTCCTGGTCGCGCTGATGCTGGCGCACTACATCGTCGGCGGCCGCTGGCTGAAGGGCGTCGAGAAGGGGCGTGCGCTGCCGTCGGCCACCGCCCTGCGCCTGTTCAACGAGCTGCCGGTGCTGCTGCTGCTGGGCGTGATCTGGCTGGTGCTGGCCAAGCCGTTCTGAAAGTAGGCGCAGCAATCCGTCCCTCCCCCGTGCATGCGGGGGAGGGCGCGGGACGTCAGCGCTTCTGCTCGAAATCCGCCGGTTGCGGCAGCGTCACGGGCACGCCGTTGCCGTCGCAGGTGCCGGCCTGGCACAGGCGCTCGCGCAGTCGCGGTGCCGCCTGCACGATGAAGTGGTAGATCGTGTTCTGCTCGACCGTGCCGCGCACGGCATCGCTGCCGGGGCCGCGTGCCCAGATGCCCACGTCCTCGCCGGAATGCGATTCGGACTTCAGCGGCACCAGTGCTTCCTGCATGTAGTCCGGGTCCTCGGTGTCGACACCGGTGAGGTCCGGGCGGCCTTCCGCCGCCTCGGCACTGCTCGGGGAGTGCGGGTGGCGCTTGAGACCGGCCGGCTGCCGGTTGCTGGCGCCGGTGTGGCCGGGGCCGTTGGCGTAGCCGAGGGTGGTGTAGGGCAGGCCGGTCAGGTCGCGGGCGTAGTCGGCACTGCCGCCATCCTCGCCGCCGCCGCGGACCTTGCCCAGGATCGGATTGCCGCGCACCGGGTAGCCGGCGAAGCTGAGCGTGTGCGCGTGGTCGGCGGTGAATGGGATCAGGGTGTCGTCGGCCGAGGTCATCTCCACCGCCGTGCGCACCGCCTCGGACAGGGCGATGGTCTCGTCCAGCGCGCGGAAGGCGTTGCCTTCGTGGTTGGCGTGGTCGATGCGACCGCCTTCGACCATCAGCACGAAACCGTCCGGGTCGCGCGACAGGCGGCGGATCGCCTCGGCGGTCAGCTCGGCCAGCGAGGGTTCGGCGCGGCGGTCGCGGTCGTGGTCGTACTGCATGTGGTCGGGCTCGAACAGGCCGAGTACGGCCGGTGCGTCCTGCGCCGCCCGCAGCTGGTCGCGGTTCCAGACATAGGCACCGCCCGGATGCGCGGCCTTCCATTCGGCCACCAGGTCGCGGCCGTCCAGGCGCTGGCCGACCTTGTCGTCGTATTCGGGATCGCGCGCCTCGACCGTGGTGAACTCGCCGCGGCCGCCACCGAACAGCACGCCCGGGCCACGCCCGTACGGCGCGGCGACCATCTGCCGGGCGATATCGGTGCAGCCTGGGCGACGGCCTGCGCCGGCAGGTCGGTGTCGTTCTCCCAGTTGCGGTCGGGCGAATGCGCCCGGGTCGCCGCGGGCGTGGCGTGGGTCAGCCGCGCGGTGGTCACGATCCCGGTGGCCATGCCGGCGCTGTCAGCCACCTGCAGCCAGGTCAGGCGCGCCTTGCCGAGGCTGTCGGCGCAGTCGTCGCGGTGGCCGGCGGAGACGCCGATCGCGCCCTTGTGGCTTTTCACCCCGGTGGTGATCGCGGTCATGGTGCCGGCCGAATCGGGGGTCTGCGAATCGGTGTTGTAGGTCTTGCTCAGCGCGGTGTGCGGGAACTGCTCCCAGCTCAGCAGGTTCTCCTCGCCCGGCTGGCCGCGGCGCTGGCCCTCGAGGATGCGGGCGGCAGCCACGGTGGTCAGGCTCATGCCGTCGCCGAGGAACAGGATCACGTTCTTCGCCCGGCCCGACATGGCGCCGCGGCCGGCGGCGCGCGCCGCGCCGCTGCGATACCACCAGTCGGCCGTTTCGCCGCCGGGATGGGCCACCGCCGGCACCTCGACGGCGACCGCCTGCGCGTGCCGGGTGTGTGTGGCCGATGGGGTGGTGCAGGCGGCCAGCAGGGCCAGGGGGCGGTGCAGAGGACGGTAGCGGCGGGCAGGCGTACGGCGTGACGGGGCATGGGCGGTCGTGCGGATGATCGGTTGAGGGGCGCGCGGCACCGGCATGGCGCCATCGCCTGTCCGGCGGTGGACCACGCAGCGGATGCGCGGGGTGGCGGCATTATGCCCGGCGCATGGTGTCGTGCCGGTGACACGACGGCGTTCCAGCCCTGCCGTCGCCAGCGCGCGTGTGCTGGGCTAAGGTGCGGCCTTCCCCCTGGCGGGTGGTGGTCGAATGAAGCTGGTCTCAGCCTGGTTGGCGATTCCGTTCTGGCAGCGCGTGGCGGCCGGCTTCGTACTGGGTGCGCTGGCCGGCTGGCTGATGGGGCCGGCGGCGCAGACCTGGTTCGGGCCGCTGGGCACGATCTACGTGACCCTGATCCGGATGATCGCCGTGCCGCTGGTGCTGTTCGCGGTGGTCAACGCAGTGGCCTCGCTGCACGGGCAGAAGTCGGTGGCCGCGCTGGGCGGACGCACCTTCCTCTGGTTCGCGGCGACCGCGGCGCTGGCGGTGTGCGTGGGCCTTGGTCGTCGGCCTGGTGGTGGTCAAGCCCGGCCACGGCCTGGCCGGACTGCAGATGGCGCCGGACTACACCGTGCGCGAGGTGCCCACGCCGGTGCAGGTGCTGCTCGACGTGGTCCCGTCCAACCCGTTCAAGGCGCTGGCCGAGGGCAAGATCCTGCAGGTGATCTTCTTCGCCGGCCTGGTGGGCTTCGCCCTGGTCAAGCTCGGCGAGCGCACCGCGCGCCTGCGCGCGCTGGCCGGCGAGGCCAGCGAGATGATGGTCCAGGTCACCCGCTTCGTGCTGGAGACCACCCCGCTGGGCACCTTCGGCCTGATCGCCGGCCTGGTCGGCAGCTACGGCTTCGAGAAGCTGCTGCCGCTGGGCAATTTCGTATTCGCGCTGTACCTGGCCTGCGCGTTGCACATCGTTCTCGTCTACGGCGGCCTGCTGCTGGCGCACGGGCTGAATCCGCTGAAGTTCTTCCGCGGCGCCGCCTCGGGCATGCAGGTGGCGTTCGTCAGTTCATCGAGCTTTGCCTCGATGCCGGTCGCCCTGCGCAGCGTGACCCACAACCTTGGCGTGGACCGGGACTATGCCGCCTTCGCCGTGCCGCTGGGCGCGAGCATCAAGATGGACGGCTGCGGCGCGATCTATCCGGCGCTGACCAGCGTGTTCGTGGCCCAGTACTTCGGCCTGGACCTGTCGGTGAACCAGTACTTCGTGATCCTGCTGGCGTCGGTGCTGGGCAGCTTCGGCACCGCCGGCGTGCCGGGCACGGCGATCGTGATGGTGACCCTGGTGCTCAGCGCCGCCGGCCTGCCGCTGGAAGGCATCGGCCTGCTGGTGGCGATCGACCGCGTGCTCGACATGATGCGGACGATGACCAACGTCACCGGGCAGATGCTGGTGCCGGTGCTGGTGGCCAAGGAGACCGGGCTGCTGGACCGCGAGACCTACGATCGCGCGTCCAGCAATGTCGGCCTGGAGCACGAAGGCATCGGCGACTGAGCCGGCGGCGGTCGGGCGTCAGTCGGCCGGCGTGGCGGCGGGTTTCGCCGTTTCGACCTTGAACGCGCTGCGCGGATAGCGCACGCCGTGCTTGACCGTTTCGGTCACGCTGCGCAGGTGGCCGATGTCGGCCAGCGGATCCTGCGAAAGCACCACCAGGTTGGCGAGCTTGCCCGGCTCGACCGTGCCCATCGCCTTGTCCTGTCCGAGCGCGCGCGCCGCGGTCGCCGTCGCCGCCCGGATCACCTCCATCGCCGGCATGCCGACCGGGCCGGCGAGCAGGTCCAGTTCGTCGTGCAGCGAGGGGAATGGCGCATCGGCCGGGTTGTCGCCGTCGGTGCCGCTGGAGATCGCCACGCCCTGCCTGAAGGCCTGCGCGGTCAGGCGCAGGGTCAGCTCGGCCGAGCAGCGCGGTGGCGGGCCCTTTTTCTCGCGCGCGTACTCCTCGACGTGGCGCAGGTACACCAGGTTGGTCGCGTCGAGGATGATGCCGCGCGCGGCCATGTCGGCGAACAGGCCGCTGATCGACGCCGGCATCCTGCCGTCCTTGAAGGCCGATTCGTCGACCGGCGTGCGCTCGTGGTAGCTGGCCGGCCTGTGCGCGGAACCCTCGTAGGCGAGCGGGCAGCTGTGGGAGACCACGTCCACCCCGGCGGCGACGTCGTCGCCCGGCATCGCCGGGAACACCGCCGCATGCGCCCAGACCGGGATGCCCTGGCGATGCGCTTCGGTGGTGATCTTCGCCAGCAGCGGGCCGGGCATGTCGGCATACAGCTTGATACCGTCGGCCGAGGTGCCGCGCGCCATCGCCACCGCCATAACCAGGTCGGTGCGCTCGTCGACGGCCTGCATCCATGGGGTCTGCCCGGGCGTGCGGCCGCCGGTCACCGCGACCGTGCGCGGATCCTTGAAGAAGCCCGGGCCGGCCATCAGCGCCGCGTAGTGGATGTCCGGCGCGGGGATCTCGCCGACCAGCGCCTGCCGCGCCAGTTCGCCGACCGAGCGGGTGTCGTCGGCCATGCTGCGCACCGCGGTCACTCCCGAATACACCTGCCGCCGCAGCGTCGCCCGCGCTTCGGCCGCATCCGGCGGCGTGGTAAGGTGGACGTGGGTGTCGATCAGGCCGGGGATGACGTATTGCCCGTGCAGGTCGACGACCTGCGCGCCGCTGGTATCGGCCTGCGCGTCGGGAAGCACCGCAACGATCCGCTCGCCCTCGACGACGATGCTGGTGCCCGGCCGCGCCGGTGCGCCGGTGCCGTCGATCAGCACCGCATGGCGATAGACGGTGCGCTGCGGTTGCCCGGCGATCGCAGCGGCCGAGGTCAACAGCAGGCAACAGCACAGCAGGCCACGGCGCATCGCACGATCCGGTCGGAAAGGGCGTGCAGCATCGCCTGTCGCCGGTGTCCGCGCCAGCGGAGCGCCCGCAACCGCCGTACCGGCCGCATGCGGCGCCCGGTGCGGTGGCGTATAAGCTGGTTGCAGCTCCGACCCCGAGGCGCCCATGGCTGGACAGCAGCGCGAACTGACCCTGCGTTTCCTCGCCGAGCCGACCGACGTGAACTACGGCGGCAAGGTCCACGGTGGCGTGGTGATGAAGTGGATCGACCAGTCCGGCTATGCGGCGGCGGTCGGCTGGAGCGGCCGCTACGCCGTGACCGTGGCGGTGGGCGGGATCCGCTTCGTCGCTCCGGTCCGGATCAGCGACCTGGTCGCCGTGTCGGCCAAGCTGATCCACACCGGCACCAGCAGCATGCATTTCGCCATCGATGTACGCGCCCGCGACCCGATGGGCGGCGAGTGGCGGCTGTGCACGCACTGCGTGATCGTGTTCGTGGCACTCGACGGGGTCGAGGGCCGGCCGGTTGCGGTACCGCCGTGGGAGCTGGTCTCCGAGGAGGACCGGCGCATGGCCGAGTACGCGATGAGGGTGATGGAGCTGAGCAAGGGCATCGAGCAGACCATCGCCGACTTCCAGTCGCCGCTGGCCTGAGGGCCGCGGCACGCTTCGCGGGCCCGCAAAGCGAAAGGCCGCCTTGCGGCGGCCCTCTGTCGTCGTTGTTCCAGGCTGGGGCGACGCTCAGAGTTCGACCCGGCGCGCCTGCACGAAGCGGTTGCTCCAGTAGCCGCTGTCCATCCGGTCCACGCGCACGTCCTTGCCGCGGCTGGGTGCGTGCAGGAACTGGCCGTCGCCGACATAGATGCCGACATGGCTGACCCGGCCGCGCAGGCCGAAGAACACCAGGTCGCCCGGGTTGAGCTGGGCGCGGTCGCGGATCAGTTCGGCGTCGGCCTTGCTCGCCATATCGCGCGACACGCGGGGCAGTTCGATGCCCAGCGTGTTGCGGAACACGTAGCCGACCAGGCCGCTGCAGTCGAAGCCGTCGGCCGAGGTTCCGCCCCAGCGGTACGGGGTGCCGATCAGGCCCATGGCCGCCTTCAGCACCTGCTGGACGCGGCCTTCCGCGGGATTGGACTGGGCCGGCACGCCCTGGGTCAGGTCGTACGCGGCCAGCAGGCGGCTGACGTCGCCGGCGAACATCGCCGAACGGTCCAGCAGCGGGATGCTGTCATTGCCGGTAAGGTGCGGCAGCAGCGCGGTTGGGTCGCGCTGGCGGCGGCATCGGCCTTCTGGCGCAGGGTGCTGGCCGGCGCGGCGGCAGTGGTCGCGGCGGTGGCCGGTTTGGCGGCTGCGGCCGGGGCCGTAGTGGCCGGAGCCGGCAGCTCCAGCTCGGCGCTGACGTCCACGTCACCGCTGGTCGCCGGGGCGATGGTCTCGGGAACGACCGGTGCCGGTTCCGGGGCCGCCAGCAGGGGCGCAGCCGGAATCGCCAGCAGCAGGGAGAGAAGGGGGCTCAGCACCCGGCGGGAGCGGGTGGCTGGGGTGGCGGCAGGCTGGCCTTTCTGCAGGTCGTCGGTCGTCACGCGTGCATCACATTACGGCAATGGGGCGATCATGCCCGCTTGACCTCACCTGGATGTTCACAAAAAGTTAAAATTCCGTGAATCTTGTGTGTGCGCTCTGTCCGGTTTCAGAGCAGAACACGTTTCGCGCCGCTGTAATGGTCGCGCGCCAGTACGGGCCGTCCAGCCGGTCCAGGCGGACCGTGCCGCCGGTGCTGGGCGCGTGCACGAAGCGGCCTTCGCCGACGTAGATCCCGACATGGCTGACGCCGCCGCCGCTGCCGAAAAACACCAGGTCGCCGCTGGCCAGCTTCTGCGGGGCCAGGCGCGGACCCTGCAGCGCCGCCAGCTCCCATGGAGCTGCGCGGCAGGCGCAGGTCGAGCATGTCGCGGTAGACGTAGTTGATAAGGCCGCTGCAGTCGAAGCCCGAGGCGGGGGTATTGCCGCCATAGCGGTACGGGGTGCCGACCAGGCTCAGGGCGCGCAGGGTGACCGAATTGGCCGCGACCGGGTCCGCCGGGACCACCTGCGGCCAGTGGCCGGGTGGCGGCGCCTGGGCGCGGATGGCCTCGCGGCCGCACCCGGCCGGGGGCCAGCGCCAGCACTGCCGTCGCCGCCGCGAGGACGGCAGCCCGGCCCGGCGCTGGCACCGGGGGGCGGGACGGGATAATGCGGGCCTTTCCTCACGGCGGCCATCATGGCCGCACTCCCTTGCGGCCGACAAGCCGCCGCCCACCGCTGCCGGACCGGCAGCCTGACCGAGTTGCGCATGAAGATCGAAAAAGACCGCGTCGTCCGTTTCCACTACACCGTCTCCGAAGTCGGTAGGAGCCGCTGGAGAGCTCGAATGACCGCGATCCGATCGCGATCCTGATCGGCCACGGCAACATCATCCCGGGCCTGGAAGCGGCGATGCAGGACAAGGCCGCCGGCGAAACGTTCAGCGTCGACGTGCCGGCCGCCGAGGCCTATGGCGAGCGCCGCGAGGGCATGGGCCAGCGGATTCCCAAGAAGCACTTCGGCAACACCAAGCTGGCGCCGGGCATGCAGGTGGTCCTGCAGACCAACTTCGGCCCGCGCGCGGTGACCGTGGAGAAGGTCGGCCACAGCGTGGTCGACGTTGACCTGAACCACCCGATGGCCGGCAAGGACCTGCACTTCGACGTGGAAATCGTCGAGGTCCGCGAGGCCAGCGCCGAGGAGGTCGAGCACGGCCACGTGCACGGCGACGGCGGCCACCACCACTGAGCCTTCGGTAAGGTTGGACGGCAACGGCCCGCTTCGGCGGGCCGTTCGCTTTTGTGGCGGTGGCAGCGTCCGCTCCGCCGGTCAGGCGGGCATGGCAACGGGCGCGGGCGTGGTTTCCATCCGCCGCCAGGCTTCCCGCACCGGAGCGAAGCTGCGCCGGTGGTGCTGGCAGGGGCCGTGTTCGGCCAGCGCCGCCAGGTGCGCCGGGGTCGGATAACCCTTGTGCACGTCGAAGCCGTAGCGCGGGTGCGCTTCGTGCAGCGTGCACATCAGCCGGTCGCGGGCGACCTTGGCTAAGGATCGAGGCGGCCATGATCGCCGGCTCCAGCGTGTCGCCGCTGACGATCGCCTCGGCCATGCAGGTAAGGCCGCGCGGGACCACATTGCCGTCGATCCGCGCCAGCTCCACCTGCGGGCCGAGCGCGGCGACGCAGCGGCGCATGCCCTCGAGCGTGGCATGCAGGATGTTGAGCCGGTCGATCTCCTCCACCGCGACCATCTCGACGTGGAAAGCGAGCGCGCGTTCCATGATCTGCGGATACAGCGCTTCGCGCTGGGCGTGGCTGAGCTTCTTGGAGTCGTCCAGGCCGCGCAGCCGGCGCTTCGGATCGAGGATTACCGCGGCCACGGCCACCGGGCCGGCGAGCGGGCCGCGTCCGGCTTCGTCGATTCCGGCCACGCGCAGGCGCCTGCGGTCGATCGCGAACAGGTCCCGGCCGGCGTCGCCGGCCCCGGCACGCGGGGCGCGTCGCTTCATGGCGCGGTGCCGCCGCGGGCCAGCAGCCCCGGCAGCGAGGCCACCGCCGCCGCTGCCGATGCCGAGGCATCGCGGCGCAGCTGCTCGTGCAGGGCGAGGTATTTCGGCTGCAGCGCGGCCACCGCGGCCGGCGAATCGAACCAGTGCAGCACCGCCGCGGCCAGCCGGTCGGGCGTGCAGTCGTCCTGGATCAGCTCCGGGGCGAGGTCCTCGCCGGCCAGCACGTTCGGCAGCGCGTAGCGGTTCACCTTGATCAGTCCAAGCGCGCGCACCAGCCGGTAGGTCAGCGTCGAGATCCGATAGCCCACCACCATCGGCCGCTTCGACAGCATGGCCTCCCGGGGTCGCGGTGCCGGAGGCGAGCAGGACCACGTCGGCGGCGGCCAGCGCCGCGCGCGCCTGGCCGTCGAGCAGGTGCGACTGCAGCACCGGCAGCGCCGAACGCGACAGCTGCGCCTGCAGCGTCGCCCGGCAGCGCGCGTTGGCCGCGGGCACCACCACGTGCAGGTCCGGCCGACGCTCGGACACGCGCCAGGCGGCCTCGAAGAAGACCTCGCCCAGCCGTTCGATCTCGCCGAGCCGGCTGCCCGGCAACACCGCCAGCACGGGCGCGCCGGGGGCAGGCCCAGCTGCGCGCGCGCGGCGTCGCGGTCGGGGTGCAGGGGGGGCATGGCATCGGCCATCGGATGGCCGACGAAGCGCGCGTCCACGCCGTGGCGGGCATAGATCGGCGGTTCCATCGGGAACAGGCACAGGACCCGGTCGGCGCTGTCGCCGATCTTCTCGGCACGCTTCTCGCGCCAAGGCCCAGACCGACGGGCTGACGTAGTGCACGGTCGGCACGCCGCGCTGCTTGAACCAGCGTTCCACGCCGAGGTTGAAGTCGGGTGCATCGATGCCGACCAGCACGTCCGGCTGCTAAGGCCAGCGCGCGCTGGCGGAACTCGGCGCGCAGCCTCAGCAGCCGCGGCAGGTGGCGCAGGACCTCGAACAGGCCCATCACCGCCAGTTCGCTGGCGTCGTGCCAGGTCTCCACCCCGGCGGCGCGCATCGCGTCGCCGCCGATTCCGGCGAAGCGTGCGTCCGGGAAGCGCCTGCGCAGTTCCTCGACCAGGCCGGCGCCAAGCGCATCGCCCGACGCCTCGCCGGCAACCAGCACGAAGCGCGGGCCGCGGCCGGCGCGCTGTGCGGCTTCGTGCCCGCGGATGGCCTCGTTCACGCCCGTGCCCCCGCGCGGCTCAGCGCAGCAACGGCCGTTCGCCGCTGCCGAGGAACTCCAGCAGCAGGCCCACGTCCTCGCTGTCTTCGGCCTGCTGCGCCAGCTGTTCGCGGGCTTCGGCCAGCGGCAGGCCGGCGACGAACAGGGTGCGGTAGGCGCGCTTGATCGCGGCGATGCGCTCGGGGCTGAAGCCGCGGCGCTTGAGACCTTCGCTGTTGATCCCGCGCGGCCGGCCGATCGAGTTGCCGCCGACCATGGTGAACGGGGTGACGTCGCCGTTGGCCAGCGCGCCCATGCCGAGGAAGGCGTGGTCGCCGATCCGGCAGAACTGGTGCGCGCCGGCGAAGCCGCTGATGATCACCCAGTCGCCCACGGTGACGTGCCCGGCCAGGGTGGTGTTGTTGGAGAAGATGCAGTGGTTGCCGACGATGCAGTCGTGGGCCACGTGGGTATAGGCCAGCATCCAGTTGTCGTCGCCGATCCGGGTAACGCCGCCGCCGTTGCCGGTGCCGCGGTTGAGGGTGACGAATTCGCGGAACACGTTGCGGTCGCCGATCACCAGTTCGGTGCGCTCGCCGGCGAACTTCTTGTCCTGCGGCTCGCCGCCGACGGCGACGTGGCCGATGAAGCGGTTCTCGCGGCCGATCCGGGTCGGGCCGGCGAAGCTGCAGTGCGGCCCGATCTGGCAGCCGTCGCCGATCTCGACGTCGGCGCCGATCAGGCTGAAGGCGCCCACGCTCACGCCCGCGCCCAGGCGCGCGCCCGGATCGATGACTGCGGTGGGGTGGATCAGGGCGTTGGCGTTCATGCGCGTGGCTTCCGTGGAACGGGCGTTATTCGCGGGTGCCGGCGCACAGCACTTCGGCGCAGGCGACGATCTCGCCGTCGACCTTGGCCTCGCCGTAGTACACGGCCATGTTGCGGATCACGCGCTTGACCTGCACGTGCAGCTCGAGCACGTCGCCCGGCACCACCTGCTTGCTGAAGCGCGCGTTGTCGACCTTGACCATGTAGAACAGCTTGGACTGCGCGTCGCGGCCCAGCGAAAGCTGGGTGAGCACGCCGCCGGCCTGGGCCAGCGCCTCGATGATCAGCACGCCCGGCATGATCGGCTGCGCCGGGAAATGGCCCTGGAAGAACGGCTCGTTGACCGTCACATTCTTCACGCCGACGATGCGTTTGGCTTCGACGTCCAGGTCGATGATCCGGTCTACCAGAAGGAACGGATAGCGGTGCGGGATCAGCTGGCGGATCGTGGTGACGTCGACGGGAAGCTTCACGGGTTCGTTCATTCGGGACTTTCCTGGATGGATGCGTTGACGCGACGCGCCAGCGCGTCCAGTTGCTTGAACCGGGCGGCGTTCTTCCGCCAGGTGCGGTTGTCGGTAAGGGGCGTGCCGGAGGAGTATTCGCCCGGCTCGCGGATCGAATGGGTCACCAGCGAACGCGCGGTGACCGTGACCTTGTCGGCGATCTCGAGGTGGCCGACGACCCCTGCGCCGCCGCCGATCAGGCAGTAGCGGCCGATCCTGGCGCTGCCGGCCACCGCGGCGCTGCCGGCGATCGCGGTATGCGCGCCGATGCGGACGTTGTGGCCGATCTGGACCAGGTTGTCGATGCGCACGTCCTCGTCCAGCATCGTGTCGTCGAGGGCGCCGCGGTCGATGCAGGTGTTGGCGCCGATCTCGCAGTCGTCGCCGACCACCACCCCGCCCAGCTGCGGCACGTTGATCCAGCGGCCGGCGTCCATGGTAAGGCCGAAGCCGGCCGCGCCGAGCACGGCGCCGGGCAGGATCCGCACGCGCTTGCCCAGCCGCACCCGCGCCAGCAGGGTGACCCGGGCCTGCAGCTCGCAGCCGGCATCGAGGCTGCAGTCCTCGCCGATGCTGCAGCCGGGCCCGATCACGCAGCCGGGTCCGACCCTGGAGCGTGGACCGATGCTGACGAACGGGCCGACGTGGGCATCGGCGGAAACCTCGGCCGACGGATCGATCGCCGCACTGGGGTGGATGCCCGGCGCGTGCGCCGGCACGCGTTCGAACAGCGCCGAGATGCGGGCGAAGGCCACGTAGGGGTCCTTCGCCACCGGGGCCGTGCCGGTGGCGGAAGGCGCGTCGTCGGCGCGCAGCACCACCACGCCGGCGGCGGAGTCCGCCAGTTGCGGGCGATAGCGCGGGTTGGCGAGGAAGGCGAGCTGTTCCGGGCCGGCATTGGCCAGCGTGGCCACGCCGCGCACGACCTTGCCGCCCTCGCCATGCAGTTGCAGCGAGAAGCGTTCGGCCAGTTCGGCAGCGGAGAAGGCGGGGGCGTCCATGGCGCGCATTCTAGCCTCACGCCCCCACCGGACCAGACCGTACGGACCTAGTGGCGGGCGAGCAGGACCAGCAACGCGCCGGTGCCGCCTGGGTCGGCGGTGCCGAGTGGAAGGCGAGCACGTCGCCGCGCTGGCGCAGCAGCCGGTCGACCAGGTTCTTCAGCACCGGCACGGCATCGCCCCCGCCGCCGTCCTTGCCGCCGCCCTTGCCATGGATGATCCGCACGCAGCCGAGGCCGTGGTCGATGGCCTCGGTAAGGAAGCGCGCCAGCAGGGTCTCGGCCTGCAGCGCGCTGGCGCCGTGCAGGTCCAGCTCGTCCTGCACCGAGAACTCGCCGCGGCGCAGCCGCTGCCGGGTACGCGCCGGGACCCGCTCGCGGCGGAACGCGCTGGCGTCGCCGCGCAGCAGCGCGAGGTCGGGCGTGTCGGCGATCCGGCGCAGGCCGGGGCCGTCGGCGGCAGGCGCGTGCGGACGTGTCGCCGCGCGCGGTTTGGGCCGTGCCGGCGGCGCGCCGGCCGGCACGCGCAGCGGCGTGACCTTGCCGATCGCCGAGCGGAACAGGCTTGCGTCCTCGTCTTCGTCTTCGTCGCGGGTCATGCGCACAGGGTAGCGCAGCATCCGCGCGGACCCGTGCGAAGCGTGGCGCATGGCCGCAAACGTCCCGGTGGCTTCCGGTTATCATGCGGAGGTTTTCGAGGAAGCCCATGCGCGTACTGGTAAGCAACGACGATGGCGTGGACGCGCCCGGCATCCATGCACTGGCCTGGGGCCTGCGCGACGCCGGCCATGAGGTCTACGTGGTGGCTCCCGATCGCGACCGTTCCGGCGCGAGCAATTCGCTGACCCTGGACCTGCCGATCCGGGTCAAGCGCGCGGACCACTACACCTGCTCGGTCGCCGGCACGCCCACCGACTGCGTGCACCTGGCCCTGACCGGCATGTTCGAGTTCGAGCCGGACATCGTCGTGTCGGGGATCAACAACACGGCCAACCTCGGCGACGACGTGATCTATTCGGGCACCGTTTCCGCGGCGATGGAAGGGCGCTTCCTCGGCCTGCCGGCGGTGGCCGTTTCGCTGGCCACCCGCAACCACGACGCCATAAGGCACTACGAGACCGCGGCGCGCGCGGCGGTGGAGATCGTGGCCCGGCTGAAGGCCGACCCGCTGCCGGCCGACACCATCCTCAATGTCAACGTACCCGACCTTATGGAACGAGGTCCGCGGTTTCGAGGTCTCGCGGCTGGGCAACCGCCATCGTTCCGAGTCGTGCATCCCGCAGCCGGACCCGCGCGGTCGCACGGTGTACTGGATCGGTCCGGCCGGTCCGGAGCAGGATGCCGGACCAGGCACCGATTTCCATGCGGTGCGCACCGGCCACATCTCGATCACCCCGATCCACGTCGACCTGACCCGCTACCAGGCGCTGGAGAAGGTGGCCGGCTGGGTCGGCGGGCTGAGCGCCGCGCTGGCCACGCCGGTCGGTGGCGGCACCCCGGAGGCCGGGGCATGAACCCCGAGCAGCGCCTGCAGCCGCAGTCGGCCGGCCTGGGCATGACCTCGCAGCGGGTGCGCGACCGGCTGGTGGAGCGCCTGCGCGAGGCCGGCATCCGCGACGAGAGCGTGCTCAACGTGATCTGCACCCTGCCGCGGCACCTGTTTGTCGACGAGGCGCTGGCCAGCCGCGCCTACGAGGACACCGCGTTGCCGATCGGCCAGGGCCAGACCATTTCCCAGCCGTGGGTGGTGGCGCGGATGACCGAGACGCTGCTGGAAATCGCGCCGTCGAAGGTGCTCGAAGTGGGCACCGGCTCCGGCTACCAGGCCGCGGTGCTGGCTGCGCTCGGGCTGGAGGTCTACACCGTCGAGCGGATCGGCGAGCTGCTGCGCCAGGCGCGCAAGCGCTTCCGCACGCTGGGCATGAACATCCGCAGCAAGCACGACGACGGCCGTGTCGGCTGGCCCGAGCACGGGCCGTACGACGCGATCATCGTCACCGCGGCGGCACCGGCGCTGGTGCCGGCGCTGGTCGAGCAGCTGCGTCCGGGCGGGGTGCTGGTCGCGCCGGTGGGGGCAGCAGTTCGCAGGCGCTCGTCCGCCTGGTCCGCCGCGAGGACGGCAGCGTGGAGGAGACCCGGCTGGCCGCCGTGGCCTTCGTGCCGTTGCTGGCCGGAACCCGGGACTGAGCCGGGGCATGAAGGTATTCGGACCGCTATACGACTACGCCCTGCGCTGGGCCGGCCATCCCCGGGCCCCGGCCTACCTGACGGTGCTGAGCTTCTTCGAGGCGATCATCTTCCCGGTCATGCCGGAAGTGATGATGGCGCCGATGTGCGTGGCCCAGCCGCGCCGAGGCTGGTGGTTCGCGACGCTGAGCCTGGCCGGTTCGATGGCCGGGGCGATGCTCGGCTACGCGTTGGGCCACTACGCGTTCGAGGCGCTGCGGCCGGTGTTCGCCGCGCTCGGCATGCTGCCGGCCATCGAGTCGGGGATCGCCACAATCAGTAAGGATGACGCAGTCGCCCCTGGGCGGTATTCGGCTTATGGTGCTGGGCGGGTTCATGCCGATTCCGATGAAGGTGTTCACGTGGGCGTCGGGTGTCGTCGGGGTGCCGCTGCTGCCGTATTTCCTGAGCATGCTGGTCGGGCGCGGCAAGCGCGTCTACCTGCTGGCGGCGGCGATCCGTTTCGGGGGCGCGCGTGCGGTGGAGGCGCTGCGGCGCTGGATCGAGCCGATCGGCTGGATCGCGACGGCGCTGGTGGCGGCAATGCTGGTCTGGCTGGTCTGGAGGTCCAAATTCGCATGAAGGCTGATCTTCCACGCGGCATGGCGCGTGCCGCCATGCTGCTTGCGGCAACCCTGCTGGTGGCTGCCTGTGGCACGAGCACGGTGGTCCGCAGCCCCGATGCCGCACCGGCCGCAACGTCCGGGCGCCCCGGCGCGACCGTGGTCGTGCAGCAGGGCGAAACCCTGTATGCGATCGCCCGCCGCAACGGCGTTGCAGTGGAGGATCTCATCCGCTGGAACGGCCTGAAACCGCCTTACACGATCTACCCGGGGCAGCGCCTGACGCTGGGTAAGGCCGGAGGCGCGCGCGGGACCACGGCGCCCACCCGTACCGTGGTGGCCCCCAAGCCCGCGAAGCCGGCCCCGCCGCCGGTCGTGTCACCGCCGCCGCCGGCCAGCAGCGGCTTCAGCTGGCGCTGGCCCGCGCAGGGCGTGCTGCTGGATACCTACGTAGCCGGCAACAACACCCGCCGGGGCATCGACATCGGCGGCAGCAGCGGCCAGGCGGTGACGGCCGCGGCCGATGGCGTGGTCGTGTACTCCGGCGCGGGCCTTGGTCGGTTACGGCGAACTGATCATCATCAAGCACAGCGAACAGTGGCTGTCGGCCTATGGCCACAACCGCAAGCGCCTGTTGAGCGAAGGTAAGGCCGTCAAGGCCGGCCAGCAGATCGCGGAGATGGGACGCAGCGGCACCGACCGGGAGAAGCTGCATTTCGAGATCCGCTACAACGGCAAACCGGTGGATCCGCTGCTGTACCTGCCGAAGAAGTAGCGGGCCGCGCCGCGGCCTTCAGGGCGGATCCCCGGCCCGGCGCGGCGCGCCGGGCGTTCAGCCGCCGCACGCGATCCGGTGGATCGCAGGCCGTGCGGCTTCACCCGCTACAACGGCAAACCGGTGGATCCGCTGCTGTACCTGCCGAAGAAGTAGCGGGCCGCGCCGCGGCCTTCAGGGCGCCGCGAGCAGCAGTGCGACCACCACCCGCCGGCCTTCGCCGGCGAGCACGTTGTAGGTGCGCGCGGCGGCGGCGTTGTTCATGACTTCGATGCCGATCCCACGGGTCAGGCACGCGGGTAGGACCGCCGGCGACGGGAACACCTGGCGGCTGCCGGTGCCCAGGATCACCAGCTCCGGCGACATGGCCAGCAGCGGCGCCATGTGTGCGGACTCCAGTGCGGCGGCCGTGGCCGGGGCCGGCCAGTCCTCGAGCAGTCGGTCGGGGGTAAGGATGAAGCTGCGCTCCAGGATGAGGTCGTTGACCCGGGCGCGTTGGCCGTCGGCGCCGCGCAGCACCCAGGCGTAGTCCGGACGTTCGTGGCTCAGCTGCATGGCGTGGGGCCGCCTGCCTGGCGCGTCAGGCGCGCGGCAGGACGATCGCGGGCTTTTCCCGGGACGGGCGGTAGAGGGTGGCGGTGTGGCCGATCCGCTGCACCGGGGCGGCGCCGGTCTGGCCGGCCAGTTCGCCGATCATCGCGTCGCGGGCCTCGCGGTCCTCGGCGCCGACCTTGACCTTGACCAGCTCGTGCCGCTCCAGCACCGCGTCCAGCTCGGCCAGCAGGGCCGGGGTGATGCCCTTGCCGCCGACCTGCATCAGGGCCTTGAGGCCGTGGGCCTTAGCCGCGGAGGAAGCGGTTCTGGGCGGCAGTCAGGACAACGGACATCGGGGCAACCGGGACGGGCGTAGGAGTGGTTCAGGGTATCATGGCCGCCCATACCGCCGCGGGCGTTTCCGGCCCGGACTTCCCGCATGTCCCGCAGCAAGAGCAGCCAGCGCTGGCTCCGCGAGCACTTCTCCGATCCGTACGTGAAGAAGGCTGGGCAGAGGGCCTGCGCTCGCGCGCGGCCTACAAGCTCGAGGAACTGATCGAGCGCGACCGGCTGCTGAAGCCGGGCATGGTCGTGGTCGACCTCGGTGCCGCGCCGGGCGGCTGGTCGCAGTACGTGCGCCAGGCCATGGGCGACGGCGGCCGGGTTCTGGCCTGGACATCCTCGACATGCCACCGCTGGCCGGGGTCGAATTCCTTCATGGCGACTTCAGGGAAGAAGCGGTCTTATCGCAGCTGGAGGCGCTGCTGGCCGGCCAGCGCGTGGACCTTGTGCTGTCGGACATGGCCCCCAATATGAGTGGGGTGGACGTGGTCGATAAGGCCCGCGCGATGCATTTGGCGGAACTGGCGATGGAGTTCGCCGACAGCCACCTGCGCCCCGGCGGGGCCTTCCTGATCAAGCTGTTGGGGGTGGGTTTCGACGACTACGTGCGCGACCTGCGCCGTCGCTACGAGAAGGTGGCGATCCGCAAGCCGGCGGCTTCGCGCAAGCGTTCCCCGGAGGTCTACGCCCTGGCGCAGGGCAAGCGCGCCACGATCCAGTAAGCTGGACCCGCAACCCGATCCAGCCAGCCCGACCCAACAACTCCACACGCCAGTGCGACACGCCATAGACAGGGAACCGCGGAGCCGATGAGGATGAACGACTTGACCAAGAATCTGCTGCTCTGGGTGGTCGTCGCCATCGTGCTGATGGTCGTGTTCCAGAGTTTCTCGCCACGCGACGGCGCTGCCAGCGCCACCGTCGGGGAGTCGCCGAGCTATACGCGCTTCCTGCAGGACGTGGACGCCGGCAAGATCCGCTCGGTGGTGATCACCGACGAGAGCACCTTCACCGCCAACGCGATCCGCTACAAGCGCAGCGACGGCACCGAGGGCCAGGTGGTCGGTCCGAACGATCCCAAGCTGATGGACCAGCTGTACACCAAGAGCGTCGACGTGGTCCGCGAGAAGCCGCGGACCGGTCCGGGCTTCTGGGGCATCGTCCTCAACTTCCTGCCGGTGCTGCTGATCATCGGCTTCTGGCTGTTCATCATGCGCCAGATGCAGGGTGGCGGCGGCGGCGCCAAGGGCGCGATGTCGTTCGGCAAGTCGCGCGCCAAGCTGCAGGGCGAGGACCAGGTCAAGGTCACCTTCGCCGACGTCGCCGGCTGCGACGAGGCCAAGGAGGAGGTCGGCGAGCTGGTCGACTTCCTCCGTGATCCGAGCAAGTTCACCAAGCTGGGCGGCAAGATTCCGCGCGGCGTGCTGATGGTCGGCCCGCCGGGCACCGGCAAGACCCTGCTGGCCAAGGCCATCGCCGGCGAGGCCAAGGTGCCGTTCTTCTCGATCTCCGGTTCGGACTTCGTCGAGATGTTCGTCGGCGTCGGTGCCAGCCGCGTGCGCGACATGTTCGAGCAGGCCAAGAAGCACGCGCCGTGCATCATCTTCATCGACGAGATCGACGCGGTCGGCCGCCATCGCGGCGCCGGCGCGGGGCGGCGGCCACGACGAGCGCGAGCAGACCCTCAACCAGCTGCTGGTGGAGATGGACGGCTTCGACGGCGGCGAAGGCGTGATCGTGGTGGCGGCGACCAACCGTCCGGACGTGCTCGACCCGGCGCTGCTGCGCCCCGGCCGGTTCGACCGCCAGGTCGTGGTCGGCCTGCCCGACGTGCGCGGCCGCGAGCAGATCCTCAAGGTGCACATGCGCAAGCTGCCGCTGGCCGACGATGTCGAGCCGATGGTGATCGCGCGCGGCACGCCGGGCTTCTCCGGTGCCGACCTTAGCCAACCTGGCCAACGAAGCTGCGCTGTTCGCCGCGCGCGAGAACGCGAAGGAAGTCCGCATGGACCACTTCGACCGTGCCCGCGACAAGATCCTGATGGGCGCCGAGCGCCGCTCGATGGCGATGAGCGAGGACGAGAAGACCCTCACCGCCTACCACGAGGCCGGCCACGCGATCGTCGGCCGCCTGGTGCCCGAGCACGACCCGGTCTACAAGGTCACCATCATTCCGCGTGGCCGCGCGCTGGGTGTGACCATGTACCTGCCCGAGGGCGACCGCTACTCGATGAACCGGGTGGCGATCGAGTCGCAGCTGTGCTCGCTGTACGGCGGGCGCGTGGCCGAGGAGCTGATTTTCGGCGAGGACAAGGTCACCACCGGCGCCTCCAACGACATCGAGCGCGCGACCAAGATGGCGCGCAACATGGTCACCAAGTGGGGCCTGAGCGACGAGATGGGCCCGATCGCCTACGGCGAGCAGGAGGACGAGGTGTTCCTCGGCCGCTCGGTGACCCAGCACAAGAACGTCTCCGACGATACCGCGCGCCGGATCGACGAGGTCGTGCGTTCGATCCTGGATCGCGCCTACGCCAAGACCAAGACGCTGCTGACCGAGAACATCGACAAGCTGCACACGATGTCCCAGCTGCTGCTGCAGTACGAGACCATCGATGCGCCGCAGATCGACGCGATCATGGAAGGCCGCGAGCCGCCGCCGCCGATGGGCTGGGGCAAGTCCAGCAAGGACGGTGGCGACAAGAGCGGACCGCGTCCGTTGCCGCCGGTGGGTGGTCCCGCCACGCAGACCTGAGGGATCGCGCATGGCCGATCCGCAGCAGGACCGCGAGCAGCGGCGCAGCTACTACATCCGCAATCCATGGCGCCCGTGGGTATCGGGTGCCTTCGCCGGCGCCTCGGTGATGCTCACCGTGACGACCGTGTTCTACGCGCTCGGACGCCTGCCGCCAGTGCTGGTCGGGATCAGCGTGGTGCTGGCCGGTGCCGTGACCTCGTTCGGCTTCTACGCGCGCCGGCGTGCCGATCGCTTCGACGCCGAGGCGATCCGCTCGGGTCGCTGACCGGCTGCAAGGGGGAAACCGTGTTCGATATCTCGCCGCAACTGGATTGCGCCGGCCGCGTGCTGAGGCTCGATCGGGCCCGGGTGATGGGCATCGTCAATGTCACCCCGGACTCCTTCTCCGACGGCGGCGCGCACGCGACCACCGGGGTGGCGGTCGCGCATGCCCTGAAGCTGGCCGAAGAGGGCGCCGACCTCCTCGACGTGGGCGGTGAATCGACCCGTCCGGGAGCGGAGGAAGTGCCGCTCGAGGAAGAGCTGCGCCGCGTCATTCCGGTGGTCGAGCGACTGGTGCGCGAAACCGCGCTGCCGGTCAGCATCGACACCTGCAAGCCCGAGGTGATGCGCGCGGCGGTGGCCGCCGGCGCCGGCATGATCAACGACGTCTGCGCACTGCGGCGCGAGGGCGCGCTCGAGGCGGCGGCCGCGCTCGGCGTGCCAGTGGTGCTGATGCACATGCGCGGCGAACCGCGTTCGATGCAGGACGATCCGCGGTACGACGACGTCGTCGCCGAGGTCCATCGTTTTATGGCCGAGCGCATCTTCGCGGCCGAACTGGCGGGCATCCCGAAGAAGCAGCTGTTGGCCGACCCGGGCTTCGGTTTCGGCAAGACCACCACGCACAACCTCGCCATGCTGGCGCAGCTGGAGCGTTTCACCGAGCTGGGCGTGCCGGTGCTGGCTGGTCTGTCGCGCAAGCGCACGATCGGCGAGCTGACCGGGCGCTAAGGCGCCGGCCGAACGTGCGGCCGGTTCGGTGGCCGCGCACCTGGTCGCCGCGCAGCGAGGGGCGAAGATCCTGCGCGTGCATGACGTGGCCGCCACCGTCGACGCGCTGAAGGTCTGGGAAGCGGTGGCCGCGGTGCCGGCGCCGCGCCGCGACGCCACTCCCGCGATCCGCTGGCCGGACGAGTAACGCGAAGCCGGCGTGTCCGGTGCCGGGGGCTCCGCCGGTGTCGGATCCGTCGCTACGGCTGCAGTGGGCGCTTGACCGTGCCGGTCCGGCCCCGGACCATGAGCGTGACAGACGTCACGTCTGCACCAACAACATCAGGGGAAAAACCATAGTGAAACCGCATCCGCTTCCGCGCGGGGGCTTGGCCGTGCTCGCCTGCCTTTCCGGCCTCAGTCTTCCGGCCGCCGCCGACAACGTCGTGGCCGACGACGAAATCGTGCAGGGCAGCCTGTGCGTGGGCATCGACTGTGTGAACAACGAGAACTTCGGCTTCGACACCATCCGGCTGAAGGAGAACAACCTGCGCATCGATTTCGAGGACACCAGCAGTTCCGCCGGGTTCCCCAGCAACGACTGGGGCATCGTGGTCAACGATTCCCCCTCGGGCGGTGCCAACTACTTCATGATCGAAGACCGTGGCACCGATGGGACGTCCGCCAGCAGCGTGTTCCGGATCGATGCCGGCGCCAACGGTGCGATCACCTGGGCTATGGTTCCGCCGCCTCGGGTGCGCAGACTGTTTCGGTGGGCGCGGCCGGCAACGAACGCCGCATCACCTACGTGGCCAACGCCGTTTCCGGCAGCGACGCGGTCAACCTTGCGCAGATGAACGCCGCCATCGCCGCGGCGGGCGGCGGCGTGGGCGCGGCGTACGTCGATGCCGGGGATGCCGCGACGTTGGCTGCTGCCAGCGTGCACGCCGCAGCCGGGGATGCCGCGACGCTGGCTTCTGCCAGCGTGCACGCCGCAGCCGGGGATGCTGCAACGCTGGCCGCTGCCAGCGCGTATGCCGTCGCAGGTGATGCCGCAACGCTGGCTGCCGCCAACGCGCATGCCGATGCCGGGGATGAGCTGACGCTCGCCCGCGCGACGGCGGCTTCCGCCGCGGGCGACGCGGCCACGCTGGCCGCTGCCGCGGTCAACGCCGCGGACGGCGACGCACGCACGCTCGACGATAAGGCGCGGACCGACGCTGCGGCCGGTGATTCGGCCACCTGGCGGAAGCACAGGTCCATGCCGACGAGGGAGATTCCCGGACCTATGCCGCGGCCGCGGCGTATACCGACGCACGCGCCACCGCCACGGCCGGCAGCGCCCGCGGCTACACCGATGCGCGGGTCAACGAGCTGGCCGGCGAGTTCTCCCGCTTCCAGAGCGACGTGTGGGAGCACCTGGACAGCACCGACAAGCGGATCGACCGTTCCGGCGCGATGAACACCGCGATGGCGCACATGGTGGCCAACGCGGCAGGCGGACGTTCCGAGCGTGGACGCATGGCGGTGGGCTTCGGCACCCAGAACGGGCAGGGCGCGCTGTCGATCGGCTACGGCCGCAGGATCGGCGAACGCGCGAGCATGACCTTCGGTGGTGCGGTCAGCGGCAGCGATTCCAGTGCTGGCGTGGGCTTGGGCTTCGATCTCTAGGTGCACGCCACGTCGACGCCTTACGCGGCTTTGTGCCGCAGGGCAGGCGACGGCGCAGCGCGAGGCTGGAAGCACGAGCGGCGCCGTGATCGCCACGGTCCGGCGCAGGCGGGCGTTGTCGGCGTCGAAGCGGCGTCCGGTAGGCAGCGGCGGCCCGGCCCGGCCGCCGCGGGTGGATACCGGCGTTCTGCCCGGAAACCGTCCCGGGGAAAGTGCCATGCGTGCCTTGTGTCCGATCCTCGCCTGCGTCCTGCTCGCCGCGTGTGGTAAGGCCCCGGCCCCGGTCACCACTGAAACGGCAACTGGAACAGCTGCTGCGGAGGGCGATCCGGTCGAAGGGCTGCGCGTCGCCACGCGGGTTGGCTGCAATGGTTGCCATGCTGCGGACGGGCGCGGCGGCGGGATGGATTTCACCTCGCCGGCGGGCGACCGGATCGTCGCGCCGAACCTGACCGAACGGCGCGAGCGCTATGACGACGCCGGCCTCGTGGCGCTGCTGCGCGAGGGGCGCACCCACGACGGACATCGTGCCTTCGGCATGCCGATCTACATGTTCCAGCACCTCAGCGACCAGGAGGTGCGCGACATCACAGCCTGGCTGCGCGGCCTGCCGTCGGTGGCCAATCCGGGGCTTGCCGCCAGCACGCTGTCGGCCGCGACCCTGAAGCAGATCCAGGACGGCACGTTTCCGTACGACCAGGATGACAGGCCCGACCCCGGCAACCGGCCGCCGGCGATGCGCCCGGCCGGCATGCTCGCGCTGGGCCGGCACATCGCCCTGACCTCGTGCGGCGAATGCCATGGCCGCACCCTCGAAGGTTGGGGCGCGGACGATCCCGCGCCGTCGCTGGTCATGGTCAACAAGGCCTACACGCCGGAGAAGTTCGCCCGGCTGATGCGCACCGGCGAAGTCGCCGCGGGCGGCACGTCGAAGACCGGCTTCATGAGCGAAACCGCCAGGCGCCGCTATGCGCACACGTTGACCGACGAGGAAATCTCGGCGCTCAAGCATTACCTGGACTCGCGCTGAGCCGGGGGATGGCCGGGAGGGCGCGAAGCACGGCAGGCTAGAATTCCGCGATGCCTGTCGACACACGCCCGCCTGCCATCGCCGTGATGGGCCCCACCGCCTCGGGCAAGACCGCGTTCGCGATCGAGCTGGCACAGCGCTACGGCGGCGAGATCGTCAGCGTCGATTCGGCGCTGGTGTACCGCGGACTGGACATCGGCGCGGCCAAGCCCGGCCTGGCCGAACGCGCCGGCGTGCCGCACCACCTGATCGACGTGCGCGAACCGTGGCAGCCGTATTCAGCGGCCGAGTTCGCCACCGACGCGCGCACCGCGATCGACGGCATCCTTGCCCGCGGCAGGCTGCCGGTGCTGGCGGGCGGCACGGGCCTGTATTTCCGCGCGCTGTTGCGGGGGCTGGCCGCGATGCCGGAAGCCGATCCGGCGGTGCGCGGCGCCATCGCCGCCGACGCGGCCGCCCGTGGCTGGGGCGCGTTGCACGCCGAACTGGGCCGGGTCGATCCTGCCGCCGCCGCGCGCATCCGCCCGGGCGACGCGCAACGCACGCATCCAGCGTGCGCTGGAGGTGTTCCGGCTCAGCGGCCGGCCGATCAGCGCCTTGGCAGCGCGACCCGCCGCCGCCGCGACTGCCGCTGCGCGTGCTCAAGCTGGTGCTGGCCCCGGCCGGACGCGCGACCCTGCACGCCCGCATCGCCGGCCGCTTCGACGCGATGCTGGCCGCCGGCTTCCTCGACGAGGTGCGCGGCCTGCGCGCGCTGCCACCGTTGCACGGGCACCCGGCGCCGCTGGACCTGCCGGCGCTGCGTGCGGTCGGCTACCGCTGGGTTTTGAGGAGCACCTCGATGGCGCGTTCGGCAGCGCGGAGCTGCGCGACCGGGGCATCTTCGCCACCCGCCAGCTGGCCAAGCGCCAGCTGACCCGGCTGCGCGGCGAACTGGACGCGCGCTGGTTCGACCCGGAACGTGACGGCGATCAACTGGCCGATGGGGTTTCCCGCTTCCTCGGTGGACCGGAAGCCGCCCGCAGGCGCGGGCTTGTGTAACATGCCGACAGGCCGGGGAGGTCTGTGGTACCACCCATGAACTACCCATAAGAAGAACGCTCCAATGAAGAGCAAGGGGGAAACACCGATGTCCAAGGGGCAATCACTGCAGGATCCTTTCCTGAACGCATTGCGTCGCGAACGCGTGCCGGTGTCGGTTTACCTGGTGAACGGCATCAAGCTGCAGGGTACGATCGAGTCCTTCGACCAGTTCGTGGTGCTGCTGCGCAGCACCGTCAGCCAGATGGTCTACAAGCACGCCATTTCCACGGTCGTGCCGTCGCGCAATGTCCGGGTTGGCCCGGGCGGTGGTTACGTGCAGGGCGAATCCGGGGAAGGCGGCGACGAGGCCGAGTGATCGCGCCTCCCCAAAGCCGGAGTTCCTGATTGTTCGAAAGATCCCGCAAGGGTGAACATGCGTTGCTGATCCAGCCCCACGCCGGTGGGGCCGTTGCCGAGGATGTGCTCGAGGAATTCGCCGACCTGGCCCGTTCCGCCGGTGCCAGCGTGGCTGCGACCCTGACCGCGCGCATCGACCGGCCCAACCCGGCGACCCTGATCGGCAGCGGCAAGCTCGAGGAGGTCAAGGCCGCCGCCGATGCCACCGGCGCCGACCTGATCCTGGTCAACCATCCGCTCAGCCCCGGCCAGAACGCAATATGGAACGGGCGCTGGAGCGGCGCGTGGTCGACCGTACCGGCCTGATCCTGGACATTTTCGCCCAGCGCGCGCGCAGCCACGAAGGCAAGCTGCAGGTCGAACTGGCCCAGCTCAAGCACATGGCCACGCGCCTGGTCCGCGGCTGGACCCCACCTGGAGCGCCAGCGCGGCGGTTCGATCGGACTGCGTGGCCCGGGTGAAACCCAGCTGGAAACCGACCGCCGCCTGCTGCAGAAGCGCCTGGAGCAGCTGCAGCGCCGGCTGGACAAGGTCGAGGTGCAGCACACCCAGATGCGCCGCGCCCGCGTGCGCAGCGAACTGCCACGGGTGGCGCTGGTGGGCTACACCAATGCCGGCAAGTCGACCCTGTTCAACGCGTTGACCGGCGCCGATGCCTATGCGGCCGACCAGCTGTTCGCCACGCTCGACCCGACCGTGCGCCGGGTCGCGTTGCCCGGCGGCAGCGTTGTCGCAGCCGATACGGTCGGCTTCGTCCGCGACCTGCCGCATGAACTGGTCGCGGCGTTCCGTTCGACCCTGTCGGAGGCGCGCGAGGCCGACCTGCTGCTGCACGTGATCGACGCGGCCGATCCGCTGCGCGACGACCGCATCGCCCAGGTCGACGCGGTGCTGGCCGAGGTCGGCGCCGGCGAGCTGCCGCAGCTGCTGGTGTTCAACAAGATCGACCGGATCGAGGGTGCCGATCCGCGCCACGACCACAGTGGCGGCGAAGCCGACGACCCCGGCCACCGCGAGCGCGTCTGGTTGTCCGCGCGCGACGGCCGCGGCCTGGAGCTGCTGCAGGCGGCGCTGGCGCGGCGGCTGGACCTGCAGCGCGCATTCGGTGAACTGCGCCTGCCGGCGCACGCCGGGCGCTTGCGCGCGCGCCTGCACCAGCTCGAGGCGGTGCGTTCGGAGCATGCCGACGAGGATGGCTGGCTGTTGCAGGTCGACCTGCCGCGAGGCGAGGCCGAACGCCTGGCCGCGCGCGCCGACGGCGAGCCGCTGCGCGCGCTGCTGCCGGCGCGCGTGGACGACTGAAGAGCCGCGCGGCCGCAGGCCGGCGTGGCCGTTCCTGTACGCACGCTGGTGCGGCCGTGCGCTGGCTGTCGCGGCCGGCAGGGGCGTCGCGCGCGGTGTTGCTAGAATCGACGCCTGAGCCGCCCGCGGCCGCGTGAGCGGACGGGCCCATCGACATGGAGCTTTCATGGTCTGGAACACCCCGGTAAGGGGTCCAGCAAGGGTGGGGACTCGCCCGACAATCCGCCCCGCATCCCTGGCCGCCACGCCGTCCGTCCGGCGGCAGCGGTGGCGGGCTGGATGGCGTCCTGGCGCGGCTGCGCGACCTGTTCGGAGGCAGCGGCGGCGGTATCGGCCGCTGGATCCTGCTGGCCTTGGCCCTGCTGGTGCTGCTGAGCAGCTTCCAGCTGGTAGGCGAGCAGCAGCGCGGCGTGGTCCTGCGCTTCGGCCAGTTCGCCCGGGTCATGCAGCCGGGTCCGAACCTGAAGTGGCCGTGGCCGGTGGAGCGGGTGATCAAGGTCAACGCGACCCAGATCAAGACCTTCAGCAACACCGTGCCGGTGCTGACCCGCGACGAGAACATCGTCAACGTGGCGATGAACGTGCAGTACCGCATCGGCGACCCGCGCCTGTACCTGTTCGGCTCGCGCGATGCCGACCGCGTGCTGGAGCAGGCCGCGCAGAGCGTGGTCCGCGAGCAGGTCGGTCGCGCCGACCTCGATACCGTGCTCGGTGCGCGCGGGCCGCTGTCGGTCAGCGCGGCGCAGCAGTTGCAGGCCTCGCTGGACGCGTACCGCACCGGCCTTGTGGTGACCGAACTGAACCTGCAGGACGCCCGTCCGCCCGAGGAGGTCAAGCCGGCCTTCGACGAGGTCAACAGCGCCCAGCAGATCAAGGACCAGCTGATCAACGAAGCCCGTGCCTATGCCGCGCGCGTCGTGCCCGAGGCGCGTGGCGAGGCGGCACGGCGGCGTACCGTGGCCGAAGGCTACAAGGCGGCCAAGATCGCCCAGACCGAGGGCGACGTGGCCGCTTCAGCCTGCTGCGCGACGAGTACCGCAACGCGCCGGAGGTCACCCGCCAGCGGCTGTGGCTGGAAACCGTGCAGGACGTGCTGTCGCGCAACCGCAAGGTCGTCGGTGGCGACGGCCGCCAGCTGATCTACGTGCCGATGCCGGCGTCCGGCGCGGCGTCGCAGTCGCCGGCGAGCTCGGCCATGCCGCCCGCCGAAGCGCTGCTGCCGGCGATCGAAAGCAGCCCCGAACCGGCACGCAGCGGCGTGCGTGACCCGGTGCGCACCGGCCGCGAGGAGCCCACCCGATGAAATATCCCGTCTGGATCGCTTTGGCGGCCACCGTCCTGCTGGGCCTGCTCGGTTCGGTCTACGTGGTCCGCGAGGGTAAGGTCGCGCTGGTCCTCAACCTGGGCCGCGTCGCCCGCACCGACATCGGTCCCGGCCTGCACCTCAAGTGGCCGCTGGTCGAGACCGTGCGCACCTTCGACAGCAAGTTCGCCCTGGTCGACTTCTCGCCGGAGCGCTACCTGACCTCCGAGCGCAAGGACGTCAGCGTCGATTTCGTGGCGATCGGCTACATCAACGATGCGCGCGCGTTCTACCGCGCCACCGGCGGCGACGAGTCGGCCGCCGCCGACCGCCTGGCGCCGATCATCAAGGATTCGCTGCGCAACGAGATCAACTCGCGCACCCTGACCCAGCTGGTCTCGGGCGACCGCAGCGAGGTGATCGCCAGCCAGCTGGAAGGCATCAACCGCGGTGCCGAGACGCTGGGCATGCGCATCGTCGACATCCGCCTCAAGCAGATCGACCTGCCGACCGACAGCGACGTGATCAAGCAGGTCTACGACCGCATGCGCGCCGAGCGCAAGCAGGTCGCCAGCGCGCTGCGCGCCGAAGGCGAGGAGCAGGCACGCACGGTGCGGGCCTGGGCCGATCGCGATAAGGCGGTGCTGGTGGCCGAGGCCGAACGCGACGCGCAGATGCTGCGCGGCCAGGGCGACGCCCAGGCGGCGCGGCTTTTCGCCAACGCGGCCAACCAGGATCCGGCGTTCTTCGCCTTCCATCGCAGCCTGGAGGCGTACCGCGGTGCGTTCGCCGATGGCCAGGGCGTGATCGTGCTCGACAGGAACGACCCGTTCCTGCAGTACTTCAAGAACGACCGCTGATGCCGGTCGCGCTGCTCCAGGCGCTGTGCCTGGTCGCGGTGATCGAGGGGCTGTTCCTGTTCGCCGCGCCGGGCCTGTGGCGGCGGACCATGGAACAGCTGCTGCGGCAACCGGATGCCGCGCTGCGCCGGCTCGGCGCGATCGTGCTGGTCGTCGGCCTGGCCTCGCTGTGGTGGGCGCACTCGGCGCTGTAGCGCGGTTGCGGCCGGGAGGCGGCTATCGCCAGTCGATCGTGCCGTGCACGACGCTGGCCACCTTGGCCGCCGGACCAGACCTCGCCTTCGGCATCGACCTGCATTTCCAGCCGCGCGTCGTAGCCGACCTCGCGGCCCTGGCTGACCCGGTAGCGGCCGTCGCGGCCCGGCAATGCGTCGCGCAACGCCAGCCACGCCGCCAGCGTGGCGTTGGCCGCGCCGGAAGCCGCGTCCTCGAATATCGCCGGCCCGCCGACGAAGGCGCGCGCGGCGACCTAGTAGTCATGGCCATGGCAGCGGGCGAACGCCAGCACGCCCATGCTCTCGGTCGCGCGGGCCAGCGTGGCGACCGCTTCCCAGTCCGGCATCGCGTTGCGCAGGCTGGCTTCGTCGCGGGCCTCGGCCAGCCACCAGCGGCGGCCGCCGTCCATCAGCGCTGGCGGCAGTTCGCCCAGCGGCAGCCAGTCCAGCGCCTCGGCCATGCGCGAGCCGCGCCCGTCGGCGGTCTCGATAAGGCGCGAGCGCGGCGTGCGGATCGCGATCCGGCGCACGCCCTCGGCCACGTCCACCCGCAACGGCAGCAGACCGGCGATGCCTTCCTGCAGCAGCAGGCCGTCCCGCGGCTCGGTAAGGCCGGCCTCGAGCACCGCATGGGCGGTGCCGACGCTGGGGTGGCCGGCGAACGGCACCTCGCGCTTCGGACTGAACATGCGGATGCCGTAACTGGCACCGGCGCGGGTCGGCGGGAACACGAAGGTGGTTTCCGGCAGGCGCGTCCAGCGGGCGATGGCCTGCATCGCCGCATCGTCCAGGCCGGCGGCGTCGAGCACCACGGCCAGCGGATTGCCGGCGCCGGGACGGTCGGCGAACACGTCCAGCTGCACGAACGGGCGCGTGGCCATGGGGTGGATCCTGGTCGGGGGAGGCGGCCGAGGTTACCAGTCCACCGTGCCACGGATCACCGCGTGCACCTTGGCCGCCGACCCAGACGCCATCTTCGGCATCGACCTCCAGTTGAGCGCGCGTCGCGACCGACCTCGCGGCCCTGGCTGGCCACGTAGCGGCCGCCCGCGCCCGGCAGGCGCCCGTGCCGGTGCAGCAGGCTGGCAATACTGGCGTTGACGCTGCCGGTCGCCGGATCCTCGGCGATGCCGACCCCGGGGGCGAACGCGCGGACCACGAGCTGCGTGTCGACCGGATTATCGGCATGGGCGAAGACCGCGAGCTTGCCGCTGCCGGGCAGGCCGGCGATGGCGGCCTGGTCCGGTGCTGGCGGCGGACCGCGGTCTCGTCGGCCAGCTCCAGCAGCCACCAGTCCGGGCCGTTGTTCCACAGCGCCGGCACCAGCGCGCCGCGGGTGGCACCCCAGGACCTGGCTGGCGCACAGCCAGTCGGGCGGTGCGACGGATCCGCGCGGTTGCGCCCGCGGGCTGCGCACCGACGGCATCACGCGGTCGCCGGTGCGGTCGATCCGCACCGGCAGCAGGCCGGCGGCGCATTCCTGCACCAGCCGGCCGTCGCGGTCGCGGGCCAGCCCGGCATCCAGTGCGGCCCAGGCCGCGCCGACGCTGGGATGCCCGGCGAAGGGCAGTTCCATCTTCGGGGTGAAGATGCGGATCCGGTAGTCCGCGCCCTGCGTGCCGGGCGGCAGGAAGAAGATGGTTTCCGACAGGTTGGTCCACGCCGCGAACGCCTGCATCGCGGCCTCGTCCATGCCCGCGGCGTCGTGGACGACGGCGAGCGGATTGCCGGCGCCGGGACGGGCGCCGAACACGTCGAGCTGGGTATAGCGGCGGACAGTCATGCGCGCGATCCGGTCGGGCAGGCCGCGAGTATGGCGTCCCGGCGCGGGGCAACGGATGCGGCGTGCGCACGATGCCGGCGATGGTTGCATGTGTGACCCTGCCGTTTTGCTGGCTGCAGGGCGTTTTTCCGTGGGTTTCGGCTTAGAATCGGCGGTTCATGCCCGGTGGTCGGGTGGTCGCTCACATACTCCATGTCTGCAGTTTCGCCTGTGCAAGATGCCGCTTCCGGTGGCTGGATCGTCCTCAAGTTCGGCGGCACCTCGGTGTCGCGTCGCCACCGCTGGGACACGATCGGAAAACTGGCCAAACAGCGCGCGGAGCAGACGGGCGGGCGGGTGCTGCTGGTGGTGGTCTCGGCGCTGTCGGGCGTCACCAACGAGCTGACCGCCATCGCCGATGGCGCCACCGACAGCGCCCAGCGCGTGGCCGCGCTGGAACAGCGCCACCGTGATTTCGCCGCCGAACTCGAACTGGACGCCGAAGCGGCGCTGGGCACGCGCCTGGCCGCGCTGCGCGGCCTGCTCGCCGATCCGCGCGCGACCGCGCGCCCGCTCGACTGGCAGGCCGAGGTGCTGGGCCAGGGCGAGCTGCTCTCCTCCACGCTCGGCGCCGCCTACCTGCACGCGCAGGGCCTGGACATGGGCTGGATGGATGCGCGCGAGTGGCTCGATGCGCTGCCGCCGCAAGCCAACCAGAGCGAGTGGTCGCGACGCCTGTCGGTGAACTGCCAGTGGCAGTCCGACGCGGCTCGGCGCGCACGCTTCGCGCAGCAGCCGACCCGGCTGCTGATCACCCGGGGCTTCATCTCGCGCCACCAGGATGGCGGCACCGCGATCCTCGGCCGCGGCGGCTCGGACACCTCGGCCGCCTATTTCGGCGCGCTGCTCGGCGCATCGAGGGTCGAGATCTGGACCGACGTGCCGGGCATGTTCAGCGCCAATCCGCGTGAAGTGCCCGATGCGCGCCTGCTCAGCCGGCTCGGCTACGCCGAGGCGCAGGAGATCACCACCACCGGCGCCAAGGTGCTGCACCCGCGCTCGATCAAGCCGTGCCGTGATTCCGGCGTGCCGATGGCGATCCTCGACACCGAGCGGCCGGACCTGCCGGGCACCACCATCGACCGCAGCGCGGCGACCGTGCCCGGGGTGAAGGCGATCAGCCGCCGCAACGGCGTGGTGCTGGTGTCGGTGGAGGACATCGGCATGTGGCAGCAGGTCGGCTACCTTAGCCGAAGTGTTCGCGCTGTTCCGCAGCCACGGCCTGTCGGTCGACATGATCGGCACCTCGCAGACCAACGTCACCGTGTCGCTGGACCCGAGCGAGAACCTGCTCAGCGAGAACGCACTGGCGGCGCTGGCCGCGGACCTCGAGAAGATCGGCCGGGTCAAGGTGATCGTGTCCTGCGCGGCGATCACCCTGGTCGGCCGCGGCATGCGCTCGCTGCTGCACAGGCTGCCCGAGGTGTTTTCGAGCTTCGGCCACGAACGCGTGCACATGATCTCGCAGTCGTCCAACGACCTGAACCTGACTTTCGTCATCGACGAGGCCGACGCCGACGGCCTGCTGCCGGACCTGCACGCCGCGCTGATCGACAGCGGCGCGATGCCGGTGCTGGAAAAGGAAGTGTTCGGCCCGCGCTGGCGCGAACTCAACGGCGCGGTGCGGCCGCGCCCGGTGCCGTGGTGGCGCGGCGAGCGCGAGCGCCTGCTGGGCCTTGGCCGAGGAAGGCACGCCGCGCTACGTCTACCACCTGCCGACCGTTCGCGAGCGGGCGCGGGCGCTGAAGTCGGTCGCCGCGATCGACCAGCACTACTACGCGATCAAGGCCAATCCGCATCCGGCGATCCTGCGCGCGCTGGTGGGAGGGGTTCGGGCTGGAATGCGTTTCGCTCGGCGAGCTGCAGCACGTGTTCGCCACGCTGCCGGAACTGGACCGCGGCCGCGTGCTGTTCACGCCGAGCTTCGCGCCGGTGCACGAATACGAGCAGGCCTTCGCGCTCGGCGTGACCGTCACCGTGGACAACGTCGAGGCGCTGCGCCGCTGGCCGGAGGTGTTCCGCGGCCGCCAGATCTGGCTGCGCATCGACCTGGGCTTTGGCGATGGCCACCACCAGAAGGTCACCACCGGCGGCAAGGACTCCAAGTTCGGCCTGTCGGCGCAGCGCGTGGACGAGTTCCTCGATGCCCGCGCGCGCTGGGCATCACCATCACCGGCCTGCACGCGCACCTGGGCAGCGGCGTGGACACCGCCGGGCACTGGCAGCAGATGTGCGACGAGCTGGCCGGATTCGCCCGTCGCATCGGCACGGTGGCCACGCTCGACATCGGCGGCGGCCTGCCGATTCCGTACAGCGCCGATGACGAGCCGTTCGACGTGGCTCTGCTGGGCGGCCGGCCAGCCGAAGTGAAGGCGGTGCACCCGGCGTTCGGGCTGGTGATCGAGCCGGGCCGCTACCTGGTCGCCGAATCCGGCGCACTGCTGGCGCATGCCACCCGGGTGATCGAGAAGGACGGCGTGCACCGCGTCGGCCTGGATGCGGGCATGCATACGCTGGTGCGCCCGGCGATGTACGACGCCTGGCAGCACGACATCGCCAACCTGCGGCGCATCGATGAACCGGCCGACGGCGTGTTCGACGTGGTCGGCCCGATCTGCGAGTCCAGCGACTTCTTCGGCCGGGGCCGGCACCTGCCGGTGGCGACCGCGCCCGGCGACGTGATGCTGGTCGCCGACGCGGGCGCCTATGGCCGGGCGATGTCCAGCACCTACAACCTGCGCGCGTTGCCGGCGGAGGATGTGATCGATGGGCCCGCGGGCTGAGTTCATCCTGCTGGCGGCACTGTCCGGCACCGTGGTGGCGGTGCTGGGTTACCTGGTGGCTTCCGGATTCGTGTTCGAGCTGCCGCTGGGCGAGGCGCTGCGCATCGGCACGCAGTGGAGCCCGACCGGCACCCTGGCCGCGCTGGCCGCGGCCTGGATCGCCAGCGGCTGGCAGCAGCGGGCGGCCCGTGCCGGCCGCCATTGGGGTGCGGCGGGGATGGCCCTGCGGGCGACCGCGCTGACCCTGCTCCTGTACCCGGCCGCGGTCGCCTTCTGGGTGATGGTCACCGGACTGGCCGACCAGGGCGCCAGCTCCGGCGGCATGCCGCTGCGTGAACTGGCTGCATGGGTGCCTTCCATCGTCTTAGGCGCTACGCTCGCCGCCTTGCTGGTCGGCTCGCTGCCGGCCTTCGCCGTCGCCTTCGTGCTCTGCCGCCGCTACCTGCGCCGGCGGGGCGGTTCCACCACGGATATTGCATGACCATTTTCGATCGAGACGCCATCCGGGTTTTCCGCTTCGTGCGCTGCGGCCTGGACGCGGACACCGGCGTGGCCGAGCTTGCCTACGCCTTCGACGACGGCCCGGAGCTGGTGGAGACCATCACCGTGCCCGGCGCCCCGTTCGCCTGGACGGCGCGCGCGCCGCGGCGGTCGAGGGCGCGCTGCGCCTGCTGCACCTGATCGCCGGGGTGAGCTACTACAAGGCGGCGGTGCCCTCGCAGATCCGCATCGACGGCTACGCCATCGACGCGGCCACCGCCGCCCTGCTGGAGCAGGTCTACCTCAACGGACTGGGCGAGTTCGCCTACCGCAACGGGCTGGACCTGCATGGCCGGATCCGCTTTCCGGCGAAGGCTGAGGCGGGAACCGCCGCGGCGCCGGCGCTGGGCCTGGCCGGGCGCGCGCTGGTCGCGATCGGCGGCGGCAAGGATTCGCTGGTCAGCATCGAGGCGCTGCGCGCGGCGGGCGTCGAACAGACCGTGGCCTGGATCGGCGGTTCGCAGCTGATCCGCACCTGCGCCGAGCGCACCGGCCTGCCGACGCTGAACGTCGGCCGCGCGCTGGCGCCGCAGCTGTTCGAGATCAACCGGCAGGGCGCCTACAACGGCCACATCCCGGTGACCGCGGTGAACTCGGCGATCCTGGTGCTGGCCGCGCTGCTAACCGGCGCCGGTAAGGTGGTGTTCTCCAACGAGCGCTCGGCCAGCTATGGCAGCCTCATCCCGGGCACCGGCGAGGTCAACCACCAGTGGTCCAAGGGCTGGGCGTTCGAACAGGCCTTCGGCGAACACGTCGAGCGCACCGTCGCCGCCGACCTGCACTACTACTCGTTGCTGCGGCCGCTGTCGGAGCTGGCGGTCGCGCGCCAGTTCGCCAAGAGCGACCACTACGACGCGCACTTCTCCAGCTGCAACCGCAACTTCCACATCCTCGGCGAGAAGCCGGCGCAGCGCTGGTGCGGGCTGTGCCCGAAGTGCCACTTCGTGTTCCTGGCGCTGGCGCCGTTCATGCCCAAGACCCGCCTGGTGCGGATCTTCGGCCGCAACCTGCTCGACGATGCAGGTAAGGCGGCGGGCTTCGACGCGCTGCTGGAGTTCCAGGACCACAAGCCGTTCGAGTGCGTCGGCGAAGGCCGCGAATCGCGCGCTGCGATGGCCGCCCTCGCCGCGCGCGCGGACTGGCGCCAGGACGCGCTGGTCTCGCGCTTCGTGCATGAGATCCAGCCGCAGCTGGACCCGGCCGGGCTGGCGATCGAACCGCTGCTGGGGATCGGCGGCGAACACCGCGTGCCGGCCTCCGTGTGGGAGCGGGTGCGTGCGCGTTTCGCAGCTTGAGGGGCGGCGTGTCGCGTTGTGGGGCTGGGGGCGCGAAGGCCGCGCCGCGGCGGCGCGCGCTGCGCACGCAGCTGCCGGCGCTGCCGCTGACCCTGTTCTGCAACGAGGCCGAAGCGGCCGAAGCGGCCGCGCTCGGCGATCCGCTGCTGGCGACCTCCACCCGCGCCGATGCCGAAGCGCTGTCGGCGTTCGACGTGGTGGTGAAGTCGCCGGGAATCAGTCCGTACCGGCCCGAGGCGCAGACCGCGGCGGCGCGTGGCACCCGCTTCATCGGCGGCACCACGCTGTGGTTCGCGGCGCATCCGCAGGCGCGCACCGCCTGCGTGACCGGGACCAAGGGCAAGAGCACCACCACCTCGCTGCTGGCGCACCTGTTGCGCGCCGGCGGCCATCGCACCGCGCTGGCCGGTAACATCGGCCTGCCGCTGCTGGAAGTGCCCGAGGCCCCGGCGCCGCAGTTCTGGGCGATCGAACTGTCCAGCTACCAGACCGGCGATGTCGCCGGCAGCGGCGTACGCCCGGAAGTGGCGGTGGTGCTCAACCTGTTCCCCGAGCACCTGGACTGGCACGGCAGCGAGGCGCGCTACGTCGAGGACAAGCTGAAGCTGGTGACCGAAGCGTGCCCGCGCACTGCGGTGCTCAATGCCGCCGATCCGCGCTTGGCCGCGCTCGACCTGCCGGACAGCCGCGTGCTGTGGTTCAACCGCGCCGATGGCTGGCACCTGCGCGGCGATGCGCTGTTCCGCGGCGACACGTTCGTGTTCGACACCGCGGCGGTGCCGCTGCCGGGCCGGCACAATCGCGGCAACCTGTGCGCGGCGATGGCCACGATCGAGGCGCTGGGCCTGGACGCGACGCCGTTGGCGGCGGCGGCGCTGGATTTCCGGCCGCTGCCGCACCGGCTGCAGTGGCTGGGCGAGCGCGACGGCATCGCCTGGGTCAACGATTCGATCAGCACCACTCCGCATGCCAGCCTTGGCCGCGCTGGACTGCCATCGCGGGCGGCGCGTGGCGATCCTGCTCGGTGGCCATGACCGCGGTGTGGACTGGACCGAGTTCGCCGCGCACCTGCGCGACCAGACCGCGCCGCTTGCAGTTGTAACGATGGGTGGCAATGGCCCGCGCATCCATGCGCTGCTGGCGCCGCTGGCCGCGCAAGGACGGTTCGTGCTGGAAGCGGCCGCCGACCTGGCCGATGCGGTGGCGCGTGCGCAGCGCCTGCTCGATGGCGATGGCGTCGTGCTGCTCTCGCCCGGTGCGCCGAGCTTCGGCGCCTATCGCGACTACACCGAGCGTGGTCGCCACTTCGCCGCGCTGGCCGGCTTCGATCCGGATGCAATCAGCAGCATTCCCGGGCTGGGCGTCGCGCCGTAGCCCGCGTTCCCGGGCCTGCCGGGCCGGAACAGGCCGTTCCGCCGCGCGCCGCGGAGGTGACCGATGGCACATTGCGCGCATACCAAGGCTCCGTTACTGGCGGCGCGCAGATTACACTTGGCGTCCCCGAAAACTTGAAGGATCAAGTATGCGCAGTTTGAAGATTGCAGCAGTTGCTCTTCTCGCGGTCGCCGCTTCGTTGCCCGCCGTGGCCAAGCCGCGTACCGAGAAGGTGGAATGGACTATCGGCAAGGAGCGTTTCAGCGGCGTGCTGGTGTATGACGACCATGGCCGCGATCTGCGGCCCGGCCTTGGTGATGGTGCCCAACTGGATGGGCGTGACCGAGGCCTCGATCGAGACCGCCCGGCGCGTCGCCGGCGACGACTACGTGGTGCTGGTCGCCGACGTCTACGGCAAGAAGGTTCGGCCGAAGAACAGCACCCAGGCCGGCAAGGTTGCCGGCGCGTTGCGCGCCGACCTGCCGTTGCTGCGCGCGCGCGGAGAAGGCGGTGGAGGTGTTGAAGGCGCAGGCCGGCAAGGTGCCGGTCGATCCGGCGCAGATCGGCGCGCTGGGCTTCTGCTTCGGCGGCACCACGGTGCTGGAACTGGCCCGCGCCGGCGTGCCGCTGGCCGGCGTGGTCAGCCTGCACGGAGGCCCGGTACGACCTCGCGGGCGCCGGCCGGTGCGGTCAAGGCGCCGGTACTGGTGCTCAACGGCGCGGCCGACAAGGGCGTGGGCAACGACGACATCGTCGCCTTCGGCAAGGAGATGGACGCGGGCGGCGCCGACTGGCAGTTCGTCAACTTCAGCGGTGCGGTGCACTGCTTCGCGGAAGAGAGCGCGGGCAACGATCCGGCCAGCAACTGCCGCTACGACGCACGTTCGGCGCGGCGCGCGTTCACCATGCTCGAAAGCTTCTTCGACGAGCGCTTCGAAGACTGACCGCGACCGGTGGGGCGCACGCTCAGTGCGTGCGTTCCACCGCATAGCGGGCCAGGCCGCGCAGCGCGGCCAGCGCGGCGGTCTCTGGCAGTCCGGCCAGCGCCGCCTCGGCGGCCTGCGCATAGTCCAGTGCGCGCCGGTGGCTGTATTCCAGCCCGCCGGTGGCTTGGATCGCGGCTAGGACTTCCGGCATTGCCGTGCTGTCGCCTTCCTCCACGATCGCGCGCAGGCGCCGGCGGGTGGTTTCGTCGGAGCCGGCGATGGCATGGATGAGCGGCAGCGTGGCCTTGCCCTCGGCGAGGTCGTCGCCCGGGTTCTTGCCCAGGTCGGCGGCGTTGGCGGTGTAGTCGAGCACGTCGTCTGCGATCTGGAAGGCGTAGCCCGGGTTCATGCCGTAGTCGTACAGCGCCTGCTGCACCGTCGCGTCGGCGCCGGAGGCGAGCGCGCCCAGGCTGGGTGCCGGCGGCGAACAGTACCGCGGTCTTGCGCTCGACCACGCGCAGGTAGGCGGCCTCGTCGGTGTCCGGGTTGCGCACGTGCAGCAGCTGCAGCACCTCGCCCTCCGCGATCCGGTTGGTGGTGTCGGCCAGCACCTGCATCACTTCCATCCGGTCCAGTTCGACCATCAGCTGGAAACTGCGCGAATAGAGGAAGTCGCCGACCAGCACGCTGGCCGCGTTGCCCCAGATCGCGTTGGCGGTGCTGCGGCCGCGGCGCAGGTCGGATTCGTCGACCACGTCGTCGTGGAGCAGGGTGGAGGTATGGATGAACTCGACGATCGCCGCCAGCTGGTGGTGGTCGGCACCCGCGCGCGCGTTGCCGGCGGTCGACTGGCCGGCGAGCACCACCAGCATCGGACGCAGGCGCTTGCCGCCGGCCCGAGACGATGTGCTCGGCGATCTGGTTGATCAGGACCACATCCGAGGCCAGCCGGGTGCGGATCAGCGTGTCCACCGCGGCCATGTCGGTGGCAGCCAGTGCCTGGATCTGCGGCAGTGAGGCGTGGGGGAGGGGCTGGAGTGGTCTGCCATGCGGGCCGCCTGGAAAAGTACCTGAATTATAAGGGGCAGCCTCGGACAAACCCTACCCTGTGTGGTGCAATTCAGCGATGGCCGGGGGCGCCGGTATACTCCAAGGTCTACCCTGCCCGGAGCCCCGGGCGTGCAACGGAATCCACACTATGGCGCGCGGCATCAACAAGGTCATCCTGGTCGGCAACCTCGGCGATGATCCCGAAACCAAGTACACCCAGTCCGGCATGGCGGTCACGATCGTTCGCCTTGGCCACGACCAGCGTGCGCAAGGACCGTGACGGCAACAATAAGGAACGCACCGAATGGCACCGGGTGAAGTTCTTCGGCAAGCTCGGCGAGATCGCCGGCGAGTACCTGCGCAAGGGTTCGCAGTGCTATGTCGAGGGCAGCATCCGCTACGACAAGTTCACCGGCCAGGACGGTAGGACCGCTACATCACCGAGATCGTCGCCGACGAGATGCAGATGCTCGGTGGCCGTGCCGGTGGCGGTGAAGGCGGTGGCTTCGCCGAGCGCGGCGAGCGTCCGCAGCGCAGCGCGCCGCCGCGGCGCGATTTCGCCCAGCGTGGCGCGCCGGCTGCCGCGGCCGCCGCTCCGCCGTCGGGCGGGTTCAATGACGATTTCGCCGACGACGACATTCCGTTCTGAGGTCGTCTTCCGTACAGCTTTCGCCTTGGCATCCTCCGGCAACCGGCCAGAGGCCTGCGTATTTCCCAGGAGTGATCGAGTGGCAACCTGGCTCGTGACCGGCGGCGCCGGTTTCATCGGTGGCAATTTCGTGCTGGAAGCGGTGGCGCGCGGGATCCGCATCGTCAACCTGGACGTGCTGACCTACGCCGGCAACCTGGACACCTTGTCCTCGCTGGAAGGAAGTCCGCTGCACCTGTTCGTGCAGGGCGATATCGGCGACCGTGCGCTGGTGGCCCGCCTGCTGGCCGAGCACCGCCCCGATGCGGTGGTCAACTTCGCCGCCGAAAGCCACGTGGACCGTTCGATCGATGGCCCGGCCGCGTTCGTGCAGACCAACGTGGTCGGCACGCTCGGCCTGCTGGAAGCGGTGCGCGACCACTGGAAAGGGCTGGAAGGCACGGCGAAAGAGGCCTTCCGTTTCCTGCACGTCTCCACCGACGAGGTCTACGGCACGCTCGGCGAGACCGGCAAGTTCACCGAGACCACGCCGTACGCGCCCAATTCCCCGTATTCGGCGTCGAAGGCCGCCTCCGACCACCTGGTCCGCGCCTTCCACCACACCTACGGCCTGCCGGTGCTGACCACCAACTGCTCCAACAACTACGGTCCGTACCATTTCCCCGAGAAGCTCATCCCGCTGGTGATTGCCAAGGCGCTGGCCGGTGAGCCGCTGCCGGTCTATGGCGACGGCAGGCAGGTGCGCGACTGGCTGTTCGTGGCCGACCACTGCGAAGCGATCCGCACGGTGCTGGCCAAGGGCCGGGTGGGCGAGACCTACAACGTGGGCGGCAATTCCGAGAAGCAGAACATCGAGGTGGTGCAGGCGATCTGCGCGCTGCTGGACCAGCGCCGTCCGCGCGAGGACGGCCGGCCGCGCAGCAGCCAGATCACCTATGTTGCCGACCGCCCCGGCCACGACCGTCGCTATGCGATCGACGCGTCCAAGCTGAAGGACGAACTGGGCTGGGAGCCCAGCCATACCTTCGAGCAGGGCATCGCCTACACGGTCGACTGGTACCTGGAGCATCAGGACTGGGTGAAGCGCGTGCTGGACGGCAGTTACCGCCTCGAGCGCATCGGGGTGGCGGCTTAAGTGCGAGCCTTCTGGATGGGCCCGTACACCAAGGAGAAGCGATGACACGACGCAAGGGCATCATCCTGGCCGGCGGTTCGGGCACGCGGCTGTATCCGATCACCAAGGG
Organism: Pseudoxanthomonas sp. NC8; assembly: GCA_025232375.1. GTDB lineage: Bacteria > Pseudomonadota > Gammaproteobacteria > Xanthomonadales > Xanthomonadaceae > Pseudoxanthomonas. The sequence goes on from CP060419.1 coordinate 977,634, forward strand.
CGTCAGCAAGCAGCTGCTGCCGGTGTACGACAAGCCGATGATCTACTACCCGCTCAGCGTGCTGATGCTGGCCGGGATCCGCGAAGTCCTGGTGATCAATACCCCGCACGAACAGGCGCTGTTCCAGAGCCTGCTCGGCGACGGCTCGCAATGGGGCATGCGCATCGAGTACGCGGTGCAACCCAGTCCGGACGGACTGGCCCAGGCCTACCTGATCGGCCGCGACTTCGTCGCCGGCCAGCCCAGCTGCCTTGGTGCTGGGCGACAACATCTTCCACGGCCACGGCCTGACCGACACGCTCCGGCGCGCGGACGAACGCGCCGATGGCGCGACGGTGTTCGGCTACTGGGTCGGCGACCCGGAACGCTACGGCGTGGCCGAGTTCGATGCCTCCGGCAAGGTGGTCGGAATCGAGGAGAAGCCGGCGCAGCCGCGCTCCAACTACGCGGTCACCGGGTTGTACTTCTACGACGGCCGGGCCAGCGAGTACGCAGCCGGGCTCAAGCCCTCGCCACGCGGCGAGCTGGAGATCACCGACCTCAACAAGCGCTACCTCGACGAGGGTGCGCTGTACCTGGAGCAGCTGGGCCGGGGCTATGCCTGGCTGGATACCGGTACCCACCAGTCGTTGCACGAGGCCTCCAACTTCATCCAGACCATGGGACCGGCAGGGCCTCCAGGTCAGCTGCCCGGAGGAGATCGCCTACGGCAACGGCTGGATCGACGCGGGGCAGCTGGAGAAGCTGGCCGCGCCACTGGCCAAGAACGGTTACGGCCAGTACCTGCTGAGCCTGCTCCGGCGGGGGATCGTGCGTTGAAGATCGTCGAAACGTCCCTGCCGGGGTGCGTGGTCATCGAACCGGCGGTGTTCGGCGACGAGCGCGGCGTGTTCTTCGAGACCTGGAACGCCGAGCGCTTCGGCCAGCACGGCCTGCCGGTGAAGTTCGTGCAGAGCAACGTGTCGACCTCGGTCAAGGGCGTGCTGCGCGGCCTCCACTACCAGTGGCCGCGGCCGCAGGGAAAGCTGGTGAGCGTGCTCGAGGGCGAGGTCTACGACGTCGCGGTCGACATCCGCCGTGGCTCGCCCACGTTCGGCCGCTGGGAGGCGGTGGTCCTCAGCGCGGAGAACCGGCGCCAGTTCTGGATTCCCGAAGGCTTCGCCCATGGCTTCGCCGTGCTTTCCGAGCGCGCGGTGTTCAGCTACCTGTGCACCGATGTCTACGTCAAGGAAGCCGATGCCGGCATCCGCTGGAACGACGGCGACATCGCGGTGGACTGGCCGGTCGCCGATCCGGTCCTGTCGGGCAAGGACGCGAGCGCACCCCTGCTGGCAGATATCCCCGCCGGGCGCCTGCCGGCCTACCCGGCGTGACCAGGGGCTCCTGGTCATCGGCGGCAACGGCCAGGTCGGCCGTGAGCTGCGCCGGAGCCTGCTGCCGCTCGGCGAGGTGGTCGTGGCCACGCGCGACGGCCGGCTGGATGACGGCAGCGCCTGCGCCGTCGCCGATCTTTCCGACCCGGCTTCGCTGGCCGCGCTGGTCGCCGACCCACCTGGCCCCGGCGGCGATCGTCAATGCCGCCGCCTACACCGCCGTCGACAAGGCCGAGGGCGATCGCGAGGCGGCTTTCCGGATCAACGCGGAGGCCCCCGGCGTGCTGGCGCGTGCATGCGCCGAGGCGTGCATTCCGCTGGTGCACTATTCGACCGACTATGTCTTCGACGGACAGGGCACGCGTCCCTATCGCGAGGACGATCCGGTTGCGCCGCTCGGGGTATACGGGGCCAGCAAGTTGGCCGGCGAGGAGGCTGTGCGGGCCGCGAACGGGCAGCACCTCGTGTTCCGCACCGCGTGGGTCTATGCGGCGCACGGCCACAACTTCCTGCGCACGATGCTGCGCCTGGGCGCCGAGCGCGACGAGCTGCGCGTGGTCGCCGACCAGACCGGCACGCCGACGCCGGCGGCGCTGATCGCCGATGTCACCGCGGGCGCGCTGCAGCAGGCGCTGGTGCCGGGCTCGCCGATCAGCGGCACCTTAGCGACCTGGTCGCAGGCGGGCAGGCCAGCTGGCATGGCTTTGCCGAGGCGATCTTCGCCGAAGCCGTGGCTGCCGGGCTGCTGGCCCGGGCACCGCGCGTGCTGCCGATCACCACCGCCGACTACCCCACGCCGGCACGACGGCCGGCCTATTCGTGCCTGGACACCACCCGGCTGCGGCGCGATTTCGGCGTGCAGCTGCCGGCCTGGCGCGACGCGCTGCCCGCGGTGGTTGCCTCCGCCATCGCGCCGGCCTGACTGGGTTATCCTGCGCCAACGGAGGCGCCCGACGGGCGCCGTGACAGGGCAGGAAGCCATGCAGGGCAAGGGATTGTCTGCGGCGCTGTGCGCCGTGCTGTTGGGGATCGCGGTGACGGCGCCGGTGCCGGCGCTGGCGCAGGTGGACGCGACCCGGTTCCTGCGACGCGAGCAGTTCCGCGACATGCGCCTGTCACCCGACGGCACCTACCTGGCGGCGACGCTGCCCCTGGAGGACCGCACCGGGCCGGGTGGTCATGCGCCTGTCCGACATGCAGGTCACCGCGCGCTTCTCGCTGGGCCGCAACAGCGATATCGCCTTGGTTCCAATGGGTCAATTCCGGGCGGGTACTGCTGGGCGTGGCCAGCAAGTTCGGCATGCTGGCCAAGCCGCAGCTCACCGGCGAGATCGTCGGCGTGGATGCCGAGGGCGGCAACGGGGAAATGCTGGTCGGCCAGCGCGTGCAAAGCGATGGTGGCAGCTCGCGGATCCAGCAGAAGCGGGCGGAGAACGTCTGGGCGCAGCTGGTCGACACGCTGCCCCGTGACGAACGCAACGTCGTGCTGACCGTGGCCGGCTTCGGCGAGGATGCCTACACGCGGGCCGAGCGCATGGACGTGCGCAGCGGGCGCCGCCTGCAGGTGGCGAGCGTGCCGGTGCGGCGTGCCGACTTCGCGACCGACCATGCGGGCGTGGTGCGGTTCGCCGTCGGCGCCGGTTCCGACAACGTCAGCAAGCTCTACTACCGCACCGGCGAAGATGCCGAGTGGCGCCTGGTCAACGACGAGGCGAAGAGCGGGGTCGTGGAAGTGCCGATCGGGTTCTCGGCCGACGGCGCGACCGCCTACGTGCTGGCCGAGCGCGCGCAGGGGCCCAATGCGATCGTGGCGCTGGGATGTGGCCACCGGGCAGCGTAGCGAGGTTCTGCGCGACGACACCGTCGATCCCGACGAGATCGTCTACGCCAGCACCGGCGTGCACGAGCCGATCGGCGTGGTGTTCATGGACGGCATGCCGCGGACCGAATTCTTCAAGCCCGACCATCCCGATGCGCGGTTGCAGCGCATGCTCGAGCAGGCCTTCGAAGGCGAACGGGTCCGCATCCTCTCGCGCACCGACGACGGGCGCAGTGCCCTGTTGCTGGTGACGTCCGACCGCAACAGCGGGGACTTCTTCCTGTTCGACACGGTCGCCGGAAAGGCGAAACGCCTTGGTCAGCCGGCGCGAGTGGCTCGACCCCTTGCAGATGGCGCAGAGCCGGGCCGTTTCGTTCAAGGCCCGGGACGGCCTGCCGCTGCAGGGCTACCTGACGGTGCCCCGCGGGTCCAGCGGCAAGCAGTTGCCGCTGGTGCTGCTGCCGCATGGCGGGCCGTACTACGTCAAGGACAGCTGGGAGTTCGCGGACGAAGCGCAACTGCTGGCCGCGGCAGGCTACGCCGTGCTGCGGGTCAATTTCCGCGGTTCGGACGGGTATGGCCGCGCCTTCGAGTCCGCCGGCGCTAAGGCAGTGGGGCCTGGCGATGCAGGATGACCTGACCGATGCCACCCGCTGGGCGATCGACGAGGGCATCGCCGACCGCGAGCACATCTGCATCTACGGGGCCAGCTATGGCGCCTACGCGGCGCTGATGGGCGTGGCCAAGGAGCCTTCGCTGTACCGCTGCGCGGCCGGCTATGTCGGTGTCTACGACCTGGTGACCCGCAATAAGGCGCTGGCCAGCAGGGCCCGTTCCTGGAGAACTGGTCCGAGGAGTGGCTGGGTACGGACACCGAAACCCTGCGCGCCACTTCGCCGAACCGGCTGGCCGGCCGGATCAAGGTGCCGGTGTTCCTGGCGGCCGGTGGCGAGGACGAGATCGCCCCGATCGAGCACACGCGGATGATGGAGGCGGCACTGAGGGGCGCCGGGGTTCCGGTGGAGTCGCTGTACTACCCCACCGAGGGGCATGGCTTCTACACCCAGCCGCACCGGCAGGAGTACTACGCGCGCCTGCTCGCGTTCCTTAAGCAATGCACCTGGGCGGGGAACGGGCGAAATAGCGGCCCGGGCCCCTGCGGGGGCCGCCGGCGCTGGACTTGCGGGAGCGGGGTCGATAGCGTGTCGGCCTTTCATGCTTGCAGGGGAAACCACATGGCCCGGCCCGACCTCTCCCGGTCCACGACGCCGCAGCTCACTTTCCGCGCCGTCGTCCTCGCCATCATCCTGGCGGTGGTTCTGTCGGCGGCCAACGCCTACCTGGGCCTGTTCGCCGGCCTGACCGTGGCGACGGCCATCCCGGCCGCGGTGGTGTCGATGGGCGTGCTGCGCCTGCTCGGTGGCGGCACGATCCGGAGAACAACATCGTCCAGACCGGCGCCTCGGCCGGCTCCTCGATCGCCGCCGGCGTGATCTTCACCATCCCCGCGCTGGTGCTGATGGGCTACTGGCCGGACTTCGACTACTGGTGGGTGCTGGGCATCGCCGGCCTCGGCGGCCTGCTGGGCGTGCTGTTCTCGGTGCCGCTGCGGCGCACGATGATCGTCGAGGAACCGCTGCCGTTCCCCGAAGGCAAGGCCGCGGCCGAAGTGCTCAAGGCCGGCGAGAACCCGGGCCCGGGACTGAAGATCCTCGGCATCTCCGCCGCCATCGGCGCGCTGGTCAAGCTGGCCGCAGCCAACGGCCTGCGCGCCATCCCGGACAGCTGGGCGGTGGCCGGCTATTTCGCCAACAACAAGGTCATCGGCTATCTCGGTACCGGCCTGTCGCCGGCGCTGCTCGGCGTGGGCTATATCGTCGGCCTGAACGTGGGCATCGTGGTGCTGTCCGGCGCGATCCTGTCCTTGGCACATCGCCATCCCGCTGTACCACGCCTTCTTCCTCGACAGCGACCCGGCGCTGGCCGCGAACATCGCCGGCGCCCCCCGCCGACGCGGCGTTCGCCATCTGGTCGGCCAAGATCCGCTTCCTCGGCGTCGGCGCGATGCTGGTCGGCGGCGTATGGACCCTGTTCTCGCTGCGCAACTCGCTGCTGGCGGGCATCCGCAGCGGCTTTGCCGCCGCGCGCAAGGGCGCGGCCGGGCAGGCCACCAGCGAAACCGACCGCGACCTGCCGATGAAGTGGATGCTGGTGGCGCTGGTGCTGTTCGTGCTGCCGCTGCTGGCGCTGTACCAGGCGATCGTCGGCCAGTGGCACGTCAGCATCCCGATGACGATCATCATGATCGTGGCCGGCTTCCTGTTCGTGTCCGTGTCCGGCTACCTTACCGGCCTGGTCGGTTCGTCGAACAACCCGGTCTCGGGCATCACCATCGCCACGATCCTGTTCGCCTCGGTGGTGCTGCTGATGCTGCTCGGCGCCGACGGCCTCAAGCAGGTCAACGGCGCGCCGCTGGGCGCGGTCGCCGCGATCATGATCGGTGCGGTGGTCTGCTGCGCGGCGGCGGTGGGCGGTGACAACCTGCAGGACCTCAAGACCGGCTACCCTGGTCGGCGCCACGCCGTGGAAGCAGCAGCTGATGCTGGGCATCGGCGCATTCTCCTGCGCGCTGATCATGGCCCCGGTGCTGAACCTGCTGCAGGAGGCCTACGGCATCGGCTCCAAGACCCTGCCGGCGCCGCAGGCCAACCTGATGGCCTCGGTGGCCAAGGGCCTGTTCGGTGGCCAGCTGCCGTGGACGATGATCGCCATCGGCGGCGTGATCGGCGCATTGACCATCGCCCTGGACGGCTGGCTCAAGTCGCGCGGCTCGCGCTTCCGCGTGCCGGTGCTGGCCGCGGCGATCGGCATCTACCTGCCGCTGGAATTGATGGTGCCGATCTTCCTCGGCGGCCTGCTCGCCCACCTGGTCGAGCGCTTCCACAAGGTCCGCGCCGACGACGAGGCCGGGCTGGACCGGGTGCATCGCCCGGGCGTGCTGTTCTCCGCCGGCCTGATCACCGGCGAGGCGCTGATGGGCATCGCCATCGCCCTGCCGATCGTGATCACCGGGACCCGGAAGTACTGGCCCTGCCGTTCGGCTTCGGCGCCGCGGCCCAGTGGGTCGGCCTCGCGGTCCTGGCCTTGGTCGGCTGGCTGCTGTACCGGGTCGGCAAGCGCGGCGAACAGGCGGCCTGAGGCGCGTGGCACGGAAGGCATGACCTTCCGCCTTTGCGCCGCTCCGCGACCAGCGCCTAACATCCGGGTTTGCCTTGCTGGAGCCCCGGATGAAGCCCCGCCACCTTTCCACGACTCTGGGCGCAGCGCAGCCGCCGCGCTCGGCCTGGCCGCCGCTTCGCCGGTCGAAGCGGCCCGCGGTTTCGATGTCCGCGACCTGCAGAAGCTGGACCGGGTGTCGTCGCCGGTGCTGTCACCGGACGGGGCGCGGGTCGTGTTCGCAAAGCGCGAGATGCTCGGCGGCAACGCCGGCGACGAGCTCGGCAAGGCGTCCACCTCGCTGTGGATCCGCGACCTGCGCACGCGTGACATGGCGCCACCGAAGCGGCTGACCCCGGTCGGCTGGAACGTCAATTCGCCGGCGTTCTCCGCCGACGGCCAGTGGCTGTACTTCCTTAGCCCCCAGTCCGGCAGCCAGCAGGTGTACGTGATGCCAGCCACCGGCGGCGCGCCGAAGCAGGCCACCCATTTCCCGCTCGACGTCGGCACGTTCAAGCTGTCGCCGGATGGCAGGCGGCTGGCGGTGAGCATGGAGGTGTTCCCCGATTGCGGCGCCGACCTCGACTGCACGGTCAAGCGCCTGGACCAGCGCAAGGCATCCAAAGCCAGCGGCGTGGTCTATGACCAGCTGTTCGTGCGCCACTGGGACACCTGGGAGGACGGGCGCCACAACCGCCTGTTCGTGACCACGCCGTCCACCGGCAAGAATCCGCCAACGGTGTTCCTGGTCGAATCGTCCGTCGCCGCTTCCGGCCCGGGCAACGTGCCGTCCAAGCCTTTCGGCGGCAACGACGAGTACGCGTGGTCGCCTGACGGCGGGTCGATCGTGTTCGCGATGCGCCGCGCCGACCGCAAGGAGGCCTGGTCGACCGATTTCGACCTCTACGAGTACCGCGTCGGCCAGCCGCTCAAGCACCTGACCTTCGACGACCGCACCGACCCGAAGGCGGCATCGCCTGGCCCGCAGGGCCAGAACCGCGCCTGGGACACCGGTCCGGTGTTCAGCGCGGACGGCAAGACCCTGTACTACCGCGCGATGAAGCGCCCGGGCTTCGAGGCCGACCGCTTCGGCCTGATGGCGCGCGACATGGCCACCGGCGCCACCCGCGAGATCGCGCCGGATTGGGACCGCAGCGCCGACGGCATCACCCTGTCGGCCGACGGCACGAAGATCTACACGACCGCGCAGGACACCGGCGAGCATCCGCTGTTCGCGGTCGACATCGCCACCGGTAAGGTCAGAAGCTGGTCGGCGACGGCAGCATCTCCGCGTTCGAGATCGCCGGTGACACCCTGGTGTTCACCCGCAACAGCCTGCGCAGCGGCGACCAGCTGTTCGCCACTTCGCTGTCGGCGCCGCAGGCCGTGCGTGCGATCACCCCGGCCGCCAGAGAGGTGCTGCCGGACGTGGCATTCGGCGACTACGAGCAGTTCGACTTCCCCGGCTGGAACGGCGAGACCGTGCATGGCTACGTGGTCAAGCCATGGAATTACGTGGAAGGGAAGAAGTACCCGGTCGCGTTCTCTCATCCATGGCGGCCCGCAGGGCAGCTTCGGCGACGGCTGGAGCTACCGCTGGAACCCGCAGACCTACGCCGGCCAGGGCTACGCGGTGGTGATGATCGACTTCCACGGCTCGACCGGCTATGGTAAGGCGTTCACCGATGCGATCAGCGGCGACTGGGGCGGCAAGCCGCTGGAGGACCTGCAGAAGGGCTGGGCGGCCGCGCAGCAGAAGTACGCGTTCCTCGACGGCGGCAAGGCCTGTGCGCTGGGCGCCAGCTACGGCGGCTACATGATCAACTGGATCGCCGGCAACTGGTTCGACGCGAAGGGCAATGCGCCGTTCAAGTGCCTGGTCAACCACGACGGCGTGTTCGACACCCGCTCGATGGGCTACGTGACCGAGGAGCTGTGGTTCACCGAGTGGGAGAACCGCGGCACGCCACTCCAGAACCCGGAAGGCTACGAGAAGTTCAACCCGGTCAACCACGTGGCCCAGTGGAAGGTGCCCATGCTGGTGGTGCAGGGCGAGAAGGACTACCGCGTACCGGTGGATGGGGCCTGTCCACCTTCACCGCGCTGCAGCGCAAGGGCATCGAGTCCAAGCTGCTGTACTTCCCGGACGAGAACCACTGGGTACTCAAGCCGGCCAACAGCGTGCTCTGGCACGACACGGTCAACGGCTGGCTGAAGCAGCACATCGGCCAGTGACCCGCGCGCGATGGCCGGCTCGATGCCGGCCATCGCGTTTTGCGGGCCCGTTGTCCGCCCCGCACCGCACCGCTAGAGGAGACGCCGCCGATGGCGATCGAAGCCACCGAACCGTCCACCGCGCTGATCCAGAACGACATCGTCCTGTTCGGGCTGATCGCCGCGACGCTCGGGCTGATCTTCTGGCTGTCCAGCGGACCTACGCCGTTCTGGAAGAAGTTCTTCACCTTATGGGTGCCGGCGCTGCTGCTGTGCTACTTCATCCCGGGCATCTACAACAGCGTCGGCCTGATCGACGGCAATGCCAGCAAGCTCTACAACCCCGTGGCCAGCCGCGTGCTGCTGCCCGCCGCGCTGGTGCTGCTGACCCTGACCATCGACCTCAAGGGCGTGCTCAGGCTGGGGCCGAAGCTGCTGGCGATGTACGCGGCGGCCTCGATCAGCATCATGCTTGGCGCCTTCGTCGCGTTCTGGCTGGTGGGCCTGGTCCATCCGGAAACGGTGGCCGGCAACACCCAGGGCGGCATGGCCGCGCTGGCTGGCAGCTGGATCGGCGGCGGCGCCAACATGCTGGCGATGAAGGAGGTCTTCGCCGTCGACGAAACCACGTTCGGCCAGTTCGTGGTGGTGGACGTCGGTGTCGGCTACGTGTGGATGGCGGTGCTGATCTTCCTACCAACCGCGCGTCGGCGATCGACGCCCGCAGCGGCGCGGACACCCGCGCGATCGAGGACCTGAAGCAACGGCTGGCCAGCTACCAGAAGCAGCACGAGCGGGTCGCCTCGCTGACCGACCTGATGGTGATCATCGGCATTGCCTTCGGCGCCGTCGGACTGTCGCATGCGATCGCCGGTCCGGCGTCGGCCTTAGTTCGCGCAGAACGTGTCGTGGTCGCGGCAGGTCAGCCTGCACGAGCCGTTCGTGTGGGTGGTGGTGCTGTCGACCTTCATCGGCCTGGGCCTGAGCCTGACCCGCGCGCGCACCCTCGACGGCGCCGGCGCCTCGAAGATCGGCTCGCTGTTCCTGTACATCCTGATCGCCTGCATCGGCATGCAGATGGACATCGGCTCGCTGGCCGACAAGCCGTGGCTGCTGGTGCTGGGCCTGGTCTGGATCATCGTCCACATCGTCCTGCTGGCACTGCTGGGCAAGCTGCTGCGGGTGCCGTTCTTCTATTTCGCGATGGGTTCGCAGAGCAACATCGGCGGGCCGGCCTCCGCGCCGGTGGTCGCGTCGGTGTTCCACCCGGCGCTGGCGCCGGTGGGCGCGCTGCTCGGCGCGCTCGGCTACGCGACCGGGACGGTCGCCGCCTACATCGTTGGCGTGGTGCTGCGTGCGATGGCGGGGCAGGGCTAGCCGGCCGGCAGTGCAGCGGCCGGAACGTGAAGGGCGAGGCCGGAGCCTCGCCCTTTCTTTTCCGTGGTGCGGGCTTCAGCAGCAGCGGAACCCGCTGCGGCCGCCGAAGCGCGCCTCCTGGCGCTCGCGGAAGAAAGTCTTGTAGTCCATCGGTTCGCGGTCAGGGTGCTTCTCCAGCATGTGCCGGACATAGTTGTCGTAGTCCGGGATGCCGCAGCACAGGCGCGCGGTCTGCACCAGCCTCCGCCACACACGCTTGTGCGTGGCGAAGTGGTCCAGCGGAACGAGCTGGGTGCCCATGGCCGCGCCTACAGCCAGGCCTTGACCTGCTCGTCGCCGAGGGCGACGAACGGCGTCTCGCGGTCGGTGCGCTCGCTGCTCCGGCGGGCCACGGCGATGGCGCGCACCGCGTACACCAGCACGCTGAACACCACGAACAGGAACAGCACGGTCAGCGCGGTATTGACGTAGCTGTTCACCACCACCTGCTGCATCTGCGCCATCGACTTGGCCGTGCCGAGCAGCTGCCCGTCGGCGATGGCCTGCTGGTACTTGCGCGCCTGGGCGACGAAGCCGATCGCCGGGTTGGCGTCGAAGATCTTGATGAAGCCCGCATACGTGGTGCAGATCAGCAGCCACGCCGCAGGCACGGTCGTCACCCACGCGTAGCGGTCGCGCTTGAGCTTGAACAGGACCACGGTGCACAGCATCAGGGCGATGCCCGCCAGCATCTGGTTGGCGATGCCGAACAGCGGCCACAGCGTGTTGATGCCGCCAAGCGGGTCGACCACGCCCCTGGTAGAGGAAGTAGCCCCACAGCGCCACGCAGCCGGCCGTGCCGATCACGTTGGCGCCCCACGACTCGGTGCGGCGCAGCGCCGGAACGAAGCTGCCGAGCAGGTCCTGCAGCATGAAGCGGCCAGCGCGGGTGCCGGCGTCGACCGCGGTGAGGATGAACAGCGCCTCGAACAGGATCGCGAAGTGGTACCAGAACGCCATCATCGCGTCGCCGCCGGGCAGCGCGTCGTGCAGGATCACGGCGATGCCCACGGCCAGGGGTCGGCGCGCCGCCGGCGCGCGAGATGATGGTGTGCTCGCCGATATCCTTGGCGGTTTGGGTCAGCACCTCCGGCGTGACCACGAAGCCCCAGCTGCTGACCTTGGCGGCCACGTCGGCGGCCTCGGTGCCGATCGCCGCGGCCGGGCTGTTCATCGCGAAATACACGCCCGGTTCGATGATCGACGCGGCCACCAGCGCCATGATCGCCACGAACGACTCCATCAGCATGCCGCCGTAGCCGATGTAGCGGGCGTGGGTCTCGTTGGCGAGCAGCTTGGGCGTGGTGCCGGAAGAGATCAGCGCGTGGAAGCCCGATACCGCACCACAGGCAATCGTGATGAACAGGAACGGGAACAGCCCGCCCTTCCACACCGGGCCGTCGCCGCTGGCGGCGAACTGGGTCAGCGCCGGCATCTTCAGCGAGGTCACTTCCGGGCTGGCTATCACTATCCCGATCGCCAGCGCCACGATCACGCCGATCTTGAGGAAGGTGGAGAGGTAGTCGCGCGGGGCCAGCAGCAGCCACACCGGCAGCACCGCGGCGACGAAGCCGTAGCCGATCAGCATCCAGGTGATCTGGGTGCCGGTGAAGGTGAACGCCGGGCCCCAGGTCGGATGGGCGCCGACCTTGCCGCCGTACCAGATCGCCAGCAGCAGCAGGACGATGCCGACCACCGAGATCTCGCCGATGCGCCCGGGCCGGATGTAGCGCATGTAGACGCCCATGAGGATCGCGATGGGCATCGTCGCGATCACCGTGAACATGCCCCACGGGCTCTCGGCCAGCGCCTTGACCACGATCATCGCCAGCACGGCCAGGATGATGATCATGATCAGGAAGGCGCCGAACAGCGCGATGGTGCCGGCCACCGGGCCCATCTCCTCGCGCACCAAGTCGCCGAGCGAGCGCCCGTCGCGCCGGCTGGAGATGAACAGGACCATGAAGTCCTGCACCGCGCCGGCCAGGACCACGCCGGTGACCAGCCAGATCAGGCCGGGCAGGTAGCCCATCTGCGCGGCGAGCACCGGGCCGACCAGCGGGCCGGCGCCGGCGATGGCCGCGAAGTGGTGGCCGAACAGCACGTGCTTGTTGGTCGGCACGAAGTCCAGGCCATCGTTGTGGACGTGCGCGGGCGTGGCCCGGCGTGGATCCAGGCCCATCACGTTCCGGGCGATGTACAGGCTGTAGTAGCGGTAGGCGACGAGGTAGATCGACACCGCCGCGACCACGATCCAGAGGGCGCTGATCTGTTCGCCGCGGCGCAGCGCCACGGTGCCCTAAGCAGAATGCACCGAGCAGCGCGAGCGCGGCCCAGCCGATCTTCGAGAACGCTTTCATGGGAGCCTCCCGGGGTGATGGGACAAGGGTCGTACCGCGCGCCACGCAGGTCAATGCGCAGCGCGGCAGGGCTCTTGCGACTTTCGTCGCATTGGCGGCCGCGGCATCCGGAAAGGCGTGGACGCGGCCGTCTTCACATGTCGTTGGCGCTGCGCCTCAGAGCCAGCGCGCACGCTTGAACAGGCGGTACAGCCCGATGCAGATCCCGGCCACCGCCACGATCAGCAGCGGATAGGCCCAGACCGGCTCCAGTTCCGGCATGTGCGCGAAGTTCATGCCGTACCAGCTGGTGACCAGGGTGGGCGCGGCCAGCAGGGCGGCCCAGGCGCCCGGGCGCTTGACCGTTTCGCCCCAGCCAGGGTGACGAGTGACAGGTTCACGCTCAGCGCGGTGCCGAGCATGTCGCGCATCGTGTCGATCGTGTCGTTGATGCGCAGCACGTGGTCGTGCACGTCGCGCAGGTAGACGCGCACGCCCTCGGGCACCAGCTGGCCCTGGCCGGCCTGGCTGCGCATCAGTTGCGCCAGCACGTCCTGCAGCGGCGAGACCGCCACCCGCATGTAGGTGAGGTCGCGCTTGAGGTCGTACAGGCGCACGACAATGGCGCGACGGTAGGTGTCGGAGAAGATGTCGCGCTCGAGCGTGTGCAGGGTTTCGCGATGCTCGTCGACGATCGGCGCGTAGTTGTCGACGATGAAATCCAGAACTCCGTGCAGCGCCATCGCCGGGCCGGCGCGCAGCAGTTCCGGCTCGCGCTCCATGCGGCTGCGGACGAATGCGTAAGACAGCGAGTCGCCGTGCCTTACCGTGAGCAGGAAGCGCGGACCGAGGAAGGCATGGGTCTCGCCGTAGCGGATCGTGCCATCGACCATCTGCGCGGTGTGCACGGTATAACAGGGTATCGCCGTAGGCCTCCACCTTGGGCCGCTGGTGGGCGTTGCGCGCGTCCTCCACCGCCAGTGGATGCAGGCCCAGTTCTTCCTGCAACTGCCGGAGCACTGCGTCGGCCGGCTCGTACAGGCCGACCCAGGCGAAGCCCGGCACGTCTTCGTCGAGCTTCTCGCTGAGCAGCTCCAGCGGCAGGTCCTGGCGGCGGCCGTCGCCGTCGTACCACACGCAGTTGATGACGCAGGCAGGATTGGCGGGCGCGGCGACATTTTCCATGCCGCATCCTGCGCCGTGCCGGCGCGTGCGGCAAGCACGGACGACCGGGACGCTGTCCCGTGTCGGCGTCGTCGCCGCATCGGTGATCGCGGCGTGTACAAGGCCGCGCCTGCGCGTTGCCCGGTGCGGTCCGAAGGGGCTGACACCGGGACAGGCAGGACGCCGCCCGTCCGCAGATTGGGGCCTACGTCGAGCGGGGCGCGCGCCCCAGCGCCAGCGCCAGCGCGACGTGCACCGGCAGCAGCAGCGCGATCCACGGCAGGGTGTATTGCGGCTGCAGGCTCAGCCACTGCAGTATCCAGCCCAGCGTGGCCGACGCGGCCACGGCCCAGAGCAGCGGCCGAAACGCCTTGCCGGGCACGCGCCCGCGCAGTAGCGCTACCGCGCCGGGCAGCAGCAGCAGGCACAGCGGACTGAGCCAGAACAGGTTGCGGTTCGCCCAACCGGCGTGGTGCGCGGTGAAGCCCCAGATGAAGACCAGCAGCAGGCCGGTAATACCGCACAGCAGCCAGAACGGCAGTGCAAACGCGGCCAGCAGGCGCGGACGCCGGCGCGCGGCGAACGCCGCGCCGGCGAGGGCGAGGCCTGCCAGCAGTGGGGCCACCAGCGCCGCGGCATCTCGGCCGGCTCGGGCGCGATCCGGTGCGGCAGGATCTGTTCCTCGGCCATCACCAGCGGCCGGCCCTCGCTGTTGCGCGCCTCGCGCAGGCTGTCGGTAAGGCGCATCGGCACGAAGGCTTCCTCCCAGCGCGACAGCGGCCGGTCCGCATAGGGGCCGAGGCTGGGTCGAAACCCAGCCACATCCATGGTGCCGGCCGCGCTATAGGGCGCACCGCTTCGCTGCGATAGGTATTGCCACGCGAGCGGCCGGCCAGCTGCGACTGCAGGGCGCCGTCCAGTGCATCGTCCAGCGCATCGCGCACCTGGGTGGCGCAGTTGGCGGTGAAGTAGTCGTAGCGGTAGCGCGCGTTTTCCGGGCGGGCGCGTTCGGCCAGCGCATCGGCCAGCGCGCTGGCCTGCGCCGGTTCCAGGTCCAGCCACTGCACGCTGACGCCGCGCCCGGCGTGGCGGTACTGCTGCAGGTCCTCCTGCGCCGGCATCGCGAATAAGGTAATACATCATGTCGCCGCGCAGGAAGCGCGACAGGAAGTCCGGTTCGCCCGGGTCGAAGAAGCCGAAGTTGTACGACGTCGCCGCACCGGTCGCGGGGTCGACGACGACGATCGCGTCATGGCCGAAGCGTTCGAAGAACACCTCGCCCGGCTGCATGGTCATGATCCCGATGCGCGGTGCGTCCGCCGCGGCGTGCGCGGCCGACGGCAGAAGCAGCGCCATGCAGGCCAGCAGGCAGGCGAGCAGCGCGGCCGGCCATGCGGGCCACCGGGGCAGCGGTGGCATCAGCCTGCGTCCTGCGCGTCCGGCGCCAGCACCGCCACCTGGAACGCATGCACGCGCCGCGCATCGGCGCGGATCACCCGGAACGCGAAGCGGTCCAGGTCAGTTCCTCGCCGGTCTCGGGCAGGTGGCCGATCGCCTCGGTGACCAGGCCGCCGATGGTGTCGTACTCGTCGTCGGGGAAGCTGGCGCCGAAGCGTTCGTTGAAATCGCCGATCGGGGTGAGCGCGTCGACCACGAACTGGCCGTCGGCCTGGGCGGCGATCAGCGCGCTGGCGTCCCAGGTCTCGTCGTGCTCGTCGTCGATCTGGCCGACGATCTGCTCGAGCACGTCCTCGATCGTGACTTAAGGCCGGCCACGCCGCCATATTCGTCGACGACGATCGCCATGTGGTTGTGCGAGAGCCGGAACTCCTTGAGCAGGAGATTGAGCTTCTTCGACTCGGGGATCAGCACCGCCGGGCGCAGCAGCGCATGGATGTCGCCGGGGCCGTTGTCCGCGACCACGCCGCGCAGCAGGTCCTTGGCCAGCAGGATGCCCAGGATCTCGTCGCGATCCTCGCCATGCACCGGGAAGCGCGAGTGGCCGGATTCGACCACCTGCTTCATCAGGTCCAGGAAGCGCGCGTCGGCGGGTAGCGAGACCATCTGCGAGCGCGAGACCATCACGTCGCCCACGGTCAGTTCCGACACCGACAGCGCGCCTTCCATCATGCGCAGGGTGTCGGCGTCGATAAGGCCGTCGGCCCGGGCGTCGCGCATGATCGCGACCAGGTCTTCGCGCGTATCGGGTTCGCCGGAGAATGCGGAACTGATCCGCTCCATGGGAGCGCCGGCGTTCGTGCGGCTCCGGCGCGTTGCGACTACTGTCGTCTTCGGACATTCGTGGGAGTGTGCGCGCCCGGGAATCCGGGCGGTGCCGGCAGTCTAGCGTGGTTGGGCGCCGCCGGGCGAGGGCGCGGCGGTTTCGGTGCCCGGCGCCGCCGGTTCGGCCGGCTCGGGCGGATCGAGGCTGTAGCTGCATCCGGTAAGGGTCTTGCCGGGATGCGAATCCACGTTGGAGACATTGATCACCGCCGAGTCGATCCAACCGGGCCGGCCATCGGGGCCGGCAACCTCGCTGGCGCGCGCCTCGCGGCCGAAGATCGCCTTCTCCGGCGTATCCACGCCGGTCTCCAGCTGCAGCTCGCGGGCCAGCACGCGCGGCTCGGCAAGGTCGAGCACCGCGACCACGCCGTCGCCGGCGAAGGCGATGTGGTCGGACGTGCGCCCGAAGACGGACACCGGCGTGTTCAGCCTGTACTCGAGCATGAACGGGTTGGACTGGGGCAGCGGCCGCCAGCCTAGGGCCACCGCCTTCAGCGGATCCTGCAGGACAGGAAGATAGGCGGCGAACCCGGCATGGCCGAGCCGGCATTCGAGCAGTGCGGAAAGGTCGGGCGGCGCCGCAGGCGCGGCTGCATCGGCCGCCTGCGCGTCCGCGGTGGTTGCGGACACGGCAAGGGGGCCAGCAGGGCGGTAGCGGAGCAGGCAAGGCGGGACGGTGCGGCGCGATGCATGGAGGGATCATTCCTCGGCATAGGGATCGGGCAGGCCGAGACCGGCGAGGATCTCGCGTTCGAGCTGTTCCATCGCTTCGGCTTCCTTGTCGTCCTCGTGGTCCCAGCCGAGCAGGTGCAGCACGCCGTGCACGGTCAGGTGCGCGTAGTGCGCCTGCGATGGCTTGCGCTGTTCCTTCGCCTCGCGCGCCACCACCGGCGCGCAGATCACCAGGTCGCCGAGCAGGGGCATCTTCACCCCCTCGGGCAGGTCGGCCGGGAAGCTGAGCACGTTGGTCGCGTAGTCCTTGCCGCGGTAGTGGCGGTTGAGCGCCCGTCCCTCGCGCGCGTCCACGATCCGGATCGCCAGGTCGGCCTCGCGGATGCGGCTCTTCAGTGCCGCGGCGACCCATTTGCGGAAGCTGACCGCGGACGGCACGCCGGTGCGCGGCACCGCGTAGTTGACGGAGACATCGAGGCGGACGGGGCCCTTGGTCATGGCGTGCTCCGGCGCGTGCCGGCCTCTGCGGCTTTGCTGTTCATGCCGGCCCCGTCTCCCTGTCCTGGGCATCGCGGCGGTCGTAGGCGCTGACGATCTTCGCCACCAGCGGATGGCGGACCACGTCGCGCGATTCGAAGAAGGTGAAGCTCACGCCCTCGACGTCGCGCAGCACGTCGATCGCGTCGCGCAGGCCGGACTTGACGTGCTTGGGCAGGTCGACCTAGGTCATGTCGCCGGTGACCACCGCGGTGGAGCCATAGCCCAGCCGGGTCAGGAACATCTTCATCTGCTCGATGGTCGTGTTCTGGGCCTCGTCCAGGATCACGAACGCATCGTTGAGCGTGCGCCCGCGCATGTAGGCCAGCGGCGCGATCTCGATGACGTTCTTCTCCAGCAGCTTGACCACCTTCTCCACGCCGAGCATCTCGTACAGCGCGTCGTACAGCGGCCGCAGGTAGGGATCCACCTTCTGGCTCAGGTCGCCGGGCAGGAAACCGAGCTTCTCGCCGGCCTCCACCGCCGGGCGCACCAGCACCAGCCGCTGCACCCGCGATTCGTTGAGCGCGTCCACCGCCATGGCCACGGCGAGGAAGGTCTTGCCGGTACCGGCCGGGCCGATGCCGAAGTTGATGTCGTGGCTGGCGATGGCGTGCAGGTAGCGCGCCTGGTTGGCGCCGCGGCCGCGGATGGTGCCGCGGCGCACCCGCACCGCCACTTCCTGCGGCTGGAAGCCCTCGTCGTCGAGATGGTCGACGTTGGCCTCGTTCAGGCGCAGGTGGATCGCATGGCTGTCGAAGGTGGTCTCGCCGGATTCGGCGTAGAGCGCGCGCAGGAGGTGCTCGGCGCTGGCGACCGCATCCTCCGCTCCGCTCACCCGGAACACGTTGCCGCGGTTGGCGATCTCCACGCCCAGGCGCAGTTCGAGCTGGCGCAGGTGGCCGTCGAACGGGCCGGCGAGGTTGGGTAAGGCGTTCGGTATCGGAAGGTTCGAGGGTGAAATCGCGGTGTGCGGGAGCGGGCATGGGGCGCACGCGTGGGTCGTGCGGCGGTACGGAACAGGGTGGAAGCGTAGCGCGCCGGCCCGCGTGCGGCCAGTCAAGGTCTGGGCGCCGGCACTTGCTTTTAATTAATTGCAGGATTAAATAACCGTCATGGCCCGGCAGACCTCTCCGGCTGACAGGAAATCCGGCGCTGCCGGCGGCGCCGGCCCGTCGCGCGCGCCGCGGCGCAACCGCGGCAGGCCCGGCGCCGACGCGCCCGAACTGCGTCCGCGCCTGCTCGATGCGGCGCTGGCCTGCTACGCGGCAAAAGGCATCGCCGCCACCTCGCTGCGCGACATCGCCCGCCATGCCGGGGTCACCCCGGCGCTCCTCCACTACTACTTCGGCGACGGTCGGCAACTGCTCGACGCGGTCGTGGCCGAGCGGGTGCTGCCGGCGCTGGCGCCACTGCGCGAGGCGGTGGAGCAGGTCGGCGACGATGTCGGCATGCTGGTCTCCACCTTCGTCGACGGGATGGCCCGGATCGTGGCGTGTCATCCCCTGGCTGCCTGCGCTGTGGGTGCGCGAGGTGGTCAGCGAAGGCGGCGCACTGCGCGGCCTGTTGACCGAGCGCATCGCCCCCGGCATCGCCGTGCTGATGTCGCAGCGTTTCGCCGCCGCGCAGGCGCGTGGCGAACTCAATCCGGCGCTGGATCCACGCCTGCTGATGGTGTCGCTGATCGGGCTGACCCTGTTTCCCGCGGCCGGGGCGCCGATCTGGCGGCAGATCTTCGATGCCGGCGACCTCGGCGTGGACGACCTCCGGCGCCATGCGCTGGCCCTGCTGGACCGCGGACTGGAGCTGCGCCATGCGTGAACCGAACCGGCCTGTGCTGCTTGCCGCCTGCCTGCTGCTTGCCGCCTGCGGGCGGCAAGCGCCGCAGGCCCTGGGCACCCTCGAGTGGGACCGCGTGACCCTGCCAGCGCCGGCGGCCGAGCGCATCCTGCGCACCGACGTGCGCGAGGGCGACCAGGTTGCCGCCGGCGCACCCCTGCTGCAGCTGGAGGCGGCCACCGGCGAGGCCGAGCTGGCATCACTGCAGGCGCAGGCGCGACAGCGCGGCGAGGCGCTCCGGGAGCTGCGCACCGGCCCGCGCGAGGAAGACATCGCCAGGCCCGCGCGAACCTGGCCAGCCAGCGCCCGCGCCCTACCTGGGACGCGCAGGCGTACTACGCGCGCCTGCGGCCTCTCGGTGCGCGCCAGCTGGTCGCCGCGGCGGTCGTGGACCGCGCGCGCGCCGATGCCTCGAGTGCCGCCGCGCAGGCGCAGCAAGCCGACGCCGCGCTGCTGGAGCTGGAGCGCGGCACGCGCGTCGAACAGGTCGCGCAGGGCGCCGCCGCGCTCGCCGCCGCCGAGGCGCAGGCACAGGCGCGCGCGGTGACGCTGCGCAAGCTCGACGTGGTCGCGCCGCGGGCTGGGCGCGTCGACAGCCTGCCGTACAAGACCGGCGACCAGGCGCCGGTGGGTGCGCCGCTGGCGGTGCTGCTGGTCGGCGATGCGCCGTACGCGCGCATCTACGTGCCGCAGGCGCTGCGTGCACGGGTCAAGGTCGGCGACCGCGCGCAGGTGCATGTGGCCGGCCACGAGCAGGCGTATCCGGGACGGGTGCGGATGATCCGCAGCGAACCGGTATTCACCCCGTACTTCGCGCTCACCGGACAGGACGCCGAGCGGCTCAGCTACCTGGCCGAAGTCGCGCTGGAACCCGCGGCGGCGGACCTGCCGCCCGGGGTTCCGGTGGAGGTGCGCTTCGATGCCGGCCACTGACCCTGCTGTCCCCCATCGCTGGCGATCCACGTACGCGGCCTGACCCGCCGCTTCGGCGCGCTGGTGGCGGTCGACAACGTCGATCTCGATGTGCCCCGGCAGGCGGTGTACGGCTTCCTCGGTCCGAACGGTTCGGGCAAGTCGACCACCATCCGCATGCTCTGCGGCCTGCTCACGCCGACCGCCGGCGAGATCGACGTGCTCGGCCTGCGCATTCCCGAGCAGGCCGAACAGCTGCGCACGCGGATCGGCTACATGACCCAGAAGTTCTCGCTGTTCGAGGACCTGAGCGTGCGCGAGAACCTGGAATTCCTCGCCGCGATCTACGGCCTGTCGCGGCAGGCCGCGCGCGCGCGGATCGACGAGCTGGTCGAGCACTACCGCTTCGGCGACCGCCAGAAGCAGCTGGCCGGCACCCTGAGCGGCGGGCAGAAACAGCGGCTGGCCCTGGCCGGTGCGGTGATCCACAAGCCCGAGCTGCTGTTCCTCGACGAACCCACCAGCGCGGTCGATCCCGAATCGCGCCGCGACTTCTGGGAAAAGCTGTTCGAGCTGGCCGATGCGGGGACGACCCTGCTGGTCTCCACCCACTACATGGACGAAGCCGAGCGCTGCCACCGCATCGCCATCCTCGATCGCGGCGCGCTGGTGGCCGACGGCACGCCGGCCGGGCTGGCCGACGCCCTGGACGGGCGCGCGCTGCTGGTCGAGGCCGCCGCGCCGCGGCGCGTGCAGCACGCGCTGGAGGGGGCTCCGGGGATCGCCAGCGTGGCCCAGATCGGCAACCAGCTGCGCGTGCTGCTCGGTGCGGACGGCTCGGCCGCTTCGGTGGACGACGCACTCGCGCGCGCCGGCGTGCCGGCCACCGTGGCGCCGGTGCGGGCGAACCTGGAGGACGTGTTCGTCGCCGCCACCCGGGGCCTGCACCGCGAGGAGGCGGCGGCATGAAAGCCGGCCGGCTGCTGGCGGTGATGGTCAAGGAGCTGCGGCAGATGCGCCGCGACCGGATCACCCTGGCGATGATCGTCGGCATCCCGGTGGTGCAGTTGCTGTTGTTCGGCTACGCGATCAACACCAACCTGCGCGACCTGTCGGCCGGTTTCGTGGACCAGGCGCGGACCTCCGCTTCGCGTGCGCTGGTCATGGACATCGTCGCCAGCGACGTGGTCCGCCCGGCGCTCGACGCGCACACGCCGCAGGAACTGCTCGAGGCGATGCGCCGCGGCCGGATCAGCATCGGCGTGGTCATCCCGGCCGACTTCGAGGCACGCCGCGCCGAAGGGCGCGAGGCGGTGCAGATCCTCGTCGACGGCAGCGACAACGCGGTGCAAAGCGCGGCGGTGCAGCTGGCGCGGATGCCGCTGGACGGGTCCGGCGTGGACGTGCGCGCCCAGCAGCCGGTCTCGGTGGTGGCGTTCTACAACCCGCAGCGGCGTTCGGCGGTGAACATCGTCCCCGGCCTGATCGGGGTGATCCTGACCATGACCATGGTCCTGTTCACCGCCGTGGCCATCGTGCGGGAGCGCGAGCGCGGCAACATGGAGCTGCTTATCGCCAGCCCGGTCAGCAGCCTCGAGCTGATGGTCGGCAAAGTCCTGCCGTACGTGGCCATCGGCCTGGTCCAGACCACGGTGGTGCTGGCGCTGGGGTTGTGGCTGTTCCGGGTGCCGCTGGGCGGGAGCCTGCTCGACGTCTACCTGGCCGCCTGCCTGCTGATCGTGGCCAACCTGTCGCTCGGCCTGATGATCTCCACGCGCGCGGCCTCGCAGTTCCAGGCGATGCAGATGACGTTCTTCGTGTTCCTGCCCTCGATCCTGCTGTCCGGCTTCATGTTCCCGTTCTCGGGCATGCCGTGGGCGGCGCAGTGGCTGGCCGAACTGTTGCCGCTTACCCACTTCATGCGCCTGGTCCGCGGCATCATGCTGCGCGGCGCCGGCCTCTGGGAGCTGTGGCCGGACGTGCTGGCGCTGCTGGCCTTCGCCGCGGTGATGATGACCGCGGCGGTGCTGCGCTTCCGCAAGCGGCTGGACTGAGCGCCCGGTCCGTCAGGCCGCGGCGTCGTCGCGCGTGGCCACGCGGCCGCGCAGCGAGTTGGTCAGCGCCTCGGTGATCACCACGTCGACGAACTGGCCGACCAGCCGCGCCGAACCGGCGAAGTTCACCGGGCGCATGTTCTCGGTCTTGCCGGTCAGTTCGTCGGGGTTCTTCTTCGACGGACCCTCGACCAGCACCGTCTGCACCGTGCCGACCATCGCCCGCGAGATGCCGGCGGCGTGCGCGTTGATGTGCTGCTGCAGGCGCTCCAGGCGCGCGTGCTTGACCGCCTCGGGGGTGTCGTCCTCGAGGTCGGCGGCCGGCGTTGGGGCGGCGCGAGTAGATGAAGGAGAAGCTCTGGTCGAAGCCCACGTCTTCGATCAGCTTCATGGTCTTGTCGAAGTCGGCGTCCGTCTCGCCGGGGAAGCCGACGATGAAGTCCGAGCTGATCGAGATGTCCGGGCGCACCGCGCGAAGCTTGCGGATCTTCTGCTTGAACTCCAGCGCGGTGTAGCCGCGCTTCATCGCGCTGAGTACCCGGTCGCTGCCGGCCTGCACCGGCAGGTGCAGGTAGTTGGCCAGCTGCGGCACGTCGCGGTAGGCCTCGACCAGCGAGTCGGAGAACTCCAGCGGGTGCGAGGTGGTGAAGCGGATCCGGCCGATGCCTTCGATCTGGGCGATGGTGCGGATCAGCAGGCCCAGGTCGGCGACCTCGGCTTCGCCTTCGCCGTCGTGCCCGCCTTCGTTTCCGGCCATGGGCCCGCGATAGGCGTTGACGTTCTGGCCGAGCAGGTTGATCTCGCGCACGCCCTGCGCGGCCAGCTGCGCCACCTCGACCAGCACATCCTCGAACGGGCGGCTGACCTCGGTGCCACGGGTGTACGGCACCACGCAGAACGAGCAGTACTTGGAGCAGCCTTCCATGATCGAGACGAACGCGCTCGGGCCCTCGGCGCGAGGCTCGGGCAGGCGGTCGAACTTCTCGATCTCGGGGAAACTGATGTCCACCTGCGGCCGGTTCTGCTCGCGGCGGGCGCGGATCAGCTCGGGCAGGCGGTGCAGGGTCTGCGGGCCGAACACCAGGTCCACGTACGGCGCGCGCTTGACGATCGCCTCGCCTTCTGGGAGGCCACGCAGCCGCCGACGCCGATGATCACCTCGCGTCCGCGGCCCTTCAGTGCCTTCCAGCGGCCGAGCTGGCTGAACACCTTCTCCTGTGCCTTCTCGCGGATCGAGCAGGTGTTGACCAGGACGACGTCGGCCTGTTCGGGGTCGTCGGTCAGCTCCAGGCCTTCGTGTTCGGCGAGCACGTCGGCCATCTTGGCCGAGTCGTACTCGTTCATCTGGCAGCCGTGGGTCTTTATATAGAGCTTTCCGCGGGCGCCGCCCGGGATGGGGCGGGGCGCGGCACCCGGCAGCGGAACCGGGGCGGGGGTGGTGGCGGGCGCGATGGCGGCGTCCGGACGGGTGTCCGGCGTGGCGTTCATCCCGGTCATGGCGGTTAGTCCAGGCGGGCAGGAGGCGCGCATTGTAGCCGGCAACGGCTGCCGGCCCCCGGCCGCGCGGCCGCCACCGTTTTCCGCTTGTCGGACAATGGCTTGGCAAGCTCGGGGAAGCCGGGATACTCCGCGCCATGAGGATGTTGGGGAGAGTGGGCGCGATGCTTTTGCTCGCGCTGGCCGCTATGCCGGCCAGTGCGGCCACGCTATACCGTTGCGTAGGCGCGGATGGCGTTTCGAGCTATGTGAGCAAGCGCATCGCGGGTGCCGAGTGCAAGGTCTTCAGCCGCTATGTGCCGACCCGCGCCGCGCCACGTGCGTCCAAGGCGGCCCCTGCCGCCCGTCAGGAGGCGCGTCCGGCTACGGCGGTAGCGTCTGCGTCACCCGCGCCGGCCATGACCCCGGTCGCGGGCCGGTCCGCTGCGATTCCTGTCGCGCCCTTGCCGCCGTCCCGCCCGGTCGCGCCGCAACGCCGGGTCAGCGGGCAGGTGTACTCCTACATGAAGGACGGCGTGCGCCACTTCAGCAGCCGGGCGCCGGGGCGTGGCGCCGGCGCCAGCGAGATGCGCACGATCGCCTACAGCTACATCGAGACCTGCTACGCCTGTGCGGTCAATCCCGGGGTGAGCTTCGCCACGGTGCGCCTGAACACCAGCGCGTACCAGGCCGAAATCGCCTCCGCGGCGCGTGAGTTCGGGGTCGAGGAGGCGATCGTGCGGGCGATCATCCATGCCGAATCGGCCTACAACCCCTCGGCACTGTCCCGTGCGGGGGCGCAGGGGCTGATGCAGCTGATGCCCGCCACGGCGCGCCGGTTCGGAGTGGCCGACAGCTACGACGCGGGCCAGAACATCCGCGGCGGCGTCCAGTACCTGGCGTGGCTGCTCAAGCGCTTCAACGGCGACCTGACCTTGGCCGCGGCGGGCTACAACGCCGGCGAAGGCGCGGTGGACCGCTATCGGGGCGTGCCCCCGTACAGCGAGACCCAGCGCTACGTGCAGCGGGTCGGCATGCTCGCCGAGCGCTACCGGGGCATGCAGGCCGCGCGCTGAGGGTGGTCGCCGGACGCGGGTCGCCATTGTCGGCCCGTTAAGCCATCCGTTACACTTCCCCGTCTTTTGCGGACGGACCGTGCTGTTGCCACGGGGCGCGTGCCGCAGGCAGCCAACGCTACCAGTAGAAGATTTTTCGGAGTGCCGGATGGCCAACGATGAGGTCCAAAAGCCCGTGAACACGGGCCGACGCCGGTTCCTGACCGCGTCCACCGTGGTGGTGGGTGCCGTTGGAGCCGGTTTCGCCGCAGTGCCGTTCATCAAGTCGTGGAACCCAAGCGCGCGGGCCAAACTCGCCGGCGCGCCGGTGACCGCCGACATCAGTGCCCTGCAGGAGGGCCAGCGCCTGATCCTGGAATGGCGCGGTCAGCCGATCTGGATCGTCAAGCGCTCCAAGGCGGTGCTCGATGCGCTGCCGACCTGGACGGCCGCCTGCGCGACCCGAAGTCGGAGAACGCGGACCAGCAGCCGGCCTACGTGCTCAAGGCCAACCCGGAGCTGCGCTCGCTCAAGCCCGAGGTTTCGGTGCTGGTCGGCCTGTGCACCCACCTGGGCTGCTCGCCTGAAATGGCCGCGCCGAGATCCGCCCCGAGCCGTTCGACCCGGAGTGGAAGGGCGGCTACTTCTGCCCCTGCCACAAGTCGCGCTTCGACATGGCCGGGCGCGTGTTCCAGGCGTTCCGGCGCCGACCAACCTGGTCGTGCCGCCGCACTACTACGCAGACGACAGCACGATTGTCGTCGGCGTCGATCCGCAGGGGGCGTAAGCGATGGCGAACATCTTCACCCGCACCGCCACCGGCGCGATGGACTGGGTCAACGCGCGTGCACCGGCGCTTGCGCCGATGTACCGCAAGCACATGACCGAGTACTACGCGCCGAAGAACTTCAACATCTGGTACATCTTCGGCGTGCTGTCGATGGTGGTGCTGGTCAACCAGATCGTGACCGGCATCTTCCTGACGATGCACTACAAGCCGAGCGCGGCGGAAGCCTTCGCCTCGGTCGAGTACATCATGCGCGACGTGGAGTGGGGCTGGCTGATCCGCTACATGCACAGCACCGGCGCCTCGCTGTTCTTCATCGTCGTCTACCTGCACATGTTCCGCGGCCTGCTGTACGGCTCCTACCAGAAGCCGCGCGAGCTGGTGTGGATCCTGGGCATGCTGATCTACCTGGTGCTGATGGCCGAAGCCTTCATGGGCTACGTGCTGCCGTGGGGCCAGATGTCGTTCTGGGGCGCCAAGGTGATCATCTCGCTGTTCGGCGCGGTGCCGGTGATCGGCCAGGGCCTGACCGAGTGGATCATGGGCGACTACCTGCCCTCGGACGCGACCCTGGGCCGGTTCTTCGCCCTGCACGTGGTCGCCTTGCCGCTGGTCCTGCTGCTGCTGGTGGTCCTGCACTTATGGGCGCGCTGCACGAGGTGGGTTCGAACAACCCGGACGGCGTCGAAATCAAGAAGGGCCCGAAGGGCAACCGCTGGTCGCCGACCGCGCCGGCCGATGGCGTGCCGTTCCATCCGTACTACACGGTGAAGGACACGTTCTACGTGTTCGCGATGCTGATCATCGCCTCGTTCATCATCTTCTTCGCCCCGGCGTTCGGTGGCTGGTTCCTCGAGCACGACAACTTCGTCGAGGCCAACCGCCCGGTGACGCCCGAGCACATCAAGCCGGTGTGGTACTACACGCCGTTCTACGCGATGTTGCGCGTGGTGCCGCACAAGCTCAGCGGCGTGCTGGTGATGTTCTCGGCGATCGCGATCCTGTTCGCGCTGCCGTGGCTGGACCGCGCCAAGGTCAAGTCCTACCGCTACCGTGGCCCGCTGTCGTGGGTGCTGCTGCTGCTCTTCGCCCTGAGCTTCGCCTGGCTGGGCAAGATCGGCGCCGGCCCCGGCACCGACCCGGTGGAGACGGTCATCGGCCGGTTCCTGACCGCCTACTACTTCCTTTTCTTCCTGACCATGCCGCTGTGGACGAAGCTGGACAAGACCAAGCCGGTGCCGGAACGGGTGACGACGCATGACTAAGAAGTGGATTGCCCTGCTGGCTTCGGCCGCTGCCGGACTGCTGTTCTCCGCCGCCGCGCTTGCCTCCGGGGGCGGCAACGTGCAGCAGGCTGGCAACGACCTGTCCGACCGAGCCTCGCTGCAGCGTGGCGCGAAGCTGTACATGAACTACTGCTCCGGTTGCCACTCGCTCAAGTTCCTGCGCTATTCGCGCATGGCCGACGACCTAGGGCTGACCGAAGAAGAGGTGATGTCCAACCTCAACTTCACCGGCGCCAAGTTCGGCGAGCAGATCCAGGTGACCATGCGCAACGCCGACGGTGCCGAGTGGTTCGGCAAGATGCCGCCGGACCTGAGCCTGATCTCGCGCGTGCGTGGCAGCGACTGGATCTACACCTACCTGAAGTCGTTCTACCTGGACGAGTCGCGTCCGCTGGGCTGGAACAACCAGCTGTTCCCGAATGTGTCCATGCCCAACCCGCTGTGGGAACTGCAGGGACCGCAGCACGCCGAGTTCGGCGAGCCCGACGCGACCGGCGCCCGCCATCCGGAGCGGCTGCTGGTCACCACGCCGGGCCGGCAGTCGGCGGCGGACTTCGACCAGACCGTGCGCGACATCACCAACTTCCTCGAGTACGCCGGCGAGCCGGCCGCGCTCAAGCGCGCAGGCGCTGGGCGTGTGGGTGATCCTGTTCCTGGTGTTGCTGAGTTTATGGCGTACCTGCTCAAGCAGGAGTACTGGTCGGACGTGCACTGATGGCGGCGCGCCCTGCGGGGCGCGCGCGTGATGCCGGGGCCGGGGTCATCCCGGCCTTGCGCTTTTTGGGCGCTCACCGGCACACTCGGAGGATATGGCGACTGCCGGCGAGGGGCCCGGCAGCGCGGGTACGGTCGGGAGGATTCCGGCCGTCGGAGGCCTAGATGGCAGCGAGCGTACGCATGCGCAATACCCTGACGTTGTTCTCCTCTGTCGATGACGTGCTGTGTCATCGCGTACGCCTGTATCCATGGCGGCCAAGGGCGTGACGTACGATCTGGTGCCGGTGGATCCACAGAATCCCCCGAGGACCTGATCCATCTCAATCCCTACCATTCCGTGCCGACCCTTGGTCGAACGCGAGCTGGTGCTGTACGCGGCTTCCGTGGTCAGCGAGTACCTCGACGAGCGCTATCCGCACCCGCCGCTGATGCCGGTAGACCCGTTGTCGCGTGCGCGGCTGCGCCTGGCGATGCTGCGCATCGAGCACGACTGGGTGCCGCAGGTGCAGGCGATCCAGCTGGGCAACAAGCAGCAGGCCGAGGCCGGCCGCAAGCGGTTGAAGGAACTGCTGACCGAATCGCTGCCGCTGTTCCGCGCCAGCAAGTTCTTCCTCAATCCGGAGATGAGCCTGGCCGACTGCGCGATGGCGCCGATCATCTGGCGCCTGCAGGCGCTGGATGTGCCGTTGCCCAAGGACGGCAAGCCGATCGAGGACTACGGCAACCGCATTTTCCGCAACCCCGGTTTCCTCCGCAGCCTCACCGATCAGGAAAAGAAACTGCGCGAGATGCCGGCCTGACCGGCGGCCGCGGGACCTGCGGCTGTCGGGCAATACCCGTTCCGGCAGCGTAGACTGGGCGCATGAGCGACGACGCACCGCGCATGACCAGTTACCGCCCGTACCTGCTGCGGGCGTTGACCGAGTGGATCAACGACAACGGCATGACCCCGCACATCCTGGTGGACGCGGGCGTGCAGGGTGTGCGCGTACCGCCCGGTGCGGTGCGCGAGGGCAAGGTCGTGCTCAACATTGCCGACCGTGCCGTGGTCGGGCTGCAGATGGACAACGAGTGGATCGGCTTCACCGCGCGCTTCGGTGGCGTCAGCCAGCCGGTCAACGTGCCGGTCGGCGCGGTACTGGCGGTGTATGCGCGCGAAACCGGCTAAGGGCATGGTCCTGCCGGAGGAGAGCGCGGGCGGTCCCCACGCGCATGGTGACGCCGAAGGGCATGAGGGCGATGGTCCGGAGACGCCGCCCGAGGGGCCGGCCGATCCCGCGCCCGGCAAACGTCCGCACCTGCGCGTGGTGAAGTAGCGCGCCTCAGTTCCCGCGCGCGCGATCGAACGGGATCACGTGCGCCCCCGAGGACGGGCCGACAAACGAGACCAGCCGCTCGCCGCGCAGCACAAGTCGGCCTCCGTGACGCTCGACGCCGTCGTGCGAATAGTCGAAGCGGAACGTGCGTTCCAGGCCGAGCCAGCCGTCTTCGCGCCGGTAGAGCCGCACGCCTGCGGCATGCACGCTCTGGTCCAGCCACTGTACGTCCGCGGCTGCGCAGGCATCGCGGCCGAGGGATTCGGCGCGCTCGGCAGCGGCTCGTGCCGCATTCCACCAGGCGAACACGGCGGCGCCGGCGATCATGAGCAGGATGAGGAGCATGCGCGCACTTTAGCGGAACGCCGCATGCGCGTGCATTCCTGCCGGCGTGGGAGCCGGAACGCCCGCGCCGGCTGCGCCGGTCAGGGCGTGGATGCCGGCGCGGCGCGTTCCGCTGCCGGCGGCGCGGAGGGCGCAGGAAGCGCCGGTGCGGGAACGGCGACCGGCACCGGGCCGCCCAGTTGTGCCTGCGGCTTGAGCTTGAGCAGCACCGCCCAGTCGCGCCGGTTGAAGCTGCATGCGGCCGGGTAGCCGGGGCGGCAGGCGGCCCCGTCGATCGGCATGCCCGATTCCTCGCTTTCGTCGCCGGCCGCGGTGCCCCCGCTGACGGGTGCGCCGGCCGGCGCGGGCGTCGCGGCCCCGGCCGGCGTGCCACTGTCGGCGCGTCCGGCGTCCGGCGGCGAAGCCATCGCCGAGCCGGTTGCTTCGGGCAGCAGCCGGCCATTGCGGTCCAGCGGCAGCTTCCGCATCACCACGGCATTGAGGACGTTGCCGCCAATCAGGTAGAGGGTGCGATCGCCGCCGACGTTGGCCGCGACCACGATGTCGCAGTGCGAACGGGTCGGCATTGGCCCCTGGCCCGACAACGCATTGCGCAGGCCTGCGGGGCCGAGGCCGTGGTCGTTCGCGCGCAGGAAGCACAACATGTCCCCGGGTGCGGGTTTGCCGGTAAACGGGTCCGCATAGAGGTAGGGGCTGCTTAAGGATGGCGCCAGGCGCGTGCGATGTAGTCCATGTGGCGGGGCGAGGCGCCGAATCCGCGAAGCGGTGCGCGCACCATCACCCGGGAGATGAACGCGGCCGACCACGGATTGTCGACGATGAAGGCGCGGCAGTCGTTGGTAACCTCGCGGCTGGCGCCCGGATACACGCAGCTGGCCGCACCGGGCGTGCCACCCGCGGTCATCGATGACAGCGTGCCGCTTTCGCGCCAGTACTGCGCCACGCGTTGCTTAAGGCCGGAGTGACCTCATCGAACAGGTCCGCCCGCTCGGCCTCGGTCACGCCGAGGGCGGCCAAGGCGGCCATCGGCCTCGATGAAGGGACGCAGCCAGAGCCGGTGTTCCTGGCAGGCGGTGCGCACGATCGCCGCCGCGCTGGCATCGACGCCGTAGCGCGGTGGAATGTCGCAGACCTCGACGCCCGGTGGCGCGGCGGCCGCCGCCCATGGCAACGCCAGTGCGAGAGCGAGAAGTGTGCAGCGGATCGGGCGCATGGCAGGTCCTTTTTCCTGGGCCGGGACCGAGCTTAGCCGGCATCCGGGAGTCGCGTACATGGCCGGTCCGCCGCCGCCGCAGCGATACGGTGCCGCTGGTGCGATCGCTGGACAGATAACGGCGGTGGAATCCGGCCCTGTTCCCGGTGCCCGGTGACGGGGCGTGCGCCGGCGCGTCGCCTACAGCGGCGCCGGCCCCAGCTTCAGCGACAGGTCGATCGATCGCACGTGCTTGGTCAGCGCGCCGATGGAAATGAAGTCCACGCCGTCCTCGGCGATCGCGCGCAGGCCCGCCAGGTCCACGCCGCCGGAGACTTCCAGCGGAATACGGCCATCGAACGGCGCGGCCCGGGCGATCCGCACCGCCTCGCGGCGCTCGGCCGCGCCGAAGTCGTCGACCAGGATGCGGTCGCAGCCGCTGGCCAGCGCCTCGCGCAGCTGGTCGAGCGTTTCCACTTCGACCACCAGCGGCAGCTGCGGCTGCGCGGCCCGGGCCATGGCGATCGCGCCGGCCACCGAGCCGGCCACGCGGATGTGGTTCTCCTTGAGCATCACCGTGTCGTACAGGCCGATGCGGTGGTTGGCGCCGCCGCCGGCGCGCACCGCGTACTTCTGCGCCAGGCGCAGGCCGGGCAGGGTCTTGCGCGTGTCCAGGACCACCGCGCCGGTGCCGAGCACGGCCTGGACGTGGGCCGCGGTCGCCGTAGCGGTGCCGGACAGGGTCTGCAGGAAATTCAGCGATGCGCGCTCGGCGCTGACCAGGGCACGGCTGCGACCCTCGAGCAGGGCCAATACGGTACCGGCGCGCACCCGGTTGCCTTCGTCGATCCGCCAGTCGATCCGCACCCCGGGATCGAGCGCGCGGTGGCAGGCATCGAACCGGGGCCGGCCGGCGATGACGGCGTCTTCCTTGCAGAGCAGGTAGGCGCGTTCCGGGACGTCGGGCAGGAGTGCTGCGGTGACGTCGCCGTTGCCGAGGTCCTCCTCCAGCGCGCGCCGCACGTCGGCCTGGACGGCCGCCGCGGACGGGGACTCGGGCACCGGCATCTGCAGCGGGCTCAGGCGGACGGGAAGTCGGCCCCCTGGGCGGTGGCCAGCGCTTCCTCGACCAGCAGCACCGGGATGCCGTCGTCGACGCGGAACACCTGCTTGCGGTCGCGGCTGACCAGCGCCTCGCGCAGCGGCGTTGCCTGCGCGCTGCCGTCGCCGCGAAGCACCTGGCCGGCGGCGATCGCGCGGTTCAGGGCCTCCAGGCCGCGCGACTCCAGCAGGGCGAGCGGCTGGCGGGTGTCGGGCGAGCACAGCAGGTCGAGCAGCTTGCGGTCCATGGGCGGGGCGATCCGGGGGAAGGCGGCTAGAATACGGCCTTGTCACCGAGGACGGCCATGCCAGACCAGCTCAACAGCCCGATCGACAGCGTGCCCGCGACGGCGCCCTGGTCGGTCTCGTCATGGGCTCGCGCTCCGACTGGGAGACCATGCAGCACGCCGCGCAGAAGCTCGACGCGCTGGGTGTACCGCACGAGGTCAGGGTGGTCTCCGCGCACCGCACGCCCGACGTGCTGTTCGAATACGCCGCCACCGCGCAGGCGCGCGGCCTGCGCGCGATCATCGCCGGCGCCGGCGGCGCGGCGCACCTGCCGGGCATGCTCGCCTCCAAGACCGCCGTGCCGGTGCTGGGCGTGCCGGTGCAGAGCAAGGCGCTCAACGGCATGGATTCGCTGCTGTCGATCGTGCAGATGCCGGCCGGCATCCCGGTGGCGACGTTCGCCATCGGCACCGCGGGTGCGGCCAATGCCGGCCTGTTCGCCGGCGCGCTGCTGGCGGCCGACCATCCCGCCATCGCCCGCGCGCTGGAAGAATTCCGCCAGCGCCAGACCGACGACGTCATCGCCCACGACGATCCGCGCCAATGACCACGGTCGGCATCCTCGGGGGCGGGCAGCTGGCCCGCATGCTGGCCCTTTCCGGTGCGCCGCTGGGCCTGCGCTTATGGTCATGGACACCGTGGCCGACGCCTGCGCCGGCCAGTTCGCGCCGCTGCTGGTCGGCGACTACCGCGATGAGGCGGCGCTGGCCGAGTTCGCCGGCAAGGTCGACGTGGCCACCTTCGACTTCGAGAACGTGCCGGCCGAGAGTGCCGAATGGCTGTCGGCGCGCGTGCCGGTATTCCCCAATCCGCGCGCGCTTGCGATCGCGCAGGACCGCCTGCCTGGCCGAAAAGACCCTGTTCCGCGAGCTGGGCATCCCGGTGCCGGAATTCGCCGCGGTGGCGACCCGCGCCGAGCTGGACCAGGCGCTTGCCATGGTGGGCGTACCCTGCATCCTCAAGACCCGGCGCCCAGGTTATGACGGCAAGGGCCAGTACCGGATCCGCACGCTGGCCGATGCGGACGCGGCCTGGGCGGCGCTGGGCGCGCAGGCGGCTGCGGTCGGCCTGATCGTCGAGGCATTCGTGCCGTTCGAGCGCGAGCTCAGCGTGGTGGCCGTGCGTGGGCGTGATGGCGAGTTCCGCACCTGGCCGCTGACCGAAAACTGGCATGTCGATGGCGTGCTGTCGGCCAGCCTGGCCCCGGCGCAGGTCGACGCGGCGCTGGCGGACACCGCCACCGGTTACGCGCGACGGCTGGCCGAGCGGATGGACTATGTCGGCGTGTTCGCGCTTGAACTGTTCTGCCGCGACGGCCAGCTGCTGGCCAACGAACTGGCGCCGCGGGTGCACAACTCCGGTCACTGGACCATCGAGGGCGCCGAAACCTCGCAGTTCCAGAACCACCTGCGTGCGGTGCTCGGCCTGCCACTGGGCGTGCCGGCGATGCGCGGCCATGCCTGCATGCTCAACTGGATCGGCGCCATGCCGGATGCCGGGCCGGTGCTGGCCGAGGCCGGCGGGCACTGGCACGACTACGGCAAGGAACCGCGTGGCGGACGCAAGGTCGGCCACGCCACGCTGCGCACCGACGCGCCGCTCGAGCTGGCCGCGGCGCTGGAGCGGGGTGGGTAAGGCGCTGGGCCGGCAGGCGCAGGTTGCGCCGCCGGTGGCGGCGCTGCGCGGCGGCGCGTAGAGCGGGGCTTGCCCCGCTGCCCTGCCAAGGTGAGCTCCCGGGAGCAGCGGGGCAAGCCCCGCTCTACTCAGCGCAGGCGCGCGGCCACGGCGCTCCAGTCCACCACCTTCCAGAACGCCTCGAGATAGGCGGCCCGCGCGTTCTGGCGGTGGGTAGTAGGCGTGTTCCCAGACATCGCAGGCCAGCAGTGGCGTGTCGGTGCCGGTCAGCGGCGTGGCCGCGCCGTGGGTAGCGACGATTCCCGGACTGCCGTCGGAGCGCTGCACCAGCCACACCCAGCCCGAGCCGAACAGGCCCAGCGTCATCCGGCCGAACTCGTCGCGGAAGCGGGCGAAGTCGCCGTACTGGCGGGACAGCATCTCGCCCAGCCGGCCGTCCGGCTCGCCGCCGCCGCGGGGCGACAGGCAGGTCCAGTAGAAGCCGTGGTTGGGCCTGCGCGGCCTGCTCGGCCAGGCGGCCGCGGGCACGGCGGACAATATCCTCCAGCGGAAGCGCTTCCAGTCCGCTGCCGGCCAGCAGCCGGTTGGTCTCGTCGACGTAGGCCCGGTGGTGGCCGCCATGGTGCAGGTCCAGCGTCGCCGCCGAGATGTGCGGCTCCAGCGCGCCACGGGCGTACGGCAGGGCGGGCAGTTCGATGGGCATGCGTCCTCGGCAACGGAGTGTCGGCGCCGGGGTGGCGGCGATTACAATTACAACTTCAGTTTAGCCGACGGCGGGGTATTCCCCGGCGTGGGAGAGTCGCAATGGCGGTGATGGAGCGCATCCAGGCCGAGGTCGAGAGCCATCCGATCGTGCTGTTCATGAAGGGCACGCCGGCCTTAGCCCATGTGCGGTTTTTCCGCGCGCGCCGTGCAGGCGCTGCAGGCGGCGGGCGCCGAGAACCTCTACACGGTAAACGTGCTCGAACAGCCGGAAGTGCGCGCGAACCTGCCGCGCTACTCCAACTGGCCGACGTTCCCGCAGCTGTTCCTGCACGGCGAGCTGATCGGCGGCTGCGACATCACCCTGGAGCTGCTGGAATCCGGCGAGCTGCAGCGGATGGTCAGCGAAGCGCAGTCGCAGTGAGCCTGTTCGAACTGCCGACCGCCGCGCCGCAACCGCTGGCCGGCCGCGTGGTCCTGCTCAGCGGCGCCCACGGCGGCCTTGGCGCCGCAGCCGCGCAGGCCTGCGCGGCTGCCGGTGCGACCCTGGTCCTGCTCGGCCGCCGGCTGCCCAAGCTCAACCGGGTCTATGACGCGGTCGCCCATACCGGTCCGGAACCACTGCTCTATCCGCTGGACCTGGAAGGCGCGGGACCTGACGACTACGCCGAGCTTTCCGAGCGCATCCAGGCCGAACTGGGCCGGCTGGACGGCGTACTGCACTGTGCCGCCGAATTCCGCGGCCTCACCCCGCTCGAGCACCTCGATCCGGCGGCGTTCGCCCGCGCCATCCACGTCAACCTGACCGCACCGTGGTGGCTGGTCCAGGCTGCCTGCCGTTGCTGCGCAAGGCGGCGGATGCGTCCGTGGTGCTCGCCGTGGACGATCCGGCCCGCGTCGGTAAGGCCTATTGGGGTGGCTACGGCGTGGCCCAGCATGGCCTGCGCGCACTGGTCGGGATGCTGGACGCCGAGCTGGCCGGGACTTCCGTGCGCATCGCCGGGCTCCAGCCGGGGCCGATGCGCACGCCGCTGCGCGCGCGCGCCTATGCCGACGACCTCGACGAGAGCCTGCGCGACCCGCAGGCCTACGCCGGTGCCTGCGTCACCCTGCTGTCGGCGGCCGGCGCGGGTACCTGGCGCGGCAGGGTGCTTGAAGCCGCGGCCGGGAGCGAGCAGGCATGACCGTGGCTTCGGCGGCACTGCTGCTGTTCCTGATCCTCGATCCGCTGGGCAACCTGCCGGTCTTCCTGAGCGTGCTCAGGCCGTTGCCGGCGAATCGGCAGCGCGTCGTCCTGGTCCGCGAACTGCTGATCGCGCTGGTCGTGCTGATGCTGTTCCTGTGGTGCGGCAAGTACGTGCTCGAACTGATGCACCTGCGCTAAGGAGTCGGTCTCGATCGCCGGTGGCATCGTCCTGTTCCTGATCGGCCTCCGCATGATCTTCCCGAGGCCGGAAGGGCTGATGGGCGAAATCCCCGAGGGCGAGCCGTTCATCGTGCCGCTGGCCATCCCCCTGGTTGCCGGGCCCTCGGGCATGGCCGCGGTGATGCTGCTGGGCAGCAGGGAACCGGGTCGGCTCGGCGAGTGGAGCCTGGCCCTGATGCTGGCCTGGGTCGGCACGGCCGCGATCCTGCTCGCCGCGCCGTTTCTCTACCGGCTGCTCGGCAGGCGCGCGCTGGCCGCGATGGAGCGGCTGATGGGCATGCTGCTGGTGGCCATTTCGGTACAGATGCTGCTGGAAGGACTGACCACGTACCTGCGCCTGCCGGCTGGGGGCTGAACCTTCGTCCCGACGCCATTCCCTCGGGGAGGGACCGCACGGAGGCGTCTTGCTGCGTCGCGGAAATTTTCTGTCACGCGGTCGTCACACTTGCAACCTAGCATGTTAATCTGATGTTAACCCCTGTGATGCGCATCGCAGGGAGTGTCCATTTCTGTTGTACGCCCCGGGCACCTCGCCTGAACGCCACCACCATCGAGGCCTACCAATGACTGATCCCCGTCGACTCCGGATGTCCAAACTCACCCTGGGTCTGGTCGCCGCGCTTGCCGCTGCCCCCGCATTTGCCCAGAGCACCTCCGCCGGCGTCGGCGGCCAGGTGACCGGCGCCAGCGGCCAGCCGGTTGCCGGCGCCGAAGTGACCATCACCCACGTCGAGTCGGGCACGGTCAGTCGGGCGACGACGGACGAGTCCGGTCGCTGGAACTCGCGCGGCCTGCGCGTCGGCGGTCCGTACACGATCACCGTCACCAAGCCGGGCGAAGGCACCGGGACCGAAGACAACGTCTACCTGGCCCTGAACCAGACCAGCACCGTCGACGCGGCGCTGACCGGCGACCTGACCACCCTGGGCGCGGTCCAGGTGACCGGCGTGGCCGGCGGCTCCGAAGTGTTCAGCGCGACCAAGATGGGCTCGGGCACCTCCATCGACCAGCGCATCATCAAGGAGCTGCCGTCGGTGAACGGCAACATCCGGGACTACATGCGCCTGGATCCGCGCGTGACCTTCACCGACCGCGCCTCCGGCAGCATCACTGCCGGCGGCCAGAACCCGCGTTACAACAAGATCACCATCGACGGCGTCTCGGCCAGCGACACCTTCGGCCTGGAAGGCAACAACATGCCGACCCAGCGCCAGCCGGTGTCGATGGAGGCCATCGAGGCCATCGACGTCAACCTGTCCAACTACGACGTCACCATGTCCGGCGCCGCCGGCGCCAACGTCAACGCGGTGACCAAGTCCGGCACCAACGAGTTCCACGGCTCGGTGTACGGCAGCTACCGCGACGGTGACTGGTTCGGCGACTACCCGGCACGCGTGGCCGGCCAGACCGTCGACGTCACCGGGCTGCCGTTCGACGAATTTTCCGAAGAGAGCACCTTGGGGCGTGACCCTGGGCGGCCCGATCGTCAAGGACAAGCTGTTCTTCTTCGCCAACTACGAGAAGTTCAAGCAGACCGACATCGGCCCGGCCGGCCAGAAGCCAGGGCACCAACCCGCTGGCCACCGGCACCGCCGACTTCGACGCCGCCGACGTGGCCGAAGTGCAGCGCATCGCGCGCGACGTGTGGGGCTTCGAGCCCGGCGAGATCAGCGGCAGCGGCGACACCGAGCTGGAGGAGTACGCGCTGAAGCTGGACTGGAACATCAACGAAGACCACCGCGCCAGCCTCCGCTACAGCAAGCTCGAGCAGAACCGCGTGCGCCCGGAAGCGTCCAGCGCCAGCATCCTGCCGCTGACCTCCAGCTGGTTCAACCACGTCAAGACAGTGGAGAGCTACGTCGGCCAGCTGTTCAGCGACTGGAGCGACACTTTCTCCACCGAGGTCAAGGTCTCGTACCGCGACTATTCGTCGATCCGCGTCAGCCCGACCACCGCGCCGGCCATCCAGGTCTACTTCGACGACGGCGTCACCGGCAACGGCAACGACAACCCGATCGGCACCAACAACAACAGCTTCGCCGGCCTCGACGCGATCCGCCTCGGCACCGAGCGCAGCTCGCCGGGCAACACCCTGCTGACCGAGACCTGGGACTACTACGCCGCCGGCGTGTGGACCGTGGGCGACCACGACATCAAGTTCGGCGGCTCGTACAGCGAGAACGAGATCTACAACTTCTTCCTGCAGGACGCCTGGGGCAACTACAGCTTCTATGTGCCGCTGACCGGTGGCGTGTCGAACTTCGGCAACCTGCAGCGTGGCCAGTACTTCGACTACGACCTGCAGGCCAACCCGACCGATCCGGACGCCATCGCCGCGCGCTACACCAACAAGAACCTGGGCGTGTTCGTGCAGGACCTTATGGTACATCACGCCCAACCTGACCCTGACCTACGGCGTGCGCGCCGACAAGCCGGAGGCCAGCCCGGCCCCGCCGTACAACGCGTGCTTCGCCGCGGCCCCGGGCACCGCCAACGCCGCCTGCGGCACCGGCTATACGGGCGGCTTCGGCCTCGACAACACCAGCACCTACAACGGCAGCTTCATCGTCCAGCCGCGCTTCGGCTTCAACTACACCTTCGACAGCGAGCGCCCGATGCAGCTGCGTGGTGGCGTGGGCCTGTTCCAGGGCGATGCGCCGCAGGTGTGGGTGGGTAATGCCTACAGCAGCACCGGCATGAACTACATCTCGTACCAGAACCAGACCGCCTTGGCAGACGATCCCGTTCAGCGCGGATGGCCCGAACCAGAACATCCCGCCCGGCGGCTCCGGCGTGCGCAACGTCAACGTGATCAGCGAGGACTTCGAGCTGCCGTCGATCTGGAAGACCAACCTGGGCTTCGACGTCGAAACCCCGTGGTGGGGCGTGGTCGCGTCGGCCGAGTTGCTGCTGACCAGCGTCGAGAACGGCCTGTTCTACCGCAGCCTCAACGTCGGACCGGGCTACGTCGGCCCGGATGGCCGCGTGCTGTACTGGAACCCGAACAGCCCGCGTCCGTTCGGCAACACCACCGCCACCGGCGGCATCCAAACCAACGGCGCGCGCTACAACCGCAACGCCTACTTCGGTGACGTGTACCTGCTCGAGAACACCAGCAAGGGTAGGGCCAGCAGCTGACCCTGTCGCTGAACAAGCCCTTCAGCGAGGAGAGCGACTGGTCGTGGATGTTGGGCTACACCTACACCCCAGGCCGAGGAAGTGGGCGCGTTGACCAGCTCGACCGCCGGCTCCGGCTACGGCTCGCAGTACGGCTTCAGCATCAACGAGCCGACCACCAGCACCGCCCGCTACGAGATCCGGGACCGCTTCAGCGGCGCCCTGAACTGGTCGCACAAGTTCTTCGGTGACCACGCCACCCAGGTCGGCCTGTTCTACGAAGGCCGCAGCGGCCGTCCGTACAGCTACATCTTCAACGGCGACGCCAACGGCGACAACCGCACCTTCAACGACCTGTTCTACGTGCCCGCCGGCCCCGGCGACGTGCTGTTCGGCAGCATGAGCGCGACCGGCGCGTTCACTCCGAACGCGGCGATGGAGCAGGCGTTCTGGGCGTGGATGGAAGAGAACCCGGAGCTCCAGCGCTACCGCGGCACCTACGCGCCGGAGAATGCGTTCCGTGCCGGCTGGGTGAACACCTTCGACATCCGCATCAGCCAGGAACTGCCGGGCTTCTTCGAGGGCCACAAGTCGAAGGTCTGGCTGGACATCCAGAACGTCGGCAACCTGCTCAACAAGGACTGGGGCCACATCGTCGACTACGGCTTCAACGCCAACGAAGCGGTGGCGTCGCTGGTCGGCATCTCCGGTGGCAAGTACGTGTACAGCTACCGCGGCAACTACAACGGCGTGCCCGAGTTCGGCCAGACTGTCGCCGAAGGCCTGCCGACCAACGCCGACGGCCAGACCAACGGCGTCTCGCAGTGGTCGCTGTCGGTGGGCCTGCGCTACGACTTCTGATCCAGCGGTCTGCGCCAGGTAACGAAACGGCCGGGGCGACCCGGCCGTTTCCATGTGCGCGACCCGATGCTCCGCGGGCCCCCTGCTGGGTTACAGTCGGCGGCCGGTTTCCACGATTTCGGCAGGACCCATGAACGAAACGGTTTCGAGCACGCTGCCGGTGCAGGACGCACGCATCTACCCGCGTGGCGGCCTGGACGTGCTTTCCCGCACCGAAGTGGCGCGCCTGCGCGACGCCTCCGCCGGCGGCATGCACGAACTGCTGCGCCGCTGCGCGCTGGCGGTGCTGACCAGCGGCAGCGCCAGCGACGACCCGCGCGCGGCGCGCGACCTGTACCCGGACTTCGACATCCAGGTCACACAGCAGGACCGCGGCGTGCGCATCGACCTGGCCAACGCCCCGGCGATGGCGTTCGTCGACGGCGAAATCATCCATGGCGTGGCCGAACTGCTGTTCGCCACCGTGCGCGACCTGGCATGGCGCGCGATCGATCCCGGCGCAGATTCCGCGGAAGGCGCCCTGGAGACGTCGGTGGATATCACCGATTCGGTGTTCGGCCTGTTGCGCAACGCGCGCATCCTGCAGCCTTCGGACCCCAACCTCGTGGTGTGCTGGGGCGGGCATTCGATCTCGCGCGAGGAGTACATCTACACCAAGCAGGTCGGATACGAGCTGGGCCTGCGCGGGCTGGACATCTGCACCGGCTGCGGCCCGGGCGCGATGAAGGGGCCGATGAAGGGCGCCGCCATCGCCCACGTCAAGCAGCGCAGGTCACGTACCCGCTATATCGGCATCACCGAGCCGGGCATCATCGCCGCCGAGTCGCCGAACCCGATCGTCAACCACCTTGGTGATCATGCCGGACATCGAGAAGCGGCTTGAGGCGTTCGTGCGCCTGGGCCACGGCATCATCGTGTTCCCCGGTGGCGTCGGTACCGCCGAGGAGATCCTGTACCTGCTGGGGATCCTGCTGCGCGAGGAGAACGCCGACCTGCCGTTCCCGCTGATCCTGACCGGTCCGACCGTGGCGGCGCCGTACTTCGAGCAGATCGACCGCTTCCTGCGCCTGACCCTGGGCGACGCGGCGACTTCCCGCTACGAGATCGTGGTCGGCGACCCGGCC
Organism: Pseudoxanthomonas sp. NC8; assembly: GCA_025232375.1. Taxonomy (GTDB): domain Bacteria; phylum Pseudomonadota; class Gammaproteobacteria; order Xanthomonadales; family Xanthomonadaceae; genus Pseudoxanthomonas. Next base: position 1,017,900 of record CP060419.1, read on the forward strand.
GCGGTGGCGAAGAAGATGACCGCCGGCATCCGCAAGGTGCGCGAGGCGCGGATCGCACACAAGGATTCCTTCTACTTCAACTGGGGACTGGAGGTGCCGCTGGAGTTCCAGCGTCCCTTCGTGCCGACCCACGAGGCGATGGCCGCCCTGGACCTGCACCACGGCCGCCCGCCGTCGGCGCTGGCGGCCGACCTGCGCCGGGCGTTCTCCGGCATTGTCGCCGGCAACGTCAAGGAGGATGGCATGCGCCGGATCGAGGAGCATGGACCGTTCGAGATCCATGGCGCGCCGGACATGATGCAGGCCTGGACGAACTGTTGCGTGCGTTCGTCGAGCAGCGCCGGATGAAGATCGCCGGCGAGTACCGGCCCTGCTACCGCGTGGTGGCCTGAGTCGATGTGACGTCTTCCCGGCCGTGGGTGTGGCGGCCGTCACGATACGGATAGGACGCGCCCGGGACCGCAGTCGACCGCTTCTGGCAGCCTGCGGGGCGCGCAGGGAGGCGCCGGCACCCGGGGGCTCCGTCCCTCCGTCCAGACCGACCGCTCGTCCCGGACGCACTTGCGTCCACCTCGCGTCAGGCTAGGCTGCGGTGGTCACGTTGGGGAACGTCCGCATGCCATCCGACCGCCAATCCGGCTTCACCTATGGTAGAGCTGATGATCACGATCGCCGTACTGGCGATCCTGCTGGGCCTGGCCCTGCCCAGCTTCCAGGAGAGCATGCGATCCAACCGTGTCGCCGCGGCCAGCAACGAGCTGCTGGCGTCCTTCGCGCTTGCCCGTACCGAGGCCATCCGCGGACTGGGGTCGGCAGGAGTCTGCGCGAGCGCGGACGGCGCAACCTGCACCGCGACCACGGACTGGGCATCGGGCTGGATTGTCTGGCGCGAAGACCGTGGCGCCGGCGGCGTCGTCGTGCGTTCGGTCGTGCGCTACGTCCAGCCCAAGCGGCGGATGGCGATCAGCGGCCCGGACGCCGGCGTGCGGTTCACCACGCAGGGGCGGTCGCAGAACGGCGCGCAGCAGGTCGGCGTTGCTCCGTCCGACAGCACCTCCGTCACCCGCTGCGTGAGCATAGGCGCCACGGGGCAGGGGCGGGTCGAGAAGAGGACGTGCGCATGAGGAAGGATGGACATCGCAGGCATTATCGGTTGCCTGGAGCAGGCGACATGGCAGGCTTCAGCCTCATCGAAGTCATGGTCGCCGTCCTGGTATTGGGCGTGGGGCTTCTGGCCTTCGCGCTGCTTCAGACGATGAGCGTCCGCTTTACCCAGAGCGCCAACCAGCGGACCCAGGCCACCAATCTCGCCTATGACCTGCTGGATCAGGTTCGCGTCAACCGGCTTGCGGCTGGCCAGTACGTAGGCAACTACACCGGAAGCACCACGGGCTGCCTGCCGGATGGCACGGTGACCCCTGCCAAATATCGAACCGTGTGGGCGTGCAGGCTGGGCAAGGCGCTTGGTGCCGGCGCAACCGCCAATGTGACGTTCAACAACGGGCTGGTCACCGTCGCCATCATGGGGTGACCAGCGCTGGAACGATGCGGACAGCGATGGCACGGTTTCGGCGGCGGAATCCAATCAGACATTCACCACGGCGACGCGACTGTGAAGCACATGACAGACCGACATGCGCACGGCTTTTCGCTCATCGAACTGATGATCGCGCTCGTGATCGCCCTCATGCTCCTGCTTGGCATTGTCCAGGTGTTCGCGGCCTCGCGTGCGGCCTATTCGCTGTCCGAGGGCATGTCCCGGACCCGGGAGAATGCGCGATTCGCGCTGGACTATCTCCAGCGAGACATCCGCATGGCGGGTCACTTCGGCTGCGTGAACGATAAGGCGCGCGGCCAGATCGCGGGTGCGCTGACCTCGCATTTCGTTGCCGGCGCGCCCATGGATTTCGGTTTTTCCATCCGGGGCTATGAGAACGCCACGCCGGCCGGCGTGGCGCTTTCACCGGCACGGGTGGCGGGCACGGACTCGATCGTGCTGCGTTTCATGGGCGGCAACGGTATCCCCATCACCGCAATCAACCCGGCCAGCCGCACAATCGACGTCAACCCTGCCAGGTGGGCGGCGCTGACCGATGGTGGGTTGGTGGCGCCGGCCGTCTTCGGGGTTGCCGATTGCGCATTCGCGGATGCGTTTCTCGCTGCAGGCGTCAATGCTGGCGCCGGTCGCGTGACCGCGCCGGCCACGGTCGATCTTGCGCGCTACGGTGCCAACCCGGCGGGTGGCCCAACGATGCTGTATCGCGGTGAGGCGGTCGTCTACTACATCGGGCTGGGTGCGGGCGGGCAGCCGTCGCTGTGGCGTGCCCGCATCAACGTGGATGGTTCGACCACGAGCGAGGAACTCGTCGAGGGGATCGAGAACCTGCAGTTCCGCTACGGCATGGACCGTAATCCTGCAACGAATCCGAGCGGCTACATCGCCACGCAGGGTTCCGCGGCGGACGTGGGGACATCCGGGGCCGAGTGGCGGCGCGTTGGTAAGGTCAGGTGGCGTTGCTGGCCGCCAGTCCGAATCGCGCGACCTCGGCGCAGGCGCAGGTCACGTCGCTGACGCTGCTCGGGGTTGCGGTGGCGCCGGCGGATGACGGGCGGTACCGCGCCGTTTATGAAAGCACGATTGCCTTGCGCAATCGCCTCTACGGGAACTGATCGATATGGGCCAGGAAAAACACGTCCGGCGAATGCAGCGGCGGGGGGCCGGCGAGCCCGTCCGCGCAGCGTGGCATCGCACTCTACGTTGCCTTGATGATGCTTATCCTGCTGGCCCTCCTCGGTATCGTGGGCATGCAGGTGGCCGGGCTACAGGAGCGCATGGCGGCGAACTATCTTGCCGTGAACCAGGCGTTCCAGGCTGCGGAGGCCGACGTGCGGCTACGCGAGTGCTATATCGAGGGTGTGGTCAATCGCGACGGTGCCTGCGGTGCGGGTGTCGCGCCCATCAGTCAGACCTGCGACGACGGGTTTGATTCGACCAATTGGGCGCAGCAGATGTCCACCAGCGTTCCGCAGGCGAATCGCGTCAGCATCCGTTCGATCGGTGGCTGTATTTCCGGGAATGCGAGTCTCGACATGGGCAAGCAGCCGATAAACGAGGATCCGAATCCGGTTTACCAGGTCACGGTCTACGCCACCAACGTTGCATCCACTGCCAATGCGGCGGTGGACACCATTTTCCGGCCCTGAGGAGACGTCCATGGCCACGCGCCGCACCCCGCTGATCGCGATCTCCGTGCTGGCCGCTGCGGCGGGTGGCTACGGTCTTTACCTTACCACCGCGCAAACCGCGCCGCCGGAGCTGTCGCAGTCGCCGATGAATATCACCAACGTGATCCCGCCGGCGTTCATCATGGCGGTGGACAACTCCGGCTCGATGTCCAGCGACGAGACGCTGTTCAGGACCGCGACCGGCCCGGGCTACTACAACAACGGAAGCTTCTTCGACGGCGCCGGAAAGCCGAACGAGTCCGGCGGGACCACGATCAGCAAGCACATGGACGGTGGATACAACCAGGATTACTACGCGGCACTGCGTTCGCCGGAGCACAATCGCGCGTATTTCGATCCGGCTACGACGTACCTTCCGTGGCGGACGTCGACCGGTGTTGACGAGGCAAATTCGCCCACCAATGCGGCAAAAGAGGATCCGCGTGCGACTTCGCCGGCCGCAACCCCCTGACCACGTACGACTTCACGACCTACCTGACGGCTACCGAGACCTGGGCGAACGGGAAGGTGATGCCGGCAGGTACCTACTACAACAACGACAAGGCATGTAATCGCGAGTCGGGGAACACCAATCTGGGCTGGAGAACGCTGGGCGCGGACAAGACGTTCACCAGGACTGCTCAACGCAGTACCGCTACTACCCCGCGCGTGTGTATCTGAGCACCACGGCGCCGCCGCCGCCCGGTTTCAATACGACGAAGCGCGTGCTGATCAAGGGAGCTGGTCCGCTCGGGGCGGACATGTACCGCTACGACTATCTCGCCTCCAACTTCACTACGGGCGGCGCAACTGCGGTGCAGAACTTCGCCAACTGGTGGACGTACTACGGCAACCGCAACCGCGCGATGATCGCGGCGATGACCCATTCGGTATCCGACTTCACCAAGATGCGGATCGGGTATTTCAAGATCAACACGCCGCCGGCGGCGCGCAACGATGCCAACGACCCGCAGGTCGCAATGCGCGACATGGGGGTCCAGGTGATCGGGACCTGCTCTATGCGGCCATGCGTGGACTGGATGCCAGCGGCAACACGCCGACACGACGTGCCACGGCCCGCCTGGTCAACCAGTTCCTGCGGCGCGATGCGAACGCGCCGGTCAAGCTGCAGTGCCAGAAGAACGCGGGCATGCTGTTCACGGATGGCTATACCAACGAAAGTCCGGCCGACGGTGCTGCCACGTACTGGAATGTGGGCGATGTCGACGGCGTCTATCCTGCGCCGTACGGCGGCGGAACGGGGTCGTCGAACACGATCGCCGACTATGCGATGTATGGGTACGTAAACAACCTGCGATCCGATTTGCCCGCAGGCAAGGTGCCGGTGCCGAATGCGTGCAGGACCACGCCGATTCCGAATGGCATGGACTGCAACACCAATCCGCACATGAATTTCTATGGCATCACCTGGGTGCGCGCGGTGCGGTATACGACGTCAATACCGCTGCAACTTCCGACCCTATGCCAGTCCGCCGGCGTGGGCGGCCACCGGCACCACGAATCTCCAGCCCTCCAACGTGGATGACATCTGGCATGGGGCGCTGAACTCCCGTGGTGAGTTCATCAATGCGACGTCGCCCACGGCCGTCACGGATGCCATGCGCCGCATCCTGGCCTCGGTCAACGAGGGTGCGTCGCCAGCAGGCACCATTTCCGTTACCGGTGCGCGCATCGGCACGGGGTCGCTGGTGGTCGAACCTCGCTATGAGTCGACCAACAACGGTACCGACTGGTACGGCAAGCTGAATGCCTACAACGTGGCAGTGAATTCCCTGACTGGCTTGGCGACGTTCACCGACGCGTGGGAGGCCAGCGCCAAGCTGGCCACCCAAGGAGCGGCCGGGCGGACGATCCGCTATGGCACGACCACGACAAGCGTGGTTCCGAGCGTCCAGGACTTCAATGCGGCGACCCTGACGCTGGGAAGCCTGTGCAGTGCGGCCGATCCGCTGAAGGTGCTGTCATGTACGTCCGCAGGGCTCACGGCGCTGGCCGGCGGCACCATGAACATCAATCGTGCCGTAGCCTATCTGCGTGGCGATCGCACGGATGAGGGCGTACTGCGTACGCGAAGCGCGATCCTTGGCGACATCGTGAATTCGTCGCCGGTTATCTCGGGCGATGCCGACGACTACGGCTATCGCGCCATGGGTGGGACACTCGGGACCAGTTACGAGACCTATCTTGCCGCCAAGAAGACCGCCGCCCGTCCGCTTGTGCTGGTGGGCGCGAACGACGGCATGCTGCATGTGTTCGATGGTCGTGCGACGGGGGCCGGCGGCAACGAGTTGTTTGCCTACATCCCGGCGACCGCGATCGGCCACATGGGCAATCTGCTTTTCCCATACGTGGCGACAGACAAGAACCTCCAGAAATTCGATCACCGCTACTTCGTGGATGGCCAGATCGCAGTTTCCGACGTTTATGTGGGGGGCTGGAAGACCATCGCCGTAGTGGCGGCCGGGGCTGGTGGCCGTGGCGCGTTCGCGCTGGATATCACCAATCCGTCGTCTATCAGCGTGCTGTGGGAGGTCAACGACAGGATCACCGGCAACGCCGGGATCACCGGCAATATCGGCTATGTGCTGGGCCAGCCGGTGATCGTGCCGTTCAAGAACGCCGCAGGCGCCATCAGCTGGAAGGCTGTTTTCGGCAATGGCTACAACAGCACCAACCAGCGGGCGAGCCTGTTCGTGGTGGATGTCGCCACGGGCGCGACCAGCACGATCACGGCGAGCGAGTCGCCCGCCCTTCCGTACAACGGGCTCGGCAATGTGTCTGTGGTGGACACGAAGCAGCGCAACATCGACAACACCGCCTGGGTCGACGGTCGCGACGGTTTCGCCGACACGGTCTATGCGGCCGACCAGAACGGCGCGGTCTGGAAGTTCGACCTGCTGACCAACAGCGTCGCACTGGGCGGGGTGCCTCTGTTCATCGCGCGCGATGCGTCGGGCACCAAGCGCCAGCCCATCACCGGTGGCATTACCGCGGCTGCGGGTCCCGGCGGTGGCGTCATGGTCTACTTCGGCACTGGCAGTTTCGTGTTCACCGGTGATCCGGTGGATACGAGCGTGCAGACGATGTACGGCGTACTGGACCGTGGCGCGGCGGTGTCTGGCAGGGCGGTGCTGCAGCAGCAGAGCGTTGGTACCGATGCGGACGGTTTCCGCTCTACGACCAACAATCCGCTGGGCGCAGGCATGTACGGTTGGTATATCGATCTGCCGGCCGGCGAGCGTATCGTTGGCTCTCCGCGCATCGAGAGCGGTGTGGTGTTCTTCCCGGCCTACGCACCTTCGGTGACGACTTCGAGCGACTGCTCGGTATCCGGCACCAACTGGCTGTATGGCCTGAATACCCTCAGTGGCGGAGCTGCGATGACGTACGTCCACATGGGCTCTCCCACGGGCACCCAGCCCAGTTCCACGACTGGTGCTGTGTCCCTGAATACGGGCGGCTCGGCGCCGGTCAAGGATGTTGGGGTCATGACCGCACCAAGGCTGGGGCCTCTGGCGTAAGGTGCCAGCCATAGCCGATATCGATGCGGCTCTGGGGGCGCAGTGCTCGATGGTGGTACGCGTTGCGGGCGCGCCTCCGATGTACCTGCCCACAGGCCGTGTGGCCGGCAGTCCTGGAGGCAGGTGCGATGAACAAGGGAGGAGTCATGTCGAAGAGTGACGGGGTCGCGCCGGGCGTTGGCATTTCCTGGTGCGCGGCAGCGCCGGATTCACGCTGGTCGAGCTGATGGTGGTTATCGCAATCGTGGCCACCATCGTCGCAATTGCGGTGCCGTCGTATCAGGAGCAGGTGCGCAAGTCGCATCGTGCGCGGGCCAAGGCGGACCTGGTCGAGTACGCGCAACTGGCTGAGCGGTTTTTCACTGTGAACAACACCTATGCCGGTTTCGCGTTGCCGTCGACGCAGTCGCCGCGTGAAGCGGGTGCGACGGCGCGCTATCGAATCGCTGCTGCTACCACAGCTACAACGTTCACGTTGACGGCTACGGCGCTGAATCGGCAGGCGAATGATCGCTGTGGAAATCTTTCGATCACCAATACGGGCAATAAAACCAGCACCGGGACGTCACCGCTGGGTGACTGCTGGTGAGTATTGCGCGGCAGCCAACCGCGACCTGTTGAGCTGCGGTCCTTCCCCGGGAATCCGGGCGCCATCGCCGTCGGGCCTGCGGAATCGGACGGACAAAAATAAAGAGGGCCGCGCAATGCGCGGCCCTCTTTATTTTTAGCGAATCTGGCGCCCGAAGTTGGACTCGAACCAACGACCCCCTGATTAACAGTCAAGTGCTCTAACCGGCTGAGCTATTCGGGCGGGGGCGCACATTGTATGGGCAGGAGTCGCCGATGGGCAAGACATGGCGCGCAGGTTTTGGTCATCCGGCGGCGTCGCAGGATGTCGCCGCCTCCGGGCGCCGGGTCCGCACCCGTCCCGTGTTGTTCACGATCACCTCGCCGTACAGCCGGCCGGTGCTGCAGGCGCGCAGGGTCAGGTTGTGGCCGCCGCTGCGGCCGTCGGGCTGGTAGCGCAGCAGCAGGCGCCCGCTGTTGGCCCGCAGCTGGACTGTTTCATGCACGGGATGGCGGACCTCGCGCAGGACGCGATCCGGGCCCGTGGGCTGCCCGTCGCGGCCGGGATCGAGGTAGACCAGCCAGCCGGCACTCCAGTCCGGCTCGTCCAGGCAGCGGCCGCCGCCCCTGGATGGACACACCGTGACGGGCATGCGCCGGGTGATGGCGGTATTGCGGGTATGGGCCAGCTGGGTGCTGACCAGATGCATGGCCGCTACGGCGCGCTGGCGTTCCAGCGTGCCGCGGAAGCCGGGCAGTCTTAAGGCCAAGGAGGACCGCCAGTGCCGCCAGGCTGGCCATGGTTTCAAGCAGCGTGAATCCGGGTGCGGGTCCCGGCGCATCCTTGCGCATGGGCGAAATCCTTTCCGCTCGGGACGTCCAGATTGGCGCGTGCGGTGGTACCGGGGAATCGGCGGGCGCCTGCCTTCCGTGTAGGAATTCGGCGTGGCAGGTCGAGTCGCCGTGGGATCGAAAGTGCCCGGATCGCCCGCGTCCGGGGCTTGGGCGCCGTGCGGCCGGGCGACCTCGATGGCGTGCCACGGCACCGCCACGGCCTGCGCGCGCCGCCTGTCTATACTGGCCAGTCCCCCATGACGGTAGCGTCCGCGCATGAGCGAGCGTTTCGAGCTGGTGTCACCCTACGCCCCGGCGGGCGACCAGCCGCAGGCCATCGAAAAGCTGATCGAGGGCTTCGAGGCGGGGCTGGCCCGCCAGGTGCTGCTGGGCGTGACCGGTTCGGGCAAGACCTATACCGTCGCCAACGTCGTCCAGGCGGTGCAGAAGCCGACCCTGGTGATGGCGCCGAACAAGACCCTGGCCGCGCAGCTGTACGGCGAATTCAAGGCGTTCTTCCCCAATAACGCGGTCGAGTACTTCGTCAGCTACTACGACTACTACCAGCCCGAGGCCTACATCCCCTCGACCGACACGTTCATCGACAAGGACAGCTCGATCAACGACCACATCGAGCAGATGCGCCTAGCCGCGACCAAGGCACTGCTGTCGCGGCGCGACGCGCTGGTCGTCGGTACGGTGTCGGCGATCTACGGCCTGGGTGCGCCGGAGGACTACCTGTCGCTGCGCCTGATCCTGTCGCGCGGCGAGCGCCTGGACCAGCGCGAGCTGCTGCGCCACCTGACCCAGCTGCAGTACACCCGCAACGAGTACGAACTGCAGCGCGGCACTTTCCGCGTGCGTGGCGAGGTGATCGACGTGCATCCGGCCGAAAGCGATGCCGAGGCGGTGCGGATCGAGCTGTTCGACGGCGAAATCGAGAACATCGCCCTGTTCGATCCGCTCACCGGCGAGGTGCTGCGCAAGCTGCCGCGCTACACGATCTATCCGAAGACCCATTACGCAACCACCCGCGAGCGCGTGCTTTCCGCGATCGAGACGATCAAGGTCGAGCTGAAGGAGCGGCTGGAGCAGCTGTACGCGCAGAACAAGCTGGTCGAGGCGCAGCGCCTGGCGCAGCGCACCCAGTTCGACCTGGAAATGATGGCCGAGGTCGGCTACTGCTCCGGCATCGAGAACTACTCGCGGCACCTGACGGGGAAAGCGCCGGGCGAGCCGCCGCCGACCCTGTTCGACTACCTGCCTGCCGATGCGCTGCTGGTGGTCGACGAGTCGCACGTGACCATTCCGCAGATCGGAGCGATGTACAAGGGCGACCGTTCGCGCAAGGAGACGCTGGTGGAGTTCGGCTTCCGCCTTCCTTCGGCGCTGGACAACCGCCCGCTGAAGTTCGAGGAATGGGAGGGGCGCGCGCCGCGTTCGATCTACGTCTCGGCCACGCCGGGTCCGTACGAACTGCGCGAGGCCAGCGACCAGATCGTCGAGCTGGTGGTGCGCCCGACCGGCCTTGGTCGACCCGAGGGTGGAGATCCGCCCGGTCGCCACCCAGGTCGACGACCTGATGTCGGAGATCAACCTGCGCGTGGCCGATGGCGACCGCGTGCTTGTCACCACGCTGACCAAGCGCATGGCCGAGAACCTGACCGACTACCTGTCCGAGCACGGGATCCGGGTGCGCTACCTGCACTCGGACGTGGAGACGGTCGAGCGCGTGGAGATCATCCGCGACCTGCGCCTGGGCAAGTTCGACGTGCTGGTCGGCATCAACCTGCTGCGCGAGGGTATGGACATGCCCGAGGTGTCGCTGGTGGCGATCCTCGACGCGGACAAGGAAGGCTTCCTGCGTTCGACCGGCTCGCTGATCCAGACCATCGGCCGCGCCGCGCGCAACCTGCGCGGCACCGCGATCCTGTACGCCGACCGGATGACCCGCTCGATGCAGGCGGCGATCGACGAGACTGACCGCCGCCGCGAGAAGCAGGTCGAATACAACGCCGCCCACGGGATCGTGCCGAAGCAGGTGGTGCGCCCGATCATGGACGTGATGGAGGGCGCGCGCGCCGAGCCCGGCGAGGCCAAGGGCAAGGCGGCGCGCGGCAAGGTAAGGCAGGTCGCCGAATCCGCTGCCGAATACGCGGTCATGGATCCGGCCAAGGCCGTGGTAAGGATCCACGAGCTGGAGCAGCGCATGTACCAGCACGCCCGTGACCTGGAAGTTCGAGGACGCGGCGCGGTTGCGCGACCAGATCCGCAAGCTGAAGGAAGCCAGCCTGGGTTGAGGACAGGTTGTGCCGGCCCTGCCGCCCGGGGTAGAATGCGCGCCCTGCCGCGGGCAATCCGCGCGGGAATGCAGCATCCGGGCGGTTAGCTCAGCGGTAGAGCACTACCTTGACATGGTAGGGGTCACAGGTTCGAACCCTGTACCGCCCACCACTCGAACAAGCGGCTTGAGCCCTTTTTCGACTGGTCAGCGTCCAGCAGGACAGACAAGGCCGCCCCGAAAGGGCGGCTTTCGTGCTTCCGGCCCGGCCCACACCGCTGAAGCCGCCGCCGCGTGGACGCGCGCCGCTGCCCGCGTGGCCGGGCACACCCAACTGGGGCGAATGGGCTCAAGTAGCGCCGGGCGCGGCCGATCTGGATTTCGCACGGGCGATTGCCGGACGTCACGGAGCCCCTGCTGAGGGCGCAGGTACGTACGTGCGTGGAGGAGCTCGCGCAGCTTTCACGCTTCGCGTGAGGCGATGGAGTGCCTCTGGACGGAATTCGGGCGCCAGGCTTGGAGCTGCCGGTGCCTTGGCTGGAAAACGCGGACCAGATGCGGCAGACATGACATCCGGAACTCCCTCTAGTTGGCCAAGGCTTTGCCGCAACCGGCGGGCGTGGGGTTTCACCCTGCTCGAGCTGATGCTGGCCTTGGGCGTGGCCGCAATCCTCACGATCCCTGGCGGTCGGGCAGTTCACCCGGTATATCGATCGCTCGAAGAGCGCGGCCGCGCAGGCGGATATCGCCCTGATCGAAATGCTGATCCTGCGCTACCGGAACGACAACGGGGAGACCTGCCCGACTCGTTGGCGCAGGTCGGCAAGGGGGCGCTGCTGGATCCATGGCAGCGCCCGTATCACTACACGCCGCTGGCCGGGGTGAATGGCAGCAAGGGGGAAGCCCGCAAGGACAAGAGGCTCAACCCGCTGAACAGCGACTACGACCTTTTCAGCGCGGGCAAGGACGGGGTCTTCAAGTCGCAGGTCAGCCAGAAGGACAGCCTCGATGACGTGATCCGGGCGCGCGACGGCGCCTACATCGGCCTGGCCGCGGACTTCTGACGCCCGCGCATGCACTTGCCTCACTGGATCGAAGGGACGTTCCTGCGAAGCAGGTTGGGAAGGCGGATCTTCCTGACCTTCTGCGTTGCCGTGGTGGTGCCTGCCGTGGCGGTGTCCTGGCTGACCTGGCGGACCGCCTCGGCCAATGCGCTCGAGTCGAGCCACGCCGCCCTCCGCACCGAGATCAAGCACTACGCCTTGACCCTGTTCGAGCGCCTCGACTCGGCCCACGCGATGCTGCGGCAGGTGGATGCCGACGACGGTACGACGGCAGTGGACGGCGCCTTGCTGGAGCCGTTCTTTTCGCGGATCGAGAGACTGCCGTTGCCGCTGGATGACGCGGGCGGCGCAGGCCTGGGCGGACTGCTGGCGCGGCAGGCGGGCCACCGCGGCCCGTCCGCCACGCTGGTGGTGCTGCCCGCGGGCGCACCGGAGCAGGATCCGCAGGTCGTGCTGCTGGGGCGGCGCCGCGGTGCGGGGGCGACTATCTTCTTGCCGGCGTCGTCCGTGCGCGTTTCCTGTGGGGTGACAGCGACGATAAGGCCTTCGATGGCCGGATCTGTGTCCACGCCGGGACCCACATCCTGCGCTGCCATGGCGGCCTGGCCGACGGCGATTGGCCCGCAGCGGCGATCCGCGACGAATGGGAGCTGTTCCTTGAACCTGCCTTCGGTGCCGGGTCATGGCGCGTGACGGCGTCGGCGAGCGCCAGCCGGTGCTGGCCAGCTATCTGAACTTCCTGACACCGCTGGCCGTGGGCCTGCTGCTGCTGGTGCTCATGCTGAGCTCGATCGAGATCCGCAGGATCCCTGGTGCCGCTGGAGCGGCTGGTGGGCCGGATCCGGGCGGTAGGGCAGTCCGGAACGCAGCGGGTCGAGGCCCATCCGGAAGACGAGTTCGACACCTGGCCCACGCCTTCGACGACATGGAGCGCCACATCCGCCGGCAGATGGATACCCTGCGCACGCTGTCGGAGATCGATCGACTGATCCTCGAACGGGTGCCGTCGGCGGCCGTGATCGACATGGTCGTTGCGCGCATCCACGAAATCACCGGGGTGGCCGGCGTCGGCATGAGCCTGCCCGGGGTGGACCCGCGAACGCCCCGGCGGCATTTCCTGCGCATGCGCGGCCAACGCCAGGTGGAATCGGCGAGCGGGCTGCAGGATCCGATGCACGAAGCGGCGTACGCATTGGAGCCGGGCTGCTGGACGGCGATGCGTGAGGTCGGCAGCGGCTTCCGCCAGCATGGGGTGGACAAGGCACTGGTGCTCGCCCAGGGCATCGCGAACAGTCGCGCGCATGGATTGCCCTGGCCTGCGACGGCGGCGAGGAGCCTGGCGATCAGGTTCTGCTCGAGGTGCGCGAGCTGGCTGAACGCGTCGCCGTCGCGCTGGCGGTAGAGGAGCACGAGAACCTGCTCCTGTTTGGGCCCGGCACGATCCGCTGACCGGCCTTAGCCAACCGGCTTGCCGCGCTGGAGGTCCTGGCGCAGGCGATCGAAAGCGCCAAGGCGAGCGGGGAGAAATTCGCGGCGGTGTTCATCGACCTGGACCGCTTCAAGTCGATCAACGATGGCCTTGGCCACGCGCAAGGCGACCTTGTCCTGGTGCATGCCGGTGAACGGATCCGGCAGGGCATCGGGCCTGACAGTTTCCTGGCCCGGTTCGGTGGCGACGAGTTCTTCGTGATCCTTCGCAACCTGCACTCGCCGGCGGACGCCGCGCGCATCACCGCCGACCTTGCGGCGTCCTTCGAGGCGCCGCTCGCGGCCAGTGGCACCGAGCTCGTCGTCGGCTTCAGTGCCGGCCTGGCGATGTACCCCGACCATGGCGTAAGGCCCACGACCTGATCCACAAGTCCGACGTGGCGATGTACCGGGCGAAGAAGTCCGGTGGCGGATGCATGGCCTTCTTCGACGAGGGGATGAACGAGTCGGCATTGAACCGGGTGCGGCTGGAGAACGACCTGCGCGTGGCGATCCGCACGGGCCTGCTGGAGGTGCACTACCAGCCGCGCGTGGACAGCCGCACGGGTCGCATCGTCGGCACGGAGGCGCTGGCGCGGTGGACCCACCCCACCCGGGGACGCATCGCTCCCGATACGTTCATCGGCGTGGCCGAGGAGTGCGGCCTGATCGAAGAACTGGGTGCGTTCGTGCTCGAGCGGGCCTGTCACCAACTGGCCTCATGGCAGTCCTGGGGCATCGACCCCGGGCTCATGGCCGTCAACGTCTCCAGCTACCAGCTGCGTTCGGGCAACCTGTCCGACGTGATCGCCAACGCCGTGGCCGCGAGCGGAATCGAGTGGAGCCACCTCGAGATCGAGGTGACCGAATCGCTGCTGGTCAGCGGCGGCGGGGTCGCCCTCCAGCAACTGCGGGCCATCCGCGAAGCCGGAGCCACGGTGGCGATCGACGATTTCGGCACCGGCTACTCGTCGCTCGCCTACCTGACGCGCCTGCCCATCGATACGCTCAAGATCGACCGTGCGTTCATGGCCGATCTGGACCAGGACCGGGCCTCGGTCGCGGTGGTGCGTTCGATCATTGCCCTTGGCCAAGGCGCTGGACAAGAAGCTCGTCGCCGAAGGCGTCGAATCGACAGCCCATGTGCGGCTGCTCGATGCATTGGGCTGCCACGTCGTGCAGGGCTATGTGTACTACCCGCCGCTGGAGGCCACCGCGTGCGCCACCGAACTCCGCCGCCTGCAGGCAGGCGTTCCGGCTGGAACGGACTGACCGGGCCCGGTCCGCTCGTCTTGTTGTGCCCGCGCCGGCGCGCCGCGTGCAGTCCCTGCCGGTATGCGGTACCTCGCCCGTGCCGCCGGCCTGCTGGCGGCCATCCGATCGCGGCAGCGGCAGCGTGTCGAGGGCGATCTGCATCGCCGTGGCGTCGTCGCGCGCGGGCCGGATCGGCCGATGGCCCAGCCTGGCGCGGCCGGCGGCTGCTTCACCAGGCGCAGTTCGAACAGGCGGGCGGTGCGGCGACCGTCGCGGGCGAGCATGCGCACCCGGATACCTTCTCCCGCGCGCGCAGCCGTGGCCAACGTCGGCGGCAGCGCGATCTCGCGGGTGACGAAGTCGTCCACGCCCGAGCCGTCCAGGTGGACCGTTCCGAGCGGGACGCCGTCGACCTCCACGTCCATGGCCACCTGCCAGTCGCCGCCGAACAGGGTCAGCCGCAGTGCGAGAGGCGTGCCCCGGCGTCATCTGCAGGGGCCAGCAAGCGATAGGAAAAGCCGCGGCCGGTGTCACGCCAGCGGCGGCCGAGGAGCACGCCGGTCGATGAATCCTCGCCCTCATAGGCGTGGTCGACTTCCGGCTGCTGTTCGCCCGGCTGCACCCTGGTCCAGCGTGCGCGCCTCCAACAGCCTGGCGTTCGCGTTCGGCGGCCTCGATCGACGCGACCACGGCCGGATACTGGCCCGGCGTGGCGGTACGCCAGTACGCCATGTAGCGTGCGTCATGGATGCGGTGCAGCGGCTCCAGGCGCAGCTCGCGGAACCGGCCGGGGCGCACCAGCGCGGCGGCGCTGAACACCAGCGGTTCGCCGGGGACGGGCTCGATGCCCTGGGTGAGCGCGTCGCGTTCGCCGACCAGCATCGGCGCGCGGTCCAGCGGCAGGTACGGGCCGGGCGCGATGTGGCTGCCGCGGCCGGCGTCGGCGAGCAGGCCGTCGAGGTCCTCCTCGCCACTGCGCGCGGCCAGCATCAGCGGGCCGTGCATCACCGCGACCCAGTCCGATCCGTCGGGCAGCGCCTCGATCCGGGTGTGCATCGGCAGCTCGACCTCGACCCGGTCGCCGTCTTTCCAGCGCCGTTCGATGCGCGCGTACGAGGATGGCGTGGACCGCAGCGGCCAGGGGCGGCCGTTTACCTTCACCTGCAGTGGTCCGTGCAGCCAGTGCGGGTGGCGCAGCTCCAGCGCGAACGCCTGCGGCCGCTCCAGCGCCAGCCGCAGTTCGCTGCGCGGTTCCTCCGGGAAGCGGGTCTGCTGGTGCAGCACCAGCCCGCGTGCGGCCCAGTGCAGCTGCGAATCCATGTACAGGTTGACCCGCAGCGCCCGGTCATCGTGCGCGTAGGCGAAGGCGGCGTGGCGGCCATGGTTCTCCATGCCGCTGCCGACGCAGCACCAGAAGCATTCCTGCGGCTGCGAGTAGACCCGGTAGTGGCGTGGCCGGATCGGGGTGAAGTAGACCAGTCCGCCGTGGCCGGGGTGCTGGGTGGACAGGATGTGGTTGAACAGCGTGCGCTCGTAGAAGTCCGCGTGCCGCGGGTCCGGACGCAGCCGGTCCAGCAGCAGGGTCAGCTTGAGCATGTTGTAGCTGTTGCAGGTTTCCGGACCTTCGCGCGACTGCACCATCGGCGCGAAGTCGCCCGCCGGATTGAAATGCTCGCGCACGCTGTTTCCGCCGAACGCGATGCTGCGGTGGAGCGCAACCCGCTCCCAGAAGAACCGCGCCGCCTCGATCCACGCCTCGTCGCCGTCGAGCTCGCCGATCCGGGCAAAACCGATCACCTTGGGAATCTGGGTGTTGGCGTGCAGGCCGTCGAGCCTGTCTTCGCCGCGCAGCAGCGGATCGAGCAGGGCGCGGTGCGAGAAGCGCCGCGCCAGTGCCAGGTAGCGACGGTCGCCGGTGATGGCGTACACGTCGGCCAGCACTTCGTTCATGCCCCCGTGTTCGGTGTCGAGGATGCGCTGCAGCTGCGCGTCGTCGAGGCCGGCGACCAGCCGGTCGGCCCAGTCGGCGAAACCGACCAGCACCTCGCGCGCCTGCGCATCGCGGGTCAGCAGCCAGGCGTCGCGCAGGCCGGCGAAGGTCTTGTGCAGGTTGTAGAACGGCACCCAGGCGCCTTCCAGCGAGAATGCCTCGGCCTTAAGCTGCCGGATGCAATCCGCTCCCACAGCACGCGGCCACCGGGCACGCCGCCGACGTAGCCGTCGCCGTGCGCGCGCTGGCACTGCGCCAGCGCGTCGACCATGTAGCCCAGTCGACGGCGCATGGGCGCCTGGCCCTGTGCGGCCTGCTGTGCCAGCGCCGACAGGTAGTGGCCGGCGGTGTGGCCATCCGGCCCATCGACTCCCAGTTCGGGTATTTCGCCGCAGCCGAGGTCAGGCCGGCTTCGATCCGGAACGGCGCCAGCAGACGGTCCATGTCCAGCGCGGCGAGATAGCGCAGGTTGAGCGCACTGGAGCGGGCGAATGGTCCGTCACCCAGGCGCACATCGGCGAGGGCAGCGAACCGCAGCGGTCCGCGCGCGACCGGCATGGTGGCGGCGTGCAGCACCAGGGGGGCGGCACCAGCGGCAGAGTCGCCGCCGGCACGAGCGCGGCCAGCAGCCTGCGCCGGTCGCGGTCCACGCGGTCGGTGTGGCGTAGCGTCATATTATGGGGCGCATGCCGGGTTTCAACGCACCTGGGAAAAGAACCTCGCCCCCACGGGAGTTCCGGTCCGGGCCGGAGAAGGGGCGAGGCAACACCGGAATTCAGTGTGAGTCGCGGGCGACATCGCCACCGCTGCCGCCGACCAGGAAGTCCAGGTCCGCGCCCAGATGGGCCTGCTGCACGTGATCGACGTAGAGCTTGGCCCAGCCGCGCGCAGGCGCCGGCAATGGCGTCCACTCCGCGCGCCGCCGCGCCAGTTCTTCCGCGGACACATCCAGGTGCAGGCGCCGGCCGGCCACGTCGAGTTCGATGAAGTCGCCCTCGCGCACCAGCGCCAGTGCACCGCCGGCGGCCGCTTCAGGCGACACGTGCAGGACCACGGTGCCGTAGGCGGTGCCGCTCATGCGCGCGTCGGAGATGCGGACCAGGTCGGTCACCCCCTGGCGCAGCAGCTTCGGCGGCAGCGGCATGTTGCCGACCTCGGCCATCCTGGATAACCGCGCGGACCGCAGTTCTTCAGCACCATCACGCAGGTCTCGTCGATGTCCAGGGCCTCGTCGTCGATGCGCGCCTTGAACTCCTCGATGCTCTCGAACACCACCGCCCGGCCACGATGCTTCAGCAGGTGCGGTGAGGCCGCCGACGGCTTGATCACCGCGCCGTCCGGGGCCAGGTTGCCGCGCAGCACGGCGATGCCGGCTTCCGCACGCAGCGGCTGGTCCAGCGGCCGGATCACGTCCTGGTTCCAGCACGGCGCATCGGCGATGTTCTCGCCGGGGTGCGGCCGTTGACCGTCAGCGCGTCCAGCTCCAGGTGCCGGGAGATCTCGCGCAGCACCGCCGGCAGGCCGCCGGCGTAGTAGAAATCCTCCATGAGGTACTGGCCCGACGGCATCAGGTTGATAAGGCAGGGCAGGCGCGAACCGATCTCGTCCCAGTCCTGCAGCGACAGCGGCACGCCGAGCCGGCCGGCGATCGCCAGCAGATGGATCACCGCATTGGTCGAACCGCCGATCGCGGCATTGGTACGGATCGCGTTGGCGAAGGCGGCGCGGGTCAGCACCTTGGACATGCGCAGGTCCTCGCGCACCATCTCGACGATGCGCCGGCCCGACAGGTGCGCCAGGCGGAAGCGGCGCGCGTCCACGGCGGGGATCGCCGCGTTCTCCGGCAGCGACATGCCCAGCGATTCGACCATGCTGGCCATCGTCGAGGCGGTGCCCATGGTCATGCAGCTGCCCTTGGAGCGCTGCATGCACGACTCGGCCTCGGTGAACTCATCCTGCGACAGCGTGCCGGCGCGGACCATCTCCGACATCCCGATCACGCCGGTGCCCGAGCCGAGCGGCTTGCCGCGCCAGTTGCCCGACAGCGACGGGCCGGCGGAGACGCCGATGGTCGGCAGGTCGACGCTGGCCGCGCCCATCATCAGCGAGGGCGTGGTCTTGTCGCAGCCCATCAGCAGGACCACGCCATCGATCGGATTGGCGCGGATCGATTCCTCCACGTCCATGCTGGTAAGGTTGCGGAACAGCATGGCGGTGGGGCGGATCTGGGTCTCGCCCAGCGACATCACCGGGAATTCCAGCGGGAAGCCGCCGGCCTCGTACACGCCGCGCTTGACGTGCTCGGCCAGCTCGCGCAGCGAGCTGTTGCACGGGGTCAGTTCCGATAAGGTATTGCAGATGCCGATCACCGGGCGGCCGTCGAACATGTCGTGCGGCAGGCCAAGGCCCTTGAGCCAGCTGCGGTAATAGAAGCCCTGCTTGCCCTCGCGACCGAACCACTGGCGGCTGCGGAAGGGCGGTTTGCTGGAGTCGCTCATGCGGTCGGGATCCCTGCCCGGTGTGGAATCGGCCGGGTCGGCGCCGGCCCGGCGGGCAGGCGCGACCCGTTGCGGGGGATGCTACCGGGCGGAGGAATGCACGAAAAATAACAAATACAAGAAGACCGATACGCGTATTGCAATACTGCGGCGCTCGGCGTCCGGCGCCGCGGAGCACAGCGGGCGCCCGGTGCTGCAAACACAGAAGGGGCGCCGAGGCGCCCCTTCTGTGTTGCGTGATGGACCATGGGAGGGCCGCTCAGCGCAGCTGCAGCATCACCACCGACTTCGGCGGCAGGTCCACCGTAAGCGTGCCGCCTTCGATGCGCGCGCCGGTGAACGCCTTCGGTGCCACCGCGTCCGGCGATTCGAACGTGTTGTGCGCGGTGATTGCCGGCGCGGTCAGGATCCGTCCGCTGACTGCCGTCGGCGACAGGCCCGCCACCGCCGTGGAGACACTGGCCGGGTTGTCCGGATCGAGGTTGGTCAGGGCGACGTATACATGCCCGTCCTTGGCCTTCACCGCCGAGCCGTGCACCGCCGGCACCGAGAGCTTGCCGTGCGTATAGGTCGGCGACTGCAGGTCCAGGGGCAGGTGGATCGCATCCTGGTATGGCTTGTACATCTCGAACACGTGGTAGGTCGGGGTGAGCAGCATCTTCTCGTCGCGGGTCAGGATCATGGCCTGCAGCACGTTGACCATCTGCGCGATGTTGGCCATCTTCACCCGGTCGGCGTGGTCGCTGAAGATGTCGAAGTGCAGCGAAGTGACCAGCGCATCGCGCAGCGTGTTCTGCTGCTGCAGGAAGCCGGGGTTGGTGTCCGGCAGGGCGGCGTACCAGGTGCCCCATTCGTCCACGTACAGCGCGACCTTTTTCTCCGGGTCGTACCTGTCCATGACCGCGCTGTGCTTCGTGACCAGTTCGTCCATCTTCAGCGCGGCCGACAGCACCTCGATCCAGCCGGTCTCGTCGAACTCGTACGAGGACTGTCGCGGCGGCCAGCCGCCGGGGATGGTGTAGTAGTGCACCGACAGGGCATCCATGTGCTTGCCCGCGTCGCGCATCATCACTTCGGTCCAGTGGTAGTCGTCGCCGTTGGCACCGGCGGCGACCTTGACCACCTGCTGCCCGGCGGGGACCTTGATGAACGTCTGGTACTGGCGGTGCAGGTTGGCCGCGTGTTCGGCGGACATGTTGCCGCCGCATCCCCAAAGCTCGTTGCCGATGCCGAAGTAGGGCAGCTTCCATGGCGTGTCGCGGCCGTTGCGGCGCCGCTCCTCGGCCAGCGAGGAGTCCTTCGGGAAGGTCATGTATTCGACCCACTCGGCCATCTCGCGCGGCGAACCGCTGCCGACGTTGCCGGAGATGTAGGGGTCGGTACCGATCAGTTCGGCGAACTCCATGAACTCGTGGGTGCCCACGGTGTTGGGCTCGATCACGCCACCCCAGTGGGTGTTGACCTTGACCCGGCGCTTGTCGCGCGGGCCGATGCCGTCGCGCCAGTAGTACTCGTCGGCGAAGCAGCCGCCCGGCCAGCGCGTCACCGGCACCTGCAGGGTCCTCAGCGCCGCGACCACGTCGTTGCGGTAGCCACGGGTGTTGGGGATCTTCGAATCC
Organism: Pseudoxanthomonas sp. NC8; assembly: GCA_025232375.1. Classification (GTDB taxonomy): domain Bacteria; phylum Pseudomonadota; class Gammaproteobacteria; order Xanthomonadales; family Xanthomonadaceae; genus Pseudoxanthomonas. Next base: position 1,038,241 of record CP060419.1, read on the forward strand.
TCGCCGACCCAGATGCCGCCGTAGATGCCGTAGCCCAGGTGTTCGGCGAACTGGCCGAAGATGTTGCGGCTGACGGTTTCGCCGGGGCGATCGACACGCAGCGTAGCCGTGACCGCGGCTTCTCCTGGGCGTTCGCGCCGGTGGCGGTGCACAGGGCCGTCGCCATGGCCAGCGTGCGTAGTGTCTGCTTCAGCATTCTTCCTACCTCGATGTCGCGTTGCTGGAATCGCCTGGCGGGACGCGGCTTGCGTCGGGCCAGGCGTGGCTCGGAACGGATGGCCCAGGTCGCCGGAGCCCGGGGCGGGGCCAGTCGGGGCCCGGTATCGGCAACAGCCCTGCGCCGCGGCACGCGGAGATGCCGTCGAACGCGAGTGCATTCATTGCCACCCCCTGTTCTCCAGGCGCATGCATTCCTGCGCCGGTGCTTCCCTGCCTGCGGCGCCCGCGGGGGAAAACGGGTCGAGCATAGAGGCCGGTTCCATAACCTTCCAATGAATTTGCTGCTCCGATCGATACTGGAACGCGTATCCGTTCGGGCGCGCGTGCCGGTGCCCTCGGAGCCATTCCATTCCGCGCGATTGCCATGCCGCAGGTGGCATTGGTCGTGCTGCGAAGCGGCGTCTATCCTGCCCGCGGCCGGATTGCGGCCGGTGTGGCGGGGAACCACCCGATGACGGGAAACAGGCCATTCGGCCAGCTGGAGGACGGAAGCCCGGTCCACGCCTGGCGGCTGGGCGAAGCCGACGGCCTGTCGGCGGAAATCCTCGACCTGGGCGGCATCCGCATGAACCTGGAGTTCCCCGGCGCGCATGGTCGTACCCGCCTGGTCCTCGGCCCGGGGGACGCGCGCGCCTACTACGACGATCCCGCCTACCTCGGCATCCTGGTCGGGCGTTTCGGCAACCGCATCGGCGGTGCGGCGTACACGCTTGATGGCCGGCGCCACCGGGGTCACCGCCAACGAGGGCCGCAACCACCTGCATGGCGGCGCGTACGGCTTCGGACGCCGGCTTTGGACGGTGGAGGTGCAGGACGCGGGCATGCTGGCGCTCAGCTACCGCTCGCCGGATGGCGAGGAAGGCTATCCGGGGAACCTGGACGTGAGCGCGACCTACCGGTTGCAGGGTTCGCGGCTGCGCCTGGATTTCAAGGCGACCAGTGACGCGCCGACGCCGTTCAATCCGACCCACCACCCCTATTTCAACCTCGCCGGCGATCCGTCGGTGCCGGCGTCGGCGCAGTGGCTGCGCGTACCGGCCGGTGGCTACCTGCCGGTGGACGGCGCCCTGATCCCGCTCGGCGAGGTCGCCGACACGGCCGGCACGCCGTTCGACTTCCGCGTCGCGCGCACCTGGACGCGGGGTACGACCGCGCTGATCCGCAGCTGCGCACCGGCGGCGGCTACGACCACTGCCTGGTGCTGGACGCGCGCGGTGGCGATGCATCCGTCGGGGCACGGCGGCGACGCTGTATTCGCCGTACAGCGGCATCGCCATGCGGATCGACAGCGATGCGCCGGCGCTGCAGCTGTACGACGGCCATGCGCTGGACAGCCAGCATCCGGGTCTCGGGCGCGGCCTGTGCCTGGAGCCGCAGGGTTTCCCCGATGCACCCAACCGGCCGGGATTCCCCGATGCGATCCTGCGGCCGGGCACGGTCTACCGCCGCCGGATCGAATACCGCTTTGCCACGCCCGGCCGCGACCGCGGCTGGGACGAGGTCGCTGCGGCGCTGGAGCGTGCCTGAGGGCCGCGTCCGCGTCGCCCGCGTCACAGATCACCTTCGCATGATCGGGGCCAGCGCCTTCGATCCTGCGCCTTCAAGTGGAGAATGCTTCGTGTCGGAAATCAAACTCGCCATCGTCGGCATCGGCAAGATCGTGCGCGACCAGCACCTGCCGGCGGTGGCCGCCAACGGCGACTACCGCCTGGTCGCCGCGGCGAGCCGCCATGGCCGGGTCGAGGGCGTCGACAACTTCACCTCGATCGATGAAATGCTGGCGGCGGTCCCGTCGATCCAGGCCGTCTCGCTGTGCATGCCGCCGCAGTACCGCTACGCGGCCGCGGTGAAGGCGCTGGCGGCGGGCAAGCACGTGTTATGGAAAAACCGCCGGGCGCGACCCTGTCGGAGGTCGAGGACCTAGCCGCGCTGGCCTCGGCCAACGGCGTGTCGCTGTTCGCCAGCTGGCATTCGCGCTATGCGCCGGCGGTGGAGGCGGCGCGGGAACTCCTCGCCGGCACGCGGATCCGCTCGATGCGCGTGACCTGGAAGGAAGACGTGCGCCAGTGGCATCCCAACCAGGACTGGATCTGGCAGCCCGGTGGTATGGGCGTGTTCGACCCGGGCATCAATGCGCTGTCCATCGTCACCCGGATCCTGCCGCGCCCGGTGTTCGCCACCGCGGCGACGCTGGAGTTCCCGGAAAACCGCGACGCGCCGATCGCCGCGTCGATCACCTTCACCGATGCGGCGGGCCAGACCTTGGTGGCCGAGTTCGACTGGCGCCAGACCGGCAAGCAGAGCTGGGACATCGTCGCCCAGACCGATGCCGGCGAAATGGTGCTGGCGGAAGGTGGCGCCAAACTCTCGGTCGATGGCCGGCTGGTGCACGAGCAGCCAGAGCGCGAGTACCCGCGGCTTTACGAACGCTTCGCCGAGATCATCGGGACGGGCCACTCGGACGTGGATATGGCCCCGCTGCGCCATGTCGCCGATGCGTTCATGCTCGGCCGGCGCAAGGTGGTCGAGGCGTTCCACGACTGACGGCGTGTGCGGCCCGGGATCAACCGGACGTGCGGTGTCACTCCCGTGCGCGCACTGCATCGGAGGGCTGGCGTGCCCTGCGGGATCCGCAAAGCAGGGCTTTCACTCGCCGCTTCGCGTCGAGCGAGTCACTTCTTCTTTGCTTGTGCAAAGAAGAAGTAACCAAGAAGAAAGCACAGCCGGGGACGCGATCCGGCCGCTGCGCGGCCGGTACCCTGCGCTTCTCGCGCCGGCGGGGGACGGCCCACAACTCGCTGCGCTCAGACATGTGGGCCTCTTCGCCCCCCCGCCGCCGCTGCGATGCTCGGCTCGCTTTACCGGCGGGGAAGGGCAGGAGCGAGGGCCACGGCAACAGCAAACTCGTGACGCCGATGTTGCTGCCTCACCGTCGGAGAGTGGTTGCCGGAATGACGGTGGCCGCTCCGTTTGCCGCGGCCATGTCTACGCCGGCGGCGCCCCGTAGATCTCCGCCGCGGTCTCCTGCAAGGCCTGCAGCACGACCCTCGCGCCCGGCGACAGCAACCAGTCGGTGCGGGTGATGATCCCGAACGAGTCCATGTTGCAGGACAGCTCGACCGGCACGATCCGCACCATGCCGTGCTCGACGTAGTGGCGGGCGACGTCCAGCGGTACCACCGCCATGTAGTCGCTCTCCTGCAGCATCTTGGTCATGAACATCAGCGCCGTGGTCGCCAGCACCTGCCGCGGCGGCTGCAGGCCGGCGCTGCGGAACATCAGTTCGAAGCGATGGCGCAGCACGCTGCCTTCCGGCGGCACGATCCAGCTGCCGCGCGCCAGTTCGGCCAGGTCGGGTTGTCCCAGCGCCAGGATCGGATGGCCCGGCCGGGTGATCGCGCAGATCTCCTCGTCGGCCAGCGCCTGGTAGTGCAGGTGGCGCTTGTCGTGGCGCTCGAACAGGCGTGCGACCAGGAAGTCGAGCCGGTTCTGTTCCAGCCGTTCGAGCAGCACGTCGCTGCTCTCCACCAGCAGCGACACGCGCAGGTCGGGATTCTGCCGGGCGATCCGCGCCAGCGCGGTCGGCAGCAGGCTCATCGCCGGACCGGCGATCGCGCCGACCGCGACGCTGCCGGCCCAGCCGCCCTTGAGCGCCTCGATCTCCGCGCCGGCCTCGCCGAGGCTGGGTAGGGCGATGCGCGCGTGGCGGATCATCGTCTCGCCGTACCAGGTAGGGGACATGCCGCGCGGCAGGCGCTCGAACAGCGGCACGCCGATCATCTCCTCCAGGTCCTTGAGCAGCTTGGAGGCGGCCGGCTGCGACATCGCCAGCGATTCGGCGGCGCGATGGATGTTGCCTTCCTCGTCGATCGCGATCAGCAGCATCAGCTGCCGGGTCTTGAGCCGGGCGCGGACGAACCAGGCACGTTCTGCGGCAAGCGCTGACTCCATGGATACGAATGTTTGTATATGTTATGCACGAAAATGGATTGGATGCATATGCCTGTCATCGGCAGAATGGCTGCAGGCACGTCCTGTCCCGCACTCTCCCCGGGGCGCGTGCCTTCCATTCAAAGGGCAGGCCGAAGAGCGATGCGACTGATCCAGCTGCTGGACGAGACCGGAACCACGCGGGTCGGCGTGGTCGATGCCGAGGGCAAGCGCGTGAACCTGCTCGAAGGCGTCGAGTCGACCTACGCGCTTGCCGGCGCGGCGCTGGCGACCGGGCGCAGCCTGGAGGCGCAGGTCGCAGTCGCCGTCGGCCGGACCACGCTCGACTACGCCGCGCTGCTGCAGGCCGGGCGCGTGCTCAGCCCGCTGCACCACCCGGATCCGGCGCACTGCCTGGTCACCGGCACCGGCCTGACCCACCTGGGCAGCGCGGCCGCGCGCGACGCCATGCACCAGAACCTCCAGCAGCAGGCCGAGGCCGGAACGCTGACCGACTCGATGCGGATGTTCCAGTGGGGCGTGGAAGGCGGCATCCCCGAGCCGGGCAAGGCCGGTGCGCAGCCGGAGTGGTTCTACAAGGGCGACGGCGCGAACGTGGTGGCGCCGGGCGCGCCGCTGCCCTCGCCGGATTTCGCCCTCGACGGCGGCGAGGAACCCGAACTGGTCGGCCTGTACCTGATCGGTCCGGACGGGACCCCGCACCGGCTCGGCTTCGCGATCGGCAACGAGTTTTCCGACCACGTCACCGAGCGCCAGAACTACCTGTACCTTGGCCCATTCCAAGCTGCGCGCGTGCGCGGTCGGCCCGGAGCTGCGCACCGGTGCGCTGCCGCGCGACCTGCGCGGCACCAGCCGCCTGCGCCGCGACGGCGCGGTGGTGTGGGAAAAGCCCTTCCTCACCGGCGAGGCCAACATGTGCCACTCGCTGGAGAACCTCGAGTACCACCATTTCAAGTACGCCGCGCACCGGCGCCCGGGCGACGTGCACCTGCACTTCTTCGGCACCGCCACGCTGAGCTTCGCCGATGGCGTACGCGCCGCGCCCGGCGACGTGTTCGAGATCGAGCTGCCGGAACTGGGCGCGCCGCTGGCCAATCCGCTGCGTACCGTGGCCTCGGGTTTCGCGCCGGGCGGCGTGCGCAGCCTGTAAGGTGGCGGCAGGCGCGGCGCAGCCGCGCGCAAGTACATGCAAGGAGATGTCCCGTTATGAGCGAACAGCGTTTCAGCAGCTTCATCGCCGGCCAGTGGGTCGAGGGTGATGGCGGCCATGCCGACGAGAACCCGTCGGACCTGTCCAGCCCGGTCGGCCATTACGGCACCGTGGATGCCGCGCGCACCGCGCAGGCCGTCGATGCCGCCGCCGCGGCGCTGCCGAAGTGGTCGCTGACCACCCCGCAGCAGCGCGCCGACATCCTCGACTTCGTCGGCAGCGAGATTCTGGCGCGCAAGGAGGAACTGGGCCGGCTGCTGGCGCGCGAGGAAGGCAAGACCCTGGCCGAGAGCATCGGTGAAGCCGCCCGCGCCGGGCAGATCTTCAAGTTCTTCGCCGGCGAGGCGTTGCGCATCCCCGGCGAGAAGCTGGCCTCGACCCGCCCGGGCGTGGACGTGGAGATCACCCGCGAGCCGGTCGGCACCGTCGGCATCATCGCGCCGTGGAACTTCCCGCTGGCGATCCCGGTATGGAAGATCGCGCCGGCGCTGGCCTACGGCAATACCGTGGTGTTCAAGCCGGCCGAGATCGTACCCGGCTGCGCCTGGGCAATCGCCGAGATCCTCGCAGCGCCGGACTGCCGGAAGGTGCATTCAACATGGTCCTCGGCAGCGGCCGCGTGGTCGGTAAGGCGCTGGTCGAGCACAAGGGCCTGGACGCGCTGACCTTCACCGGCTCGGTGCCCACCGGCCATGCGCTGCTGAAGCAGGCCGCCGCGCGTGCGCTGAAGGTGCAGATGGAGATGGGCGGCAAGAATCCGCTGGTGGTGCTGGCCGACGCCGACCTGGACAAGGCGGTGGAATGCGCGGTCAACGGCGCCTACTTCTCCACCGGCCAGCGCTGCACCGCGTCGAGCCGGCTGATCGTGGAGAACAGCATCTACGACGCATTCGTGGCCAAGGTGCAGGCGCGCCTTGGCCAAGGTGAAGGTCGGCGACCCGCTCGAGCAGGGCGTGGACATCGGCCCGGTTGCCAGCCAGGCGCAGCTGGACACCGACCTGTCCTACATCCGGGCTGGCCATGAGGACGGCGGCGAACTGCTCGCCGGTGGCGAACGCGTGGAATGGAAGATGGGGGCCACTTCCTTGGCACCGACCCTGTTCGCGGCCAAGCCGTCGGACCGCGTCGCCCGCGAGGAAATCTTCGGGCCGGTCGCCGCGCTGCTGCGCGCCGACGACTACGAGCACGCGCTGGCACTGGCCAACGACACCGAGTTCGGCCTGTGCGCAGGCATCTGCACCACCTCGCTCAAGTACGCCACGCATTTCAAGCGGCATGCGCAGGCGGGCATGGTGATGGTGAACCTGCCGACCGCGGGCGTTGATCCGCACGTGCCGTTCGGCGGGCGCAAGGCGTCCAGCTACGGTCCGCGCGAGCAGGGTCGCTACGCGGTGGAGTTCTACACGACGGTCAAGACCGCCTATACCGCGGCCTGAACCGCACCTCCGCAGCCGCGCACGGAGGGTGCGCGGTACGTCTCCGATCACGAGGTGATGGCGGCGGCGGGGGCATTACATGCATCGAGGGAGGAGCGATGAAGAAGGGTTTGAAGCTGGCGGCGGCGATGCTGTGCGCGGTGGTCTGGGCGCCTGCGGCAAGGGCGGCAATGACACGACGGCGACGAAGGACGGCGCGATCACGGTCGGCTTCAGCCAGGTCGGCGCCGAGAGCGAATGGCGCACCGCCAACACGCGCTCGGTGAAGGAGGCGCTGGCTGCGCCGGAGTTCAAGCTCAAGTTCTCCGACGCGCAGCAGAAGCAGGAGAACCAGATCAAGGCGCTGCGCTCGTTCATCGCCCGGGGCGTGGACGTGATCGCGTTCTCGCCGGTGGTCGAGTCGGGCTGGGAGACCGTGCTGCGCGAGGCCAAAGCCGCCAACATCCCGGTGGTGCTGACCGACCGCGGCGTCGACGTGTCCGACGAGTCGCTGTTCACGACCCTGATCGGTTCGGACTTCGTCGAGGAAGGCCGCCGCGCCGCGCGCTGGCTGGTCGAGGACAGCAAGGCAACGACTGCGCCGGTCCGCATCGTCGAGCTGCAGGGCACGGTCGGCTCGGCCCCGGCCATCGACCGCATGGCCGGCTTCAAGGAAGTGATCGGCGCCGATCCGCGCTTCGCCATCGTCCGCTCGCAGAGCGGCGACTTCACCCGGGCCAAGGGCAAGGAAGTGATGGAAGCCTTCCTCAAGGCCGAAGGCCGCGACGGCATCGACGTGCTGTTCGCGCACAACGACGACATGGCCATCGGCGCGATCCAGGCGATCGAGGAAGCCGGGCTGAAGCCGGGCGAGGACATCCGCATCGTCTCGATCGACGGCGTGCGCGGCGCGTTCGAGGCGATGAAGGCCGGCAAGCTCAATGCCACGGTGGAGTGCAATCCGCTGCTCGGCCCGCAGCTGGCGCAGATCATCCGCGACGTGCATGCCGGCAAGCCGCTGCCGAAGCGGGTGGAGGTCGAGGAGGGCGTGTTCACCCGCGATAAGGCCGCGACCGAACTGCCCAACCGCAAGTACTGAGGCGCGGTCCAATGGCACGACAGTCGTTTCCGCGCGGCCCCGGGCGGGCTGCGCGGGCGTGCACCCCGGTGCCGGCATGAGCGGAGTGATCCTGCGTGCCGAAGGTCTGGGCAAGCGCTTCGGCGCGACCGTGGCGCTGGACGGTGCCGGGCTGGTGCTGCGCGCCGGCGAGATCCATGCGCTGATGGGCCAGAACGGCGCGGGCAAGTCGACCCTGATCAAGCTGGTCACGGGCGTGGAACAGCCCGATGCCGGCACGATCGAGCTGGACGGCCGCGGCATCGCCCCGGCCTCGCCGCTGCAGGCGCAGCGCGAGGGCATCAGCACGGTCTACCGCGGGAAGTGAACCTGTGCCCGAACCTGTCGGTGGCCGAAAACCTGTATGCCGGCCGCTATCCGCGCCGCTTCGGCCTGATCGACTGGAAGCAGGTGCGCGAGGGCGCCCGCGCGCTGCTGCGCGAACTGAACCTGGACATCGACGTCGACCTGCCGCTGTCGAGCTATCCGGTGGCGGTGCAGCAGATGGTGGCGATCGCGCGCGCGCTGGGGGTTTCGGCACGGGTGCTGGTGCTCGACGAGCCGACCTCGAGCCTGGACGAGGACGAGGTCCGCGAACTGTTCGCGGTGATGCGCCGGCTGCGCGACCGCGGCATGGCGATCCTGTTTGTCACCCATTTCCTCGACCAGGTGTATGCGGTGTCCGATCGCATCACCGTGCTGCGCAACGGCACGCTGGTCGGCGAATACCTGCCGGCGCAGCTGCCGCAGGCGGCGCTGGTGTCGGCGATGGTCGGGCGCGAGGTCGAGCTGGCCGGCGGTCGCGACGATGCGCATGAAGTGGGCGCGGATGCGCCGCTGGTGCTCGAGGCGCGCGGCCTGGGCCGGCGCGGCAGCCTGCAGCCGGTCGACCTGCAGTTGCGCGCCGGCGAAGTGCTGGGCCTGGGCGGGCTGCTCGGCTCGGGTCGCACCGAGCTGGCGCGGCTGCTGTTCGGCCTCGACCGTGCCGACAGCGGCGAGCTGCGGATGCAGGACACGCCGGTCGAGCTGCGCCATCCGGCTGACGCGGTCGCGCACGGCCTGGCGTTGTGCCCGGAAGAACGCAAGACCGAAGGAATCGTCGCCGGCCTGTCGGTGCGCGAGAACATCGTGCTGGCACTGCAGGCGCGGATGGGCTGGTGGCGCGCGCTGTCGCGCAGCCGGCAGGACGAGCTGGCGCGGCAGTCCGTCGCCCTGCTCGGGATCAAGACCGCCGACATCGAGACGCCGGTGGGTGCGCTGTCCGGCGGCAACCAGCAGAAGGTGGTGCTGGCGCGCTGGCTGGCCACGCAGCCCAGGCTGCTGGTGCTGGACGAACCGACCCGCGGCATCGACATCGCCGCCAAGCAGGAAATCATGGGCGAGGTGGTGCGACTGGCGCGGCAGGGCATGGCGGTGCTGTTCATTTCCGCCGAGATCGAGGAACTGACCCGGCTGAGCGACCGCATCGCGGTGATGCGCGAGCGGCACAAGGCCGGCGAGCTGCCCGGCGGCAGCGATGGACGCCAGGTGCTGGCGCTGATCACCGCCCACGATGCCGAACCGGTGCGCGCATGAGCAGGCCTGACGCTTCCATCGCGCCCGTGCGGCCCTCGCCGTTGCGGCGCCTCGTCGCCCATCCGCTGTTCTGGCCGTTGCTGGCACTGGCCCTGCTGCTGCTCGGAAACGGAATATTCAATCCGGGCTTCCTCGCGCTGCAGTGGCGCGATGGCCACCTGTACGGAAACCTGGTCGACATCGCCAACCGCGCCGCGCCACTGGTGCTGGTCTCGCTGGGCATGACCCCTGGTGATCGCGGTGCGCGGCCTGGACATCTCGGTCGGCGCGGTGCTGGCCATCGCCGCGACCGTGGCCGCGTGGACGATCGCCGGGATGCAGGCCGGCGGCAGCGCGGGGCCAGCGCCGCTGTTCGCGGCGATCGTCGCCGCGCTCGGTGTGGCGACCCTGTGCGGGCTGTGGAACGGACTGCTGGTGGTCCGGCTCGGCCTGCAGCCGATCATCGCCACCTGGTGCTGATGGTGGCCGGGCGCGGCATCGCCCAGCTGCTCAGCGACGGGCAGATCCTGACGATCTACTACGAGCCCTTCGCCTTCCTCGGCAACGGCTTCCTGTTCGGCCTGCCGTTCTCGCTGTTCGTGGTTGCGACGGTATTTGTCGGATTGAAACTGCTGCTGGATCGCAGCGCGCTGGGCCTGTTCGTGCGCGCGATCGGCCACAACCCGGTGGCCGCGCACGTGGCCGGGGTGCGCGCGAAAGCGATCACCTGGGCGCTGTACGTGTTCTGCGGGTTCAGCGCCGGCCTGGCCGGGTTGCTGGTCAGCTCCAACGTGGCCAGCGCCGATGCCAACAACGCCGGCCAGCTGCTCGAACTCGACGCGATCCCTGGCGGTGGCCTGGGCGGCACCGCGCTGGCCGGCGGCCGCTTCAGCCTCGCCGGCAGCCTTGGTCGGCGCGCTGATCATCCAGGCGCTGACCACGACCATCTACGCCATCGGCGTGCCGCCGCAGGTCAACCTGGTGGTCAAGGCGCTGCTGGTGACGGCGGTGCTGTTGCTGCAGTCGCCGGAATTCCGTGGCCGCCTGCGTGCGCGGCTGGCGCACGGCACGGGAGGCGTGGCATGAGCGCGCCTGCCAACGTGCGGTCGCCGTCTTCGGCACCGGGCCTGCTGTCGCGGCTGTGGCGCGATCCGCGCGCAGGTCTCGCTGGCGATCACGATCCTGCTGTTTATGGGCATGTCGGTGGCCGGCGGCGTGCTGTACGACGGCTTCCTGCGTCCGCAGGTGTTCCTGAACCTGCTGATCGACAACGCCTTCCTGCTGATCGTCGCGGTCGGGATGACCTTCGTGATCCTCAGTGGCGGCATCGACCTGTCGGTCGGCGCGGTGGTCGCGTTCAGCACGGTGCTGCTGGCCTTGGCTGGTGCAGGTGCACGGCTGGCATCCGCTTGCGGCGATCCCGCTGGTGCTGGTGCTGGGGGCGGGCTTCGGCGGATTGATGGGCACGCTGGTCGAGCGCTACCGGTTGCAGCCGTTCGTGGTCACCCTGGCCGGCATGTTCCTGGCGCGCGGCGCGGCGACCCTGCTCAGCGTGGAATCGATCGGCATCGACCACGGCTTCCACGTCGCGGTGGCCAACCTGCGCATCCCGCTCGGCGGCGGTGCCTCGCTGTCGGTCGGTGCGGTGATCGCGCTGCTGGTGGTCGCCGGAGGCGCGGTGCTGGCCGGGATGACCCGCTTCGGCCGCAGCGTCTATGCGATCGGCGGCAGCGAGCAGTCGGCGCTGCTGATGGGCCTGCCGGTGGCCGCGACCCGCATCGGCGTGTACGCGCTCAGCGGCTTCTGTTCGGCGCTGGCCGGCGTGGTCTACACCTTCTACATGCTCAGCGGCTACAGCCTGCATGCCAGCGGCCTGGAGCTGGACGCGATCGCCGCGGTGGTCATCGGCGGCACGCTGCTGGCCGGCGGCAGCGGTTACGTGCTCGGCACGCTGTTCGGCGTGCTGGTGCTGGGCCTGATCCAGACCCTGATCGTGTTCGACGGCACGCTCAGTTCGTGGTGGACGAAGATCGCCATCGGTGGCCTGCTGCTGGCGTTCTGCCTGTTGCAGCGGTTGCTGTCGCGGCGCGCGACCCGCGCGGGCGATGGCGGATGAACGCGCCGCGCGCCGCAGCCGGTGCGCGGGTGGTGCAATGACACCCGCATGGACCAGGCTGGCTGTGCCTGCAGGGCGCGGGCATCGTGCTGCTCGGCGCCGGCGTGGCCGCGGCGGCCGCCCCGGCGACGGTGAGCACGGCACCCGGCACGACCTGGATCGCCGACAACGGCAACGGCACCTTCACCAACCCGCTCTTCTACGACGAGTTCTCCGATCCGGACCTCATCCGCGTCGGCGACTGGTTCTACATGACCGGCACCACGATGCACGCGGTACCCGGCCTGCCGCTGCTGCGCTCGCGCGACCTGGTGAACTGGGAGTTCGTGTCGTGGGCGCTGCCGGGATTCGGCCCAGGCCCGGAATACCGGCTGGAGCAGGGTCGCGAGGTGTACGGGCAGGGCATCTGGGCGCCATGCATCCGCTACCACGACGGGCGCTTCCACATCTTCGCCAACATCAACGGTCGCGGCCTGCACGTGTTCACCGCGCGCGATCCGGCCGGGCCGTGGACCCACACCACGATCGACCGCAACCTGCACGACCTGTCGGTGCTGTTCGATGACGACGGCCGGGTCTGGGCGGTGTTCGACTACAACGAAGTGCGGCTGGTCGAGCTGAAGCCGGACCTCAGCGGCGTGGTCGAGGGCAGCGAGCGGGTACTGATTCCGGCCGGCCTGGGCATGGGCGAGGGCCACCACTTCTACAAGGTCGACGGCCGCTACTACGTCATCAGCGCCAACTACGCACCGGTCGGACGAATGCAGGCCGCGCGTGCCGATCGGCTCGACGGTCCATGGGAGACGGTGGCGATCAGCGCCGGCGAGACCTGGGCACGCAGCGCGGCTGGTGGGAGGACGCGGTCGGCCAGCGTTCGCCGGTGCCGACCGCGGCGACGCGCTTCACGATGAAGAAGCCGGGCGGGAACGAGATGGGTGCCGCGCCGCTGCACCAGGGCGGCATCGTCCAGCTGGCCAACGGCGACTGGTGGGGCTTCTCGATGCTGGACCTCAAGTCGATCGGCCGCACCACGGCACTGTCGCCGGTGAGCTGGCACGACGGCTGGCCCTACTTCGGGTTGCCCGGCAACCTCGGCCGCACGCCGCGCACCTGGTTCAAGCCGGACGTCGGCGTGGCCACCGCGCCCCGCGCGCCGTACGCGCGCAGCGACGACTTTTCCGGCGCCACGCTGCAGCCGGTGTGGCAGTGGAACCACGAGCCGGTGCCCGATCGCTGGTCGCTGGCCGAAAAGCCCGGCGCACTGCGCCTGCACGCTTTGCCGGCGGCGGATTTCCTGTGGGCGCGCAACACCCTCACCCAGCGCGTGACCGGCCCGGTGTCGTCGGCGACGGTCACCGTGGACGCGTCGGGCCTGCGTCCGGGCGACATCGCCGGACTGGGCCTGCTCAACATGCCCGCGGCCTGGCTGGGCGTGGTCCGCGACGCGGACGGCATGGTGCTGCGCTGGCATGACCAGCACGGCGATCGGCAGGTCGACGTGCCGCTGCGTGCGCCGCTCGTGCACCTGCGTGCCAGCGGCGACTACGACGCCGACGAGGCGCGGTTTTCCTTCAGCGTCGATGGCCGCCGCTTCGAACAGATCGGCGCGCCGGTGCGGCTGCCGTACCAGCTCAAGACCTGGGGCACGCGCTATGCGCTGTTCGCCTACGGCACGGGTGGCGCGGCCGGTGGCCACGCCGACTTCGACGACTTCCGCGTGCACGAGCCACTGGCCGACCGTTCGCGCAATATTCCGCTCGGCGAGGTCGTGACCTGGCCAATCTCGGCGACGGCACCCGTGCGCGCGTGCATCCGCTGGGCGTCCTGCAGCCGGTGTCGCCCGACTCGGAGGAGGCGGCCGGAACGGGTGCGCACTTCCGCGTCCACGATCGTGGTAAGGGCAGGGTCGCGCTCGAGGCTCTGGACGGCAGCGGCTTCCTGACCGTGGTCGGAGCCGGCCTGGCGGCGGACGTGCGCCTGCTGCCCGAATCGCCCGACAGCCTGTTCATGTGGCAGGACATGCTCCGCGATCGCCAGTTCATGCTGCTGTCGATGCGCACGCAACGCTTCGTCGGCCTGTTGCCGGGCAGTGGCGAACCCTACGCGGCCGACCGCCCGGGCCCGCAGCCGGACCGGCGCGACGGCACGGTGCTTGTCTGGAGCCCGGTGGAGCCGGCGAGCGCCACGCACCATTGAAGTGCAACGCGCGGGCGTCTTAAGGTCCCGCCGTCGTCATCTATTTCTCCCGCCTATAATCGAGGCACTGGTGTGGCCGCCCACTCGGCACCGGGGGAAAGCAGGCGTGTCCGAAGAGATCACCCGACTGCTGCTGTCGTGGCGTGCCGGCGACCTGCAGGCGCGCGACCAGCTGTTCGACGCCGTCTACGACGCCTTGCGCGAAATGGCGGGCGTGCGGCTGGGCGCGGGGCGGGGCGATTCGACCCTGCGTCCGACCTCGCTGGTCCACGAGGCGTTGCTGCGCATGCTCGGTCGAGACGTGGGCTTTGCCGATCGCGCGCACTTCTTCGCCCTGGTCGCGCTGAAGATGCGTGCGGTGCTGGTTGACCACGCGCGTGCCCACGTCGCCGGCAAGCGCGGCGGCGGCGCGGTCAACGTCACCCTGTCGCAGGTCGACCAGAGCGGCATGCATGACGAGGACGTCGGCAGCTGCGACGTGCTGGCGCTGCATCAGGCGCTGGAGCGGCTCAGCGCCAGCGACGAGCGTGCCGGCCGGGCGGTGGAACTGGCCTATTTCGGCGGCATGTCTCACGAAGAGATCGCCGCGGTGCTGGACATCTCGATACCCACGGTCGACCGCGACCTGCGCTTCGCACGGGCCTTAGCTCAACCGGCAACTGGCCTGACAGCGTCCTTGCCCGGGGGAAGGCATGAGCGGAAACGAGCATTGGCGGCAGTTGCGTGAACTGTTCGACGCGGTCTGCGAGCTTCCGCCGGAGACCCAGGGTGCTGAGCTGGAACGCCTGACCGGCGATCCGGGCCTGCGGCGCGAGACGCTGGAACTGCTGCAGGCGCAGACCCGCACGCTGGAGCGCGTGCGTGCGCCGGTGGACGGGCTGCTCGCGCGCATGGCCGAGCCGGAACTGCGTCCCGGCGACACCCTCGGGCCGTGGCGGCTGACCGAACGACTGGCGTCCGGCGGCATGGGCGTGGTCTTCGCCGCCGAGCGTGCCGATGACCTGTACCAGCGCAAGGTCGCGCTGAAGCTGCTGCGCGGCCTGTCCGATCCACGCACCGCCGAACGCCTGGCCGAAGAGCGGCGGATCCTAGCCGGCCTGCAGCATCCGAACATCGCCCGCCTCTACGACGGCGGCACAACCGCGGCCGGCTTGCCCTACCTTGGTGATGGAGTTCGTCGACGGGCAGTCGCTCGATGCGTACTGCCACGGGCATGCGCTGCAGCTGCGCCAGCGGCTGGCGCTGTTCGTGCGGATCTGCCGGGCGGTGCAGGCCGCGCACGCCCACCTCGTGGTGCATTGCGACCTCAAGCCGGGCAACGTGCTGGTCCGCGCCGACGCCGAACCGGTGCTGCTCGACTTCGGCATCGCCCGGCTGCTGGACGGGGCCGGTAAGGGCGAGCGGACGCTGTACTGCACGCCGGCCTATGCCGCACCCGAAACGCTGGCCGGACAGCCGGTGGGGGTGGCCAGCGACGTGTTCAGCCTGGGCGTGATCCTGGTCGAACTGCTGGCCGACCGCCGCGTAGAGCGCGATGCCGACGACCGCGAACGGGCGGTGGTCGCGCCGAGCCGATGGGCAGGCGTGGACTGTCCGTGGCGCCGTCGCCTGCACGGCGACCTGGATGCGATCGCCGCGCGGGCCTGCGCGCTGGAGCCGGGCGCGCGCTATGCCTCGGTCGAGGCGCTGGCCAACGACGTGCAGCGCCACCTGGATCACCGCGCGGTGGAAGCGCGCGGGGCGGGCGGCTGTACCGCCTCGGTCGCGGCCTGCGCCGGCACTGGCAGGCGACCGCGGTGGCGTCGCTGGTGCTCGGCCTGAGCGCCGCGTTCGTCTGGCGCCTGGGCGAGGAGCGCGCGCGCGCGCAACAGGAAGCGCAGGTGGCCGAGCAGGTCGGCCAGTTCATGCTGCAGGCGTTCGAGGCGGCCGATCCGCGCAAGCGCGGCAAGGGCGAGGCCGAGGCGACGGCGCGCGAGGTGCTCGAGGCCGGTGCGGCCCGGCTCGCTGCCGACCCGGCGGGTTCGCCGACCCTGCGCGCCCGCGTGCAGCACGTGATCGGTAAGGCCTACATGAATGTCGGCCAGAGCCAGCGTGGCGAAGCGCTGCTGGCCAGCGCGGCCGAAGCGCTGCTGTCGCCGCAGGTGGATCGCCCGCTGGAGGCGGCCGATGCGCTGAACGAGCTGGCGGTGATCCTCGCCAACGGCAAGCGCGGCGAAGAGGCCGAGCAGGTTGCGCGGCGTTCGCTGCAGGTGGTGGCCGGCGCGGGCGGCGACCAGGCGCCTGGGAGGTAAGAGGCCTGGAATTCGCTGGGCCTTGGCGCTGATGAACCAGGAGCGCTTCCAGGAGGCGCTGGAGGCCTTCGAGCATTCGCTGCGCCTGCGCGCCACGTTGCCCGACTTCGAGCGTGGGCGTGCGCTGGTCGTCCACAACATGGGCCTGCTGTACCAGAAGTGGGGGCGCCTGGCCGAGGCCGAACGGCTCCTGCGCCAATCGCTGGCGACCAAGTCCGAGCTGGCGGGCGGGCAATCCTACGAGGTCTGGGTGACCCGGCACGTGCTGGCGATGACCGTATTCGAGCAGGGGCGCCTGCGCGAAGCGGAGATCCTGCACAAGCAGAATCTCGAGCTGGCGCTGAAGCTTTTCGGTGACGACAGCGACCACACCTCCACGGTCTACAACGAACTGGCCGGCATCAATGGGATATGGGCGACTACCGCGCCGCCACGGCCTATTACACCCGTGCCCTGGATATCGAAGGCAGGCTGCTGGGCGAGGACAGCGTCGACTACGCGGTCACGCTCAACAATTTCGCCAGCCTGGAGGAATCGCGCGGCAATGTCGGCGAAGCGGTGCGGATGTACCGCCGCTCCTTCGAGCTGCGCAAGGCGAAGCTCGGGCCGGAGAACGGCACCACCCTGCGCGCGGAGGCCAACTGGGGCGGGCGCTGATGCGCACCGGCGAGCTGGCCGCCGCCGAGCCGCTGCTCGGCCACGCCTTGCAGGTGTGGTCGTCGCGACTGGAGCCCGATGCCAAGGACGTGCTGATCACGCGCCTGGGCATGGCCGAATGGCAGGTCCGCAGCGGCCGCTTCGCCGCCGCGCATGCCGCGCTGGATGCGCTGGGGCCGTTGCTGGCGGACAAGCCGCCGCAGCTGCAGTTCCGCCACCAGTCGCTGCTGGCCGAACTGCTGCAGCGCGAAGGCCGGCCGCAGCAGGCGGTGCAGGCCTGGCGGCAGGCGGTGGCGATGGCCGAGGCCCAGTACGGCAGCGACACGATCTCCACCGCGCGCCATCGGGTTCCGCTGGCCGAGGCGCTGCTGGACGCAGGGCATCCGGTGCAGGCACGCGAACAGATGCTTCGTGCTGCACCGCTGCTGCGCGAGCAGCTGGTGCCGGATTCGGAACTGCCCCTGCGGCTGACGCGGTTGGAGTCGCGGCTGGGGAGCGCCCCCGCGCATCAAGGCTGACGAGGAGGCCCGGGCCGTCGCCACGGCCCCGCGAAGTCGAAGTGCGACGAACTCAGACTTCCAGCGAAGCCAGGTCGCCCTTGGTCTCCAGCCGCGCCGCAGCGCAACGTTGAGTGCGAGGGCGGTCGGGCCGTCGCCACGGCCCCGCGAAGTCGAAGCGCGACGAACTCAGACTTCCAGCGAAGCCAGGTCGCCCTTGGTTCCAGCCAGCCACGCCTTCCGATCCGATGCCCGCTTCTTCGCCAGCAGCATGTCCATCAGCGCACGCGTTTCTTCGCCGTCGTCGACGGTCAACTGCACCAGCCGGCGCGTGTCCGGATGGATCGCCGACTCGCGCAGCTGTTCCGGGTTCATCTCGCCCAGGCCCTTGAAGCGGGTCACGTTGACCTGGCCCTTGATCTTCTCGCGGGCGATCTTCTCCAGCAGCAGGCGCTTTTCTTCCTCGTCCAGCGCGTAGAACACCTGCTTGCCCACGTCCACGCGGAACAGCGGCGGCATCGCCACGAACACGTGGCCGGCCGAGACCAGCGCGGGGAAGTGGCGCAGGAACAGCGCGCTGAGCAGGGTGGCGATATGCAGGCCGTCGGAGTCGGCGTCGGCGAGGATCACCACCTTGCCGTAGCGCAGGCCGGCGATGTCGTCCTTGCCGGGGTCGCAGCCGATGGCGACGGCCAGGTTGTGCACTTCCTCGGAGGCGAGCACGGTGCTGCTGGCCACTTCCCAGGTGTTGAGGATCTTGCCGCGCAGCGGAAGGATCGCCTGGAAATCCTTGTCGCGCGCCTGCCGCGCGCTGCCGCCGGCGGAGTCGCCCTCCACCAGGAACAGTTCGGTGCGCGACAGGTCCCTGGCTGATGCAGTCGGCCAGCTTGCCCGGCAGCGCCGGGCCCTGCGTGACCTTCTTGCGCACGACCTGCTTCTCGGTCTTCAGGCGCGCGCTGGCGCGCTCGATCGCGATCTGCGCGATCTTCTCGCCCAGCTCCACGTGCTGGTTCAGCCACAGGCTGAAGGCATCGTGCGCGGCGCCCTCGATGAAGCCGGCGGCGGCCTGGCGCGAACTCAGCCGCTCCTTGGTCTGGCCGCTGAACTGCGGGTCGGTCATCTTCAGCGACAGCACGAAGGCCACGCGGTCCCACACGTCCTCCGGCGCCAGCTTCACGCCGCGCGGCAGCAGGTTGCGGAAGTCGCAGAACTCGCGCAGCGCATCGGTCAGGCCCGAACGCAGGCCGTTGACGTGGGTGCCGTGCTGGGCGGTCGGGATCAGGTTGACGTAGCTCTCCTGGACCAGTTCGCCTTCCGGGATCCAGGCCACGGCCCAGTCCACCACCTCGGTGTCCTTCTTCAGCGTGCCGGTGAACAGGTCCGCCGGCAGCAGTTCGCGCCCTGCCAGTTCGCCCTTCAGGTAGTCGCGCAGGCCGTCCTCGTAGCGCCAGGTGTCGCGCTCGCCGGTGGCCTCGTCGAACAGGGTCACGGTCAGGCCCGGGCACAGCACGGCCTTGGCACGCAGCAGGTGGCGCAGGGCGCGGGCGTTGATCTTCGGGCTGTCGAAATACTTTTGGTGTCCGGCCAGAAGCGCACGCGGGTGCCGGTGTTCTTCTTGCCGACGCTTCCGACCACTTCCAGCGGGGTGGCGCGGTCGCCGTTGCGGAAGGTGATGCGGTGCTCGCTGCCTTCGCGCTTGATGTGCACCTCCACCAGCGTGGACAGCGCGTTGACCACGCTCACGCCCACGCCGTGCAGGCCGCCGGAGAAGGTGTAGTTCTTGTTGCTGAACTTTCCGCCGGCGTGCAGGCGGGTCAGGATCAGCTCCACGCCCGGGATCTTCTCTTCCGGGTGGATGTCCACCGGCATGCCGCGGCCGTCGTCGGACACCTCGCAGCTGCCGTCCTTGAACAGGGTGACCTCGATCGCCTGCGCGTGCCCGGCCAGGGCTTCGTCGACCGCGTTGTCGATCACCTCCTAGGTAAGGTGGTTGGGCCGGGCGGTGTCGGTGTACATGCCCGGCCGGCGCTTGACCGGATCCAGGCCGGAGAGGACTTCGATGTCGGCGGCGTTGTAGCGGCTGCTCATGGACTCGTTTGCGGTGCTGCGGAAGCGACGCGGAAGTGTGCGGCCTTAGCCCTGTTTTTGCACCCCTGCGACCTGTTCAGGGCCGCGCAGAGGGCAGTGCCGTATAAGGGGAGCCGGCGCTGGTACATGGCTGGCGGGCTGGAAATCCGGTTTCGCCGCCCCCATGTTCCATCGCCGGAACGATGGCGGACCCGACGATCAACCCCGCCGCGCGACAGGAGGATGTCATGAACCGACGAATGCTCTGGAGTGCCGTGGCCGCGCTGGCGGTGTTTTCCGTCGCGGTGCCGCTGCTGGCGCAGAACCGCCAGTCCGGCAAGTCCAGGATGACGCCGCGCTGGCCGAGCACAAGGCCCAGGAGCGGCAGGAGCAGGACCAGGCCGCCGAGCGGGCCAAGCGCCGCGAGGCCGCCCGTAGCGGGTATAGGACACCCGCCGCAAGGACCAGCCGCAGCGGGAAGAGGAAGAGGAAAAGAAGGGCGAGCCGCGCTGAGCCAGGGCGGCGTGCCGGCACCGCCCGGCACGCTTCCGCGGCCCGCCGGGCCGGCTGGAACGCTGCATGCGGCAGCGCCCGGCTTGGGGGATCGCGGTCGAGCCGGTAAACTACGGCTTTCCGGAGCCCCTCCAATGACTCCCCTCATTTTCATTACCGGCGGCGTCGTGTCCTCGCTTGGCAAGGGCATCGCGGCCGCCTCGCTCGCGTCCATCCTCGAGACCCGTGGCCTGAAGGTCACGATGATGAAGCTGGACCCCTACATCAACGTCGACCCGGGCACGATGAGCCCGTTCCAGCACGGCGAGGTGTACGTCACCGACGACGGCGCCGAGACCGACCTGATATGGGCCACTACGAGCGCTTCGTCCGCACCCGGCTGAGCCGGAAGAACTCGGTCACCACCGGCCGGATCTACGAGAGCGTGATCCGCATGGGAGCGCCGCGGCGACTACCTCGGCGCGACCGTGCAGGTGATCCCGCACATCACCGACGAGATCAAGCACTGCATCGACGCGGCGACCGAGGGCTACGACGTGGCCCTGGTCGAGATCGGCGGCACGGTCGGCGACATCGAGTCGCTGCCGTTTGGAGGCGATCCGCCAGATCCGTGCCGAGCGCGGTCCGGACAAGGCGCTGTTCATGCACCTGACCCTGGTGCCGTACATCGCGGCGGCCGGCGAGCTGAAGACCAAGCCCACCCAGCATTCGGTCAAGGAACTGCGTTCGATCGGCATCCAGCCCGACGTGCTGCTGTGCCGTTCCGAGCAGCCCCTGCCGGACGGCGAACGGCGCAAGATCGCCCTGTTCACCAACGTCCCCGAGCGCGCCGTGATCTCGGTGCAGGACGTGGACGTGCTCTACAAGCTGCCGATCGAGCTGAACACGCAGGGCCTGGACGCGCTGGTCGCCGACCGTCTGCGCCTGCCGGTGACGCGTCCGGCTGATCTTTCGGAGTGGGCGGCGGCGGTCGATGCGACCGTACACCCGGTCGACGAGGTGACCATCGCGGTGGTCGGCAAGTACGTGGACCACAAGGACGCGTACAAGTCGGTCGGCGAGGCGCTCAAGCATGGCGGCCTGCGCCAGCGCACCAAGGTCAACCTGAAGTGGCTGGAATCGCAGGACGTGGAGGAAGGCGCCGAGGCGCTGCTCGGCGACGTCGACGGCATCCTCGTGCCGGGCGGCTTCGGCGATCGCGGCTTCGAGGGCAAGGTGCTGACCGCGCAGTACGCGCGCGAGCACGCCGTTCCCTATTTCGGCATCTGCTACGGCATGCAGGCCGCGGTGGTCGAGTACGCACGGCACAAGGCCGGCCTGGAAGGCGCCAACAGCACCGAGAACGACAAGCAGTGCGCGCATCCGGTGATCGGCCTGATCACCGAGTGGCGCACCGCCGCAGGTGAAGTCGAGAAGCGCGACGAGAAATCCGGCCTGGGCGGCACCATGCGCCTGGGCCTGCAGGAGCAGCGGCTGAAGCCGGGCACGCTAGCCCGCGACCTGTACGGCAAGGACGTGGTCGCCGAGCGCCACCGCCACCGCTACGAGTTCAACAACCGCTACCGCACCCAGCTGGAAGACGCCGGCCTTGGTCATCTCGGCCAAGTCGATGGACGACCTGCTGGTGGAGATGGTCGAGCTGCCGCGTGGCGTGCATCCGTGGTTCCTGGCCTGTAAGGCGCACCCGGAGTTCCTGTCCACGCCGCGCGAGGGCCATCCGCTGTTCGTCGGTTTCATCCGCGCCGCACGCGAGAAGAAGGCCGGCGGCAAGCTGCTCAAGGAAGCGCGGGCCTGATCGGGGCCGTCGGGGAGCGCCATCGCGGCGCCCCCTGGCATTCGTGTCCCCCGGCGCCGGTAAAGCCGACGCCTCCTCCTTTACCTCCTGCCTGGGGGCGCCGCAATGGCGCCCTGATGGATTGCCGGTGCTTCCAAAAGGCAGGGCAGCAGACAGACCTGTTTCTATGTGGGGGGCTTGCGTCGGCTGATGGCCTTGCTTGGATGTTGCCTTCCCGCGCGGACCGGACACGTCTGGAAGTCGTGGTGAGGGGCTCCCACCCGGAAGTAAAGGAGGAGGCGCCTGCTTCACCGGCGCCGGGGGACATGGAGGGTGGGAGCCCCTCACCGCGACGCCCGAGCCACATCTCCGCCGCATGCTTCCTTCGCGAGCGGGCACAAAGCAGCCAGGCCGGCGCCGATCGATGCTTTCCCGGGCAACCGACCCGGCACATGCAAGTCGCGGAAAACAGTGAACAAAGCGGCAGGATCAGCCCCGCTCCGCTAAACTCGTCGCCGACTCCACCCACCTGACGCTCCCTTTGCCCATGACCAGCATCGCCAAGATCCACGCCCGCGAAATCCTCGACAGCCGCGGCAATCCCACCCTCGAAGCCGAAGTCACCCCTGGCCGACGGTTCGTTCGGCCGCGCGGCGGTGCCGTCGGGCGCCTCGACCGGCACCAAGGAGGCGGTGGAACTGCGCGATGGCGACAAGACCCGTTACCTGGGCAAGGGCGTCAAGAACGCGGTCGGCAACGTCAATGGCGCGATCGCCTCGGCGCTGGCCGGCTTCGATGCGGCCGACCAGCAGGGCCTGGACCGCCGCCTGATCGACCTGGACGGCACCGAGAACAAGGGCCGGCTGGGCGCCAACGCGCTGCTCGCCGTGTCGCTGGCCAACGCGCATGCGGTGGCGGCCTCGAAGAAGCAGCCGCTGTGGCAGTACCTGTCCACGACCACCGAATCGGACGTGGCCCTGCCGGTGCCGATGATGAACATCATCAACGGCGGTGCGCATGCCGATAACAACGTCGACTTAAGGAATTCATGGTCCTGCCGGTCGGCGCGCCCTCGTTCTCCGAGGCGCTGCGCACCGGCACCGAGATCTTCCATTCGCTCAAGTCGGTGCTCAAGGGCCACGGCCTGAGCACGGCGGTCGGCGACGAGGGCGGCTTCGCCCCGGACTTCCGCAGTAATGTGGAAGCGCTGGACACCATCCTCGAGGCGATCGGCAAGGCCGGCTACAAGGCCGGCGAAGACGTGCTGCTGGGCCTGGACGTGGCCTCCTCGGAGTTCTACGACAACGGCAAGTACCACCTGGTCGGCGAGAACAAGCGCCTGAGCAGCGAGCAGTTCGTCGACTTCCTGGCCGACTGGGCCGCGCAGTACCCGATCATCACCATCGAGGACGGCCTGGCCGAGGACGACTGGGCCGGCTGGAAGCTGCTGACCGACCGCGTCGGCTCCAAGGTGCAGCTGGTCGGTGACGACCTGTTCGTGACCAACCCGAAGATCCTCAAGCAGGGCATCGATTCGGGCACCGCCAATGCGATCCTGATCAAGGTCAACCAGATCGGCACCCTGACCGAGACCCTCGACGCGATCGCCCTGGCGCACAAGGCCGGCTACGCCTCGATCGTTTCGCACCGCTCGGGCGAGACCGAGGACACCACGATCTCGGACATCGCGGTCGCCACCACCGCGACCCAGATCAAGACCGGCTCGCTGTGCCGCAGCGACCGCGTGGCCAAGTACAACCAGCTGCTGCGGATCGAGGAAGCGCTGGGCGCTTCGGCGCGCTACGCCGGCCGCAATGCGTTCGTCTCGCTGAAGCGCTGACCGGGGCGTCGATGCGCGCATTGCGCTGGGTGCTGCTGGGGCTGGTGCTGCTGCTCGGTTGGCTGCAGTACCGGCTCTGGTTCGGCATCGGCAGCGTGGGCGAGGTGGCGACGCTGGAAGCCCAGGTCGAGCACCAGCGCCGCGAGAACGGCGGCCTGCGCGAGCGCAACGCGGCGCTGGCCGCCGAGGTGCGGGACCTGAAGGAAGGCGTGGCTGCGGTCGAGGAGCGTGCACGCAGCGAGCTGGGCATGATCAAGCCCGGCGAGGTGTTCTACCGGGTGGTGGAGGATCCGGCGCAGCGCAACGCGCCGGCGGCCGTCCCCGATGGCGCCGCCAGCAGCGAAGAGAAAGACGCCCGGGAGCCGGACTGATGGCTGCGATCTGGGCGGTGGTGCCGGCGGCCGGACGCGGCACCCGTTTCGGGGGCGACCTGCCCAAGCAGTACCTGCAGGTCGAGGGCCGGCTGTTGCTGGCGCACACACTGGATGCCTTGCTGGCGCATGCCGGCGTGGCCGGCGTGGTGCTGGCCTGGCCGACGGCGATCCGCTGTGGCCGGGCTGGAGCGAATACGCCGGCAAGCCGCTGCTGACCTGTACCGGCGGCGACAGCCGGGCGAAATCCGTGCTGGCGGCACTGCAGGTGCTTCCCGAATCGGTCCGCGCCGACGACTTCGTCCTGGTCCACGATGCGGCGCGGCCGAACCTAGCCCTGTCCGACCTGGACCAGCTGCTCGAACGCGGTCGTGCCGATCCGGTCGGTGCGATCCTAGCCGCTCCGGTGCGCGACACGCTCAAGCGCGCCGGCGACGACGGCGGCATCGATGGCACCGAGCCGCGCGAACGGCTGTGGCGCGCACTGACCCCGCAGCTGTTCCGCCGGCTGCAGCTGACCCGCGCGCTGCAGGCCGCGGCCGAAGCCGGCGTCGAGGTCACCGACGAGGCGATGGCGCTGGAGCGCGGGGCCTGCGGCCGCTGCTGGTCGAGGGTCGCGAGGACAATTTCAAGGTCACCACGCCGGCCGACCTGGCCCGCTTCGAGTTCGAACTGGCGCGTCGATCCGCGTAGCAGGCCGGGTCGCAGCCGCGGCTCATCGATTGGCGGCGGCCAATCATGTCGCCCGCCGGATGCTCTCCATACAATGGCCGCTGCGCCGCGCCGCGTGGCCACGAGGACTCCCATGCCAGACATTCCCCCTTCCGCATCGTAAGGGCTTCGACGTGCATGCCTTCGGCGAGGGCGACCATGTGATGCTCGGCGGCGTGCGCGTGCCGCATGAGCGCGGCGTGGTCGCGCACAGCGACGGCGACGTGGCCCTGCATGCGCTGTGCGACGCGATCCTCGGCGCCCTGGCGCTGGGCGACATCGGCGTGCATTTCCCGCCGACGGACGAGCGCTGGCGCGGCGCCGACAGCCTGGAGCTGCTGCGCCAGTGCATCGTGCTGGCCGGCGGGCATGGCTGGCGGCTGGGCAACGCCGATGTCACCGTCATCTGCGAGCGGCCCAAGGTCGGCCCGCATGCACCGCTGATGCGCGAGCGCATCGCCGCGGCCTGCGGCGTGGCAGCCGATGCGGTCAGCGTGAAGGCGACCACCAGCGAGAAGCTGGGCTTTACCGGCCGGGGCGAGGGCATCGCCGCGCAGGCCGCTGTGCTGATGGTGAAGGCATGAACGAGTCGGCGGCGGCGTCCACGGCCTTCGGCGCGCCGGTGCTCGCGGCGCGGATCCGGGTGGTGCCCGAGGATTTCCGGGTCGAAGAACTCGATGCGTTCGAGGCCAGCGGCGAGGGCGAACACCTGCTGCTGACCGTGGAAAAGCGCGGCATGAACACCGGTTTCGTCGCCGGGGCGATCGCGCGCTGGGCCGGGGTGCAGGAGCTGGCGGTGGGCTTTGCCGGGCAGAAGGACCGCCACGCGGTGACCGTGCAGCGCTTCAGCGTGCAGCTGCCCGGGCGCGAGGCGCCGGACCTGGCCCTGCTCGAGCAGGACGGACTGCGCGTGCTGGCGCAGGCGCGGCACCGCCGCAAGCTGTCGCGCGGCGCGCTGGACGGCAACCGCTTCGCGCTGGTGCTGCGCGAGGTGCAGGGCGATCGAGGCGCGATCGAGGACCGGCTGGAGCAGATCGCGGCGCGGGGCGTGCCCAATGCCTTCGGCGACCAGCGCTTCGGCCATGGCGGCGGCAACGTGGGCAAGGCGCTGGCGATGTTCGCGCAGGGGCCGCGCGGCAAGCGCATCGGCCGCGAACAGCGCGCGATGCTGCTGTCGGCGGCGCGCTCGGCGCTGTTCAACCGGGTGCTGGCCACGCGCGTGGCCGATGGCAGCTGGGAGCGGGAACTGGAGGGCGAGGTCTGGATGCTCGACGGCAGTCGCAGCGTGTTCGGGCCGGAGCCGTGGAGCGAGTCGCTGGCACAGCGCCTTAGCCGCGTTCGACATCCATCCCAGCGGGCCGCTGTGGGGGCGCGGCGGCCTGCGCAGCGAAGGCGCGTGCCGCGCGCTTGAGCTTGCGGCACAGGATGATGAAACCTCGCGTGCACTGCGCGACGGACTCGAGCGCGCCCGGCTGGAACAGGAGCGCCGCGCGCTGCGCGTGCGCCCGGATGCCATGGCAGGACTGGCCGGATGCCGGCAGCCTGCACGTGTCGTTTTCGCTGCCGCCGGGCAGCTATGCCACTGCCGTGCTCGAACAGCTGGGCACGATCACGGATGCCGCGTCGCCGGTCGCGTCGGCCGGCTAGCGTGACCTGCGGTTTGTGCCCGCGGGGCGGCGCCGAAACGAAAACGGCCCCGTGAGGGGCCGTCCGATACGCAGGGAAGGCGCCCGGTTTCGCGGGCGCCGCCGGACTCAGAAGCCGCCGCCGAAGGTGAACTGCAGGCGTTCGATCTCGTCGTCGTCCTTCTTCTTGAACGGATAGGCGTAGCTGATCGAGATCGGGCCGACCGGCGCGCGCCACAGCAGGGCGATACCGGCCGAAGCGCGCAGCTCGTTGGCGTCGAAGTTGTCCCAGCCGTCGTACACGTTGCCGAAGTCGACGAACGCGGACACGCGCGCGGCCTTGCTGTCGAACAGGCGCGGGAACACCAGTTCGATCTGGCCGACGGTCTTCAGCGAGCCGCCCAGTGGCTGGCCGCGGTAGCCGCCGATCGGCTCCGAGCGTGGGCCCTGGGGTGTTGTCGCGGAAGCCGCGCACGGAACGGGTGCCGCCGGCGTAGAAATTCTCGAAGAACGGCAGGCCGGTCGCGGTGACCGTCTTGTCGTAGTCCGACGAGCTCGGCAGGCAGGGGTCGCTGGGGGCCGCGCCGGGCACGTAGGTGTCAATGACGCCATCGCCATTGGTATCCACATAGGAGCCCGGGGTGTAGCAGAGGGCGCGCACGTGGTCGTCCCCGTAGCTGTCGCCGTAGCCGAGGTCCAGGCCGGTGCGCAGCACCAGCGCCGGATGCAGCATCCAGTACTTGGAGAACTCGTAGTTGAGCTTGTAGTACTCGACCGTCGAGCCCGGCAGGGTGGCTTCCAGGCCCACGCGCTGGTACATGCCCATGGTGGGCATGAAGAAGTCGTTGCGGGTGTCCCGCGCCCAGCCCAGCTCGCTGCGCCAGGCGTGGAAGGTGTTCTGGCCGACCGCGTTGACGTAGTCGACGATCGACTGCGGCGTGCTGCCGGGATAGGTCTGGATCTGGTTGCTGTCGATGCCGAACAGCAGCGAGACGGTGCTGTTCTCGGTGATCGGCAGGCCCAGCACCGCCTGTGCCGCGGCATTGGTGCTGTTGTACTGGGCGGTGTTGAAGTCCGAGTAGTCCAGCTCGCGCCACCACAGGTTGTAGCCGAGCGACAGGCCTTCGTCGGTGAAGAACGGGTTGAGGTAGGAGAACGCATAGCGCTGCAGGTAGTCGCTGCGCTGCGCTTCCACCGAGACGCGGTTGCCGCCGCCGAGGAAGTTGTTCTGCGACAGCTGGATCGACGCGGTCATGCCGGCCAGCTGCGAGTAGCCGAGGCCGAAGACGAAGCTGCCCGACGTGGTCTCCTTGACGTTGAACACCACGTCGACCTGGTCGTTGGTGCCCGGCACCGCCGGCGTCTCGACCTCGACCGTTTCGAAGTAACCCAGCCGCTGCAGGCGGATCTTCGAGCGGTCGATCGCGGCCTGCGAGAACCAGGCGTTCTCGAACTGGCGCATTTCGCGGCGCAGCACCTCGTCGGAGGTGCGGGTGTTGCCCTTGAAGGCGATCCGCCGCACGTTGACGCGCGGGCCGGGGATCACCTGCAGGTTGATCGCCACGGTGCGGTCTTCGCGGTTGGTCGTCGGCACCGGGTTCACCCGGGCGAAGGCGTAGCCGATGTTGCTCAGCGTGTTGGTGATGCTGTCGGCGGTCAGTTCCAGCAGGACGCGGGAGAAGGTGTTGCCCGCCTTGGGGATGACCAGCTTTTCGATCTGCTCCTGCGGCAGGATCGTGTCGCCGGTGACCTTGATCTCGGAGATCGTGTACTTCTCGCCTTCGGTAACGCTGGCGGTCAGGTACATGTCGCGCTTTTCGGGGCTGATCGACACCTGGGTGGAGTCGATGCTGAAGTCGATGTAGCCGCGGTCCAGATGCATAAGGAGTTGAGCTTCTCCATGTCACCGGACAGCTTCTCGCGCGAGTACTGGTCGTCGCGGCGGTACCAGGACAGCCAGCTGCTCTCGCGCGACTCCCAGGTCGAGAGGATCTCCTCGTTGGCGAAGGTGTCGGTGCCGATCAGGTTGACGTGGCGGATCTTGGCCGCCTTGCCTTCCTTGACGTCGATGGTGACGTCCACGCGGTTGCGATCCAGCGGCGAGACGGTGGGCGTGATCTGGACGTTGTACTTGCCGCGGTTGTTGTACTGGCGGGTCAGCTCCTGCAGCACGCGGTCAAGGCTCAGGCGGTCGAAGGTCTCGCCCTCGGACAAGCCGATGTCCTGCAGGCCCTTGAGCAGGTCCTCGGTCTTGATGTCCTTGTTGCCGGTGAGCGTGAGCTTGTTGATCGCCGGGCGCTCGGTGACGGTGATGACCAGGATGTCGCCCTGGCGGTCCACGCGCACGTCCTCGAAGAAGCCGGTCTTGTACAGGGCGCGGATGGTCTCGCCGGCGCCGGCCTGGTCTGGGTCTGGCCCCGTTCCACCGGCAGGTAGGTGAACACGGTGCCGGCCGCGATGCGCTGCAGGCCGTCGATGCGGATGTCGCTGACGGTGAACGGTTCGACCGACTGGGCCATCGCCGGCAGGGCCAGGGGTGGAGGCGAGGGCGAGGGCGAGCAGGCGGCGCACGGGGAATCGCGTCATGTCACATCCGGTGGAAACAGGTATTTGGGCGGGAACCGCGGTGAAGGGGCCGGTACGGTCGATCACCGCGGCATCAGGCCCAGAATGTCGTTGTAGAAGGCCAGGCCCATCAGTCCGGCCAGCAGGGCCAGGCCGACGTATTGCCCGGCAGCCATCGCGCGTTCGCTCAACGGGCTGCCTTTGACCAACTCGATAAGGTAATACAGCAGGTGTCCGCCGTCCAAGATCGGGATCGGCAGCAGGTTGATGATCGCCAGGCTCAATGACAGCAGGGCGAGGAAGTAGAGGAACCAGTCGGCGCCGCGCTTGGCCGAGGCATTGGCGGCCCTGGCAATGGTGACCGGCCCGGACAGGTTCTTCACCGAGGCCTCCCCGGTCAGCATCCGCCGCATCATCCCCAGCGAATCGCCGGTAAGGCTGGCCGGTCTCGCGCAGTGCGGCGGGGATCGCGGCCAGCGGGCCATGGCGCTGCACGGCGTCGTAGGCGGGCGCCTGCGGGGCGGCCAGGACGATGCCCAGCTCCCATTGTCCG
Organism: Pseudoxanthomonas sp. NC8; assembly: GCA_025232375.1. Lineage (GTDB taxonomy): Bacteria > Pseudomonadota > Gammaproteobacteria > Xanthomonadales > Xanthomonadaceae > Pseudoxanthomonas. Next base: position 1,067,483 of record CP060419.1, read on the forward strand.
GCGCGCCGGGGATCGGCGCTGCGGCGCGGCGCCAGTTCCAGGGCCAGCCGATCGCCGTCGCGGTCCACCTCGACCATGCCCAGGCCGCCGCGGTCGCCCAGCGCCTGCACCAGCGGCGAGACCTGTGCGGCCGAGTCGACGCGGCTGCCGTCGACCGCCAGCACCAGGTCGCCGGGCAGCAGCACGCCGGCGGCGGCACCGTCCTCGCGCACGCTGTCGATCCGGGCCGGAGCGAGCATGAAACGCCATAAGGTGAAACCGGCCTGTTCGGGAATGCGGCTCTCGTCCAGGCCGTCGGGCAGCGCGGACAGGCGTAGGGTGCGGGCGATCTCCTCGCCGTTCGCATCCTCCACCTGGACCTCGATGTCACGGCGGTCCAGCGCGGGAGCGGCCAGCGCCATCGCCGCCTCGGTCCAGGTGGCGACCTGCCGCCCGTCGACTCCGGTCAGCCGATCACCGGGCTGGAAGCCGGCCTGCGCGGCGAGACCGCTGGCCTTAGCCGACCAGCGGGGCGTAGTCCTGGCGGCCGATCATGAACATGGCCCACAGCAGGGCCACGCACAGCAGCAGGTTGGCGGCCGGTCCGGCGGCGACGATCGCGATCCGGCGCCACACGGCCTGGCGGTTGAACGCATGTGTAAGGCGCTGGACCGGGACATCGCCTTCGCGCTCGTCGAGCATCTTGACGTAGCCGCCCAGCGGGATGGCGGCGATGGCGAACTCGGTGCCTGCGCGGTTGCGGCGCGACCACAGCGGCCGGCCGAAGCCGACCGAGAAGCGCAGCACGTCCACGCCACAGCGGCGGGCCACCCAGTAGTGGCCGAATTCGTGGAAGGTGACCAGCAGGCCAAGGCTGACCACCAGCCACCAGATGGAGCCGATGAGGTCAGCCATGGGCCGGGCTCGGTCGGGCGATGGCGCTCATGCGGCGGGAATCCCGGCGGGGGCATGGTGGGGTCGATCCGTTGGCGGGTGAACCGGCGCGCGTCCGCATCCGCCGCCAGCAGCGCCTGCAGGGAGCCGGCCGGCGCCGCAGGCAGTGCGGCGAGGGCGTCCTCGACCAGCGCGGGGATCTCTAGGAAACCGATCCGGCCCTGAAGAAAGGCTGAAACCGCCTCCTCGTTGGCCGCGTTGAGCACGGCGGGCGCGGTGCCGCCGGCGGACATCGCCTCGCCGGTAAGGCGCAGGCACGGGAATGCGGCGGTGTCCGGTGCTTCGAAGTCCAGCCGACCCTGCGCCAGCAGGTCCAGACCGGACACGCCGGAGTCGATCCGCGCCGGCCAGCCGAGGCCGACCGCCAGCGCGGTGCGCATGTCCGGCAGGCCGAGCTGGGCCAAGTCGAGCCGTCGACGTATTCGACCAGCGCATGCACCATAAGGCTCTGCGGATGCACCAGCACCCCGATGCGCTCGACCGGCAGGTCGAACAGGTGGCGTGCCTCGATGACCTCCAGGCCCTTGTTCATCAGCGTGGCCGAATCGACCGAGATCTTCGGCCCCATCGACCACCTCGGATGCGCCACCGCCTGCGCCGGGGTCACCTGCGCCAGCCGGGTCCGGTCCCAGCCGCGGAACGGCCCCCGAGGCGGTCAGCACGATCCGGCGCACGCCACCGGGCTCGCACGAGCGCAGGCACTGGAACACCGCACTGTGCTCGCTGTCGATCGGCACGATTTCGGCCCCGGACTGGCGCGCGGCGGCGATCACCAGTTCGCCGGTAAGGACCAGCGATTCCTTGTTGGCCAGCAGCAACCGCTTGCCGGCGCGCGCCGCCGCCGGGGTCGAGCCGAGCCCGGCCGCGCCGACGATCGCGGCGACGACGGTGTCGCATTCCGGCCCGGACACCAGCGCTTGGGGCCTCGTCCCCGGCGTGGGCACGGGTCGGCAGGCCCGCGTCGCGCAGGCCGTCGCGCAGGCGCGCATAGCCGGCCGTGTCGGCGATGACCGCATGGTCGGGGCGGTGGCTGGCGCACAGTGCGAGCAGCGCTTCGACATTGCTGCCCGCGGCAAGCACGCTGGTCCGCATCCGCGTGGCATGGCGCGCGATGACGTCCAGCGCCGAGCTGCCGATCGAGCCGGTGGCACCGAGTACGGCGACCTGGCGCATGTCTGCAGCGGGCTGCATGTCGGGGATCCGCATCCGTCTCAGAAGCCGAGGATGTCCTTGCCGATCGCGAACACCGGCAGGGCCGCCAGTACGCCGTCGATGCGGTCGAGGATGCCGCCATGGCCGGGGATCAGCGTGCCGGAATCCTTCACCCCGGCCTTGGCGCTTGAGCAGGCTCTCGACCAGGTCGCCGACGATCGAGGCCAGCACCGCGACCAGTGCGACCAGCGCCAGCGCCGGGAACTGCGCGACGCCGGCGCCGGCGATCGCGCCGAAGGCGAGGGCGACGGCGATGCCGGCGATCACGCCGCCGACGGCGCCTTCGATGGTCTTGTTCGGGCTGATCGTCGGAGCCAGCTTGCGCTTGCCCAGGTGGCGGCCGGCGAAGTAGGCGCCGGAATCGGCGGCCCACACCAGTGCCAGGGCCGCCAGCAGCCAGCGGTGGCCATTGGCGGGCGGCACCGACGCGCCGGCCAGCTGCCGGAAATTGTCGGAGTGGACCAGGCACAGCGCGCACCAGGCCGGGATCACCGCCAGCGTCCCGGCGGCCAGCTTGAAGGCGCGCGTCCACGGCCGCTCGCTGGTGCTGAAGCCCGGTCGCCACAGCCAAAGCACCGCCAGCAGCCAGCCCAGCGCGCCGGCGAGCGTGGCGATCTGGAACAGCACCGGCGAGAACCCGGTGTCGCCGCGCGAAGCCCAGACCAGCAGCACCATCAGCAGCAGGTTGAGCAGGACCAGTACCGTCCGCGGCAGGCTGTCATCCATGCCGGCCAGCTTGAGCCATTCCCACAGGCCGCCCAGCATCACGAGGGCGGCGAGTGCGGCCAGCCAGGGCGTGGGCAGCAGCAGGATGGCCGCGATCGCGGCCGGGGCCATGATCAGGGCGGCGATCACCCGGGTCCGGGTCATGCGGAAGCCTCCGCGCCGATCTGGGCGCTGGTCAGGCCGAAGCGGCGCTCGCGCCCGGCGTAATCGTCCGGGGCCTGCTGCAGCACGCCGGCGTCCACGTCCGGCCACAGGGTTTCGGTGAACCACAGTTCGGTATACGCCAGCTGCCAGAGCAGGAAGTTGCTGACCCGCTGGTCGCCGCCGGTACGGATGAACAGGTCCGGCGGTGGCAGGTCGGCCAGGGCGACCCGCGCGCCGACCGCGGCTTCGTCGATGTCCTCCGGGCGCAGGCGGCCGGCGGCCACCTCCACGGCCAGCGCGCGTGCGGCCGCGGCGATGTCCTGGCGGCCGCCATAGCTGGCGGCGATGTTCAGTTGCAGGCGCGTGTTGGCCGAGGTCTGCGCTTCGGCGAGGGCCATGCGTTCGCGGATCGCCTCGGCGAACAGCTCGCGCTCGCCGATGAAACGCACGCGCACGCCGCGGCGGTCGAGTTCGTCGACCTCGCGCTCGAGTGCGTTGAGGAACAGCTTCATCAGCGCGCCCACTTCCTCCTCCGGCCGCCCCCAGTTCTCGCTCGAGAAGGCGAACAGGGTGAGCGCGCCGATGCCGCGCTGCAGGCAGAAGTCGATGGACAGGTTGACCGCGCGCGCGCCGGCGCGATGGCCGATGGCGCGCGGCCGCCGCCGGCGCTGGGCCCAGCGGCCGTTGCCGTCCATGATGATCGCCAGGTGGCGCGGAACCTGTGCGGCGGCGGTGGCGGGATCTGCAGTCATGCTGGGGAGCAGACCGCTCAGACCGCCATCAGTTCCTGTTCCTTGCCCTTGATCACCTCGTCGACGTCCTTGATCGCCTTGTCGGTGATCTTCTGGATGTCCTCCTCGGCGCGGCGGACCTCGTCCTCGGTCACCTGCTTTTCCTTGAGCAGGTCCTTGACGTGCTGGTTGGCGTCGCGGCGGATGTTGCGGATGGCGACCTTGGTGTCCTCGCCCTCGCCATGGACGACCTTGGTCAGGTCGCGGCGGCGCTCCTCGGTCAGGGCCGGGAGGTTGAGGCGGATGGTGGTGCCGGCGGTGTTGGGGGTCAGGCCCAGGTCGGAGGCGAGGATCGCCTTCTCGACCGCACCGACCATGCCCTTGTCCCACGGCGTGATCACCAGCGAGCGCGCATCGGAGACCGACACGGCGGCCACCTGCGACAGCGGCACGTCGCTGCCGTAGGCGTTGACCCGGATGGTGTCGAAGGCCGGTCGAGGCGCGACCGGTGCGGACCTTGACCAGGTTGTGGCGAAGGGCCTCGATGCTCTTCACCATGCGGGCCTGCGCGTCTTGCTTGATCTCGTTGAGCATCGCCGTATTCCGTCGAAAAACCGAATCGGCCGATTATAGGGGAACGTATGGGGGAACGCCCGGCTCGCAGGCCGGGTGCCGGCTAAAACTCAGCGGCGGGCGCGGACCAGGTGCCGATGCTGTCGCCGCGCAGGATCCGCATCAGGTTGCCGGGCACGGAGATGTCGTAGACCCGCAGCGGGATGCCGTGGTCGCGGCACAGGGCGAACGCGGCGGTGTCCATCACCTGCAGGTCGCGGGCGATGACCTCGTCGTGGTCCAGTTCCTCGAAGCGCACCGCGTCGGGGTGCTTCTTCGGGTCGCGGTCGTAGACGCCGTCGACCTTGGTCGCCTTGAGCAGCAGGTCGGCGTTGATCTCGATCGCGCGCAGGGCGGCGGCCGAGTCCGTGGTGAAGAACGGGTTGCCGGTACCGGCGGCGAAGATGCCGATGCGGCCCTTCTCCAGGTGGCGGACGGCGCGGCGACGGATGTAGTCCTCGCACACGTCGTTGATCTTCAGCGCGCTCATGACCCGGACCTTGCCGCCGAGCTTCTCCAGCGCGTCCTGCATGGTAAGGGCGTTGATCACCGTGGCCAGCATGCCCATCTGGTCGCCGGTGACCCGGTCCATGCCGCCGGCGGCCAGGCCCGCGCCGCGGAAGATGTTGCCGCCGCCGATGATAAGGCCGATCTCTGCCCCGGCTTCGCGCACTTCCATGATTTCGCGGGCGATGCGGCCGATCACCACCGGATCGATGCCGTAGTCCTCCGCGCCCATCAGCGCCTCACCGGAAAGTTTCAGGAGGACGCGGCGGTAGGCGAGGTCGGACATGGGGGCATCACCGGGGAGTGGCAAACGCGAAAATTCTAGCGGAAAGCCCTGTCGCGGCCCGGCTCGCAGGGCACAGTCGCACCGCACGTCCCGTTCATTGCCCGTGCTGGCTGACCCGGTTTCGCCCCTCGCGCTTGGCGCCATAGAGGGCGTCATCGGCGGCCTGCAGCAGGCTGCGCGCGTCGGCGAACTGGCGGCTGGTGCCGTGCGTGGCGAGGCCCGCGGAGAAGGTCACGTAGAGCGGCTTGCCATCGACTTCGGCCATCGGCACGCGCGCGGTCTCGTCGAGGATCCGGCCGAGCACGCGCGCGGCGGATGCCTCGTTTGAATGGCTCAGCACGATAGGAATTCCTCGCCGCCGTAGCGCGCCACCATGTCGGTGCTGCGCAGCAGCCGCTGCAGGTTCTGGGCGAACTGGTACAGCACGCGGTCGCCGACCAGGTGGCCGTAGCGGTCGTTGATGTGCTTGAAGTCGTCCAGGTCGATGAAGGCGATCGACAGCGGTTGCTGCAGGGCGGCGGCGGTGGCGAACTCGCGCTCGAGCACCTCCTCCATCTGCAGCCGGTTGTAGACCCCGGTCAGCGGGTCGCGCCGCGACTGCTCGGTCAGGTGGCGCACCTTGTCCTCGGAGACCCGGGCTTCGCTGCGTGCGCGGGCCGCGTCCTGGATCTCGCGCAGGTTGCGCAGGATCAGCAGTTCCTTGGCGTGGTCGACGATCGATTCCAGGTGTTCGGGCCGGGCGATGTGGACTTCGAACATCGCCCCGATCTCGGGCAGCGCGGCGGCGAGCTGCACCAGCAGGTCGTCCAGCGTGGTGCCGTCGCTGGTGCAGGCATCGACGCGCTCGCGCGCACGTTCGCGCAGCGCATCCAGGTCGTCGCCGCCCAGCCACAGGTCGGCGACCGCGCCGGCCGCGACGACGCAGGCCTGGAACGGATCGGCCGGGCTGTCGGCCTCGCTGGCGCCGATGGCGTCGGTAAGGTAGCCCGGCAGGTGCCAGTGCCGCGCCAGCCACGCGCCGACGGCGGCATGGTCGGCGCCGAAGGTGGCGCGCTCGCGTTCAAGCAGGTCGGCGCCGCCGGAAGCCGCGGCGCGGGTCGTGGCGTACTCGGTGGGCATGGCCTGCAGCAGCGCCAGTGCACCGATGTCCTGCAGCAGTCCGGCCAGCATCAGGTCTTCCAGCCGTTGCAGCCGCGCATGTCCGCCGAGCAGGCGCGCCCGCCGGGGCCGCCAGCACACTGCGCCGCCAGGTGCGCTCCTGTTCGCTGGCCGTGCCCGGTGCACCGCGCAGGCCCTGCGCGCCGGGGAGAATCCCAGCGCTTAAGGCTCAGCGTTGCGTTGAGGCCGAGCAGGGTGAGCGCTTACCCGGGTTCTCGACCCGGCGGCGGCCGGCATACAGCGGCGAATTGGCGACCCGGAGCATGCGCGCGCTCAGGGCCGGATCGGTCCCGATCACCCGTGCGGTCGTGTTGAGGTCCGCCATCGGATCCTGCGCCAGCTCGATGATCCGCAAGGCCACGGCGGGCGGCGACGGCAGATTTCGACAATGCAGGAGGTGGGGATTCGAGTTCCGGGTGCATCACTTGCACGATTCGGGCGGATATCCGGAGTATGCCGGCAAAACCGTGTCGCAGTCAGCAGTTTCAGGCGTTCGGGGCCGCATCCGGAGCCCATCCGCGGGGCCATGACGAAGAAGGCCGCGGGAAACCCGCGGCCTTCGTTGCGTCAGGAATGTCGCGCGCGGCGGATCAGACCTGCATCGCCTTGGCGACTTCGGCGGCGTAGTCCTCGACCACCTTCTCGATGCCTTCGCCGACCATAAGGCGCTGGAAGCCGACGACGTCGGCACCGGCGGCCTTGACCACCTGCTCGACGGTCTTGTCGCTGTCCAGCACGTACGGCTGGCCGTACAGGGTCACCTCGTTGACGATCTTGTTGATCTTGCCGGAGATGATCTTTTCCAGGATCTCGGCCGGCTTGGCCTTGTCCTTGTCGGACATCTTGGCCAGCTCGATTTCCTTTTCCTTGGCGACGAACTCGGCCGGCACGTCGGCGGCCTTGTTGTGCGGCGGGTTCATGGCGGCCACGTGCATGGCGATGCCACGGGCCAGCTCGGCGTCGCCGCCGGCGATTTCGACCAGCACGCCGATCTTGCCGCCGTGCACGTACGCGGCCACGTTGTGCGCGCTGTCGATGGCGACCAGGCGACGGACCTGCATATTCTCGCCCAGCTTGGCGATGGCGGCGGCGCGGGCTTCCTCGACGGTCTCGCCGGACGGCAGCTTGGCCGACTTGAGCGATTCGATGTCCTTGGCGCCGGCGGTCAGCGCGGCGGCGGCGACGGCGTCGGTGAAAGCGATGAAGTTGGCGTCCTTGGCGACGAAGTCGGTCTCGGAGTTGATCTCCACCAGCACGGCCTTGCCGCCGGCCCAGGCCACGGCGATGCGGCCTTCGGCGGTGACGCGGTCGGCCTTCTTGTCGGCCTTGGTAAGGCCGGACTTGCGCAGCCACTCACCGGCGGCGTCGATGTCGCCAGCGTTCTCGGTCAGCGCCTTCTTGCATTCCATCATGCCGGCGCCGGTGCGCTCGCGCAGTTCCTTGACCAGGAAGCAGTGATTTCCACGGGATTACCTCTTTATGGGATGAATGTGGCTCCGCGGAGCGGAGCTGGGCGGACGACTGATCGCGCCTGCGGCGCCAGCCGGTCGTCCGGCCCGGACCGCGGACGGCGCGCCTTGGCGCCACCGTCCGACGGGTCGGCGGCCGCGCGAGGCGGCCGCCGCGTGGATCACTCGGCCGCAGTAGCGGCTTCGCCGCCTTCGGCCTTGTCCTTGCGCGGGGCACCCTTGCGGGCCGGGGCGCGGCGGCCCGGCTTGTCGCCATCGGCTTCGGCGAAGTCGTTCTCGCTGACGGTGGCGGCGTGCGGGGCGGCGGCCTTGCCTTCCAGCACGGCGTCGGCAGCGGCGCGGGCGTACAGCTGCACGGCGCGGATGGCGTCGTCGTTGCCCGGGATGGCGTAGTCGACCAGGGCCGGGTCGTAGTTGGTGTCGACCACCGCGATCACCGGGATGCCGAGCTTCTTGGCTTCCTTGATGGCGATGTCTTCATGGCCGATGTCGATGACGAACAGCGCGTCGGGCAGGCGGTTCATCTCCTTGATGCCGCCCAGCGAGGCTTCCAGCTTGTCGCGCTCGCGGCGCAGGCCCAGCACTTCGTGCTTGACCAGCTTCTCGAAGGTGCCATCGGTCTCGCCGGCTTCCAGCTCCTTCAGGCGGGCGACCGACTGCTTGACGGTGCGGAAGTTGGTCAGCGTGCCACCCAGCCAGCGCTGGGTCATGTACGGCTGGCCGCTGCGCTCGGCCTCTTCCTTGATCGCCTCGCGCGCGCTGCGCTTGGTGCCGACGAACAGGATGGTGCCGCGCTTCTGGGCGATGGCCGAGATGAAGTTCATCGCGTCGGAGAAGAGCGGAACGGTCTTCTCGAGGTTGATGATGTGGATCTTGCCGCGCGCGCCGAAGATGTACGGGGCCATCTTCGGGTTCCAGTAACGGGTCTGGTGGCCGAAGTGCACGCCGGCTTCGAGCATCTGGCGCATGGTGATCTGGGGCATTGCTGGAACTCCTGGATAGTGGAACCGCGCCCGCGGCCGGCATGTCCGGCAAGTGCGGGAGGCTGTGGCCATGGCGGCCGGCAGCGATGGTTCCGGGGTTGGGCCTCCTGGTGCCGCCGCGACCGAACCTGCATGGCAGGCACCCCGGCACGGGAATTGGCGTCAGGTGTGTATTCGCCGGGCCGGACGGAGCCGGCGCTTTCCGCCCGGCGTGGGCGGCCTCCTTGCAGGGAGGCGGAAGAAAGCCGCGGGAGTATAGCCGCCAGGGGGCACCCCGGGCAAACCCGGTCAGCGGCCGGGGGAAGGGGCGGTTCGGCCATGGGACCACCGCTTCGCCGTTCACGTCGGCCTCGAAACGGCCATACGGGGGCGGCCGATGTCGTCGGGCAGCGGCCAGTCCTTGTAGCGGCCGGCCAGCACGTAGCCGGTAAGGCTGGCGGCGAGCACGTGGCGACGGCCGTGGAGGTCGACCAGGGCCAGCCCGGCGACGCGTGCATGGCGGTCGCCGCCGTTCACCAGGGCGCAGCCTGCGTTGACCGGCCGCGTCCTCCTCGATTCTCGCGCTCAACCTCGGGGCGGTGGCGGACATGGCGGGCAGGATGAAGGCCGGAATCGAGTAGCGTCGCCGGGGCGTGTCGCCGGCATCCGGATGCATGCCGGCGCCGGGCAGTTCGTCCACGATCAGCCGGTAGGCGGCCTCGACCGCCGGCACCCCCGGCCGGAGGCGGACCAGCCGTACGCGCTGCCGGCCATGTGGCGGGATTTCCAGCGATGGCGGGCTTGCAGCCAGGTCGCTGGTTGCGGCAAGCACCTCGCCGCCGCCGTCCTGGTCAGGAAAACAGCCGCAGCTGGGCCTGCAGCGGCTGGTCGCCGGTGTTGCTCAGCCAGAGCGTGGCGGAGTCCTCGCCGGGGCGCAGGCTCAGCGAAACAGGCTCCAGGCGCAGGTCCGCGCCTGGGGCGGGTCCCGGCGCCGCCAGCGATGCCGCCGCCAGCAGCAGGCCCATGCCTTCCCGGGCGGCATCAGAACACGATGACGGTGACCGGGGCGGGATCGACGGATGTGTCCGCAGGCACCGGGAGATAGGAGGGCAGGGAGCGGCCGGCGGGCGGGGTGGCGGTCGCGGCGCCTGCCGTGGCCAGCACCCGGGGCACGCCGGCGGAGCAGTTGACGGTGGGGATGTCGCGTCCCCCGCGGATATCGCAGCGGTCCACCACCGTGAGGGAAATGCGCAGGGTGTCGCTCCCGGCGGAGGCGTGCGCGCCGCCCACCGTCAGGGCGACGGACCAGGCCAGAAATCCTGTCCACGTGCGCACGGGCAGTTCCTCCCCGGCTCGGGATGCCGGGTGTCAGCCACGCTGTCGGCGGCTGCCGGCCGAAGTTGAGGCGTTTCGGCGGCAGCGGCGTGGCCGGACGCGTGATCTGCGAAAGGGGTCACGCAAAACACCGGTGGACGGCCGCCGGCGAGGTGCGGGCGGCCCGGATCAGAAGGTCAGGGTGACGGTGACGGTGTCCGAATAGGTGCCGGCGGCCGACACCGGCTGGGCCGGCACCCTGCCATAGACCGTGAGCGCCTGGATCGAACCGCTGCCCGTCCCGTCGTGCATGCCGCCCGAAGAGGCGTCGCCCCACACTGGGTGCGGCTGGGGTCCCGGTACAGCTCGTAGGCGAGGGTGTTGCCGCCGGGCCCGAGGAGCCGGCGGACGTTCCCGCCACCGCCGTTTACGCCATAGTCCAGCGCGACCTGGTAGGTGGTGTTGACCGGGCAGCGCAGGCTGATCGCCGAAGTCTGGTCCCTGTTGCCGCGCAGGTCGACCACCGCGCCGAAATCCAGGTCAGTGGCGGTGCTGACATAGCAGGTATCGGCGAAGGTCGCGGAGACGGCAAGGTAGTTGCTGAGTTCCGCAGAAGGCGTGTTGCAGGCCGTATCCGGCGGAGGCGTCGTCCCGTCCTGCCACACTGAGCGCAGGATCAGGCTGTTCTGGGACTCGTAGTATCCCGCGGGCAGGTTCTGCGGCCGCACGCGCAGGTAGAGGGGCGCTAAGGCCGCGTATCTGCCCGGTGGAAGGCGCGGTGACGGCCGTGCTGTAGACCGCATGCCCGCTGGTGGTGGAGCCGACCGTCCGGGTCATCGCCGGATCGGCGAAAATGTCGTAGTCCATGTAGGCGGACGGGTTGTAGTTCACCATCTTGCGCGGGTCGATGCCGGGTGGATTGTTCGGATTCACGTACAGGCATATGCGGAAGGTGCGCGCACCGGCGGCGCCGTTGTCGCAGACGATACTGATCGTCCCGGTGGTGGTCGCGCCCCCGCCATGCACCGTGCCGAAAGCGATCGCGCCCTGACTGTCGATGAAGCAGCTGGCCATCGCCCTGCCCGGAAGCAGGGACAGGACGGCGGCCGCGACCAGGGCCAGTGCCGCTGCATGCAGTGGAAACCGGGAGCGCGGTGCACCGCTACGGGCTGATCGGCTTATCGGCATGTCACTCCCTCCAGTTCGACGAAACCGGTCGAAGTCGGCAGCTCCGGCAGTTCCAGCTCGCAGTACCCGCCATTCTGGCGAATCCTGAGGCGGGCGCCCGGCGGCAGGTCCTGCAGGTAGAGCATGCCCTCATAGCCGACCACGGTCAGCGCGGCGCTGGTGTCCGGGTCGACGCCCTGCAGCCAGACCGGGCTGCCGGCGGCGACGGGCGTACCGTCGGCGTTGCTGACCGTGGTCTGCACCGACAGTACGGCACGCATCGGGAACCGGGCCAGGGTTCCGCTGCGGCTGGTGGGAACGGCATCCAGCTGGGTCCGCTCCATGCGGACGTCAGGCGGTGTCTGCAGCGGATCGATCGACAGCCGGTTGTTCTGTAAGGCGTTGAGCCGGTTGACCAGCAGCAGGCCGTTCTCGTCGGTGTGGCCGACCAGCCGGTTCTCCTGCAGGATCGGTACGTTGGCCACGCCGTCGGTGGACACCAGCGCGAACGCGTCCTCGACCCGGCGCATCGCGAACAGGTGCCTTTCCATGAGCAGGACGCTGCCGTTGGCGCCGCCGAAACCGGTCGTGCTGTCCGCCTTAGCCATCGCGGCCGCGCTGGTGGAGGAAGCCCACGTTCCAGCCGCCGTAGCGGCCCAGCCCGGACAGCTGGCCCTGTGCGCCCGGGTTGTCGCCGAGCGTGGTCTGGATGCGCCAGCCCAGTCCGCCCAGGTCGCTGTCGGTGGGCCGGTTCGCTTCCACGGTGAGGCTGTCCGAGGTGCGGTCGTGCCGGGCCGAGGCGTATACCGAGGTCCTCCGCCCCAGCGGCATCGACCAGTACAGGAACGCGCTGTCGGCGTCGTGGTCCTCGAGGTCGCGGCTCAGGCTCAGGCTCAGGTAGCCGCTGTACGGAAGTTGCCGCGACCAGTTGAGGGTGGCGTAGCGCGTGGACGGCTGGCCCGGCATGTCCTGGCGCACGTAGCTGGCGCCGACCCGGAAGGTAGGCCCCAGTTCGCGCCCACGAACAGGCTGTCCATGCGCAGCGGCAGCAGCGCCTCCTCGAGACTGGCCACGTCGGCAAAGCCGTCGCTTCGCCGCAGCGTGGCCATGGCCAGGTTGAAGTGTTGCGAATTCCACTGGTAGCCCATGCCGTACTGGGTTCCCGTCTGGCCGTCGTGGCGGCTGCCCGCCAGCGACAGGTCGAGGACGCCGCCGCGTTCGCCGAGCAATAAGGCACCGCCGACGCCGGCCATCTGCAGGCCCGAGGTGGCCTCGGCATGGGCCTCCAGCGTGGTCCGGTCGCTCACGCCGTGCCGGAGCGAGGCGCTGCCCATCGGGTCGTCGGCATAGGAGAACGAACGCAGGCCGTAGTCGCGGCGGACCTTGCCCGCTTCCAGCGACCAGTCGGTGAGTCCCCGCTGCAGCAGCTCGGTGCTGTTGTAAAGGGAGAAGTTCACAACCCGGCTCTGGCCGTTGAGGTCGGTGATCACCATCTGCGCCTTGGCCGACGCCGTTGATCCGCGGAATGCTGTCGATCTGGAACTGGCCGGGCCGGACTTCCTGGCTCGTCTGGCGGACGCCGTTGATGAACAGGTCGACGGTGGACGGCAGCACCGCTTCGCCGGCGAACGAGGCCAGCGGCGTGATCACCCGGTAGGGCTGCAGGCTGAAATTGGTCGCCGCGCGGAGGCCGCCGATGCGCGTCGAACGGGTCCAGCCGAGCGCGCTGCTGTAGGTGTCGCCGGCGGTGACCGAGACCATGCTGTCCTGCAGGTCCAGCTGCCAATAGGTATCGAGGCGGACCGTGTCGTGGCTGTCGTCCTGGCCCGGCAGGCTGGTCAGCCGGGTCGTGGCGCTGTTGCTCCATGTCCCCGGCCCGAGGCCGAACAGGCGCAGTTCAGTCCAGCTACTGACCGAGCGGTAGTCGCTGGTGCCCTGGGGCGTAGACGTCGTAGTTCAGCAGCAGCCCTGGCGCGCGCGTGGCGGGATCTACCTTCGGCGTCTGCTGGCCGCTCTCGGAGAAGCGCATGCGGTCCGCGCCCCAGGCCTTCGAGCGGCACGGTCAGCGCCAGCTGCTGGGTTGCCGCGTCGTAGCGGGCCGCCAGTCCCGGGATGTCCCTGAGCGCGACCAGTCCATCGCCTTCCTGGCTGCCCGGCCATTGCAGGCCCAGTTCGCGCAGCGTGGACGCGTCCGCGTGCAGGTTGCCTTCGATCATCACGAACCGCGCCAGCCGTCCGGTGGCGAATTCGTTGAGCGAGACCTCGAGATAGAGCTCCTGTGTCCCGCGGCCGGGGGCGCCCCGGTCGGCCCTGCATCGACCACGGCCGGCGATTCCGGCGCGAGCACCCGCCCGCCATGCACGGGCATGGCCATCAATGCCCGCGGCGCGCACGCCGCGGCGAGGCTAGCCGCCAGCAGCGTCCATCGGCAGTGTCTGGTGGTTCGGATCGTCATTGAACCTCACCTTCAGGCCGCCGCCGCTGGCGCGCAGCTGTTGCGGCAGGGGGATCGTCCATTGCATCCGCTGACCGGCAAGCACGTACCCCAGCAGCCCGGGGGCGATGTCGGTCTGCCTGCCGTTGCCGTCGATCCAGACAAGACCGCTCAGCCTGACCCGCTGGCGCCCGCTGTTGGTAATGCTCAGCGTGTTGCCCGCACCCTGCGTGTCCAGGCGGGCGGACAGCCCGGCCGGGACGCCGGCCGGGGGCGGGAGTGGCTGCGGTACGGCGCGACGGGCTGAGTGGCTGGTCGCCATCGGCCAGTACGAACACCGGCACCGAGTAGCGCAGCAGGAAGCGCAGGCCCGGGTCGCGCGGGGCGGATGCGTCGGCCGGCAATTCGTCGATGACCAGCCGGTAGGCGGCCTCGGATGCGGAAGGTTCGGCCCGCGGCCGGATCAGGCGCACTAGCTGCCGTTCGCCAGCGGCCACCTCGAGGATCGCCGGGCTGGCGACGAGGTCGCGGGTCGGCGCGAGCTGGTCCTGCCGTCGGCCTAGGTCCAGCGGTTCACCCGACCTGGGCCTTGAGCGGGTCGGTACCGGTATTGGTCAGCCACACGGCCTGCGACTGTTCGCCGGCCAGCAGCTCGACCAGGATCGGATTCACCTGCAGGTCGGCCGCGATGGCGGCCGGGCCTGCCAGTACCAGCGCGGCGATCGACAGCCACCGTCCGATCCGCGGACCGCGCGCCCGGCGGGAGCGCGGTCCGGCTTGCCTTGCCATCGGGACCATGCCCGACCTCGCGTAGTCGATCAGTAGGTGATCGTCGCGGTGATGGTATCGGTATACACGCCCGCCGGCACGTTCGCGTCGTCGGTGACCCGGCCGTACACGCCGATGGTCTGGTCCACGCCGGTGCCGGCGCTGGACAGGGTGTCGCTGCCGACGGTGTTGCCCCAGTTCACGGTCCGGTTGCTGTCCATGGTACAGGCCGTAGGGGATCGACGACGCACCGTTGGTCATCTTGCGGGTGGTCACCGTCGCGCCCGCGCTGGTGCCGGCATCCAGGCCAATGTTGAACGGCGTGCCGGAGGTGCAGTTGACCACCAGGGCGCCTTGCGCGTCGGTATTGCTGGCTGCGCCGCGGGCCTGGCTGCCGAAGTCCACGTCGGTGGCGCCGCTGGTGCTGAAGTTGCAGGATTCGGTGATGGTGATCCGCACCTGGAACTGCGTGGTGTCGGTGGCCGCGTTGGCGCTGCTGGCGAATCCGGCGACGAGGACAGCGGCGGCGAGGGTGGTCTTGAACAGCTTCATGGTGGGTTTCCAGCTTGATATGCAGATGGGTTGAGGTCGTTTCAGCAGTCGGAGTGCAACTGCCTGGCGCCACTATGCTGCGGTGCAACAATCCACCAGCATGCCCGGACATTCCTGAATGCATCACTGCCGCGGCAGGTGAAAACTGAACCGCTGCGTCAGGAATCCGGTGGCGCGCTTTTCGAACAGGATCAAGTCTGGGCGGGGCAGCCCCTGGCCGCCTTGATCCGGATCAATTCGGGTGCGTACGGACGCGGCTCGTGAGGCCCTCGTTCAGGATCGCGGCCGGATCGGCGATAATCAGCCGATGAGCCTGCACCTGAAGACCCCTGCGGAAATCGAACAGATGCGCGTCGCCGGCCGCCTGGCCGCCGAAGTGCTGGAAATGATCGCGCCCCACGTCAGGCCGGGCGTGACCACCGAGGAGCTGGACCAGCTCTGCCATGACCACATCGTCAAGGTGCAGGGCGCGGTCCCGGCCAATGTCGGCTACCGGGGCTACCCCAAGACGGTGTGCACCTCGGTCAACAACGTGATCTGCCATGGCATCCCCAGCCCGGGCAAGGTGCTGAAGGAAGGCGACATCCTCAATATCGACGTCACCGTCATCAAGGATGGCTGGCACGGCGACACCAGCCGCATGTACTACGTCGGCACGCCGTCGGTGATGGCCAAGCGCCTGGTCGAGGTGACCTTCGAGGCGATGTGGCGCGGCATCCGCGCGGTCAAGCCGGGCGCCACGCTCGGCGACGTCGGCCACGCGATCCAGAGCTACGCCGAGGCCGAGCGTTTCTCGGTGGTGCGCGAGTATTGCGGCCACGGCATCGGCAAGGTCTACCACGACGAGCCGCAGGTGCTGCACTACGGACGCACGGGCGAAGGCCCGGTGCTCAAGCCGGGCATGACCTTCACCATCGAACCGATGATCAACGAGGGCACGCGCTACACCAAGGTGCTGCCCGACGGCTGGACCGTGGTGACCAAGGACCGCAAGCTCTCGGCGCAGTGGGAGCACATGGTCGCGGTGACCGAGGACGGCGTCGACGTGCTGACGCTGGCCGCCGGCCAGCAGCCACCCGCGTGAGTGCCGGCATGGGCGCCGGACCGCAGGCCGCCGACGTCCATGACGGGGCGCTGCCCGCGGCCGACGCCGGCTGGGCGGCCCGCGCGCGCGAACTGCTGGCGCAGGGCGACGCGCGCCTGCTCAAGCGCTACGGCCGCGAGGTCGACATCGACCGCCTGCTGGCCCTGCGTGCGCGGCTGGTCGACGAACTGCTGCGGCGTGCATGGCACTACTGCATGGCCGATGATGCGGCGCTGTCGCTGATCGCGGTCGGCGGCTATGGCCGCGGCGAGCTGTTCCCGCGTTCGGACATCGACCTGCTGGTCCTGGCCGAACCGGACGCGCAGCAGGCGTACTAGGCCGCGCTGTCGCGTTTCTTCGCGCTGCTGTGGGACACCGGCCTGCCGGTCGGCCATGCGGTGCGCTCGGCGGCCGAATGCACCGCCGCCGCGGCGGCCGACCAGACGGTGATGACCGCGCTGCTGGAGGCGCGGCCGGTCGTGGCCGGCGCCGATGCGATGGCGGCACTCGCAGACGCCATCTCGCCGCAGCGGATCTGGCCGCCGCGTGATTTCTTCCTCGCCAAGCGCGAGGAGCTCCAGCTGCGGCACCGCCGCCACGGCGACACCTCCGACAACCTCGAGCCGAACATCAAGGACGGCCCGGGCGGACTGCGCGACCTGCATACGCTGGGCTGGATGGCCGAGCGCGCCTTCGGCGTGCGCGACCTGGAGGCGGTGGTCGGGCTGGGCCATCTCGGCCCCGATGAGGCCGCGGCGCTGGCCCGCGAGCGGCGTTCGCTGGGACGCCTGCGTTTCGGCCTGCACCTGGTCGCCGGCCGGCCCGAGGAGCGCCTGCGCTTCGACTACCAGAAGGCGCTCGCCCAGCGCCAGGTTTCGACGACGACGAACACAGCCTCGGCGTCGAGAAGATGATGCAGGGCTTCTACCGCAGCGCGGCGATCGTCCGGCGGATCAGCGACCGGCTGCTGCAGCGCTTCGAGGAGACCTTCGACGGCGAGGCCGCGCCGGAGCCGCTGAACCCGGACTTCGTGCTGCGCCGCGGCTACCTTGCCGCGGCCGCCAGCTATTGGCCCGAGGGCGACCTGCGCGAGGTGCTGGCGCTGTTCTCGACCTGGGCCGCGCATCCGGAAGTGCGCGGGCTGCATTCGCAGACCGCGCGCGCGCTGGCCGAATCGCTGCGCCGGCTGCCCGCGTACACCGATGCCGGGCCGGCGGCCCGGGCGCGCTTCTTATGGCGCTGCTGCGCGGGCCGCGCCCGGTGGAGACGCTGACCCGGATGGCAAGGCTCGGCGTGCTTGGCCAGTACCTGCCCGCCTTCGCGCAGGTGTCCGGGCGCATGCAGTTCGACCTGTTCCATGTGTACACCGTCGACCAGCACACGCTGATGGTGCTGCGCAACCTCGCCGGCTTCGCCAGTGGCGTCGCCGACGAGCGCTTCTCGATCGCCCACGAGGTCTGGCCGCGCCTGCGCAAGCCGGAGCTGCTGCTGCTGGCCGGCCTGTTCCACGACATCGCCAAGGGCCGCGGCGGCGACCATTCGGAGCTGGGCGCGGTGGATGCGCGCGAGTTCTGCGCCGCACACGGCCTCAGCGACGCCGACACCGGCCTGGTGGTATGGCTGGTCGAACAGCACCTGCGCATGTCGGTGACCGCGCAGAAGCAGGACATCTCCGATCCGGACGTAGTCCGCGCCTTTGCCACCCTGGTCGGTGACCGCGAGCGGCTGGACTACCTGTACCTGCTGACCTGCGCCGACATCGCCGGCACCAGTCCGAAGCTGTGGAACGCATGGAAGGACCGGCTGCTGGCCGACCTCTACCTGGCGACCCGGCGCGTACTGCGCGAGGGGCTGGAGACGCCCGTCGATGCCGAGGCGCGGGTGGCCGAGGGCCGCGAGGCGACCCGCGAATCCATGCGCGCGCTGGGCTACGACGACGCCACCATCGAACGCCAGTTCGCCGAGATGCCCGACGAAAGTTTCCTGCGTTTCCGCCCCGAGCAGCTGGCTTTGGCAGGCCGTGGCACTGGTCGACGTGCGCGTGGGCGATACCCAGGTGGCCGTGCGCCCGATCGGCGGGCAGGGCGAAGGGCAGGGCGGCGCACTGGAAGTGTTCGTGCACTCGCCGGACCGCGACGGCCTGTTCGCCGCGATCGTGGCCACGCTCGACCGGCACGGCTACGCCGTGCACCAGGCGCGCATCCTGATGGGGCCGCACGGGGCGGTGTTCGACACCTTCGAGGTGCTGCCGGCCGATACCTACGCCAGCGGCGACCCGGTCCAGCTCGAGCTCGCGCTGCGCCAGGCCCTCGCCGGCGCGCTCGATGACGTGCGCGCGCGCCGCGCCGCGCCGCGCCTCGCCAGCTGCGCCATTTCCGTTTCCCGCCGCAGGTCGATTTCAGTACCACCGCCGATGGTCGCCGCAGCCTGTTCGGCCTTGGTCTGCCCGGACCGGCCGGGTCTGGCTGGCCGACCTGGCCGGCGCTGCGCGACTGCCGCCTGCGCGTGCACGACGCGCGCATCGCCACCTTCGGCGAGCGCGCCGAAGACCTTTTCCAGATCACCGACGAACACGACCAGCCGCTGGACGCGACCGAGCAGGACTGCCTGCGCGAGGCGCTGCGTGCGCGGCTGGATCGCGACGCACGCGAACCCGACAGCCTCAAAACCGGAGTCCCCGCTGATGGCCACGCAAAAGCCGAAGAAGTCCGCTACCAAGACCGCGCGCAAGCGCCCCGCCGCACCTGCAGGTCCTACTGGACGAGTTGAAGTTCTCGATCGAGAGCGCGTTCGAGCGCCGCACCGCGCTGACCCCGGACGAGATCGACGGCTCGACCCGGCCGCTGGTCGAGCGCGTCGTCGGCGGACTGGAGACGGGCGAGTTCCGCGTCGCCGAGCCGGACGGCAAGGGCGGCTGGCAGGTCAACGAGTGGCTGAAGAAGGCGGTGCTGCTGTACTTCCGGGTCAACGACATGGTGGTCATGGAAGGCGCGCCCGGGCCGTTCTGGGACAAGGTGCCGACCCGCTTCGACGGCTACGGCGAGGCCGAGTTCCGCAAGCTCGGCGTGCGCGTGGTGCCCGGCACCGTGGCGCGCCGCGGCGCGCATTTCGGCAAGGACGTGGTGCTGATGCCGAGCTTCGTCAACATCGGCGCGCACGTGGGCGAAGGCACGATGGTCGATACCTGGGCCACGGTCGGTTCCTGCGCCCAGGTCGGCAAGCACTGCCACATCTCCGGCGGCGCCGGCATCGGCGGCGTGCTCGAGCCCCTGCAGGCCAGCCCGACCATCGTCGAGGACCACTGCTTCATCGGCGCGCGTTCGGAAGTGGTCGAAGGCGTGGTCGTCGGCCACCACAGCGTGATCGGCATGGGCGTGTTCATCGGCCAGTCCACGCGCATCTACAACCGCGCCACCGGCGAGGTCTCCTACGGCTACGTGCCGCCGGGCAGCGTGGTGGTGTCCGGCTCGCTGCCGGCCGCCGACGGCAGCCATTCGTTGTACTGCGCGGTGATCGTCAAGCAGGTCGACGCCAAGACGCGCGCCAAGACCAGCATCAACGAGCTGCTGCGTGGGTGAGCTGCCCCCGCTTGGCGACTGTCCTATCGACAGTCGCCGGGGCAGCGAACGCACGACCACGGATGGTCGGGCCGGGCTCTCCGGAGCTGGCGACGTCGCGCCATGGATGGCAGCCATCAGCCTGGAAGCACAGAAGATATGACCACCACGCTCTACGGCCTGAAGAACTGCGACACCTGCAAGAAGGCGACGAAGTGGCTGGACCGCTTCGGCGTCGC
Source organism: Pseudoxanthomonas sp. NC8 (assembly GCA_025232375.1). Taxonomy (GTDB): domain Bacteria; phylum Pseudomonadota; class Gammaproteobacteria; order Xanthomonadales; family Xanthomonadaceae; genus Pseudoxanthomonas. The sequence continues at coordinate 1,087,338 of CP060419.1, forward strand.
CCACGCCTTCGTCGACTACCGCGACAGCAAGCCCTCGCCGGAGACGCTGGTGGAGTGGGCCGGAAAGGCCGGCGGCTTCGACGCGCTGGTCAACAAGTCGTCCACCACCTGGCGGCAGCTGCCCGACAGCCGCAAGTCGCCGGGCAGCGAGGCCGAGTGGAAGCTGCTGCTGCGCGAGCACCCGCAGCTGGTCCGCCGCCCGCTAGTGGTGAAGGACGACGGATCCTTCAGCCAGGGCTTCTCCGACAACGGCTTCAAGAAGCTGTTCGGCGTCGGCTGATCCACGCTGCCGGCCGCTTCCACGGCGTGGAGCGGCTCCGGCGCATTCTCCGCTGCATACAAGAAAACGGACGACCATGAGCGACGTGCTCGAGCTGACCTGCGACCTGATCTCGCGCGCCTCGGTGACTCCCGAAGATGCCGGCTGCCAGGCCACGATCGCCGCGCGCCTGCAGCGCGCCGGCTTCGCCTGCGAATCCCTGCGCTACGGTGAAGTCGACAACCTGTGGGCCACGCACGGCAGCGGCGCGCCGGTGCTGGTCCTGCTCGGCCATACCGACGTGGTGCCACCCGGGCGCGCGCGAGGCCTGGACCAGCGATCCGTTCGTGCCGGAAATACGTGATGGCGTGCTTTACGGCCGCGGCGCGGCGGACATGAAGGGCAGCGTCGCCGCCTTCGTGGTGGCGGCGGAGCGTTTCGTCGCCGCCCATCCGCAGCATCCCGGCACCTGGCGGTGCTGCTGACCTCCGACGAGGAAGGCGATGCGATCGAGGGCGTACGCAAGGTGGCCGACACCTTCCGCGCGCGCGGCCAGCGCATCGACTGGTGCGTCACCGGCGAGCCCTCGTCCACCGCCCGGCTCGGCGACCTGCTGCGCGTGGGCCGTCGCGGCAGCCTGTCGGCCACGCTGGCCGTGAAGGGCGTGCAGGGCCACGTCGCCTATCCGCACAAGGCGCGCAACCCGATCCACCAGGCCGCGCCGGCACTGGCCGAACTGGCCGCGCGGATCTGGGACGAGGGCTACGAGAGTTTCCCGCCGACCAGCCTGCAGGTCAGCAACATCCACGCCGGCACCGGCGCCAACAACGTCATTCCCGGCGAGCTGCAGGTGCTGTTCAACCTGCGCTACAACCCGCACTGGGATGCGCCGCGGCTGGAGGCGGAAATCACCGCGCTGCTCGACCGGCACGGACTGGATTACACGCTGCGCTGGCACCGCAGCGGCGAGCCGTTCTATACGCCCGAAGGCCGGCTGCGCGCGGTCGCGCGCGCGGTGCTGGGCGAATTCGCCGGCACGCCGCCCGAGGAAAGCACCGGCGGCGGCACCTCCGATGCGCGCTTCATCGCGCCGCTGGGCGCGCAATGCATCGAGGTCGGCCCGGTGAACGCCAGCATCCACCAGGTCGACGAGCACGTCTCGGTGGCCGAACTGGAGGCGTTGCCCGACCTCTACCAGCGCCTTGGTCGAACGCCTGCTCGCCGGCTGAGCGCCGGCAGCGGCGCCCCCTGGCGGCCGATCCGCGGTGGCCTCAGTGCGGACCTCGCTGCTCGTTCGGTTTGGCCTTGCGGTCGCGCAGCAGCGCGCTGATGGCGATGGTAAGGCCCAGCACGGCGGCGATCAGGAACAGCACCACCGCCAGCGCCGGATAGCCGAACAGCCGGGTCGGCGTTTCGATCCGCATCAGCATCGCCGACGACACCAGCAGCGCGGCGGTGACCACCGACGCGGCGATGCGGTTGGCGATCTTCTGCATGTTCTCCATCAGCCGCGAATTCTCCAGCCCGTCGAGGCGGACCTGCAGCCGGTTTTCGGCCAGCAGCGACAGCGTGTCGGAGATCTTGCGCGGCGCATCGCGCAGCAGTGCCTGAACCTCCAGCGCCTCGGTGGCGAGGTTGGCGCTGGAGAACGAACGACGCAGCTGCGCGCGCATGATCGATTGCAGGTGCGATTCGACCAGCCGGCGCACGTCCATCGCCGGGTCGAGCACGCTGGCGACCCGCTCCAGGTTGAGCAGGGTCTTGCCGAGCAGGCTGATCTCGGCCGGCACGCGCAGGCCCTGCTCGGCGGCACAGCCGACCAGCTCCAGCAGCAGCCGGCCCTCGGAGGTGCGGCGCCCGCCGGTGGCGTAGCGGGCGACCAGCTGGCCGGTGTCGCGGCTGAAGGCCGCGTCGTCGAACTGCTCCAGGCGCGTGCCGATCGCGACCAGTTCGCGGGCCACGTCTTCGCCGCGCGCGTCGACGGCGGCGAACAGCAGCTTCAACAGGTGCTCGCGCATGCGTGGCGGCACCTGCGCGACCATGCCCAGGTCGATCAGCGCCAGCCGCCCGTCGCGGCACAGCAGCACGTTGCCCGGGTGCGGATCGGCATGGATGTCGCCGTGCACGAACACCTTATAGTCCAGGTAGGCGCGCATGAGTTCGGCCGCCGGCGTGGCCAGGTCCAGCTCGGTGCGGCGCAGGCCCGATACCGTGGTGACCTTGCTGCCGTGGACCAGCTCCATGGTCAGCACGCGCGAGGTGCACAGGCCCCAGGCCGGGGCGGGCACGTACAGCAGCGGATACGCGGCGAGGTGTTCGCGGAAGCGTTCGAGGTTTTCGGCCTCGCGCCGGTAGTCCAGCTCCAGCAGCAGGATCTTGCGGAATTCGGCGATCCAGCCGGCGAAGCGCAGGCGTCGCCCGGTCTCGGTCAGCGCGTCGGCGGTGCCGGTAAGGCCCGACAGCACTTCCAGGTCCAGCCGGATCGCCGCCTCCATGCCCGGGCGCTGCACCTTCACCGCCACCTCGCGTCCGTCGCGCAGTACCGCGCGATGGACCTGGGCGAGCGAGGCGGCCGCCAGCGGCAGCGGATCGAACGACTCGAACAGGCGGTTGAGCCGCACGCCCAGTTCGTCCTCGATGATCTTCTCGATGATCGCCGTGTCGACCGGCGCGACCTCGTCCTGGATCCGGTCCAGCGCATCGATGTAGGCCGGCGGCGCCGGGTCCGGGCGGGTCGACAGCGACTGCCCGAGCTTGACGAACGCAGGGCCCAGCGACTCCAGGTCGGCGGCGAAGGCGCGGGCGTCGACGAGCCCTGACGCCTCGGCGACGGTCGGTTCGGCCGGCGGCGCCTGGCTCCAGTCCAGGCCGGTCAGCACCCGCCGGTGCCGGGCCAGGCGGGCGACGACCTGCGCGGTGCGGGCCAGGCGGTGGGTGGTGTCGGGCAAGGCGGACTCCGGTGACGTCGGAACGCGTGGCGCGGGTAGCGGAGTATTGGCCGGGCGACGTGATCGGCTTGTCAGTTGCCCGGGCAACGGTTGCGGAGGCGGTGCGGGCCGGGTTAGTGTCGGCCCATGCATTCCGCCCTCCGCGCCAATCCGGTCATTCTCAACCGCACGAATAATGCGGCGAATAACCGTACGCGGCCGATGCGGGAGCGCGACTATAGGCATAGAGCAGGACAGCCGGTCACCACGAAACCCGCATCGGCCGATGCGGGTTTTTTTGTGTCCGCGCATCCGACGCGAGATGCCGCCGCCATGGCCGCCACGCAGGTCCGAATCCGTAACACCACACCAGACCCCAGGAGTTTTCCCATGTGTTCGATCTTCGGCATCTTCGGCCTGCAACCGGGCGATGACCTGCAGGTGCTGCGCCGGCAGTCGCTGGACCTGTCGCAGCGCCAGCGCCACCGTGGCCCGGACTGGAGCGGCGTGTACGTCGATGCCGGCGCGATCCTCGTCCACGAGCGGCTGGCCATCGTCGATCCGGCCGGTGGCTCGCAGCCGCTGCTGTCCGACGACGGCCGACTGGCGCTGGCGGTCAACGGCGAGATCTACAACCACAAGCTGCTCAAGGGCGAACTGAAGCAGGCCTACGCGTTCCAGACCGAATCGGACTGTGAGGTGATCAACGCGTTGTACCTGGAGGACGAGCCGACCTCGTTCCTCAACCGGCTCAATGGCATCTTCGCCTTCGCCCTGTGGGACAAGGCCAAGGGCCGGGCGATCATCGCCCGCGACCCGATCGGCGTGGTGCCGCTGTACTGGGGCCACGACAAGGAAGGCCGCCTGCGCGTGGCCTCCGAAATGAAGCCGCTGGTCGACGACTGCGCCGACGTCGCGCAGTTCCCGCCGGGGCACTGGTACGACACCGCCACCGGCACGCTGACCAAGTACTACGAGCGGCCGTGGCGCGACTACGCGGCGGTTGAGGGCGAGGAGGTGTCGTCGACCGAACTGCGCGAAGCGTTCGAGGCGGCCGTGCATCGCCAGCTGATGACCGACGTGCCCTACGGCGTGCTGCTGTCCGGCGGCCTCGATTCCTCGCTGGTCGCCGCGGTCGCCGCGCGCTATGCCCGCCACCGCGTCGAGGACGGCGACAGGACCGAGGCCCGGGTGGCCGCGCCTGCACTCCTTCGCCATCGGCCTGAAGGGTTCGCCCGACCTTGGCCGCGGCGAAGATCGCCGCCGAGGCGCTGGGTACCGTGCACCACGGCTACGAATACACCTTCGAGGAAGGCCTGGACGCGCTGCCCGAGGTGATCCGCCATATCGAGACCTACGACGTCACCACCATCCGCGCTTCCACGCCGATGTTCCTGCTGGCGCGCCGGATCAAGGCGATGGGCGTGAAGATGGTGCTGTCGGGCGAAGGCAGCGACGAGGTGTTCGGCGGCTACCTGTATTTCCACAAGGCGCCCAACGCGCGTGAATTCCACGAGGAGCTGATCCGCAAGCTCGACGCGCTCAACAACTTCGACTGCCTGCGCGCCAACAAGTCGATGATGGCCAGGGCGTGGAGCCGCGCGTGCCGTTCCTGGACCGCGAGTTCCTCGACGTGGCCATGCGCATGGACGCCAGCCACAAGATGGTGCGCAAGGGCGACGCCGGCCCGCAGCGGATGGAGAAGGGCGTGCTGCGCCAGGCCTTCGACGGCTACCTGCCCGAGCAGATCCTGTGGCGGCAGAAGGAGCAGTTCAGCGACGGCGTCGGCTACGGCTGGATCGACGGACTGAAGGCGCATGCCGAAGCGCAGGTCAGCGATCGTGAGCTGGCCGCCGCCGACAAGCGTTTCCCGGTCAATCCGCCGCAGACCAAGGAAGCCTACTTCTACCGTTCGGTGTTCGAGCGCTTCTATCCGACGCCGGCGGCGGCCGACACCGTGCCGGGTGGCAAGTCGATCGCCTGTTCCTCGCCGGCGGCGATCGCTCAGGATGCGAGCTTCGCGAAGATGGCCGACCCGTCCGGCCGCGCCGTGGCCGGAGTGCACGAGCAGGCGCTGTCAGGCTGATGCCATCGTCCGTTCCGGCCGCGCCGGTTGGCGCGGCTGGAATGATTCGACACGGAAGGAGAACTCATGCGGACCAGGTTCGCGCTGCTGGCGTTGCTGGCGGCCTCCGGCACGCTCCGGGCGATGGAGGCAGAAGCCGCCTCGCCGGAGATCGTCCGGCACACGATCGACGGTTGGGAACGGGACATCGGCTACAGCGGCGTGGTGGGATGGCGACATGCTGTACCTGTCCGGCGTGCCCTGCGAAGGCGCGGACATGGATGCGGCGGTGGCGCAGTGCTACCGCCGCCTGACCACGATCCTGCAGCGCTTCGGCGCCGACAGCAGCCAGGTCGTGCGCGAAACCATCTACACCACCGACATCGACGCACTGGTCAAGGCGATTCCGGGGCGCAGGACGTTCTTCGCGGACGCGCGCTATCCGGCCGCGACCTGGGTGGAGGTGCGCCGCCCATCCAGCCCGGATTCCTGCTCGAAGTGGAATGGACGGTGCGACTGCGCCAGCCGCACTGATCGGCCGCGCCGGCCCGGCACCCGGGCCGCGGATGCCTATCCGCAGGTAATGCGGGTGATGGTGTTGTTGCGGTCGATCTCGACATTGACCCGGTCGGCGCGGAAGTCGCGGGTCACCGCGGTGTCCGGGCCGATCGGACGGATCAGGCCGGCGCCGCTTTCGTGCCACACGCGGCGCATCGTTTCCTGCTCGGCCTGCTTGCCCACCGCCCACGCGACCGGATCGGCCTTGCAGGTCCCGGCGACGCTGCCGTAGTGGCCGGGCGCACCAGGGTCCGGCTGCACCGAGGCGCAGGCCGGCAGCAGCAGGACGGTGGCAAGGAGTGCGGGAAGAACGGCGGGGCGTGCATGCATCGCTGCGATCTCCGTTGGACTGGGTTGATTGTGCGCCATGTGCGGCGCCGGTGCCGCCGGCGCGTCAGTGCGGGGACGCGGGGCGCAGGGTCAGGGTGTGCGTCGCCGGTCCCGGCAGGAACGGCGTGGCCCGTCCGTGTACCCAGTCGTCGTGTCCGGCACGCCAGAACGGCGACAGCGGGTGGCCACTCTGGCCGCCGGGCATGCACGATCGCGTCGGCTTCGTGGCCCGGCGACACGACCATGCGTTCGGATGCGCCGAAGGCGGGGCCCTGCACGCGCGGCATGGCGCCATCGCCGGGCAGCGGCTCGGCCGGCATGCACAGCTGGCCCTTGAGGAAGTCGGGCAAGGCCGTGGCCAGTGGATGGCAGATCTTCGCGGTGTTGCGCTCGCCCCAGCTGCGCGCGGACAGCGGGCCTTTCGCCGCGAGGTCGTCGCGCACCTCGGTGGCGGCGTCCTCGAGCAGCGCCTCCCAGCTGCCGTAGCGGCGCGGCAGCAGGTGCCGCGGGCGCTGTTCCAGCAGCGGTAAGGCGACTCCCTCCAGCTGCGGGAAGTCGGGCATGGCGAAAGCGTCGCCCAGCGCGGCCTGTGCCGGTGCGGTCAGGCCATCGGCGATCCGCGCATGCACCGCCAGGCGCCAAGGCCCGCACCAGCCGGTAGCTGACCGAGTCCACCGAAGCGCGGCCGTCCCAGCGCGAACCGGCTTCGGCCAGGGCGCGCAAAGCCGAAGCCGCCGGTTGCCGCTTCGCTTCGTCCTGCAGCAGCTGCCACCAGCGCTGCAGGAACAGGGCGCGGTCGTCGAGCTGGATCGCGAGCAGGTCCGCTTCGGTGAAGCGTTCCCTGGCGAACAGGTTGTCGCGGATCTGGCGCGCCCGCGCGCCGAGGGCATAGCCACCGTCGCCGGCGACGGCCAGGCCTTACCGTCGAGCACGCGGGCGTTCGCGGTCCACAGGCGGCCGCTGGCGGGGGCGACCAGTTGCGGCGCGCCATCGGCACGGATGCCCCATGGGCAGGAATACGGGGTGCCGATCTGGCCGGCAGCGGGCGCCGGTGCCGGCCCGGGTGGGGGCGGTACCGGCCGCATTCCCGCGTCATACGGACAGTCCGCGGGTCGCGCAGGGCGCATGCCGGTCAGCTGTAAGGCGATCCGGCCTGCCGCATCGACGACGACGAGGTTCTGCGCGGGCATGCCGGCACGACTGGCGACCGCCAGCGCCTGCTCGATGTCGTTGGCGCGGGCCATGTCGGCGAGGCCGATTCCGACCGCGCCGGGCAAGTGGGCCGTCCAGCGCAGGGCCAGTGCGCTGCCGTCGGGCAGGCGGTGGAGGATCGGCCCCCAGCGGGTCTCGCGCACCTCGAGGCGCACCGGATCGGCGCCGGCCACGTGCAGTACTTCCGCGTGCGCCTGCTCGCCGGCGAAGGCCCCGGCGTCGCCTTCGCCGTGCAGGCTGGCGGCCGGGTAGCGCAGCCAGTCGGCGGTATCGATGTAGCTGTTGGTGAACCCCCAGGCGACGTGGCCGTTGCTGCCTGCGACCACCGCCGGCAGGCCCGGCAGGCTGAATCCGGCGACATCGACGCGGCCACCGGGCGCACGTGCATCCGGATAGCGCAGGCGTACGCGAAACCAGATGCCCGGCGCACGCAGGCCCAGGTGCATGTCGTCGGCGACGATGGCGCGGCCGTCGGCGGTCAGCGTGCCGGCCACCGCCCAGTTGTTGCTGCCGGGCGTGCCCTTGTCGGCGAGCCTGGCCGGGCGCGCGCTGTCCGGCATCGGCAACCTGCGCAGGTCGACCTGGTCGGCGCCGGGCAGCAGCGCGTTGCCGCGTGCTGCGCCGGACAGCGGCGCATCCCACTGGCTGCCATCGTGGGCCAGCAGGTCGAACAGGGCGGGTGGCAGGTGCTGGCGGAGCTTCCACAGGCCCAGCTCGCGTGCGTTCCGGGAGTCCTGCAGGTCGAAGTACATGGCGTAGCCGGTCAGCGCCGAATCGACCACGTCCCAGCGCCGCGGCGCCTGGCGCAACAGCAGGTACGGCCAGGGCGCACGTGCAGCGAGCCGAGTCCGGCGTTGACGCCGTCGGCGTATGCCTGCAGCTGCGGCATCCGGTCGCCGGCGAAGGCGTCCAGATGCCCGGTCACCCGCGCGCGGATGCGGTGGACGCGCCGCTCGCTGTCGATCCCGACCGCGACCGGTCCGAACAGCCCGGCCAGTTCGCCGGCGGCCGTGCGCCGCATCAGGTCCATCTCGAAGTACCGCTCCCTGGGCATGGACGAAGCCCAGTGCGCGCATCGCATCGGCCTCGCTGGATGCGTCGATGGTCACCACGCCGCGTGCGTCGCGCTGGATCGTCACCGGTTCGACGATGCCGGCCAGTGCCGGTGACAGCTCGCCGTCCAGCATCGGCAGGCTGCCGCGCAGCAGCCACCACGCCAGCAGCACGGCGAAGAGGGCGAGCAGCAGCAACAGCGCGGCGAAGCGCCCGATCCAGCGAAGCATGCGTCCCCCTCTTTCATGGCCGCCGGCAGCGGGGTGGCCCGGCGTTGCGCTGGATTATTCCAGCCCTCCGGGCGGCCTCGCACCAGCGTGGATGCGACTGATTCCGATTGGGGCACCGGGCCGCGCTTTGCGGCACACTGCGCGCAGTTCGAGTTCGTCCGGAGCATACCCATGAAAGGCCATCCCGAAGTCATCGACTGCCTGAAGGAGCTGCTGCGCGGCGAACTGGCGGCGCGCGACCAGTATTTCCTGCATTCGCGCCGCTACGAGGACCAGGGCCTGAAGGCGCTGTACGAGCGGATCGGCCACGAGATGCAGGAGGAGACCGAGCACGCGGACGCGATCCTGCGCCGGATCCTGTTCCTCGAGGGCGACCCGGACATGCGTCCGCATGCGTTCACGCCCGGCACCACCGTGGTCGAGATGCTCGAGGCCGACCTGAAGGTGGAATACCAGGTGCGCGCCAACCTCGCCGCGGCGATGAAGCTGTGCGAAGAGAAGCAGGACTATGTCAGCCGCGACGTCCTGCTGGCCCAGCTCAAGGACACCGAGGAAGACCACGCCTGGTGGCTGGAGCAGCAGCTGGGCCTGATCAGGCGGATCGGCCTGGAAAACTACCAGCTGTCGAAGATCGCCAGCGACGGCGCGTCGTCGCACGGCTGAGCCGCGATGGCGTGAAGTGGGGCTCGCCCCGCTGCTGCCGCATGCCCCTGTCGCGGGACGGCAAGGTGCAGTCGGCCGTCAGCGCCGCTGCAGCCGGTACACCGCGGTTGCGAGCGCGGTCACGCCTTCGGCAATAAAGCGCGGTTCGCTGTAAGGATGTCGCGGCGGGTGAGCGACTCGATGTCCCAGTGCGGGGCGAACAGGGCCTGCACTTCCGCTTCCGGGATCGGGAAGGGCGGGCCGGCCTTCTCCGCCTGCGGATACTCAAGTGTGATCAGCAGGCCGCGGCTGCCCGTGGGCAGCTTGCCGTACACCTGCTCCACGTAGCGCCGGCGCATCGCCGGGGCAGTGCGATCAGCGCGGCGCGGTCGTAGAACGCGTCCATCGTCGCCAGCGTGTCGGCGCGCAACGCGAACACGTCGCCCCGGATAGGTCGATGGCGCCGGCGCGGTGATGCAGGCCATCCGCGTCGCGTTCGACCTGCACGGTCAGCCCGGCTTCGGCAAAGAACGCCTCCACTGCCAGCGGCGACAGTTCACAGCCCAGCACCTGCAGGCCCTGTGCGGCCAGCCAGTGCATGTCCAGGTTTTGCCCGCCAGCGGCACGAACACGCGGCCGCCCGCCGGCACGCCGAGTGAAGGCCAGTACTGCTCCAGCAGCGGCATCACGTCGCTGCGGTGGAATCCGATCTGGCCTTCCTGCCAGCGTTGCAGCCAGAACTGTGCATCCATTCCTGTTCTCCGGTGAGCGCCCGCGCCCCAGCCCAACAAGCGTGCGACCACGTCTGACGCGCCGCCGCGCGCTGCGGCAATGAATGATTATTCGACCGCCAACCCATCCACCTTCTGCCACCCGCGCGGCAACAACCCGCCCCGCGTCGCGCGCCCACCCAGGTACTCGTCCAATTCCTTGAACGACAGGGTCATCGTGCGCTGGCCGCTGAGCACCTGCAGCTTCTGGCCCGGGGCCACCGCGGCCACGGCGACCACGCGTTCGGTGCCGAGCTTGGCCTTGGGTATGTCGATCAGCTTGTTGCCCTTGCCCTTGTCCAGTTCCGGCAGGTCGCTGGCCGGGATCGCCAGCAGGTGGCCGGCGCTGGTCACCGCCACGATCCGGTCGGCCTCCACACTGGCCACTGCCGCCGGCTGCAGCACGCGCGCGTTCGGGGTGAGGTTGAGCATGGCCTTGCCGGCCTTGTTGCGGCCGGTCAGGTTCTCGAAGCGGGTGACGAAGCCGTAGCCGTGCGAGGAGGCCAGCACGAAGCGGCTGTCGTTGTCGCCGCTGGCCAGCGCTGGAACGATGCGCCCGCGGCCGGCGAGAAGCGGCCGGTCAGCGGTTCGCCATTGCCGCGCGCCGATGGCAGGGTGTGCACCGCGGTCGAATAGCTGCGCCCGGTCGAATCCAGGAACGCCACCTGCTGGGTGCTGCGGCTCTTGACCGCCCCCATCAGGCTGTCGCCGTCGCGGTAGGACAGGCCGGCCGCGTCGACATCGTGGCCCTTGGCCGCACGGATCCAGCCCTTTTCCGACAGCACCACGGTCATCGGTTCGCTGGGCACCAGCTCGGTCTCGTCGATGGCCTGCGCGGCACCACGCTGGACCAGCGGCGAGCGGCGCTCGTCGCCGAACTTCTTCGCGTCGGCCAGCAGCTCGTCCTTGACCAGCTTCTTCAGCCTGGTTTTGCTGCCCAGGATCGCGACGATGTGCTCCAGTTCCCTGGCCAGCTCGTCCTGCTCGCCGCGGATCTTCATCTCTTCAAGGCGCGCCAGCTGCCGCAGGCGGGTCTCGAGGATGTATTCGGCCTGTTCCTCGGACAGCGCGAAGCGCGCGATCAGCGCGGCCTTCGGCTCGTCCTCGGTGCGGATGATGCGGATCACCTCGTCCAGGTTGAGGAAGGCGACCAGCAGGCCTTCCAGCAGGTGCAGGCGGCGCTCGACCTTTTCCTGGCGGTGCTTCAACCGGCGGGCAACCGTGTCGGTGCGGAACACCAGCCACTCGTCGAGCAGGGTCTTGAGGTTCTTGACCTGCGGCTTGCCGTCCACGCCGATGATGTTGAGGTTGACCCGGTAGCTCTTCTCCAGGTCGGTGGTGGCGAACAGGTGGCCCATCAGCTGTTCGGCGTCCACGCGGTTGGAGCGCGGGATCAGCACCACCCGCACCGGGTTGGCGTGGTCGGACTCGTCGCGGATGTCTTCCAGCCAGGGCAGCTTCTTGGCGCGCATCTGCGCGGCGATCTGCTCGATCACCTTCGACGGCGAGACCTGGTAGGGCAGGGCGGTGACCACGAAGTTGCCGGTGCCTTCCTTGGTCCAGGTGGCGCGGGCGCGGACGCTGCCGTTGCCGGTCTCGTACATCGTGCGCAGTTCGTTCGCGCCGGTGATGATCTCCGCGGTGGTCGGGTAGTCCGGGCCGCGCACGTGCTCGCACAGGTCGGCGACGGTGGCGTCCGGGTCGTCGAGCAGGCGCACGCAGGCGCTGACCACCTCGTTGAGGTTGTGCGGCGGCACGTCGGTGGCCATGCCCACGGCAATGCCGGTGGTGCCGTTGAGCAGCAGGTGCGGCAGCCGCGCCGGCATCCAGCTCGGCTCCTCCAGGGTGCCGTCGAAGTTCGGCACCCAGTCGACCGTGCCCTGGCCCAGCTCGCCCAGCAGCACCTCGGCAATGGGCGTGAGCTTGACTCGGTGTAGCGCATGGCTGCGAACGACTTGGGGTCGTCGGTGGAGCCGAAGTTGCCCTGGCCTTCGATCAGGGGGTAGCGGTAGGAGAACGGCTGGGCCATCAGCACCAGCGCCTCGTAGCAGGCGCTGTCGCCATGCGGGTGGTACTTGCCGATCACGTCGCCGACGGTGCGCGCGGACTTTTTCGGCTTGGACGCCGCGTTCAGGCCCAGCTCGCTCATCGAATAGACGATGCGCCGCTGTACCGGCTTGAGCCCGTCGCCGATGAAGGGCAGGGCGCGGTCCAGCACCACGTACATCGAGTAGTCCAGGTAGGCGCGCTCGGCGTACTCGCGCAGCGGGATCTGTTCGAAGCCGTGGAAGGTCGGACGGAGGGTTTCGGTCATGGGGTGCGGCGACAGCCTGTGGTGCGAGGACTGCGATTCTACCCGCGCCGGTCGCCGTGCCTTCGCATGCGTGGTGGTGGACCCGCCGGATCCGGAAAGCGGATTCCGGAAAACAAAAAACCCCGCGTTGGCGGGGTTCTTCGTTCGGCCTTGCGGCCTTTGTATGGTGCCCAGGAGAGGACTCGAACCTCCACGGTTTTACCCGCTAGTACCTGAAACTAGTGCGTCTACCAATTCCGCCACCTGGGCAGGTGAGGCGGCGCATTCTGGGGGTGTTTCTAAATCTTGTCAACGCCTTTCACATGCACGCGGTGATTCAACATGCGGGGTGTACCATCCGGGCATGAAAAAACAAGGCAATCGTGGCGGGAAGGCCGCGGGTGGCGAAAGCCGCAAGGGCGCCGGTGCGACCGGGGGCAAGCCGGCTTCGGGTGCGGCCCGGCCGGGCAAGTCCGGCAAGGGCGCGGCAGGGAAGGCGGGCAAGTTGCCGCCCTGGATGCCGGAGTCGCCGGCTTCGGCCGCGGCGCCACGGGCGACGAAGGCGCCGTCACGCGGACCACGCCAGGCGCCACGCGGCGGTGGACTCAATGACCCGCATGCCGCGCGCGAGGCCGACCGCTATGCCAACCCGATCGCCAGCCGCGAGGCCATCCTAGCCACGCTCGAGGAGGCCGGCGGGCCGCAGACCGCCGAGGAACTGGCGCAGGCCCTAGGCCTGACCGCCGAGGACCGCTTCGACGCGCTCGGCAAGCGCCTCGGGGCGATGGTCCGCGATGCCCAGCTGGTGCAGAACCGCCGCGGCGGCTTCGCCCCGGTCGAGCACACCAACCTGATCTCCGGCACGGTCATCGCCAACCCCAACGGCTTCGGTTTCCTGCGCCCGGATGCGGGCGGCGGCGACGACCTGTTCCTGCCGCCATATGAAATGCGCAAGGCCATGCACGGCGACCGCGTGCTGGCCAACGTCACAGGCATCGACCGCAGCGGCCGGCGCGAGGGCAGCATCGCCCGCGTGCTCGAGCGTGGCGTGAGCCGGCTGATCGGCAGCTTCGGCACCGAGGCCGGGATCAGCTTCGTCGTTCCCGACGACAAGCGCCTGCAGCGCAACATCCAGATACCGCCCGACGCCACCGGCGGCGCGCGCGACGGCCAGCTGGTGGTCTGCGAGCTGGTCCAGGCGCCGGACGCACGGCGTCCGCCGATCGGCAAGGTGGTCGCCGTGCTCGGCGACAGCCTGACCCCGTCGCTGGTGGTCGAGGCGGCGATCCACGGCCACAACCTGCCGCACGAGTTCCCGCCGGAAGTGCTGGACGAGGCCACTGCGGTGCCGCTGGTGGTCGAGCCGGCGATGATCGGCGACCGCGTCGACCTGCGCGCCACCCCACTGGTGACCATCGACGGCGAGGACGCCAAGGATTTCGACGACGCGGTCTACTGCGAGGTGAACAAGCAGGGCTTCCGCCTTGGTCGTCGCCATCGCCGACGTGTCGCACTACGTGCGCCCCGGCGCGCCGCTGGACGACGAGGCGCAGAAGCGCGCCACCTCGGTCTACTTCCCCGGCTTCGTCGTGCCGATGCTGCCGGAGACGCTGTCCAACGGCATCTGCTCGCTGAACCCGAAGGTCGACCGGATGTGCTTCGTCTGCGACATGCAGGTCGACCACGACGGTAAGGTCAGCAGGTCGAAGTTCTACGAGGCGGTGATGAACTCGCACGCGCGCCTGACCTACACCCAGGTGTGGAAGGCGGTGGGCGAGGACGACGCCGATGCGCAGGCCGAGCTGGGCCCGGTGCTGCCGCACGTGCAGCGCCTGCACCAGCTCTACCAGGTGCTGGCCAAGGCGCGCGCGCAGCGCGGTGCGATCGAATTCGAGACCTCCGAGGTGCGCTTCGTCCTCGACAACCGCGGCGAGGTCCCCAGGCCGGGATGCTGGTGCGCAACGACGCGCACAAGCTGATCGAGGAATGCATGATCGCCGCCAACGTGGAGGCGGCACGCTACCTGCTGGATGCCCACATTCCGGCGCCGTACCGCATCCACGAGAAGCCGCCGGAGGGCAAGTACGCCGACCTGCTGGAGTTCCTCAAGGAGTTCAAGCTGAGCCTGCCGGCGTGGAGCAAGGTCCAGCCCGGCGACTACACGCGCCTGCTGAAGAAGGTCCGCGAGCGTCCGGACGCGGCGTTGCTGGAGTCGGTGCTGCTGCGCAGCCAGAGCCTGGCGGTGTATTCGCCGGACAATGCCGGCCACTTCGGCCTTGGCGCTGGAGGCCTACGCGCATTTCACCTCGCCGATCCGCCGCTACCCGGACCTGCTGGTGCACCGCGCGATCAAGCACGGCCTTAGCGAAGAAGAAGCCCGATGCATTCCAGTATTCGCCGCGTGACATGGCCGCGCTGGCGCTGCAGTGCTCCGAGCGCGAACGCCGTGCCGACGAGGCCGAGCGCGAGGTCGACGAGCGCTACCGCGCGGCGTGGATGGAGCAGCATGTCGGTGGCCAGTTCGACGGCGTGATCAGTGGCGTGACCAGCTTCGGCCTGTTCGTCGAGCTGGACCAGTCCAAGGTCAACGGCCTGGTCCATGTCACCCAGCTGCCGCACGACTACTACCACTTCGACCCGGTGCGGAAGACCCTGTCGGGCGAGCGGCGCGGGATGCAGTTCCGGCTGGGCGACCGGGTCCGGATCATCGTGCTCAAGGCCAGCCTGGAGGAGCGCAAGATCGACTTCCGCCTTGGTCGATGACCCGGCCCGCGACGGCGGCCTGCCGCCGCCCGCGCCACGCGGCCAGCCGGCGAAGCGGACCAAGCAGAAGTACTGAGCGCGATGGCGGCCGACCTGCCGGTGCATGCGGGCGGCTGCCAGTGCGGGGCGGTGCGCTTCCGCGTCACCGGGGTGCTGGACGACGCCTCGATCTGCCACTGCCGGATGTGCCAGAAGGCCTTCGGTGCCTACTACGCGCCGCTGGTGTCGACCCGGGGTGCCCTGCTCGAGTGGACCCGCGGCGAGCCCAGGCGCTTCCAGTCGTCCAACCTGGTCCGGCGCGGCTTCTGCGCCGACTGCGGCACGCCGCTGACCTACGAGGCACCGGACGGGGTGGCCTGGCCGCCGGCGCGTTCGACGATCCGGCGATGCTGGCGCCGTGGATCCAGTACGGGATCGAGGGCCGGCTGCCGTTCGTCGACGACCTCGCCGCGCTGCCGGCGCGGCGCACCGACCAGGACGAGAAGGCCGCGGACTTGGCCCGGATCGTGCCGTTCCAGCATCCGGACCACGACACCGCCGACTGGCCGCCGCCGGCGTCCTGACCGCGGCGGCGCCCCGCGGACGCCCCTGCCGCCTCCGGCCATGCCGGACACCGGGGCCGGGGCGTTGGAACGCGACCGGCGTGCAGCGATTCCGCCCGTACGGGCCGTACGGCCGATGCGATAATGGCGGTCTTTCCCGGGCGGTCGTCCAGCGCATGAGCAACAAGCAGAACCAGTGGGTCGTCGGCGTCAACGCGGTGGCCTCGGCCATCGAGAACGATGCCGAACACGTGCGCGAGGTGCTGGTCGAGTCCGGTGCGCGCAACCCGCGGCTGGTCGAGATCGAGGAACAGGCGCGGCGCCGCGGCATCGACGTGCGCAAGGTCGCCACCCAGGCGCTGGATGGTATCGGCGGCAGTCTCCGCCACCAGGGCGTGGCCGCGCGCTACGCCGCGGCGAAGACCTGGGACGAGCATGAACTGGCCGGCCTGGTCGAGGCCGCCGGAGGCCGCGCGCTGCTGCTGGTGCTCGACGGCGTGCAGGACCCGCACAACCTCGGTGCCTGCCTGCGCAGCGCCGCGGCCGCCGGTGCGACGGCGGTGGTGATCCCCAAGGACAAGTCGGCGCCGGTCAATGCGACCGTGCGCAAGACCTCGGCCGGCGCGGCCGACCGCCTGCCGGTGGTGTCGGTGACCAACCTGTCGCGCACGCTGCGCGACCTGCAGAAGCTGGGCGTGTGGATCTACGGCCTGGCCGGCGAAGCCCAGCCCTCGCTCTACGGCTGGACCTGAAGGGGAACGTCGCATTGGTGCTGGGTGGCGAGGCCGAAGGCCTGCGCCGGCTGACCCGCGAGCATTGCGACGGGCTGGTGCGCATCCCCATGCCCGGCGACATCGAGAGCCTGAACGTGTCGGTGGCCGCAGGCGTATGCCTGTTCGAGGCAGTGCGCCAGCGCGCCTGACGGCGCGACGCAGACAGTCACGCAGGGGGCGTGTTGATGGCAGGGGCGGGTTCGCGGCGCCGGAGATCGTTGAGCTGGGTTCGCTGGAGCATGGCGCTGGCCCTGCTGTTGCTGGCCGGCGCGGCGCTGGCCGCTCCGGCGGCGAACGAGGCGCCGCCGCTGCGTGACTACGCCATCGATGCCTGGACCACGCGCAACGGCCTTCCGCACAACTCGCTGCGCGGCATCGCGCAGACACCCGACGGCTATCTCTGGTTCGCCCTATGGGAAGGCGTGGTCCGCTACAACGGCGTCGCCTTCAGTGTGTTGGACCGCGGCAGCAAGCCGGGCCTGCGCGACAACGGCATCGGCGCCCTGTACGTGGATCCGCGTGGCCAGCTGTGGCTGAGCGATTCGCGCGGCAACCTCGGCCGGCTAGAGCAGGGCGGGCGCTGGACCTTCGTCGAACGCTCGCCGCAATGGCCGCAGGCGCTGGTCCACGACATGGCGATGGATGCGCATGGCCGGCTGTGGCTGCTGTTCGAGGGGCACGGCCTGGGCTGCGTACACCCGGGCGGCCGCTTCGAGTATTTCCCGCCGCCGGCACAGGTGCCGCTGCAGGCCAGTTTTCCGCGCATGGTGGTGGACGCGCAGGACCGGATCTGGGTCGGCACGCTCGATGGCCTGGTCATGCGCGACGCACGCGGGCAGTGGCACCGCTTCGGTGCCGAGTCGGGGCTGCCGCCGGGACTGGTGTGGCCGTACCGGGCCGCCGACGGAATCCTGTGGCTGGTAGCCGAGGGCCAGCTGTTCCGGCTCGATGGCGAACGCATCGTCGCGGCCCACGCGCTGGCCGGGTCGGGGCATATCACTGCCATGCTGGCCGACCGCCAGGGCGCGCTCTGGATCGGCACGGAGAACCGCGGGGTGGCGCGGATCGGTGCGCATGGACTGGAATGGCTGTCGCCCGGCGAGGTGCTGCCGCGCGGCCGCATCGTCAGCCTGCTCGAGGATGCCGAGGGCAGCATCTGGATCGGCGCCAACGGCGGCCTGTTCCGCCTGCGCGAAACCCTGTTCACCGGCTACACCCGGCGCGACGGCCTTGGCCAGCGACTACGTGCGCGCCGTGTTCGAGGATCGCGATGGCGTGCTGTGGGTCGGCGACGGTGGCGGGCTCGACCGCCGGGGGTGCCGACGGCCGTTTCCATCCGGTGCCGCTGCCGGGCGCCGAGGCGCCGTCGGTGCTCAGCCTTACCTGCGCCTGGACGGCGACCTGTGGGTCGGCACGTTCGCCGACGGCGTCTACCGGCTGCGCGATGGCGTGCTGTCCCATCACTACGGGCAGGCCGATGGCGTGCCCAGTGGCCATGTCCGCGCCATCGGCGTGACCGCCGACGGCACGGTCTGGATCGGTACCCGTCGCGGCGTGATCCGTGGCGATGCCCGCGGCGTGCTCGAGCCCCCACCGGTGGCCGGCCTGCCGCAGGGTCTGGTCACCGCGCTGGCGGGCGCAGGTAGGACCTGTGGATCGGTTCGGTCGAAGGCGCCAGCGTGCTTCGCGGCGATCGGGTCGAGAGGATCGACCTGGACGCGGCCGGTGGCGATGCACGTTCTGTATTCGGCTTCCAGCCGCTGGACGGCGCGGTGTGGATCGCCACCGACCGCGGCCTGTACCGCTATCGCGACGGCCGCGTTGCGCGGGTCGGGCTGGAGCAGGGACTGCCGGTGGACGCGGTGTTCCAGATGGTGCCCGACCGGCACGGCGAGGCGTGGGTCAGCAGCAACCGCGGCGTGGTGCGCGTGCCGCTGGACGACCTGCAGGCGGTCGCCGACGGCCGCGCGCCCCGGCTGGCGCACGTGCACCGGCACAACGAGTTCGACGGCATGCCCAGCGCGCAGGGCAACGGCAGCTCCTCGCCGCCGGCGATCCTGCGTCGCGACGGCACGCTGTGGCTGGCCAGCGCCGGCGGCGTGGCCGGCGCCGACCCGGCGCGCCTGCCGCGCTACCTCGGCAACCCGCCGCCGCCGGCGGTGATCGAATCCGCGCATCGCGACGGACAGCCGGTCGACTGGACCGTGCCAGGCGTGCTGGCCGGCGGCGGGCGGATCACAATCGCCTATGCGGGCCTGAGCTACCTGTTGCCGGAACGGATCCGCTATCGCACCCGGCTGCTCGGCCTGGACAGCGAGTGGGTCGAGCGCGGCACCCAGCGCTCGATCGAATTCAATGGCCTGCCGCCGGGCGAGTACACGCTCGAGGTCGCCGCGGCCCATCCCGGGGCGACTGGAGCCGGCACCCGGCCCGCTGGAGCTTCAGCGTGTGTCCGTTGTGGTGGCAGCGGATCGACGTGCGGATCGGCACCGGCCTTAGCCGTGCTGCTGGTCCTGTTCGCCCTGTATCGCTGGCGCATGCATCGCCTCCAGGCCCGCAACCTGCGCCTTGAGCGCCAGGTCCGCGAGCGCACCGCAGACCTCCAGGCGCAGGCCGAGCGCCCGGTGGCCATCGACCACGAGCGCGCCGCCCTGCTCGAGCGCCTGCGCGAGCAGGCCGACGCCTACGGCAGGCAGGCGCGCGAGGACGCCCTGACCGGCCTTGGCCAACCGCCGCCATTTCGACGAAGCGCTCGTGCGTGCCTTCGCCCCTGGCGCGGCGCGGCGGACATGCGCTGTGCCTTGGCGCTGCTGGACATCGACCACTTCAAGCGGATCAACGACACCTGGTCGCACGGCACCGGCGATGCGGTGCTGCGCGAAGCCGCCGAGCTGCTTGGCGCGCAGTGCCGCGCCTCGGACCTGCTGGCACGGCTGGGCGGAGAAGAGTTCGCGCTGCTGCTGCCGGGCACCCTGCTGGAGGAGGCGCAGCTGGTCTGCGAGCGCATGCACGCGAATTTCCGCGCGCATCGCGGCTGGGCGGGGATCGGGGAGCTGCAGGTCACCTTCAGCGCCGGCGTAGTGGCGTGGCGGCCCGACGACACGCCCGAAACGCTGCTCGAGCGCGCCGACGCGGCGCTCTACCGGGCCAAGGATGGCGGCCGCGACCGCCTCGAAGTCGCCTGAAGCCTCAGCCCGGAAGCGGCGAAGGCCACGCGTTGGCGATGCGGCAGAACAGCTTCGCGGTCTGCTCGGCGTCGTAGACGGCCGAATGCGCGTCCTCGGCGTTCCAGTCGAAGCCGGCGGCGTGCATCGCGCGGGCCAGCACGGTCTGGCCGTAGGCGAGAGCCGGGCTGGGTCACCGTGTCGAACACGCTGAACGGATGGAACGGATTGCGCTTGTGGCCGCTGCGCGCGACCGCGGCGTTGACGAAGTTCAGGTCGAAGTGGGCGTTGTGCCCGACCAGGATCGCGCGCTGGCAGCCATGCCGGCGCACCGCGGCGCGGACCTGGTTGAAGACGTGGCCCAGCGCATCGCGCTCGGGCCTTACTATGGCGGAACGGATGGTCCAGGTCGATGCCGGTGACCTCCAGCGACTTCGGGTCGATCTCGGTGCCGGGCGCGGGAATGAAGTGCGCGCTTGCGGTCTGCCCGGGCACGAACAGGCCCTGCGCGTCGAGCTCGATCGGCACGGCGGCCATCTCCAGCAGTGCATGCCGGTTCCAGTCGAAGCCACCGGTCTCCACGTCCACCACCACCGGCAGGAAGCCGCGGAAACGCCGCGCCATCACGCCCGGCGATGCGGCCGGCGGCTCGGCATCCAGCATTTCGGAGGAGATTTCAGGATCGATGTCGCTCATGCGCACAGGGTAGCAGAGCGCCGCATCCGGCCCCGGGCCGATTTGATCGCAGGAATCCGCGCGGCGGGCGGTGCGAGGCGCCGGAGCGCACGCGGCCGGCGACACCGGCAATCGCCGGACCGGATTTCACCGCGGCAGGCGACGCCTCATCGCACGGTACCGAGCACGGTGCCTTCGCCACGCATGCGTTCCAGCATCGCCGCGCCCTTAGCCGAGGAACGCGGCGTCGGCAGCCACCCCTGCCTCGGCGGCCAGCGCCTGCAGCTGCGCCCGGCCGCTGGCGCCACCATGGCCGAGCAGTTCCAGCAGGCGGTAGACCAGCGGCGAGATCGCGGCGAAGCGCGCACGTCCGTCGCCATCGCGGCGGACCAGCAGCAGCGTCGGTGCCTCCGGCGGCGCGTCAGGACGGTGCCCTGGCCCGATCGCGTGCACCGGCCAGCAACAGGCCAGTGCGCGGATCCACGGCGACAGCACCGGCGTGCCGTCGAGCAGGTCGCCGGCCGGGTCGTGCGCCGGCAGCGGGCTGTCGTCGATCTGCACCGCCAGTTCGATCCACTCGTAATGGGCCAGTTCGGCCAGCCACGGCGGGTCGTCGTGGCCGTCCCCGTTTCCGGCGGCGGCCTCGATGAAGCGGATGAACTCGCGCCCCAGTTCGGGGAACAGCGGCGTCTGGCTGCGGTGCCCGGCGTAGAAGCGGCGCACCAGCGCGGTCCACGCGGCATCGCCGAGGGTGCGCCGGATCACCGGGAAATTGCCGGCCAGCAGGCCGGCGATGTTGTTGAAGAAAAGCTCGCGGTAGACGGCCATGCGCCGCGGTTCGATACCGGCCGGCGCCGGATGCGCCGACGGGTCGCGCAGGTGCGCGGCGAAGGCGTCCTGCTGCGCCTGCAGGTCAGCCACCGGCGCTGGTCCGGGCATCGGCAGGTGCAGCGGCCTGCAGCTGGCGGATGCGCCCGATCTCGTCCAGCAGTGCGGCCAGCGGCGGCAGGTTGAAGTCGCGCTCCAGCAGGGTCGGGCGCACCCGTGGACGCGGTAGGTCCCGGCGAGCAGGTCCCAGACGTCGCCCTTCACCGGCGCGCCGTGGGTATCCACCTTCAGGTCCTCGGCTTCGTCGTAGTGGCCGGCCACGTGGTACGAGGCGATCCGCCGCGTGGGCATGGCCGCCATGAAGGCGTGGGCGTCGTAACCGTGGTTGATCGCGTTGACGTAGACGTTGTTGACGTCCAGCAGCAGGTCGCAGTCGGCTTCTTCGAGAACCGCGAGCACGAAATCCGCCTCGGCCATCGCTGCTCCGCCATCCTGTGGCGGGTGCGCGGCGTAGTAGGAGACGTTTTCCACCGCGATGCGCCGGCCGAGCACGTCCTGCACGTGGCGGATCCGCGCGGCGACGTGGCGCACCGCCTCCTCGGTGAACGGGATCGGCATCAGGTCGTAGAGGTGCCCGTCGTCGGTGCAGCAGCTCAGGTGCTCGCTGTACAGGGCGACGCGATGGCGGTCGAGGAACCGCCGGGTCTTCGCCAGGAACACCTCGTCCAGCGGCCGGGTGCCGCCGAGCGAAAGCGAAAGGCCGTGGCAGGTCAGCGGATGCCGTGCCGACAGGTCGTCCAGCGCCTCGCCGAGGCGGCCGCCCACGCCGATCCAGTTGTCCGGCGCGCATTCGAGGAAATCGATGGCGCCATCGGCGGCGGCACGCAGCTCGTCGAGCAGCGCGCGCCGCAGTCCCAGGCCCGCGCTGGCGTCAGGCAGGCGCATCGGCGTGGGCGCCGGGCAGTGGAGGCGCGGAATGCCCGCATGCGCGGGCAACCATTCGGGCTGTCGCCGGGCGCCCGGCCGTGCTGCCGCCGCTTACGGCTTGGCGCCGCACTTGCCCTCTCCGCACTTGCCTTCGCCGCACTTGCCTTCGGCACCCTTCTTGTCGCCGCAGGTGCCTTCGCTGCCCTTGGCGGCGTGGTGGGCCTTGCGCTCGGCCTCGTCGATGAAACCGTCCTGGTTGGCGTCGATCCGGGCGAACTGGTCGGCCTTGTCCGGGTGCGCGGTGGCGAACTCGGCCTGCGACAGGCGGCCGTCCTTGTCGGTGTCGGCCTTGGCAACGCCGCACGCGCCTTCGCCGCACTTGCCTTCGCCGGCCTTGGCGGCTTCGCCGGCTGCAACCATGTAACCCTGCGCCAGCGGCTGCATGGCGAAGGCGGAGCCGGACAGGGTCAGGCCGGCCGGGGCTGTGCCGAGGGCGATGGCGACGGGTTTCTGCTTGGACATGTTCGATCTCCGGGATGCTGTGTGGAAACGCGGGCGCGTATCGCGGCGCGCCGCCGCCGGGGAGGCCAGTCTACCCCCGGCGCGTTATCCCGGTGTGGCGGCCTGCGGCGACTCAGGAAACGCCGGTGGTGCTGGTGTCGTCGCGCTTGTCGCGCGGCGGCAGCGGCTCCTCGCCATGCAGCAGGAACCAGACGTTCTCGGCGATGTTGGTCGCGTGGTCGCCGATCCGCTCCAGGTTCTTGGCCATGAACAGCAGGTGCGTGCATGGGGTGATGTTGCGCGGGTCTTCCATCATGTAGGTCAGCAGCTCGCGGAACAGGGCCGTGTACTGGCGGTCCAGCTGCGCGTCGTTGTCGCGGACCTGCAGGGCGAGCGCCCCGTCGTTGTCCTTGTAGGCGCGCATCGCCTGGCGTGTACCTGGGCGGCGGCCAGCAGGCCCAGCGCCCGCAGGCCGGAGATATGCGGCATCGGCGGCGAGGCGTTGAGCGCGATCGAACGCTTGGCCACGTTGGCGGCGTAATCGCCGATGCGCTCGATGTCGGCGGGGATGCGCAGGCCGGCGAGGATCTCGCGCAGGTCGCGCGCCATCGGCCCACGCAGGGCCAGCAGCATCACGTCGTGGCTGATCCTGCGTTCGGCCGCGTCGATCGACTCGTCGTTGGCCACGACCCGGCGCGCGGCGCTGTCGTCGCGACGGTCGACCACGTCCAGCGCCGCCTCCAGCTGCGCCACCGCGGTCAGGCCCATGCGCACGATTTCCCCGATAAGGTGGCGCTGCTCCTCGTCGTAGCTCTTGACGATGTGTTCGTGGGGCTGGGTGCTCATTGTTTTTCCGCATCATTGGGTTGTGGTGGCCGTCCCTGGCGTCACGGCGCTGGCTCCGGATCGACCGGCCCGGCCATCCATGGCCGGGCGTTCGGCCCCCGCGCGGGGGCCTCACCCGAACCGGCCGGTGATGTAGTCCTCGGTCTGCTGCTTCGAGGGACTGGAGAAGATGACCTGGGTGCGGTCGTGCTCGATCAGGTCGCCCAGGTACATGAAGGCCGTGTAGTCGGACACGCGCGCGGCCTGCTGCATGTTGTGGGTGACGATGACGATGGTGTAGTCGACCTTCAGCTCCTCCACCAGCTGCTCGATGCGGCTGGTGGAGATCGGATCCAGCGCCGAGGTCGGCTCGTCCAGCAGCAGCACGTCCGGGCGCAGGGCGACGGCACGGGCGATGCACAGGCGCTGCTGCTGGCCGCCGGACAGGCCCAGCGCGGACTGGCCGAGCTTGTCCTTGACCTCGTCCCACAGGGCGGCCGAGCGCAGGGCCTGCTCGACGCGCAGGTTCATCTCGGCCTTGGACAGCCTCTCGTGATGGCGGATGCCGTAGGCCACGTTCTCGAAGATGGTCATCGGGAACGGCACCGGCTTCTGGAACACCATGCCGACCTTGCTGCGCAGCCGGTTCATCGGGTACTTCGGCGAGAGGATGTTCTCGCCGTCGAGCAGGACCTCGCCGCGCGCTTCCAGCTTCGGGTACAGCGCGTAGATCCGGTTGAAGATGCGCAGCAGGGTCGACTTGCCGCAGCCGGAAGGGCCGATCAGCGCGGTCACGCGCTTTTCCGGAATCTCCAGCTCGATGCCCTTCAGCGCGTGGAAGCGGTCGTAGTAGAAGTCCACGCCGCGCGCGGCGAGCTTGACCGGCGCGGGCGCCGCGGCGGGGTCGGTGCCGGCGGCCACCTCGATGCGTTGCAGGGGGCAGCGGAATGGTGGTCGTTCATGGCCGGGGTCCGGGAAAGGTCAGTCATGGGAGATCCTGTTGCGCAGGAGCAGGGGGCGCGCGGCGGTAAGGCTGACCAGCAGCACGAACACGGTCAGCACCAGCGCGCCGGCCCAGGCCAGCACCTGCTAAGGACTCGTAGGGGCTGGCGGCGAACTGGTTCATCACCACCGGTACCGAGGCCATTGGCTGGAACACGTTGCTGTTCCAGTACTGGTTGCCGAAGGCGGTGAACAGCAGCGGTGCGGTCTCGCCGGAAATGCGCGCTATGGGGACAGCAGGACGCCGGTGACGATGCCGGCGCTGGCGCTGCGGTACAGCACCTGCACGATCACCTTCCACTGCGGGATGCCCAGCGACAGCGCCGCTTCGCGCATCTGCACCGGGACCAGCCGCAGCATCTCGTCGGTGGTGCGCACCACCACCGGCAGGACGATGAAGGCCAGCGCCAGCGCGCCGGCGAAGGCGGAGAAGTTGCCGCCGGTCTGCATCACGTACAGGGTGTAGACGAACAGGCCGGGACAATGGACGGCGCCGACAGCAGGATGTCGTTGACGAAGCGCACCACCGTTCCGGCCTTGCGCGCATTGCCGTACTCGGCCAGTAAGGTGCCCGCCGCGATGCCGAGCGGGGTGCCGATCGCGATCGCCAGCGCGCACATCACCGCGCTGCCGAAGAATGCGTTGGGTAAGGCCACCTTCCTGCATCGGCGGCGGCGTCATCTGCGTGAACAGGCTCCAGTTGATTCCCGGGATGCCCTTGGCCAGCAGCGTCCACAGGATCCAGCCGAGGAAGAACAGGCCGAACAGCGCGGTCGCGCAGGAGAGCACCAGCGCGAGCACATTGACGATGCGGCGCCGCGCGTACAGCCCGGCGGACGTGGAGGGAGCCATGGCCGACATCAGTTGCCCTCCCTGCGCGACAGGCGTTGCAGCATCAGCCGGGCGATCGCCAGCACGACGAAGGTGACGATGAACAGGACGAAGCCCAGCAGCAGCAGCGCCGAGCGGTAGGTTTCGGTGGCTTCGCCGAAATCGTTGGCGATCAGCGCGGCGATGGTGGTGCCCGGCTCCAGCAGCGACGGCGACAGGCGCACGGTGTTGCCGATCACGAAGGCCACGGCCATGGTCTCGCCCAGCGCCCGGCCCAGGCCGAGGAAGATGCCGCCGATCACCGCCGAGCGGGTGTACGGCAGGACGATGTCCCAGCTCACTTCCCAGCGGGTCGAGCCCAGCGCGTAGGCCGACTCCTTCAGCCGGGTCGGCACGGTCAGGAACACCTCGCGCATCACCGAGGAGATGAACGGGATCACCATGATCGCCAGCACGAAGCCGGCGGTGAGCATGCCGATGCCCAGCGGCGGCCCCTGGAACAGCGGGCCGACCAGCGGCAGGGTGCCGAGGTTGTCGTTGAGCCAGGGGGTGACGTGTTCGGTCATCACCGGCACCAGCACGAACAGCCCCCACATGCCGTAGATGATCGAAGGGATACCGGCGAGCAGTTCGATAGCCGTGCCGATCGGGCCGCGCAGCCAGCGCGGCGCGACCTCGGTCAGGAAGAAGGCGATGCCGAAACTGACCGGTACCGAGATCAGCATCGCGATCATCGCGGTGACCAGGGTGCCGTAGATCGGTGCCAGCGCACCGAACCTGTTCTCGACCGGGTTCCAGTCGGCCGAATAGAAGAAGCTGAGGCCCTGCGCCTGCAGGGCGTGGCGGCCGCCCCACAGCATCGACAGCGCGGCACCTGCCAGCGCCACCAGCACGAACACCACGCAGGCGACCAGCGCGTAGCGGAACAGGCGGTCGTTGCGCGCATCGCGCAGGTCGTGGCCGCCGGAGGCGGGAGAGGCGTCGAAGGTGATGGTGTTCATCGCGTCGCGGCGTGGCCCGGAAAAAGGTGGAGCCGGCGATCCGGGGAGGGAGGAGGATCGCCAGCTCCGGGGAGCTGTTTCGGTGGTCGGTGCGCAGCAGTCCGTCCGTGGCGTCGTTCCCCCGGCATGCCGCACCGGCAAGGGCGGACGCCGCGGCGTCACCTGAACTCGGTGGCCCAGTACGCCTCGATCTGCTGCACCAGTTCGGGCGGCAGCGGCACGTAGTGCAGTTCCTGCGCCTGCGGTCGCCCCTGTTCGAAGGCCCACTTGAAGAAGTCGCGGGTGGCCTGACTGCGCACCGGGTCCTTCGCCTGCTTGGGCATGAGCATGAAGTTGGTGGCGGTGATCGGTAAGGCCTGCGCGCCGGGCGCGTTGGTGATCACCAGGTTGAAGTCCTTGGCGTTGGCCCAGTCGGCGCTGGCCGCGGCGGCGGCGAACGATTCGGCGTTGGGCTCCACGAACTGGCCGGCGGCGTTCTGCAGGGCCGCGTACGGCATCGCGTTCTGCAGCGCGTAGGCCAGTTCGACGTAGCCGATGCCGCCCTTGATCTGCTTGACGTAGGCGGCCACGCCTTCGTTGCCCTTGCCGCCGACGCCGGTCGGCCACTGCAGCGAGGTGCCTTCGCCGACTTTCTGCTTCCACTCGCCGCTGACCTTGGACAGGTAGTTGCTGAAGTTGAAGGTGGTGCCCGAGCCATCGGAGCGATGGACGATGGTGATCTTCTCCGCCGGCAGCGCCACGCCGGGATTGGCCGCGGCGATGGCCGGGTCGTTCCAGGTGGCGACCTTGCCGAGGAAGATGTCGGCCAGCAGCGGCCCGGTCAGGCGCAGCTTGCCCGGCGGGATGCCCTCAAGGTTGAACACCGGCACCACGCCGCCGATCGCCGAGGGAAACTGGCCGAGGCCAGCGGTAGCGAGTTCGTCGCTGGGCAGCGGTTTGTCGGTGGAGCCGAAGTCGACCGTGCCGGCCTTGATCTGGGCGATGCCGCCGCCGGAGCCGATGGACTGGTAGTTCACCTTGTTGCCGGTGGCGGCGTTGTAGTCGGCCGACCACTTCGACACCAGCGGATAGATGAACGACGCGCCGGCGCCGGAGATCTCCGCGGCCACCGGGTCTGCCGCCGCCGCGGCGGCGCGGCCTGCGGCGCGTCGGTCGTGGCCGGCGCCGTGGCATCACCCGCAGGCTTGCATGCGGCAAGGATGGGGGCGACGCCCGGGGGCAGGAGCAGGAGGCGGACCGGGGAGCGCTTCATGGGCGTGTGCGAGGCGTCGTGCCGGTCGGGCCGGCGGTGGACATATGAAATGATGTTTTTGTGACAGGCGTATGACGCCGCACCGGGTTCCGGCGCCGATCGCCCACGGCGTGGTGCATGTCACTGGCCGGAAAAGGAAAGAGCGCGGCCAGGGGGCCCGCGCTCCGGATGGACGGCAAGGGGAGAGGGCTCGCCGCCCGCTTGCTCAGTACTTCAGGTTCTGCGCCCAGTAGGCCTCGACCTGCTTGACCAGCGCTTCCGGCAACGGCACGTAGTCGAGCTGCCGGGCCTGTGCGTCGCCGTTGGCGTAGACCCACTGGAAGAAGGTCTTGGCGTTCTTGGCGCCAGCGGCGTTCTTGGGCTGCCGGTACATCAGGATGAAGTTGGTGGCGGTGATCGGTAAGGCGTTCTCGCCCGGGGCATTGGTCATGACCAGGTAGAAGTCCTTGGCGTTGGCCCAGTCGGCGCTGGCGGCCGCGGCGGCGAAGGTCTCGTCGTTGGGCTGGACGAACTTGCCGGCGGCGTTCTTCAGCGAGGCATGGGCCAGCTTGTTCTGCAGCGCATACGACAGCTCGACGTAGCCGATGCCGCCCTTGATCTGCTTGACGTACGCGGCCACGCCCTCGTTGCCCTTGCCGCCGATGCCGGCCGGCCACTGCACCGAAGTACCTTCACCGACCTTCTGCTTCCACTCCGGGCTGACCTTGGACAGGTAGTTGACGAAGTTGAAGGTGGTGCCCGAGCCGTCGGAGCGGTGCACGACGGTGATCTTGGCGTCGGGCAGCTTCGCGCCCGGGTTCAGCGCGACGATCGCCGGGTCGTTCCACTTGGTGGTCTTGCCCGGGAAGATGTTGGCCAGGGTCGCGCCGTCGAGCTTGAGCGCGCCGGGAGCAACGCCCGGCACGTTGAGGATCGGCACCACGCCGCCGATCACCGACGGAAACTGGACCAGGCCGTGCTTGGCCAGTTCATCGGGCTTGAGCGGCGCGTCGGACGAGCCGAAGTCCACCGTCGCCGCCTTGATCTGGGCGATGCCGCCGCCGGAGCCGATCGACTGGTAGTTGACCTTCTTGCCGGTGGCGGTGCTGTAGTCGGCCGACCACTTCGACATCACCGGGTAGATGAACGATGCGCCGGCGCCGGTCACGTCGGCGGCCTGGGCGACGAAGGCGAACGAGGCGGCGAGCACGCCGGCCGCGACGCGGGTCTTGAGCGTCTGGATCACTGGGGAGACTCCTGGGAAGGAAATTGCAGGGATACGCACGGCCGCATTGCATAACCGGGCGATGACACCGGCATGTCGGTGCCGTGACAGCGGGATGACGGGGCCGGGAGGTCGCGCGCGGCGCCTCCCGGCGGTGCCACTTACCAGTAGAACTGGGCGCGGGCTTCGATGATGTTCGGGTCGTCGTTGACCACCGCGCGCGCGCTGCTGCTGTAGCGGCTGCTGTCGACCATCACGTAGTTGACCGCGAACTTGAAGTTGGAGCGCCAGTACCAGTTCACGCCCAGCGTCCAGATGTCCTGCTTGCCGCCGAGCACGCCGTCCACGCGCGGCGCGCCGCCCGGGGCCGACGGGGCCAGCAGGCTGCCGTCGTCGAGGTCGATGTTGTCGAAGCGCAGGCCCAGCTGCCACATGCCGCCGGCCGGCTCGTCAGGCAGGCCGGTGGTCGGCACGCCGGACTTGTAGCCCCAGCTTTCGCCGGTGATGTTCCACACGCCGCTGAGGTACCAGCCGTCGCCGCTGAAATCCTTGCTGCTGGCGCGATAGCGGCTCACGTCGGTCTTGTAGTACTCGCCCTGCACCTTGAACGGACCTGTGACCCAGAAGCTTTCCAGGCCCAGCGTGCTGACCCGGTCGGTGTCGGTCAGGTTGCCGGTATCGACCAGGCGCGTGGTGGTAAGGTCCGCGTTGGGACGCGCGCGCAGGCGCAGGGTGTCGGCGTCGGTGTCGTAGTCGACGTAGCTCAGGCCCAGGTGGAGGATGTTGCCGTTCTCGTTGATCGGCGCCCAGGTGCCGCGCGCGCCGAAGCCGCTGCCATGGGCCAGGTTGCGGGTCAGCTCGCGGCCGAACACGCTGCCGGTGATGCTCCAGTTGTTGTCGCCCCAGCCGACCGCGCCACCGAGGCGGCGGGCCACGGCGTAGGTGTTGGTGACCGCGGCCTTGGAGATGAAGTCGTTGTTCTTGGTGCTGGACAGCTCCTCCAGGCTGTTGGGCTGCTTGTACTGGCCGAGCTGGACGTAGGTGTTGGCGTTGCCACCGAACTTGTAGCGCGCATTGGTGTCCAGGTACTTGTTGGCCTTGGCGTCGTAGCCGAGGACCCATTCGACGTTGCCCGGGCCCTTGCCCTTGAGCACGAGTTCGGCGCGGCGCAGGTCGAATTCGCTGTCGTCACCGTCGCCGCCATTGGCGGTGGTGGTGCCGGCGTTGAGGTCCTGGATGTCGTTGTCGAACCAGTTGCCGTCGGTATAGATAAGGCCTTCGAAGGTTACTTCGGAGCCGGCGATGACGTCGATGGCGATTTCGGCGTGCGCGGCGGGAGCGGCCATCGCGGCGAGCAGGGCGAGGCCGAGCGTGGAGCGGGAGAGTTTCATGTGGGTCTTATGGGCGGACGGGGAAGACGCCGCGCAGGCTAGGGCGTGAAGTTTGCGTAAATGTGACAGCGCTGACTTAATTTCCGTGGGGTGACGCGTCGATGACAGTACCGGCGCCGCTGCGCGGCCTCAGTCGACGGTCTTGTCCCGGTAGCGGCACAGGTCGCGGACCACGCACTGCGGGCAGTCGGGCTTGCGCGCCTTGCACACGTAACGGCCATGCAGGATCAGCCAGTGGTGGGCGTCGTGCAGGAACTCCGCCGGCACGCGCCGGAGCAGCGCGTCCTCCACCGCGCGCACGTCCTTGCCCGGGGCCAGGCCGGTACGGTTGGCGACCCGGAAGATATGCGTGTCCACGGCCATGGTCGGTTCGCCGAAGGCGGTGTTGAGCACCACGTTGGCGGTCTTGCGGCCCACGCCGGGCAGTGCTTCCAGTGCGTCGCGGTCATGCGGCACTTCGCCGCCATGGCGATCGACCAGGATCCGGCAGGTGGCGATCACGTTCTTCGCCTTGGCGTTGAACAGGCCGATGGTGGCGATGTGCTTCCTCAGTCCTTCCTCGCCGAGGTCGAGGATCGCCTGCGGCGTGTTGGCGAGCGGATACAGGCGCCGGGTGGCCCTGTTCACGCCGACGTCGGTGGCCTGCGCCGACAGGATCACCGCGACCAGCAGTTCGAACGGGGTCGAGTACTCGAGTTCGGTGGTCGGATGCGGATCCAGTTCGCGCAGGCGGACGAACATCTCCTGCACGTCGGCGGCCGGCATCAGGGTCGCGCGCGACGGGGTCTGCCTGCGCGGCGCGGTCTTCGCGGCGACACATTTCCGCGCGACCGCGCGGCGGTTGCGCCTTCATCCGTCCTTCCGTCCCGCGGGCGCGCGCGGGCCCGCGCCAGCGCGGCGGCGGCGGCGGCCGGCAGGCCGGGAACCGAGGCTGCGACCGGTGCTTCCGCTTCGGGGCCGGGCACGATCGATGCCTCGGCGCGCGGCGCGCGGCGCGCGGCGCGTTCGGCGGCGCGGCGCGACAGCCGTGCCTCGCGGGAGCGGTAGCGTGCACGCGCGTCCTGGGCCGTGCGCAGCTGTTCCTGGATCGCCCGGATCGGTGCGTCATCGGCGTCGTGCGTGGCCACGTAGTCCATCAGCCCGGCCTGCAGTGCGGCGTCGACGTCGCCGGACTGCAGCAGCGCGCGCAGCCGGGCACCGAGGGCGTCACGGGGAATGCCGGTGTCCGCGCGCCGGGTCATGGCAGGTGCGCCGGCAAGGTCAGCGGTTGTGGAAGCGCGGCTTGCGCTTTTCCAGAATGCGGCGGTGCCTTCGCGCATGTCTTCGCTGGCGAAGAGCAGGGCGAACTGCGCGGTCTCGAACTGCAGGCCTTCCTCGATCGCGCATTCGCCGCCGAGCACCACGGCGTCGAGCACCCCGCGCAGGGCCAGTGGCGCCGCCGTGGCCAGCTGCGCGGCCAGTTTCATGGTTTCGGTTTCCAGTTCGGCGGCCGGCACGACCCGGTTGACCAGCCCCAGCTGCAGTGCGCGGGGGCATCGACCGGCGCCCCGAGCAGGCACAGTTCCAGCGCGGCGGCGCGGCCGGCCGGCAGGCGCAGCAGGCGCTGGGTGCCGCCGAACCCGGGGATCAGCCCCAGGTTCACTTCCGGCTGGCCCATGGGCGCTGTCGGCGGCGATGCGCAGATGGCAGGCCATCGCCAGTTGAGCCGCCGCCGGGGCGTAGCCGTTCACCATTGCGACGACGGGCTTGGGCATCCGCTCGATCCGGCGCATCAGGCGCTGGCCGAGCAGGGAGAACTCGCGGCCTTCGATCGCGGTCAGCCCATTCATCTCGGCGATGTCGGCACCGGCCACGAACGCCTTGGGCCCGCTGCCGGTCAGGACGACGACCCGCACCCCGGGGTCGGCGGCGGCTGCGGTGAAGGCCGCGTCCAGCGCTTCCAGGGTCTGCCGGTTCAGCGCGTTCAGCTTGTCGGGGCGGTCGACCGTGAGGATGCGGACGCCGTCGGCATCGCGGCTGGCAACGGGGCTGTCCGTCATCGGGGGCTCCTGGTCGGGAAAGTGAAGGCCGCGGGCGGAACTTCCCGCCACCGGGGCGGTCGTAAAACCCGACCCGCGCTGGCGGGCCGCCAGTGCGGCGGCTATCCTAGCGCGTCCGCTACTGCCGGCACCCACCCCCGGCGCCACCCCTCCCCGGAGAAGATCTAGATGAAGTTGCGTCCGATCGCTGTCGCCGTTGCGGCCCTGGCGCAGCCGGCAGTGCATTCGCCCAGGACACCACGTCCGAGAAGGGCAAGCTGAGCTATTACTTCGGCTACGACTACGGCAACAACAACCTGGCCGAACTGCAGGGCCGCGGCGAGCAGATCGACACCGCGTCCGTGATCAAGGGCCTGCAGGATGCCCTGGCCAAGAAGCAGCCGGCGCTCACCGCCGACCAGCTCAAGCCGGCGCTGGAAGCGTTCCAGAAGCGCGAGCAAGCGCGCGCCCAGCAGGCCAAGGCGGCGTACGACAAGGCCGCGGGCGAGAACAAGACCAAGTCCGACCAGTTCCTTGGCCGCGAACAAGGCCAAGGCCGGCGTGCAGACCCTGCCGGGCGGCGTGCAGTACCGCGTGCTGGAGACCGGCACCGGCGCCAAGCCGACCTATAGGCCAGCACCGTCCAGCTGGAAGTTTCCGGTCCGTACCCGTTCGGCCAGCGTCCGGAGCAGGCGCGTCCGGCCCAGCAGATCCCGGGCATCAAGCTGAGCGAAGTCGAGATGGCCGCCATGCGCGAAGTGCTGGCGCAGATGCCGGCCGGCTCGAAGTGGGAAGTGGCGCTGCCGCCGGAAAAGGCCTATGGCGCCGATCCGCGCACCGGCTTCCCGCCGAACGTTGCCGTGGTGTTCGAGATCAAGCTGGTCTCGGTCAAGTAATACACGCCCGTACAGCGTTATCCCTTCTGCGCCGGCTCCATGCCGGCGCAGTCGTTTCTGCTGGCGCGAACCGCGCTACGCTTCGCTCCAACATGTGCGCCTTCCCGTGCTGTCGATCCCGTTCCCGCCGACATCTCCGCCTGCAAGCGGCGCCGCCGTGCCATCCAGCCCCTGCGTGCGGGTGTGCCGCATCGAGGCCGATGGCCTGTGCCGTGGCTGCCTGCGGACCGGCGAGGAGATCGCGCTCTGGTCGCGGCTGGACGAGCACGAGCGCCAGCAGCTGATGAAGACCGTGCTGGCCGATCGTGTGCGCGCGAAGTTCGGTTTTATGGACCGGCTGGTCGAGCGCGAACGCATCAGCGGCGTGCTGTACCCGTTGCGGCAACCGCCGCCGGGCGACGGCTGGAACCGCTCCGAACTGGACGACCTGCTGTCGCCGGCAACCCCCGTCGCCGAAGCCGCGGTGCTGGTCGGCCTGGTGCCGCGCGCCGGCATCGGCACGCAGGTGCTGTTGACCCGCCGCACCGACGGACTCCGCCACCATGGTGGGTAAGGTCAGTTTTCCCGGCGGCCGGGTCGAGCGCGAGGATGCCGGCGCGCTCGGCGCCGCGTTGCGCGAGAGCCACGAGGAAATCGCGCTGGAAGGGCGTAAGGTGGCGCCGCTGGGCTACCTCGATCCGTTCCTCACGGTGAGCGGGTTCCGCGTCACTCCGGTGGTGGCGGCGATCGATCCGGACTACGTGCCGCGCCCGCATCCGGGCGAGGTGGCCGAAGTGTTCGAGGTGCCGCTCGACTTCCTGATGGCGGCCTCGCACCTGCACCATAAGGTGGAGA
The DNA here is from genome assembly GCA_025232375.1 of Pseudoxanthomonas sp. NC8. GTDB lineage: Bacteria > Pseudomonadota > Gammaproteobacteria > Xanthomonadales > Xanthomonadaceae > Pseudoxanthomonas. The sequence continues at coordinate 1,121,104 of CP060419.1, forward strand.
TTGATTTCCGTGGTCGCCGCCGCAGCGTGCTCGAATACGACTGGCCCGGCCAGCGCATCTGGGGCGCAACCGCGGCGATCCTGTACAACCTGAGGCGACGGCTGGAGGAGGGCGCATGAGCGATCACGAGGGACCGTGGACAACGCTGGTGACGGTGCGGGCGCTGGCGGCGGCGCTGGGAGGTGACGGCGTGCGGGTGCTCGATGCCCGCGCGGTGCTGTCGGATCCGTCCGCCGGCGCAACCGCGTTCGCCGCTTCGCACGTGCCCGGCGCGGTGCACGCGGACCTGGATCGCGACCTGTCCGACCATTCGTTGGCCGGGCAGGGCCGGCACCCGCTGCCCGGTGCCAGCGCCTTCGCCCGCCGCGTCGGCCAGTGGGGCATCGGCCCACGGCACCAGGTCGTGGTCTACGACGCCGGCGACGGCAGCATGGCCGCCGCGCGCGCGTGGTGGCTGCTGAAGCTTCTCGGCCATGAACGCGTGGCCGTTCTCGATGGCGGGCTGGCGGCATGGCGTGCCGCTGGCCTTCCCGAAACCGATGGGGCCGATGCGCCGCCGGCGCTGGCGCCGTATCCCTCGTCCGGTTTCGATCGAGCCCGCATCGCCGGTGCCGACGAGGTGTCGGCGCGCCTGGGGCGAGGCGCCGGGCTGGCTGTTCGATGCGCGCGGTGGCGAACGCTTCCGCGGCGAGGTCGAGCCCATCGATCCGGTCGCCGGGCACGTCCCAGGCGCGCTCAACCGGCCCTTCGCGGCGAACCTGCGCGACGGGCGCTTCCGTTCCGCGGAGGAGTTGCGAGGGGAGCTTGTACCGCTGCTGCACGGCCGCCAGCCGGCCGAGGCGGTGCTGATGTGCGGTTCGGGCGTGACCGCCTGCCATCTGCTGCTGGCGATGGAACATGCCGGCCTGGCCGGGGCCAAGGTCTATGCCGGTTCGTGGAGCGGCTGGATTGCCGATCCGGCGCGACCGGTCGCTACCGGCATGTAGCGAGACCCCACCGGGCCCGCGGTTCCGATCCGTGCGCATGCCGGAGCCGATTGACCGGGCTCCGGCACCACGCAGTACGCGCAACCGGTCGCGCCGCGACCCTGCAGTCCGCCACGCGGGCGCACGCCTGGCGCCGCACCGGGGCTGCCGTGGACGGTGGCGGCCTACAGCATCATTCCGCCCGATGCCTCGATCCGCTGCGCATTGATCCAGCCGGTGCCCGGCGCCAGCAGCGCGGCGACCACCGCGCCGATGTCGTCGGGCAGACCAACCCGGCCCGGGGCGGTCTGCGAGGCGATGAGGGCGTTGACCTGGGCGTTGTCACGCACCGTGCCGCCGCCGAAGTCGGTCTCGATCGCGCCCGGTGCGAGCGTATTGACGCTGATTCCGCGCTCGCCCAGTTCCTTGGTAAGGTAGCGGGTGAGCACTTCGATCCCGCCCTTCATCGTGGCGTAGGCGGCGTAGCCGGGAAGCGCGAACCGCGCCAGTCCGCTGGACACGTTGAGGATGCGGCCGCCGTCTGCGATCAGGGGCAGCAGCGCCTGGGTGAGGAAGAACGGTCCTTTGAGGTGGATCTTCACCAGTTCGTCGAACTGTGCCTCGCTCGTCTCGGCGAAGGCGGCATGGATGCCGGTGCCGGCGTTGTTGACCAGGTGGTCGAAGCGCTCGCGGCCCCAGCCGGACAGCACCTGGCGGACCTGCGTGGCGAAGGCCGGGAAGCTGGCGCTGTCGGCCACGTCCAGGGCCAGCACGGCGGCGCGGCGGCCGAGGGCGCGGATCTGCGCGGCGGCCGCCTCCGCCGCTGCGGCCTCGCTGCGGTAGGTCAGGATCAGGTCGCTCCTGGCTGGCCAGATGCAGGGCTGCATTGCGGCCGAGTCCGCGGCTTCCGCCGGTGATGGGGCGATGGGGGCGTGGTGGGGGGACGGTGAACGCGTGCTCATGTCGGTGGCTCCGGTGGTGGGTGCAAGGCAGGGTATTGAGTGGCCACCAGCGGATAAACTGACAAGATGTGATCAGTTTGTTCGCAGTATGGAGACAATCCCGTGGACCAGCTCGACCAGTACCGGATCTTCGTGCGCGTGGCCGAGCTGGGTGGCTTCACCCGTGCAGCGGCTGCGCTGGGCCTGCCCAAGGCCAGCGTGTCGACCGCGGTGCGGCGGCTGGAGGCGGCTCTGGGCGCGCAGCTGCTGCACAGGACCACGCGGCGGGTGCAGCTGACCCGCGAAGGCCTGCTGTTATGGAGCGTTGCCGCGACCTGCTGGGCGAGGCCGAGGAGCTGCAGGCGCTGTTCCGCGAGGAGCCGCGCCTGCTGCGCGGGCGCGTGCGGGTCGGCATGTCCGGCAGCATGGCCGCGCGGCTGGTGCTGCCGCAGCTCGGGGCATTCCTGCAGGCCCATCCGGGACTGGAGATCGAACTGGGTGCCGGCGAGCGACGGGTCGATGTCGTCCGGGAGGGCTACGACTGCGTGGTGCGGACCGGCGGGGTGGTCGACGACAGCCTTGTCGCGCGGCCGTTGGGACTGGCGGCGGTGGCCAACTGCGCCAGCCCGGACTACCTGCGCCGCCATGGCGTGCCACGCACCCCCTGGCTGACCTGGCGTCGCACCGGCTGGTGCACTACGCCGGCAGCTTCGGCGAGCCCGCCATGGGCTGGGAGTACCCGCTGCCCGACGGCAGCCATGCGACCTGGCGATGACCGGATCGGTCACGGTCGATGGTGGCGATGCCTATGTTGGCGCGGCGCTGGCCGGCCTGGGCCTGATCCAGGTGCCGCGCCCTGGGCGTGGGTCCGTTGCTGGAGGTGGGATGCCTTGGTGGAGGTACTGACCGACCTGCCGGCCGAACCGATGCCGGTCACGCTGCTGTATCCGCGGCAGCGGCATCTGCCCCGGCGCGTGCGCGAAGTGATGGACTGGCTGGCGCGGGTGCTGTCGCCGCACCTGCAGCCGTTGCCGCGCTGAACGCCGCGCGTCGCGCTCAGCCCTTGCCGAGCCGGGACAGCAGGGCGCGCAGGCCGGCCTGCGTGTCCGGCTCGTACCAGCCGTCGACGAAGCGGTCCAGGTGCAGGTGGTCCGGATCCAGCGCCTGCACCAGGTCGGCGCGGGCCAGCGCGCGGGTCTGCAGCATCGGTGCGCGCGGCAGGCGCAGCAGGTCCTGCAGCCAGAGGGTCGCGCGCGGCACCACGTCGTCGACCGCCGCCAGTTCGTCGATAAGGCCGATCCGCAGCGCCTCTTCGGCCGGCACCATGTTCCCGGCGACCAGCAGGCGTTCGGCGCGGTGCCGGCCCACGACGCGTCGCATCAGCTGCTGTGCACCATCGGGCACGGTAAGGCCGACCTGCGTTTCGTTCATGCCGATCGCGTAGGGCTTGTGCGGGTCGGGCGAGGTCGCCATTACCCGGTAGTCGCAGCACAGCGACAGCACGCAGCCGCCGGCGGGCGAATGCCCGGTAATGGCGGCCACCACCGGCACGCGCAGCCCGGCAAGCGTGCGGGCCGCGCCGAAGAACGAACCCCAGGCCGCGCGCAGTGCATGCCGGTCATCGCCCAGCGACAGCAGGTACGGCACATCGAGCCCGGCGGAGAAGATGCCAGGCGCGCCCGACAGCACCACCGCGTCGACATCGTCGGCCACGGCGGCGTCGAGGGCGCCGATCAATGCGCGGCACAGCGCGCCGTCGAGCGCATTAACCGGCGGCCGCGCTAAAGGCGCAGTTCGCGGATGCGACCGTGTTCGGAGATCTGCAGGTGCGTGCTCATCGGCGGTCAGGGAAGCGCATGGCGGGTGCCGGTATCATAGGCGCATGCCTATCCGATCGATCCTTCTCGCCGCGCTGCTGCTCGCGCCGTGCCTGCAGCGGCTGCGGCGACGCCCGCACCGGCCGGGTCCACCTGCATTGCGGTGCGCGATGGCTGGATCCGCATGCCGCCTGCGCCGCGGCCGATGCTTGCCGGATTCGGTCGCATCGCCAATGGCTGCGCCACCGAGCAGGTCGTGGTCGCGGCGCGCAGCCCGGGCTTCGGCGACGTGTCGCTGCACGAAACACGGATGATCGATGGTGTCAGCCGCATGCGCGGGGTCGAACGCCTGCCGGTCGCGCCGGCCGGGGAGGCCGTACTCCAGCCCGGCGGCCTCCACCTCATGCTGATGCAGCCCACGGCCGCGGTCGAGGAAGGCGGGCAGGTGGTGCTGGTGCTGGTGCTGGCCGATGGCCGGGAAGTGCCGGCGACGCTGACCGTGCGCACGAGCGCACCGTAAGGCGGGCGTGGGGCGCGGCCGGGGCCATCCCCGGCCCGGTCTCAGGTCGACGCGTTGCGGATCGCCTCGGGCAGCGGCGCGCTCCTGCCGGTCTGGGTGTCCATCCAGACCACCACGACGTTCCCGTCCGAATACAGCACCGATTCGTCCTTCTGGTCGATGATGCGATGGCCGATGGTCACGCTGCTGTTGCCCAGCCGCTCGACGAACAGTTCGACCACGACATCGTTCGGCCACACGATAGGCGCGCGGTAGTTGACGTTGGTCGCGGCCACCACCGGGGCGATGCGGTCGGTCATCGACGCGCCGGGCACGCCGAGCATCCAGCGCACGCGCGCCTCTTCCAGGTAGGACACATACTTGGCGTTGTTGACGTGGCCCATCGCGTCCATGTCGCGCCAGCGCACGCTCATCGGGATGCGGGCCAGCTGCCCAGGTGCGGCCTGCGCCGGGGTACTGCTCATCGGGTCGCCTTCTTCTTCGTTGCGGACTTGCGCGGTGGCAGCACGTCGGGCTTGGCCACCGCCGCCGGCTTGCTGCCCTTGGCCGCCTTCGCCGCGGGCAGCAGCTTGGCCAGGAAGCGGCCGGTGTGCGAAGCGGCGGTCGCGGCGATCTCCTCCGGCGTGCCGGTGGCGATGACCTGGCCGCCGCGGTGACCGCCCTCGGGACCGGGTCCACCACCCAGTCGGCGGTCTTGATCACGTCCAGGTTGTGCTCGATCACCACCACGGTGTTGCCTTCGTCGCGCAGGCGGTGCAGCACGACGAGCAGGTGCTCGATGTCGTGGAAGTGCAGGCCGGTGGTCGGCTCATCGAGGATGTACAGCGTGCGCCCGGTGTCGCGCCGCGACAGCTCCTTGGACAGCTTCACGCGCTGCGCTTCGCCGCCGGACAGGGTGGTCGCGCTCTGGCCGAGCTTGACGTAGCTCAGGCCGACGTCGACCAGCGTCTCGAGTTTCCGCGCGATGGCCGGCACCGGCTCGAACAGCTTCAGCGCGTCCTCGACGGTCATCTCCAGCACGTCGTGGATGCTGTGGCCCTTGTACAGGATGTCCAGCGTCTCGCGGTTGTAGCGCTTGCCGTGGCACACGTCGCAGGGCACGTACACGTCGGGCAGGAAGTGCATCTCGACCTTGATCAGGCCGTCGCCCCTGGCACGCTTCGCAGCGCCCGCCGCGGACGTTGAAGCTGAAGCGGCCCGGCGAATAGCCGCGCGCGCGTGCTTCCGGCACCTGCGCGTAGAGCTCGCGCAGGGGAGTGAACAGGCCGGTGTAGGTGGCCGGGTTGGAGCGCGGCGTGCGCCCGATCGGCGACTGGTCGATGTCCACGACCTTGTCGAACAGGTCAAGCCCCTCGACCTCGCGGTACGGCGCGGCCTGGTGCGAGGCGCCATTGATCTCGTTGGCGGCCAGCGCGAACAGCGTGTCGTTGATCAGGGTCGACTTGCCGGACCCCGACACGCCGGTGACGCAGGTCATCAGCCCGGCCGGGACGTCCAGGTCCACGTTCTTGAGGTTGTTGCCCGAGGCGCCGCGCAGGTGCAGGGTCATCTTCGGGTTCGCCTTGTGCCGCTTGGAGGGCACCTCGATTTCGCGCTTGCCGGACAGGTACTGGCCGGTGATCGAGCGCGGCGACTTGAGGATATCCGCCAGCATGCCCTCGCCGACGATCTCGCCCCCGTGGACGCCGGCGCCGGGGCCGATGTCGAGGATGTGGTCGGCCATGCGGATCGCGTCCTCGTCATGCTCGACCACGATGACGGTGTTGCCCAGGTCGCGCAGTCGGGTCAGCGTGCCGAGCAGGCGCTCGTTGTCGCGCTGGTGCAGGCCGATCGAAGGCTCGTCGAGCACGTACATCACCCCGATAAGGCCGGCACCGATCTGGCTGGTAAGGCGGATGCGCTGGGCTTCGCCGCCGGACAGGGTGTCGGCCTTGCGCTCCAGGGTCAGGTAGTCGAGACCGACGTCGACCAGGAAGCCGAGCCGCTCGTTGATCTCCTTGACGATCTTGGCCGCGATCTCGCCGCGCCAGCCGGCGAGGTTGAGCGAGCGGAAGAAGGCCAGCGCCTCGTCGATCGGCAGCACCACCAGCGCCGGCAGCGGCCGGTCGGCGACGAAGACATTCCGCGCGGCGCGGTTCAGGCGCGCGCCCCCGCAGTCGGGACAGGCGCGCTCGCTGATGTACTTGCCGAGTTCCTCCTGCACCGCGGCCGATTCGGTTTCCTTGTAGCGGCGCTCGAGGTTGTTGATGATGCCTTCGAAGCGGTGCTTGCGCTGGGCGCGGCCGCCGCTCTCGGTGAGGTAGGTGAAGCTGATGAGTTCCTCGCCACTGCCGTACAGCACCGCCTCGCGCACCGCCTCGGGCAGGTCCTGTAAGGCGGTGTCCACGTCGAAGCGGTAGTGCTTGGCCAGCGAGTTGATCAGCTGGAAGTAGTAGGCATTGCGCCGGTCCCAGCCGCGCACCGCGCCGGCGGCCAGTGACAGCTCCGGATGCGCGACCACGCGCGCCGGGTCGAAGAACTCGGCCATGCCCGGGCCGTCGCAGGCCGGGCAGGCGCCCATCGGCGCGTTGAACGAGAACAGGCGCGGCTCGAGTTCGGGCAGCGAATAGTCGCAGACCGGGCAGGAATACTTGGACGAGAACAGCTGCGCCGGGGCCTCCGCATTGTCCAGCGAAAGCACCATGGCCATGCCGTCGCCCAGCTTGAGCGCGGTCTCGAACGATTCGGTAAGGCGCTGCTTGATGTCCTCGCGCGGGCGGAAGCGGTCGATTACCGCCTCGATGGTGTGCTTCTGGCGCAGCGCCAGTGCCGGCACCGCATCGATCTCGTGCAGTTCACCGTTGACCCGCACCCGCACGTAGCCCTGCGCTCGAAGCTGCTCGAAGACCTGGGCGTGCTCGCCCTTGCGGTCGCGCACCACCGGGGCCAGCAACATCCAGCGCTGTTCGGGGTCCAGCGCCAGCACCTGGTCGACCATCTGGCCCACCGTCTGCGCTTCCAGCGGATAGCCATGGTCCGGGCAGCGCGGCGTACCCACCCGCGCGTAGAGCAGGCGCAGGTAGTCGTAGATCTCGGTGATCGTGCCCACGGTCGAACGCGGGTTGTGCGAGGTCGACTTCTGCTCGATCGAGATCGCCGGCGACAGGCCCTCGATGTGGTCGACGTCGGGCTTCTCCATCACGCTGAGGAACTGCCGGGCATAGGCCGACAGCGACTCGACGTAGCGACGCTGGCCTTCGGCATAGATCGTGTCGAAGGCCAGCGAGGACTTGCCGGAGCCGGACAGGCCCGTGATCACGATCAGCTTGTCGCGCGGCAGGTCGAGATCGAGGTTCTTGAGATTGTGGGTACGGGCGCCGCGGATGCGGATCGTGTCCATCGCCATCGGGCAGGGGGTCCGTTGGTGGGCTGGGGGAGGCCGGAAGACGACCAATCGATCAGCCTACCGGCCTCCCGATTTGGGGGCAATTGGCGCAATTGCCAGTCCGGTCGGGGCAGGCGAAGGGGGCTGGCGCGGCATTGCCGGGCGTCAGGCCGGGAAGGCCCCCGTGGCCGGAGGGTTCGCCCGGCCGGCCCCGCAAGTGGGGCTGGGTCCGAGCCTGAACGGTCCCCTCCGCGTCCGGACCCGACCGGAGTGGGTGGTTGCGCCTAAGCGGCTGAAATCCTTATAATCCCGCTTCTGTCCGCCCTCGATGGCGGCAGCGACCACAATAACTACAGAGGAATGCCTTTGGTCATGTACGCAGTTCTGGTAACCGGCGGTAAGCAATACCGCGTGGCGCAGGGCGAAACGCTCCGCGTCGAGAAGCTCGAGGTCGATGCCGGCAGCGAGATCAAGTTCGACAACATCCTGCTGCTGGGCGACAGCGACGGGATCAAGGTCGGTGACGCCCTCTCGGGCGCGAGCGTGACCGCCAAGGTCGTGGCCCATGGCCGCGCCGACAAGATCCGCATCATCAAGTTCCGCCGCCGCAAGCACCACATGAAGCGGCAGGGCCACCGTCAGTACTACACCGAAATCGAGATCACCGGCATTGCCGGTGGCAACAAGTAAGGAGAAGCAGTCATGGCACATAAAAAGGCTGGTGGTTCGACCCGCAACGGCCGCGACTCCAACCCGAAGTACCTGGGCGTGAAGCTGTTCGGCGGTAAGGCCGTCGAAGCCGGCAACATCATCGTCCGTCAGCGTGGCACCCAGTTCCATCCGGGCGCCGGCGTCGGCCTGGGTCGCGACCACACCCTGTTCGCGCTGGTCGACGGCAAGGTCGAGTTCTCGACCAAGGGCGCCGCCAAGCGCCGCACCGTCAGCGTCGTCGTCGAAGCCTGATTCCGCCGCCGCGCTTAGACGCGGCCCGGTTCAAGCTGGTTTGGCGCAACGAAAGCCCCGCTCCGGCGGGGCTTTCCGTTTGCAGCGGGAGCCGTCGTTCCCTCCTCTCCGGATCGCCTGGCGCGGCCCGGTAGACTGTGCCGGTTGCCGGCGCCCTTTCCCTGATCCCGGTCTCCCAATGAAACTCGTCGACGAAGCTGAAATCGATGTCATCGCCGGCAACGGCGGCAACGGCTGCATAGGCTTCCGCCGCGAGAAGTTCATCCCGCTCGGCGGACCGGATGGCGGCGACGGCGGCAATGGCGGCAGTGTCTGGCTGGCCGCCGACGAGAACCTCAATACCTGGTCGACTTCCGCCACGAGCGCGTGTTCCGTGCGCAGCGCGGCGAGAACGGCATGGGCCGGCAGATGTACGGCAAGGGTGGCGACGACAAGGTCGTGACTGTGCCTGTCGGCACGGTGATCACCAATGTCGATACCGACGAGGTGATCGGCGACCTGACCCGGCACGGCGACCGCCTGCTGGTAGCCCGGGGCGGCAAGGGCGGCCTGGGCAATATGCATTTCAAGAGTTCGATCAACCGCTCGCCGCGCCAGGCCACGCCGGGCGAGCAGGGCGAGCAGCGCCTGCTCAGGTTGGAGCTGAAGCTGCTGGCCGACGTCGGCCTGCTGGGCTTCCCCAACGCCGGCAAGAGCACCTTCATCCGTGCCGTGTCGGCGGCGACACCGAAGGTGGCCGACTACCCGTTCACTACCCTCTATCCGAACCTGGGCGTGGTCAGTGTCGAGGCGCATCGCAGCTTCGTCATCGCCGATATCCCGGGACTGATCGAGGGCGCGGCTGATGGCGCCGGTCTGGGTGCGCAGTTCCTGCGCCACCTGCAGCGCACCCGCCTGCTGCTGCACCTTATGGTCGATATCGCGCCGATGGAGGGTGGGGTCGAGGGCGTTTCCCCGGCCGAGCAGGTGCGCGCGATCGAGCACGAGCTGGGCCGGCATGATCCCGAACTGCTGGCCAAGCCGCGCTGGCTGGTGCTGAACAAGGCCGACCTGATGTTCGAGGACGAGGCCGCCGAACGCGCCACGCAGATCGTTGCCGAACTGGGTTGGGAGCAGCCCTGGTTATGGTCTCGGCGCTGGGGCGCGAAGGCACCTTGGCCGATCATGCTCGAGGTGATGGCGTTCCTCGACCGGCAGCGCGTCCTGGAGCTCGAGGAGCGTGATGGCGCCGCCTGACGCAGGATTCCAGACAGCAAAAAACCCGGCCGATGCCGGGTTTTTCGTTGGGACAGGTTCGCGGCAGCGGGGCCGCGAAACCTGTGCAGGCGGCCGGATCAGGCGGCCTTGATCGCCTTGATGCGGGCGGTCAGGCGGCTCTTGTGGCGGGCAGCCTTGTTCTTGTGGATCAGGCCGCGCGCGCTGAAGCGATCCAGAATCGGCTGGGCGACTGCGAAGGCCGCCTCGGCGCCCGGGGCGTCGTTGGCGTCCAGGGCCTTGAGGACCTTCTTGACGGCGGTGCGGAGCTGCGAACGCTGGGCAGCGTTGCGGGCGTTGCGCACGACCGTCTGCTTGGCGCGCTTCTTGGCGGACTTGATGTTGGCCACGGCGGTGGATTCCTGAAAAACTGTAGGGATGGAAAAAGCAAGCGCGAAAGTATGCCGGTAAAGGTCTGTCGGGTCAAGGGTGGCGGGGGCGGCAAATCCCGGCTTGTCAAGGGGCGCGCCCGATGAGCGGTTCCCGGCTGCTGCGCTCCAGCGCGGTCTTTTCGTCCATGACGTTCCTGTCCCGCCTGTCCGGGCTGGTCCGCGACCAGGTCTACGCCATCGTATTTGGCGCAAACCCGGCCATGGACGTGTTCGTGGCCGCGTTCCGGATCCCGAACTTCATGCGCCGGCTCTCGGCCGAGGGTTCCTTCTCCATGGCCTTCGTGCCGGTCCTGGCCGAGTACAAGGAGAAACATGGCCACGAAGCCGTGCGCGAGCTCATTGACCGGGTTGCCGGCGCGCTGCTTGCATCGCTGCTGGTGGTCACCGCGGCTGTCCTGCTGGCCGCGCCGTGGCTGGCGCGGTTGATCGCGCCGGGCTTCGAGCCGGGCAGCGGCAAATACGCGCTGTTCGTGGAGATGCTGAGGATCACTTTTCCCTACTCCTTGTTCATTTCGTTGGCGTCGCTGGCCGGTGGCATTCTCAATACGTGGCGGCGATTCGCGGTTCCGGCACTGTCGCCTGTGCTGATGAACCTGGCGATGATCGCCGCGGCGCTTGGGCTGGCGCCGCTGATGGACGGTTCGATCAAGGCACTGGGGTGGGGGTACTCGTGGCGGGCGTGCTCCAGCTGGCGTTCCAGCTGCCGGCGCTGGCGCGGCTGGGCCTGCTGCCGCGACCACGACTGGATTTCGCCCACGCGGGGGTGCGCAGGATATTGACGTTGATGGTGCCGACCCTGTTCGGCTCCTCGGTGGTCCAGTTCAACCTGCTGTTCAACACCATGGTCGCGTCGTTCCTGGTCGGCGGCAGCATGACCTTAGCTCTACTTCAGCGATCGCCTGCTGGAATTCCCCTTGGGAATGTTTGGCGTAGCCATCGGCACGGTGATCCTGCCGCATCTGTCGAGCCGTCACGCCGCCACCGATCCTGAGGGGTTTTCGCGCGGCCTGGACTGGGGGTTCCGCCTCTGCCTGCTGCTCGGCCTGCCTGCCTGCGCCGGCCTGATCCTGTGTGCCGAACCGCTGATGGCCACGCTGTTCCAGTACCGGGAGTTCAGCGAGCTGGACACGCGCATGGCCAGCTGGAGCCTGATTGCGCAATCGACCGCGGTGCCCGCCTTCCTGCTGGTGAAGGTGCTGGCGCCAGCGTTCTACTCGCGCAATAAGGACACGCGGACTCCGGTGCGGGCGGCCGTGGTCGCGGTGCTGGCCAACGCTGCATGCACCGTGGGCCTGTTCGCGCTGCTGCTCCACGCCACGCCGGTAGGACGGGAAGCGCTGGAAGCGGCGGGTGGGAACTGGCGGCAGGCGCTGGCCACGATCCATGGTGCGCATGCGTTGTTGGCCTTGGCCATCGCCATGGCCGGCTGGGTTAACGCGATCCAGCTGGCATGGCTGCTGCGACGGGCAGGGGTATACCGGCGGCAGCCCGGCTGGGGGGCCGTTATGGTGCAGCTAGGCGTGGCGACGGCCGGGCTGGTGCTGGTGGTCGTGGCGATGCGGCTGGTATGGTCGGACTGGTCGCTCTGGAACTGGTGGGAGCGTGGCTGGCGCCTGGCGGCGATGGTTGGCGGCGGGGCAGTGGTCTATACCGGATTGCTGCTGGCACTGGGCATGCGGCCCCGCGAACTTCGCGGGTGAGAGGGTCCGGGCGGTTCGCGCCGGCTATACTTTGGCGTTCGGCCCCGGGCCGGCGCCGCGGTGGCGCCGCAGGGCGCCCCAGCGACCATGACGAGTAGATGAGCAGGCTGTTCCGTGACGTCGATGGCGGGTCCCTGTGCCCGCGCGGCAGCGTGGTCTGCATCGGCGCCTTCGACGGCCTCCACCTGGGCCACCGGGCGCTGGTGCGCCATGCGGTGGCGCGTGCGCAGGCACTGGGCGTGCCCGCGGTGGCGCTGAGTTTCGAGCCTTTGCCGCGCGAGTTCTTTGCCCGGACCAATCCGCCGCCGCGCCTGACCCTGCCGCGCGACCGGATCGGCGGGCTGTCCGTACTGGGCATCGACCATCTCGGCCTGCTGCGCTTCAACGCCGCGCTGGCGGCGATGCCGGCCGAGGACTTCGTCCGCCGCGTGCTGGCCGGACGCCCGGGGTGCGCTCGAGGTCTGGATCGGTCCGGAGTTCCGCTTCGGCCATCGTCGTGGCGGCGATCTCGGCCTGCTGCAGGCGATGGGTGCGGAGCTGGGCTTTGCCGCCGGCGAGATCGCACCGGTGCACGTCCACGACGAGCGCGTGTCCAGCACCCGCATCCGCGAGGCGCTGGTCGCCGGCGACTTCGGCCATGCGGCGACGCTGCTCGGTCGCCCGTACGCCATTGGCGGCCGGGTGGTGCGCGGCCGCCAGCTCGGGCGCACGCTCGGGTTCCCGACCGCCAATCTGCGCTTCCCGAAGGCGCCAGCATTGTCCGGCATCTATGCGACCTGGGTGCACGGCGTCGCGCCGCGGCCGTGGCCTTCGGTGTCGAGCTTCGGTACCCGGCCCACGGTCGAGGGCGTGGAGCCGCTGCTGGAGGCGCACCTGTTCGACTTCGCCGGCGACCTGTACGGACGCCACCTGCAGGTCGAATTCGTCGCCAAGCTGCGCGATGAAGAGAAGTTCCCGGATCTGCCGGCACTGACCGCGCAGATGCACCGCGATGCGGCCGAGGCCCGCTGCATCCAGGGGCAAGTCCCGCGCAACAGGCGACAAGTCCTGGTGCGGGCATCGACAGTGCGAGTCCTTTGCAGAATCCCGCACATTCCCGTGCGGACTTTCCAACACCAGCCGCCGCGCGACGGTAGACGCCGTGACCCAGACTACAAAGCCACTCTCCACCTGCCGGCCACGGAATTCCCGATGCGCGGCGACCTGCCCAAGCGCGAGCCCGACACCCCTGGCCCGCTGGGAAGCCGACGGCCTGTACGCGCAGCTGCGCGCCCATGCCCATGGCCGGCCGCTGTTCGTGTTGCACGACGGCCCCCTACGCCAACGGCGCGATCCACCTGGGCCATGCGGTCAACAAGATCCTGAAGGACATCATCGTCAAGTCCAGCAGATCTTGGCCGGCTTCGATGCGCCGTACATCCCGGGCTGGGACTGCCATGGCCTGCCGATCGAGATCGCGATCGAGAAGAAGTTCGGCAAGGTCGGGGTCAAGCTCGATGCCGCCGAGTTCCGGCAGAAGTGCCGTGAATACGCCGAGTCGCAGATCGAGGTCCAGCGCAAGGACTTCAAGCGCCTCGGCGTGATCGGCGACTGGGACAACCCGTACAAGACGCTGAACTTCCGCTTCGAGGCCGACGAGATCCGCGCGCTGGCCAAGATCTACGACAACGGCCACATCAGTCGTGGCGTCAAGCCGGTGCACTGGTGCTTCGACTGCGGCTCGGCATTGGCCGAGGCCGAGATCGAATACTGGGACAAGGTTTCCCCGGCGGTCGACGTGGCCTACGCCGCGCGCGATGCGCAGGCGGTGGGCAAGGCGTTCGGGGTCACGGTGCCGGCCGATGTCGAGGTCGCGATTCCGATCTGGACCACCACGCCGTGGACGCTGCCTGCGTCGCTGGCGATCTCGCTCGGACCGGAGCTGGAATACGGGCTGGTCGAAGGCCCGGCGCACGGCGGCAAGCGCCGCTGGCTGGTGCTGGCCGATGCGCTGGCCGAGCGCGCGCTGCAGCGCTACGGCGTGGCCGGCGTCACCGTGCATGGCCGGGTGAAGGGCGCGGCGCTGGAGAACCTGCTGTTCGCCCATCCGTTCTATGACGAGCGCGACATCCCGGCGATCCTCGGCGACCACGTGTCGGCCGACGACGGCACCGGCGCGGTACACACCGCGCCCGGCCACGGCCAGGACGACTACGTGGTCGGCAAGGCCTACGGCCTGATCGACAGGTACACCGCCGCCCAGCTCAACCCGGTCGACGGTCGCGGCGTGTACCTGCCGTCGACCCCGCCCGCGCACGGCGTGGAACTGGCCGGCCAGCACATCTGGAAGGCCAACGACGCGATCGTCGAGGTGCTGCGCGCCAGCGGTGCGTTGCTGGCCGCGACGAAACTCGAGCACAGCTATCCGCACTGCTGGCGGCACAAGACGCCGATCGCGTTCCGCGCCACGCCGCAGTGGTTCATCTCCATGACCCAGGCCAACCTGCGCGCCGACGCGCTGGCCGCCATCGATACGGTGAAGTGGTATCCGGAGTGGGGCAAGGCCCGCATCGCCGGCATGGTCGAGGGCCGTCCGGACTGGACGATCTCGCGCCAGCGCACCAGGGCGTGCCGATCGCGCTGTTCGTGCACCGTGAAACCGGCGAGCCGCATCCGCGCAGCAGCGAACTGATGCGCCAGGTCGCCGACAGGGTGGAGCAGGGCGGCGTCGACGTCTGGTACACGCTGGATGCGACCGAGCTGCTGGGCGCCGAGGCGGCCGACTACGACAGGATCACCGACATCCTCGATGTCTGGTTCGACTCGGGCGTGACCCACGAGGGCGTGCTGCTGGAGCGTGGACTGGGCAAGCCGGCCGACCTGTACCTGGAAGGCTCCGACCAGCACCGCGGCTGGTTCCAGTCCTCGCTGCTGACCGGCGTGGCCATCGACAAGGCCGCCCCGTACCGGCAGTGCCTGACCCACGGTTTCACCGTGGACGAGCACGGCCGCAAGATGTCCAAGTCCCTCGGCAACGGCATCGAGCCGCAGGACATCATGAAGACCCTGGGCGCGGACATCCTGCGCCTGTGGATCGCCTCGGCCGACTACAGCAACGAGATGTCGCTGTCGCAGGAGATCCTCAAGCGCAATGCCGATGCCTACCGGCGCCTGCGCAACACCGCGCGCTTCCTGCTGGCCAACCTGCACGGGTTCGATCCGGCCCGCGACCTGCGCCCGCTGGAGGACATGGTCGCGCTGGACCGGTGGATCGTGCACCGCGCCTTCGAGGTCCAGGAAAGGATCAAGGAGGCGTACGACCGCTACGACTTCGCCGCCATCGTCCAGGCACTGCTGAACTTCTGCAGCGTCGACCTGGGCTCGCTGTACCTGGACGTGACCAAGGACCGGCTGTACACGATGGGCGAGGATTCGCGCGGCCGGCGCAGCGCGCAGAGCGCGATGTACCGAATCGCCGAGGCGTTCGTGCGCTGGATCGCGCCGGTGCTGAGCTTCACCGCCGACGAACTGTGGGGCTACCTGCCCGCGTCCACGGAAAGCGGCGAGCGCGTGGGCAACGTGCTGTTCGCCACCTGGTATGAAGGCCCAGCGCCGCTGCCGGCCGGTGCCGACCTGGGTGCGGACGATTTCGAACGCCTGCTGGCCCTGCGCGAGCAGGTCGCCAAGGTGCTCGAGCCGATGCGTGCCAACGGCCAGATCGGCGCGGCGCTGGAGGCCGAGATCACGGTGACCGCCAGTGCCGATACCGCCGCGCACCTGCAGCCGCTGGCCGAGGAGTTGCGTTTCCTGTTCATCAGCGGCGACGTGGCCGTGGTACCGGCGCAGACCGACGACATCTTCGTGAGCGCGCAGCCGACGGCCAAGGCCAAATGCGTGCGCTGCTGGCACCACCGCGCCGATGTCGGCGTGGATCCGGCGCATCCGGAGCTGTGCGGCCGTTGCGTCTCCAATGTCGACGGCTCCGGCGAGGATCGCAGGTGGTTCTGAGCATGACGACTGCGCGCCCTGGGCCCAATGCGATGCCGTGGCTGCTGCTGTCGGCGCTGATCATCGGCCTCGACCAGTGGAGCAAGGCCTGGGTGCTGTCCAGCCTGCCGGAGTACACCGCCATCCCGGTGGTCGACGGCTTCTGGAACTGGTACCGCACCTACAACACCGGCGCGGCATTCAGCTTCCTTGGCCAATGCCGGTGGCTGGCAGGCGCTGTTCTTCACCGTGCTGGCCTTCGCCATCTGCGGCCTGCTGGGCTGGTGGCTGTGGCGCACGCCGCGTGGCGACTGGCGGCAGGCGCTGCCGTACTCGCTGGTGATCGGCGGCGCGCCCTGGGCAACGTGATCGACCGGCTGGTCCATGGCCACGTCGTCGATTTCATCCAGTGGTACTGGCGCGGGCACTATTGGCCGTCGTTCAACCTGGCCGACTCGGCGATTGTTGCAGGCGCCATCGGCATCGCCCTGTTCGGCCTGTTCGATGGCCGCAAAGGCAAGGCTGGTTCATGATGGCCATGCCAGGCTTCTCGCGGCTCCTTTCCGGTTGCGGCATCGAAACGAACGGCTGATCCCATGGACGTCATCCTCGCCAATCCCCGTGGTTTCTGCGCCGGCGTCGATCGCGCGATCGAGATCGTCAAGCGCGCGATCGAGACCCTCGGCGCACCGATCTACGTGCGCCACGAGGTGGTGCACAACCGCTTCGTCGTCGACGACCTCAAGGCGCGTGGCGCGGTGTTCGTCGAGGAGCTGGACGAGGTCCCGGACAATGCCACGGTGATCTTCAGCGCCCACGGCGTGTCGCGCGCGGTGCGCGACGAAGCCGCGCGGCGCGGCCTGAAGGTGTTCGACGCGACCTGTCCGCTGGTGACCAAGGTCCACCTGGAAGTGGCGCGCCATTGCCGCGCCGGTCGCGACGTGGTCCTGATCGGCCATGCCGGACACCCGGAGGTCGAGGGCACGATGGGCCAGTGGGCCCGCGAGGGCGCGGCAGGTGCGATCCACCTTGGTCGAAGACATCGATGGCGTGGGCGCGTTGCAGGTCGGCCAGCCCGAAAATCTCGCCTACACGACCCAGACCACGCTGTCGGTGGACGACACGCGCGGCATCATCGAGGCGCTGAGGACACGTTTCCCGGCGATCCAGGGGCCACGCAACGACGACATCTGCTACGCGACGCAGAACCGCCAGGACGCGGTGCGCGAGCTGGCCGGGCGCTGTGACCTGGTGCTGGTGGTCGGTTCGCCGAACAGCTCCAATTCAAATCGCCTTGGCAGAACTGGCCCGCCGCGAGGGCGTGGAGTCCTACCTGATCGACGGAGCGCACGAGATCGATCCGGCCTGGATTGCCGGCAAGCGCCACATCGGCCTGAGCGCGGGCGCTTCGGCGCCGCAGGTGCTGGTCGACGGTGTGATCGCGCGCCTGCGCGAGCTCGGCGCCGACGGCGTGAGCGAACTGGACGGCGAGCCCGAGAACATGGTCTTCGCCCTGCCCAAGGAACTGCGCCTGCAACTGGTCGGCTGACCGCCGCTTGCCCGGCGCCGGCCGCGTCCGCGGCCACTACACCATGCGGATATCGAGCTGGCGCAGCCGGCGCAGGATGTCGAACAGCAGCGCGCTGCGCGTCGTGGGGGCCTGTCGGGGCGTGGCCACGAAGCCGGTGGCGCTGAACAGCACCTGGCCCTTGTCGGAGATGCCGTCGATCAGCACCGCCGGCGCCGGAGCATCGAGGATCCCGGGATGCTCGCGGAACGCTTCCAGCAGCAACGCGCGGACCAGGTCGGCATCCGTCGCCAGCGGCATCGGCAACACGATCTTCACCAGTCCCTCGGCATTGGAATAGGTGCGGTTGCGCACCGCCTTGGTGATCAGCTCCGAGTTGGGAACCAGTACCGTGGTGCGGTCGCTGGTCTGGATTTCGGTGGCGCGGACGTTGATCCGGCGGATGTCGCCTTCGGCATCGCCGACCACCACCCAGTCGCCGACCTTGACCGGGCGCTCGGCCAGCAGGATCAGGCCGGAGATGAAGTTCTGCACGATCGCCTGCAGGCCGAAGCCGATGCCGACCGACAGCGCGCTGGCGATCCAGGCGATCCGCTCCAGGCCAACGCCGATGGCCGCCAGCGCCATCGCCACGGCCATGACCATGGTCGCGTAGCCGAACAGGGTGACCACCGAAGCGCGCATGCCCTCGTCCATGCCCGTGGTCGGCAGGTAGCGGCGCGCCAGCCAGCGCTTGGTAAGGTGGAATACGGCACTTGCCAGCGCGAACACCATGATGGCGCGGACCACGCTGGTCGGGCTGAGCACCAGTTGGCCGACGCTGATGCCGCGCGCCAGGCCTGCCGCCCGGTCGATCAGGTCGTCGCCGCTGGCGCCGTACGGCATGGCCAGCGCGATCAGGCCGAGCAACGCCAGCAGCGTGCGCAGCACTGCCGAGAGCACCACCGCGATCCGCTCGCCATGGCGTGGATCCAGGCCGAAGCGGTCGTTGATCCGGCGCCCGGCCACGCCCTTGGCGCCGAGCAGGGTGCAGACCAGGTCGTCGACGAAACGCATGCCGGGTATGCGGTGGTAAGGACCACGCCCGTCCACAGGACCTGGACGGCGACGAAGCCGGCCAGGGCGACGAAACCGGTCAGCAAGCCGAGGATGCAGATCGACACCGCCACCAGGCGATGCTGGTCGCCACGTTCATCCAGGGGCGGAAATGTGGATCGGCCCGTGCCGGCGCCGGGGCTCCCTCCGCCGGCTGCGCGTCAGCCGCGCCGCGCCGGTGCAGGCGATGCACCCGCAACAGCGCCATCAACACCACTGAAGTCGACACCAGCGCGGCGAGCGCGGTGAGCGCCACCGCCAGCGGCAGGCTGGCATTGATCAGCGTGCCCAGTTGCTGCGACAGGGAAGCGACCACGATCGCCAGCGATGTCGCCAGTGGCACCGGGCGCAGGGCGCGCGCGCCCGCGTCGGAGATCGCCGGCAGGCGCCAGGAGGGGCTGCGGACCGACAGCAGCACCCCGCCCAGCGTGGTCACGAAGGTCGCGAACACCAGGGTCCGGCTGGCCAGGTCGGCCAGCTGGACCACCGCGGCCGGCACGTTGGGCGGCAGCAGGGCCTGATGCAGCAGGCCGACGATCCACCACGCGGCCAGCGTCGACAGCAGCAGCTGGGCCATCGCCGGCGCCGAGCGCCGCAGCGGCCCGGCCGGGATGTGCTTGCCGACCAGCCGCGGCACCGTGCGCGCACCGAACCGCCCGACCACCACCGCCACCAGCAGCGCCATTGCCAGGTAGCCGGAAGGGCGCAGCGGGCCGGACTGCCAGCGTACGGAGACGGCATCTCGGGTTGCGTTCCACAGGCCGAGTACGCGCGCGCCGTCGCGCGCGCTGTTTTCGCCCAGGTCATGCCAGAAGCGCGGGTTGGGGCGGCGTGGTGCGCCTGGACAGGGTCTGGTGGAAGTTCTCCTGGCGCTTGGCCGCGATCCGCTCCAGCAGCTGGCTGCTTTCCACTGCCGCCAGCTTGGCCTGCCGCAGTTCGGCGTCGACCTCGTTGCGCTGCTGCTGCAGGTCATGGCGTTCGCGGGTGACCTCGGCAGCTTCCTGCCCCTTCCCGGCCGGGCTCTCGCCCAGTTCCGCCAGGCGCGCATCCAGGCTTTGCAGCTGGGGCGTGCGCTCGGCGATGGTCTTCTCGGCCTGCGCCTGGACCTTCTGCACCGCGTCGCGCGAGGCCAGCAGCGCGACGTCGTCCTCCTGCTCCTCCAGCTTCGCGCCGATCTGCTCGAGCTGCTGGCGCGCCCGGTCCAGCGACGGGGCCTGCGCCAGTGCCGGTAAGGCCGTCGCCAGCAACAGGAGCAGGGTAGGATGGCCCGCGGGGTCAGGGCGCGATGGTGCATGCGGTCGCGGCGGTGGGGCTGGGGTGGCTACGTTAGCACCCGGAAACGACAAGGCCCCGTCGAAACGGGGCCTTGCCTTGACCTGGTGCCGGAAACAGGAGTCGAACCTGCGACCTACGCATTACGAATGCGCCGCTCTACCAACTGAGCTATTCCGGCGAAGCCCGGCTGCGCTGGCGCGACCGGGGGCGGAATTCTAACGGTTCGGACGCGGGCAGGCCAGCGGCATTGGCGGTGCGCGTCTCGCCAGCGGAGACTGCCCGCGGCTAGAGTGGCGCTCCCGTCCGCCAGACCGATCAGCCGTGGCCAAGCCTTCCTCCAAGTCCAGCGCCCGTACCGCCTACGTCTGCGGCGAATGCGGCGCCGAGTACAGCAAGTGGCAGGGCCAGTGCGGCGAATGCGGCGCTGGAACACGCTGTCGCAGGTGGTGCTGGAGCCGGCCGGCGCAACGGCCGGGCCGCCCTCCGCGCGCCGCAACGGCTGGGCGGGCAAGGTCGATCCGCCGAAAGTCACCGCGCTGAAGGACGTCAGCCAGGCGGCGGAAGTGCGCGTGTCCACCGGCATCGGCGAGCTGGATCGCGTGCTCGGCGGCGGCCTGGTCGAAGGTGCGGTGGTGCTGGTCGGTGGCGATCCGGGCATCGGCAAGTCGACCCTGCTGCTGCAGGCGCTGGCGAAGATGGCCGCGCAGCTGCCCGCGCTCTACGTCACCGGCGAGGAATCGCTGGGCCAGGTCGCCGGGCGCGCGGTACGCCTGGACCTGCCGCTGGACAACCTGCAGGCACTGGCCGAGACCGGGGTCGAATCGATCCTGCAGCATGCCGCGCAGGCGCAGCCGAAGCTGATCGTGGCCGATTCGGTGCAGACCCTGTGGACCGAGTCGCTCACCGCCGCGCCCGGCTCGGTCAGCCAGGTCCGCGAGAGCGCCGCGCGCCTGGTGCGCTACGCCAAGGAGACCGGCACCGCCGTGTTTCTGGTCGGCCACGTGACCAAGGAGGGCGGCATCGCCGGTCCGCGCGTGCTCGAGCACATGGTCGACGCGGTGCTGTACTTCGAGGGCGAGAGCGGCAGCCGCTTCCGCGTGCTGCGCGCGTTCAAGAACCGCTTCGGCGCGGTCAACGAGCTGGGCGTGTTCGCGATGGGCGACAAGGGCCTGAAGGAGGTCCCGAATCCGTCCGCCATTTTCCTGTCCGGCAGTTCGCAGCAGCCGGGCAGTTGCGTGATGGTCACCCGCGAGGGCACCCGTCCGCTGCTGGTCGAGGTGCAGGCGCTGGTCGATTCCTCGCCACTGTCCAACCCGCGCCGGGTCGCGGTCGGACTGGAGCAGAACCGCCTGGCGATGCTGCTGGCCGTGCTGCACCGGCATGGGGGCGTGGGGGTCGGCGACCAGGACGTGTTCGTCAATGTCGTCGGCGGCATCCGCGTGCAGGAGACCGCGGCCGACCTGCCGGTGCTGCTGGCGGTGCTGTCCTCGCTGCGCGACCGGCCGCTGGCCGACAAGACCGTGGCGTTCGGCGAGGTCGGCCTGTCGGGCGAGATCCGGCCGGTGCCCAACGGCGAGGAGCGCCTGCGCGAAGCGGCCACCCATGGCTTCCGCCGCGCGATCGTGCCCAAGGCGAACGTGCCCAAGGGCGGGCGCTACAAGGACATGGAAGTGGTCGCAGTGGAGCGGCTCGCGGACGCGCTGGAGCAGGCGTGAAGGACGCCGTGGTCCCGCCTGCGCCGGCGTCGGCCGTGGCGCGCGCGGTGTCGCTGCTGTTGCATCCTTTCGTCGTGATCACGGGGCTGGCGCTGGCAGCGGCATGGCGGCTGGATCATCCGTCGCTGCCGCGCGTCGCCGCCGGCATGGTGGCGGTGGTCGGGATGGTCTGGATCTTCGTCTGGCGCCGCTGGCGCAGTGGTCGCTGGAGCACGGTCGATGCCTCGCGGCGGCAGGAGCGTCCGCTGCTGTACCTGCTTGCGCTGGTCTTGGCCGTTGCCTACTGGGCATGGCTGGGCGGGCGGGCGTCGCCGCTGTCCGGCGGCGTACTGGCCGCGATCGCCATGCTGTGCGTGGCCGGGTTGGCCAATCGCTGGATCAAGTTGTCGCTGCACATGGCCTGCCTGCTGTTCGCCGCCGTCGTGCTGCTTGCGTTGTGGCGGCCGGCCGGTTGCGCCTTGCTGGCTGCCTCGCCGTTGCTTGCCTGGAGCCGGTTGAGGCTGGGCCGTCACAGCCTGTGGGAGGTGCTGGGTGGCGCATTGCTGGGCGCGGTCGCGGGGTGGGCGACGCTGTCCTGAGTCCGGCGGTGCCGGACCGCGCAGCGGCTGCCTGTCACGACCGGCGCAGCACCAGCTCCAGCACGAACTTGCTGCCGAAGAACGCCAGCAGCAGCAGGACCATCGCCGTAAGCGTCCAGTGCACCGCGCGGATGCCGCGCCAGCCATAGCGCCAGCGACCGAGCAGCAGGCCGCCGAACACCAGCCACGACAGCACGCTGAGCACGGTCTTGTGGAGCAGGTGCTGGGACAGCAGGTCCTGGACGAACAGCACGCCGGTGAGCAGGGTCAGGGTGAGCAGGACAAACCCGACCGCGATCGTGCGGAACAGCAGGAATTCCAGTTCGGTCAGCGGTGGCAGCATGCGCAGCCGGGCATGGAACTCGCGCCGGCGCAGGGCGCGCTCCTGGATCCACAGCATCACCGCCAGCAGCGCGGCGATGGCCAGCGTCGCGTAGGCGAGCAGGGCCAGCCAGGCATGCAGCTGCAGGCGCCAGCCGAGCACGGGCGAGGCCGCATGTCCGTGGCCGTGGTAGGCGAGCAGGAGCGCGGCGGCGAGCGGGAAGGCGATCACGCCGAGCGCGGCCATCCGCCCGCGCGCACCGACCAGCGCGGTCATCGCCGCCATGCCCAGGCCGAGCAGCGACAGCGCCGAGAAAAAGTGCATGTCCGGCCCGCCCGGCGTCCGCCAGGCCACGCCCAGGTGGTAGGCGGCGTGCAGCGCCACGCCCGCCAGCGCCGGGACCAGCCAGGTGCGCGATGGCGAGGACGGCTTGCCGCGCACCGCCCGGAGCAGGAGCAGGGGCGCGAGCAGATAGGCGGCAACGGCGATGAGAACGAGTGTCACCGGGCGAGTGTCGCATACGCGCATGAGTCGACGGAATGGCGATGGCGCGGCCGTGTCCCGGGCGCGATGCGCGTCGGCACGGGCCACCGGGCAAGCGGGGCAGGCGGGCTATAATCGCCGGCCGTTATCCGTCTTCCGGTCTGCCCGCATGTTCGAATCCCTGACCCAGCGCCTGTCCGGCACCATGGAGCGCCTGCGCGGACGCGGCCGGCTGACCGAATCAAACATCAGCGAGGCCGTGCGCGAGGTGCGCGTGGCCCTGCTCGAGGCCGACGTCGCCCTGCCGGTGGTCCAGGCCCTGATCCAGCGGATCAAGGTCCGTGCGGTCGGTAAGGAAGTGCTGAAGTCGCTGACTCCCGGTAAGGCCCTGATCAAGGTCGTGCGCGACGAGCTGACCGCGGTGATGGGTGCGCAGGCCAGTGACCTCAACCTCAACGTGCCGGCCCCGGCGATCATCCTGATGGCCGGCCTGCAGGGCGCCGGCAAGACCACCACCGTCGGCAAGCTTGCGAAGCACCTGAAGGAAAAGCGCAAGAAGAAGGTGATGGTGGTCAGCGCCGACGTCTACCGCCCGGCCGCGATCGAGCAGCTGAAGACCCTTGCCGAACAGTCCGGCGTGCTGTTCTTCCCGTCCGACGCCGGGCAGAAGCCCGAGGACATCGTCCGCGCCGCGATCGCCGATGCGCGCAAGTCTTTCGCCGACGTGCTGATCGTCGACACCGCCGGCCGCCTCGCCATCGACGAGGCGATGATGGCCGAGATCAAGGCGCTGCACGCCGCGGTCACGCCGGTCGAGACCCTGTTCGTGGTCGACGCGATGACCGGTAAGGACGCGGCCAATACCGCCAAGGCCTTCTCCGAGGCGCTGCCGCTGACCGGCGTGGTGCTGACCAAGACCGACGGCGACGCCCGTGGTGGTGCCGCGCTGTCGGTGCGCTACATCACCGGCAAGCCGGTCAAGTTCACCGGTACCGGCGAGAAGCTCGACGGCCTGGACGTGTTCCATCCCGATCGCGTCGCTGCCCGCATCCTCGACATGGGCGACGTGCTGTCGCTGGTCGAGCAGGTCGAGCAGAACGTCGATAAGGAGAAGGCTGCCAAACTCGCCGCCAAGGTCGCCAAGGGCAAGAAGTTCGACCTCAACGACATGCGCGACCAGCTCGAGCAGATGCAGAACATGGGCGGCATTGCCGGGCTCATCGACAAGCTGCCGGGCCAGCAGCCAGGGTGCCCGAGCACCTCAAGCAGCAGGTTTCACAGAGCCGCGAAGTGCCGCGGATGATGGCGATCATCGGCTCGATGACGCCGAAGGAGCGCCGCAATCCTGACCTGCTCAACGGCTCGCGCCGCGCCCGCATCGCGCGCGGTTCCGGCACCACGCCGGCCGACGTCAACAAGCTGCTCAAGCAGTACCAGCAGATGGAAAAGATGATGGGCAAGCTGGGCCGCGGCGGCATGAAGGGCATGATGCGCGGCCTGCAGGGCATGATGGGCGGCGGCATGGGCGGCCGCGGCGGCCTGCCGTTCCGCTGAGTCGCGCGATGAGGGCAGGCTGACGTGGTGCGCGCGTCGTTTCCCGCGGGTTCGCGATGGTGAGCGCGAACGTGCCGGTCGTCCTGCTCAACGGCGCGCCCGCCGACGATCCGGCGGCGCTGCGCGCGCTGGCCCAGGTCAACTACGGCCACTTCACCTCGCTGCAGGTCCGTGGCGGTGCGGCACAAGGCTGGCCCTGCATTTCGCGCGTCTGGCCGAAGCCACGTCCGCGCTGTTCGACGCCGCTCTCGACCTTGGCCGCCGTGCGTGGGTGGATGCGCCAAGGCCGCGCGCTCCGCGGGTGGCGAAGGTTCGATGCGGGTCACGGTGTTCTCGCGCGATTTCGACCATCGGCGACCGCTGCAGCCGGTCGGAATCGACGTGCTGGTCGCCGTCTCGCCGCCGTCTCCATCGCCGCGACCGCTGCGGGTGCAGGTGCGGCCGTTCGTGCGCCCTGTGCCGCAGTTCAAGCATGTCGGTACCTTCCCGCTGTTCCATCACCGCCGGCAGGCGCTCAAGGCCGGCTACGACGATGCGCTGTTCGTTGACGGCGAAGGCGGCACCGCCCGGGTGGCCGAAGGTGCGGTCTGGAACATCGGGTTCTGGGATGGCCGGCAGGTCGTCTGGCCCGGCCCCGGCGCTGCGCGGCACCGCCGAGCGCCTGCTGCAGGCCGGGCTGGAGGCGGACGGCGTCGGGCAGGTGGTCCGTCCGGTCACGGTGGCCGAACTGGCCGGCCTGCAGGCGGCTTTTGCCAGTAATGCCAACGGGTTGCAGCCGATCCGGGCAATCGACGGGGTCGAGTATTCCGTCGATGCCGATGCCGGCCCTGGGCGGCCTGCTGCGGTCTGCTCTCGGGCGTGCGCCGTGGGAGACGCTGTAGTGGCGACGGCCAGCCGGGCCTTCCGGCGGGCCTGAACGCCTTGCCGGGCAATGTTCAGTCCGGGTTGTCCGCACCGCGCCGCTGACCTACAATTCGCGGCTTACCTCGCCACCCTGGCGACTGGGCAACACCGAGAAACCACCATGGTCAAGATCCGTCTCACCCGCGGCGGCGCGAAGAAGCGTCCGTTCTACCACATCATCGTCACCGACTCGCGCAGCGCCCGCGACGGCCGCAACATCGAGCGCGTCGGTTACTACAACCCGGTCGCTTCCGGCAACGATCAGCGCATCGTGCTGGACATCGCCCGCGTCGACCATTGGGTCGGCCACGGCGCCCAGCTGACCGAAAAGGTCCGCAACCTGTACAAGGAAGCGGCCAAGGCCCAGGCGACCGCCGCCTGATCCGGCCGGCCACCGGCTCGCCGGTGGCCCTGTCCGCTCCAGAACGGACTTCATGAACGACGACGCGCGCTCCGCCACGCCCCGCAAGCTGATCCTGCTGGGCGCGGTGTCGGGCGCCGTCGGCGTGCGTGGCGATGTGAAGCTGCAATCCCTGGACCGAGCCGCGCGCGCAGATCTTCAGCTACCAGCCGTGGATCCTGCGTTCGGCCAATGGCGTCGAGCGCGAGGTGCAGGGCGCCCGTGGCCGCGATACCGGCAAGCATGTCGTCGCGACCCTGCCCGATATCATTGACCGCGACGCGGCCGAGGCCATGCGCGGCACCGAGATTCTGGTTCCGCGCGATGCATTGCCGCCGCCGGCCCCCGGCGAGTACTACTGGGTCGACCTGGAAGGCATGCGCGTGGTCACCGTCGAGGGCGTGGCCTGGGCGAGGTCTCGCACCTGCTGTCGACCGGCGCCAACGACGTGATGGTGGTGCGCGGCGAACGCGAGCGCATGCTGCCATTCGTCCAGCCCGACTATGTGACGTCGGTGGACTTCGAGTCCGGCACGATCACCGTCGACTGGGATCCCGAGTTCTAGGAACGCGGCGTTCCTTCGCCTATGCGCATCGACATCGTCAGCCTGTTTCCCGAGTTCGTCGACCAGTGCGCCGCATTCGGCGTGGTCGGTCGTGCGCGCGAGCGTGGGCTGCTGTCGTTGCACGGCTGGAACCCGCGTGACCACGCCGAGGGCAACTACCGCAAGGTGGACGACCGTACCTTCGGCGGCGGCCCCGGCATGGTGATGCTGGTAGAGCCCCTGCGCCGCTGCCTGGCGACGATGCGCGAGGCGGATCCGGTGCGTCCGCACCTGGTCTACCTGAGTCCGCAGGGGCGGCGGCTGGACCAGGCCGGGTCCGCGAACTGGCCGCATTGCCGCGGCTGGCCCTGCTGTGCGGCCGCTACGAGGGCGTGGACGAGCGCCTGGTCCGGGCCGAGGTCGACGAGGAGCTTTCGATCGGCGACTACGTCCTGTCCGGCGGCGAGCTGGCCGCGGCGGTGGTCGTGGACGCGGTCGCGCGGCTGCAGGACGGTGTCCTGAACGACGCCGGTTCAGCCGAACAGGACAGCTTCGAGGACGGCCTGCTGGACTGTCCGCACTACAGTCATCCGGTCGAACATGCCTACGGCACGGTTCCCGAGGTGCTGCGTTCCGGCAACCATGCCGCCATCGCGCGCTGGCGCCGGCAGCAAGCCCCTGGCCCGGACCCAGCAACGTCGCCCGGACCTGCTGGAAGGCCGGGCGCTGTCCAAGGCCGACCGGAAGCTGCTGGACGACTGGCTCCGGGAGCACGCCGCGGACAGTCCCGGCGGGTAGCCCGGAGCCGACAAAGCGGCTACAATGCCGGGTTCCTGCGGGCGGTTCCGCCCGGACTGGACCCCATAACAATCACGTGCGGCGCAATCCTGCGACTGCATCGGCCCGAGTTGTCGACCACGACACGCCCACCCGAACACATTGAGTCGGTCACCATGAGCAAGCTGAACAAGTCCATCGTCGCGGAATTCGAGTCCGCCCAGATCACCCGCGAACTGCCGAAGTTCAGCCAGGGCGACACCGTCGTGGTGAACGTCAAGGTGAAGGAAGGCAACCGCGAGCGCGTGCAGGCCTACGAAGGCGTGGTCATCGCGATCAAGAACGCCGGCCTGAACTCCGCGTTCACCGTGCGCAAGATCTCGCACGGCTACGGCGTCGAGCGCGTGTTCCAGAACCACAGCGCCATCATCGACTCGGTCGAAGTGAAGCGCCGCGGCAAGGTCCGCGCCGGCAAGCTGTACTACCTGCGCGGCCTGGAAGGCAAGGCTGCCCGCATCAAGGAAGACCTGGCTGCCGTGGCCAAGGCCAAGGCCGAGAAGGCCGCCGGCTGATCGCCGCTTCGGGATGCACCCGCAACGGCCGCCGAAAGGCGGCCGTTTGCTTTTCCGCGGAAGGGGATCGGGAAACGCGACGTGTCCCGTGCGTTGCGGCCGTAGTCGCGGCGACTTTCCATGGGTGGACAGCGGGTCGCGCCGGGAAACACTGGCCTGCTGCGGGTCGCCTTCACGGAGAGCCTGGATTCCGGTTTCGCCGGCATTCCGCGAGCCGGAGTGCTGGTCCTGACGGTATGGCCCGGTCAACGCGGCGGCTCCACTCCCGCATCGATCGTCCCGTCCGGATCTTCCGCAGGATCGGCCACGGGTGATGGCGGTGTCGCGGGCACTTCCGCGGGGACGGCGACTTCGCGCAGCGGCGGCTTCGCGCCTTCCAGCATGTGCGCCCTGCGCCAGCCGCCCCAGCGGTAATAGGCCAGCGACATCAGCATCGCGCAGACCGAACTGACCGGGAAGCTCCACCAGACCGCCTCGGCGCCAAGCCCAGGTTGCAGCAGTTCGGCGAAGGGCACGCGGATGCCCCACAGCGACACCACCAGGATCAGCAGTGGCGGGATAACCGCGCCGGTGGAGCGGATCACCCCGGACAGCACGAAGGTCACGCCGAAGAACAGGAACGACCACACCGAGACGTAGTTGAGGTGGCGGGCGATTTCCAGCGACTCGCTGGCCGTGGGCAGGAACAGTGCCAGTGTCCAGCGGTCGAGCAGGATCAACGGAAGGATGAGCGCGCCGGTGAGCGCGAAGTTGAAGCCGACGCCGGTCCAGGCGGTCGCCTCGACCCGGTCCCAGCGCCGCGCGCCGACGTTCTGCGCGGCCATCGACGAACACGCCGCGCCGATCGCCATCGCCGGCATCTGCACGTAGGTCCACAACTGCAGCGCCGCGCCATAGGCGGCGGCAGTGTGGGTGCCGAAGCCATTCACCATGGTCATCATCGCGAGCATCGCCAGCGAGATCAGCATCATCTGCAGGCCCATCGGCACGCCCTTGGCCACCAGCGCGCGCAGGATCCGCAGGTCCGGCAGCAGCATCCCCGCGTCCTGGCGGCCGAGCCAGAGCACGTGCCGCTTGCGGCGCAGGTGGAACAGCAGGGCGGCCAGCGCCATAAGACTGTGACAGCAGCGTGGATAAGGCCGAGCCGGCGATGCCCAGCTCCGGCAGCGGGCCGAGGCCGAAGATCAGCAGCGGATTGAAGACGATGTCCAGGGCGACCGCGACCAGCAGGAAGCGGAACGGGGTGCGCGAATCGCCCACGCCGCGCAACGCCGCCGACAGGAACGCGAAGGCGTACAGCGCCGGCATCGGGAAGATGACGCGCAGGTAGGCCTCGGCCAGCGGCAGCGACGCGGCCGGCGTGCCCATCCAGTGCAGCAGGTGCCGTGCCAGCCACCAGCCGGACGCGGCGATGAGCACCGAGATGCCTATGAAGAAGCTCGCGCTGGTCCCCATCACTCGGCGTGCCCGCGGCGTGTCGTGTGCGCCCATCGACTGGGCGATGAGGATGCTCGCCGCCATGCCGATGCCGAACACCGAGCCGATCAGGAAGAACATGATGTTGTTGGCGTTGGCCGCCGCGGTCAGCGCGTTTTCGCCGAGGAAGCGACCGACCCAGACCGCATTGACCGAACCGTTGAGCGACTGGGCGACGTTGCCGCCGAGGATCGGCAACGCGAACAGCAGCAGGTTGCGGCCGATGGGGCCGGTGGTGAGGTCGCGGCCGGAGCGTTGCGCCATGTTGGTGTCATCCTGCAGGCAGGCGCACACTAGCACCGGAGCGGTGTACGGAGCGCAGCGATGACCGGTGGGAAACAGGTGGCAAGGCGCGCCGGTGCCGCCATCGCGCCGCCAGTGCTGGTGGTGATGCTGGCGATGGTGTCGGGCGGCTGCGCCGGCGGGCCGGGGCGACACGACGACGCCTTCGTGCGTCCGGCCGAGCGCCCGGAATGCCAGGTCGCATCGGCCAACGAGCGTGCAGGGCAGGGACACATCGACACCTGGACTACAAGCGGTGCCACCCGGGCTCGCAGCTGGAGTGGTCTTCGGAGCGCGGCGATACGATCAAGCCGGAGTTCGCTGGCAAGCGCGATGAATGAGGCAATGCCCACGGCGCAGGTGCGCCTGGACGTATGGTTGTGGGCGGCGCGGTTCTTCCGTACGCGCAGCCTGGCCAAGCAGGCGGTGGAGACCGGCAAGGTCGACGTGGCCGGGCAGCGCGCCAAGTCGTCGCGCGCGATCCGCGTCGGCGAGATGCTGCAGGTCACCCGTGGCGAGGAAATGTTCGAGATCGCGGTGCGCGCGCTGAGCGACACGCGCGGGGCGGCGCCGGTGGCACAGGCGCTGTACGAGGAAACGCCCGCGTCGAAGCAGCGCCGCGAGCAGCAACGCCTGCAGCGTGGCGCAATGCGCGACGGCTACCGTCCCCCCGAACACAAGCCGGACAAGCGCGCCCGGCGCCTGATCCAGGCGCTGGGCGATATCGACGCGTCCTGAGCGGACGAACGGACCGGTCAGCGGCGCCCGCCGAACAGGCCCATGCCCAGGTTCAGCAGGTCGCCGGCATCCAGGTCGCCGTCGCCATCCTGGTCGAGCAGCCGGTCGAGCACGCCGCCGCCGGCCTGCTGCCGGACCTGGCTGTGTTCCTGCCCGAGCATCTGCCCCAGGCTGCCGGCATCGAGTCCCTGCCGCGTGCTGCGGTTGGTAGGAACGACATCACGATCGGCGCCAGCATGGCCAGCAGCTGGGTCGCCTTACCACTGCCCAGTCCGGTCGCCTGCCTGGGCCTGGGCCGCACGCGGCTGGCTGGCGCCGAGGATGTGGCCGAGGATGCCGGCGCCATCGGTCTGCCGTGAAGACGTGCCGCCGAGCACCGCGCCCAGCACGTTGCCGATGTCCATGCCGCCGCCGTGGTCGCGTTCCAGCGCGCCGAACAGCGCTTCGGCGCCCTGCGGCTGGGCGGTATTGCGTCCCAGCGCGCCGAGCAGCAACGGCAGTGCGGCGGCGACCGCATTGCCGGTCTGGGCCTTGGTCGGTGCCGAGCTGGCGCGACAGCTGCTGCAGGGGAGCGCCCTGCAGCTGGGCGAGCAGTTATGGGTGAGCAGAGGCTGGTTCATGGCGGTGTCCTTTCCCGGTCGGGAAAGCCACCATACGCCGGTTTGCCGGAGGCGGAAGTTACGCGCCGCCGGGGCCTGCAAGGCATCGGGGCGTGGGGTGGCGGGTGCGGCAAAGGCGCGCTACCGCACGAAAGAAAAGACCCGGGCCGTCGCCGGTCCGGGTCTGCGGATCACGCCGGCGTGTCGCCTATCGCAGGTCGAAGCGGTCCAGCTCCATCACCTTGTCTTAAGGCGGCGACGAAGTCGCCGACGAACTTCTGCTGGCCGTCGGCACTGGCATAGACCTCGGCCAGCGCACGCAGCACCGAGTTGGAACCGAACACCAGGTCGACGCGGCTGGCGGTCCACTTCGCCTGGCCGCTGCGGCGATCGCGGCCCTCGTAGCTGTTCTCGCCCGTGGCCTTCCACTCCGTGCCCATGTCGAGCAGGTTGCGGAAGAAGTCGTTGCCCAGCACCCCGGGGCGGTCGGTGAGCACGCCGGTCTTCGAGCCGTCGGCATTGGTGTCCAGCACGCGCAGGCCGCCGACCGGGGCGGTCAGTTCCGGCGCGGTCAGGGTCAGCAGCTGCGCCCTGTCGACCAGCAGGTGTTCGGCCGGCACGGCGGACGATGCCTTGAGGTAGTTGCGGAAGCCATCGGCGAACGGCTCCAGTAGCGCGAACGATTCGACGTCGGTCTGGTCCCATGGCGCGCATCGGTGCGGCCTGGCGAGAACGGCACGCTGACGCTGCTGCCGGCGGCCTTGGCTGCCTGCTCCACGCCCACGCCACCGGCCAGCACGACCAGGTCGGCCAGCGAGATCTTCTTGCCGCCGCTGGCATCGATGTTGAAGTCGGCCTGGATGCGCCTGAGCGCCTTGAGCACCTTGTCCAGCTGCGCGGGGTTGTTGACCGCCCAGTCCTTCTGCGGCGACAGGGCGATGCGCGCGCCGTTGGCGCCGCCGCGCTTGTCGCCACCGCGGAAGGTCGACGCCGACGCCCACGCGGTGGACACCAGCTCGGCGACCGACAGGCCGGCATCGGCGATCTTCTTCTTCAGCGCATCGATGTCGCCCGCTTCGACCAGCGGATGGTCCACCGCCGGCACCGGGTCCTGCCAGATCAGTTCTTCCTTCGGCACTTCCGGGCCGAGGTAGCGCGCGCGCGGGCCCATGTCGCGATGGGTCAGCTTGAACCAGGCGCGGGCGAAGGCATCGGCGAAGGCCTGCGGGTTTTCCAGGAAGCGCTTGGAGATCGGCCCGTAGACCGGATCGAAACGCAGCGACAGGTCGGTGGTGAGCATCTTCGGGCGATGCTTCTTCGATGCATCGTGCGCATCCGGGACGATGTCGCCGGCGCCCTTGGCCACCCACTGCTGCGCGCCGGCCGGCGACTTCTCCAGTTCCCACTCGAAGCCGAACAGGTTCTCGAAGAAGTTGTTGCTCCACAGCACCGGCGTCTTCGTCCAGGTCACTTAAGGCCGGAGGTGATCGTGTCGCCGCCACGGCCGGTGCCGTGCCTGTTGGGCCAGCCGAAGCCCTGCAGTTCCAGGTCCGCCGCCTCGGGTTCGGCACCGACGTTGTCGGCACTGGCCGCGCCGTGGGTCTTGCCGAAGGTGTGGCCGCCGGCGATCAGGGCCACGGTTTCCTCGTCGTCCATGGCCATGCGCGCGAACGTGTCGCGGATGTCCCTGGCCGCCAGCAACGGATCGGGATTGCCGTCCGGGCCTTCCGGGTTCACATAGATCAGGCCCATCTGCACTGCGGCCAGCGGGTTCTCCAGGTCGCGGCTGTGCCTGACCATGCTGTCGTCGTCCTTGACCAGCACGCCATGCTTGTCATCCACGCCCGGCGAGCCGCGCGAGTAACGCTCGTCACCGCCGAGCCACTTGGTCTCGCGGCCCCAGTACACGTCCTGGTCCGGCTCCCACGTATCCACGCGGCCGGCGCCGAAGCCGAAGGTGCGGAAGCCCATCGTCTCCAGCGCCACGTTGCCGGTAAGGATCATCAGGTCGGCCCACGAGATCTTCTGCCCGTACTTCTGCTTGACCGGCCACAGCAGCCGGCGTGCCTTGTCCAGGCTGACGTTGTCCGGCCAGCTGTTGAGCGGGGCGAAGCGCTGCTGGCCGCGACCGCCGCCGCCGCGGCCGTCGCCGATGCGGTAGGTGCCGGCGCTGTCTTAAGGCCATGCGGATCATCAGGCCGCCGTAGTGGCCGAAGTCGGCCGGCCACCAGTCCTGCGAATCGGTCATCAGCGCGCGCAGGTCCTTCTTCAGCTCGTGGTAGTCGAGCTTCCTGAATTCCGCGGCGTAGTCGAATTTATCGCCCAGCGGATTGGAGCGCGTGGAATGCTGGTTGAGCAGGTCAAGGCGCAGCTGGTTCGGCCACCAGTGGCGGTTGCCGGTGCCGCCACCGGCGGCGGCATGCTTGAACGGGCACTGTGGTTCGGTAGACATGGAGATCGTTCCTTTGTTCGCGTGCTCGCTGGCCCGGTCGCGCAGGCGCCGGGAACCTGTAGATGGAATCGTTCGCCGATGACGGTTGTGCGGTCGTCGTCCTCCGTTTCGTCGGCCATCCCGCTGGCGCTGCGGATCGCGTGAAGCCGGGCCCACCTTATGCCGGCCCGGCGCTACGGGTGAAATCGAATGATCCGAAAGCTTCCATGTGCTGCGGCTATCGCACACGTGGCACATCATTGGCTGGCCCGATGGATGGACCATACTCCCGATCCCTGGGCGCAGCCTGTTGCGCCGCGACATGAGATGACAGGATTCCCGTCGTGACCACCCGAGCCACCCGACTGCTGCACCTGCTGGACGACCTGCGTCGCCGCCGCCGTCCGGTCAGCGGCGCGCGCCTCGCCGAACAGTTCGGCGTGAGCCTGCGCACGCTGTACCGCGACATCGACGCGTTGCGTGAGCAGGGCGCCGACATCGCCGGCGACCCCGGCGTCGGCTACCAGCTGCGCGCGGGTTTCATGCTGCCGCCGATGATGTTCTCGCCCGACGAGCTGGAGGCGGTGGTGCTGGGCACGCGCTGGGTGGCGTCGCATGCCGACCCCGAACTGGCTGCGGCGGCGGAACGGGCGCTGGACCGTGTCGTCGGCGTGCTGCCGGACACGCTGCGCCTGCAGGTCGAAACCAGCGGCCTGTTCGCGCCGGACTGGAGCCCGACCCCGCCCGAACCCTGGCTGCCTGCGCTGCGTCGCGCGATCCGCGAAGGCAATGCGGTGCGCATGCGTTACCGCGATGGGCAGGGCAGGGCCAGCGAACGGATCGTCTGGCCCTTCGCGATGGCGTTATGGCCGACATGCGCCTGCTCGCCGCGTGGTGCGAGGCGCGCGCGGACTTCCGCCACTTCCGCGCCGACCGCGTTCTGGCCTTGGAAGACACCGGCCAGCGCTATCCGGAACAGCGCCAGCGACTGATCCGCCGCTGGGAGGAGCAGCGCCTTCGCCGGCGTGGCGGCTGATCCCTGCCGCGTGCGGTCCTCCGTCCGTGGTGGCGATGAGCGGCGCGCGGGTTGAGCACTCGCGCGCCAGTTCCCACCACTCAAGCGCCCGCTATTTCCATGCGCGCGCGCATGGAAAATACCCACGCGCGGGTGATTTCGATACGGCCGCGCATGGAAAACACTCGATCGCCAGTTCCAGGAACCGACGCGTGGATACTTTCCATACGCCAGTGCATGGAAATCAGGGGCGCGCGAGTGTTTTCCATACGGCCATGCACGGAAAACACCGGCGCGCCAGTTCCAGACACTCACGCGCCAGTTCCAGACACTCACGCGCCAGTTCCAGACACTCACGCGCCAGTTCCGAGCACTGACGCGCCAGTTCCCAACACTCACGCACCGGTTCCCGCCACTCGCGCCCGCGGCGCCCGCCGCCAGGCGGTTCGCTGCTGACACCTGCTGTCAGCAGGCGCGGCGCACACTGCCGGCTCATTCCAGTGACGGAGCCACCATGAGCAAGACGCTGACCTTCTATACCCATCCGGTGTCCCGCGCCCGCATCGCCCGCTGGATGCTGGAGGAGACCGGCCTGCCGTACGAGGAAGTGGTGCTCGACTTCGGCACCACGATGAAGTCGCCCGACTACCTGGCGATCAACCCGATGGGCAAGGTGCCGGCGATCCGCCACGGCGACACCGTGGTCACCGAGAACGCGGCCGTGTGCGCCTACCTTGGCCGAACTGGTACCGGACAAGGGCCTTAGCGCCGCCGGCCGGTTCGCCCGAACGCGGAACGTACTACCGCTGGCTGTTCTTATGGCCGGCCCGGTGGAGGCGATGTTCACCGCGAAGCATGCCGGCGCGTTCGCCGCGCCGATGAACGCCGGCTACGGCAGCGAGGCCGACGTGCTGCGCGTGCTGGAACAGGCGGTGGACGGCCGCGAATTTTTGGTCGGCGACCGCTTCACCACCGCCGACCTGTACATGGCCGCGTTCCTCGGCTACTACATGATGATCGGCATGCTGGAGAAGCGGCCGGCGTACGTGGCCTACGAGAGCCGCCACACGCAGCGCCCGGCCGCGCTGGCCGCCAACGCGCGCGACAACGCGCTGCTGCCGGCACACCCGCACCCGTCGCAGGCCACCGCCACCACGGAAGTGGAGTGACGCCATGGAAAAGACCTACCACGGCAGCTGCCACTGCGGCGCGGTCCGTTACCGAGCCACCCTCGACTTGGCCGCCGGCACCGGCAAGTGCAACTGCACCTACTGCAGCAAGATCCGCAACTGGAGCGCCACGGCCAAGGACTTCGAACTGCTGCAGGGCGAAGACGCGCTCGGCGACTACGGCAAGGACTGGGGCGAGGGCAACATCCACCACCGCTTCTGCAGCCGCTGCGGGATCAACCTCTACGGGCACGGCTTCATCGCCGAAGCCGGCGGCGCGTTCGTCTCGGTGCAGGTCAACACACTCGACGATGCCGGCATCGACGAACTGGTGTCCGGTCCGGTCCACCATGCCGATGGCCGCAACGACAACTGGATGAATCCGCCGGGCGACACGCGCGCGATGTGAGCGCGTGACAGGGTAGGAAAGGCCCGGGCGGGGTGTCCCCATCGGGAACGGACATCCTCCTCGCTTCCCGGATATGCTCCCGCCATCGTGGGGCCCGGCCGTCCGCCGCATCGGGCAGTCGCGACAAACAACCATCTCGGAGGTCAAGTGAAAACAACCGACTCCGTTGTCAAAATCCGTGCGCCTGCGGGCAAGGTCTGGCTGGCCCTGACCGTACCCGGACTGGTTAAGCAGTGGCAGTACGGCTCCGATCTGCTGACGACCTGGGAGCCGGGAACCCCGATCATCTTCCGCAACGAATGGAACGGGCAGGTTTTCGAGCAGAAGGGCACCGTCCTCGAATTCGTGCCCGGATCGCGGCTGAAGTATTCGCTGTTCTTTCCGCGCCCCGGGCTGCAGGACGTTCCGGCGAACCACTTCTTCATGACCTACGAGCTGACGGAAGCCGACGGGACCACGTCGCTTCTTGTCCGCCAGGAAGATCCGCGTGCATCGCCGGCGGATGCCGATTCCGGTGGAGGCGATGGCCCCGACGTCCTTTCGAGCCTGAAAGAACTCGTCGAGACCGGAATGCCGTGAGTGCGGGTCGGCCGGGCGATCCCGGCCGCGTCCGGCATCGCGTCGCGCGCCAGCGGAGACCGGAGGCTGCATCCGCCTGCGATCCGACGACCGCGATCGATCGCCTACAGCAGCGACTTGAGTCGGTACAGCGCTTCCAGCGCCTGCTTGGGCGTCAGTTCGTCCGGATCCAGTGCGGCGAGCGCTTCCTGCGCGGCGGAAGGTGCGGCGGCGAACAGTCCGAACTGCTGCGGCGCGTCGAGCGCCTGCGGTGCCATTTCCGACGCATGCGATTCGCGGCCGCGCTGTTCGAGTTCCGCGAGGCGACGGCGTGCCTGCTGCAGGGTCGCCTTCGGCAGGCCGGCCAGCGCGGCCACCTGCAGGCCGAAGCTGCGGTCGGCCGCGCCGTCCTTCACCGCATGCATGAACACCAGCGCGTCGCCATGCTCGACGGCGTCCAGGTGCACGTTGGCGATGCCGCTGTCGGGCGTGGCCAGCGCGGTCAGTTCGAAGTAGTGCGTGGCGAACAGCGTCCAGCAGCGGTTGACCGCGGTAAGGTGGCGGGCGACCGCATCGGGTAAAAGCCAGGCCGTCGTAGGTCGAGGTGCCGCGGCCGATCTCGTCCATCAGCACCAGCGACTGCGCGGTTGCGTGGTGGAGGATGTAGCTGGTCTCGGCCATCTCGACCATGAAGGTCGACTGGCCGCGGGCCAAGTCGTCGCCGGCGCCGATGCGGGTCAGGATCCGGTCGATTGGGCCGATCTGCGCGCGCGCGGCCGGCACGAAGCTGCCGATGTGCGCGAGCAGCACGATCAGCGCGTTCTGGCGCATGTAGGTGCTCTTGCCGCCCATGTTCGGGCCGGTGATCACCAGCATGCGCCGCGGCGGCACCTCGGGGTTGTCCCCGCTTTCGGCGTGCAGGATGAGGTCGTTGGGCTCGAACGGTTCCTCGCGCACCGCCTCGACCACCGGGTGGCGGCCGCGCTCGATCCGCAGGCAGGGCGCATCGACCAGCTCCGGACGCGCCCAGTCCAGCGCCTGCGCGCGTTCGGCGAAGCAGGCCAGCACGTCCAGTTCGCTGAGCGCGCCAGCGCAGCGCTTGAGCGGCTCGAGCACATCGTTGAGCGCGTCGAGCAACGCCTCGTACAGGAACTTCTCGCGCGACAGCGAACGGTCGCGCGCGGACAGCACCTTGTCCTCGAACGCCTTCAGCTCCTCGGTGATGTAGCGCTCGGCGCCGGTCAGGGTCTGGCGGCGGGTGTAGTGCACCGGCGCCTTGTCGGCCTTGGCCCTTGCTGATCTCGATGTAGTAGCCGTGGACGCGGTTGTAGCCGACCTTGAGCGTGGCGATGCCGCTGCTCTCGCGCTCGCGCGCTTCCAGGTCGACCAGGAACTGATCGGCGTGGGTGGACAGGCGGCGCAGTTCGTCGAGTTCGGCGTCGTGACCCTCGGCGATGACGCCGCCGTCGACCAGCTTCAGCGGCGGCTGCGGCGCGACCGCGCCGGCGAGCAGGTGCGCGGTCTCGTCGTGGCGCCCCATCTCGTCGGCCAGCGCCTGCAGCCGCGGCGAATCCAGCGGGGCCAGCACTTCGCGCAGCGCCGGCAGCATCGCCAGACCGTCGCGCAGGGTGGACAGGTCGCGTGGGCGCGCCGAGCGCAACGCCACGCGGGTGAGGATGCGTTCGATGTCGCCCAGGCCGCGGAAGCGTTCGCGCAGGTCGGTATCGGCCCCGCGCTCGATCAGCGTCGCCACCGCATGGTGGCGTCCGCCGAGCACCGCGCGATCGCGCAGCGGCCGGTGCAGCCAGCGCCGCAGCAGGCGCCCGCCCATCGGCGTGATGGTCGAATCGAGCACGCCGAGCAGGGTGTGGCGGTTGTCGCCGTCCACGCGCGTGTCCAGTTCCAGGTGGCGTCGCGTCGCGACGTTCATCGCGATCGCATCGCCCGCGGCTTCCACCGCGATCGAGGTGAGGTGTGGCAGCTGCTGCTTCTGGGTTTCCTCGACGTAGCCGAGCAGGGCGCCGGCGGCGGCCACCGCCAGCGGCTTGTCCTCGATGCCGAAGCCGGTGAGGTCGTGCAGGCCGAAGAAGCGCAGCAGCTGGCGCCGGCCGCTGTCCGGATCGAACAGCCACGGCGGACGGCGGCGCAGT
This sequence comes from Pseudoxanthomonas sp. NC8, assembly GCA_025232375.1. Classification (GTDB taxonomy): domain Bacteria; phylum Pseudomonadota; class Gammaproteobacteria; order Xanthomonadales; family Xanthomonadaceae; genus Pseudoxanthomonas. The sequence goes on from CP060419.1 coordinate 1,159,559, forward strand.
GCGCCGGCGCTCATCGGCGGCAGGCCCTCCTCGTCGGGGACCAGCAGTTCGGCCGGTTCCAGCCGCGCCAGCTCGGCCAGCAGCTGGTCCTCGCTGTCGACCTGGTTGACTAAGGAAGCGGCCACCGGCCGTCGGCCGGCCTAGGCCAGGCCGTAGCCGCTGCGCCCGCGCGACACGGCCATCAGCAGGGTGTCGCGGCGCTCGTCCAGCAGCGCCTCGTCGGTCACCGTGCCGGGAGTGACGATCCGCACCACCTTGCGCTCGAAGGCCCTTGGCCAGCGCCGGATCGCCGATCTGCTCGCAGATCGCCACCGACTCGCCCAGCGCGACCAGCCGCGCTAAGGTAGCCCTCGTAGGCGTGTACCGGAACGCCGGCCATCGGGATCGGCGCGCCACCGGAGCTGCCGCGCTGGGTCAGGGTGATGTCGAGCAGGCGCGCGGCCTTGCGCGCGTCGTCGTAGAACAGCTCGTAGAAGTCGCCCATGCGGAAGAACAGCAGCAGGTCCGGGTAGTCGGACTTGGCCGCGAAGAACTGCTTCATCAGCGGCGTGTGTTCGGGCGACTCGGTGGGCTTGGCCATTGCTGCGGCGGTGGGACTGGGCTGCCGATTGTACCGGGCAGGTAGTACCGGCACGGGGCCGGACAGGACCGCGGCCCGCTGCGGGCCGGCTGCGATCCGTGGGCCGGCCGGGGTAACCCTTGCGCGCGGGAACTGCTTCGATGCGTTTTTGTGCGCCGCGTTCAAGGCGCCCCCTCGATTGACGATACGATCGGGGACTTCCCGAACGCGCTGGAGCGCCCATGTCCATCCGTCTTGCCGCTTCCCTGCTGTTCCTTGCCATGGGCAATGCGCTCGCCGCAGGCGCCACCGACCCGCACCAGCTGGCGCGCGACGCGGTGATCGTCGATACCCACATCGACGCACCCGGCGAACTGATGGATGCCTGGATGGATATGGGCGAAGCGGCGCCGGGTCGCGAGTTCGACTATCCGCGCGCGCGCGAAGGCGGGCTGGACGTGGCCTTCATGTCGATCTACACCTCCGCCTCGCAGGACCGGGCCGGTACCGCGCGCGAGTCCGCGCACCGGCAGATCGATGCGGTCGAGGCGATGGTCGGCCGCCACCCCGACCGTTTCGCCGTGCTCACCTCGCCGGGCGACGTCGAGCGCCCTGGGCGCGGGCGGGCACGTGCTGCTGGCGCTGGGCATGGAGAACGGCGCACCGGTGGGCGACGACCTCGCACAGCTGCAGCGCTTCCACGCCCGCGGCGTGCGCTACATCACCCTGGCGCACAGCGAGAGCAACCGGATCAGCGATTCCTCCTACGACCCGCACCGCCAGTGGAAGGGGCTGAGCCCGTTCGGCCGCAAGGTGGTGGCCGAGATGAACCGGCTCGGGATCATGGTCGACGTCTCGCACCTGTCCGACGACGCGGTGCGACAGGCGGTCGAGCTGAGCCGGGTGCCGGTGATCGCCAGCCATTCCGGCTTCCGCCATTTCACCCCGGGCTTCGAGCGCAACCTGAGCGACGAGCTGGCCAAGGCGATCGCGGCCCGCGGCGGCGTGGTCCAGGTCACCTTCGGCAGCGCCTTCGTCAATCCGCAGATGGCCGCCGATACCGTGGCCGAGTTCCAGGCCGAGGCAGCGCTGGATGAGCGCAATGCCGCCGCGCGCGCCGCCGGCAAGCCGGAAGAGGACGTGGCCGCGTTCAACGCCGAGTGGAAGCGCACCCATCCGCCGCGCGCCACCAGGATCGAGGCGGTGCTCGAGCAGATCGACTACGGGGTCAAGCTGGTCGGCATCGACCACATCGGCTGGGTTCGGATTTCGACGGCGTGTCCGGCAACCTGCCCGAGGGCCTGCGCAGCGTCGCCGACTATCCCAACCTGGTCGCCGGCCTGCAGAAGCGCGGTTACAGCGACGACGACATCAGGAAGATCCTCGGCGGCAACCTGCTGCGCGTGTGGACGGCGGTCGAGGCCGGCGCGCAGAAGCACTGAAAGGGCGCTCCATCGAAACGGGGGGGGCAAGCCTTGGCGCCGGGGGCTTTCGCGGGCATGCGCTGCGGCACGGTGTAATAGTCTCCGCCGGGACCGGACCGGATAGTGCCGGCATGACGCACGATCACGACGCCCACGACGGGCATCCGCAAGACCACGGCGGCCATGGTCACGCCCACGACCATGGGGCGCACGGCGACGGCCATGGTCATCGCCATGGCCCGGGCGGGCACAGCCACGTGCCCAGCGAGATCCGCTTCGAACGGCCGCTGTGGTGGGCGCTGGGCCTGACCGCCACGGTCCTTGGTGGTGGAAGTGGCCGGCGCATGGCTGACCAACAGCCTGGCGCTGCTGTCCGACGCGGCGCACATGGCGACCGATACGCTCGCCCTTGGCCATCGCGCTGGTGGCGGTGCGGCTGTCCAGGCGCCCACCCGATGCGCGCCGCACCTATGGCTACGCCCGCTTCGAGGCGCTCGGTGCGCTGGCCAACGGCATGCTGCTGTTCGTGCTGGCCGGCTACATCCTGTGGGAGGCCTTGGCAGCGTTTCCGCGCGCCGCTGCCGGTGGCCAGCCTCGGCATGCTCGGCGTGGCCGTGGTCGGGCTGGTCTGCAATCTGGCGGCGATGCGCCTGCTGCATGCCGGCAGCGGCCAGAGCCTGAACCTCAAGGGCGCCTACCTGGAAGTGTGGAGCGACATGCTCGGCTCGCTGGCCGTGATCATCGCCGCACTGGTGATCCGCTGGACCGGCTGGCTCCGGGTCGATCCGTTGCTGGCGGTGCTGATCGGCCTGTGGGTGCTGCCGCGGACCTGGTTGCTGGTGCGCGAAGCGCTCAACGTGCTGATGGAAGGCGTGCCGCCCGGCATGGACATCACCTCGGTGCGCGCCGACCTGCAGGCGCAGCCGGGGGTGGTGGACGTGCATGACCTGCATGTGTGGGCGCTGGCGTCGCGGACGCCGGCGATGACCGCCCACGTCGTGGTCGCCGGGTAAGGCCGAAGCCGCCACGGTGCGGCGTGGACTCGTGGCGATGTTGCACCGCAACCACGGCATTGCCCACGTGACCCTGCAGATGGAGCAGGCAGGCGACGAACATTGCCCCGGTGGCGCCTGCGGTGCCGGTCATCCCTGAGGCCCGGTCATTCCATCCCCAAAGCGGGGGTGCCGTATCGCCGCAACGCAAAATGCGGTAATTGTGAAGCCGGTTTAACGTCGGACATGGATACCGTCCCGGATGGACGTATCCATGCCCGGACGGAAAGGCCCAGCAGCACACGACGACGCATCCGCCATCACTAAAACCCTGGGGAGGGATTCATGGCCTGCGCAACCCTGAAACACACCGGACTGGCGATCGCTGTGGTCGCCGCGATCGCGGGCATGTCGGCGGTACCCGCCGCGCGCGCGCAACAGCCGACCGCCACGCCGACCACCCGGGACGAAGAGCCGGTCACGCTGTCGACCATGGTCGTGACTGCACAGAAGCGCGAACAGGCACTGCAGGAAGTACCGATCACGGTGAACGTGCTCAGCGAACAGCTGCTGCAGGACACCGGCGTACGCGACATCAAGGACATGCAGGTGCTGGTGCCCGGCCTGACCGTGACCAGCACGCAGAGTGCGGCCCAGACCGTGGCCCGCATCCGCGGCATCGGCACGGTCGGCGACAATGCCGGCCTATAGGTCGTCGGTCGGCATCGTCATCGATGGCGTGTACCGCCCGCGCAACAGCGTCGGCTTTACCGACCTGGGCGAGCTGGAACGGATCGAGGTGCTGAAGGGACCGCAGGGCACGGTGTTCGGGAAAAACACATCGGCCGGCGTGATCAACGTGGTCACCCGCCGCCCCAGCTACACCCAGAGTGCCGAAGGCGAAGTCACCGTCGGCAACTACGGCGCACTGGGCCTGGCCGGCGCGTACAACGATGCGCTCGGCGAGCACAGTGCGATGCGCATCTACGCCGCGCTGCGCACCCGCGACGGTGTCGACGACGTGCGCACCGGCGGTGGCCCGCGCACGGAAACCGACGACGGCGACCAGAACATGCAGACCCTGCGCGGTCAGCTGCTGTGGGAACCGGCCGAATCGGTGCAGGTCAACTTCGCCGCCGACTACACCAGCCGCGAGGAAAACTGCTGCGTTACCGTCACCACCGTGCGCGGTCCGACCGCGGCGATCCTCAACGCACTCACCCCCGGTGGCGAGGCGGTGATCCCGGTGGCCGATCCGGACCGGCGGCTGGCCTACAGCAATCGAAGCACCGAGCAGGACATCAAGGACAAGGGCTTCCAGGCGCAGGTGGACTGGACCACGCCCTGGGCCAACGAGGCGGTGCTGACCTCGATCACCGCCTGGCGCGACTGGCAGGCGATCAACGGCCTGGACTTCGACTACAGCGCCGCCGACGTGCTCTACCGCGCGCCGGACGAGGACGAGTCGCTGACCGCGTTCGAGACCTTCAAGGAGTTCCGCCTCACCGGATCGAGCGAGACCATCGACTGGATGGTCGGCCTGTTCTATTCGGACGAGGACCTGGACCGCAACGAGACCTACCGCTACGGCCGCGCCTACGAGCCATACCTGTCGACCGCGCTGATCGGCCAGATCAACCCGGCGCTGGCGTTGCGCCCGGATGCACCTCTGTTCCTGTCGCAGGCCACCGGCAGGCCGTTCGGCACGCTGTTCCCGGGCCTTAGCCACGCTCGACACCTACAAGCAGAACGCGGAAAGCACGGCGCTCTTCACCAACAACACCTGGCACGCCACCGACGCGTTCGACGTGACCTGGGCCTGCGCTACACCCGCGAGAAGAAGACGCTGGAATCGGACTACACCAATCCCAACGGCAGCCTGGCCTGCGCCTCGTACTTCCTGCCCAACGGCCAGGTGAACCCGGCGGCGTTGCAGCGCATCGGTGCGGCGCTGGTCTCGCGGGGTGTGCCAGCGGCGGCGGTGCCGACCATCGCCCCGCAGGTCATCGGCTTCACCTGCCTGCCCTGGGCGAACGTGGCCCACAACGGTCGCTCGACCGACCAGGAACGCGATGAGAAGGAGTGGTCGGGCACGCTGAAGCTGGCCTACAACTTCAGCCAGGACGTGATGGCCTACGCGTCGTACGCGCGCGGTTACAAGGCCGGTGGCTTCAACCTGGACCGCGTGCAGTCCTCGAACGGCCTGTCCAGCGGCACGGGGGGCATCATCCCGGTGAACGACACCTCCTTCCCGGGCGAGTTCGTCGACAGCTACGAGCTCGGCACCAAGACCACGTGGGCCGACGGCAACCTGCTGCTCAACGCGGCGCTGTTCTACCAGGAGTACACGGACTTCCAGCTCAACAGCTTTATGGGCACCAGCTTCGTGGTCCGTTCGATCCCGGAGGTGACCTCCAAGGGCGTGGATGCCGAACTGCTGTGGAACACCGGCATCGATGGCCTGTCGATGCAGGCCGGCGTGGTCTATGCCGACACGCAGTACGGCGATGACCTCCTGCCCGACGCCGGTATGGTGCTGCTGCCCGGCAGCCAGATGAGCTTCGCGCCGAAGTGGTCGACCAATGCGAACCTGACCTACGAGTGGGACATCGGCGGCAGCCTTGGTCCGCTTCAACATCGGCGCCAAGTACATGTCCGAGTACAACACCGGCTCGATGGACCCACAGAAGCTGCAGGACGCCTACACCCTGCTCAATGCGCGCATCGGCATCGGCGACCGGAACCAGCGCTGGTCGCTCGAGCTGTGGGGCCAGAACCTCGGCGACGAGACCTACAAGCAGGTCGGTATCGACGCGCCGATCCAGACCGGCTCGTGGAACGCCTTCCTCGGCGCGCCGCGTCTGTACGGCATGACCCTGCGCGTGCGCTACTGACCGCATCCACGGATCGAGGGACGAGGGCCGCTTCGGCGGCCCTTGTTGTTTGGGGAATTAGCGTCTGTGGATTGGCTGGGGCGCCGGTTGCGGATGCCCCTGGAGGCGAATGTCCCCGGCGGCGGCCCTTGGCCTCCGCCTCCTCCTTTATTTCGCCTCAGGGGCATCCGCAACCGGCGTTCCTGCGTGGCTATGACCGCAGGAGCCCGTGCTGCATGGACGCGAGGTTGCTGGGAATCGCGTTGCCGTGGCCGGTACCGACGATGTCGGGGACAGTCGTGGGCAAGTCCTGAAGGCCGTCGCCGAACTGGTCCGTTGGTCCCGGATACGGGGATCAGGCAGGAGGTCGGCTCGGTGGCGCGGGCAGACAGCCGCTGGCGTTTGAGCTAAAACGTCGGCATCCCCCGCCGTGCCGACCATGACGATCCTTTCCGATGCGCAGCTGCGCGACCACGCCCTCACTTTGGGCGAACGGCTGCGCGCGGCCCGCGAGCACCTGGTCACTGCCGAAAGCTGCACCGGTGGCTGGATCGCCAAGTGCCTGACCGACATCGCCGGCTCCTCGGACTGGTTCGACTGCGGCATGGTTGTGTACAGCTACGAGGCCAAGCAGGCGCTGCTCGGCGTGCGTCCGCAGACGCTGGAGGAGCATGGCGCGGTCAGCCGCGAGACCGCGATGGAGATGGTCTCCGGTGCGCTGGTCCATTCCGGCGCCAGCATCTCGGTGGCAGTGACCGGTATCGCCGGACCCGGCGGCGGCAGCCCGGACAAGCCGGTGGGCACGGTGTGGATCGCCTGGAAGCGGCGCGGCGGTTACGCGCGCGCTGAAGTCTTCCACTTCTATGGCGACCGCGAGGCCGTGCGCCGGCAGACCGTTGGTAAGGCCTTGGCCGGGATCGCGGAGCTGCTGGCGTGAGCGCTGCCACCGACGGCCCGACGGGGAGGACGACCTGATGTGGGAGACGCTGGGCACCGTCCGCGACCTGGGCCGGTTGCAGCAGATCGCCTCGGTGCTGGTCGGCTACGGCTTCGGCGACATGGTCCGCCGCATCGGCCTAGCCGGCGCGCTGGAGCGCGCCGGTCGCCTGCTCCACTGGCAGGACCCGCAGGCGATGGCGCACATGGCGCCACCGGAGCGGGTGCGCCGCGCGCTGGAAGACCTCGGCCCGACCTTCGTCAAGCTAGGCTAAGGTGCTGGCCACGCGCGTGGACCTGCTGCCACCGGAGTGGATCGCCGAGCTTGGCAAGCTGCAGAACGCGGTGCCGGCGCTGCCGTTCGCGCAGGTGCGGGCGCAGCTGGTCGAGGACCTGGGCGAGGAACCCGAAGCGCTATTCGCGCGACTCGACGAGATACCGCTGGCCGCGGCCTCGCTGGCGCAGACCCACCGCGCCTGGCTCGCCGACGGCACGCCGGTGGTGCTGAAGATCCGCCGCCCCGGCATCCGCGACACGGTCGAGTCCGACCTGCGCCTGCTGGCGCGGCTGGCCGAGATCGTCGAGGCGCAGGCCCCGGACCTGCACCGCTACCGCCCTCGCGAGGTGGTGCACGAGTTCACCCTGTCGTTGCGGCGCGAGCTGGACTTCGCCGCCGAATGCCGCAACGCCGAGCGCATCGCGGCCAATTTCGCCGGCCACGAAGAGATCGTGGTGCCGCGCGTGCACTGGCAGTGGACCAGCGAGCGGCTCAACGTGCAGGACTTCGTCGCCGGCATTCCCGGTCCGGACCTTGGCCGCCGTCGACGCGGCGGGCCGGACCGCAAGCGCCTGGCCGAGGTCGGCGCCAGCATCGTGCTGAAGATGGTGCTGGAGGACGGCTTCTTCCACGCCGACCCCCATCCCGGGAACATCTTCTACCTGGCCGGCAACCGTGTCGCGGTGATCGACTTCGGCATGGTCGGGCGGGTGTCCGAACAGCGTCGTTTCCAGATCGTGCAGATGCTGCACGGCCTGGTCGAACGCGAGGCCGCGGCGGTCGGCGACGTGCTGCTGGAATGGGGCGAGGGCGGCACCGGGCCAGACGAGTCGCGGCTGCAGGCCGACATCGGCGCCTTCGTCGACCAGTACCGCGGCGTGCCGCTGAAGGACCTGCGGATGGGCCAGATGCTCATCGACGTCACCACGATCCTGCGCAACCACGGCCTGAGCCTGCCGCCGGACCTGGCGCTGATGGTCAAGGCGTTCCTGACCCTGGAGGGTTTCGGTCGCCAGCTCGATCCGGACTTCGACATGGCCGGGGCCGCGCGGCCCTATCTGGAGCGGGTGATGCTCGCGCACTGGTCGCCGCGCGCGCTGTTGCGCCGGGGCCGCCGTGGGCTTTTCGATGCGATCGAGCTTGCCGGCGACATGCCGCGCGAACTGCGCCGGCTGCTTCGCGCCGCACGCCGCGGTCGCCTGAACATGCAGATCGAGGTGACCTCGCTGAAGGCGTTCGGCGAGCAGGTCGATCGCGCCGCCAACCGGCTGACCATGGGCGTGGTCACCGCGGCGCTGGTGATCGGTTCGTCGATCGTGATGAATGCGGCCGGCGGCGGCGTGTCCAGCCGCTGGCTGCTGGCGCTGGGCGTGGCCGGCTTCGTCGGCGCCGCGCTGATCGGAATGTGGATCCTGCTGTCGATCTGGCGCAGCGGGCGGCGCTGAGGGCGCTTCCGCCTTGCCTGCGTGCGTAGGGCAAGGCTCGCCCCGCTCCCTGCTACTCCTCCGGTCGATACTCCAGCAAATCCCCGGCTGGCACTCCAACGCCTTGCAGATCGCCTCCAGCGTGCCGAAGCGCACGCCCTTGACGTGCCCCTGCTTGAGCAGCGAGAGGTTGGTCTCGCTGATGCCGATCGCGTCGGTAAGGTCCTTCGACTTCATCTTGCGCCGCGCCAGCATCACGTCGAGGTTGACGATGATGGGCATCAGACGATGGCCCTGACGTCATCGGCCGCGTCGGTGGTAAGGCGCATCAGGTGGGCGACGCTGTACAGGCACAGACAGGCGATCAGGAACAGGTAGGCCCGATCGAACTCGATGCTGAAGGTCCCGCGCGTCTGGTCGACCATGATCGCCATGCCTTCCAGCAGTCGCGCCGCTGTGCTGAAGGCCGCGTACAGCAGGAGCGAATGCGCGAGCCATCGAAACGCGTCGGCAACCGGCCTGCTCAAGGCTTCATTGCGGTAGAGCTGCTTTCCAAGTTGCCGGAGGGCCAGCAGTGGGATCAGCTGCGCAGCTGTCCACAGCGCGGCTGAAGTACTCAGGAGTTGCTTTCCGAGGGCGTGCATGCCGACCAGTTGTTTCCATTCCAATCCCGGCCCGAACCTCCAGCCCGACCATTGCGGGTCCCAGTCCGGAACCCACGGCATGAACGTCAGCAGCGCACCAAAGACCGCGACCCCTGTCAGGCCCAGCGAGGCAAGCGACATCAGGTGGTAGCCGTGGCGGCGAATCTTGTACGAGACATCCATGTCTATACCTCCTCCGTTTTGTTGTTTACGAATTACATAAAGTAAATTACGAAATTGTCAATTGCTTGCGTTGCGGCCGTTGTTAGTAGTATTACTACTAACCATGGACCTGACAGACACCCAGCACGCCATCCTTGCCCTGATCGCCGAGCGCATCGACGCCGAGGGCATGCCGCCTTCGCAGACCGAGATCGCCCGAGCCTTGGGCTTCAAGGGCGTACGCGCGGCGCAGTACCACCTGGAGGCGCTGGAGGCGGCCGGGGCGATCGAACGCCTGCCGGGTCGGGCCCGTGGCATTCGCCTGAAGGTCGCGCCGAAGGCGCCGCAGGCCGAGCTGGCGTTGCCGCCGGCCGGCAATGACGACGACGCGCTGCGCCTGCCGGTGCTCGGCCGGGTCGCGGCCGGCATGCCCATCGGCGCCGACGTGCCGACCGGCATGGCCGAAAGCTTCGTGGTCCTGGACCGTGTGCTGTTCTCGCCCTCGCCTGACTACCTGCTCAAGGTGCAGGGCGACTCGATGCGCGACGAGGGCATCTTCGACGGCGACCTGATCGGGGTGCACCGGACGCGCGAGGCGCGCTCGGGCCAGATCGTGGTGGCGCGGGTGGACGAGGAGATCACGGTCAAGCTGTTGAAGATCGGCAAGGACCGGATCCGCCTGCTGCCGCGCAATCCCGACTACGCGCCGATCGAGGTGCTGCCGGACCAGGACTTCGCCATCGAGGGCCTGTACTGCGGCCTGGTCAGGCCGAACCGCTGATGGCGTTTCCCCGCCTTCCGTCGCGGCGTTTTCCGACCTCCGGCGACACCGCATGGCGATGGGCCGGTCGTGCTGTCGCGACTATTTTCTGAATCCACCGCCCGCTGTCGCAGCCTGTGCGACCGGGCCACCCCAGACTTCGCAACACACCACTGACACCCGAGGACACCCCAGATGGACGAGAACAAGAAGCGCGCCCTTGCCGCGGCCCTGAGCCAGATCGACAAGCAGTTCGGCAAGGGGTCGGTAATGCGCATGGGCGACCGCGCGATCGAGGCGGTCGAGGTCATCCCGACCGGCTCGCTGATGCTGGACATCGCCCTGGGCATCGGCGGCCTGCCCAAGGGCCGCGTGGTCGAGATCTACGGGCCGGAATCCTCGGGCAAGACCACCCTGAGCTTGCAGGCGATCGCCGAATGCCAGAAGCAGGGCGGCACCGCCGCCTTCATCGATGCCGAGCATGCGCTGGATCCGATCTACGCCGCCAAGCTGGGCGTCAACGTCGACGACCTGCTGCTGTCGCAGCCGGACACCGGCGAGCAGGCGCTGGAGATCGCCGACATGCTGGTGCGCTCGGGTTCGGTCGACATCCCTGGTGATCGACTCGGTCGCGGCACTGACCCCGAAGGCCGAGATCGAGGGCGAGATGGGCGACCAGCTGCCGGGCCTGCAGGCGCGGCTGATGAGCCAGGCGCTGCGCAAGCTCACCGGCAACATCAAGCGCTCCAATACCCTTGGTGGTCTTCATCAACCAGCTGCGCATGAAGATCGGCGTGATGATGCCCGGCCAGAGCCCGGAAACCACCACCGGTGGCAACGCGCTCAAGTTCTACGCTTCGGTGCGCCTGGACATCCGCCGCATCGGTGCGATCAAGAAGGGCGACGAGATCATCGGCAACCAGACCAAGATCAAGGTGGTCAAGAACAAGCTGGCGCCCCCGTTCAAGCAGGTCATCACCGAGATCCTGTACGGCGAAGGCATCAGCCGCGAAGGCGAGCTGATCGACATGGGCGTGGACGCCAAGCTGGTCGACAAGTCCGGTGCCTGGTACGGCTACAACGGCGAGCGCATCGGCCAAGGCAAGGACAATGCCCGCCAGTACCTGCGCGAGAACCCGGCCCTGGCCGTCAAGCTGGAGGCCGAGCTGCGCGAGAAGTTCCAGCCGGAACAGGGCTCGCGCGAAGAGGGCGGGGACGAGGGCGACGACGAGTAAGTACATGGGGTCCTGGCTCTGCCCGGGACCGATCGCTATCCCGTTCCCCGCCGGAATGCTGTCAGTGGCGTGACGGTGGGGAACGGGGCCTTGAAGGCCAGGGAGGGCAGGCGCCATGGATGGCGCACATCTTCCAGCGGACCGATGACTGACGATTCAGGACCATGACGGCGCAGGCAGTCCGGTCGGACTGCACGGGCCGGCCGGACCGGCGCGCCGCCGCAAGCGCCCGGAACCGACCCCGGTGCAGCGTGCGCTGGGACTGCTGGTCCGGCGCGAGCACTCGCGCAAGGAACTGAGCCGCAAGCTGGTGGCGCGCGGGGTCGAGGCCGACGAGGCGCGTGCCGCGATCGAGCGCCTTGGCCGGCGAGGGCTGGCAGGACGACACCCGCTTCGCCGAATCGCTGGTCCGCAGCCGTGCCGCCTCCGGTTACGGGCCGCTCTATGTGCGTGCCGAGCTGTCGACCCACGGCTTGCCGGGTGAGGCGATTGCGGCCGCCCTGGAGGGCTTCGAAGGCGACTGGACCGCCAATGCCCGCGACCTGGTCCGGCGCCGGTTCGGTCCGGCAGGGCCCGCCGACCTGGCCCAGCGGCGCAAAGCGGCCGACCTGCTCGCCAGGCGCGGGTTCGATGGCGACAGCATCCGCGCTGCGACCCGCTGGGACCCGGACGAGTAGGGCGCCGGCCTTTCCCGCCCTGGTCGGGAGGGCCGCCCCCGCCGGATCGCCAGCCATGGCGTGCCCGGGCGGCGCGCAGGCGTCCGGAGGCGCCCGCTCTGCTACCCTTTGCGGCTCCAGATTCCCGTCCCGCCGGGCCGCCGAGGCGCGTTCCCGGCCCGGACCCGTCCGCCAGCCGAAGCCAGATGACCTCCACCACTTCCTACACGACTGCCCGCATCCGCAGCGACTTCCTCGAATTCTTTGGGGCAAGGGCCACACCATCGTGCCCTCCGCTCCGCTGGTGCCGGGCAACGACCCGACCCTGCTGTTCACCAATTCGGGCATGGTCCAGTTCAAGGACGTGTTATGGGCGCGGAAAAGCGCAGCTACGTGCGCGCGGCGGACGTGCAGCGCTGCCTGCGCGCCGGCGGCAAGCACAACGACCTCGATTCGGTCGGCTACACCGCCCGCCACCACACCTTCTTCGAGATGCTGGGCAACTGGTCCTTCGGCGACTACTTCAAGAAGGATGCGATCGCCCTGGGCGTGGGAACTGCTGACCGGGGTGTGGAAGCTGCCGGCCGAGCGCCTGCTGGTCACCGTCTACCACACCGACGACGAAGCCTATGCGCTGTGGCGCGACATGGTCGGCGTGCCGGAAGAACGCATCGTCCGTATCGGCGACAACAAGGGCGCACCGTTTGCCTCGGACAACTTCTGGCAGATGGCCGATACCGGCCCCTGCGGTCCGTGCACCGAGATCTTCTACGACCACGGCGCGCATATCCCCGGCGGCCCCCGGCTCGCCGGACGAGGACGGCGACCGCTTCATCGAGATCTGGAACCTGGTGTTCATGCAGTTCGACCGCCAGCCCGACGGCACCCTGGTGCCGCTGCCGGCGCCGTGCGTGGACACCGGCATGGGCCTGGAGCCGCCTGCGGCGATCCTGCAGCACGTGCATACCAACTACGAGATCGACATCTTCCAGGCCCTGATCCGCAAGGCCGCCGCGCTGACCGCGACAGCGGACCTGGAAAACAAGTCGCTGCGCGTGATCGCCGACCACATCCGCGCCAGCTCCTTCCTGATCGTCGATGGCGTGCTGCCGTCCAACGAGGGCCGCGGCTACGTGCTGCGCCGGATCATCCGCCGCGCGCTGCTGCGCCATGGCTGGATGCTGGGCGTGCGCTAAGGCGTTCTTCCACCAGCTGGTCGGCACGCTGTCGGAGCTGATGGGCGAGGCCTATCCGGAATTGCCGGCGGCTCGCGACCTGGTCGAGCGCGCGCTGAAGGCCGAGGAGGAGCGGTTCGCCGAGACGCTCGACTCGGGCATGCGCATCTTCAATGACCTCGCCGCACGCGCCACCGGTGGCGTGATTCCGGGCGCCGACGTGTTCCGGCTGTACGACACCTACGGCTTCCCGGTCGACCTGACCGCCGACATGGCGCGCGAACGCGACATGTCTGTGGACATGGCCGGCTTCGAGGCGGCGATGGAGCAGCAGCGCGAGACTGCGCGCGCGGCCGGCAAGTTCGGCGGTGGCACCACCCTGCCGGCCGACCTGGTCGCGCAGCTGCAGCCGACCGGATTCCTCGGCTATGACCGCCTGGAGGCCGACGGCCTGCAGGTGGTGGCGATCCTGCGCGACGGCCGCCCGGTCGGTGCGCTTGCAGCGGGCGAGGAGGGCATCGTGTTCCTCGATCGCACCCCGTTCTACGCCGAGTCCGGCGGTAAGGTCGGCGATACCGGCGTGCTGGCGTCGGCCGAAAGCCGTTTCGAGGTCGCCGACACGCAGAAGTTCGCCGGCCAGTTCCATGGCCATGTCGGCCGCCTGGCGCAGGGCCGGATCGCGGTGGGTGATGCGCTCGCGGCCACCGCCGACGGCCAGCGCCGCGCGGCGACCGTGCTCAACCATTCGGCCACCCACCTGCTGCATGCCGCGTTGCGCGAGGTGCTGGGCACGCACGTGCAGCAGAAGGGTTCGCTGGTCGCGCCCGATCGGCTGCGCTTCGACTTCTCCCACTTCCAGCCGATGTCCGCAGCCGAGCTGGCCGAGATCGAACGCCGGGTCAACGCGCAGGTGCGGGCCAACCACGAAGCCGAAGTGCACCAGATGGGCATGCAGGAGGCGCTGGATTTCGGCGCGATGGCGCTGTTCGGCGAGAAGTACGGCGAGCACGTGCGCGTGCTGCGCATGGGCGAGACCTCGACCGAGCTGTGCGGCGGTACCCACGTCGGTCGCACCGGCGACATCGGCGTGTTCAAGATCACCAGCGAGGGCGGCGTCTCGGCAGGCGTGCGCCGCATCGAGGCGGTGACCGGGCAGGGCGCGCTGGACTACATCGCCGCCGAGGAGCAGAGCCTGGACGAGGCCGCTGCCGCGCTGGGCGGCAACCGCGGCGACGTGGCCGACAAGGCGCGTTCGCTGGCCGACCGCATCCGCAGGCTGGAGCGCGAGATCGAGGCATTCAAGTCCAAGGCCGCCAGCAGCGCGGCGGCCGACCCTGGCGTCGGCCGCGGTCGAGGTCGAGGGCATCCGGGTCCTGGCTGCACGCCTGGAAGGCGTCGATGCCAAGGGCCTGCGTGAGGCGGTGGACCGCCTGAAGCAGCAGCTCGGTGATGCGGTGATCGTGCTGGCCGGTGCCCAGGACGGCAAGGCGGCACTGGTTGCCGGCGTGAACGGCGCCGCAACGGGCCGGGTCAAGGCGGGCGAACTTCTGGCCCATGTCGCCGGTCGAATCGGGGGCAAGGGCGGCGGTCGCCCGGATCTCGCCGGGGTGGTGGTGAGGACGGGCCCGCCCTTGCCCTTGTCCTCGAGGAAGTCCCGGGCTGGGTCGGTCAACGACTGCAATAACCGCGCGGCATCCGCCGGCCCCGCGAACCGGGCGGAACTTGCCCCCTGCTGGCGGGGGCAGTACGATCCCGTGCTGTTCAAACATTTAGTACGCCGCTGTGTGGACACGCGAGGCCTCCCTTCGGAGGTCCGCGGGCCGGCGAAGGCATGCCGGCGCCATGGAGATAGACAATGCTGATTCTGACCCGCCGCGTAGGCGAAACCCTGATGATTGGTGATTCGATCACCGTTACCGTGCTTGGGGTGAAGGGCAACTATAGGTGCGTATCGGCATCACCGCGCCCAAGGACGTGGCGGTGCACCGCGAGGAGATCTACCAGCGGATCCAGCGCGGAGAGAGCCCCGGGGCCACGGCTGACGAGGGCGATCCGGCGGCCTGAGCAGAAAAGGGTTTGCCGCGAAACGCCCCAGACGGTATCCTTCCGCGTCTCGCGAGCGCAGCAGCGCGGTGCGGGTCCAACGGAGTGATGCCCGAGAGGCCGAAGGGGCTCCCCTGCTAAGGGAGTATAGGGTCAAAAGCTCTATCGAGGGTTCGAATCCCTCTCACTCCGCCAGTTGTGAAAAAGCCCCCGATCGGGGGCTTTTTTGTATCCGCGGTCGACTGGAGCCGGTATGTCCCGGCGCGTCCCAGGGCCGTCGCGCGCCGGCCGTGGCCCGGTACCTGACCGCCTGCTTCCCGGGCTCAACGCCAGGCGCTTCCCATCTGGATGATGATGGTTCTGTCTTCGGGCCCCCAGGCGTAGTCGGCGCCCACGTACAGGCCGATCCGGCGCGCGATCTGGTAGCGCACGCCAACGCCCTTGCTGACCGCGGTGTAGGCCTCGTCGAAGCTGGCGCGCGTGCCCCACGCACGCCCCGCGCCGATGAAGCCGATCCCGGCCCAGCGCGGAGTGACGTTCCAGCGCAGTTCGGATTCGAGCACGACGGTGCTGTCGTCCCTGGTAGCGCGCGGAAGCGATTCCGCGAAGGTCGATGAAGGGCAGCCGGTAGAACGGCACGTCGCCCGCGGCGTGGCGCAGGTCAGCGCGCCCGCCCAGGACCAGCTTCGATCCGAGCGGCCAATAGCCATAGCCGTAGGTGCGCCAGGTCTGGAAGGTGAGATCACTGCCGATCGCGGGCAGGTAGGCGTTGCCCTGCGCCAGCACGAAATAGCCGCGTGAAGGCGTAAACGGATTGTCGCGGCTGTCGTATTCAGGCTCAGGCCCACGCCGGAATTGACCTGCTGGAAGTCGCGGTCGTCGAACAGCGGTCGTTGTGCGCCGTCCTGCAGCCGGGGGTCGAGGTCGGTGTAGACCCACTGCGCCGACACGAACAGCTCCCGGTCGCCGACCCGGCGCGAGACCTGCTGGAGGGAGCCCAGTCCGGTGAGGTTGACCGCCACGCGCGTCTCCGGCTGCAGCGGGCCGCTGGTGTAGAAGTCGATGTTGAAGTCCGCATCGGCCACGCCGCCCTTGTATCGCCAGGTGTCGTCGCGGAAATGGAGGATGCCGCCGCCACCATAGGCCTTGCTGCCGTTCTCGGTTTTCATGACCAGGGCGCCGAAAAGGTTCGGCGCGATCATCTGCGTGCTGCCGTCCGCCTTGGTCCGCGTCGTGGCACTGCCTTCCGGGCGCTGGAAGAACGCGAAGAAAATGCCGCCGCCATAGCCCAGCGCAGGATCGGTGATGACGATCGGTACCGGCAGGAATCCGTGATGGTCGAGCAGCCAGTTCGACATGTCGATGCTGCCGTCCTCGCTGTCGCGGAACATGCTGCCCTTGGCCGCGGTGGCAGTCGCTTCCGGCGGGGTATCGGTCGTCCCTGCCGGCGATGCCATCGCACCCGGGCCGGCGTTGGCTGCCAGCGGCAGGAACAGCGCCAGGAGCAGCCGCCTCGCCGGCTCGCTCCTGCCGCTCGAATGCGCGTGGTCAGCTTTCATTTCCAGGTCCGTCGGTATGGCCGTGCCCGGATGCGCAAGGGAGCGGCCGGCACGCGTGTGCGGGTGCTCGCCGGCCCCTCTACCCACGGCGCGGCTCACGGTGTGGATCCGGTGGTCACGGGCGTCAGCGCCGGAATCCGCCGCCGCCCCGCATGGGCCGCGAGAACCCGCCGGCCGGGCGCTGGAAGCCGCCGGCCGGCCGGGACGCGCCACCGCTGCCACGCTGGTAAGCGCCCTCGCGTGCGCTGCGGTCGCGGTACAGTTCGTTGCGGGTCTGGCCATCGATGTTGCGGTTGTGCGGCTCGGGGCGCTCGACCGGTTTCCATTCGCCGTCCTGGTAGTGGTAGACGTTGCCGTCCTTGCCGGCATAGATGCTGTCGTTGATGTTGACCACGCCGCCGCGGTTGACTTCGCCGGTCTCGGAGTTGTAGCGGTAGCCGCCGGCGCCGCTGACGTCGACCTTGCTGCCGTCGCTGTTGATCGCACCGGCGCCAGCGGCGCCGTCCGGTCCCCTGACCTTGCCGCCGGCCATCTCGGTCACCCGTCCGGTCTCGGTGTTCACAACCGTGCGCGTGCCTCCGGCGACGCCCTGGCCGGTGTAGGGGTTGTAGGCCGCGCCCCCGGTTCCGCCGACCACGCGCCCGGTCTGCGGGTTGTAACGCGCTCCCTGCGCCGCGGCGCTGGTGGTGCCGGTGTAGACATTGGTGTTGACGAAGCCGCGGCCGACGCCACGGCCGCCGGTGCGTTCGTTGTAGTAGCCGCCGCGGAAGCCGCGGCCGACGTTGCCGGTATACGGATTGGCCCAGGCTCCCCCGGTGCCGCTGATCGCCACGTTGCCCCACTGGCCGTAGACGTTCCATGCCGCCGCACCGCCCCACCAGCCGCCCGGATAGCCCCACCACGGGCCCCACCACGGGGTGGGGGTAGTAGCCCCAGCCGAAGCCGAAGCTCCATCCGGCCCACGAACTCCAGCCGAAGTACACGCCCATGCCATAGGTGGCGGGGCATCCGTACCAGTAGTCGTAGACCTAGGGGGTTGCACGCATAGCCGGTGCCGTAGACGACCACGCCGCTGTTGACCACCGTGCCGTAGTAGCCGGGTGTGTAGCCGACGTGGACCTCGTCGCCGTCGCTGCCGTAGATCCGCACGTAGGTCACGTAATGCAAGGGCGAGCTGGTCGGGATCGAGTAGATCTCGGCCGGCACGCTGCTGGCCACCGTCCGGGGGCCGGTGGCCGATGGCGCGGTGAACCAGACGCCCTTGTCCACCGCATAGAACCCCCCGGCATGCCTGGATCACCGGCACCGCCGTGTTGAGCGCGTACTGCAGCGTGGTCCCGGCGATCGCGTCGAACCGGGGCTCGCCGTCGTACTGGATCTGCAGGCGGGCCTCGTTGCGGTTCACGGTCGCCGTCTGCGGGATGCTGTTGGCGATCAGCGATTCGAAGGCCTCGGGCGTGCCGGCGATCGACAATAAGGACGCTGCCCATCGGGTTGTCCGCGGGGATCCTGGCGAAGTCGGCCGGCAGCTTGTCCGGCGCGACGTACTGCCACGGCCCCTTGCTCGACGTCGCGGTGAACCAGCGCCCGGACACCAGTACATACCAGGCGTTGTCCTTGGCGCCGCTGATAAGGACGTCGGCGCCGGTGTTGGCGATGTAGCTCAGGGTGGTGCCGGGAATCGGCGTGAACTGCGGATCGCCATCGATAACGATCAGCTCGGTCGGCCCGGTCCGCAGCACGACCTCGGGGAACTTGCCCGCCGCCAGCGCCTTCTTCACGGTGTCCGGCGGATCGTCCAGCGTATCGATATAAGGTGCTGCCCGACCAGCTGGTCGGCGACCCCCTGCAGCGACTTGTCCACGGTCCGGGTCGCAGCCCCAGGGGTCCGCTGAGCGCGGCCGCGCTGGCCCACTGCCCGGCAACGCGCGTGTAGTAGCGCCCCTCGTGCTGGAGCAGCAGCGAGCGACTGTTGATGATCCGCTGCACGCCGGGCGTGCCCGTCGGCTTCAGCTTCGGCGTGCCGTCGTAAGGACCAGCAGTGCAGGCCCGAATGCGAACAGGATTTCCGGTGGTTCGTTCCTCACCGGCAACGAGGGCACCTTGAGGTCGGCGCGACCGACCACCAGGGCGGCTTCGAGCTGGTCCAGGTCGATGGTGAAGGTCGAGCCGTCGCGGACGACGCTTCGCGCCATCTTCAGGTAACCGTCCTGCCGGTCCATCGCGGTCGGAAAGCTCGCGCGTTCGAAGGCGACATCGCGCAGCAGTACTTCGCGCGCCTCCTTGTCCACTTCGGTGGCGGCGCTGAACCAGACCACGCCGTAATCGAGGTTGTCGACCGGCTTGCCATCCGGTCCGGTTTCGGTGCCGCTTTTCACCGACATCGCGAACCGGCCCTTGAGCCGGTCGCCTTCCCAGCTGTCCATCTGCGGCTGGTAGACGGTGAAGGGGGTGTCGGACGAGACGTACTGGCGGGGGAAGGGCCGGGCATCGATCGCCGTCGGCGCCGCTGCAGACAGGTGCAACGGGAGCGACAGCAGGAGCGTGGCCAGCAGCAACGACACAATGCGCATAAGAATTTCCTCATGAGGCGTGTTGAATGCGCGGGTGGCACGCGCCGGCTGCTCGTGGTGACGATTCCGCCAACTCATCACCGGCACGCGGACATTTTGCGCTTGCGCGGTCGTGAAGCGAGGACGTCGAGCATTGGTCCTTCGGCTTATATGTGCGCGTGCCGGGGGCGGAATACGATCCGGGAAAGCCCGCCAGGCTGGCCATGGCGTGCGGACCGGGTTCCGGATGTCGCCACCTTCCGATCCGCAATGCCACGCGCCGGCGGCAAGTGGCGGATGCATTCACGACAGCGGGCGTCGTTGCGGGATGCGGGACGCGTGAATGCGTGGATCGGCAGCGTGGGCGATCGTCATGGCGCTGCGTTGCGGTTGCACCGCCCATGTCGGCGATGTCGCCTGTTCCCACCAGTACATGAAGAGGAGAAAAGAGCACCATGGCACGCCTGATTCCGATCATCCTCGCGGCACTGCTGCTGGCGTCCTGCGCCAGTACGCCGACCGTGCACACCGATGCCGATCCGTCGGCGAACTTCAGCGGCTACCGGACCTACACCTGGCTGGCCAAGCCGGGCGAGCAAGGGGCGTACCGCCGCTGGCGGCGCAGCGGATCGTGGAGTACGTCAACGCGCAGCTGCGCGCCAAGGGCTGGACCGAGTCGCCCAACGGCGACGTGGCGGTGGTCGCGCACGTGGCCACCCAGCAGCAGCAGAGCCTGGACACGATGTACTCCGGTCCGATGTACGGCGGCTGGGGCTGGGGCCCGGGCTGGTACGGCGCAGGCGGCATGGGCAGCGCGACCACGCGGGTGCGCACCTACACCGTGGGCACGCTGGTGGTGGACCTGTTCGATACGAAGACCAAGCAGGCGATCTGGCGCGGCACGGCCAGCGACACCGTGCCCAATGATCCGGCCAAGGGCGACGCCCTGCTGCGTGCCGGTATCGCCGGAATGTTCGCCGGCTTCCCGCCGGGCAGCGCGCCGGCCAAGTAAAACCCTGCTTCGACCGCGCGTCGCTGTCGTGGCGGCGCGCGGGGCGGTGGATTCACGGGGCAAAAAAAAGGACCGGCGACGTATCGCTGGTCCTTCTGAAAATGGCGCGCCCGGAGAGATTCGAACTCCCGACCCGCCTGGTTCGTAGCAGGTACTCTATCCAGCTGAGCTACGGGCGCGTTTTCAAGGCCGCGAATTATGCGGGAGCCTCGGGTGGCCGTCAATCGTTCTTCCCAAATCAGCGTGCAAGACCTTCAGCGAGCGCTCGGGCAACCACATCCGGTTGCCGCATCCAGCTGAAATGGTCAGCCGGTCCCCGCAGGGACGCCGCGTCGAGTGAGGCAATCCGCGCGGGTGCGCGCGGCAGCTTGGCCAGGAGTCCGTGCGTCGAGGCCGGGGGCGAGCCAGTCCCGGCCCAGCAGCACCGCCTGCACCGGCACGCGCACGTGCGCCATGCCGGCTTCAAGGTCCCGTTCCAGTCCCGCCGCTGCGTAGCGGTTGGTCAATCCGACCCGGGCCCAGTCGGCGATCAGCCTGCGCGCTTCGTTGCCGCCGAAGCCCAGCCGGTGTCCGGGCAGGGCGCCCCGCCTGCGCGCCAGCCAAGGGAGGAACCGGTACACCAGCGGCAGCAGCCAGCCACGCGGCGCCGGGAAGGTCCGCCAGTACGGCGTGCCGCTGGCCACCAGGCCCATCCCGGCGAAAGCGGCCGGATGCTGGCCGGCGAGGCAGCAGGCCAGCTGCCCGCCCAGGCTGTGGCCACCCAGCAGGCGCGGCGTGCCGTCCTCCGGCAGCGCGGTAAGGCTGGCGGGCAGGTCCAGCGCCAACAGTTCGCGGTAGCCCCAGTCGGTGGTGTGCGAGGCGCGCAGGGAGCTGCTGCCGTTGCCCCGCCATTCGTGCAGGTGCGTGGCGATGCCATGCATGGCCAGTGCTTCGGCCAGTGGCTGGTAGTGCCGCGCGGCTACGCCCAGCGCCGGCAGCCACAGCAGCTGCCCGCGCGGCTGCCGTGGCATGTGCGACAGGAGGGTCCAGCGATGGCCGTCGCCTGCCGCCAGCGAGACCTCGGTAGTGGTGATGCTCATCGGCCCGGCATCGAGGCGAAATGGTCCAGCACCCTGACGTCCCCGCGGCCGGGGCGGTAGCCGCTGCGCAGTGCCGCATGCACATAGTCCACCGCGCCCGCGCAGGGCGCGGCGCAGCGGCAGGCCGCGCGCCAGGTTGGCCGCGACCGCCGAGGCCAGCGTGCAGCCGGTGCCGTGCGCTTCCAGTTGCAGCCGCGGATGCGCGCTGCGCTGTTCGCCGTCGGCATCGGTAAGGATGTCGACCACCTCGCCAGGTCCGGTAAGGTGTCCGCCCTTGAGCATGACCGCCGGTGCGCCGAGTGCGCGCAACGCCGAGGCGGCACGGGACATGGCGGCGAGGTCATCGATCTTCCAGCCGAGCAGCAGCTCGGCCTCCGGAAGGTTGGGCGTGATCACCGTGGCCAGCGGCAGCAGGCGCCGGCGCATCGCGTCCAGCGCGTCTTCCTCGAGCAGGCGCGCTCCGGTGGTGGCGACCATGACCGGATCGACCACGACCTGCGCCGGCTGGTGGCGCTCGAGCGCGCGCGCGACGGTTTCGATCACCGCCGTGCTGGCAAGCATCCCGAGCTTGACCGCGCCGATGCGGAAGTCATCGAAGCAGGCATCGATCTGCGCATCGAGGAACCCGGGTGGCGGCACGTGCACCGCGGTGACGCCACGGGTGTGCTGCGCGGTCAGTGCCGCCAGTGCCGACAGGCCATGCACGCCGTGCGCGGCGAAGGTCTTCAGATCGGCCTGGATGCCGGCACCACCGCCGCCGGAGTCGGAGCCGGCGATGGTCAGGACGGAGATGGTATGGAATCAGCATGCGGATCGTTCATGCCGCTATTGTGCATCGGCGTGGTCGCGGCGGCAGACGGACTAGCCGGTGCCTCCCGGGGGCCGCTGCGCCGGCGCTGCCGCAGCAGCCAGGCGTGCCGATAGGCGATGTAGGCGACACCGGTCAGCCCCGTCAGCGCGGACGGGACCAGCAGCGCCCGGTACTGCAGGTGGAAGAACAGCCATGCGCCGAGGATGCCGCCGCCGAGGAAGCCGCTGATGATGAGGCCGCTGAGCATCAGCCGCCGCATCGGCAACGGCATGCCGCGGATCAGATGGCCCAGGCCGATGCCCAGGTCGGTGAACATGCCGCTCAGGTGCGTGGTGCGCACGACCGCACCGCTGTAGGTCGTAACCATCGCGTTCTGCAGTCCGCAGGCCATCGCCGCCAGCATTGCCCCGAATACCTGCTGGCGCGCGAACAGCGGCACTGCCGCGGCCAGCAGCAGGGATTCGAGCGTAAGGACGACGCCGTAGCGCCGTCCCGGTTGCAGCGTGCTGTCCCGGATGACGAGGCCGCTGAGCATGGCACCCAGACAGAACGAGAGCAGCACGCCCCACAGCTGGCCGGCCGAACGCCAGTCGCCGCCGGCGAGCGCGGCGCCCAGCAGGCTGGTGGTGCCGGTGAGGTGGCTGACCGCCTGGTGCTCGAAGCCAAGGTAGCCGACCACGTTGACCATGCCGGCGATGCACGCCAGCGTGATCGCACCGATCCAGACCCAGCGCGGCAGCTGCACCCCCATCGGCCTCTCCCGCGGCTAGAGCACTTCCGAAGCGAAGTCGGTAAGGCGCGAGCGCTCACCGCGACGCAGGGTGATGTGCGCGCTGTGCGGCCAGTTCTTGAAGCGGTCCACCGCGTAGGTCAGGCCCGAGGTGGTCTCGGTCAGGTACGGGGTGTCGATCTGCTCCACGTTGCCTGGGCAGACGATCTTGGTGCCGGGACCGGCACGGGTGATCAGGGTCTTCATCTGCTTGGGGGTGAGGTTCTGCGCCTCGTCCAGGATCAGGTAGCGCGACAGGAAGGTGCGGCCGCGCATGAAGTTCATGGAGCGGATCTTGATCCGCGAGGCGAGCAGGTCGTTGGTCGCCGCGCGGCCCCACGCGCCGCCTTCCTTGGTTATGCGTCAGCACCTCCCGGGTTGTCGGTCAGCGCGCCCATCCACGGCGTCATCTTTTCCTCTTCGGTGCCGGGCAGGAAGCCGATGTCCTCGCCGACGCTGACCGTTGCGCGGGTCATGATGATCTCGCGGTAGCGCTGCTGGTCCATGGTCTGGGGTAAGGCCGGCGGCCAGCGCCAGCAGGGTCTTGCCGGTGCCGGCGGTGCCCAGCAGGGTAACGAAGTCGATGTCCGGGTCCATCAGGGCATTGAGCGCGAAGTTCTGCTCGCGGTTGCGCGCGCTGATGCCCCACACCGCGTGCTGGCCGCCGCGGAAGTCGTCGACCAGGTAAGCGTGGCCTTGCCGCCGTCGATCTTCGCCACGCGCAGCTCGACTTCGTCCTCGCCCGGCATGTACAGGTACTGGTTGGGGTACCAGTCCTCGTCCTCGCGCATGGCCACTTCATAGGACGTGCGGCCGCGGTCGGACCACGAACGCAGGCTGTCGCGATGGCGTTCCCAGAAGTCCTCCGGCAGCTCGGTGGCCCCGGTGAACAGCAGGCTGAAATCGTCCAGCGCGCGGTCGTTTTCGTAGTCCTCCGACACGATCCCGGCGATGGCCGCCTTGATCCGCAGGTTGATGTCCTTGGAGACGAACACCACCGGGACCTCGCCCGGGGTCTGTTCCTTCAATTAAGGATCGCGCCGAGGATGGCGTTGTCGGGGATCACCGCGCCGAAGCTCTTGCCGGCCTCGAAGTGGCTGGTCTGGAAGCGCAGCAGGCCGACGCTCTGGCGGCCGCGCAGCTGCACTCCGCGTGGTTGCGCCAGCGGATGCCGTCGGCGAGGTTGTCCAGGCCCGACGCTTCGACCAGCTCGTTGAGGAAGCGGCTGACCTGCCGCGCGTTGCGACTGGCTTCGGAAGTGCCCTTCTTGGCGTTGTCGAGCTCCTCGATCACCTGCATCGGCAGGTAGACGTCGTGCTCCTCGAACTTGAACAGCGCGGTGGGATCGTGCATCAGCACGTTGGTGTCCAGCACGTAGATGCGCTTGCCTCGGGTCATCGTGGCTTCCTGGTGGGGACGGCGGGACGGGGCGTCGCGTGCGCGTGCACGGACGCCGGACAGGGGCGAACCGTCGCGGCCTGCGGGGCAGGGCGACGGGACAGGGTGGCGGGAATGCCGGTCACTGCGCGGCTTCGGCCTTCAGTGCGTCGAGCACGGCCTGGGCATGGCCGGGGACCTTGACCCCGCGCCATTCGCGGGCGATGTGGCCGTCGGGCGAGACCAGGAAGGTGCTGCGGACCACGCCCAGCACCTTGCGCCCGTACATGTTCTTCTCGTGGATGACGTCGAATGCGCGGCACAGCGCCTCGTCGGTGTCGCTGACCAGCGGAAAGACGAAGCCCTGCCTGGTGCAGAAATTGTCGTGCGATTTCACCGAATCGCGCGAGACGCCAAGCACGTTGGCGCCGAGCCGGTGGAATTTCGGCAGCAGCGAATTGAAGTCAGGCCCTCGGTGGTGCAGCCGGGGGTACTGTCCTTCGGATAGAAGTAAAGGACCAGCCAGCGGTCGGCGAAATCGGCGAGGGTGGCGCTGCGGCCGCCAGACAGCGCCAGCGGCAGTTTGAGGGTGGAACGTTCGATCCTGGGCTGTTTCATCTTGCCGGTATCACGCTCCTGCTCAGAACTTCATCGGATCCATGATCGCGTCGAGGTTCAGGTGGTCGCAGAACTCGAGGAAATCGTCGCGCAGCGCGGCGATGTGCATGTTGGCGGGCACGCCGATCGTCACCTGCGCCGAGAACATCTCCGCCCCGGTCTGCATGGCGCGGTAGCGGGTGCTCTGCAGGTTTTCGATGGTGATGCCTGGCGGTCGAAGAAGTCGGCCAGCTGGAACAGGATGCCCGGCTTGTCCGCGGCCACCACTTCGACGATGTACGGCAGCAGGTTGGACTGGCTCTGCTTGGCGCCGGTGCGGTACCAGTTGAGCTTCAGGCCTTCCTCGCGGTCGAGCCGGCCGAGCATCGCCTCCAGCTTGGCCACCGCGTCCCACGAGCCGGTCGCCAGCGCGGTCATCGATACGTCGCGGCCGACAGTGGTAAGGCGCGCGTCGACCAGGTTGCACCCGCTGTCGGCGATGCGTCGCGTCACCGACAACAGTGGCGACTCCGGATGCGTCGTATAGGCGTTGATCAGGAGGTGGTTTTCGTTCGGCGAAGGCCGGGGCGGGGTGTCGGTCAAGGAGGCTTCCGGCATTGCGAGTCTGAATGGCGGGCTGGATGGGTCCGACCGCTGCACCCAGCATACTTGCCCGTGCTTTCACGCCGCAAGTATGATCGGGCCTCCCTGAAATCCGGTCTGCGCGACGCGCGCAAGCCGCAGAATCCCGAGCGAAACCGGCTTTGCATCCCACCGGCCTGATCACCGCGCTTGCGACCCCGTTCGACGAGGCCGGCGCACTGGACCTCGACGCCTGGCGCCGGCTGCTGCAGTGGCAGCTGTCCGCCGGCGTGGAGGGCGTGGTCGTCGCCGGGTCCACGGGCGAAGCCTCGATGCTCGAGGATGTCGAATACGACGCGCTGGTGCGCGAGGCGGTCGAAACCGTCGACGGGCGCGTGCCCGTCCTCGCCGGCACCGGCCTGTCCGGGACCGCGCGCACCATCGCCCTGACCCGCCGCGCCGCGGCCGCCGGTGCCGACGTGGCGCTGGTGGTGGCGCCGCCGTACGTGCGGCCGACCCAGGCCGGCCTGCTGGCGCACTACCGCGCCGTGGCCGAGCAGGGCGGCTTGCCGGTCATGCTCTACAACGTGCTTAAGGCCGTACCGGTTGCGACCTGCTGCCGGAGACCGTGGCCGGACTGGCCACGCACGAGCGCATCATCGGCATCAAGGAAGCGGTGTCCGTGCCGGAGCGCATCGCCGCGCTGGTCGCGTTGCGCGCCCCGGGCTTCCACGTGCTGAGTGGCGACGACGGTTCCGCGGCCCGTTCCATGCTGGCCGGCGCCGAAGGCTGGTCTCGGTAGGCTCCAACGTCGCCCCTTCCGCCTACCGGCGGCTGTGCGAGCTGGCACGTGGCGGCGACGCCGTGGCCGCCGGCCAATGGGACGCACGACTGGCGCCGCTGCACGATTTCTGCGGCGTCGAATCCAATCCGGTTCCCGCCAAGGCGTTGCTGCAGCGGCTGGGTATCGGCCATGGTGTGCGCCTGCCGCTGCTGCCCCTGTCCACGTGCCACCACGGCGAGGCGGACCGCATCGTCGAGCTGGTGCGCGACCTCGAAACCCACAACGGTCGCGAACCGCTCGCGGCCTGACGTACCCGAAATACTGACACTTCCGGAGAGCATTGATGTCCAAGACTTCCCGCATTGCCCGCGCTTCCACGGCCGCGCTGCTGGCCTTCACCGTGGTCGCGGCGCTGGGCGGCTGCTCCTGGTTCCACAAGGGCGCCAAGGGCGACTACGCGCTGGCACCCGAACAGCGTCCACTGGAAGTCCCGCCGGATCTGAACCTGCCCGACACCTCCGGGGCCATGGCGCTGCCGCCGGCCGGTGGCGTGTCCCGTCCGCAGGCCGCGCCCGGTGCCGCACCGGCGGCGTCGCCGAATGGCTTCACCGTTTCCGCTGGCCGCGACATAAGGTCTTCGGTAAGGTCGGAACCGCACTGCGCGGGATCGAAGGCCTTGGCCATCGCCAGCAGCGCCCAGCTGCTGGGCACGTACGACGTCAGCTACCGGGGCGGGGCGTTCCTGGTCCGCGTGGTCGCGGTCGAGGGCGGCAGCTACGTTTCGGCGGTGGATCCGCGCGGCCTGCCGGCCACCGGCGAAGCACCACTGAAGGTGATCGCTGCACTGCAGGCGGAACTGGCCAAGCACTGACCCGTGCGGCATTGGCGGTCATGAAAAAGGCGCCCACCGGGCGCCTTTTTCTTGCCTCCGGAAGCCGGGCGGCTGCAGCGCCCGCATGCGGTAGGCGGGGTTTCAGCGCTCGATAAGCGGCAGCTTGCCGGGCTTGCCATCCCAGTCGGCTGCCTCCGGCAGCGGTTCCTTGCGCACGGTGATCACCGGTAAGGCCCGGGAAAGCTCGGCATTGAGGGCGACGAAGCCCTCCCCCTGGCCTGCCGGCACGTCGTCTTCGGGATAGATGGCGTTGGCCGGGCACTCCGGCTCGCACAGGGTGCAGTCGATGCACTCGTCGGGATCGATCACCGGGAAGTTCGGGCCTTCGTGGAAACAGTCGACCGGGCACACCTCCACGCAGTCGGTGTACTTGCACTTGATGCAGTTCTCGGTGACGACGAAGGGCATGGCGACAGCCGTGGAGCGTCAGGATCGGGCCGGACATTCTAGTCCAGGCATCGCCGCGCGTCGCCCTGCGCGGGACTTGCCGCCGTGGTTCAGGCCAGGCCGCAGGCCTTGGCGATCCTGTGCGTGCCAGCCGCGGCCAGTGCTTCGGGATGGCGCTGGACGGCGATGTCACGGGCCTGGAGCGCGTGCGCGTAGCGTTCGACCAGCGCCTGGTTACCGACCAGGTGCACCGGTGCCGACATGCCGGCAAGGGCCGCCTGCAGTTCGTGGCCGATCAGCAGTCCAGACAGGTATGACGACAGCGCCGGCGGCGTGAAGCGGCCGAACAGGGTCGCGGTGCGCACGCCGAACAGATCGTGGAGAAGGCCACCTGTCGGGTCGCGGCTGCATTCCAGGCCGGCATCGAAGGCATCCGCATCCAGCGCCTGCTCGCCATCGGGCATGCCGCGTCCAAGGATGCTGTGCGCGCGCAGCAGCGCGTAGAGTTCGCCGGTCATGGCGGTGGAAATGCGCACGATGGCGCCCTCGTCCACGCGCACCCACTTGCTGTGCGTGCCGGGCAGGCAGACCGTGTGCGTGCCGGGGCCGAGTGCATCGAGCAGGCCGGCGATCTGGGTTTCCTCGCCGCGCATCACGTCGCCAACGGGTGTGGTCCGGTCGGCCATGCCCGGTACGCACCAGAGCGCGCGCGCGCCTTACTAAGGTCCGGGGTTTCCCGCGAGGTGTCCAGGCGGATCATTCCGGCGGCGAGCGCCGAGGCATCGGCAGGGGCCTGCACGTAGGGGACTTCGACCCAGCCGCCGCGGGCGCCGATCATCCCGGCCATCACCACCAGCGGATCGTCCCAGCCGGCGATCAGGGCGGACAACACCTCGCCGAAGCGTCCAGCACAGACAAGTGCACCGTTGTTGCTCCGGCGCACGTCGACGACGCTTCCGCCGCCGTCAAGCCGATACGCACGCAGGCTGCTGCCACCCCAGTCGACCGCGATCAAGGCAGCACCACGCGGCTCTCGGGCAGGCCCTGGCCGCTCTCGGGGGACTTCGAACAGGCTGCCCGATTCGGGCGCGGCGGCCCGCGAGCTGGCGTCCAGGCCCTGCGGGGAAGTGATCACGTACAGCGTGTCCAGGTGGGCGCCGCCGATCGCGCAGCACGAAGGCTGCGGCACCGGCATCGGCACGATCCGGTCGCGGCGTCCGTCGGGCGCATAGCGCACCACGCGCGCGCCACCCCATTGCGCGTTCCACAGCCCGCCTTCGGCGTCGATGGTCGAGCCGTCCGCGGCCGCGCCATCGAGTTCGATGTCCGCGAACACGCGCGATGGCCCGACGAAGGCGGCCTCGGGTTCGTAGTCGCAGCACAGGATCGTCGGCTGCACCGAGTCGCACCAGTACAGCGTGCGCCCGTCGGGAGAGAAGCAGATCGAGTTGGGGATCGCCGCTCCGGGCAGTGGCAGCCGGCGCAGGCCGTGCGCGGCCGAGTACTGGTAGAAGGTGCCGATCGGGGCCTTCTGCGCCGATTCGTCCATGGTGCCGAAAACGAAATTGCCGTGGCGGTCGGCGCGGCCGTCGTTGCTGCGGGTGCGTGGTTCGTGCGGTTCGACGTCGGTAAGGTGCGACAGCGGCAGCGCCGGTGCGTCGCTGGCGAGCGCCGCGTCGAGGTCGGCGCGGTGCATCGACTTGGCCAGCACCACCAGCAATTCGCCGCTGGTGGTAAGGCTAAGCAGCCGGCACGGTCGGGCAGGGTCCAATCCCGGGTCGTTCCCGTGGCCGGCACGTGCATCCACAGCCGCGCCCCGTCGATGTCGACCCACAGCAGCGCCTGCCGGCGCTCGCACCACAGCACGCCTTCGCCGTGGGCGCAGCGCGAGGAAACAGTCAGGCGGCTCGCGCCGGCACGGGCTTCTGTCATCGCTGCAGTTCTACCATTCCGCGACGCTGCCGTCCGCATGGCGCCAGACCGGGTTGCGCCAGTCCGGTGGGTTGGCATGGGCGTGGCGCAGGCGTTCCTCGTCGATCTCCACGCCCAGGCCGGGCAGTGGCAGGGCGCGGATGTCGCCCTTGTCGCAGGCGAAGTCGGCCTTGTTGACCACGTAGTCGAGCAGGTCGGCGCCCTGGTTGTAGTGGATGCCGATGCTCTGCTCCTGCAGCATCGCGTTGTGCGAGACGAAGTCCACGTGCAGGCACGCGGCCAGCGCCACCGGGCCGAGCGGGCAGTGCGGCGCCAGCGCCACGTCGTAGGCCTCGGCCATCGCCGCGATCTTCAGGCATTCGGTGATGCCGCCGGCGTGGGACAGGTCCGGTTGCAGGATCGACAGGCCGCCGGCCTCGAGCACGCGCTTGAACTCGAAGCGCGAATACATGCGCTCGCCGGCGGCGAGTGGGATCGGGCTGGCCGCGGTAAGGCGCGCGGGTAGTACTCGGCCTGTTCCGGGAGCACGGGCTCCTCGACGAATAGCGGCTTGTACGGCTCCATCTCCCGCAGCAGCACGCGCGCCATCGGTGCGCCGACGCGGCCGTGGAAATCGATGCCGAAATCGACCGTGTCGCCGAACGCTTCGCGCACCGCGGCGACCTTGGCCAGCGCGGAGTCGATCGCGCGTGGGCTGTCGACCAGGCGCATCTCCTCGGTGCCATTGAACTTGAAGGTGTCGAAGCCCTGCGCCAGGTAGCCGCGGATCTGCTCGACCAGCTCGGCCGGGCGGTCGCCACCGACCCAGCGATAGGTCTTCATCCGGTCGCGGACGAGGCCGCCGAGCAGCTCGTACACCGGCACGCCAAGCGCCTTGCCCTTGATGTCCCACAGCGCCTGGTCGATGCCGGCGATCGCACTCATCAGTACCGGGCCGCCGCGATAGAAGCCGCCCCGGTACAGGGTCTGCCACAGGTCGTTGATCCTGGACGGATCACGGCCGATAAGGTACTCGCCAAGCTCGTGCACGGCCGCCTCGACCGTGCGTGAGCGGCCTTCGACCACCGGCTCGCCCCAGCCGGCGATGCCCTCGTCGGTTTCGACCTTGAGGAACAGCCAGCGCGGCGGCGCGTGGTAGGTGGTGAGGCGGCGTATCTTCATCGGCACGTCTTCATGGGTGGGTCTTCGTCGACAGGCGCTTCATGGGCGATGCCCCGGCCAGACCAGGCGGAATTCGCGGGCGTTGCTGCGGGTGCGTTCGACCGGCTGGCCGGGACGGTAGAGTTCGCCGCCGATGCCGGCGCCGGTGCTGCCCGCGGCGAGGAACTCGGTCAGCGTGAGCGGGGTGACCCCGCCGACCACGAACAGCGGCACCGGCGGCAGCACCGCGCACAGCGCGCGTACGTGGCCCGGGCCGTAGGTTGCGGCGGGGAACAGCTTGAGCATCTGCGCGCCGGCGTCGAGCGCAGCGAAGGCCTCGCTGGCGGTGGCGAAGCCTGCAACCACCTGCATGCCGGCGGCGACCGCATGGCGGATCAGTGCCGGATTGGTGTTGGGCGTGACCACGAAGCGCGCACCAGGTGCTGCAGCGTGTCGACCTCGGCCGGGCGCAGCACCGTGCCGCCGCCGATCCAGGCGTGGCCCCCATGCTCGCGCGCGGCAGTGCCGATGCTCTGTGCCCAGTCGGGCGAATTCAGCGGAATCTCGATCGCGTCGTAGCCTTCCTCGACCAGCGCGCCGACATGGTCGCTGGCTTCGGCCGGGCCGATCCCGCGCAGGATCGCGATCAGGGGCAGGCGGAACGGGGCGGACAGGAAACGCCCGCCAGTGCTGGCTAAGGTCACTGGTCATGGCAATGCCTCTTCATGGTGCGGCACGACGCCGGCGGAGCCATCGTGGGTCCACGGTACGCATGCGAATGGGACGGTCCTGCCGTCCGCCGGGCATGCGTTCATCCGCGGTCCGATGCGTGGGAACGTGCCATGGCCCCCTCCAGGCCGGTGGAAGCCCGTCGACGCACAGGTGTGGCTGTGTGTTACGGGTGAAATGGTGCGGCGGTAGCCTCGCTTGCACAGTTATGTTGGGCAAATGAAATTTTCGCCGTAAGCTATTCCATGGTCCGAATAGTTTCTCGGGGAGGGAAATGGTGAAGCCGACCGCCACTACGCACTGGTTCAACCCGTCGAGGTTGAAGACGCGGCACCTGCTGCTGCTGATGCACCTGGAGGAGCAGGGATCGGTGCTGCGCGCCGCCGAGGCCGCCAGGATGACCCAACCGGCCGCGTCGAAGCTGCTGGCCGAGATGGAGGGGCTGCTGGGCGTGCCGTTGTTCGAGCGCCATGCCCGTGGCGTGGAGCCCGACCTGGTATGGACAGGTACTGATCCGCCGGGCGCGGACCGCATTGCTGGAGATCGGCCGCGCCCAGGAGGAGATCGCCGCGCTGAGGGACGGTCGCATGGGCCAGGCCTCGATCGGCACCGTGGTCAATCCGGGGACCAACCTGGTCCCGCAGGCGGTCGCGGCGGTCAAGCGCGAGCATCCGGACATCCTCGTACGGATCGAAATGGACTACAGCCGGCCGCTGGTGGCCAAGCTGCTCGACGGCCAGCTCGACCTGGTGATCGGGCGGATCATGGATCCGGAGGGCAGCGCGGACCCGGTGTTCGAACCGTTGGCCGACGAGCCGCACTCGGTGATCGTCCGCAGCGGCCATCCGCTCGACGCCGACGCTGCGGTTCGCCACGAGGAGCTGGCCCCGTACGGCTGGATCCTGCCGCCGCCGGACAGCGTGCTGCGCGCGCGCATGGAGACGATGTTCCTCGAGCATGGCCTTGGTCGGCCCGCGCAATACCATCGAGACCTCCTCGCTGTCGGTGACGATCAACCTGCTGCGGGTCAGCGACCTGCTCACCGCGCTACCCGCGGAGGCCGTCGCGCCCTACGTGCAGGCCCGCCAGCTGGCGGTGCTGCCACTGGAGCTGGGGGTGGGCATGGAGTCCTTCGGCATCGTCCGCCGTCGTGGCCACCTGCTGTCGCCGGCGGCGCAGCGGATGCTCGAGTCCTTGCGCGCGGTCGCGCAACACCTGTACGCCGACGGCGAAGCACCGCCCGCTCCACCGCCGTGATATTCCATATCAAGGATACATACTATTCATAATCTTCATTGGTAAGCCGGGGCCAGACCCACTAGCTTGCGTCGGCAGCGCTGTCATAACGCATCCGTCACAAGGCGGATTTTTTTATCGCGTACTGGTAGCGCTACCATTGGTGGTCGAGGGGGCAATCGTTCGGCCACGCCAAACAGTCGTTTTTTTAAAAAAATCAGTGTCCTGGGGAGGGAACTGTGATGTCGAATCGTCCGAACCGCGCCGTCCGGCGTGGTGCCATGTCGCGTCTGTCCAACCGTCTCAACCAGTCCGCGCTCGCGGTCGGCGTTGCGCTGGCCTTGTCCGCCGGTGCGCTGCAGGCGCAGGAGGCCAAGGCCCCGTCCACCGAGGAGAGCGGGGGCTGCAGCCACCGAACTGGAAACGGTGGAGGTCAAGGGCATCCGCGGCTCCGTGATGCGCGCCCGGGACATCAAGCAGGATGCCGCGCAGATCATCGACTCCATCACCGCCGAGGACATCGGTGCGCTGCCCGACCGCTCGGTCACCGAGACCCTCAAGCGCGTCAGCGGCGTGACGGTTACCGGCTTTGCGGCGCGTGACGATACCGACCACTTCTCCGCCGAAGGCAGCGGCGTGATGATCCGCGGCCTGACCTTCGTGCGCGGCGAACTGAACGGGCGCGACATCTTCAGCGCCGCCGGTGGCCGTGGCATCAGCTTCGAGGAAGTGTCGGCCGAACTGATGGCCGGCGTGGACGTCTACAAGAACCCCTCGGCCGAGATCATCGAAGGCGGCCTGGGCGGCACGATCAACCTGCGCACGCGCAAGCCGTTCGACGAGCCGGGCCGCAAGATCGCCGGCAGCATCGACTACAACTACGGCGACAAGGCGAAGGAAGCCAAGCCGTCGGCTTCGTTCCTGTTCAGCGACCGCTGGCAGACCGGCATCGGCGAGGTCGGCGCGCTGGCCAACGTGTTCTATTCCGAACTGGCGACCCGTTCGGACGGCATCCAGCTGATGCCGTTCGACCGCCGTGGCCGCAAGCCCGCCGAGCAGACCGAAGGTTCGGACACCGACTGGGTCTACGACTGGGGGATGGGGTTCGTGGCAGTCGTCCAATTCCCAGCGCGACGCGCTGCTGGCCGGCTCTGACCGGGACACGGTGTTCGTGCCCGGCGGCGCCAACTGGCGGCGTACCGACTTCGAGCGCAAGCGCCAGGGTGGCGCGTTCGCCCTGCAGTGGCGGCCGAACGACAGCACCGAGGTCTACACCCAGTTCATCACCTCGCAGTACGACATGACCTTGGCGCGAGCACTTCATGGAGTTCGGTGGTGCCTCGCAGAAGAACCAGCCCAACTGGAACGGCGACCCGAACCACTACAACCCGATCTACGCCGACGGTCTTGCCGACATGAGCAACAACCTGATCCCGGCGGTCGGCACCCAGTTCGTGTACGACAAGAACGGTCGTTTCGTCAGCGGCACCGTGCGCCAGGGTGGCTGGCTCGGCCAGCCCGCCGACCTGGACAGCGGCAACCCCGGTGTTTACTGGGGCAACTCCGGCATCCAGTTCATCAGCGGCAACCGCAACAACGAGCAGACCTCGAAGACCACCGACTGGTCGACGGGCTTCCAGCACTTCATCACCGACAACCTGATCGTGCGTGGTGACTACCAGTACGTGAAGGCCGAGCGCGACCAGGTCGACTTCTCGCTGCATGCCTCGACCCTGCTCCAGGAAATGACCCTGGACCTGAGCGGCAAGTATCCGAAGGTCACCGTTGCCGATCCGACCACGGTCACCGACCAGAGCAACTACTTCTGGCGTTCGGCGATGGACCACATCGGCGACAGCGAAGGCACCGAGCACGCCGGCCGCGTCGACCTGGAATACACCTTCCAGGACAGCGACTGGCTGCAGTACGTGCGCTTCGGTGCGCGCGTGGCCGACCGCAGCTACCGCAACCTGTCCACCGGCTGGAACTGGGGCGTCATCAGCGACGACTGGAACAGCTGACCGGCACTCCGGCCGATCCGACCCGGGCCAACGTGGCGTGGCTGGACCAGTACTATTCCAGCGATTCGACGCTGTACACGATGAAGGACTTCTTCGGTGGCGAGGTCAACGTGCCGACCAGCATCTGGTCGCCGAAGGACAGCATGGTCGACATCGACACCGTTGCCGGGACCCTGGCCCAGCTTCCCAATGCGAAGTGGCGGCCGATCGAGTACGGCCCGGAAGCCACCAACACCGGGACGAGCGCACCCAGGCCGCATACGGCGTGCTGTATTTCGGCAATGACGAGATGGCCAACGCGTTGGACGGCAACGTCGGCGTGCGCGTCGTCAAGACCAGCGTCAATACCGCCGGCGGCGGCCTGATGCCCGACATGTCGAGCTGGGCCGACGTGGTGACTCCGGAAGTGCTGCAGCGGTACGCAGGGCAGGCATTCACCACCGACACCAACAGCACCTACACCGACGTGCTGCCGAGCCTGAACCTGCGCGTGCGCTTCGACCATGGCCTGCAGTGGCGCTTCGCCGCGTCCAAGGCGATCGCCCGGCCGGAGTTCCGCCTGATGCAGGCCTGGCTGCCGTTGTCGGCCAGTGCCTCGGCGTGCCAGCAGGCCTGGACGACGGCCTGCGCACGGAGCTGTGCGGACCGGCCGACCTGTCCTTCACCGGCAATGGCGGCAGTCCGGACCTGAAGCCGATGCGCGCCACCCAGTTCGACACCGCCCGGGTGGTACTTCGGCCCGGCCAACAGCCTGTACGCGACCTTCTTCTACAAGGACGTCAAGGACTACTTCGCCAATAAGGCCGGCACCGAGATCATCTTCGGAGACGAGTACCTGATCACCCGTCCGCGCAACCTGGACGAGGGCAAGATCCGCGGCTTCGAAGTGGGCTATTCGCAGTTCTTCAACTTCCTGCCGGGCTTCGGCGTGCAGGCCAACTACACCTACGTGGACAGCAGCGGTGGCACCAATGCCGCGGTCGGTGTGCCGAACGGAAGCGCCGCGCGTGCCGGTGCGGTCGAGCTGCCGCTGGAAGGCCTGTCCGAGCACTCCTACAACGTCATCGGCATCTACGAGACCGGCAAGTTCTCGGCGCGACTGGCCTACAACTGGCGCAGCGAGTACCTCCTGACCAGCAGCGACGCGATCGTGTTCCTGCCGGTCTGGAACGACGACTACGGCCAGCTGGACGGTTCGTTCTTCTACAACATCAACGAGAACCTCCAGATCGGCGTGCAGGTGAACAACCTCACCAACAGCATCACCAAGCTGCTGGTGGGTCCGCGCAAGTACCTGCGTGACGGTTATGCCGACGACACGCTGTAC
Source organism: Pseudoxanthomonas sp. NC8 (assembly GCA_025232375.1). GTDB lineage: Bacteria > Pseudomonadota > Gammaproteobacteria > Xanthomonadales > Xanthomonadaceae > Pseudoxanthomonas. The sequence continues at coordinate 1,195,505 of CP060419.1, forward strand.
AGCCGCGCCTTGGTTCGAGAACGACCGCCGCTACTCGGCCGTGCTCCGCGCCAGCTGGTAACACGCTCGAAACGCAACAAGTGAAAGGGCCCGCGCCGGAAGGTGCGGGCCCTTTCTTTTGCCTTCCACTTCTCCCGTGTCGTGGCATCCGCCGGGACCGAGCTGAATAAGTCCCGGCGTATGTATTCCGTCAAGGCATAGCATTCCCCGAATTCTTCATTGGCAATCCATGAGGCCCCGCGCCTAAGGTGGCCGCCGGGGATTCCAGCCCTGCAATCGTATTCCGCTGGTGCATTCGCGGATGACAGCGCTGGTCTACCGGACCGCCGGCCTTGTCCGGCTTACAACTCGAAAAGTCTCGAAAAATCAGTGTCCCAGGAGGGAACAGTGATGTCGAAGTATCCGCACCGCGGCGCCGCCGTGTCGCGCCTGCCTGTCCATCTGGCCCGTTCGACCCTGGCCTGGGCATCGCCCTGGCCCTGCCGGCCGGCATGCTCCACGCCCAAGAACAGAGCACGGCTGCGGCCGATGGCTCCACCACCGACAGCGCGGTCGAGCTCGACACCGTGGAGGTGCGGGGCATCCGCGCCAGCGTGATGCGCGCGCAGGACATCAAGCGCGACGCCGACACGTTCGTCGACTCGGTCACCGCCCGGGACATCGGCGCGCTGCCTGACCGCAGCGTCACCGAAACCCTTTCGCGCATTCCCGGCGTGACCATCGACCGCTTCCTGTCGGTGGGTGACCCGGAGCACTTCTCCGCAGAAGGCGGCGGCGTGCAGGTCCGCGGCCTGACCCAGGTCCGCTCCGAGCTCAACGGCCGCGACAGCTTCTCCGCCTCCGGTGGCCGCGCCCTCAGCTTCCAGGACGTGCCGTCGGAACTGATGGCCGGCGTGGACGTGTACAAGAACCAGACCGCGGAAATGATCGAGGGTGGCCTGGGCGGCACGGTCGACCTGCGCACGTTCATGCCCTTCGACTTCGAGGGCAAGAAGCTCGGCGCGTCCTTCAGTGTCAACAGGGGCGACTTCGCCGACAGCGTGCAGCCCTCGGGCTCGGTCCTGTTCAGCAACCGCTGGGAGACCGGCGCTGGCGACTTCGGCATCCTGGTCGACCTTGGCCTCGTCCGACCTGGCCACGCGTACCGACGGCATGTTCGTGCGGCCGTTCTTCAACAACAGCAATGCCGACCTGAACGGTGACGGCACCAACGATCCGCTGTGGATGCCGCGTGGTGCCGACTGGCGTTCCTCGACTACGAACGACAGCGCCAGGGCGCTTACGTGGCGATGCAGTGGCGGCCGAGCGACCGCGTCGAGGTGTTCGCCACGGCGTTCCAGAGCACCTACGACGAACTGTGGTACGAAGACGCGATCTTCCTCGACAACGATCCGCTGCAGATGCGGCTCGACACGACCAAGCCGTTCGAGCTCGACGGCAACGTGTTCGTCTCCGGCCGCCTGGCTTCGAACGGCAACATCCCGATGGGTGCCGACATCCGTGCGTCGCACCGCGACTCCAAGACCAGGACTTCTCCACCGGGCTGAAGTGGCTGGTCAGCGACCGCACTGAACTGTCCACCGAACTCCAGTACATCAAGGCCACCACCAAGTCCCTGGACTCCACCGTCACGCTCGGGCTGAACGTCCCCTACATCGACGTGGACGTCAGCGGCGGCCATCCGGTAATCGGGGTCGATGAATCCTTCACCGCGAACCTCGGCAACTACTACTGGGCGTTCACGATGGACCACCAGGACGATAACGAGGCCGAGGAAATCGCCTTAGCGCGCGGACCTGAAGCACAGCTTCGACAGCGGCTTTGTCGAGTCGGTGAAGCTCGGCGTGCGGGTGACCGACCGCGACGCCCACAGCATCGATACAGGCTATGACTGGCAGGCGGTGATCCAGCCGTGGATGCAGTGGTGGGCGCTGCCGGGCGGCGTGCCGCTGCCGGGCGTGGACCTCAACGACAAGGTCAACTCGAGCCTGGTCAACCTCAGCTCGTTCGACAACTTCTACAAGGGCGATGCCATTACCCCGGGGGCGATCTATGCGCCGCTCCTGTCGACCGCGCTTGGCTTCCCGGCCAGCTACCTGGGACATCCACAGCGCAGCCGATCCCTACTACCTGTGCTGCTACGCCGGGGTGTACGCGCCGCGGGACATCAAGGACGAGCAGTGGTCGAACATCCAGAAAGAGAAGACCTACACCGCCTACGCGATGCTGAACTTCGCGCTGGACGACCTGCGCGTGGATGGCAACGCCGGCGTGCGCGTGGTCCGCACCGAGAACACCGCCAAAGGCTACGTAGTCTTCCCCAACGTGGCGTACGCGCGTACCTGGGCGCTGGCGAGACAGTGCCGGTGAGCGCGGAGAATTCGTACACCGACGTGCTGCCCAGCGCGAACGTGAAGTGGGACGTGGCTGACAACCTGCTGATGCGCTTCGCCGCGTCCAAGGCCATCGCACGCCCGGCCTTCAGCGACATGCAGGCCTACCAGCTGCTTACCGTGGGAATCAAGTAAGGCATCACGGCGCCCACCGATGGCAGCAGCCTGCCGGTCAGCGACCTCAACCTGAGCGGTTCCTCCAACGACAACCCTTATCTGGAGCCGATGAAGGCCAACCAGTTCGACCTGTCGCTGGAGTGGTACTTCGATCCCGATCATGGCGGCATGACGTGGGTCAACCTGTTCTACAAGGACGTGAAGGACTACTTCCGCCAGCAGACGGAGTTCGTGGCCTACCCGGGCGCGGACGGCAACAACTACGACTACCTCGTCTCGCGCACGGTGAACATCGGCAAGGCGAAGATCCAGGGTGCGGAACTGGGCTGGAACCAGTTCTTCGATTTCCTGCCTGCGCCCTTCGATGGCCTGGGCATGTCGGCGAACTACACCTACATCGACAGCTCGACCAAGATTCCCGCCGCCTCGAATGCGGTGCCGGTCGATACCGACGGCTCGACCTACGGTGATCTGCCCGCCGATGGCCTGTCGAAGAACTCGTACAACGTCGCGGCCTTCTACGAGAAGGGGCCATGGCAGGTGCGCCTGGCCTACAACTGGCGCAGCGAGTTCCTGCTCTCTGTCGGCCCGACCGGCTACAACGGCAACAACAACAACATCGCCTGGAAGCTGCCGGTGTACAGCGACGACTTCGGCCAGCTGGATGGTTCGATCTTCTACCGCTTCTCGGACCACGTGCAGCTCGGCCTGGAGATGAACAACCTCAACAACGCCGAACAGAGGACGATCATGCAGCAGAACGGCGCCGGGAAGCGGGTCACTTATGGTACGTGAACGATCGTCGCTACGCGGCGACGCTCCGCCTGTCGTTCTGAGGGCACGGTGCGGGAAGGAGGTTCGCTTCCTTCCCGGCACCGCGGAAACAATGCCCCCGACACGGTGTCACCGGGTCGGGGTTTTTTCTGTAGGGCACGACGGGTCGTTGCCGTGGCAGCCGACCCGGTCACCAAGGTGCTGATGGGGCCGCGCGCCTACCCGGACGGCACGGCTGACGAAACCCTGTACCCGCGCGCCTGGTTCATGAACGACCGTCGTTACCCGGTCGTCCTGCGCGCCAGCGGGTAACACCGGAACCTCCCGCAAGACGCTTCATTCCAGCCCGCGCGGGCGACCGCGCGGGCTCCTTTGCTCACGGGCCCGTAGTGCGGGCAGGAGTGGAGCGGGGGAGCGGGAGAGGAATTCCACGGTGGAATGGCTGGGGTACAACAAAGCATTGGTTGGGCATGACTGCCTCGCCTATGCTGCGGGAAGGTCCCATCTCGCCCCTCGCCGGGCGGTGGCCTGATGGCCAGGGGACGCGTTCCCGGGGCCACGGTCCAACACGAAGTCTGTCCTGGGGAGGGAACAGCGCGTGCGAGTCATCGCGATCCTGCTTGCCGTGCTTGCATGGCACGGTGGCCCGGCTGCGGCCGCCACCAAGGCCGAGGCCTACCAGTGGCGCAACGTCGCCATTGGCGGGGGCGGCTTCGTCACCGGCCTTGGTCTTCCATCCCGCCGAGCGCGGGCTCGCCTACGCCCGTACCGACGTCGGCGGTGCCTACCGCTGGGAGGCCGGCGCGCGCCGCTGGGTCCCGCTGACCGACTGGATCGGCCACGACGACGCCAACCTCACCGGCATCGAGAGCCCGCGGCGGTCGATCCGTCCGATCCGTCACGGGTCTACCTGGCCGCCGGCACCTATACCAGCGAGCGCGCCGGCAACGGCGCGATCCTGCGCTCGGCCGACCGCGGCGCGAGCTTCCAGCGCAGCGACCTGCCGTTCAAGCTCGGCGGCAACGAGCTGGCGCGCGGCAACGGCGAACGCCTGGCGGTGGATCCGAACGACGGGCGCGTGCTGTTCCTGGGTTCGCGTGCGCACGGCCTGTGGCGCAGCGAGGACCACGGTGCGCGCTGGAAGCGGGTGGACGCGTTCCCCGCGCTGGCCACGTCCGAGTCGGCCGGCGCCAGCAACTGGCGCAAGCAGGCGATCGGCATCGTCTTCGTCGCGTTCGACCCGGCCAGTGGACCGGCCGGCGCGCCGACCCCGGTGCTGTATGCCGGTGTCTCCAGCCGCGAGGGCGGGCTGTTCCGCTCCGCCGACGCGGGAAAGACCCTGGCAGGCCGTGGCCGGCCAGCCGACCGGATTGCGACCGAACCACATGGTCCGCGACGCACGCGGCGATTTCCTGCTCAGCTACGGCGACGAGCCCGGTCCCGACGCCATGGGCAATGGTGCGGTGTGGCGGTATTCGCCGGCTCGCGGCGCCTGGACCGACATCACCCCCGCGCCGCAGTCCAGCGACCTGCAGGGCGACGGTTTCGGCTGGGGCGCGGTGGCGGTGGATGCCTCCAACCCGGACGTGATCGTCGCGACCACCTTCAACCGCTGGGCGCCGCGCGACGACATCTACCGCAGCACCGATGGCGGCAAGCGCTGGAAGCCGCTGTTCGAGCGCTCCGAATTCGACCATTCCGCCTCGCCGTGGACCGCGCAGGCCAAGCCGCACTGGATGGCCGACATCGAGATCGACCCGCACGATCCGGACCGCGTGCTGTTCGTCACCGGTTACGGCCTGTGGGCTTCGCGCGACATGACCGCGGCCGATCGCGGCGGCACCGTGCACTGGGTGTTCGACGACACCGGCCTCGACGAGACCGTGCCGCTGGACCTGCTCAGTCCGCCGCAGGGTGCACCGCTGGTCAGCGGCCTGGGCGACATCGACGGCTTCCGCCACGACGACCTGCAGCGCACCACCACCCAGTTCGCCACGCCGCCGCGCTACAGCAATACCGAAAGCCTCGACTACGCCGGCCGGCAGCCGTTGCTGCTGGTCCGCGCCGGCCACCTGCACCATGCCGATCCGGCGAACGTGCGCGCGGCGTACTCGCGCGATGGCGGCAGCACGTGGACCGCGTTCACCCGCGAGCCGCCCGCCACCGAAGGCGAAGGCCGGGCGAGCGTGGCGATCTCGGCCGACGGTGCGCGGGTCATCTGGCAGGCGCGCGGCGGACCGCACTGGATCACCGACAACTTCGGCGGCCGCTGGCAGAAGGTGCGCGGCTTGCCGGCCAGTGCCGTGATCGCGGCCGACCGGGTCGAAGCGGCGTTGTGGTACGGCTTCGATCCGCCCAGCGGCAAGCTGTACGTCAGCGGTGACGGCGGGGTCCAGTTCAACGGGATCGACACCGGCGTCGGCGAGATCGGCGACTGGTTCCGCGGCGAGCTGCTGCCCGCGCCGGAGCGCACCGGCCTTGGCCTACTTCGCCGCGTCCTGGAAGGGCCTGATGCGCTGGGGCGATGGCAAGCTGGTGCGCCTGCCCGGCGTGGAAAACGCCTTCGCCGCCGGCCTCGGCGCGCCGCGGCCGGGACGCGACAATCCCACCCTGTTCGTGTTCGGTAAGGTCGGCGTAAGGTCGGCCTCTACCGCTCCGACAACGAGGGCAAGGACTGGACGAGGATCGACGATCCGCAGCACCGCTTCGGCAGCGTGCGCATGCTGACCGGCGATGCGCGCGTGTTCGGTCGCGTCTACCTTGGCCACTGGTGGCCGCGGCATCATCTATGGAGAAGCACACCCATGAAGCACCGGATATTCGTCGCCGCCCGGTTTTGGTTCGCGCTGGCGCTGCCCGCGCTTGCCGCCGAGGCAGGACTCGAGTTGCCGCTGCTGTTCACCGACGGCGCGGTGCTGCAGCGCGACCACGCGCTGCCGGTGTGGGGACAGGCGGCGCCGGGTGCGCGGGTACAGGTCGAGTTCGATGGCGCCCGGGCACAGGCGGTCGCCGGCGCGGACGGGCGCTGGTCGCTGCAGCTGCCGGCGCACGCCGCCGGCGGGCCGTACACGCTGGTGGTGCGCGCCGGCAACGAGGAAAAGCGTATCGGCGATGTGCTGGTCGGCGAGGTCTGGCTGGCGTCGGGCCAGTCGAACATGGAATGGCCGGTGGCCACGACGCTGCACGGCAAGGAGGACATCGCCGCCGCCGGTGACACCGCATTGCGCCACTACAAGGTGCCCAAGTCCTGGGCGGCGACGCCGCAGGCGCAGCTGGCTGGTGGCCGCTGGCTGCCGGCGACACCGCAGAACGTCGGCGAGTTTTCCGCGGCCGGCTACGCCTTCGCCCGCGAGCTGCGCAAGGTGCTCGGCGTGCCGGTGGGCATCATCGACAGCACCTGGGGTGGCAGCTCGATCGAGGCGTGGATGGATGCGTCGATGCTGGGCCTGGATGCGGCCGCGCTGGAGGCGAAGATGGCCGAGCGCCGCGCCGTCGACGAGCGCGTCGAGGCCGCGACCCGCGCCCGCCTTGGCCGGCTGGACGCCCGTCGATCCGGCGTCCGATGCGTTCGCTTCGGCGCAGCTGGACGACAGCGACTGGGCCGCGGTCGCGGTCCCCGCGATCTGGGAAACGCAGGGTTTCGCCGGCATGAACGGCGTGGCCTGGTACCGCACGAGTTTCGAGCTGAGCGCGCGCGAGGCCGCCGCCGGCATGGTGCTGGGGCTGGGCCAGATCGATGATACCGACACGGCCTGGGTCAACGGCCAGCGCGTGGGCGGCGTCACCAACGGCTACAACGTGCCGCGCGTGTACACGGTGCCGGCCTCGGCACTGCGCGCAGGACGCAACACGATCGCGGTGCGGGTAGAGGACGTAGGTGGTGGCGGCGGTATCGCCGGGATGCCGGCGGAGATCTTCGTCCAGCCGGTCGGTGGGCAGCAGCGCACGCTCGCCGGCGACTGGCGCTTCCGCACCGCGGCGGTGACCGTTTCCACCGCCGACGACAAGAACATGGTCGACACGCTTCTGTTCAACGCGATGATCCACCCGCTGCAGCCGTATGCGCTGGCCGGCGTGATCTGGTACCAGGGCGAGGCCAACGCCACCGAAGCGGGCGCGCATCGCTACCGCGAGCAGTTCAAGGCCATGATCGAAGGCTGGCGTGGGCAGTGGCACGCGCCGGGCCTGCCGTTCCTGTGGGCGCAGCTGGCCGCGTTCGGTTCCGGCGGCGACCGTCGTGACGCGGCCGGGGCCGTGCTCGACAGTCCTGGGCCACGCTGCGCGAATCGCAGTCGGCGGCGCTGGCGCTGCAGGCGACCGGTAAGGCGGTGCTGACCGACGCCGGCAACAGCCACGACATCCATCCGCGCGACAAGCACGTCGTCGGCCATCGCCTGGCGCTGGCGGCGCGGCACGTGGCCTATGGCGAACAGGGCCTTGGCCTACCGCGGGCCGGAGTTCCGTGCGGCCGAAGCGAAGGGTGGCGAACTGGTGCTGCACTTCGACGCAGTGCAGGGCGTGCTGGCGACGCGCGCCGGCGGCAACGCGCCGCGCGGCTTCGAGGTGGCCGGTGCGGACAAGCGCTTCCATCCGGCGCAGGCGCGCATCGTCGGCGATACGGTGGTCCTGCGCAGCACGGCCGTGGCCAAGCCGGAAGCGGCGCGCTACGCGTGGAGCGAAGATCCGGCGCAGGCCGACCTGGTCGGCGCCGATGGTCTGCCGGCGTCGCCGTTCCGCACGCGGGCGTGGTGAAGGAGTTGCAGATGTCGATCCTGAAGGTGCATGGCATGAAGAACGGAACGAACTGGCGCGTCGCCGCCACCGCGTTGCTGGCCTTGCTGCTGGCCGCGTGCGGCAACGGCGGACAGGGCAATGACGGGCAGGGCAATGGTAAGGCGCCGACGAAGGCGGGCGATGCCGGTGCTGCCGATGCGACGGCCGCCGTGGCCGAGGCTCCGGTTCCGCAGATCGTCACCCGCGACGGTCGCCACGCGCTGCTGGTCGATGGCGAGCCGTTCCTGATCCTCGGTGCGCAGGTCAATAATTCCAGCAACTGGCCCAAGGCGCTGGAGAACGTGTGGCCGGCGATCGACGTGGTCAAGCCGAACACGGTGATGGTGCCGGTGGCCCAGGAGCAGGTCGAGGCGAAGGAGGGCACGTTCGACTTCTCCTTCGTCGACACGCTGCTGGAGCAGGCGCGCGAGCACGACGTGCGCCTGGTCCTGCTCTGGTTCGCGACCTGGAAGAACAACGGGCCGAACTACGCGCCGGCTAGGTGAAGCTGGATGACAAGCGCTTTCCGCGCGTGGTCACCGCCGACGGCCGCACGCTGAACTCGCTCTCGCCGCTGGGCGAGGCGACGCTGGAAGCCGACCGCAAGGCCTTCGTCGAACTGATGAAGCACCTGAAGGCCGCCGACCCGCAGCGCACGGTGATCCTGGTCCAGCCGCAGAACGAACCGGGCACCTACGGCGCCGTGCGCGACTTCTCGCCGATGGCGCAGAAGGTGTTCGAAGGAGCGGTGCCGGAGGCGCTGGTGCGCAAGCTGGGCAGGCAGCCCGGCACCTGGCGCGAAGTGTTCGGCGCCGACGCCGACGAATTCTTCCACGCCTTGGCACATCGCCCACTACATCGATAAGGTCGCGGCCGCCGGCAAGGAGGTCTACCCGCTGCCGATGTACATCAACGCCGCGCTGCGCGGGCCGTTCAATCCCGGCCAGCCCGGCCAGTACGCCAGCGGTGGCCCGACCGACAACGTGCTCGACGTGTACAAGGCGGCCGCGCCGCACATCGACCTGCTGGCGCCGGACATCTACATGCCCGAGTACACGCACTACACCACGGTGCTGGACCGCTATTCGCGGCCCGACAACCCGCTGTTCGTCGCCGAGACCGGCAATCGCGTCGAGTACGCGCGCTACTTCTTCTCGGCACTGGGCGAGCAGGCGATCGGCTGGTCGCCGTTCGGCATCGACTATTCGAAGTATTCGAACTACCCGCTGGGCGCCAAGGTGATGAACCCGGAGACGCTGGAGCCGTTCGCGCTCAACTACCGGCTGGTGGCGCCGGCAGCGCGGGTGATCGCCAAAGCCAGCTTCGAAGGCAAGGTCCACGGCACTGCCGAACAGCCCGGTAAGGCGGTGCAGACCCTGCCGATCGACGGGCGCTGGAAGGCGGTGGTGACCTATGGCGTGCCTCAGTTCTGGTTCCAGGGCGAGCCGCCGGGCAATCCGGAGCCGGTCGGTGGCGCGCTGGTCGTGCAGCTGGGCCCGGACGAATTCCTGCTCACCGGCATGCACGCGCGGATCACCCTGGTCGCGAACGACCCGGCCGTGGCCGACCGGCAGATCTACGAATATGTCGACGAAGGCACCTATGAAAACGGCGAGTGGGTGTTCCATCGCCGCTGGAACGGCGACCAGACCGACTACGGACTCAACTTTTCCAGTGCCCCGCAGCTGCTGCGGGTGAAGCTGGCGACCTATTGATCGAAAACAGGGTGCCCACGGGGCGCCGCAAGGGAGAAACGCGATGAGGGTACAGACGAAGCCGGCGCAGCTGGCGATCCTGGTGGCGGCACTGCTGCCGCTGGCCGCCGCGCAGACGGCTGCGGCACAGACGGTCGAACGGCGGGCCGATGGCGTGATCGTGCGCCCGGCCGACGGCAAGGCCGCCGACGTGCGACTGCAGGTGGTCAGCGACCGCATCGTGCGGGTCAGTGCCGACAGTGACGGCGATTTCCAGCGTAGCCGCAGCCTGATGCGGGCACCGCTGCAGGGCACGCCGAAGTTCGAGGTCAGCCAGGGTGCCGATGCGGTGCGCGTGGTCGCGGCCGACATCACCGCCGAAGTCGCGCTGGCCGATGGACGGGTGAGCTTCTTCGATGCGCACGGCAAGCCGTTGCTGCAGGAAGTCGCCGGTGGCCGCAGCTTCGCCCCGTTCGAGGCCGAGGGCCGCGCGCTGGAGAGCGTGCGCCAGCGCTTCGTCTCGCCGGACGACGAATCCTTCTACGGCACCGGCCTGCATCAGCAGGGCTGGATGGACCTGAAGGGCCGCGACGTCGAGCTGCTCCAGCACAACATCGACAACGCCATTCCCTTCCTCCAGTCCAGCCGCCACTACGGCATCCTCTGGGACAACAACTCGATCACCCGCCTCGGCGACCCGCGCGGGCTGCGCCCGCTCGGCGAGACGCTGGTCCTGCGCGACGCCAAGGGCAAGCCCGGCGCGCTGACCGCGCGCTACTCGATCGACGGCAAGGAGAAGGTCGTCCGCCGCGAAGAGCAGATCAACTACCAGTACATCAAGGACCTCAAGAACCTGCCCAAGGCCGGCTGGAATACCGCCCGGGGCGGTCGCACCAGGTGGTGTGGGGGGGCACGATCGAGGCCAAGGCCGGTGGCCACCACACGTTCTCGCTGTACAACAGCGAGTACGCCAAGGTGCTGGTCGACGGGAAGCCCGTCGTCGACCGCTGGCGCCAGAACTGGAACCCGTGGCACCACGAGTTCGCGCTCGACCTGGAGCCCGGCAAGCAGCACGACATCCGCGTGGAATGGAACGCGATCGATCCGGCGTACATCGCCCTGCTGCACCGCGACCCGCTGCCGGCGGGCGAGGCGAAGGACCTGTCGATCTGGTCCGAGGCCGGGCAGATGATCGACTACTACGTGGTCGCCGGCGACAACGGCGATGAACTGATCGCCGGTTACCGCGACCTCACCGGCAAGGCGGTGATCCTGCCGAAGTGGTCCTACGGCTTCTGGCAGAGCCGCGAGCGATACAAGACCCAGGCCGAGCTGACCGGCGCACTGGACGAGTACCGCCGCCGCAAGCTGCCGATCGACGCGATCGTGCTCGACTGGTCGTACTGGCCGCAGGATGCCTTGTGGGGCTCGCATGACTTCGACAAGGACAACTTCCCCGATCCGGACGGCATGGTGAAGCACGTCCACGACCAGAACGCGCAGATCATGATCTCGGTCTGGCCGAAGTTCTACCCGACCACCGCCCACTACAAGGAACTCGACGCGGCCGGGCACATGTACCACCGCAACGTCGAGGTCGGCGAGCTGGACTGGATCGGCAAGGGCTACCTGAACTCCTTCTACGACCCGTACTCGAAGGAGGCGCAGGACATCTTCTGGCGCCAGGTCAACGAGAAGCTCAACAGCAAGGGCTTCGACGCCTGGTGGCTGGACGCGTCCGAGCCCGACCTGCACAGCAACATCGACATCGGCGAGCGCAAGGCGCGGACCACGCCGACCGCGTTCGGTCCGTCGGTCGAGTACTTCAACTCGTATCCGCTGGCCCATTCGGAAGGCGTGTACCGCGGCTCGCGCGAGGTCAACCCGGACAAGCGCGTGTTCATCCTCTCCCGCGCGTTCTTCGCGGGCCAGCAGCGCGCGGGCGCCGCGTTCTGGAGCGGCGACATCGTGCCGTATAGGACAACCTGCGCGAGCAGATCTCCGGGCTGGTCAACGCCTCGATGGCCGGTGCGCCGAACGTGAGCTTCGACATCGGCGGCTTCTCCCCGGAGCGGCGCTACGAGACCCAGGATCCGGCGCACCTGGACGAATGGCGCGAGCAGAACCTGCGCTGGTTCCAGTACGGCGCCTTCGTGCCGGTGTTCCGCCTGCACGGCCAGTTCCCGTACCGCGAGATCTGGAACATCGCCCCGGAAGGCACGCCGCACTACGACAGCTTCGTCCACTACCTGAAGCTGCGCTACTCGCTGCTGCCGTACATCTACACGCTGGCCGGCGACACCTTGGCAGCACAAGGACGGCACGATCCTGCGCACGCTGTCGATGGACTTCCCGGACGACCTGAAGGCGCGCGGCATCGCCGACCAGTACCTGTTCGGCCCGGCCTTATGGTCGCACCGGTGACCACGTTCAAGGCCACCAGCCGCCCGGTGTACCTGCCTGCCGGCAGCGCGTGGGTCGACTTCGAGACCGGCAAGCGTTACGAGGGCGGGCAGACCGTCGATGCCGCCGCGCCGCTGCAGCGCATGCCGCTGTTCGTCCGCGCCGGTTCGATCGTGCCGCGCACGGTGGTCCAGCAGTACGTCGACGAACAGCCCGGTGCGCCGTTGACCGTCGAGGTCTACACCGGTGCGGACGGCAGCTTCTCGCTGTACGAGGACGCCGGTCGCGACTACGGCTACGAGCGCGGCGAGTTCAGCCGCATCCCGCTGGCCTGGAACGAGAAGACCGGCGAACTGACCATCGGGCGCGCGCCAGGGCCAGTACCCGGGCATGCAGCAGCAGCGCGAGATCCGCGTGCGCTGGATCGACGGTCCGCGCGACGACGCCGGTGCGCTGGAACCGAAGGCCGATCGCACCGTCCGCTACACCGGCAAGGCGGTCACTGTCCGCCGCGCCGCGCGCTGATGCGGCTGGCATGGGCCGGGACAGGGAAGGCTGAGCAATGGACCTGACCCGGCGCCAGTTGCTGAAAGCCACGGCGGCCGCGGCAGCCGCCGGCAGCGGTGCCTGGCGGGCGCCGCTTCCGGTGCGGTCGCCTCGGCGAAGCCGGCGGCCGGCGAACAATCCGCAACCGCGGCCGCCGCCGCCGCCGAACCGCTGCGACTGTGGTATCGGCGCCCGGCGACGCGGTGGGTGGAAGCGCTGCCGCTGGGCAATGGCCGGCTCGGGGCGATGGTCTGGGGTGGCGGCAGGTACGAACGGCTGCAGCTCAACGAGGACACGCTCTACGCCGGCGGCCCCTACGATCCGACGCCGCCCGATGCATTGGCCGCGCTGCCGGAGGTACGCCGGCTGCTGTTCGCCGGCCGCTACGCCGAAGCCGAGAAGCTGGCCAACGCGACGATGATGGGCCGGCCGAAGAAGCAGATGCCGTACCAGCCGCTGGCCGACCTGGCGTTGGATTTCCTCGAGATTTCCGACCTCAACGGCTACCACCGCGAACTGGACCTGGATCGCGCGGTGGCGACCAGTACGTTCGAGTCCGGATGGAAGCTGCACCACCGGCGCGAGGCTTTCGTGTCGGCCGTGGACCAGTCCTTGGTCGTGCGCCTGTCCACCAGCCAGCCCGGCCGGGTGCGGGTACGGATCGGCCTGGGCAGCGACCATGCACAGACCTCGGTCAGCGCCGTCGGCGACCACGACCTGCTGTTGCGGGGCCGCAGCGGCGATGCCTTCGGTATCGAGGGCCGGCTGCGCTTCGCCACGCGGCTGAGGGTGCTGGCGACGGGTGGCACGCAGCGCCGGCACGGCGAGGGCATCGAGGTGGAGGGTGCCGACGAGGTCGTGCTGCTGCTGACCGCCGCGACCGGCTTCCGGCGCTTCGACGACATCGGCGGCGATGCCGAGGCGATCACCGCAGCGCAGCTCGACGCGGCCGCGCGCAAGTCCCAGGACGAGCTGCTGGATGCGCACGTGGCCGAGCACCGGCGGCTGTTCCGGCGCGTGTCGATCGACCTGGGCCGCACGCCGGCGGCGGTCGCCGCGCTGCCCACCGACGAGCGGGTGGCGCGCTTCGCCGACGGCGGTGATCCGGCGCTGGCCGCGCTGTATCACCAGTTCGGGCGCTACCTGCTGGTCTGCAGCTCGCGGCCCGGCACCCAGCCGGCCAACCTGCAGGGCATCTGGAACGACCTGCTGTCCCCGCCGTGGGAGAGCAAGTACACGATCAACATCAACACCGAGATGAACTACTGGCCGGCCGAGGCCAATGCGCTGGGCGACTGCGTCGAGCCGCTGCAGCGGATGGTGGCCGAGCTGGCCGAGGCCGGCGCGGACACCGCGCGGCGCATGTACGGCGCGCCGGGCTGGGTGGTGCACCACAACACCGACCTGTGGCGGCGCAGCGCGCCGATCGACGGCGCCGAGTGGGGCCTGTGGCCGACCGGTGGGGCCTGGCTGCTGCAGCACCTGTGGGACCGCTGGGACTACGGGCGCGATCCGGACTACCTGCGCGGCGTGTGGCCGCTGTTCCGCGGCGCGGCCGAGTTCTTCGCCGCCACCCTGGTCGAGGACCCCAATACCGGAGCGATGGTCACCGCGCCGTCGATCTCGCCGGAGAACGTGCATCCGCACGGGGCGTCGCTGTGCGCCGGTCCGTCGATGGACGCGCAGCTGCTGCGCGACCTGTTCGGCCAGTGCATCGAGATCGCCGGGCTGCTGGGCGTCGATGCGGATTTCGCGCGCACGCTGGCCGCGTTGCGCGAGCGCCTGCCGCCGCACCGCATCGGCCGCGCCGGCCAGCTGCAGGAGTGGCAGCAGGACTGGGACATGGACGCGCCGGAGATCCACCATCGCCATGTCTCGCACCTGTACGCGCTGCATCCGTCCAGCCAGATCAACGTGCGCGACACCCGCAGCTGGCCGCCGCGGCGCGGCGTTCGCTGGAGATCCGCGGCGACGAGGCCACCGGCTGGGGCATCGGCTGGCGCCTGAACCTGTGGGCGCGACTGGGCGACGGCGAGCACGCGCACAAGGTGCTGGCGATGCTGCTCAGTCCCTCGCGCACCTACCCGAACCTGTTCGACGCCCATCCGCCGTTCCAGATCGACGGCAACTTCGGCGGCACCGCGGGCATCACCGAGATGCTGCTGCAGAGCTGGGGTGGATCGATCTTCCTGCTGCCGGCACTGCCGCGGGCCTGGGCCGACGGCCGGGTCCGGGGCCTGCGCGTGCGCGGCGCGGCGGGCGTGGACCTCGAGTGGACGGCCGGCCAGTTGCGCCAGGCGCGCATCACCAGCGACCGCGGCGGGCGCTACCGGTTCGAGCATCGCGGGCAGGTGCTGGAGCTGGAGCTGGCGGCCGGCCAGTCGGCAACGCTCGCCTGGCGTGGAGGCCGGTTGCAGCGTGCGTGAGCCGTGCACGCCGGCCGACGACGCGCCGCCGGGTGCGCGATGACCGTTTCAATCGAATCGGTTGCCGGTCGCGAAGCCCGGCAGCACGGGGTTTTACGCGGTGCCGCATGCCGCATCGGCGTCTTGGCGCCGGGAGTGACGACAGCGCTGCCATTGCGGGTAAGCTTGGCCGGCCGGTGAGCCGGCGACCGGCCGCGGGAAGCGGCACGGTGGCGTCCAGTGCAGCGGGCGAGCCTGGTGATGGAGGGGAGGGTCCGTGAGGGCGGACCCGTGTTGGGACGGGCCGCGTTCGCGGATCCGTGCCGGAAAGCGGACCGATACGGGCCGCGCCGGCAAGCGGTCCGCGTGGGCGGGCCGTTGGGGGAGGGCGCACCGGCCTGCCGGTGCGGAAGACCAATAAACAACAAGGGTTGAAATGAGCAGTTCATCGATCGCCGGCGACAAGGCCGGCCAAGGCGGCGGAAACCTCGCTTTCATCATTCTCATCAGCTGCGTGGCCACCATCGGTGGCCTGCTCTTCGGCACTACGACAGCGGCGCGGTGAACGGCACCCAGCCGGGCCTCATGGCCGCCTTCGGCCTCGACGACGCGGGTATGGGCTTTACCGTCGGTTCGCTGCTGATCGGCTGCGTCATCGGCGCGTTTTTCGCCGGTACGCTGGCCGATCGCATGGGGCGTCGCAACGTGATGCGGCTCGCGGCCGTCCTGTTCCTCATCGGCGCGCTGATCCGGGGCCTTGCCCACGACCACACCATCTTCGTGATCGCGCGCATCCTCGGCGGCATCGCCGTCGGTGCCGCGTCGGTGCTCTCGCCGGCCTATATCTCCGAAGTCGCGCCGGCGGCCATCCGCGGCCGGATGACCACGGCCCAGCAGATCATGATCATCGCGGGCCTTACCCTTACCTTATGGTCAACTACTACCTCGCCGCGGCGGCGGGGAGCTCGACCGCTCCCTTCTGGGCCGGGATCGAGGCGTGGCGCTGGATGTACCTGATGCAGGCGGTGCCGGCGACGGTGTTCCTAGTCACGCTGTTCTTCATCCCCGAGAGCCCGCGCTACCTGGTCTCCAAGGGCCGGCACGAGGAAGCCAACACCGTGCTCGTCAGCCTGCTGGGGCCCGCCGAGGCGTCCACCAAGCTCGCCGAGATCAAGGCCAGCTTCTCGGCCGACCACCGGCCGCGCCTGAGCGACGTGCTGACGCCTGCGGGCGGCCGCGGTTTCCTCGGCATCCGCGCGATCGTCTGGGCCGGCCTGCTGCTGGCCGTGTTCCAGCAGCTCGTCGGCATCAACGTGATCTTCTACTACGGCTCGACGCTGTGGCAGCTGGCCGGCTTCACCGAGGCCGATTCTCTGCTGATCAACATCGGCTCCGGCGCGGTGTCGATCGCGGCCTGCTTCGTCACCATCGCGGTGATCGACAAGATCGGTCGCAAGCCGCTGCTGCTGATCGGTT
Source organism: Pseudoxanthomonas sp. NC8 (assembly GCA_025232375.1). GTDB lineage: Bacteria > Pseudomonadota > Gammaproteobacteria > Xanthomonadales > Xanthomonadaceae > Pseudoxanthomonas. The sequence continues at coordinate 1,212,086 of CP060419.1, forward strand.
CGGCCGGCATGGCCGTCACCCTGTTCGCGATGGTCTATGCCTTCAGCCAGGGCACCCTCGACCCCGCCGGCAAGCTGGTCCTGTCGCAGCAGATGGGCGTGGTCGCGGTGATCGCCGCCAACCTCTACGTGGTCTTCTTCAACGTCTCCTGGGGCCCGGTGATGTGGGTGATGCTGGGCGAGATGTTCCCGAACCAGATCCGCGGCTCGGCGCTGGCCGTGTGCGGTTTCGCCCAGTGGTTCGCCAACTACCTCATCGCGCAGAGCTTCCCGGTGATGGCGTCGACCCGGCCTTGGCCGCCAGCTACACGTTCTATGCGGTCTGCGCCGTGATCAGCTTCTTCCCATGGTCCAGCGGTTCATCCACGAGACCAAGGGCAAGGAACTGGAGCAGATGGAGGGCTGAGCCCTCCCGGCACGGCCGGGCGGCGCGACCGCCTGGCCGGCCGGTACCCCCGGGTGGCCCCTCACCGGGCGCCGGAAACGGAAAAGCCCCGCATTGCGGGGCTTTTTCGTGCTTCAGCCGGCGGGATGGCGCTCCCTAGGGGACTCGAACCCCTGTTTTAGCCTTGAGAGGGCCACGTCCTAACCACTAGACGAAGGGAGCGTTGAGGTGTCGCCGGCGAAGGCGCGCTAGTATATTCACGCGCCCGCCGGACGGCAATCGGTCCGGCACGTTCCCGTTCACGGAAGCACACACATCAATCCGCACCCCCTCCCGCAGCCTATCCTGCGCTCCATCCCGCGCGAGCAGCACGTCATTTCCCGCCGGGACGTCAGTCCCAACGCCCTGCGCGTTCTGTACCGCCTGCGCGAGGGCGGCTTCGGTGCCTACCTGGTGGGCGGCGCGGTCCGCGACCTGCTGCTGGGCATGCACCCCAAGGATTTCGACGTCGCCACCGACGCCACGCCCGAGCAGGTCAAGCAGTTGTTCCGCAACTGCCGCCTGATCGGGCGCCGTTTCCGCCTTGGCCCACGTGGTCTACGGCAAGGAGATCATCGAGGTCGCCACCTTCCGCGCCAACAGCGACGACGGCAGTGGTGACCGCGAGCTCGAGGACGGGCGGCTGGTCCGCGACAACGTCTACGGCACGATAGAGGACGATGCGGTCCGCCGCGATTTCACCTGCAATGCCCTGTACTACGCGATCGAGGACTTCTCGGTGCGCGACTACGTCGGCGGCTACGAGGACGTGCAGGCGCGGACCATGCGCCTGATCGGCGACCCGGAGACCCGCTACCGCGAGGACCCGGTGCGCATGCTGCGCGCGGTCCGGCTGGCGGCCAAGCTCGACTTCACCATCGAGCCGGCGACCGCCGCGCCGATCCCGCTGCTGGCCCCGTTGCTGGGCGAGGCCGCGCCGGCGCGCCTGTTCGAGGAAATGCTCAAGATGTTCCTCTCCGGCCATGCGGTGGCCAGCTTCGAGCGGCTGGAGGCCCATGGCCTGCTCGGCGCGCTGCTGCCGGAAACCGCCGCGGCTCTGCGCTCCAACCGCAGCGGTGCGTTGCGGCGCATGGTCCTGGCGGGCCTGCGCAACACCGATGCGCGCGTCGCTGCCGACGAGCCGGTGTCGCCGGCGTTCCTGTTCGCCCTGCTGCTGTGGCCGGCCTACTGCCGCTCGCTGGCGGGGTTGCAGGCGCAGGGCATGCACGCCGAGGAGGCGCAGCGTCGCGCGGCCGACCGGGTCACCCTGCACCAGGTGCAGACGATCGCGCTGCCCAAGCGCTTCTCGCTGCCGATGCAGGAGATCTGGCTGCTGCAGTCGCGCTTCTCCTCGCGCCAGCGCAAGCGCGTGTTCCGCCTGCTCTCGCACCCGCGCTTCCGCGCCGCGTTCGACTTATGGCATTGCGCCTTGGCCGCGTCCGATTCGCACGCCGACGACGTGGAGTTCTGGCGGCAGGCCCAGGCCACTTCGGGCGACGAGCTGTCGGCGAGCCTGGTGGCGGCCAGTGCCGCGGGCGAGGACGAGGAAGCGCCGGCACGTCGCCGCCGCCGCCGCCGCCGCGTGCCCGCCGCGGGCGAATGAGCGCGCCGGTCCATGCCTGTATCGGCCTGGGCGCCAACCTGGGCCGGCCGGAAGCGACCCTGCATGCCGCCGCCACCGGGCTGGCGGCGCTGCCGGACAGCCGCCTGCTCGCCGTATCACGCCTGTACCGCACGCCGGCCCAGGGCCGGCTGGACCAGCCCGATTTCGTGAATGCCGCCGCGCTGCTGCAGACCCGGCTGCCGCCGCAGGCCCCCTGGAAGCGCTGCTGCGGATCGAGCACGAGGCCGGCCGCCAGCGCGACCCCGCCGAACGCTGGGGGCCGCGCGTGCTGGACCTGGACCTGCTGCTTTACGGCGGCCAGCGGATCGACCTGCCGGGCCTGCGGGTGCCGCACCCGCACCTGCACGAGCGGGCCTTCGCCCCGGTGCCGCTGGCCGAGATCGCGCCGGCCGAGCCATTCCCCGGCCACGGCACCGTCGCCGATGCCCTGCGCGCGGTCGATGCCGCCGGCGTGGAGGCGCTGGTGGCCGGCACGGACTGATCCGGCGGCGCGCCGCTGCCTGCCGCATCTTGGCCGGTCCGTGGGCGATAATGGCAGGCTTGCCGAACCCGGCCCGCCACGAAGAGAAGCCGCCGATGAGCGTCCACGCCGAGCAGAAGCCTGGACCGTCCCCGCGCTGGCCGAAGCCAAGCGCCGGGGCCGCCGGCTGGCGATGCTGACCGCCTACGACGCCAGCTTCGCACGGGCCATGGACCGCAACGGCATCGACCTCGTGCTGATCGGCGATTCGCTGGGCATGGTGGTGCAGGGCCACGACTCGACCCTGCCGGTGACCGTGGCCGACATGGTCTACCACACCGCCGCGGTCGCCCGGGCGCTGCAGCAGGCGCTGCTGGTCGCCGACCTTCCGTTGAGCCGACGCGACCCCGGAGCGCGCGCTGGAAGCCTCGGTCGCCCTGCTCCAGGCCGGTGCGCAGATGGTCAAGATCGAGGGCGCCGGCCACAAGCTCGAGGTCGTGCGCTTCCTGAGCGAACGCGAGATCCCGGTCTGCACCCACCTGGGCCTGACCCCGCAGTCGGTACTCCGGCTGGGCGGGTTCAAGGTCCAGGGGCGCGAGGAGAAGGCCGCGGCGCAGCTGCTCGCCGACGCGCAGGCCGCGGTCGAGGCCGGCGCTTCGCTGCTGGTGCTGGAATGCGTGCCGACGCCGCTGGCGCAGAAGATCACCGCCGCCGTTCCCGCGCCAACCATCGGCATTGGCGCCGGTCCGCACTGCGACGGTAAGGTGCTGGTGATGCACGACATGCTCGGCCTGGACAGCGGCCATCGACGGCCGCGCTTCGTCAAGGATTTCCTCGCCGAAGGCGGCTCGGTCGCGGGCGCGTTCCGCGCGTATGCCGCGGCGGTGCGCGACGGCAGCTTCCCCGATGCCGAACACGCCTACGCCTGAGCAATCCCAGGAAAACCCGGACAATGATCGAAACCATCACCGAACTGCCGGCGCTGCGCGAGCGCGTGCGTGGCTGGAAGCGCGACGGCCTGCGGGTGGGCTTCGTGCCGACCATGGGCAACCTGCACGCCGGCCACTATTCGCTGGTCATGCTCGCCCGGCAGTACGCCGACCGGGTGGTGTCCAGCGTGTTCGTCAACCCGACCCAGTTCGGGCCGAACGAGGATTTCACCCGCTACCCGCGCACGCCCGACGCCGATACCGCCGGCCTTGAAGGGGCAGGCTGCGACGTGCTGTGGCTGCCGACCGTCGAATCGATGTATCCGTTCGGGGTCGAGCTGGCCTCCACGGTGCATGTGCCCGGGGTCAGCGCGGTGCTGGAAGGCGAGTGCCGTCCCGGCCATTTCGACGGCGTGTGCACCGTGGTCAGCCGCCTGTTCAACCAGGTGATCCCGGACGTGGCCGCGTTCGGCAAGAAGGACTACCAGCAGCTGGCGGTGATCCGGCAGCTGGTCGCCGACCTGCAGTTCCCGATCGAGATCCTCGGTGGCGGTATCGTCCGCGAGACCGACGGCCTGGCGATGAGTTCGCGCAACCAGTACCTGAGTGCGGAACAGCGTCCGCGTGCCGCCACCATCCATCGCGTGCTGCGCGACATGCGCCAGGCGTACCACTCCGGCGCGCCGCGCGCCGTGGTCGAGGCGCAGGCGGCCGATCAGCTGCACCAGGCCGGTTTCGTGGTCGATTACGCGGCGCTGCGCCGTCCGGACCTTTCCGAAGCGCCCGACGGCGAGGCCGGCCCGAAGGTGGCGCTGATCGCGGCGCGCCTGGGCACGACCCGGCTGATCGACAACCTCGAGTTCTGATCGCCGTCGCCTCGCACCCCGTGGGCATGCACCGGCGCGAGGCCATTGTTACCTGTGCAACGCTTGCCGCGTTGCTACCATCCACGACGAAGAGTTGAGCGCCCGATGCACCTGACTTTGCTGAAAGCCAAGATCCACCGCGCCACCGTCACCCATTCGGAGCTGAACTACGAAGGCTCGGTGGCGATCGACGGGCTGCTGCTCGATGCCACCGGCATCCGCGAGTTCGAGCAGGTGCACGTGTGGGACGTCACCAACGGCAGCCGTTTCACCACCTATGCGATCCGTGCCGACGAAGGCAGCGGGATCATCTCGCTCAACGGCGGCGCCGCGCGCCACGTGCAGGTCGGCGACCTGGTGATCATCGCCGCGTTCGCCGGGTTGAGCGAAGCCGAGGCCGCCAGCTTCCAGCCGAAGCTGGTGTACGTCGACGCCGCCAACCACATCACCCACACCAACCACAGCATTCCCAAGCAGGCCGCATGATGAGCGCATCCGCTTCCGCTTTCGAATTTCTCCAGTCCCACGCCGCGCGCCTGTCCGGCGCCAGCATCGCCGGGCTGCTGCAAGACGAGCCGGGGCGCATCGAGGCGCAGGCCCTGCAGGTCGGGCCGCTGTACGCGACCTTCGCCCGCCAGCGCTACGACGCGCAGGCGCAGGATGCGCTGCTGGCGCTGGGCCGCCAGCGTGACCTTACCGGTGCGTTCCGGCGCCTGTTCGACGGCGAGAAGATCAATGTCACCGAAGGCCGCGCGGTGCTGCACACCGCGCTGCGCGGCGACCTGTCCACGGCGCCGGCGGCGCGCGAAGCCCATGCCACCGCCGCCGACGTGCGCCAGCGCATGCGCGGCCTGATCGAGGCGCTGGAGGCCAGTGACGTCACCGACATCGTCAGCGTCGGCATCGGCGGCTCGGATGGGTCCGCGGCTGGTGGTCGACGCGCTGCGCGGGCCGCTGCCGGGCCGCTTCCGCGTGCACTTCATTTCCAACGTCGACGGCGCCGCCGCGCAGCGCGTGCTGGCGCCGCTGGATCCGAAGCGCACCGCGGCGATCTTCATCTCCAAGACCTTCGGCACCAGGAAACGCTGCTCAACGGCGCGATCGTGCGCGACTGGCTCGGCGGCAGTGAGCGCATCTACGCGGTCAGCGCCAACCCGGAGCGCGCCGCCGCATCGTTCGACATCGCCGCCGGGCGCGTGCTGCCGATGTGGGACTGGGTCGGCGGCCGCTATTCGCTGTGGTCGGCGGTCGGCTTCCCGATCGCGCTGGCAATCGGTTTCGACGGTTTCGGGCAACTGCTTGCCGGTGCGGCCGAATTCGACGCGCATGCGCTGCAGGCGCCGCTGGAATCCAACCTTGCCGTACGCCACGGGCTGACCGCGGTGTGGAACCGCAATGCGCTGGGCCTGGCCTCGCACGCGGTGATGACCTACGACCAGCAGCCTGGCGCTGCTGCCGGCCTACCTGCAGCAGCTGGTGATGGAATCGCTGGGCAAGCGCGTGCAGCTGGACGGCAGCGCGGTCGCCGCCGACACCGTTCCGGTGTGGTGGGGCGGGGCGGGCACCGACGTGCAGCACAGCTTCTTCCAGGCCCTGCTGCCGGGGCACGGGGATCGTGCCGGCCGACTTCGTCGGTACCGTGCGCAACGACGATCCGTACGCGGCAAACCACGAAGCACTCATGTCGAACCTGCTGGCGCAGACCGAAGCGCTGGCCAACGGTAAGGCCAGCGACGATCCGCACCGTGCCTACCCGGGCGGCCGGCCGAGCACGACGATCCTGCTCGATGCGCTGACGCCGCGGTCGCTGGGCGCGCTGCTGGCGCTGTACGAGCACAGCGTCTACGTGCAGTCGGTGGTGTGGGGCATCAACGCGTTCGACCAGTTCGGCGTGGAGCTGGGCAAGCAGGTCGCCAACACCCTGCTGCCGGCGTTGCGCGGCGAGTCGAAGGCCGCCGATCCGGTGACTGCCGATCTGATCGCGCGACTGCGCGGCTGAGTCTGGCCCAGGCGGCCCGCGCCGGACGCGCGGGCGCGCCGGTCACACCGGTCCGCGCAAGCGCTGCGGGTGGCTGTAGACCACCTGCCGGCCCGGACGCACGAAACCCACCAGGGTCAGGTTGCTGGCGCGGGCTAAGGTCCACCGCCAGCGCGGTGGGTGCCGATACCGCGGCCAGCAGGCCCACGCCCAGGCGTGCGGCCTTGGTGACCAGCTCGTAGCTGGCGCGGCTGCTGACCAGGACGAAACCGCCGCGCAGGTCCACGCGCTCGCGCACCAGCGCGCCGAGCAGCTTGTCCAGCGCGTTGTGCCGGCCCACGTCCTCGCGCACGATCGTGATGCGTCCTTCGGGTGATGCCCACGCCGCCGCGTGCATCGCGCCGGTGCTGGCGTTGATCGGCTGGAACCGTTCCAGATCCAGGCTCGCGCGCTGCAAGGCGGCGCTGTCCAGGAAGCGGGCCATCGGCCACCGGCGCGGGCGCTTGCAGCACGTCTTCGAGCCGGCGGCTGCCACACAGGCCGCAGCCGCTGCGACCGGGCAGCAGGCGTGCGTCGCCGGACTCGGGAATGGCGACCGACGGCGCATCGATATCGACGACGAAGCCTTCCAGCCGCGCCTGCACATCCACGCCATGGATGCCATCGACGCTGTCGATAAGGCCCTCGCTGAGCGAGAAGCCGTGCGCGAAATCCTCCAGGTCCACCGGCGTGGCCATCATCACCGCGAACGGCTCGCCGTTGTAACGCACCTCCACCGGCGCCTCTTCGGCCAGCCAGTCTTCGCTGCTTCCGTGGCTGCCCTGGCCATGCACGGTGACCGTGCGTCGCCCGCGGCCGGCGTGCGCGTCAGTGGTCATGCGTGTCCCTGGTGCGAGGCGGACAGCCGCACCGGCACCGACTTGTAGCCGGGCGTGCCCGACTGCGGATCGTGGTCGTCCAGGCCTACGAGTGCGTTGCCTTCCGGGTAGTACATCGCCGCCGAGCCGCGGGCGATGTCGAACGCCACCGCCTGCAGGCCGCGGATCACCCGACCGGTCGGCGTGCCGTCGGCGCGATGCGCTTCCACGTCCACGCGCGTGCCTGTGTCCAGGCCGAGCTGGTAAGGTCCTGAGGATTGACGAACACCACGTCGCGTCCGCCCTTGATGCCGCGGTAGCGATCGTCGAAGCCGTAGATGGTGGTGTTGTACTGGTCGTGCGAACGGACCGTGGCCAGGGTCAGCAGGCCGGCCCGGGTCGCCGGATCTTCGTCCAGCCCCGGCGCGACCAGGAAGCGCGCCTTGCCGTCGGCGGTGTTCCAGCGTCGCAGCGCCGCGGCGTTCTCCAGGTGGAAGCCGCCGGGCACGCGGATCCTGTCGTTGTAGCCGGCGAAGATCGGGAACACCGACTCGATGCCGTCGCGGATGCGGTCGTAGTCGGCGACCATGCCTTCCCAGTCGATTGTCGAATCCGGCAACGTCGCCCGCGCCAGCAGTGCGACGATCGCCGGCTCCGAGCGCAGTTGCGGCGAGGCCGGCTTCAGCCGTCCCTGCGAGGCGTGCACCATCGACATCGAATCTTCCACCGTCACCGATTGCGGGCCGCTGGCCTGCACGTCCAGCTCGGTGCGGCTGGGCAGGGCAGCAGGAACATTTCCTTCGCGCGGATCAGGTGCGAGCGGTTCGGCTTGGTGGCGATGTGCACGGGTAAGGTCGAGCTGGCGCAGCGCGGCGAAGGTCGCCTGCGGATCGGGCATGGCCACGGCCAGGTTGCCGCCCAGGCTGACCAGCGCCGTGGAGCGGCCCTCGCCGATCGCCTTCACCGCCGCGACCGAGTCGTGGCCATGCGTGGCGGGCGGCTCGAAGCCGTAAGTCCGGCGGATGCCATCGAGCAGCGCGGCGTTGGGTTTCTCGGTGATGCCGACGGTGCGGTCGCCCTGTACGTTGGAGTGGCCGCGCAGCGGGCAGATGCCGGCGCCGGGCTTGCCGATGTTGCCGCGCAGGAGCAGCAGGTTGACCAGCTGCTGCACGTTCTGGGTGCCGTGGCGGTGCTGGGTGATACCCATGCCGTAGCACAGGATCACCCGTTCGGCCCCTGGCGTAGATGCCGGCGGCGGTGGCGATCTCATCGCGGTCCAAGCCGGATTTGCGTTCGATGTCCGACCACGAGGTCGCGGGTAAGGTCGGCAGCCAGCGCCGGCAGTCCCTGCGTGTGCGCATCGATGAAATCGCGGTCCAGCAGGCCGCGGCCGCCGGGCAATGCAGGTCGTCGGCATCGGCCTGCAACAGCCACTTCATCATGCCCTTGAGCACGGCGACGTCGCCGCCGATGCGCGGCTTGAAGTAGGTCGAGGCGATCCGCACGGAGCGGCCGGTCAGCATCTCCGCCGGATCCTGCGGCGAGGTGAAGCGTTCCAGCCCGCGTTCGGGCATCGGGTTGATCACCACGATCGGTGCGCCGCGCAGCGCGACCTCGCGCAGGGTGGCGAGCATCCGCGGATGGTTGGTGCCCGGGTTGTGGCCGATGCAGAACACCGCGTCGGCCTGTTCGAAATCCTCCAGCTGCACGGTGCCCTTGCCCACGCCAATTGCCAGGGCAGGCCGACGCTGCTGGCCTCGTGGCACATGTTCGAGCAGTCGGGGAAGTTGTTGCAGCCGAACTGCCGCACGAACAGCTGGTACAGGAACGCCGCTTCGTTGGACGCGCGGCCGGAGGTGTAGAACTCGGCCATGGTCGGGTCGGGCAGCGCGCGCAGTGCGGCGCCGATGCGCGCGGCCGCGTCCTCCCTGGGAGATGGCGACGTAGCGATCCTGCGCGGCGTCGTAGGCCATCGGGTGGGTCAGGCGGCCGGCGTCTTCCAGCGCGTGGTCGTTCCAGTCCCACAGCTCGGACACGGTGTGCGCGGCGAAGAATTCCGGCGTCGCGCGCCTGGAGGTTGCCTCCCACGACACCGCCTTGGCGCCGTTCTCGCAGAACTCGAAGGACGAGGTGTGGCGAGGGTCAGGTAAGGCGCAGCCGGGGCAGTCGAAGCCCGCCGGCTGGTTCACCCGCGGCAGCGCCTCGGCCGAGCGTGCCACCGCCATCTGCCCGCGGATCGCGCGCGCTACCGCGCCCAGCGAGGCCCAGCCGCCGGCCGGCGCGTCGTTGGGCTCGAACGATGCATCGTGCTCGCAGTCGCGGTTCGGGGTGCCCGATGAAGCGCGCGTCGGAGCGCGCGTCGAAACGGGGGATGGGTCGTCGGAAGGCTTGCGCATGGCGTCGGCCTCGCGTGATCGAGGGTCAATGATAGGCGTGCTGCAGGAAGGCGGCGTGCTTGCCGTCGCTGGCGTCGTTCAGTCGCTGCGGCTGGCGCGATCCAGGTATTCCTGCAGCAGCGCCAGTTGCTCCTGCGCCTCCGGATGCCCGACCGCCGCGGCGGCGCGGACCTGTTCCAGGTCCGGATGGCGCACGACCAGCACGATGTCCTCGCACTGCGGGCACTGGTATTCGCTGAAGTCCTCGTGCGGCTGCAGCGTCATCGCGCGGCTGTCGCCGCGCCAGTCGCAGGCGGCGCACTGCAGCTCGCGCGTGCGCCAGCCCGGCTGGAAATAGTCTTCGATCAGGTTGGACATCGTGGGGTTTCCCGTTGGCATTCCAGTGTAGGTGCTGGGCGAACAGCCAGTCCCGCATCTTCGGGTCGGAGCAGGCGGCATCCGGTGCGTTGTGGTTGCCGTCGGGTACCCGGTGCAGCGGAAACCGGCACCGGCGGCCTGCGTGGCGCGATGCAGCTTGCGGTCTTCCCCGGCCGGGACCAGGCGTCGTCGTGGGCGCCATGGAACCTCCAGGCCGGCGCGGGCTTCAGGCGCGTGGCCAGAGCGGTGTACGGATCGGCCGCGTCGGCCACGGCCGGCACGAACACGGCGCAGCGATGGCTGCGGCCAGCGTGGACCCGTTCGCGCTGGACGAAATGGCCGCCTGGCATGGCCTTCGTACCGTGCGCGCGGCAGCCGGCCATCAGCGGCAGGACAGGCAGCAGGAGGGCAAAGGGCAGGGCGCGGCATACACGCATCGCATCTGTGCCATCGGCAAACGAGCGCACAGCATGGTCGTCGGTGCTCAGTGCCGGCCCGCGATCCAGACCCGGGTCGTGGTGGCGTTCAGCAGCACCTATAGGCACCAGAACGCGATGCGATAGCTGCGCTTGCGGGTCTTGTGGTGCAGCATGCGCTGCGCGACGAACGCGCCCGGCCAGCCGCCGGCCAGTTCCAGAAGGTGCAGGGTGGATTCCGGGATCCGCCGTCGCCCGCGCTGTGCCGCGTGCTTGTCCAGCGCATACGCGATCCAGGCGACGCAGCACAGGGCCAGCAGGAACGCCGCGCCGGGCATCGGCATGCGCCCGCCATGGGTGGCCCAGGCGATGCCGGCCGCGTGCGCACCGGCCAGCAGCCACCCAGGCCACGCCGGCAGGGGCGGGGAGGCGCGTGCGCCGCCGCCGCGGCCCGTCGCCCGGGCGCAACCGCACGGCAGACGCCTTCCGCGCGCCAGCGGCCGTCGGCCTGCCGTTGCGCATGGAATTTCACCAGCTCGCCCGGTTCCGGGCGCCGTCCGTCCCTGGCGGTAGTCGCGGATGTGGAAGAAGAGCCGGGGCTGCGAGGTGGCCAGCGGCTGGATGAAGCCGAAGCCGCGCGCCTCGTTCCAGTCGACGATCCTGCCCAGCGATGCCATGGCCGGAGGCTCAGTGCAGCAGGGTCAGCGTGGCCAATCCTGGGAAGACGAAGAAGCCCATCGAATCGGTCACCGCGGTCAGGAAGATGCCGCTGGACAGGGCCGGATCGAAGCCCAGCCGCTTGAGGGTCAGCGGCACCAGTACGCCGGCCGTGGCGGCCAGCAGCAGGTTGATGGTCAGCGCCGCGGCGATCACCAGCGACAGGGCGAGGTTGCCGAACCAGGCCAGCACGATCGTGGCCAGCACCGTGCCGAGCGCCAAGGCCGTTGAGCAGGGCCACGCGCATCTCCTTCCACAGCAGCACGCGCACGTTGGATGCGCCGACCTTGGCCCAGCGCAAGGCCGCGCACCATCAGTGCCAGCACCTGGGTGCCGGCGTTGCCGCCGATGCCGGCCACGATCGGCATCAGCACGGCCAGGGCGACCAGCTTGTCGATGGTCCCGGCGAATTCGCCGACCACGCTCGCCGCCACGAACGCCGTGCACAGGTTGATCGACAGCCATATCAGGCGCCGCCGCATCGCGCGCCAGACCGGGCTGAACAGGTCCTCGTCCTCGTCCAGGCCGGCCGCGCCCCAGCGCCGGTGCTCGGCCTGTTCGCGGATGATGTCGACCACGTCGTCGATGGTGATGCGGCCGAGCAGGATGTTGTTCCCGTCGACTACCGGCGCGGAGATCCAGTCGTGGTCGGAGAACATCCGCGCCACTTCCTGTTCCGACTCGCCGACGTCGATCGCCGGCTGCTGGTCGTCGATAAGGCGGTTGATCGGGGTCGAATCCTCGTGCGTGACCAGCGCGGCCAGCGGCACGCGGCCCAGGTACTGGTGGCGGCGGCTGACCACGTACAGGTGGTCGGTGTGGTCGGGCAGTTCGCCGCGCAGGCGCAGGTAGCGCAGGACCACGTCGACGTTGACGTCGGCACGCACGGTGACCACGTCCGGGTTCATCAGGCGGCCGGCGCTGTCCTCGGGATAGGACAGCACCTGCTCCAGGCGCTCGCGGTTCTCGCGGTCCATCGACTTGAGGACCTCGTCGATGACCGTGTCGGGCAGGTCCTCGACCAGGTCGGTAAGGTCGTCGATGTCGAGGTCTTCGACCGCGGCGACCAGCTCGTCCGGATCCATGTCCGCGATCAGGCTTTCGCGCACCTCGTCGCCGACGTGCAGCAGCACCTCGCCGTCGTCCTCGGCATCGACCAGGCCCCACACGACCTCGCGCTTGCCCGGGGGCAGCGACTCGAGCAGGTTGCCGATCTCGGCCGGGGAGAGGGTGTTGACCAGTCGCCGCACCGGGCCGAGCCGGCCGCTGTCCAGCGCATCGGACAGCAGGCGCAGCTGGCGCGCAGTCTTGTCGTGGCGGACGGCTTCGGCCATGCGCGTCTCCGGGTGGGGCCGCGAACCGGAAGGACGCGCGGCGGGTCAGGTATCCATGCGGCGATTATCGCCTACGCATCGTCGGGTGCCTACACCGTAGATGCGGCGCGCGCCCGGCGGCGGGTAAGGCGCCGGCGCACCGCGCGGACCAGGCGGCCGAGCGCGGTGCTTTCCAGTTCGGCCTGGAGATGTTCGATGTCGCGGTACAGGCGCCGGTTGTGGCCGATGTGGTCGGTCACCAATGCCGCCAGTTCGTCGCAGTCGGACGGCGTGAGCATGTAGCCCGGCACGAAACGCTCCGGGAGTCCGCGATCGACATAGACCGTGGAGTGCGTGGGCGCCGTCTCCTGTGCTGGCCGGGCCGCGGTATAGAAATAGAAGGCGACGGAACGCCGGCTGTCCGCCGCCCGTTCGGCCGGCAGCGTGATCCGGCGGAAACCATGCCAGCTGCGCTCGGTGGTCTCGAAGATCACGCAGCGGTTGAACAGCGGAAGGACTTCGACCACCTGGTCGTTGGTGGGGTCGTAGGGGTCGCGGTGCAGTTGGGGTGCCGCCCCAGCCGGCCTGCCAGTCCGGATTGAGGTACACGATCAGGTTCAGGCGCCGGTGCCACAGGGTCGACGGGTGGTAGTTGAAGTCGATGTGCACATCGAGCGCCCAGCCCTGCCGGTTCTCGTGGGTGCCGCCGCCGAAGTACATCGGATCGTAGAGCAGGTCCGGAATGCCGGTGATCCGGCCCACCAGTTCGAGGAACGCAGCCGATTGCACCAGCTGGTCGAGCGCGCGGTAGTCAGCGCCCAGCTCGCGCAGTCCGGCATTGATCGACTTGCCCCCTGCATGCCCGTCCTCGTTGAGGTGGTCGCCGCGCTCGAAGGCGGGAAACTGCCCGAGCAGGCGCCCGGCGAACGACGGCTCCAGGAAGTCGTCGATCACGCAGTGCCGGAACGGCTGGTTCCCGGCGAACGCCTGGCGCAGGTCGTCGAGGCGCGTCGCCAGTTCGGGATTGAGCAGGGAGGACATCGCGGGTGGGCCATGCGGGTGACGCGCGATTGTCGCAGTGTTCCCGGCCCCGGGTCACCGGGCGGTGGCATCCGCCAGCCAGCGCTCGATCGCACCGCGGTCGCGCGCCCGCAGCAGCTTGTCGGCGCGCTCGCGCAGGTCCCGGTGGCGGCATTCGCGGATCGTGCGGCGCAGTTCCAGCAGTCCCGAGGGATGCAGGCTGAATTCGCGCAGGCCGAGCGCAAGCAGCAGCGGCGCCAGGCGCGCGTCGCTGGCCATTTCGCCACATACGGCCACCGGCGTGTCCGACTGTTCGCCGGCGCCGATGACATGGGCCAGCAGGCGCAGCACGCCGGGGTGCAGCGGCGAGTACAGGTCGCCCAGTGCGTCGTTGTTGCGGTCCACGGCCAGCAGGTACTGGACCAGGTCGTTGGTGCCGACCGACATGAAATCGACCGCGTCGACCAGCCCGTAGACGCCGATGGCGGCCGCCGGCACCTCGATCATCGCACCCAGTGGCGGCGCCTCGACCGCCACCCCGCGCCGGCGCACCACCGCCACCGCGCGGCGCAGGCGGCGCCGGACCAGCAGGATCTCTTCGCGGCAGCTGACCATCGGCACCAGCACCCGTACCGGTCCATAGGCGGCGGCGCGGACGATCGCCCGCAGCTGGGTGTCGAACACCCGGTCGTAGAGCAGCGACAGGCGCACGCCGCGCACGCCCAGCGCCGGGTTGTCCTCGTTCTCCAGGTAAGGCCGGTGCGGTCGGCCTTGTCGGCGCCGGGTCAGGGTGCGGAAGGTAACCGGCCGGCCGCTCATGCCCAGCACCGCGTCGCGGTAGATATGGAACTGCTCGTCCTCGTCGGGCAGCTCGCTGCGCTGCAGGAACAGGAATTCGGTTCGGAACAGGCCCACCCCGGCGGCGCCGAGCGCATGCGCGCGGGCCACGTCCTCGTGCGACTCGGCATTGGCGTACAGGGCGATATCGACGCCGTCGCGGGTGCGGGTCGGCTTGCTGCGCAGGCGCTCGAGGTCGCGGCGCTCGCGCGCGTCCTGCAGCTCGCGCTGGTGGTAGCGGCGCAGGTCGGAGGCGTCCGGGTCGACGACGACTTCGCCGGTTTCGCCATCCACCATCACCACGTCGCCGTCGTTGGCCCGCGACAGCGCGTCGGCCGCGCCGACCACCAGCGGCAGGTGCAGGCTGCGGGCGAGGATCGCGCTGTGTGAGAGCGGGCTGCCGCCGGCGGACACGACCGCGACCACGCCCTGTGCCTGCAGCTGGGCCAGCTCGGACGGCGCGACGTTGTCGCAGACCAGCACTTCGCCGGCGGTACCGCGCGGCACCGCGTCGCGACGATGGAGGTGGGCGTTGATCCGTCCGATGATGTGGTCGAGGTCGTCGAGCCGGCTCTTCAGGTACGGGTCGTCCATCCGGTCGAACACGGCGGTAAGGCGGTCGCGCTGCACCCGCAATGCGTAGGCTGCGGAATACCGCTCCTGGCGGATCAGCCCGTCGAGCGCGTTGACCAGCTCAGGGTCGTCTAGCAGCAGGGCGTGCAGGTCGATGAACTCGACCGCTTCCTTGGACAGCGCGCCCTGCAGTTTCTCGCGCAGGGTGCGCATTTCGGCGCGCGCGGCTTCCAGCGCCACCTGCAGGCGCGCGGCTTCCGCCTCGACCTTGGCGGCCGGGACGTGCTGCTCGGCCATCTCGAGCACATGCGGCAGGCGTACCCGGGCGCGGCCCAGGCCAGGCCCCGCGAGGCGCCGTGGCCGGCGAATGCATGCTTCACCGGCGTGTTCCGGGACGTGGAGCGGGACCGGGCGCGTACATCCGAAGGTGACGGCCCGCCGCATCCATGCTCAGGCGTCCTCGTCGAAACGTCGTTCGAACAGCGAGGCGATGGCGGCCATGGCCGTGGCTTCATCCTCGCCTTCGGTGCGCACGGTCACCGGGGTGCCTGGCCGGCGGCCAGCAGCATCACGCCCATGATGCTCTTCGCGTTGACCTCGCGCCCCTTGGCCTGCAGGGTCACCGAACAGCGGAACGGCGCCAGTTCCTGCACCAGCTTGGCAGTCGCGCGGGCGTGCAGGCTGGGCGGTTGGACACGGTGAGTTCACGTTCAAGCATCGTCGATGATCGCTCCATTGCGCGTACCGGCCGCCGCGGTGGCAGGCAGGTGGTCCAGTCCCTGTTCCGGATAGTTCATGACTCGCAGCAGCATCGGCAGGCTCAACGCCGCCACCCGCCGCACCGGGGTTCCCAGCCGGGCCACTTTCGCGGCCAAGGTTGCTGGGGCTGGCGCCGTACAGGTCGGTCAACACCAGCACCCCGTCCCCGCCATCGACCCGGCGCAACGCCGCCGAAGCGGTGGGAAGCAGCTGGTCCAGGTCGGCATCGAACGGCACTTCGAAAGCTTCCGCCCGCAGCGGCAGGGTGCGCAGCAGGGTGGTCGCGACCGCCAGCAGCGCGTTGCCGACGCCGGGGTGGGTGATCAGGAGAATGCCACAGGCCATGGCGGAAAGTTAACAGAGCGCTATGGCCGGTGTAAGCGGTTGCGTGCGGTTCTTCACTGTTCCGGCGGCATGCCGGTGGCTGGCCGGGCGGCCGCGCTGGCCGGGGCCGGTCAGTCCTGCTCGCGGTGGTAGGTCGCCACCTGCTCCCAGCCCTGCTCCCTGGCATGTCCGGTAAGGCGTTCGGCCAGGTAGACCGAGCGATGCTTGCCGCCGCCGGTGCAGCCGAAGGCGACCGTCACGTAGGCGCGGGTCTCGTTGCGCAGCTTCGGCAGCCAGGTATCGAGGAAGCCGGCGACCTGGGACGCGTAGAGCGCCACTTCCGGCTGTGCATCCAGGTAGTCCCGCACCCGCGCATCGCGGCCGCTGAGCGGGCGCAGCTCGGCGTCCCAGTGCGGATTGGGCAGGACCCTCGCGTCGAACACGAAGTCCGCGTCGGTCGGTACGCCACGCCGGTAAGCGAAGGACTCGAACAGCAGCGAGAGCCCGGCCACCTATGGCTGAGCGCGAACTCGGTGATGACCTTAGCGCCGCAGCTGGTGCACGTTCAGCGCGCTGGTGTCCACCACCGCATCGGCCTCCTCGCGCAGCGGCCGGGTCAGCTCGCGCTCGCGCACAAGTGCTTCCGGCAGCGACAGGCCAAGCCGGGTGAGCGGATGTCGCCGGCGGGTGTCGGCAAAGCGCCGCAGCAGCACCTCGTCGGTGGCGTCGAGAAGTAGAGCAGGCGCGCATCCACGCCCAGCGATGTCGCCATCGCCCGCCATTCGGTAAGGCGGCTGAGGTCGCTGTGCCGGCTTCGCGCGTCGATGCCCACGGCCATGCGTTCCGGCAGCCCGTCCTCGCGGACCAGGCTGCGGATGGGGACGGGAGCAGCTCCACCGGCAGGTTGTCGACGCAGTAGTAGTCCAGGTCCTCGAAGGTCTTCAGCGCCACCGACTTGCCCGAGCCGGACAGGCCGCTGACGAGGACCAGGGTGGGCCGGGTCGCGCTCATCCGCCGCGCCGCTCCAGCAGGTTGCTGTGCCGGGCGATGAACATCGCCGCCGGGTCGATCCCCTTGGTGCGCAGGATGTGCAGGCGGGTGGCCGCTTCGGTCAGCACCGCCAGGTTGCGGCCGGGCATCACCGGCAGGGTGATCAGCGGCACGTCCAGGTCGAGCACATGGCGGGTGCCGGAATCGCCGGTCAGGCGCTCGTAGCCATGCGGATTGGGCTCGGTCATCGGCCGGGTCAGGTGCACGATCAGGCGCAGGTACTTGTTCTTCTTGACCGCGGTGTCGCCGAACATCTCGCGTACGTTGAGCACGCCCAGGCCGCGCACTTCCAGCAGGTCCTGCAGCAGCTCCGGGCAGGTGCCGTCGAGCACGTCCGGGGCGATCTGTGTGAATTCGGGGGCGTCGTCGGCGACCAGGCGGTGGCCGCGGCTGAGCAGCTCCAGTGCCAGCTCGCTCTTGCCGGAGCCGGCTTCGCCGGTGATCAGCACGCCGATCGAATAGATCTCCATGAACACCCCGTGCAGGGTCACGCGCGGGGCGAGCGTGCGGGCGAGGTGGTAGGACAGGTGGTTGAGCAGTTCATGGCCGCGCTTGGGCGCAACCCACAGCGGGGTGTCGCTTTCCTCGGCGGCGGCGCGCAGGTCCTCCGGACAGGACTGGTTCTTGCTGATCACCAGCGCCAGCGGGCGGAACTGGATGATCTTCTCGATCGTCTCCCAGCGCAGCCGCGCGTCCAGCGAATCGAGTAGGACAGTTCCTCGCTGCCGAGGATCTGCACCTTGTTCGGATAGACCGCGTTGAGGTAGCCGGTAAGGGAGGGGCGGCGCGCGTTGGTGTCGCCCGACTCGATTCCGCGGTTTTCGCCCTTCTGCCCGGCCAGCCAGCGCAGGCCAAGCTTCTCCTGCTGCTGCTCGAACAGTTCGCGCGCGGTGATGCTGGCGTTCCTCATGCAGCCCGGCCTCGTTTCGATGGGGGTGCGCGATTGTCGCCCAGATTTCCGTCAAAGCGGGAGGAGGCGGGGGTGCCGGCGGCGTTGCCGCCGCCGGCGGTGCCGCGGAGCGGCGCTCAGGCCATGTCGTTGGTAAGGCGCGGGGCGTGGTGGTCGTGCTGCTTTTCCTTGTGCTTCAGGACAAGGCGATCCAGCTTGTCGGCCAGCAGGTCGATGGCGGCGTACATGTTCTCGCCATCGGCATCGGCATGCAGGGTGCGCCCGGGCACGGAGAGGGTGGCTTCGGCGTGGTGGGCGGGCTTGCGCAGGCCGAGCTGGACCCGGACCTCGATGGGCTGCTCGAAATGGCGCTCGAGGCGTTGCAGCTTGCTCTCGACGTAATCGCTCAGGGCCGGGGTGACGTCCAGCTGCTGGCCGTACGTTTCGATGCGCATCGTGTACCTCCTTCGTCGTTGCCGCGTTGGCGGCTCCGCCCAGGTGGTGTCCGTCGGTACTACCTACCGCCTCAGCCGATCCGGACCCGCTCATGCGAAGCCGAAATGTTCATGGCCTCACGATACTTCGCCACGGTCCGCCGCGCCACCGGAATTCCAGCCTGCTTGAGCAGGTCGGCCAGCTTGGCGTCAGACAGCGGTTTGCGCGGGTTCTCGTCGTCGATGAGACGGCGGATCATCACCTGGATCGCCGTGCTCGATGCCTCGCCGCCGCCATCGGTGTCGATGCCGGACGCGAAGAACGATTTCAACGGCAACGTCCCGCGCGGGGTCCGCACGTACTTGCGCGCGATCGCGCGCGACACCGTGGACTCGTGCAGCCCGATCTCGCCGGCGATCTCGCGCAGGGTCAACGGGCGCAGCGCCTGTTCGCCGAACTCGAGGAATCCCGACTGCATCCGCAACAGGCTGCGCATCACCTTCAGCAGCGTCTCGCCCCGCGCCTCCAGGCTCTTGAGCAGCCAGCGCGCCTCCTGCAGCTGGGTGCGCAGGTAGCCGGCGTCGCTTTCGCCGCAGCGGCGGATCATCTGTTCGTAGCCGCGGTGGATCGACACGCGCGGCATCGCCTGCTGCGACAGCGCGACCTTCCACACCCCGCGCTGGCGCCAGACCACGCAATCGGGGATCACGTAGTTGTCCGGATCGACTTCGCCGACCTGCTTGCCCGGGCGTGGATCGAGCGAGCGCACCAGCTGCACGGCCTGCTCCACCTCGTCCACCGGGCAGCGCAGTTCCTGGGCGATGCCGGCGATGCCGCTGCGCGGCAACCGCTCCAGGGTCCGTCGACGATGCGCAGCGCCAGCGTGCGTCCCGGCGTGCACTCGGGCAGCACTTCCAGTTGCAGGCGCAGGCATTCGCCGAGGTTGCGTGCGCCGATGCCGACGGGATCGAAGCGCTGCAGCTGGTGCAGCACGGTCAGGATCTCGTCCTCGCCGGCATGGACCTCCGGCAGCAGGGTCTCGGCGATCGCCGACAGCGGTTCGCGCAGGTAGCCGTCTTCGTCCAGCGAGTCGATCAGCGCCGCGCCGATGCGGCGGTCGCGCTCGGAAAGATGCGACAGGTGCAGCTGCCAGAGCAGGTGGTCGGCCAGGTTCTCCGGTTCGGCCATGCGTTCGGCGGCATCCTCGCGGTCGTCCGCCGGTCCCCCGGTACCGCTGCCGACGCCGTCCAGGCGCCTTCGTCGGGACTCCAGTCATCCCCTCCGTCCTGGCTGCGGTCGGCACCCTCATCCTGTGCGCGGGCGTCGTCGGTGGCCGACTTGCCGTCGGCCGGGGCGGGCGAATCGTAGGGGGCGTCCTCGGTCCACTCCAGCAGCGGATTGGTCTCGATCGCCTCGGCGACCTCGGCCTGCAGCTCGAGCGTGGACATCTGCAGCAGGCGAATGGCCTGACGCAACTGCGGCGTCATGATAAGGTGCTGTCCCAGCGATGTCTGCAGCCGTGCCTTCATGTCCCCTGCCAGGTTTGGAACGACGGGACTGCCGGCGGGGGTGTTCCTGGAGGAACTACAGGCGGAACTGATCCCCCAGGTAGACCCTGCGTACATCCGGGTCGGCCAGCAGCGCGTCCGGCGCCCCCTGCGCCAGTACGCTTCCTTCGGCGAGGATATACGCCCGGTCGCAGATTCCCAAGGTCTCGCGCACGTTGTGGTCGGTGATCAGGACGCCGATGCCGCGGTTCTTGAGGTGGGTGACGATGCGCTGGATCTCGCCGACCGAGATCGGATCGACGCCGGCGAAGGGTTCGTCGAGCAGCATCAGCCGTGGTTTTGCCGCCAGCGCGCGGGCGATCTCGCAGCGCCGCCGTTCGCCGCCGGACAGGCTGGCGCCGAGCTGGTCGGCGACGTGGCCGATCTGCAGCTCGTCCAGCAGCGAGGAAAGCTCGCGCTCGACGCCGTCTTCGTCCAGGTCGTCGCGCAGCTCCAGCACCAGGCGCAGGTTGTCAGCCACGCTGAGCTTGCGGAACACCGAGGCTTCCTGCGGCAGGTAGCCCACGCCCAGCCGGGCGCGGGTGTACATCGGCTCGGCGGTGATGTCGCGGCCGTCCAGGACGATCCGCCCCGCATCCGCCGCGATAAGGCCAACGATCATGTAGAAGCAGGTGGTCTTGCCGGCGCCGTTGGGGCCGAGCAGGCCGACCACCTCGCCGGCATCCAGGCTCAGGCCGAACTCGCGCACCACTTCGCGCTGCTTGTACCGCTTGCGCAGGCCTTCGGCGACCAGCATCAGGTGCCGCTCCCAGCGGTTTTCTTGGGCTGGATGACCGTGCGTACGCGGGTGCCATCGCCGCCGCTCTGCATCTGCCCGGTGCCCATGTTGTAGACCATCTTCTGGCCGCTGTTGCTGCCGCGGGGCGACTCGATGGTGAAGTTGCCGCTCAGGGTCAGGATGTCCTTGCGCGTCTCGTAGACAATCCGGTCGGCGCGGGCGTTCATCATGCTGCCGTCGTCCATCTGCTGCTTCATCGTCGCCTGCTTGCCGGTGAGGACGACCTTAGTCGACCTCGCCGTTGCGGCGCTGGACCTCGGCGCGGTCGGCGCGGATCTCCAGGGTGCCTGGATGATCACCACGTCGCCGCTGAACACGCATTTGCTGTTTTCGTCGGTAAGGTTGCAGTCGGACGTGCTGGAGTCCAGCGACATCGGCTGGTCGCGGTCGGACGCACGGGCGTGTGCGAGCGCGGGAGCCATCGCCCATGGGATCAGCAGGGCATGGAAGCTAGCGGCGCGCAGAAGGTTCATAGCGGGTCTGGACCTTGGAAAGGAACTGGTACTGGCGGGCCTGCATGTTCGCGGTGAAGCCGACGCCGGTCTGCATGATACCCGGCTGGGTCAGGGTGACCCGGTCGCCGGTGCGGGGCGGCAGGTGCTGGTCCGGCAGCAGTTCCAGCGTGCCGGTCCGGAACGTGGTCGGGACCGGGTGGCCTTCGCTGCTGTCGCCGGCCACGTTGCCCTCCAGCCTGACCAAGGTCGCCTCCCGCGGCGACCCAACCGCGCTCGGCGCTCATCCGCCAGCCGCCGTCCCGGGTATAGGCAGCAGGAACAGCGGGCGGGTGATCGACAGGCTTTCGTCCTGCCGGTTGCGCCGCAGCTCCGGCGCCCTCAGTCGCACCGATTCGACGCCGGCCCTGTCCAGCGTCACCAGTTCGAAGTCGCGCAGCACGTAGTCCGAGCGCTGCCCGCTGCGGGCCTCCGGCGCCGCGCGTTCGCGCATGTTCCAGGCCGACCAGCCGGTGACCGCGGCGGCGACCAGCAGCACCACGCCGAGCAGGGTGCGCCAACTCATGCGCTGCGCCCGTCGCGGGAGCCGTGGCCGGCGCCGGCGAGGATCGCCGGCACGTGGCCCTGCGCGGCCAGCAGCACGTCGCAGACTTCACGCACCGCGCCTTCGCCGGCGCGCGCGCGGGTGCGCCAGTGCACGGTCTCGGCGATCCAGGGGTGGGCATTGGCCGGGGCCACGGCCAGTCCGGCCGCGCGCAGGCAGTCGAGATCGGGCAGGTCGTCGCCGACGAAGGCGGTGCGCGCGCGGTCCAGGCCATGCCGCGCGGCCAGCGCATCCATGCAGGAAAGCTTGTCCTTGACCCCGATGTGCGTCTCCAGGCCAGGTCGGCCCCGCGCTTCTGCGCCATAAGGCTGTGCCGCGCGGTGATCAGCGCGACCTGGAAGCCGAAGCGGCGGAGCAGGGTCAGGCCCTTGGCCGTCGAGCACGCTGAAGGACTTCAGCTCGTTGCCCTCGCTGTCGAAGTACAGCCGGCCGTCGGTCAGCGTGCCGTCCACGTCCAGGCACAGCAGGCCGATGCGCGCGGCGCGGTCGCGGATCTCGGCTTCGACGTGGGCGAGGGGTCGTAGGGCACGAAGTAACCTTTCGGAAGGGGGTCGTTAAACCACGCGCGCGCGCAACAGGTCATGAATGTTGAGCGCGCCGACCGCGCGCCCGTCTTCGTCGACCACGATCAGGCCGTTGATCCGGTGCTGCTCCATCAGGTGCGCCGCCTCGCTGGCCATGCGCCCGCTGCGGACCGTGCGCGGATCGCGGGTCATCACCTCGCTGATCGGCGTCTGGCGCACGTCCAGGCCCCTGGTCGAGGGCGCGGCGCAGGTCGCCGTCGGTGAAGATGCCGACCAGCTTGCCCGCGTCGTCGACCACCGCGGTCATGCCCAGCCGCTTGCGGCTCATTTCCACCAGCGCCTCGGCGACGCTGGCGTTCGGGCCGACGCCGGGCAGCGCCTCGCCGGTGTGCATGACGTCGTCGATGTGCAGCAGCAGCCGGCGGCCGAGGCTGCCGGCCGGGTGCGAGCGGGCGAAGTCGTCCGCGGTGAAGCCGCGCGCTTCCAGCAGGGCCACGGCCAGCGCGTCGCCCAGCGCCAGGCTGGCGGTGGTGCTCGAAGTCGGCGCCAGGTGCAGCGGGCAGGCCTCGGCCGGCACCGACACGTCCAGGTGCACGTCCGCCTCGCGGGCCAGGCTCGACTGCGGCCGGCCGGTCATCGCGATCACGGTATTGCCCTGGCGCCGCAGCGCAGGCAGCAGCATCAGGATCTCGTCCGATTCGCCGGAATAGGAGATGGCTAAGGACCAAGTCGGCATCGGTGATCATGCCCAGGTCGCCATGCCCGGCCTCGCCGGGGTGCACGAAGAACGCGGGGGTGCCGGTGGAGGCGAGCGTGGCGGCGATCTTGCGCGCAACATGGCCGGATTTGCCCATGCCGGTCGCCACCACGCGACCGCTGCCCGCCATCACCGGGGCGCAGGCGCGGGCGAAGTCTTCGCCGATCCGGGCACCAACCGCGGTGCGCCTGGCCCTCGATGTCGAGCACGCGGCGGCCGCTGGCGACCAGCTCGGAGGGTGTTGCGTTGCCGGCGGGAAGTACGGATGCCTTGGCCGGGAGGGAGGACTGGCTCATGCGGCTCGGTCCGGGGCGTCCGGATTCGCTAGAATGCAGGGCTTCATTCTAGGCCAAGCGATCCATGGACGCCGACACCATCCGCCGCATGATCGAAGATGGCCTGCCGGGCGCCCGCGCGCAGGTGCAGGGCGACGACGGCGTCCACTTCGAGGCCACCGTGGTGGCCGAGGCCTTCCGCGGCAAGCTGCCACTGGCCCGCCACCGCATGGTCTACGCCACCCTCGGCGAGCTGATGGGCGGCGCGATCCACGCCCCTGGCCCTGAAGACCGTCACTCCCGACGAGGCGGCCTGAGCCGCCCCGCCGCCACTCCTTCGCGGATTTCCCCTCCAAGGCCCCATGCAGAAGATCGTAGTCAGCGGCGGCGTGCCGCTCCATGGCGAAGTCGCCATTTCCGGCGCCAAGAACGCCGTCCTGCCCATCCTGTGCGCGACCCTGCTGGCCGATGCGCCGGTGGAGATCCTCAACGTGCCGCACCTGCATGACGTGGTCACCACGATCAAGCTGCTGGGCGAACTGGGGGCCGGGGTCGAATTCGACTAGGGGGCACGCTGTCGCGTGGCAGCAGCCTTAGTGGTCGATCCACGCAGCGTGAACCAGCACGTGGCGCCCTACGAGCTGGTCAAGACCATGCGTGCGTCGATCCTGGTGCTGGGCCCGCTGCTGGCCCGGCACGGCGCGGCCGAGGTCTCGCTACCGGGCGGTTGCGCGATCGGCTCGCGGCCGGTGGACCAGCACATCAAGGGCCTGCAGGCGCTGGGTGCGGAGATCACGGTCGAGAACGGCTTCATCAAGGCCCGCGCCGAACGACTGAAGGGCGCGCGCTTCGTGTTCGACATGGTCACGGTGACCGGCACCGAGAACGTCATGGCTGCGGCGACTGGCCGACGGCACCACGGTGCTGGAGAACGCGGCGATGGAGCCGGAGGTCGTCGACCTGGCCGAATGCCTCAACGCACTGGGCGCGCGGATCGAAGGCGCGGGCACCTCGCGCATCACCATCCATGGGGTGGAGCGCCTTTCAGGCGGTCGCCACACCGTGCTGCCTGATCGCATCGAAACCGGCACGTTCCTGGTGGCCGCGGCGATGACCGGCGGGCGCATCACCGCGCGCAAGGCGCGCCCGGACACGCTCGACGCGGTGCTGCTCAAGCTGGTCGAGGCCGGCGCGGAGATCACCACCACCGGGGACAGCATCACCTGGACATGCATGGCAAGCGGCCGCAGGCCGTGGGCCTGACCACCGCGCCGTACCCGGCGTTCCCGACCGACATGCAGGCGCAGTTCATGGCGCTCAACTGCGTGGCCGAGGGCGTGGGCGTGATCAGCGAGACGATCTTCGAAAACCGCTTCATGCACGTCAACGAGTTGCTGCGCCTGGGCGCTGACATCCAGATCGACGGGCATACCGCGATCGTGCGCGGCCAGGAGCGGCTGAGCGGCGCGCCGGTGATGGCGACCGACCTGCGTGCGTCGGCGTCGCTGATCCTACCGGCCGGGCCTGGTGGCCGAAGGCGAGACCACGATCGACCGCATCTACCACCTGGATCGCGGCTACGAGAACATCGAGGAGAAGCTCGGTGCACTCGGTGCGCGGATCCGCAGGATCACCGGCTGATGTTGCTGCGCGGCAAGCTGACCCCGCGCCGCAAGCTGCTGCTGGCCATCCTGGCGCTGGCGCTGCTGGCGATCGGCTGGGCCGGCTGGGTCGGCATGGCCGGAACCCGCGGCATCGAGACGCGCGACATGGACTGGAACGAGGACGGCACGGTATCCGGACTGGAGATCGCCCAGTCTTTCTACGCCGTCACCGCCACGCGCCAGCAGGACGGACGGCGCGAGTGCACCACCTTCCGCAGGTTCCCCGGTGGCGAAGCGATCCGGGTCGATTGCCGGACGGTGTTCGAGCCGACCGAAGCGGCGAAGTAGCAGTGGCGCGGCGGCGGATGTCACCGCCGCGCCACGATCCGCTCAGCGCAGCGAGCGGATCGTCAGGTCGATGGTGTCCGCGCCGTTCTCGCGCTGGAGGATGCGTGCCGGTACGGGCATGCCGGGCACGATCCAGGCCGTGGTCTCGCGCTTGTCGTCGCGGCGCACGACCTTGGTTGCCTCCTTGCTGGCGCCGGCGACGGTGATCTTCTCCTTGCCGACCACGTCCCAGCGCAGCGATTTGACCCGGCCCTCGTCGACCATACGGTAGGCCAGCGGCTTGCCGGCGGCTACGTCGCGGGCGACGGCCAGGTTGATCAGCAATGCATCCATGTCGCCGGGTTCGAGCTTCACCGGGCCGCGGCGCTCGGGTTTGACGTCGCCGGTCCAGGTCAGCCTGGGCGGTGTTCCAGTCGTAGCGCGCGTCGACCGACTTCTTCTTGACCAGGGCGACGGCGCGATCGCTGCTGCTGAGCGGACGCAGCTGGCCCCTGGTGTTCCTCGAACACGGTGCTCTGGCTCAGGTTGGCCAGCGGGTTGCTGATGTCGAGGCTGTATTTCCAGCGATTGGCGCCCGCGGAGGCGAGGGTCATGCTGCCGGTGGCCTGCATGCCCATGTAGCTGGCCTGGTAGTCGGCCGTGAACGGTTCCAGCGCCGCCGCCTGCGCGGCGCCGCCGAGCAGGGTCAACAGCAGCGCGGCACGGGCGGCGATGCGGATACGGGTACTCATCTTCAGACTCCTCGGTATTCGATAAGGCGCAGGTCGATTTCGTCCTCGCCGTCCCGGCGCTGCAGGATCCGGATCGGCGTAGGCACGCCGCTGGCGACCCACAATACCGTCTCGTCGCCGGGCTTGTCGGTGCGCGCCACGCGCAGCGCGTCGTAGCTCATGTCGCCGACGGTCATGGTTTCCGGCTCGGCCGCCCACCTGAGTAGGTGTGGTTGCGCGCGCGCCCGACATCGACCAGCCGGTAGTGCAGGGTGGCGCCGGGCTGGGCATCGCGCATGATCGCCAGGTTGATCAGCAGCGCGCTCATGTCGCCCGGCTGCAAGTCCAGCGGTTTGCGTCGCTCCTTCTTGACCGAGCCATCCCAGCGGGCCTGCATCTTCGACCAGTCGTAGATGCCGGTGGCACGCTGGTCGAACAGCAGGGCCTTGCGCACCGTGCCCTGGCTGAGCGGCCGGTACAGGCCGCCCGGCGTATCGAACGCGGTGCTCTGCTCGATCTTCAGCCGGGTCATGCCGGCCAGCCCGCGGTCGCCGAGGATCGACAGGTCGATCCGCCAGCGGTCATCGCCTTCGTGGACCAGGTGCATGCTCGCATTGCCGGCGGGCTTGCCCGGTAATAGGCCTCGTAGGTCGCCACGAACGGCCCGAGCACCGGCTTCGCCGCGAGCTCCGGCGGTGCCGGCAGCGCGGGCTGCGGGTCGGCCTGCGCGAAAGCCTGCCCGGCAATGGCAGGCAGGCGGCGAGGAATACGAAACGGAGGGCGCGGATTCGGGGATGCATGCGGTCGGTTCGACGGCGAAGGCTCCAGCATGCCCGGGTTGCGATGTCAGCAGTGTGATCCGGGGTGCAGGCGTCCGGTGGAATCTAGTTGCAGTGGTCTAAACAGGATCTGACCATCCAGTTCGACCTGTCCCCCCGTTCAGCCAGCCGGCCGCCCGCAGCCAGCGCCAGCACCGCCACCACCAGCCGGTGCTCCTCCGGCAGCAGGCGCGCGGTAAGGTCGTCGGCATTGTCGCCGGCCAGCACCGGGATCCGTGCCTGCGCCACCACCGTGCCTGCGTCCAGCTCGGGCACGACGAAGTGGACGCTGGCGCCGTGCTCGCTGTCGCCGGCCTGCAGGGCGCGCGCATGGGTATGCAGGCCCTTGTAGCGGGGCAGCAGCGAGGGGTGCACGTTGAGCAGGCGACCGTCGAAGCGCTGGACGAAGGCGTCGCCGAGGATGCGCATGTAGCCGGCGCAGAACACCCAGTCCGGTGCGGTCGCGTCGACGGCATCGGCCAGTGCGGCATCGAACGCGGCGCGGTCGGCGAAGCGGCGCGGCTCCGCACTCCAGCGCAGCGGCGCCGGGACCCGTTCCAGGGCCGCCGCGCCGGGCCGGTCGGAAAACACGCCGACGATCTCGGCATCGAGCCTGCCGTCGGCGATGGCGCAGAGCACGGCCTGCAGGTTGCTGCCGCGTCCGGACACCAGAACCGCCAGGCGCGGCTTGCGACCGGTCGTGGGACTGCTCATCGTGGCCGGATCAGCCGATGTGGACGCGCTCGCCGTCGCCGGCGCCGCCGTTCGACAGGCGCGTCACCTGGCCGATCGGGCGATGGGTAAGGCCGTGCGCGTCCAGGCTGGCCGCCACGGCCGCCACCGACGCCTGCGGCACCACCAGCACGAAGCCGACGCCGCAGTTGAAGGTGCGCCACATCTCGGCGTCGGCCACCGCGCCTTCGCGCTGCAGCCAGTCGAACACCGGCGGCAGGACGATCGCCGAGGCCTCGATCTGCAGGCCCAGGCCGTCGGGGATGACGCGGATGATGTTCTCGGTCAGGCCGCCGCCGGTGATGTGGGCCATGGCGTTGATCGACTCGCCGTGCTCGCGCAGCAGCGCCAGCACCGGCTTCACGTACAGCCGGGTGGGCGCCATCAGCGCATCGGTAAGGGCCACGCCGCCGACCTGCAGCTCGGCCGGGCGGCCGGCGCGGTCGTAGATCCGGCGGATCAGCGAATAGCCGTTCGAGTGCGGGCCGGAGGAGGCGATGCCGAGCAGCACGTCGCCTTCGCGCACCTTGGCGCCGTCCAGCAGCTGCGACTTCTCCACCGCGCCGACCGCGAAGCCGGTAAGGTCGTACTCGCCCGGCGGGTACATGTCCGGCATCTCGGCGGTCTCGCCGCCGATCAGCGCGCAGCCCGATTCCTCGCAACCGCGCGCGATGCCGCCGACCACGGCCACGGTGGTCTCCACGTCGAGCTTGCCGGTGGCGAAGTAGTCGAGGAAGAACAGCGGCTCGGCACCCCAGATAAGGATGTCGTTGACGCACATGCCGACCAGGTCGATGCCGATGGTGTCGTGGCGACCCAGCTGCTGGGCCAGCTTCAGCTTGGTGCCGACGCCATCGGTGCCGGACACTAGGACCGGCTCGCGGTACTTGTTCGACAGGTCGAACAGCGCGCCGAAGCCGCCCAGGCCGCCCATCACCTCCGGACGGAAGCTGCGCTTGACCAGCGGCTTGATCCGTTCGACGACCTCGTTGCCGGCGTCGATGTCCACGCCCGCGTCGCGGTAGGTCAGGGAGGCGGGCGTCGGGGTCTGGCTCACGTGCGGGGCCTGCGGCATGGAATCGGGGAGCGCATTCTAGCAGCCGGCCCGTGTATGGCCGTGCCGGACCGGCTCGATTGGCGCGATGGCGGCATTCGGGCAACAATTCCCCGTGACTCCATCTTCCGCCCTGCGAGGAACCCGCATGCGATCCAGCCGCACCCTCATGGGCCGTGCCCTTACCCACCTGTGCCTTGGCGCTGGTCGTGGCAGCGGGCCTTGGCCGGTCCCCTGCAGGCCCAGGATGGGCTGCGTACCGAGGGTGACCTGGCCAGCGCGCAGGGCGTGTATGCGGCCGAGGTCCCGGTCAACAGCCAGGTCGATAAGGCCCGCGATGCCGGGTTCGCGCGTGCGCTGGCGGAGGTGCTCGAAAAACTGTCGGGCGATGCCGGGGTGGTCAACCGGCCGGGCGTGGCGCAGGAACTGCGCAACGCCAAGGCCTACGTCGACAGTTACGACTACCGCCATGGAATGGGGGCTTTCGCCCAGCGGTGCGCCGACCTTCCGGACCATGCTGGTGGTGCGCTTCGTACCGGAGTCGGTGGATACGATCGCCGCCGCGCTGGGCCTGCCGGTCTGGCCGCAGCCGCGGCCCAAGCCTGTGCTTTGGCTGGCCATCGACGATGGCACCGGCCCGCGCCTGCTGAGCACCGGTAAGGTCAACGCCGCCCGCAGCGTGCTCGACCGGGCCCAGGAGCGCGGATTCAAGCTCGGCCTGCCGGCCGGCGGGGCGGCCGAACAGGCCGCCGTCGGCGCCATCTGGCGCCGCGACCCGGCCGCGGTCATGGGGCGTCCGCCCGCTACAGCCCGCCGATGCAGCTGATCGGCAAGCTGTACCGCAGTGGCTCGGGCTGGACCGCGGACTGGACCTTCGTCGACGCCGGCAAGGTCCCGGCGACCCGCACGGTCAGTGACAGCGACGCGCGCCGGGCGATAGCCAGCGGTGCCGACGTGGCGGCCGACGCGCTGATCCGCCGCTACGCCAAGGTGTCGTCGTCCGAACCGGCGGGGACCCACCGGGTGGCCTTCACCGGCTTGCGCGATGCCGGGGATTACCTGCGCCTGTCGGCAATGCTGCAGAAGATGCCGGTGGTGCGCCGGATCGCCCCCGTCCGCGCCGAAGCCGGGCGGGTTGAGTTCGATCTCGACCTCCTCACCGGCATGGCCGGCTTCCAGCGCATGCTGGGCGAGGACGCCCCGGTGGTCGCCGTCGAGGGCGTGCCCGCGGAGTACCGCATCCGATGACCGACACGCCGGAATACGAGATCGCCCGATTCCTGCGCCAGCTCAAATGGCTGGCGGTGGTCGCGGTGGCTGTCTGGCTGGTCTGGCTGCTGGCGCCGATCCTGACGCCGTTCGTATGGGCGCGCTGCTGGGCTGGGCCGGCGACCCGCTGGTGGATCGCCTGCAGCGTCGCGGTTTCTCCCGCAACCTGGCGGTGGCGGTGGTGTTCGGTGCGATGGCGCTGGTGATGGTGCTGGCGCTGGTGATCCTGCTGCCGCTGCTGGAGCGCCAAGGTCGTGACCTGGTCGCGGCGGCGCCGGAGTACCGCGACTGGGTGCTGCAGACCGCGCTGCCGTGGGTCGAACACAGGAGCGGTCTGGACCTTGGTCGGCTGGCTGGACACCGGGCGCCTGCGAGTGGGTGCGCACCCACTGGGCACAGGCCGGGGGCTTTGCGGCGACGCTGTTCGGCTACCTGTCGCGCTCGGGCGTGGCGATGGTCGCGTGGCTGGCCAACATCGTGCTTGTGCCGATCCTGACCTTCTACTTCCTGCGGGACTGGGACCTGCTGGTCGAGCGCGTCGCGGCCCTGGTGCCGCGCGACCACCTCGACACCGTCTCCCGCCTGGCGAGCGAATCCAACGAAGTGCTCGGCGCGTTCCTGCGCGGCCAGTTCGTGGTGATGATCGCGCTGGGCCTGATCTACGCGTCCGGCCTGTCGCTGGTCGGGCTCAAGCTGGGCCTGCTGATCGGCCTGATCGCTGGCCTGATCAGCTTCATCCCGTACCTGGGCGCGACCACCGGTGTGATCCCTGGCGGTGGTCGCCGCGCTGGTCCAGGCCAAGGGGCTGGACCCGCAGCTGCTGGTCCCGGTGGGCGTGGTGTTCGTCGTCGGCCAGATGCTGGAAAGCTACGTGCTCACGCCGCGCATCGTCGGCGACAAGATCGGCCTGCATCCGATGGCGGTGATTTTCGCGATCATGGCGGGCGGCCAGCTGTTCGGATTCGTCGGCATGCTGTTGGCGCTGCCGGTGGCGGCGGTGGCCAACGTGCTGCTGCGCTTCGCCAAGGAACGCTACCGCGAAAGCGGGCTGTACACCGGCGGGCACCCGGCGATCGTGCTCGACACGTACGTCGATCCGGACTCGGTCCAGCAGGCCGCCAGCCGGGGAACGGACGCGCCGTGAGCGGGCTGCCCGGGGCTACGCCCCAGTTGCCGTTGTCGCTGCGCTATCCGCCGGACCAGAGGCTGGACAGCTTCTTCGGCGCGCCGGCCGGTGCGCTGGCGCAGATCCGCGCGTTGGCCTGCGAGCCCGGCGCGGACTGGGTCTACGTCGAAGGTGGCCCGGCTACCGGCAAGACCCATCTCGGGCTGGCGGTGTGCGCCGAAGCCGAGCAGGCCGGCCGGCGTGCGGCCTACCTGCCATTGCGCGCGGCGGCGGGCCGGCTGTCCGATGCGCTGGAGGCGCTGGAGTCCACCGACGTGGTCGCGCTGGACGGGCTCGAGGCGATCGCCGGCGATCGCGGCGAGGAGGTCGCCCTGTTCGACTTCCACAACCGCGCCCGTGCCGCCGGACGCGGCGTCCTGTACCTGGCGGGCGCCGGTCCCGCGGCGCTGCCGCTGGTCCTGCCGGACCTGCGCTCGCGGCTGGGCCAGTGCACGCGCGTGGCGCTGCGTCCGCTGGACGACGAGGGCCGGCGCGACGTCCTGCGCGACCGTGCCCGGCGTCGTGGACTGGTGCTCGAGGATGCGGCCATCGACTGGCTGCTGACCCGCACCGGCCGCGACATCGCGCAGCTGGCCGCGCTGCTGGACCGGATCGATCGCGAATCACTCGCCGCGCAGCGGCGGGTCACCGTGCCGTTCCTGCGCGTGCTGCTGGCGGGCGCAGGCTGACGCCGACGCCCGGCCGAGTCAGCGGCAGGCTTCCGGCCGCTGCTCCCAGACCACCGGCTCCCAATAGGCGTTGTCACGGATGCTCTGCACGTCCAGCCGGTCGCGCAGCAGGCGCGCACCGACGGCGTAGCTCACCCCCGGCTGCACCTCGATGGTGAACGGCTTGTAGGCGTGCTGCAGTTCCAGCCGCTTCATCTTTTCGATCTGGGCGAGGGCGGCCGCCGGCAGCCGGTCCGGATCGATGTGGTCGGTGACCGTGAGCGTGCGGCTGCCCGGCGCGACCTTGTGCCGGTTCCTCGGGTCAAGTGGCGTGCTGGTGCCGTCGATCCGGGTGATCTCGACCGCGAAGATGTCCTGGCTCTCGGGTACCGCCGCGCGCTGGTCGGTGACGAAGGCGCAGGTACTGCCCGCCACACCGGTGACCGGCGCGGCGTTGCCGGGCGTGGCGGCGTGGGCCGCCGGAGCGAGCAACAGGACCGATGACAGCAAAAGTGCGCGTGGCATGGTCTTCTCCTTCAGGTGGATTGCCGCGGACGATCCGCGCTACTTGCACGGCTCCGGGCGCATGTCCCAGACCACCGGCTCCCAGTAGGCGTTGCTGCGGATGCTGGCGGCGTCGAGCCTGTCGCGCAGCAGCTTCGCGCCCAGTGCGTAGGTCACGCCAGGCTGCACGTCGAGCTCGACCTTCTTGTACGCGCGCTGCTGCTCCAGGCGCTTCATCTTGGAAATCTGCGTGTTGGCAGCGGCCGGCACACGCTTGGGATCGATCCGGTCGGCGAGGGTCAGCACGTGGGCGCCGGGTTTGACGCGGTAGCGGTTGGTCCGGCTCAGCGGCGTGCTCTTGCCGTCGATCTGGGTGATCACCGCATCGAAGATGTCTCGACTCTCGGGAAGTTCACCTGGTTGACGGTCAGGTAGGCGCAGCTGCTGGTGGGGTCGCCGACCACCGCCTGGCGTGCCGTGGCAGGCGCCGCAGGCGGGGCGGCGGGGGCGGGGGCGGCCTGGGGGGGGCGGCGAAGGCGGTGGATGCGAGCAGAACGGTCGACAGCAGCGGCGTGCGCCACATGGTTGCTCTCCTGATGGTCGTCTGGTCCGGTGTTCTTGCCGGAGATGATCGGAGCCGGGAGGCTTAATTACGCGTGAAGCGGCAATGGCGGGAAATAGGCCTTGCGGTCAATGCAGGGCCGCGACCGATCGCCGTCCATGACGTGGGTTGCGGCGCCTTTCCCGACCCGTCGTGGTGGACCGCGCCCGAGGCGGACCTGGGGCGGGTGGGCTGTGCCAGTCGCCGTTGCTGCAGTCAGCCGCCCAGCTGCCCGTCCAGCGCGGCCAGCCGCGCCGGCGTGCCGACGTCCGTCCAGCGGCCGCGGTGATGCTCGCCGGTGACCGCCGCGCGCGCCATCGCCGCCCGGAGCAGGGGCGCGAGCTTGAAGCGGGGGGCATGCCGGGATCGCCGGCCACGGTGTCGCGCCAGCCGTCGAGCACGCGTGGGCGATAGACGCCGATGCCGGAGAAGGTCAGCCGGGAGGTGCCGGCGGCGTCCACCGTGCCGTCCTGGCCGAGGCTGAAGTCGCCCTGCGGGTGGTGTTCCGGGTTGTCGACCTAAGGATAAGGTGCGCGTCGCCACGCGGTTCACGCGGCAGCCGGGCGAAGTCGTAGTCGGTCCAGATGTCGCCGTTGATCGCCACGAAGGGCGCGTCGCCGAGCAGCGGCAGCGCATGCAGCATGCCGCCGCCGGTTTCCAGCGGCGCGGGGCCTTCATGGCTGTAATGCAACCGCAGGCCCCAGCGCGCGCCATCGCCCAGCAGTTCCGGAAAGCGCGGCGCCAGCCACGAGGTGTTGACCACCACCTCGCGCACGCCCAGTCCGGCCAGCTTCTCCAGGGTGGCAGGCGATCAGCGGCTTGCCACCGGCTTCGAGCAGCGGCTTGGGCGTGTGGTCGGTGAGCGGGCGCATGCGCTCGCCCAGGCCGGCGGCGAAAACCAGCGCGCGCACCTCAGTTTTCCCGCGGCCGGGTGATGTCGCGCCCGCCGATCGCGCGCTCGAGCAGTTCGACCATCGGCCGGATCGCCTCGTGGCGGCTGCCGACCTCGCGCACGTAGCGCCAGACCAGTGGCAGGTCGGTAAGGTAGCCGGGCTTGCCGTCGCGGTAGGCAAGCCGGCAGAAGATGCCCAGCACCTTGATGTGCCGCTGCAGGCCGGTGCAGTCGAACCAGCGCGCGAACTCGGTCTCGCCGGCGTCGGTCAGTCCCTGCGCCACCGCGCGCCGGCGGTAACTTTCGCGCTAAGGCCGAGACGCGTTCTTCCGGTAAGGCGATGTAGCAGTCGCGCAGCAGCGAGGCCAGGTCGTACGCCAACGGACCGCGCATCGCGCCCGGAAGTCGATCACGCCGGGATTCCCGCCGTCGACGACCAGCAGGTTGCGCGAGTGGAAGTCGCGATGCATGAAGCGCTGCGGCTGCGCGTGCGCGGCGTCGAGGATGGCGCGGAACGCGGACTCGATAGGGTCCCAGTCCTCGCACCCGGGCTGGAAGCCCAGGTGGCGGCGCAGGAACCATTCCGGCATCAGCTCCAGTTCCATCACCATCCACGGTTCGTCGAACGCGGGCAGGCCATCGGTCGACACGCCGGACTGCATGGCTAAGGATCGCGTCGATCGCCGGTACGTACAGGGCGTCGGCGCTGGAGGCGTCCAGTTCGGGCAGGTACAGCCGGTCGCCAAGGTCCTCCATCAGCACGAAGCCCTCGGCGGTATCGGACGCGCGCACGGCCGGCGTGTGCAGGCCGGCATCGGCCAACCGCGCGCCGATCCGCAGCCACGGCTCGATGTCCTCGCGCCCGGGGGCGCGTCCATCACGATCCAGCTGCGGCCGCCACTTGTCGTGCGCCAGTAGCTGCGGAAGCTCGCATCGGCCGAGGCCACCTGCAGCACCGCGTCGGGATCGGACAGGGCCTGGCGGGTCCGGTAAGGCGTTGCTCGGTGCGGTCGGTGGCGGGCATGCAGGCGTTGTTCGGGAGCGGACGCACAGGGTAAACGGCGGCGGTGGGGGCAGGCGAGCCTGCGCGGCGGTCGCACTGCAGCATCCGTAAACGACGGGGCCCCGCGTGCGGGGCCCAGGGGGGACGGCGTGGCCGGTCAGGTCCTTTTCTTCCTGGTAAGGCCATACAGGACCAGCAGGATGATGGCGCCAATCACCGAAGCGATGAAGCCGGTCGGCTCCCCGGGGCATACCAGCCCAGTGCGCCGCCGACAAAGCGGGCGAGCAGGGCGCCGGCGATGCCCAGGACGATGGTCCACAGCAGGCCGAGCTTGTCGTTGCCGGGCTTGAGGGCGCGCGCGAGCAGGCCGGCGATCAGGCCGATGAGCAGGGTCCACAGGATGCCGCCACCAAAGATCTGTTCCATCTGAACGCTCCGGTCGGGTTGGGTGGGGTGCGCGGAGCGTAGCGCAACCCGGCGGCGCGGGTGCGACAGCCGGAAACAGCAAAGGCGCCGGTGGTCGCCGGCGCCTTTCGCTTTCCCGCGGGCCCGGGGGCTGCTTCAGCAGCAGCCGTGGTCGCCGTGCGCCTGTCCACCGGCCACCGCGCCCACGCCGGTGGTGTCGCCGCGCGCGCTGGGTAAAGGTAGTGCTCGGCGATCACGTGGGAGACGCAGCGG
This sequence comes from Pseudoxanthomonas sp. NC8, assembly GCA_025232375.1. Classification (GTDB taxonomy): domain Bacteria; phylum Pseudomonadota; class Gammaproteobacteria; order Xanthomonadales; family Xanthomonadaceae; genus Pseudoxanthomonas. Next base: position 1,247,313 of record CP060419.1, read on the forward strand.
GTCACGCGCTTGCCCATCGGGATGTGCAGGAACTCGTTCGGGCCATGCGCATTGGAGTGCGGGCCGAGCACGCCGGTGATCATGAACTGCGCGCCCGGGAACTTCTCGCCGAGCATGCCCATGAACGGGATCGTGCCGCCTTCGCCCATGTACATCGCCGGCTTGCCGAACGCCGCCTGCGACGCTGCCTCGATCGCCGCGGTCAGCCACGGTGACTGCGCCGGCGCGTTCCAGCCGGTGGAGGCCTTCTCCAGTTCCAGTTCGACCCCTGGCGCCGTTCGGCGGGTCCTTCAGCAGGACCTCCTTGAGCAGTTCGCCGGCGCGCTTGCCGTCAGGGGTCGGCGGCAGGCGCAGCGAGAGCTTCACCGAGGTGTGCGGACGCAGGACGTTGCCAGCCGAGGACAGCGGCGGCATGCCATCCACGCCGGTCACCGACAGCGCCGGCCGCCAGGTGCGGTTGAGCACCAGTTCGGTGAGGTCGTCGGACATCGGCGACATCCCGTCGAGGAACGGGAACTTGCTGAACACCTCGTCGCCGAGCACGCCGGCGACCTTGCCGGCCTGCTCCTGGCGTTCGGCCGGAACCTCGACGAACAGGCCCTCGACCCTGATCCTGCCGGTGTTTTCGTCCTCCAGCCGCGACAGCAGCTGGCGCAGCAGGCGGAAGCTGGACGGAACGATGCCCGAAGCGTCGCCGGAGTGGACGCCCTCGTTGAGCACGTTCACCGTGAGGTTGCCGCCGGCTGCGCCGCGCGCAGCGAGGTGGTGCACCACAGCTGCTCGTAGTTGCCGCAGCCCGAATCCAGGCACACCACCAGCGAGGGCTTGCCGATGCGCGCGGCCAAGGTGGTCGACATAGGCGGGCAGGTCGTAGCTGCCGGATTCCTCGCAGGCCTCGATCAGCAGCACGCAGCGCGCATGCGGCACGCCCTGCCGCTGCAGCGCCTGGATTGCCGCCAGCGAGCCGAAGAGCGCATAGCCGTCGTCGGCGCCGCCGCGACCGTAGAGCCGGTCACCCTTCAGCACCGGGATCCACGGGCCGAGATCGGCGTCCCAGCCGGTCATCTCCGGCTGCTTGTCCAGGTGGCCGTACAGCAGCACGGTGTCTTCGCCGGCATCGGGGCCGCTGGCCGGTATCTCGGCGTAGATCAGCGGAGTGCGGCCCTCCAGGCGCACCACCTCGACGTGCAGGCCGGGAATGGCCTGGGCCCGGGCCCACGACTCCATCAGCTGCACCGCGGCATCCATGTGGCCATTGGCCTGCCAGTCCTTGTCGAACATCGGCGACTTGTTGGGGATGCGGATGTATTCGACCAGCTGCGGGACGATGTCGCCATCCCATTTTTCGTCGATGAATTCTGCAGCGGCACGGGAATCGAGCCCGGTGGCGGTCATGTTGGATCCAGAGGCAATTTGATGGCGGCCATTCTACGCCCGGCCTGCGGGCGGAAATTTCCTACAGGTGAACACGGGCTTGACGGGTCACCGCATGGGCGGCACAGCGATAGGCGGGTCCGGGACGGCGCGTGAGACTGCGTGTGCCGGCGAAAGACAAGGACACCGCAGCCGGCAATCCCTGAACAACAAGGAGCGTTGTCATGAAGTCGTTTTCCGTTCTGTTCCAGACGCTGCTGCTGTCGCTGCTGCTGTTCGCCGGCGCTGCGTTCGCCGCCGACAAGGTCGACATCAACAGCGCCGACGCGGCGCAGCTGGAGAAGTCGCTGGTCGGGATCGGTCCGTCCAAGGCCGAAGCGATCGTCGAGTACCGCAGGGCCAACGGGCCGTTCAAGAGCGCCGACGAACTGGCCCTGGTCAAGGGCATCGGGCTGAAGACCGTGGAGCGCAACCGGGACCTGATCGCGGTCGGTGCATCGCGTGCCGGTTCGGCCAAGGCCAAGCCGGCGTCCGGCAAGCAGGCCGTCGCCACGCCGGCCAAACCGGTAGCCCGACGCTGAGGTCGTCTGTCCGCTTTCTGTCGCGGGTTGCGTAACAAACACTGGTCCATCCGGCAGGGAAGCCTTGAGGATCCGCACCGCGCGTGCGTCGGCAGGAAGCAGTGGAGAGGCACCGGTGTGCGCATGGAGGCGCGGCCGGTGTCCGTTGGCAGGGACGCGGGGACCAGGCAGGACGCCGACAGGGATGTACCTCATCGCCCGGCACGCACAGGACGTGCGGCCGGGCGATTTCTTTCGGGGGTCCGGCTGCGGTGTCTGCGGCAGAATGCACGCATGAACGAGCATGGCGTACTCGCGATCCCTGCCACCGAATACCGGCGCACGCGCTGGCGCAACGGGCGTGGCTGGACCCGCGAAGTCCTTGGCGATGCCCGATGCGGAGGGCTGGCAGCTGCGCCTGTCCATCGCCGAGGTCGACGCGGCCGCGGATTTCTCGCCCTTCCCCGGGGTGGAGCGCGAACAGGTGCTGCTCCATGGCAATGGCCTTACTGGCCCTGCACTTCGACGATGGCGGGCGGGTCGACCTTCTGCCGCCGCACCAGCGCACGCGCTTCCATGGCGCGCGCCCGGTTACCGGCATCCCGCTCGACGGGCCCGTGCAGGTGTTCAACGTGATGTGGCGTCCGGAGGTGGTCTCCGCCACGCTGCTGCATCGGCCGCTGGTCGGCAGCATGTGGTGCTTCGGCGACGAGCGCACATCCTGGGCGGTGTATGTGCTGGCAGGCACGGCCCGGATCGGTGCCGACGGCCGCGAGCGGGCGGCACTCGCGCAGGGCGACAGCGCCTGGCTGGCGCCGGTCGCCGGTCGCCGACGCTATTCGATTGAAGGTGCCGGCGAGTTGCTGCTGGTCCAGGTGGAGCGCAACGCGGGCGGACCCGTGCATCGGGTGGCTACGGAAGACCACCGGTAAAGCGGGGTCAGTAGACGTCGCGCCGGTAGCGGCCCGCGGCACGGAGCGCATCGCGGCGTTCTTCGCCGAGGATGTCGGCCAGTACCGCGTCGATCGCCGGTGCCATGCCCGTCGCGTTGCCGCAGACCAGGATGGATGCGCCGTTGTCCACCCACTGGCGCAATGGGCCGGCGGCCGCCGACAGCCGGTGTTGCACGTAGGCCGGATCGCGAGCCGCACGGGAGAAGGCCAGGTCAGGCGTTCCAGCCAGCCCTCGGCCTGCCACTGGCGTAATTCCCCGTCGTAGGGCCTGTCGTGTTCCGGACTGCGTTCGCCGAACAGCAACCAGTTGCCGCGTGCGCCGGCCGCCATGCGCGCCCGCAGGTGCGCCCGCAGGCCGGCGATGCCGGTGCCGTTTCCGATCAGGACCAGCGGCAGTTCCGGCGGTGGCGGATGGAAGCCGGGGTTGCGGCGCAGGCGGAGGTCGATCGTTTCGCCCGGCGCGGCGCGATCGCAGAGCCCAGCCGCTGCCCAGGCCCGGTGCGCCGTCCGGATGGGTCATGCGCCGGATAAGCAACCGCACGCAGCCTTCGTCGGGAATCGATGCGATGGAATACTCGCGGTGCGGCAGCGGCTGCAGGCGGTCGGCCAGCTGCTGCGCGGACAGGCCATGCACCGCGGCCACGTCGGGAAGCTGCATGCGCGACAGCAGCAGCGGCAGCGGTTCCGCGCCCCGGTCCGTGGCCACGCTCGCGCTCGCCGGAAGGTCCAGCGCCTCGAGCAGTGCGCCGACCTGCGCCGGCGGATTGCGCGGTCCGATTTCGGCGATGTCGCCGGCCGTCCACGCCGGCAGCCTGCCGTCGTCGGGCACCAGCGCCAGATCGAACATGGGCGTGCCGGGACCATCTTCGTTCACGGCGATGCGCGACTGCAGTCGCCAGGCTTCGTACGCCGGCGGCGCCCAGTCCGGCAGGTCGGTAAGGCCACCGATCCTGCCGATCTCGTACTGCCAGTGGCGCAGCGTGGCCTGGTCGGCATTGTCGACCTCGAGGCGGTCGAACAGCGCGCTCGCACCGCGCGCACGCAGCCATCCGTCCAGCTGGCGTCCGAAGGCGCAGAAGTCGTGATACTCGCGATCGCCGAGCGCCAGCAGCGCGTATTCCAGGCCAGCCAAGTCAGGCGCCAGCGCCATGGTCCGCCGCAGGAACGCGAGTGCATGGTCGGGCGGATCGCCTTCGCCCGTGGTGGCGGCGATGAACAGGGCGCGGCGGGTGCGGGAGAGCAGTCCGGCATCGACCGCTTCGATCGGCAGTACCGACACCGGCTGCGTACCTTCGCGCAGCATCGCGGCGCTGCGTTCGGCCAGCAGTCGGCCGAATCCGGTCTGGCTGGCCCAGGCCACCAGCACCGGGGCAGGCGCATCCGGTGCCAGCGCGGCTGCGGCATGAACGTCGCCGCTCCGTCGCAGGAAAGCCGCGCAGAACCCGGCATAGCCCAGCAGCATGCCCCCGCCAGCCACCAGCGCAGCGGTCGCGGATCTGCGAGCCACCATCGATCGCCGTGCAGCGACAGCAGCAGGCCTGCCAGCAGCACCAGCAGGGCGAGCAGACCGAGGTTGCCGAGCAGGACCGGGGAGGGCTGCGCCGCGGGGCGCCGGGAGTGCTCATGCCGCCAGGTGCGTCCGGAACGCTTCGGTCATCGATTCGAGCAGGCGCCCGTCCTCGCGCACCACGAAACGCGCGGCCAGTCCACGCGCGTGCGCGAATTCCAGTCCCGCCCTGCCGCCCATCACGGTCAGTGCCGTGGCCCAGGCGTCGGCGTGCATCGCATCGGCGGCAAGCACGGTGACCGACGCGGCCGCATCCGCCACCGGCGCGCCGGTGCGCGGGTCGATGGTGTGCGCATAGCGATGCCCGTCCTGTTCGAAGCGATGCCAACGGTCACCGGATGTCGCGACGGCGGCATCGTCCACGCGCAGCACCCGCGGCGGCAGTTCGTCGAGCTGCGCGCGCCCGTCCGCCGCCGACTCGACCAGCACCCGCCAGGCGTTCGCCGTCGGGCTTGCGGCCGTAGCCGCGGATCTCGCCACCGACTTCCACCAGCGCAGCGGCGATGCTGCGTCCGCGCAGGTGCGCCGCGACCAGGTCGGCGCCGAAACCCTTGGCGATCGCCGACAGGTCCAGCTGCAGGCCGCCGGGTTGCAGCAGTTCGCGTCCCTCGTCGCGGCGTTCGATCCGCGTCCAGCCACTGCGGGCGCGGGCGCTCTCGATATCGTGTGCGGTGGGCACGCGACGCGCCGTGCCGGCGCTGCCGAAGCCCCACAGGTCCACCAGCGGGCCGAGGGTCGGGTCGAACGCGCCGTCGCTGGCCTGGGCGACGGCGGTCGCGCAGTCCAGCACGCGTGCGAATTCCGCGGGCAAGCGCAGCCAGGTGCCCGCCGGCGCATGGGCGTAGCGGCTGATGTCGGAGGCCGGGTCCCACGTGCTCATCTGCGCCACCACCAGGTCCAGCGCTTGCTGGATCCCGGCGTGCAGCACATGCAGGTCCGTGCCGGAGCGCGCGGACATGCGCACGCTCCAGCGCGTTCCCATGCTTTCGCCGCCGAGGCTGGCGAGGCCGCCGCCAGTGGCCTGTTCCATGTCCGCCCCTGACAGGTTTACTGCGGCAGCACTTCCAGCGTGGCCACGTAGCTCAGGCGGCGGCGCTGCCCGGCCTGCGGCGAGCTGGTCTTGCCGTCGCTCGTGGAGGCTTCCAGCCAGTACATGCCCGGTTCCGGTAAGGTGACGGTGAAGCTGCCGTCGGCGGCGGTCTTGCGCGTGATCTCCTGCTGCGCGTTGCGGTAGCGGGTGGCGCCGCGCACGATTTCGATCTCCAGGCCGGCGGCGGGCTGGCCGTCGATGACCAGCTTGAACGTGGCTTCCTCGCCGGCGAACAGGTCGTTGGGATGGGTGACAGGCACCAGCTCCAGGCCCTTGCCGCTGGCGGTGACGCTGCTGGTCGCACCCTTGGTGACGAAGGTCTCCACCCGGCCGATGCTCTCGGTGACCTGCACGTTCTTCGCGTCCTTCGGGATCCGGGTCGCGAGGTCTTCCGGCGTGGCGTTGCGCAGGAAGCCACCGCGTCCACCGCCAGGCGCCGCTGGGCCCGCCAGGCCCGCCAGGCCCGCCCATGCCGCCGGGGGCGCCGGCTTGTCCTTGGCCGCCTTGGCGGCGGCCAGGCTTTCGGCCGTATCCCAGCGCGCGGACAGGCCGGCGTTGACGTTGGCGATGCGGTAGGTGCCGTCCTGCTCCAGTTGCACGTCGAACACGCTGCGGTACTTGCCGGTGACCGGGTTCTGCGGCTGCAGCGTGCTGCCGTCCGGCGCGGTCACGACGAGGTTGTCCAGGCGCATCGGCACGTGGTCCGGGTAATACAGCTGGTTGGACACCGCCGCATCGACGGTGACCCAGGCCTCCTTGCCGGCGACGACGGTCGACGACGGCAGCAGCCACTGCTTGTGGGCCAGCAACGGGAACGAAGCCGCGCCGGCAACCAGCGCGACGAGGATCAGGGAACGCTTCATATGGACCTCCGGGGGTGTCCGCAGCGGATGCGGAGGAAATCGGATAGCGGGACGGGATTCGGTGCTGGATTCAGGGCTTGACCATGGGGTCACCGCGCCGAGTTCGGAGCTGCCCTGCGCGCTGCCGGCCTGCGCGGTCTTCGCCGGCCACGAGAAGGGAATCTTCACCAGCTCGCGGCCGCCGACCTCGCGCACGGCCTCGACCACCAGGGTGTAGTCGCCCGGTGCGAGACCCTTGAGTTGCGGCTGCGTGCCGGTGATGTCGAGCACATGTCTGCCAACCGGCTTGGTCGGGCCGGTGATGCCGTCCACGGGCACCTGCAGGGTGCGGCCGGACTTGCGCCACCACTGGCGCAGGTCGGGAAGCCACTTGGTGCCGTGGCCTTCGGCGGTGTCCTTCATCTGGTACCAGACCGCGAGGTTGGCCGCGACCTTCTGGTCGGCGCCCTCGAGCCAGATCGCCACGTAGGGGCGGTGGTACTCGGCCACGTTGAGCTTGGGGATCTCGACGTTGATCTCGAGCTCGGCCGCGTAGGCCGGCAGCGTCAGCAGGCCGCTGACCGCGATGAACAGCTTGGCGCGCATGGAACGGACCTCGTCAGTGGATGAAAAGCAGGGTGAGCAGCACCGGCACGACCAGCCCCAGGCCGACCAGCGGTAAGGTCAGGCGGCGTTGCCGCGCATGCAGGTGCAGGAGGAACAGCCCGCTGATGCAGAACACCAGGCAGGCAATGGCGAAGACGTCGATGAACCAGCCCCACGCCGGGCCCGCGTTGCGGCCTTTGTGCAGGTCGTTGAAATAAGACACCCAACCCCGGCCGGTGCGCTCGAATTCCACCGCACCGCTTTGGCGGTCGATGCTCAGCCAGGCGTCGGCGCCGGGCGAAGGCATCGACACGTACGCTTCCTCGGGCGACCACTCCGCAGGACGGCGGCCAAGCGATATCTGCAGCGCCTCGCCCAGTAAGGCGGCCACGTCCGCCGGCAGCGGCGCGTTGCCCTCTTCGGGTTCCGTGGTAAGGCGTGCGAGCAGGGTCGCCGGCAGCTCGGCGGTGCGGTTCTCGACCTGCGGCTGCGCTTCGATCTTCGCCGCGTGGTTGAGGGTGATCCCGGTCGCCGTGAACAGCAGCATCCCGATAAGGCAGACCGCCGAACTGATCCAGTGCCACTGGTGCAGCTGGCGCAGCCAGAAGCCGCGACGCTGCTGCGCGGAAACCGGATCGTGGCGGGTGTCTGCAGGCTTCACGGAAAATGGGCGAGGGTTGTGCCGGGGGACCGCCGGACGATCGGGAGGGTGTCCGCGGGCGGCGGACACGGCATGGCAAACGTGCGGCCGGGCGTCCGGTTGACCGCATCGGCGCGACGGCGTGGCCGCGGCGTGCTCAGACTTCGGCCCATTGCCGCAGCAGGTTGTGGTAGATGCCGGTGAGGCGCAGCACCGCGGTGGAATCGGCGCCGCCGGTACGCAACGCCTCGATCGCCATGTCCATCTCGAACAGCATGCGGCGGTTGCCTTCGTCTCGGACCATGCTCTGCACCCAGAAGAACGACGCCAGCCGCGCACCGCGGGTCACGGGCGCCACCCGGTGCAGGCTGCTGGACGGGTACAGGATCATGTCGCCCGCCGGCAGCTTGACCTCGTGTTCGCCATAGGTGTCGCTGACCACCAGTTCGCCACCGTCGTACTCATCCGGGTCGCACAGGAACAGGGTGCAGGACAGGTCCGACCTCACGTGGCCGCGCGCCTTACCGGCGCCATTGGCCATCACCGCACCGTCCACGTGGAAACCGTAGTGGCCACCGCCCTCGTAGCGGTTGAAGCGCGGCGGCAGCACGCGCAGGGGAAGCGCGGCGGAAAAGTACAGTGCATTGCGTTCCAGCGCCGCCAGCACGCGCTGGCCCAGCTCGGCCTTGAGCGGCGATGCCTCCGCGAGCTGCAGGTTCCGCTTCACCGTCGCGCCCTGTGCGCCGACCGTTTCGCGGCCGTCAGTCCATTCGGCGCCGTCGAGCGCCGTGCGGATCCGCCCGACTTCCTCGGCCGCCAGTACCTGTGGGATGTGCAACAGCATGGCTTGGCTCCTTGGCCGGGGTCGTGGTGAACCCCGGCCGACGCCACTCAGAAGCGGAACTCGCCGGTCAGCAGGAACGTGCGCGGGGCGCCCGGAGTGTAGCGGTACCCGCTCTTGTTGATCGCCGCCACGTACTGCTTGTCGAACACGTTGTAGGCGTTCAGGCGCAAGGTGAAGCTGTCGCTGAACGGATAGGAGACGACCGCGTCCCAGACGGTGTAGGACTTGACCGCCTTGGGCGTGCCGGCGGCGCTGTCGGTGCCGCGGTGCATCTCGCCGGAGTAGCGCGCCCCGCCACCGATCATAAGGCCGAACGGCAGGCGGTAGCTGGTCCAGCTGGTGAAGGCCTGTTCCGGGGTGTAGGTCAGGTTGTAGGTGCCGTCGGCGGTGACCAGCGCGCCGTTGAGCACGCGCGTCTGCATGCGGGCGTAGCCGGCCGAGAGGGACCAGTTGTCGGTGATGTTGCCCACCGTCGACACCTCCACGCCCTTGACCCGCTTCCTGCCGTCCTTAAATAGCCGTCGGCGGCGTTGCCGGTGATCTCGTTGGTCACGTCGGTCTGGAAGATCGCCACGTCCAGCGCCAGCGCGCCATCGGCCAGCGCCCACTTGGTGCCCGCCTCGATCGTCTCGGCCTTCTGCGGGTCCATGTTCGGGTTGTTGGCGTTGTTGGCTGCGCTGCTCAGCTGGAAGTTGCTGCCACCCGGCGGCTGCTGCGAGACCGCGTAGTCGGCGTAGATGCTGACCGCCTTACCGACCTTGTAGACGGCGCCGAGCTTCCAGTTGAACAGCGTGTCCGAGTCTTCCAGGTCGGTGACCACGCCGGCGGCGGAGAGGGCGTCGTATTCGGTCTGGTAGTGGTCGATCCGCACGCCACCGACGACCAGCAGCGAGGGGCCGAACTTCAGGGTGTCGAACGCGTAGGCCGACACGGTGTCGGTGCGGCCACGGCTGTCGGCGCCGTTGTGCGCCCAGGTCAGGCCATCGACGTTCCAGTCGGGGTCGTAGAGGTTGGCGTTCGGCCAGCTGCTGCCGCCGGTGACGCCGACGCCGGCGTTCTCCTGCTGCTCGCGGGTGAACTCCACGCCGGTGCTGAGGCTGTGCCCGACCGCGCCGGTGGCGAAGTCCATCCGCAGGTTCAGCTGGTCGGCCAAGGATGGTGTTTTCCTGGTCCTTGAAGGTCGGGTTGCTGCGCCGGATGGCGTAGGTGGAGAGGTCGTTGACGTCGGTGTAGACCGTGTTCGTGCCGGAGGTCATGAACGCGGTGAGCATGTAGTCCCGGTGGTCCGGCCCCAGCGCGCGATGTTGCTCAGCACCACGGACTCGGAGAACGAATGCTCGACGCGGAACGTGGCCATTTCCACCGTGACCTCGTCGCGGTCGTGGCGGTGCCGTAGAAGTTCCCGGGGTCGACCGGATGACCCACCAGCGCGGCCTGGCGCGGCTGCGGCTCCCAGCCCGGCAGGCCGATGGTCGGGACGAACCCGTCCGGCACGTTGTCCTGTTCCATGTAGAGCAGGTTGAGGTAGTAGCGGGTGTTGGAATCTATAGGCCGAAGGCGAGCGAGGGGCCAGGGCCCAGCGGCTGTTGTTGACGTGGTCGCGGCCGGGCACGTCGCTGTCCTGCCACATCGCATTCAACCGCAACGCGCTGCCGGCGCCTAGCTGCTGGTTCCAGTCCGCGGTGGCGCGCGCGCAGCCCTCGGTGCCGGCGGAGACCATCGCGCTGGTGAAATCGGTAAGGCCGGCCTGCTTGCTGACCAGGTTGATGGCGCCGCTGGGCGAGGTGCGGCCGTTGTCGGTGCCGGCCGGACCCTTGATCACTTCGACCTTGGTCGATGTTGAACACGTCGCGCGAGATGGCGCCCACGTCGCGGATGCCGTCGACGAAGATGCTCGAGGAGCTGTCGAAACCGCGCATGTAGACGGTGTCGCCGGTGGCGGTGTTGCCGTTCTCGCCGGCGTAGAAGGTGCCCACGCCGGGGCTGTTGCGCAGCGCCTCGGTCAGCGTGCTGGCGCCCTGCTGGTTGAACAGGTCGCTGGTGATGACCTGGATGGTCTGCGGGGTGTCCTGCAGCGACTGGGTGAACTTCGGCGATGCCACCCGTTCGGCCCGGTAGCCCGCCACGCCCTTGACCTCCAGTCCGTCGAGCGTGGTGGCGCTGCTCGTGCCCGCCTTGGCGCTGTCAGCGGCGTCGGATGCCTCGATCGCCACGGCGGGCGCTGCAGGTCAGGCCGGTGAGTAGGGTGGCGGTGGTAAGGCCGGGCTGGAGGCGCGGCGTGGCGGCGTGCTTGCGGGTACGGATGTGGCTCATGTGTGGGGCGGTCCGGTCGCTGGGGCGCGGCCGGGTGGGCGGGCGGCTTCGCCACGCGCCCGCCGGGCAGCATTCGGGAGCCGCCAATGCTAATGAGACCGATTCTTATTTGCAACAGGGCGGAGTGTGGCCGCCGCCTCGCGGGTACGTCAGCCGCGGTCGTCGCGTGTCCAGATTCCGCCGTGTTCGAGCTTGACCGGGAATTTCGGCACCGGCGAGTAGGCCGGCGCGCAGAGCGCACGACCGTCGCGGATGTCGAAGCGTGCGCCGTGCAGGACGCATTCGACGCTGCCTTCGGCGGGGTCGATCGCGCCGGAGGAAAGTTCGAAGTCCTCGTGGCTGCAGCGGTCTTCTTGGGGCGTAGAGCTCGCCATCCAGGTTGACCACGAGGATCGGCGTGCCGGTGACCTCGTCGAATACGGGCTTCATTTCGCCGGCGAGCAGTTCACCGGCCGCGCAGACGAACGTCCAGGCCTCGCTCACGACGGGATACCCGCGCGCAATGCCTTTTCCAGGACCTCGAAGCGCAGGTCGTCGCGCAGCGGAATGCCGTAGCGCTCGTCGCCGTACGGGAACGGCTTGCGGATGCCGGTGCGGACGTAGCCGCGGCGCTGGTAGAAGGCGATCAGTTCGTCGCGGACATCGATCACGGTCATGCGCATGACCGGAAGGTGCCATTCCTCGCGGGCGATGCGTTCGGCTTCGGCCAGCACGGCCTTGCCCACGCCACCGCCTTGCAGGTCCGGGCGCACCGAGAACATGCCGAAGTAGCCGGCGCCGTCTTCTTCGGCCACGTGCGCGCAGGCCAGCAGCGTGCCGTCGCGCTCGGCGAGCAGGACCCGGCTGCGTGGCCTTGCGATGTCCTCGCCGAGCACGTCAGGGTCGATGCGCTGGCCGTCGAGCATGTCGGCCTCGGTGGTCCAGCCGGCGCGGCTGGCGTCGCCGCGGTAGGCGGACGTGACCAGTGCCACGAGGGCGGGGATGTCGGCGGGAGTGGCGGGGCGGAAGGTCAGCGGGGCCATCGGATCGGTGCTGCGCGGGCGGGTGAGGGGAATACGGAAAGGGCGAGAATCAGCAGGACCAGCAGCACGCCGATCCCGGCGAACCATTTCAACAGGCGGCCGGCGCTGCCCTCGATCGATCCGGTGCCGTCGTTGATCGTTCGAACCGGGCCAGCGTCTGCTGGTCGGGGGCCATGTGTTCGCGCCGGTTGTCGCGGATCCCGCGCAACGGCGCGCCGATCCCGTCCTGCATGGCGGCCCGGTCCGTGTGGATGGGGAGACTAGCAGAGCAGCCTTCGGGTCTTTTCCAGGGCCGCGGCGAAGCGCTCGATCTCGTCATGCGTGTTGTAGAAGGCAAGCGAGGCGCGCAGCGTCGCGGCGACACCGAAATACTGCAGCAGGGGGTGGGCGCAGTGCTGGCCGGAGCGCACGGCCACGCCCTCCAGGTCGAGCAGGGTGGCGAGATCGTGGGCGTGGGCGCCCTCGACCAGGAACGAGATCACCGCGGCCTTGCCCGGCGCGGTGCCGAAGATGCGCAGGCCGGGGATCGCCCGCAGTGCCTCGGTGGCGTGGGCCAGCAACTCTGCTTCGCGAGCGGCGATCGCGTCCATGCCGACCGAATCCAGGTAGTCGACCGCCGCGCCCAGGCCGACGAAGCCGGCGATGTTCGGCGTGCCCGCTTCGAAGCGGTGCGGCGGGTCGTTGAACACCGTGCCGTCGAAGCTCACTTCCTTGATCATCTCGCCGCCGCCGATGAACGGCGGCATCGCCTGCAGGTGCTCGCGCCGGGCCCACAGCGCGCCAGTACCGGTCGGGCCGCACATCTTGTGCCCAGTGATCGCGTAGAAATCGCAGCCGATCGCGGCCACGTCCAGCTTCAGGTGCGGTGCGGCCTGCGATCCGTCGACGAGGGTGACGATGCCGCGGCGGCGCGCTTCGCGGCAGATCTCGCGCACCGGGTTGACCGTGCCCAGCACGTTGGAGACATGCGCGACCGCCAGCAGCTTCACGTCCGGCGTCATCGCCCTGTGCAGGCCGTCCAGGTCAGGCTGCCGTCGGGCAGGATCTCGGCGACCCTGATCGTGGCGCCGGTGCGCTGGGCGACCAGCTGCCAGGGCACGATGTTGGCGTGGTGCTCCATCCGCGACACCAGGATCGTGTCGCCGGCCTTGAGCTGCGGCAGCGCCCACGAATACGCGACCAGGTTGATCGCGAAGGTGGTTCCGCTGCACAGCACCAGGTCGTCGGCGCGGACGTTGAGGAAGCGGGCGAGCTTGCCGCGCGCACCCTCGTAGGCCTCGGTCGCCTCGCTGCCAAGCGCATGCACCGCGCGGCTGACATTGGCGTTCTGGCGGCGGTAGAACTCGTCTTGCGAGGCGATCACCGGCAGCGGCTTCTGCCCGGTGTTGGCGTTGTCGAAATACACCAGCGGCTTGCCGTGCACCTCGCGCATCAGCAGCGGGAAGTCGGCGCGAACGCGTGCCCAGTCGACGCCGCCCTCATGGTTGGCCAGCGCGGCATCGTGCACGGCGGTCGACTGCAGGTTCATGCCGATGCCCCGTCGATGGAAGGATCAGTACCCAGCGAAGCGGCCAGCGCCGCATCCAGCCGCCCCAGCAGGAACTGTCGCAGGCCGTCGTCCTCGAGTGCCAGCAGCGGCTGGCGGCAGAACGCCACGGTCAGCAGGCGCCGTGCCTGCGCCTCGGGAATGCCGCGCGAGCGCAGGTAGAACAGGGACTGGGCATCCAGCTGGCCGACCGTGGCGCCGTGCGCGGCCTTGACCTCGTCGGCGTCGATCACCAGGACCGGCTGGCTGTCGATCTCGGCATCTGCCGACAGCAGCAGGTTCTTGTTCGACAGCGCAGCGTCGGTGCCGTCGGCCCCGGAGCGGATGTGGATGCCGCCATGGAACACGACCTTGCTGCGGCCATCGGCGATCCCGCGCCAGACCAGCTCGCAGGCGGTGTCGCGCGCGATGTGCTCGATGCCCAGGCGGGTGTCGACATGGCGACGGCCGTCGCCCAGCAGCACGCCGTTGGCGGTCAGTCGCGCACCGTCGCCTTCCAGGCGCACGTTGAGTTCGTTGCGGCTCAGTGCCGCGCCCAGCTCCAGGTCGAAGCGCTGGTACTGCGCCTCGCGCGCCAGCACCGCGTCGGTGCGGGCGAAACGGGTCGCACGCACGGCGTCGGACTGGATGCGGGCGTGGCGGACCACGGTGCGCTGGCCAGGTGCAGGTGCAGCACCTCGTTGGCCAGGGTGTGCATGGTCGGCAGCGCCGAGCTGGTGCTCCACGATGTCCAGCCGGGCGTCGTTGCGCACGTCGATGAAGTGGCGCAGGTGCCAGGCGCGGTCGCCGGCCTGTGGCGTGCCGATGAAGACCAGGGTGCACGGGCGCATCGACCTGCACGCCGGCATCCACGCGCAGGACCACGCCTTCGTCGGCCAGCGCGGCATTGGCGCGGGCGAAGACCTCGCTGCGCTGGTCGTAGCGGTGCAGGATGAAGTTGACGTCGCGCGGCTCACCGGCGAGTAAGGGTGCGGGACAGCGGTTCGAGTGCGACCCCATCCGGCAGGCCGGCCATGTCGCTGTGCGCGGGCTGGTGGCGTCCGTTGACGAAGACCAGGCGCGGGGCCGGGATGCCATCGAGCACGCGGGCATCGATCGCCGGCGGAACGATGTCGGCCGCGGCGAACACGCGGCGTTCGAGCGTGCGCAGCGGCGTGTACCTCCACGCTTCCTCGCGCGGGCCGGGCAGGCCGTCGGCGAGCAGCGCGTCCAGCGCCTGTCGGCGCCCGTCCCCCAGCTGCTGCGCGTCGGCGTCCGGCAACGCGGCGAACGCATCGCGGAACGAGTCGAGCAAAGCGCCCATCAGGCCACCTTCTCCGGCGGCACGCGATCCTTCAATAAGGCGTAGCCATGCTGTTCCAGTTCCAGCGCAAGCTCCGGACCGCCGCTTTCCACGATGCGGCCGTCGGCCAGCACGTGGACCACGTCCGGCCTGATGTAGTCGAGCAGGCGCTGGTAGTGGGTGATGACCAGGAACGAGCGGTCGGCCGCGCGCAGCGCGTTGACGCCGTCGGCCACGGTCTTGAGCGCGTCGATGTCCAGGCCCGAGTCGGTCTCGTCCAGGATCGCCAGCTTCGGCTCGAGCACGGCCAGCTGGAAGATCTCGTTGCGCTTCTTCTCGCCGCCGGAAAAACCCTCATTCACGCCGCGGTGCAGCAGCTCGTCCTTCAGGTGCAGCACGGCCAGTTTCTCGCGGACAAGCTTGAGGAACTGCATCGAGTCCAGCTCGGCCTCGCCGCGCGAAGTGCGCTGGGCGTTGAGCGCGCTGCGCAGGAAGTAGGTGTTGTTCACGCCCGGGATCTCGACCGGGTACTGGAACGCCAGGAACAGTCCGGCCGCGGCGCGCTCCTCAGGCGCCAGTTCGAACAGCGCCTTGCCGTCGAACTCCACGCTGCCGGCGGTGACCTCGTAGCCTTCGCGCCCTGCGAGCACGTTGCCGAGCGTGGACTTGCCGGCGCCGTTGGGGCCCATGATGGCGTGCACCTGGCCCGGCTTCACTCGAGCGAGAGGCCCTTGAGGATTTCCTTGCCGGCGACGCTGGCGTGGAGGTTTTCGATCTTCAGCATGGTGGTTTCCGTGGGGCGGGACGGACCCGTGGTGTTCGAATGCGTTGTGGGGCGGACGGTGCTGCGGCTCAGCCGACCGACCCTTCCAGCGAGACTTCCAGCAGCTTCTTGGCCTCGACCGCGAATTCCATCGGCAGTTCGCGGAAGACCTGCTTGCAGAAGCCGTCGACGATCAGCGACACCGCGTCCTCGGCGGAGATGCCGCGGGCGCGGCAGTAGAACAGCTGGTCGTCGCTGATCTTTGAGGTGGTGGCCTCGTGCTCGACGGTGGCACCCGGGTTCTTCACCTCGATGTAGGGGAAGGTGTGGGCGCCGCACTGCTTGCCGATCAGCAGGCTGTCGCACTGGGTGTAGTTGCGCGCGCCATCGGCATTGCGGTCGACCTTGACCATAAGGCCGCGGTAGGTGTTCTGTCCACGGCCAGCGCTGATGCCCTTGCTGACGATCTTGGACTTGGTGCGCTTGCCGACGTGGATCATCTTGGTGCCGGTGTCGGCTTGCTGGCGGTGGTGGGTAAGGGCCACCGAATGGAACTCGCCGGAGGAGTCGTCGCCCAGCAGCACGCAGGACGGGTACTTCCAGGTGATCGCCGAGCCGGTCTCCACCTGGGTCCAGGTGACCTTGCTGCGCGCGCCGCGGCATTCGGCGCGCTTGGTCACGAAGTTGTAGATGCCGCCGCGGCCTTCCTCGTCGCCCGGGTACCAGTTCTGCACGGTGGAGTACTTGATCTCGCCGTCATCCAGTACCACCAGTTCCACCACCGCGGCATGCAGCTGGTTCTCGTCGCGCATCGGCGCGGTGCAGCCTTCCAGGTAGGAGACGTAGCTGCCTTCCTCGGCGATGATCAGGGTGCGCTCGAACTGGCCGGTATGGCCGGCGTTGATCCGGAAGTAGGTGCTCAGCTCCATCGGGCTGCGCACGCCCTTGGGGATGAACACGAAGCTGCCGTCGGAGAACACGGCCGAGTTCAGCGCGGCGAAATAGTTGTCGCCGTGCGGGACCACGCTGCCCAGGTACTTCTTCACCAGCTCGGGGTGTTCGCGGATCGCCTCGGACATCGAGCAGAAGATGATGCCCTTCTCGGCCAGTTCCTTGCGGAAGGTGGTGCCGACGGAGACCGAGTCGAACACCGCGTCCACCGCCACGCCGGCCAGCTTGGCGCGCTCGTGCAGCGGCACGCCGAGCTTGTCGTAGGTGTCCAGCAGCTCCTGCGGCACTTCGTCCAGCGAGGCGTACTTGGGACCCTTGGGCGCGGAGTAGTAGCTGATGGGCTCAAGTCGATCGGCGCGATCTTCAGCTTGGCCCAGTGCGGCACCGGCATGGTCAGCCAGCGGCGGTAGGCGTCCAGGCGCCACTGCGTCATCCACTCCGGCTCGTCCTTCTTCGCCGACAGGGCGCGGATGGTGTCCTCGTCCAGGCCGGGGGCAGCGAGTCCGATTCGATCTCGGTGACGAAGCCGGCGTCGTAGCGCCGTCCCAGTCGCTCGAGGATCTCGGCGTTCTGCGGCGGGGCTTCGGTGGCGACGGTAGGGGTCTGGGTGGCCATGGGGCTGCTGGGGTGTTCAGCTGGAAACGCGCACGGCGATCTCGCGACGCCGCGTCGTCCCGGGGAGGGTGGGGGTTCGGCCGCCGGGCGCAGCATCTGCGCCAGGTCACGCCGCGCAGGGCGTCGGCGACCACGTCGTTGATCAGGCGCCAGTTGCTGCGTACGCCGCACTGGTGGGCGATGCCGCAGTTGCTGTCGTGCTGGCTGCACTCGGTCATGGCCAGCGGGCCTTCCATCGCCTCGACGACCTCGATCAGGCTGATCTCGCCGGCGTCGCGGCTCAGGCGGTAGCCGCCATGCACGCCGCGCAGGCCCTCGACCAGCCCGGCCTGGGCCAGCGGCTTGAGCAGCTTGCTGACGGTGGGTTGCTCCAGCCCGGAGTGTTCGGCCAGCTCGGCCGCGCTCAGCACCGCGCCCCGGCGCGTGGCGAGCACGGTCAGGACGACGGTGGCGTAGTCGGTGAGCTTGGTAACGCGGAGCATGGCCGGGCGAGGGTTAAAGCGTACCGAAATTGTACGCTTTCGCCCCCGCCGGGGCCAAGCCGGCCGGTTGGCCCGGCCGGCCCAGGCTTCAGTGGGGTTCAGCCGCCCCCGGCGCAGCGCCTGCAGGCGCGGGCGGAAGCACCGGCAGTGCAGAGGGCGGCGGCGGCGTCTGTCCGGGCGGCAGGGCGTCGGGGGCACGGGTCCCGGCCGGGCCGAGGCCCCGGACGAAGCGGTAGATGGCGCGGCGGTCTTCCTCGCTCATCGCCCGCAGGGCGAAGTCCGGCATGATCGGGCGGGCACGCAGGTGGGCGCTGTATTCCAGCCATTGCGCCTCGTCCAGTTCCTGCATGCGCAGGCGCAGGTTGGTCGCGTAGGTGGTGCCCCAGGGGCCGCTGTACCCCAGCGGTGCCGATCCGGTCAGCCACTGCTCCTTCGGCACCTCGCCCTTGGCGCTCGGCGTAGCCGGCGGTGTGGCAGTCGTTGCAGGCGGCCACGCGGGACCAGGTATTCGCCGCGGGCAACCAGGTCGACGACTGGAGCGGCGGGGGCGGGTGCCGTGGACGGCGAAGGTCCTGCCGCGGAATCCGCCCGGCAGGCAGCCAGCAGCGCGGTCGAGAGGGAAATGCCGGCGAAGACGGCGCGGCGGCTATGGCTGGATCGCATCGGAATGCTCTTGGATGGTGGACAACAGAGCCGGAAAACGCCGACAGCGAACCATTCCGGTCAGCCGCGCCGCGCGCCATGGCAGCGGTCATGCCGACTTCCGGCACGGGTCGCCATGGCAGAGATGCCGCATTTCGGCTGCGCCGGGCTTGGGCTGTGCGGTCGCATCGGCGAGAATCCCCGGTCCCCACGCACCCGGAACAGGCATGCCCCGCAAGATCGCCGCCCGCAAGTCACCCATCCACGGCAACGGCGTGTTCGCCGTCGCACCGATCCGCAAGGGCGAGCGCGTCATCGAGTACAAGGGCCGGCGGCGCACCCACGAGCAGGTCGACAACGACGTGGGTGGCGACGTGGACAGCGGCCATACCTTCCTGTTCACCCTCAACGACGACTGGGTCATCGACGCCAGCTACGAGGGCAACGACGCGCGCTGGATCAACCACAGCTGCGATCCGAACTGCGAGGCGGTGATCATCGAGAACGCGGACGGCGACAACTACAAGGACCGGGTGTTCATCGAGGCGGTCCGCGACATCGCCCCGGGCGAGGAGCTGGCCTACAACTACGGCATCACCTGGCCGAGCGGCACACGCCGCGGTTGAAGAAGATCTGGGCCTGCCTGTGCGGTTCGCCCAAGTGCACCGGGACCATGCTGCAGCCCAAGCGCTGAGTGCGGGGGCTGCCACCGGCGGACGCGATGGCGCCGGCCGCATCCGTCAATCGAGCGGCGCCAGCGCGCCCGCCACCGCGCCGATGTCGCGGTTGAAGGTCACCACCAGGCGGCCGTCGCGCACGCCGGCCGACTGCACCTCCATGCCGCCGAGCAGCGCGGCGATGGCCGGGTCGATCCGGTAGACCGGTTCCTTGTTCGCATAGTCGGCCAGTAAGGCGCTGAGCAGCGCGCGGCTGTCGGCATCGAGCTCGCCGCTGCCGCCTGCCGGATGGAACGCATCGATCCGTGGCTGGTCGAGGAAGAGCGCCCGCTGCGTGGCGTCGTAGCGCAGCGCGCTGGTCAGGACCAGCTGGCCCATCGGCACCGGAGCGCCGCCGGCGGTGGCCAGCGCCAGATCCATGCCCAGCTGCAGCCGCGTGCCCGGCGGGATCGCCAGCTGCGGCCGGCTGGCGGTGACTTCGAACAGTCCGCCAAGAAGCACCTGGCGGTGCGGAAAGCGGCCGTCGAGGAACTGCTGCGCATCAGTGGCCGCGATCGAGACGTCCCTTCCGGCGACCTGCGGGGTCGCCGACGTCGCGAAGGACGCCAGCACGAGGGCAAGCGTCAGGACCAGGGTCGGCAGGCGGAGAAGGGCTCGCATCGGCGGATTCCTCGCGGGGAGGCCGCCATCTTGCGGCGCGCCGGTGAACCGGCGGTTAGCGCTCAGTCGGGCGCGGGTTGCAGGGACGCGGAGGTGATCTCCCAGCCCTGGCCGTCCACCCGCGCGCGCAGACGATACGTGCCTTGCACGCGTGCGGTCCGGCCGTTCGCGTCCAGGCGCAGCTGTACCGGGATCTCGAACGCACGGGGTGTCGACTCGTGGTCCAGCGCGAGCGGGCGGTCGTTGCGGATGCGCATGCCGCGCAGGTCGGTGATGTCGCGCAGCAGTGCGTCGTCGGCGGGCGTCCCGGGCCTGCCGCCGGCCCAGTACGCGTCGGCGCGGCTGCGATCAGGGCCGGGCAGGGCGCCGAGGTAGGCGTGGAGGGTGGAGGCGGCCTGGGTGGCGGCCTCGGCGTGCGCACGGGTAATCGAGGCGCCGGTTGCGGCGTCGGCGGCAGTGGCCGGGGTGGTCGCGGCGCCGGTCACGGTCGCGTCGGTGGCGACCTCCCTGTCGGCCTCTGCCGCGGATTCGCGTTGGCAGGAGCAGTGGGCGAGCGGCAGGACCAGCAGGACGGGCAGCAGCAGGCGCGGGGACGGCAGGCAGCGCATCGGATTCCGCCGGTATGGAGTGGCGGAAGGATAGCGCGACGGTGCGGCGCGGACCCCGGGGACGACCCGTGCGTGAACGACCGCGAGGGTCAGGCCGCCTGGCTGTCGATGCGCTGCAGGAGCGAGGCCAGTGGCGTGCGCAGGTCGGCGAACGGGTCCTCGCCGGTGCCGTGCGGCCGGCGGCTGAGGCCGTCGAGCAGGCGCAGGCCCACGACCAGCGCGGTACGTTCGTCGCCGCTGAAGCCCGGCAGGCGCTGGGTGCCCTCGACCAGCCGCATCCAGTCCTCGCCGCAGCGCTGGTCGAACTCGATGCTGCAGCGGCCCCGGCACGGCAGGCCGTTGCGCTCGATCGGGGTGACGGTGACCCGGTAGCGGTGTGGTGTGGAAGACATGGTATGGAACCCTTGCGATGCGACATCGCCAAGGTAGGTCCGATCCGGTGCGCGGACGAGCGGGGCGGCCACGATGGTCCGTTCCATCGGGGCGGGAAGCGGTTCAGCGCCCGGCATGCATTCGCGGCAGCGGGTCCAGCGCGCCCTCGCGCCCGTAGATGCCGTAGTGCAGGTGCGGTGGCGTGGTGCGGGCGTTGCCGGTGTTGCCGACGGTGCCCAGCGGCGTGCCCGGAGCGACCACGTCGCCGGTGGTAGGGCGGGTTCCCATTCGTCCAGGTGCGCGTAGTAGTGGCGTTCTCCAGCCGGCCCGAGCACCCAGACCTGGCGGCCACCCAGGCCGCGATCGCGGATGGCGATCACCACGCCGCGGGTGGTGCTGCGCACCGGCGTGCCGCGCTTGGCAAAGATGTCCACCCCGGCATGGTGGCGGCCGCTGCCGCGTGGCGCACCGAAGGTGTCGGCGATCTGTCGTGGCGCCACGCCCTGTACCGGCACCGGCAGCGAAGACGGTGGCGGCATCCGCCACAGTTCCCACAGCGTCCTCGGCCGCTCGAGCAGCGGTTGCCGCCATGCCCATGCGGCGAGGAGAAGCAGCGTCGCCAGCACCAGCGCGGCCCGCAGCGACCGGCGGAGGCGGGATGGTGATCCGGTGGCGGGCGCACCCATCGACCGAGTATGGCGGTCATCGTCCGGGCGCATCGTGACTTCCTGCGCAGACCCGTGCGGCGGCCACAAAGAAACGGGGCGGCATCGCTGCCGCCCCGTCGGGAAACCTTGGGATTTCGCGCCTGATCAGGCCGCGGCGTCCTTGAGCTTCTTCAGCGGACGCACCTTCACCTTGACCGAAGCCGGCTTGGCGGCGAACCACTGCTCTTCCTTGGTGAACGGGTTGATGCCCTTGCGCTTGGCCTTGGCCGGAACCTTGACCGAGGTGACCTTGAACAGGCCCGGCAGGGTGAAGCTGCCCGCGCCCTTCTTGCTGATCGCGCCGGAGATGGCGTCTTCGACCGCAGCGAGCACGGCCTTGACGTCCTTGGCGGCAACGCCACTGACTTCAGCCAGGTGCTTGAATGGGGCGGACTTGCCCAGCACTTCCTTCAGCGGCTTGGCGGCAGCCGGAGCCGCCTTCTTCGGAGCGGCCTTCGCCGCTTTCGGCGCGGCCTTCTTGGCGGCCGGCTTCTTGGTGGTCTTCGCCATAAATTTCCTGTTCCGTTCGATTTGGATGGTTTTTGGGTTACCGACGGCGTCGGCAAGGCGAATGTAGGCCATGCGCGGCCCGCCGCCAAGGGGAAACGCAGGAAAAATCGCGGCAAATGCGACCTGGCGGTCGCGCCGGGGCGATTCCGGCGCGACCGGCTGTCCCGAGTCAGCGTCCGTCGGCGATGTCTTCGGCGCGCCGGATACGCTTGCGTTCGGCCACCTTTTCGCCCGCCTCCCGTTCGCGCGCGGTGCGCACCATTTCGGTCAGCCAGTCGACCAGGACATCGGTATAAGCCTTCTGCTGCGGCTTGCCGGAGAAGGCGTGGTCCGCGTCGGCGATCCTGCGCCGGGTCAGCGAGCCGGCCGTGGCGAACGCCATGGCGTAGTTGTCGATCACCGTGTGCGGCACGATTTCGTCGTGCTCGGCCTCGATGAGCAGGACGTCACCGCCGAAACCATGGCAGGCGGCGAGGGCGCGGTTCTGCTGCCGGGGCACGGAGCGGCGGCGGAACGCGCGCAGGTCGGGATCTTCGTGCAGGCGTCGCTTCGGCAGGTCCCAGCCCTCGTCCTTGTAGAGCGCGGGCGAGCGCAGTGCCAGCCAGTGCACCGGGCGCAGTGCCGCGAGCAGGCTGGTGGCAGGTAGCCACCGTAGCTGATCCCGACCACCGCGATTGCGGCCGGGTCGACGTCATGGCGGGCGACGAACCAGTCGTATGCAGCCAGCAGGTCTTCCAGGTTCTGCGGGCGGCTCACCGTTTCCCATTGCGCGGCGGTCCGCTCGTGGCCGCGCAGGTCGAAGGTCAGGCAGTGGCAGCCGATGCCGGCGGGCCTTGGCGGGCGCGGCCCAGGTCGTGTTATGGCTGCCGCCCCAGCCGTGCACGAACAGCACGCCCGGCAGTACCGGCGCGGGCGACAGCAGGGTGCCGGAGATCTGTTCCCCGCCGGTGCCGATCTCGATCGGGTCAAGCCGGATTTCCATCGGCTCCGTCCACCTGTGCGTACTTGAGCGCCGGACCGCGGGTGGCCGAGGCGTCGTGGAAATGCACCTCGGCCCGCGCAGGAACGGGGTGCGCCGGATCGTACGATTCGTGGCACGACACCTCCAGCGCGGCCGGCGGGTCGGGTTGCCGGAGTGCCGCGAGGGCCATGACCTCGGCCGGCGATGCGCCGCCCAGGCAGCCAGGACTGCTCGAGCACGCCGCAGCGCCAGCGGCCGCGGGCGTCGTATCCGGCCACCACGTCGTAGTTGCGCCGCGACGCGAAGAAGCCGGGATAGCCTGCCGCCACCGCCGCGTCGTAGTGGCGTGCGCAGCGCAGCGCCTCCCGCTCCTGCTCGCCGGCAATTCCATGCAGGGCGTCGAACCCTCCTGCCACGGCGCGCAGCGAGGTGCCCGCATACATCTCCCTGCCGGTGCGGTCCGGGGCCTGGTGCTGGGTGCCCAGGTACGCCATGCGCCTTCCATTGACGCGTATCTCGCCGACGCTGCAGGTGATGGCGCGTTCGAGATGCTGTTCCAGCACCACGCCGTGGCGGCGTACGGTTTTTATGGTCCAGTCGCCCGATGACGTCGCGCAGCGCGGCGCTGTCCGCGAGCAGGTGCTGGCCGCCGCCGCCGCGTGCCTGCGGTTCCTTCAGGCGCACCTTATGGTGGCCCTGCTCCAGCAGCCTTTCGCCAGCCGCCTCGATTTCCCCGGGTCGAACACGCTGAAGCCCGGCAGCACGGCCGTGGCCAGATCCGCCGCCAGGTCGTGGTTCCAGCCCCGCGGCGCCGCCGAGTCGCGGGCCGGCAGAGGATGGGTGATGACCTTGCTGGCGACGAATGCTTCGGGAACCACGCCGCCGAACAGGTCGTCCTCGTCGTGGATGCCAAGTCGCGCGGCCTCGCCGGCGGCCAGGGTCTCGTCGGGCACGAAGTACGGCACCGTGGCCGGCCTGCTCCGCGGGTCGTATTCGCCGCCGAACTCCCAGCCGAGGATGCCGGCGAGACGTCGCGCGACCAGGCCTGGCTGGCGCGCTCATGGTCGCTGCGCGGCTGCCCGCCGGCGCACAGGGTGAACACGATGCGGGGGCGCGTGCCATGCGACAGCCCGGGCTGCGGGAGGAGGTTGAACGCTGCCGCGCCGGCGGTGAACCGTTTGCGAAGGCCGGTGTTCAGGCTTTCTTCGCATGGCGCAGACGATCCGGCGACGCCACCGGACCTAGGGTGGCGAGGCCATCCCGTGGGAGCGCGCCATGCCCGGCAAGCCGAAGAAAAAGGTCAATCCGCCGCAGCGCCAGCCCCGCCAGCCGGGCGTGCAGGGCCGGATGAGGCCCGCACCGGTGGTCGTTCGCGACGGCTACCGCGGCAGCGGGCGGCTGGCTGGCAAGGTCGCGCTGGTGACCGGCGGCGACAGTGGCATCGGCTAAGGCCGTGGCCGCGCATTTCGCCCTGGAAGGTGCACGGGTCGCGATCGCCTGGCTGTCGCCACGCGAGGACGTCGATGCCGCAGAGACCGTCGGCGGGGTCGAGGCTGCCGGCAGCGAGTGCCTTGGCCGTGCGCGCCGACCTGCGCACGCCGCTCCAGTGCCGGCGGCTGGTCGAGCGGGTGATCGACCGCTTCGGCCGGCTCGACGTGCTGGTCAACAACCATGCCCGGCAGTATCCGGTGGAGGACGCCGGGGACCTGACCCCGGCGCGGGTCCGTGCCACCTTCGAGACCAACCTGTTCTCGTTCTTCTATCTGGTCGATGCCGCGCTGCCGCACCTGCGCCGTGGCGCCTGCATCATCAACACCGGCTCGATCACCGGCGCGCGCGGACACGCCACGCTGCTGGACTACGCCGCGACCAAGGGCGGCATCCACGCGATGACGTTCTCGCTGGCGCAGTCATTGGCCGAGCGTGGCATCCGGGTCAACGCGGTGGCGCCCGGGCCGATCTGGACGCCGCTGATCCCGGCCTCGTTCAAAGCTGGGCAGGTGGCCGAGTTCGGCTCGGACACGCTGATGGGACGCCCCGGGCAGCCGGCGGAGGTGGCGCCGGCCTACGTCTACCTGGCCAGCGCCGATGCCAGCTACGTCACCGGCGTAAGGTCATCCACGTCAACGGCGGCGCATACATGTCCGCCTGAGCGGAACAACGATGCGTGTGCTCAGCCGCCGTGCGCGAACAGGACGCCCCAGGCGGGCAGGCGGGTAGTGCCGCCTTCCGGGGAGGCGGGTGCGGGCAGGCCATGGCCGTGTGCGGTGCGCCAGTCGCCCGCGGGCAGGACGAAGTCGGCCGGCGCCGTGGACAGGTTGAACACGGCCAGCACCTTCTGCCCGCCGCCTTCGCGGACGAAGGCCAGCACCGGTTCGGCGGTGTCGAGGAAGGCGATGCTGCCGCCGACCAGCGCCGGTTGCGTCCTGCGCCAGGCCATGAAGGCGCGGAATGCGTTGAGCACCGAATCCGGATCGGCGTCCTGGCGGGCCACCGACAGCGCACGGTGCGCGTCGGCGACCGGCAGCCATGGCTTGCCGCTGCTGAAGCCGGCATCGGCCGCACCGCTCCACGGCATCGGCGTGCGGCAGCCGTCGCGGCCCTTGAAGTTCGGCCAGAAGGTGATGCCGTACGGGTCCTGCAGCGCCTCGAACGGCACCTCGGCTTCCGGCAGGCCCAGCTCCTCGCCCTGGTAGATGCAGACCGAGCCGCGCAGCGAACAGACCATCGCCACCAGCAACCGCGCCAGCTGCGGCGACGGGTCGGCGCCGCCCAGCGGGTCACCGCGCGGCGCACGTCGTGGTTGGACACCGCCCAGCACGGCCAGCCCTCGGTCATCGCCGCTTCCAGGCGCGAGACGGTATCGCGGATGTAGCCGGCGCTGAAATCGTCGACCAGCAGCTCGAAGCTGTAGCCCATGTGCAGGCGCTTGCCGGAGGTGTACTCGGCGGTGGTGGCCAGCGAGTCCTCGGAGGAGATCTCGCCGGGGTCACCGCGCCGGGGTAGCGGTCGAGCAGGGCGCGCACGCGCGCCCAGGAACGCGACGTTCTCCGGCTGGGTGTTGTTGTACCAGTGGTACTGGAACGCATAGGGGTTGTCGGCGCTGAAGCCGCGGCCCACGCGCTTGTCCGCCGGCTTGGGCGGGTTGTCGCGCAGCTGCGCGTCGTGGAAGCAGAAGTTGATCGAGTCCAGGCGGAAGCCGTCCACGCCGCGGTCCAGCCAGAACTGGACGTAGTCCAGGTGGCCTGCTGCACGTCGGGATTATGGAAGTTCAGGTCCGGCTGCGAGGACAGGAAGTTGTGCAGGTAGTACTGGCAACGGCGGGGTTCCCAGCGCCGTAGGCCACGCCGCCGAACAGTGACATCCAGTTGTTGGGCGGGGTGCCGTCCTCGCGCGCGTCGGCCCAGACGTACCAGTCGGCCTTCGGGTTGTCATGGCCCTGCCGGCTCTCGCGGAACCACTCGTGCTGGTCGGACGTATGGCTGAAGACCTGGTCGATCATCACCTTCAGGCCCAGGCCGTGGGCCTTGGCCAGCAGCCGGTCGAAGTCCTCCAGCGTGCCGAACAGGGGATCGACCGCGCGCTGGTCGGCGATGTCGTAGCCGAAGTCGGCCATCGGCGACTTGAAGAACGGGGAGATCCAGATCGCATCCACGCCCAGCGAGGCCACGTAGTCCAGCCGGTCGACGATGCCGGGCAGGTCGCCCACGCCGTCGCCGTCGGTATCCAGGAAGCTGCGCGGATAGATCTGGTAGATGACGGCGCCGCGCCACCATGGGGTGTGTCACTCATAGGGTTCCGTTCCGGTCTGGCCAAGGGTCGCGTTCCTCGCGCTCCCGATGCAGAAAGTGCCGCCACGCCACCGTTCGGGTGGCGTGGTGGGCCCCGCCGGGTGGGCGGGGGGGGGGTGCCGTCAGAAGCGGTAGTTCAGGCCCACGGTGATCGTCCGGCCCCACTCGAGGAACTCGAGCGGACGGTCCTTGCTGCCGGCATAGGTCTGGTACGCCTCGTTGGTCAGGTTGCTGCCCTGCAGGAGCAGGGTCATGCCGGCCAGGCTGCCGCTGCTGAAGCTGTAGCTGAGCTGGGCGTCGGTGATGTTCTCGCCGACCACGTAGCGCAGCGAACGGTTGCCGTTGAAGTTGCCGATCTCGCCGATGAAGTCCGAACGGCGGCGCTGGTTGATGCGGGCTTCGAAGCCGTTGCGTTCGTAGTACAGCGTCCAGTTGTACACGCGGTCGGACAGGCCCGGCAGGGCGATCGGATCGCTGCCCACGCTCGAGGCGCTTTCCGGATCCAGGATCTCGATGCTGCTGTCGAAGAAGCTGGCGCTGGCGACCACGCCGAACCCGGTCAGCGCGCTGCTGAACAGCTCGAACGGGATCGAGGCGGTCAGCTCCAGGCCCTGCAGCGAGCCGCCCTCGCCGTTCATCGGCTGGGTGAAGTCGCCGATGGCCTGCGGCGGCTGCGTGCCCGGCGGCGGGACGTAGTCGACCAGCAGGTTGGAGAAGTCGTAGTCGTCGCGGGTCTGGGTGTAGATGTAGTTCTCCAGGTCCTTGTAGAAGTACGCGGCGGCGACGTAGGCCTTGGTGCCGAAGTACTTTTCATAGGAGATGTCGAACGCGTTGGCGCGCCACGGTTCCAGTTCCGGGTTGCCGCCGGAACCGCCGGGGCGGCCGGTGGCGGTGTTGACGCCGAACTCCAGCGAGGCGCGCATCTGGTCCACGCGCGGGCGCGCGGTCTGCTTGGCCAGGGCCACGCGCAGCATCTGCTCGTGGGCCAGCGAGAAGGCCAGGTTCATGCTCGGCAGCACGTCGGTGTAGGTGCTGCCCGGGGTGAGCGGGCTGATCTCGCTGCCGGCCGGCTGGGTCGCGTCCCAGAAGTTGGCGCTGGAGGACTGGTCCACGTGCTGGATCTGCACGCCGATATTGCCGGTGACCGGCACGCCGCCCCACTCGGTGTCGATGTCGGCGCGGACGAAGCCGGTGGTGATCTCCTCGTCCACCGTCCATGCTTTCGGGATCAGGTAGGCGAGGTTGTCGACCGGCCGGAAGTCCATGTAGCGCTCGACCGCGGCCGGCACGTTCCACGACGGGATGTAGCCGATGCCGGCGAAGCCGAGGTTGACCGGGGTGTACTGCAGGTCCTGGGCGATCGCGGTCGGGCCCTGCGCGCCGAGGTTGATGTTGCCTTCCGGCTGGGTCTTGGCTTTCTGCCGGTCGGCGTAGTTGAGGCCCGCGTCGACGCCGGAGAACCAGCCGCCGGCCGGGAAAGTGCCGACCAGCTTGAAGGTCTTCAGTTCGTCCTCGACGCTGGGCACCTTGCCGTAGCCGGAGCCGTAGATGGTGTTGTTGAGGTACAGCGAGGCCGGGTTGGAGTAGTCGCGACCCGGATCCAGCTGCGAGAAACCGCCGCTGCGGAACGCCAGGTTGACCGAATCCAGCTGCGGCATCGGGTACAGCTGGGTGTTGTTCTCCAGGTTGAGCTCGTCGCGGTTGGCCTTGGAGTAGCCGACGTCGGCGACGACCTCGACCTTACCGACGTTGAACTCGTTGAGCCAGCCGGCCGCTTTGATCTCGTCCTCGCGGTGGTTGTACATGCCGCGGACCAGCGGATAGACGTTGTTGGCGGTGCCGCCGGTGAAGGTGCCGTTGCCGTTGATGACCGGGTTGGTGACCTGCAGGCGGCCGAAACCGCCGTTGTAGTCGCCGATGTGCACTTCGAACTGGTTGGCGGTGTCTTCCTGCTCGGCCTGGGTATAGAACAGGTCCAGGGTGCTGGTCCAGGCGTTGGACGGACGGAACTGCAGGGTCGCCATCAGGCCGTCGCGCTCGGCATAGCCGGTGCGGCGCAGCGCCTTGATGCCGTCCGAGTACCAGGTGCCGGCGGGCACGCCCGGTCGCCAGTTGTCGCCGATCGCCTGCCGGGGTTCGTACAGGCCGACCTGGTTCTCCTGGATCGCGCCGTTGATGTGCGAGTAGCCGAGCGCGATGCCGAAGGTGTCGTCGGCGAACTTGGAGATCCAGGTCGCGTTGATGCGGTGGCCGTCGGCATCGGAGTTGGCGGCGTCACCCAGCGAGTTCTGCGAGTAGCGGCCGCCGACCATCAGCGCCGAGCCGTCGTACGACAGCGGGCGGATGGTCTGCATGTCGATCGTGCCCGACAGGCCCTACCGACCAGGCCGGCGTCGGGGGTCTTGTACACGGTCACGCCGTTGACCAGCTCGGACGGGTACTGGTCGAACTCGACGCTGCGGTTGTCGCCGGTGCTGACCATCTCGCGGCCGTTGAGCAGCGTGGTCGAGAAGTCCGGCGACAGGCCGCGCACGCTGATCACCTGGGCACGACCGGCGACGCGCTGCGCGGCAAGGCCGGGCAGGCGGGCGATGGATTCGGCGATGCTCACGTCGGGCAGCTTGCCGAGGTCTTCGGCCGAGATCGCTTCGACGATGGAGGTCGAGTCGCGCTTGGTCGAGATCGCGCCCTCGATGCCGGCGCGGATGCCGGTGACCACGACCGTGTCGAGCTCGGTCGTCTCCGTCTGCGTGGTCTGGCCGCTGCTTCCGGCGGTCTGTGCATGTGCGGCGGTGGCGGTCAGCGTGATCGCCGACGCGAGTGCCACGCTCAGCAGGTTGCGCTGCAGGTTCAACATTTTCCCCTCCCAGGTAATGTCGGAAAATCTCGGGTTGTGGTGTGCGGCCGTGCCGGTTTTTGTGATCGCGTTGGCGGGCAGATGGCGGCGTTACGGTGCGTGGCCATGGTAGTGGCGCGCGTCGCGCCCGGAAGATGCCTGCATACGTATTCATTGGCTTTTTGACGCGCCGGTCGTGCGCCTTTGCAGGCGCGCGCATGCGCCACGGACCGGTCCGGACGCATGCTGCCGTGCGACATGGCGGCTGGCATGCGATGCATGCCGGCCGGATCGTTCAGCGTGTCGCGGTATCGATCGGCACGAAGCGGATCGCCTGTCCGCCCCCGGCGGCCAGGTGCAGCGGAAGCGTGTCGGTGCTGCGGACTTCACGGGTTTCGCGGACGAAGGCGAACGGCGCCGTCTTCCAGTCGGCATGGTCGCCGTCGCGATAGATCTCCGCGCGGTAGCGGCGTCCGGATTCGAGGAACGACAGCGGCGCCTGCAGGTCGTGCGCCTGCGCGCCGCCGGCGCTGCCCAGGAACCATTCCCCGCTGCCGCGCTTCCTGCGCACGAAGGTCACGTATTCACCGACTTCGCCGTTGAGCACGTGGCTTTCCTCCCAGTCCACCGCCACGTCCTTGATGAACTGGAAGGCATCCGGGTGCTCGGCGTAGTGCTCGGGCAGGTCGGCGACCATCTGGATCGGGCTGTACAGCACCACGTACAGCGCCAGCTGCTTGGCCAGGGTGCTGGGAATCTGCTGGCCGCCACGCCCCTTCAGGCTGACGATGCCGGGGTGTAGTCCATCGGTCCGCCCAGCATGCGGGTGAAGGCCAGCGTGGCCTCGTGCTCCGGCGGGTTCGGCGGATTTCCCAGGCGTTGAACTCCATGCCGCGCGCGCCTTCGCGCGAGACCCAGTTCGGATACGTGCGGCGCAGGCCGGTGTCCTTGATCGGTTCGTGTGAATTGATCGCGATGTGGCGCTGGGCCGCGGCTTCGAGCACGCGCAGGTGGTGGCCGCTCATCCACTGGCCTTCGTGCCATTCGCGCACCACCGGGCCGTTCGCGCGGTCCTGGCGCTGGATGTCGCCGGCGTCGCAGACATAGCCGGTCTTGACCACGTCCACGCCGTTGCGCGCATAGAGGTCCAGCGCGGCCGGGAGCTGCCGCTCGTAGTGGCTGACCGCGCAGGCGGTCTCGTGGTGGCCGATCAGGTGCACGCCCTTGCTTGCGCCGTATCTGGCGAGGACCTCGAGGTCGAAGTCGGGCGTGGGCCGGGTGAAGTCGAAGCCCCAGCCGTTGGCGAACCAGTCGCCGTCCCAGCCGGGATTCCAGCCTTCCACCAGCACGCCGCGGAAACCGTTGGCGGCAGCAAAGTCGATATAGCGCTTCGTATTCGCCGTGGTCGCGCCGTGCTTCGGGCCGGTGCCCCAGCTTTCCTGCTCCAGGTGCAGCGACCACCACACACCGGCGTATTTGGCCGGGGTGAACCAGCTGACATCGCCGATCCGGTTGGGTTCGTTGAGGTTGAGGACCAGGCTGGATTCGGCCAGGTCGCCGGCGCGCGCACCGATCTGGATCGTGCGCCAGGGCGTGGTGAACGGCGCGGTGCGTACCACCGCCGTGCCGCGATCGCCGCCGCCGGGCGTGAGCGCCGCACGCAGCACGCCGCCGTCGCCCTTGGCCAGGTTCATGCCGGCATAGTCGACCAGTGCCGCTTCGTGGATCGACAGGTGCAACCCGTCGTCAGTGCGTAGGGTCAGCGGCGTCTGTGCGATCGCGACTTCCGACAGCGGCGTGCGTGAATACAGGTATTCCTCGCGGTTCCATTCGAATGCCGGGATCCACCACGCGGTCGCGGGGCGGGCGATCGAGAATTCGGTGAGTTCCTTAGCGGATGCGGACTTCGCCGTCACCGCCCGGCTGGGCCGGAAACTCGTAGCGGAAGCCGACGCCGTCGTCGTAGACGCGGAACACCACGTCGAAGCGACGCCCGGCCTTTCGCCCGCCGGCGGGCTTCTCGGCGAAGCTGGCCCGCAGCTCGTTGTAGTGGTTGCGGGTCAGTCGTCGTTCGCCCCGGGGCTGCTCCCAGGTTTCATCGAAGCTGCGGCGCGACTGGCCGACCAGCTCCAGGTTGCGCTCCAGCCGTCCGTCGCCGAGCAGGAAACCCAGCCGCGATGGTGCGACCACCGTTTCGCCATTGCGCTCGACACGGTAGGCAAGGCGATCTTCATGCTGGGATTCCAGGGTGACCGTCAGCCCCTTGCCGGGCGAGGAGACCGTGGCCAGCGGTTCCGCTTCGGCCGCGGCGGCGAACAGCAGCGCGAGCGCCGGCAGGAACGCCGGCCAGTGGCGGAAGGTGCGGGCAGGGCATCGATGGTTCATGGCGGTCCTCACTCCGGGACATATACGAGGGTGGTGCGCGGCGGCACGGTGAAGCGGCCGCGGGCGGGATCGAAGCGGGCCTGCTCGCGCGGACGCGGGTCGGCCGCGTTTGCGGCCCGCTGCACGGGATGCAGGACGTAGTGCTTGCCACTCTCGCCGGGCAGGTCGAGCACCTGCGCCTGTGGGGCGAGACGTTGAGCAGGTACAGGACCTCGGCGAACCCCGCGCCGGGCAGGCCGCGCCCGTCGAGGTGGCCGGCGATCACCAGCGGGTTCTGCGCCGGGCCGGTGTTGGCGAAGCGCAGGCGCCTGGAGACTTCGGCGGCGTCAGCGAGGCGGAACAGGGTCGAGCTGGCGCGGATCCGCAGCAGGTCGCGCAGCATGTCGCGGGCGAAGGCGATGTCCGAGGGTGCCGGCCGGATCGATGCATCGGTAAGGCGCGGCGCGATCCACGGCCAGCTGGCCCGGTTGCCGCTGGCCGGCGGCAGGCCGGTACCGAAGAAGTTGTCGCGGTAGCTCCAGTCGAGCCGGTTGAACCAGTCGCCGGAATCGAAGCTGTTGCGGTCCATCGACTTGGAGCGCAGCGTGTCGATGCCCGCATGGAAGTAGGCCACGCCCTGGCTGAGGAGGCTGGTCACCGCCATGCCGAGCCCCTGTACCCGTGCGCGGTCGTGCGCCGGCGTATCGCGGGGCAGGCGGAATGCGTTGAGGTCGAACAGGGTCTCGTTGTCGTGGTTCTCGAGGTAGTTGACGACCTCGCCGGGCGCGGCGGCGGCATACCCCGCCGGCTGGCCGTTGTAGTCGATGTCGCGCAGCGGGCGTGCCTGGCCGTCGGCCGTCTCCAGCACATAGTCGCGCAGGGTGCCGGCCAGCCCGACCCGCACCAGGTCGGCCGCGCGCAGCAGGGCGGCGCGGTCCAGTGCGGGATCGGCCAGCTCGTTGGGCGCGTACACCAGGCCGTTGAGCCAGCCCTGCCGGGCGACCTTGTCCGCACCTGCGTCGCCGGGGCCGCCGCCGCGCAGCGCATCGCGGCCGCGGTCGCTGAACGTGCCGATGCCGCTGCCGGCCAGCGACAGCTGCGAGGCCTGGACGAAGCGGCGTCCGTCGGCGACCTCGCCGAAGTTCCAGCCTTCGCCGACCAGTGGCACGTGGTGGCTGGCGGCGGTGTCGACGCGGCGCTGCAGCGCTTCCATCGCCGCGCGCGGCTGGTGGCCCATCAGGTCGAAGCGGAAAGAGTCGATCCCGTACTGCCGCACCCACAGTTCGGCCGAGTCGACCATCAGCCGCGCCATCATCGCGTGCTCGGTGGCGGTGTTCTCGCAGCAGGTGCTGCGCTCCACGCGACCGGCGGCGTCGAGGCGGTGGTAGTAGCCGGGCACGATACGGTCCAGCACCGACTGCTCGTGCTGGCCGGCGGCATAGGTGTGGTTGTAGACCACGTCCATGCCGACGCGCAGGCCGATGCCATGCAGTGCGGCGACCATCGAGCGGAATTCGCGGATGCGCGCCGCGCCGTCGGCCGCGTCGCTGGCATAGCTGCCTTCCGGCGCATTGAAGTGGAACGGGTCGTAGCCCCAGTTGAAGCAGTCGCGCTCGGCCTTGGCCATCACCGCTGCCTGCTGGGCCGGGCTGTCGGGCGCGGCATCCGGCACCTGCGGGGTGGCGCAACCGGACTCGGGCACGCTGGCGAAGTCGTACACCGGCAGCAGGTGCAGGTCGGTCAGTCCCGCCTCGGCCAGTGCACGCAGATGGCGCATGCCGGCGCTGCCGGTGTCGGTGAAGGTAAGGTACCTGCCGCGGTGCGCCGGCGCGACCGTCGGGTCGTTGATCGAGAAGTCGCGCACGTGCAGCTCGTAGACCGCCATGTCGGCCTGCGCGCGCAGCGGCGCTGGCATGGGGGCGGCATTCCAGCCGGGCGGCTTGAGCGCCGGGTCGTCCAGGTCGGCGATGAAGCTGCGCCGCGAATCGACGCCGAGGCTGACCGAATACGGATCGGTGACCCGGTTGCGGACCCGACCGGTGCCACGTGCGTGCACGTCGACCAGCAGTAGTCGTAGTAGCGGCCACGCAAGTCGCCGGGCAGCGTCGTCGACCACATGCCGGTGGCCGGGTCCAGGTGCAGCGGCTCGCGCTTCGACGCCCGCTGCGTGTCGTCGGCGTACACGCACACCGAGACCGCGCGCGCGGTTGGCGCCCAGAGGCGGAACGCCGTCGCCGAAGGAGACGGATGCGCGCCCAACACCGGTGCATCGACCGCCGCCGCATACAGGTCGTCCAGCGCACCGGGGTGCTGCAATCCGGTAGCCTGCAGCACGCGCCCGGCGCGGTCTTCCCGCACCAGCACCAGCGACTGGCGCAGCAGCTCGCGCAGGCGGGCGTCGTCCAGGCATTCAGGGTGAGCGTGACGCCGGGGCCGAGGTGGGCAAAACGCTGGCGGACCGCATCGGGCAACGGTGCGCCCGCAGGCAGGACGCGCAGGGCTATCGCACCTGTGGCCCCTTCGACTTCATGCCCGGTGGCCGAGCGGATGCCGCCGCCGTCCGCGTGATAGAGCACGTAGCGATGCGAGGGATCGACCGGGCGATCCATGCCGGGCCAGCGCAGGGTGCGCCGGTCGAGCCAGACGCCGCGTGCTTCGCATGGCGCATCGCGATCGGACGACAGCACAACCTGGAAACCGGCGTCGCAATCGGCCAGGGCAGGGCGGCAGGGGCGGCAGCCACGGCGCATGCCGGCAGCCACAGGGCCGCCAGCCAGCGTCGTGCGATGTGCCCGACGCACGCTGCACCACGACGGCCTGCGCCGACGCGTGTCCGATCTCGCATGCTGCCCTCCCATAGGCATCCGGTTCCGGCCGCCACGGGTGCGGACCCGCGCGGCGCCTTTCCACTATTCACGCCGGGCGCCATCGGCTGCCAGCCCCGGCGGCATGAATACGTATGCACCGGCTGGGCGCGGCACTCGCGGCACCTCTACCATGGCCCCGACGTCGCGCATCCATGCGCGCCATGACATCGCATCCGTGATTCCCGGAGGGGGAACCGCTTGATGGAAAGCAGACCGCGCCTGTCGTTCTGGCAGATCTGGAACATGTGTTTCGGCTTCCTCGGCATCCAGTTCGGATTCGCCCTGCAGAACGCCAATGTCAGCCGCATCTTCCAGACACTTGGCGCGGACATCGAGCAGGTTCCGGGGCTGTGGATCGCCGCGCCGCTGACCGGGCTGCTGGTGCAGCCGGTGGTCGGCTATTTCTCCGACCGGACCTGGACCGGGCTGGGTCGGCGCCGGCCGTACTTCCTCGCCGGTGCGATCCTGGCCACGCTGGCGCTGCTGGTGATGCCCAATTCGCCGACGCTGTGGATCGCCGCCGGCACGCTGTGGATCCTGGATGCATCGATCAACGTGTCGATGGAGCCGTTCCGCGCCTTCGTCGGCGACCAGCTGCCGCCGTCGCAGCGCGCCAGCGGCTACGCGATGCAGAGCTTCTTCATCGGCATCGGCGCGATCGTCGCCAGCCTGCTGCCGTGGCTGCTGGCCAAGGCGGGCGTCGCCAACACGGCGGCGCCCGGCGAAGTGCCCGATACGGTGCGCTTCGCGTTCTACGCCGGCGGCGCGGTGCTGCTGGCCGCGATCGGCTGGACAGTACTGCGTACGCGCGAATACCCGCCGGAGGTTCTCGCGTCCTTCGCCGATACCCCGCCGGTTGCCACCGCGGTGGATCATGCCGCGTCGCGGGCACCGGTGGGCGCGGCGACCGCCTGGCTGCTCGCCGGCCTGGCGCTGGGCGCGGTGATCGCTTTCCGCGGCTGGGACCGGATGCTGTACGTGCTGGCCGGCATGCTTGCGGCGTATGGCGTGCTGCTGCTGGCCGCGCGCGCGCTGCCGGCGGGTGGCATGGTGCCGACGATCGTCGCCGACCTGCGCGCGATGCCTGGCACCATGCGCCGGTTGGCGGTGGTCCAGTTCTTCTCCCTGGTTCGCCCTGTTCGCGATGTGGATCTACACCACCGCGGCGGTCGCAGGCGTGCATTTCGGCAGCAGCGACCCGACGTCGGCGGCGTACAACGAAGGCGCCAACTGGGTCGGGGTCCTGTTCGCCGCCTACAACGGCTTCGCCGCACTGGCCGCCATCGCGATCCCGTGGATGGTGCGCGCGCTCGGCCTGCGGGTGAGCCACCCTGGTCAACCTGTGGCTGGGCGCGGCGGGGCTGCTTTCGTTCCTGCTGGTGCGCGATCCGCAGTGGCTGCTGCTGTCGATGGTCGGGGTCGGCTTTCGCCTGGGCCTCGATCCTGTCGCTGCCCTACGCGATGCTGTCCGACAGCGTGCCGGCGACGAAGATGGGCGTGTACATGGGCATTTTCAATTTTTTCATCGTCATCCCGCAGCTGGTGGCGGCCAGCCTGCTCGGCTTCCTGCTGAAGTGGCTGTTCGGCGGGCAACCGTTGTGGGCGCTGGTGCTGGGCGGGGCAAGCCTGCTGCTGGCTGGCCTGTGCGTGCTGGCCGTGCCGCGCATCGCCGCGGCGGAGGCCCGGGCATGATCCGGCGCCTCGCACTGGGACTGGCTCTTGCCCAAGGTCTTGCGCTTGCCGGCCCCGCGCTCGCGTCGGATGAGTACTACGGCACCCTGGAGCCGTTCGCGCAGGAATCGATCTATTTCGTCATGACTGATCGCTTCGTCAATGGAGACCAGTCCAACGACCAGCGTGACCAGGGTGGCGCCCGCTCCCGTCCGGAGCTGCGGACCTTCGACATCCCGCTGTCGCCCTGCGACGGCCAGGTCGGCAACATCGGCTACCTGGGCGGCGACTTCCGCGGCCTGCTCGACAATGCCGGCTATATCCGCGACTATGGGCTTCACCGCGGTGTGGCTCACGCCGATCGTCGACAATCCGGACCAGGCCTTCACCGGCGGCGACGAAGTCACCTGCGACGGCTTTCTCACCGATCGCGGCAAGACAGGCTACCACGGCTACTGGGGCGTGAACTTCCACCGGCTGGACGAGCACCTGCCGAGCGCGGGGCTGGATTTCGCCGGGCTCACCGCGGGGCTGCACGCGCACGGCTTGAAGACGGTTCTGGACGTCGTCGGCAACCACGGGTCGCCGGCTGGACCATGCCAGTGGCGCAGCCACAGTTCGGCCAGCTGTTCGACGCAAGCGGAAAACTGGTGGCTGACCACCAGAACCTGCCGCCCGGGGAGCTCGATCCGGCGCACAACCCGCTGCACGCGCTCTACAACACCAAGCCCGACCTGGCCCAGCTGTCCGACCTCGCCGGCGACAATCCGGCGCTGATGGACTACCTGGTCGGCGCTTACCTGCAGTGGATCGGGCAGGGCGTGGACGCGCTGCGCATCGACACCATCCGCCACCAGCCGCTGGCGTTCTGGAAGACGTTCTCCGACCGGATCCGTGCGCAGCATCCGGGCATGTACATGTTCGGCGAGGCCTTCGACACCGAGGCTGCGAACATCGCGCCATTCACCCTGCCGGAGAACGGCGGCATCAGCGTGCTCGATTTCCCGATGAAGGACGCGATGGTCGCCGCATTCGGGCGCGAACGGGCCGGCTACGAACGCCTGGCGGGCGTCCTGTACCTGCAGGATGGCCCCTATGCCAACGTCTACGACCTGGCGACCTTCTACGACAACCACGACATGCGCCGGCTCGACGCCGACGATGCCGGCTTCATCGATGCGCACAACTGGCTGTTCACCGTGCGCGGCATCCCGGTCATCTACTACGGATCGGAAACCGGCTTCATGCGCGGTAAGGCCGAGCACGGTGGCAACCGCAGCTATTTCGGTAAGGAGCGGATCGATGCCGCGCCGGCCAGCGCGATCTACCAGCACCTGAAGGCCATCGCGACCCTGCGGCGGCAGTCGCCGGCATTGCAGCGCGGCCTGCAACTGGACGTGGAGCTGTCCGGCGACCGGGCGGTGTTCTACCGCATCTACCAGCACGGCGGCACGACCCAGACCGCGCTGGTGCTGCTGAACAAGGGCGACCGGCCGGCCGATATCGCCGTGTCCGATTACCTGCAGCCGGGCCGCTGGCGCGATGGCTTCAGCGGGCAGGCGCAGAGGGCGGGGCGTTCGTTGCGTGCGCAGGTGCCGGCGCACGGCGTGCGGGTGTTCTTTTTCGACCAGCCGCTGACCCGCAAGGACCTGCGCGCCGAGCTGGCGAAGCGGATGCCCGGGAACTGACCGGCAAGAGGTTTTCGTGGAGCGGGGCTTGCCCCGCTGCTTCTGCACTCACGCTCGAAAGCGCAGCGGGGCAAGTCCCGCTCTACGAAGCCGCGTCAGGCCGTGGCGGTGGAGCTGGAGCTGGAGCCGCGCAGGACCAGCTTCACCGGCAGCGTCCGGCTTTCCACCGCTTCGCCCTGGATCAGCCGGATCAGGCTTTCCACCAGCACGTCGCCAGCCTGCTTGGTGTCCTGCTGCACGGTCGACAGGCCCGGTTGCACGAAACTGGCCATGGCGATGTCGTCGAAGCCGGCCACGGCCACGTCCTGCGGCACGCGCAGGCCGTGCTCGCGCAGGCCGTTCATCGCGCCCAGCGCGATCAGGTCGCTGGCCGCGAACAGGGCATCGAACTGCGCGCCGGACGCCAGCAGCGCGCGGACGGCCTCATGGCCGGACTGCTCGGTGGTGATCGCATCGACCTGCAGGGCGGGGTCCGGCGCCAGTCCGGCCGCGTGCAGTGCCGCCGCAAACCCGCGATAGCGCTCGAAGAATTCCGGGTAGTGGTCCGAGGCGTGGCCTGGGAAGGCGATCCTGCGGCGGCCGCTGGCCAGCAGGTGCGCGGTGATGTCGTGCCCGCCCTGGAAGTTGTCGCAGCCGATGGATATGCCCGGCTCGCCAGGCAGCGCCGCGCCCCAGCGCACGAAATGGGTGCCTGGCCGACCAGCCGCTGCAGCTTGGATTCGGCTTCCAGGTAGTCGCCGTAGCCGAGCAGGATCAGCCCGTCGGCCTTGTGGCTGTCCTCGAAGTCGGCGTGCCAGTTGGTCGACAGCTGCTGGAAGGACACCAGCAGGTCGTAGCCCCGCAGCG
This sequence comes from Pseudoxanthomonas sp. NC8, assembly GCA_025232375.1. Classification (GTDB taxonomy): domain Bacteria; phylum Pseudomonadota; class Gammaproteobacteria; order Xanthomonadales; family Xanthomonadaceae; genus Pseudoxanthomonas. Next base: position 1,285,963 of record CP060419.1, read on the forward strand.
CGCAGGCGCGGGTGATCGAGCCCAGCATCGAGTGGAAGAACGGGTTGATCAGCGAATCGTCCGGGGTCGGGTCTTCGAAGAACAGCAGCGCCAGCGTGCCGGACTGCTGGCAGCGCAGGTTGGAGGCGTTCTTGTCGACCTTGTAGTTCAGTTCGCGGGCGATGGCCAGGATCTTCTGCCGGGTTTCCGGGTTGACCGAGGGCTGCCGCGCAGCGCACGCGACACGGTTGGCTGGGAGACCCCGGTAAGGTGGGCGATGTCGAGCGATGTCGCCTTGCCCCTGATGGTCATGCCGGGCCCCTCCAGGCCGGAATGCGTTGCGTCGGCGGCATCATGCCATGCGCCATGGCCGGGATTTGCGCCGCAGGCGGGCCGCTGGGCTAGAATTCCCGCTTCGCCGCCGGCATGGTGCCGGCGTCGGTACCGCAAGGGTGGCCCGCGGCAACGCCGGCCGAGCGTGCGACATGAGCACTACCACCGCCCACCGCTGAACGCCGCCGGGGCCCCGCGATTCCAGCTGGCGCCCTAGAGGCGCTTTTTTTTGCGCCCGCCTGCGTTCATCCCTGAACAAGAGCCCGGCCATCCATGGCCGGACTGTCCAATACAGAAGCGCCAGCTCCGGCCCGCGCACAGCAGAGTCCCCACGTCCCATGATCACGATCACGCTCCCCGACGGCAGTCGCCGCGAATTCGACGCCCCCGTTTCCGTCATGCAGGTCGCCCAGTCGATCGGCGCCGGCCGCAGCCAAGGCCACCGTTGCCGGTAAGGTCGACGGCCGCCTTGGTCGATGCCAGCGACGTCATCGAGCATGACGCGACCCTGCGCATCATCACGCCCAAGGACGAGGAAGGCGTGGAGATCATCCGCCACTCCTGCGCCCACCTGGTGGGCCACGCAGTCAAGCAGCTGTACCCGGATGCGAAGATGGTGATCGGCCCGGTGATCGCCGAGGGCTTCTACTACGACATCTACAGCGAGCGTCCGTTCACGCCTGACGACATGGCCGCCATCGAGACGCGCATGCGCGAGCTGATCGCCTGGACTACGACGTCGTCAAGAAGGTGACGCCGCGCGCCGAGGTGGTGGAGGTGTTGGGCCCGCGGCGAGGACTACAAGCTGCGCCTGATCGAGGACATGGCCGACGACATCAGCGCGATGGGCCTGTACTACCACCAGGAATACGTGGACATGTGCCGCGGCCCGCACGTGCCGAACACGCGTTTCCTCAAGGCGTTCAAGCTGACCCGCATCTCCGGCGCCTACTGGCGCGGCGACGCCAAGAACGAACAGCTGCAGCGGATCTACGGCACGGCGTGGGCCGACGAGAAGCAGCTCAAGGCCTACATCCAGCGGATCGAGGAAGCCGAGAAGCGCGACCACCGCCGCATCGGCAAGCAGCAGAACCTGTTCCACCTGCAGGAAGAGGCGCCCGGCCTTGGTGTTCTGGCACCCCAAGGGCTGGTCCGTATGGCAGGTGGTGGAGCAGTACATGCGCCGCGTGTACCGCGCCACCGGCTACGGCGAAGTGCGTTGCCCGCAGATCCTGGACGTGTCGCTGTGGCAGAAGTCGGGCCACTGGGACAACTATAAGGACAACATGTTCTTCACCGAGTCGGAGAAGCGCACCTACGCGGTCAAGCCGATGAACTGCCCGGGCCACGTCCAGGTGTTCAACCAGGGCCTGCACAGCTACCGCGACCTGCCGATCCGCTACGGCGAGTTCGGCTCCTGCCACCGCAACGAGCCTTCCGGCGCGCTGCACGGCATCCTGCGGGTGCGCGGCTTCACCTGGGACGACGGCCACATCTTCTGCACCGAGGACCAAGGTCGAGGCCGAGGTCCGCGCCTTCCACGAGCAGGCGCTGAAGGTCTACGCCGATTTCGGCTTCGACACCGCGTCCGGCGAGAGCATCCAGATCAAGATCGCCCTGCGCCCCGATTCGCGCCTGGGCGACGACGCCACCTGGGACAAGGCCGAGAACGCGCTGCGTTCGGCCCTGCGGGCCTCGGGCGTTGAATGGAAGGAGCTGCCGGGCGAGGGCGCGTTCTACGGCCCCAAGATCGAGTACCACCTCAAGGACGCGATCGGCCGGACCTTGGCAGCTCGGGACCATGCAGGTGGACTTCATGATGCCCGGCCGCCTGGGCGCCGAGTACGTGGACGAAAACAGCCAGCGACGGCACCCGGTCATGCTGCACCGGGCCATCGTCGGCTCGATGGAGCGGTTCATCGGCATCCTGATCGAGCACCACGCCGGGTCCTTCCCGGCCTGGCTGGCCCCGGTCCAGGCGGTGGTCATGAACATCACCGACGCCCAGGCTGAATACGTGGCCGAAGTCCAGAAAACCCTTGCGAATCAAGGATTCAGGGTTGAAGCCGATTTGCGGAACGAGAAGATCGGCTTTAAGATCCGCGAGCACACGCTGCAGCGGGTGCCGTACCTGCTGGTGGTCGGTGACCGCGAGAAGGAGAACGGCGCCGTGGCGTTGCGCACGCGTTCGGGGGAAGATTTGGGCACAATATCGGTGTCCGCGTTTGCCGAAACGCTGCGTTCGCAAGAGTTGGCGTAATCCAACAAGGGTGTGGCCGGCCCCCGTCGGCCCACCGCCCAGTCCACCCGTGGAGACCCACACATCAGTACCCCAGAGAAACAAAACCGGAAGAACGGCGAGATCCGCGTCCCGCGCGTGCGCGTGATCGGATCCGACGGCGAGATGATCGGCGTGCTGTCGCGCGACGAAGCGCTGCGCATGGCCGAGGAAGAAGAACTCGACCTCGTCGAGATCCAGCCCAACGCTGATCCGCCGGTCTGCAAGATCATGGACTTCGGCAAGTTCAAGTTCGAACTGCAGAAGAAGGCCAACGAGGCCAAGAAGAAGACCAAGCAGGTCGAGATCAAGGAGCTCAAGTTCCGTCCGGTCACGGACGAGGGCGACTACCAGATCAAGCTGCGCAACATGCGCCGCTTATGGAAGAGGGCGACAAGGTCAAGGTCAACATCCGCTTCCGTGGCCGCGAAATGAGCCATCAGGAACTGGGCCGGCAGATGGCCGCGCGGATCGAGGCCGATCTGGGCGAGGACATCGTCATCGAGTCGCGCCCGCGCCTGGAAGGCCGGCAGATGGTCATGATGATCGCGCCGAAGAGGAAGTGATCCGGCGGCGGCCCGCCGGCCGCAACGGGTTTGCAGAAGGGCGCCTCCGGGCGCCTTTCCGCTTTTCGTGAGGTTAAGGGTGTGGCCCGGCGGATGGGGAACCCCTGATTTGCAAGGCAAACCCGCAGCAGGCATAATGCGCGGCTCCGGTTCGCCGGGGTGGCTGGCAACAGCCGCAGGACCTGCCGTGATTCCATTTGGAATCAATGGCTTACCAACCGGTGTGGGCAAGGATGGAAAGCGTGGTTGCGTGCTCCAAGGCACGCGAGGCCACCGCCCGCGCCAGTGAAAGTTCCCATCAAGGACATAGCAATGCCCAAGATCAAGACCAACCGGGCGGCGGCCAAGCGTTTCCGCAAGACCGCCTCCGGCAAGTACAAGGCCGGCCACGCCAACCGTAGCCACATCCTCACCAAGAAGGCGACCAAGCGGAAGCGCAACCTGCGGCAGACGAACCATGTTCGTGCCGAGGACGCGGGCCGTCTGGACCGCATGCTGCCGTATCTCTGAGGAGGATTAGGAAATGGCACGAGTCAAGCGTGGCGTCCAGGCGCGCCGCCGTCACAAGAAGATCCTCGACCTCGCCAAGGGCTACTACAACGCCCGTCGCAAGGTTTTCCGCGTCGCCAAGCAGGCGGTCATCAAGGCGCAGCAGTACGCCTACATCGGCCGCAAGCAGAAGAAGCGCAATTTCCGCTCGCTGTGGATCACCCGCATCAACGCGGCTGCCCGCAGCAACGGCCTGAGCTACAGCCGTTTCATCAACGGCCTGCTGAAGGCTGGCATCACCCTCGACCGCAAGGTGCTGGCGGACATCGCCGTGCACGACGCGGCCGGGTTTACGGCGCTGGCCGAGAAGGCGAAGAGCGCCCTGGCGGCCTGAGCCGCCTCTCCACCGTAAAGTGGCACTGGACGGTTTTCCGTCCGACACGTGGGGAAGGGCGCAAGTCCTTCCCCATTTGTTTTTCCGAAAGGCCAAAACTCCATGAGCGAAATCGAATCCCTGTCGGCGCAGGCGCTGGCGGACATCGCCGCGGCGCAGACCTCCGAGGCGGTGGAAGCGCTGCGCATCGGCCTGCTCGGCAAGCAGGGCAGCATCACCACCCAGCTCAAGCAGCTGGGTGCGTTGCCGGCCGAGGAACGCAAGGCGGCCGGCGAGGCAATCAACCGTGCCCGTGATGCCGTCGGCGAAGCTGGCCGCGCGCAAGGCGCTGCTGGACGAAGCCGCGCTGGATGCGCGCCTGGCCGGCGAGGCGATCGACGTGACCCTGCCGGGCAGGATCCCACAGCGCGGCGGCATCCATCCGGTATCACGCACCCTCGAGCGCATCGCCGAGATCTTCGGCCGCCTCGGCTACGAACTGGCCGACGGCCCGGAGATCGAGGACGACTGGCACAACTTCGAGGCGCTGAACTTCCCGCCGCACCATCCGGCGCGGGCGATGCACGACACGTTCTATTTCCCGCCGGATGCGGCCGGCGTGGCCCGCCTGCTGCGCACGCACACCTCCGGCGTGCAGGTCCGCTACATGGGCGACCATGCACCGCCGCTGCGGATGATCGCGGCCGGCAAGGTCTACCGCAGCGACAGCGACCAGACCCATTCGCCGATGTTCCACCAGGTCGAAGGCCTGCTGGTCGACGAGCACGCGACCTTCGCCGACCTGAAGGGCACGCTGGCCGAGTTCGTGCGCGCCTTCTTCGAGCGCGACTTCCAGATGCGCTTCCGCCCCAGCTACTTCCCGTTCGTGGAGCCCGGCGCGGAGGTCGACATCGCCTTGGCAGCAGCCGGACGGCAGCGTGCGCTGGCTGGAAGTGCTCGGCTGCGGCATGGTCCATCCGAACGTACTGCGCAACTGCGGCATCGACCCGGAACGCTACACCGGCTTCGCCTTCGGCCTGGGCGTGGAGCGCTTCGCCATGCTGCGCTATGGCGTCAACGACCTGCGCGCGTTCTTCGAGAACGACGTGCGCTTCCTGCGCCAGTTCGCCTGACGCCGGTCCCCGGCGCGGCTACCCCTTCGACATTCACGGCGGGCAGCATCCCGCCCACTGGACCACGATCACGATGAAATTCTCCGAGAACTGGCTGCGTAGCCACGTGCCCACCTCGGCCAACCGCGACGGGCTGGCCGCCACGCTGACCGCGATCGGCCTGGAGGTCGAGGAAGTGACCGCGCTGGGCGATGGCCGCGGCCGGCGTGGTGGTCGCGCGCATCGTCGAGGCGGTCAGGCATCCGGAAGCCGACCGGCTGCAGGTCTGCCAGGTCGACATCGGCGGTGATGCGCTCCTGCAGATCGTCTGCGGCGCGCCGAATGCGCGCCCGGGTATGGTCGCGCCGCTGGCCACGGTCGGATCGAATGTCGGCGGCATCGCGATCAAGGCGGCGAAACTTCGCGGCGTGGAATCCAACGGCATGCTCTGCTCGGTAAGGAGCTGGGCCGGATGCCGACGCCTCCGGCCTACTGGAACTACCGGCCAACGCGCCGGTCGGCGCGCCGCTGGCCGACTACCTTGGCCTGCCCGACGCCAGCATCGAGATCAAGCTGACCCCCAACCGTGCCGACTGCTTCAGCGTGCGCGGTATCGCCTACGACGTGGCCGCCGCGCTGGACAGCGAAGTCGTGTCGCTGGACGTGGCGCCAGTGCCGGCGCAAAGCACGGCCGTGATGGAAATCGTGCTGGACGCCGGCGAGCGCGTGCCGCGCTTCGCCGGCCGGGTAATCGAGAACGTCGATGCGACCGCGCCGACGCCGGTGTGGATGGCCGAGCGCCTGCGTCGTGCCGGCGTGCGCCCGATCAGCTTCTTGGTCGACGTGACCCAATACGTGATGATCGAGCTGGGCCAGCCGATGCACGCCTTCGATCGCGACACCCTGGAAGGGCCGGTCGTGGTGCGCCCGGCGCGTGCCGGCGAGCAGGTCAAGCTGCTCGACGGCCGCGACGCCGAACTGGACGGCGAATTCCTCGTGGTCTCCGACAGTCGCGGCGGCCGCGCCGCGCGCGCAGTCGCGCTGGGCGGGATCATGGGCGGCGAGGCGACCAAGGTCACCGACGCCACGCGCAACGTGTTCCTCGAGGCCGCGCACTGGATTCCCTCGGCGATCATCGGCCGCAGCCGGCGGCTGGGCCTGCATACCGACGCCGGCCACCGGTTCGAGCGTGGCGTGGATCCGCAGCTGCCGCGCGTGGCCGTGGAGTACGCGACGCGGCTGATCCAGGACGTGGCCGGCGGTACGCCCGGTCCGCTGACCGAGGCCGCGCTGGCCGAACACCTGCCGGCACCCGCCGCGATCGGCCTGCGCCGTGCCCGGGTGGCGCGCGTGCTCGGCATCGAGATCGCCGACGCCGAGATCGAGCGCATCCTGCGCGCGCTGGGCATGCAGGTCGCCGGAAAGGGCGACGGCTGGCTGGTGACCCCGCCCAGCCGCCGTTTCGACCTCGCGATCGAGGAAGACCTGATCGAGGAGCTGGCGCGGATCCACGGCTACGACCGGATCCCGACCACCGTGCCGGGCGGTCCGGCGCGCATCGCCGCGCCCAGCGAGACCCGCCTTGGCCGAAACCGACATCCGCCGGCAGCTGGTAGCGCGTGACTACTGGAGGCGATCAGCTTCGCCTTCGTGGAGGCGAAGCTGCTGGAGACGTGGCACTGCGCCGCCGGCACCGTGCCGCTGGCCAACCCGCTCAGCGCCGAGCTGGCGGTGATGCGTCCGCGGCTGTTGCCGGGACTGGTCGACGCGCTGGCGCGCAACGTGTCGCGCCAGGCCGGGCGTGTTCGCCTGTTCGAGCTGGGCCGTACCTTCGCCGTGGCCGACGGGACGCAGCGCGCTCCCGGGACCGCGCCGTCCGCGCCGGAGGAGACCCGCCGGGTCGCCGCGGTCGCCTGCGGCGACGCGCTGGCCGAACAGTGGGGTCAGCCATCGCGCAAGATCGACTTCCATGACCTGAAGGGCGACCGGAGGTCGCTGGCTGCCGCCAGCGGCGCATCGCTCGAGTTCCGCCCGTCGCTCGAGCCGTTCGGCCATCCCGGTCGCAGCGCCGACGTGTACCGCACCGAGGGCGCGGAAAGGCGCGCTCAGGATCGGCTGGATCGGCCAGCTGCATCCGCGCCTGCAGAAGGCGCTGGACCTGACTGGAACTGGTGGCGTTCGAGCTCGACCTGGCGCCCCTGGAGCAGCGGCCGCTGGCGCGGGCCGAGGCGCTGTCGCGCTTCCCGGCCGTGCGTCGCGACCTGGCTTTCCTGGTCGCCGACGGGGTGGCCTGGGCGGATCTGGGTGCGAGCGTCCGTACCGCCGCCGGCCCCGCCCTGCGCGACCTGCTCCTGTTCGACCGCTACAGGGGGCCGGGTGTGGAATCCGGATGCAAGAGTCTGGCTATGGGCTTGATTCTGCAGGACAACACGCGCACTCTGACCGACCAGGACGCGGATGCGGTCGTGGAACGGGTCGTCGCCCAGCTGGCACGCGACCATGGTGCGAGGATCCGCGGCTGACCACAGGGGAACACGGATGGCATTGACCAAGGCGGAAATGGCCGAGCGACTGTTCGACGAAGTCGGGCTGAACAAGCGCGAGGCGAAGGAGTTCGTCGACGCCTTCTTCGACGTGCTGCGCGAGGCGCTGCACGCGGGCCGGCAGGTCAAGCTGTCGGGCTTCGGCAATTTCGACCTGCGCCGCAAGAACCAGCGGCCGGGGCGCAACCCCAAGACCGGCGAGGAAATTCCGATCTCGGCGCGTACCGTGGTGACGTTCCGCCCCGGCCAGAAGCTGAAGGAGCGCGTCGAGGCCTTCGCCGGAGCCGGGCGGCATGCTTGATCCGGGCAGTAATCGCGAACTCCCGCCGATCCCGGCCAAGCGCTACTTCACCATCGGCGAGGTCAGCGAGCTGTGCGACGTGAAGCCGCACGTGCTGCGCTACTGGGAAACCGAATTCCCGAGCCTGAGCCCGGTCAAGCGCCGCGGCAACCGCCGCTACTACCAGCGCCATGACGTGCTGATGGTCCGCCAGATCCGCGGCCTGCTGTACGAACAGGGCTACACCATCGGCGGTGCCCGGCTGCGCCTGGAAGGCGAGGGCGGCAAGCAGGAGTCGGCGATGAGCAGCCAGATCGTGCGCCAGGTGCGCATGGAGCTGGAGGAAGTGCTGCACCTGCTGCGGCGCTGACATCCATTTGCGCCGGCCTCGCGCTGGCCACGCTCGACCCGGTATAATCGCCGGCCCGCCTCTGGCGGAAAGCTGCTTCGGGGTATAGCGCAGTATGGTAGCGCACCAGTCTGGGGGACTGGTGGTCGTCGGTTCGAATCCGGCTACCCCGACCAATACGTGTCACGAGAAGGCCCGCCACCGCGCGGGCTTTTTCGTGGGCGGGGCTGAACGGATGCCGCTGGCGTGGTTGTCCGCCGTTCACGGCGTGCGGGCGGCTGGGTATGCTCGCGGCGTCCTTTTACCGCAAGGCGCAGGTATGTCGGCACGGATGGCGACGATGTTCGCAGGCATGATGGCTGGGCAAGTGTTTTTCCCGCTTTTGCGCAGGACCCTGCGGCGGGGGTTGTCGAGCGCCATACGCCGGTCGTTGACCTGGAGGCGGTGGTCGTCAGTGGCGTCCAGCCCGGGCCGGGCCTGTGGCGGGTCAGTCGCGCTGACGGGCATGTGCTGTACATCCTCGGCACCCAGTCGCCATTGCCGCGCGACATGAGCTGGCAGGCCGCCGAGGTCAGGCAGGTGCTGGGCGAGGCGGGCGTGGTGCTCGGTTCGCCGGGAGTGACCATCGGAGGCGACATCGGTTTCTTCCGCGGGCTGACCCTGATGCCGTCGGCGCTGAAGGCGATGAAGAATCCCGATGGCGCCACCCTCGATGAAGTGCTGCCGCCGGATCTCTACCAGCGCTGGAGCGTGCTCAAGCAGCGTTATCTTGGCCGCGACCGTGGCGTGGAGAAGAAGCGGCCGCTGATCGCGGTGTACGAGCTGTACCGTGCCGCGCTTGAGCGCAACGGCCTGAAGCAGGGCGGGGTAGTCGGGCCGGTCATCGACCAGGTGTTGAAGCCGCGCGGCCTGAAGACGACGTCGACCCTGCTCAACTTGAAGATCGACGATCCGCGCGAGGCACTGGCCGACTTCCGCAATGAGCAGCTGCGGACCTGGGGATATGGAATGCTTCCGCGGCACGCTCGACATCATCGAGCGCGATCTGCCGCGGATCACCGCGCGCGCCAATGCCTGGGCGACCGGCGATCTGGCGGCGCTGCGCGACATGCCGGGCCTGCGGCACCGGGTCGATACCTGCCTCTCGGCCTGGACCGCGACCGATGTGGCGCGCAAGAACGGTCTGACCGATGTCGAACCGCGGGTCAGGGCCGGCTGGCTGGCCGCGGCCGACAAGGCGCTGCAGGAGCATGCGGTGTCATTCGCCCTGCTGCCGATCGACGAGCTGCTCGACGACAGCGCCTACCTCGTGCAACTGCGCCAGCGCGGATACCGGGTGATGCCGCCGGACGTCTTCGAGGCGGAAGGGGCAGCGGATGAAATCCCGATTGCCGGCGACGCGACGACGGAGCGTCCGGTTTCACCCTGAGCGGGAAACGTGGAGGGCAGCGGTCGCGCCTCCCGCCTTAGCTCCGCCGAGAACCTCAGGCGCCGGCGGCGCGGGGCAACGCGTCTTCGATGGATGCCAGCTGCGGCCAGCGACGCAGGACGGCTGCATGTATCCCGGCCGCGTCGATCCCGGCCTCGGCCAGCAGGTCCTCGCGACTGGCATGGTGCTGGAAGGCGTCCGGCAGGCCCAGCTGCAGCACCGGCAGCAGTACGTCCTCGGCATTGAGCAGTTCGGACACCGCCGAGCCGGCGCCACCAGCGACGACGTTGTCCTCGATGGTGACGAAGCCTTCGTGGGTCCGGGCCAGTTCAAGCACCAGCGTGCGGTCCAGCGGCTTGATGAAGCGCATGTTGACCACCGTCAGGCCCAGCTCGGCGCCGGCCTGCTCGGCCGCCGCCACCGTGGCGCCGAAGGCGAGCAGGGTAAGGCGGCTGCCGTTGCGACGCAACTGCGCCTTGCCGATCGGCAGCGTATCCAGCTCCGGTCCGATCGCCACGCCCGGGCCGGTGCCGCGCGGATAGCGCACCGCGGCCGGACCTTCGTGGCGCAGTCCGGTGGTCAGCATCTGCCGACATTCGTTCTCGTCAGCCGGGGCCATCACCACCATGTTCGGCACGCAGCGCAGGTAGCTCAGGTCGAGATTGCCGGCATGGGTGGCGCCGTCGGGGCCGACCACGCCGCCGCGATCGATCGCGAACAGCACATCCAGCTTCTGCGTGGCCACGTCATGGACCAGCTGGTCGTAGCCGCGTTGCAGGAAGGTCGAATAGATCGCCACCACCGGCTTGGCGCCCTGCGTGGCCATGCCCGCGGCCAGGTCACCGCATGCTGTTCGGCGATGGCGACGTCGAAGTAGCGCTGCGGGTATTCCTTCGAGAACCGCACCAGTCCCGAGCCCTCTCGCATGGCCGGGGTGATGCCGAGCAGGCGCGGTTCGGCCGCGGCCATGTCGCACAGCCAGTCGCCGAACACGTCGGTGTAGGTCGGCTTCTTCGCGCCGGTCTTGGTGACCAGCCCCTTGGACGGATCGAACGGTCCGACCGCGTGGTAGCCGATCTGGTCGCCCTCGGTAAGGTCGTAGCCCTTGCCCTTGGTGGTGATCACGTGCAGCAGCTGTGGGCCCTTGAGGGTCCGCAGCGTCTTCAGTGCGCCGACCAGGGCGGGCAGGTCGTGGCCGTCGATCGGGCCGGTGTAGTGGAAGCCCATTTCCTCGAACAGGGTGGAGGGCACGAACATGCCCTTCCAGTGCTCTTCCCAGCGGCGCACGAAGCGGGCCGGCGGCTTGTTCTTGTCACCGAGCAGCTTCTTGCCGCCCTCGCGCAGCTTGTTCAGCGTGGCGCTGCCGGTCATGCGGCCGAGCATCTTGGTCAGTCCACCGACGGCCTCGGAAATCGACATCCGGTTGTCGTTGAGGATCACCAGCAGGTTCGGCTCGTCGTCCATGCCACCGGCGTGGTTGAGCGCCTCGTAGGCCATGCCGGCGGTCATCGCGCCGTCGCCGATCACGGCCACGACCTTGGGGGCGTCGGCCTTGCCGTTGGCGGCTGCCTGCTGTTGCAGGGCGATCGCCATGCCCAGCGCTGCGGAGATCGAGGTCGAGGAATGGCCGACTCCGAACGTGTCGTACCGGCTTTCCTCGCGCTTGGGGAACGGCGCCACGCCGTCCTTCTGCTTGACCGTGTGGATGCTGTCGCGGCGGCCGGTCAGGATCTTGTGCGGATAGGTCTGGTGTCCGACGTCCCAGACCAGCTGGTCGACCGGGGTCTCGTACAGCCAGTGCAGGGCCACGGTCAGCTCGACCACGCCCAGGCCGGCGCCGAAGTGGCCACCGCTGCGACCGACCGACTCGATCAGGTAGGTGCGCAGTTCATCCGCGATCGCCGGCAGTTCGGCCTCGTCGAACCGACGCAGGTCTGCGGGCGTGTCAATGCGCGACAGGCGCGGATAACGGGCGGAATCGATGCTCATCGGGGTGGCGCTGTACGGGCCACCATTTTCCTCCCCGCGGGCGTGACGGGGCAAGCAAGGCCGTTCAGGCCGGGGTTGCTTCAGGCGATCAGCTTGGAGCGTTTGGGCAGCTGTGCCTTCAGGAAGGCCATCTGGTCGGTAAGGATGTTGCGGTTGGACAGGATCAGGTGCTCGATCCAGCTGGGCCGGTAGGGCACGGCCAGCAGCGGCATGTGCGCCTGCTGCGGGGTGCGGTTGCCTTTGCGCGAATTGCAGTGGAAGCAGGCGCTGACAACGTTCTCCCATAAGCATCACGGCCGCCCTTGGACAGCGGCATCACGTGGTCACGGGTCAGGTGCGGCCGGGCGAACTGCTCGCCGCAGTACAGGCACAGGTGCGCGTCGCGGGCGAACAGGGCGGTATTGGACAGCGTCGGCGTCGGGTCGAGCGCGCGCGCATGGGCGTGGCCGCGGGTGGCGACGATGGGATGCAGTTCGATCAGGCTGCGCGCGCCGGTCGTCCGGCAGATGCCGCCGCGCACGCGCAGGCAGGGCTCGCCCAGGGTCCAGGCGATGGCATCGCGGGCATAGAGGCAGGTCGCGTCCTGCCAGCCGATCCAGTCCATGGCCCGGCCATGTGCGTCCAGCGATAGCACCCGGACCGCCGGGACGTGGTCCCGCGGGGGTGGGGCGGCAACCGGGGCCGGGGCTCCGGTGCAGACCAGACCTAGCGTTGCTGTGTCCGTCTCCATCGGAATAACAGCTTATACCCGAATGTTGACGGATTGTGTACGCGCCTGTTGCCGGCGCGGCGGCTTCAGCGCAGCACGCCATCCAGTCCCGGCGCAGGATTGAGTGAACTGTGGTCGTCGACCTCGAATTCACGCGGCTTGCTTTCTTCGACCGGCGTGGCGGTCACCGTGCCCGCGAGCCGGTAGGCGAGAGAGCGGCGGCTGGCGAGCGCGTCGGCCACGGCGATGCGCGCCATGCCATCCGGCTTCAACGTCACCCGGACCACGTCGGCCGAGGTCGGGCCGATCGAAATGGCGGGCGTGGCCTGCAGCGTGCCGGCGACATGTTCGTCGACGCTGACCTCGAGCCGTACCGTGTCGAAACGCATGGAGACACTGCTGTAGTTGTGCAGGCGCAGGTCCAGTGCCCAGTCGCCGTTGGCCTGTACCGCCAGCTGCTGTATCGCGGTCGCCGGGGGCGATACGCGGCGCGCGCTGGTGCAGGAGACGAGCAGGAGAACCGCGATCGCGGCCAGCGACAGCTTCAGGATGGACTTCATGCAGGCTCCGGCGTGGATACTGGTCCGGATAGTACGCTGCCGGCCACGTTCAGCGCAGCGGCGCAGCAACCACAGGGGGCGCCAGGTCGTATCCCATCGCCTTCGCCTTGTCCTTGAGCTCGGCGAACAGCGCCGCGTCCATCGTCGGCTCGCGCGACAGTATCCACAGATACTCGTGGTCCGGGTCTCCGACGACGGCCCACTGGTATTCCGTGTCGAGCGCGACCACCCAGTAGTCGGCCCAGACCAGCGGCAGCCACGACAGCCATCCGGGTGCGAAGCGCACTTGCAGGCGGCCCGGATGGCCCGCGACGGTGCGGGCGATCCCTTCGGCCAGCGCCTTGGCCGCCGTCGCGGGTGCGGCAGGCGTTGCGCACGCCGATCGTGCCGTCGGCATGCAGCGCATAGGTCGCCGTGATATCGCCGGCGCACTGGCGCTGGAACGAAACCGGCAGGTGGGCGATCTCGTACCAGTGGCCCGCGTAGCGGGTCAGCTCCATTTCCGGAACGGAATCCACCTGCGCGGCAAGGGCCTGCGCCGGTGGCCACAGGGCAAGACAGGTCAGCAGCAGCGTCGGAAGGAAACGCATGGAGGCCTCCTCTGCACGGCGGGCCGATCCTAGCATCCACGCTGCATGCGTCAGGCGAAGCGCGGCGGGCGGTCCGGATGCGGTTGGCCGGGTCACGCCACCGCCGGTGATGGAGTGCGGCGAGCCGGCCCCCGTCCTGCCCGGGCGCCAGGGGGCTTTGCGTCCGCCGGGCAGGGGATTGCGGCGCAGCCGGTCACGCCCGGCGCTGTTGCGGGAAACGCCCCGTCGATGCCGCCGCCGGATACCGGGAAAAACAAAAGGGCCTTGCGGCCCTTTTTTGTTCTCGCGCTGAACATGGTGGCCGGGGAGGGAATCGAACCCCCGACACGGGGATTTTCAATCCCCTGCTCTACCAACTGAGCTACCCGGCCATGCGCGGATTGACCGCGGCGAGGAGCGGGATCATACCGGGACGCCGCTGATCCGACAAGCAGGGTGTTCGGCGGATTGCCGGTTGAGGGGGCAGGCGAGGGGAGCATGATCGGCGGACGGTGGACCATCCGGTAAGGAGAAAGCCATGAAGAAGGTGCTTTCGGTGGTGGTGCTGGCGATGGCGGCAACCGCGGGACTGGCGGCATGCAGCGGCGATACGCCGAGGGCGACGCCGGCCGAACGACTGGCGTTCTACGAGGCCCATGCGGGCGAGCCGGTGCGCAACATGCGCCTGTTCGGGCGCCTGAACGGCTGGACGCCGCTGGGCAACAGCGCGATGGTGGTGTGGACGCGACCCAACGAGGCCTGGCTGCTGAACTTCACCGGTCCCTGCCAAGGACCTGCAGTTCGCCAGCTCGATCACGCTCTCGCATTTCTCCAATACGGTGACTTCGCGGTTCGACACGGTGAGGCCCGTGGGGGCGGTGTCAGCCAAGTCGCGCGCATTCCCTGTCGCATCGACACGATCCGGCCGATCGACACGCAGGCCTTGCGCCAGAGCCGTGATGAGATCCGCGAGGCCAGCAGCGAGGCGCGCACGGACGCTCCACCGGCCGAACCGCCGGCGAACTGATTCCCGCGCTTGGGGGTGCCGGCACGGCAATCGCGCCGGCACTGGCCAGTCGCGCAGTGCGCTCAGGCCTGCGGGGGTACGTACCCGGCCGGCTTCTGCGCGCCCCCGCCGAACAGGAACTTCTCCATCTCGTCCTGCAGGAAGGCGCGGTGCTTCGGGTCGCGTGGCGACAGCCGGTTCTCGTTGATCAGCATGGTCTGGTGGGCCAGCCATGCGGCTTCATACCGGCTTGCCGATGTTGGCCTGGATGCGCTGGCCGAGCTCGCCCGGCCACGGGGCGAAATCCAGCCCTTCGGCGTCGCGTTGTTCGTACTGGCAGAAGACGGTGCGGGACATGTTCGCGGAGTGGCAGCGGAGTGGAGGTCAGAGCGATTCGAGCAGGCGGCGGATCGGGGCGGGCAGGCCAAGCGTGGTAAGGTCGGCGCGCGCCACCCAGCGCTGCCCCTCATTGTCACAGACCCTGCCTTGCAGGGCGATCCGCCGCAGCCGGCGCGGCTGCAGGTGCAGGCGGTAATGGCTGAAGGTGTGCACGACCAGCGGCAGGTCCTCGGCCGCGTCGTAGTCGCCCTCGACCTTAGCCGTCGAACCACTGCCGCAGTTCGGTGTCGGTATCGGCCTGCGGCAGCGTCCACAGCGAGGCCCAGATGCCGGTCGGCGGGCGGCGCTGCAGCAGCAGTTCGCCGCGCGTGTTCTCCAGCAGCAGGGCCACCGCCTCGCGCTCGGGCAGGACCTTGCCCGGACGTGGCGTGGGCAGCGCGTCGACACGTCCATCGCGCAATGCGACGCAACCGTCGTGCAAGGGGCAGTGCAGGCAGGCCGGCCGGGCACGCGTGCAAAGGGTCGCGCCGAAATCCATCTGCGCCTGGGTGTAGTCGGCCATGCGCCCTTCCGGCACTCCGGCCACATGCGCTTCGGCCAGCGTCCACAGCTGTTTCTCGATCGCCGGCGTGCCCGGCCAGCCGCCCACGCCATGCCAGCGCGCCAGGGTCCGCTTGACGTTGCCGTCCAGGATCGGGAAGCGGTCGCCGTGCGCCTGCGAGAGGATCGCGCCGGCAGTGCTGCGGCCGATCCCGGGCAGCGCATGCAGCGCATCGAAGTCACGCGGCAGTTCGCCGGCGTGGTGCTCGACGCACAGCTTCGCCGCGGCGTGCAGATGGCGGGCACGGGCGTAGTAGCCCAGTCCGGCCCAGTGCGCCATCACTTCGTCGGTGGAAGCGGCAGCGAGGTCGGGGAGGGCCGGGAAGCGGTCGACAAAGCGCAGGAAGTACGGGATGACCGTGGCGACTATGGGTCTGCTGCAGCATGATTTCCGACAGCCACACCCGGTAGGGCGTGCGCGGATGCTGCCAGGGCAGGTCGTGGCGGCCGTGGCGGTCGAACCAGGCGAGGAGCCGGGTGGCGAATCCGCCGGTTGCCGGAAGGGCGGCCGCAACCCCGCCGGGCGCTGGCGCTGCGGCGGGCCGGTCGCGGCCACGCGATGCGGCCGGCATCCTCAGTTGCCGCCCAGTGCTTCCGGCAGCAGCGCGTCGACGAAGGCCTCCGCATCGAACACGCGCAGGTCTTCCGGTCGCTCGCCGATGCCGGCGAAGCGGATCGGGATGCCGAATTCGCGCGCCAGCGCGAACACCACGCCGCCCTTGGCGGTGCCGTCGAGCTTGGTGACGACCAGGCCGGTGACGCCGACCGCGGCGTGGAACTGGCGCAGCTGGTTGAGCGCGTTCTGGCCGGTGGTGCCGTCGATCACCATCAGCACCTCGTGCGGCGCGGCCGGGTCGAGCTTCTGCAGCACGCGGCGGATCTTGCCGAGTTCATTCATCAATCCGGTCTGGGTGTGCAGGCGGCCGGCGGTGTCGGCGATCAGCACCTCGGTGCCGCGCGCCTTGGCCGCCTGCAGCGCATCGAACGCGACCGAGGCCGCGTCGGCGTTCTGGCCCTGGGCGATCACGGCCACGCCGTTGCGTTCGCCCCAGGCCTGCAGCTGGGCCACCGCGGCGGCGCGGAAGGTGTCGCCGGCCGCCAGCATCAGGCTGTGGCCTTCGTTCTTGAAACGGCGGGCGAGCTTGCCGATGGTGGTGGTCTTGCCGACGCCGTTGACACCCACGGTCAGCAGCACGAAAGGCCGGGCGCTGCGGTCGACCAGCAGCGGTTGCGCCACCGGCCGCAACAGCGCGACCAAGGTCGTTGCGCAATGCGGCCAGCAGCGCGTTGGCATCGCCGAACTCGCGCGCTTTCATCCGCTTGCGCAGGTCCTCGACCGGGGCGGTGGTCGCCGATACGCCGACATCGGCGGTGAGCAGGGCCGTTTCGATCTCGTCGAGCAGGTCATCGTCGAGCCGGGGGTTGCGCGAGAACAGGCCACCGAAGCTGCGCGCGAAGGTGCTGTTGCGCAGGCGCTCGCGCCAGCCGGGCTTGCCTGGCGCGGCGGCCGGCTGCACCGGGACTCCTGCGTCGACTAAGGCCCTGCGCGGGCTCGATCACCGCTTCCACATCCGCTTCGATCGTGCTCCGGTCCACCACGACCGGCTCGACCAGGGTCGCGCCGGCGGCCTCGTCGACCTCGTCCGGCCCGCCGACAGGCGCCCGCGGGAACGCGGCGGCCAGTTCCTCGGCGCTGGAGCGGTCGCCGCTGGCGGGTACGGGGCCGTCCCTGTGGCTTCTTGCGGCGGAAGAAACTGATCATTGCCTGCGGATGTCGGAGAATGCGCGCCATGCTAGCACCGCCCCCACCTTGACCCGATGAACAGGCCGCCACCACCGCGTCCCTCCGCGCCTTCCCGGGGCAGCGGCAGCGTGCGCATCATCGGCGGCCGCTGGCGCGGGACGAAACTGCCCGTGCCCGACATCGACGGCCTGCGCCCGACTTCCGACCGCGTCCGCGAAACCCTGTTCAACTGGCTGCAGCCGGTGCTGGCCGACAGTCGCGTGCTGGACCTGTTCGCCGGCAGCGGTGCCCCGGCCTGGAGGCGGTGTCGCGCGGCGCCGCACAGGCGGTGCTGGTGGAGCGCGATCCGGCGCAGGCGACCGGCCTGCGTGCGGCGGTCGGGCGGCTGCAGGCCGGCGACCGGGTGCGAGTCGTGCAGGACGATGCGGTGCGCTGGCTGGCGGCGGAGCCGGTCGGGCAACCGTTCGACATCGCCTTCGTCGATCGCCGCCGTTCGCGGCAGGCCTGTGGCAGCCGGCGCTGCAGGCGCTGCTGCCGCGGCTGGCGCCCGGGGGCTGGCTGTACCTGGAGTCGCCCCCGGACCAGGTGCCAGCGCCGCCGGCCGGCTGGACCCTGCACCGGCAGTTGCGCACCGCGCAGGCGCACGCGGGGCTGTATCGTGGCCCCGGGCAAGGGCGCGCTGATACACTGCCTCTCGCCAATCCGGCACCCTAAGAACGACCCCGCCCGTGGTCCAACGCCGTACTGCCGTCTATCCCGGCACTTTCGACCCGATCACCAACGGCCACATCGACCCTGGTCGCGCGGGCTGCGCCGCTGTTCGAGAAGGTGATCGTCGGCGTGGCCACGAGCCAAGCCAAGGGGCCGACGCTGTCGCTGGAGCTGCGCGTGGGCCTCGCCCGCGAGGCGCTGGCCGGCCATGCCAACGTCGAGGTCCGCGGTTTCGATTCGCTGCTGGCGCACTTCGTCCACGACGTCGGCGCCGGCGTCCTGCTGCGCGGGCTGCGCGCGGTGTCGGATTTCGAGTACGAGTTCCAGATGGCGAGCATGAACCGCCATCTGATCCCCGAGGTCGAGACGCTGTTCCTGACTCCGGCCGAGCAGTACAGCTTCATCTCGTCTTCGCTGGTGCGTGAGATCGCCCGACTGGGGGCGACGTTTCTGGCTTCGTGCCACCGGCGGTGGCTGCCGCCCTGCAGGAGGTAAGGCGTGGTGGTGCGGTTTCCAACAACAATCCTTGATCCACAGAACGACGGGAGATTCATGATGAACAAGACGACGCGCGCGCTGCTGCTCGCCTGCATGCTGGTTTCGCCGCTGGCGCTGACCGCCTGCAAGAAGGAAGCGGCGGTGGGCAACGAGGCGGCCGAGGCCAAGGTGCTGGCCGCGCCGGCCAAGGACGACGACGCGGGCTGGAAGGCGTACCTGCCGGCGGTGGTGCAGGAGAACATGGGCACCATCACCAACAACCCGTTCCTGTACTACCTGCCGCCGGAGACCGATCCGGAGTTCGCCGCCAAGTACGAACGCCAGGTCGAGTCGGCCAAGACCGCGATGAGCCGCGGCGTGCAGAAGGGCAACCTGCTGGCCTTCGGTTCGCCGGCGTCGGCCAAGATGGCCGACCTGATGCTGGTGGCGTTCGCCGACGTGCCGGCGGACACGCTCAAGGGCGTGCGCGTGCTGTTCATCGGCGACGCCGTCGACAACGAGCGCGTCAAGGCTGCCCTGGCGCCGACCGGCGCCGAGTACGTCTTCGTCGAAGCCAAGTAAGAGGATCGTGGCGACGGGCACCGGCACCGGTGTCCGTCGCCGCAATCGAACCTCGTGTCGCTCAAGATCAACGAACTCTGCGTCAACTGTGACGTCTGCGAGCCCGCCTGCCCCGAAAGGCCATCTCGATGGGCGAAACGATCTACGTGATCGACCCGGCGCGCTGCACCGAGTGCGTGGGTCATTTCGACGAACCGCAATGCGTGGTCGTCTGCCCGGTCGAGTGCATCGATCCGGACCCGGCGCATCCCGAGAGCCAGGAAGCGCTGCTGGCCAAGCTGCTGCGACTGCAGCGCGAACAGCCCGAACTCTATCTGCCGGAGGCTTGATGACCTGCCGCATTCTGCCGCGCCTGCTGCTGGCGTTGTTCCTGTTTTTCCCCGCGGCGATCCTTCCGGCATCCGCCGCCGACGGATCGGCCGCGCTGGCGCAGCGTCCCGGCCAGGCCGCCATCGCCAGCGGCCACACGCTGGCCACCGATGCCGGCTTCGAGATCCTCGACAAGGGCGGCAACGCATTCGATGCCGCCGTCGCCGTGTCGGCGGCGTTGTCGGTGGTCGAGCCGATCAGCTCTGGCCTGGGCGGCGGCGGTTTCTTCCTGCTGCACCAGGCCGACGGCGACCGCGACGTGTTCGTCGACGCGCGCGAAGCGGCGCCGGCGGCGGCGAGCATGGACCGTTACCGGACCGCGGACGGCAAGCTGGATTCCTCGCTGGCCGAGGACGGCCCGTGGGCCGCGGCGATCCCCGGCCTGCCGGCGGCGCTGGTGCACGTGGCCGGCAAGTACGGACGGCTGCCGCTGGCGCAAAGCCTGCAGCGCCGGCGATCCGCCCGGCCCGCGACGGCTTTCCCGTCTATGCGCGGCTGGAGCGCGGCTATGCGGTCCGGCGCGAGGTGATGGAGCGCTTCCCCGGCACGCGCGCGGTTTACCTGGCCACCGGCGGCCCGCTGAAACAGGGCCAGCTGTTCCGCCAGCCGGACCTTGGCGCATACCCTGGAGCTGCTCGCCACGCAGGGCTTCGACGGCTTCTACCGCGGCCCGGTGGCGAAGAAGCTGGTCGCCGGCGTGCGCGCCGAAGGCGGGCGCTGGACCGCCGAAGAGCTGGCCGCCTACCGCGTGCACGAGCGCGAACCGCTGCGCTTCGGCTACCGCGGCTGGGAAGTGGTGACCGCACCGCCGCCGTCCTCCGGCGGCGTGGCGCTGGCGCAGATGATGCAGATCCTCGCCGGCTGGGACCTGGCGAAACTGGACCCGGCGCAGCGCACCCACCTCACCATCGAGGCCATGCGCCGCGCCTTCCGCGACCGCACCTTCTACCTGGGCGATCCGGATTTCGTGCACGTGCCGGTCGACGTGCTGACCAGCCCGTACTACGCCGCCGGCCTGCGCGCCACGGTCAATCCGGAGAAGGCAACGCCCAGCGACAGCTTCTCCGGCCTGCCCACGCCGCTGGAGGACGAGGAGACCACCCACTTCTCGATCGTCGATGCCGACGGCAACCGCGCCGCGGTCACCCAGACGGTGAACCTGCTGTTCGGCTCGGGCTGGTCCCGCCGGGCACCGGCGTGCTGCTCAACAACGAGATGGACGACTTCGCCCTGCAGCCGGGCCAGCCCAACGCCTTCGGCGTGATGGGCTTCGAAGCCAACGCGCCGGCGCCGGGCAAGCGCCCGCTCAGTTCGATGACCCCCACCTTCATGGTCTCGCCCGACCGCGTCGCCGTGCTCGGCACGCCGGGTGGCAGCCGCATCATCACCATGGTCCTGCTCGGTGCGCTCGGTTTCGCCGACGGGCTCGGCGCGCAGGAGGCGGCCGCGCTGCCGCGCTACCACCACCAGTGGATGCCGGACGTGGTCCAGGCCGAAAGCGGCGCGTTCGACGCCGCGCTGGCCCGCCAGGCTGCGGGCCATGGGCCACGTGCTGAAGCTGCCGGAGGACAGCGTGACCGGGCGGGCGTCCAGCCACACCTGGGGCAACATGCAGACGGTGCTGTGGGAGCGGCGCGGCAACGTGCTCACCGGCGGCACCGATCCGCGCAACGATGTCGGCAGCGCGCAGGTCCGCGCCACCGCTCCGGCCGCGCCCTGAGCGCGGGCGGCTTGCGCATTCTTAACCGGGCCGCCGCTAGCATTCGCGCATGAAACTCTGGTCCATCCGCGGCAACAGCCAGAAGCTCGACGGCGGCTCGATGTTCGGCAACGCGCCGAAGGCCGTGTGGGAAAAGTGGTCGCCGCCGGACGGGCAGAACCGCATCGACCCTGGCCTGCCGGGCGCTGCTGGCCAGTCCGCTCAACGGCAAGACCGTGCTGTTCGAAACCGGCATCGGCGCGTTCTTCGAGCCGAAGCTGCGCGAGCGCTACGGCGTGCAGGAAGACCGGCACGTGCTGGTCGAGTCGCTGCGCGCGGCCGGCTTCGAGCACGAGGACATCGACGTGGTGGTGCTCAGCCACCTGCACTTCGACCACGCCGGCGGCCTGCTGGCGCCTGGGCCGAAGGGCGTGCGCCGGAACTGCTGTTTCCCAACGCCACCTACCTGGTCGGCGCGTCGCACTGGCAGCGGGCGCTGGATCCGCATCCGCGCGACCGCGCCAGCTTCATCACGGAGCTGCCCGGACTGCTGGAGGCCAGCGGCCGGCTGGAGCTGGTCGACGGGTCGCGTTCGCGCGCGCTGGGCGAATCGGTGCGCTTCTCCTTCAGCGACGGACACACGCCGGGGCTGATGCTGGCCGAGATCGTCGGACCGGAAACCGTCGACGGCCAGCCGCATGGCGGCGTGGTGTTCTGCGCCGACCTGATCCCGGGACGCTCCTGGGTGCACCTGCCGATCACCATGGGCTACGACCGCAACGCCGAACTGCTGATCGACGAGAAGCGCGCCTTCCTCGAGGACAAGCTGGCGCGCAACGTGCACCTGTTCTTCACCCACGACACCGGTTGCGCGCTGGCGCAGGTGGTGCGCGACGCGAAGGGCCGTTTCGGCACCACCCACGAACTGGCCGAGCTGCAGGCGCGATCGCTGGCGGCCTGAGGCTGGCACAATCGAGCGGTCATCCCGATCCGGATTCCGCATGGCCCCGACGCCCCGCATCGCCCTGTTCGTCGCTTCGCTGCACGTCCTTTTTTCCTCCTGCTTTCGATCCGGGTGATCCTGCACCGCAAGGCGCACCGGATCGGGGTGGGCACCGGCGGCGACGCGGTGATGACGCGCAAGGTCCGCGTCCACGCCAACTTCGCCGAATACGTGCCGCTGGCGCTGCTGATGCTGGCCCTGCTGGAGCTGTCCGGGACCACTGCACCGGTGCTGTGGAGCTGCGGCCTGCTGCTGTTGCTGGCGCGGCTGATGCATGCGGTCGGGCTGGGCGGTTCGGCCGGGATTTCGGTCGGGCGCTTCGGCGGCACGATCCTGACCTTCGCGGTGCTGCTGGCGATGGCGCTGCTCGGGGCATGGCGCTTCCTCGCGCAGGCCATGCTGTGAGCGCCGGGCTCGCGGCGCGGCTGCTCCTGCTGCTCGGTGGCATCGGGGCATGCGGGGCGTGCCACAACACGCCGGATCCGTTCGCCGGAACGACGGCGCAGGCCGGTAAGGTGCGGCTGAACCAGCTCGGCTTCCTGTAAGGCGCGCAGAAGCTGGCGGTCGTGGAAGGCGACCGCGCGCTTCCGTTCACGGTGGAGCGCGAGGAGGGTGGCGGCGTGGTGCTCAGCGGGACGACCACGGCGCCCGCCAAGTGGAAGCCGGCACGGCGCAAGGCGGCCATCGCCGACCTCGGCGCGCTGACCGCCCCTGGGCGCTACCGGGTCCGGGTGGAGGGGCTGCCGCCTTCCGATCCGTTTCCGGTGGACGCGCAGGCCTATTCGGCATTGGCCGACGCATCGCTGAAGTCGTTCTACCTGATCCGTTCGGGCACGCCGCTGGAGGCCGCGTATGCGGGCGAGTTCGCGCGCGCCGCAGGTCATCCGGACGAGGAGGTCGAGATCCATGTTTCAGCGGCATCACCGGGACGCCCGGCCGGAACCGTGGTCTCCGCGCCCGGCGGCTGGTACGACGCCGGCGACTACAACAAGTACGTGGTCAATTCCGGCATCACCACCTGGACGCTGCTGGCGGCCTACGAACATTTCCCGGAATTCTTCCGCGGCCGCGAACTGGGCATCCCGGAAAGCGGCAACGGCGTGCCGGACATCCTCGACGAGGCCTTGGTGGAACCTGCGCTGGATGCTGGCGATGCAGGATCCCGGCGACGGCGGCGTGTACCACAAGCTGACCAACCTGCGCTTCGACGGCCTGGTGATGCCCGACCAGGCCGTCAAGCGCCGTTACATGGTCGGCCGTTCCACCGCCGCGGCGCTGGACTTCGCCGCGGTGATGGCCATCGCCAGCCGGGTCTACGCCGGCTACGAGGCGCAGTTCCCGGGCGTGCCGGCGCGGATGCGCGCGGCGGCCGAAGCCGCGTGGGGCTGGGCGCAGGCCCATCCCGATTCGGTGTACCGGCAGCCGAGGGACGTGCGCACCGGCGACTATGGCGATGAGGCGCTGGACGACGAGTTCGCCTGGGCCGCGGCGGAGCTGTACCTGCTCACCGGCGATGCGCACTACCTTGAGGCGTTCGCCAGGCACGCACGCGATGCGGACGTGCCGAACTGGGCCGATGTCGGCGCGCTGGGCTGGATCTCTGGCCGCGCACCGCCAGCGGTTGCCCGCGGCCTCGCGGGATGCGGCGGAACGGCAGGTCGGCCAGCTCGCTGCGCGCGCCTGGCCGTGCAGTCGCGGGAATCGCCGTGGCGGATGGCGATGCAGCTGCACGACTTCGGCTGGGGCAGTAATGCCGTAGCGATGAAATAAGGCGATGGTACTGCTGCAGGCCTACCGGCTGGAGCGGGAACGCATGTACCTGGACGCGGCGCAGTCGCAGCTGGACTACGTGCTCGGCCGCAATCCGCTGGGCGTGTCCTTCGTCACCGGCCACGGACTGCGCACGCCGATGCACATCCACCACCGGCCGTCGCAGGCCGACGGTATCGCACCGCCGGTGCCCGGCCTGCTTTCCGGCGGACCCAATCCAAGCCAGCAGGACCGGGAAGACTGCAAGGGCGCGGCGCATTACCGGAGCGCGGTGCCCGCGCTGTCGTGGATCGACCACGACTGCAGCTATGCCAGCAACGAGGTCGCCATCAACTGGACCGCGCCGCTGGTCTACGTCTCGTCCGGGCTGCAGGCACTGACACCGCCGTAGGCGGGTCCGGAAAGTTCCGGCGCCGTGGCCTGCGGCACCGCGCGGCCCCACACCTGTTCCAGCGGCCGCAGGCCGCCAACGTACTGCCCATGGGGAAAATATCGGGGTCTGCTTGCCGCCATAAGAAGTATCGGGGCGTCCTTGTCGCCTTTGTCCGGATGCCGCTGCACCCATTGCCGCGAGGGCATCAGGACAGATGGCTGGTTTTCATGGGAAACCGTCGATTGACGCCGTTCGAAGCCGCCACGCACACTCGGCGCCATACCCTCGCCGGGGGCTGCTGGTAGTTGGGCATTCGGACGGAGCATCGTGGACGACAAGCAAAGCGGTATTCGTCAGGGGTACATCGGCGTTGGCATGGCAGTCGGTGTGGCTGTTGGTGTTGGCCTTGGAGTTGCACTTGGGAACCTGGCGTTGGGCATTGGTCCCAGGCATCGGTTTCGGCTTGGCCCTCGGCGCGGTGTTGGGTAACAGACATGCCAAGCTCGCTAAGAACTCAACGCAAGGTGATCGCAGTGATGATGCCTGACAGTTAATTCAAGCCGAACCCGCTTCGCGGGTCGGAGTAATTCAAGCGTTAGGCGTCAGGAGAAATTTCATGGCAGGTGCGGTATCAGGCGATGTGCGGGTCTTGCTCCGCGTCGAGGGGCTATGCGTTCTTGCGGCAAGTCTGCTGGCCTATGCAAAGTTCGGTGGCGGATGGGGCGCCTTTGCCTTGTTCTTTTTGCGCCAGATCTGTCTTTCCTTGGCTACCTTGGCCGGACCAAGGGTGGGTGCCATGTCGTACAACTTGTCGCATTCTTTCGTCGGCGCCTTGGCAATATTGGCGGCGGGTGTCCTTCTGTCAGTGCCCGTGGCAGTCACGGCGGGCATCATCTGGGTGGCCCACATCGGCTTTGACCGTGCACTGGGCTATGGCCTCAAGTATTCCGCTGGATTCCGGTTTACCCACCTGGGCCTGATCGGGCGTGCACGGGTTGACGCCTGACAATTTATCCAAGCCGAACCGGCTTCGCAGGTCGGCTTGACTCAAGCGTTATACCTTCCAGGAAACATCCATGAGAGTCCTGCAAGCGGCTGCCCGCCACGATCAACTGGAGCGGTGGTTGGCCCAAGAGATAGTGAGCGTTAAAGGAAAGGTCGAGTCTTCTGGCATCCCCTGGCGACAGGCGCGCCCAGCTCATACGGGAAATTTCCGTGGGATGGCCGATCTGTGGGACGGCTGCCACGGCCTGGAGATTGATGGAGAGGCGGTCTCGCCGTTTCTGGTCTTTGCCGTAAACAACGACGAGGAGGACGTACTGGTCAGGTCCTATGACGACACGGGCTCGTTCCTCCACGAGCATGTTGCAGATTTCGCAGGTCAGCCCCGCCACAAGCAGGCCTAGCCGTCCGTTCAAGCCGAATCGGCTTCGCCGGTCGGCTCAGCCAAGATCGTCAGGCATCGCAGGCAACCGCGCAGCCATGAACAATAAGGGGAACTCTTCGTTGAATCGAGTCGCCGTCATGAAGTGGCCAGCAACGGCGTCACCCCAGGTCTGGCTTGCAGGCGATACCTGGCCCTTCCATCCAGGGTGCTGCCGGGCGAGCCGGTCGGCGCCACTCATGTCAAACGCCAGGGCACAGTGGCAGCCAGCAGATTCATCGAGATTCGCAGCAATGAGGTATGGGCATCAGTCAGCAGGCTCTTTGCACATTGGCTCGGCGATCGCGCCTCGGGCGACGTGGGTTGGTCGAAGGGCGATCCCATTTCATTGGATGATGGAAGATCTTTGATCTGCTTCAGCATCCCTGACCACCACCGGACCACCATCGATCTCTTCCAGGAGTGGGCAGAGAGCACGGATCGGCTGTATGGCATAACTGATGGCGGTAGGGTTGTATTCCCGCGCATGCCGGCGCTGACTTTCTTGCTGCCGCTGCCAGAGAATTCTCCCATTCCGCCATGGCTGCAGTAGCAAGGGTGTCCTGCAGAAATGCATTCAAGCCGGCACCGCTTCGCGATGCGGCTCAACTCAAGCGCTTGGCCCATAACCCGACACTCCAACTTTCCTGGTGCACATGAACAAGACGCTGCTATTTGCCGCCCTATTTGCCGCTGGCATTGCCACGGCAGGCGCACAGAACCCGACTATCGAGGACAGGCTGGCCGACCTCGAGTTCAGGACGGCTAAGGTTCGTTTCTGGCAAGGAAAAAATGGTTGGCGGCTTCGCCCAGCTCCCGGCAAACCTCCGCCAGAGTGCCTGTCAGGCATATCCAACCAGCTCGGACTTGGAGGCGATCGCCAGTTTCAAGGGCCAGATTGCATTCCTCGAGGCTCCCGAAAGCGCGTCGAAACTCGACCCGGGCCATAGGGGGTAAGGCTCGCCACGCAGAAGGAGACTGTTTCCACACTTGTCCCTGGCGTTGACTGCTCGAAGCTCCAATAGCGGGGAGCTGATGGTTCCGGACATGGCGCCTGACAATTCGTTCATGCCGACGCGGTAGTTCCTTCGGTTCAGTGGAGACCCTGGCCTGTTCGAGAGAAAGGGATCGACCCTTGGGTGAAAACTGTTTTTGGGCGCGTTCGCTGGCTATGAGTCTGGGTACGCCTGACAATGTCTGGCGATCAGGCTTCCGCGGAGCAAAGACTGCTCGACGTGTTGGGCGGTGCCGCGTCCTACAACGACAAGGGCGTTGTTTGGTGCCGGCACACGCCTGAAAGGGTTGCCCAGATGCAGGCGAGGTTCCAGGAGCAGCAATTGGCTCTGGCCAGGAGATTGGCGCACCACGGCTGGCGGACGCCTTGCTTTCGGCCATCGAGAGCGGTGCCGCCGCACGCGATTGGTCCGGGCAGTACGTGGCGCTCGCAGAACAGGCGCTCGGGGTCTGACGGCATGGCCCTTGGCATGTTATTCAAGCCGGCGCCACTTCGCGGCGTGGCTCAACCCGGGCGTGGGGGTATGAGAGAAATGCATCCGGAATTCGTGATGGGCATCCCCGACGTGGAGTCCTGTTTCGCCCGATTGTGGGCCGATCCGATCACGTCGGAGTTGCGGAATTTTGCTGTGCAGGTCTCCTGCTACCCCGGGTTGGCAGCAGTAGTCCCGGACGAGTTCCTCTACGTCGAAGATGTTTTCCCGGGAAGTGGTGCGCCGGAGCTTTGGGCTCGATTCGCGCAGTACGTACAGGGGGACGAAGTGTTCCCCTTCCTTGGCATGGTCGGTGGTAAGGCGTACGTGTGTTTCGGGTACGGCGGCACGAACCGTGGACAGATGTTCCTCCTCGATTTTGATTTCGGGCTGTTCCATCTGGATCCTGACTACGCGGAATTCACCCGAAAGCTCGCCAGGAAGCCGTGGCCGCATGGGTCATAGAACGTACGTGCCAATCCTTGGAGTCAACAACACGATGCAATGGACTGTGCTTTTGGCAGTAATTCTCCTGGCGGGCTGCACGCAGACGGTCAAGATTCTGCCCCCCCCCAGGGTGATCCGGCTCTGAACGCGCTGGTCGCCGCTCATGACTTCTCCGCCAGCTGCAGGACCACCGGGACATCGGATCTGAGCGAGGCTCCGCCGCCACGGGACGCACTGGGGCTTGTCGAGCCGCATTACCGCAATGTCGTCTGGTATCGCGGGGAAGGCGGCGAGATCGTATTGCAGGAAGGTGAGGACGGCTGTGGGGCGACGTTCCAGCACGTGTTCACGAAGATCCAGGGTCAGTGGCACGAGTGCGCGATACTCACTTTGACCTGCACCCCGTGACCGCGCTGCGTGCCGCTACGCATCGTCGCAGTCAATTCAAGACCGGCCGGCCTCGGCGGCCTTGGCCAGCGCGGGCGCAAGCTCGCCAGGCAGGAGTAAGCCTTGCATATCGAGAAGCTTGCCAACGCGTTAGTCACCAATGCCGTTCCATCGTCCCTCGTTGGCGGCGCGGCGCTCGGTGCGGTCCTTCGCTACGGCAGGAAGCACAGTGGCCTGTGGGTGGGCGGCAGGGTCACGGCAACCGCGGACGGCGTGCGCTTCGCTCCGAACGGGATGAACAGGATCTTCCACGAGGGGCTCGAAAGCACCTACATACCGATGGCCGATATTCGTTCGGTGGTGCGCGAGTTCGGCTGGGTGACCGGCATCGTGGTGGTGAAACACGCGCAGGGCGAATTCCGCTTCCGCTGCTATGGCGCAAGGCGGGTCGCCGCCATTCTCAACTCCCATGCCGCGGCGGCCTGATCCTTCGGTCGTGCGGCGCCAGCTGCCAGGAGATCGTGAATGAGGATGTTCGGATATCTGGTCGCGGCGCTGGTCGGAGCCGTCGTTTCCGTGGCCGGTCACCTTGGCATTGAGCCGGAACGGATCAGGGCAGTTCGTTCTCGTGCACATCGAGAATCGGACGGGACAGGGCGTGCGTGAGGTTCGCATCGAGCATGAGGATGGAGCGCTGACGCACAGGGGCGCATGGTCGAAGAGCATCACGGTGCCGTTTCTTCCTCGCGGTGACTCGAGCTATCGACTCTTCGCAGTGCTGGAAGATGGCAGCACGGTCGGCGGTGCCGGTGCCCGCTACGTGGAGCCGGGCTCGGAGCATCATGAGGTTCTCGTCGCCAATGCCGGTGGCAGTTCCGGACCGGTAGCCAATAGGCCGCCGGAGCCGGCGTTGGATGGCCGCGCGGCCCGATTGTAGTTCCCCACGCATCCAGACCTGCCATAGGGCCAATCCCGCGTGTTCTCCCACATCTTCATCGGCGCCAGCGACTTCGAGCGGGCCTTCGGCTTCTACTCCGGCCTTGCCGATGTGCTCGGCATCCAGCCGAGGTTCGTCGCGCCGGACCGGCCCTGGGCCGGCTGGGCATCAAGTCCCGGTCCGCGCCCGCTGCTTCTCATCGGGACGCCGCACAACGGCGAGGCGCACGTGCCGGGCAATGGCCAGATGGTGGCCTTCCTCGCCGGCTCGCGGGAGATCGTCGATGCGGCCTACCGCGTGGCGTTGTCCAGGGGCGGGACCTGTGAAGGGGCGCCCGGGGTGCGGCCCGAATATCACGAGCACTACTACGGCGCGTACTTCCGCGACAGCGAAGGCAACAAGCTCTGCGTGGCCTGCCACGCGCCTCCCGCCTGAGGGGTTGATGGTGGCGTTGCGCGACGGCGTGGACGCGTCGCCCTTCCGTGCCCGGTCGCGTCGCCGCGCTCAATCCACCCGCGTGCCGAAGATGCGGTCGCCGGCGTCGCCCAGGCCGGGCAGGATGTAACCCTTGTCGTTGAGGTGCTGGTCGATGGCGGCGGTATAGACCGCCACGTCCGGGTGCGCGGCCTCCAGCGCGGTAAGGCCTTCGGGCGCGGCGACCAGGAAGATGCCCTTGATCCGCCGCGCACCGGCGCGCTTGAGCATGTCGATGGTGGCGATCAGGGTGCCGCCGGTGGCCAGCATCGGGTCGAGGATCAGTGCGTCGCGTTCGTCCAGCCGGCCGGTCAGGCGTTCGAAGTAGGGCGTCGGCTGCAGGGTGGTTTCGTCGCGCTGCAGGCCGACCACGCTGACCTTGGCCGCAGGAATCAGCGCCAGCACGCCGGGCAGCATGCCCAGCCCGGCGCGCAGGATCGGCACCAGGGTGAGCTTGGCGCCGGCCATGCGCCGCACCTGTACCTCGCCGGCCCAGCCGGGCACGGTCGTGGCTTCGGTTTCCAGGTCGGCGGTGGCCTCGTAGGCGAGCAGGGTGCCCAGTTCGGTGACCAGCTCGCGGAAGCCCTTGGTGCTCAGGCCGGCATCGCGCAGCAGGCCGATCTTGTGCTGGACCAGCGGGTGGCGGACTTCGACGATCTTCATGGCGGGGCTCCGGGTGGCCGTGCCAGTCTGCCCCAGCGCACACGCCGGTTGGAAGCCGGAATGGAAAGGGCCGGCAAGTGCCGGCCCTTCCCCGTGCCACCCCGGAAGCGGGGTCAGAACGACCAGCGCATCACCAGCTGGTAGCGCGGGCCGGCCCACTCCGACTCTTCCTCGTACTCGTCGAAGTCGCGGTCGACCTTATGGTCGGCCTGGTTGTCGAACTTGCTGAAGTACTCGCGCTTATGGCATCCAGCAGGTTGGCGCCGCTCAGGCGCACCGAGAAGCTGTCGCCGAAGCGCTTCTCGACGAACACTTCCAGGTCGGCGTCGTAGGTGGTCAGCACTTCCTCGCCCCGGGACCCGGGCGAAGGCGTCGCCCTGCTTGCGGTAGCTGGCGCCGAAGGAGGCGGCCAGGTCCGGGAGGTCCTGGATGAAGCCGACGTTGTAGACGTATCTCGCCTTGGTTGTTGAAGCGGCGCGTGCCGATGAAGTCCTCGATTTCGCTGTCCAGCCACGAGTAGTTGGCGAACACGCCGGTGTTGGGCAGGCCGAACACGGTCAGTGGCGCGGACAGGTCCAGCTCCACGCCCCAGACCTCGCCGTCGCCGACGTTGTCCATGGTGTAGATGAAGCTGTCCGGGTCGAACGGCACCGCGGCCTCGGCGGTGTCCCTGGTCCACGCCGTTGTCGTCCATGTAGTCCTCGACGTCGTCGGCCCAGTCGTCGTAGGCGGTCTCGTTGGGCACGCCGGTGCTGACCAGTTCGATGACGTTGCTGACGTCGCGGTAGAAGAAGTTGATGCCGGCCACGCCGCGTTCGCCCAGCTGCTGCTCGAAGCCTGGGTCCAGGCCGTTGGCGGTCTCCGGTTCGAGCAGCGGGTTGCCGAGGAAGTCGTTGTCGCCGAATTCCTCCGGCAGCAGGGCAGGAATGATGTCGTTGAAGTCGGGCCGGCGCAGGCTGCGGGCGACGGAGGCGTTGATCCGGCTGGCGTCGGTAAGGTTCCACTTGAGGTGGGCCGACGGCAGCAGCACGTCGTAGTCCTGCGAGACGGTCTGCGCCGGATCGTCCCGGTCGCCGCGGTAGGTGATGTCGGAGTCGGTCGTCTCCCAGCGCAGGCCGGCTTCCCAGGACAGTGCGCCGGTGGCGCCGGAGAACATCAGGTACGGGTCGAGCCGGGTTTCGCGCGGATCAGGCTGTGGACCACGCCGTCGTCCTCGTAGACCACCGGGTCGCCTTCGTCCCCGGCTTCGAACGCGGAGTAGACGTGCGTGGTGTCGCGGTCCTTGTCGCGGTAGTCGACGCCGAATTCCATGTGCACCGCCGAATCGCCCAGGTCGCGCTTGTGCGAGGCCTGCAGGCTGGTTTCGCGGTCGTCCACGTCGATGTCCAGCGCTTCGGCCTCGTGCGCGTCCCACTCGCCGTCGACGAACTCGATCTTTTCCTCGCTCTCGTTGCTGCGGTCCTTGAAGCCGGCGGACTTGATGCCGAACGCGGTGGTGCCGCCGGCCATGTCCTGCACGTACTCGATGCCCAGGCCCCAGTTGGACTGGTCGACTTCGGTCAGGCCGGGCACGTCGGAGGTGACCACCTCGTCGCCCTTGTATTCCTCCTCGTGCGAGACCTCGACCTGTTCGCG
Organism: Pseudoxanthomonas sp. NC8; assembly: GCA_025232375.1. GTDB lineage: Bacteria > Pseudomonadota > Gammaproteobacteria > Xanthomonadales > Xanthomonadaceae > Pseudoxanthomonas. The sequence continues at coordinate 1,317,647 of CP060419.1, forward strand.
GTCGGTCTTCACGTAGAAGCCGTCGATCGACACGCGCCCGCCCTGGCCGACCTCCGCGGTCCAGGACAGGTTGCCCGAGTAGTCTTGGCCGTCGCGGGTGTCGGCCTGGTCTTCCAGGAGACCAGCTCCCGGTCGTCCGGGTTGTCGAAGCGGTCGCTGCGCTTGATCTTGGGGTTGTAGCGGTCCTGCACGTTGAAGCCGGTAAGGATGCGGCCGCCGAGGGCCTCGCCCGAGGCCACGCCGCCATACGTGGGCTGGATCTCGCCGTCGTCGTAGCGCATCGCGCCCACGCGCAGGTAGGCGCCGTCGAACTGGTAGGCGTCGCGCAGGACGATGTTCAGCGCGCCGGCCACGGCGTCTCCGGACCGGTTGGCACTGCCGGAACGGATGATCTCGATGCGCTCGACCATTTCGGCCGGGATCCGGTCCACCCAGAACGAACGGTCGTCGCCTGCACCGGGGACGTCCTTGCCGTTGATCAGCACGCGTGTGTAGGCCGGTGTAAGGCCGCGCAGCTGCACAGCGTCGTACTCGAGCACGTCGGAGACGAACGCCGCGCTCGGCAGGCGCTTGACCATGTCGCCGACGGTGGACGGCTCGAAGCGCTGGAAGTATTCCAGGTCGTACGACAGCACCGGGGCGATGTCGGCGGTGCGGTTGCGGTAGCTGATCTCGCCCTGCACCACGACGGTGTCCAGTTGCCGTGGTTCCCCGGCGGCCTCCGCCGATCCGCCGGGTGCGGCCGAATCGGCGAATGCAGGGGCTGCAGGCAGCAGCACGGCGCAGGCGAGGGCGCGTGTCAGGGCGATGGCGAGAGTGTTGCGCTTCATTGGGTGGAAGTTCCGGTGGGTGGAAAATGAACGGAACTTTCACCGCGCGATATGGCACGGGTGTGACACGCAACCCGCCTGTCATCGTGCCGCGACGTTACTCGCGGTTGTCACAATTGCTTCATAGGATTCGCCGCATTCGTCAGAACGCTTCGAATCGGGGATAACCGCATGACCTTCCGTTGCCTTGTACCGGCGATCGCGCTGCTGCTCGCCTCCTGTTCCACCGCGCCGGCCACCGGTTCCGGAAGCGCGTCCGGGCGAGAGCCCGACGAGTACGAGGCGGACGACGTGCTGTTGCGGGACCATGACGTTCCGCACGTGGTGGTGAAGGAAGCGTTCCTCACCGCCGCCACGCCGGAGGACAACATCGACTCGCCCGCCAGCTGGATGCAGGACGGCCGGCGCATGCTGGTGGCGAGCGCCAAGGCGACCGACCAGCTGGTGGTCTATGACGGCGACTCCGGCCAGCGCCTGCGCACGGTCGGCGGAACGGGCACGGCGCTGGGCCAGCTGCAGCGCCCCAACGGCGTGGCGACGATCGATGACCGGTACCTGTTCGTGGTCGAGCGCGACAACCGCCGGGTGCAGATGTTCCAGCTGCCCGGTTTCACGCCGCTGCTGGCCTTCGGCGACGACGGGCTGCAGCAGCCCTACGGCCTGTGGGTGCAGCGCAAGGGGCAGGGCTTCGAAGTCCTTGGTCAGCGATGCCTACATGGCCGGCGAGGATGCCGGGGGCGAGGACGTGGTCCCGCCGCTGGCGCAGCTTGACCGGCGCTTCCGTCGCTACGAGGTGACCGGTGCGGGCGCGCAATGGATCGCGCGCCAGACCGGCACCTTCGGCGACACCAGCGCCGCCGGCGCGATCCGCGTACCGGAGTCGCTGTTCGGCGATCCCGCCAACAACCGCCTGCTGGTGGCCGAAGAGGACGTCCCCACCGGCACGGTGCTGCGCGAGTACGACCTGCAGGGCCGGTACCGCGGACGCGACGTGGGCAAGGGCCGGTACGTCGCCCAGGCCGAGGGCATCGCCCTGATGCGTTGCGCGGACGGCAGCGGCTGGTGGGTGGCCAGCGACCAGTTCGCCGACCGCACCGTGTTCCACCTGTTCGACCGCCGCAGCCTGGCGCACGTGGGCTCGTTCGCCGGCGAACAGACCGGGCTGACCGACGGCGTGTGGCTGGACGAGCGCGGTGACGCGCGCTTCCCGCAGGGCGTGTTCTACGCCTCGCACCTGATATGGGCGTGGCCGCGTTCGACTGGCGCGACATCGCTGCCGCGCTGGCGCTGCCGGAGTGCCGGCGTTGAGCCGCCGCGGCGTCCGCGCCACGGTGGCGGCGGCCTTGCTGGCCGCGCGTGCCTGGCGGGGCCGTCGGCCGCGCAGGACACCGCCCGCGCGCCGGAGCCGAACACGCGGGTGCCGGCCGGAGTGGTGCGCTACGCGCCCACGGTGTTCCCGGACCGCATCGTGGCCTCGCCGGCGCAGGACGCGGCGACCGGGTTCTCGGTCGCCTGGCGCACCGACGCCACCGTCGATGCGCCGTGGCTGGAGATCGTGGTGGCAGGCGATTCGCCGGACATGGGCACGCCGCGCCAGCTGCGGGCGAGCACGCGTGAGCTGCGTGCCGGCAATGGCCAGCCCATCATCACCGCGCCGACGTCGACCGGCTCCAGCCCGACACGCTGTACGCATGGCGCGTGCAGGGCGGCGGCATTGGAGCGCCTTGGCACCAGACCCGCACCGCGGCGCGGCGGCAGGTACGCCGCTGACCCTGCTCTATTTCGGCGACACCCAGAACAAGAACGTCAGCCTGGGCACGCGCGTGCTGCGCGAGGCGATGCGGCAGGCGCCGGACGCGCGGCTGGCGCTGTTCGCCGGCGACCTGGTCAGCGGGGGCGACGGCGAGGACGACACCGAGTGGGGCGAGTGGTTCGAAGCCGGCGGCGCGCTGCCGACCTCGATGGTGGTGGCGCCGGCCGCGGGCAACCACGAATATTTCGAGGAGTTCGAGGACACGCCGCGGGAGCGGCGCGTGCTGGGTCCGCACTGGCCGCTGCAGTTCGCGCTGCCGGGCAACGGCGTGGCCGGCGCCGGATCGACCACCTACTGGTTCGACTACCAGGACGTGCGCGTGGTGGTGCTCGACGGTACCTCGGCGCTGGACCTGGGCACCGCGCAGGCGCAGGCGGGCTGGCTGGATGTGGTGCTGGCCGCGAGCCCGGCGCGCTGGAACATCGTCGTCGTCCACCAGCCGTTCCATTCGCCGCGCGCCGCCCGGGACAACGTCCTGCTGCGCAAGCATCTGCTGCCGGTGATCCGCAGGCGCCACGTCGACCTGGTCCTGCAGGGGCACGACCACGTCTATGCCCGGCGCAGCGGCGAGGACGGCGGCGACACGCCGGTGTTCGTGGTCTCGGTGGCCGGTCCCAAGCAGTACCGGTTGTCGACCGGGGCGCATACCCGCATGGCTCCGGTGGGCGAGGACACCCAGCTGTTCCAGGTGCTGCGCGTCGACGGTCCGAACCTGCGCTACGAGGCGCGCACCGCGACCGGACACCTGTACGACGCGTTCGAGCTGGTCCGCGAAGGCGCGGCGACGCGGCGGGTCGAGCTGGCCGAAGGACGCATCGCCCCGCGCACGTGTGGCCGCGCGAAGACGCTGAAGGGCCGCGCGGACCGCTGCTGGGAATAGCGCGGCAGCGCCCGCGCGTCCGTACCCCATTACCTGCCGGAGAACGCCGTGTCCCGTCCGTCCCGTTGCGTCGCCATGCTGGCGCTGCTGTTCCTGTCGCTGCCGCTTGCTGCCGCGGCGCGCGAAGCGCATATCCGCCATCCGGTCCCTGGCCGCGCAGCCGAAGGAGGCGCCGGACAGGGTGCTGCTGGCGGTGGAGATTCCCGCGGGCAGCTTCACCAAGTACGAGACGGGCGAGGATGGCCTTGGTGTTCGTCGACCGCTTCCTGTCGATGCCGGTGGCCTATCCGGCCAACTACGGCTCGATGCCGCGCACGCTGGCCGGTGACGGCGACCCGCTCGACGCGCTGGTGCTGACCCGCGAGCCGCTGCATCCGGGCGTGCTGGTGGAGTTCCGCCCGCTCGGCGTGCTGCGCATGGTCGACAAGGGCGAGCAGGACGAGAAGATCATCGGCGTGCCGACCGACAGGATCGACCCGACCTACGCCGGCATCCGCGACCTGGCCGACCTGCCGGCGATCGAGCGCCAGCGGATCGAGGCGTTCTTCCGCGTCTACAAGGACCTGCCGGACGGCCGCAACCCGGTCGAGCTGCATGGCTGGGGCGATGCGGCCGAAGCACGGGCGAAGATCGCCGAGTCGCTGCGCCGGTTCGAAGAACGCGACACGCAGGCACGCAAGGCGGCGCGATAGCCGCCGGCAACGGCAAAGGTCCGCCCGGATATGACAACGCCCGGTCCAGGCCGGGCGTTGTCGCGCCGACTTCCGGGAAGACTCAGGCCGCCGACGCCTGCTCCCGCTGCGGCCCTTCGCGCAGGGCGCGGCCGACCATCGACACCAGCAGGTCCAGTTCTTCCTCGTCCATGGCGAAATGCGGGGTGAAGCGCAGCGAGTTCTCGCCGCCATGGATCACGTTCACGCCGCGCTGGCGCAGCCACTCCTCGGTCGAGCCCGCGCCATAGCACTTGAACTGCGATGCCAGCTCGCAGGAGAAGAGCAGGCCGGTGCCCTGGACCCGGGTGATGAGCGCGGCGGTTCGAGTTCGCTCTTCAGGCGTTCGAGCTTGTGCAGGGCCTGTGCGCCGCGCACGCGGATGTTCTCGCGCATCTGCGGGGTGAGAAGGGCCAGCGTGGCGCAGGCCACGTCGAGCGCGCGCGGATTGGTTGTCATGGTGTTGCCGTACACGCCCTTGCGGTACAGGTCGGCCGCGCGCGTGGTCACCGCCAGCACCGACAGCGGGAACTGCGCGGCGTTGAGCGCCTTGGAATAGGTTTCCATGTCCGGCGGCTCGACGCCTTCGAAGCCGGGATAGTCGACCAGCGAGAGCACCCCGTGCGCGCGCAGGGCCGGCCTGGATCGAGTCGATCAGCAGCAGGCTGCCGTGGGCGCGGGTCAGCTCGCGCGCGGCGGAGTAGAACTCCACCGGCAACGCGCGACCCGGGTCGCCTTCGCCCATCACCGGTTCCAGGAACACCGCCTCGATGAACCAGCCGCGGGTCGCCGCGTCGGCGAAGGCCCGGCGCAGCGCGGCCACGTCGTAGGGCGCGATCGCGATCACCGAGTCCTCGCCGCGGTAGCTGGTAAGGTGTTGCACGTAGGTGCGGCGGCTGGAGTCGGAATACAGGCCGGGCCGGTCGGTGCGGCCGTGGAAGCTGCCCTTGACCACCACCCGCTTGATCGTCGCGCCGGCGTGGCGCGCTCCCGGCTCGGTCTGCAGCTTGGCGTTGATGTCGACGATGCGCGTGGTAAGGCCGACCGCCTCCGAGCCGGAGTTCAGGCACATGAAGCGCGTGTACGGGCAACCGCCGCGGGTATGGCCGATTTCCCGGCGCAGCATCCCGGTGAAACGGTGCTGGGCCAGGTTCGACGTCATGACGTTGGCCATCACCTGCGGCCGGGCCATCGCCTCCAGCACCGCGGCCGGGGCGTGGCCGAAACCGAGCATGCCGTAGCCGCCGGCGTCGTACAGCACCGCGCCCTTCAGGCTGACCACCCACGGCCCACGGGCGGCGAGGGCGACGTAGGGGTGGTGCAGTCGTCGGCGTAGAAATTGACGAGGCCGGCCTGCAGCGCCGCGATCTGCGCGTGCTCGTCCAGGTCCAGCAGCCCGCCCAGGTCCGGGTACAGGCGCGCGTACTCTTCGGCGGCCGCCTCGATCGCCGCGGGCAGGTCCGGGTGCGAGCACGCCAGGCGATCCACGGTGGCGTCGTCCAGGCCGGCGGACAGGCGCTGGCCGGCATGGGCGCGCAACGGGGCGAGGGGGCGAGGACGGACATGCGGTTCTCCCGGACGGCAGGGCCTGGTACGGGCGTCCTTACCTATTATCGGGATGGGATCGTCGATTGGCAGCTATGATCCGCGCAGGAATCCGGCTAATTTCGTCGGATCGACGAAACCTTCCTGGCGATTGGGCAGGCTCATGAAGATCACCGAAGCGGACGAGCAACTGCTGTCCCTGCTCCGCGAGGATGCCCGCGCGTCCACCGCGCAGATCGCCCGGCGCCTGGACCTGTCGCGGACCACGGTGCAGAGCCGGATCGACCGGCTCGAGCGGGCCGGGGTGATCCGCGGCTACACGGTGCGGGTGGACGAGGGCGTGGAGCAGACGCGGATCCGCGCGCACATCATGATCACCGTGCTGCCGAAGAAGATGGCGGCGGTGGTCAAGGAGCTGCATGGCATTCCGGAGGTCCGCAGCCTGCAGTCGGTCAGCGGGCCGTATGACCTTATGGTCGCGCTGGGCGTGGTGGCCGACGTGCACCAGATGGACCTGCTGACCGACCGGATCGGCGCGGTCGACGGGGTCGAGCGCACGTCCTCGGCGATCGTGCTGTCGACCAAGTTCGAGCGCTGAACCGCCGCGGCGGCCCGGCTTGGCCGGGACGGGACGGGCCGGCCGGTACAATGGCCGGCTACCGCCACGCCGTGCCACGCCTTGAAGAAGTCCGACTTCCACTACGAGCTGCCCGAGGAACTGATCGCCCAGGGCCCCCTGGCCGAGCGCTCGGCCAGCCGCCTGCTGCTGGTGCCGCCGGACGCGGGCGCGTTCACCGACCTGCACGTGCGCGACCTGCCGGGCCTGCTGCAGCCGGGTGACCTGCTGGTGTTCAACGACACCCGGGTGATCCCGGCGCGGCTGTTCGGGCAGAAGGACAGTGGCGGGCGCGTGGAGATCCTGATCGAGCGGCTGCTGCCCGACGACCAAGGCGCGGGCGCAGGTGCGCGCGAGCAAGTCGCCGAAGGCCGGCAGCTGGATCGCGCTCGATGGCGGTGGCCGCGCCGAGGTGCTCGGCCGTGACGGCGAGTTCTACCTGCTGCGCTTCGAGGTCGAGGATGGCCTGGAGCCGTGGCTGCTCCGGGTCGGCCGGCTGCCGCTGCCGCCGTACATACGCCGCGAGCCGGGCCAGGACGATACCGAGCGCTACCAGACCGTGTTCGCCAGGCAGGTCGGTGCGGTCGCCGCACCGACCGCAGGCCTGCATTTCGACGAAGCCCTGCTGGAGGCGCTGCGCCAGCGCGGCGTGCAGTTCGGCCACGTGACCCTGCACGTGGGCGCCGGCACCTTCCAGCCGGTGCGGGTGGAGGACGTGCGCGAGCACACCATGCACAGCGAGTGGCTCAACGTCGGCCCCGAGCTGGTGGCGCAGGTGCGCCGCACCCGCGAGGCCGGGGGCAGGGTGGTGGCGATCGGGACGACCGTGGTGCGTGCGCTGGAAAGTGCGATGCGCGACGGCGAACTGGCCCCGTTCGCCGGCGAAACCCGGATCTTCATCTTCCCCGGCTACCGGATCCGCAGCGTCGACGCGCTGCTGACCAACTTCCACCTGCCCGAGAGCACGCTGCTGATGCTGGTCTCGGCCTTCGCCGGCAGGGAGCGCATGTTCGAGGCCTACCGCCACGCGGTGGAGCAGCGCTACCGCTTCTTCTCCTATGGTGACGCGATGCTGCTGTGGGGACCGGACGCTGCCGGCCCGGCTCCGCGGCAATGACCGGCGACCGGCGCCGATCCGCGTGATCGGCGACAATGGCGCGCTTTTCCCCGCATCCAGAGCCATGTCCCGACTGCAGTTCCAGCTCCAGGCCACCGATGGCGCCGCCCGCCGCGGCCGCCTGACCTTCCCGCGCGGCACGGTGGAAACGCCGGCGTTCATGCCGGTGGGCACCTATGGCTCGGTCAAGGGCGTGCTGCCGGACCAGGTCCGCGCGCTCGGCGCGGAGATCATCCTCGGCAACACCTTCCACCTGTACCTGCGCCCGGGCCTGGACGTGATCGGCGACCACGGCGGGCTGCACGGCTTCACCCGCTGGGACGGACCGATCCTCACCGACTCCGGCGGCTTCCAGGTGTTCTCGCTCGCCCACAAGCGCAAGATCAGCGAGCAGGGCGTGACCTTCGCCGCGCCGACCGATGGGGTAAGGGTGTTCCTCGGCCCCGAGGAAAGCATGAAGATCCAGCACGTGCTCGATTCGGACGTGGTGATGATCTTCGACGAGTGCACCCCGTATCCGGCCGCCGAGGACGTGGCGCGGCGCTCGATGGAGCTGAGCCTGCGCTGGGCGCGGCGCTCGCGCGACGCGCATGACGGGCTGGGTAACGACGCGGCGCTGTTCGGCATCGTCCAGGGCGGCGTGCATCCGGAGCTGCGCAGCCGCTCGCTGGCGGGGTTGCAGGAGATCGGCTTCGACGGCTACGCGATCGGCGGACTGGCGGTCGGCGAGCCGGAGCACGAGCGCAACGCGATGCTCGAACACCTGCATCCGCGCCTGCCGGCGGACCGGCCGCGCTACCTGATGGGCGTGGGCCGGCCGGAAGACCTGGTCGAAGGCGTGGCCCGTGGCGTGGACATGTTCGACTGCGTGATGCCGACCCGCAACGCGCGCAACGGCCACTACTTCACATCCTTTGGCACGGTGCGGATCCGCAACGCGAAGTACGAGCGAGACCTGGATCCGATCGAGCCCGGCTGCGGTTGCGTGGCCTGTGCCGGCGGCTACACCCGCAGCTACCTGCGCCACCTGGACCGCTGCAACGAGATGCTGGCGCCGATGCTGGGGACCCTGCACAACCTCTGGTACTACCAGAAGCTCATGGCCGAGATGCGCGCGGCGATTGCCGGGGGCGGTTCCAGGCCTTCCGCGCCGGCTTCTACGCGGCCCGCGGCGCCGTCCCCCCGCAGACCCGGCCTGACCGGCGCCCGCGTGGCCGGCCGCGCGCGGGAACCCCGCGCCCCGGATCCGGTCTCAGGCAGGGCCTTGCAACCGGCCCGGACCGCCCCTATGGCATACTCCGCGGCTATTTTCCGCAGAACCGGATGACCCCGATGAGCCTCCTCGACTTCCTGATCCCGACCGCCTATGCCCAGTCCGCCGGCGGCCAGCCCCGGGGCGGCGGTTTCGGCATGCTGCTGTTCCCGGTCATCCTGATCGCGATCATGTATTTCCTGATGATCCGCCCGCAGATGAAGCGGCAGAAGGAACACAAGGGCATGCTCGACAAGCTGTCGCGCGGCGACGAGGTCATCACCTCCGGCGGCGTGGCCCGGCGTGGTCACCGACATCGGCGACAACTTCGTCACCGTGGAAGTGGCCGACAACGTGCGCATCCGCGTGCAGAAGAGCGCCATCGGCAATGTCCTGCCCAAGGGCACCCTGAAGTCCGCCTGATCCTCCCGTCCCACCGTTGAGCGTGGTCCCGCGACGGGGCCGCGCGGGGTCCCGCAATGCTTGAATTTCCCCGCTGGAAGTACTTCGTCATCCTGCTCGTGCTGGCGCTCAGCGTCATCTACGCGCTGCCCAACGTCTTCCAGAGCGATTACGCTGTCCAGGTGACCGGCAACCGCGGCGCGGTGCTGGACGATGCGCTCAAGACCCGGATCGACGGCTATCTCGGTACGGCCGGCGTCAAGCCGAAGTCGGTGGCGATCGAAGGCAGCAGCCTGCTGGTGCGCCTGCCCGACGCCGCCGCGCAGACCCTGGCCGCAGACACGCTGCGCGGTGACCTCGGCGAGAACTACACCGTCGCGCTGAACCTCGCATCCAACGTGCCGGCTTGGCTCGACCGCCTTGGTGCCCAGCCCATGGTGCTGGGCCTGGACCTGCAGGGCGGCGTGCACTTCGTGCTGGGTCGACCAGAAGGCCGCGCTTGAAAAGCGTGTGGACGCCTATGTCGAAGACGTGCGGGTGACCCTGCGCGACAACCGCATCCGCTACACCGCGGTCGACCGACGCCCCGACCACAGCATCGCCCTGAACCCTGGCTGCGGATGCCGATCCGGCCAAGGCCCGCGAGCAGCTGGCCCGGAGCATGCCGACCATGACCGTGGAGGGCGAGGGCAACCGGCTGCTCCTGCGCATCCCGGAGGCCGAGCTGACTTCGATCGCCGGCTCGGCGATCGAACAGAACATCGCCACCCTGCGCAACCGCGTCAACGAGCTGGGCGTGGCCGAGCCGATCATCCAGCGCCAGGGCAACGACCGCATCGTCGTGCAGCTGCCGGGCGTGCAGGACACCGCCGCGGCCAAGCGCATGATCGGCGCCACCGCCACCCCTGGAATACCGCGCGGTGGTCGAAGGCAACGCCGCCGACGCGCTGGCCACCGGCCGGGTGCCGCCGGAAGCCCGCGTCTTCAAGCGCCGCGGTTCCGGCGAGCCGGTGCTGCTGAGCAAGCGTGTCATCGTCACCGGCGACCAGATGGTCGCGGCGCAGACCACGGTCGACCAGAACGGCCAGCCGGCGGTGAGCGTGACCCTGAACAACGTCGGCGGCGACCGCATGTTCGAGTTCACCAGCGGCAACGTCGGCAAGCCGATGGCCGTGGTCTACACCGAGCGCATCCCGCAGGTGACCGAGGTCAATGGACAGGAAGTGCGCGGTTTCCGCGTGCTGGAGGAGGTGATCTCGGTCGCCAACATCCAGGGCGTGTTCGGCAAGCAGTTCCAGACCACGGGCCTGGAGAAGACCGAAGCCGAGGACCTGGCCAAGCTGCTGCGCGCCGGCTCGCTGGCCGCGCCGATGGACTTCGTCGAGGAGAAGATCGTCGGTCCCAGCCTGGGCGCGGAAAACGTCGAGCGCGGCGTGACCGCCGTGCTGTATGCATTCCTGTTCACCCTGGTGTTCTTCGGCGTCTACTACCGCATGTTCGGCGTGATCACCGCCGTGGCGCTGATGTTCAACCTGCTGATCGTGGTCGCGGTGATGTCACTGTTCGGCGCGACCATGACCCTGCCGGGCTTCGCCGGCTTGGCGCTGTCGATCGGCCTGTCGGTCGACGCCAACGTGCTGGTCAACGAACGCATCCGCGAGGAACTGCGCGCCGGAGTGCCACCGAAGACCGCGATCGCGGCCGGCTATGACAAGGCCGGCGGCACCATCCTCGACGCCAACCTGACCGCGATCATCGCCGGCATCGCCCTCTACGCGTTCGGCACCGGCCCGCTGAAGGGCTTCGCCGTGACCCTGATGATCGGCATCGTGGCGTCGATGTTCACCGCCATCACCGTCTCGCGCGCGATCGTCACGTTGATGTACGCCCGCCGCAAGAAGCTCAAGTCCCTGGCCGTCTGACGGGAGGAAACCACGCATGAAGATCTTCCCGCTGACCCTTATTCCGAACGAGCCGCGCATCAACTTCATGAAGATGCGCTGGGTGTCGCTGGTCGTTGCCGCGCTGCTGTTCGTGGCCGCGGTCGGTACGATCGCGACCAGGAGCTTCAACTACGCACTGGACTTCACCGGTGGCACGGTGGTCGAGGTCCGCTTCGACAGGGCCACCGACATCGACAGCGTGCGCGAGCGGCTGGCGACGGCCGGCTACGAAGGCGCCCGGGTGCAGAGCTTCGGCAGCGGAAACGACCTGCTGGTCCGCCTGCAGCCGCGAGATGGCCAGACCACCACCGACGCCAACAACCGCACCGCGCAGGAAGTGCTGGCCGCGGTGTCGTCGGCTGACAACCCGGCCCACCTGCTGCGCACCGAGTTCGTCGGCCCGCAGGTCGGTGCCGAGCTGGCGATGAACGGCCTGTACGCGGCGATCTTCGTCGTCGTCGGCTTCCTGATCTACATCGGCTTCCGGTTCGAGTGGAAGTTCGCGGTGTCGGCCACGGTGACCACGCTGTTCGACGTGCTGGTGGTAGCCGGCTACTTCTCCTGGAGTGGCCGCGAGTTCGACCTGACCGTGCTGGCCGGCCTGCTGGCGGTGATGGGCTTCTCGATCAACGACACCATCGTCGTGTTCGACCGTGTCCGCGAGAACTTCCGCAGCCTGCGCGTGGAGCCGCTGGAAGTGTTCAACCGCTCGATCAACCAGACCCTGTCGCGCACGATCATCACCGCCGTGGTGTTCTTCCTGTCGGTGCTGGCGCTGTACCTGTACGGCGGCGGCTCGCTGGAAGGCCTGGCCCTGAGCCAGATGATCGGCGCGGTGATCGGCACCCTGTCCTCGATCTTATGGCCTGCCCGCTGCTCACCGTGGGGCCGTTCAAGGTCACCAAGCAGGACCTGCTGCCCAAGGCCAAGGACGAGGAAGCGCTGGCGCGGCGGCCGTAACCGTCCGGCCAGCTCCGGCATGAAAAAGCCGCCCTTCGGGGCGGCTTTTTCGTGTCGCGGTGGCGCGGGAGAGGGCGGGTGGCCGGAGCCGGCTAACGCGACGCCGGCTCAGTTGAACGCGGCGGCGTAACCGGTGTTGACCACCAGCTTCTGCAGCTCGTCGGCGACCTTCACGTTGGCGGCGATGATCTGCCGGGCATCGGGGCCGCGCTCGTCCATGCGCGGACTGTTGGCGCCGCGGAAATCACAGACCCGGCCGCCGGCTTCGCGCACCAGCAGCACGCCGGCGGCGATGTCCTGCGCCTTCACCCCGGCTTCGAAATAGGCGTCGAGCCGACCGCAGGCCACGTAGGCGAGGTCCAGCGCGGCCGAACCGGTGCGACGCACGTCCTCGGCCTGGACCAGCAGCGAGTCCACGCACTTGAGCTGGGCACTGGCACGGGCGCGTTCGCGCGGCGGGAAGCCGGTGCCGACCACGGTGCCGGCCAGGTCCTTGCGGTCGGCCACGCGGATCTTCTTGTCGTTGAGTACCGCGCCGGCGCCGCGGCTGGCGGTGAACAGTTCATTGCGCAGCGGGTCGAAGATCACCGCATCGATCGGCTCGCCGTTGTCGACCAGGGCGATGGAGACGCAGTAGTGCGGGAAGCCGCGCAGGTAGTTGCTGGTGCCGTCGAGCGGGTCGATCACCCACTGCAGGCGGGCGTTGCGGCCGACCTGGTGCCCGCTTTCCTCGCCCAGCACGCCGTAGTCCGGATAGGAGCGGCGCAGTTCCTTCACGATGACCTTCTCGGCGTCCGCGTCGACCTCGCTGGCGTAGTCCATGCGCTGCTTCTGGACCACGTTGAGCGAATCGAGGCGGTTGATGTTGCGCAACAGCACGTTGCCACCGAGGCGGGCGGCCTTGACCATGACGTTGACGGCGGGGGATTGCACGGTGAAGGCTCCCGGGAGGGCAGGGACGGAACGGGCGAAGGGAAAGAGCGGTCCGGCCCGCATGGCCGGCCGCGCAGTTTACCATCTGCGCCATGCCAGCTCCCCTGAACGAATCCCACGTCGCCGGACTATCCGGGCAGATCCGCATTGTCATGGTCGGTACCCAGCACCCCGGCAACATCGGCGCGGCGGCCCGCGCGATGAAGACCATGGGCCTGTCCCGGCTGGTCCTGGTCGCGCCGGAAAAGCCGGTTGACGACGAAGGTTACCGGCGTGCGGCCGGTGCCGAGGACCTGATCGAGGCCGCGGCCGTACACGCGACCCTGGCCGAGGCGGTCGCCGACTGCCGCCTGGTGCTGGGCTGCACCGCGCGCAGCCGGCGGGTGCAGCTGGAGCAGCTGGAACCGGACGCCGGCGCGGCGCGGCTGCTGCGCTTCGCCGGCGAGGGTCCGGTGGCGCTGGTGTTCGGTCGCGAACGCACCGGCCTGACCAACGAGGAACTGCAGCTGTGCCACGCCTCGGTCCACATCCCGTCGGCCCCGGCCTTCAGCTCGCTCAACCTGGCCGCGGCGGTGCAGGTACTGGCCTACGAGGTGCGCCGCGCGTTGCTGGCCGCCGCCGCGCCGGTGGATGCCGTGGCGCCCAGGCCCGACGACCTGCCGGCCACGCACGAGCAGGTCGAGGGGTTCTTCTCGCAGCTGGCCGAGACGCTGGATGCGATCGACTTCCACAAGGGCCGGACCCCGGACTCGGCCATGCGCAAGCTGCGCCGGCTGTTTCTGCGCACCGACCTGTCCGTGAACGAGGTGCGCCTGCTGCGCGGGGTGCTTGCCGACGCGCAGCGTATGGCCCGGCTGGCGGGCGAAGCCGGGCGTCTGTCGCCCTGAGCCGGTTTTCCGCTAGGCTTCGGGTAGTCGAGCAGGGGGTGCGCGTTGTCCAGAGTGCGTAGATGGGTCCAGGCGGCCTGCTGGATTGCCGTCCTTAGCCATGGTGCTGCCCGCGCACGCGTCCGAGGATGCACACGTGCTGGTCCTCGGCCGCATCAGCGACGACCCCAACGCCCACTACGCGCAGCTCAAGCCGCTGCTGGACTATGTCGTGCCGCGGATGCGCGAGGTCGGCATCACCGAGGGCCGCATCCTGATGGCCCGCGACGCCCAGCAGATGGCCAGCTACCTGCGCCGCAACCGGGTCGACTGGGTGACCGAGACCACCAATACCGCGGTGCAGCTGCAGCAGCGCGCGGCGGCGCGGCCGCTGCTGCTCACCGAGCGCAACGGTGTCGGCAGCTACCACTCGCTGTTCTTCGTGCGCAAGGAAAGCCCGATCCAGGACCTGCAGGGCCTGCGCAACCACACCTTGGCGCTGCAGAGTCCCGCATCCACCAGCGCCTACATGGTGCCGATGACCGAGCTGCTCGACGCGCACCTGTCGCCGGAGATCCTGCTGTCGCCGTCGGACGTGCCGTCGGGCGACAGGGTCGGCTACGTGTTCGCGCGTTCGGAACTCAACATCGCCTCCTGGGTGCACAAGGGCATGATCGACGCCGGCGCGCTCAGCAACGTGGACTGGCAGGATCCGCGGCGCGTTCCCCGGTGTTCCGCGCGGACTTCCGCATCATCCATGAGAGCCATCCCTACCCGCGTGCGCTCGAACTGGTGCGCGCGGGCATGCCGCCGGAAGTGGAGGCGCGGCTGCGCCAGGTCCTGCTGCAGGCCGCCGACGACCCGGCCGCGCGCGACGCGCTCAAGCTGTTCTTCGACACCTCGCGCTTCATGGTCCTGGACCCCGCCTCGGAGCAGGCCCTCGAGGCGCTGCGCGAAGGCGTGCAGCGCGTGCGCGCGGAGGTCGAATGAAGCCGGCATTCGGCCTGCAGGCGCGGTTCCTTGTCGCGATCACGCTGATGCTCGGCGTCGTGGCCTGGTGCTGGTGCTGCTGCTGCAGCGCCAGCAGCAGATCCGCACCGAGACCGAAGCGCTCAGCAGTAAGGCCGTGCATCGCCTCGTCCACACCTACGTGCGCGACCATGCGTCGTCGCTGGCGCGGCAGCTGGCCGGGAAGCTGGCCAACCCGATGTACTACCGCGACCTGGACGCGATCGGCACCGTGCTGCGCGACAACACCGGCAGCGAAGCGCGGTCCGCTACATCCAGGTCTACGACCTTGAAGGGCGGCTGGTGCACGACGGGTCGGTCGAGATCGCGGACTACGGCCGGATGATGGACGACCCCCTCGCCGCCGAGGCCATCGCCGCCGATGGCCTGTACCTGCAGTCCTCGCCCGACGTGCTGGATGCCTCGGCGCCGGTCATGGTCGGCAGCGAGCGGATCGGTGGCGTACGGGTGGGCCTGGACCTGCGGGTCGCCGACCGCTACGAGCGGACCAACCTGGCCCAGCTCCGCGCACTGATGGACGACCTGGCCAAGCGCCATATCGGCTGGCTGGCCCTGCCCCTCGGCCTGCTGGCGCTGGTTTCCCTCCTCGCTGCCTGGTATGTGCAACGCACCCTGGTGCGCCCGATCCGCTGGCTGGCGACGGCGGCACGGCGGATCGAAGCGGGCGACTACACGGTCGAGCGCCTGGACAGCACGCGCAACGACGAGATGGGCGACCTGGTCCGCACATTCAGCCGGATGAGCGAGGCGGTGGCCCGCCATGACCGCGAGGTGCGGCGCATGGCCTACACCGACGCGCTCACCGGGCTCACCAACCGGCTGGCGTTCCGCGAGAGCCTGGACCACCGCCTGATGCTGCTGCGCGGCGCCGGCCGCCAGCTGGCGCTGCTGTTCGCCGACATCGACGACTTCAAGCGGGTCAACGACACCCTCGGCCACGAGGCCGGCGACGAGGCGCTGCTGCAGTTCTCCAACCGCATCCGCGAGGCGGTGGAGAAGTACGGCGGCGACGACGCGCTGCTCGCCCGCTTCGGTGGCGACGAGTTCGTGATCCTGATCCAGGAGGGCGACGTGCGTGCGGCGGCGACCCGGTTGGCGGAAGTGCTGGTGGCCGAGCTGAGCCGGCCGCTGGATATCCATGAGCGCCAGGTGTTCCTAGGAACCTCGATCGGCATCACCCTGTTCCCCGAGGACGCGTCCAGCGCCAGCGCGCTGATGAAGAACGGCGACATCGCCATGTACCAAGGCCAAGGTCGCCGGCAAGAATGGCTACCGCTTCTACAGCCGGGCCATGGACCATGCGGTCGAGCGTCGCGTGCACATGGAGCAGGAATTGCGCGGCGCCTGGGAGCGCGGCGAGTTGAGCGTGGTCTACCAGCCGATCTGCCGGACCAGCGACGGCCGCGTGGTCGGCGCCGAAGCGCTGCTGCGCTGGCAGCATCCGATGCTGGGCATGATCGCGCCCTCGGTGTTCATCGACGTGGCCGAGCAGAGCGGGCTGATCGAGGGCATCGGCCCGCGCGTGTTGCGCATGGCCTGCGAGGAAGCCATGCGCTGGGCATGCATGGGCGAGGGCAGCGAGCGGCTGTTCGTCTCGGTCAACGTGTCGCCGCGCCAGCTGCGCAAGGGCGACCTTCCGGACATCGTCGCCGAGTGCCTGCGCGAAACCGGCTTGCCGGCATCGTGCCTGCACCTGGAGCTGACCGAGACGGCGGTGATCAGCGACGAGCTGCAGGCCGCGGCGATGCTGGCGCGGCTGCACAGCACCGGCGTGAAGGTGTGGCTGGACGATTTCGGCACCGGCTTCTCCGGCCTGAGCCACCTGCGCCGGGTGCCGGTAGACGGAGTCAAGATCGACCGCAGTTTCGTCGCCGACCTGCAGCGCGACCCGGACGACCTGGCCCTGACCACGGCGATCATCGCCATGGCCCATTCGCTGGGCATCACGGTGGTGGCCGAAGGCGTGGAGAAGGAAGCGCAGTACAGCCTGCTGGCCGAGCGCGGCTGCGACCTGGTCTGGGGCTACTGGCTCAGCCATCCGGTCAGCGCCACCGAGTTCTCGCACCTGCTGGCGCGTCGCGGCGGCTGATCGCCTGCGGCCAGCCGCCCCTGTCCTAGAACAACCGCTCCAGCCACTGGCCGACGACGACCACGAGGCGTTCCGAGAGCAGCCCCATCGACAGCAGGCCGGCGCTGGACACCAGCCACAGGCCGAGCAGCAGGGCGCCGTCGCGTTCCATCAGCGCCAGTGCGAACAGCAGCACCAGCCCGGCGAAGATGTAGTTGGTCATCGGTACCGGCAACGCCAGCAGCGCGCCGGGGCCACCAGCAGCAGGCCGGTGAAGGCGTTGCCGGCGCGGTTGCCGGTGAGCACCTGCATGCGCGGCCGCACCAGGTGTTCGAGTCGGGCCATCCACGGCGAAATCCGCCGGCAGAACCGGTCCATGGTGCTGCGGCGCGGGCCGCGTCGGCCGATGAAGCCCGGTACCCACGGATAGCGCAGGCCGACCAGCAGCTGCACGCCGATCAGCACCACCAGCGGTCCGCTGATCGCGCCGGCGGCGCCCGGCACGGGGATGAAGCCGGGCAGCACCGAGACGAACAGGAACATGCCGAAGGCGCTGCGGCGGCCGCCGTGCAGCAGGCCGTCCAGGGCAAGCACACCTCGTCCGGATCGCCATGCGTGAACGACTGCAGCAGACGGGTGATGCCATTGCCGGGGGCGGCCGATGAGGAGCCACGCTGTCCGTCGCCTGGCCGCTGTTCGGGCGGGCGGCTGCCTGGGTCCGCGTTTTCAGATGGCAAGTTCATCGCCGTCATGCCGCGGCAGGCGGCGCAGCAGGAGCTTGTCGATGCGCGCGCCGTCCAGGTCGACGATCTCGATCCGCCAGCCGGCCCAGTCGAAGTACTCGCCGACGTGCGGAATGCGGCCGAAGTGCCCGATGCACATTCCAGTAAGGGTGTGGTACGCGCCTTCCTCGGCGTCCGGCAGCGCGGCGCCATCGAGCAGTTCGCGCAGGTCTTCGGTAGGCAGGGTGCCGCCGACCAGCAGCGAACCGTCTTCACGCGAGACCACCAGCGCGTCCTCGTCGGTGTTCTCCACGGCCTGCAGGCGGCCGACGATCGCGCCCATCAGGTCGCTGATCGTGACCAGGCCTGGATCTCGCCGTATTCGTCCACCACCAAGGGCCAGCGACTGCTGCTCCTCGCGGAAGATCTCCAGCAGCTTCATCGCGTGGGTCGACTCGGACACGAACAGCGGCGTGCGCAGCGTGCGGAACAGGGCGCCGTCCTGCGGCGCGCCGGGCGCGAGCAGCATCAACGCCTTGACCTCGAGGATGCCGGTCACGTCCTGGTCGCTATCGCGGTAGACCGGATAGCGCGAGAACTGGTGCTCGCGCATGGTCTCGAGGTTCTCCTCGAGCGAGGCGCGGGTGTCGAGCCAGGCGATGCGGTTGCGCGGGGTCATCAGGCTGGCCGCGGTGCGGTCGCCCAGGCGGATCACGCGGTTGACCATGTCGCGTTCGTGCGTGTCGATCACGCCCTGCTCGTGGCTCTCGGCCACCAGCATGCGGATCTCCTCCTCGCTGATCGTGCTGGCCTCGTCGCGGCCCAGGCCGAGCAGGCGCAGGACCAGGCGGGTGCTGTGCGAAAGCAGCCAGACGAACGGGAAGGCGGCCCTGGCCAGCCAGCCCATGGGCAGGGCGACGTAGCCGGCGATGTCCTCGGGCGCGGTGATCGCCAGGCGCTTGGGCACCAGTTCGCCGAAGATCAGGGTCAGGAACGTGATCAGGACGACCGCCATGGTCTTGCCGATCAGTTCCGACCATGGCTGCGGGTCGCCGGTAAGGGTGAAGCTGGCCGACAGCGACGGGAACAGGCCCTGCAGCCAGCCGGCGATGGTAAGGCCGATCGCTTCGCCGCCGAACAGGCCGGTGAGGATGCCGATCAGGGTGATGCCGATCTGCACCGTGGAAAGGAATGCCTCAGGCTTCTCCGACAGCGCCAGCGCCTTGGCCGCGCGCTTGCTCGACTGGGCCAGCTGCTTGAGCCGGCTCTTGCGCGAGGTCATCACCGACATCTCCGACATGGCGAAGAAGCCGTTGAGCAGGACCAGAGTAGGACGATCAGCAGCTCAACCACGGGGCGGTACCCCGCGGCGTGGCGACGGAATCAGGGGGCCGGTGCGCGCGGGGCGTGGGCGGCGGTGCGGGGAGGTAAGGTCGTCGTCCATAGGATGTGCCGGCGGCACGGGCGCATCTTAGCAGAGCCCGTGCAGGCCCCTTCATGCACGTCCGGGTACCCCGGTACCGCCCGGGCTGTCATAATTCCACGGCATTTGGCCGCCCCTCCCGAGGCGGCGGACCCCTACGCATGTTCTCCCTGCAGACGATCTTCGGCTCCGGCAAGCAGTTCTTCGTGCTCCTGGACGAGGCCGCCGTGGCTGCCCACGAAAGCGCCAAGGCGCTGTACCAGATGATGAAGGCCTCGGACCGGCAGCCGGCGCTGGATGCCTTCAAGCTGGCCCGCCAGCGCGAGCGCACCGCCTCGGAAAAGATCGGCAAGGCGCTGGTGGACAGCTTCATCACCCCGATCGAGCGCGAGGACATCGAGGCGCTGGGTTCGGCCCTGTACAAGATTCCCAAGCAGATCGAGAAGTTCGCCGACCGCTACGCGCTGGCGACCCAGCACCTGGCCCATATCGATTTCGCGCCGCGCGCGGCGATGCTGGAGCAGGCCGCAGGGGTGGTCGTGGAAATGGTCCACGAGCTGCAGAGCATGAACCTGGACAGGATGACCGCGCTCAACGAGAAGCTGCGCGCGATCGAGAACGAAGCCGACCGGCTGATGCTCGAGCTGTACCGGGACATCTATTCCGGCCGCCTGGACCACCTGCAGATGTTCCTGCTCAAGGAATTCTTCGAGATCCCTGGAAAAGGCCATCGACCGCTGCCGCGAGGCCGGCGTGACCGTCTACCAGATCGTGCTGAAGAACAGTTGATGGAAACGCCCTGCATGCGGGTGGCGCCTCGCTTCGATATGCGCGGCATCGGCTGCGCCGATGCCCTGGGGGCGTGCTTCCACATCCCCCGCCGCGTCGGGCGGTCGGCGTCGCTGGTGGTCTGCCTCACCGCTGTGCAGGCGAGCGTGATGCACGGAGGCGCGCCATGCTGACGCTCGTGCTCGTGGTCGTCTTCGTCGCGCTGGTGTTCGAGTTCATCAACGGCTTCCACGACACCGCCAATTCGATCGCGACGGTGGTGGCGACCAAGGTGCTGTCGCCGGGCGCGGCGGTGTCGCTGGCGGCGGCCATGAACCTGGTCGGCGCACTGACTGGCACCGCGGTGGCGGCGACGATCGCCACCGGCATCGTCAACACCGGCGTGGTCGAAGCGTCCTCGCAGGTCATCCTCTGCGCGCTGCTGGGCGGCATCGCTGGAACCTGCTGACCTGGTGGTTCGGCCTGCCGTCCTCGTCATCGCATGCGCTGATCGGCGGCCTCTGCGGCGCGGCGCTGGCCGCCGCGCACAACGACTGGAATGCGCTGATCTGGTCCGAGTCGGTGGGCAACTGGGCCAAGAACAAGGGCCTGCTGTGGAAGGTGTTCGTGCCGATGGTCACCTCGCCGCTGGCAGGCTTCCTGCTCGGCGTGACCATGATGCTGCTGCTGTGGGCGATCATCGCCGGCATGGCCCGCTCCGGCGGCGTGCTGCGGCGGCTGGCGCGACCGCGCTGGGTCAATGCCTTCTTCGGCAAGGCGCAGATCCTGTCGGCGGCCTACATGGGCTTCGCCCATGGCCACAACGATGCGCAGAAGACCATGGGCATCATCGCCCTCACCTGGTCGGCGCCGAATCGGCCGGACACCTGGACAACCTGCCGGGCTGGCTGGCCTTCCTGCACCCGGGCGAGGGCGGGGGTACGGGCATCGCGATGTGGATCGTGCTGACCTGCGCGGTGGTGATGGCGCTGGGCACCGCATCGGGTGGCTGGCGGATCATCAAGACGCTCGGCCACAAGATGGTCAAGCTGCATCCGATCCATGGCTTTGCCGCCGAGACCAGCTCGGCCACGGTGCTGACCGTGGCGGCGCACTTCGGCATGCCGGTGTCGACCACGCACAGCATCTCCACCGCGATCATGGGCGTGGGCTTCGCCAAGAATCCGCGCGCGCTCAAGCTCGGCGTGGTCGAGCGGATCGTGTGGGCGTGGATCCTGACCATCCCGGCCGCGGCCGGCGTGGCCTACCTGATCTTCAAGGCGATCGAGGCGGCGGGCTGGAGCTGAGCCGCGCCGCCTTAGCCGCCCTTGGCGACTGGTGCCTACAGCAGGTCGCCTTCCGCCGACAGCGCCCGCTCCATGCGGTCGCCCAGACCGCCGACTTCCAGCACCAGCCGTTCGACCTCGGCCGGGGTCAGGCCGTCGTACGGCCGGTTCTCGCACAGCTGCAGGTAGGGCACGCCATCGAGTTCGCCGATGGCCAGGTAGCCGACGCTGCTCTGCCAGTTGAACACCAGTGCCCGGCGCGCATCGATGCCGGTGGTCGGCGCGATCACCGTGCTGACCCGCAGCAGCGGGCGTTTGTCGTCGCCATCGAGTTCGGAGACGAAGATCGACTGGTGGCGGCTGCCGCTTTCCAGCGACAGCTCGACACAGGCGACGTAGGGATCCTGCACCGTCAGGCGGAAGCCGGCGGTGACCAGGTGGCTGCGGATCTGTTCGAAATTGCGCATGGCCGTCCTCGGGATCCCCCGCGGCTATGCTAGCGGCTGATGGCTGCCACGTCTCCCAGCGATGATTCCGCCCGCCGCATCCTGGCCGCGGTCCGGGCGATCCCGCCCGGGCAGGTCGCCGGGTACGGCGAGGTGGCGCGCCGCGCCGGGTTGCCGGGACGCGCGCGGCTGGCGGCGAAAGTGCTGGCCGGCAACGGGGACCCGGAACTGCCCCTGGCACCGGGTGCTGCGCGCCGACGGCCGGATCGCCTTCCCCGAAGGTTCGTCCGGTTACCGCGAACAGTGCCGGCGCCTGCGTGCCGAGGGTGTGCGCGTGGAGCGCGGCCGGGTGAGGCGCGAGGACGGTCCGCGCGACCTGGACGCGGCGGTGTGGGGGCCGGGCTAGCATCACTTGCACCGCAGTGCCGGGCGGCGTGAAGGCGGGACGGCGCCCGCTATGATGGGCTCCACTTCCCCATCCCCATGAGCTGCCGCGCATGTTCTCGCGACTGCCCCCGTCACCCAGGCCTTGCTGGTCGCCAATGGCGTGCTGTTCCTGCTGCAGTGGATGCTCGGCCAGCGCACCTTCGATCCCTTCATGCTGTGGCCGCTGGGCGGGTTCGATCCGTTCTCGCCCGGGCAGAACTTCCAGCCCCTGGCAGCTGCTGACCTACGGCTTCCTGCATGGCAATTTCAGCCACCTGCTGTTCAACATGCTGGCCGTCTACATGTTCGGCGCGCCGCTTGAACTGACCTGGGGCCCGCGGCGTTTCCTCGTCTACTACCTGATCTGCGTGGCCGGCGCCGGCCTGTGCCAGCTGCTGGTCGGCTGGTGGGTGGTGGGGCAGGGCGGCAGCGCTTATGCGACCTGGGTGCGTCCGGTGGCGTGTTCGGCCTGCTGCTGGCCTACGGGATGCTGTTCCCGAACCAGCGGGTGATGCTGCTGTTCCCGCCGATCCCGATGAAGGCGCGCACGTTCGTGATCGTGTTCGGTGCGATCAGCCTGCTGCTGGGCTTCACCGGCTGGCAGCCCGGGGTGGCCCATTTCGCCCACCTCGGCGGCATGCTGTTCGGCTGGCTGGTGATCCGCTACTGGCGCGGGCAGCCGCCATTCGGCCGGCGGCGGCCGCCGGGCAGCGGTCCTTCGCACCTGCGTCGGGTGAAATAGCGCCCGCGCGTCATCGGGGCAAAGAAAAAGGCGCGGGATTCCGCGCCTTTTTCCGTCTACGCCGCCAGCGAGCGGTTCAGCGCCAGATCCGGACCTGTTCGGCCTCCGCGCGCTGCATCGGCTGGCCGGCCTTGCAACCGTAGGCCGTGCCGAACGCGGGCAGGTTGGACAGCGGCACGTTGCTGCGCAGGGGGCCCGGGGCACGGATTTCGGCGGCCACGCGTTCGGCGGCGACGTTTTCCGGGACATGCTGCGCCCACAGCTTTCGATAAGGCGCCGAAGAAGGCCTGCTGGTCGGCCTGCCCGCCAGCGCCGGTATTGGCCTTGGCGTAGGCGTCCCAGGCCAGTTTGAGGCCGGCCTTGGTCGGACAGGGCGACGTCGCGCACCAGCGCGCCGTTGACCTTGCCGCCCTTCACGCCGGGATAGGCGTGCGCCGAGTACTGCGCGGCGACACGGTCGCCGAGCGTGGTCCAGGCGTTGTTGTCGGACGGCGTCCACCAGTTGCCGAGTTCGCCCTTCGCGTTCACCTGCGCGCCCCTGGCATCGATCGCGCGGCTGAGCTGGGTGCCGACCAGCGCACCGTAGCCGCCGTAGGCCACGGCGGTGTTGCCGGCATCGAACACCGGCGGCTGCAGCACCGCGGCGGTGACGATCAGGCGGTTCTGGGCGATGTCATAGGCCAGCGCCGGTTCCTGCGGCAGCACGTCCCAGCGGCGGTCCGCATTGCCCTTGCCGATCCGCTTCATCTCCTCGCGGTGGCGCCAGGTGGAAGCGATCAGCATGTTGCCGCCGAAGCTGCCGCGGCCCATCGGCTGCACCGAATAGTCGAGGTCGCGGCGCGGCGTGCCGACCTCGATCTTCAGCGCCTGCAGCTTGGCCCTGGCCTCGGCCTTGGCCTGTGCGCTGAGCCAGCCGTTGCGTTCGAGCGCGGCCAGCAGCGCGTCGCGCACCTGGTCGGCGATCACCGCCGCGCCACGGCGCTCCTCCGGGGTCAGGTAGCGTTCGGCATATTCGTGGCCGAGCATCGGGCCGGCGGCGGTATTGATCGCGTCCAGCACCTGCCGCCAGCGCGGCGCCTGCGCGCGGCCTTACCGGCGAGCACCTGGCCTCGGAAGCCGTGGCTGGCATCGCGGAAGCTGCGCGACAGGTACGGCGCCATCGCATCGCCCACGCGCCAGCGCAGGTAGGCCTTCCACTGCTCGGGCTTGACCCGGCCGATCATCGCGTCCAGTTCGGCGAACAGCTTGGGATCGGCCATCGAGACCAGGTCGTCCTTCACGCCCTGCGCCTGGAGGAATTCGCCGAGCTGCAGGTTGCGGTAGCGCTTGGTCGCATCGGCGACCGACACCGGCGCGTAGTTGCTGAAGGGGTTGTTGAGGTCGGCCACCGACTGCGACTTGCGCGCGATGGCGGTCTCGATGTCGATCACCGCCTTGGCATCGGCGTCCAGGCGCTCCTTCGGCGTACCGGTCAGGGGTAGGATCTGCTTGACGTAGTCGCGGTAGCGGCCGAGCACGGCCTGGGTATCGGCATCGTTGCGGGTGTAGAAGGCCGGGTCGGGCAGGCCCATGCCGCCTTGCATGAAGTAGCCGATATGGCGGTCCAGTGCCTTCAGGTCCACGTCGGGGGCGAAGTTGAAGACCACCGGGATGCCGACCTGGTGCAGCGCGGCGATCGAGGCCGGCACGTCCTTGGCCTTCTTGATCGCATCGATGCGCGACAGCAGCGGCGCGATCGGCCGGGAGCCGTCGGCTTCGACCGCCGCCTCGTCCGGCCGCTGGCCCAGAAGTCGCCGAGGCGGGTCTGCACGTCGTTGCGCGGGGCCTTCATCGCCGCGTCGAGCAGTTCGCGCTGCTGCTGCAGGGCCTGCTCGGACAGCTGGCCGAGGGCGCTGGTCGCGCCGGCGTCGGCGGGCAGCGGGTTGGCCTTGAGCCAGCCGGCATTGGGCCAGGCGTAGAAGTCGGTGCAGGCGGTGCTGGCCGCCGGCGCGCCCTTCTTCTTCTTGCTCTGGGCATCGGCGTCGGCGGTGGAGGCCAGGGCGAGCAGTCTGAGCGAGGGTAGGACCAGTGGACGGGGCGTCATCATCGGGGCGGGGGCCTCGGGATTGGGGTCCGCGGCAGTGTAGCAAGGCATCCAGCGCCGCTTTTCGCACGCAGGGCGCCCGCTGCCGGAAACGTGACGGGGTCGGTCGGTTCAGGCTTCCGGGCGCGCGGGGCGGCGGCCAGCCGCGGCGAAGCGGCGCCAGCCGCGAGCCCGCCCGGTCGGAGGCGGCGGCCGCGGCCGGAAAAAGACGAGGCCCGGACATGCCGGGCCTCGTCGGGTGCAACGGATCGATCCGGCGTTACCAGATCACGACCTGTGCATCGCCCCAGGTCGCCATCGGCTTGCCGGCTTCGCACTTGTACGCCGCGGCGAACGCCGGCAGGTTCGACGGCGCGCCGACGGCGCGGAACTGCGCCGGGGCGTGCGGGTCGGTGGTAAGGCGGACCTTGGCGTTCTCCGGCGTGTACTTGGTACGCCACACGGTGGCCCAGTTGGCGAAGAAGCGCTGGTCGCGCGACAGCCCGTCGACCTGCGGATCGGCCTGTCCGGCGGTCGCCTTCTGCAGGGCGTCGTAAGCCGTGGTAAGGCCACCCAAGTCGGCGATGTTCTCGCCCAGGGTCAGCTCGCCGTTCACGCTCTGGTCGCCGACCTTGTACTGGTTGAACTGGTTCACCAGCTTGCCGGTGCGGCCCTTGAAGCCTGCGGCGTCGGCGTCGGTCCACCAGTTCTCGAAGTTGCCAGTCGGCCCGAAGCGGCTGCCCCATGGTCGTCGTAGCCGTGGGTCATCTCGTGGCCGATCACCGCGCCGATGCCGCCGTAGTTGAGCGCGTCGTCGGCATTGGGATCGAAGAACGGCGGCTGCAGGATCGCGGCCGGGAACACGATCTCGTTCTGCAGCGGGTTGTAGTAGGCGTTGACGGTCTGCGGGGTCATGCCCCACTCGGTCTTGTCCACCGGCTGGCCGATCTTGGACAGGTTCCAGCGGTAGTTGAACGCGTTGGCCGCGCGCACGTTGGTAAGGTAGCTGTCACGGCCGGTTTCCAGCCCCGACCACTCGCGCCACTTGTCCGGGTAGCCGATCTTCGGGGTGAAGGTCTCCCACTTGGCGATCGCCTTGGCCTTGGTTTCGGCGCTCATCCAGTCCAGGTGCTCGATGCGCTCCTTGAGCGAAGCAGCCAGGTTCTTCACCAGCGTTTCCATCTTGGCCTTGGACTCGGCCGGGAATGCGACCTTGACGTACAGCTGGCCGAAGGCGTCGCCGGCGCCGTCCTCGATCGTGCCCAGCACGCGCTTCCAGCGCGGCTTGATCTCCTTCTGGCCGTTGAGCGCCTTGCCGTAGAACTCGTAGTTTTCCTGGACGAAGGCGTCGGTAAGGTACGGCGAGGCCGAGTCGACCGAATGGAAGCGCAGGTAGGCCTTCCACACCGACGGATCGGTGTCGGCCAGGGCCTTGCTCACTTCCTGGTGGAAGGCCGGCATCGCCAGCGAGAACTTCTCCGGCGCGGCCACGCCCTGCGACTTGAAGAACTCGGTCCAGCTGAAGTTCGGGGTCAGCTTGTCAGCCTCGGCCAGGGTGACCGGGTTGTAGTACAGCGAAACGTCGCGCGAGAGTTCGACGCTGGACCTGGACGCCTTGGTAAGGCGCGTTTCGAACTTGACCACCTCGGCGGCCTGCTTCGCGGCCTCGTCGGCGGCCACGCCCGACAGCTCCAGCACCTTGGCCACGTGGGGTATGGTAGGCCTGCAGCTTGTCGGCCTTGTCGGCGTCGAAGTAGTAGGTCTTGTCCGGCAGGCCCAGGCCGCCCCCCTGGCTGGCGTAGGCCATGTTCATCGAGGAGTTCTTGAAGTCGGCCTCGGCGCCGAAGCCGAACAGGACGTTGTCGCCCTTGGCGGCGCTGTCACGCAGGTACTGGCTGATCGAGGCGGTGTCGGCCAGCGCGTCGATCGCGGCCAGGTCGGCCTTCAGCGGCTCCGGGCCTGGGCGTTGATCCTGGCCTCGTCCATGCCGGTGGCCCAGAAGTCGCCGACGATCTTCTCGATGCCGGTCGGGTTCTGCAGCGCGGCGACCTGCTCGGCCAGCTGGTGCTGCACGGCGACCGAGCGCTCGGCCAGGATGGTGAAGGCGCCCCAGCTGGTGCGGTCGCCCGGGATCTCGTTGGCCGCCAGCCACTTGCCGTTGACGTAGCCGCCGAAGTCGCTGCACGCGTCCACGGCCGAATCCAGATCCGAGGCGTGGAAAGCGTTGTAGGACGGCAGCTTGCTCTCGTCGAGCGTGTAGGCCGGCGCGGCCGGAGCGGCGGCCGGAGCAGGAGTGGCGGCCGCCGGCGCGGCATCTTCCTTCTTGGAGCAGGCGGCCAGTGCCACGGCGATGGCCAGCGGCAGCAGCAGGGTCTGGGACTTGCGGATATTCACTGGAGGGTCTCCGGCCCGGGGGCGGGCACGATCAAGGGCCCCGGACGGGGCGGTAGGGCCACTCTAAGGTCGCAGGCTGAACAGGGGGAATGCCGGAGGTCATGGCCCACAATGCAGCCAGGACCGACCAGGAGGCTGCTGATGCACGTCGAATTCCACGGTGCCGCTGGCGAGGTGACCGGGTCCATGCACCTTGGTCGAGGTGGCCGGGCGCCGGATCCTGCTGGACTGCGGGATGATGCAGGGCCGGCGCGACCTCGAGGCGCGCAATGCCGACCCGTTCCCGTTCGAGCCGGCGGCGCTGGATGCGCTCGTGCTCAGCCATGCGCATATCGACCACGTCGGGCGGGTGCCGCTGCTGGTCGCGCGTGGCTTCCGCGGCCCGATCTGGTTGCAGCGGGCCAGCGCCGACCTGCTGCCGGTGATGCTGGAGGACGCCGCGTCGCTGGCCGAATCGGAGGCCGAGCGCGCCAACCGCCACCGCGACCCCGAGCAGCCGCCGCAGCTTCCGCTGTTCACCCGCGAGGACGTGGCGCAGGTCATCCCGCTGCTGCGGCCGCTGGACTACGACGTGCGCACGACGATCCTGCCGGGGGTGGAGATCACCCTGCGCGATGCCGGCCACATCCTCGGCTCGAGCATCGTCGAACTGTGGGGCAGCGAGGGCGGGGCGACCCGCAAGCTGGTGTTCTCCGGCGACTTGGGACTGAAGGGCACGCCGATCCTGCGCGACCCCGCGGTCGTCGAGGACGCCGACCTGGTGCTGATGGAGTCGACCTATGGCGACCGCAACCACCGTGACCGCATGGCCACCGTGGCCGAGCTGGGCGGGGTCTTCGAACACGCCTGGCGCGAGCGCGGCAATGTGCTGATCCCGGCGTTCGCGGTCGGCCGCAGCCAGGAGCTGCTTTACTCGTTCGCGCGCCACTGGGAGGAGTGGAACCTGGGGCGCTGGCGGATCTTCCTCGACAGCCCGATGGCCGGGCGCGTGGTGGGCATCTACGACCGCCACCACGAACTGTTCGACGAGCAGGCGCAGGCGGTCTGGGCGCAACGCCCCTCGCCGTTCCGCCTGCCGAACCTGCATGTCACCGCGGACCGGCAGCAGTCGATGGGGATCAATGCGATCGAAAGCGGCGCGATCATCATCGCCGGCTCGGGCATGGCCAATGGCGGCCGCATCCTGCACCATCTGCGCCACCGGCTGGGGCGGCGCGACACGCACGTGGTGTTCGCCGGCTATCAGGCCGAGGGCACGCTGGGCCGCCGCCTTGGTCGAGGGTGCGCCGTGGGTGCGGATCCACGGCCACGACCATCGGGTCAATGCGCAGATCCACACCATCGGCGGGTTGTCTGCGCATACCGACCAGCGCGGCCTGATCGAGTGGTACGGCCATTTCCGCGGCGCGCCGCCGCTGGTGCTGGTCCATGGCGAGGACCGCGCCCGCGAGGCACTGGCCGGGGAGATCGCCCGGCGCTCGGGTGCCCGGGTCACCTGGCGCGACCGGACATGCGTTGCGTGGTCTGAATCCCGCGCCTACGGCGAAGGCTGGGCGGCACCACGTCCGGGCGCATCCAGTGTGCCGGCGCACGTGCAGGGGCTGCCGTCGCACGCGTGCACGTGGCCGTCCGGTGGCGTGAGGTCAGGGCCGGCCGCCTGTTCGCGGATGTCGTCGAGGATCCGCAGGGCGGCCAGCGGCGGCGTTCCGGGCAGGAGCAGGGCGAAGCGCCCGGCACCGAGATGGGCCGCCAGGTCGCCCGGACGCCGCGCACGCTCGCGCAGCAGTTGCGCCAGCCGGCAGGCGAGGACTTCATCGCAGCCCGCAGCGGCATTGCCGGTGTCGACGCGCAACAGTGCATGCGGCGTCCCCGCGGTGCCGACGGCATGCAGCGCCGCTTCCAGGCCCGCGCGCGAGGCCAGTCCGTGCACCCGCCGCCGCGCACGCAGTTCCCGCCACACGGCCGACACCGCCCACGCCAGCAGCGCGACCGCCAGCACCACCACCGCGCCGCCGGGAGCGAACCAGAGCTGGCGGCCCAGCAGCCAGGCCGACAGTGCCAGCGTGGCGGCGAGTCCGGCGCACAGCGCCAGCGGCATCCGCCGGCCACGTCCGCCATGGCCCAGGCCAGCGGAGATGGTGCCACCGGCCAGCAGCAGCGCCAGCAGCACCTGCGCGGCGGTGGGCACCGGCCGCGTGGTGGCACCCTGGAGCACGGCCACCAGCGCGCGCGCTTCGTGTTCGACCGGATACAGCGCATCGCTGCCGTACGGGCCCGGCAGGCGCGCCTGCTTCGACGGATCGGTGAGGCCGACCAGCACCCAGCGTCCCTGCAGCTGCGACACGTCGATGCGCCCGGCCATCAGCTCGGATGCGCGCAGCGTCGGCGGCGTGGCTGCGTCGCGTGCGTAGCTGATCTGCCAGTGGTCGCGTGCGTTCCAGTCGCGCACGCCACCGGCATCGCCGGGCTTCACCAGTGCCAGCGGCAGGGACGGCCAGCGCACGCCGTCGTCGCCGAGCTGGTGTGGCAGGTGCCCGCGGATCCGGCCATCGCGATCGGGCGGCAGCTGGACATGGCCCAGCCTCGCCGCGCCGGCGAATTCCACCGGCGGCACGCGCGCCCGTGGCGGCTTGCCGGGCTGTGGCGTCAGCGCCACGCCCAGCACGACGCGGTTGTCGAGCAGGGCGCGGGCAAGGCCCGCATCGCCGGCCGGGTCATTTCGCGGGCTGGACTGCAGGGGCAGGTCCAGGCAACCCCGCGCACCCCGGCACCGCGCAGGCGTTCGATCATGTCGGTGATGCGGGTGCTGGGCCACGGCCACGGGTCACCGGCGTCGATGCCCAGTACCAGCGCGGGCGGTGCCGAGAGCGGTTGCCTCGGCGCATCCAGCATGCGGTAGACCGTGTCGTCCAGCATGGCGGTGAGGCCGGACGTACCCAGCAATACCGCGAGCACGCCCGCGGCCAACGCCAGCACGGCGCGGCGCAGCCACGGAGTGGCGGGACGCATGCTCACCGGAGCGGGCGCGCCACGCACGCATGACGCGTGCATGGCGGCACTGCTGCCGGCACGAATGCCCGGAATTGTGGCGTTGCGACCATGCCGCCGATCCCCGATCGCTGGCCCCCTGCGCACGCAGTATAGGCCCAGTGGTATACCTGTATGGATGGAAACGCCGGCAAAAAAACGTGATGTGCTGCTCATCGGTGGCGGCCACAACGGCCTGGTCTGCGCCGCCTACCTGGCCCGGGCCGGGTTGCAGGTCACCGTGCTCGAGCGTCGCGGGGTGGTCGGCGGCGCGGCGGTGACCGAGGAGTTCCACCCGGGCTTCCGCAATTCGGTGGCCTCGTACACGGTCTCGCTGCTGCAGCCGCGGGTGATCGACGACCTGGGCCTGCACGGCCATGGCCTGCGCATCGTCCAGCGCCGGCGCAACAATTTCCTGCCGCTGCCGGACGGGAGCTACCTGCTGACCGGTGCCGGCCGTACCGCGGAGGAAGTGGCGAAGTTCTCGCGCCGCGATGCCGGGGCGTTGCCCGCGTACGAGGCGCGGCTGGACGCGATCGCCGACGTGCTGCGCGCGCTGGCGCTGCAGCCGCCGCCCAACGTCACCGACGGCGGCTGGTGGAAGGCGCTGCCGGAACTGCTGCGCGGCGCGAAACTCGGTCGTCGCCTGCATGCGCTGGACGAGACCCTGCGCCAAGGAACTGCTGGACCTGTTCTCCATTTCCGCGGCCGAGTACCTGGACCGCTGGTTCGAGAGCGATCCGATCAAGGCGCTGTTCGGCTTCGACGGCATCGTCGGCAACTTCGCCAGCCCCCCTACGC
Source organism: Pseudoxanthomonas sp. NC8 (assembly GCA_025232375.1). Lineage (GTDB taxonomy): Bacteria > Pseudomonadota > Gammaproteobacteria > Xanthomonadales > Xanthomonadaceae > Pseudoxanthomonas. The sequence continues at coordinate 1,348,708 of CP060419.1, forward strand.
GCCCGGCTCGGCCTACGTGCTGCTGCACCACGTGTTCGGCGAGGTCAACGGGGTCAAGGGGGCGTGGGGCCATGCGATCGGCGGCATGGGCGCGATCACCCAGGCGATGGCGCGGGCGGCGGTGGCGGCGGGTGTGGAGATCCGCACCGATGCCGGCGTGCGCGAGGTGCTGGTCGAGCACGGCCGCGCGGTCGGCGTGGTCACCGCGGCCGGCGAAACGCTGCGAGCGCGGGCGGTGGTCGCCAACGTCAACCCGAAGCTGCTCTACCAGCAGCTGCTGCCGGCCACGGCGGTGCCGGCGGCGACCGCCGAGCGGATGCGCAACTGGCGCTGCGGCTCGGGCACGTTCCGCATGAACGTGGCGCTGTCGCGGCTGCCGGACTTCAGCGCGCTGCCGGGCGAGGGTGACCACCTCACCGCGGGGATCATCCTGGCGCCGTCGCTCGATTACATGGACCGCGCCTGGCGCGACGCGCGCGAACATGGCTGGTCGCGCGAGCCGATCGTGGAAATGCTGATCCCGTCCACGCTCGACGATTCGCTGGCGCCGCCCGGCATGCACGTGGCCAGCCTGTTCTGCCAGCACGTCGCCCCCGAGCTGCCTTGGTGGCCGCAGCTGGGACGACCACCGCGAGGAAGTCGCCGACCTGATGGTCGCCACGGTGGATCGCTATGCGCCGGGTTTCGCCGCTTCGGTACTGGGCCGGCAGGCGCTCAGCCCGCTGGACCTGGAGCGCGTGTTCGGCCTTGGTCGGCGGCGACATCTTCCACGGCGCGCTGAGCCTGAACCAGCTGTTCTCGGCGCGGCCGATGATTGGTAAGGCCGGCTATCGCGGTGCGATCCCGGGCCTGTACCTGTGCGGTTCGGGCACCCATCCCGGTGGCGGCGTCACCGGTGCGCCGGGACACAACGCGGCGCAGGTGGTGATCGGGGATCTGCGTTGAAATCAGGCAGACCGTAGGCGAGCGGGCGGCGAGGTGCCGGGCGATCCGCCCCGATGCCTCCTTGGCGTCCATGTCCCCGGCACCGGCCTGCGGCCAATGCCTCCTCCTTTACTTCCCGCCAGAAGGCATCGGGACGGACCTCGCATGCGTTGCTTGGCGCATCAGGAAGCGGGGATGTCTCCTGCACGATCAAGGCACGCTGGCCCCCTCGCTCAGTGGAGTGAGGCAGGTCAGACGCAAGGGCACGAGCCTCGCCCTACAGGCGCCGGCCACCGTCGAGCACTCCGGTGCGATGCGTGCTGACGTGAAGTAAAGGAGGAGGCGTCGGCCGCCAGGCCGACGCCGGGGACACGAGCGGCAGTACGCACCGCGCCGGAGTGCCGCAGTCGCATTGCCGCCCTCATTGCTTCGCAACCCGCGGTCCTCGCGCAAGGCGGGACCGCGGGCCGGAGGTCACTGCAGCAGCGTGGCCTTCTTGCGGTTGTCGCCGGAGTTGCGGTCGATCAGCTTGTTGTAGGGGTCGATGCCGGCCTCGAAGGGCAGCGCGTCGACCACCTCCAGCGTGGTCTCGGCGGCGGTGATGTGGTGCTTTTGGAGGTACAGCACCTTCTCGTCCGATTCCGTGCCGCCATCGGGCCGCGAGAACACGCCGATGTCCACCATCACGTCGACCGGCTCCTAGGTCTCCTTGCCCTTGCCGTCGGTGGACAGCTTCTCGGCATGCAGCTTCAGGGTCACCACGTACTTGCCGTCCTCGCGCTTGCGCACCTCGCTGCTGGTGACGCGGTGGTCCCAGAACACGATCCGCTCGAACAGGTCGCGGATGAACGGATGGTGCTCGGGCGCGGTGCGGGCATAGAGCAGGTCGAGGAAGTCGCGCGTGGTCGGGTAGGGCGGGCCCTTGAAGCCCCACTGCCGCACGAACTCGGCCAGCACCGCGTTGAGCTGCTGCTCGCCGATCGCGTCGCGCAGGGCGTAGAACACCACCGAGCCCTTGTTGTAGTGGATGTACTGCTGGTTCTCGTTGAGCGCCAGCGGCTGCTCCTCGACCCGCTCGGTGGCGCGGCTCATCAGGTAGCGGTCCAGCTCGTACTTGAGGAACCGGCGCATCTGCCGCGGGCCGTATTCCTTCTCCATCACCATCAGCGCGGAGTACTGGGCCAGTGACTCGGACAGCATGGTCGCGCCCTGTACGTTGGCGCCGATCACCTGGTGCGCCCACCACTGGTGCGCGGCCTCGTGCGCGGTGACGTAGAACACGTAGTCGATGTCCTCCTTGTCGCGCAGGTCGGCGATGAAGCCGATCGACTCCGAGTACGGGATGGTGCCGGCGAAGGCCTGGGCGAACGACTGGTAGCCGGGGAAACCAGGATCCGGAACTGGCGGAACTGGTAGGGCGAGAAGTTGCGGCTGTAGTACTCCAGCGACTTATGGTCGAGTCGATCATCCGCGGCACGTTCCAGGCGTGCGTGGGGTGGTGGTAGACCTCGATGGCCACGTCGTTCCAGCGGTCGCGCGCGACCTTCCAGTCCGCCGACAGCCACGAGAAGAACGGCAGCAGCTGCGCCTCGGACTTGTAGTGGTAGTAGTGGCGGCCGCCTTCGGTCCATTCGCGCTGCAGGTAGCCGGGCGCCAGCGCGATCTGGCCTTCGCTGGTGGACACGGTGGTCTCGAAATCGACCCAGTCGCCGGTCGTCGTGAGGTAGTTGGAGCCGCGCGCGGCGACGTCGCCGATCGGGTTCATCCGCGGCAGCTGTGGCAGGCCCTGCTTGCGACGGTCGTTGCGGTCTTCCAGCTGGGCGCGTTCGTTGTAGCCGAACTGCGGCAGGGCGGCGTAGTTGTTGAAGAACGTGCCGTTGTAGACCACCGAGGTGCCGCCGCCATTTGTCGGAAAGCCGTGGGGCACGCTGGACAGCTCGAAGCGGAAGTCGAGCGAGGCGCCGGGTGCGAGCGGCGTGGCCAGCCGGTAGATCGCATAGCCATTGACGTCGTCCTTCTTCACCACCGTGTGCGGTCCGAACTCGAGCGTGCGGATCTCCACGTCGGGGTTGGTGTTCAGGTGCAGCTCCGCGATGGGTGCGGCGGTGCGGTTCTCCAGCCGGTAGACGCCGCGGATGTCGACGCGGCGCAGTTCCGGAAAGATGTCCACGTCGGCACGGATCGCGGCGATGCGCGGCTGCGGCAGGTCCTTGTACTGGCGGTAGTCCCTTTCGTACTGGGCCGAGCGTTCCTTGGTAAGGTCACGCCAGGCACGTACCTGTTGAGCACGTTGGTGTTGTAGAAGATCCAGCCGCCGAGGCCGGCGAAGAGCAGCAGCGAGGCGGCAAGCGTCGCCAGCGCCGGTCCGGGCAACCGCGCCCGCGCCTGGCGCAGGCGGTCTCGCAGGCCCAACGAGGTGCCGCGCGGCCAGAACAGCAAGGCGATCACCAGCAGCGTGGAGGCGAACGCGGCCCAGTAGCCGCGCAGCAGCAGGTGCGGGCCGATGAAGTGGCCGTAGCCGTTCATGTCCGAATACGGATCGGGCGTGGTCGCGTTGTAGCGGTACAGCAGGTGGTCCAGGTCGAGCATGCCCATCGCCGCACGGGCAACCAGGTACACGATCATCAGCAGGTAGCCGATGAACTTGTTGCCGCTCACCGCTTGCAGGAACACCGCCAGCGCCGCCATCAGCGCGAACGGGGCCACCCCCAGCTAAGGCCCTTGAGGTACAGCAGCGGTTCCAGCGCCGTGTAGCCGTGGCTGACCTGCCAGCCCACGGTGAACAGCGCGCCGGCGAGCAGGAAGGCGACGACCAGGCCGGTCAGTGCGGTCATCTTCGAGGCCAGCGGGATCCAGTCGGGCAGGGCGTAGGCGTCGGTGGCCTCGGCCACGCGCAGGCTGCGCTCGCGCCAGACCAGTTCGCCGGCGTAGAAGGTGACGATGATGATCAGGAACAGCCCGGTGCCGCCCTCGATCGCCGACAGCATGCGCCGGGTGACCGGGTACAGCTCGGTGCCGTACATGCTCGCGCCGAACTTGAGCACGCTGAAGATCATCAGCAGGCCCAGCACCAGCATCACCAGGAAGGGTGCGCCGCCCAGCGCGCCGCGCAGGTCGAAGGCGGCCAGCTGGCGGTACTGGGTCCAGCGCGCCGCCGCGTTCTGGCGCAGCGTCACCGCCGGCAGCGCCAGCGGTGCACCGGCGGCGACCACGCCGGGCAGCGGCGCTGCAGAGTCGACCGGCGCCGCCTTGCGCCGGCGGCGCAGCACGAAGCCTTCGCGGTCGGCGCGGAACAGGCTGAAGGCCGCCCACAGCAGCAGCACGCTCACGCCCAGCCACAGGGCGCGGTTGTCCAGCAGCAGGCCGGTCAGCGCCGGCAGTTGGCCGTTGTACTGCGCGCTTGACCAGTAGCGGATGTGCTCGCCCACCGCGGTGGTGCCCGACGGATCGAGCAGTGCGCCGATCCAGCGCGCATCCAGGTCCTGGGTCAGGAAGGAGGAGACCGTCCACAGCACGAAGAACGCGATCACGCCGATGTAGGTGTAGAGCATCGAGCGGGTGAGGGTGGCCAGCAGGAACAGCAGTGCCGACAGGAACAGCAGGTTCGGCAGCACCAGCACGCCGAACGCCCATAAGATAGGCGCTCCCGGGGCGTCGGCCCCAGCCGCGCCTGGTCAAGCTGGGGCATCAGGCTGCCCAGCCACAGGCCCAGTGCGGTCGCCAGCATGATCGCCAGGCTGGCCATGAAGCCGCCGCCGAAGCGCCCGAGCAGGTAGTCGCGCTTGCGCATCGGCGTGGCGAAGAACAGCTCGGCGGTGCGCTGCTCGAAGTCGCGCAGGGCAATGCCGGCCACGAAGATCGTGGTCAACAGCACCGCCAGCACGCTGAACGAACCCAGCAGCGAGATCACCACTGCCGGCGCGTTGCGCAGGATGTTGCCCACGCCGCCGCCGAAGCTGATGTCGTCCGAGGCCATGCTGCCGAAGGCCAGCAGGCCGAACACCAGCATGACGATCCAGAACACGCCGTTGCGCAGCAGCAGCCGGCGTTCGAAGGAAAGGAGGTGGCGCAGCATGGTCAGGCCACCTGTGCCTGGACGGGCGCCGGCGTCGCGGTGGCGGCCAGTGCGACCTTGCGCAGCTCGCCGAAGTACACGTCCTCCAGGTTGGCCGGCACCGCGGAGAAGCCGTCACCCGGGTCGCCGTCGGCCAGCACGTGCACGACCGGCTGCCCGCCGACCAGGGCGCGAAGACAGCACCGCGTGCTGCTGGATCACCTCGCCCAGCCCGGCCTTGTCCACCCGCTTGCGCCAGATCCGGCCTTCGAGCGAACGGATCGCCTCGCGCGGCTCGCCGGCCAGCCGCACCTTGGCCGGAGGCGATGATCGCCATGCGCGGGCACAGGTCGGTCACGTCCTCGACGATGTGCGTGGACAGGATCACCACCGTGTTCTCGCCGATCTCGGCCAGCAGGTTGAGGAAGCGGTTGCGCTCTTCCGGGTCGAGGCCGGCGGTAGGCTCGTCGACGATGATCAGCGACGGCTGCCCGATCAGCGCCTGGGCGATGCCGAAGCGCTGGCGCATGCCGCCGGAGAAGGTGCCCAGCTTGCGCTTGCGCACGTTCCACAGGTTGACCTGCTGCAGCAGCGCCTGGACCAGGTCCTTGCGCTCCTTGCGCGCGGTCACGCCCTTGAGCACGGCGAAGTGGTCGAGCATGGCCTCCGCCGACACCTTCGGGTACACGCCGAATTCCTGTGGCAGGTAACCCAGCCGGCGCCGCGCTTCGGTCTTGTCCTTGAGCACGTCCAGCCCGTCGAGGTGGATGCTGCCGCTATCTGCATCCTGCAGGGTGGCGATGGTCCGCATCAGGGTCGACTTGCCGGCGCCGTTGGGGCCGAGCAGGCCGAACATGCCGCGCGGGATGTCCAGGGTGACGTCCTTGAGCGCCTGTACGCCGTTGGCGTAGGTCTTGGACAGCGAGCGGATCTCGAGCATGCGGTACATCCTCCGTTGATGTTGTGCGGATCCTGGCCGGACCCGGTCGCCCGGGCTATCGGCTGGAAGTCATGGATGAGGTGGGGCTTCGACCCCGTGCCGGGTCAGGGCATGGCGGGTCAGGGCTTTGCGGGTGCGCGGAACAGGCGCGCGATCGACAGCGCCAGCCGGTAAGGCTCCGGGTCGTCGCGGTTGCTCAGCACGACCACGGTAAGGTGCTCGGCCGGCCAGCGCACGATGACGTTGCGGAAGCCGATGCTCTCGCCGCTGTGCCAAAGGTGCTGTCGCCGTTGAGCCGCCAGCCGAAGCCGTAGTGCGGCACGTCGGGTTCGCCGGTCGCGGTGGCGGGCGTGAACATCAGCGCACGCGAACGGGCCGAGAGCAGGCGGTCGTCGTACAGCGCCGCATCCCAGCGGGCGAGGTCGTCGATCGAGGAATAGATGCCGCCGTCGCCCAGCACCGCGCTGGTCTGGCTCTGGTCGGTGCGCTCCCAGCGCCCGTCGACGAGGCTGTGGCCCCAGGCGCGGTGCGCCACCGTGTCCACGCCGTCCCGGTGGGCGACGGTGGCGTCCATGCGCAGCGGCCGGAAGATGCGTTCGCGCAGGAACGTGGCGAAATCCTGTCCGGAGGCACGGCCCACGGCCAGCGCCAGCAGCGCATAGCCGCTGTTGCTGTAGCGGTAGGCGCTGCCGGGCGCGAAGTAGGTGCGGTCCTGACCTTCGAGGATGTGCAGCACATCGGCATCGTGCAGCTGGCCGGCGAAGCCTTCCGGCACGTGGTCCTCGTAGTCGATAAGGCCGGAGGTGTGGCTGAGCAGCTGGCGCAGGGTGATCGCATCGGCGGCCGCGGGCAGCGAGGGCAGCCAGCGCTTCACCGGGTCGTCCAGCGAGAGCTTGCCGTCCTCGGCCAGCAGCAGGATCGCCGCGGCGGTGAACTGCTTGGTGACCGAGGTAAGGCGGTAGTTGGTCGCCGGCGTGGCCGCGGTTCCGGCCTCCAGGTCCGTAAGGCCATAGCCGCGGCGCAGCAGCGGTTCGCCGTCCTTCAACACCAGCACAGAGGCGCCGGGCACGCGGCCGTCATAGGGGTGCATCAACGCATCGACGGCGGCGCCCGGGTCGCCCGCCGAAGCGGTGGATGCGGCCGCGCCGGAGAGCACGGCCAGGGCGAACAGCGGCAGCAGCGATGGCATCGGAACCTTCCCCTTCCGTGGCGCGCGTGGCGTGGTGGCCGAGGTTAACCTGCCGGGGGCGGTTGCGCCGTTCCCTGCTGGATCGCGATCCAGGCTTCGATCTTGTCCTCGAGCACATCCAGCGGCACCGAGCCGTCCTTGAGCACTTCGGCATGGAAGGCGCGCACGTCGAAGCGCGGGCCCAGCGTCGCCTGTGCCCTGCGGCGCAGTTCCATGATCTTCAGTTCGCCGATCTTGTAGGCCAGCGCCTTGGCCGGGGATGGCCATGTAGCGCTCGGCTTCGGAGACGGCCTCAACCGGGTTGGTGGCCGAGTTCTCCTGCATGTAGTCGATCACCTGCTGCCGGGTCCAGCCCTTGCTGTGCAGGCCGGTATCCACGATAAGGCGGATCGCGCGCCACAGCTCGTTCTGCAGGTAGCCGAAGTACGAGTAGGGGTCTTCATACAGGCCCATGTCGCGACCGAGCGATTCGGCGTACAGGCCCCAGCCTTCGGTGAAGGCCGTTTCGCCGCCGAAGCGGCGGAACGCCGGCAGGCCGGTGAGTTCCTGCTGCAGCGCCAGCTGGAAGTGGTGGCCGGGGATGGCCTCGTGCAGGAACAGGTCCTCGGCGTCCCAGGTCTTGCGCGAGGGCAGGTCGTATGTGTTGACGTAGAACACGCCGGGACGGCTGCCGTCCTCGCTCGGCCGCATGTAGGAGCCGCCGGCCGCGGACTGCGCGCGGTACGGCTCGACCGGGCGGATCTCGAACCCGGCCTTCGGCAGCAGCGAGAACTGCGCCGGCACCTTCTCCATCACCTTGGGTTGGGCTGCGGTAGTACGCCAGCAGCGCTTCCTCGTCGGCGAACTGGAAGCGCTTGTCCTGCTGCACGAAGCGGAAGAACTTCTGCATGTTGCCGCGGAACCTTGGCCTGCTTCATCACGCCGCGGATCTCCTCGTGGATCCGCGCCACCTCGTCCAGGCCGATCTGGTGGATCTGCTCCGGCGCCAGCCCACTGGTGGTGCTCTGCCGCGCGTTGTAGGCGTACCACGCCGCGCCGTCGGGCAGCGCGGTAAGGCCGTCTGTGGCGCGCGTGGCCGGCAGGTAGCGCGTGGCGATGAAGCCGCGCAGGCGCCGGTAGGAAGGCATCAGCCTGGATTCGATCAGGTGCCGGTACTGGGTGGTCAGGCGTTCGCGGTCGGCTTCGGAGAACTCGGCCGGCATGGTCCGGACCGGATTCCAGAACAGGGTTTCCTCGGCGGTCGGCCTGATCAGCGCGTCGAGCTGCGGCAGCACCTTTTCCATCAATGCGCGCGGCTGGACCACGCCGGCGGACATGCCCTGCTCCATGTTGGCGACGATCTGCTCGAACAGCGCCGGCACCTGCCCGGCGCGGGCCAGCCAGTTGTCGTAGTCCTTGACCGTCCGGAACGGCTGCGCGCTGCTGCCCGAACCGAGCATGGCCACCAGCGTGGCGGGATTGTTGAACTGGTTGACCGGCTGCATCCAGCCGGGGAACCGCTCGCCTTCGAGCGCGTCGCGGGCGTTGCGCACGAAGATCCGGTAGCTGAGCAGGTCCTGGCCCTGCAGGCCTTCCTCGCCGACCGCCTCGACCTTGGCCAGCCACTGGGCGGTGAAGTCATGGCTGCGCTTGCGGAAGTCGGCCGACAGGTAGTTGGGCAACTGGTCGTTCCAGCGCGGATCGCCTGGAAGGTGGCCTGCAGCGGATTGAGCCTGAGCGAGGCTTCCCAGTATTCGCCATAGAGCCGCTGCAGCTGTTGCGCCTGGTCTCGGCCTTCTTGGCCGGTTTAGCCTTGGCCGGCGCCGGCGCCGGGGCCGGTGCCTTGCTCCGTGCCTTGGCCTGCGCGGCAGCCGCCGGTCGCTTGGCCTTCTTCTTGGCGGCCTCGGCATGCGGCGCCGCGAATACGAAGGCGAGGGCGATGGGCAGCGCCAGCCAGCGCGACCTGGGCAGGGACATGGGCGACTCCTGGGAACGTGGAGCCCGGAGAGTGCCGCATCCGGCCGGCGCAGGCCAGCCGTCCCGGCATCGATGCCTCAGCTTGCGGCCTGTTCGCGCAGCTCGCGGGCCCGATCCGCGCCCAGGTATGCCGTGATCGCGCGTCGCATCACGTACAGCAGCGGGATCAGCGCGATCGCCGCCAGCATCTTCCACGCGTAGTTGAGCGTGCTGACCGCCAGGAACAGCGAGGTCGGCCACTTCTGCGGACCCAGCACGAAGGCGATCCAGATCACCACGAAGCTGTCGACCAGTTGCGAAACCGCGGTCGAGCCGGTGGCGCGCAGCCACACGTGCTTCTCTCCGGTGGCGCGGCGGATCCGGTGGAACACCACCACGTCGATCATCTGCCCGACCAGGAACGCGACCAGCGAACCGGCGATCGTCCACAGGCCCTGGCCGAACACCGCGGCGAACGCGAGCTGGTAGTCCGGCACGCCCTGCGCCTGCGCCGCACCGCGCCACCACGGCGCCGGCGCCAGCTCGATTGCGGCGAAGGCGAACACGAAGCCGTACAGGATCAGACCCACGGCCAGCCACGATATGAACCTCACCCCGCGCCGGCCAAAGAACTCGTTGATGGTGTCGGTCATGATGAACACCACCGGCCACAGCAGGGTGCCGGCGGTGAAGCTCAGCGAGCCGCTCTGGCCGAACAGGTTCCACTCGAACGGCGCCACGCCCGGGGTGTCCTCGAGCGCGAAGATCTTGACGCCGATGAACTCGGCCAGCGCCGCGTTGACGCAGAAGAACGCGGTGAGCCCGATGAACAGCCGGACCGCGCGGTCCTCGAACAGGCGCGCGGCGGGCGAGGTCACTGCCGCTCGCCTGCGCGGGTGAAGGGCATGGTTTCCGGCGCCACCGCGCCGCCGGAGATGATGAAGCCCATCGCCGGTGGTCGACGGTCCAGTCGGTCGGCGTCAGCAGCTCCACCGGCACCACTTCCAGGTAGCCGGACGTCGGGTTCGGCGTGGTCGGCACGTAGACCGCGGCGAGCTCGCGGCCGCTGCCTTCCTCCTTCAGCACGCGGGTAGTAAGGCCGATGGCCTTCATGTCGCGGTGCGGGAAGTCGATCAGGACCACGCGCTGGGTGCTGCCCGGCTTGGTTTGCAGGATGTCCAGCAGCTTGCGCGCGCTGGTGTAGATGACGTTGGCCAGGGTACCCGGGCGATCAGCGCCTCGAACCAGCCCAGCAGGCGCTGGCCGATCACCCGCCGTGCCAGCACGCCCACGCCGAGGATGACCAGCAGCGTGGCGAGCATGGCGATGGTGTTCTGCACCCACAGCCCGCTGAACCAGCCCAGGTAACCCGGAAAGGAGGCGGCGATCCGGCCGGACAGCGGCGCCACCCACGGGCTGCTGATGCCCGACAGCAGCACGAACACGAACTTGATCACGACCCAGGTCAGCCAGATCGGCAGCAGGGTCAGCAGGCCAGTGAGGAACAGCCGTTGCAGCGAAGCGCGCTGCGGCGCGTGGGCGTCGGGGGACATAACGGAATTGTAGCGCCCGCGACGGTGCAGCTGTTGGCAGGCAGCGACTGCCGACCGGCAGCGCATCGATCCGGCCAGCACAAGTGGCCCGACGAGCCGCGTGGTGGCGCTGCGGAAGGCCGGCGGCATCGACTGGGTGCGCGCCGCCCGGCGCCTGTGACGGCCTGGCTCCGTTCGGGCCCAGTGCCGGCTGCTGCCTTCAGCCGGCGGGCGCCTCGCCCTGAGCCGGGCGACGGTCCGGCTTGCGCCGCACGTAGACCTGCTTGCGGACCCGGGCAACCACCTCGCCGTCGGCATCGACGATCTCGTTCTCGAACCAGCGCAGGTACTTGGCGCCGCCGGCGGTGGCCTGGCGGATCTCTTCCAGCACCGCGTCGTCGATGTTGAAGTCGGTCCAGACCCTGCCGCGCCCGGGCTTGAGGAAGTCGATCGTCGCGGACTGGTCCCACACGTAGTAGTCGCGGCCCAGCAGCGGCATCAGCAGCAGCATCCAGAACGGGTCGGTCATCGCGAACAGGCTGCCACCGAAATGGGTGCCCACGTAGTTGCGGTTCCACGGGCGCATCCGCAGCTCGACCCGGGCGTGGCGCCAGTCGGGGTGGATCTCGGCCACGTGGATGCCCGTGAACAGGAACGGCGGCCACAGATTCATGCCATGGCGCAAAGTGGATGCTTTCATCTCGGGCAGCGGGGATCCGGGGTGGTCGAGCCTACCATACGATTAGGTACGGACGGGTCGCCGGCCGGGCGCCCCTGGGGCGCGTGAGCTAGACTGTCGCCCTTTTCCGGCCGGCGACGGCCCCTGAACGGAATGCACCCCTTCGAATGAGCTGGCTCAGCAAACTGATGCCCTCCGGCATCCGCACCGACAACGCCGCGAACCGCAAGCGCAGCGTGCCCGAGGGCCTGTGGGAGAAGTGCGACCGCTGCGGCGCGGTGCTGTACCGCCCGGAGCTGGAAGAGAACCTGGAGGTCTGCCCTAAGTGCGACTTCCACATGCCGATCCGGGCCCGGGCCCGGCTGGCCTCGCTGTTCGACCCCGGCAGCACCACCGAGATCGCCGCCACCCCTGGCGCCGACCGACGTGCTCAAGTTCAAGGACTCCAAGCGCTACGCCGAGCGGATCAAGTCCACCCAGAAGTCGACCGGCGAGTACGACGCGCTGGTGGCGATGCAGGGCCTGCTCAAGGGCCGGCCGCTGGTGGCCAGTTCGTTCGACTTCGCCTACATGGGCGGCTCGATGGGCTCGGTGGTGGGCGAGAAGTTCACCTGGCCGCGGAGAAGGCGCTGGAGATCGGCGCCCCGTTCGTCAATTTCTCCGCCAGCGGCGGCGCGCGCATGCAGGAGAGCCTGTTCTCGCTGATGCAGATGGCCAAGACCTCGGCCGCGCTGGGCCGGCTGCGCGCGCGGCCGGTCTGCCGTACATCTCGGTGCTGACCCACCCGACCACCGGCGGCGTGTCGGCCTCGTTCGCGATGCTGGGCGACCTCAATATCGCCGAGCCCGAGGCCCTGATCGGCTTCGCCGGCCCGCGCGTGATCGAGCAGACCGTGCGCGAGAAGCTGCCGGAGGGCTTCCAGCGCTCCGAATTCCTGCTCGAGCATGGCGCCATCGACCAGATCTGCGACCGCCGCGAGCTGCGTGACCGCCTTGGCCGACCTGCTGGCGATGATGACCCGCCAGCCGCGGCCCGAAGACAGCGACACGCTGGACGCGGCATGAGCAGCGCCCGCCGTTATTTCGGTACCGACGGCATCCGCGGCCGGGTCGGCGAAGGCGCGATCTCGGCCGATTTCGTCCTGCGCCTGGGCAATGCGCTGGGGCGGGTGCTGGCCGCCGGCCAGCCCGGCCGGCGCAGCGTGGTGATCGGCAAGGACACGCGCATTTCCGGCTACATGTTCGAGGCAGCGCTGGAGGCCGGACTGGTCGCCGCCGGCGTCGACGTGCAGCTGCTCGGGCCGATGCCGACCCCGGCGGTGGCGTTCCTGACCCGCACGCTCGGCGCCGATGCCGGCATCGTCATCAGTGCCTCGCACAACCCGCATTACGACAACGGCATCAAGTTCTTTTCGGCCGAAGGCGAGAAGCTCGATGACGCCACCGAGCTGGCGATCGAGGCCGCCTGGACGGCCAGTTCGCCACGGTCGAGTCCGAGCGGCTGGGCAAGGCGGTGCGCGCCCGCGACGCGGTCGGCCGCTACATCGAGTTCTGCAAGTCGTCGGTGCCGCGCGGCTTCGACCTGCGCGGGCTGAAGGTGGTGCTGGATTGCGCGCATGGCGCGACCTACCACATCGCCCCGTTGCTGTTCCGCGAGCTGGGTGCGGACGTGGTCGCGTCGCTCGGTTCCGCGCCCGACGGGCTCAACATCAACGCCGGCGTCGGTTCGATGCACATCGACAATCTCGCCGCCAAGGTGCGCGAGACCGGTTCAGACCCAGGAATCGCCTTCGACGGCGACGGCGACCGCGTGCTGATGGCCGACGACCAGGGCAATCCGGTCGATGGCGACGGCCTGCTGTACGTGCTTGCGCGCGCCTGGCAGGCCAGCGGGCGGTTGCACGGACCGGTGGTCGGCACGCTGATGACCAACTACGGCTTGGAGAAGGCGCTGGCCGAGGCCGGCATCCCGTTCCAGCGGGCCAAGGTCGGCGATCGTTATGTCCACCAGGCGCTGGTCGAGGGCGGTGGCGTGCTCGGCGGCGAGGCCTCCGGCCACCTGCTGTGCCTGGACCGTGCCACCACCGGCGATGCCATCGTCAGTGCGCTGCAGGTGCTGGACGTGCTGCGCCGCTCCGGGCACGGCCTGCGCGCGGCGCTCTCCGCCTTAAGACCGATGCCACAGAAGACGGTCAATGTGCGTCTGGCGGGCGTCTCGGCCAAGGCGATCGTGGAGGCCGACGGCGTGCGTGGCGCGCTGCAGGGCGCACAGGCGGCGGTGCAGGGGGGGGGCGTGCGTTCCTGCGTCCCTCCGGTACCGAGCCGGTCGTGCGCGTCACCGTCGAGGCCGACGATGCCGGGCTGATGCAGGACACCTGGACCGTCTTGCCGATGCCGTGCGCCAGGCCGCCGCGGCCTGATCACGATCAAGAACCATTGAAGCGCGGCGTGGTCGAATTGCCGCAGACGATTTCCGGAGTACGCACATGGCTGCACGTATCCCCACCCTCGACATCACCCGTTTCACCGCGCCTGCCAGCAGCGGTGACCGCGAGGCGTTCATCGCCGAACTCGGGGCGGCCTATCGCGAGTGGGGTTTCGCCGGCATCCGCAACCACGGTATCCCGCAGGCCGACATCGACGCGGCGTACGACGTCTTCAAGCGCTTCTTCGCGTTGCCGGACGAAACCAAGAGGAAGTACCACGTCGCAGGCGGCGGCGGTGTGCGCGGCTATACGCCGTTCGGCGTGGAGACCGCCAAGGGTGCCAAGCACTTCGACCTCAAGGAGTTCTGGCACATCGGCCGGGAGATCCCCGGCGATTCGAAGTACCGCGACGTGATGCCGCCGAACCTGTGGCCGGAGGAGGTCTCGGGCTTCCGCGAGCACGGCTACGGCCTTTACCAGGCGCTGGACGCGCTCGGCGCGCGGGTGCTGTCGGCGCTGGCCCTGCACATCGGCCTGCCGGAGGACTGGTTTGCCGACAAGACCGATTCGGGCAATTCGATCCTGCGCCCGATCCACTACCCGCCGATCACCGCCGACGACATCCCCAACGTGCGCGCCGGCGCGCACGAGGACATCAACCTGATCACCCTGCTGGTCGGGGCCAGCGCCTCGGGCCTGGAAGTGCTGTCGCGCAAGGGCGAGTGGGTGCCGTTCACCGCCGACGCCGACACCATCGTGGTCAATATCGGCGACATGCTGCAGCGCCTGACCAACCACGTGTATCCGTCGACGACCCATCGCGTGGTCAATCCGCCGGCCGCCGAGGCGCGCAAGCCGCGCTACTCGGTGCCGTTCTTCCTGCATCCGAACCCGGATTTCCTGATCGACGTGCTGCCGTCCACGGTGACCGCCGACAATCCGAGCCGCTACCCCGAACCGATCACCGCGCAGGGCTATCTCGAAGAGCGGCTGCGCGAGATCAAGCTCAAGTAAGGGCGCAGCCAGCGTCCTTAGCCGATGTCCTGCGTTGTCAGCGCGCAGGATATCCGTACTGCGCGGTATCCTGTCGCGCAATAGGAGCCATCCGGAGTCGTGCATGCGTCGCAGGATCGTGGCGGGGAACTGGAAACTCCATGGCAGTCGCGCCTTCGCCACCGCCCCTGGTCGGCGAGATCGCCGCGCAGGCACCGGTGCCCGGGGTCGAGTTGCTGGTCATGCCGCCGTTGCCGTACCTGGGTGACCTGATCGAAGACTTCGATGGTACGCCGCTGGTATTCGGGGCCCAGGACGTGAGCAGCAATGAGCAGGGGGCCTATACCGGCGAGGTGTCGGCCACGATGCTGGTGGATGTGGGCGCCCGTTACGGGCTGTGCGGCCATTCCGAGCGCCGCCGGTATCACCAGGAAAGCAGCGAGCTGGTCGCGCGCAAGTTCCGCGCGGCGCTCAATGCCGGCCTGCGCCCGATCCTGTGCATGGGCGAGCGGCTGGAGCAGCGCGATGTCGGCAGGCCGAGGAGGTCATCGCCGGCCAGCTGCAGCCGGTCCTGGAGCTGGTCGGGGTCGAGGGGTTCGCCGACGCGGTGGTGGCCTACGAGCCGGTCTGGGCGATCGGCACCGGCCGGACCGCGACCCCGGAGCAGGCCCAGGCCATGCATGCCTTCATCCGTCGCCAGATTGCCGGCCACGATGCTAGAATCGCCGATTCCCTGCCGATCCTCTACGGCGGCAGCGTGAAGCCCGACAACGCCGGCGCGCTCTTCGCGCAGCCGGACGTGGATGGCGGGCTGATCGGTGGCGCCTCGCTGGTGGCCGCGGATTTTTGGCCATTGCCCGGGCGGCCCCAGCGGTTTTTGGCGTAAAGAGCAAGAAGTCGAGAAGACAGGGCAACACGACAATGCTGATGCTGATCCTCAACGTGGTGTACGTGCTGGTGGCGATCGCGATAATCGCGCTGGTCCTGCTGCAGCGCGGCGCCGGTGCGGCTGCCGGTTCCGGTTTCGGGGCTGGCGCCTCGGGCACCGTGTTCGGCGCGCGTGGCGCGTCCAACTTCCTGTCCAAGAGCACCAAGTGGCTTGCCGTGGTGTTCTTCGGCATCAGCCTGTTCATGGCCTGGTACGCCAGCCATAGCGCCCGCCCGGCCGCGCAGCAGAGAGCCTGGGCGTGATGGGCGAGGTGGCAGCACCGGTGCAGGGTGCGCCGGCACCGGGCGAACTGGCGGTGCCGCCGCCCGCACCGGCCGCGACCGAGGTGCCCGCCGCGGCGCCGGCGGCAACGGCTCCGGCATCGGCGCCGGTGGAGGTCGATACGGTTCCCGCGCCGCAGCCGTCGCCGCAGCAGTCCGGGGAGGCTGCTCCGCCGGCGCAGTAAGGCGTACAATGCGCGCCGCTGTATGGCCGGCGCACGGTTTTTTGCCCAGGTGGCGGAATTGGTAGACGCACTACCTTGAGGTGGTAGCGACGCAAGTCGTAGGGGTTCGAGTCCCCTCTTGGGCACCATGTAAGGCCGGCGCGCGCAGCGCCGGATGGCAGCAAAGGACAAGGCCCGCGCGAAGCGGGCTTTTTCTTCCTCGCTTCATTTCCCGCAATTTGTCGCGCTGCGGCACGGCTGCGGCGTTTACTACCGAGCCGGGCAACCGCTACAATTCCGCTGCTGTGCACAATCGCAGCGGACACCGGCGTATACGCCCGTCCGCGACATCGCCGGGCCCTCCTGGAGGGTGCGGCGGCGAGGACGCAACAGGTGCTCCGCGGCCTTCGCGGGAACAGACCCAAGCCCGGCCCTCCGGGCAGAGGCAAGAGAGAACCGCACGTGCTGGCCCAATACCTGCCGACCCTGTTGTTCCTGATCGTGGCCACCGG
The DNA here is from genome assembly GCA_025232375.1 of Pseudoxanthomonas sp. NC8. GTDB lineage: Bacteria > Pseudomonadota > Gammaproteobacteria > Xanthomonadales > Xanthomonadaceae > Pseudoxanthomonas. Next base: position 1,365,264 of record CP060419.1, read on the forward strand.
GATCGGCGTCGCGCTGATCATCGTCGGCTACGTGCTCGGACCGCGCCGTCCGGACCTGCAGAAGCTGTCGCCCTACGAGTGCGGCTTCGAGGCTTTCGAGGACGCGCGCATGAAGTTCGACGTGCGCTACTACCTCATCGCAATCCAGTTCATCGTCTTTGACCCAAATCATCTTCATCGTGCCGTGGACCCTCGTGTTGGGAGCTGGGACCGCGTGCGCTGGTCACCATGGGCCTGTTCGTCGGGATGCTGTTCCTCGGCTTCGTCTACGTCTGGAAGAAGGGAGCGCTCGAATGGGAGTGATCCAAACCCTCGATCGCCTGATGACCAACCCGATCCCGGAAGGGCGGGTCGACGACATCCTGCGCCCCGAAGGCGACAACCCGCTGCTGGAGAAGGGCTATGTCACCACCAGCGTCGACGCGCTGGTGAACTGGGCGCGCACCGGCTCGATGTGGCCGATGACCTTCGGCCCTGGCCTGCTGCGCGGTGGAGATGATGCACGCCGGCGCGGCGCGCCTGGACCTGGACCGCTATGGCGTGGTGTTCCGCCCGTCGCCGCGCCAGTCCGACGTGATGATCGTGGCAGGCACGCTGGTCAACAAGATGGCTCCGGCGCTGCGCAAGGTCTACGACCAGATGCCCGACCCGAAGTGGGTCATTTCGATGGGCAGCTGCGCGAATGGCGGCGGCTACTACCACTATTCGTACTCGGTGGTGCGCGGCTGTGACCGCGTCGTCCCGGTCGACGTCTACGTGCCGGGCTGCCCGCCCACGGCCGAGGCGCTGGTCTACGGCATCCTGCAGCTGCAGAAGAAGATCTGGCGCACGCAGACCGTGGGTAGGAAGAACACGATCGACCGCTGAACCCACGTCCCTTCCGGAATACGCCAAGCCCCATGGCCGAGCCAGCTGCCTCCTTCGCCCAACGCCTGCGCGACCGTTTCCCGGCCGCGGTGGTGACCGTGGCTGAACCCCGTGGCGAGATCACTCTCGAAGCCGCCGGTAAGGACTGGCTGGCCACCTGCCAAGGCGCTGCGCGACGAGTTCGATTTCGAGCAGCTGACCGCGGTCAGCGGCATCGACTACCTCGGGTACGGCAGCGACGAGTGGGATACCGAGGGCGTGTCCTCCGGTGGCTTCAGCCGTGGCGTGGAAGGCAAGGGCGCCGGGCGTTTCGCTGGGGCGAGCAGCCCAGCCAGCAGGGCGGCGACGGGGTCATCCCGATCGAGGTCCCGCAGCGCCGCTTTGCCGCGGTCCTGCACCTGCTCTCGTATGCCAGCAACCGCCGCCTGCGGGTGCGTTGCTACGCGCCCGATGACGCGCTGCCTGTGGTGCCCTCGGTAACTGGCCTGTGGCCGGGCGCCAACTGGTTCGAGCGCGAGGCGTTCGACCTGTACGGCATCGTCTTCGAAGGCCATCCGGACCTGCGCCGGATCCTGACCGACTACGGTTTCGTTGGTCACCCGTTCCGCAAGGATTTCCCGCTGATCGGCAACGTGGAAGTGCGCTACGACGAAGAGCGCAAGCGCGTGGTCTACGAGCCGGTCACCTCGGTGGAGCCGCGCGTCGGCGTGCCGCGCGTGATCCGCGACGATGCCCGCTACGAGACCGCGGCCGGTGAGGCCGCGCAGCGGGAGGCCGCCAAGTGAGCGCCATGATGCAGACGAATACGGCGAGTCCCGATACGACGTCCCCTCCTGCGCCCGCCGGCAAAGCCTTCGAGGCGAAGCAGGAAATCCGCAACTACACCATGAACTTCGGCCCGCAGCACCCGGCCGCGCATGGCGTGCTGCGCCTGATCCTGGAAATGGACGGCGAGACCATCGTCCGCGCCGATCCGCACGTGGGCCTGCTCCACCGCGGCACCGAAAAGCTGGCCGAATCCAAGCCGTTCAACCAGTCGATCGGCTACATGGATCGCCTGGACTACTGCTCGATGATGTGCAACGAGCACGCCTACGTGCGCGCGATCGAGACCCTGCTGGGGATCGAGGCGCCGGAGCGCGCGCAGTACATCCGCACGATGTTCGACGAGGTCACCCGGATCCTGAACCACCTGATGTGGCTGGGTTCCAACGCGCTGGACCTGGGCGCGATGGCGGTGTTCCTGTACGCGTTCCGCGAGCGCGAAGAGCTGATGGACGTCTACGAGGCGGTCAGCGGCGCGCGCATGCACGCGACCTACTACCGTCCGGGCGGCGTATACCGCGACCTGCCGGGGCAGATGCCGAAGTACAAGGAATCGCCCCTGGCACAAGGGTGCCAAGCTCAAGCGCTTCAACGAGGCGCGCGAAGGCTCGATGCTCGACTACCTGGAGAACTTCACCCGCGAGTTCCCCAAGCGCATCGACGAGTACGAGACCCTGCTCACCGACAACCGCATCTGGAAGCAGCGCACCGTCGGCATCGGCGTCATCTCGCCGGAACAGGCCAGAGCCTGGGCGATGACCGGCGTGATGCTGCGCGGCTCGGGCATCGAGTGGGACCTGCGCAAGAAGCAGCCCTACGCGAAGTACGACGCGGTGGATTTCGACATCCCGGTCGGCACGAACGGTGATTGCTACGACCGCTACCTGGTCCGCGTCGCCGAGATGCGCCAGTCCAACCGGATCGTCGCCCAGTGCGTGAACTGGCTGAAGGCCAACCCGGGTCCGGTCATGGTCAGGAACTTCAAGGTCGCCCCTCCCAAGCGCGAGGAGATGAAGGACGACATGGAAGCCCTGATCCACCACTTCAAGCTGTTCTCCGAAGGCTATTGCGTGCCGGCCGGCGAGACCTACGCCGCGGTCGAGGCGCCCAAGGGCGAGTTCGGCTGCTACCTGGTTTCCGACGGCGCCAACAAGCCGTTCCGCGTGCACCTGCGCGCACCCGGCTTCGCGCACCTGTCCTCGATGGACGAGATCGTGCGCGGCCACATGCTGGCCGACGTCGTCGCCATGATCGGTACTTATGACCTTGTGTTTGGTGAGGTGGATCGATGAAGGCCACCGGTAACTTCGAGAATGCGCGCAACGTCGATCCGATGGTCGTCCTCAGCGACGACACGCGCGCGCACATCGACCACTGGCTGACCAAGTTCCCGCCCGACCGCAAGCGGTCGGCGGTGCTGCAGGGCCTGCATGCGGCCCAGGAACAGAACCAGGGCTGGCTGACCGACGAGCTCATCGCCGCGGTCGCCAAGTACCTCGACCTGCCGCCGGTGTGGGCCTACGAGGTCGCCACCTTCTACTCGATGTTCGAGACCCAGAAGGTCGGTCGCAACAACGTGGCGTTCTGCACCAACATCAGCTGCTGGCTCAACGGGGCCGAGCAGCTGGTCGCGCACGCCGAACAGAAGCTCGGCTGCAAGCTGGGCGAGTCGACCGCCGACGGCCGCGTCTACCTCAAGCGCGAGGAAGAATGCGTGGCCGCGTGCTGCGGCGCCCCGGTGGTCGTGGTCAACGGCCATTACCACGAGAAGCTCACCACCGCGAAGGTGGACGAGCTGCTCGACGGACTGAAGTGAGGCCAGGGCAGATGGCGCACCACACCAAGGTTTCCGAGGGCTACGGCCCGGTCGGCCCGGCTCCGAAGGAGCACAGGCATGGTCTACACGACGCTGCACTTCGACAAGCCGTGGTCGTACGAGAACTACCTCAAGACCGGCGGCTACCAGGCGCTGCGGAAGATCCTGGCCGAGAAGATCCCGCCGGGTGACGTGGTCGAGATGGTCAAGCAGTCCGGCCTGCGCGGCCGCGGCGGCGCGGGCTTCCCGACCGGCCTGAAGTGGAGCTTCATGCCGAAGGGCGAGATGCAGAAGTACATCCTCTGCAACTCGGACGAGTCCGAGCCGGGCACCGCCAAGGACCGCGACATCCTGCGCTACAACCCGCACGCGGTGGTCGAGGGCATGGCGATCGCCTGCTACGCCACCGGCTCGACCGTGGGCTACAACTACCTGCGCGGCGAGTTCCACCACGAGCCGTTCGAGCACCTGGAAGAGGCCACCGCCGAGGCCTACGCCAACGGCTGGCTGGGCAAGAACGTGCTCGGCTCGGGCGTGGACATCGACCTGTACAACGCGCTCGGCGCGGGCGCCTACATCTGCGGCGAAGAAACCGCGCTGATGGAGTCGCTGGAAGGCAAGAAGGGCCAGCCGCGGTTCAAGCCGCCGTTCCCGGCCAACTTCGGTCTCTATGGCAAGCCGACCACGATCAACAACACCGAGACCTATGCTTCGGTGCCGGCGATCATCCGCAACGGCGCCGAGTGGTTCATGAACTGGGCAAGCCCAACAACGGCGGCTGCAAGATCTTCTCGGTCTCCGGCCACGTCGCCCGCCCGGGCAACCACGAGATCCGCTTGGGCACGCCGTTCGCCGAGCTGCTGGAGCTGTGCGGCGGCATGCGCGAGGGCCGCAGGATCAAGGCGGTGATCCCTGGTGGTTCCTCGATGCCGGTGCTTCCGGGCGAGACCATGATGGGCCTGACCATGGACTACGACGCGATCCAGAAGGCCGGTTCGGGCCTGGGTTCAGGCGCGGTCGTGGTGATGGACGACACCACCTGCATGGTCCGCGCCTGCCAGCGCATCGCCCGTTTCTACTTCAAGGAAAGCTGCGGCCAGTGCACGCCATGCCGCGAGGGCACCGGCTGGATGTACCGCATGCTGACCCGCGTGGCCGAGCACAAGGCCACCTGGAAGACCTGCAGACGCTGCGTGCCGCCGCCGGCCAGATCGAGGGCCACACCATCTGCGCCTTCGGCGAAGCCGCGGCGTGGCCGGTGCAGGGCATGCTGCGCCACTTCTGGCACGAATTCGAATACGCGATCGTCAACAAGCGCTTCCTCGTCGACGACGAGCGCGATGGCACGGTGGTCCGTTCCAACCTGGAGGTGGCCGCGTGAGTGCGCAGCCCGTCAACCCGAACCTGCCGCCGGACCACGTCACCGTCTTCATCGACGGGGTCGAGATGGCCGCGCCCAAGGGCTCGATGATCATCCAGGCCGCCGACAAGGCCGGCATCCCGATCCCGCGCTTCTGCTACCACGACAAGCTCGCCATCGCGGCCAACTGCCGCATGTGCCTTGGTCGACACCGAGGTCGGTGGCCGTTCGGCGCCGAAGCCGTCGCCGGCCTGCGCCACGCCGGTGATGGACGGCCTGAAGGTGTTCACCCGCAACGAGAAGGCGCTGAAGGCCCAGCGCAACGTGATGGAGTTCCTGCTGATCAACCACCCGCTCGACTGCCCGGTCTGCGACCGGGGCGGCGAGTGCGAGCTGCAGGACGTGTCGCTCGGCTACGGTCGTTCGGTCAGCCGCTACGTCGAACGCAAGCGCGTGGTCGCCGACGAGGACATCGGTCCGCTGGTCGCCACCGAGATGACCCGCTGCATCCAGTGCACCCGCTGCATCCGCTTCACCGGCGAGATCGCGGGCACCTATGAACTGGGTGGCATGTACCGTGGCGAGAACCTGCAGATCGGCACCTACGACGGCAAGCCGCTGGCCACCGAGCTGTCCGGCAACGTCATCGACGTGTGCCCGGTGGGCGCGCTGACCAACAAGGTGTTCCAGTTCCGCGCCCGTCCGTGGGAGCTGGTCGCGAAGGAGTCGCTGGGCTACCACGACGCGATGGGTTCCAACCTGTACCTGCACGTTCGCCGCGGCGAAGTGCTGCGCACCGTGCCGCGCGACAACGAGGCGGTCAACGAGTGCTGGCTGTCGGACCGCGACCGCTATTCGCACCAGGGCCTGCAGGCCTCCGACCGTGCCACCGTGCCGCTGCGCAAGGTGGACGGGCAGTGGCGCGAGGTCAGCTGGGCCGAGGTACTGGCGGCGGCGAGCGAAATCCTGCGTGCGAACAAGGGCGACGCGCTGGGCGTGCTTGCCCATCCGTCCACCTCGAACGAGGAGGGTGGCCTGCTCGCGCGCGCCTGGCCGATGGGCTGGGCAGCGGCAACCTCGACCACCGCATCGGCAACCGCGACTTCTCCGACGCCGCCGTGGCCGAGCCGTTTGCGCTGCCGCTGGCCGAAGTCGGCGAGGCAGACCTTGGTCGTGCTGGTCGGCAGCAATATCCGCCATGAGCTGCCGCTGCTGCATGCGCGGCTGCGCTGGGCTGGGTCAAGCGCAACGCCCGCATCCACGCGATCAATCCGGTCGACTTCGACTTCACTTTTGCCCTGGCCGGCAAGCAGGTCGTGGCGCCGTCGCGTTTCGCGCAGGCGCTGGGCGATGCCGCGCTGCGCGATGCCGCCAAGGCCGCGACCCGCGCGGTGGTGATCGTCGGCGCGATCGCCGAGAACCATCCGCAGGCCGCCGCGATCCGCGCCGCCGCGCGCGAGTTTTCCATTGCCACCGGTGCCGCGTTGTGTCGCATCCCGCAGGGCGCGAATGCCATCGGTACTGGCCCGCGCCGGCGTGCTGCCGGCGTCGCGCGACGTCGCCGGCATGTTCGCCGAGCCGCGCAGTGCCTATGTGCTGTACGGGATCGAGCCGGGCCTGGATTTCGCCGATACCGCCAATGCGCTGAAGGCGCTGAACGCGGCGCAGGTCGTGGCGTTCAGCCACTTCGCCTGCGAGTCGACCCGCGCGGTCGCCGACGTGATCCTGCCGATCGGTGCGCTGCCCGAAGTCGACGCCACGCTGACCAACCTCGACGGCGTCGAGCAGTCCGCCTCGGCCGGCGGCAAGCTGCCGGGCCAGTAAGACGCGAGGGCTGGCGCGTGCTGCGTGCGCTGGCTGGCGAGCTGGGCCTGGCGGGCTTCGAATTCACCGACCTGGCTGGCGCGCGCGCGCTGCTGGCTGGTGGTCGCACGATCGAAGTGAGGGCCGGGCGTGCAGGTGATGCCGGCAACAGCGGTATGGAGCTGGCGCTGGTCCCGGCGATCTACCGCACCGACGCGGTGGTGCGTCGCGCGCCCGCGCTGCAGGCACATCCGCTCAGCCTCGACGCACGGATCGTGCTGAATCCGGCCGACGCCGGTGCTGCCGGCCTGGCCGATGGCGCTGTCGCCAAGGTCAGGGGTGGCAGCGGCACGGCGACCTTGCCGGTCGCGGTCGATGGTCGCGTCGCCGCCGGCGCCGCATGGATCGAAGGGGGCCACGGCGCCACCGCGCCGCTGGGCGCGGGCCGGGTCGAGGTGGTGGCTGCATGAACGAACTGCTGATTCAGGCTATTGGCCCGCTGCGCGAATGGTTCTTCGGTATGGGCGAACTCGGCCCGGCGCTGTGGATCGTGCTGAAGATCCTGGTGGTGGTCATGCCGGTGATCATCTCGGTGGCGTTCTACGTGGTCTGGGAACGCAAGCTGATCGGCTGGATGCACGTGCGCCACGGGCCCATGTACGTGGGCATGGGCATCTTCCAGGCCTTCGCCGACGTCTTCAAGCTGCTGTTCAAGGAAGTCATCCAGCCGGCCAGCGCGCACAAGGTGATGTACATCCTGGCGCCGCTGATCGTGCTGGCACCCGCATTCGCGGCCTGGGCGGTGGTGCCGTTCGACTACCAGCTAGTGCTGTCCAACGCCAACGCCGGCCTGCTGTACCTGCTGGCGATGACCTCGCTGGGCGTGTATGGCGTGATCATCGCCGGATGGGCGTCGAACTCGAAGTACGCCTTCCTCGGTGCGATGCGTTCGGCCGCGCAGGTAGTCAGCTACGAGATCGCGATGGGCTTCGCCCTGGTCGGCGTGCTGATCGCCGCCGGCAGCCTGAACCTGACCGACATCGTGATGGCGCAGTCGGGCAACGCAGGCTTCCTCGAGTGGTTCTGGCTGCCGCTGCTGCCGCTGTTCATCGTGTACTGGGTGTCCGGCGTGGCCGAGACCAACCGCGCGCCGTTCGACGTCGTCGAAGGCGAGTCGGAGATCGTCGCCGGCCACATGGTGGAGTACTCCGGCTCGGCGTTCGCGCTGTTCTTGGCCGAATACGCCAACATGATCCTGGTCAGCTTCCTGATCGCGATCTTCTTCATGGGCGGCTGGCTGAGCCCGATCCAGGGCTGGGTGACGGGCGACGTGTCGCCGTGGGTGGACTGGATCTGGAAGGGCGGCTGGCCGTGGCTGCTGGCCAAGGTGTTCTTCTTCGCCAGCGCCTACATCTGGTTCCGTGCCAGCTTCCCGCGCTACCGCTATGACCAGATCATGCGGCTGGGCTGGAAGGTCTTCATTCCGATCACGATCGCCTGGATCGCGGTCACCGCGCTGCTGGTGTTCTATGGCGTGTTCGAGAAGGGCGCCTGACCGATGAGCAAAGTCGTCCACTACTTCAAGAGCCTGATGCTGCTGGAGCTGCTCCATAGTATAGGGTTGACCTTAAGGTACCTGTTCCGTCCGAAGTACACGCTGATGTACCCGATGGAGAAGTTCCCGCAGTCGCCGCGCTTCCGCGGCCTGCACGCGCTGCGCCGCTATCCGAACGGCGAGGAACGCTGCATCGCCTGCAAGCTGTGCGAGGCGGTATGCCCGGCGCTGGCGATCACCATCGATTCGACCCGGCGCGAGGACGGCACCCGCCGCACCACGCGCTACGACATCGACCTGTTCAAGTGCATCTACTGCGGCTTCTGCGAAGAAAGCTGCCCGGTGGATTCGATCGTGGAGACGCACGTGCTGGAGTACCACTTCGAGAAGCGCGGCGAGAACATCGTCACCAAGCCGCAGCTGCTGGCCATCGGCGACCGCCTCGAGGCGGAGATTGCCGAGCGCCGCGCCGCTGACGCCGCCTACCGCTGAGGCCACGATGGACTGGATCAAGATCGCCTTCTACGCCTTCGCCGCCACCGCGGTCGTATCCGCCGGTGCCGTGATCAGCGTGCGCAACCCGGTCAACGCCGTGCTGTGCCTCATCCTCACGTTCTTCTCCGTGGCCTGCACCTGGCTGCTGGTCGGCGCCGAGTTCCTCGGCGTGGCCCTGATCCCTGGTCTATGTGGGCGCGGTGATGGTGCTGTTCCTGTTCGTGGTGATGATGCTCGACATCGACGTGGCCGCGCTGCGCGAGGGCTGGGTGAAGTTCCTGCCCGTGGGCCTGGTAGTGGCGGTCGTCATGCTGGTGCAGATGCTGGCCCTGGTCGGGGTGAAGGCGCGCGCCGTCGCGCCGTTCCCGGATAACGCCGCCTCGGCCGCTGCCGATGCGTCCAACACCACGTGGCTGGCCGAGCGCCTGTTCACCGAGTTCATCCTGCCGTTCGAGTTCGCCGCGGTGATCCTGACCGTGGCGGTGATCGCGGCGGTGATGCTGACCCTGCGCAAGCGCACCGGCATCAAGACCCAGAATCCGGCCGAGCAGTCGCGGGTCAAGGCCAGCGACCGCCTGCGCATCGTCAAGATGGCGGTGGAGAAGCCGGCGCCCGCCGCCGCACCGGCCGAAGGGGAGGGGTAAGGCATGATCACGCTCGGACACCTGCTCGCGCTCGGCGCGGTGCTGTTCTGCATCAGCATGGCCGGCATCTTCCTCAACCGGAAGAACGTCATCGTCCTGCTGATGTCGATCGAACTGATGCTGCTGTCGGTCAACATCAACTTCATCGCGTTTTCGCGCGAGCTGGGCGATGCGGCCGGCCAGCTATTCGTCTTCTTCATCCTGACGGTGGCCGCGGCGGAAGCGGCGATCGGCCTAGCGATCCTGGTCGCGCTGTTCCGTACCCGCGGCACGATCAACGTCGGCGAAGTGGATTCGCTCAAGGGCTGATCCCGATCGAACCACAGGTTCGATAGGGATCGTCGCCGGGCCACGGATGGCCGGGCAGGGTTCTCCGGAGCCCGCGTGGTACCGCCATGGAGGGCGGGGGAATCAATGATTGCGCGGCGCTTCGATCCAGGGCGACGCATCCGGCAAGGCGACGCGCCGGTGGAGTTCTGCAAGTTGCGGCACGCGCAGGCGCGAGGATCAGCCCGGTCCGCGCCCGCACCGACAGGCACGTACTGGATTAGACGGCACACCATGATCATCTCCAAAACCCACCTGCTGCTGATCGTCCTATGGCCCCGCTGCTGGGCAGTCTTGTGGCCGGTCTGTTCGGACGCCAGGTCGGCCGCAGGGGCGCGCAGTCGGCGACCATCCTCGGCGTGGCGGCCAGCTGCGCGCTGTCGTGCTGGGTCCTGTACCAGCTGGTCGCCGGTGGTGCCTCGCCGTTCAACCAGAACCTCTACACCTTCTTCGAGGTCGGCAACTATGCGGCCCACGTCGGCTTCATGATCGACCGGCTGAGCGCGATGATGATGGTCGTGGTGACCTTCGTCTCGCTGCTGGTCCACGTCTACACCATCGGCTACATGGCCGACGACCCGGGTTACCAGCGCTTCTTCAGCTACATCTCGCTGTTCACCTTCAGCATGCTGATGCTGGTGATGAGCAACAACTTCCTGCAGCTGTTCTTCGGCTGGGAAGCGGTGGGCCTAGTCTCCTACCTCCTGATCGGCTTCTGGTTCAAGCGCCCGACCGCCGTGTTCGCCAACATGAAGGCGTTATGGTCAACCGGGTCGGCGACTTCGGCTTCCTGCTCGGCATTGCCGGCGTGCTGCTGTGGTTCGGTACCTGGACTACGGCACCGTCTTCGCCAACGCGCCGTTGCTGGAGAACCAGGCCGTGCAGATCTTCGCCGGCCACCCGTGGAGCATCGCCACGATCATCTGCATCTGCCTGTTCATTGGCGCGATGGGCAAGTCGGCGCAGGTGCCGCTGCACGTGTGGCTGCCGGACTCGATGGAAGGCCCGACTCCGATCTCGGCGCTGATCCACGCGGCGACGATGGTCACCGCCGGCATCTTCATGGTCGCGCGCATGTCGCCGTTGTTCGAGCTGTCGGACACCGCCCTCCATTTCATCCTGTTCATCGGCGCCACGACGGCGTTCTTCATGGGCCTGATCGGCATCGTGCAGAACGACATCAAGCGCGTGGTTGCCTACTCGACCCTGTCGCAGCTGGGGTACATGACCGTGGCGCTGGGCGTGTCCGCGTACTCGGGCGCGGTGTACCACCTGATGACCCACGCGTTCTTCAAGGCGCTGCTGTTCCTGGCCGCGGGCTCGGTGATCATCGGCATGCACCACGAGCAGGACATGCGCAAGATGGGTGGCCTGCGCAAGTACATGCCGGTCACCTACTGGACCAGCGTGATCGGCACCTACTCTTGGTCGGCACTCCGTTCTTCTCCGGCTTCTATTCGAAGGACACGATCATCGAGGCCGCGGCGCACCACGCCCACGAAACCCACCACTGGATCGCCACCTACGCCTACTGGGCCGTGCTCGGCGGCGTGATCGTGACCAGCTTCTACAGCTTCCGCCTGCTGTTCATGACGTTCCACGGCAAGGAGCGCTTCCGCGATGTGCATGGCGAGCATGGCCACGGCCACGATGACCACGCCCATGCAGCGCACGCGCATGACGGTCACGCGCACGGCGACGATCATCATGGTGGTCATGACGACCACGGCCACGGCCATCACGGCGCGCACGAGCCGCACGAGTCGCCGTGGGTGGTGACCGTTCCGCTGGTCCTGCTGGCAATCCCGTCGGTGGTGATCGGCTTCCTCACCGCCGGTCCGATGCTGTTCGGTACCGACTGGCTGGGCGAGCACCACGCGGCGGCAATCCCGGGCCAGCTGGTGACCTATTTCACCGGTGCCATCGATTTCACCGATCCGTCGCGCGACACCATCGCGGCGGTCGGCGAGGAGTTCTGGCATGGGCCGGTCGCTTACGCCCTGCACGGGATGCTCATGCCGGCGTTCTGGCTGACCGTGGCCGGCTTCCTGCTCGCGGCGCTGCTGTACCTGTGGAAGCCGGAGCTGCCGGGCCGTGCGCGCAGCGCCCTCCATCCGCTGGTGCGGCTGCTGGAGGAGAAGTATTTCGCCGACCATGTCTGGATCAAGGGCTTCGCCGGTGGCGGCGTGAAGCTCGGCCGCGTCTCGCGCTGGATCGACAGCACGCTGATCGACGGCGTGGTCGTCAACGGCAGCGCGCGCGTGGTCGACCTCGCGGCGACCCTGCTGCGGCGCACCCAATCCGGTTACCTCTACCACTACGCCTTCGCGATGATCATCGGCCTGATTGCACTGCTGGCCGTGCTCATGCGGTTCTGGCGCTGACCGTACGGAAGAACTAGACGTGGCGAACACGCATCTGTTGAGTGTCCTGATCTGGCTGCCGGTAATCGGCGGCGCACTGATCCTCGCCTGGGCGAGGCCCGTGCGTCGGCGGCGCGCTGGGCGTCCATGGCCGTGGCCGTGGTCACCTTCCTCTGGAGCCTGCGCCTGCTGGTCGGCTTCGACTACGCCGACCCGGGCATGCAGTTCGTCGAACAGCATGCCTGGATCCCCGCGTACGACATCCACTACAACCTGGGCGTGGACGGGATCGCGGTCGCGCTGATCCTGCTGACCACCCTGGTCGGCGTGCTGGCCTGGCCGGTGCCAGGGCGTGGTCAACAAGCGCGTGCACCAGTACGTGGCTTCGTTCCTGATGCTGCAGGGCGTGACCGTCGGCATCTTCGCCGCCACCGACGCGATCCTGTTCTACGTGTTCTTCGAAGCCATGCTGATTCCGATGTTCCTGATCATCGGCGTCTGGGGCGGGCCGCGGCGCATCTACGCGGCGATGAAGTTCTTCCTCTACACCTTCCTCGGCTCGGTGCTGATGCTGGTGGCGCTGGTCTACCTGTACCTGAAGGGCGGCAGCTTCCAGCTGGCCGACCTGTACGCGCTGCCCCTGAGCGCGAAGGAGCAAACCTGGATCTTCTTTGCCTTCATGATCGCCTTCGCGGTCAAGGTACCGATGTTCCCGGTCCATACCTGGCTGCCGGATGCGCACGTGGAGGCGCCGACCGCCGGTTCGGTGATCCTGGCCGCGATCGCGCTGAAGATCGGTGGTTACGGCTTCCTGCGCTTCAACCTGCCGATCACGCCGGACGCGGGCCATGAATGGGCCTTGGCTGGTGATCACGCTGTCGCTGGTCGCGGTCATCTACGTCGGCCTTGGTCGCGCTGGTCCAGGACGACATGAAGAAGCTGGTTGCGTACTCCTCGGTAGCGCACATGGGCTTCGTCACCCTTGGCACCTTCATCGCCTTCACCTGGTCCGCGACTTCGGTTCGATCGACGCGGCGCGCCTGGGCCTGCAGGGCGCCATGGTGCAGATGATCTCGCACGGCTTCGTTTCCGGTGCGATGTTCACCTGTATCGGCGTGCTCTACGACCGCATGCACACCCGGCGCATCGCCGACTATGGCGGCGTGGCCAACGTGATGCCGTGGTTCGCCGCGCTCGCCATGCTGTTCTTCATGGCCAATGCGGGCCTGCCGGGCACCAGCGGTTTCGTCGGCGAGTTCATGGTCATCCTGGCCAGCTTCCAGAAGCATCCGGCGATCGCGTTCCTGGCCGCCACCACCCTGGTGATCACCGCCGCCTACACGCTGTGGCTCTACAAGCGCGTGTTCTTCGGCGAGGTGGGCAACGCGCACGTGGCCGAGATGAAGGATGTCAACGCACGCGAGGTCGCAATCATGGGCGTGTTCGCCGCCGGCACCCTGCTGCTCGGTGTATGGCCCAAGCCGCTGACCGACCTGATGGAACCGTCGATCGCGCAACTGGCGATGCAGATCGCCACCAGCAAGCTGTAAGGATTCCCCGAAGATGATCACGTCCCCCGCGATGCCGTCCGCCACCGAGCTGCTGCCGCTGCTGCCGGAGCTGGTGCTGATCGGTGGTGCCTTCGCCCTGCTGATCGTCGACCTGTTCATCGACGCCCGGCACAAGGTCTGGACCCATTTCCTCTCCGTGCTGGTGCTGGTCGTTGTGCTGGCGATGCTGGCCACCGGTAAGGGCGGGCAGGGCGTGGTGATGAACGGCATGTTCGTGCGCGACACCGCCGCCGACGTGATGAAGCTGGCGATCGTGCTGATGAGCGGCCTGACCCTCGTCTACGGCTGGAGCTACCTGCGCGAGCGCAGGCTGTACCGGGGCGAGATACCGGTGCTGGTGCTGTTCGCCACGGCCGGCATGATGATGCTGGTCTCGGCCGGCAGCCTTGGTCATGGTCTATCTGGTATGGAACTGCTGGCGCTGTGCTCGTACGCGCTGGTCGCCGCGGATCGCGACAACGGCAAGGCCACCGAGGCGGCGATGAAGTACATCGTGCTCGGCTCGCTGGCCTCGGGCCTGCTGCTGTACGGCATGTCGCTGGTCTATGGCGCTACCGGGTCGCTGCACCTGGACGCGATCAACGCGGCCATCGCCGGTTCCGACGAGCGGACCCTGCTGCTCACCGGCACCGTGTTCATGGTCGCCGGCCTTGGCGTTCAAGCTGGGAGCGGCGCCGTTCCACATGTGGCTGCCGGACGTGTACCAGGGCGCCACCGCGCCGGTCGCGCTGTTCGTCAGCTCCGCGCCCAAGCTGGCCGCGTTCGGCATGGCGTACCGCCTGCTGGAAGTGGGCGTTGGCCCGCTGGCCGAGGAGTGGAAGTGGCTGCTGGCCGGTCTCGCCGCGGTCTCGCTGGTGATCGGCAACCTGATGGCCGTGGCCCAGTCCAACCTCAAGCGCATGCTGGCGTATTCGACCGTGTCGCACATCGGTTTCCTGCTGATGGAAACTTGGCCGGCGGCGACGAGCGTGGCTACGCGGCGGCGCTGTTCTATGCGATCACCTACGCGCTGATGTCCACGGCGGCTTTCGGCGCGATCATCGCGCTGTCGCGGCAGGGCTTCGAGGCCGAGAACATCGACGACTTCAAGGGCCTGAACGCGCGCAACCCGAAGCTGGCCGTGCTGGTGCTGTTCATCATGGCTTCGCTGGCCGGCGTGCCGCCGTTCCTCGGCTTCTGGACCAAGCTGGCCGTGCTCGGCGCGGCGGTGCAGGGCGGGATGCTGTGGCTGGCGCTGCTCGGCGTGGCCTGCGCGGTCGTCGGCGCGTACTACTACCTGCGCGTGATCAAGGTGATGTACTTCGACGAGCCGGTCGGCGCGTCGCTGCCGGCGCACAACGACCGCGTGCTTGGCGTGGTCCTGGGCGTCAATTCGCTGGGCCTGCTGGCGCTGGGCCTTACGCGGAACCCGATCATGGTCTGGTGCCAGCGCGCCTTCACGTAGGAAAGCGTTGCAGTGTCGCCCGGTTCCGACAGAAGCCCCGGCGCGTCCGGGGCTTCTGCTTTTCCGGTGATGCGGATGGGAGCACCGGGTGGCGGTTCCGGCCCGGTCGTGACGCGAGGCGGCCCGGGCATTGGCAGGGAAAGGGGACTGTTCCGGTCGGGTGTGGTGCGTGGGCGGTGCGTCGTGCCTGGACGTCGGCCTGCTTCAACCGGCCGAAGGTGGCGGCAATGACGGGATTTCAACCTCGGCCCGGTCCACCGGCACGCGATTCGATCTTTCATGCATTCAAGGCTTGCATTAATTCCGGCCGATCGCCATAATTCCGCCTCTGCTGCGGGGTGGAGCAGTCTGGCAGCTCGTCGGGCTCATAACCCGAAGGTCGCAGGTTCAAATCCTGCCCCCGCTACCATGTTTTGTGGGTCTGTTTTCCCGGCAGTTTCCGGGATTCACGGATCCTCAGGCTGGGCTTGTAACGGCGCATGTTCCCGCCGTTACGCCGATTCCAGCATCATCGGATGGGAAGCCCAGGCGGGCCTCCTGTCGGACACGGGGCCCGGATGGGCCCTTTGTCGTTTCCGGGGTCCGGAAAATCATCGCCGTTCCGTTTCCGCGTTCGAGAAGCCGCCGCAATGAGCGAGAAGCACAGCGAAATCGCCGAGCTGCTGGGCCCGACTGTCGAGTCGCTGGGCCTGGAGCTGCTTGGCATCGAATACCTGCCGGCGCCCGGCGGCGCGACCGTGCGCCTGTACATCGACGTGGCGGCCGCCGACGGTGGGCAGCCGGAGCGCACGGTGACCATCGAGGACTGCGAGGCCGTCAGCCGCGAGGTTTCTGCGCAGCTCGACGTCGCCGATCCGATTTCCGGCAATTACACCCTCGAGGTGTCCTCGCCGGGCCTGGATCGCCCGCTGTTCACCCCCGCCCACTTCGCCCGCTTCCTCGGCGAGCAGGCCAAGGTCGGCCTGAAGCTGCCGCAGGATGGCCGTCGGCGCCTGCAGGCCACGATCCTGCGCGTGGACGGCAATACGGTGGTGTTCGGGCTGGATGGCGCCGAGTTCGTCGTCGCCGCCGACAACATCGACAAGGCGCGCCTGGTCCCGGACTGGGCTGCGCTTGGCATGGCGCCCACCAAGAATTCCCCTTCGAAAGACAAGCCCGGCAACAAGGGCGGAAGCACTGGCAAGCAATCCTCCAACAAGCCGGCGGCCGGCGGCAAGCCGCACGCGGAGTAAAACGAGATGAGCAAGGAACTTCTTCTGGTAGTGGATGCGGTCGCCAACGAGAAGGGCGTGCCGCGTGACGTGATCTTCGACGCGCTCGAAGCCGCGCTGGCTTCGGCGGCCAAGAAGCGCTACATCGACTAAGGACGTGGTCGCCCGCGTGGCGATCGACCGCAAGGATGGCAGTTACGAGACCTTCCGCCGCTGGGAGGTCGTGCCCGACGACGTGGTCATGGAATCGCCGGACCGGCAGATCCGCCTGATGGACGCGATCGACGAGGCCGATGGCGTCGAGGTCGGCGACTGGATCGAAGAGCCGATCGAGAATCCGGAATTCGGCCGCATCGCCGCGCAGGCCGCCAAGCAGGTGATCGTGCAGCGCGTACGCGAAGCCGAGCGCCAGCAGGTCGTCGATGCATGGAAGGACCGCGTCGGCGAGCTGGTGACCGGCGTGGTCAAGCGCGCCGAGCGCGGCAACATCTACGTGGACCTGGGCGGCAATGCCGAGGCCTTCATCCCGAAGGACAAGGGCATTCCGCGCGACGTGCTGCGTACCGGCGACCGCGTGCGCGGCTACCTGTTCGAGGTCCGCAGCGAACCGCGCGGCCCGCAGCTGTTCATCAGCCGCGGCGCGCCGGAATTCATGATCGAGCTGTTCAAGCTCGAGGTGCCGGAAGTCGGTAAGAGCCTTGGTCGAGATCAAGGCCTGCGCACGCGACCCGGGTGACCGCGCCAAGATCGCCGTCATCGCCCACGACACCCGCACCGATCCGATCGGCGCGTGCATCGGCATGCGCGGTTCGCGCGTGCAGGCGGTGAGCAACGAGCTCAACGGCGAGCGCGTGGACATCGTGCTGTGGAACGACAACCCGGCCAACTTCGTCATCAACGCGATGGCGCCGGCCGAAGTCCAGTCGATCATCGTCGACGAGGACAAGCACTCGATGGACCTTGGCCGTGGCCGAGGACCGGCTGGCCCAGGCGATCGGCAAGGGCGGCCAGAACGTGCGCCTGGCCAGCCGCCTGACCGGCTGGCAGCTCAACGTCATGACCTGGGAGGATAAGGTCGCGGCCAAGTCCGAGGCCGAGCAGGCCGTCGCCCGCCAGCTGTTCCAGGACAAGCTGGAAGTGGACGAGGAGATCGCCGGCATCCCTGGTGTCGGAGGCTTCAGCACCGTCGAGGAGATCGCCTACGTTCCGGTCGGCGAGCTGCTGGCGGTGGAAGGCTTCGACGAGGACATCGTCGAGGAGCTGCGCTCGCGTGCCCGCGACGCGCTGCTCAACGACGCGCTGGCGGTCGAGGAGGAAGTCGACGAGCACCAGCCCGCCGAGGACCTGCTGGCCCTGGAGGGGATGGACGAGGAAACCGCTTTCGCCCCTGGCCGGCCACGGCGTGCGCACCAGCGAGGACCTGTCCGACCTGGCGGCCGACGAGGTCGCCGAGTTCGGCATCGAGGGGCTGGACGGGGCCGCGCCGCGGCGCTGATCCCTGGCCGCCCGCGCCGAGGAGATTGCCCGTCTGGAGCGTGGCGCGTGAACAAGCGGCCGGAGCGCGGCGCATGAGCCGGCGATGAACACCGCCCTGCATCGTCCAGGGCTTAGAATCCGCGCTTCCCTTGCTCCCGGCGAGGGGGCGCCACCAAGAGCATAGGATCCGAATGTCGCAGCAAACCACCATCCGCAAGCTCGCCGAGCTGGTCAGCACCCCGGTCGAAAAGCTGCTGGAGCAGTTGGCCGAGGCCGGCATGCCCTTCAGCGATCCCGACCAGGTCGTGACCAGCTCCGAGAAGCTCAAGCTGCTCGGCTTCCTCAAGCGCGCGCACGGCAAGGCCGACACCCCGGTCGAGGAAGTGACCGCGCCGAAGAAGATCACCTGGCCCGGCGCAAGGTCCAGGAGCTGACCGTCGGCGGCGGCCGCAGCAAGACCACGGTCAATGTCGAGGTCCGGCAGAAGCGCACCTATGTCAAGGCGCAGGACGGCCAGTCCGATGCCGGCGGCCCGGGCGTGCCGATGGACGACGAGCGTGCCGAGGTGCTGCGCAAGCTGGAGGAGTCGCGCCAGCGCAACCTCGCCGAGCAGCAGCACCTGGCCGAGGTCGATCGCGTCCGTGCCGAGGAAGTGGAGCGCAAGCGCCAGGAAGAGGAATCCCAGCGTCGCGCCGAGGAAGATGCGCGAAAGGCCGAGGAGGAAGAGCGCCAGAAGAGCGCCGGCGGCCCCGCGCGTGCGCCGGTCGAAGGCGGCGAGGCGCGTCCGTCCCGTCCTGTGACGCCGCCTGTCCATCGGCCGGCCGCGCCGGACCGCGGTGCGGACGATGGCCGCGGGCACAAGCACAAGACCCGTGGCTCGCATGCCATGGTCGCCGGCATCGAGGACGATTCGGCTGCCAGCCGTTTTGCCGGCCAGCTGCACCTGTCGGCCGCCGACCGGGCGCGCCGGACCACCACGCGCCCGGGCAGCAAGGCCAAGCCGCGGCGCTGGGACATGCGCGGTGGCGGCGGGTTCTCCGGCGGCGCCGGCGGCTTCGAGCGCCCGACCGCACCGGTCGTGCGTGACGTGGCGATCGGTGACGCGATCACCGTGGCCGACCTGGCGCAGAAGCTCGCGCTCAAGGGCGGCGACGTGGTCAAGGCAATGTTCAAGATGGGCGTGATGGCCACCATCACCCAGACCATCGACCATGACACCGCGGCGCTGGTCGTCGAGGAGCTGGGCCACAAGGTGGTCCGCGCCGGCAACGACGACGCCGAGAGCGAGCTGCTGGCCCACGTCGATAAGGCGCAGGGCGATAAGGCGTCGCGCCCGCCGGTGGTCACCATCATGGGCCACGTCGACCACGGCAAGACCTCGCTGCTGGACTACATCCGCCGCACCAAGGTCGCCACCGGCGAAGCCGGCGGCATCACCCAGCACATCGGTGCCTACCACGTGGAGACGCCCAAGGGCGTCATCAGCTTCCTCGACACCCCCGGCCACGCGGCCTTCACCTCGATGCGCGCGCGTGGCGCCAAGCTGACCGACATCGTGGTGCTGGTGGTGGCGGCGGACGACGGCGTCATGCCGCAGACCAAGGAAGCGATCCAGCACGCGAAGGCGGCCGGCGTGCCGCTGATCGTGGCGATCAACAAGATCGACAAGTCCGACGCCGACCCGCTGCGGGTCAAGAACGAACTGCTCGGCGAACAGGTCGTGGCCGAGGACTTCGGCGGCGAGACCCAGATGGTGGAACTGTCGGCCAAGACCGGCGACGGCGTGGACGACCTGCTCGACGCGATCTCGCTGCAGGCTGAAGTGCTCGAACTCAAGGCCGTGCCCGACGGTCGCGCCAGCGGCGTGGTCATCGAGTCGGCGCTGGACAAGGGTCGCGGCCCGGTCGCCACCGTGCTGGTCCAGCAGGGCCAGCTCAGGAAGGGCGATTACCTGGTCTGCGGCATCCAGTACGGCCGCGTGCGCGCGCTGTTCGACGAAACCGGCCGCCAGCCGGACTCCGCCGGCCCGTCGATCCCGGTGCAGGTGCTGGGCCTGTCCGGCGTGCCGGATGCCGGCGACGACTTCGTCGTGGTCAAGGACGAACGCCTTGGCCAAGGACGTCGCGCAGCAGCGTGATGCCAAGCGCCGCGAGTCGCGCGCCTAATCTCCAGGCCGCGGGCAACCGCATGGAAGACATCATGGCCCAGATGGGCAAGGGCGAGGGCCAGCAGGTCCTCAACCCGGTGGTGAAGGCCGACGTGCAGGGTTCGGTGGAAGCGCTGAAGCAGGCGCTGACCGCGCTGTCCAACGACCAGATCCGGATCAACGTGATCAGTTCCGGCGTCGGTGGCATCACCGAGTCCGACGCCAGCGTGGCGATGACCGCCAAGGCCACGATGATCGGCTTCAACGTCCGTGCCGATGCGTCGGCGCGCAAGGCCATCGAGTCCAATGGCGTGGACCTGCGCTACTTCTCGATCATCTACGACGTCATCGACCAGGTGAAGCAGGTTGCTTCGGGCCTGCTGGGCGTGGAGATCCGCGAGGAGATCATCGGTATCGCCCAGGTCCGCGACGTGTTCCGCAGCTCCAAGTTCGGCGCGGTCGCGGGCTGCATGATCATCGAGGGCGTGGTCAAGCGGAACAAGCCGATCCGCGTGCTGCGCGACAACACGGTCATCTTCGAGGGCGAGCTGGAATCGCTGCGCCGCTTCAAGGAGAACGTGGAAGAGGTCCGCAACGGCACCGAGTGCGGCATCGGCGTGAAGGAGTACAACGACGTCAAGCCGGGCGACCAGATCGAGTGCTTCGAGCGCATCGAGGTCCAGCGCACGCTGTAACCCGGAGCCCGGCGGGCGCTGCCCGCCGGCACCGGCTGAAGAAGGGACGGCCCGCGGGGCCGTCCCGCTGTTTCCGGGAATGCCCGACAGGCCCGTCCACGCACGGATGCCGGCATCCCATCGGTCCGCACGGGCCTGGGAGTCGAACCATGCCTACCAAGTCCTTCCATCGCACCGACCGGGTTTCGGCGCAGCTGCGCCGTGAGCTGGGCACGCTGGTCCACGAGGCCGTGCGCGAGCACGGGCTGCCGTCGGTCAGCGTTTCCGACGTCGAGGTCACCCGCGACCTATGGCCCACGCCAAGGTGTTCGTCACCGCGCTGCTGCCGGACCGCTCGGTCGAGGCGGTCAAGGCGCTGAAGGAGCTGGCCTGGGACCTGCGCATGGAGCTGGCCCGCCGGGTCAAGCTGCGCCACGTGCCGGAACTGCACTTCCACTACGACGATTCGGTCGACCGCGGCGAGCGTATCGAGACCCTGCTGCGCGAGAACCCGGTCGGCGACGAGCCGGCCGGCTCCGGCGAGGAACGCTAGGCGCGCGCGCGGCTGGCTCGTTCCGCGGAGGGGCGCGACCCGGTCGCCGGGTGCAGGCCACGCATCGATGGACCGTCCCAAGATCCGCTTCCGCCCGCTCGACGGGATCCTGCTGCTCGACAAGCCGGCGGGGATGAGTTCCAACGCCGCCCTGCAGGTCGCGCGGCGGCTGTTCCGCGCCGAGAAGGGCGGGCACACCGGCAGCCTCGACCCGCTCGCCACCGGCCTGCTGCCGCTGTGCTTCGGCGAGGCGACCAAGCTGGCGGGGCTGCTGCTGGGTTCGGACAAGGCCTACGAGGCCGGGGTCGTCCTGGGCGCGACCACCGATACCGACGATGCCGACGGTAAGGTCCTGCTGCAGCGACCGGTGCCGCGCCTGGACCGGGCGGCGCTGGAGGCCGTGCTGGCACGGTTCACCGGCACGCTGCAGCAGCGGGCGCCGGTCTATTCGGCGCTCAAGCAGGGCGGGGAGCCGCTGTATGCGCGGGCCCGTCGCGGCGAGGTGATCGAGGCGCCGGTGCGCGAGGTCGTGGTCCGATCGATCGAACTGCTCGACTGCGACGCCGGCCAGCTGCGCCTGCGCGTGACCTGCGGCTCCGGTACCTACATCCGCAGCCTGGCCCGCGACCTGGGCGAAGTGCTTGGCTGCGGCGCCCATATCGCCAGCCTGCGCCGGCTCTGGGTCGATCCGTTCAGGCAGCCGCAGATGCATACCTTGGCCGCCCCTGGAGGCTCGGGTCGCCGAGGGTGGCGAGACCGCGCTGGAGGCCTGCATGCTGCCGCTGGCCGCCGGGCTTGCCGACTTCCCCAGGGTCGAACTCGCATCGGCCGAGGCCTTGCGGTTTGGCCAGGGCCAGCGCCTGCGGGGCCCGTGGCCACCGGCCGACCCTGCCGGCGTCTTCACATCGGACGGAACCCCGCTGGGCCTGGCCTGCGTCGACCCGGATGGCCGCCTTTCCCCGCAGCGCCTGTTCCGCAGCGCGACCGCGCCTGACTGAGCCGCCTGGCGCCTTGTCCGGAAAGGTGCTGGCGGTTACAATTCGCGCGCCTTTTTCAAGGCAATTCCTTTCCGTCCGTTTCGCATCCCTGTCAACCGATCGGGACGAGTGGGCGGCCTTCCGCAAGCGGCGGGTCAGGCGGTGCGCGAACGCGTTCCTGCAGGCCTCGCATCTCGAGAGAAAACACATGTCCATCGACACCCAGAAGGTCATCGCCGACAACGCGCGCGGCGCCAACGACACCGGTTCGCCGGAAGTCCAGGTCGCCCTGCTGACTGCCCGCATCGAGCAGCTGACCGAGCACTTCAAGACCCACAAGAAAGATCACCACAGCCGTCGCGGCCTGCTGCAGCTGGTCAACCGCCGCCGCAGCCTGCTCGATTACCTCAAGCGCAAGGACAACGAGCGCTACAAGGGCCTGATCGAGAAGCTCGGCCTGCGTCGCTGATGCAAGACCCCACCGCGGCGCAGAGATGCGCCGCGGTTTGCGTTTGGGGCGTCGCTACCGCGCGCCAGCACAGATCCGACTATTCCCTCCGGGGTTCCCCGGAGACGCACCATCGCCAGCGGCCGGGATCTCCGGCCACCCGCATGCGGCAGGGGTCGCATCCGGTCTATCCGAAGCAGCATCCTCCAAGGAATCGACGTGGCAAAAATCACCAAAACCTTCCAGTACGGCAAGCACCAGGTCACCCTGGAAACCGGCGAGATCGCCCGCCAGGCCGGCGGTGCCGTCATCGTCAAGTTCGATGACACCGTGCTGCTGGTTTCCGCCGTCGCGGCGAAGTCGGCCCGCGAAGGGCAGGACTTCTTTCCGCTGACGGTCGACTACTACCAGGAGAAGTTCTACGCCGGCGGCCGCATCCCGGGTGGCTTCTTCAAGCGCGAAGGTCGCGCCACCGAGAAGGAGACGCTGATCTCCCGCCTGATCGACCGCCCGTTGCGTCCGCTGTTCCCGGAAGAGTTCCGCAACGAAGTGCAGGTCATCGCCACGGTGATGTCGCTCAACCCGGAAATCGACGGCGACATCCCGGCGCTGATCGGTGCTTCCGCCGCCGTCGCCCTGACCGGCGCGCCGTTCAACGGCCCGATCGGCGCGGCCAAGGTCGGCTACATCAACGGCGAGTACGTGCTGAACCCGACCGTCAGCGAACTGAAGAACTCCAAGCTGGAGCTCGTGGTCGCCGGTACCTCCAACGCCGTGCTGATGGTGGAGTCCGAAGCGGCCGAGCTGTCCGAGGACGTGATGCTGGGCGCGGTGATGTTTGGCCATCGCGAAATGCAGAAGGTCATCAACATCATCAACGAGCTGGTCACCGAAGCCGGCACCAAGAACTGGGACTGGGCTGCCCCGGCCAAGAACGAGGCGCTGGTCTCCGCGCTGAAGGAGGCCGTCGGCAACCAGCTCGAGGCCGCCTTCCAGGTGCGCGACAAGCTGCAGCGTCGCGACGCGATCTCCGCGATCAAGAAGGACGTCGTCCAGCAGCTGGCCGGTCGTGCCGAAGCCGAAGGTTGGGCCGCCGGCGCGCTGTCGAAGGAATTCGGCGAGCTGGAATACCAGACCATGCGCGGTTCTGTGCTGGCCACCAAGGTCCGCATCGACGGCCGTGCGCTGGACACCGTCCGCCCGATCAGCTCCAAGGTCAGCGTGCTGCCGCGCGTGCACGGCTCCTCGCTGTTCACCCGTGGCGAGACGCAGGCGATTGTCGCCGTCACCTGGGCACCGCCCGCGACGGCCAGATCATCGACGCGGTCAGCGGCGAGTACAAGGACCACTTCCTGTTCCATTACAACTTCCCGCCCTATTCGGTGGGCGAGGCCGGCCGCATGATGGGCCCGAAGCGTCGCGAGATCGGCCACGGCCGCCTCGCCAAGCGCGGCGTGCTGGCGGTGATGCCGACCATGGAAGCCTTCCCGTACACGATCCGCGTGGTCTCGGAAATCACGGAGTCCAACGGGTCGTCGTCGATGGCCTCGGTCTGCGGCAGCTCGCTGGCGCTGATGGATGCCGGCGTGCCGATCTCCGCGCCGGTCGCGGGCATCGCCCATGGGCTGGTCAAGGAAGGCAACGACTTCGTCGTGCTCTCCGACATCCTCGGTGACGAAGACCACCTGGGCGACATGGACTTCAAGGTGGCCGGTACCCAGAACGGCGTGTCCGCGCTGCAGATGGACATCAAGATCGAAGGCATCACCGAAGAGATCATGAAGCAGGCGCTGTCGCAGGCGAAGGCTGGCCGGTTGCACATCCTGGGCGAGATGGCCCACGCGATGACCGCGCCGCGCCAGGAGCTGAGCGAGTTCGCGCCGCGCCTGATCACCATCAAGATCCACCCCGACAAGATCCGCGAAGTGATCGGCAAGGGCGGTTCGGTGATCCAGGCGATCACCAAGGAAACCGGCACGCAGATCGACATCCAGGACGACGGCACCATCACCATCGCCTCGGTGAATGGTGCAGCCGGCCAGGCCGCCAAGGCCCGCATCGAGCAGATCACCTCGGACGTCGAGCCGGGCCGGATCTACGAGGGCAAGGTCGCCAAGATCATGGACTTCGGTGCTTTCGTGACCATCCTGCCGGGCAAGGACGGCCTTGGTCCACGTGTCGCAGATCTCCAACGACCGCGTCGAGAAGGTCGGCGATGCGCTGAAGGAAGGCGACCTGGTCAAGGTCAAGGTGCTGGAAGTCGACAAGCAGGGCCGCATCCGCCTGTCGATCAAGGCCGTGGAAGAAGGCGAGGGCGTGACCGAGTAATTCCGGTCGCTGCATCGCTGAAACGGAAGAGCGGGCTTCGGCCCGCTCTTTTTTGTTTCGGGATGGCACCGGCCTTGCAGTGCGCTGGAGTCCGATGCGACGGGCGGCCGTGATGTCGAGGCGCGGGACATTGCGGTGCCCGGACCGGATCACCCCGCCGCGCCAGCCTGCGCACGGGGTTGCGGCCGTGGCCCCGCAGCGAGATCTCGGGTCGGGATGGAGCGGCTGGCTGCCCACGCGTGCGGGAGTCGGCGCCGCCCTGCTTGCCGGCCTGTTGCTATGGATTTCATGTCGGCGCCGGGCACCCGTGCGCGCACGGGCCGTGGCCTGTGGCCGCGGGCCGGGCAGCGGAGGCTGAGCCGCGCCGCCACTCCTTGCGCGCTGCAGGGCTGCTCGAGCAATCCCTGAACCACCTCCGCAGGCCAGCCTGGCAATCCGCGCTGGATCGGCGAGGGGAAGGGCGGATTGCGATTGCGTATGCCTGCCGGCACGCGCCGATGGCGTCAATCGTGGCGCCGGCGCACCTCGGCCGGCGACCGCAGGCTCAGGCTGCGGCTTTGAGCGTTTCCAGGCCGTCCCGGTCGAGGATGTCGATCCGGTAGGTCGCCGGCAGCGCGATCAGTCCGCGGGTGCGCAGCGAGGTCAGGCAGCGGCTGACGGTTTCCACGGTCAGGCCCAGATGGTCGGCGATGTCCGCGCGCGGCATCGGCAGCAGCAGCGACTGGCCGGGATCGCCACCGCGGGCCTGGCGCTGGGCCAGGGTGAGCAGGAAATCGGCCATGCGCTCGGTGGGGTTCATGCGGGCCAGCGACATCATCCGCTCATGCGCCGAATCCAGTTCGACGCAGGCGCGCTCCAGCAGCTTGCCCTGCAGGTGCGGGAAGCGCTCGCCCAGGCGTTGCATGGCGTCCAGGCCGAACCGGCACAGCTCGGTCTCGCCCAGAGCCTCGATATCGTGCGGGTAGGTGGACGCGCCGCTGAGGCCGACGAAATCGCCGGGAAGGGCGAAACCGGCGACCTTGGCGCCGACCGTCGGCCGCCAGCCGCACCAGGCGCAGCGCGCCGCGGGTGACGGTGAACACGTGCCTGCGCGGCTCGCCGCGGCGCGCCAGGACCGCGCCCGGCTGCAGCACCTGCAGGCCGGCGGCGGCATCAAGTGCATGCACTTCCTCGTTCGACAGCACCGAGCAGACGGTAAGGTGGCGGACCTGGCAATGCAGGCACGGGCCGAGCGGGCCGGCATCCTCGGATTGCGGGGTGAGGCAGGGACTGTCGAACGGAGGCCAGGACATGCGTCACGACACGGTTTTGGTGCGCACATGATAGCGGGGCAAGGCGCGCGCGGCGTGAGGCGCAGCTGTCCAATGTAGAATTGCAGCCCCAGCGCGTCCGCAGGAGTTTTCCGCTTGATCAGGCCCCGCACCCCGCCCGGCGTCATGGAGCTGCTGCCGCGCGAGCAGATCGCGTTCCAGCGCATGCTCGACGTCATCCGACGCAACTACGAGCGCTTCGGCTTCCTGCCGGTGGAGACGCCGGTGTTCGAGCTGTCCGACGTGCTGCTGACCAAGTCCGGTGGCGAGACCGAGCGGCAGGTGTACTTCGTCCAGTCCACCGGCGCCCTGGCCAACGCCGCGGCCGAGAGCGACCCGGGCAAGTCCGAGGGTGGGCTGCCGGCCAGCCTGCCGGAGCTGGCCCTGCGCTTCGACCTCACCGTGCCGCTGGCCCGCTACGTGGCCGAGCACGAGCACGAGCTGAGTTTTCCGTTCCGCCGCTACCAGATGCAGCGCGTGTACCGCGGCGAGCGCGCCCAGCGCGGGCGCTTCCGCGAGTTCTACCAGTGCGACATCGACGTCATCGGCAAGGACGCGCTGAACATCCGCTATGACGCCGAGGTGCTGGCGGTGATCCACTCGGTGTTCTCCGAGCTGGGGATCGGCGCATTCCGGGTGCAGCTGAACAACCGCAAGCTGATGCGCGGCTTCTTCGAGGCGCAGGGTGTCACCGACCCGCAGCAGCAGGCGCTGGTCCTGCGCGAGGTCGACAAGATCGACAAGCGAGGCGCCGACTACGTGCGCGAGACGCTGACCGGGCCCGACTTCGGCCTGCCTGCCGTGTCCGTGGACCGGATCCGCAGCTTTCGTCGAGGTGCGTTCGCAGTCGCACGACGATGCGCTGGCGAAGATCGACGCGGTCCCTGGCCGGGACCGGCGACGCGGCCAGCGAGGTGCTGCGCGCCGGCGCGGCCGAACTGCGCGAGGTGCTGGAGCTGGTCAAGGCGCTGGGCGTGCCCGAGTCGGCCTACTGCCTGAATTTCTCCATCGCCCGTGGCCTGGACTACTACACCGGCACCGTCTACGAGACCCAGCTGGTCGACCATCCCGGGATCGGTTCGATCTGCTCGGGTGGCCGCTACGAGGACCTTGGCCAGCCACTACACCAAGTCGAAGCTGCCGGGCGTGGGCATCTCCATCGGCCTGACCCGACTGTTCTGGCAGCTGCGCGAGGCAGGACTGATCGGTGGCATCGCCGAGAGCAGCGTGCAGGCGATGGTCGCGCTGATGGACGAGGCGCAGCTGCCCGAGGCGCTGGACATCGCCCGCCACCTGCGCGCCGGCGGGATCAACACCGAAGTGCAGATGGAAGCGCGCAAGGTCGGCAAGCAGTTCCAGTACGCCTCGCGCGCCGGCATCCGCTTCGTGGTGCTGGCCGGCGAGGACGAACTCGCCCGCGGCGTGGTCGCGGTCAAGGCCTGGCCCGCGAACAGCAGTTCGAGGTGGCCCGCGACGAACTCGCCGGAACCCTGCGGGTGGAACTGGAACAGGCGCGCGCGCTCGCCGGACGCTGAGCGGCGCGCCCCGCGCAGAACGGAACACGGACATGCAGACGATCCGTCTCGACGGACAATCCCTCACCCGCGACCGGCTGGTCGCGGTCGCCCAGGCGCACCTGTCGAACTCGACCCGGGTGCGCTGGCCGCGGTGCGGCGCGCCGCCGACTTCCTTGCCGAGCAGGTCCGCCGCGAGGAACCGATCTACGGCGTGTCGACAGGCTTCGGCAGCAACGCCGACAAGCTGCTCGGCGCGCATCCGCTGCGCGACGAGCTGCCGGGTGCGGCCCGCTCGGGCCGGTCCCTGCACGAGGAGCTGCAGCGCAACCTGATCATCACCCATGCGGTGTGCGTGGGCGAGCCGATGGCCGCCGACGTGGTGCGGGCGATGCTGTGCATCCGCATCAACACGTTGCTCAAGGGCCACTCGGGCATCCGCGTGGAAACGCTGCAGGCGCTGGCCGCGATGCTCAACGCCGGCGTGGTGCCGGTGGTGCCGCAACTGGGCTCGGTCGGTGCGTCCGGCGACCTGGCGCCGCTGTCGCACACCTGGCGATTGTCCTGCTCGGCGGCGGCGAGGCGTTCTTGGGGGCGAGCGCGTCGCTGGTGCGGAAGCGCTGCGCCGTGCCGGCCTGCAGCCGGTGTCGCTGTCGTACAAGGAGGGCCTTGGCGCTCAACAACGGCACCGCGCAGATGCTGGCAATGGGCGTGCTGGCCCTGCAGCGGCTCGAGCAGATGCTCGACACCGCCGGACCTGGCCGCGGCGATGACCATCGATGCCTTCGCCGGCCGCCTCGGCGCGTTTGCCGAAGAAGTGCATGCGCTGCGCCCGCATCCGGGGTAAGGTACGGGTTGCGGCGAACCTGCGCCACCTGCTGGCCGGCTCGACCTGGCCGACATCGCCTACCACCTTGGTGCCGAAGTTCCGGCCCCTGGCTGCCTTGGCAGCTGGGACACGGCCGAATCGCAGGCGCTGCGCTTCGACATCGGCTGGGACTGGGTTCCTGCCGACCAGCGCCATGGGCGCGAGAAGTTCTACCTGCGTTTCCTGCCGTTCCGGGGCGGCAAGAAGCACCAGCCGCAGGACAGCTATTCGCTGCGCTGCATCCCGCAGGTGCATGGCGCGGTGCGCGATGCCGCGGCGCAGGCCGCGCGCGTGCTGGACATCGAACTCAATGCGGTCACCGACAATCCACTGGTGTTCCCGGACAAGGCCGACGCCGACCACGTCGAACAGCAGGTCATCTCCGCCGGCCATTTCCACGGCATGCCGCTGGCGCTGGCGCTGAGCTACCTGAAGGCCGCGATCCCGACCCTGGCCTCGATCTCCGAGCGCCGGCTCAACAAGCTGGTCGACCCGGCCACCAACGACGGCCTGCCGGCGTTCCTGATCGGCAACGAGGACGGCACCGAGTCGGGGCACATGATCGTGCAGTACACCGCCGCGGCGATCGTCAACGACCTGGCCAGCCGGGCGCATCCGGCCTCGGTGTTCTCGGTGCCGACCAGTGCCAATGCCGAAGACCATGTGTCGATGGGCGCCAACGAGGCGCGCCACGTGCTGGCGATGGTCGAGGGACCTGGGCAAGGTGCTGGCGCTGGAGCTGTACACCGCCGCGCAGGCGCTGGACCTGCGACGCGACATGATCAACGCCGCGCGTGCACTGGCGCGCCGGGCCGATGCGGCCGCGCTGGCGGACAAGATCCGGGGCGGCCCGGCCGCCGATGGGCCGGGACGCGAGCGCTTCCTGGCCGAGGCCGAAGCGCTGCGCGGCCAGCTCGCCGCTGCCGACGCATTCCATCCCGGTGCCGCGGTCGCCACGGCGCATGCGCGCATCCGCGCGACGGTCCCGTTCCTGGAGCGTGACCGCGCCCTGGACGGCGAGGTCGCGGCGATGGTCGGACTGGTCGCTTCCGGCGCGCTGCTCGCGGACCGGAGCTAGCCCCCGGCGACGCGGACCTGGTCGCGTCCGCCTGACTTGGCCGCGTACAGCGCGTTGTCCACCACCTGCAGGGCCAGGTCGGTCGCCGCGGCTTCGTGCCCGAGGCCGGTGTCGACCGCGTGCACGCCGATGCTGGCGGTCACCGTCACGCCCGGCCCACGCGTGCGGATCGGCTCTTCGCGCAGCCGCGTGCAGATCTCCTCGGCCAGTTCGCGGGCATGGAAGACATCGATGCCCGGCAGGGCGGCGATGAATTCCTCGCCGCCATAGCGGGCGACCAGGGCGCCATGCGTGCGCAGGATGCCCTCGATGACGCGCGCGCAACGGCGCAGGCAATCGTCGCCGACGAGGTGGCCGTGCTGGTCGTTGATGGATTTGAAGTGGTCGAGGTCGACCATCAGCAGCGACAGCGGCTGGCCCTGGCTGCGGGCGGCCTCCAGCAGGGCTTCGAAACGCTCGCGGAACCACCCGCGGTTGTACAGACCGGTCAGCGGGTCGTGGCGGCTGGCCTCGCGCAGCCGCGCGTGCGCCGTCTCCAGCTGTTCCAGCGCGGTGCGCAGTTCGCTGGTGCGTTCCAGTACCTGTGATTCCAGCTGCAGCTTCGCGCGGCGCACGATGCGCTCATTCTCGTTGCGCAGCACCGCGTAGCGGTAGCTGAGCGCGATCGACAGCAGCAGCATCTCCAGCGCCGAGCCGATCTGCACGCCGTATTCGGTCAGGAACGAGCGCGACAGCAGGCCGAAGGCCAGCGCCGCGAACATGCAGGTACCGACCAGGAACATGCTCCACGCCAGCAGGAACAGGCGGGCCGAACGGTCGCCGCGCCGCACCGCCACCAGGGTCAGGGTGAGGATCCAGGCGATGCTCAGGAACACCGAGGCCGAGGCCAGCGGAGTGACGATGCGGTAGGGCAGCCACAAGGCGGTAAGGCTGGGACCACGAAATAGGCGATGACGCCCAGCGAGATGCGGTCGCCGGCCGGCCACAGCCCGCGCAGGCGCAGGAACACCCGCGCGAACTGCTGCATGCCCACCTGGGACAGGCAGATCGACAGGGGAACCGAAAGGTCGGCCAGCCGCGGCGAATCCGGCCACAGGTATTCGAAGCCCAGGCCGTTGAGGGTCAGCAGCACCAGCCCGAACGCGGACAGGTGGAACAGGTACCAGAAATAGCTGGGGTCGCGCAGCGCCAGCCACAGCACCAGGTTGTAGAAGAACAGCGCAAGCAGGATCCCGTAGTAGATGCCGATGCCGAACTGCGCGTCGCGGGAGAGCGCGATGAACGCGGTCGGCGAATACAGGGTCAGCGGCACCTGCATCGAGCTCTGGCTCTGCACGCGCAGCAGCAGGTCCACGTGCTCGCCGGGCGGCAGGTCGAGCATGAAGTTGGGATGGCGGTAGCGGACGCTGCGTGCGCCGAACGGCAGGTGGTCTCCGCCGGCCTGGTGGGTGATCCGGCCGTCGGCATGGCGCAGGTAGAGATCGAGGCGGTCGCTGAGCGGGTAGTTCTGCACCAGCAGCCAGTGCGGCTGCGCCGGATCCCGGTTCTCCAGCGCGACATGGAACCAGTAGGCGCCCGGCTGGAAGCCGAAGGTGGCGCCGGTGGACGGCAGCGGGGCGAAGCGGCCGGCCTGCAGCTCCCCGCCAGCCTTTGGTCGGAGCCGATCGCGCCGTTCTCGTCGTGCAGGTAGCGGGTATGGCCTTCCAGCGGCACCTGTCCATGCGCTGCGTCCAGGCGCGCCGGCGCCTGCGCCGCCGCAGTCGAAGCCCAGCCCAGCGCCAGCAACAGCTAAGTACCAGGTCCGGTACTTCGCGAATGTCCGCAGTTCCATGCGTCCCCCGGAAGGTTCCTCGGCCGCCTGAGCGACCGGGGCCAGTGTAGCGGGCCGGGGTTGACCTGGACGGGGTGGGCTGTTCTAATGTGATAGCGCATTAATACATAGGCATTCATGCTCATGAAACGGCGGGTGCAGGACAACGGAGACAACGTCGAGGGGCGGCTGGCCGCGCTGGCGCTGGCCCTGTCCGGCCTGGAGGACGCCGAGGCGGTCAGGGCGTTCCTGCTGGACCTGTGCACGCCGGCCGAGCTGGAGGCCATGACCGACCGTTGGAAGGTGGTCCCACTGCTGCAGCAGGGCATGCCTTACCGCGAGATCCACGAGCTGACCCAGGTCAGCGTCACCACCATCGGCCGGGTCGCGCGCACGCTGGAGCGAGGCGCCGGTGGCTACGCGCTGGCTTCGTCGCCGCGCACCGGCAGCAAGATCACCCAGGACACACCATGAGCCCCCATCGGTACCGCCCCCGCGATCGCCTGCGCATCGCGATCCAGAAGAGTGGCCGCCGCCTGGCCGAACCGGCGCGTTCGCTGCTGGCCGCCTGCGGTCTGAGCTGGCGCGAGAGCCGCGACAAGCTGTTCTGCTACGGCGAGTCGTTGCCGGTGGACCTGCTGCTGGTCCGCGACGACGACATCCCCGGCCTGATCGCCGACGGCGTCTGCGACTTGGGCATCGTCGGCCGCAACGAGCTCGACGAGCAGGCCGGTGCGCGCGCCCGCAAGGGGCTGCCGCCGGCCTACCGCGCGTTGCGCGGACTCGGCTTCGGCCAGTGCCGGCTGATGCTGGCCGTGCCTGACGAATGGGAGTGGAGCGGTCCGGCGCAGCTGCAGGGCACGCGCATCGCCACCAGCTATCCGGCGATCCTACCAACTGGCTGCAGGCCGAAGGTGTCGACGCCCAGGTGGTGGAACTGTCCGGTTCGGTGGAAATCGCACCGCGCCTGGGTACCGCCGACCTGATCTGCGACCTGGTTTCCAGCGGCGCCACGCTCGCCGCCAACCACCTCAAGCCGGTGCACAACCTGCTCGACAGCGAGGCGGTGCTGGCCGGTCCGGCCGGCGCGTTCGACGACCTGCGCGCCGGCCTTGGCGCAGATGCTGCTGCGTCGGGTCGACGGCGTGCTCCAGCCCAGGGACCGCAAGCTGCTGATGTTCAATGCCGAGCGCGAGGCGCTGCCGGCGCTGGAGCGGCTGCTGCAGGATGCCGGTCCGCTCATCGTCGTGCCTTAGCCAAGGCGGGACCGGCGCCAACGGTGCGCTGTCGCTGCAGACCATGTGCGAAGGCGCGGTCAGCTGGCAGCAGCTGGAGGAGCTGGAACGCGCCGGTGCCCGCGGGCTGATGGTGCTGGGGGTGGAGAGGTCGCTGGCATGAGTGCCGCATCCATCGATGCGACCGGCGATACCGCCGTGCGCGACTGGAACCGCCTGGAATGGGCCACGCTCGATGCCGGCGCGCGCGAGCGCGCGCTGACCCGGCCGGTGCAGGTCGTGGCCAGGCCACGCGCGATGCGGTGGCCGCGGTGCTGTCCGCCGTGCGCGAGCGCGGCGACGATGCGCTGCGCGAACTGACCGCGCGCTTCGACAAGGTCCAGCTCGAGCGCTTCGAGGTGTCGGCCGATGAATTCGCCGCCGCCGAGGCCGCCGTCGCGCCGGAACTGCGCCAAGGCCATGGTCGAGGCCGCGGCCCGGATCGAAGCCTTCCACCGTGCCGGCATGGCCGCCGGCTATGCAGTCGAGACCGCCCCCGGCGTGGTCTGCGAGCGGGTGATCCGGCCGGTGCCGCGGGTCGGGCTCTACGTCCCGGCCGGCTCTGCGCCGTTGCCGTCGACCGCGCTGATGCTGTGCCTGCCGGCGAAACTGGCCGGTTGCCGCGAAGTGGTGCTGTGTACGCCGCCGCGTGCCGACGGCAGTGCCGACCCGGCGGTGCTGGTGGCGGCGCGGCTGGTCGGCGTGGGCCGGGTGTTCAAGCTCGGTGGTGCGCAGGCGGTTGCCGCGCTGGCGTTCGGCACTGCCAGCGTGCCCAAGGTCGACAAGGTCTTCGGCCCCGGCAACAGCTACGTGGACGAGGCCAAGCGCCAGGTGGCGCAATCCGGTGCGGCGGCGATCGACATGCCGGCCGGCCCTTCGGAAGTGCTGGTGATCGCCGATGACGGCGCCGATGCCGCGTTCGTTGCCGCCGACCTGCTGTCGCAGGCCGAGCACGGCCCCGATTCGCAGGTGCTGCTGCTGTCCGACAGCGCCGCGCTGATCGACCGGGTCGAGGTCGAACTGGCCGCCCAGCTGGCTGCGTTGCCGCGCGCGCAGATCGCGCGCCGAGCGCTGTCGGCCTCGCGCCTGGTCCGGGTCGAGTCGCTGGACGAAGCCTTCGCGATCAGCAATGCCTACGCGCCCGAGCACCTGATCCTGGCCCTGCGCGAACCGCGCCCATGGCTGGACAGGGTCGAGGCCGCCGGCTCGGTGTTCCTCGGCGACTGGACCCCGGAAGCGCTGGGCGACTACTGCAGCGGCACCAACCATGTGCTGCCGACCAATGGCGCGGCGCGTGCATGGAGCGGGGTCAGCGTGGCCAGCTTCCAGAATTTCGTCAGCGTGCAGGCGGCCAGCCGCGCCGGCATCCGCGCGATCGGCGACTGCGCGGTGACCATGGCCCGCGCCGAGCAGCTCGACGCGCACGCAAACGCGGTCGCGCTGCGGCTGAAGGCGGCCAACGCATGAGTAACGAGATGAGCGGCGATGCGCTGCTGCAGCTGGTCCGCGAGGACCTGCGCGGTTTTGCCGGCTATGCCTCGGCGCGCACCTACGACGTCAAGGGCGAGGTCTGGCTCAACGCCAACGAGAGTCCGTGGGCGAATCCGGCCGATGCGAACGGCAGCAGCCGCCGCTATCCGGAGCCGCAGCCGCCGGCACTGCGCGAGGCGCTGGCGCGGCTGTACGACTGCCGGCCCGAACAGCTGCTGGTCGGCCGCGGCAGCGACGAGGCCATCGACCTGCTGGTGCGCGCCCTGTGCGTGCCCGGCCGCGATGCGATCGTGGCGACGCCGCCGGTGTTCGGCATGTACTCGGTGAGTGCGCGCCTGCAGGGCGCGCCGCTGCTCGCGGTGCCGCTGGTGGACGGCGAGGCCGGCTTCGGCGTCGACCTCGAAGCGGTCGCCATTGCAGCGGAGCAGGGCAACGCCAAGCTCGTGTTCCTGTGTTCGCCCTCCAATCCCACCGGCGGCAGCGTGCCCCTGGACGGCATCGCCGCGCTCGCCACGCGCCTGCACGGACGCGCGCTGGTGGTGGTGGACGAGGCCTACGGCGAGTTTTCCGACCAGCCGTCGGCGACGACGTTGATGGAGACGCACGCCAACGTCGCGGTGCTGCGGACCCTGTCCAAGGCGCATGCACTGGCCGCGGCCCGGATCGGCACGCTGATCGCCGAACCGGCGCTGGTCCGCGTGCTGCGTGCCTGTAAGGCGCCCTATCCGGTGCCCACGCCGTGTGCCGAGTTGGCGGTGGCGGGCCTGTCGGACGAGGCGCTGGCACGCACCCGGGCGCGCGTGGCGCAGGTGCGCAGCGAACGCAGCCGCCTGCAGCAGGGTCTGGCCACGCTGCCGGGCGTGGTCCGCGTCTATCCCTCCGACGGCAACTACCTGCTGGTCCGCTTCGCCGATGCCGGCGACGCCTTCGCCCGCCTGCTCGCGGCCGGCGTGGTGGTGCGCGACCAGCGTGCCGCGGCGCAGCTCGGCGACGCGCTGCGCATCACTATTGGTAGTCCCGAACAGAACGACCGCGTGCTGGCCGCGCTGGTCGCCAAGGAAGCCGCTGCATGACCGCCCCCACTTCTGGCCCGATCCTGTTCATCGACCGCGACGGCACCCTGATCGAGGAGCCCGCGGACTTCCAGATCGATGCCTACGAGAAGCTGCGCTTCGTCCGCGGCGTGATCCCGGCGCTGCTCAAACTGCGCGACGCCGGCTGGCAGTTCGTGATCGTCTCCAACCAGGATGGCTGGGCACGGAGAACTACCCGCAGGCCAGCTTCGACGGTCCGCACAACCTGATGCTGCAGGTGTTCGAAAGCCAGGAATTGCTTTTCGCGACGTGCTGATCGACCCGAGCTGGCCGCACGAGAACAAGCCCACGCGTAAGCCGGGCATCGGCCTGGTGCTGCCCTACATCCAGGACCGCACGATCGACTGGAAGCGCTCGGCGATGGTCGGCGACCGGCCGACCGACAACCAGTTCGCCGAGAACCTCGGCATCCGCGCCTTCCAGTTGAAGACCGCGCAGTTCGGCGGCGAGTGGGACTGGGCCGGGATCGCCCACGAACTGGCCGATGCGCCGCGCCGCGCGGTGGTGCAGCGGAATACGAAGGAAACGAAAATCCGGGTCGAGGTCGACCTGGACCGGGCGGCCGAGCCGCAGGTCCACACCGGCCTGCCGTTCTACGACCACATGCTCGAGCAGATCGGCAAGCACGGCGGCTTCGAGCTGAAGATCCACGCCGACGGCGACCTGCACATCGACGAGCACCACACCATCGAGGACACCGCGCTGGCCATAGGTGAGGCGTTGCGCGAGGCGCTGGGCGACAAGCGCGGGATCGGCCGCTACGGCTTCACCTTGCCGATGGACGAGACCCGGGCCAGCGCCGCGCTGGACTTCAGCGGCCGGCCGTACCTGGTCTATGAAGGCGGGTTCAAGCGCGAGCGGGTCGGCGACATGCCGACCGAACTGGTCCCGCACTTCTTCCGCTCGCTGTGCGATGCCTCGGGCATGAACCTGCACATCAGCGTGGACGGCGACAACGACCACCACAAGATCGAAGCCAGCTTCAAGGCGCTCGCCCGCGCGCTGCGCCAGGCGATCCGTCGCGAAGGCGCGGAGCTGCCTTCGACCAAGGGGGCGCTGTGAGCGACGCGGCTGCAAACCGGCGCGTGGTTGTCGTCGATGCCGGTGGCGCCAACCTCGGCTCGGTCTGCTATGCGCTCGAGCGCCTCGGCGTGCAGCCACAGGTGGTGCGCGATGCGGCCGGACTCGACGGCGCCGACCGGGTGATCCTGCCCGGCGTGGGTGCCGCGCCCGAGGCGATGCGCCGCCTGCGCGGGCAGGATCTGGTCGAACCGTTGCGCCAGCTGCAGGCGCCGCTGCTGGGCATCTGCCTCGGCATGCAGCTGCTGTACGAACGCTCGGAAGAGGGCGAGGTCGAATGCCTCGGCCTGCTGCAGGGCGTGGTCCACCACCTGCCGGCCGCGCCGGGCATCCGCGTGCCGCACATGGGCTGGAACGGGCTGCGCACGATGCGGCCATCACCACTGCTCGATGGCGTGGCCGACGGTGCCAGCGCCTACTTCGTGCACAGCTATGCCGCGCCGCTGACCGCAGATACGGTCGCCGCCAGCGACCATGGCAGCCTGTTCACCGCCGTGGTCCAGAACGGCCGCCGCTGCGGCGCGCAGTTCCATCCCGAGCGCTCGGCCACTACGGGTGCGCGCATCCTCCGCAACTTCATCGAGATGGATTTCTGATGGGCTTTACCGTCTACCCCGCGCTGGACATCCGTGGCGGCCGCGTGGTCCGCCTTACCTGGGGCGACTACGCGCGCGAAACGCAGTACGGCGACGACCCGCTGCCGCGTGCGCAGGCCTTCGCCGCCACCGGCGCGCGCTGGATGCACCTGGTCGACCTGGACGCGGCCAAGGCCGGGGCTACACGCTGCTGCCGCTGCTGGCCGCGATCGCACGCGACACCGGCCTGCAGGTGCAGACCGGCGGCGGCGTGCGTTCGCGCGACGACGTGGCGCGGATCCTCGATGCCGGCGCCGCGCGCGTGGTGGTCGGCTCGCTGGCGGTGCGCGAACCGGAGGCGGTGGGCGCCTGGCTGGCCGAGTTCGGCGGCGAGCGGATTACCGTCGCGCTGGACACGCGGCAGGACGTCGACGGCGTCTGGAAGCTGCCCGTGCACGGCTGGACCGAAGACGCCGGCGCCACCCTCGACACGCTGCTGCCGGTCTACGTGCAGGCCGGGTTGCGCCACCTGCTGTGCACCGATATCGCCCGCGACGGCATGCTTTCCGGGCCGAACCTGGAGCTGTACCAGCACCTGCGCGCACTGGCGCCGGGCGTGGCGGTGCAGGCCTCCGGCGGCGTGCGCGATGCCGCCGACGTGCGCAACGCGCGCCCCGGCCGGCTGTTCCGGCGCGGTGCTCGGCCGCGCCCTGCTCGAAGGCCGGCTGGCACTGGTCGACGCGCTGGCCGAGGAGGCACCGAGGCCATGTTGAGCCGCCGCATCATTCCCTGCCTGGACGTGCGCGGTGGCCGCGTGGTCAAGGGCGTGCGCTTCCGCGACCACGTCGACATGGGCGACATCGTCGAACTGGCATTGCGCTACCGCGACGAGGGCGCCGACGAGCTGGTGTTCTACGACATCGGCGCCAGCCCGGAGGGGCGTTCGGTGGACTACGCCTGGGTCGAGCGGGTGGCGCGGCTGATCGACATCCCGTTCTGCGTGGCCGGCGGCATCCGCGACGTGGAAACCGCGCGCCGCGTGCTGCACGCCGGCGCCGACAAGGTCTCGATCAATTCGCCGGCGCTGGAGCGCCCGCCGCTGATCGCCGAGCTGGCCGACGCGTTCGGCGTGCAGTGCGTGGTGGTGGGCATCGATTCGGTCCGCGAGGCCGACGGCCAGTGGCGGGTGCGCACCAACACCGGCGACCCGGACAAGACCCGCGCGCTGGCCGTGCGCACCATGGACTGGATCGCCGAGGCGCAGCGCCTGGGCGCCGGCGAGATCGTGCTCAACTGCATGGACAGCGACGGCGTGCGCCGCGGCTACGACGTGGCCCAGCTGCGCGAGGCGCGCGCGCTGTGCAACGTGCCGCTGGTCGCGTCCGGCGGTGCCGGCGCGCCGGAGCACTTCGCCGACGTGTTCGAGCAGGCCGACGTCGACGGCGCGCTGGCGGCCAGCGTGTTCCACAGCGGTGCCATTCCCATTCCCGGACTGAAGCGTTTCCTGCGCCAGCGCGAGATCGAGGTGCGTGATGTCTGATTCCCCCACCGCCACGCCACGCACCGTGGCCGGTCCGACCCTGCTGCCCGAGTCGCTGGACTGGGACAAGGGCGGTGACGGCCTGTTGCCTGTGATCGTGCAGGACGCCGACAGCCTGCGCGTGCTGATGCTCGGCTACATGGACCGCAACGCGCTGCGCGCGACCCTTGGTCAACCGGTTCGTCACGTTCTACAGCCGCAGCAAGCAGCGCCTGTGGACCAAGGGCGAGACCTCCGGGCACGTGCTGGAGCTGGTGGACGTGGGCACCGACTGCGATTCGGACACGCTGCTGGTGCTGGCGCGTCCGCGTGGCCCGACCTGCCACCTGCAGCGGGTCAGCTGTTTCGAGAACGCGCCGGCGATCGCCGCCACGCCGGCTGCGCCGGCCGCCGACGTCGGCTTCCTCGGCGAGCTCGACGCGCTGGTCGCCACCCGCGCGCGGGACCGGCCGGAGGGCAGCTACACCACGCGCCTGTTCGAGGCCGGCGTGCGCCGGATCGCGCAGAAGGTCGGCGAAGAGGGCGTGGAGACCGCGCTGGCCGGCGTGGCCCAGAACGACGCGCAGCTGCTGGGCGAGTCCGCCGACCTGGTCTACCACCTCACCGTGCTGCTGCACTCTCGCGGCCTGTCGCTGGCCGACGTGACCGAAGTGCTGGAGCAGCGGCACAAGGGCGGTTGAGCCTTCGCGGGAAGGCAGGTTGCGGGCGGCGATGCACTGGCCGCGGTCAGCGGCCGGCTCCTACAATCGCGGCGTCCCTTGCCGGTGCCACCCATGCCGATCCAACGCTTCGCCTCCTTGCTGTTCGTCTGCGCCTGCATGCTGCGGCCGGCGCCGGTCGAGGCCGCCGCACCGGCCGTGGTGGCGGTGTCAGGGCGGGTCCACCTGCAGGCCGATGCGCGCCGCGCCAGCGACGGTAGGGGCTTGGCCGACGTGGCGGTATCGAATGGCGTCGACATCGTCCGCACCGACGCGCATGGCCGCTACCGGATTGCTGCGGTCCCCGGTAAGGCCGTATTCGTGGTCAAGCCGGCCGGCTACCGCTTCGTCGCCGGCAGCGACGGCCTGCCCGCGTTCTGGCGCACGCTGCCGGCCGATGCCGGACCGGCGGCCACGGCCGATTTCGTGCTGTTGCCCGGCGCGACCGGAGCACCGGCCCGGGACGCGAAGGCGCTGGACGTGCTGCTGTTCGCCGACAGCCAGGTCAAGAGCGAACGCGACGTCGACTACTACCGGCGCGACATCGTCGAGCCGATCATCGGCCGCCATCCCGCCGCGCTCGGGGTGACCTGGGCGCCTGGTCGACGATAAGGCACAGCTGTATCCGGCGCTCAACGCGGCCACGGTGCGCCTGGGCGTGCCCTGGTTCCACGTGCCGGGCAACCATGACCTCGATCCGGGTGCCGCCAGTGACGCGACTTCGCTCGGCCGCTGGAGTGCGGTGTACGGACCTGACACCTATGCGGTCGAGGAAGGGCGCGCGGCCTTCGTCTTCCTCGACGACGTGGTCGTGCGGCCGGGGCAGAAGCCGGGCTACATCGGCGGGCTGCGCGAGGACCAGTTCCGCTTCCTCGAGAACTACCTGGCACAGCTGCCGCGCGAGCGCCTGCTGGTGCTGGGCATGCACATCCCGGTGTTCGATACCGGCGGCCGCGAGACCTTCCGCGCGGGCGACCGCGCGCGCCTGTTCGCGCTGTTGAAGGAGCGGCCGAACCTGCTGCTGCTCAGCGGGCACAGCCACGTCCAGCAGCACCACTGGCACGGAGCAAAGGAAGGCTGGCAGGGCGCGGCGCCGTTGCACGAATACAACCTCGGCGCGGCCTGCGGCGCGTTCTGGTCGGGCGCACCGGATGCGGCCGGCATTCCCGATGCGACCATGGCCGACGGCACGCCGAACGGCTACGCGCTGCTGTCGGTGCGTGATGACGGCGGTATGCGCTGGCCTTCCATCCGGCGCGCGTGCCGGGCGGGAACCCGGCGTCCAACGATGCGATGGCGCTGCATGCGCCAGGCGTGCTGCGCCGTGGCGCGTATCCGGCCGCAGGGCGTGTTCGCCAACGTGTTCATGGGCGATGCCGATACCCGGGTCGAGTACCGGATCGACGGCGGCGACTGGAAGCC
The DNA here is from genome assembly GCA_025232375.1 of Pseudoxanthomonas sp. NC8. GTDB lineage: Bacteria > Pseudomonadota > Gammaproteobacteria > Xanthomonadales > Xanthomonadaceae > Pseudoxanthomonas. The sequence continues at coordinate 1,405,901 of CP060419.1, forward strand.
GATGGCGCGCGTCGAGCGCAGCGATCCGGGGTTGGCGGCGCAGAACGTGATCGACGACCTGGCCGCGGGGTTGCGCGGTTACGACCGCTCGCCGGAAGCGGTGGCCTCCAGCCACCTGTGGCGCGGCGCGCTGGCCACGGACTTGCCCGTCGGCCGCCATCGCGTGGAGGTGCGCGCATTCGACCGCTGGCAGGGCGAGGTGCGAGCTGAAACCGGGTACCTGCTGCAGGAAGCGTACTAGCGCTGTCGCGGACGCCTTGGCGGCGAAACGCCGCGGGCGAGGCGTTGTGCGGGAACCGCGCCCGGCAGGCGGAGGCTGGCTGGCGTGGTCTGCGTGGCGGGCGCGAGGATGCGGCAGGTTGCGTGGCGCGAGGTGTTCTCAGCCCCGGCGGCGCCGGCGCGTGCTCAGCCACGCGCCCACCAGCAGCAGCGCCAGCGCCACGGCCTGCACCGGGTGCGGCTGTGCACGGCCCGACAGCAGCAGCAGCGCGGTCGACAGCAGCGGCGCCAGGTAGGACAGGCTGCCGAGCAGGGCGATGTCGCCGCGCTTGGTGCCTGTATCCCACAGCCAGAAGGCGGCGCCGGTGGGGCCGATGCCCATCAGCAGCAGCGCGCCCCACTGCAGCGGCGTGGGCGCGATGCTTCGCTCGAACAGCACGTGCACCAGTGTGCCGAGCGCGGCCACGCAAAGACATGCAACCGTGATCGCGGCACTGGGGACCTGCGCATGTCGCCGGTTGAGCACCGAATAGGCGGCCCAGACCAGCGCGGCGGTGACCGCGGTAAGGTAGCCCGGCAGGTGCTGCGCGCTCACGTCCAGGCGCTGGCCGCCGGTCACCAGCAGGATCGCCGCGCCCAGGCCCAGCAGCGTGCCCAGCCATTGCAGCGGGGCGATGCGTACGCCCGGCAGGAACCCGGCGAAGACCACGATCAGCAGCGGCCACAGGTAGTTGAGCAGGTTCGCCTCGACCGCCGGCGCGCGCTTGAGCGCGATGAAGTACAGCGCGTGGTAGCCGAACAGCGCCGCGGTCGAAAGCGCCAGCGCCGACGCCGGCTGGCGCAGTTCCGCCCGGCCCGCGCTGCCGCGCAGCATGGCGCGGGCTAAGGCCGATTCCGCCGGCCACGGCGAAGGCGATGGGATATGGAACGGCGGCAGGCCGTCGGTGGCGACGGTCAGCAGCGCCAGCGAAGACCACAGCAGGATCGCCAGCAGGCCGGCGAAGGTCGCTTTCCGGGTCGCTTCCATCCCGGTCAGAGCGGCAGCTCGACCTCGAGGAAGCTGGCTACGTGGGTATGGCCGTGCGCGGCATCGCCGGCGCGCGACTGCGGGTAGTCCTCGATGCGGTCGACCAGCGCGGTCTGCATGCCGGCCGTGCGCGCCGCGTCGAGCTCCTCGACCACGTCGGACAGGAACAGGATGTCGCGCGCCTTCACGCCGATGCTGTCGGCGATGCGCGCGTAGCTGTCGGCCTCGCGCTTGCCGCCGACTTCGGTGTCGAACCAGCCGGAGAACAGGCCGGTGAGGTCGCCGGCGTCGCTATGGCCGAAGAACAGCTTCTGCGCCGGTACCGAGCCGGAGGAATACACGTACAGCGGCAGGCCGAGCGCGTGCCAGCGCCGCAGCGTCTGCGCCGCGTCCGGATAGATCGGCGCGGTGAAGTCGGCGTTGCGGTAGCCGGCTTCCCAGATAAGGCCCTGCAGGGCCTTGAGTGCGGTGTGCTTGCGGTCCTGGTCGATCCAGCCCTGCAGCGTCTCCACGATCATCCCGTCCTTGGCACAGCCCGCCGGCCTCGATGGCGACCAGGTCGAGCCAGCGCCGCACCTCCGGCTCGTGGCCATGCTCGCGGACGAAGCCGGGCAGGGCGCGGCGCGCATACGGAAACAGCACGTCGCGCACGAAGGAAATGCTGCTGGTGGTGCCTTCGATGTCGGTGAGGATCGCGAGGGTCATGGGGGCTGCACAAGAGAAGCGCCCCTCCTGGGAGGGGCGCGGATGCGGGAGGGCTCAGGCCGCTTCGGGCTCGTAGCGCGGGAACTTCTGCGCGATGTCGGTGCCGGTGAAATGGCCGACCCAGCCGTCCGGCTCGGTGAAGAAGCGGATCGCCACGAAGCTCGGCGCCTCGCCCATGTCGAACCAGTGCTTGGTGCTGTCCGGCACGGCGATCAGGTCGTCCTTCACGCATTCGATCTCGTAGACCCTGCCGTCCACGTGCAGGGTGAACAGGCCGGAGCCGGCGACGAAGAAGCGGACCTCGTCTTCCTTGTGGAAGTGCTCGTCGAGGAACTTCTTGCGCATCTCCGCCCGGTTGGGGTTGTCCGGCGCGATGCTGACCACGTCCACGGTCCTGAAGCCGCGCTCGGCGACCAGCCGGTCGATGTCGCTGCGGTAGGCGTCGATGACCTGCTCGGACGAGGCGCCCGGCGCGATCGGCTGGCTGGCCTGCCAGCGCTCGAAGGTCACGCCGATCTTCTCCAGTTCGGCGGCAATGGCCTGCCCGTCGCGGCTGGCGAACAGGGGCTGGCCCGGATCGTTCTCGTCGAATATGCGCAGTCGGCTCATGGGGGTGTCTCAGCTGCGGTGGCGCGGAGTGCCGTGGGCCGACAAGGGTACCAGCTGCGGCCGGCGCTACTGATAACGCCGGCGCAACGGCGGGGGACGTCCGCGGAATGAGCCTTCAGCCGCGCGCGCCGAGCTTGCGCAGCTCCAGTTCGCAGGCGAACAGGAACTCGAAGGCTTAAGGTGCCGTCGTGCCTCGGCCATGGTCCGGCCCCACGCGTACAGGCCGTGCCCGTCGATCAGGTAGCCCCACAGTGCCTGGCGGTCGAGCAGGGCGTCGACCTGCGCGGCCAGCACGTTCATGTCCCAGGTGTTGGCGAACACCGGCACGTCGATCGCCATCTCGTGGGTGCTGTTGCCCTCGAACGCCTTGAGCAGTTCGTAGCCTTCCAGCCGCACGTGGCCCCAGCCGGCATACAGGCGCGAGGCCACGGTCTGCACCGGCGAATGGGTGTGCAGCACGCAGCCGACCTCGGGGAAGCGCCGGTACAGCCGGGTGTGCAGCAGGGTCTCGGCCGACGGGCGCAGTGGCCGGCCGACGGCGTGGCCGTCGAAGTCCACGACCATGATGTCGTCTTCGACCAGCCGGCCCTTGTCCCGGCCGGAGACGGTGATCGCCGCATGCGCATCGTCCAGCCGCAGCGAAAAATTGCTGCTCGTCGCCGGGGTCCACCCCAGCTGCGAGAGTTCGCGCACGTTGGAAATGATCGACTGGGCGCGATCGCGCAGCAGGTTCGCGTCGTAGGGCAACGGTTCGTTCATCGGCGCAGTTTACCGCGACGGCGTCGCGGGCCTGCGCGCAAAGCCGCGGTAGGCCGCCCAGGCCAGCAGCGCGATCACCAAGGCCGCCGACCAGGGTCTTGACCGGCGTGGAGTAGACCAGCAGGCCACAGGCCACCAGCGCACCCAGGCCGAGCACCCGCTCGCGTCGTGTCGCCGGCCGCCCGGGCGCGCCAAGCAGCAGGCTCAGTCCGGCCGCGGCATAGGCCATCACCACCGGGACCACCACCATCTCGATCAGCGTCTCGAACTGGCCGGACACGGTCGGCGAGAGGGTCAGCACGGCAAGCAGCGTCATCAGCAACGCGATGATGAACAGCCCCTGGCCCTGCGGAACCATTGGCGCGCAGGCGGCCGAACACCGCTGGCAGGAAGCCGCGCTGCGCGGCGCGCGCGCCGGACTCGCCGGTCACCAGCATCCAGCCGCCCAGCGTGCCGCTGGCCTTCAGCGCGGCGGCCGCCGCGATCACCGGCACCGCCCCAGGCCGAACATCCTGCCGGCCACCAGCGCGAACGGCGCGCCGGAATCGGCCAGTTCGGCCGCCGGCACGATGCCCATCATCAGTACCGAAGACACCAGGTAGACCACGCCGGCGATGGCGATGCCGCCGGGGTGGCGAGCGGCACGTTGCGCTCCGGGTCGTCGACCACGCCGGCGACCATCGCGCCGGTCTCCAGGCCGACGAAGGCCCAGAAGATCGGCGCCAGCGAGTGCATGACCACGGTCAGGTCCGACTGTCCCGATACGTTGAGGCGGCGCGGTACACGGCCGGATCGAAATAGGCCCAGCCGGCGGTGAGGATCAGCGCGACCGGCAGCAGGCCCAGCACCACGCACATCGACTGGAAGCGGGCGATCGGTCGCGGACCGAGCAGGTTGAGGGCGAACATCAGCCAGATCAGCGCGATCTGCCCGCCCCCCAGGCGCACGCCGGGGCTGTCCTCGATCGGCAGCAGGAGCACCCGGGTAGCCGAACGCGGCCACGGCGATCGCGTTGTTGCCGATCCACGAGGAGACCCAGTACATGGTCGTGGTAAGGAAGCTGGCGTCGCGGCCCAGCGAGGGCCGCACGTAGTCGTCCGGCGACCCAGGTCGGGATGGTGCCTAGTAAGGCGCGCGAAGGCGCCGCCGAGCATCATCGCCAGCACCGTGCACAGCAGCCAAGGCCAGCGCGGTGACGCCGCCGGACTTGGCCAGCGTGGCCGGCAGCAGGAAGAAGCCCGAGCCGATCATGTTGTTGGCGACCACGAAGGTCGCCAGGACGGGACCGATCTTGGGTGCGGTGTCTGCGCTCATCTGCGCCTGCTCATGGAGAGTGGAAGCCCGGAGGGTGGAAGCGAAGCGGCCGGCACTGGGCCGGCCGCGTTGCGGGAGCGGGAACGATCCGGCGGGCACCGCGCAGCCTGCCACGCCGCGGTGCCGGCCGGGGTTCATGCCCGGATCAGGCCTGCGGGCCTTCGTGGAACGGCGGCTCCGGATCGATCTTCGGGCCGTCCTGCGCGGCGTCGATGCCGCGTCCCAGATCGCTGTGCCGATAGCCGTAGAAGCGGTATACGAGCAGACCGACGATCGCCCAGCCGAAGAACAGCGCCAGCGTGTAGACCGACAGGTTCAGGAACAGCAGCAGGCAGCCTGCGATCGCCAGCGGGCAGACCAGCCACACCATCGGGGTGCGGAACGGACGCGGGCGGTTCGGATCGCGCTTGCGCAGGATCAGCACCGCAGCGGACACGGCCATGAACGCGAACAGGGTGCCCGAGTTGGAGATGTCGGCGAGGATGCCCACCGGGAACAACGCGGCGAACAGGGCCACGAAGCCGCCGGTGATCAGGGTGACCACGTGCGGGGTGTGGAACTTCGGGTGGACCTTGGACAGGATCGGCGGCAGCAGGCCGTCGCGCGACATGGTGAAGAAGATGCGGGTCTGGCCGTAGAGCATCATCAGGATGACCGAGGGCAGGGCGACCGCGGCGGCCAAGGCCGATCAGGTTGCCGGAGCCGGCGAAGCCCATCACCTTGAGCACGTGGGCCAGCGGTTCGCGGCTGCACACCAGCGCCTCGCTGCCCTTGCAGGCCGCGGCCAGTTCCGGGGTACCGGGGTGGATGGCCACGCCGGCGGCGTCGAACATCGGCTGGGCGCCGATCGCGCCGACCGCGCCGTAGCTGACCAGCATGTAGAACACGGTGCACACCGCGAGCGAACCGATCAGGCCGATCGGGATGTTGCGGTTCGGGTTCTTGGTTTCCTCGGCGGCGGTGGAGACCGCGTCGAAGCCCACGTAGGCGAAAAAGATCGACGCGGCCGCGCCGAGCACGCCCACGCCGCCCATCGGGCTGCCCCAGCCGGTGGGGAAGAACGGCTGGAAGTTGGCGTCCTGCGCGGCAGGCACGGTGATGAAGATGAAGGCGGTCAGCGCGATGATCTTCACCAGCACCAGCACGGCGTTGACCTTGGCCGACTTGGAGGTGCCGATCACCAGCAGGCCGGTGACCACCAGTGCGATCAGGAAGGCCAGCAGGTTGAACGTGCCGCCGTCCATCGGGCCGGACTTGAGCGCCACTGGCAGATCGATCCCGGCGCTGGTCAGCAGGCCGTTCATGTAACCGGACCAGCCGACCGAGACGGCGCCGGCGGCCACGGCATACTCGAGTACCGGGGCCCAGCCCACGGTCCAAGCGATCGCCTCGCCCAGCACGCCGTAGGTATAGGTGTAGGCCGAGCCGGACACCGGCACCATCGAGGCCAGTTCGGAGTAGGCCAGTGCCGCTAAGGTACCGCAGACCACCGCGGCGATGACGAAGGCGATCATCATGGCCGGGCCGGCCTTCTGGCCCGCTTCGGCGGTCAGGACGAAGATGCCGGTGCCGATGATGGCGCCGATGCCCAGCATGGTGAGCTGGAAGGCGCCCAGTTGGCGCTTCAGCGATTTCTTCTCGGCCGTCTCAAGAATCTTGTCGAGCGGCTTGACGCGCCAAAAAGCATCGGATTGTCCCCTTGTTGCATAACGGAAATGCCCCGTCGTGGCCGGCGGAGCGCATGCGGCCGACCTTACCCGCATTGGCTTCCGGGGCACAAGCCGATGCGCGCGCGCGGCGATAATGGGCACCCGTTGCCCTGGATCGCCCATGTCGCCGCCCCGTTCCGCAGGCCCGCCGCTGTTCCGCCACCTGCAGGAGTACGGCCTGCGCTGGCCGGCCGAGGCGGCCACCGTCGAGGACTTCCCTGGCCCTGCTGGCCGATCCGCAGGACCCGTTCGTCCGCGGCCGCCTGAGCGGGCACTTCACCGGTTCGGCCTGGGTGGTCAGCGACGACGGCCGCCGCACCCTGCTGACCCACCACCGCAAGCTGGACCGCTGGCTGCAGCCGGGCGGACATGCCGATGGCGACGCCGACCTGGCCCGGGTCGCCCTGCGCGAGGCCGAGGAGGAGACCGGCCTGCCCGGCCTGCGGCTGGAGGACGGGGCGATCTTCGACCTGGACCGGCACTGGATCCCGGAGCGCACCGGAGTGCCGGGCCACTGGCACTACGACGTGCGCTACGTGGTCCGTGCCGGCCTCGATGAGCGCTACGTGGTCAGCAGCGAGTCGCACGACCTGGCGTGGCGCGAGGTCACCATGGTGCGGGACGACCCGGGCAGCGACGTGTCGATGCGGCGCATGGCCGGGAAGTGGTTGCAGGGCCTGGCCGGCTGAAGACCGGCGGGTAAGGCAAGACGCCTGTCGGCGTGGCGGCACCGGTGAAATGGGAAAAGCCGGGCGATGCCCGGCTTTTCCGTCGTGCCCGCGTCGCGGCGGTCAGTACAGCACGCGGGTGCGCAGCGTGCCCGGGATCGCCGACAGTTCGTCCTTCAGCGCCGCGCCCTGGGCCTCGTCGGCGGCCACGTCGATCACCACGTAGCCGACCTTCGGGTCGGTGCGCAGGAACTGGCCATCGATGTTGAGCGCGTGGCGGCTGAAGATCTCGTTGATCTTCGACAGCACGCCGGGCACGTTGCGGTGGATGTGCAGCAGGCGCAGGCTGTCCTCGTGCTCGGGCAGGGTGACTTCGGGGAAGTTCACCGCCGACAGCGTGCTGCCGTTGTCGCTGTAGCGGACCAGCTTGGCCGCCACTTCTATGCCGATGTTTTCCTGCGCCTCCAGCGTGCTGCCGCCGATGTGCGGGGTCAGGATCACGTTGTCCCGGCCGATCAGCGGCGAGACGAAGGCATCGGCATTGCCCTTGGGCTCGACCGGGAACACGTCCACGGCCGCGCCGCCGACGTGGCCCGATTCCAGCGCGGCGGCCAGCGCGTCGATGTCGACCACGGTGCCGCGCGAGGCGTTGATCAGGTGCGCGCCGCGCTTCATCCCGGCGATCTGCGCGGCGGCGAACATGTTCTTCGTCGACGGCGTCTCCGGCACGTGCAGGGTGACCACGTCCGAGCGCGCCAGCAGGTCTTCCAGGCCCAGCGCGGGGCGGGCGTTGCCCAGCGAGAGCTTGGTCTCGATGTCGTGGAACAGCACGTTCATGCCCAGCGACTCGGCCAGCACGCCGACCTGGGTGCCGATGTGGCCATAACCAATAATGCCCGGGGTCTTGCCGCGCACTTCATGGCTGCCGGCGGCCGACTTGGACCAGCCGCCGCGGTGGCACTCGGCGTTCTTCTGCGGGATGCCGCGCATCAGCAGGACCGCCTGGGCGACCACCAGCTCGGCCACGCTGCGGGTGTTGGAATAGGGGGCGTTGAACACCGGGATGCCGGCCAGTTCGGCCGCTTCCAGGTCGACCTTGGTTGGTGCCGATGCAGAAGCAGCCGACCGCGATCAGGCGCTTGGCTTCGGCCAGCACGTCGGCCGTCAGGTAGGTGCGCGAACGGATGCCCACGATGTGGGCTTCGGCGATGCGCCGCTTGAGCTCGTCTTCCGGCAGCGACTTCTCGTGGAACTCGATCTGCGAGTAGCCGGCCGCACGGAAGGTCTCCACCGCGGTCTGGCTGACACCTTCCAGCAGCAATACGCGGATGTCCTGTTTCGGGTAGGAGGTCTTCTTCGGCGACATGCGCTGCGGTGTCCGGCGGTTATGGCGAGCCGCAAACTATGCCAGATGCGCCGCCGGTTTTCCGCACTGCGGCATGGCATTTTCGATGGTTGCGCGGAACACCGTGTGCGGCGATGCGCGCCAATCGCCGCGCGTGGAAGGTTGCCCCTGAAACAGCGGCTTTCGCAGGGGTTTCCGCCGGGCGGTCGCGCTGGACGCACCGCGCCGTGGCTGGCAGGCTAGCGGGTTCCCGCACGCACTATCCCGGCACCGTCCCATGACCGATTCCCGCCTCGCAGAACTGCTGCAGTCGGCTCCCGACCTGCGCCTGAAGACCGATGCTGCCGACCTGGAGCACTACGGCCGCGACTGGACCCGGCGCTGGACCCCGGCACCGCTGGCGATCGCCCTGCCGGCGACGGTCGGGGAAGTGCAGGCGGTGGTGCGCTGGGCCAACCGCCATGGCGTGGCGGTGGTGCCCTCCGGCGGCCGCACCGGCCTGTCCGGCGGCGCGGTGGCGGCCAATGGCGAGCTGGTCCTGAGCTGGAACGGATGAACCGGGTGCTCGACTTCAACGCGGTCGACCGCACCCTGACGGTCCAGGGCGGGCATGGTCCTGGAGGCGGTGCACAACGCCGCGCGCGAGCATGGGCTGGTCTATCCGGTGGATTTCGGCGCGCGTGGCTCGTGCTCGATCGGCGGCAACATCGCCACCAATGCCGGTGGCATCCGGGTGATCCGCTACGGCAACACCCGCGAATGGATTGCCGGGCTGACCGTGGTCACCGGCAGCGGCGAGGTGCTCGAGCTCAACCGCGCGCTGGTCAAGAACTCCAGCGGCTACGACTTCCGCCAGCTGGTGATCGGCTCGGAAGGCACCCTCGGTGTCGTGGTCGAGGCGATCCTGCGCCTGACCGAGCCGCCGCCGCCGAGCAACGTGATGCTGCTGGCGCTGCCCTGTTCGAGGTGCTGATGCAGGTGTTCGCCGAGTTCCGCGGCCGCCTGCGCCTGGAGGCGTTCGAGTTCTTCACCGACCGCGCGCTGCGCCACGTCCTCGCCCATGGCGCGCAGAAGCCGCTGGACGAGGAGTACCCGTATTACGTGGTGACCGAATTCGCCAGTGACGATGAAGCCACCGAGGCGGCGGCGATGGCCGCGTTCGAGCACTGCATGGAGCAGGGCTGGGTCGCCGACGGCGTGATCAGCGCCAGCGAGGCGCAGGCCCAGCAGATCTGGCGCCTGCGCGAGGGCATCACCGAGGCGGTGGTAAGGTACAAGCCGTACAAGAACGACGTGTCGGTGCGGATCTCGGCGATGCCGGCGTTCCTAGCCAGACCCCAGGCCCTGCTCGGCGAGGCCTATCCGCACTTCGAGGTGGTCTGGTTCGGCCATATCGGCGACGGCAACCTGCACATCAACGTGCTCAAGCCCGACGACACTTCCGATGCGGATTTCGTCACCCAGTGCGAGCAGGTCACCAAGCTTCTGGCGCAGGCGCTGCACGCCCATGGCGGCAGCATCTCGGCCGAGCATGGCATCGGCCTTGGTCAAGAAGCCGTACCTCGGAAGCACACGGGACGCGGTGGAGATCGCCCTGATGCGCGGGGTCAGGCAGGTGTTCGATCCCAACGGCATCCTGAATCCGGGCAAGCTGTTCGACGCCTGATCGGTGACCGGGTGCCGGCGCGGTGGCCGCCGGCCGGGTTAGTCTTTGCGCACCGCCGCCAGCGCGGCAGCCACCGGCCGACTCCGATGAAATCCCTCGCCATTCCCGCCTCGCTCCTGCTGTGCGCGTTCGCCTCCGCGGCCCCGGCCGGCAGCTTCGCCGGCACCACGGCGGGCAGTGCGTCCGGCGCGTCCTCCGCGGGCAGTTCCGCGTCCTCCGACAGCTCCTCGGGCGGCGACAAGAAGCTGGTCCGCGAAGCGCGCGAAGACGCGGCCGGTTTCGTCGCCAGCAACGGTAAGGTCCGCAGCGCGCGCCTGGAGGCGGCGCTGCGGGTGATGCGCGAGCAGGATCCGTCCGCGCGCGAGGCCAGCGACCTGGCGCTCGCGCGGGCGATCCTCGCCGGCGAGTGATCGCCTAGTTCCGCGGATCCGGCGCCCGACGGCCATGTCGCGCGTTCCTGTCGCCATCGCGGCCGCGATCCTCTGGCTGGCCTGCGGGTGGGCCGTTGCCAGCGCGCCGCAGATCCGGCTCGCCGGCGCGCTTTCGCCGGCAGAGCGCGCCGCCACCGGACAACTGCTGGAGCAGGGGCTGGCGAAACTGCCGCCGGCATGGTCGGCCGCGCTGGACCAGCCGATCGCGCTGGCCTTGGCGCGACGACCTGCCGCAGGACGTGCACGGCAATGCGAAACGCTGGTCCATCGCCCCTGGACCGGCGCCTGCTGGATGCCTGGATGGCGCGTCCGTCGGTTCCGGGCGAAGGCGATCCGGCCACGCGCGCCGCGCTGGCCGCACTGCTCCACGAACTGGCCCACCTGTACGACCGCACGCCCGCCGGTGGCCTGGCGCGCGATCCGCGCCTGCTCGACCTTGGCCGGCTGGCAGGTGGCGGCACTGGGGCCGGGCCGGCGGGCACGCAACGATTTCCGCGACCGCTCACCGGATACCTACGAGCTGGAGTCGCCGACGGAATACGTGGCGGTCAACCTCGAGCACTACCTGCTCGACCCGGACTACGCCTGCCGTCGCCCGGCACTGGCCGCGCACCTGGACGCGCATTTCGGCTGGACCCCGCCCGGTCGCGGCGCCTGCGCCGCCGGGCTGCTGTTCGTCGGCGACGAGATGCGCGTGGACGACCCGCAACGCCTGCTCGATCCGGAACGCATCCACGAGGTCGACTACCTGCTGGCCGAGGGCAACGACCGGGCGATGAGCCTATAGGGCCACAGCATGCTGCGGCTGGTGGTGTGCGCGCCCGGCCGGCCGCGCGGGCCGGATTGCCGGCTGGACCTGCAGCACCACCTGGTGCTGTCGTTCCGCGCCTTCGTCGGCGACGTGCAGGTCTCAAGCTGGCGGGGGTTGACCGGTTCCTATCCCTCGCGGCTGTTCGCCCTGCCGCTGGGCCAGGTGATCGACGAGTACACGAAAGTAGAGGTGCGCGGCCTGCGTTCGGTGCCGCTGGCACTGTCGCGCGAGGAGATCGCCGCGCTGGCCACGCGCGCGGCACAGCTGCACTGGAGCTACGACGGGCGTTACTACTTCGTCTCCAACAACTGCGCGGTGGAGACTGGAAGCTGCTGCACGACGCGGTGCCGCGGCTGGCTGCGCTGCCGCTGTCGAGCATCCGTCCCCATGGCCTGCTGGCGCGGTTGCGCGAAGCCGGCGCGACCGCCGAGGCGCAGGTGCCGCCCGATGCCGATGAACAGGCACGGCTCGGCTACCGGTTCGATCCGGCCAGCGCCCACTACGAGCAGATGTATGCGATCGCGCGCGCCAGCCTCCACTTGCCGGCGGCCGACGCCGCTGCCTGGCTGGCGTTGCCGCCGGCCACGCGCGCGCCTGCGCTGCGCAGGCATGGGGCTGGAGGGCGCGGCGGCACTGCTGGTGCTGGAATCGGCGGCGCTGCGCCGGCAGGAGGCGCTGGCGCGCGACGAACTCAAGCGGCGCTGGTTGCGCGATGCGCGATTGCCGCAGGCGGCCGCCGACATCGCCGAGCCGTTGCGGGAATTCCTGCGCCTGGGCGGTGCCTTCAGCCGGCCGGCCTCGTGGCTGCACGACGTGCCCGGGTATGGCCTGCCGCAGGCGGGCGAACGCGGGGTGCTGGCCGCGCGCGTGCGTGCCGATGCCGGGTCGCGGCAGGCGCAGGCCGAAGCGCTGGAAACGGTGGCCCGGCGCTTGCTGTCGCCGGAACGCCGTGCGGCGCTGGAAGGTACCGATGCCAATGTCGCGCTGATCGGCGAGCGCCTGCGCGCGCTGGCCGGCGCCGGACCGTAGGGCGGGGCGGCAGCCTCGCCCTCGGGGGAGTGCGCGGATCAGTCCGCGCGGCCGCCGAACTCGCCGGTTGTGGTGTTGACCAGGATCTTCTCGCCGGTGGTGATGTACTCCGGGACCATGATCTCGATGCCGGTATTGAGCGTGGCCGGCTTCGGTCGCTTGGTCGCGGTGCCGCCCTTCAGTTCCGGCGGGGTCTCGACCACACCAGGATCACGTGCTGCGGCAGCTGGATCGCCACCGGCTGCTCGTCGATCACCTGCACGTAGATGCCGGTAAGGCCGTCGGTGATGTAGCCGGCGGCGTCGCCGATCGCATCCGGATCCAGGGTGTAAGGGGTGTAGTCCTCGTCGTCCATGAACACGAACGCGTCGCCGTCCTTGTAGGAGAACGTCGCCTGGCGGCGCAGCAGTTCGACTTCGACCAGGTTGTCGTCGGAGTCGAAGCTGGCATCCAGCTTGGCACCACCCGGCACGCTGTACATGATGAAACGGAAGCGGACGTTGCCGCCGCGGCCCTGCGGCGAGCTGCGTTCGATGTCGCGGATCTGGTAGACGCCGTTGTTGTACTCGACGACGTTGCCCTTCTTGATTTCGTTGGCTCTCATGGGTGGTTCTTCGCAGGTTGGCGTGCCCGCGTGCGGCGGGCGGAGGGGATGGGCGTGTGGGGTAAGGGACGCGGGTGTTACTTCGGTCTTAAGGCGCGTGGCGCCATCCAGGCGGATGGTCTCGCCGTTGAGGTAGCGCGTGCGCAGGATGAAGGCGACGGTGTCGGCGAACTCTTCCGGCCGGCCCAGGCGCGACGGGAACGGGATGGTCGCGGCCAGCGAGTCCTGCACGGCCTGCGGCATGCCGTCGACCATCGGCGTCCAGAACACACCCGGGGCCACGGTCATCACCCGGATGCCGAAGCGCGACAGCTCGCGCGCCATCGGCAGGGTCATGCCGACCACGCCGCCCTTGGACGCCGAGTACGCGGCCTTGGCCGATCTGGCCTTCGTAGGCGGCGACGGAGGCGGTGTTGACGATCACCCCGCGTTCGCCGTCCTCGCCGGGCTCGTTGTGCTGGATCAGCGCCGCGGCGGCCTTGGCCACGTTGAAACTGCCGACCAGGTTGACCATCACCGTGCGGGCGAAGCCGTCCAGCGGCATCGGGCCGTCCTTGCCGAGCACGCGGCCCGAGCCGAGGATGCCGGCGCAGTTCACCGCCGTGTTGAGCCCGCCGAGGAACCCGCGCGCCGCGTCGACGGTGGCGACCACGCCGGCTTCGTCGGTCACGTCGGTGCGGAAGTAGCGGGGCTGGGTCCGCGCCCAGGTGGCGACGGCTTCGGCGCCCTTGTCGTCGTTGACGTCGAGCAGGGCGACCCTGCCGCCGTCGGCGACCAGGCGCCGGGCCACGGCGAAGCCGAGGCCGGAGACGCCGCCAGTGATGACGGCGCGGATGGAATCGGGCTGCATGCGCAGGTTCCGGGGAAGGCAATGGCGCCTATTGTAGGGGAGCGGGCTCCGGCACCGGCTGCCCCGGCAATGGGGGCGAGAGCCCCGCGGCCTACTCCGGGTCGTAGTCCAGGTTGGACGCCAGCCAGCGTTCGGCCTGGGCCAGCTCCACGCCCTTGCGCCGCGCGTAGTCGGCGACCTGGTCCCTGCCCAGCCGGCCCACCACGAAGTACTGGCTCTTCGGATGGCTGAAGTAGTAGCCCGACACGGCCGCGGTCGGCAGCATCGCGAAGCTCTCGGTCAGCGACATGCCGGCGTTGGCGCCGGCGTCCAGCAGCCGGAACAGGGTCGCCTTCTCGCCGTGCTCCGGGCAGGCCGGGTAGCCGGGGGCCGGGCGGATGCCGCGGTACTGCTCGGCGATCAGCGCCTCGTTGTCCAGCGTCTCGGCCGCGTCGTAGCCCCAGAATTATGGCGCACGCGCTGGTGCAGGCGTTCGGCCAGGGCCTCGGTAAGGCGGTCGGCCAGGGCCTTGAGCAGGATCGCGTTGTAGTCGTCGTGCGCCGCCTCGAAGCGGGCCACGTGCGGCTCGATGCCGATGCCGGCGGTCACCGCGAATGCGCCGATCCAGTCCTGCACGCCGCTGTCGTGCGGGGCGATGAAGTCGGCCAAGGAGAAATCCGGGCGCTCGACCGGCTTGTCGACCTGCTGGCGCAGGAAGTGCAGGGTGGTCTCGCCACCTGCGTGGCGCAGCACCACGTCGTCGCCCCGGCTGTTGGCCGGCCAGATTCCGTAGACGGCCCGGGCGGTAAGCCACTTTTCCGCGATGATCGTCTGCAGCATCGCCTGCGCGTCGCGGTACAGCTCGCTGGCCTGCACGCCGACGACCTCGTCGGTCAGGATCGCCGGGTACTTGCCGGCCAGCTCCTGCGCGCTGGAAGAACGGAGTCCAGTCCAGCACCGGCAGCAGGTCCTGCAGCGGCCAGTCCTCGAACGCATGCACGCCGGGCCGGTTCGGCGCCGGCGGCGCGTAGCCGCTCCAGCCACCGTCGAATTTCTGCCCGCGCGCCTTTTCCAGCGATACCAGCCGCTTGGCGTCGCCGCGGTTGCGGTGGCGGGTGCGGATGTCGGCGTAGTCGGCGTCATTGGCGGCGATGAACTTGGCGCGCAGCTCCGGGCTGATCAGCGACTGGGCCACGCCGACCGCGCGCGAGGCGTCCTTCACCCAGACCGTCGGCGCCTTGTAGTGCGGATCGATCTTCAGCGCGGTGTGCGCGCGCGAGGTGGTGGCGCCGCCGATCATCAGCGGCATCTGGAAGCCCTGGCGTTGCATCTCGCGGGCGACGTGGCTCATCTCCTCCAGCGAGGGGGTGATCAGCCCGGACAGCCCGACCAGGTCGGCGTTGACCTCGCGCGCGGTGTCCAGGATCTTCTGCGCCGGGACCATCACCCCCCAGGTCGACGACCTCGAAGTTGTTGCAGGCCAGGACCACGCCGACGATGTTCTTGCCGATGTCGTGCACGTCGCCCTTGACCGTGGCCATGACGATCCGGCCGTTGGACTTGCCGGCATCGCCGGTGCGGGCCTTCTCGGCTTCGATGTACGGCAGCAGGTAGGCCACCGCCTTCTTCATCACCCGCGCGGACTTGACCACCTGCGGCAGGAACATCTTGCCGGCGCCGAACAGGTCGCCGACCACGTTCATGCCGTCCATCAGCGGCCCTTCGATCACGTCCAGCGGACGCGAGGACTGCTGGCGGGCCGCTTCGGTGTCTTCCTCGACGAAGGCGTCGATGCCGTTGACCAGCGCATGGGTAAGGCGCTCGCGCACCGGCTTCTGCCCGTAAGTAAGGTCCTCGACCTTCTTCTCGCCCTTCTTCCCCTTGTACTGCTCGGCGATCTCCAGCAGCCGCTCGGTGCCATCGCTGCGGCGGTTAAGGACCACGTCCTCGACCCGCTCGCGCAGCTCCGGGTCCAGGTCGTCGTACACCGGCAGCGCGCCGGCGTTGACGATGCCCATGTCCATGCCGGCGGCGATCGCGTGGTACAGGAACACCGAGTGGATCGCTGCGCGCACCGGCTCGTTGCCGCGGAAGGAGAACGACACGTTGGACACGCCGCCGGACACGTGGCAGTGCGGCAGGGTGGCCCTGATGATCCGGGTCGCCTCGATGAAGTCGACCGCGTAGTTGTCGTGCTCCTCGATGCCGGTGGCGATGGCGAAGATGTTCGGGTCGAAGATGATGTCTTCGGGCGGGAAGCCGACCTGGTCGACCAGGATCCGGTAGGCGCGGGTGCAGATCTCGACCTTGCGCGCGCAGGTGTCGGCCTGGCCCTGCTCGTCGAAGGCCATCACCACCGCCGCGGCGCCGTAGCGCAGCACCTTGCGCGCGTGTTCGACGAACTGTTTCTCGCCTTCCTTGAGCGAGATCGAGTTGACCACGCCCTTGCCCTGCAGGCACTTCAATCCGGCCTCGATCACCTCCCATTTCGAGGAGTCGACCATCACCGGGATGCGCGCGATGTCCGGCTCGGAGGCGATCAGGTTGAGGAAGCGGACCATCGCCTTCTCGGAATCGATCAGGCCCTCGTCCATGTTCACGTCGAGGATCTGCGCGCCGCTGTCGACCTGCTGGCGTGCCACCTCCACCGCCTCGGCGTAGCGTTCCTCCTTGACCAGCTTGCGGAACTGCGCGCTGCCGGTGACGTTGGTGCGCTCGCCGACGTTGACGAACAGCAGTTCGGGGGTGATGACCAGCGGTTCCAGGCCGGACAGGCGGGTGTGGCGGGGCAATGCGGTGCTCACGCGGCCTGCTCCAGTACGTTGCGCGGTTGCCGCGGCGGCAGGCCGCGCACGGCCTCGGCGATGGCGCGGATGTGGTCGGGCGAGGTGCCGCAGCAGCCGCCGACCAGGTTGAGCAGGCCGGACCGGGCGAACTCGCGCAGCACTTCGGCCATGTCCTCCGGGGTTTCGTCGTAGCCGCCGAAGGCGTTGGGCAGGCCGGCGTTGGGATGGGCGCTGACGTAATAGGGCGACACGTCCGACAGGGCTTCCACGTGCGGACGCAGGTCGCTGGCACCGAGCGCGCAGTTCAGCCCGATCGACAGCGGCCGCGCATGCGCGAGCGAGGCATGGAAGGCCTCGGCGGTCTGCCCGGACAGGGTGCGGCCGGACGCATCGGTGATCGTGCCGGAGATCATCACCGGCAACCGCGCGCCGCGTGCGTCGAACACTTCCTCGATCGCGTACAGCGCGGCCTTGGCGTTGAGCGTGTCGAAGATGGTCTCGACCATCAGCGTGTCGGCGCCGCCGTCGATCAGGCCTTCGACCGCTTCGCGGTAGGTCGCGCGCAACTCGTCGAAACTGGTGTTGCGGTAGCCGGGATCGTTCACGTCCGGGCTGATCGAGGCGGTACGGCTGGTCGGGCCGAGCACGCCGATCACGAAGCGCGGCTGGGCGGGGCTGGCCGCTTCGACCGCGTCGCACTGTTCGCGGGCGACCCGGGCGCCGGCCTTGTTGAGCTCGTAGACCAGGTGTTCGAGGTGGTAGTCGGCCTTGGCTGACCGAGGTCGCGTTGAAGGTGTTGGTCTCGACCAGGTCGGCGCCGGCCTCGAGGTAGGCGCGGTGTATGCCGGCGATGATCCCGGGACTGGTCAGCAGCAGCAGGTCGTTGTTGCCCTTGAGGTCATGGCCGCAGTGCGGGCCGTGGCCGTCGTGGTCATGGTGGTGCTGCCGGTCGTAGCCGGGGGCGAAGCGCTCGCCGCGGTAGTCGCCTTCCTGCAGGTCGTGGCGCTGGATCATCGTGCCCATCGCACCATCGATGATCAGGATGCGTTCGCGCAGCGCCTGTTCGAGCAGGGCGACGCGATCGGGGGGTGCAGCCAGGGCAGGGTCGGGCAGGTCATTGCGATCTCAGGACTTGTGGGCGATCAGCGAGATCACCTCGAAATGCGGCGGACGACGCTCGCGGGTGACGGTTTGGGCTGGTGACCCCCAGCCCGGCCTTCTCGGCGAAGCGGCGCAGCTCCTTGGCCGGGAAGCCGAGGTTGACGTGGCCGTAGGTGTCGACCACCGCCTTGTGTTCGTGCCGGTAAGGCTGCTCAGCAGCAGGCGGCCGCCCTTGCGCAGCACGCGCGCGGCTTCGGCCACCGCCTGCGCCGGCCTGGCCGAGTAGGTGAGCGCATGCATCAGCACGACCAGGTCGAAGCTCGCGTCCTTGAACGGGAGCGCGTGCATGTCGCCTTCGCGCACTTCCACGTTCTCCAGCCGGCGCAGGCGTTCGCTGGCCGCGGCGACCACGCGCGCGCTGGTGTCGATGCAGACATAGCGGCGCGAATGCGGTGCCAGCAGTTCGGCCAGCACGCCGTCGCCGGAGGCGATGTCGAGCACGTCACCGGTTTCCAGCAGCGGCAGTGCGCTGCGCGCCAGCGCTTCCAGGTACGCCCGGGCGAGTAGTGGCGCTCCATGTCGCCGGCGACGCTGTCGGCCCAGTTCTGGTCGGCGGCGCGGGCGGCCAGGACGGAGGGCAGGCGCTCGGCGTCCTGGCGCAGCAGCGGGTCGTCGCTGCCGGTGCTCAGCGCCTGCCACAACGCGCGCTGGGCGGGGTCGAGCGCGGCGTCGTCGAAGCGGTAGTAGGCCGACACGCCGGCGCGGCGGTCGCGGACCAGGCCGGCTTCCTTGAGCTTGGTAAGGTGGGTGGACACGCGCGGCTGGGTAAGGCATGGGTGACCGAGGACAGTTCGGCCACGGTCAGTTCCTCCAGCTCCAGCAGGGCCAGCAGGCGTACCCGCGTGGCGTCGGCGAAGACCTTCAGCCGGATCGACCAGTCTTCCAGGTCCATAAATATCTTCCCATCGCGATATAGAGATATTGTGGCGGCGCGGGGTTGGACCGGTCAAGCTACATACGCAAGCGAATGGCAATGTGGTTTCATTGGTTACAATTGCGCCATTGCCCATGACCGGAGGGGTCAGCCGTGGATTTCAGCTTCACCGAAGAACAACTGATGCTGCAGGACGTGGCGCGCCGCATCGCCCAGGACGTGATCGCGCCCAGCGCCGAGCACTACGACCGCTCCGGCGAGTTCCCGCTGGACAACATCAAGGTGCTCGGTGAGAACGGGCTGATGGGCATCGAGGTGCCGGACCAGTACGGCGGCGCGGGCATGGACCCGGTCAGCTACGCGCTGGCGATGATCGAGATCGCCGCCGGCGACGCCGCGCACTCCACGATCATGTCGGTCAACAACTCGCTGTTCTGCGCCGGCATCCTCAAGCACGGCACCGAGGAACAGAAGCAGACCTACGTCCGGGCGATCGCCGAAGGCCGAGAAATCGGTGCCTTCGCCCTGACCGAGCCGCAGTCCGGCTCCGACGCCACCGCCATGCGTTGCCGCGCCGTGAAGCAGGCCGATGGCAGCTTTGTCATCAACGGCAAGAAGAGCTGGATCACCTCCGGCCCGGTCGCGAAGTACATCGTGCTGTTCGCGATGACCGAGCCCGACAGGGGCGCGCGCGGCATCACCGCTTCCTGGTCGACACCGCGCGGCCGGGTTTCCACCGCGGCAAGACCGAACCCAAGCTGGGAATCCGCGCGTCGGCCACCTGCGAGATCGAGTTCGCCGACTACATCGCCCAGCCGGCCGACGTGCTCGGCGCCGAAGGCGAGGGCTTCAAGATCGCGATGGGCGTGCTGGACTCGGGCCGCATCGGTATTGCGTCCAGGCCATCGGTATTGCAAGGGCCGCCTACGAGAAGACCCTGGAATACGTGAAGGAGCGCAAGGCGTTCGGCGCGGCGATCGGCACTTTCCAGATGACCCAGGCCAAGATCGCCGACATGAAGTGCAAGCTGGACGCCTCCCTGCTGCTCACGCTGCGCGCGGCGTGGCTGAAGGGACAGGGCAAGCCGTTCTCGGCCGAGGCGGCGATCGCCAAGCTCACCGCCTCGGAGGCGGCGATGTGGATCACCCATAAGGCCGTGCAGATCCACGGCGGCATGGGCTACTCGAAGGAAATGCCGCTGGAGCGCTACTTCCGCGATGCCAAGATCACCGAGATCTACGAGGGCACCTCGGAAATCCAGCGCCTGGTCATCGCCCGCAGCGAGACCGGCCTGCGCTGAGGCGCGGCGCGATACCGGGTGTGGAAACGGGGCCGCAAGGCCCCGTTTCTTTTTTCCCGGCAGTGCTGACCGCAACTGCAGCCGCAGAAGCGACCGAGTGGCCGGCTTCGGGCTGAGCCGCGGCGGGCCATGGGTATCGCGGTCGGCGCGGCGACACATCCATGTGCCGACGCGCCGACGCGGACATCCCTGTCCGCTGCCGCGACACCCATGGCCCGCCACGTCTTCGGGTTGTTCGAGCCGGTGGCTTCGTTCGATTTCCAGCCTTCGCGCATGGAGGCCCTTGGAAAGAGGCGTCATCGCGGCTTCCTGATCGAAGCCACGACCCCGCCGTTGCCCGAGGACGTCGGGTCATGAGGGTATGGCGCAAGCGGCACATGGATGTGCCGCGGCCGCGAGTGCGGACAGGATGTCCGCCCGAGCGGCAAGCCATACCCTCATGGCCCGGCGGCCCCTTCCGAAGCCGACGCTCCTGTTCCTGACGTCGCGACGGACAACTTCCTGCCATCGTCATCCCCGAGATCCCTGTTCCGGCGGTGGAAGCAACCGCCGTATGAAGCAGTGCTTTTTCTCCATCGCGTAATAGCTTCAAATGCACCGGTCGCATTGACGGAACGAGGGTGAGGGTGCCGGAAGGGACGACAGGGTCCGAACGCGCGCGCAAGGCGCTGGGCCGCGCGTGGCCGTGGCTGCGCTGGGGCACGGTGGCCGTGTTGCTGGCCGTGCTCGCACTCGACCTGGCCTTCCCGCCGCCGCTGCCGCGGGACGAGGCCGGCGTGGCCACCGTGGTCACCGCGCGCGACGGCACGCCGCTGCGCGCCTTCGCCGATGCCGAGGGCGTATGGCGCCATCCGGCCACGGCCGATACGGTTTCGCCGCTGTACCTGCAGGCCCTGCTGAACTACGAGGACCGCTGGTTCCAGCAGCATCCGGGGTCAATCCGCTGGCGCTGGCGCGCGCGGCCTTGGCAGTGGCTGCGCAGCGGCGGCATCGTTTCCGGCGGCTCGACCCTGACCATGCAGGTGGCGCGGATCCTCGACGGCAATGACACGCGCAGCGCCACCGGCAAGCTGCGCCAGCTGGCGCGCGCCCTGCAGCTGGAGGCGCACCTGTCCAAGCGGCAGATCCTGCAGCTGTACCTCGAGCGTGCCCCGTTCGGCGGCACCATCGAGGGCGTGGAGGCGGCCAGCTGGGCCTACCTCGGCAAGCCGGCCTCGCGCCTGTCGCACGCCGAAGCCGCCCTGCTGGCGGTGCTGCCGCAGGCGCCGAGCAGGCTGCGTCCGGATCGCCACCCCGGCGCGGCACGCGCGGCGCGCGACAAGGTGCTCGCGCGCATGCAGGCGCTGGAGGTGTGGTCGGCACAGGAGGTCGAGGACGCGCGCGTCGAACCGGTCGTGGCGCGTTCGCTGCAGGTGCCGGTGCACGCGGCCCTGCTCGCGCAGAGGCTGCGGCAGGAGCGGCCCGGGCAGGCGCGCATCGCCACCACGCTCGATGCCGACCTGCAGCGCGCGCTGGAGGAGCGGGTCGCCGCGTACTTCGTCGCGCTGCCGCCGCGTACATCGGCGGCGCTGCTGGTGGTGGACAACGCGACGATGGAGGCGCGGGCCTACGTCGGGTCGGTGGCGTTCGGCGACCGCGAGCGGCTGGGCCACGTCGACATGGTCCGCGCCTTGGCGCTCGCCCGGTTCGACGCTCAAGCCATTCCTCTACGGCATGGCGCTGGACGACGGCCTGATCCATTCGGAGAGCCTGCTGGTCGATGCGCCGCAGGATTTCGGCGGCTACCGGCCGGGCAACTTCGGCGAGGCGTTCAATGGCCCGGTCGGCGCGGCCACGGCGTTGCGGCTCTCGCTCAACGTGCCGGCGGTGGACCTGCTCGACCGGGTCGGTCCGGCGCGCTTCGCCGCGCGCCTGGACCACGCCGGCGTCCCGCTGCGCTTCCCGCGCGGGGCACGGCCGAACCTGGCCTTGATCCTCGGTGGCACCGGCGCGCGCCTGGAAGACCTGGTCGGCGCTTTTGCCGCGTTCCAGCGCGACGGCGTGGCCGCGCAGGTGCGCTATACGCCGCAGCAGCCGCTGGTCGAACGGCACCTGCTGTCGCCCGGGGCGGCGTGGATCGTGCGCGGGATTCTGCAGTCGGCGCCACGGCCGGGGCAGGTCGCCGCGCTGGATACCGGGGCGCGGCCGCCAGTGGCGTGGAAAACCGGCACCAGTTTCGGCTTCCGCGACGCCTGGGCGGTCGGCGGCACGCGGCGCTACAGCGTCGGCGTCTGGGTCGGCCGTCCGGATGGCACGCCGCTGCCCGGGCAGTACGGCGCGCTCACCGCACTGCCGCTGTTGCTGGAGACCGTCGACAGCCTGCCGCGTGCACCGGGTGATGCCGATCCGAAGCCGCGACCGGCATCGGTGGATGCGGTGGACGTGTGCTGGCCGCTGGGACGCGCCGTTGCCGACACGCCGGAAGCGCTGTGCCAGCGCCGGTTCCAGCGCCTGGCGGCTGGAGGGCGCGGTGCCGCCGACCTTCCCCGAACGTGACGCGCGCCTGTGGAACGCCGGCCGCGAGCGGTTCCTTACCGACGCGGAAACAGGCCAGCGCCTGTCCGCCGAATGCACGCGCGCGCATCGCAGCGTGGTCCGCGAGATCGCACGCTGGCCGGCGCTGCTGTCGCCGTGGCTGCCGGCCGGAACGCGTCGTGCCACGCGCCTGCCGCCGCTGGCGCCGGACTGCGCCCCCGACGGGCGCGAGGCGGTCGACACGCTGCGCATAGAAGGCATCGCCGATCGCGCGACGCTGGCATCGCCGCCGGGCAGCACGCGCGGATTGCGCCTGCAGGTGCGCGCGCTCGGCAGCGCGGCGCCGGTGCAGTGGCTGCTGGACGGGCGTGCGATCGCCCGGACCGAAAGCGCGCGCGCGTTCGAGCACGACTACGCCGGCATCGGCCACGGCGAGCACGTGCTCACCGCGCTGGCCGACAGCGGTGCCTGGGCGCAGGTGCGCTTTCGCGTAGCCGACATGGACGGAGCGGCCCGGCAGGTGCTGGCCGGCGACGCCGGTGCGGGTGACTGATCGCGGCGCGGCCGACGCCGGGGATTGCTCGCGGCGCGGCCGACGCCGCGCGGCGGGGAACGCTCGGGTGCCGCTATCCTGTCGCTCCGACGCCAGCTCGAGCGACACCGCGATGAACGCACGCCCGGCAATCGCCGCAGACCTCGCCGCAGCCATCGGCCATACCCCGCTGCTGCGCCTGCGCGGCGCCTCGGAACTGACCGGCTGCGAGATCCTGGCCAAGGTCGAATCGGTCAATCCCGGCGGCTCGATCAAGGACCGTACCGCGCTGGGCCTGCTGCTGGATGCCGAGCGCCGCGGCCTGCTGCGCGCCGGCGGCACGATCGTCGAGGGTACGGCCGGCAACACCGGCATCGTATGGCGCTGCTCGGTGCCAGTCGCGGCTATCGCACCATCATCACCATGCCGCAGACCCAGAGCCGCGAGAAGATCGACGCGCTGCGCGTCACCGGCGCGGACGTGCGGCTGGTAGCGGCCGTGCCCTATGCCAACCCGGAGCACTACGCGCACCAGGCGCGGCGCCTTACCGAGGCGATGAACGCCGCCGACCCGGGCAGCGCCTGGTTCGCCAACCAGTTCGACAACACCGCCAACCGCGACTTCCACGAAGCGACGACCGGCGTGGAAATCTGGGAACAGACTGCCGGCCGCATCGACGGATTCGTCTGCGCCACCGGCACCGGCGGCACCTGGCCGGCGTCGGCCGCGCGCTGAAGGCGCGCAATCCGGCGGTGACCATCGCGCTGGCCGAACCCGCCGGTTCGGCGCTGGCCAGCTGGATCAATACCGGCGAGCTGAAATCGGAAGGCGGCTCGATCAGCGAGGGCATCGGTTCCAGCCGGGTCACCGCCAACTTCGAAGGCGCGCCGGTGGACCAGGCTTTGGTCCATCGCCGATGCCGAATCGGTGCCGTGGGTGCACGCGCTGATGCACGGGGAAGGCATCAACGCCGGCGGTTCCAGCGGCGTCAATGTCGCCGGTGCGGTACGCCTGGCGCGCCACCTGGGCCCGGGCCACACCCTCGTCACCGTGCTCGCCGATACCGGCACCCGCTCTAAGGCCAAGCTGCTCAATCCCGCGTTCCTGCGCGGCAAGGACCTGCCGGTGCCGGCATGGCTGGAGGCGGCGTTCCCGGAGTAGACGTGATCACCCGCATGCAGCCGTCCGCCTTTGTTCGATCTTGATCCTTCCCGCCGGTAAAGCGAGCCGAGCACCGCAGGCAGGCGGGGCCGAAGAGCTGCCCTTGTCTGAGCGAAGCGAGTTTGGGCAGCGTGCCCCGTCTGCCGAGGAGCGCAGGGGACCGGTCGGCGCAGCCGACCGGATCGCGTCCCGGTTGTGCTTTCTTTTGGTTACTTTTCTTTGCACAAGCAAGAAAAGTGACCCGCGCAAGGCGCGGAAGCTTTGGGCTTGCATGCGCTACCGCCTGCCATCCATCACCATTTTCCGCCGCTGCTGCGCTTTCGCCTCCCCTCCGGGATCAACAGCAGGGCTTTCACTCGCCGCTTCGCGTCGAGCGAGTCACTTCTTCTTTGCTTGTGCAAAGAAGAAGTAACCAAGAAGAAAGCACAGCCGGGGACGCGATCCGGCCGCTGCGCGGCCGGTGCCCTGCGCTTCTCGCGTCGGCGGGGGACGGCCCACAACTCGCTGCGCTCAGACATGTGGACCTCTTCGCCCCCCGCCGCCGCTGCGATGCTCGGCTCGCTTTACCGGCGGGACAGGTCAACAGCGAAAGTCGATAGCAGCCGCAACCGCAACTGTCCTCAACCAAGCTGCTCCAGCACATGCTCCGCCGACGACACTTTGTACTCGCCCGGCGCTTCGACGAAGAGCAGCCTGACCACGCCATCCTCCGCATACAGCGCGAACCGGCGCGCGCGGATGCCCATGCCGTAGCCGCTGGCGTCCATCTCCGCGGCCCAGCGCGCGGGTAAGGTCGGCGTTGCCGTCGGAGACCAGCTGCAGGCCTTCCGGTGCATCCAGGCTCTTGCCCCACGCCTGCATCACGAACGGGTCGTTCACCGCGACGCAGACCACGTCGATGCCGCGCCTGCGGAAGTCTTCGAAGCGCTCGATGAAGCCGGGCAGGTGCTTCTCCGAGCAGGTCGGGGTGAAGGCGCCGGGTACGGCGAACAGGACGACCTTGCGGCCATTGAACAGCGTCGGCGTATCCACGCTCTCGACGCCGTTGCGGATGCGCTTGAGCACGACTTCGGGAAGGCGGTCGCCGATCTGGATGGTCATGGTGGAACTCCTGGGGGCGGGGGCCGGGCGACGCCCGGAGGCTGAACACAGTCTAGCCGTCGGCGCGTGGCCGCCGCGTGGTGGCTTGAAAGGGCCCCGGGGGCGCCTATCTCCGGGGCATCGCCGCGCATCGACGCGGTCCCGCGAGCAAGGAGACATCATGGCCATCGTCCGTTACAACACCGTTCCCGGCCGCCACCTGCAGGACGAATTCCGTCAGGTGTTCGAGCGCTTCCTCGGCGACGCCGGCGCCGATCCGTCCGACGTGGTGACCAGCCAGTGGGCCCCGCGCGTGGACATCCGCGAGGAAGCCGACCGCTTCGTCATCTTCGCCGACATCCCGGGCGTGGACCCGAAGGACATCGAGGTGCAGATGGACAAGGGCATCCTCACCCTCAAGGGCGAGCGCGCCGGCGAGGAAGCGGAGGAAGGCAAGGGCTACTCGCGCCGCGAGCGCGCGGGTGCGTTCCACCGCCGCTTCGCGCTGCCCGACAGCGCCGATGCCGACGGCATCACCGCCACCGGCCGCCACGGCGTGCTGCGCATCGACATCCCCAAGCGTCCGCAGGCCACGCCGCGCCGCATCGAAGTGCAGTGACGCCACGCCCGGCGCCCCCGCGCGGGGCGCCGGGGCCCGCCGCCGGTTCGCGTCGGCGACGGGCAACCGCCTAGAATCAGGCCCGTGGCGCCCGCGCCGCGGGCCTTCGTGTTTTTCCGGTGCCGTGCCCGTTGCGGGCACGCCGCGCCGCAGACAGCAGTGGTGAACGGATGGAATTCAAGGACTACTACGCGATCCTCGGGGTCGAGCCCAGCGCCGGCGAAGCCGAGATCAAGTCGGCCTACCGCCGCCTGGCGCGCAAGTACCACCCGGACGTGAGCAAGGAGGCCGACGCCGAGGAGAACTTCAAGGCGGTGGGCGAAGCTTACGAGGCGCTGCGCGATCCGCAGAGGCGCGCCGCCTACGACCAGCTGCGCGCACGCGGCTACCGGCCGGGGCAGGAGTTCCATCCGCCGCCGGGCGGGTTCGATGGCGCCGGCTTCGACTTCAACGAGGTCTTCGGCGACGTGGGCGGCCGCGGCGGTGGCCCCGGCGGCGGCTTCAGCGACTTCTTCGAGAGCCTGTTCGCGCGCCAGCGCGGCGCCGGCCCGCGGTCCGGTGCCGGACCGCAGCCGCGCGGCGACACCCGGGCCAAGCTGGCGGTGCCGCTGGAGGCGGTCTACCGCGGCGACACGGTGCGGATCACCCTCAACGGCCGCCAGCTCGAGGTGAGGGTGCCCAAGGGCATCCGTGCCGGGCAGGCGATCCGCCTTGGCCGGGCAGGGCAACGGCGGCGGCAACCTGCTGCTGGAGATCGAATACCTGGCCCACCCGCAGTTCGAGGTCGACGGCCGCAACATCCTGCACACGCTGCCGCTGCCAGCGTGGCAGGCGGCGCTGGGCACCGCGGTCAGCGTGCCCACCCAGGTGGGCCGGTGGAGCTGAAGATCCCGGCCGGATCGGACTCGGGGCGCAAGCTGCGCCTGCGCGGCCGTGGCCTGCCCGGCAGCGGCGCGGACGCGGCGGCGGGCGACCAGATCGTTGAGCTGGAAGTGCAGGCGCCGGTGCCGGCCACCGAGGGCCAGCGCCAGGCCTATCGCGACCTTGGCCAGCGCTTCGGCGACTGAGGGCCGGGGCCGCTCAGGCCTCGGACGGCGGCGCCTCGACCGCGCCGCCGAGCAGGCGGCCGATGACCTCCGACAGCTCGGTTTCGGAGAAGGGCTTGGTCAGGTAGGCACGCGCGCCCTGGCGCATGCCCCACATGCGGTCGGTGTCCTGGTCCTTGGTGGTCACCAGCACCACCGGGATGTCGCGCGTGGTGCTTTCCCGGCTGAGCGTGCGCGTGGCTGGAACCCGTTGAGGTTCGGCATCACCACGTCCATCAGGATCAGGTCGGGCAGTTCGGCCTTGGCGACTTCAACGCCGGCGGCGCCGTCTTCGGCGGTCAGCGTCTCGTGGCCCAGTTTCTCGACGATGCGCTGGATTCCCATCAGCTGGGACGGCGAATCGTCCACGATCAGGATGCGTGCCATGGTGCGTCCCCGGTGTGTTTCCCCTTTGCTGGAGTGTAGTGCGTGCGTGAAGCCGCCGGAAGCCTTCCCGTGCGGTCCCGTGGCCACGGACGTTGACCGCGCGCACAGTGCGGCCAGCGAATGGGCGGGTAGTGGTCCGCCAGAGGGTCGCGCCGCAGGCGCGCAGGGACCGGCGGTAAGGCGTGCAGCAGGGCCTGAGCGAGCGGGGATCCGGTTTGCCAGACGCGCACGCCCTGGACCGTATGGCATCGGGCGTGCGGAGGGTTCGCAGCCGTCTTCCACATCGATCCTTGGCGGTGGTGGTCGAACCGCCTGTCCGGCCACGCGCCCGCGCCGCATGCGATCGGGTCCGCGGCCGGCCGCGCGCCCGCCCCGGCGGTTCGCAGCGCCCCGTGGCGCAGGCGCCGGTCGTCGGGGCTGCGGCTAGAATCGTCGGCCTTGCCCGATCGACGGAGGACTGCGGATGCGCTGGAGTGGATGGCATTTCCCGGCACGGCGCGCGTTGCGCGTGCTGGCCGGTGCGGCGGTGCTGGTGGCGGCTGCGGCGGGCCACGCTTCGGCGGCCACCGCGACGGATCCGGCGGCGCCGCAGCGCGAGTGGCGGTTCGCTGCCGAGCCGGCCTTGGCAGGACGAGTTCGACTACACCGGCAAGCCGGACCCGGCGAAATGGGGCTACGACCTCGGCGGCAAGGGCTGGGGCAACCACGAACTGCAGCACTACACCGACCAGCTGGGCAACGCCTTCGTCGAAGACGGCGTGCTGGCGATCGTCGCGCGCCGTTTCCGCAAGGCCGGCACGACCACCTACACCTCGGCGCGGCTGGTGTCGCGCGGCAAGGGCGACTTCCTGTACGGCCGCATCCAGTTCCGCGCACGGCTGCCGGTCGGCCGCGGTGGGGGCGCTGTGGATGCTGCCGACGGACAAGCGCTACGGCGGCTGGCCGCGCTCGGGCGAGATCGACATCATGGAACACGTCGGCTACGACCCCGGCCAGGTCCACGTCACCGTGCATACCCGGGCCTACAACCACCGGATCAAGACCCAGCGCGGCAAGCAGGCGCTGGTCGCGGACGCCAGCACGCGCTTCCACGTGTACCGCGTGGACTGGACCCCGGATGCGATCCGCGGCTACATCGACGACGTGCCGGTGTTCGAGTTCGCCAACGAAGGCACCGGCCCGGAGGCCTGGCCGTTCGACCAGCGCTTCCACCTGCTGATGAACCTGGCCGTCGGCGGCGACTGGGGCGGGGCGCAGGGCGTGGACGAGGCCGCGTTCCCGGCGTGGATGGAGGTCGACTACGTGCGCGTGTATCCGCTGCTGGAGCAGTGACACCTGCGGCGCCGGATTCTCCGCCGCTGCGCGGCACGATCCGGTCGCGCACCAGCGGCCACATCGGCGCGATGCGCGGCGTGGCGCGCGGGTGGATCGGCGGGCAGGCGCGTTCCTGGCGGAAGGCGCCTGCCTCCACTGCACTCCGCTCAGGTCGCGGCCAGCCCGGCGCGGGTGCCGGTACCGGCGTCCCCGTGGCCCGGCGGCGGACGCGGTGCAGCCAGCGGTAGAGGACCGGCAACACCAGCAGCGTGAGCCCCGTCGACGAGATGATGCCGCCGATCACCACGGTCGCCAGCGGGCGCTGCACCTCGGAACCGGCGCCGACGTTGAACGCCATCGGCAGGAAGCCCAGCGATGCCACCAGCGCGGTCATCAGCACCGGGCGCAGGCGGCCCAGTGCACCCTCGACGATCGCCGGTTCCAGTTCCATGCCCTGGTCGCGCAGCCTGCGGATGAAGCTGATCATCACAAGGCCATTGAGCACCGCCACGCCGGACAGGGCGATGAAGCCGACCCCGGCCGAGATCGACAGCGGGATGCCGCGCAACGCCAGCGCGACCACGCCGCCGGTCAGCGCCAGCGGCACGCCGGAGAACACGATCGTCGCGTCGCGCGCCGAACCGAAGGCCCAGAACAGCATGGCGAAGATGATCGCTGGGTCGCCGGCACCACGATCGACAGCCGCTGGCTGGCCGAAATCAGCTGCTCGAAGGTCCCGCCGTAGTCGATCCAGTAGCCGCCGGGCACCTCGACCTCCGCATCGATGCGCTGGCGAAGATCCTGCACGAAGCCACCGAGGTCGCGGTCGCGCACGTTGGCGGTGACCACGACCCGGCGCTTGCCGTTCTCGCGGTTGATCTGGTTCGGGCCCTGGGTGTTCTCGATGCGGGCCAGTTCGCGCAGTGGCACGGTCTGCGGCGCGCCCGACATCCAGCCGCCGCGGCGCGGCTGGATTCGTCGAGGTTGCCGCTGCCGCCCAGCGGGATCGGCAGGTCGGCCAGCGCCGCCGGATCCCGGCGCACGGCCTCGGGCAGGCGCACCACGATGTCGAAGCGGCGATCGCCTTCGAACAGCACGCCGGCCACCTCGCCACCCACCGCGGTGGCCACCGTGTCCCTGGACCACGCCCGGGTTTAGGCCGTAACGGGCCAGGCCTGGCGGTCGGGGGTGATGGTCAGCAGCGGAAGGCCGGTGGCCTGTTCGAGCTTCACGTCGGCTGCGCCGGGCACGGTCGCGGCCACCGCTTCGATCCGCCGGCCCACCTCCACCGGGGTGTCGAGATCGTCGCCATAGAGCTTGACCGCCACGTCGGCGCGGACGCCGGAGATCAGCTCGTTCATCCGCATCTGGATCGGCTGGGTGAACTCGTAGTTGTTGCCCGGCAACTCCTTCACCGCCGCTTCGATCTCCGCCACCAGCGCGGCCTTCGGCTTGCGCGGATCGGGCCAGTCCTTGCGTGGTCTGAGCATGACGAAAGTGTCGGCCACCGACGGCGGCATCGGGTCGGTGGCGACCTCGGCGGTGCCGAGCTTGCCGAACACGCGCTCGACCTCGGCGAAGCGCTTGATCCGCTTCTCCAGCGTGGCCTGCATCTTCAGCGCCTGCTCCAGGCTGGTGCCGGGAATGCGCAGCGCGTGCAGGGCGATGTCGCCCTCGTCCAGGCCCGGCACGAACTCCGAGCCCAGGCGCGTGGCCAGCAGGGCGCAGGCCAGCACCAGCCCGGCCGCACCGGCCATCACCCACGCACTCCTGCGCAGCGCCCAGCCCGGGACCGGGGCGTAGCGGCGCCGCGCCCACTGCATGAGCCGGGTTTCCTTCTCCTCGATGCGCCCGCGCAGGAACAGCGCCACCGCTGCCGGCACGAAGGTCAGCGACAGCACCATCGCGCCGCTCAGCGCCAGCACCACGGTGATCGCCATCGGGTGGAACATCTTTCCTTCCACGCCGGTGAGGGCGAAGATCGGCAGGTACACCGCGGTGATGATGCCCAGACCGAACAGGCTCGGACGGATCACTTCGCTGGTCGCCGAGGCGGTCGCTTCCAGCCGTTCGTCGTCGGTCGGCACGCGGCCGAGGCGCTGCTGCAGCTCGCCGAACCGGCGCAGGCAGTTCTCGATGATGATCACCGCGCCATCGACGATCAGGCCGAAGTCCAGCGCACCCAGGCTCATCAGGTTGCCGGATACCCCGCCGCGCGCCATCCCGGTGAGGGTGAACAGCATCGCCAGCGGAATGACCGCGGCGGTGACCAGCGCAGCGCGGATGTTCCCCAGCAGCAGGAACAGGACCACGATCACCAGCAGTGCGCCTTCGACTGGGGCTCCTTAGCCACCGTCCTGATGGTGCGGTCGACCAGCGCGGTGCGGTCGTAGACGGGGTTGGCGGTCACCCCGGGCGGCAGGCTCTTGCCGGCTTCGGTAAGGGCGCGCGGCCGAGGCCTGAGCCACTTCGCGGCTGTTGGCGCCGATCAGCATGAACACCGTGCCCAGCACGACTTCCCTGCCGTCCTGCGTCGCCGCGCCGGTGCGCAGTTCCGGGCCTTCGCCGATCACGGCCACGTCGCGCACCCGGATCGGCACGCCGCCACGCCGGTCCAGGACGATGTCGCCGATCGCGTCCACGTCGGCGATCTGGCCGGGTGCGCGCATAAGGAACTGCTGGCCGTTGCGCTCGATGTAGCCGGCGCCGGTGTTCTGGTTGTTGGCCGCCACCGCCTGGACCACATCGTGCAGGGTGAAGCCCAGCGCGACCAGCCGGGCCGGATCCGGGGTGATGTGGATCTGCCGCGCGTAGCCGCCGATGGTGTTGACCTCGGTCACGCCGGGCGTGGTGCGCAGCTGCGGACGCACCACCCAGTCCTGCAGCGTGCGCAGGTCGGTGGCGGTGTACGGCGTGCCGTCGGGCTTGCGCGCGTCCGCCGCCGCGTCGATCGTGTACATGAAGATCTCGCCCATGCCGGTGGCAATGGGCCCCATTTCCGGCTCCATGCCGGCCGGCAGCTGCGACTTCACCTGCTGGATCCGCTCGGCCACCTGCTGGCGGGCGAAGTACGGATCGGTGCCGTCCTTGAACACCACGGTGACCTGCGACAGTCCGTAGCGCGAGATCGAACGGGTGTAGTCCAGCTTCGGCATGCCGGCCAGCGCGGTCTCGACGACGAAGGTGACGCGCTGCTCGGACTCCAGCGGCGAGTAGCCCGGCGCCCCGGTGTTGACCTGACCTGGACGTTGGTGATGTCGGGCGTCGCGTCGATGGGCAGGTGCCTGAAGCTCCACGCCCCCAGCACGACCAGTACCGCGGTCAGCGCCAGCATCAGCCAGCGGTGGCCGATGGCGAAGCGGATGATGTTCTCAAGCATGTCGGCGCTCCTCAGTGGTCATGGGACGCGCCGGACTTCTCGATGTCCGCCTTCATAAGGTAGCTCTGTTCGACCACCACCTGGTCGCTGGCAGGCGACAACCCGGAAAGGATTTCCACCGAGGTCGCATCGCGGCGGCCGAGTTCGACCGGCCGCACCTCGTAGGTCTCGCCGACGCGGATGAAGACCACGTCCCAGTCGCGGAATGCCTGCAGCGCCGACAGCGGCACGACCAGCTCTGTCGCGGCGCGGTCGACGGTGATCCGCGCCTTCACCGCCGAACCCGGCCGCCACAGGCCATCGCTATTCGCCAGGGTGGCACGGGCGACGGTGCTCTGGCTGGCGGTCGCGGTGCCGGGCAGGACGCGTTCGAGCGTGGTGTCCGCGGTCGTGCCATCGCTGAGCCGGGTCACCTTGACCGGCACGCCGGCGCGGATGTGCTGCGCGTCGGCACCGAACACGTGCAGGTCCACCCACAGCGAGGACAGGTCGGCGATCTCGAACAGCGGCGCTCCTTCGCCGGCCAGTCCGCCGGCACTGGCTTCGCGCGCCAACACCACGCCGGAGATCGGTGCGGTGACCGCGTACGTGGTCAGGCTCAGGTTGCTCTCGACCGTGGCCAGCGTCTGCCCGGCCTTCACCGTGTCGCCCACGGTCGCGTCGAGCGAGCGGATCGGCCCGGGGAAGCGTGCGGTCACGCGTGCGTGGCGGCCCTCGACGGGGGTGAGCAGGCCCTGGACTTCGTGTTCGTCGGCGATTGTTCCCGGGCCGGCGGGCATCACCCGCAGGCCCGACTCGTCGGCGATCTTCGCCGCGATGGTGGTGCGGCCCTCGTAGCTGGGTAAGGCCCAGCGCAACGCGGTGCCGCCGATGCCGGCCCGCAGCTCGACGTCGAAGGAATGCGGCTCGCCGACCACGCTGGCGGCCAGCAGGCTGCCATCGGCCTGTGGGGCCAGCACGTGCCTCTCGGCGACGTTGCCCAGGCGCACCAGGTTCACTTCCACCGTGCCTGCGTCCGCCGGCAGCGGCTTGCCGTCGCGGTACAGCCAGGCCGCCAGTAGTGCGGCGGCGTGCCGTCCTCGGCGATGGCCAGTTCGACGGCATGGCCGTCCTTTTCAAGCAGGCGGCCGCCGTGCGGGCCCCTGGCCGCTTCGTCGTCGTGGGTCGATTCGCCATGTTGGGCGTGCGCTTCGCCCTGCACGGCATCGCTGCCGCGTCCGCAGGCGGCGAGCACAGGGACCAGCGCCAGCAGCCCGATCCGGGCCAGCGTCTGCAGGGTCATGGGGTGGCTCCTCGGGTAGTGTCGTGGCCGGTGGCGAATGCCTGGCCGGTGAGTCGCTGGATCTCGATGAGGGCACGCTGCGCGTCGACCGCGACCTCCAGCCGTTGCCGGTCGGCCGCGGCGTGCTCGGACTGCAGCTGGGCCCATTCGAGGTAACTGATCGCGCCGGCGCGGTAGGCGCGTTCGGCGGCCTGTTCGGCCCCGGTAAGGCGCGGCAGCACGTCGCTGCCGAGGCGGCGTACTTCCTCCTGCGCCAGCCGGTAGCGGCCGTGGGCTTCGACCAGGGTCGAATACAGGGCCAGTCCGGCCGCTTCGCGCTCGATCTCCAGCGCCGACAGTTCCACCTCCGCGGCGCGGATAAGCGGTTGCGCGCGCGCACGGGTGCCGAGCGGCAGCGAGAAGCCGCCGACCAGCGCGGTGTCGTCGGTGGCCTGCAGCCGGCGCACGCCGACCTGCCATTCCAGGTCCGGGGTCGCCGACGTGCGCGCCAGTTGCAGGCGCGCTTCGGCGATGCGGCGCTCGTCGGCGAAGCGCGCGAGTTCGGGCGTGCCGTCCAGCAGCGCGGCCAGTGCGTCGAGCCCGCCGATCCCGGGCAGCAGGAGCGGATCGCCGGCCACGGTGAATGCCGGCTGCCGTTCGCCCCACAGCGCCGCCAGGTGCTGGCGTGCGGCGGCGGCGCGGCCGATGGCGCGGTCGCGCGCCAGTTCGGCCCGTGCCAGCGCCGCCTGCGCGGTCAGCACCACCGATTCGGGTGAGGCGCCGGCCTGCAGCCGCTGCCGTGCGGCGGTGACGGTGCGCCTGCGCTGGACGATGTCTTCGTCGGCCAGTCGTGCCGATCCGGTGGCCGCGACGACCGCGAGGTAGCGGCGCGCGGTTTCCGCCAGCAGGTCCAGGCGGCGGGTCTCGCGTTCGACCGCGAGTGCGTCGATCCGGCTCTGGGCCAAGGTGCGCCGGGCGTCGAGCTTGCCGCCGCGTTCGAGCACCGAGGCCAGGGTCAGGGTCAGTTCCGCGCCGTCGAGGCCGCGGGTCTCGCCGCTGCCGAACGCGTTTTCGACCTGTGCGCCCGCCACCGGGGCGGGCGTTGCGTGGCCTCGTCGCGCTCGGCCAGCCGCTGTTCGTGGCGGGCGCCGAACAGGCGCAGGTCGGGATGGGTATCGGCGACGCGTTCGAATGCGTCGTCGAGGCTCAGGGGAGTTGCGGAAACGGGATCGGAAGCGATGGCCAGCGCCGGGAAGGCGATGGCACACGCGAGGATCCACGCGGCGGAGGCCGCGAATCGCACAGGCATGTCGATGCTCCGGTGGGGACAGTGACGGATCGCTGGCCGATGGCCAGCCGGGTGTCATGCCTGGATCGGAGGACGGAACGGGCCGGAAAGGTGGGCGGCCGGACTGCGGGCCGATGCGTGCAGCATGGGCTGCGAGGCTGCCGGCGCCGGCAGGGTGCAGCCGATGGCAACGGAGGGCAAGGCCATCACGTGGCCGCAGCAATGGGCGTAGTGGAGCAGCGCGTGCGGGATGCCGTCATCGCCCGTCGCATCGCCGTGGACGGGCTCGTCGTGGATGTCGAGCCCGGCCGGATGGGCCATCTCCATGCCGCCGTGCTCCATCATCTCGTGCAGGTCGCCCAGCGGCCCCAGCAGCGACTGCCAGACCAGCCCCAGCGTGAACACCACCAGCAGGCAGGCACGCAGTCGGGACAGCCAGCGGTGGCGGGGGAAGCCGTGCATGCGCTCAGGATAGGAAAACGCGGACGGGTTACACAATTTCGCGTGGCCCGCGCATCGGCACGATCTCAGCCGATGCCGCCACCCCGTGCAGGCCGCCGCGCGCCACGCAGGTACCACGGCCGGCTGTTGTTGACGATCGCCACCACCGACAGCATCACCGGCACCTCGACCAGCACGCCGACCACCGTCGCCAGCGCCGCACCGGACTGGATGCCGAACAGGCCCACCGCCGTGGCCACGGCCAGCTCGAAGAAGTTGCTGGCGCCGATCAGCGCGGAGGGCCCGGCCACCTCATGGGCCACGCGCAGGCGGCGGTTGAGCAGATAGGCCAGCCCGGAATTGAAGTAGACCTGGATCAGGATCGGTACCCATGCAGGATGGCGATGACCAGCGGCTGTTCGATGATCTGCCGGCCCCAAACCGAACAGCAGGACCAGCATCGCCAGCAGCGCGCCCAGCGAGAACGGCGACAGCCGGGCCAGCACGGTTTCCAGCCGCGCGCTGCCGCCATGGGCCAGGATCCAGCGCCGCAGCACGACGGCCACGGCGACCGGCACGAGGATGTACAGCGCCACCGACAGCAGGAGCGTGTCCCACGGCACCACGATCGAGGACAGGCCCAGCAGCAGCGCCACCAGCGGCGCGAACGCGACCACCATGATCGCGTCGTTGAGCGCGACCTGGCTCAGGGTGAAATTGGCGTCGCCGCGGCACAGGTTGCTCCATACGAACACCATCGCCGTGCACGGCGCGGCGGCGAGCAGGACCAGCCCTGCCATGTACGAATCGACCTTGGTCGGCGGGCAACCAGTCGACGAACACGTGCCGCAGGAACAGCCAGCCGAGCAGGGCCATCGAGAACGGCTTGACCGCCCAGTTCACGAACAGGGTCACGCCGATGCCGCGCCAGTGGTGGCCGACCTCGCGCATCGCGCCGAAGTCGACCTTCAGCAGCATCGGCACGATCATCAGCCAGATGAGCCCCGCGACCGGCAGGTTGATCTGCGCCACTTCCATGGTGCCCAGCCGCGCGAATGCGGCCGGAAAGCCATGGCCGAGCGCGGTGCCTGCGACGATGCACAGCGCCACCCACAGCGTCAGCCCGCGTTCGAATCCGCCCATGCGTGGTGCCGGGTCAGTCCTGTTGCCCAGGGGGCGGTCGCTCCATCGATGTTCCCGTCTTCGAGCCTGGCTGAGCCGATCCGGCCCAGCGATCCGTCGAGCACGGCGCGGTCGCAACGACAGGAATTCACAGGGATTGATCCTTCAGGAATGGGGCTGGAGCGTGGTGCCGCCACGACAGCTCCCGGGGAGCCGCACAATGCGCGCCACGGCGCGTCATCACAGTTCCGCCAGCAGCGTCTGGACGCGTCGGGCGATCTCGTCGCGTACCGCCCGGTAGCCGTCATCGTCCATGTGCTTGGGATCGGGCAGCGCCCAGTCCTCGCGGCGCCTTGGCCGGTACCCACGGGCAGTTGTCGCCGCAGCCCATGGTGACCACCGCATCGAACTCGCCGTCGATCTGGTCCAGCGACTTTGAGGCATGGGTCGACAGGTCGTAACCCAGCTCGGCCATGAAACGGACCGCCTTCGGATTGACCTGCCCGCTGGGCCTGGAGCCTGCGCTCAGCGCTTCGACCTTGGTCGCCAGCGTGCATTCGGGCAAGGGCCTCGGCCATCTGGCTGCGGTTGGAGTTCTCGACACAGACGAAAAGCACACGCTTCATGGGTACGGTTTTCCGTGTCGATCTGCGGGCGTTGCAGGTACGGGAGCGTCGCTCGCCCCGGGGTAGGACAGGGCCCCGTGCATCCGGCTGCGTCCGGCTTGCCGGTGCACGTGGACAGGGTGATGGATGCATCGCACTCAGCCATGGCGGGACTGGAGCGACTTGATCATGCACGTGGCCGACGCGGGGCAGAGGGAGCGGAACTCCGCGCTGCGCTGGACCGCGGCAGGAGCCTGGTCACGGGCAATGGCGACGTAGCCGCGCCGGCTGAAGAACTGCGCCGCGGTCGTGGTCAGCAGCACGAGATGCCGCAGCCCCGGGGCGATCGCCTGCGTCTCCACGGCGTCGACCAGTTGCCCACCGACGCCGCGGCCACGCTGTCCGTCGCGCACCGCCAGCGAGCGCAGCAGGCCGGCGCTACCGAAGCGTTCGAGCCCGACGACACCTGCCAGCGCCGCGGCCTCGGTGGCCACCGTGAATCCGACGGCAGCCGCATCGATGTCGTCGACCGGCAGGCGACTGTCCTGCAGCAGGCTGCGGATCGCGGCCTGGTCATCGGCGGTGCCGGGGCGGAGGACCATGGTCAGCAGCAGCCGGAGGCTGGCGCGCAGCAGCCTGCCGCCTTGCCGGAAGCGGTTGCCGGAGCGGACGCGGACGCTTGCGGCGCGCAACTGGCGGCATCGGTTCCGCAGCTCGCCTCGCCGGAGTGGTACGTGGTCGCGTCGCCGAAGGTATGGAAGGTCTCCCAGCGCGTGCCTTGCGGATCCTCGGTCCAGAACTTGTCCGAACGTGCGTAGCAGCAGGTGGTCGCTTCTTCCGGGAGGACGGTGCCGCCGGCCGCGTCCAGGCGCCGGCCCAGTTCGGCCAACGCGCCTGCATCGCCGGCCTGGATGCCAAGGTGGGCGATGCCGGCGGCGCGGCCGGTATTGGAGATGGCGAAGTTGACCCGCGGATCGTCGAGCATCCACTTGGCGTAGTCGGGCTTGAGCACGCTCGGCGGCGTAGCGAACAGCTGGCTGTAGAAACGGATGCTGGCGTCGAGGTCGGTGACGCTGAGATGCACGTGGAAGCGGTTCATCCGGATTATTCCTTGTCGGTGCTACAGCAGGGGTGGGGCCGCAGGCGGTCGTGCCGCCGCAGCAGTTCTCGGTCAGGTACTCGACCAGGCCGTTCATCTGCAGGTAGTTCGCATGCACCCGGATCACCCGGCCGTCGCGCCGGTCGTGGACCAGGTCGGCGGCACGCAGGGTGTTGAGGTGGGCGGTCAGGGTCGCGGCGGGGATGTCGAGCCGCTCGCGCAGCTCGCCGACGGGCAGGCCGTCATGGCCGGCCTGCAGATAAGGATGCGGTAGGCCGACAACCGGGTGTCATGGCTGAGCGCGGAGAGGGCCTTGATGGCGGTGTCTGTTTCCATATTTCCAGAATAATGGAAATATAGATTGCGTCAAGGGGGCTGTCCGCGGGTCTGGCCGGACATGGGGCGGTGCTCGGTGCGGCAGAAGTGCACAAGGCCGCCTGCCGGTCGATGCCGCGGATGCCGCCGCGCTGCGCGCTCACTCAGTCCAGTCGCACCACCGTGCGGCCCAGCGAACCGCCGGCGAGCATCGTCTCGAACACGCCGGGCAGCTGCGCCAGCGTCACTTCGCGGGTGCAGATCGCGTCGAGCCGGGCCGGCTTCCATTCGTCGGCGAGCAGCGCCCAGATGTCGTCGCGGATATCGCGCGCGGTGCCCGCAGAACCGATCCCCAGCAGCGACACGCCGCGCAGGATGAAGGGCATCACCGTCAGCGCATCGAGCGACGGTGTTGCCGCCGGGCCGGCGGAGGCGACGTTGCCGTAGGGCGTGGTCTGCGCCAGCAGGCTGACCAGCATCGGTCCGCCGACGTTGTCCAGGCCGCCACCGAAGCGGATCGACTCGAGCGGGCGGCCGGTCTCCAGTGCGTCGCGGCCGAGGACTTCCGTGGCACCCAGCGACTCCAGGTATGCGGCCTTGGTCGGCCTTGCCGCTGATCGCGTGCACTTCGTAGCCGGCGCGGCTGAAGATCGCCACGGCCAGCGAGCCGACCCCGCCGGTGGCGCCGGTGACCGCCAGCGGGCCTGGGTCCGGGCGCTGGCGGTTCTCGCGCATGCGGTACAGGGCCAGCGCGGCGGTGAAGCCGGCAGTGCCCAGGATCATGCTCTGGCGCAGGTCCAGGCCGCGCGGCAGGGCGACCACCCATTCGGCCGGCAGCCGCGCGTATGCGGCGTAGCCACCATCGCGGGTTTCGCTCAGGCCACAACCGGTGACCAGCACCGGATCGCCCTCCCTGAACTTCGGATCGGTCGAAGCGACCACGTGGCCGGCGACGTCGATACCGCCCACCAGCGGGAAGCTGCGCAGGATCCTGCCCTTGCCGGTGCCGGCCAGTGCGTCCTTGTAGTTGACCGAAGACCATGCGGCCTTGACCACCACTTCGCCGGGCGAGAGCGCGTCCAGTCTTAAGGGCTTCGATGTCGCCGCGGTAACCGGTGTCGTCGTTGTGGATGCGGAAGGCGGGGAACGTGGCAGGGACGGACATGGCCGGTCCTCCCTGGAGGTCGTGGCGTGATTCTGTCACGCGACGCGCGTGGCCCGGACTGCGACCTTGGTAGAGCGGGCGGCTGGCGCGTCGCCACGCGCCAGCGGTCTCAGCGCAGCGACTTGCGCCGCTTTTCGTCCATCCACTTTGAAGCCCGCGCCGGCTCGTACGCCTTCATCCAGTCGAACAGCACGTCGATGTCATTGCCATGCCACAGGTCCGCACGCTGGTCCGGGTGCAGGAAGCGTTCCTCGACCATGCGGTCGATCATGCCGACCAGCGGTGCGTAGAAGTCCTCGACGTCGAGGAAGGCGCAGGGCTTGTCGCCGATGCCGAGCTGGCGCGTAAGGTCAGCATCTCGAACATCTCGTCGAGGGTGCCGAACCCGCCGGGCAGGGCGACGAAACCGTCGGACAGGTCGAACATGCGCATCTTGCGTTCGTGCATCGAGCCCACGACCTGCAACTCGGTCAGGCCGCGATGCGCGACCTCCCAGTCGGCCAGCTGCTGCGGGATCACTCCAACGACCTCGCCGCCGGCGTCGAGCACGGCGTTGGCGACGATGCCCATCAGGCCGACATTGCCGCCGCCGTAGACCAAGGCGCATGCCCTCGCTGGCGATGCGCTCACCCGGGGTGATGGCGCGCTCGGCGTAGGCCGGCTTGCTGCCGGCATTGGAGCCGCAGTAGACGCAGATCGAGCGCATGGATCAGGTTATGGAGAAGCGGGGAAAGCGGGAGGCGCCGGCGTATCGGCGGGACGGCCGCAGTCGACCGATTCGATCGTGCCGCCGCGGTAGCGCAGGTGCGACACCAGGCGGCCGTCGGCCGTGGTGTCATACCAGAAGTCGATCGCGTAGCTGCCGGGCGGCTCGCCCGTGGGTCCGGCGGCGGTGTGGCCGGACAGGGTCGAGTCCGGCTCGCGCCCGATCAGCGCCGGGGCTTCGCGGTAGTCCATGCCCGGCTGTACGCGGGAGCAAAGCACGTGGACCGGGGACGGACCGGCATCGGCGCGAGCGGGTGGTTCGGTCGGCATGGCGGAGGCGGATGCGGCGGAAGCAAGTGCGAGGACGACGGACGGGAACATCTGCGGGTATCGCGGCGAACGGGCCATTCTTGCCTCCTCGGCGTAGGCTGGCTTGCTGCCGCCATTGGAGGCGCAATAGACGCAGATCGAGCGCATGGGTCAGATCGTCGAGGGATCGGGGGCTGCGTGAGCATCGGCGTGAATACGATCGGACGCCCGCACTCGACCGACTCGACGCGCCCATCGCGGGAACGCACGGTCGAGGTCAGCTGGTAGCCCTCGGGGTTGCTGGAATACCACTCGTCGACGATGCGGGTGCCGGCGGGGCTTCCGTCGGCGGTCGCCTCGACGTCCTCGGACACCGAGCTGTCCGGTGCATGTCCGATCAATGTCCGCGCCTGGGCGTAGTCCATGCCCGGCTTCTTATGGGCACAACTCTCGTGCACGGGAGTGAAGATGGACGGGCCGTCAGTCATGGTGGACATGGGCAGGCCGAGGATCGCGAGGATGGCGGCGAACGGCAACAGCAGCAGCCATAGGGGCGGAAGTTGCATTCAATGCTTCCCTGAAGGGGAAGGCCCGGGCAGTGCCCGGGCCTGGTGGCGGTCCGTGCCAGCGGCGTGGAGCGGCGGGGCAGGCAGCACGCCTGCAGGAGTCCGCCGCGCAAGGGCCGTCGTCAGTTGGCCTTGTGGATCGCGCGCTTGTCCACCGCCATGGCCGCGTCGTGGATCGCTTCGGACAGGGACGGGTGGGCGTGGCAGATGCGGGCAGGTCGTCGGCCGAGCCGCTGAACTCCATGGTCAGCACGCCCTCGTGGACCAGCTCGGACACGTTCGGGCCGATCAGGTGCAGGCCGAGCACGCGGTCGGTCTCGGCATGGGCAATGACCTTGGCGAAGCCGACCGGCTCGGCCATGGCCACGGCGCGGCCGACGGCGGCGAACGGGAAGCTGCCGGTCTTGTAAGGGATGCCCTCGGCCTTGAGCTGCTGCTCGGTCTTGCCGACCCAGGCGATCTCCGGCGCGGTGTAGATCACGTAGGGGATGGTGTCGAGGTTGACGTGGCCGGGCAGGCCCGCGATCAGTTCGGCCACCGCGATGCCTTCCTCGAAGCCCTTGTGCGCCAGCATCGGGCCGCGCACGCAGTCGCCGACCGCCCAGACGCCATCGACGCCGGTGTGGCAATGGTCGTCGACCACCACCTGGCCGCGCTCGTTGAGCTGCACGCCGGTGCCATCGGCCAGCAGGCCCTTGCTCGCCGCCCGGCGGCCGACGGCCACCAGCAGCTTGTCCACCACCAGCGACTGCTCGCCCGACGCGTCGGTGTAGGCGATCGCCACTTCCTTCTTCTTGCCCTTGCCGGTGACCTCGGCCTTGGAGACCTTCGCACCCAGCCTGATGTCCAGGCCTTCCTTCTTCAGCTCGCGCGCGGCCAGCTTGGCCACTTCGGCGTCGGCGGCCGGCAGGAAGTCGGGCAGGGCCTCGAGGATGGTCACCTCGGCGCCGAGGCGGCGCCACACGCTGCCCAGCTCCAGGCCGATCACGCCGGCGCCGATCACGGTAAGGCGGGCGGCACTTCGGTGAAGTCCAGCGCGCCGACGTTGTCGACGATGGTCTCGCCGTCGAACTTGGCGAACGGCAGTTCGATCGAATCCGAACCGGCGGCGATGATGACGTTGGTGGCCTTGAGCTCGACTTCCGAGCCGTCGTGCTGCTTCACCTTCACTACGTTGCCCGGCTGCAGCTGCCCGAAGCCGTAGTACGCGGTGACCTTGTTGGCCTTGAACAGCATGGCGATGCCGCCGGTGAACTGCTTCACGATGGCGTCCTTGCGGCCGACCATCTTCGCCACGTCGATCTTCGCGTCCTTGAAGCTGATGCCGTGCTGGTCGAACTGGTGCTGCATGTTCCAGTACTGGTGCGTGGAATCCAGCAGCGCCTTGGACGGGATGCAGCCCACGCGCAGGCAGGTGCCGCCCGGGGCGGGCTTGCCATCCTTGCCCAGCGCCGCGTCGATGCACGCGGTCTTCAGGCCCAGCTGCGCGGCGCGGATCGCCGCGTGGTAGCCGGCCGGGCCGGCACCGATGACGACGACGTCGAATTGTTCAGCCATTTCCAGTTCCTTTGCCGTTCGCTTCCCGTGGCGGGAAGCAGCCCCGTCGGGGGCATGGGAAGTGCGGCAGGGCGGTGGAGCCGGAATCGCGCGCGTGTTCCGCCAGCCCTGGCGAAAGGCCCTCCTCCCGGCGGGAGGAGGGCGGTCGTGCTTACAGCCCGAACAGGATCCGGTTCGGGTTCTCGAGCTGGTTCTTGATGTCCACCAGGAACTGCACCGCGTCCTTGCCATCGATGATGCGGTGGTCGTAGGACAGGGCGATGTACATCATCGGCGCGATCACGACCTGGCCGTTCTCGGCGATCGGGCGCTCCTTGATGGTGTGCATGCCCAGGATCGCGCTCTGCGGCGGGTTGACGATCGGGGTCGACATCAGCGAGCCGAAGGTGCCGCCGTTGGTGATGGTGAAGGTGCCGCCCTGCAGGTCGTCCAGGCCGAGCTTGCCGTCGCGCGCCTTCTTGGCGTAATCGGCGATGCCCTGCTCGATCTCGGCGAAGCCTGGGCGTTCGACGTTGCGCAGCACCGGGGTGACCAGGCCCTTGTCGGTCGACACGGCGATCGAGATGTCGGCGTAGCCGTGGTAGATGATGTCATCGCCGTCGATCGAGGCGTTGACCACCGGGAAGCGCTGCAGCGCGTTGGCCGCGGCCTTCACGAAGAAGCTCATGAAGCCCAGCTTGATGCCGTGGGCCTTCTGGAAGTCCTCGCCCAGCTCCTTGCGCGCGGCGGCGACCTTGGTAAGGTTGACCTCGTTGAACGAGGTCAGCATGGCGATCGAGTCCTTGGACTGCATCAGGCGCTCGGCGATGCGCTTGCGGATGCGGGTCATCGGCACGCGCTCTTCCGGGCGCGCGCCACCGGCCTTGCCCGCGCCGCCGGACCTGGCGTAGTTGACCAGGTCTTCCTTGGTCACCGCGCCACGGCGGCCGGTGCCCTCGACCTGCGCCGGATCGATGCCATCCTTGGTCGCGGTGAAGCGCGCGCCCGGCGGCAGCTCGGCGCCAGCGGCGGCCGGGGCCGACTTGGCGGCCGGCGCCGGCGCGGCGGCTTCGGCCTTGGCGGCGGCGGGCTTGGCCTCGGCGGCCGGAGCGGCAGCCGCAACGGCGCCTTCCTCGATGATCATGGGACCTGCGAGCTGGTGACCGTGTCGCCTTCCTTGAACCTGATCTCCTTCAGCACGCCGTCGACCGGCGCGGGGACTTCAAGGACGACCTTGTCGGTCTCCAGGTCCACCAGGTTCTCGTCGCGCTTGACCGCGTCGCCGGCCTTCTTGTGCCAGCTGGCGATGGTGGCGTCGGAGACGGATTCGGGAAGGACCGGAACTTTGACTTCGGTGGCCATGGGGCGTCCTTGAGGCGTGTGTCGTGTGCGGAAGAGGGGGATTACTCGGCGACGAACTGGTTGCCGGGCGGATTGACCAGCGCGTCGGCGACCAGCTGCTGCTGTTCGAGGACGTGGTCGGCGAAGTGTCCCACCGCCGGCGACGGCGAGCGGCTGCGACCGGCATAGCTCAGCGCCTGGCCCTTGGTAAGGCACGCCTGCAGGTGGTGGCGGATCTGGTACCACGCGCCCTGGTTCTGCGGCTCCTCCTGGCACCAGACCACCTCGGTGGCCTTGGCGCAGGTGGCCAGCACGGCGGCCAGCGCCTCGCGCGGGAACGGGTACAGCTGCTCGACGCGGACGATGGCGACGTCGTCCTG
Source organism: Pseudoxanthomonas sp. NC8 (assembly GCA_025232375.1). Taxonomy (GTDB): domain Bacteria; phylum Pseudomonadota; class Gammaproteobacteria; order Xanthomonadales; family Xanthomonadaceae; genus Pseudoxanthomonas. Next base: position 1,449,951 of record CP060419.1, read on the forward strand.
GCCGCGCTTCTGCTGGTCCTCGAGCAGGTCGTAGTAGACCTTGCCCGAGCACAGCACCACGCGCTTGACCTTCTTCGGGTCGGCGCTGGCGTCCGGGATCAGGTGCTGGAACTCGCCGTTGGCCAGCTCGTCCAGGGTCGACACCGCCAGCTTGTGGCGCAGCAGCGACTTGGGCGACATCACCACCAGCGGCTTGCGCGTGCTCATCTTCATCTGCCGGCGCAGCATGTGGAAGCACTGCGCCGGGGTGGTCGGCACGCAGACCAGCATGTTCTCCAGCGCGCACAGCTGCAGGAAGCGCTCCAGGCGCGCCGAGCTGTGCTCGGGGGCCCTGGCCTTCATAGCCGTGCGGCAGCAGCAGGGTCAGGCCGGAAATGCGGCCCCACTTGGCCTCGCCGGAGGCGATGAACTGGTCGATCACCACCTGGGCGCCGTTGGCGAAGTCGCCGAACTGGCCTTCCCAGATGTCCAGGGTGTTCGGGTCGGTGGTGGAGAAGCCGTACTCGAACGCCATCACCGCCTCCTCGCTGAGCAGCGAGTCGATCACGGTGGCCTGTTCGGGCGTCTCGACCAGCTGGCGCAGCGGCAGGTAGTAACTGTCGGTCTTCTGGTCGTGCAGCACCGCATGGCGATGGAAGAACGTGCCGCGGCCGGCGTCCTTAGCCGATAAGGCGCAGGCCGTGGCCCTCGGACAGCAGGGTGGCGTAGGTAAGGTTCTCGGCGAAGCCCCAGTCGCCGCCGATCTCGCCGGCGGTCATCTTCGCGCGGTCCTCGTAGATCTTGGCCACGCGCGGGTGCAGGGTCACGCCCTGCGGGATCGTGTTGATGATCTTCGCCAGCTGGACCAGCGTCGCCTTCTTGACCTTCGTGTCGACCGCGTCGGACAGCTTGCCCGACAGGTACTTCGACCAGTCGATGGTCAGCTCGTAGTCCTCCGGCTTGGAGGAGGCCAGTTCGGTGGTGACCTCGCCGGCGTCGAGCTTGTTGCGGTAGTCGTCGACCAGCGCCTTGCCGCCGTCGGCGGCGAGCACGCCGGCCTTCTCCAGCCGCGCGGCGTACAGCTCGCGGGTGGTCGGGTGCTTGCGGATGGTCTGGTACATCACCGGCTGGGTCGCCGCCGGCTCGTCGGCCTCGTTGTGGCCGTGGCGCCGGTAGCAGACCAGGTCGATGACCACGTCCTTCTTGAACTGCTGGCGGAATTCGTAGGCCAGCTTGGCCACGAACACGACCGCTTCCGGGTCGTCGCCGTTCACGTGGAACACCGGGGCGCCGACCATCTTGGCCACGTCGGTGCAGTACAGGGTGGAGCGCGAGTCTTCCTTGTTGCTGGTGGTGAAACCGACCTGGTTGTTGATCACCACGTGCAGCGTGCCGCCGACGGCGAAGCCGCGCGCCTGCGACATCTGGAACAGTTCCATCACCACGCCCTGGCCGGCGAACGCCGCGTCGCCATGGATCAGGATGGGCAGCACCTGCTGGCGCTCGTTGTCGCCGCGGCGCTCCTGGCGCGAACGCACCGAGCCGGCGACCACCGGGTCGACGATCTCCAGGTGCGAGGGGTTGAAGGCCAGCGCTAAGGTGCACCGGCGCGCCGGGGGTGGCGATGTCGGCGGAGAAGCCCATGTGGTACTTCACGTCGCCGGCATGGGCCAAGGCGTCGTGCTCGAACTTGCCCTCGAACTCGTCGAACAGCTTGCGCGGGTTCTTGCCGAGGGTGTTGACCAGCACGTTCAGGCGGCCGCGGTGGGCCATGCCGATCACGATGTCCTTGACCTTGTCCACGCCGGACTGGCGGATCACCGTGTCCAGCAGCGGGATCAGCGAGTCGCCGCCTTCCAGCGAGAAGCGCTTCTGGCCGACGTACTTGGTGTGCAGGTAGCGCTTCCAGGCCCTCGGCGGCGGTCAGCCGCTCCAGCAGGCGCTGGCGGGTCTCGGTGCTGAGGTTGTAGTCGCCGCCGGCCGCTTCCAGGCGCTGGTACAGCCACTGGCGCTGGTCGACTTCCGAGATGTGCATGAACTCGGCGCCGATCGGACCGGCGTAGGTCGCCTTCAGCCGGGCGAGCAGGTCGCGCAGCTTCATCCGCGGCTGGCCGGTAAGGCCACCGGTGCTGAACTCGCTGTCCAGGTCGCGCTCGGACAGGTCGTGGAAGCTGGCGCCAGGTCCGGCGGGTTCATCGGCGGGGTCAGCGCCAGCGGATCGATGTTCGCGCTGAGGTGGCCGCGCGAACGGTAGGCGGTGATCAGGCGGCCGACATTGCGCCCGCGTTCGTCGTCGCCGGCGGCCGGGGCGGCAGCGGCATGACCGTTGTTGGCGGCGTTGCGGGCGGCCTCGGCGACGTGGGCGATGACCGCCGAGTGCGGGATGTCACCGGCCTCCCGGCCCTTGAATCCGTCGAAGTAGCTCTTCCACTTCGGGTCTACGCTGTCGGGGGATAAGGTACTGCTCGTACAGGTCTTCGATGTAGGCGGCATTGCTGCCGAGTTGGGACGACTGCGCAAACTGCTTGAGTAGATTGTCCACGATTGGGTCGCGTCTGGATGGGGGATCGGGCCATGGCCGGCCCAGCTCGCCTTAGCGGGCACGAAAGCCGCAAAAGTATAACCCCCTCGCCGGTTCAGGGACCTAGACGAATGGTCGATCCGGGCATGCGCGGCGCGGCGTGGTGCGCCTGTTCACACTCCATCGGGACCGTGTCTGGCGTGCCGGGCGGGAGTGTCCCGGAGCCGTCCCGGGGACATGCGCCGGGTCGCGTCGCCGACGACGGCGCACCCGTGCCGGCACCGGCCCCGCGGCGATGCCGGCCGCGCCCTAGAGGACGCGGTATTCGGTGCAGGGGCGCGAGCGCTCCCAGACCCGGTCGAACCCCCGCTGCAGCCGCTGCGCCAGCGGCGCGTCGTCCAGCCCGCCTTCGCCGTCGAAGCGATGGCCCAGCGTGCGGAAGCAGGCGCCGCCGGTGTCGTTGAAGGCATAGGCGGACGGATAGCGGGTGTCGACCGGATCGCGGACCTCGCGGAAGGCGAACACGCTGGGCAGGCGCTGGGCCAGCGGCAGCAGCGGCGCACCGGAGCGCTGCGGCGTGGCCGCGTCCTGCAGCAGGATGCGGATCCGGCGTTCGCCCGGACGCACGGCGAAGCGGCGCAACGCGTCGAGCACTTCCTTCCGGTCGAGCAGTCCCGGATCCATCGCCCGGCTGTAGATGCCCAGCTCGCGACGGGCATGGGCGGCCAGCGCGACCAGCACCGCGGCGACGCCGTCGGCGTCCTCGACCGGGCTGGAGCCGGGCAGGTGGCGGCGCATCTCGCGGTGGCCGATCCCGGCCTCGACGAAAGCCGGTCCGAACGGGACGAATCCGGCGCGGGCGTAGAACGGCAACGCGTGCAGTTGCGCATGCAGCGACACTTCGGTCCAGCCGCGGCGACGGGCCTCTTCCACCAGCGCGGCCAGCATGGCCTCGCCGATGCCCTGGCCGCGGTGGCTCGCGAGCACGGCCATGCGACCGATCCGCCGTTCCGGGGTCAGCCGCGCCGCGCCCACGACCTGGCCGCCAGCTTCCACGGCCAGCACGTGGAAGCTGAGCGGATCGAGCGCGTCGCGTTCGAGCTCGGCCGGGACCTGCTGCTCGTCGACGAACACCGTCGCGCGCACGGCGTGCAGCCGCGCGTGGTCGATGGCGTAGTCGGCGGTGGCGACAGTGACGGCGATATTCACTCGCCGGCGTCCCCGGCGTCAGGATCGTCGCTCAGCAGGGCGTAGTAGCCGCCCTGGTAAAAGCGCGTGGACCGCGTCGCGGCCGGCGGGCGAAAGGGCCTGCCAGCCCGCGCCATCGAGCGATGGCGCGTCGGCCAGCCTGCGCGCGTCGTCCAGCGGCAGGTGCAGGGTGCGGCCGCTGCAGAACAGGCTGGCATGCGTGGCGCCGTGGTTGCGGCGCCACGCCATCCGCGCCAGGGGGTGGCGCTGCAATGCCGCGCCGTGGCCCAGGTCCCACTCCAGTTCGATCCGCGGGCGCTCGTCGCCGCGGGCCATCACCGCCGCCGGCGGCGCGGTAGGTGGTGATGAAGCGGCCGAACCAGTCGCCGAGCCGGTCCGGATCGTTCATGCGTATGGCATTGAGCGCCTCGACCACGCGGTTCATCGCCGCCACGTCGATCTCGTGCGGATCGGCCGGCACGGCCGGGTCCTCGTCGTGGTAGCGGATCGCCTCGTCGGCGTCGAGCAGCACTTCGTCCAGCCAGTCGCCGATCAGTTCCGAGGAGGACGGCGCGCGCATGCCGACCGAGAAGGTCAGGCACGGGTCTTCGGCCACGCCGTGGTGCGGGACCAGCGGCGGCAGGTAGAGCATGTCGCCCGGGCCCAATACCCAGTCGTGGGTCGGGTGGAACTGGCGCAGCAACTTGATCGCCACCTCGTCCCTGGAAGGCGAGCTCCGGCAGCGGCCCACCGAGCGCGACGCTGGCGTCGATCTGCCAGCGGCGGTGGCCCTGGCCCTGCAGCAGGAACACGTCGTAGTGGTCGACGTGCGCGCCGACCGAGCCGCCAGTGGCGGCGAAGCTGATCATCACGTCGTCGATGCGCCAGCGCGGCAGGAAGCGGAACTGTTCGAGCAGCGCGGCCACGTCCGGATCCCAGCGGTCCACGTCCTGGACCAGCAGGGTCCAGTCGTGGTCGGGCAGCCCCGGGAAATCCTCTTATGGAACGGACCGGTGCGCACGTCCCAGCGGCCGCTGGCGCGGTCCAGGCTGATCAGCCGCGCCAGCACGCCTTCCTCGCAGGCCAGCCCGGTAAGGTCCTCGGGCATCAGCGGGGCGTGGAAGCCGGGGAAGGCGTTGCGGATCAGCAGGGGGCGCTTGTGCCAGTAGTCGCGCAGGAACACCGCCGGGTCCATGCCCAGCGGGAAGTGGTAGGCCGGCGGCGTCGATCTCGAACGGCAGCGTCGCCGAGACAGGGGTCTTGCTGGGGGTCTTGGAAGTCATGAGGCGATCTCGTCGTAGCCGCGGCCGAGGAACTGGAGCAGGCACCAGCCGTGCCCGAACGGGTCGGCCAGCTGCACGATGCGGCCCCAGTCGGCTTCGCGCACCTCGCCTTCGGCGCATGCGCCAGCGGCAAGTGCGCGGGCTGGGCCGCGTCCAGGTCATCGACCACGACGTCCAGGTGGAGTGGGGTCCAGTGGCGGTGGTAGTCGCGCGGCGCGGCGGCCGCGCCGGTGCTGCCGGCCGGCTTGCGCAGCAGGTAGAACGGGGCCTGCGCGCCGAGCATCTCCACCGCGGCGTCGCCGAAACGGCGCGCCGCGGCCAGTACCGAAGGCATCGCGGTAGAAGGCCTCGGCGCGAGGCAGGTCGTCGACGTCGATGTTGATCAGCAGGTGCATGTCGTCGACGTCGGGACGGGAGTGTCTAGCGGGCCGGGGCGATACCGTCGTCCGCCAGCCGCGTGTCCAGCCCGGGCTGGGCGGCGTGGGCGCGGCAGGCGCCGGTCGAGGCCAGCGGTGTGGTCGCGCCCGGACCCGACCGCGACCACGGGCCGCGGGCCGAAGGGCGCGGCGTGGTCAGGATATCGCAGGGCGGCGCGGCGCCCCTGTCCAGGAAGCCAAGGCCGGACGCATCCACTGCCGGGATGGGTGGCTTGGTCGCTGGAGCGCCGGGCGGCTTCGGCGTCAGATGCCGCGGGCCAGCCGCTCGGCCAAGGCCGATGTAGCCGGCCGGGGTCAGCACGGCCAGCCGCGCGCGCGCATCCGCGGGCAGGTCCAGCGAGGCGACGAAGGTGCGCATGGCGTCGGCGTCGATGCCATGGCCGCGGGTCAGCGCCTTGAGCTGCTCGTACGGGTTGGGCAGGCCGTGGCGGCGCATCACCGTCTGCACGGCTTCGGCCAGCACTTCCAGGCCGCGTCGAGGTCGGCATCGATCCGCTGCGGGTTCACCTCCAGCTTGCCCAGGCCCTTGCCCAGCGAGTCCAGCGCCACCTGGGTGTGGCCGAAGGCGGTGCCCAGCGCGCGCAGCACGGTCGAGTCGGTCAGGTCGCGCTGCCAGCGGCTGATCGGCAGCTTGGCCGAGAAGTGCTCGAACAGGGCGTTGGCGATGCCGAAGTTGCCTTCCGCATTCTCGAAGTCGATCGGGTTGACCTTGTGCGGCATGGTCGAGGAGCCGACCTCGCCTTCCTTCAGCTTCTGCTTGAAGTAGCCCAGCGAGATGTAGCCCCACACATCGCGGGCCAGGTCGACCAGCACCGTGTTGGCGCGACGGATCGCGTCGCCCAGCTCGGCCACGTTGTCGTGCGGCTCGATCTGGGTGGTGTACGGGTTGAACGGCAGGCCCAGTCCCTCGACGAAGCGTTGCGCGAAGGCCGGCCAGTCCACGTCCGGGTAGCTGACGAGGTGCGCGTTGTAGTTGCCGACCGCGCCGTTGATCTTGCCGGTCAGCTCGACCGCGGCGATCTGCCGGCGCTGGCGCTCCAGGCGGGCGACGACATTGGCCACTTCCTTGCCCAGCGTGGTCGGCGAGGCGGTCTGGCCGTGGGTGCGCGAGAGCATCGGCTGGCCGGCCTGGTCGTGGGCCAGCTGGCGCAGGCGGGCGGCGACGCCGTCGATCGCCGGCAGCAGGACGCTGTCGCGCGCCTCGCGCAGCAGCAGCGCGTAGGACAGGTTGTTGATGTCCTCGCTGGTGCAGGCGAAGTGGACGAATTCCAGCGCCGGACCCAGTTCTGCATCGTCCTTCAGCCGTTCCTTGATCAGGTACTCGACCGCCTTGACGTCATGGTTGGTGGTGCGCTCGATCTCCTTGACCCGCGCCGCGTCGGCCACCGACAGGTTGTCCGCCAGCGCGCGCAGGCGCTGCTGCGCGCCGGCGGAGAACGGCGCCAGTTCGACGATGCCCGGCTCGGCGGCCAGCGCCAGCAGCCATTCGACCTCCACGCGTACCCGGGCCCGGATCAGGCCGTACTCGGAAAAGATCGGGCGCAGCGCATCGACCTTGGAGGCGTAGCGGCCGTCGAGCGGGGACAGGGCGAGCAGGGCGGAATCCGACATGGGCAATCAGGGAACAGGCGAGGGGACGCAACAGTTTACCGCGCCGGCCGCAGTCGCCGTCCCCGGACCGGACCCCCGGGCCTGCGGCGTATGCTGGCCGCCCCGCCCGCCGCCGGCGCCTGCCGGTCGCCCGCCGGGGTCCATCCCCACTGGAGACGGCCATGAGCCAAGCAAGGCCCCGGTCCCGCGCCAAGGCGCCGGCGATCCCGAAGTCCCCGGCGCATGGCGCCACGGCGTCCGCACGCACCCGGCTCGAGCACGACAGCATGGGCGAGCTGCAGGTGCCCGCCGACGCCCTGTGGGGCGCGCAGACCCAGCGCGCGGTGCAGAACTTCCCGGTCTCCGGCCGGCCGATGCCGCGCGGCTTCATCCGTGCGCTGGCCTTAGTCAAGGCCGCCGCCGCCGAGGTCAATGCCGGTATGGGCCTGCTGCCGAAGAACGTGGCCGGCGCGGTGCGCGCCGCCGCGCTGGACGTGGCCACCGGCACGTACGACGCCCACTTCCCGGTCGACATCTACCAGACCGGTTCGGGCACCTCCTCGAACATGAACGCCAACGAGGTGATCGCCGCGCTCGCCAATGCGTCAGGCAAGGCCGGCAAGGGCAGGGTCCACCCCAACGACCACGTCAACCTCGGCCAGAGCTCCAACGACGTCATTCCCACCGCGATCCGGGTGTCGGCGCAGCTGGGCGTGGTCGAGGACCTGCTGCCGGCGTTGAAGCACCTGCGCAGGACCATCGACAGGCGCGGCCGCGAACTGCGCCGGATGGTCAAGACCGGCCGCACCCACCTGATGGATGCGATGCCGCTGACCTTCGAGCAGGAATTCGGCGCCTTATGGTCCTCGCAGCTGAAGTCGGCGCAGGGCCGGCTGGAGGACAGCCTCAAGCGCCTGCGCCGGCTGCCGCTGGGCGGCACCGCCATAGGCAGCGGAATCAACGCCGATCCGCGCTTCGGCGCGCGCGCGGCCAAGGCGATCTCGGCGCTGGCCGGCACGAAGTTCGAGAGCGCCGACGACAAGTTCGAAGGCCTTGGCCGCGCAGGACGACGCGGTCGAGCTGTCGGGCCAGCTCAACGCGCTGGCGGTGGCCCTGATCAAGATCGCCAATGACCTGCGCTGGATGAACGCCGGGCCGCTGGCGGGGTTGGGCGAGATCGAGCTGCCTGCACTGCAGCCGGGCAGCTCGATCATGCCGGGCAAGGTCAATCCGGTGATTCCCGAGGCGACGGTCATGGCCGCCGCGCAGGTGATCGGCCACCACACCGCGATCACCATTGCCGGCCAGACCGGCAACTTCCAGCTCAACGTGACCCTGCCGCTGATCGCGGCCAACCTGCTCGAATCGATCCAGCTGCTGTCGAACGTGTCGCGGCTGCTGGCCGACTCGGCGATCGCCGGGCTGAAGGTGCGGCCGGAGCGGGTGAAGGAGGCACTGGACCGCAACCCGATCCTGGTCACCGCGCTCAATCCGGTGATCGGCTACGAGAAGGGCGCGGCCATCGCCAAGCAGGCCTACAAGCAGGGCCGCCCCGTGCTGGAGGTGGCGATCGAGGTCACCGGCCTGCCGGCCAAGACCCTCGCGGCGCTGCTCGACCCGGCCGTGCTCGCCAGGGGGCGGCATCCATGGCAAGCCCGGCGGGGGTGGCGGCTGAGTCCAGCGGCGGCGTCGCGCGCCGTCGCCTGCGGGTCCGTGGCCAGCGGACCGGATCGTTGTCGATCCCGGGTTCCGGTGTGATCAGCCGTCGCGCCGCGCAGGCGACCATCCCCCTGCAACGGCGAGCGCCAACGCGAGGAAGCCGATGCGCGGGGTTGGGCCGGTACCGGCGCATGTGTGTCCGGTCCGGCGTAGATGCCGGGCCGTTGTTCGCCTCCCGGCGCCTGCGGATCAATTCCCGCGGGAGCTGCCCTTGGCCGCCGCGTCGGCTTCCGCCGCCGCGTCGGTGTTCTGGCCATGGTCGCTGTCGTGGCTGTCCGCCTCGATCTGGGCGGTCGCATGCGAGCCGTTGCCGAGGTCGACGTCGTAGTGGCCATCCTTGCCACAGTCATCGATGTCCTGCTGGTCCATCGTCGCGTAGGGCTGGAAGGCGGGCAGGGCGCTGGCCAGCGCCTGTTGCGAGGCGAGCAGCGGCGGCAGGCGTGCGCACAGCTTCATCGCCTCGGCTTCGATGGCCTCGCCGCGTGCTTCCATTTATGGCCGAACTTCTCGCTCTCGCCGCGGAACACGCTCTTCAGGGCACCGGTCGCCGCCTCGATGCCGAGGTCGGCGCCCTGCATGCCCACGGCAATGCCGGCCTGCGCGACCGCGACCAGGTTGGCGCGGTGCTGGAGCAGCAGCTTGCGCTGCGCATCGTCGACCGGAACCTGCTTGCCGTCGACTAGGAAGTCGCCCTGCGGGCTGATTTCGGCCTTCGGCTTGTCGGACGCTTCGCCGACGCCGATGTTCTCGGTGGCCAGCTTGCGGCTGGCCTCGGCCATCCCTTCCTATGGATCTTGCGACCGGGGCGGTGCTGGCCGGGGCGGGCGCTGCCGGGGTGCCGGCGGCGGTGGGCGCCGGCGCGGGTTCGTCCTTGCCACAGGCGGCCAGCGGCAGCAGGGCGGCGAGGGCCAGGATCGGGAGCTTGTGCATGGTCGTGTCCTTCAGTTCTGGGCGAATTCGCGGCGGATCTCGTCTTCGCAGTCCGCGACGTCGTCCGCCTCCGGGGTGGCGTAGGGCCGGAACTGCGGCAGGCTTGCGGCGAGGCGCTGCTGCGAGGCGTGCAGGGCGGGCAGGCGCTGGCAGATCCGGGCCACGCCCGGTTCCATGGCGTCCTTGACGGTTTTCTCCATGCGCCGCTCGAGGCCGCCGGTCATGGCGCTGACCATCAGGCTGAACAGGCCGCGGTCGACCATGTCCAGCGCCATCAGCGCGCTGCGCTCGCCGATGTCGATGCCGGCCTTGGCGATCTCGATCACCTGGCCGCGATAGGCCAGCAGCTCCCGCCGTTGCTGTGGGCTGGTCGGCACCGCCTTGCTGTCGACCAGGAAGTCCCCGCGCGGGGTGATCTCGGCCTTCGGCAACGCCGCATGGTCCTTCGCGCGCGAATTGCCGGACTTGCCGAAGTGCAGGCCATCACCCACCTCCAGGTTGGAGGTTTCCAGCTCGATGCGGGCGGCGGCCAGCTCCTCGCGCACTTCCCGCGCGCCTGGTCCATCTCCTCGCTGATCTCGCGCTCGACTTCGTTCTGCTGCGTGTCGGCGGCCTGCGCGGCGAGCGGCAGCAGGCAGGCGAGGAGGGCGGAAAGCAGCGTCAGGCGGGAACGGTCCATGGGATGTCTCCTCGGGAGTGGAGAGTCAGTCGCGGCGCGGCAGCTCGACCGCGCCGGTCACGTTGCTGTGGTCGACGTCACCGCTGCCGATCGAGCCGACCGACAGGCTGGCCGCGCCGCGTACCTCGGCGCCACCGGAGCCGATCGAGTCGATGCGCACGGCGCCGCCGACGTTGCGCAGCTCCGCGTCGCCGGAGCCGATCGAGCCGACCGCCACGTCGCCGCGCGCGCCGTCCAGCCCGAAGTCACCCGAGCCGATGCTGCCGACCTTCGCGTTGCCGGCTACGTTGCGCGCCTTGACGTCGCCGGAGCCAACCGAGAGTACGTCGAGCGAGCCGGCGCCATCGACGTCGATGTCGCCCGAACCGACCTTCGCGGTGACCGGGCCGCGGATGCCGCGCAGCGTGGCCTCACCGGAGCCGACGTCGGCACTGGCGGAGGCCGCGCCTTGCAGCGATGCCTCGCCCGAGCCGACCACCAGCTGCACCAGCACGTCGGCCGGCACGGTGCCCGACAGCTCCATCCAGGCGTAGTTGTCGCCGAACAGGCTGGAAAGGCCGGCATCCTTCTCGCGACGCAGCTGCACCACCAGGGTGTCGCCGCTGCGCTGCTGGGTGACGGTCAGGTCGGGCAGCCACTGCGCCTTGCTGGCGCAGGCGCGGCCTGGATCGAATGGGCGGGACCGGCGCCTGCGCGCAGGTCGACCCCGAACTGGTGGGTCTCCACGCGCACCTTCTTCACTCCGGTAAGGTCCAGCTGCAGCTGGCGCGGCGCGGAATGGGCGCAGTGGTCGTCGGCCAGGGCCAGCGTCGGGACGAAGGCGAGCAGGGCGAGGATCGGCAGGCGCATTGGGCGGATCTCCGGTGCGTTGGCGGGTCAGGCTTCGTCGCGCCAGCGGCGCAGGCGGATCGCGATGGCGATGAAGGCCGCGCCGACCGCCGCGCCGATCCACAGGTCGGCAGTGGCGAAGGCGTTCCAGCTGCGGGTCAGGTCGATCGCGCTGGCCAGTTCGTCGGGGGTGTTGATGTCCGGGGCCGGATCGATAAGGCCGCCGTACGCCGGGAACCAGCCGCCGGGCACCACGCTGAGCAGGCCGCGGTAGACCAGCGTGTACCAGACCTTGTCGTGGGCGATGTCAACGCCGGGCAGGATCGTGGTCATGCTGATCACCACGCAGGCCAGCACCGGGATCAGCACCGCCCACAGGAACGGCTTGGAGCGTGCCCAGGCCGAGCAGAACATCAGCCAGCCGATCGTCGGCAGCGCCCAGACCATGTACACCGGCAGCGAGGCCAGCACGCCGAAGACGATCTTCAGCGGGTGCGACTGGGTGAACACCGCATGCGCCGCCGGCAGGCCGTTGACGGTGATGGTCAGCGCCGAGATCACCCACAGCGCCACGCCGATCAGCAGGCCGACGCCGATCGCCCACAGCGGGGCCAGCACCAGCGCCCAGGCCGCTTTCGACAGCACGGTCTGCGTGTCCGAGACCGGCAGCGATTTCCAGAACAGGATGCTGCGGTCGCGGCGGTCGTCGTAGAGCGAGCCCAGCGCATAGAAGAACACCACGAAGGCGAGCACGACGCAGGCCACGATCACGCCACCGAGCATCATGCCGTCGCCCATCGCGCCGAGCGCCGTGCCGACCTGGTGCGGATCGGCATCTTCGAAGACGAAGCCGCTGCTGCCCATGCTGCGGCGCGCGGCAATGCTGCCGATCACCGCCAGGATCAGGTTCAGGCCGACGATAATGCCGCCGGTGATCAGCGGCGCCCAGAAGAAGCCGCCGCGGTTTTCCCAGTATTCGCGCTGGAGCAGCAGCTTGAACTTGGCCGTGTCGTGCGGAGTCGCGCGGGCGGCGGTGGGGTTCAATGCGTTCATGCGTAGGTCCCCTTCATGATGGCGACGAACAGGTCGGCCATAACGCAGCTTGCGGGTCTCGCCCGGCGGCGAGCTGGGCCTGCGGTACGCCGTCGAACAGCAGCACGGTCTTGCCGAAGGGCAGGCCGCGCTCGTCGATCGGGCGCAGCGCACGCGCCGCCTCGACCCGGTCGGCGCCAACCAGCACTTCGGTGTAGCGCTCGGCGACATCGTCCATCTGCGAGGACAGCACGATCCTGCCGTCGCGGATGAACAGCACGTCGGTGAGGATGTGCTCGATCTCCTCGACCTGGTGGGTGGTGATCACGATGGTCTTGTTCTCGTCGAAGTAGTCCTCCAGCAGGCGCTGGTAGAACTGCTTGCGGTAGAGGATGTCCAGGCCTGGGTCGGTTCGTCCAGCACCAGCAGGCGTGCGTCGATGGCCATGATTAAAGTAAGGTGCAGCTGCACGATCATGCCCTTGGACATCTCGCGCACCCGCAGCTTCGGATGCAGCTGGGTGTTGGTAAGGAAGCGTTCGCAGCGGGCGCGGTCGAAGCGCGGATGCACGCCGGCGACGAAGTCGATGGCGTCGCGCACCCGCATCCAGCGCGGCAGCACCGCCACGTCGGCGATGAAGCAGACGTCGTTCATCAACTCGTTGCGCTGGGTGCGCGGGTCCTTGCCCAGGACCCGCAGGTCGCCCTCGAACGGGGTCAGGCCAAGGATCGCCTTCAGCGCGGTGGTCTTGCCGGCGCCGTTCGGACCGATCAGGCCGACGATCCGGCCGGCGCCGATGTCGAAGTCGGCGCCCGCCACGGCGACCTTGTTCTTGTAGGCCTTGCGCAGGCCGCGGGCGGTGACGACCGTATCGGTGCCGGCCGTCGCGCCGGGATCCGCGGCGAGGGAAGCTTCAGCGTTCATCAGTGGTTCCCCAGGGAGGTGAGCAGGTCTTGTACGGACAGGCCCAGGCGCTGGATGCGCTCGGCCACCGCCGGCCATTCGTCCTTCAGGAAGCGCTCGCGCTCGCTGCTGCGCAGCTGCCGGGAGGCCTCCTCGGTCACGAACATGCCCAGGCCGCGCCGCTTTCTCCACCAGGCCCTCGTCCGCCAGCTCCTGGTAGGCGCGGGAGACGGTGATCGGATTGAGCTGGTATTCGGCGGCGACTTGCCGCACGGAAGGCAGGGCTTCGCCCGGCCTGAGGATTCCGTCGAGCATCATGGCGATCACACGGTCCTTCAGTTGGCGGTAGATCGGAGCGCCGTCGCTCCACTGGATGTCACTCATGGTCAACCCCGTGAGCGCAGCGACTGCGCAAAGGAGAAATAGGGCATGGCCGACGAAGCCCGCGACCTGCGCACCGGCCGCTCCGCGGCCGCGCGCCCCGCCAGGTCGGCGTCGCCACGTTCCGTGGCGGCTCCGGCAAGTCCATAATCACCACGGCGTCCATCGTGGTCGGGCAGCCACCGCGCCGTTCCCACGACCGCTGCGGCTAAGGCCTGGGGCCATGAACCAGGAGCGATGGACAGACAGGATGCGTTTCATGCGGGTGTCCTGCTTTGGGTGACTGGTGTTGTATTCAACTATAACACCTAAACACAGGGTGTCAACACCGTCGTACCCAACTGATGGCCTATCCGGGCATCACTTTTCGTAAGGATCGCTCATGTCGCTCAAGTCAATGATTTTAAAGGGCATTCTTCTGGTTTCCGCGCTGCCGGCCATGGCGGCTGTCCCCGCGTTGCTGGATGTCAGCTACCGCCCGTTGGCCGGCAAGACCCCGGTGAACCTGAACCAGCAGCAGGGCGGCAAGGTCCTGCTGATCGTCAATACGGCCAGCAAATGTGGTTTCACGCCCCAGTACGAGGGTATGGAAGCGCTGCAGCAGCAATTCGCCGCGCAGGGGTTCGCCGTGCTGGGTTTCCCGTCGAATGACTTCAGGGGTAGGAGCCCGGCAGCGAGGCGCAGATCCAGGAGTTCTGCACGCTGACCTACGGGGTCAAGTTCCCGATGTACGAGAAGGTGCACGTCACCGGCCCGGAAACCACCGCGCTCTACCAGCGCCTGCACGACGCCACCGGCGTGTCCCCGGTGTGGAACTTCCACAAGTACCTGGTTTCGCGCGACGGGCGCGTGGTCGGCAACTGGCCGAGCAAGGTCAAGCCGGACGATCCGGAACTGGTCGCGGCGATCAGGCGCGAGCTGAAGGCGGCGGCGCCGAAGCGCTGAAACCGGCGCCGGCGCGCGTCGCGCATGCGACAATGTCGCCGCGCCGGCGACGCCGGTGGACCGAACAACCCCTCAGGGAACCAACGAATGAACAACCGCATGCGCGGCGGCCCGCAGCGTCGCTGGTGATGGGAGCGAGCATGATGGCAGGCACGGCCGTGGCACAGGACAAGACGACGCTGGCCACCGAGAAGGACAAGGTGAGTTACGCGATCGGCCTCGACGTCGCCCGCTCGTTCCAGCCCATCGCCCAGGATATCGACTTCGCCTCGATGCGGAAGGCGCTGGACAACTCGCTGGCCGGCGGCAAGCCGCTGCAGTCGGAAGAGCAGGCGCAGGCGACGCACAACGCCCTGCAGGTCGCGGTGGCGGCGCGTTCGGGCCAGCGCGTGCCGGGCATGCCGCCGGGCAGCGAGCCGCCGGCACCGACCAAGGAGCAGGTCGGCCTGCTGGTCGGCGAACGCATGGTGGGCCCGTCACTGCTGCCGCTGAAGAACGAGATCGACGCCGCCGTGCTGATGCAGGCGGTGCGCACCACCCTCGGCAAGACCGGCGCGTCGCTGATGACCGAGCAGGAGGCGATGTCCACCCTGCAGGCCTTCATGGCGAGCAAGCAGCAGGCCGTGGCCGGCAAGAACCGTACCGACGGTGCCGCGTTCCTCGCCGCCAACCGCGCCCAGAAGGGCGTGCTGACCACGCCTTCGGGCCTGCAGTACCTGGTCCTGCGCGAGGGCAGCGGCCCGCGTCCGATGGCCAGCGACACCGTGCGCGTCAATTACGAGGGCAAGCTGCTCGACGGCACCGTGTTCGACAGTTCCTACGAGCGCGGCGAGCCGGCCGAATTCCCGCTCAACCGCGTGATCGCCGGTTGGACCGAAGGCCTGTCGCTGATGCCGGTCGGTGCCAAGTACCGCTTCTGGATCCCGTCCGACCTGGCCTATGGCGCGAGCGGCAGCCCGCCGAAGATCGGCCCGAACGCGACCCTGACGTTCGACGTCGAACTGCTCGGCATCGCCCCGTAACATTTGGCGCGCTAGGCTTTCGGCCAACGTAGCGGACACACGGAATACCGATGCGCGTTGCGATCTTCGGCACGGGCTATGTCGGCCTTGTCACTGGCACCTGCCTTGGCCGAGGTCGGCCATGACGTGGTCTGCGTCGATGTCGACGCGGACAAGGTCGAAGGCCTGAGGAACGGGGTCATCCCGATCTACGAGCCCGGCCTGGAGCAGATGGTCAAGGCCAACCATGCCGCAGGCCGGCTGCACTTCAGCACCGACGCGGCCGCCGCGATCGCCCACGGCGAAATCGTGTTCATCGCCGTGGGCACGCCGCCGGACGAGGACGGCGGCGCCGACCTGAAGTATGTGCTGGCGGTGGCGCGCACCATCGGCCGGCACATCGAGTGGCCGGTGGTGGTGGTGGCCAAGTCGACCGTGCCGGTGGGCACGGCCGACCGCGTGCGCGCGGCGATCGCCGGCGAGCTGCACGCGCGTGGCGTCGAGGTCGCTTTCGACGTGGTCTCCAATCCGGAATTCCTCAAGGAAGGCGATGCGGTGGCCGACTGCATGCGCCCGGACCGGATCGTGCTTGGCGCCGACAGTCCGGCCGCGGTGGCGCGGATGCGTCGCCTGTATGCGCCGTTCAACCGTAACCACGACCGTTTCGTGGTGATGGACGTGCGCTCGGCCGAGCTGACCAAGTACGCGGCCAACGCGATGCTGGCGACCAAGATCAGTTTCATGAACGAGATCGCCAACATCGCCGAACGGGTCGGCGCGGACGTGGAGGCGGTGCGCAAGGGCATCGGTTCCGATCCGCGGATCGGCTGGCACTTCATCTACCCGGGCGCCGGCTATGGCGGTTCGTGCTTCCCCAAGGACGTGCAGGCGCTGGCCCGCACGGCCGCGCAGCACGGCTATGCCGCCGAGCTGCTAGAGGCGGTGGAGGGAGTCAACGATCGGCAGAAGGGCCATCTGTTCGAGCTGGTCCAGCACCACTACGACCGTGGCGAGGACGAGGGTGTGCGCGGCAAGGTGTTCGCGGTCTGGGGCCTGTCGTTCAAGCCCAATACCGACGACATGCGCGAAGCCTCGAGCCGGCGCCTGCTCGCGCAGCTGTGGGAGGCCGGTGCCACGGTGCGGGCCTACGATCCCGAAGCGATGGACGAGGCACGCAGGATCTTCGGCGAACGCGATGACCTGGTGCTGTGCCGCTCGGCGCACTCCGCGCTCGACGGTGCCGATGCGCTGGTGGTGGTGACCGAATGGAAGGAGTTCCGCAGCCCGGACTTCGCCCGCCTGCACTCCGCGCTCGGCGACGCGGTCGTGTTCGACGGCCGCAACCTCTACGAACCCGGGGAGGCGCGGAGGCCGCCGGCCTTGGCCTATTACGGCATCGGCCGCGGGCGTTCGGTGCGCCTGCCCGGAAGCAACGCATGAGTCCTGCACAGATGAAGACTGTCGACGAAGCCGGGCTCGAGCAGCGTCTGGTCGAGCTGGAAACCCGGCTCGCCTTCCAGGAGCACGCGCTGGCCGAGCTCAGCGAAGCGCTGGCCGAGGTAAGGATGGAGCGGGTGCGCAGCGACGAGCTGATGCGCGCCGTGCTCGCCGACCTGCGCGGCCTGCGTGGCAGCATCTACGCCGATCCGGCAAGCGAACCGCCGCCGCCGCATTACTGATCCTCCGGCCCCCGACGGCCATAGCACACCCTGAATCCAGACCCGAACCGGCAATGACCGACAGCCTTCGCGACCAGCTGCTCACCCTCGGCTTCAAATCCGCACCCGCGCCCGAGCGCAAGCCCAACCCCGGCAGGTCCGGGTCGCAGGGGCAGGGCAGGCCGCCACACAAGCCGCCTCACAAGGGTGGCCGGCCGGGCGGGCAGGGCGCCGCTGCGGGCAAGCCGAAGCCGCACGCCGAGCGTGGGCCGCACCGTGATGGTAAGGTGCGCAAGCCGGCCAGCGAGATGGACCTGGGCAAGGCCTGGGCGCTGCGCGCCAACAGGGAAAAGCAGGAGCGGATCGAGACCGAGCGGCTGAAGCAGGAAGAAGCGCGCCTGCGCCGCGAGGCCAAGGCGAAACTGGAAACCCTGCTGCAGGGCAGGGCGCTGAACGATGCGACCGCCGAGATCGCCCGCCACTTCGAGTACGGCGGCAAGATCAAGCGGATCTACGTCAGCGAAGCCCAGCTCAAGGCCCTCAATGCCGGTGAGCTCGGGGTGGTCCAGCTCAATGGCCGCTACCTGCTGGTCGATGCGGCGGTGCTGGCCGAGACCGAGCAGGTGTTCGCGCCGGCAGTGGCGCTGAAGGTCGATCCGTCCGCGCCGGCCGGGGACGACCCGTACGCCGATCCGCGCTACCAGGTGCCGACGACCCTGGTCTGGTGACCGCCGCGTGCATCGCATCCGTTTCCGCTGCAATCACCGGCGCGGCTTGCCCGCCGGTAGCCCGGCCCGCTAGCCTGCGCGGCCTATGAACACCACTCCCCTGCGCGTCCTCATCCATGGTGCGTCCGGTCGCATGGGCTAGGCCCTGCTGCGGCTGGCCGCCGAGTCCCCGGCAAGCTGGCAGGTGGTCGCCGCGGTGACCCGGCGCTCGCCGGCGCAGCGGGTGGTCGACGGCGTGCCGCACTTCGCCGCGTCCGAGCTTGCAGGCGTGCCGGATTTCGACGTGGCCATCGACTTCAGCCTGCCCGAGGGTTTCGATCCGGTGCTGGCGCTGTGCGTGGATCGCGGGCGTGCGCTGGTGTCCGGCACCACCGGGCTGGAGCCGGCGCAGCGCAGCGCCAGGCGCTGGAAGCGGGCTCGCGCGCAATCCCGCTGCTGTGGGCCTCGAATTTCAGCGTCGGCGTGGCGGTGCTCAACGAACTGGTCGAGCGCGCCGCGGTCGCGTTGCCGGGCTGGGACTGCGACATCGTCGAATCGCACCACGTGCACAAGAAGGATGCGCCGTCCGGCACCGCGCTGACCCTAGGCGAATCGGCACAGCGTGGCGGCGCGCAACCGCGCTACGCCAGCCTGCGCGCCGGCGACATCGTCGGTGAGCACCTTGGTCCAGTTCGCCGGGCCAGGGCGAGCGGATCGAACTGGTGCACCGCGCCACCAGCCGCGACATCTTCGCCCGTGGCGCGCTGCAGGCCGCGTCGCGTCTGGCGGGCCGCGGGCCGGGCCTGTACACGATGCGGGGGCTGCTGTTCGACGTCAGCTGAATAGCCGCCGTCGCCGAGCTCGCGAGGCCGTTCCAACGGGCCCGCCGACGTTCCCTTTTGAGGGCTTCGCCGGTACAATTCCCGCTCGCCTGTTACCCCACACCCCGGACCGGAGAAATACCGAGTCCGCGGTTTTCTGCAGCCCGCTTCCGACAAAGCGGGCCGGCGACGGGGCTCTCCCCATCTCCAAGGCGAACGACGTGACCCATCCCGCAATCCTCGTCCTCGAAGACGGCACCGTGTTCGAGGGCGAATCCGTAGGCGCCAGCGGCCTGTCGGTCGGCGAAGTGGTGTTCAACACCGCCATGACCGGCTACCGGGAGATCGTCACCGATCCCTCCTATGCCCGCCAGCTGGTCACGCTGACCTACCCGCATATCGGCAACACCGGCTGCACCGGTAAGGACGACGAGGCCTCCAAGGTCTGGTCGGCCGGCCTGATCGTACGCGACGTGCCGCGCCGCCCCAGCAGCTGGCGCAGTGAAGTGTCGCTGCAGGACTGGCTGGCCGCGCGCGGCGTGGTCGCGATCGCCGGCATCGACACCCGCAAGCTGACCCGCATCCTGCGCGAGCGCGGCGCCCAGAACGGCGCGCTGATGGCCGGTACGATCGATGTGGAGCAGGCGCTGGAAGCGGCGCGCAAGTTCCCCGGACTGAAGGGCATGACTGCCAGCCAAGGTCGTCAGCACCACCGAGCGGTACCCGTGGGCCGACGGCCAGCTGGACCTGGACCGCAATGAATTCGTGCACGCCGAACCGAAGTTCAAGGTGGTGGCCTACGACTTCGGCGTGAAGACCAACATCCTGCGCATGCTCGCCGAGCGCGGCTGCGAGGTGACCGTGGTGCCGGCGCAGACCCCCGCCGCCGAGGTGCTCGCGCTGTCGCCGCACGGCGTGTTCCTGTCCAACGGCTCCTGGCGACCCGGCACCGTGCGACTACGCGATCGCCGCGATCGGCGAACTCGTGGCCGGCAAGGTGCCGCTGTTCGGTATCTGCCTGGGCCACCAGCTGCTGGCGCTGGCCGCCGGCGCGCAGACGGTGAAGATGGGCCATGGCCACCATGGCGCCAACCACCCGGTGATCGACCTCGATACCGGCCGGGTGATGATCACCTCGCAGAACCATGGTTTCGCGGTCGACGAGTCGACCCTGCCGGCGAACGTGCGCGTGACCCACCGCTCGCTGTTCGACGGTACCAACCAGGGCATCGAACTGACCGACGCCCCCGCTTTCAGCTTAGGGCCACCCGGAAGCCTCGCCCGGCCCGCACGACGTCGCACCGCTGTTCGACAGGTTCGTTGCGCTGATGTCGAACACGCCCGCGGAGAAGAACTGAGATGCCAAAGCGCACTGACATCAAGACGATCCTGATCATCGGCGCCGGCCCGATCGTCATCGGTAAGGCATGCGAGTTCGACTACTCGGGAGCGCAGGCCTGCAAGGCGCTGCGCGAAGAGGGTTACCGCGTGGTGCTGGTCAACAGCAACCCGGCGACGATCATGACCGACCCGGACACCGCCGACGCGGTGTACATCGAGCCGATCAACTGGCAGACGGTCGAGAAGATCATCGCCAAGGAGAAGCCCGACGCGCTGCTGCCGACCATGGGCGGCCAGACCGCGCTGAACTGCGCGCTGGACCTGGCCGACCACGGCGTGCTGGAGAAGTACGGCGTGGAGCTGATCGGCGCCAAGCGCGACGCGATCCGCATGGCCGAGGACCGCGAGCTGTTCCGCGTGGCGATGGGCGAGATCGGCCTGGAGGTGCCCGAAGGCCGAGGTCGCGCACACGCTCGAGGAAGCACTCGACATCCAGACCCGCGTGGGCTACCCGACGATCATCCGCCCCAGCTTCACCTGGGCGGCAGCGGCGGCGGCATCGCCTACAACCGCGAAGAGCTGATCGACATCGTCAACCGCGGTATGGAGCTGTCGCCGACCACCGAGGTGCTGGTGGAAGAATCGGTGCTGGGCTGGAAGGAGTTCGAGATGGAAGTGGTCCGCGACACCGCGGACAACTGCATCATCGTCTGCTCGATCGAGAACCTCGATCCGATGGGCGTGCACACCGGCGACTCGATCACCGTCGCCCCGGCGCAGACCCTGACCGACAAGGAATACCAGCGCCTGCGCGACGCCTCGATCGCGGTGCTGCGCAAGATCGGCGTGGATACCGGCGGCTCGAACGTGCAGTTCGGCATCAACGCGCAGACCGGCCGCGTGGTGGTGATCGAGATGAACCCGCGCGTGTCGCGGTCCTCCGCGCTTGCCTCCAAGGCGACGGGCTTTCCGATCGCCAAGGTCGCCGCCAAGCTGGCCGTGGGTTACACCCTGGATGAACTGACGAACGAGATCACCGGCGGCCTCACCCCGGCCTCGTTCGAGCCGGCGATCGACTACGTCGTCACCAAGATCCCGCGCTTCGCCTTCGAGAAGTTCCCGCAGGCCGACGCGCGCCTGACCACCCAGATGAAGTCGGTGGGCGAGGTGATGGCGATGGGCCGCACCTTCCGCGAGTCGGTGCAGAAGGCCCTGCGCGGCGCGGAGACCGGCAAGGTCGGCTTCGACCCGACCGGGCTGGACCTGTCCAGCGAGGACGACCTTAGCCACGCTGCGGCGCGAGCTCAAGGCGCCGGGCCCGGAACGCCTGTTCTACGTCGCCGATGCGTTCCGCGCCGGCATGGGCGTGGAGGACATCCACGCGCTGTCGTTCATCGATCCGTGGTTCCTCGACCAGATCGAGGAGATCATCCAGGACGAACAGGCGCTGTCCGCCGACGGCCTCGACGCGCTGGACGCCTTGCGCCTGCGCAAGCTCAAGCGCAACGGCTTCTCCGACGCGCGCCTTAGCCCAGCTGGCCGGCACCAACGAGGCGGCGATCCGCGCCCTGCGCCGCGCGCACAAGGTCCGGCCGGTGTACAAGCGCGTGGACTCCTGCGCTGCCGAGTTCGCCACCAGCACCGCCTACCTGTACTCGACCTACGAGGACGAGTGCGAGGCGCAGCCGACCGGCCGCGACAAGATCATGATCCTCGGTGGCGGCCCCAACCGCATCGGTAAGGGCATCGAGTTCGACTACTGCTGCGTCCATGCCGCGCTTGCCCTCCGCGAGGACGGCTACGAGACCATCATGGTCAACTGCAACCCGGAGACCGTGTCCACCGACTACGACACCTCCGACCGCCTGTACTTCGAGCCGCTCACGCTCGAGGACGTGCTGGAGATCGTGGAGCTCGAGCAGCCCAAGGGCGTGATCGTGCAGTACGGCGGCCAGACTCCGCTGAAGCTGGGCGCGCGCTGGAGGCCAACGGCGTGCCGGTGATCGGCACCAGCCCGGACTCGATCGACCTGGCCGAGGACCGCGAGCGCTTCCAGCAGCTGGTCGACAAGCTCGGCCTGAAGCAGCCGCCGAACCGCATCGCCCGCAACGCCGACGAGGCGCTGGTCCTAGCCCGCGAGATCGGCTATCCGCTGGTCGTGCGCCCGAGCTACGTGCTCGGCGGCCGCGCCATGGAAATCGTCTATGGCGAATCGGACCTGGCCCGCTACGTGCGCGACGCGGTCAAGGTCTCCAACGATTCGCCGGTGCTGCTGGACCGCTTCCTCGACAACGCGGTGGAGGTCGACGTCGACCTGATCGCCGACTCCACCGGCGCGACCCTGATCGGCGGCGTGATGGAGCACATCGAGGAGGCCGGCGTGCACTCGGGCGACTCGTCCTGCTCGCTGCCGCCGTATTCGCTGTCGGCCGCGACCCGGGACGAACTGCGCCGCCAGGTCATCGAGCTGGCCAAGGCGCTCAATGTCGTGGGCCTGATGAACACCCAGTTCGCGATCCAGGCCAACGACGAAGGCGACGACACCGTCTACCTGCTGGAAGTGAATCCGCGCGCCTCGCGTACCGTGCCGTTCGTGTCCAAGGCCACCGGCGTGTCGCTGGCCAAGATCGCCGCGCGCTGCATGGCCGGTCTCAGCCTGGCCGAGCAGGGTGCCACGAAGGAAGTGGTGCCGGACTACTACTCGGTGAAGGAGGCGATCTTCCCGTTCGCCAAGTTGGGGCGTCGATCCGATCCTCGGCCCGGAGATGCGCTCCACCGGCGAGGTGATGGGCGTGGGCCGCAACTTCGGCGCGGCGATGGCGCGTGCGCAGGAAGCCGGCGGGATCAAGGCGCCGGCGCCGGGCAAGGCGTTCGTCTCCGTGCGCGATCCGGACAAGAAGCGCGTGCTGCCGGTGGCCCTGGGCCTGGTCGAGCGCGGCTTCAGCATCGTCGCCACGCGTGGCACGGCCGCCTGGCTGCAGGAGAACGGCGTGGCGTGCTCGGTGGTCAACAAGGTCGCCGAAGGCCGCCCGCACATCGTCGATTCGATCAAGAACGGCGAGATCGCCTACATCGTCAACACCACCGAGGGCCGGGCGGCGATCGCCGACTCGTTCTCGATCCGGCGCGAGGCGCTGCAGCAGCGCGTCACCTATTCGACCACCATTGCCGGCGCTAGGGCGCTGGTGCATTCGCTCGAATACCGCGGCACCGGCCCGGTCTGGTCGCTGCAGGAACTTCATAAGGAGTTGCAGGCATGAGGGCGCCGATGACGCTGAAGGGCGCCCAGCGCCTGCGCGACGAGCTGGACCACCTGAAGTCGGTGAAGCGGCCGGAAGTGATCGCCGCCATTGCCGAGGCCCGCGGCCACGGCGACCTCAAGGAGAACGCCGAGTACCACGCCGCGCGCGAGCAGCAGGGCTTCATCGAGGGCCGGATCAAGCAGCTCGAAGGCGAGCTCTCGCACGCCGACCTGATCGACGTGGCCAAGCTCAACGCCGGCAGCAAGGTCGTGTTCGGCGCGACCGTGACCCTGGCCGACGTGGAGACGGACGAGGAAGTCCGCTACCAGATCGTGGGTGACCTGGAGGCCGACATCAAGCAGGGCCTGATCGCGATCTCCTCGCCGGTGGCGCGTGCGCTGATCGGCAAGGAAGAGGGCGATGCGATCGCCATCGACGCGCCGGGCGGCCGCCGCGAATACGAAATCGCCGGCGTCGCCTACGTCGGCTGATGGCCACCATCACCCTGCTGCTGCCGGAGCGGACGCGATTGCCGGGTCCGTTGCCGGCGGCGATCGGCCGGGCGCTGGGCCGGGCCGACTAAGGGCAGGGGTGAACCGGGCGCGCGCGCGCAGCTGCGCCGCCATTTCCGCCTCCTTCCCGACCACTGGCCGGTCGCGGCGCTGACCCGGCTGGTCGACGCCGCTGGCAGCGACGCGGAGGGTCGCGGCCTGTGGCTGCGTGCCGATCCGTCGCATGTGGCGCCGGACATCAACGGTGCACGCCTGCTCGGCTGGGGTGACGGCCAGGCCTGGATGCAGGGGACGCGCAGGCATTCCTGCCGGCGCTGCGGCCGCTGTTCGGCGACATGGGGTTCCAGCTCGATGCCCCGCATCCGGCGCGCTGGTACCTGCGCCTGCCGGAAGGTACGAAGTTGCCGGCGCTGGCCGGGCCCGACGAGGCACTGGGCGAAGACCTGTTCGCGGCGTTGCCGCAGGGCGATGACGCCGCCGCACGCCGCTGGCGCGCGCTGATCACCGAGGTGCAGGTCGTGCTGCACCAGCATCCACGCAACCGCGAGCGTGCCGCGCAGGGCAAGCCGGCGATCAACGCGCTGTGGTTCTGGGGCGCCGGACGCCTGCCGACGTCGGTGCAGTCGCGCTACCTGCACGTGCGCAGCCGGGATGCGCTGCTGCAGGGGCTGGCACGCATGGCAGGTGCGGCCGCGGCGGCTCCCGATGCCGGCGACAACGGGCCTGCCGGCGACAGCCTGGTCGACATGCGCCGCCTGCGCAGCCTCGACCTGCTTGCCGCGCAGGCGCTGCCGCCGCTGCTGCAGGCGATGGCGCGACGCGAGTTCGACGAGCTGCAACTGGACTTCGAGGACGGCGCGAGCTTCCGCCTGCGCCACGGCCAGCGGCGCTGGCAGTTCTGGCGCCGGCCGCTGGCTGCGCTTGCCGGGCCGGCCGGCTGAGATGCCGTCGCCGCGTATCGTCCGCCGCGCCGGCCCCGATCCCGGCGCGCACTGGCCGGAGTCGATCCCGCCGCTGCTGCGCCGCGTGTACGCCTCGCGTGGCGCGGGTACGCCAGAACTGGCGCGGCCGCGCCTGGCCGAACTGTTGCCGCCCGACGCGATGCAGGGACTGGACGCGGCGACCGCGCTGCTGCAGCAGGCGATCGCGAACGACCGCCACATCGTGGTGGTCGGCGATTTCGACTGCGACGGCGCCACCGCCTGCGCCACCGGCGTGCGCGGCCTGCGCATGCTCGGCGCCCGGCACGTTTCGCACGCGGTGCCCAACCGCATGGTCCACGGCTACGGCCTGTCGCCGGCGCTGGTCGACGAGCTGGCCGCGCTGCAGCCGGACCTGCTGCTGACCGTCGACCACGGCATCGCCTGCCATGCCGGTATCGAAGCCGCGCGCGCGCGCGGCTGGCAGGTCGTGGTCACCGACCACCACCTGCCCGGGCCGCGACTGCCGGACGCCGACGCCATCGTCAACCCGAACCTGCCCGGCGACGCATTCCCGAGCAAGGCGCTGGCGGGCGTCGGCGTGGTCTTCTACCTGCTGCTGGCGCTGCGCCAGAAGCTGTATGGCGACCATCCTGATCGCCCGGACCAGGCAGCGGCCATCCGTGCCAGCACTCCCCAAGCGGCGCGCCCCGACCTGACCGCGCTGCTCGACCTGGTCGCGGTCGGCACGGTCGCCGACCCGGTGCCGCTGGACGCCAACAACCGCCGGCTGGTCTCGGCCGGCCTGCGCCGCCTGCGCGCCGGCCATGGTTGCGCCGGCCTGCAGGCGCTGATCGAACTCTGTGGCCGCGATGCACGCAGGTTGACCGCCGCCGACATCGGCTTTGCCATCGCTCCGCGCCTGAACGCGGCGGGACGCCTGGAAGACATGGCCCCTGGGCATCGAGTGCCTGCTCAGCGACGACGCGAACCGTGCGCGTGAACTGGCCGGCGTGCTCAACGAGATCAACGCCGAGCGTCGCGCGGTGCAGCAGGACATGACCGACGACGCCGAAGCCGCGCTGGCCACGGCCATGCTGGCGGGCGCCGGGACGCCGCTGGCACCGTGCCTGTTCGATCCGCAGTGGCATCCGGGCGTGGTCGGCCTTGGTCGCCTCGAAAATGAAGGAGCGCCTGCACCGGCCGGTGCTGGCCTTCGCGCCGGCCGAACCGGGCAGCGGCGTGCTGCGCGGCTCGGCGCGCTCGATTCCCGGCTTCCACATCCGCGACGCGCTGGCCGCCGTCGACAGCCTGCACCCCGGGCTGATCCAGCGTTTCGGTGGCCATGCGATGGCTGCCGGCCTGAGCCTGGCGCAGGCGGACCTGCCGGCGTTCGAGCAGGCCTGGCTGGCGCATGCAACGCAGGTGCTGGACGACGGCCTGCTCCAGGCCGAACTGCTCAGCGACGGCGAGCTGCGCCCGCAGGAATTCGACCGTTTCCACGCCGAGGCGCTGCGCGACGGCGGGCCCTGGGACAGGGGTTTCCCGAGCCGTTGTTCGATGGCCGCTTCGAAGTGCTGGAGTGGCGCGTGGTCGGCGAGCGCCACCTGAAGCTGAGCCTGCGCCATCCCGACCGGCGCGAGCCGCTGGCGGCGATCCACTTCGGTGGATGGACCGGTACCGCGCCGCCGCCACACCTGCCTGGCCTACCGCCTCGCAGTCGACGACTACCGCGGCGGCGACGCCATCCAGCTGGTGGCCGAGCACGCATCACCGGCCTGAGCGCGATTGCCCGGTCCGGGTTGCCTGCTAGTCGCCGACCACGTTGGCCACGCGCGTGGGCAGCGACCAGGGGCCACCGGCGGTGATGCCCTCGCACGCCCCGGTCGTGGATTCGGATGTCTGCACGAACCGGCTGCCATCCCCAGGCCCACTCGGCCGTCGAGATGCAGTCACCTGGGCCGCGGCCCTTTTGCCAAAGCACGGATCCGTCCGTCCTCATATTCGACCGCGTCCAGGTGACCATTTCGACGCGGTAGGGCGCGGTGTCGCGGGCGACCCAGTAGCCGGTGCCGGTGTTGTAGGCGCCACGCCAGCAGTCGGTGGATACTGGGACGAGGTCGATGCCCAGGCGCGCAACCTGCAGCGGTGCTTCGTCCTCGCGGGGGCCCAGGCCCATGCATTCCTGGTCCACGCCAAGGCTGGCGCGCAGGGCCTGGCGCAAGGCCGGAGCGCCGGCCAGCGCGGCATCGCCCGCGCGCGGTGCCAAGGGCCCGGACCGCGCGTACCCGCGGAGCGGGAGTGGCGGGCGGCACCTGCGATTCGTCGCGGTTGCCGCGGCGTACCAGCGCGCCGGGAGTGCCGAGCCGCCCCCTGGAATTCATCCATCTTCAGCAGCACCGCGCTGGCGCCGTCACCGGACAGTTGCCAGCGCTGGCCTCGGGCATCGATGAAATCGATCGTGGCATGGCCCCGCAGCGAGGGCAGCAATGCGGCGACCTGCGCGGCGGAGAGGTCTGCGCGCGGTTCGCGCTGCATTGCATGCGTCGATGCCGGTACCGGCACGGTGCCCAGTCGCGGCCATCGATGCGCAGCCGCACCGGAGGCTGGGGTTGCGGGTCGTCTTCTTCCCAGTCGGCGAACCGTACCTGTCCGCTGACCGGCTGGGCGGGACCCGCGGCGCGGACCAGCAATACCGATACGCGGCCCGTTGCGGCCTCCTCCTCGCTGCCGTAGCCGGCGGCGCGGCAGGTGCCGGTGTTGTCGCAGGCCAGCTGCCAGCGCTGGTGCGAGAAGGTGATGCCGGTTCCGGGCGTGGCGCCGGCGGAGCCTGCAGCCAGGGTGATCGCCAAGGCGGGCAGAAGCAGGCGACGTGGCATCGAAGGCTCGCGGAGGTGAAGGGGCGCTGCCGATGCTAGCGTGCCGGCGCGGACTTTCGTCCGCGGAACGGAGCGGGGCCCGGCACGGGCGCGATCAGCGCCCGCCGGGCCTCACAGCTGGGCGACGGCCTCGCGCAGGCTCAGTTCGCGCAGCTGCGACGGCTGGCGCGGATGGCTGGAGAGCACGGTAACGATGCCCTCGGCCGCCTCGGGCTGCTCGAGCACCGCTTCGGCGGCGGCGTCGTCCGGCAGCTGCGCCCCCAGTATCCGACCCAGCCATTGCGGTGTTTCTTGGCCGCGTACAAGGCGCGGTCGGCCATGCGCAGGGCATAGTCCCAGCGCGGCGCCGGATGCCCTTCCGGCGCGGTGTCGAAGAACGGGATCGGCGCTAAGGCCGAGCGAGGCGGTGACCGCGCGGTCGCCTTCGGCCGCGTGCAGGGTGTGGCCCATCGCCTCGCACAGCCGCGTGGCCACCGCCTGCGCCCGCGCTTATGGTCATATCCGCACAGGCGACCAGAATTCCTCGCCGCCCCAGCGTGCGACCAGGTCGTTCGGGCGGCATGCCGCCTTGAGCCGCTGCGAGACCTCGATCAGCACGGCGTCGCCGGCGTGGTGTCCGTGGGTGTCGTTGATCTGCTTGAAATGGTCGATGTCGATCAGGAACAGCACATGGCGCGCATCGTCCTTAAGAACGCTGCGCCATCAACGTGTTGAGCGCGGCGGTGGCGGCGCGCCGGTTGCTCAGGCCGGTGAGCGTGTCGCGCTCGCTGATCGCGCGCAGCTGGCGATGGCGGCGACGCTGCAGCAGGCCGAAGGCCACCGCCGCCGAGACCAGCACCAGGAAAGTGCCAGCCAGAGCATGCGCAGCATCCGGACTTCTCCGCGTTGAGCGAGCGGATCCGGTCCTCGTAGCGCATCCGCTGCAGTTCGCGCTGGGAGACCGCGTCCTGGTTGCGCGCCTGCAGGTCGGCCAGCAGGTCCAGCCGCTGCCGGCGCAGGGCCTCCAGCTTCATCGAGTGCGAGCGCTCGGCGTAGGCCAGCGCCTGGCGCGTGTCGCCCAGCGCGGCATGGGCCTGAGATATGGGGCGTCCAGTGACTGGTACGTCTCCAGCGGATTGTGGCCCTGGCCGGCACGGGCCAGCGCCTCACGGGCCGAGGCCAGCGCCGGTGCGTGCTGGCCGGCCTGCCGCTGCAGGGTCGAAATGCGGGCGAGGGTGGCCGCTTCGCCGCCCGGATCCGGCAACTCGGCCTGGAGGGCGCGCACGCCCTGCAGTTCGGCAAGGAGGGGCGCGGCAGGTCCGGCGTGCTCCAGCATCAGCTGCGCGCTGCGCACGCGCAGGCCGACAAGCGTGTTGCCGGCCTGGCGGGCGGCCGCGGCGGCCTGTTCCAGCGCCGCCAGCGCGGGCTCGCGCTCGCCCAGCCGCACCCGGTTGACCGCATGGTTGTAGAGCAGTTGCGGATCGGAGTCGCCGATCGAGCGCGACAGCGCCGGGGCCTGCTGGAAATAGCCGTCCGCTGCCCGCGGCGAGTCAGGTAGTCGGCATGGACCATGCCGATGTTGTTGAGGGTGCTGGCCTGGATGCGCACCGCGTCGCTACCACCGATGCGGGCACCGATTCCGAGGGTTTCCGCGTAGACCTTTTCGGCACGATAGATCTGCCCGGCCCCATGCAGGATCGCGCCGAGGTTGGACAGGGCGCGCAGGCGATAGGCATCCGGCAGCTGCGGCTGTCGCTGCAGCTCCACCGCGATGCGGTCGGCGATGGCGACCGCGCGGTCCCGGTCGCCGACCAGGCCTGCGGCAATGCCCTGGCAACTCAGCGCCTTGATCCGGCGCTCGCCGTCCAGCCCCGGCGTCGCCAGCACCGCGTCGGCCAGCTCCAGCGCTTCGCGCGGGCGGCTGCGACGCAGCTCGAGGCAGCGTCCGATCCGCGCATCCACCGTTGCCTCCGCGGTGATCGCGGCCGGCGCCACGGCAGGCTTCGGCGTGGCCGCCGGCGCGGCCAGTGCGATCACCAGCAGGGCGGCGGACAGGCGGCTGAAGCGGCGGGAATGGAAGGGACTGGTCGGCATCGGCAGGCGGGCAGGGCGGAGAGTGGCCCTGCACTCGACATGCAAGCACCGTGCCACGCCTTGCCGCTGCTGCCGTCACTGGCCCGCGCCGGCCGATCCGGACGGGTGCGGCGACGCGACGCGGGGGCGCCAACCGACCAGTCCGAACAGGGGCCGCAGCCAGCGGGTGTGGCGGATCGCGGCATATGCACCTGGGCACAGCGCGAATGTCCCCAGCACCAGCACGGGCCCTTCCAGCACCGGCCGCAGCCCGAGCGGGCGCAGGTTAACGGCCAGCAGCACGATCACGGTCTGGTGGAGGATGTAGACCGGGAATACCGCTTCGGCCAGCCAGCGCCGCGCCGGGCTGTCACCGGGGGCATGCCGGCGGGCGAAGCCGAGGATCGCGACGATCGCGCCCCACTGCTGTATCGCCCACAGGATGCGTGCCGTCTGGCGCAGCGTTTCCGGCGGGGTTCCGCCGTCGTAGTAGCGGGCGACGTACCAAGCCACGAGCAGCCAGCTGACCAGCGCCGCGGCGAGGGCCGGCCAGCGCGCCCGTTCGATCCGCTCCCACGCCGGGCCGGGCCGGGCGATGGCGAAGCCGAGCAGGAACAGCGGCAGGTACTGCGCGTGGTTGTACCAGTCGTCGACCAGCGCATGGGTGGATTCGAAGCGGCCGACCAGCAGCAGCCGCGCGGCCACCAGCCGCGGCCAGCGGCCACACCAGGCCGCCGGGCCGCGCCAGCAGTCCGCGCAGCCCTTCCGCCGCGCGCCCGACGGTGCGCGGCGCCAGTCGCAGCCCGGTCCATAGCGCGGCCGTGTAGCACCACAGGTAGGCGACGAACCACAGGTGGTTCCAGGTCGGCAGGCGCAGGCAGTCGTCGTCGCGGCAGAATGTGCCGTCCGCGGTAAGGTAGCGCGCCCAGAACGCCAGATAGCCGTCGTGGTAGCCGTCGGGAAGCTTCTCCACCACTTCGAAGTACGACTGCGGCGGCACGATCACCAGCATGCCGAACGCCAGCGGCAGCAGCAGCCGCCACGAGCGCGGGCCGAGGAAGGGGCTGCCGTCGCGCCGGCAGCGCTCCCAGAGGAAGGCGGTAGCCGCGCCGGAGACCAGGAACAGCAGCGACAGCCGCCACGGCGCGGACAGCAGCATTAGCGGCTCCAGCGCATGGCTGGCGTCCGGGCTCTTCACGTGCCAGTCCCAGGTCACGTAATACATGCCGACGTGGTAAAGGACGAGTACGCCGAAGGCGCAGATGCGGATCCAGTCGAGGTCGTAGCGGCGTTCCATGGCGGATGCCTTCCGGGGAGACGCCGCCCACCCTGCAAGGGGGCACGGCCGCCGGCGCGGGCGATGTGACCGGCCGCGGGCTGCGCGGGACGAACCGCGGACTGCGGTGACGGGCGCGATGGGGCGAAGTGGCCACGCTCCGTAGAATGCGCGGCATGTCCGCGACCCGTCCCACGCCGTACGAACGCTACCTGCCCCTGGCGCCGCTGGGTCGAAGTGGGGTTCTGGGTCGGCATGACCGTGCTGAATGCCGTCGCCAACAGCTACACGGTGATTGCCGACATCCGCAAGAACGACCTGCCGTATGCAAGCTGGGAACCGGTGGCTCAGGAGTGGTCCAGCGGGCTGCTGTGGCTGGCGCTGGCCTTGGCCGATCGTCTGGTTCAGCCGTCGCTTCCCGATCCACTGGGACAACTGGCGGCGGCAGCTGCCCTGGCACCTGCTGGCCAGCGTGGCGGTGTCGCTGGCGCACGTGCTGGGCATGGTCGGCCTGCGGACCCTGGCCTATGCCAGCCAGCCAGGGCCAGCCATACGAGTTCGGCGACTGGCCGCGCGAACTGCTCTACGAATACGTCAAGGACGTCCGTACCTACATGGGCATGGTGGTCCTGATCAGCTTCTACCGGCTGCTGCTGCGGCGCCTGCAGGGCGAGGCCAGCCTGCTGGCCGAACCGGACGAGGGTGCGCCGGTCGAACCGGTGGAGCGACCCGGCCGGTTCCTGGTGCGCAAGCTCGGCCGCGAGTTCTGGTCGCCGCCGCCGACATCGAGTGGCTGCAGGCCTCCGGCAACTACGTGAACCTGCGCGTGCGCGGCCACGACTACCCGCTGCGCAGCACGATCGCCGGGATCGGATCGCGGCTGGATCCGCGCGTGTTCGCCCGGGTCCACCGCAGCTACCTGGTCAACCTCGGTAAGGTCGCTTCGATCGAGCCGCTGGACGCCGGCGAAGCGCGCCTGCACCTGCGCGACGGCACGGTCATCCCGTGCAGCCGGCGCTACCGCTGGCAGCTGCGCGGGCGGATCGATGGCCGCGAGGCGGCCAGGCCGACGGTCCCGGACTCAGCGGGCAGAAAGGAGCCCGGCGTCCCGATGGCCTAAAATGGGCGGGTTTCCCGCCCGCCATGAGCCAGCCGTGACCGCTACCCGTCCTTCCAATGCCTCCAGCCCCGTGTCGATCCGGCAGGAGGACCTGATCCAGTCCGTCGCCGACGCGCTGCAGTACATCAGCTACTACCACCCGGCCGACTACATCCGAACCTTGGCCGCGGCCCAGAGCGCGAGGAATCGCCGGCGGCCAAGGACGCCATGGCGCAGATCCTGATCAACTCGCGCATGTGCGCCGAGGGCCATCGCCCGATCTGCCAGGACACCGGCATCGTCACCGTGTTCCTCGAGATCGGCATGAACGTGCGCTGGGACGACGCGACGATGGGCGTGGAGGACATGGTCCACGAGGGCGTGCGCCGCGCCTACAACGACCCCGACAACAGGCTGCGTGCCTCGGTGCTGGCCGATCCGGCCGGCAAGCGCACCAACACGAAGGACAACACGCCGGGCGTGGTCAACGTGAAGGTCGTGCCGGGCAACACGGTGGACGTGATCGTCGCGGCCAAGGGTGGCGGCTCGGAGGCCAAGTCGAAGTTCGCCATGCTCAACCCGTCCGATTCGATCGTCGACTGGGTGCTCAAGACCGTGCCGACCATGGGCGCCGGCTGGTGCCCGCCGGGCATGCTCGGCATCGGCATCGGTGGCACCGCCGAGAAGGCGATGCTGCTGGCCAAGGAAGCGCTGATGGAGCCGATCGACATCGTCGACCTGAAGGCCCGCGGCGCATCGAACCGGGTCGAGGAGCTGCGCATCGAGCTGTACGACAAGGTCAACGCGCTGGGCATCGGCGCGCAGGGCCTGGGCGGCCTGACCACCGTGCTCGACATCAAGATCAGGGATTACCCTACCCATGCGGCCAACCTGCCGGTGGCGCTCATCCCGAACTGCGCGGCGACCCGTCATGCGCACTTCACCCTCGACGGCAGTGGCCCGGTCACGCTGGAGCCGCCGTCGCTGGAAGACTGGCCCAGGCTCACCTACAACCCGCAGAACGCGCGCCGCGTCGACCTCGACACGATCACCCGCGAGGACGTGGCCACGTTCAAGCCGGGCGAGGTGCTGCTGCTCAACGGCAAGCTGCTGACCGGCCGCGATGCCGCGCACAAGCGCATGATCGACATGCTCAACCGGGGCGAGAAGCTGCCGGTGGATTTCACCAACCGCTTCATCTACTACGTCGGCCCGGTCGATCCGGTGCGCGACGAGGTGGTCGGCCCGGCCGGCCCGACCACGGCCACGCGCATGGACAAGTTCACCCGGCAGATGCTGGAGCAGACCGGCCTGCTGGGCATGGTCGGCAAGTCCGAGCGCGGCGACACGGCGATCGATGCGATCCGCGACAACAAGGCGGTCTACCTGATGGCGGTCGGCGGTTCGGCCTACCTGGTGTCCAAGGCGATCAAGGCCAGCAAGGTGCTGGCGTTCGAGGACCTGGGCATGGAGGCGATCTACGAATTCGAGGTCAAGGACATGCCGGTGACCGTGGCGGTCGATTCGGCCGGTGAATCGGTGCACAAGACCGGCCCGAAGGAATGGCAGGCACGCATTGCCGGAATCCCGGTCGTGGTCGAGGCCTGATCCAATGCAGCATCCAGAAGCCGGCCCCGTGCCGGCTTCTTCTTTTCCACCCTTCCACTGGAGTCATCGTCGATGTCCGTCGTCCTCTACGGTTCGCCCAGCACTGCCTCGCTCGTCGTCCACTGGTTGCTGATCGAGCTGGGAATCGCGCACGAACTGCGCCAGCTCGATTTCGACAAGCGCGAACAGAAGTCGCCGGAGTACCTGGCGATCAATCCGCAGGGCAGAGTGCCGGCGCTGCTGATCGACGGTAAGGTGCTGACCGAATCGGCGGCGATCGCGATGCACTTGGCCGACCTGCATCCGGGGGCGAAGCTGGCGCCGGACGTCGGCACGCCGGCGCGTGCCGCCTACTACCGCTGGATGTTCTTCTGCGCGTACACGCTGATGCCGGCGTACCGCAGCTGGTTCTATGCGGACGAGCCGGCCGGGGAAGCGAACAGTGCCGTGGTCAAGGAGCGCGCACGCCAGCAGATCGAGGCGGCGTGGCTGCAGGTGGCCGGCCATCTCGAAGGCCATGGCCCGTACCTGCTCGGCGCGCAGGTGTCGGCGGCGGACTTCGTCCTGACCATGCTGATGCGCTGGTCGCGCAACATGCCGCGGCCGAGCGACCGCTGGCCGGCGCTGGCGGCGTTCGCACGGCGGATGAAGGACCGCCCGTCCTTCGTCGAGGTCTACCGGCGCGAGGGGCTGACCGACTGGACCTGAGACGCCGGGGCGATCAGTCGGGGAGCCCGTCTGACCTGTCAGCCCTTGCGCCAGCGCGCATGGCGCTGCGTCCCACGTCGACGCAGTCGGCGAGCACGTCTTCGACCTTGCCGATGAGGCGGATGGCAGGGTGCGTGCGCGGCGGCAGCGGATCGATCCAGCGCGCCGTTCCCGCTGGACCGTGGGCACGCCCGTACTGCATTCCCCACTCGGTGTAGTGCGCGGGCGCCTGCATGCCAACCCACGGCCACGGCTGCGGCGGCTCGCGTTCCGCCATCGTCGCCAATGCCTGGGCCGCGTCCATCGCCTCGCCCAGTCGTGGGCACTGCGCTTCCCGGGTGTAGGCGATGCAACCGTGCTCCAGGACCTGCCGAACTATGCGTGCCTCTGGCCCCTCCGGACCGTGTCGCAGCTCGTAGACCGCCGCGCTGGGAACGACATCGCCATAGCGTGAGAGACGGAGTTCCCCCCCTCCGCCGGGGTGTCACGGGTGATCGCCAAGACCTGTTGCGGGCTCAGCAGCTGGCAGGTGATGCCGGGTTCGCTGGACCAAGGCCAGCGCAGCGCCGAGCAGGAGCGTAGCGGTGGTCATTTCAGCCAAGGAGCTCGAGCACGGTTTCCGAAGGCCGGCACAGGCGTGCCGCGTCCGTGGTGATGACCACCGGCCGGTTGATCAGCACCGGGTGCGCGAGCATGGCGTCGAGCAGGGCCGCATCGCCGGCATCGGCCAGCGCCAGTCCGGTGTAGAGCGCTTCCTTCTGCCGGACCAGGTCGCGCACGGGTACGCCCATGCGGGCGATCACCGTTTCCAGCGTGGCGCGGTCGGGCGGCGAGCGCAGGTACTCGACGATCTCCGGCTCGATGCCGGCGTTTCGGATCAGTGCCAGCACGTTGCGCGAGGTGCCGCAGGCCGGGTTGTGCCATATCGTCACTTCCGCCATCAGAACCACTCCAGCAGGGCGAAGCCCACGCCGACGTAGGTCGCGCGGTGGTTGTAGTCGATCAGGCTCTCGCCGTAGCCGTCGAACACCTGCAGGTGTCCGCGCAGCAGGTTGTTGATCGGGAAGCCGTAATCGAGCTGCAGTGAACCGTGCGAGCGTTCGCCGCCGCGCAGCGAGTGGCGGGCGGTCAGCGACAGCTCGTGGCCGTCGCGGTTGTAGACCAGCATCGCGTCGCCGCGGCCGACGTAGTCCTCGATGTCGGCGTTGTTGTCGTGGGCCGCGTCCTCCTCGATCCGGTACCACGGCCGCACGACGAACGCCCAGTTCTCGCGGTCCAGTCCGACGTTGAGGATCACCCGGTTCCAGCTGCGCGACAGGGGGTCGCTGCGGCCGTTGGACTGGTGGTTGAGGCTGATCCCGGTCATGCGTCCGTTCCAGCCGAACAGGTTGTAGCTGTTGCGGAACAGCAGCATCACCTCCGGTTCGTAGTTGGTTTCGCGGAATGGCCGCGAGATCTCGGCGTTGTAGACCTGCCAGCGCGAGCTCTGGGTGTAGCCGGCCCAGATGTCGCCGTTGTCGCCGAACAGGTTCTCGGCCAGCTTGGTCTTGAAGCTGATCTGGAACTTGGCCTCGATGCTGTCGAGGTGCTCGGTGTCGGAGACCGTGTTGTTCGGGTTGGGCGAGGTGGGGCGTTCGTTGACGTCGCTGGTCCAGAACGCCGGCAGCAGGTAGACCGGCTTGTAGGCGCGGAACTGGAAGATGCCCAGCTTGGAATCCTGGCCAGCTCCCAGCGGCTGTCGAGCAGGGAGCCGCGCCCGGAATTGGCGATCGCGTCGCGCGTGGCCGGATCGGCGCCGAGGTCGTCGCGATTGAACAGCTCGCCGGTGCGCTGGCGCGCGCGCTGGACGGCCGTGGCGTCAGCCGGAAGCGCGGCTGCGCGCTGTTCTGCCTTGTCCTGCCTGACCTGCTCCCAGAGCCGGCGGGCGATCTCGTCGGCGTGTTCGGTGGGCTGCGCGGCGTAACCATGCGCGGCGTCGTAGCAGGCCAGGCGCGCGGCGTCGAAGGCGATGGCGCGGCATGCTTCCGCCGAAGGCGGGCGGGTGGTGGACTCCTGCGCTGCCGCGGCGGACGTGGCCAATCCGGCCACCGGGGCACAGAACAGAGGCGTGGGGGCGAAGGGACGGGTCAAGGCGGATTCTCCCGAGGGGGACGGCGGCGGCTCAGACGAACCAGGCCAGCACGAACAGGCCGACCATGGCGAATGCCAGGGCCAACTTGAGGACGGTGCCCAGCAGCAGCCCCAGCCACGTGGCCAAGGCCGACATGGGTGGCGCGGCGCAGGGTCCGGGTATGCCAGAGCTCGCCGAGCAGGGCGCCGAGGAACGGTCCGGCGAGCAGGCCCACGGGGCCGAAGAAGAGGCCCGCCGGGGTCCCTGGGCCGCACCCCAGATGGCCAGTGGCCCGGCGCCGACCCGCTTGGCTCCCGCCGCGGTGGCGACGAAATCGGCGACCAGCGAGAGCGCGGTCAGCAGGCCGAGGATGACCAGGGGGCACGGCGCCGATGCGCTCGAAATTCCCGGCCCAGGCGGCCAGCAGCATGCCGGCGAAGACCAGTGGCAGTCCGGGCAGGGCAGGCAGGATTACCCCCGCCAGTCCGACCAAGGACCAGCACGGCGGCGAGGATGTACCAGAGCAGGACGGGGTCCATTCGGCGGGGTCCTTTCGGGGGAGCGGCAAGTCCTTGCCATGATTGCATTTCCCCTGAACGAGGGGTAACTTTGGGGGCGCTGCGCTTGGCAAGGTCACCGGGAACCGTGGCCTGAATGCGGTAGGTCCTGAGTGTGATGGTGATGGTCCGCTCCATCGATGCACCTCGCGTACTCCTTGCAACCAGCCGCCGTGGCAACGGCGTAACCACCACCCAGCAAAGTTCGAGGAGTTGCAGTAATGGCAGATCGCGAGACGGGCACCGTGAAGTGGTTCAACGATGCCAAAGGCTTCGGTTTCATCAGCCGCGAAAATGGCGAAGACGTGTTCGTCCATTTCCGCGCCATCCAGATGCAGGGCTTCAAGAGCCTGAAGGAAGGCCAGAAGGTCAGCTTCACCGTCGTGCAGGGCCAGAAGGGCCTGCAGGCGGATGCCGTCCAGGCCGCCTGAAGCACTGCCCCAACGCTGTACACCAGAACGGCCCGCCAGCAGCGGGCCGTTCTGTTTTCCGGTGGTCCGATCCGCCGCGTGGCCGCGGCCGTGGGTTGATCCGGCTCAGCGGACCACGACCTTGCCGTTGACGACGCGCACGTAGGTGTTCTCGCGGACGCCGCCGAGGTCGTGCTGGTTGATCACCACCGTGCGGCCGTCGTCCATGCGCACGTGGATGTCGTAGGTGTCGCCGGTGGTGCGCTTCTGGATCGCGTTGCCGGCCATGGCTCCGGCGGCGGCGCCGGCCACGGCGGCCACGTTCTGGTTGCCCTTGCTGCCGCCGGTGTGGTCGGAGATTTCGTGTCCGGCGACCGCGCCGACGATGCCGCCCAGGATCGCCCCCGTCGCGGACGGGGCGCTGCGGCCGGAGGCAATGGTGTCGATGCGCGTCACCAGCCCGCAGTCGGCGCACGTGGCCTGCGAGGGGTGGGACGTGGAGGACGGATACGACGACCCGTAGTCGGGCGAAGTGGTGCTGCAGCCGGTAAGGGCGATGACGCCCGCCGCGGTAAGTACCGAGCATTCGATAGGAACCGGGGTGCTTCTGCATCATCGTGACTTCTCCTTGTGGCGGGTGACGTGCCGGGTCATCGCGCGCGTCGCATCGCGCTGGGGGCATCGTCGGCGCGGCGGCGTGAATGCCGCGCCAATCCGGCGAGGCAAGGCCCCGCGTCGTCGCCTGCATCTCAGGATCGGTTCAGCGGAAGTCGCGGTGGCAGGCCTTGCAGTCCTCGCCGATCCGCTCGTTGATCGCGGCCAGCTGGGCGCAGTCGGCGGGAGGACTTGCCAGCGCCTTGTCCAGGTCGGCGCGCAGGCCGCTGGCGGCAGTCGCGAAGCGCGTGTCGTCCCGCAGGTCAGGGAATCCGGATTCGATGTCGTTGGACAGCGCGCGCAGCGACTGCAGCCGCGGCAGGGTGTCGTTGATCGTGCAGCGGCTGGACTTGGCCGCGTCGCGCAGCGCGCCGGACTGGTGGGCCATCACGTTCATCAGCGCCTCCGGGAACGGATCCTGGCGTGCCTGCAGCGCCCGCAGCGCCATCACCGCGCAGATCGCGCCGACGATAAGGCCGAGCAGGACGAGGAACAGGTAACGACCGGCATTGCCGGCACGGCGAGGCGGCTGGGTGGACATGCGTTGGGGCTCCCCTTGTGGTGTCCGGCGCATGATAGGTCGGCTGTGGCCGTCCGCGCACCCCCGGTAGAATGCGTGCATGGATGCATCCGTTTTCGAGCGTTTCGCCGGCGTGGACCGGCTGTATGGCCGTGGGGCCGTGGAGTGGCTGTCGGGCCGGCGCGTGGCCGTGGTCGGGCTCGGCGGCGTCGGCTCGTGGGTCGTGGAGGCGCTGGCGCGCTCTGCCGTCGGCGCGATCGAACTGATCGACGCCGACGACCTGTGCGTGTCGAATACCAACCGCCAGTTGCCGGCGATCGCCGGGCAGTACGGCCGCAACAAGGCAGAGGCGATGGCCGAACGCTGCCGTGCGATCAATCCCGCGATCGACGCGCGGGCGGTGCCGGCGTTCCTCACCGGCGCCAACCTGGAAGAGCGGCTCGGCGGCGGCTTCGACCTGGTGATCGATGCCTGCGACAGCTTCCGCACCAAGGTGGAGGCGATCGCATGGTGCCGGCGGCGCAAGCAGCCGGTGCTCACCGTGGGTTCGGCGGGCGGCCGCATCGATCCGACCTGGTCCGCGTGCGCGACCTGTCCCGCACGGAGCACGATGCGATGCTGGCGCTGGTGCGCAAGAAGCTGCGCGGCGAGTTCAACTTCCCGAAGAGCCCGCAGCGCTATTTCGGCGTGCCGGCGATCTACTCGCTGGAAAACGTCAAGTATCCGCAGCCTGACGGCAGCGTCTGCGGCCTGCGCCCGCAACTGGGCGCCGACGCGGCGCTCAAGCTCGACTGCGGCACGGGCTGGGCGCGGCCACCCATATCACCGGCGCGTTCGCCTTCGCCGCGGCGGGCAAGGCGCTGGAAATGCTGCTGAAGAAGCGCGAGGCCTAGGCCGGGACCTGCGCCGCGACCGGTGGCAGTGCGAACAGTCGCTCGGCATTGGCGGTCGTGGCGGCGGCGATCTCCGCCGGATCCTTAGCCGCGCAGCTCGGCCACGACGTCCAGTACGCGGCGCAGGCGCGCCGGTTCGTTGCGTTGCCCGCGGATGTCCGCATCGGG
Organism: Pseudoxanthomonas sp. NC8; assembly: GCA_025232375.1. Lineage (GTDB taxonomy): Bacteria > Pseudomonadota > Gammaproteobacteria > Xanthomonadales > Xanthomonadaceae > Pseudoxanthomonas. The sequence continues at coordinate 1,489,502 of CP060419.1, forward strand.
CTGGTCGGGTGCGTCGGTTTCCAGCAGCAGGAATTCCAGCGGCATGTCCGCGGCCAGCCGCCGCAACCGCTGCGCGCGCTCGTAGGTGAGCGGTCCGCCCAGCCCGACCATGAAGCCGAGCTGCCACAGCTGCCGCGCCTGCTCCGGGCTGCCGGAGAAGCTGTGGACCACGCCGCTGAGGCGTGATCCGTTGCCGGCGCGGCGTATCGCGGCGATCACCGCATCGACCGCGCGGCGCGCATGCACGACCACGGGCAACCCGTGCTCGCGTGCCAGTTGCAGCTGGCCGTCGAAATAGTGGGCCTGCGCGACCTGGTCCAGTCCCTCGACGAAGAAGTCCAGCCCGCACTCACCGATCGCCGGCGGCCGCTCGCGCACGATCCACGCCTCCAGTTCGGTAAGGTGCCCGGGCCGGTGTTCGGCCAGGAAGGTGGGATGCAGGCCGTAGGCGGGATGCAATCCGGGCTCGGCACGGCAGACCTCGCGCAGTTTCGGCCAGCCGGCAGCGGCGGTCGCCGGGACCACCTGCCTGCGGACCCCGGCCGCGCGCGCGCGGGCGATCACCTGTTCGCGATCGGCATCGAACTCGGCGGCGTCCAGGTGGCAGTGGCTGTCGACGAGCTGCATGCCGCCGCGTCAGTGCCGGGACCGGTCCGGCAGCGGCGGCGGGTCCTTGCGCCGCTTCCAGTTGGCCAGCAGCAGCGTGCCGAGGCCGAACAGGATTTCATCGATGAACGGGATCGGGTCGAACGGCCACAGCATGCTGAGCGCGAATGCCGCGGCGGTGACCTTGAACAGGGTGGGAAAACGCAGGCCACGCGCCCATTAGGAACGGCAGCAGCAGCGGACTGGGCATCGGACGACTCGCTTGGACGGTGGGGAAAAGCTATCACGGCTGTGGTCGGCGCATGGCTCCGCGGCAGTTCCCGCGCTGTTCGGGCTCCTGTTCAGCTTTGCCATGATGGAATCCGCATCGAACACCGCGGGAGCCGCCCGCGAGGGAGCCAAGACCATGAAGCAAGCCACTACTGTATTGATCGCTGCCGGTGCCCTGCTGGTCGGAGGCATCGCCACCGCGGCTTTCATGAACAATCGGGACAAGCAGCCGGAAGCGATCGTCGCTCCGGCCGATCCGGCCCTGGCTGCCGGCGATGCCGCGCCTGCGCCGGTGGACGAACTGCCGGCCGACACGCTGCAATATGCCGACATCGTCAAGGTCGAACCGGTGACCAAGAAGGAGAAGGTCTACGCCACCGTGATCGGCACCGAGCCGGTGCGCGAAACGACCCAGACCAGCGTGCCCAAGGAGGTGTGCGAGGACGTGGTGGTCGAGGAGCGCCAGCCGGAGAAGGACGGCAATGTCGGCGGCACGGTTGCCGGCGCGGTGATCGGCGGCCTGCTCGGCAACCAGATCGGCGGCGGCAGCGGCAAGAAGGTCGCGACCGCGGCCGGTGCCGTGGCCGGCGGCGTGGTCGGCAACCAGGTCGACAAGCGCCATGTCGGCGGCAAGGTCGTGACCCGGACCGAACGCCAGTGCCACACCGAGAACGCGGTGTCCGAGTCGAGCAAGGTGACCGGCTACAACGTGACCTACCGCAATGCGGACGGCACCACCGGCACCATGCGCATGGCCAGCAAGCCCGGCAGCCGGGTGGCGATGGGCAACAGCGACACCGTGGTCGGCTACGACGTGACCTACCGCTACAACAATAAGGAAGGGACGTTGCGCATGGACCAGAAGCCGGACGCCGACCGCCTGCCGGTGGTAGACGGCAAGATCGTCACCTCCACCGCGGTGGTCGAGGTGCCGGAAGGCGCGACGCGCCAGTAAGCGCTGTCCCGGATCGTGCAAGGAAGGCCGGCCCTGTGCCGGCCTTCTGCTTTTCGGGGGCGGGTTTATTGCGCTGCGCATTGCCCGCACCACGGGTGGGGTCGATACAATCGCAACAATCCCGTCAACGAGACCGATACGCCATGGCCCTGTCACCGTATGACCTGTTCGACGTGCGCTCCCTGCTCAGCGACGAGGAGCGCGCCGTCCGGGACGCGGTGGCCCGGTTCACCGACGAGCGGGTGGTCCCGATCATCGGCGATGCCTTCGACCAGGGCCGTTTCCCACAGGAACTGGTGTCGGAGGTGGCGGCGCTCGGCCTGCTCGGCTCGTCGCTGCCGGAGGAATACGGCTGCGCCGGCCTCAACGCGGTCAGCTACGGCCTGATCTGGGGGAGCTGGAGCGGGGCGACAGCGGCATCCGCAGCTTCGTCAGCGTGCAGTCCTCGTTGTGCATGTTCCCGATCTACGCCTATGGCAATGAAGAACAGCGCCGTCGCTGGCTGCCGGACATGGCCGCGGGCAAGGTGATCGGCTGCTTCGGCCTGACCGAGCCGCACGGCGGTTCGGACCCGGCCAACATGAAGACCCACGCGCGCAGGGACGGCGGCGCCTGGGTGATCAACGGCTCGAAGATGTGGATCACCAACGGCAACCTGGCCGACATCGCCATCGTCTGGGCGCAGACCGACGAGGGCATCGGGGCTTCATCGTGGAGAAGGGCACCCCGGCTTCACCGCCCATAAATCAAGCACAAGATGAGCCTGCGCGCATCGGTGACTTCTTCGCTGTTCCTCGACAACGTGCGCGTGGCCGATTCCAGCCGCCTGCCGAACGCGAAGGGCCTGAAGGGGCCGCTGGGCTGCCTGACCTGGCCCGCTACGGCATCACCTGGGGGCCGATCGGCGCGGCCATCGCCTGCCTGGACGAGGCGCTGAACTACAGCAAGGAGCGCATCCTGTTCGGGCGCCCGGTCGCCGCCACCCAGAGCGCGCAGCTCAAACTGGCCGAGATGGCCCGGCGGATCACCTGGCGCAGCTGCTGGTGCTGCAGCTGGGCCGGCTCAAGGACGCCGGGCAGATGCAGCCGCAGCAGGTGTCGCTGGCCAAGTGGAACAACTGCCGCATGGCCATCGACATCGCCCGCGAATGCCGCGACCTGCTCGGCGGCGCCGGCATCACCACCGAGCACGCCGCGATCCGCCACGCGCTGAACCTGGAGTCGGTGATCACCTACGAGGGTACCGAGACCGTGCACCAGCTGGTGATCGGCCGCGAGCTGACCGGGATCAGCGCGTTCTGAGTGGCCGCCTGCTCCCGCGTCGGCTCGCGGGTGCATTGGCAGGCGCGGAACCGGATACGGGATATCCGCGCCTGCTTCGTCTCCTCCGGTGACGTATTCCCGGTGTCGCTTCCGAAAGGACCGTGCCACGCAATGGACCCGGCCGACCTGCAACTGGAAACCCCGCGCCTGCTGCTGCGCCTGCCGCGACGGGAGGATTTCGACCGCTATGCCGGACTGCTCGCCGACGCGGAGGCCTGCCGGTACATCGGCGGCCACCAGCCGCGCGCGGCGGCCTGGCGCAAGTTCCTGCAGATGCTTAAGGCTGCCTGGGCGGTGCAGGGATTTGCGATGTTCTCGGTCATCGAGAAAGCTTCGGGCCTGTGGCTTGGCCAGACCGGGCCTGGCGGCCCGAAGGCTGGCCGGGCAACGAAGTGGGCTGGACCTTCCATCCGGATGCCTGGGGCCGCAGCTATGCCACCGAAGCGGCGGACGCGGCCATCGGCTGGGCGTTCGGCCACCTCGGCTGGGACCATAGGTGATCCATTGCATCGATCCGGCCAATGCGCCTTCGCAGCGGGTCGCCGCGCGGCTGGGCTCGCGCAACCTGGGGCCGGGGCGCCTGCCGGCGCCATACGAAGCGGCCACGGTCGAGATCTGGGGGCAGAGCCGCGAGCAATGGCTCGCGCGCAAGGAGCAGGCAACGTGATCACCCTGTACGGCATGTCGATATCCGGCAACTGCTACAAGCTGCGGCTGCTGCTGGAGCAGCTGCGCCGGGAATACCGCTGGGTCGAGGTCGACAGCGCGAATGGCGGCACCCGCACCGCGGAATTAGTACTATAATCCCACCGGCAAGGTGCCGGTGATCGAACTGGACGACGGCCGCGTGCTGGCCGAATCCAACGCCATCCTGTGCTGGCTGGCCGAGGGTACCGGTTACCTGCCGACCGATGCTTTGGCAGAAGGCGCAGGCCCTGTCGTGGATGTTCTTCGAGCAGTACAGCCACGAGCCGTATATCGCCGTCGCGCGCTTCATCCGCGGCTGGACGCCGGCCGATTCGCCGCGCCGCGCCGACCTGCCGCGACTGCGTGAACGCGGCCATCAGGCGCTGGCGGTGATGGAGCGGCACCTGCACGCCGCCCACTGGTTCAGCGGCCCGGCCTACGGCATCGCCGATGTCGCCCTGTTTGCCTATACCCATTGCGCCGCCGACGGCGGCTTCGACCTGGCCGCGTACCCGCGCATCGGCGCATGGCTCGCCCGCGTGCGCAGCACGCCGGGGTTCGTGCCCATGGCCGACCTCGACGACGAGGCGGCGGCGCGGCTGGCCCTAGCAGATTGAACACGACGAACATGATGAACACGAAGACCCGATGAACACTCCCGCCATTCCCGCCCCTGGCGGCGCGGCATCAACCGCGCCGAAATCTGCGACCGCAACTTCAGCGAGTTCGTCCGTGCCTGGTCCGGATCGCCGGCGCCACGGCCGCGTGACGGCGACGCGATCCTGCCGGGCAGCGCGCTGGACGCACGCGGCTTCCGCGAGCTGTTCGAATCGCAGCTCATCAGCCGCCACCTCGACCTGATGGCGCGCGTTCTGCGCGTGCAGAACAAGGTCTTCTACACCATCGGCAGCAGCGGCCACGAGGGCAACGCGATGGTCGCGCGGCTGGCCCGGCACACCGATCCGGCGTTCCTGCACTACCGCTCCGGCGGTTTCATGGCCGAACGCTTCCGCAAGCTTCCGGGGATGGACCCGGTGATGGATTCGGCGCTCAGCTTTGCCGCCAGCGCCGAGGATCCTGCGTCCGGTGGCCGGCACAAGGTCTGGGGCAGCAAGCCGCTGTGGGTGCTGCCACAGACCTCGACCATCGCCTCGCACCTGCCGAAGGCGCTGGGTACGGCGGTGGCGATCGAACAGGCACGGCGCATCGGCCACCAACTGCCGGTGCCGGCCGACAGCATCGCGATCTGCTCCTTCGGCGACGCGTCCAGCAACCATGCCACCGCGCAGACCGCGTTCAATGCCGCGGCGTGGACCGCCGCCTGGGGCCTGCCGGCACCGGTGCTGTTCGTGTGCGAGGACAACGGCATCGGCATTTCGGTGAAGACGCCCGACGGCTGGGTCGGGCGCAACTTCCGCAGCCGGCCCGACCTCGACTACTTCCACGCCGACGGCCTCGACCTGGCTGCCGGCTACGGCTATAGGTGCAGGCGGCGGTCGAGCACTGCCGTCGCACCCGCCGGCCGACCTTCCTGCACCTGCGCACGACCCGGATCATGGGCCACGCCGGCACCGACTTCGAGATCGAGTGGCGCAGCATCGAGGAGCTGTGCGCGGTCGAGGCGACCGACCCGCTGCTGCGCAGCGCGGCCATTGCGCTCGAGTCCGGGCTGATGTCCGCCGACGAGCTGCTTGCGCTCTACGAGACCACCCGCAAGCGCTGCTTCACTGCCGCCGAAGACGCCGACCGGCGGCCCAGGCTGGCCTCGCTGGCCGAGGTGGTCGCTCCGCTGGCGCCGTACACGCCAGCGGCGGTGGCGAAGGAGGCCGCACGGCCGGCGCCCGAAGCGGCGCGTCTGGCCGCGTTCGGCGGCGCGGAGAAGCTGCCGGAGAAGCAGGCGCCGCGCCACCTGGCGATCCAGATCAATAAGGCCCTGCACGAGCTGATGGCCAAGTACCCCGAGACGCTGCTGTTCGGCGAGGACGTGGCGCAGAAGGGCGGCGTCTACACCGTGACCAAGGGTCTGCAGAAGGCGTTCAAGGGCGCGCGCGTGTTCAACACGCTGCTCGACGAGACCATGATCCTCGGCTCACCTGGGGCTACGCCAACATGGGCATGCTGCCGCTGCCGGAGATCCAGTACCTGGCGTACTTCCACAACGCTTGCGACCAGATCCGCGGCGAGGCGGCCAGCCTGCAGTTCTTCAGCAACGACCAGTACCGCAATCCGATGCTGGTGCGCATCGCCGGGCTGGGTTACCAGCGCGGTTTCGGCGGCCACTTCCACAACGACAACTCGATCACCGCGCTGCGCGACATCCCCGGCATCGTGGTCGGCTGCCCGTCGCGCGGCGACGACGCGGCGACGATGCTGCGCACTGGCGGCGCTGGCCAAGGTCGATGGGCGCGTGGCGGTGTTCCTGGAGCCGATCGCGCTGTACATGACCAAGGACCTGCACGAAGCCGGCGACGGGCAATGGCTGTTCCCGTACCCGGAACAGGGGCAGGCGATGGTGCTCGGCGAAGGCCGGGTCTATGCGCCCGATGCCGACGACCTGGTCGTGTTCACCTACGGCAACGGCGTGCCGATGAGCCTGCGCGCCGCTCGCCGGATCGCGGCCGAGCGTGGCTGGAAGGTGCGCGTGGTCGACCTGCGCTGGCTCGTGCCGCTCAATGACGCCTTCATCGTCGAACAGGCGCGCAGCGCCAAGCGGATCCTGGTGGTGGACGAAGGCCGGCGCAGCGCCGGCGTGGGCGAGGGCGTGATCACCGCGATTGCCGAGGGCGGCCATGGCGCGCGGCCGTTCGGGCGCGTGGTCGGTGCCGACACCTACACGCCGCTGGCCGGGGCCGCGTTCCTCGTCATCCCGGGCGAGGACGACATCGTCGCCGCCGCGGCGGCGCTGGCGGGCTGAGGCGACCGGCATTCCGGTCACGCGCGGGGTGCCTTCACTTCGTGCGTGCAGGCACCGGCCTAGCATCGTGGCCCTTCCCCATGCAGGAGCGAGGCCATGGAGAAACGCAAGGTCGCGGTATTCGTCGGCAGCCTCCGCACAGGCTCGTTCAACCGGCAGCTGGCGCGCGCACTTGAACGCCTTGGCCGAGGACCGGCTGGAGTTCGATCCGGTGCGGATCGACGCGCTGCCGCTCTACAACCAGGACTTCGATGGCGACTATCCGGCTGCGGGTGTCGCGCTCAAGGCGCAGGTCCGCGCCGCCGACGCGGTGCTGTTCGTGACCCCGGAATACAACCGCTCGGTGCCGGGCGTGCTGAAGAACGCGATCGACCTGGCCTCGCGCCCGTATGGCGACAGTGCCTTCGCCGGCCTGCCCGCGGCGGTGACCGGGGCGTCGGTCGGATCAATCGGCACGGCGCTGGCCCAGCAGCACCTGCGCAACATCCTTTCCTACCTCGACATGGCGGTGATGCCGCAGCCGGAGGCCTACATCCATTTCAAGGACGGGCTGGTCGACGCGGACGGGCGGATCACCAAGCAGGACACCCGCGAATTCCTCGAGGATTTCGTCGACCGCTTCGTCGAGTGGATCGACCGGCAGCGGTCCTGAGCGGGTCAGCCCGGGCGCAGCCGGGACAGGCCGCTGCGGATGCGCTGCAGCGGCGTGGGATCGACCGGCCCGGCATCGGTCAGCGCCGCGGCGAGCAGGCGGCGGAACGGCGGCAGTCCGGTCATGGCACGCAACGCCGCGCCGCGCAGCCAGCGCGCCGGCGCGCGTTCGTCCGTGTAGAGGCCGACGATCGCGCGGGTCGCTGGAACAGCGGCCAGCTGCCCTGGCGATGGCGACGCTGGTAGCGCGCAAGCAGCGCCGGATCGCCGAGGTCACGGCCCTGCCGGAGCGCCGTCCGGGCCAGGTCCGCAAGCCGCTCCACGCTGGTAAGGCCGAGGTTGAAGCCGTGCGCGGTCACCGGATGCATGCCCACGGCCGCGTCGCCGGCCGGTAAAGGCAGGCGCGGGCCGACGAAGCGCCGCGCCCAGGTCGCCACCAGCGGATAGACGTGGCGGCTGCCGGCCAGTTGCATGCGGCCGAGGCGACCGCCGTAGCGGCGCTCGAGTTCGGCGGCGAACGCGGTTTCGTCCAGTGCGGCGAGGGCACGTGCCTGCTCGCCGGGCAGGGTCACCACCGCGCCGCCGAGGTGTTCGTCCAGCGGCAGCAGGGGTAAGGGGTCTGGCCCAGGCCGAACCACTCCCATGCGGCATGTCCGTGCGGTAGTTCATGGCGCACGCGGCACACCAGCATGCTCTTGCCGAAGTCGTGCAGGTCGGCGTCGATGCCGAGCGCGCGGCGGGTCTCGGAAAAGCGGCTGTCGGCGGCCACCAGCAGGCGCGCCTCGATCCGTGGGCCGTCGCGCAGTTGCAGCCAGGCCGTGTCGTCGCCGGCATGCACCGCCTCGATAGCTGCAGCCGCGTACAGGTCGATGCCGGCCGTGGCCTGCACCGCATCTGCGGCGGCGCGCCGGATCAGGTGGTTGGCGACGAGGTTGCCGAGGCGGTCGCCGGCATCGGCGGCAACCCGCAGCTCATGGGGCAGGTCGCGGTCCATCACCCGCGCGGTGCGCAGCGGATGGACCTCCCCGTCGGGAATGTGCTGCCACACGCCCAGCTCGCGCAGCAGGCGGATCGAGGCATGGGTCAGGGCGATTTCGCGGCCGTCGAAGTCCGGGGCGGCCAGCGCCTCCTCCGGCTGGCGCTCGACCAGCGCGATCCGCAGGCCCTGTGCGGCCAGCGCCCGGGCTAAGGCACAGCCCGACCGGGCCGGCCCCGACGATGGCGACGTCATGCTGCATGTCCAATCTCCGCGGGAGTCCCGGCCAGTCTAGGCAGGCCGGCGCGCGGTGCCCTGATCGCAGTCAAGCCGGACCGGATCGGTGCGGGCGGCAGTCCGCGGAGCGCGGCCCGGTGCCGGCTATACTGCACGGTCCGAACCTGTTCCGCAGACACATCAGCCCAGTTGAATCAATCACTTGGGCGGCGTTCTTGTCGAACAACATCGGGCAAACGACATCATTCCGCTGGCGCCCTGCGCCGCGACAGCCCCGGAAACCGCCCGCCGCATGCGCCTGTCCACGATCAAGCTCTCCGGCTTCAAGTCCTTTGTCGACCCGACCACGCTGCACCTGCCGACCAACATGACCGGCGTGGTCGGTCCCAACGGTTGCGGCAAGTCCAACATCATCGACGCGGTGCGCTGGGTGATGGGCGAGAGCTCGGCCAGCCGCCTGCGCGGCGATTCGCTGACCGACGTGATCTTCTCCGGCTCGGCCGCGCGCAAGCCGGTGTCGCAGGCCACGGTCGAGCTGATCTTCGACAACTCCGACCACGCCATCGCCGGCGAGTACGCCGCGTTCAACGAGATCTCGGTCAAGCGCACGGTCAGCCGCGACGGCCAGAGCAACTACTACCTCAACGGCACCAAGTGCCGCCGGCGCGACATCACCGACCTGTTCCTCGGCACCGGCCAGGCCCGCGCAGCTACTCGATCATCGAGCAGGGCATGATCAGCCAGATCATCGAGGCCCGGCCCGAGGACCTGCGCGTCTGGAGGAGGCCGCCGGCATCTCCAAGTACAAGGAGCGGCGCAAGGAGACCGAGACCCGGATCCGCCACACCCGCGAGAACCTGGACCGGCTCAACGACCTGCGCGAGGAAGTCGACAAGCAGCTCGAGCACCTGCGCCGCCAAAGGCCCGCCAAATACCGAGCAGTACCAGGCGCTGGCCGCCGAGCGCAAGGTCAAGGACGCGGAGTGGAAGGCGCTGCAGTTCCGCGCGCTGGACGTCCAGCTGCAGGGCCTGCGCGAGAAGCTGGCGCAGGAGGAGACGAAGCTCGAGCAGATCGTCGCCGGCCAGCGCGAGGCCGAGCGCGAGATCGAGACCGGCCGCGTGCGTCGCGAGGAAGCGGCCGAGACACTGAACAAGGCGCAGGCCGAGGTCTCAGGTCGGCGGCGTGCTGGCCCGGATCGAACAGCAGATCCAGCACCAGCGCGAGATGGCCAGCCGCCTGAATAAGGCCCGCGACGAGGCCGCCAGTGCGCTGGGCGAGCTGGACCAGCACATCGAAGGCGATCGGGAAAGGCTCGAAGTGCTGCGTGCGGCGGTCGAGGAGGCCGAGCCGCGGCTGGAGCAGCTGCGCGAGGACGACGTGTTCCGCCAGGAAGCCCTGCGCGAGGCCGAGGCCGCGCTGGCCGACTGGCAGCAGCGCTGGGAAACGCATGGCCGCCAGTCGGCCGAGGCCTCGCGGTCCGGTGAGGTCGAGCGCACCCGCGTGGACTACCTGGACCCGCCAGGCGCTGGAAGCCGACCGGCGTCGCGAGGCGCTGACCGGCGAACGCGCCGGGCTGGACCTGGCTTCGCTGGCCGACGCCTTCGAGCAGGCGCAGCTGCAGCACGAGACGCAGAAGACCGCGCTGGACGGGCTCAACGAACAGCTCGAGGCGCGCAAGCAGGGCGTGTCGGCGATGCAGGAACAGCAGCGCACCGCCCGGGGGCGAGCTGGCCGAGGTGCGCAAGCAGGCACAGGCCGCGCGCGGCCGCCTGTCGTCGCTGGAAACCCTGCAGCAGGCCGCGCTCGGCCGGGAGCAGGGGTGCGGCGGTGGCCTGGCTGAAGGCGCGCGGACTGGATTCGGCCGCACGCGTGGGCGAGAAGCTCACCGTCGAGGACGGCTGGGAAAACGCGGTCGAAAGCGCCCTGGGCCAGCTGATCGAGGGCGTGCTGGTCGATGCCCCGGAACGACTGGTGGAAGCGCTGGCCGACCTCGGCGAAGGCCGGATCGCGCTGGTGTCCGACGAGGGTGGCGACGTTCCGTTCGCGCCGACCTCGCTGGCGGCCAAGGTGAGTGGGCCGCTGGCGGTGCGCCGCCTGCTCGCCCGCCTGCACGCGGCCGAGGACCTCGCCGAAGCACGCGGCCTGATGCCGCGGCTGGGCGAGGGCGATTCGATCATCACCCGCAGCGGCGAACGCCTGGGCGAAGGCTGGGTGCGCGTGTCGTAAGGGGGTGCGGCCAAGCAGGGCGCGCTGCTGCGCGAGCGCGAGATCCAGTCGCTGCGCACGGGCATCGAGGAACTGCAGCAGCGCGAAGCCTCGCTGGAAGAGCGCCTTAGCCGACCTGCGCGACCAGCTGCTGGCTGCCGAGCAGCAGCGCGAGGATGCGCAGCGCCAGCTGTACATGGCGCATCGCAGCGTGTCCGAACTGGCCGGACAGCTGCAGAGCCAGCAGGGTCGGATGGACACCACCCGCCAGCGCATCGAGCGCATCGAGAGCGAGCTCGCCCAGCTGGTCCAGACCCTGGACAACAGCCGCGAGCAGGCGCGCGAGGCCCGCGGCCGGCTGGAGGACGCGGTGGTGTCGATGGGCGACCTCGAGACCACGCGGCAGGCGCTGGAGGCCGAACGCCGCCAGCGCACGGAAGCCCGCGACCTGGCCCGCGATGCCGCCCGCACCAGCCGCGACACCAGCCACGCGCTGGCCCCAGGCTGGAATCGCAGCGCACCCAGATCGCCTCGCTGACCCCAGGCGCTGCAGCGCATGGACGCCCAGCGCGGCCAGCTCGATTCGCGCCTGGGCGAACTCAGCGCGCAGCTGAGCACGGGCGATTCGCCGGTGCAGGCGCTGGAAACCGAGCACCAGACCGCACTGGCCGAACGCGTGCGCGTGGAGCGTGCGCTGGGCGAGGCGCGCAGCGTGCTGGAAGGCATCGACCATGAACTGCGTGGCTTCGAGCAGTCGCGCCAGCAGCGCGACGAGCAGTCGCTGGGCCAGCGCGAGCGCATCGCCCAGCGCCGGCTCGACCAGCAGGCGCTGGTGCTGAAGGCCGAACAGCTGGTCCAGGCGATCACCGCCGACGGACTGGTGCTGGAGGACGTGGTCAACACGCTGCCCGAGGTCGCCGACGTGGCGCAGTGGGAGCAGGCGGTCGGCCAGATCGACACGCGCATGCGCCGGCTGGAACCGGTCAACCTGGCCGCAATCCACGAATGTGGCGAGGCCGAGCAGCGAAAGCTGTACCTGGATTCGCAGAACACCGACCTGACCACCGCGCTGGAAACGCTCGAGGACGCGATCCGCAAGATCGACCGCGAGACCCGCGGCCGCTTCAAGGACACCTTCGACCGGGTCAACTCCGGCATCCAGCAGCTGTACCCGCGCCTGTTCGGCGGCGGCCACGCCTACCTGGAGCTGACCGGCGAGGACCTGCTCGACACCGGCGTGGCGATCATGGCCCGCCCGCCCGGCAAGCGCGTGTCCAACATCTCGCTGCTGTCCGGCGGCGAGAAGGCGATGACCGCGGTGGCGCTGGTGTTCGCCATCTTCCAGCTCAACCCGGCGCCGTTCTGCCTGCTCGACGAGGTCGACGCGCCGCTGGACGAGGCCAACGTCAGCCGCTTCACCAACATGGTCAAGGAAATGAGCGAGAAGGTGCAGTTCCTGTTCGTCAGCCACAACAAGGCGACGATGGAAGCGGCCACCCAGCTCGCCGGCGTGACCATGCGCGAGCCGGGCGTGTCGCGCCTTGGTCAGCGTGGACCTGGAAGAGGCCGCGCGCGCCTTACCGGCGCGGCCTGAGGCGGGCTTCCGGCGGCCGCGGGCTTTTTCCGCGACCGTCCCTCGTGACATCCTTGCAGCCTTCCGGCCCACGGCGAGACGCGCTCCATGTCCGACAAAGACCTGCTCCGCATCGGCATCCTGGTCGTTGGCCTGCTCCTGCTGGCCGCGATCTGGTTCTTCGGACGCCCGCGCAGGGAGGAGCAGGGGCGCCGCCGCGAATCGCGCGGCTCGCCGGCGATGAGCCCCGAATACGCCCGCGCGCGGCAGGAGCCTGCGCTGGGGGCGACGCGGCCGGCAGTGACGGCCTGGACGGCGACTGCAGCGGCGAGGCGGTGAGCCAGCCGGATATGGGGCTGCCAGCGGAGCCGGCGCCGTCGAGCAACCTGGGCCGCCGCGAGACCTGGGACTTCGACAAGATCGTCTCGCTGTACGTGGCCGCCCGCGCCGGCACCGTGCTGCGCGGCGAGGACATCGTGGTCGCGGCGGAGAAGACCGGCATGGTCTTCGGCCACATGAACGTGTTCCACCGCCTGCTCGAAGGACATCCCGAGCGCGGCCCGGTGTTCAGCATGGCCAGCATCATCAAGCCCGGCAGCTTCGACATGGGCACCATCCGCGAACTGGAGACGCCGGCGATCGCCTTCTTCCTGACCCTGCCGGCACCGGTGCCGGCGCTGGATGCCTGGGAGAAGATGCTGCCGACCGTGCAGCGCATGGCCGAACTGCTCGAGGGCGTGGTCCGGACGACAGCCGCAACGCGCTGGGCCGGCAGCGCATCGCCCATATCCGCGACGAGCTGCGCGCCTACGACCGCCAGCACGAGGCGCCGCCGCTGACCAAGGCGCCGCGCTGGTAAGCGCGCGCTGGCAAGCCGAAGACAGCCGGTGTCGGTACGCGGCATCAGCCATGTGACTTTCGTGGTCGCCGACCTGGAGCGCACCGCGCGCCTGCTGTGCGAAGGCTGGGCGCGCGCGAGGCCTACGACAGCGCCGGCCGCGAGCATTCGCTGTCGCGCGAGAAGTTCTTCGTCCTGGGCGATCTGTGGCTGGTGGCGATGCAAGGCCAGCCGCTTCCCGAGCGCAGCTATCGGCATGTGGCGTTCGCGGTCGACGCCGCCGATCTTCCGCAGTACCGGCAACGCCTGCAGGCGCTGGACGTGGAGATACTGCCGGGCCGTGGCCGGATCGAAGGCGAGGGCGCGTCGCTCTACTTCCACGACTACGACAACCACCTGTTCGAACTGCACGCCGGCACGCTGGACGACCGGCTGGCCGCTTATGCGGTCGCCGATGCGGCGAGATCGTCGGACGATCCGCGCTGAGGCATCGCCGGTGTCCCCCCCGGGCGTTGTGCCCACCGGTACGGCTTAAGCCATCACCTTGGCGAACGCCTCGCGGAAACGCTTCATCTCCGTCTCGGTGCCGACCGTCACCCGCACGTGCTGCGGCATCGCCGGCCAGCTGCGGCCGACGAACACCTTGTGCCGGGCCATCGCCGCGCTGAACGCACGCCCGTCGCCCTTCACGTCGACCATGAAGCAGTTGGGCCTGGCTGGGCAGGCAGGCGTGGCCGCGCGCGGCCAGCCAGGCCACCGTCTCCTCGCGCAGGCGGGTGTTCTCGGCCTTGCGTGCGGGTAAGGTGCTGCGGATTGCGCAGGCTGGCGATGCCTGCGGCCACGCTCGACACGGGCAGGCTGTTGATCCCGAACAGCACCAGCCGTTGCAGCAGGTCCGGACGGGCGATCGCCAGGCCAGGCGCATGCCGGCCATGCCGTAGATCTTGGAGAAGGTGCGCAGCACCACCACGTCGGCCCGCGGCGCGGATGGGTCCAGCGTGTCCGGTTCGTCGCTGTAGTGGATATAGGCTTCGTCGACCAGCAGCACGCTGCCGGCCGGCTTGTTCGCCAGCAGCCAGTCGATGCCGGCGCGCGGAGTGATCGAGCCGGTGGGGTTGTTCGGATTGCACACGTACAGCAGGCCGGCCTTGTTCGCCTTCGCCGCTGCGGCCATCGCCTGCACATCGTGCGCGCCATCGGCGCGCAGCGGCACCCGGGCAATGCCGGCGCCTTGGCTGCCGGCCATCTGCGCCAGCGACTCGAAGGTCGGGTCGGCGGTCACCAGTCCCGCCTGCCTCGAGGTGAATGCCAGCGCGGCCGCGTCCAGCGCGACACCCGAACCGCAGTAGCCGGCGACCTGGTCCTCGCGCAGGCCGTTCTGCGCGGCGAACACCTCCACCAGTTCGCGCTGCGCGCCGAACAGGTAGCGGTTGGCGCGGGCCAGCGCGTCCAGCGCGGCCTGGCCGGCCTCCGGGAAGGGACCGTGCGGGTTCTCGTTGAAGTTCAGCAGCACCGCGTCCGCGTCATCCATGCCGGGAATGGCCGGCGGCAGCTGGGCACGCGCGGTCCCGGCCGCGCCCAGCAGTGGCGCGAGCCCGGCGGTGGCGAGGCTGCAGGCGGACAGGCCGAGGAAGTGGCGACGGCTGAGCGGCTGGGTCATGGGCGCGTGGTGGCGGGAGGCGTGCCGGAACGCTACGTGAGCACGCGGCACCCGGCAAGCATCGACAGGCGCCCGGGTAGAATCGGCGCATGAGCACCCCGGATCCCGCACGCCGCGTCGCCGAACTCCGCGCCCGGATCGAAGACGCCAACCGCCGCTACCACGAACTCGACGCGCCGGACATCACCGATGCGCAGTACGACGCGCTGGTGCGCGAGCTGGAGGCGCTGGAAGCCACGCATCCGGAGCTGGCTGCTGTCGATTCGCCGACCCGCAAGGTCGGCGCGGCACCGTCCGGCCGCTTTCCGCAGGTCAGCCATGCGGTGCCGATGCTGTCGCTCGGCAACGCCTTCGAGGATGGCGAGGTCGCCGACTTCGTGCGCCGCATCCGCGAGCGCCTGGACCGCGAGGACCCGGTGTTCTCCGCCGAGCCCAAGCTCGACGGCCTTGGCGATCAGCCTTCGCTACGAAGCGGGCGTGTTCGTGCAGGGCGCCACCCGTGGCGACGGCGCCACCGGCGAGGACGTGACCGCCAACCTGCGCACCATCGCGGTGATCCCGCAGCGGCTGCAGGGCGGCGGCTGGCCGGCGGTGCTGGAGGTGCGCGGCGAGGTGTACATGGCCCGCGCGGACTTCGAGCGCTACAACGAACAGGCGCGGCTGCACGGCGGCAAGGTGCTGGCCAACCCGCGCAACGGCGCGGCCGGCTCGCTGCGCCAGATCGATCCGAAGCTGACCGCGCTGCGGCCGCTGAGTTTCTACGCCTACGGCATCGGCTCGGTCGAGGGCGGCGCATTGCCGCAGACGCACTCGGGCACGCTGGCGCGACTGCGCGAATGGGGGTTCCCGGTCAGCGAGCTGGCCACCGTCGTCCACGACGTCGAAGGCCTGCTGGGCTACTACAAGGGCATCGGCGAGGCGCGCGACGGGTTGCCGTTCGACATCGACGGCGTGGTCTACAAGCTGGACGACTACGCCGGCCAGCGCGAGATGGGCTTCGTCTCGCGTGCCCCGCGCTGGGCGATCGCGCACAAGTTCCCGGCCCAGGAGCAGACCACCGTGGTCGAATCGGTCGAGGTCAACGTCGGCCGCACCGGCGCGATCACGCCCTGGGCGCTGATGCAGCCGGTGCAGGTGGGTGGGGTCACCGTGACCCGTGCGACCCTGCACAACGCCGACCACGTGGCCCGGCTGGATGTGCGCAACGGCGACACGGTGATCGTGCGCCGCGCCGGCGACGTGATCCCGGAAGTGGTCCAGGTCGTGCCCGACCGCCGGCCGGCGGGCGCGCTGCCGTGGTCGATGCCGACGGCCTGCCCGGTATGCGGCTCGGAAGTGGTGCGCGAGGAGGGCGCGGCGGTGTGGCGCTGCTCCGGTGGACTGAGTTGTCCGGCGCAGCGCGTGCAGGCGGTGTTCCACTTCGCCAGCCGCCGGGCGATGGACATCGACGGCCTGGGCGAGCGCTACATCGAATCGCTGGCCGATTTCGGCTACCTGCAGGACGTGTCCGACCTGTACCGGCTGGGCGTGGAAGACCTGCTGGAGATGAAGCGGCGCGCGGACGCGCGCGACGGGACGACGCCGGAAACCGTCCGCGCCGGCAAGGTCGCCACCAAGTGGGCCGACAACCTGGTCGAGGCGATCGACCGCAGCCGCGACACCACGCTGGCGCGCTTCCTCTACGCGCTGGGCATCGAGCATGTCGGCGAAAGCACCGCCAAGGCGCTGGCGCAGTGGTTTGGCGACCTGAGATATGGTCCGCCATCTTCCTGGCCGCTGTTCAGGCGCGTGCCCGACATCGGCGGCGAGGTGGCGCGGTCGATCGGGCACTTCCTCGACCAGCCGGGCAACCAGCAGGTGATCGACCGGTTGCTGGCGCGTGGCGTGCGCATCGGCGACACGCACGCGCCGAATCCGAAGCTGGGCGAACACCTGACTTAGCCACGCTGCTGGTCGACCTGGAGATCCCGAAGGTCACCGCGGTCCGCGCCGCGCAGCTGGGTTCGGCATTCGCCGATGCGCAGGCACTGCTCGACACGCCGGTGCACAACCTTGTCACCGCCGGGCTTCCGTCGGAGACCGCCAACGCCCTGGTGCCTGGCTGGAGGACGAGGCCAATGCCGGCCTGCTGCTGCGCAGCGCCCAGGCGCAGGCGGACCTGCAAGGACGCCTGCCGGCACGCAGCGTGCAGGCCACCGGTCCGCTGGAGGGCAAGACCGTGGTCCTGACCGGCACGCTGTCGGCAATGGGACGCGACGAGGCCAAGGACAGGCTCGAAGCGCTCGGCGCGAAGACCGCCGGCAGCGTCTCGAAGAAGACCAGCCTGGTCATTGCCGGCGAGGCCGCGGGTTCCAAGCTGGCCAAGGCCGAAGAGCTGGGTGTCGAGGTCTGGGACGAGGCGAAGCTGCTGGCATTATGGAACAGCACGCATGAGTGGCGCCGACTGGCGCCCGAGCGCCGACCTCGAAGCGCTGCGCCAGCGCGCGCGGGTCTATGCGCTGGTCCGCGCCTATTTCGCCGGGCAGGGCGTGCTCGAGGTGGAAACGCCGGTGCTGTCGGAAGCCGGCAACACCGAGCCGAACATCGACAGCTTCACCACGCGCTTCAGCGGCCACCGCGATGCCGGTTCGCCGCAGCGCTGGTTGCGGACCTCGCCCGAGTATCCGCTCAAGCGCCTGCTCGCCGCCGGCATCGGCGATTGCTACGAGCTGGGCCGGGTGTTCCGCAACGGCGAAGCCGGTGGCCGCCACAATCCCGAGTTCACCATGCTCGAGTGGTACCGGGTGGGCTGGGACCACCTGCGCCTTAGCCGAGGAGACGGTCGAGCTGGTGCAGCAGGCGCTGGCCTGGCCGGGCGGCGCGCGGAGGTGCTATCGCTGAGCTACCGCGAACTGTTCCTGCAGGCTACCGGCGTCGATCCATTCACCGCCGGCGACGCGCAGCTGCAGGCGCCGCTGGACGGCATCGGCATTGATTCCGATGGGCTGGGGCGCGACGACTGGCTGGACCTGCTGATGACCCATCGCATCCAGCCGCATTTCCCCGCCGACCGGATCACGGTCGTGCACGACTGGCCGGCCAGCCAGTGCGCGCTGGCGAAAGTCCGCGACGGCGATCCGCCGGTGGCCGAACGTTTCGAGCTGTACCTGGGCCGGTTCGAGCTGGCCAACGGCTACCACGAGCTGACCGACGCGGCCGAACAGCGGGCACGCTTCCAGCGCGACGATGCCGTGCGTGCCCGGCGGGGGCGCCGCGGCCGCCGCTGGACGTGCGCCTGCTCGAGGCATTGCAGGCGGGCCTGCCGGACTGCAGGGGTGGCGCTCGGCATCGAGCGGTTGCTGATGGCGATGGCCGGCACCGACCGGATCGGCGACGTGCTCGCCTTCGATTTCGCCCGCGGGTGAAGATCTGGATGTTCACCGGTCCTTCCGCCGGCGACGCGAAAATGCCGCAAACAGACGAGTCGAAGGGGCGGCACGGATGAAGGCGGCGCGGGTGCGCACGCGGGTCGGCACGGCGGGATGGCGCATCGCCGTCCTGCTGGCGGCTGCGGGTGCGGCAGGCGCGGTACCCGCGCAGGCCGGACCGGTCCTCCCGGAAGCGGGCGTGGTGCGCTGCGAGTCGCAGGACCTGCGCCGGGTGGATTGCCCGATGGATACCGCCGCCGGCGTCGAGCTGGTCCGCCAGCTGTCCACCAATGCCTGCATCCGCGAATCGGACTGGGGCGTGGACGGGCAGGGCGTGTGGGTCGCGCGTGGTTGCCGGGCCGAGTTCCGCAGCCGCGCCGAACCGGCGATGGTCAGCCGCCAGGTGGGTCCGCTGCGAATCCGACGGGGGCCGCACCCGGAGTTGCCCGGTGGTCCTGCGTGGTGCACCGGTGCGCCTGTTGCGGCAACTGTCGGCGCTGCCCTGCCGTCGCGACGAAAGCTGGGCGGTGGGGCGCAACGAGATCCGGGTGTCGCGCGGCTGCAAGGCCGAGTTCGAGGTGGGCGATCGCGACGGTGGTTTCCCGCCGGGGCCGCGCCTGGTCACCTGCGAGTCGAAGGGCCAGCTCCGGCGCAGTTGCGGGACCACCATCGAGCAGGGCGCCAGCCTGCGGCGCCAGCTGTCGGGCATGCCCTGCGAGGAGGGCCGCAGTTGGGGCTGGGATGCCGGGCGCATCTGGGTGGACAAGGGCTGCCGCGGCGAGTTCATCGTCGAATAGCGCGGGGTCTTTGGCCGGCAGCGGCTAGAATCCGCGCATGGATACCGCCTTCGACTTCGACCGCTACGACCACATCCGCCCGATCCTCTGGACTGGCGAAGCCCTCAGTTGCTGGACCAGCGACGGCTGCCGTTCGCGGTGGAGCACGTCACCTGCCGCGACAGCGACGAGGTCGCGCGGGCGATCCACGACCCTGGCCGTGCGCGGTGCGCCGGCGATCGGCATCGCCGCGGCGTGGGGCGTGGTGCTGGCGGCGCGCGCGGTGGAGGCCGTCGATGGCGCGGACGCGGGCCCGAAACTCGAGCCTGCGCTGCAGCGCCTCAACGCCGCGCGGCCGACCGCGGTCAACCTCGCTTGGGCGCTGGCGCGGATGCGCCGCGTGCTGGCGGGTGCGGGCACCGGCTGGCGCGAAGCGCTCGAACGCGAGGCACGCGCCATCGCCGATGAAGACCTGGCCGCCAACCGCCACATGGGCGCACTGGGCGCCGGGCTGGTGGCGCCTGGCAGCGGCGTACTCACCCACTGCAATACCGGCTCGCTGGCCACCGCCGGCTTCGGCACCGCGCTGGGCGTGATCCGCGCCGGCGTGGCGGAGGGGCGCATCGCCAAGGTGTTCGCCGGCGAGACCCGGCCGTGGCTGCAGGGCGCGCGACTGACCGTGTGGGAACTGCAGCAGGACGGAATCGAGGCCACGCTGATCGCCGATTCGGCCGCCGCGCACCTGATGAAGACCGGTGCGGTGCAATGGGTCGTGGTCGGCGCCGACCGGATCTGCGCCAATGGCGATACCGCCAACAAGATCGGCACCTACCAGCTGGCGATCGCCGCGCGCCACCACGGGGTCGGGTTCATGGTCGTGGCACCGTCCTCGACGGTGGACCTGGACACCGCGGACGGCGCTGCCATCGAGATCGAACAGCGCGACCCCGGCGAGCTCCACGGCGTCGGCGGCGTGCGCACCGTGGCCGAGGGCATCGCCATGGAATCCGGTGTTCGACGTGACCCCGGCCGAGCTGATCGACGCGATCGTCACCGAGAAAGGCGTGGTGCGGCAGCCGGATGCGGCGAAGATGCGGGCGCTGTTCGGCGGCTGAGCTCCGGCCCATGCGTGATGGTGCGGCGGCTGGGGGCCGCCGCCTCATGCGCGATGGTTCGGCGGCTGGGTGCCGCCTCATGCG
Organism: Pseudoxanthomonas sp. NC8; assembly: GCA_025232375.1. Taxonomy (GTDB): domain Bacteria; phylum Pseudomonadota; class Gammaproteobacteria; order Xanthomonadales; family Xanthomonadaceae; genus Pseudoxanthomonas. The sequence goes on from CP060419.1 coordinate 1,509,779, forward strand.
AGATGGTTCGGCGGCTGGGCGCCGCCTCAGCCCTTGCGTGGCAGCCGCCAGATCGCGACCGCGCTGAACAGCACCGTGAATCCCACCGCGCCGCCCACGGCCACCAGCACCGGCTCGAACTGGAACGTGGTGATGCCGCCGGCATGCATGGCTAGCTGTGTCGCGTGGAACTGCGGCCATAGCGGCACCTGCCAGTGCATCGACTGCGGCAGCGGAAAGAACATCCCGGACAGGTAGCAGCCCGGCAGGTACACCAGGTTGGCGTAGCCGGGCGCGGAACTGCCGCGGAACAGCGTGCCGATCATCAGCCCCATCGCGCAGAAGGGAATGGCGCAGGCCAGCAGCGTCGCGCTCATGGCGACCACGCGCACCGGTTCCAGCGGCAGGCGGCCGGCGGTGGGGCCACGCCCAGGATCGGCAGGTAGGCGATCGCGCCGAAGACGAGCCCGCACGCGATCTTGGCCACCAGCCAGGATCCGGCCGGCGCCGGCTGCGCGCGCTTCAGTCGCAGCAGGCCCATTTCGCGCTCCATCGCCAGCGAGGTGCCGATGCCGAACAGCGCCGGCATGCTGATCGCCATCACCGAGAACGCCGAGAACAGGAACACGCCCACCATGGGGTCCTTGGCCGTGGCCTCCGCGGCCACCAGCAGCGCGATGAGCGCGTACAGCGCCACCGGCATGACCAGCACCGGCAGGGCCAGTCCGGGGTTGCGCAGCAGCCGCAGCGCTTCGCAGCGCAGTTCCTCGAGGTAGGCGCCGATGAGCCGGCGCGGCGAGGGTGCGCTGGCAGCGGAGTCGTTCAGGGCCTGGGCGTTCATGCGGCCTCCCGCGTGAGTTCGGTGAATGCTTCGTCGAGCCCGGCCTTAGCGCACTTCCAGCCGGGCGAGCGTGGGATCTTCCGAGAGCAGGCGGCGCACCACGGTCTCGGCGTCGCTGGCGGTGAGGTGCAGGCGGTCGCGTTCCAGGCGCGCGTCGAGCACGCCGGGCCAGCCGCCGACCTCGGCGGCGCTGAGCCGCGACTCGCAGCTGATCCGGCGCCGCGCGACCAGCGCACGCATGTCGTCGACGCTGCCGGTGGCGATCACCCGGCCCCCTGCGATCACCGCGACGCGATCGGCCAGCGCCTCGGCTTCTTCAGGTAATGCGTGGTGAGCACGATGGAGCATCCGCCCGCGAGCAGGTCGCGGATGCTGGCCCACAGCGCCTGGCGCGCCTGGACGTCGAGGCCGACCGTGGGTTCGTCGAGGAACAGGACGCGTGGCCGACCGCAGATGGCCACCGCGAACTGGACCAGGCGCTTCTGCCCGCCCGAGAGCTTGCCGTAGGGCCGGCCGGCGAAGGCGACGACGCCCGCGCGATCCAGCGCTTCGTCCAGTGGCAGCGGATCGGTGTAGTAGCTGCAGGCCAGCCGTACCAGTTCGCGTGCGCTCAGTTCCTTGGGCATCTCCACGTCCTGCATCATCGCGCCCAGGGCGCTGGCGGCGCGCGGGTTCGCGCGGATCGCCGCCGAGCAGGCCGACTTCGCCGCTGTCGGCCTCGGCCAGCCCCAGCCACAGCGAGATGGCGGTGGACTTGCCGGCGCCGTTGGGCCCCAGGACCGCCAGCAGTTCACCGCGGCGGACCTGGAGGTCCACGCGATCCAGCGCGGCGACCTTGCCGAACGTCTTGCTGATGCCGCGCAGCTCGGCGACGGGCGAACCGTCATCCTCGCGCGGCGAGGGAGCCGGCAAAGGCGATTCCTGCGACCCGGTCGCGGGCCTGCGGGGCGGATGCCTGCGACCGTTGAGCAGCTGGCCGACGACCGTCGGCCGGACCAGCCAGTGGTAGCTGGCGAACAGCACGGCAAGGCTCGCGGCGAGGACGAACGGGTACTTGATCCCCCACGGCAGCGCCCAGTGGCCCACCCAGACCTGCAGCGCCGCCACCAGCGGCAGGTGTGCGAGGTAGACCCAGTACGAAGCATCGGCGAGGTAGCGACGCAGCGGGCTGTAGCCGGTAAGGAAACGCAGGGCCGCGCCGGTGATGCCCAGCGCCAGGCCCCATGCGGTAAGGCTGGACATCACCGCGAAGCCGGCCTTGGTGAGGATGGCGCCGTCGGCGAGGTCGAAGGGATTGGCCGGGAATCCCGCCGGCGCCATCGGCGGCAACGCGCGCAGGCTCGCCAGCATCCACGCGGCGGCCAGCGTGCCGGCCAGCAGGTTCGGCAGCCAGTGGCGGGCGATCGAGGCCAGCGCATCGCGCGAACGGTGCACCAGCCAGCCGAAGCCGAAGGCCACGCCGTATCCCACCAGTGGCGCCAGCTGCGGGATCACGGTCTGGTCCGGCGCCGGAATGCCCGACCAGAAAAACCACGTCGGCAGCGCCATCAGCGCCAGCGCCGCCGGGATGCCGAGCAGCAGTGCCACCAGCGGCACCCGCAGCATGCCCGAGACCAGCGCATCGGCCGCGCCGCGCAGCCTGTGCGAACGGTCGATGCGGACCACCAGCGCGCGGACCAGCAGCGTGACCGCATAGAGCTGCAGAAGCTGGTACAGGAACCACAGGTGCGCCAGGGGAAGGTGCCCGCGGTCTTCGGCATCTCCGGCATCGGCGGCGGGTGGCCGCCGAAGGACTTGCTGACGCCGGCGATCCAGATCCACATGATCAGCGGGTACAGCAGCACCCAGCCGGCCACCAGCGGGACGGCGATGCGCAGCAGGCGGTTCTTCCAGAAGCCACCGGTACCCAGCCGCTGGTGCAGCAGGCGGGCGAAGAAGCCGGCGAGCAGGAAGAACAGCGTCATGCGGAAGATGTGCGCGACGAAGGCCGCGTCGGCGAGGAAGGGGCTGGGCGAGTTGTCGACCATGGCCCAGATGCCGGGCGGCCACCCGGGCATGAACGAGAGCGCGGCATGGAAGGCCACGCCGAGCAGGAGCGCGAAGCCGCGCACGGCGTCCAGCGCATGCAGGCGTTGTGGGTCGGCGTGGTGCATGTCGTGGACCTCCTCAGATGAAGTCGCGACGGCGCCCGGCGGTGGCCAGCGGCAGCGCGACGGCGATGGCGAGAACCAGCAATTCGATGAGCAGGACGTTGAAGATCGTGGCGTTCCAGACCGGGACCGGGCCTGTCAGGTGGTCCCTGATCTCCGGCAGGGCGCCGACGATGAACATGAAGACGCTCACCGCCATGTTGGTCAGGATGATCGTCGCGATCATCGCGGCCTCGGAGCGCGCGTGCAGCGCCGCGCACAGCACCACCGAGAAGTTGGCGAGCAGGAAGCCGGACAGCACGGCCACGTAGGGCAGCAGGCCGTCGGGTACGCCCGCGGAGAGCAGCACCGGGGCGATGGCCGCGGCCGTGGCCACCAGCCACGGAACCAGGTAGCTCAGCAGCAGGCCGGCGGTCTTGGCGAACACGTAGCCGCGGATGGAAACCGGGAGGCTGAGCACGAACTGCAGCGACTGGTCCTTGCGCTCCTGGGCGACGCCATAGATGGCGAGCATGACGCCGCAGGCGATGACGGCGGTGATCCGGCCAACGCGCCCATGTTGAAGGCGGTCGCGCCGAAGGCGCAGGTGCCGGCGGCGAGCGCCGCGGCCACGGCGGTGGTGGCGATGATCCAGCGGTTGAGGTACAGCTCCTTGGCGACGAGCTTGCGAATGACGACGGAAGTCATTGTCCGCGTGCCTCCCGGTGGTGCATGACGTTGGCGACGAAGATCTCCTCCAGGCTCATGCGCTGCACGTTGCGCACGGCCGGGCCCAGCAGCGCCAGCTGCCGTTCCTCGAAGCGGTTGGTGGTCAGCGTGTGGAAGTGGCCGTCGGAGGCGCGGTCGACGATGCCGGGCAATTCGGGCAGCACGCCGCCGGGCGGCAGCTGCACTTCGATGCGGCGCCAGCGCTCCATAATTCCTCCTTGTCGCCGCTGTCCACGATCCGGCCGCGGTCGAGGAAGGTGATGCGGTCGGAGATGCGTTCCACGTCCACGGTGTTGTGCGAGGAGAACAGGATGGAGCGGCGCTCGTCGCGCAGCACGTCCATGAACTCGGTGAGCAGCTCGTGGCGCGCGACCGGGTCCAGGCCGGTGGTGGGTTCGTCGAGGATCATCAGGCGCGGGCGCCGCGCCGGGGCCAGCAGCAGGGTGGCCTTGATGTGCTCGCCATGGGAAAAGCTGCGCGCCATCTGTTCCGGGCGCAGGTTGAAGCGCTTTGCCAGCCTGGCGGCATAGTCCGCGTCCCAGTCCGGGTAGATCGAGGCCGCCAGTGTCATGTGCCAGCCGAGGGTGGCGCCGGGCATCAGGCGCATGTCCGCCGACACGTATCCGATGTCGCGCTTGGCCACGGCCTGCGCCTCGGGCATCGGGCACCCCAGCACGCGGATCTCGCCGGCATCGGCGGCGAGCATGCCCATGGTAAGGCGGATCGTGGTGCTCTTGCCGGCGCCGTTGGGTCCGACGAAACCCAGCACCTGCCCGGGCTCGAGCTCGAGCCAGAGGTCGCGCAGGGTGAAGAAGCGGAACGCCTTGGTGACGCCGCGCATCTCGATGTGCCTGGTCGCAGTCATTTCGGTTCCAGCTTCCCGTGCGCGCGGCGCAGGCGCGCCGCCAGTTCTTCGGAGGACAGACCCAGCTGCAGGGCGATCACGGCGGCCGCATCCAGGTGCTCGTCCAGCTTCTGGTTCTGGATCTCGCCGGCGAGGTTGCCGGCTTCGGCCACGAAGGAGCCCTTGCCGTGGCGGGTGACGATCACGCCCTCGGATTCCAGGTCAGGTAGGCGCGCTTGACGGTGATCACGCTGACGTTGAGCCCGGCCGCCAATGCCCGGATCGATGGCAGTTCCTTCCCGGCCGGCCAGTCGCCGGCGGCAATGCGCGCCCGGATCTGCTCCATGATCTGGAGGTACATCGGGCGGGCGTCGGTCTGAGAGATGTAGAGGTTGCTGTACATACTGTGCATACAGTGTATACACAGTTTCCGGGCAAAGGAAAGCCCCCGCGCCGGGCGTTCCGGGGTGAGCGCCATGCAGGGTGCTCCGAACCGCATCAGGAGCCCGCCTGCTGCCTCGCAAGTACTTGTTTCTGCATGGAAATGGAGGGCCTTCCGGATGCGGCGCTGTGTTACAATCCGCCGGTTCCGCACCGCCCGCCGCCGCCGCCATGCCGCGGGCGCCGATCCGCCTCAACCGAAGCGTCCTGAATGACCGATCTCGCCAAAGAAATCATCCCGGTCAACCTCGAAGACGAAATGCGCCGCAGCTACCTCGATTACGCCATGAGCGTGATCGTCGGCCGCGCGCTGCCCGACGTCCGCGACGGCCTCAAGCCCGTGCACCGCCGCGTCCTGTTCGCCATGAACGAGCTGGGCGCGCACAGCAACAAGCCCTATTACAAGTCGGCGCGCATCGTCGGCGACGTCATCGGCAAGTACCACCCGCACGGCGACCAGTCGGTACGACGACCCCTGGTGCGCATGGCCCAGCCGTTTTCGCTGCGCTACCTGCTGGTCGACGGCCAGGGCAACTTCGGTTCGGTCGACGGCGACTCCGCCGCGGCGATGCGTTACACCGAGGCGCGCATGTCGCGCCTCACCCACGAGCTGATGGCCGACATCGACAAGGAAACCGTCGATTTCCAGCCCAACTACGATGAGAAGGAACAGGAACCGACGGTCATGCCGACCCGGTTCCCGAACCTGCTGGTGAACGGCTCGGCCGGTATCGCCGTGGGCATGGCCACCAACATCCCGCCGCACAACCTCACCGAGGTGGTGGACGGCCTGCTGGCGCTGATCGACGAGCCCGAACTCGACGTCGATGGCCTGATGCAGTACATCCCCGGCCCGGATTTCCCGACCGCGGGCATCATCAACGGCGTCGGCGGCATCCAGCTGGCGTACCGCACCGGTCGTGGCCGCGTGCGCATGCGTGCCAAGGCCGAGGTCGAAGTGGCCGACAACGGCCGCGAAGCGATCATCGTCACCGAGATCCCGTACTAAGGTGAACAAGGCGCGGCTGATCGAGAAGATCGCCGAGCTGGTCAAGGAAAAGAAGCTCGAGGGCATCTCGGAGCTGCGCGACGAGTCCGACAAGGACGGCATGCGCATCTACATCGAGGTCAAGCGCGGTGAATCGGCCGAGGTGGTGCTCAACAACCTCTACCAGCAGACCCAGCTGGAATCGGTGTTCGGCATCAACATGGTCGCGCTGGTCGACGGGCGCCCGCAGCTGGTCAACCTCAAGCAGATCCTCGAGGCGTTCCTGCGCCATCGCCGCGAAGTGGTGACGCGCAGGACCATCTTCGAGCTGCGCAAGGCGCGCGCCCGCGCCCACGTGCTGGAAGGCCTGACCGTCGCGCTGGCCAACATCGACGAGATGATCGAGCTGATCAAGACCTCGGAAAGCCCGCAGGTGGCCAAGGAGCGCATGCTCGGCCGCAGCTGGGAGCCGGGCCTGGTCGGCGCGCTGCTGGCCGCGGCCGGTGCGGAGGCCTCGCGCCCGGACGACCTGCCGGACGGCGTCGGCTTCATCGAGGGCAATTACCACCTGACCGAAGTCCAGGCCCAGCAGATCCGGAAATGCGCCTGCACCGCCTGACCGGGCTGGAGCAGGACAAGCTGACCGAGGAGTACCGCCAGCTGCTGGAGACCATCCGCGGCCTGATCGAGATCCTCGAGAACCCGGACGTGCTGCGCGAGGTGATCCGCACCGAGCTCAACAACCTCAAGGAGGAGTTCGGCGACGGGCGTCGCAGCGAGATCCGCGCCAGCGAGGAGGACCTGGACATCCTCGACCTGATCGCCCCGGAAGACGTGGTGGTCACCCTGTCGCACGCCGGCTATGCCAAGCGCCAGCCGGTGTCGGCGTACCGCGCGCAGAAGCGCGGTGGCCGCGGCCGCAGCGCGGCGGCGACCAAGGAAGAGGATTTCATCGACCAGCTGTGGCTGGTCAACACGCACGACACGCTGCTGACCTTCACCAGCAGCGGCAAGGTGTTCTGGCTGCCGGTGCACCAGTTGCCGGAAGCCGGGTCCAGCGCGCGCGGCCGGCCGATCATCAACTGGATCCCGCTCGAAGAGGGCGAGAAGGTCCAGGCGGTGCTGCCGGTGCGCGAGTACGCCGAGGGCTGGTACGTGTTTTTCGCCACCCGCGACGGCACGGTGAAGAAGACCCCGCTGACCGAGTTCGCCTTCCGCCCTGGCGCGCGGCAAGATCGCGATCAACCTGGACGAGAACGATGCGCTGGTCGGCGTGGCCCTGACCCACGGTGCCAGCGACATCATGCTGTTCGCCTCCAACGGCAAGGCCGTTCGCTTCGACGAGTCGGAGGTGCGCTCGATGGGCCGCACCGCCACCGGCGTGCGCGGCATCCGCCTGGCGCAGGGCGAGGAAGTGGTGAGCCTGGTGGTGCCGGATGGCGAGGGTGACATCCTCACCGCCAGCGAGCGCGGCTACGGCAAGCGCACCTCGCTGGACGAGTATCCGAAGAAGGGCCGCGGTACCGGGGTGTGATCGCGATCCAGACCACTGCCCGCAACGGCAAGCTGGTCGGCGCGATCCAGCTGTCCGAACAGCACGAGGTCCTGCTGATCTCCGACGGCGGCACCTGGTCCGTACCCGCGCCTCGGAGATCTCGCAGGTCGGCCGCAACACCCGGGGCGTGACCCTGATCCGCCTGTCCGAGGGCGAGTCGCTGCAGGCGGTCGAACGCGTGGACGCTTCGCTGGATGGCGAGGACGAGCAGGCCAGCCCGCAGGGCGACGATGCCACGGAGACGGCGCCGCACGCCTGAGGTCCGGCAGGGTGCCCGAAACGGAAACGCCGGCCATGGGGCCGGCGTTTCCGTTTCGGGGTCAGGCAATCGTGCTTCGGCCGCGGCCGACGACGCGGCGCCGGTTGCCGCTCACACGGTCCGGCATTGCCGCCAGCGCACGACATCGTCGCTGCCGGGGCGTGGATTGAGCTGCACGCGCGAAGTGCGCAGTGCCGGGTACCGCTCCAGTTCGCTGCAGATCAACGGCCAGACCATCTGGTCGTTGCCGTCGCGGTCGATCACCAGCGTGGCCCGGGTCAGCCAGTAGGCGCGACTGATGCCGGGAACGGCGGACAGGGTCTGGGCGATGTCGCGCTGGTAGCGGGCCAGGGTGATGTCATCCGGATTGTCGAGGATGACGTCCGCATCCGTGGCCGGCGTGGTGGCAGGCGCGGGGACGGTCGTCGCCGAGGCCGGCGCTGCGGCGACGGTCGCCGGCGTCCCGGGGGCGCCGGATTGGCGCGGCAGCGCGACCGCAACAGCTGCAGGCCCAGCGCCAGCGCTCCGCCCGCCGCGATCACGCTCTGGCGCTTGGCCTGCGCGCGGGCCTCGTTCTCGATGCGGGCCGTGGTGTCGAAGGGGAGGAACGGCTTGAGCAGATGCCACAGGCGACGGCCGTCGATCACCTCGATTCCCTGCGCGGCCGCGGCGGCAGGGCGTCGCGTTCGGCACGTCCCTCGGTGAGCAGGATGCCGTGGTGCGCGCCGGCAAGGTCCATGGCCCGTGCGAGTTCGTCCACGCTCGACGCGCCCAGGCGGTAGGCCATGCCGTGCTTGCAGGACAGCAGCCAGCGGGCCTCGCCGTCGGTCATCAGCAGTTGGCTGCTTGTGGAGTCGCCTCCCTGCTCGGGAGCGTGGCTGGCGTCGCGCAGGCCGCGCTGCTGCATGGCCTGGCCGATGATCGTGGCGAATTCGCGCCAGCGCAGGTTTGCGGGGCACGCAGCCCCGCGGCTGTTTCCGTCTCCGGGCGCCGTACCAGCCATAGATAGAGCACGGTCAGGCCGGCCGCGAGCGCAGCCAGGCTCAGCCCCAGAATCCGGGAAGACATGCCGACCCCTGCGAGTAACCCCTGTACCGGGTGCGATGTTACCCGGTTTCCCGCGTCCGCCTTTCGTGTCCGGTCGCGATGGCATCTCCGGAACGAAGAAGCCCGCCAGTCCGGTAGCCGAGAGGGGAGGGGAGCAAACGGCGGTTGGACTGGCGGGCTGGATCGATTCTGCCGCAGCGTCTTGGTGCTGCGCAACATAATGGCGCGCGACGGAATGCGCGCCGGCAACGAGCCGTTCAGCCGGTGCCGGGAGGACTGTCGTTGCTGGCGGCCGCCGCGCTTCCCGCCGGTTCCTCGCGCGAGCGCTGCAGCTCGCGGGTCAGCGCGTCGATGCGCGCGCCGGGGCGTCGAGGTCGTCGCGGGTCGGGACATCCAGCTGGCGCAAGGTCTGCTGCACGCGTTGCTCGAATACGCGGCCCACGCTCTCCCAGGCCTCTCCGGCACGCGCCTGGCCCGTCCCATGGCGGCATCCAGGCTCTGGCGCAGGCCCTCGAGACGGCCGGCGGCACCGCTGGACGGGGTGGCGCCGTCCTCGACCTGGCGGCCTTCCTCGGCCAGTTGCTCGAAGAACCGGCTGCCTTCGCTCTGCGCGCGGGCCAGGCCCCGATTCCGGCAAGCCAGACCTGGTGGGCGTTGTCGCCCATTTCTCGGGCGATGCGCGCGGCCTGCGCCTGCAGGTCGGCAACGCTGCCCGCGCCGGGGGTGTGGTGGGGATCTGCACTCATATCCGGTCCTCGCGTGGGGTCACCGGGGCAGTGTGGAGTGCCGCGCGATAAGCCGGCGTGAGACGGCCGGTCAGTCCAGGCGTTCGCCGAGTACGCGGCGGATTTCGCTTTCGACCTTGGCCGCGCAGGGCCGAAAGCAGGAAGCCCAGGTCGGCGGTCACGCGGACCTGCTGTGGCAGCAGTTCGACCTTGGCCGGTCAGGCCGGGGCCTGCCAGGCGCACGGCATCGCCTTCCCCAGGTGCCGGAAACGCCGAACCTGTCGTGCAGCTGCGCCGCGATCGCGTCGACGATGGAGCGCGCCTCGTCCGTGCTGCGGGTGTGCGGGTGACGGATGTCGATGCGGGCCATGGCGAACCGAAGCTGGAGGGGCGCAAAGGGTAGCGCGCCGGTGGCCGGACGGCGACCGGGGTGCGCGATTTGCTAGGCTTCGCCACGAATGACTGACCTGCAACTCCATTTCAGCAATCGCCAGCAGATCGACCACGCGCTGTCGCCCGGAATCCATCGTGTCGTCCGCCAGGCCAACGGCATGCTTGGCATCGGTGACGCGCCGGGCGGCGTGCTCATGGCCCAGTTCTGCCTTGACCAGCGCGGTCTGTGGCTGCAGGTGCCCGCCGGCGCACGCGCTGTCCATGTAAATGGTCGCCCGGTGCAGAGGATGGCGCTGCTGCGCGCGGGCGATGCGGTCTACGTGGACGGGGTCGAACTGCTGGTGCGGGCGCCGCTGCGCGCCGCCCGGCCGCTGGATCCGGGCGAGCATGCGGGCGATCCGCGCGTGGTCCTGCGCGGCGTGGGCGGGCAACACCATGGGCGCAGCTATACGCTGGGTCCCACGCGCCTTGGTCGGTGCCTCGCGCGAAGCGGACATCCGCATCGATGATCCCGCCTTTCCGGCGCGCCACGCCCTGCTCGAGCGGCATGGCGACGTGGTCCTGTTGCGCAATATAGGTAGGAGCCGAGCGTCGTGAATGGCATGCCCGTCCGCGATGCGGTGCTGGGCGCCGGCGACCAGGTCGTGTTCGACGGGCAGCACAGGTTCGTGGTCGAGTTTCCGGCGGTGCCATCGCCCTCGGCGTCGCCCGGATCCGAACCCGCAGAGCCGGCGCCGGACGTGCCGGCGGTGCCGTCGGCGGGCTCGGCGCGACGCCTGCCGTGGCTGCTGCTGGCGGCGTTGCTGCTGGGGCTGGCCCTCAGCGCACTGCTGTGGTTCGGCGCGCGCTGACCCGTCGGGCCGCGCGCCAGCCCAGCAATACCGCGACGATGACCGCATAGAGCGCAGGTTCGCGCACGTCGGACTTGACCAGCCACCAGAAGTGCAGCACCGCGAGTATCGCCACCGCATAGACGAGGCGGTGCAGCTGGCCCCAGCGCCGCCCAAGCCGGCGCATCCAGCCCAGGTGGAGGTCGCAGCCAGCGGCACCAGCAGCAGCCAGGCATGGTGAAGCCCACGGTGATGTACGGCCGCTTGGCGATCTCCTCGAAGATCTGCGCCCAGTAGCCGCCGGGTCCAGCACCAGGTAGGTGGTAAGGTGCAGGCATGCGTAGAAGAACGCGTACAGGCCGAGCATGCGGCGGAAGCGCAGCAGCACGGCTTGGCCGCTGAGCTGGCGCAAGGGCGTGACGGCGAGCCCGAGCAGCAGGAAACGCAGCGCCCACAGGCCGGTGCGGTGCTCGATCGCGGCCACCGGATCAGCGCCGAGCGCATCGCTGCCGATGCGCCAGACCTCGTACACCTGCCAGCCCAGCCAGGCGGCCGGGACCAGCGCCGCGACATGCACCGCGGTCTTCGCCGGGGCGAGGGTCGTCGATGTGGGCGGGCCGGACCGCCGGCTCACGCCGCCATGTTCCCGGCAGTCGCCGCAGGCTCGCTCAGTACCACTTGCGCAGGTCCATGCCGGTGTACAGGGCGGCGACCTGCTCGGCGTAGCCGTTGAACGGGCGGGTCGGGATCCGTTCGGCGAACAGCTTGCTCTTGCTGCCGGCAATCCGGCGCTCGGTCTTCTGGCTCCAGCGTGGATGGTCGACGGCAGGGTTCACGTTGGAGAAGAACCCGTACTCGGAGGGCTGCAGTTCGTGTAAGGCCGTCTCGGGCATCCGCTCGGTAAAGCGGATCGCGACGATCGACTTGATCGACTTGAAGCCGTACTTCCATGGCACCACCAGCCGCAATGGCGCGCCGTTCTGTTGCGGCAGCGGTTTGCCGTACAGGCCGGTAGCGAGCAGGGTGAGCGGGTGCATGGCCTCGTCGATGCGCAGGCCCTCCTTGTACGGCCAGTCGATCGAACGGTAGCGGACACCCGGCATCTGCTGCGGGTCGGCCAGCGTGGTGAAGGCGACGAACTTCGCCTTGGAAGTGGGCTCGAAGCGCTTGAGTACCTCGCCCAGCGGCACCCCCAGCCAGGGGATCACCATCGACCAGCCTTCGACGCAGCGCAGCCGGTAGATGCGTTCCTGCGGGGGGGGTAGGCCGCGGACCAGGTCTTAAGGCCGATGCGGCCCGGTTTCGCGCATTCGCCGTCGACGGCTACCGTCCACGGCGAGGTGCGCAGGGTCTTCGCCGCGCGCGCCGGGTCGCCCTTGTCGGTGCCGAACTCGTAGAAGTTGTTGTAGGTGGTGATGTCCTCGTAGCGGGTCTGGACCTCGTCGGTGCGGAATCCGGCCTTCGCGTCGGCCGCGTTGATCGCGACCCCTGGGCGGCGGAGGCGGTTCGGCTTCGGCGCAGCCGGGCAGGCTGGCAAGGAACGGGCTGGCCGCGAGGGCGGCCAGCAGCCGGCGCCGGTCGCGGTACAGGGCCTCGTCGGTGATCTCGCCGGAGGGGACTGCGGGCGGGCGGAACTTCGGCATCGCATGGCTCCGGCGTGGTTTCGACAGTTTGGACCCGTGACGCAGCGCCACGGTTCCCGCGTCGCGGCAAAGGCAGCGGTGACAGGGTCTTGGTTGCGCCCGCAACCGCTGCACTGCGGCATACTACCGGGCCATTCGTGACAGGTGGTTCATGACGCGCGCCTACAACTTCAGTGCCGGCCCTGCGACCTTGCCGGAAGCGGTCCTGCGCCAGGCGCAGGCCGAGATGCTGGACTGGAACGGCGTGGGTGCTTCGATCGTCGAATTGAGCCACCGTGGCGCCGAGTTCATGGGCGTGGCCGCGCAGGCCGAAGCCGACCTGCGCACGTTGCTGTCGGTACCCGATGACTACGCCGTGCTGTTCCAGGCCGGCGGCGCGACGACCCAGCAGGCGCTGCTTGCGCTGAACTTCGCGTCCCCGGGGCAGACCGTCGACTACGTGGTCACCGGCCACTGGAGCAAGACCGCGATCAAGCAGGTCAGGCCCTACGTCAACGTACACGTGGTCGCCGACGGCGAGCCCGGTGGTTTCCGCGACATCCCGCCGCGCGAGGCCTTGGTCGCTCAGCGACGACGCTGCCTACGTGCACATCACCGCCAACGAGACCATCCACGGCATCGAGTTCCGCGACACGCCCGACGTGGGCGCGGCGCCGCTGTTTGCCGATTTCAGTTCCTCGATCGCCTCCGAGCCGGTGGACGTGTCGAAGTACGGGCTGATCTACGCCGGCGCGCAGAAGAACCTCGGCCCGGTCGGCGTGTCGGTGATGATCCTGCGCCGCGAACTGCTCGAGCGCGCCGGCCAGCCGCGCGCCGACATCTTCACCTACGCCTCGCATGCCGAGCGCGACTCGATGCTCAACACGCCGCCGACTGGAACTGGTACCTGCTCGGCCTGACCGTGAAGTGGATGCTGGACGAGGGCGGGGTGGAGGAATTCGCGCGCCGCAACGCGACCAAGGCGGGGCTGGTCTACGGCGCCATCGACGGGTCCGGCGGCTTCTATCGCAACGAAGTCGCACCGGCGGCGCGCTCGCGGATGAACATCCCGTTCTTCCTCCCCGACGAGACCCTGACTGCACGCTTCGTCAGCGAATCGAAGGCGGCCGGCCTGCTGGCGCTGAAGGGCCACAAGGCCGTCGGTGGCCTGCGTGCGTCGCTGTACAACGCACTGCCGGTGGCCGGGGCCAGGCGCTGGTCGATTTCATGCGCGATTTCCAGCAGCGGCATGGCTGAGCAGGGATAGCAGCAGGAACGCCACATGTCCGCCGCGACGCGGCGGAACCATCGAGCACGGAACAACCACATGGCAGCACCGAAGAAACCCGCCGGAAAACCGGCAGCAACGAAGAAGCCGGCGTCGGGCCGGGGCACGCAGGCCGCCGGGCCGGCACCGGTGCTGGCCGACGTGCGCGCCCAGATCGACGGCATCGACCGCAGGATCCAGGAGCTGATCGCCGAGCGTGCGGGCTTCGCCCTGCAGGTCGGCAAGGCCAAGGGCAAGCTGGCCGCGGCGGTGGACTACTACCGGCCCGAGCGCGAGGCGCAGGTGCTGCGCATGGTGGTCGACCGCAACGAAGGCCCGCTGTCGGACGAAGTGCTGGTCCACGTGTTCCGCGAGATCATGTCGGCCCTGCCTTGGCCCAGCAGGAGCCGCTGAAGATCGGCTATCTCGGCCCGGAAGGCACCTTCAGCCAGCAGGCAGTGGCCAAGCATTTCGGCCGTTCCGCGCACGGGCTGCCGCTGGGCAGCATCGAGGAGGTGTTCCAAGAGGTCGAGGCCGGCAACGCCGACTTCGGCGTGGTCCCCGTGGAGAACTCCGGGCAGGGCACCATCCAGGTGACGCTGGACATGTTCCTGACCTCGCAGCTGAAGATCTGCGGCGAAGTCGAACTGATGGTCCACCAGTACCTGCTTTCGCGCAGTGGCCGGATCGAGGACATCGAGCGGGTCTACGCGCACCCGCAGGCATTCGCGCAGACCGCCGGATGGCTGCGTTCCAACCTGCCGAAGGCCGAGAAGGTTCCGGTATCGAGCAATGCCGAGGGTGCGCGGCGCGCGCGCGGCGCGGACGATGCGGCAGCCATCGCCGGCGAGAGCGCGGCGCACGTGTATGGCCTCAAGAAGGTCATCATGAGCCCGATCCAGGACGACAAGGACAACACCACGCGCTTATGGTGATCGGCCGGCGGATCTTCCCGCCCTCGGGCCACGACCGTACCTCGATCCTGGTGTTCATCCACGACAAGCCGGGCGCGCTGTTCGACGTGCTCAGTCCGCTGGCGCGGCATGGCATCAGCATGAACCGGATCGAATCGCGGCCCTCGCACTATAAGGCCAAGTGGGAATACGCGTTCTTCATCGACCTTGGCCGGCCATGTCGAGGACGAGGCCATGAAGCAGGCGCTGGGCGAACTCGAGAAGGAAGTGGCCCAGATCAAGGTGCTGGGCTCGTATCCGGTCGCGGTTCCGTAGGCGCCGGGTCGAAGCGTGTGTGCGGTCGCGGATATTTGAACGAATCGAATCTGATGGAGCAATGATGTCGCAGCAGTCGCAGCATTGGGTCGCAAGCGCCGGGCAGGCGTTGCACGGCACGCTGGAAATCCCCGGCGACAAGTCGGTATCGCACCGGTCGGTGATGCTGGCCGCGCTGGCCGATGGCGTCTCCACCGTCGATGGCTTCCTCGAGGGCGAGGACACCCGCGCGACCGCGGCGATCTTCGCGCGGCTGGGCGTGTGCATCGAAACGCCCTCGCCGTCGCGGCGGATCGTGCATGGCGTGGGCGTGGACGGCCTGAAGCCCGCCGACGGCCCGCTGGATTGCGGCAATGCCGGCACCGGCATGCGCCTGCTGGCCGGCCTGCTGGCCGCGCAGCCGTTCGAAAGCGTGCTGGTCGGCGACGAATCGCTGTCGAAGCGGCCGATGCGCCGGGTCACCGGCCCGCTGGCGCAGATGGGCGCGAAGATCGACACCCGCGAGGACGGCACGCCGCCGCTGCGCATCCACGGCGGGCAGGCGCTGTCCGGCATCGACTACACCTTGCCCGTGGCCTCGGCGCAGGTGAAGTCGGCGCTGCTGCTGGCCGGCCTCTACGCACAGGGCGAGACTTCGGTCACCGAGCCGCATCCGACCCGCGACTACACCGAGCGCATGCTGTCGGCCTTCGGCGTTGAGATCGAGTTCTCGCCTGGCCATGCGCGCCTGCGCGGCGGCCAGCGCCTGCGTGCGACCGACATCGCGGTGCCGGCGGATTTCTCTTCGGCGGCCTTCTTATGGTCGCCGGCAGCATTGTCCCCGGCTCCGAACTGAGGCTGCGTGCGGTCGGCCTCAACCCGCGCCGCACTGGCCTGCTGCAGGCGCTGCGCCTGATGGGCGCCGATATCCGCGAGGAGAACCCGGCCACGCACGGTGGCGAGCCGGTGGCCGACCTGGTGGTGCGACATGCGCCGTTGCGCGGCATCGAGGTGCCGGAAGCGCTGGTGCCGGACATGATCGACGAGTTCCCGGCCCTGTTCGTGGCCGCTGCCTGCGCCGAGGGCCCGACCGTGGTGCGCGGCGCCGCCGAGCTGCGGGTCAAGGAGTCCGATCGCCTGGCGGCGATGGCGACGGGCCTGCGTACGCTGGGCCTGCGTGTCGACGAGACGCCCGATGGCGCGACCATCCATCCGGGTGTGCTGGGCACTGGAACCATCGAGAGCCACGGCGACCACCGGATCGCCATGGCGTTCGCGGTGGCCGCGCAGCGTGCCACCGGCGAAGTCCAGGTGGAAGACGTGGCCAACGTGGCCACGTCGTTCCCCGGCTTCGACACGCTGGCGCGCGGCGCCGGCTTCGGCTTGCGCAGCTGAGTTGCAGGCCGCGGCGCGTCAGCCGCGGCGGAAGTCCACCGGCAGCTGCACCGCCGAAGGCACGGCCTTGCCGTCGCGCATCGCCGGTGTGAAGCGCCACTTGCGGGCCGCCTCGATCGCGGCGCGGTCGAGATCCCGGTCGCGCGAACCGCTGCGCTGGATCACCTGCACGTCGGTGGGCGTTCCATTCGCGTCCACCGCGATGTGCAGCAGGACGCTGCCTTCCTCGCCACCGCGCAGGGCCGCGCGCGGATATTCCGGCAGCGGGTTGCCCGCCAGCGGGCGCGGCGCGCGATAGACGGCCACCGCCGGCCTGCGCTGGACCTCGCGGGTGCCATCGCGTCGAACAGCGCGTGCGGGTTGTCCGTCAGGGGTGGCCGGAGCGATCACGGGCGTGGATGCCGGCGCGGTGGCGACCGGCGCGGTCGTGGCCGGGGCGCTGTCCTGGTACCGCGTGTACGACCACACGCCGAGGGTGACCAGCGCCAGTGCCAGCGCCGCGACCAGCATGGGCGAGGTGCGCTGCGGTTCTTTCGGCTCCGCCGCCGGACCTGCCGGCTCGACGGGAGCGGTGTCGTGGTGATGGTTCGGGTACGTCGCCATGGAAGTCCTCCTCGGCCTTGGGCGAGGCCGAGTGTCCGGTCGGCGATGTCGTCGCCGGGTCGATTTCCGCTGGAGGGCGTCGCCGCCGCAGGGTGCGGTTCAGTGAGCTGCAGGCCGGGTGAGCGTGTCGCTCACTCCAGCTTGAAGTCGATCGGCACTGACAGGCTTCCGGCGACCGCGTTGCCTGCGGCATCGCGCGCGGGCGCGAAGTGCCAGTCCGACACCGCATCCACCGCGGCCCGGTCGAGGACGCGCGAACCGCTGCGTTCGAGCACCTCCACCGACACCGGCAGGCCCTGCGCATCCACCTGCACCTGGACAACCACCGTCCCGGTGTCGCCGCGACGCACCGCCTCGACCGGGTAGCGCGGTGACGGCGACTGGTCGGGCAGGGGCGAGGGAGCCTGCATCTGCGCGCTTGCGGTCGGCGCCGGTGCGGCTTCCTCGATGCTGGGCGGCAATGCCGCCGACTCGGCCGGCGTCGGCGCGACCGGCGGTGCTTCCTCGACCACGCGTGGCGCATCGGCCGGGGCTGGAAGCGGCGTGGCGGCGTCACCGGCGGCCATCGGGCGCGGCAGTGGCTCGAACGCGACCGGCGCGGACGCGGGCTGCACCGGCGCCGGCGTGTCGTCGCCCCGCGCAGCCAGCCAGACTGGGACGAACAGCAGCCAGCCGAGGAGGAAGGCGGCGCCGACCAGCAGCCAGCGTCCGGGCAGGCGCTGGAGGAAGCCGGGGAATGCGGGCGTATGGGCCATGGGCGGAAAACCGGGATGTCGATCGATTCTGGCACAGCACCGATGAACCGGTGCGTCCGCGGGCGGGCGTAGCCGGGCGCGATTGGCGATAATGGCCGACCGATTCCGCCACGCTGCCGCCCCCATGCTCGATCCCGCGCTGCTCCGCAACCAGACCGCCGCCCTGGCCGAACGCCTCGCCGCGCGCGGCTACACGCTCGATGTCGCCTCGGTGGAGGCGCTGGAGTCGGAGCGCAAGGCGATCCAGGTGCGCACCCAGGAGTTGCAGAACCTGCGCAACACGCGCTCCAAGGCCATCGGTAAGGCCAAGGCCAAGGGCGAGGACGTGACCGCGCTGATGGCCGAGGTCGCCGGTTTTGGTGACGAGCTCAAGGCCTCGGAGGCGCGCCTGGAGGAGATTCGCGGGCGGATCGATGCGATCGCGCTGGGCATTCCCAACATCCCCGCCGACGACGTGCCGCCGGGCGAAGACGAGGCCGGCAACGTCGAGCGGCACCGCTGGGGCACCCCGCGCGCGTTCGATTTCCCGGTCAAGGACCACGTCGAACTCGGCGCGCGGCATGGCTGGCTCGACGCCGATACCGCGGCCAAGCTGTCGGGCGCGCGCTTCACCGTGCTGCGTGGCCAGCTGGCGCGACTGCATCGCGCGCTGGCCCAGTTCATGCTGGACCTGCACGCCGGCGAGCACGGCTACGAGGAAACCAGCGTGCCGCTGATCGTCAATGCCGATTCGCTGCAGGGCACCGGCCAGCTGCCGAAGTTCGAGGACGACCTGTTTTCCACCGAGCTGGGTGAGCATCGCCGCTACCTGATCCCGACCTCCGAGGTGCCGTTGACCAACACGGTGCGGGACGAGATCGTCGAGGCCGAACGGCTGCCGCTGCGGATGACCGCGCATTCGCTGTGCTTCCGCGCCGAGGCCGGCAGCGCCGGCCGCGACACCCGCGGCATGATCCGCCAGCACCAGTTCGAGAAGGTGGAGCTGGTGTCGATCGTCAAACCCGAGGACAGCGACGCCGAGCACGAGCGCATGACCCGCGCGGCCGAAACCGTGCTGGAAAAGCTCGGCCTGCCGTACCGCAAGGTCGTGCTGTGCACCGGCGACATGGGCTTTTCCGCGCGCCGCACCTACGACCTGGAAGTGTGGCTGCCTTCGCAGGAAACCTACCGCGAGATTTCTTCCTGCTCGACCTGCGGCGATTTCCAGGCCCGGCGGATGCAGGCGCGCTGGCGCAACCCGGCCACCGGCAAGCCCGAACTGGTGCACACGCTCAACGGTTCCGGCGTTGCGGTCGGCCGCGCCCTGATCGCGGTGATGGAGAACTACCAGAACGCCGACGGCTCGATCACCGTACCCGAAGCGCTGCGCGCCTACATGGGCGGCGCCGATCGCATCGCCTGACAACGTGGCGCGAGGCATCAGGCCCCGCGCCAGTGCATGCACTCACGCGGCCTTGCGGCCTGGAGCCACCGGTCGCGGGATGGCGGCCCTGGCCGCGGCGATCGCATCGCTGCGGTGCTGGGGCGAATAGGCCACGCCCTCGGCACGGACGAACTCGACGTCGTCGATGCCGAGGAAGCCGAATACCTGGCGCAGGTAGGGTTCCTAAATCGGTCGGCGCACCCGTGTGCAAGCCACCGCGGGCGCTGGCCACGATGATTTTCTTGCCGCCGGCCAAACTCTTCCGGGCCGTTTTCGGTGTAGCGGAAGGTACGTCCGGCTACTGCGATCCGGTCGATCCAGGCCTTGAGCGCGGGGGGATCGAGAAATTGATCATCGGCGCTCCCACCACCACCACGTCGGCAGTGGGAATTGCTGCAGCGTGCGTTCGGCCGCTTCGACCTCGGCCGGATCGGCGCCGGTAAGCTGGGTGGCCGTCAGGTGTGGCAGCGGGTCACGATCCAGGTCGCGGTATTCGACCTGCAGGCCGTCGAGTGCGGCCGCCCACTGTGCGACGATGGCCGCGGTCAGTTCGCGGGTGACGGAATTCTTGCCCAGCGCGCTGGAATCGATATGCAGCAGTTTCATGCTCGTGTCCTGATCGGGGCGGGGTTGCCGCGTCGGGAACACTATCTGTTGTTGCGAAAATGGAATAAAGGTGGTTATATGCCACCGTCTGTTCCGCTGATGGAAATGTGGCCATGCAGGACCTCAACGACCTCTACTACTTCGCCATGGTGGTCGAACACGGCGGCTTTGCCGCGGCCGAGCGCGCGCTGGGCATTCCCAAGTCGCGCCTGAGCCGCCGCATCAGCCAGCTGGAGACCGACTTGGGCGTGCGCCTGCTGCAGCGCTCCACGCGCCGCTTCGCCGTCACCGACGTCGGCATGAGCGTCTACCGCCATGCCCAGACCATGCTCACCGAGGCCCAGGCCGCGCGCGAGGTCGTCGACCGGCTCAGCGCCGAACCGCGCGGCGTGGTCCGGGTCAGCGTGCCGGTCGCCTGGCACAGCAGCAGCTGCCGAAGCTGCTGCCGAAATTCCTCGACCAGTACCCGAAGGTGCGCCTGCAGCTGCACATCGGCAACCGGCGGATCGACCTGATCAACGAGGGCTTCGACGTCGCGTTGCGCGTGCGTGCGCGCCTGGACGACGACGGCAGCCTGGTGATGCGCAGCTTCGGGCAGATCCAGGAACTGCTGGTTGCGAGCCCGAAATACCTGGACCGTGCCGGCCGGCCGAAAGATCCGGCCGAGCTGGCCTCGCACCTGACCCTGAGCATCCATGAAGACGAAGCGCACCAGCGCTGGGAACTGCATGGTCCGGGCGGGGAAGTGCGCCGCGTGGAGTTGCAGCCGCGCGTGGCCGGTTTCGACTTCCCGCTGCTGCAGGCGATGGTCAAGGACGGCTTCGGCATCACCATGCTGCCGGAAACGGTCTGCGCCGAGGCCGTGCGCAGGGGCGAACTTGAGGTCGTGCTGCCGGAATGGTCTTTGCCGCAGGGCATCTGCCATGCCGTGTTTGCTTCGCGTCGTGGCATGTTGCCGGCGGTGCGGGTCTTCATCGACTTCCTTGGCCGAGCACCTGCCGCAGCAGATCGAAGCATCCCGGCTGGACTGCGGAAACTGCGGCGGCAAGGCCGGTGCGAAGCAGGCGGTAGCCGTCGAGGCCGGCTGATCGCGCCGGTCGCGCATGCGACAATCCACCAGCCGCGCGTGCTCGCGGCGCGGGGGCTTGGGCGAGGGGCGAGCGGGGCGGCCCGACAAGTAACGGAGAGATGGCCGAGCGGTTTAAGGCACCGGTCTTGAAAACCGGCGCAGTGGCGACACTGCCGTGGGTTCGAATCCCACTCTCTCCGCCACCCGGTTTTGCCGCTCGCGATCACCGTGCGGCGCGTGCGGGGCGAAGGTTTCGGTGGAAACAGGGTGGACCATACGGATGCTTGCTCCCTGTCATGGTCGGGGATAGGCTGTCCACGGGACATACCGAAGGAGCGGCATGACCATCCGTGTTTTTCTTGTGGACGACCATGCGCTGGTCAGGACCGGCCTGCGCATGATCCTGTCGGCGGAAACCGACATCCAGATCATCGGCGAAGCCGAAAGCGGCGAGGACGCGCTGCCGCTGATCCGCAAGCACCGGCCCGACGTGGTGCTCTGCGACCTGCACCTGCCCGGCATCAGCGGCCTGGAAGTCACCGAACGCATCATCCGTGGCCGGGTTGCCGCGTGGTGATCGTGTCCGTGCTCGAGGACGGGCCCCTGCCAAAACGGCTACTCGACGTTGGCGCGTCCGGCTACGTGGGCAAGGGCGGCGATGCGCGCGAACTGCTCAATGCGGTGCGCGACGCGGCGCGCGGCAAGCGCTTCTGGGCAGCAGCATCGCGCAGAACATGGCGCTGGCCAGCGTCGACGGCGAAGCCTCGCCGTTCGATGCGCTGTCGCCCCGGGAGCTGGAAGTGGCGATGCTGCTGGTGCAGGGAATGCGTAAGGACGCCATCGCCCAGCGCCTGAGCCTCAGCCCGAAGACGGTCAACACGCACAAGTCGCGGCTGTTCGAGAAGGTCGCCGTCGAAGACACCATCGCGCTGGCGCGCGCCTGGCGGCGCGCTACGGATTGATGGATCCGGTCAGCATCATCTAGCGCGGGCTTCCGCTCTCACGCGGTCGCCAGGCGGCGCGGACGGCTGCAGGGATGGATCGCTCCGTCCCCCGCATCGGCGGGAGGACGGACGGTTCTGTCAGGCCTGCTGGCGCGGCGGTGCTTTCTCGCCGGTCGGCGTGTCACCGGCGTCGACGATGGCGTCCGCCACCTCGGGTTCGGCCTCGTCCGGTTCGCTGCCGGTCCCGGTGCTGGCCGTTTCCTGCACGACCGGAGCCGCGTCGAACAGGCCGCCGGTCGTCGGCGGCGAGGTCTCGGTGGCGGGTTGCAGCGAGCGCTCCGGTTCGACTTCGACCGCCACGGCTTCCGGCGCCGCGTCCGCCACTTCAGCGGCAGGCACGGCCACTTCCGCGGCCGGCGGGGCCGATTCGACAACTGCAACTGCGGCTTCCGCTGGCGCCTCCGGCGTGATCTCGGCGGCGATTGCGGCAGCCTCAGCCGGCGTTGCCGCTTCAACCGCCGCGACGGGCTCGCCGGCGGCGACATCCGCAGCCGCGCGCGCAGCTTCGGCGGCGACCGGAAGCGGTTCGTCGACGGACTGGATCAGCACGGGCCCCACTGCCGGTGCGGCCGGAGCCGGGGTTGCCGGTTCGGGTACGGAGGGAGCAGGTGGTGCTTCGGCTGCAGCCACGGCTGCGACCGGGGCAGCCGCAGGCGCGCCGATATCGTCGAAATCGAACTCCGGCTGGTCGGCGGGGGACGTGGTGGCAGGTGCGGCATCGGCCGCGATCTCGGCGGAACCGCCGAGGTCGTCGTCCGCGCCGTCAGCGCCATCGTCCAGCTCGTCTGCCAGTTCGTTCCCACCCTCGGCCAGGGCGCCTCCAGCCTCGCCACCACGCCGGCGGCGACGGCCGCCACGACGGCCACGACGACGACGGCTGCCACCTTCGGCCGTGCCGGCTTCACCTGCCACGGCGGCGGCCTCGTCCGCACCGGCCACCGGCGCGATGCTCGCCACGGCTTCGGCATCCGCGGTGATGGCCGCGGATGCGGCGATGACGGCGGTGTCTACGACTGCCGCTTCCAGCGGCGCTACGGCGACAGGAAGCGGTGCGTCCTCGGCACGCGGACGCTGTGCCTGCGGCTGCACGGGCTTGGTGCTCTCGGCGGCCTCGCTGGGCTGCTTCTGCGGCTTGGGCTGCTTCTGCTGGGGCTGCTGCTGGCGGTTGCCGGCCTGCTGGCTCCCCCTTGCTGATTGCCACCTGGGCGGGCTGCTGCGTACCCTTGTGCGGCTGCCGGTCCTGCTTCTGCTGGGGCTGCTGCTGCGGCTGCTGGGCGTTGCCGCCCTTGCCCTGCTGGTTGCCGCCGCGCTGCTTCTGCTGGTTGCCGCGGTTGCCCTGCGACCCGCCTTCGCTGCGACCGTCGCGGCGACCCCGCTCGTTGCGGTCACCGCGATCGCCGCGGTTGCCGCGGCTGTCGCTCTGGCGCTCGGGTGCCGGCGTGGCCGCGGCGTTGTCACCGCCGAACAGGCGCTTGAAGAAGCCGACCACGCCGCCGGAGGCCGGGGCGGGCGCGGGTGCGCGGGGCGCCGGGGCGGCGGCCACCGGCGCCGGGGCCTCCTCGCGTTCTTCGCGGACCGGGGCCGGGCGCGGCGGCGCCACGCGGGTCACTGCCGGCGGCGGCGGGATGTTGAGCTGGGCCTTGGTCAGCGCATGCACCGGCAGCTTGCGCGGGGTGCCGCGCTGGTAGCTGGGCTTGCCGCTTTCCTCGCCGAGCTCGTTCTCGCGCAGGCGGGTGACCTCGTAGTGAGGGGTGTGCAGCTGCTCGTCGGCGACGATGATGATCGGCGCGTCGTGGCGGGTCTCGATCTCGCGCAGCGCGCCGCGCTTCTCGTTGAGCAGGAAGTTGGCGATCTCCACCGGGGCCTGGACCAGCACCTGCCCGGTGTTCTCCTTCATCGCATGCTCTTCGGCGACGCGGATGATCGACAGCGACAGCGACTCGACGCTGCGCATGCGGCCGTGGCCTTCGCAGCGCGGGCAGACGATCTGGCTGGACTCGCCCAGGCTGGCGCGCAGGCGCTGGCGGCTCATCTCCATCAGGCCGAAGCGGGAGATGCGACCCAGCTGCACGCGGGCGCGGTCGTACTTGAGCGAACCCTGCAGGCGGTCTTCGACCGCGCGCTGGTGCTTGGACGAGGACATGTCGATGAAGTCGATCACCACCAGGCCGCCCCAGGTCGCGCAGGCGCAGCTGGCGGGCCACTTCCTCGGCCGCTCAGGTTGGTGTGGAACGCGGTCTCCTCGATGTCGCCGCCCTTGGTGGCGCGCGCCGAGTTGACGTCGATCGCGGTCAGCGCCTCGGTCTGGTCGATCACCAGCGCGCCGCCGGAGGGCAGGCGGATGGTCCGCTCGTACGCGTTCTCGATCTGCGACTCGATCTGGAAGCGGTTGAACAGCGGGATGTCGTCCTTGTAGTGCTTGAGCTTGCGCAACGTCTGCGGCATCACCTGTTCCATGAACTGGCGCGCGTCGTTGTACATCTCCTCGGTGTCGACCAGGATCTCGCCCACGTCGGCGCGCAGGTAGTCGCGCAGGGCGCGGATGATCAGCCGGCTTTTATGGTAGATCAGGAACGGCGCCGGCTTGCTCAGCGCGGCCTCGGCGATCGCGCGCGGCAGGCGGCCAGCAGGTAGTCCAGGTCCCACTGCAGCTCTTCGGCGTCGCGGCCTACGCCGGCGGTGCGGATGATCACGCCCATGTCGTCCGGGATCTGAGGGGCGTCCATCGCCTTCTTCAGCTCGGCGCGGTCGTCGCCCTCGATCCGGCGCGAGACGCCACCCGCCGACGGCGAGTTGGGCATCAGCACCATGTAGCGGCCAGCCAGCGAGATGAACGTGGTCAGGGCCGCGCCCTTGTTGCCGCGCTCGTCCTTGTCGATCTGGACGACCACTTCCCTGGCCCTCGCGCAGCAGCTCGCGGATGCCGGCCTTGTTCGGGTCGACGCCGCTCTGGAAGTAGTCGCGGGAGATCTCCTTCAGCGGCAGGAAGCCGTGGCGTTCGGCGCCATACTCGACGAAGGCCGCTTCGAGGGAGGGCTCGAGCCGGGTAATGCGGCCCTTGTAGATGTTGGACTTCTTCTGTTCCTTCGACGGCTGTTCGATGTCGATGTCGTACAGGTTCTGGCCGTCGACGATGGCCACGCGCAGTTCTTCCGCCTGCGTGGCGTTGATAAGCATTCGCTTCATGGTGCGTTCCTTCGCGCTCTACCGCGCGGAACGCCGGGCGTTCACGACTGGAATCCCGTCCTTCCACGCGGGGGCGGGGAGGCGGGTTTCGCCGTCCGTCGCGCTTGGCGCGTCCGGGCGGATCCTGGTTTCCAGCGCTGCAACACCACGGCGGGCCGCGGGAGCGCTCTTGCTATGGTTTCATGGGTATTGCGGGGCCGCCGGCGCGTACGCCATGCGGGACATGTTCAGCTACCGGTGCTCTGACCCACCGGGCCATGGCCGGGTTTGCCTGCAAGCCGCTAACATGGCCGCCCCGCGGGCGGTGGTCGCGCACTTTGCCGGGATCGCGGGAAGCCCGGGCTTCTGGCCCTGCAGCTTCTTCCAGCGGAATCAAACCCTTACATCGCCCCCGAGTCTACCAGAATTAACAAGCCGATGACCGACCCCGCACCCGCCCGGGCAGGCGCCCGTACCGTCAAGGTGCCGGACGACCGCGCCGGACAGCGCCTGGACAACTTCCTGCTGGGCCAGCTGAAGGGCGCCCCGCGCAGCCTGGTCTACAAGCTGGTCCGCAGCGGTAAGGTCCGGGTCAACGGTGGCCGGGCCAAGGCCGAGCGCAAGCTCGAGGCGGGCGACGAGGTCCGGATCCCGCCGGTCCGGCTCGAGGGCGAGGCCGAGCGGGGCACCCCGGCGCCGGGCCTGCTGCAGCGGATCGAGGCGGCCATCGTGTTCGAAGACGCGCGCCTGCTGGTCCTGGACAAGCCATCGGGCGTGGCCAGCCATGGCGGCAGCGGCATTTCCTTCGGCGCCATCGAGACCCTGCGCGCACTGCGCCCGGGCCAGACCCTGGAGCTGGCCCACCGCCTTGACCGGGACACCTCTGGGGTCCTGGTGGTGGCCAAGCGCTCCGCGCTGGCCGAGCTGCAGGCGCTGATGCGCGAGGGCGGGGCCGGGGAGGTATCCGCAAGCGCTACCTGACCCTGCTCACCGGTCGCATGCCCGACGGGACCATGAGCGTGGACGCGCCGTTGCACGTGGGCCTGCGCCGCGCGGCGAGCGCCATGTCCAGGTCGATCCGGCCGGCAAGCCCTCGTTGAGCCATTTCAGGATGCTCGAGCGGCGCGGCGGGCAGTCCTATTGCGAGGTGCGGATCGACACCGGCCGCACCCACCAGATCCGCGTCCATGCCCAGCACATCGGCCATTCCGTGGCGGGCGACGACAAGTACGGCGATGCCGAGGCCAACCGCCGCCTGCGCGACAAGGCCGGGCTGCGGCGGTTGTTCCTGCATGCCGCCTCGCTGGAGTTCGCCCTGGACGACGGACGCACGCCCTACACGCTCAATGCCCCGCTGGCGCCTGAGCTGCGCGAGGTCCTCGACCGGCTGGCCTAGGTGCCGGCGGCGTCCTTACCGCGGCTCACCACTTGAACAGGACCAGGCTCAGGGCGAGCACGCCCATGCCGCTGACCAGTCCGTAGACCGTCTCGTGGCCCTGCGCGTAGCGCTTGGCCGCCGGCAGCAGTTCGTCGATGGTAAGAACACCATGATCCCGGCGATGATCCCGAACACCGCGCCGAACACCGCGTCGGTGAGGAAGCTCGCCAGCACCGTGTAGCCGACGACGGCGCCGACCGGCTCGGCCAGCCCGGACAGCAGGCTGGCGATGAAGGCGTAGCCCTTGTTGCCCGTGGCGTAGTACACCGGCACCGCGATGGCGATGCCTTCGGGAATGTTGTGGATGGCGATGGCGAAGGCCAGCGGCAGGCCGACCGCCGGGTTGTTCAGGGTGGCGAAGAAGGTCGCCAGGCCCTCCGGGAAGTTGTGCGCGGTGATCGCAACGGCGGTCATCAGTCCGACGCGGCGGATGTATTCGCGGTTGTGCTCGCGCAGCGCCGGATCGTCGGCGGTCAGCGTGTCATGCGGATTGGGCACGAGCATGTCGATGCCCATGATCAGCAGCACGCCGGCGAGGAAGGCGAAGGTGGCGAAGGTGAAGCCCAGCCGCGCGTCGTAGGCGAGGGTGAACGCGGTCACCGACTTGGTGAATATCTCGGTCAGCGACACATACACCATCGCGCCGCCGGCGAAGGCCAGGCCGAACGCGAGCAGGCGCGGGTTCGGTCCGCGCGCGAAGATCACCAGCAGGCTGCCCAAGGCGGTCGCCAAGGCCGGCGGCCAGGGTCACGCAGAGGGCGACGAGGACCGCGGACGTGGTGGGTTCGTACATGCGTGCGCTCGTCCCTGAGTCGTTTTCTGGGTCAGGACGCGGGCGCGCGGCCGGCGTCGAGGGCGAAGCAGGCGTCCGGACGCACGTCCGGGGGTGAAGTTCACTGGCACCTGGATGGCCTGCGCCACCGGCGCACCGGCGCGCGTGGCCGGACGGAACTTCCAGCCCTGCACGGCGTCCTTCGCCAGCCGGTCGAGGTCGTCGTTGCCGCTGCCGCGGACCAGCTCGATCAGGGTCGGCGTGCCGGCCGGACCGACCTCGACCCTGAGCACGGCCTGCCCGCCGATGCCGGCGCAGGCCAGCGCGAACGGGTATTCAGGCGGCGGAGTGTCGATCGCGGCGACCGGGGTGGGGGCGGGTACCGGTTCGGCCGGCGGCGTACTGCCACCGCAGCCGGCGAGCAGCATGGGTAAGGGCGGATGCGGACGACAGGAAGGCGGGGCGCCGGCTCATGCTTCAGTCTCCAGCAGGGATGCGGCGCGGGCCGCGCAGATGAAGTCGTTCTCGCTCAGGCCGCCGACGTCATGGGTGGAAAAGCGCACGACGCAGCGGTTGTAATGCACCCCAGGTCGGGGTGGTGGTCCTCGCGGTGGGCGATGGTAAGGGCGTTCACGAAGGCCATGGTCCGGTGGTAGTCCTTGAAGCGGAAGGTGCGGACCAGCGCCCGGCCTTCTTCCGCCAGTTCCCAGCCGGGCACCTTGGGGGAGCAGTTCGGCGACCCGGGCCTTAGCCGAGCCGGTGTTCGTGGCCGCTGCGGGGTACGCAATGGGCCTGCGCCAGTGGGATGAGGTCGTTCATCGGGGGCCTCCGTCTGCGTTGCCGGACTGTCCCGGGGATCACTGCGGACCGCGCCGGGACGGGGCTAGAATACCCGCATGATCAATATGTCCGACAGCGCGCAGGCGCACTTCCGCAAGCTGGTCGAGCGCGAGGCCATCCCCGGCCTCGGCGTGCGGTTGAGCGCGGTGCATCCGGGTACGGCGCGCGCCGATGCGCGGCTGGAATTCGCCGAGCCGGCCGAACTGGCCGGTGACGAGTGGGCGGTGGACTGCGAAGGGTTCACCCTCTACGTGGCCGCGGACAGCGTGGCCTGGCTCGACGGCGCCGAGATCGACTACGTCTACCGGGGCACCGGCGCGCAGCTCACCATCCGTGCGCCGAAGATCAAGGGCGAAGCCCCGGCCGATTCGGCATCGCTGGTCGAGCGCGTGCGCTGGGTGATGGAGAACGAGGTCAACCCGCAGCTGGCCGCGCATGGCGGCCGGGCGACGGTGCAGGAAGTGTCCGCCGAAGGCGTGGTCCTGCTGAGCTTCGGCGGCGGTTGCCACGGCTGCGGCATGGCCGACGTGACCCTGAAGCAGGGCATCGAGAAGACGCTCATCGCGCGGGTGCCGGGGTGACCGCGGTGCGCGACGCCACCGACCACGATACCGGGCAGGCGCCGTACATGCCGCGCGGAAACGCGGCCTGACGCGGTCTCGCCGGTGACGCGGGCGGCGGAGATCATCCAGGCGCTGGTCGAGCGCGCGCCGCTCCGTCCTCCACGCGAACGCACTACCGGCATGCCCTACGGCTGGGCGCTGTGGCTGCGGGCGCTGCCGCCGCTGCCGGCACGGCCGCACGCGCGCCAGGACGACATCGTCGGCCTGTTCCTCGCACGGCCCCGGGCGCCGATTCCGCGCGCACGGGAACTGGCGAGCTGGCCCGCGCTGCTGTCGCTGCTCCAGCAGGGCTGGCTGCCGCCGCCGCGTGACGAGAATCGCCTGCGCTGGACCTCGCGGGTGGGCAGTGGCCTGCTGCACCTGCTGTTCGTCGCGTTCCCATGGCGTGGGTGGCGTACATGCAGGCGCTGTTGCCGCCGGTGCCCCCGGAGGAAGGCGGGGGCGGCGAGCGCGTGCGGATCGGCTTCACCGGTGCCGGTGATCCGGGTACGCCGCAGGTCGATGCGGGCGAAGCGCCGGCGGGCCAATCAGCGGGCGAAGCTGGGCCGCAATCCGAAGCGGCGCCCGCCTCTGGATCTGCGGCGGCGGCAGCGGAGGAGGGAAGTGAAATCGCGCCGCCGGTCGTGCCCCGGGTCGACACGGCAGTGGCCACGCCGGCCATCCAGGCGCCGGCGCTGCCAGAGGTTGCGGTTCGCCAGGTTCCCGAGCCGCAACCGCAGCCGCCGGTACCCGCGGCCGAGCAGCCGGTGCAAGTGACCGAAGTCGAGCAGCCGACCATCGACTACGTGTTGCCACCGATAAGGCCGCGCGAACCCACCGTGCGTGCGCTGGCACAACCGCAGCTGCAGGAGCGTGAGGTGACGGTGGTGCAGGCGCCGGCGATCCGGTCGCCACAGGTGCGCGCCGTGGATATTCCGGTGCGGCAGCCGCGCGAGGCGGAACTGCGCCAGCGCGAGGTGGACGAACCGCTGCAGCCGGTCGAGGTGCGGCCGGTCGCGGTGCAGGGACCGCGCGTCGACGTGCGGTTGCCGGGTGCGCCGGAGTCGAGCGTGCGGCAGCGCGAAGTGGCGATGCCATCACCGGCGGTGACCGCGCCTGCCCCCACGCCTTCGACCGCGCCCTCGACCGCGCCCTCGACCGCACAGGCCGCGGGTACGGCAGCATCCGCCACGCGGGGCGCCGGCCAGGAGGCAACGCGTCCGTCGAGCGGACGCGCGCGCCAGGGTGCCAGCTCCGCCGCCGCCGCCGCCGCGCCTGCGGCCGGTGGCGGCTGGCAAAGCCCTCGCGCAGGCGACGACTGGGGACAGGCGCGCAGCGGCGAGGGCGCGCCTGGCGGTGCACCGGGCCTGTTCGACGGCGAGGGCCGGGTGCGCCTGCCGGGCGAAGGCGCGGGTACCGGGCAGGGGCCGGCGAGCGGCGCGGGGCAGGGCGAAGGCGTCGCCGACCGTGGCGCGCCGGGCGGCAACAACGACAGCTGGACGCGCGACCGCATCGACCAGTCCGGCACGTGGCTCAAACGGCCGCCCTACGACTACGAGCCCACCAGTTTCGACCGCTACTGGGTGCCGAACGAATCGCTGCTCGCCGAATGGGTACGCAAGGGCATCAAGTCCGTGGCGATACCGATCCCCGGCACCGGCAAGAAGATCAACTGCGTGGTCTCGCTGCTGCAGCTGGGTGGTGGCTGCGGCATCAGCGATCCGGACCTCAACGAACAGCCCAGCGACGGCAGGCCCCCGCCGGACGTGCCATTCAAGCCGGAACTGCAGGAAGACAACGGCAGCGTGCGCCCGCAGGGATAGCGGCCCCGCACGCCCCGGGCAGGCGCACCTGCTAGAATCTGCGGCCGTTTTCAAGCTGCCGCCCGCCATGATCGAGCTCAATCCCGTCCGCCAGCGCATCGCCGACCTGACCGGTCGCGTGGTCTCGCTTCGGGGGTATCTTTGACTACGACGCCAAGAAAGAGCGTCTGGAAGAAGTAAACCGCGAGCTCGAGCTGCCCAACGTCTGGGACGACCCGGAACGCGCCCAGGCCTGGGCCGCGAGCGTTCCATGCTCGAGAAAACTGTCGGCGGCATCGCCTCGGTGCTGGAAGGCCTGGAAGGCTCGACCGAGCTGCTTGAACTGGCCGAAAGCGAACAGGACGAGGACACCGCGCTGGCGGTGGTCGCCGACGTCGACCGTTTCGAGAAGCACATCGAGACGCTGGAATTCCAGCGCATGTTCTCCGGCAAGATGGACGCGTCCAACGCCTTTGTCGACATCCAGGCCGGCGCCGGCGGCACCGAAGCCCGGGACTGGGCCGAAATCCTGCTGCGCATGTACCTGCGCTGGTGCGAGTCGCGCGGCTGGAAGACCGAACTGATGGAAGCCAGCGGCGGCGACGTCGCCGGCATCAAGTCGGCCACGCTGCGGGTGGAGGGCGATTTCGCCTACGGCTGGCTCAAGACCGAGACCGGCGTACACCGCCTTGGTGCGCAAGTCGCCGTTCGATTCGGACAACCGCCGCCACACCAGCTTCACCTCGGTGTTCGTGTCGCCGGAAGTGGACGACAACATCGACATCGAGATCAATCCGGCAGACCTGAAGACCGACGTGTACCGCTCGTCCGGTGCCGGCGGCCAGCACGTCAACAAGACCGAGTCGGCGGTGCGCATCACCCACGTGCCAAGTGGCATCGTGGTGGCCTGCCAGACCGGCCGCAGCCAGCACCAGAACCGCGACAACGCGATGAAGATGCTGGCGGCCAAGCTGTACGAGCTGGAGATCCAGAAGCGTAATGCAGAACGCGACGCGGTCGAGGCGACCAAGTCCGACATCGGCTGGGGCAGCCAGATCCGCAACTACGTGCTGGACCAGAGTCGGATCAAGGACCTGCGCACCGGCATCGAGCGCAGCGATACGCAGAAGGTGCTGGACGGCGACCTGGACGAGTTCGTCGAGGCGAGCCTGAAGGCCGGCCTGGAGGCCGGCGCGAAACGGTCCGACGCGGCCTGACCGGCCGCCCGTACGGGCGAGCAGGCACCGCGTCCGCATCCTTCCGACGAGATGCCCGGTGCCGCCGATGCGGATGCCGGGCGACCCAGAACCCCGCATCCGACCGACCCCATGACCCAGCCGACCGAAACCGCCGCCCCGACCACGCCCGTCGACGAGAACCACCTGATCGCCGAGCGTCGCGCCAAGCTTGCCGCGTTGCGCGCGCAGGGCGTGGCCTTCCCCAATGACTTCAAGCGCGTCGACTACGCCGGCGACCTGCAAGCCGAATACGCCGATGCGGAGCAGTGGACCTCCGAGGCGCTCGAGGCGCTGCCGCGCACGGTCGCGCTGGCCGGGCGGCTGATGGCCAAGCGGGTGATGGGCAAGGCCAGCTTCGCCCAGGTCATGGACGAGTCCGGCAAGATCCAGCTGTTCCTGCAGGGCAATGTGCTGGGTGATGCCTACGAGGCATTCAAGTCGTTCGACGTGGGCGACATCGTCGCCGTCGAGGGTGGCCTGACCCGCACCCGCACCGGCGAGCTGTCGGTCAAGGCCGCCTCGCTGCGCCTGCTGGTCAAGTCGCTGCGCCCGCTGCCGGACAAGTGGCACGGCCTGAGCGACGTGGAGCAGCGCTACCGCCAGCGCTACGTCGACCTGATCGTGACGCCCGAGGCGCGCGAGGTGTTCGTCAAGCGCAGCAAGATCATCCGCGCGATGCGCGAGTGGCTGGACACCCGCCGCTTATGGAAGTGGAAACGCCGATGATGCATTACATCCCCGGTGGCGCCACGGCCAAGCCCTTCACCACCCACCACAACGCGCTGGACCTGCAGCTGTACCTGCGCGTGGCGCCGGAGTTGTACCTCAAGCGCCTGGTGGTCGGCGGCCTGGAGCGCGTGTACGAGATCAACCGCAACTTCCGCAACGAGGGCGTGTCGACCCGGCACAACCCCGAGTTCACGATGCTCGAGCTGTACGAGGCCTACGCGACCTACCACGAGGTCATGGACCTGACCGAGAACGTGATCCGCGATACCGCGCAGTCCGTGCTCGGCACCACGCACGTCGAGTGGGACGGGCAGGCGATCGACCTCGGGCCGAAGTTCCGCCGCTGGCGGATGGACGAGGCCGTGCGCTACTACAACCCGGAGATCAGCGCGGCTGACTGCACCGACCGCGACGCGCTGCTGCGCCATTGCGAGCGGCTGAAGATCAGGGTCAAGCCGTCGTACGGCTGGGGCAAGCTGCTGCTGGAGATCTTCGAGGCCACGGTCGAGCACACGCTGGTGCAACCGACCTTCATCACCGACCACCCGGTCGAGGTCTCGCCGCTGGCCCGCGCCAGCGACACCGAGCCAAGGCTACACCGACCGGTTCGAGCTGTTCATCAACGGCAAGGAGATCGCCAACGGCTTCTCCGAGCTGAACGATCCCGAGGACTGCAGGCGGCGCGCTTCCAGGCGCAGGTGGAGGCCAAGGAAGGCGGCGACGACGAGGCGATGCATTTCGACGCCGACTACATCCGTGCCCTGGAGTACGGCCTACTGGCCCCGACCGGTGGCTGGGCATCGGCATCGACCGCCTGGTCATGCTGCTGACCGGCAGCACCTCGATCCGCGACGTGCTGCTGTTCCCGTACATGCGGCCCGAACAGGGCGGCTGAGAGCCGGCTGGATCGCCACGCCGGGGCGCCGCATTGGCCGAAGCGGGCCTGCGATTTCCTGCAGGGCGTCACCGTTTGCGGGTGATGCGGAGCCAGCCTGTGGCACGGTTCATGCGTCTTTCCGGGTAGGCAGGGGTGCGGCAGCACCCCGGACGCCAACGGACGGGAGCGGACCATGGGTGCGGGCAAGGTCGGTAGCGCGGTATTCTGCGAGGCCAAGGCGGCATGGAACGGGGCGGAGCGGAACTTGGACATCGTCATCGTCGACGATCAGGCATCTGCGCGCACGATGCTGCGCCACATCATCGAGGACATCACCTCGGAACTGGCCGTGCACGACTTCGGCGATGCCCGCCAGGCGCAGGTGGTGCGACAACCATCCGATCGACCTGCTGCTGCTCGACTACCGCATGCCGGGCATGGACGGGCTGGATTTCGCCCGCCGTTTCCGCCGGCTTCCCAAGCATCGCGACATCCCGATCATCCTGATCACGGTGGTTGGCGACGAGCCGGTCCGGCAGGCTGCGCTCGAGGCCGGGGTGATCGATTTTGGTGAAGCCCGTCCGGCCGCGCGAACTGCGCGCGCGCTGCCACAACCTCCTGCAGTTGCGCCAGCAGTCCGAAACCGTGAAGCAGCGTGCCCTGTCGCTGGAGCAGCGCCTGCTGTCGAGCATGCACGAGGTCGAGGAGCGCGAGCGCGAAACGCTGTCGCGGCTGGCCCGCGCGATCGAGTTCCGCGATGCCGGGACCAGCGCCTACCTCGAACGCATGTCGCGTTTCGCCGGGGTGGTGGCCGAGGGGCTGGGGCTGCCCGAGGAGGATGTCCGCACCATCGAGATGGCCGCGCCGCTGCACGACATGGGCAAGATCGCCATCCCCGATGCGGTGCTGATGAAGGCCGGCAAGCTGGACGAGGCGGAGATGGGGGTGATGCGCCGGCACCCGCGCATCGGCCACGAACTGCTCAGCGGCAGCCAGAACCGCTTCATCCAGGTCGGCGCGATGATCGCCCTGCGCCACCACGAGCGCTACGACGGCAGCGGTTATCCGGACGGCCTGGCCGGCGAGGCGATCCCGCTCGAGGCACGGATCGTGGCGGTGGCCGACGTGCTCGACGCGCTGATCTCGCCCCGGCCCTACAAGGAGGCCTGGACCTGGATGCGGCGCTGGCCTACCTGTACGCGCAGCGCGGGCGGCTGTTCGACCCGGACTGCGTCGACGCGCTGATGCGCGGACGCGCCCGGCTGCAGCAGATCTGCGAACAGTTCTCCACCGCCTCGGCGCGCCCAGGGGACTGGCCCATGGCTGATTTGCTGCAGTGGTTCCGCGGCCGGCTGTCGAACCGGCCCGACAGCGAGCACGGGCAGGCCCCTGGTCCGCATCGTCCTGATCCTGCTGATCCTGTGCTACGTGCTGCTGCCCTCGTCGCGGCGCGGCGCGGATCCGGGCATCTATCGCGAAGTGCTGCTGATCGTGCTCACCGGCTTGACCCCTGAGCTGGGCATCGTCGCTGCGCTGCTGGCGCGACCGGGCCGTTCGGACGCGCGTCGGTTCGTGGGCATGCTGGCCGACTACGGGCTGATGGCCGCCGGCATGATCGCCATGGGCGAGCCGCTGGCCTGGGTCTACGTGGTGGTGATGTGGGTGACGGTCGGCAACGGCCTGCGCTACGGCAACCGCTACCTGTACCCTGGCGGTGGCGATGGCGTTGGCCAGCTTTGGCACGGTGCTGGTGTCCACCGATTTCTGGGCGCAGATCCGCGGCTGGGCGTCGGCCTGCTGGTCGGCCTGGCGGCGGTGCCGCTGTACCTGTCCAGCCTGCTCAGGCAGTTGACCCGCGCCACCGAGGAAGCGCGTCGCGCCAGCGAGGCGAAGAGCCGGTTCCTCGCCAACATGAGCCACGAGTTCCGCACCCCGCTCAACGGCCTTGGCGGCATGTCGGAGCTGCTGGCGACCACCCGCCTGGACGACGAGCAGCGCGAATGCGTGCGCACCATCCAGGCATCGACCCGCACCCTGATGGCGCTGGTCGAGGACGTGCTGGACATCTCCGCGATCGAGGCCGGCAAGCTCAAGCTCAACCTGCAGGATTTCTCGCCGCGCGAAGTGGTCGCCAGCATCGGGCTGATCCTGCACCCGCAGGCGCGGACCAAGAACCTCGACTACCTTGTGGTCATCGGCGAGGACGTGCCGGAGCTGGTCAACGGTGACGCCGGCCACCTGCGCCAGGTGCTGCTCAACCTTGGTCGGCAATGCGGTCAAGTTCACCGACCAGGGCCGCGTGCGGATCGACGTGGAGGCAGTCGCCGGCGGACACGAGGACAACCGTCTCCGCCTGCGCTTCTCGGTCACCGATACCGGCATCGGCATCCCGGCGACGATGCGTGGCCGGCTGTTCGAGGCCTTCGAGCAGGCCGATGCCGGCCTTGGCGCGCCGGTACGGCGGGACCGGGCTGGGCACCACCATTGCCAAGGGCCTGGCCGAGGCGATGGGTGGCCGGATCGGCTTCGAGAGCCTGGAGGGGCGCGGCAGCCGCTTCTGGGTCGAGATCCCGTTCGCCGCTCCGCTGGAGCGTTCGGCACGTTCGCAGACCGCACCGGTGACCGAGGTGGAAAGCGAAACCGCGTTGCGCGATGCGGGCGGCAACGTGATCGCCTTCGCCGATCCGTTCCTGCGCCACCGTGCGCGCGTGCGCAGCATGCAGTTGTTGGTCGCCGACGACTACGAAGCCAATCGAATGGTCCTGCAGCGGCTGCTGCAGAAGGCTGGCCACCGCGTCACCCCGGTCGAGGGCGGCGAGGAAGTACTCGATGCGATGGCCGCCAGCGACTACGACGCGATCATCGTCGACCTGCACATGCCGGGCGTGAGTGGGCTGGACCTGCTCAAGCAGCTGCGGGTGATGCAGGCCGGTGGTGGCGTGCGCACGCCGGTGATCATGCTCAGCGCGGACGTGACGCCGGAATCCATCCAGCGCTGCGAGCAGGCCGGCGCCTATGCCTTCCTTGGCCAAGCCGGTGGCCGCGGCGCGGCTGCTGGACACGCTCTCGGACATCGCCGCCCAGCGCGGCCGTCGCAGTGCGACGCTGGTTCCGAAATCGGCGGCCGGAGCCGATGCGCCGCCGGGCGTGCTCGACAGTTCGGTGCTGGACGAACTGGCGGCGATGGGCATGGGTGAGGAGTTCGAGCGCGAATTCATCTCGCACTGCCTTGGCCGACGCCGACGGTTGCATCGGCGCGATGTCGCATGCCGCCGAAGCGGCCGACTGGGTGCGCCTGCGCGACCATGCCCATGCGATCAAGGGCGTGGCCGCGAACATGGGCCTTGGTCAAGGTGGCCGAGCAGGGCAGCGAACTGATGCGCATGGCCGACTGGCAGATCCGCAACGAATGGCGGCAGCGCATCGCGATGCTCAACGCGGCCCTGACCCAGGGGGCGCGACGCGCTCACGGCGCGACAGCAGGCCAGCGGCGTGCGCGACGGCGAGTCCGGTTAGGTCCGAACCGCGACGCCGGAAACGAGAAGGCCCGGCATCCTGCCGGGCCCGATCTTTCCCCTGACGCCCTGCGGCCGGGAACGGACGCATAGGCAAATCGATCAGGCGGCTTCCGAGCTGGCCCTGCGGGTCTGTGCACGCACGATGCGCTCCATGGTCCGCAGCGACTTGTCGCCCAGTGCCAGCGCGGTGTCGACCCACACTTCGGTGATGCCCATCAGCTCTTCGTAGCTGACCGGCTGGCCGATCTTGCGCACGGCGTTCATCGCCAGGTGCGAATGCGGCGCGCGCTGGTGCTGGCGGATCAGGTCCTGCACCGCCGATTCGCCCTGGCCCTTCGGCACCAGCACGTCGACCACGCCGAGGCGGTACATCTCCTCGCTGCTGTAGACCTCGCCGCTGAGGATCATCTTCTCGGCCTTGGCGCGGGCTGACGCGCTTGCACAGGAACGAGTAGGCGCCCATGCCCGGGAACAGGCCGAACAGCACCTCTGGCAGGCCCATGCCGACCCCTTCCTCGGCGACGATGGTGTGGCAGGCCAAGGCCATTTCAAGCCACCGCCCAGCGCGTCGCCCTGGATCAGGGCCACTGTATGCATGTCGCCGCCGAAGCCGGTATGCACGTGGTGCACGCCTTCGACGCAGCGACGTGCATAGGCCAGCAGGCGCTCGCGGTTGCCTTCGCGGATCAGGCGGCCGAACAGCTCGAGGTCACCGCCGAGGTTGTAGGCCGAAGCGGCCGAAGCAAGCACGAAGTGGCGCAGGCGGCCTGGTGACGCTGCGATTCGCGCAGGGTGATGGAGCTCATGTAGCTCCACATGTCCTCGAGCATCTCGAACCGGCAGCAGGGGCGTACGCCGGACTGGCCGGCGTCCGCATGCATGTAGAGCCAGTGGGCGCTGCCGTCGGGCGGCGTCTGCACGCGGATGGTGGGGAAGTTGTGGGTGCGCTGCAGTTTTTCGATCGTGCTCATGGCCTTGGTCTCCGGGCGGCGGACCTGCCGGCATGACGGCAGGTGGGGTTGTTGCCCGGAATGCTACACCTGAACAGATAATTAAAAGTCTTATGGCCGCGCCAGCCGCAGAACTGCGTGGCGGCTGTTCAGAGGGCGGACGGATCCCGCCCGCCCACAGTCGGGGCACGATGCCGCCTGCCGGGGCACGACCGCCCACCACCCCGTTGCACAGGGTCCGGGGCAGGTCGACCCCGGAGCGCAGCGGCTAGTGGTGCGCTTCGGTCCCGGCCGGTGCCGGGTCGCGCAGTTCCTTGCGCAGGATCTTGCCGACGTTGGTCTTGGGCAGTTCGGTACGGAACTCGATCTGGCGCGGCTGCTTGTAGCCGGTCAGGGTCTCGCGGCAGTACGCCTTGACCTGCTCGATGGTCAGCGAGGGGTCCTTCCGCACCACGAACAACTTGACCGCCTCGCCGGAGCGCTCGTCCGGGACCCCGATCGCCGCCACTTCGAGCACGCCGGGCATCGCCGCGACCACGTCCTCGACTTCGTTCGGATACACGTTGAAGCCAGAGACCAGGATCATGTCCTTCTTGCGGTCGACGATATATACGAAGCCGAGCCCGTCGATCCGCGCCATGTCGCCGGTGTGCAGCCAGCCGTCGTCGTCGATGACCTTGGCCGTTTCCTCCGGCCGCTGCCAGTAGCCCTTCATCACCTGCGGACCCTTGACGCAGAGTTCGCCGACTTCGCCGCCCGGCAGGATGTTGCCGTCGTCGTCCTTGATGCAGACGTCGGTGGACGGGATGGGCAGGCCGATCGAGCCGTTGAACTCCTTGATGTCGAGTGGATTGATGCAGGCCGCCGGCGAGGTCTCGGTCAGGCCATAGGCCTCGACCAGGGTGACGCCGGTGACCTTCTTCCACTTGTCGGCCACCGCGCGCTGCACGGCCATGCCGCCGCCCAGGTCACCTTCAGCGAGGAGAAGTCCACCTCGTCGAAGCCGGGCGTGTTGAGCAGGCCGTTGAACAGCGTGTTGACGCCGGTGATCGCGGTGAACTTGTTGTTCTTGAGCTCCTTGACGAAGCCGGGCATGTCACGCGGGTTGGTGATCAGGTGATTCAGCCCGCCCAGCTCCATGAAGACTAAGGCCGTTCGCCGTCAGCGCGAAGATGTGGTACAGCGGCAGTGCGGTGACGATCACCTCCTTGCCGGGCTCGAGCTCGTTGGCAGCGAGTAAGGCGGACGCCTGCTGCATGTTCGCCACCAGGTTGCGGTGGGTCAGCATCGCGCCCTTGGCCACGCCGGTGGTGCCGCCGGTGTACTGCAGGAAGGCGACGTCGCCCGGATCGATGTCTACTTGCGGCAACGCAAGGCGACGGCCGGTGGCGAGCGCCTCGCGGAACCGGACCGCGCCCGGGATGTCGTAGTCGGGCACCATCTTCTTCACGTACTTCAGCACGAAGTTGACGATGGAGCCCTTGGGGAAGCCGAGCATGTCGCCGAGGCCGGTGGTGATCACCTGCTTGAGCGGCGTGTCGGCCAGCACCTCCTGCACGGTGTGGCCGAAGTTGTCGACGACCACGATCGCCGCGGCGCCGGCATCGACCAGCTGGTGCCGCAGCTCGCGCGCGGTGTAGAGCGGGTTGACGTTGACCGCGGTCAGGCCGGCGCGCAGCACGCCGAAGGTGGCAATCGGATACTGCAGGCAGTTGGGCATCATCAGCGCGACCCGATCGCCCTTCTTGAGCCCCAGTTCGCCGAGCAGGTAGGCGGCGAACTGTGCGCTAAGCGCGTCCACCTCCGCGTAGCTGAGGGTCTTGCCGAAGTTGCGGTAGGCCGGGCGGTCGGCGTACTTCGAGGCCGACGCGGCGAACACCGCGGCGATGGAGCGGTACTCGTCCGGATCGATTTCGGCAGGCACGCCCTGCGGATAGCTCTGCAGCCAAGGACGATCCGGATTCATTGCGCCTCCTCCCGAGGTGGTGGTTGTACCGCGGTGTCAGGCTCGCGCCCGGTCGCCGCTGATGCGAGCATACCGTTCCGGATGGAAAAGGCGAAGCAGCGATGAGCGGATGCATGACCTCCCGAATGGTGCAGGTGGCCGCTGGACTTATGGCAGTCGCGTGGTTGCTGGCCGGATGCACGCGGACGCCGCCGGAACAGCGGCTGCGCGAACAGATGGCGTCCATGCAGCAGCAAGCCGGAACAGCGCTAAGGCAGGGGCGTTCATGGACGGCGTGGCGGAGGACTTCGGCGGCAACGCGGGGATGGATCGTGCTGCGTTGCAGCAGCTGGTCCGCGCCCAGATTCTGGTCAATGCCGATCTCGGACTGACCCTCGGGCCGGCCGAGGTACAGCTGCAGGGCGAGCGGGCGACGGTGCGTTTCAGTGCCGTCGCCACCGGCGGCGGACGTCTGCTTCCCGATCGCGCGCAGGCGCAGGAAGTGACCAGTGGCTGGCGCGACGAGAACGGGCAATGGCGGCTGTACTACGCGGAGTGGAGGCCGCGATAGCACGCGTTCCCGCGCGCGCCGTTCGCGCGGCAGTGCCGCGCGGTGTGCGCCGGAACGCCGCGCGCGCTGCGCGTGGCCGGGTTTCCGCCCGCTCGGGAACTACGCGGCCTTGCGCCCGGCGAGTTGGCGGAGGACGTACTGCAACAGGCCGCCGTGGCGGAAATACTCCACCTCCTTCGGCGTAAGCAGCAGCACGTGGACCGAGAACAGGACCGTGGTCCCGTCCGCGCGATGCGCGGTGACTTGCGCGCTCTTGCTCGCCCCGTCGGTAAGGCCGGTGACGTCGAACACCTCGGTGCCGTCGAGCCCGAGCGACTGCGCGTTCTGGCCGTCGAGAAATTGCAGCGGCAGCACGCCCATGCCGACCAGGTTGGAGCGGTGGATGCGCTCGAAGCTCTCGGCGACGACCGCCTTGACCCCGAGCAGGTTGGTGCCCTTGGCCGCCCAGTCGCGCGAGGAGCCGGTGCCGTACTCCTTGCCGGCGATCACCAGCAGCGGGATGCCGGCGGCCTTGTAGCGCATCGCCGCGTCGTAGATCGACAGCTTCTCCGCTTCGGCCGCGGTGCCGGGCGCGCCGAAGTACAGCGTGTTGCCGCCTTCCTCGCCGCCGAAGAACAGGTTCTTGATCCGGATGTTGGCGAAGGTGCCGCGGACCATCACGTCGTCGTTGCCGCGCCGCGAACCGTAGCTGTTGAAGTCGGCCGGCTGCACGCCGCGCGACTGCAGGAAATGGCCTGCGGGCGAGTCCTTCTTGATGTTGCCGGCCGGGGAGATGTGGTCGGTGGTGATCGAGTCGCCGAACAGGCCGAGCACGCGCGCGCCGTGGATGTCGCCGATGCCGCCGACCGCCATGGTCATGCCATCGAAGTACGGCGGGTTCTTGATGTAGGTGGAAGCATCGTCCCATGCATACAGCTGGCCATCCGGCGAGGCGATCGTGTTCCAGCGGGTATCGCCCTTGAACACGTCGGCGTAGTTCTGCTTGAACATCTCCGGGCCGATGGTCGCGGCGATGACGTCGCCGATCTCCCTGCTGCTGGGCCAGATGTCCCTCAGGAACACCGGCTGACCGTCGCTGCCCGTGCCGAGCGGTTCGGTAGTCAGGTCGATGTCGGTGGTGCCGGCCAGTGCATAGGCTACGACCAGCGGGGGCGAGGTAAGGTAGTTCATCTTCACTTCGGGATGGACGCGACCTTCGAAGTTGCGGTTGCCCGACAGCACCGAGGTCACCACCAGGTCGCCGGCGGCGATGCCGGCGCTGATCTCCACGGGCAGCGGACCGGAATTGCCGATGCAGGTGGTGCAGCCGTAGCCGACGATGTAGAAGCCGACTTTCTCCAGTTCCTTCAGCAGGCCGGCCTTTTCCAGGTAGTCGGTGACCACGCGCGAACCCGGGCCGAGCGAGGTCTTGACCCACGGCTTGCGGTCCAGCCCGCGTGCGGCTGCATTGCGCGCCAGCAGGCCGGCGGCGACCATCACCGCCGGGTTGGAGGTGTTGGTGCAGGAGGTGATCGCGGCGATCACCACCGCACCGTCGCGGAGCTTGACCGGCTGCCCGTCGATCTCGACATGGGCCACGCCTTTCTGCAGCGCGTCGTTGCCGACCGCGGCGGTACCGCCTTCGGCGATGAAGTCGGAGACCTCCGGGCTGCGCTTGTCGCGGCTGGCGGTCATCGGGCCGACGTTGTCGCGGTAGTTGCGCTTCATGTCGGCGAGCAGCACCCGGTCCTGCGGGCGCTTGGGACCGGCCAGCGAGGGCTTCACGTCGCCCATGTCCATAAGGTGCAGGGTC
The DNA here is from genome assembly GCA_025232375.1 of Pseudoxanthomonas sp. NC8. Taxonomy (GTDB): domain Bacteria; phylum Pseudomonadota; class Gammaproteobacteria; order Xanthomonadales; family Xanthomonadaceae; genus Pseudoxanthomonas. Next base: position 1,551,730 of record CP060419.1, read on the forward strand.
GCGCTGTATTCGGCGTGCGGGGTGCCCGCCTCGTGCCACAGGCCCTGTGCCTTGGCATACGCCTCGACCAGCGCGATCTGCGCTTCGCTGCGGCCGGACAGGCGCAGGTAGGTCAGCGACTCGGCGTCGATCGGGAAGATGCCGCAGGTGGCGCCATATTCGGGCGCCATGTTGCCGATCGTGGCACGGTCGGCCAGCGGCAGATGCGGCAGGCCGTCGCCGTAGAACTCGACGAACTTGCCGACCACGCCGAGCTTGCGCAGCATCTGGGTGACGGTCAGCACCAGGTCGGTGGCGGTGGCGCCCTCGGGCAGCCTGCCGGTCAGCTCGAAGCCCACCACCTGCGGGATCAGCATCGACGACGGCTGGCCGAGCATGGCCGCCTCCGCCTCGATCCCGCCCACGCCCCAGCCGAGCACGCCGATGCCGTTGATCATCGTGGTGTGCGAATCGGTGCCGAACACGGTGTCGGGATATGCCCATACTTGGCCATCGCCGTCGGGCGCGGTCATCACCACCCGCGCCAGGTTCTCCAGGTTCACCTGGTGGACGATGCCGGTGTTGGGCGGCACCACCTTGAAGTCGGCGAACGCCTTCTGGCCCCAGCGCAGGAAGGCGTAGCGTTCCTATTGCGCTCGAACTCGATGCGGCCGTTGATGTCCAGCGCATCCGCGCGGCCGAACACGTCGACCTGGATCGAGTGGTCGATCACCAGTTCAGAGGGAATCTGCGGGTTGATCTGTTCCGGCCGGCCGCCGAGCTTCACCACCGCGTCGCGCATGGCCGCCAGGTCGACCACGCAGGGCACGCCGGTGAAGTCCTGCAGGACCACGCGCGCCGGCATGAATGCTATTTCGGTGTCCGGCTCGGCTTTCGGGTCCCACTTGGCGACCGCCTCGATGTGCTCCGGCAGCACGCTCACCCCGTCCTCGTGCCTGAGCAGGTTCTCGAGCAGGATCTTCATCGAGTAAGGCAGGCGGGACAGGGCGAAGCGCCGGCCCAGGAGGGGCAGGCTCGCGTAGGCGTAGGTCTGGCCGCCGACATCCAGGCTGGCTGCGGGTGGCAAAGGAATCGCGCATGAGGCGTGCTCCTGTAGCTGGACGCCACCATCCCGGTGGCGAAGGGGGTCCACGGCATTATCCGCGCCATTGGGTGGCAGGGTCTCGTGCCTGTGGCGACCGGACCCGGGGCGGGCCGCGTGCGGGCTGTCACAAACTGCCTGGCGGGCCGCCATGCCGGTTTGAGTATGCATGGATCGGTATGTATCATGTGCGCATACCCCCGTCCGCGGATGAATTCCATGGAAGCCACCGTCGCCGAGCGCGGCCAGATCACACTGCCCAAGGCGGTGCGCGATGCGCTGGGCCTGACCAAGGGCAGCGTGCTCAAGGTCGAGCTGGAAGGCAGCCGGATCGTGCTGCGCAAGAACGTGGACGACGCCATTTCCCGCGTGCGCGGCAAGTTCGCCCTCGATCCGGCGGTCGACGGCCGCGGCGGCAAGGACTGAGCGCACCGTGATCGCGATCGACGCCCCGGTCCTTGGTCGAGCTGCTCACCGATGGCGCGCGCGCCGACGCCGCCGAAGCCTGCCTGCGCCAGTGCCTGACCGGCGGGCGCGTGGTGGTCAGCGATGCAGCCCTGGCCCAGCTTTGCGCCAGCCTGCGCAACGGCGCCGAGGCGCTGGGGGCGCTGGAGGAGATGGGCATCCATTTCAACCCGCTGGAAGCCAAGTCGGCGCTGCGCGCGGGCGAGATGTTGCGGCGCCAGCGCCAGCGCGACGGCGCCGCGCCGCGGCCGATGGCCGATTTTTTGGTCGGTGCGCATGCGCTGCTGCAGTGCGATGCCCTGATCACCACCGACGCGGCGTTCTACCGTGACTACTTCAAGGGCCTGAAGCTGGTCGTGCCCAGGACTGACCCGCCGAAGCCCGATCCACCCGAATACCCGAAATACCCGAACCCGCAGTCCCCCGGAGAATTCCCATGCTGGAAGCCTATCGCCACCACGCCGCCGAACGCGCCGCCCTCGGCATCCCGCCGCTGCCGCTGAGCGCGCAACAGACCGCCGATGTCATCGAGCTGCTGAAGAACCCGCCGGCCGGCGAGGAGCAGTTCCTCGTCGACCTGATCACCCACCGCGTCCCGGCGGGCGTCGACGACGCGGCCAAGGTCAAGGCTTCGTCTTTGGCCGCGCTGGCCTTCGGCAGCGAGAAGAACGCGCTGCTGTCGCGCGAGCGCGCCACCGAGCTGCTGGGCACCATGCTTGGCGGCTACAACGTGCAGCCGCTGATCGAGCTGCTTGACGACGCCGTGGTCGGCGCGATCGCCGCCGACGGCCTGAAGAAGACCCTGCTGGTGTTCGACCAGTTCCACGACGTGGAAGAGAAGGCGAAGGCCGGCAACACGCATGCCCGTGCCGTGCTGCAGAGCTGGGCCGACGCGGAGTGGTTCACCAGCCGTCCGGAAGTGCCGCAGAGCCTGACCATCACCGTGTTCAAGGTGCCGGGCGAAACCAACACCGACGACCTGTCGCCGGCCCCGGATGCCACCACCCGCCCCGACATCCCGCTGCACGCGCTGGCGATGCTGAAGAACAAGCGCGAAGGCGCCCCGTTCGTGCCGGAAGAGGACGGCAAGCGCGGCCCGATCGCGCAGATCCTGGCGCTCAAGGACAAGGGGCCACCTGGTCGCCTACGTCGGCGACGTGGTCGGTACCGGTTCCTCGCGCAAGTCGGCGACCAACTCGGTGCTGTGGTTCACCGGCGAGGACATCCCGTTCATCCCGAACAAGCGCTTCGGCGGCGTGTGCTATGGGCAGCAAGATCGCCCCGATCTTCTACAACACCATGGAAGACGCCGGCGCGCTGCCGATCGAGCTGGACGTGTCGAAGATGGAGCACGGCGACGTCGTCGAGCTGCAGCCGTATGCGGGCAAGGCGATCAAGAACGGTGAGGTGATCGCCGAGTTCCAGGTCAAGTCCGACGTACTGTTCGACGAAGTGCGCGCCGGCGGCCGCATCCCGCTGATCATCGGTCGCGGCCTGACCACCAAGGCGCGCGAGTCGCTGGGCCTGCCGGCTTCGGACCTGTTCCGCCTGCCGACCCAGCCGGTCGACAGCGGCAAGGGCTTCTCCTGGCCCAGAAGATGGTCGGCCGCGCCTGTGGCCTGCCGGAGGGGCAGGGCGTGCGCCCGGGCACCTACTGCGAGCCGAAGATGACCTCGGTCGGTTCGCAGGACACCACCGGCCCGATGACCCGCGACGAGCTGAAGGACCTTGGCCTGCCTGGGCTTCTCGGCCGACCTGGTGATGCAGTCGTTCTGCCACACCGCCGCCTATCCCAAGCCGGTGGACGTGAAGACCCACCACACCCTGCCGGAGTTCATCTCCACCCGTGGCGGCATCTCGCTGCGCCCGGGCGACGGCGTGATCCACAGCTGGCTCAACCGCATGCTGCTGCCCGACACCGTCGGCACCGGCGGCGACTCCCACACCCGCTTCCCGGTCGGCATCTCGTTCCCCGCAGGCTCGGGTCTGGTCGCGTTCGCCGCGGCCACCGGCGTGATGCCGCTGGACATGCCGGAGAGCGTGCTGGTCCGGTTCAAGGGCCAGATGCAGCCGGGCGTGACCCTGCGTGACCTGGTCAACGCGATTCCGCTGTATGCGATCAAGCAGGGCCTGCTGACCGTGGCCAAGGCCGGCAAGAAGAACATCTTCTCCGGTCGCATCCTCGAGATCGAGGGCCTGCCGCAGCTCAAGGTCGAGCAGGCATTCGAGCTGTCCGACGCCTCGGCCGAGCGTTCCGCCGCCGGCTGCACGGTGCACCTGGACAAGGAGCCGATCATCGAATACCTCACCAGCAACATCACGCTGCTGAAGTGGATGATCGCCGAGGGTTACGCCGACGCCCGTGCCCTGGCCCGCCGCATCGCGAAGATGGAAGCCTGGCTGGCAGATCCGCAGCTGCTGCAGCCCGATGCCGACGCCGAGTACGCGGCGGTCATCGAGATCGACCTTGGCCGACGTGCATGAACCGATCGTAGCCTGCCCGAACGACCCGGACGACGTGAAGACCCTGTCCGACGTGGCTGGCGCGACGATCGACGAGGTGTTCATCGGTTCGTGCATGACCAACATCGGCCACTTCCGTGCGGCCGCGAAGCTGCTGGAAGGCAAGCGCGACATCCCGACCCGCCTGTGGGTTGCGCCGCCGACCAAGATGGACGCCAGCGAGCTGACCAAGGAAGGCCACTACGGCACCTTCGGCACCGCCGGTGCGCGCATGGAAATGCCGGGCTGCTCGCTGTGCATGGGCAACCAGGCCCAGGTGCGCGAGGGCGCCACGGTGTTCTCGACCTCGACCCGCAACTTCCCCAACCGCCTGGGCCGCAACTCCAACGTACCTGGGCTCGGCGGAACTGGCGGCGATCTGCTCGCGCCTGGGCCGGATTCCGAGCAAGGCCGAGTACATGGCCGACATCGGCGTGATCAACGAGAAGGGCGCGGAGATCTACCGCTACATGAACTTCGACCAGATCGAGGAGTACCAGGACGTGGCGAAGACGGTCGCGGCCTGACCGTCGACAGGCGTCCCGCACCACGCGAAGCCCGGCCCCGTGCCGGGCTTCGCCGTTCCGGGCAGCGCTCAGATCCGCAGCATGCCGATAAGGTTCTGCAGCCAGGCGCCCAGGTTCGGGGTCAGCGTCGCGGCGAGCATCAGCAGCAGGAGCAGCAGGCGGGTGCCCATGAGTTTGAACACATCCAGCAGCGAGACGTGGTTGGGATCCTTGGTGAACATCTGCCCGATCAGTGGCGCGCGCTCCAGCGCGATCGACAGCCACGCGCTGGCGACGAAGGCTACCGTCATCAGGCCCAGCGAGACCGCGCTCTGTTCCAGTTAGGGCGAAGGGAAACACCTCCTGCATCGCCAGCAGCGCCACCGGCGCGGCGAAGGCCGCCCACAGGCAGCTGCGCACGCAGGTCAGGCCGAAGCGCATCTCCGCCACGGTCTGGTCGCGCCAGCGCAGCAGCCGTGCGCGTGGGTCGGCCTGCTTGAGCGCGGCGTCGATGTCGGCCGGATCAGGCATCGGCCAGTGGTTTTCGCCGCGGTCCAGCGCCCGCCAGTCCTCGTCGTGGAACACGCAGGCCAGCGGCGAGCAGGGTGGGGCGCCGAGCCAGTGCGGGTTCGGCCATTCGGGAGGCAATGCGCCGTCGGGCAGGCGTTCGATCACGTGGTCCCGCAGGTCGCGCCCCAGCCGCATCAACCGGCCGTGCTGGAGCAGGGCCTGCGACAGGGAAGAACACGCCCAGGCCCAGCATCGCCAGCGCGAGCAGGCCCGGCATCCGTGCACCATCCACGGCATCGGGCATCCGGCTGCCCCAGTAGCCCAGCGGCGGCAGTATCGCGGCCACGGCCAGCAGCAGCGAGCTGAGGATGTAGCGACGACCGGGTAGCGGCCGGCATCGAACGCGGCCGGTGCGTGCAGGAGGTGGTCGGCGCAGCGCCGGTTCCAGGCGCGCAGCCGGGTCAGCACCAGCACGGTGAACCACAGGTACAGGATCGCCATCGCCCACAGGGTGGCGCGGTCGCGACCGTGGATCAGGTCGAGCGCGCCGCGTGAAGGCTCGGCCAGCAGCAGCTGCCAGCGCTGGGTGAGCAGGAGCAGCGCGGCCAGGGCCAGCGCGGCCAGCAGCAGGCAGGTAGGGTTCCCGCGCTATGCCGGCGACGCCCGGAAGCTGCCGATGCCCGCGATGCCTGTGGCTCGCGCCCCGCTGCGCGCGGACGCAGCAGCCGGTCCAGGCGCCAGCCGGTTTCGCGCAGTGCGTAGCGGACCGGTGGCAGCACGGTGCGACCGGGGCGCGAGGAGAGCAGCAGCCAGCCGCTGGCCAGCAGCGCCAGGCTGGCGGCGGTGACCAGCAGTGGCAGTACCAGGTTGAGCGAGAGCACGCGGAAGTCGGCCGCGATCAGCGTGCTGCGCAGGCGTCGTGGCGTCGAGGTGGCCCTCGTGGTGCCGGGCCCGGGTCTGGCCGCTGGCGTTTCGACCCGGCGACCTTCGGGAAAATAGCTGCCTGCGTCGATGGCCTGCAGGCCGGCCAGGTGACCACGCTCAGCGGCGAACGGTTGCGGCGGGGCTCCGGCGCTGCGGCCGGCGCATGTCCCGAATCGGCAGCAGCACACTTGGCTGGCCCGGAACAGGTTGGCCGCGTAGTCGGTGGGGAAGGCGAAGACCCTGCGCGTGCCGCGCACCACATTGCTCCCATTGCCGCCGCGGTACGGGGGCACTCGCTGCGGTACTGGCGTTCGCCTTCGATCACCTGCACGTAGCACGCCCGCATCGGGCCATTGGCGACCATCAGCGTGCCGCGGTTGGCGCGCCGGTAGTCGGGGTGGGTGAGCAGGTGGTCGCCCTCCAGCGCCGCGGGGATCGCGCCGGGCACGGCGCGCCGCACCACCGAGAGCATGAACAGCCGGTCGCGCACGTCGGTGGCCACCACCATCACCGCGCGCGGGCGGACGTAGATGCCCAGCGTGTCCATCAGCTGCTGCAGGCTCAGTTCGTCCGAACGCGTGCTCAGCTGCGGCTGGTAGACCGGCGGCAGGTCCAGGCTGGCGCCCGCATCGCGCATGTCCAGCTCCAGGAAGCGGCGCGGCGCCAGCTGCGGGTTGCTTGCGGTCTCCCGTTCCATGGTCGCGTGCTCGGCGCGGATGCTGGCGATGTTCTGCGGGAACTGCAGGTAGGTCGGCTGCCGCCGTTCGGCGCAGGCGGACGCTTCGCCCATCGCCTTGGCCGCGGCCTGCTCCCCGTCCAGCTGGGCATGCGCCTCCTGGCTGCCCTGGCCGAACGCGGACTCCTCGCTCAGCACCACCACCTCGCCCGGGCAGATCCCGTGCACCCGTTCCAGTAGGCGAACAGGTGCGACATCTGCTGCTGCTGGTCCCACAGCGCGAAGGTCCGATAGCGCAGCGAGTGGCGACCCGCGGGATCGGCTTCGGCAATGCGATGGTTGCTGGCCACCGTGGCCGACGGGCTCATGAGTTCCAGGTGCAGGCCGGCGTGGCGGGCGATGCCGGCGATCGATGCCAGCGAACCGGAAAAGGTCGGTCCCAGCACGGTGACAGTTCCGGCGGCGCGTGTGTCGACGGCCGATGGCGCCATGCAGGCACGCCCGCGGTCGTCGCGACCCGGTGTCGGTCCGCCGGCGTTGAGCGCGGCGGCCTGGCGCACGGCGCGGCAGAACGCCAGTGGCTGCACGCCGAAGGTCGGCGACTCGCCGACCAGGTACAGGATGAAATAGCGCGTGCGCGGACCCGCATTGTCCGGGTCGCGCCATAGGCATCGTGGCGGAACACCAGCACGCCGGGTGTGCTGCGGTACGGGCGTGGCGGCGCGGTATCGTCCGGCGGTGTGCCGGGGCCCGGCCACGGCATGGCGTGGCCCTGCAGCACGTAGCCGCCGAACTGGAAACTGCGCACCAGCGTGGCGATCTCGATGTCGAACGAACGCGCCAGGCGCGACTCGACCGGGTCGGGCACGGTGGCGACCGCCGCCCGCCACTGCGCGCCATCGGCGCTGATCCCGGGCAGCGGATCGAACACGTCGCGCACCGCCGCCGAGTCCACCCGCACGCCCTGCGCGGCGATGCCGGGATCGGCCGCCTCCGCCTCCGCCTGCTCGGCGACAACCGGCTGTGCGGACAGCGTCAACGGCGCCGTGGCGTGAACCGGGGCGGCGGCGGCGAGCAGCAGTGCCAGCATCGCAGCCGCACGTCGCAACCGCGCGTCGCCCCGCCGGTGGTCGCCATCGCGGGGAGTGGCTGCCGTGTCCATGGCCGTTCCTCCCTGTCCCTGCCAGTGGCCTCAGGACTTGCGTATCAGGTCGAACACCAGCCGCTGCAGCGCCTTGTCGTCGTCCATGCTGCCGTGGGTGGTGGCCTCGGCGGCTGGCGGCTGCTGCTGCCGTCCAGGGTGGTCGCGCTGGGCAGCCGGGCGATGCCCGAGCTCGGGCTGGCCACGGCCATCATCTGCGCGCCCCAGGCCATGGTCGCGCGCGCGGGCACGATGTCGCGTTCCAGGCCCAGCAACGGCGTTTCCTTCTTGTCCTCGAACGAACGCGAGACCAGGTACAGCAGCGAATGGCCGTACGGCTTGCAGGTCGGGTCGGAGCGCTCGGCCGCGTCGGTCAGGTGCGCGACCAGCAGCTTGGTGCCGGTCTTCAGCACCGCCTTGCCGAGGGTGCGGTCGAACTCGTCGATGCGCACCGCCGGTGCGAGCAGGCTGACCGAACGCAGGTCGAAGCCGGCGGCGATTGCCGCGGCGCCCAGGGTGCGAATGCAGGATGCCGCCGGCCGAATGGCCGACCAGGTGCAGTCGGATCTTCGGCAGCCCGTATTCCTTGCCCTTGGCCTTGTACAGGTCGAACAGCAGGCGCACGCCGGAACCGGGATTGGTGCTGATCCTGGCCGCGTTCTGCTTCATCTCGTTCCACAGCGGCCGGCCGAGCGGGCGGGCGATGCCCTCGACGCGCTGGTTCCACCACTCCTTCCAGCCGTCCTTGACCTTCTGCCAGCCGCCGGCGGCGCGCGCCTGGTCCGGCGCGATCTTGTCCTCGATGATGTTGGTGACGGTCTTGATCGCCCCGGTTTCCCACATCAGGAACACCGGGAAGATCTTCTCGTCGTAGAGCTTCGGTACCCACAGCCGCGCCGCTTCGGCCGCCGCATCCTCGTTGTTGAGGCCGCCATGGGCGTAGATGGCGACATCCACTGCCTTGGTTGGCGCGCACGCCCCACTTGCGGCAGGCCTCTTTCAGGTGGATGCGCAGCAGTGCGTCGACGTCGTCTTCCCGGTGCGGAACTGGCCGCGCTGGCTCAGGCGGCCGTTGTTCTCCATGTTGATGATGAAGGGGCTGAGTTCGTGCGCGGTAAGGATCGGGTTGCTCGACACCACGCCCTTGCCCGACGCGTCGGTGCGCAGCGAGGTGGCGTCGGCGATGGCTTCGTGCTCGGCGGTGACCACGCCCAGCTGGGCGACCCAGCAGTCCATCGCGTTCTCCAGCCAGTCGCTGTAGCGCAGCACGGTAAGGCCGCCCTTGCCCCACACGCCGCCCCAGGAGTTGTGCACGATGAAGCCGTCGCGGGTGTAGCCGACGATGGCGAAGGCGTGGCCGCCATCGGGATTTCCGGTCTTGCGCTTGATCACCGGAAGCTCGGCCGGGCTCTCCGGGCGCGGCACGGCCTCGTCGGCCAGCAGTTCCTCCCAGCCGGCGTGGGTGAAGGCGCTGGCGTAGATCGCGCCGACCTGGTCGATGGCCACGTGCATGTCGCGCAGCGAGCGCGGGTCGATGCGGTAGTAGGCGCCGAGCGGGCGCTTGATCGCATCGGTCCACCAGTCCTCGCTGGCGGCGACCTTGGGCCGGGGCATGTCGATCTTCGGCCACAGCCGCGCGCTGCTGGCGCCATGCCGCAGCCAGCCTTTCAGCGCACCGCGCAGCGACGAGCCGGAGTCGGCCTCCGGGCCGCCGTCGTCGTTCTCGGCCCACTCGTCGTAGCGGCGCGCCATGCTGTAGAGCATGTGCGGCGAGATCGGCTCGACGTGGCGGCTGGCGCGCACCAGCAGGTACTCGATCACCACCGCCAGCGCATAGCCGGTGCAGGCGCTGGTCAGGCCCCTGGTCGAGCATCGGCCGCACGTCGGGCGGATAGCGCACGTCGGCCGGCGCCGAGGCGACACTGGGCTGGAACTCCCAGTCGCGCAGGTCGACCGCGTCGGGACGCACGTTGAAAACGCGGCTGGTGCGCTTGCGCGCGGTGCCGGCGGCGGTCAGCTCCAGCATCTCCAGCGGCGCCAGTTCCGGTCGTCCCGGTGCGACGAGCGCGCGAACCGAGGGGGCACGCGCGGCCGCAGTGCGGCGTCCGCCACGCGCGGGTGCAGGTGCCGCATGGCGCGCGTAGGCGGCCGCCATCTTTTCGTCGTAGCGGTTCTGGCGGTAGCCCGGGCCGTTGTACAGGCTGGCGAACTTCGCCCAGTCCTTGCGCCGCAGCGGCTGGATCAGCGGCGAGCCGGGGCGGGAGAGCAGGTTGGCGAAGGATTCCAGCTGGCCGTCGGCACCGCCGGCCTTGGCATTCGACGAAGCGGCCGACGGTGTCAGAGCCGCACAGGGCGTAGTTGAAGCCCATGATCTGGAACGCGCCCCAGCTGGCCGACTGCATGGCCGCATCCGGATCCAGCGCCGCCGCCTTGTCCAGCCGCTTCCATTCGCCGGCCAGTGAACCGGAGTACTGGCGACGGTCCCACTTGGGATAGCTGATGTTGGGATGCGTGGCGCTGTGGCGGCCGGCGGTGAGGCGATGGAAGACATGGCCTTCGAACAGGATCTTCGGCCGGCGATCCGGTGCGGGCAGGAAGCCCGACCCGCTGGATTCCACTTCGGCGATCGCCTTCAGGGCGGCCAGTTCGACCTGCAGCCGTGCCGCCAGCTGCTTCCACATCGCATCGCTGACCGCGCGCTTGATGTCCGTGTCCATGCGGGTTCCACTCCTGTGCGGGTGACAACAACGAGGACAACGCAGACGGGCCGTGGTGCAGGCCACGCCCGCGGGTAATCAGGGCAGGTAGGTCGACAGGTCCTCGGGCAGGCGGATGTCGACCAGGCGCCAGCGCAGGCCCTGGCGCTGCAGCACGAACACGGTGCGGCTGCCGCTGGCGTGTTCGATGGTGCCGGTGAAGCGCGACAGCGATTCATAGCGCAGGCGCGCGCCCTGCAGCGGGCGTGCCGGCTCGGTCGCCGCCCAGGTGTCGCCGCCGGCGGTGTGGCCGCCGGCACGCTGCCAGAGCGCGTGGCCCTGCAGCAGCGCGCCGATGCCGGCCGGCGTGGCCAGCGTGTCGACCGCCACGCCGGTGGCGCCGCCGGCCATGGCCAGCGCCACGGCGCCGAACAGGTTTCCGGCGACGTCTTCACCCGCGGCGCGGACCATCCGGTCTTCGAGCTGGGCCTTGAGGTTGACGCGCAGGCGAGGGAAGTCGACGTGCCGTTCCAGCGCGGCAGCGTCGCGCCGCTCGATCGCCTGCTCGATGCCGCGGATCGCCAGCCAGGGACCGGCCGCGACCCATGCCAGCAGCACCAGCGCGCCCAGCACCACCGCACCGGCGATCCAGCGCGGCATGCGGGAACGGGGCGTGGCGGCGGGGCGCGGATCCACGGGTCAGAACTCCGGGTGGGGCGGCGCAGAGGTAGTCGACGAACGGTGCCAGTGTGGTAAGGTCGGCTTCGAGCGTTTTCCGCAGCCGCGGCCCGGTCATCGTCGCATCGTCCAGCGGGCGCCAGAGTACCCAGTTGCGGTGCTTGAGGTCGTCGATGAACTCGAAGTCGGCCGGGAAGCCACGCGGCACGCGCGACAGCACCTCGCTGTCGTCCAGTTCGAAGCGCCGGCGCAGCGCCGGGGCATGCGCGGTGGCCTTCCATGTCCCCGGATTGTCGAGGATGAAGTGGCGCACGCGGCGCTGGGTGACCGCTTCCGGATGCCACAGGCCTGCGCCGACGAAACTGCCGCCAGGCTGCAGGTGGACGTAGAACGAGGGGGCGGCCACCTCGCGCCGGCGCTCGTGGAACAGGCGCGCGCCCTGCCAGGCCTTGTATGGCGACTTGTCGCTGGAGAAGCGCGCGTCGCGGTGGATGCGGAACAGCGAGCCGCCGACGGTGCGCGGATCGGCGCGGAAATGCGGGCTGATCGTCGCCAGCGCCGGCTGCAGGTCGGTGATCAGCTGCAGGAAGGGCTGGCGTACGTGCGATTCGTAGTCCTGGCGGTGCGCCTCGAACCAGGGTTTCTCGTTGTGCCGGTAAGGCCCGCAGGAAACGCAGGCTGGCGTCGCTGAAATAGCTGCTCATAGTGTCGACCGCAGTTCGTGGCCCCACAGTTCCAGCTGGTCCAGCAGCACCAGCCTGCTTCCCTCGCTGGCATGGGTCGCGCGCAGGGCGGCGATTTCGGCGAAGAAAGCGGTGAAATCGTATTCGGACAGGCCGCTGGCATCGACCAAGGCGATGGCGGCGGTAGTCGTCCCAGCGCTCGCGCTCGCTGGCCGTCAGCGTCTGCGGCCAGTTGCGTGCGCGGTAGCGGAACAGCAGTTCGGGCAGGCGCGGATCGCGGAAGTCGAACGGGCGCGTGCCCAGTTCCGCCGGCGAAGTGGCGCGCACCTGCGTGCACAGGCGCCGGTCGCCGTCGCCGCAGAAGCCGGCGTACAGCGAACCGTCGACATCACTGTCCGCATGTTCGCGGGCGCCGGCGAACACCTGCCGTGCCTTCTCGGCCAGTGCCGGCCCGTGCGCGCGCAGGCGCGCGGCGCGCTCCTGCAACGCGTCCGGATCCGGCCAGGCGCTGGAAATCGTCGGCGCGCAGGTGCGCCCACGGCACCAGCATCGGCGAGCGGTTCAGGTGGACTTCCTTCAGCGGCACCCGCGCGACCCCGGGCGGCAGGTCGGCCGCAGGCGTGTACAGGCGGTCGGCGATCCCGCCGGCATCCTGTTCCAGCAGCGCATCCATGTCGCCATCCAGGTCGAACACGATGACCCGGTTGGAGATCGATGGATGCGTCGCCAGCGGCAGGACCATCGCCGCGCACAGGCGGCTGGCCGGGTAGCGCTGCGACACATGCAGCACCGGCTGCATGGCGAAGGCGTCGAGCAGGCTGGCGGCATGGCGCTTGTCGCGCAGCTTCAGCGCGTAGTCCCACAGGCGCGGCTGCGCCCGCTTGAACAGCCGCGCCAGGCCGATCGTGGCGAACACGTCCGACAGCGCCTCGTGGGCGTCGCCCTCGCGCACGCCGTTGGGCTGAGCTAAGGTGTTCGAGCCGGAACGAGGTCGCGCCGTCCTCGCGTTTCGGCCAGGTGATCCCGTCCGGGCGCAGGGCGTGCGCCAGGCGCAAGGCGTCGAGCAGGTCCCAGCGCGAGTTGCCGCCGCGCCACTCGCGCTCGTAGGGGTCGAAGAAGTTGCGGAACAGGGTGTGGCGGACGAACTCGTCGTCGAAGCGCAGCGAGTTGTAGCCCAGCGTGCAGGTCCCCGGCCGGCCCAGTTCCTCCACGATGCGCGCCGCCGCATCGGCCTCTGCCGAGCCGTCGCGCAGGGCCTGCTGCGGGGTGATGCCGGTGATCAGGGTGGCGACGGGCGAGGGCAGCAGGTCGTCGGCCGGCTTCACGAACAGGCTGGTCGGCGCCTCGATCACCTCGAGGTCGACGTCGGTGCGGACCGCGGCGAACTGGGCGATGCGGCTGCGGCGCGGATCGGCGCCGAAGGTCTCCAGGTCGTAGAACAGGAAGCTGTCGGCCATGGCGGTCGGCGCCTCAGCGCGCCTCCTCCAGCACCGGCAGATCCGCATGCACCCGCTGCGCCAGTGCGTCCCAGTCGATGCCGGACAGGTCGTGCTGGCCGCGGGTAGCCTCCACCAGGATCCGGTGCTGGATTCCGCTGCGCTCCAGCGCCACTGCGTACGGGATGCGCATGAAGGTGACCATGGTGTAGTGCGGGACGAAGCGTCGTGGATGGCGCTCCTGCAGGGCGCGCTCGAGCTCGCGCCGCAGCAGGAACTCCGGGTCGTCGACCCGGTCGCGCATCTCGATGTAGTTCTCCAGCGCCATCGCCTGGATCGCCGCCGCATTCGGCTTGCGTTCGGCCTCGAACGCGGCGAAGGCGGCGGTCAGCGTGGCGTTCCGGTCCATCGCGTCGGCGAGCGCTAAGCAGTCCTCGAACGCGCAGTTCATGCCTTGGCCGTGGAACGGGACCATGGCGTGGGCCGCATCGCCCAGTACCAGCGCACGGCCGTCCAGGTGCCAGCGGTCCAGGTACAGGGTGCCGAGCAGCCCGGGCGGATGGTGTTCCCAGTCCTGTTCCAGGTCCGGGATCAGCGGCAGCGCATCGGGAAAGTCGCGCGCGAACAAGGCACGCACTTCGGCACCGCTGCGCACGCCGGCGAAGCTGGGGTCGTCCGTGCCCGGCGCGGGGTGGTTCGGCAGGAACAGCGTCACCGTGAACGTGCGCTCGTCGTTGGGCAGGGCAATGCACATGTAGCGCCCGCGTGGCCAGATGTGCAGCGCATTCGCTTCGATCCGGTAGCCGCCGTCCGCCGCAGGCGGGATGGTCAGCTCCTTGTACGAGTGGTCGAGGAAGTCGGTGCGCTCGCCGATGCCGGACTTGCGCACCATCTCCGCACGCAGCGCCGAGCCGGCACCATCGCTGCCGATCAGGGTCTCGAAACGGATGTCGTGCGGCTGGTCGTCGCGGTCGTCGATGAGCCGCGCGTAGCCGGCATCGAAGTCGACCGTGTGCAGGCGCCGGTGGAAGTGGATCGTGGCACCCGCCTGTTCGGCGGCGCGCAGCAGGGTGATGTTGAGGTCGGCACGGTGCACCGACCAGATCACTTCCGAGTCGTCGCGTCCATAGCGCTGCAGCTGCAGCCCGCCGTCCAGCGCGTGGATCATGCGTCCACGCATCATCACCGCCTTGGCCCATCACCGCGTCCTCGACGCCGGCGGCGCGCAAGGCGTGGCGACCGCGCTCGGCGAGGGCCAGGTTGATCGAGCGACCCGACTCGTAGCCCTTGATCCGCGGGTCGCCGCGGCGCTCGTAGACGGTGACCTTCCAGCCGCGCTGCGACAGCAGGATCGCCAGCAGCGAGCCGGCTAAGGCCGGCGCCGATCAGGGTCAGCTCGCGGTCGCGCGCCGCGCGCATGTCAGACGCCACGCCAATGCTCCACTTCCTCGACGAAACGCAGCACGTCGCCGAAGCGGTTGTACAGCGGTGCCGGCGAGATCCGGATCACGTCCGGCTCGCGCCAGTCGCCGAGGATGCCGGTCCGTTGCAGGTATTCGAACAGTTCGCGGCCGCGCTCCCGGCCGCCAGCCACCCGCAGCGACAGCTGGGCGCCGCGGCGCGCCGGCTCGGCCGGCGTGATGATCTGCAGCGTGCCGGACAGTCGTTCACGGATCAGCGCATCGAGGAAGCCGGTCAGCTTCTCCGACTTGGCGCGCAACGCGGCCATGCCGCCGGCGCGGTCGAACTGCTCCAGCGATGCGCGCAGCGGCGCCAGCGCCAGCACCGGCGGATTGGACAGCTGCCAGCCCTCGGCGCCTGCGGCCGGGATGAACTGCGGCGCCATCCGGAAGCGGGTGGCGGCCTCGTGGCCCCACCAGCCGGCCATGCGCGGCAGGCCGGACTGACCATGGCGCTCGTGCACGAAGCATCCGGCGACCGCACCGGGACCGGCATTGACGTACTTGTAATGGCACCAGACCGCGAAATCGGCGTTGGCGTCGTGCAAGGCCAGCGGCAGGTTGCCGACGGCGTGGGCCAGGTCGAAGCCGGCCATCGCGCCCTGCGCGTGGGCCAGCCGCGCGATCTCCGCCAGCTCGAAAGGCCTGGCCGGTGCGGTATTGGATGCCGGGCCACAGCACCAGCGCCAGCCGCGGCCCGTGCTCGACGATGGCCCGTTCGATCGCCGCCAGCGAGATCGTGCCATCGGGCTCGTCCGGCTCCACCTCGACCAGGTCGGTGGCCGGATCGAAACCGTGCAGGCGCAGCTGCGATTCCACCGCGTGCCGGTCGGACGGGAACGCGCCGGCCTCGATCAGGATCGCAGGACGCTGCGGTGTCGGCCGGTAGAAGCTGGCGAGCATCAGGTGCAGGTTCACCGTCAGTGTGTTCATCGCCACCACTTCGCCCGGCTGCGCGCCGACCAGCCGGGCCAGCGGCTCGCGCACCAGCGCGTGGTAGGTCAGCCAGGCGGTCTGGCCGTTGAAGTGGCCCTCGACCGCTTCGCTGGCCCACTTGTCCAGCACTTCCAGCACCTGCGCGCGCGCGCCGCGCGGCTGCAGTCCCAGCGAGTTGCCGACGAAATAGGTCTGCTCGCGGTCGTGCTGCTTCGGGATCAGGAACTCGTTGCGGAACGGACGCAGCGGGTCGGCGGCGTCCATCGCGAGGGCGTAGGTGCGGGCGTTGGTCATGGAATCTCGGCGCGCGCGGTCCGGCTCAGGTGAGGTCGGCCAGCGATTCGGGTTGCGGCTCGTAGCGCGTGGGTCGCGGATTGAGGTGCCCGCAGCTGCGGCAGGTGCGGTGTTCCTCCGAGCCGTAGAAACGCTCGAACACCGGCGGGAAGTCCTGCTCGATGTCGCGCAGGTGGAAGAATTCCTCGTACAGCTTGTGGTTGCACCGCTCGCAATACCAGAGCAGGCCATCGTCCTCGTGCGCCTGCCGGCGCCGTTCGATCATAAGGCCGACGCCACCGGGCATGCGCTGCGGCGAATGCGGCACGCGTGCAGGCAGGAGGAATATCTCGCCGGCGCGGATCGGGATGTCGCGCACCGCGCCGGGGCCGCCTTCCGGTCGCTCCTGGATGCGCAGCACCATCTCGCCTTCGAGCTGGTAGAACCACTCCGGGCCTTCGTCCCAGTGGAAGTCGGTGCGTGCGTTCGGGCCGCCGACCACCATCACGATGAAATCGCCGTCGTAGATGCACTTGTTGCCGACCGGCGGCTTGAGCAGGTGGCGGTGTTCCTCGATCCAGGCCTGCAGGTTGAGCGGGGCGGGCAGCATGGCGGGGGTTCCGGTATGGCACCGGGCAGGTGCGTGGGGGCTCAGCGGTTCTCGCGATCCTGGTGGATGCGGGCCAGTGCGGCGTCGTACTTGTCCGACAGGCAGTCGATCGAATCGATGTCCATGCCGAGGTGGTGGACCCGGCCGTCGCGCAGGCTGTAGACCCAGCCATGCACGGTCAGTTTCTTACCGCGCGCCCATAAGCATCGCGGACGATGGTGGTCTGGCTGACGTTGACCACCTGCTCGAGCACGTTGAGCTCGCACAGGCGCGCGTGCTGCAGGCTGGTGTCGCCGGCAGCGTGCAGGCAGCCGGTGTGGCGCTCGGCCACGTCGGTGACGTGGCGGATCCAGTTGTCGACCAGACCCAGGCGTTGCCGGGTCAGGCCGGCGTAGACGCCGCCGCAGCCGTAGTGGCCGACCACCAGGATGTGCTTGACCTTGAGCACGTCGACGGCGAACTGGATCACCGAGAGGCAGTTGAGGTCGGTGTGGACGACGACATTGGCCACGTTGCGGTGGACGAAGACCTCGCCCGGCGCCATGTCGATGATCTGGTTGGCCGGCACCCGCGAATCGGAGCATCCGATCCAGAGGAACTGCGGTGCCTGCTGTTGCGAGAGCCGCGAGAAAAATTCCGGGTCCTCCGCGCGCACGCGCTCGGACCAGGCATGGTTGCGGCGGATCAGTTCGTCGAGTTGGTCGGCCATGGCCGCATTATCACAGACATCGGCCATGTACCGCGTGCGGTGGCGCACGGCAGGGCGCAGGTCACTCCGTGTGTCCGGTCCGCGCGCGGCGGGCGAGGCGGTCGGCCATCAGCGCGGCGACCCCGGCTGCGTTGTCGCCGGGCCGGCTGCGCAGTCCGTCGATCGCGCCCTCGATATTGGCCGGGGATGGTTCTGGTTGAGCTTGAACTTCAGTTCGACGCGGCTGGCGCGGAAGCGGAAACCGACGATGCCGCGCAACTGGGCGCGCTCGCGTTCGTCGGCATGGTCGTAACGCCAGTGGCCGCCGACCTGTACCTCGAAGTGCTCGCCCAGGCGCGCCACGATCGATGCCAGATCGGCTTCTGCGTGCAGCGTTTCCAGCGATCCGTACAGGTGCGCGGCGGCGTAGTTCCAGGTCGGGACCCGCGCCATCGCGGCCTTGTCCGGATACCAGCCCGGCGAGATGTAGTGGTGCGGGCCATGCACGAGGAGCAGGGCGGGGCCGGCGTGCGTGGCCTGCGGGTTCGGTCGCGCCCAGTGGCCGTCGATAACGATGGCGTCGCCGTCGCGCGCGTACAGGACCGGCAGGTGGGTGGCCAGCGGCAGGCCGTCGGCGCCGGTGGTCACCGGGGTTGCGAACGGGTCGCGCGCCAGCAGCCAGTCCAGGCTGGCTAAGGTCATGCTCGGCGAAGGCGCTCGGTGTGTACATCGGGTGTGGGCGTTCCCGCTGCCGGGAACACCTGCCGGCTCAGGCGCGGCGGCCGAGGTTGACGGTCATCTGGGCGACAAGTTCTTCGTCGCTGTCGGCACGCGGCGGCGCGACCTCGTCCAGCGAGAAGCCTCGTTCCAGCGCGTCTTCCTCGTCCATTCCGTCGAGTTCGACGAAACCGGCATCCATCAGCATCGCGCGCGCAGTGTCTTCGCTGTCGTAGGTATGCACGTTGCCGTTGTGGTCGAACACCTCGCCGGTGCCGCCTTCGCGTTCGCTCATTCGGGCCCAGTGCAGGGTGCGGCCAAGCGTAGCGAGCCACCAGGACTGGTGCAGGGAAGGGTCGGAATTCATGACATTACCTCGGCGACCAGCCAGAGCAGGCCCGCCATCGACAGGCCGAAGATGATGGTGAGCAGGGCGATCCTCGCGGGCGTGGCCAGCCCGCTCAGCGAGGGGTCGGGGGTGGCGCGATAGCCGCCGGCCAGCAGCCAGCGCAGTGCCGCCGGATTGACGAACGCGCCGGGGCCGAAGTCCGCGGACGTGCCGGCATGCCGGTCGCGCACGTGGACCAGGTCAGCGGCCAGAAGATCACGAAGGCGCTGGCCCCGGCAATGGCCACGCCGACGAAGCAGAGGGCGAAGAACAGGATCATGGGGTCTGGTGGGAAATCCGCACAGGGATGAGCGGGTTCTCGCGGGGTGTCCGCATCCTAGAATTCCGCGCTGCCCGGCGCGCGCGGATAGGCGATCGCGTCGCGGATGTTGGCCAGCCCGCAGACGTACACCACCAGCCGCTCGAAGCCCAGGCCGAAGCCGGCATGCGGCACGCCACCGTAGCGGCGGAAGTCGCGGTACCACTGGTAGTGCTCGGGATCGAGGCCGAACTGGGCCATGCGCGCGTCGAGCACGTCCAGGCGCTCCTCGCGCTGGCTGCCGCCGATGATCTCGCCGATGCCAGGGGCCAGCACGTCCATCGCCGCTACCGTGCGGCCGTCGTCGTTCAGGCGCATGTAGAAGGCCTTGATGTGCTCGGGGTAGTTCATCACCACCACCGGGCGGCCGACGTGCTCCTCGGTCAGCCAGCGCTCGTGCTCGGTCTGCAGGTCCAGGCCCCATTCGACCGGGAAGTCGAACTTCCTGCCGGACTTCTGCAGCAGGCCGATCGCGTCGGTGTAGTCGATCCGCTCGAACGGCGCGTTGATGAACGCCTCCAGCTTGGTGATCGCGTCCTTCTGCACGCGTTCGGCGAGGAACGCCATGTCGTCGGCGCGTTCCTCCAGCACCGTGCGGAACAGGTACTTGAGGAAGTCCTCGGTAAGGTCCGCGTCGGCGGCCAGGTCGGCGAAGGCGATCTCCGGCTCGATCATCCAGAACTCGGTAAGGTGCCGGGTGGTGTTGCTGTTTTCGGCGCGGAAGGTCGGGCCGAAGGTGTAGACCTTGCTCAGGGCCAGGGCGTAGGCCTCGACGTTGAGCTGGCCGGAGACGGTGAGGAAGGTCTCCTTGCCGAAGAAGTCGCGCGAGAAGTCCACCGCGCCGTCCTTGCCGCGGGGCAGGTTGGTGGCATCTCCAGGGTGGAGACGCGGAACATCTGCCCGGCGCCTTCGGCGTCGGAGGTGGTCACGATCGGCGTGCTGATCCAGTAGAAGCCGCGCTCGTGGAAGAAGCGGTGCACGGCCCAGCAGGGTAAGGCAGTGGCGGATGCGGGTGACCGCGCCGAACAGGTTGGTGCGCGGGCGCAGGTGGGCGAACTCGCGGAGGTACTCCAGCGAGTGCTGCTTGGGCTGCATCGGATAGGTGAGCGGGTCTTCGACCCAGCCGACGACCTCGATCTTCGACGCCTGGATCTCGAAGCTCTGGCCCTGGCCCTGCGAGGCGACCAGGGTGCCGGTGGCGATCACCGAGCAGCCGGATGTCAGGTGCTTCACCTCGTCGTCATAGTTGGACAGGGTGGCCGGAGCCACGACCTGGATCGCGGCGAAGCATGAGCCGTCGCTGATGTTGACGAAGCTCAGGCCGGCCTTGGAATCACGCCGGGTCCGCACCCAGCCGCGTACCGTGACCTCGCCGCCGGCGGGAATCCTGCCCGCGAGCGCATGTTCGACGCTGACCACCGTCATGGCTTGAATCCTTGTGTCGTGGAGCCCATCTGGAAGGGCGGAAGTGTAGCGGCTGCAGCCGTGGGGTTGCGAGGCATCCGGACCTGTACCGGGCCGCAGCGTCCCGCGTCCGGTGCCAATGGCGGCGGCCCGGGCCCATCGTTCGATCCTATAATCGTGCCGCAATCCCGGAGGTTCCTGATGGCCGTGACCCTGACCCCCTCGCCCTGGAGCGCGTGCAGCGTTTCCTGCAACGTGACCCGGCCGCGCTGGGCCTGCGTTTCGGCGTGGAGCGCACCGGCTGTTCGGGCTGGGGCCACGTGGCCGACCTGGCCCGCGACCGCCGCGACGGCGACGTGGTGTTCGAGCAGGAGGGCGTGCGCATCTTCGTCGATGCGCAGAGCCTGCCGCTGGTGGACGGCACCCGGATCGACTTCGGCCATGGGGGCTGAGCGAGGCCTTCGTGTTCGACAATCCCAACGCCACGGCCGGCTGCGGCTGCGGCGAGAGCTTCACCACCGGCCCGGCCTGACCGGTCCGGGCGTCCCGGCGTCGCCGGGACGGGACTTCCGGCACGGCGCGGCTGCGCTGGCGCACGCTAGGCTTGGAGTTTCCCGTTCGTCCGGAGATTCCATGCGCCGTACCCTCCTGGCAGCCGCCCTGGCCGCCTGCTGTTTCCCCGTAGTGGCCCAGGCGGCGGTCCGCGAACCGGTGGCCGCATCGAGCAATGCCGCCGCCACCGCGCTGCACCGGCTGTTCGATTCGGAATGGGAGCGGGGCATGCGCGAGTCGCCGGAGAACGCGGCCGCCCGGGGTGATCACCGCTTCGACGACCGCTGGAGCGACATGAGCCTGGCGGCGATCGAACGCCGCGAGGCGGCCGACCGCGAGGCCTTGGTAAGGCTCAAGCGCATAGACCGGGCCGCGCTGTCGCCGGCCGACCAGCTCAACTACGACACCTTCGCCCCTGGCTGCAGGAGCGCACGGTTGCCCGGCAGAAGTTCCGCGAGTACCTGCAGCCGATCGGCCACCAGGGTGGTGTCCAGACCGCCGACGGCATCACCGAGCTGCTGCCGTTCGCCAGCGCGCAGGATTACCGCAACTGGATCGCGCGCCTGGACGCGCTGCCGACCCTGCTGCAGCAGACCACCGCGCTGATGCGGGGCGGCGTGGCCGCCGGCAGGATGCCGCCGAAGGTGCTGATGCAGCGCGTGCCCGGGCAGATCGCGGGGCAGGTGGTCGCCGATCCGGCCAGGAGCCCGTTCTACAAGCCGTTCCTGAAGATGCCCGAGTCGATCCCGGCCGCCGAGCAGGAAGCGCTGCGCAGGCAGGCGCGAGAGGCGATCGCCGGCAAGGTCGTGCCGGCCTACCGTGAATTCGGCCGGTTCTTTGACCAGGACTACCTGCCGCATGCGCGCGACACCGTCGCCGCCACCGATCTGCCCGACGGCCCGGCGTACTACGACTTCCTCGCCGGCTGGTACACCACCACCGACCTGGCCGCCGAGCAGATCCACCAGGTCGGCCTGGAGGAAGTGGCAAGGATCCGCGCGGAGATGGAGAAGATCCGCGCCGAGGTCGGTTTCAAGGGCGACCTGCACGCGTTCTTCCAGCACCTGCGCACCGACCCGAAGTTCTTCCACAAGGAACCGGCCGACCTGCTGGAGGCCTACCAGGCGCTGTCCAAGCGTATCGATCCGGAACTGGTGAAGGTGTTCCGCACCATTCCGCGGCTGCCGTACGGCGTGCGCCCGATCCCGGACAACATCGCCCCGGACACCACCACCGCCTATTACCAGCCCGGCGCGGTCGACGGCAGCCGGGCCGGCTTCTACTACGTCAACCTGTACCGGCCGGAGGTGCGTCCGACCTGGGAGATGCTGGCCCTGTCCCTGCACGAGGCCGTGCCCGGCCACCACTTCCAGTTCGCCCGCGGCGCCGAGCTGCCGGACATGCCGATGTTCCGTCGCACCGCCTACTTCGTCGCCTACAGCGAGGGCTGGGGCCTGTACGCCGAGCGCCTGGGCTACGACATGGGCCTGTATGACGACCCCTACGACCGCATGGGCCAGCTGGCCTACGACATGTGGCGGGCGGTGCGGCTGGTGGTCGACACCGGCATGCATGCCAAGGGCTGGAGCCGCCAGCAGGCGATCGACTTCTTCATGGACAACTCGCCCAAGACCGAGCAGGACGTGGTCAACGAGATCGACCGCTACATCGCTTGGCCGGGCTATACGCTTTGGCTTATAAGGTCGGCCAGCTGCGGATTTCGGCCCTGCGCGAGGAAGCGGCCCGCGAACTGGGCCCGGCATTCGACGTGCGTGATTTCCATGACGCCGTGCTGGACACCGGCTCGGTACCGCTGGAAACGCTGGAAGCACATATCCGGGCCTGGATCGCCGAACAGAAGCGCGACATTAATAAAAACAAATAGATATCAATAAGTTGGGATGCATTTTTGATGCCGCAACAAAGGTCGGAATGCGTCCTCGTTGACGGGGTTCGGGGTGGCTCCGGTCGGTGCCCGGCGCCGACCCCGGGGCGTGCGCAGCGCGCGGAAACCCTCCGGTTTGCGCCCAAGTGCCTGAGTCGGCATAATTTCCGGCTCCCTGCGCCCGCGGGGGAGCCCTTGCCCCACCGCATCCAGTTCCGGATCGACGGGGGCTGCCAAGGCCCGCAAGGGCCGCATCCACGAGGAAGACACCATGCGTCATTACGAAGTCGTGTTATAGTCCATCCGGACCAGAGCGAGCAGGTGCCGGCGATGATCGAGCGCTACAAGTCGCTCATCGAGAACGCCAGCGGCACCATCCACCGTCTGGAAGACTGGGGCCGCCGCCAGCTGGCCTACCCGATCCAGAACCTGGTCAAGGCCCACTACGTGCTGTTCAACATCGAGGCCCGGTAAGGCCACGATCGACGAACTGGTCGAGACCTTCCGCTTCAACGACGCGATCCTGCGCCACCTGGTCATCCGTCGCGATGGCCCGGATACCGAGCAGTCGCTGATCATGAAGAGCAAGGACGAGAAGGGCGACAAGCCCGAGCGTGGCGAGCGCCGCCGCCGTGACGAGGAAGGCGAGGGCAATGCCGCCGCCGCCGCCGACAACGACGGCGACAACGCCGAAGCCGCCTAAGGAGCACACCCATGTCCAAGTTCTTCCGCCGCCGCAAGTTCTGCAAGTTCACTGCCGAAGGTGTCAAGGAGATCGACTACAAGGATCTCAACACCCTGCGCCAGTACCTGACCGAGAACGGCAAGATCGTTCCGAGCCGCGTCACCGGCACCAAGTCGCGCTACCAGCGCCAGCTGTCGACCGCGATCAAGCGCGCCGTTTCCTGGCCCTGATCCCGTACACCGACAACCACGACGTCTGATGCCGGTCCTTCGCAAGAGCCCGCGCATCCAGTGCGGACTGTTGGCGAAGCGCCCCCGGACCGCCGAACTGGCTGTTGAAACAAGAACGTCCGATCCGGACAGCAATCGTTGCGGCGCCCGCGGGCGCCGCTAACGGATAGAGGAGCAATACGATGGAACTGATCCTTCTGCAGAAGGTCACCAACCTAGAGCAACCTGGGCGACAAGGTCAGCGTGAAGCCGGGCTACGGCCGCAACTTATGGTCCCGCAGGGCAAGGCCGTGCCGGCCACCGCCGCCAACCTTGGCCGACTTCGAGGCCAAGCGCGCCGAATACGAAGCCAAGGCCAAGGCCAACCTCGATGGTGCGCAGGGCCGCCTTGGCCCAGCTGGAAGGCGCCAGCGTCACCCTGAAGGTCAACGCTTCGACCGAAGGCAAGCTGTACGGCTCGGTCGGCCCGCGCGACATCGCCGACGCCTTCACCGCCGCCGGCCTGCAGCTCGAGAAGAGCGAAGTGATCCTGGGCGAAGGCCCGATCCGCCACATCGGCGAGTTCGACGTGATCGTGCACCTGCACGCCGACGTCGAGACCACGGTCAAGGTCGTGGTCGAGCCGGAAGCCTGATCGGCCAACCGTTCGCCAGCGTCACCCGAAGGGCGCGCCCCGGGCGCCCTTCTTTTTTGCGGAAGGCCGACCGTTCGTCGCAGCCGGTGAGATCCACCGGTTATACACAGGCCATGCACAGGGATGTCTGCAACCCCCGGGCATGGAGGCGACTAGGATGGCCGATCCGGTTCCATTCGTGCCCACGGCGGTCGCCGCCCGCCCCCAGGAGTCCAGCACCCCGATGTCCGCCCGCCCTGGCTTCCGTAACGACCGTGGTGACCGCAGCGACCCCCGTATCGACCAGCTCCGCATTCCGCCGCATTCGGTCGAGGCCGAACAGGCGGTGCTGGGCGGCCTGATGCTCGCGCCGGAGTCGTACGACACGGTCGGCGACGTCCTTGGTCGACAAGGACTTCTACCGGCGCGACCACCAGCTGGTCTATCGCGCGATCCGCGAGCTGGCCGAGAAGAGCCGTCCGTTCGATGCGGTGACCTTGGGCGAGTGGTTCGATTCGCAGGGCCTGGGCGAGCAGATCGGCGGCGGTGCCTACCTTGGTCGAACTGGCCACCACCACCCCCTCTGCCGCCAACATCCGCGCCTATGCCGAGATCGTCCGCGACAAGGCGGTGCTGCGCCAGCTGATCGAGGTCGGCACGGAGATCGTCAACGACGGTTTCCAGCCCGAAGGCCGCGACAGCGCCGCGCTGCTGGCCAAGGCCGAGCAGGAGGTGTTCGCCATCGCCGAGGCCGGCGCCCGCGGCCGCACCGACTTCACCGGCCTCAACACCGCCCTGCGCGACGCTTTCGAGGTGCTGCAGAAGCGCTTCGAGAGCGGCGGCAACATCACCGGCCTGCCGACCGGCTACACCGATTTCGACAACATGACCGCCGGCCTGCAGCCGACGGACCTGATCATCCTCGCCGCGCGCCCGGCGATGGGCAAGACGACCTTCGCCCTGAACATCGCCGAGTTCGCCGCGATCAAGTCGAAGAAGGCCGTCGCGGTGTTCTCGATGGAAATGTCGGCCGCGCAGCTGGCGCTGCGCCTGATTTCCTCCAACGGCCGGGTCAACGCCCAGCGCCTGCGCACCGGCCAGCTCGAGGACGAGGACTGGAGCCGCGTCACCAGCGCGATCCGGATGCTCAAGGAAACCAAGATCTTCATCGACGACACCCCGGCGCTGTCGCCCGACGTGCTGCGTTCCAAGTGCCGCCGGCTCAAGCGCGAGCACGGCGCAGGCCTGATCGTGATCGACTACCTGCAGCTGATGCAGGTGCCGGGCAACAGCGAGAATCGCGCCACCGAGATCTCGGAAATTTCGCGTTCGCTCAAGGCCCAGCCAAGGAGCTGAACGTGCCGGTGATCGCCCTGTCCCAGCTCAACCGCTCGCTGGAAACGCGTACCGACAAGCGGCCGGTGATGGCCGACCTGCGCGAATCGGGCGCCATCGAGCAGGACGCGGACATCATCACCTTCATCTACCGCGACGAGTACTACAACAAGGAAAACTCGCCGGACAAGGGCCTTAGCCGAGATCATCATCGGCAAGCACCGAAGCGGCCCGACCGGTTCGCTGAAGCTGAAGTTCTTCGGCGAGTACACCCGCTTCGACAACCTTGGCCAACGACGCGGTCGGCGTGTTCGAGTAGTCGCGCGGCCCGTCGTGGCCGCATAACCCCGCGCTCACGGCGCGGGGCATACCCTGACGCTCCGCCGCGACCGGACGGTCGCGCCTTCCATGCGCCGGAGCGTGTCCATGAACCGCAAGCAGAGTCCGTACGCCTTCTTCGCCGTCCCCCTGGCCGTGCTGCTGGTCGCCGGCTGCCAGACCACCGATCCGCATACCGGCCAGCAGCAAGCCAACCGCACCGGCACCGGCGCGCTGATCGGTGCAGGCATTGGTATCGCGGCGGGCCTGCTCACTGGCGACAGTGCGGTGGAACGTCGCCAGCATGCGCTGATCGGCGCCGGCATCGGCGGCCTCACCGGCGGCGCGATCGGCAACTACTGGGACCGCCAGCAGGCAGCGTTGAACGAGAGGCTGCGCGGCACCGGCGTCGATGTCGCGCGCAAGGGCGACAACATCACCCTGAACATGCCGGGCAACGTCACCTTCGCGTTCAACAGCGCCAACATCGATCCGCAGTTCTATCCGGTGCTCAACGACGTGGCCGGCGTGCTGCGCGAATACAACCAGACCGTGGTCGAGGTCGCCGGCCATACCGACAACATCGGCGGCGACGAGGTGAACCAGCGCCTGTCGGAGCAGCGGGCCGGCGCGGTCGCGCAGTACCTGCAGGCGCAGGGCGTGGAGCAGCAGCGCCTGATCACCGTCGGTGGCGGCAAGCGCTATCCGGTCGCCAGCAACGACACCGAGGCTGGGCGTGCGGCCAACCGCCGGGTCGAGATCACGCTGGTGCCGGTGGAGTCGTAACCCGGTACCCGCGGGCGCAACGGAAACGGGCCGCGTCGCGGCCCGCTGGCGTTCCGGCTCAGCCCAGCACCTGTTCGAGGATCCGCTTGCCCTCGCGCCCGGCGGCTTCCTCGACCGCATCGGCATCCACGCCCGCGTCCGCCGTGTCGGCCGCTTCCGCGGCGACCTTGCCGGCGCTGCACATCGACGGGCACTGCGCCATCATGTAATCGGCGTTGCTGCTCAGCCGTTCGACCATAAATCCACGAACGCGCGCACTTTCGGCGACATCGTGCGGCCGCGAGGGAACACCGCGTTGAGGTCGACTTCCGGGCCGGTCCAGCCGGCCAGTACCCGGCGCAGCGCGCCGGCTTCGACGTAGGGTTTGGCGGTGACGTCGCTGGCCTGGGTCAGGCCTTCTCCACAGAGGACCGCGCCGAGCAGCGCCGACGGATCGTTGGCCACCATCAGCGGCTGGATCGGGTACTCCACCGATCGGTTGCCGTCGCTGAGCGGTAAGGTGATCCGCGACGGATGGTGGTGGTGCGGCTTGCGCACCGCGACGATGCGATGGTGCTGCAGTTCGTCCGGATGCAGCGGCTCGCCGTGGCGTTCGATGTAGCGGGGGCTGGCGAACACCTGGGTGCGGAATCCGGTAAGGCGGCGCGCGACCATGGTGGAATCGGCGAGAGTGCCCACGCGCAGGGCGACGTCGATCTCGTTGCCGATCAGGTCCACCGGATCGTTGCTCATGTGCATGTCCAGGCGGATGTCGGGATACAGCTCGTGGAACTGGCCCAGCAGCGGCGCCACCAGGCGATGCCGATCGAGTAGGAGACGGTGAAGCGCAGCCAGCCACGCGGGCCGCCCTGCAACTGGCCGACGGCGCTCTCGGCTTCGGCCAGTTCATGGGCGATGCGCTGGCAGTGCTCGTAGTAGACGTTGCCGGCTTCGGTCAGGCCGAGGCGGCGCGTGGTCCGGTGCAGGAGCTGCGCGCCCAGCCGCGTTTCCAGTTCCTGGACCTTGCGGCTGACGGTGGTCTTGGGCAGGCCGAGCGACTTGGCCGCGGCGATGAAGCTGCCCTGTTCGATGACCCTGACGAAGACCAGGGTGTCGTTGAGATCGTGTGCCATGGGAACTCCGGGGGAGGGGATTGGCCCTGCTGCGGGATGATTATTCCCTTTAATCCGGACTAATCAAGTCCTGATTGCGGGCGTACCTTGTCGATCACTTCCCGTCGCAAGGACTGCCGCCATGAAGTTCCGGGAGCTGGTTTCCCGCCTGTTCGGCGCGAACAAGGCTTTTCATGTCAATGATTTGACCATTCCCCGCTTCGGCGGCGGCACGCCCCACGGGCATTTCCGCGAGTTCACCGTGCCGCGTCGCCTGCAGCGGGGCGGTGTGCAGCTTCCGGTCACCAGGCGGACGCCGCGAAAGTGCCAGAACGGGATTATCCCGTGCATGGGAGAAAATATCCCGTGAGTGGGATGCTTGCTCCCGAGGTGCTGGTCCTGGGCGCCAGTGGCCGCGTGGGCGAGGGCGTGGTGGCCGCGCTGCTCGAGGCCGGCAGCCCGGTGCTTGCCGTCGGCCGCGATTCGCGCCGCCTGGAGCGGCTGGTCGACCTCCACCCCGGCGAGCCGGCACTGCAGTTGCTGCGCGGATCGGTCGCCAATGACCGCGACGCGGCAAGGCTTGCGGGGCGGGTCATGCAGCGTCCGCGGCCGTTGCGCGCGATCGTCGATGCGGTCGGCGGGCGCCCGCGCAGCGGCCGCCTGCTCGACCTGCCCTCCGCATGGCTGCGGCGCAGTCTCGATACGGACCTGCTCCCGCACCTGGTCGCGGCGCGCCACCTGCTGCCGCTGCTGGGCAGCGCCTCGCGCTACGTGCTGATCGGTGGCCCGCAGGCCGAGTGTGGCTGGTCCGGCTACGGACACGCCTCGATCAGCGGAGCGGCGTTGCGGATGCTGGCCAAGGTGCTGCACAGCGAGGCGCAACCGCTGGGCGTGCACGTGCGGCTGCTGGCCGTGGATTCTCCGGTCTGGACCGCCGAGAACGCCGCCCATGCCTGCGCCAGCTGGCCCAGCGCGCTGGCGGTGGGCCGCAACGTGGTCTCGCTGCTGGCCGGGCAGGGCGATGCCGGCCGCTGCATGGTCGCCTATTCGGCCCCCGGGGCGGTGCCGCCGCGTCGGCTGCTTGCCGGCGATGCCATCGCGCCTCTGCAACTGCCCGGCGCGCCCGGCAGCGGTAAGGCCGCGTGAACGCCTTTCGTCTTCCTTCCCCAGAGGATTGCCCCCATGAATATCAGGCTCCCGTTTTCCGTGCGTTCTTCCCGTGGCCTTGGCACTCGGCGCGAGCAGCGTCCTGGCAGTGGCCATCCTGGCCGGCTGCAGCGGCCGGGCCAGTGAGGGCGCACCGCCGCTGCCGCAGGTCGGCGTTGCCACCGTCGCGATCAAGCCGGTGCGCCAGTGGGACGAATACAGCGGCCGCATCGAGGCGGTCGAAAGCGTCGACCTGCGCCCGCGCGTGTCCGGCTACATCGAACAGGTGAACTACCGCGAAGGCCAGGAAGTGAAGAAGGGCGACGTGCTGTTCACCATCGACGCCCGCAGCTACCGCGCCGAACTGGCGCGCGCGCAGGCCGAACTGGCCCGCGCGCGGAGCCGGGCCGAACTCGGTCGCAGCGAGGCCGAGCGTGCGCGCCGGCTGAGCGAACAGCAGGTGATCTCGGCCGAGAGCTGGGAGCAGCGCCGCGGCGCAGCGGAGCAGGCCCGGGCCGATGTCGCCGCCGCGCAGGCGGCGGTGGATTCGGCGCGACTGGCGGTCGAGTGGACCGGGTGCGCGCACCGATCGCTGGCCGCGCCGGGCGGGCGCTGGTCACCGCCGGCAACCCTGGTCGGCGCCGGCGATGCGGCCAGCGTGCTGACCACGGTGGTGTCGCTGGATCGGGTGCATGTGCACTTCGACGCGGACGAGCGCAGCTTCCTGCGCTACGCCGAGATGGCCCGGACCGGGCAACGGCCGAGCGAGCGCGACGGTAAGGTGCCGGTGCAGGTCGCGCTGGCCGACGAAACCGGCTTCCCGCATGCGGGCACGGTCGATTTCCTCGACAACCAGGTCGATCGCGGCACCGGCACGATCCGAGCCCGCGCCGTGCTCGACAACGCCGACCGCCGCTTCACCCCGGGCCTGTATGCACGGGTACGGGTGCTCGGCAGTGGCGAGTTCGAGGCCGCACTGGTCGACGACAAGGCCGTGCTGACCGACCAGGACCGCAAGTACGTCTACGTGGTCGATGCCGATGGCAAGGCGCAGCGCCGCGACGTGCAGGTCGGCCGCATGGCCGGCGACCTGCGCATCGTCGAGCAGGGCCTGGCCGCCGGCGACAAGGTGATCGTCAGCGGCGTGCAGAAGGTGTTCTACCCCGGCATGCCGGTCGACGCGCAGCCGGCGAATGCGGCGCAGGCGCCTTCCGCACCAGCCGTCGCCGCCACAACTGACCGCCGGCGCCACGCGTTTCCGTGCCCGCGCCCGACGCGGGCCGGGGCCGCATTTTCCGATATCACAGGAAATCCACCATGGACTTTTCCCGATTCTTCATCGACCGGCCGATCTTCGCCGCGGTGCTGTCGATCGTGATCTTCGCCGCCGGCCTGATCTCGATCCCGCTGCTGCCGATCGGCGAGTACCCCGACGTGGTCCCACCCTCGGTGGTCGTGCGCACCGTCTATCCCGGCGCCAATCCCAAGGTGATCGCCGAGACCGTGGCCACGCCGCTGGAGGAAGCGATCAACGGCGTCGAGGACATGATGTACCTGAAGTCCGTCGCCGGTTCGGACGGCGTGCTGCAGCTGACCGCAACCTTCAGGCCCGGCACGGATCCGGACGAGGCCGCCGTGCGCGTGCAGAACCGCGTGGCCCAGGGCCTAGCGCGCCTGCCCGAGGACGTGCGCCGGCAGGGCGTGACCACGCAGAAGCAGTCGCCGGTGTTCCTGATGGTCGTGCACCTGACCTCCAAGGATGGCCGCTACGACTCGCTGTACCTGCGCAACTACATGCGCCTGCACGTCAAGGACGAACTGGCGCGGCTGCCCGGCGTGGGCGACGCCCAGCTGTTCGGTGGCGGCGACTACGCCATGCGCCTGTGGCTGGACCCGGACAAGGTCGCCGCGCGCGGCATGACCGCCGGCGACGTGCTGGCCGCGGTGCGCGAACAGAACGTGCAGGTCTCGGCCGGGCAGATCGGCGCCGAGCCCATGCCCAACGGCAGCGACTTCCTGCTGCCGATCAACGCCAGGGGCCGGCTGGAGAGCGTGGAGGAGTTCGGCGACATCGTGCTCAAGAGCGGCGCCGATGGGCCAGGTCGTGCGCCTGGCCGACGTGGCGAGGATCGAGCTGGCCGCGGGCGACTACACCCTGCGCGCGCGGCTGGACGGCAAGAACGCCGCCGCCATCGGCATCTTCCAGGCTCCCGGCGCCAACGCGCTGCAGATCCGCGACGCGGTCGTCGACAGGATGGCCCGGATCCGCAAGAGCCTGCCGCCGGGGGTGGAGATCCAGTCGATCTACGACACCACGATCTTCGTCCGCGATTCGATCGGCTCGGTGATCAGCACCCTGCTGGAAGCCACGCTGCTGGTGGTGCTGGTGGTGATCCTGTTCCTGCAGACCTGGCGCGCCTCGATCATTCCGCTGCTGGCGGTGCCGGTGTCGGTGGTCGGGACCTTTGCCGTGCTGTACCTGCTGGGCTATTCGATCAACACGCTGACCCTGTTCGGGCTGGTGCTGGCGATCGGCATCGTGGTCGACGACGCGATCGTGGTGGTCGAGAACGTGGAGCGCCACATCGAGGCCGGCGCCACGCCGCTGCAGGCCGCGCCTTATGGCCATGCGCGAGGTGTCAGGGCCGATCATCGCCATTGCCCTGGTGCTGTGTGCGGTGTTCGTGCCGATGGCATTCCTGACCGGCGTGACCGGCCAGTTCTACCAGCAGTTCGCGGTGACCATCGCCATCTCCACGGTGATCTCGGCGATCAACTCGCTGACCCTGTCGCCGGCGCTGGCGGCCAGGCTGCTGCAGCCGCACGGCGCGCCGAAGGACCGGCTGGCGCTGGCCATCGATCGCCTGTTCGGCTGGGCGTTCCGTCCGTTCAACCGCTTCTTCAGGCACAGCGCCGGGCGCTATGAAGGCACGGTGGCGCGCGTGCTGGGCCGCCGCGGCCTCGGTGTTCGCGGCCTATGCGCTGCTGCTGGTCGGCGCGGGGGTGATGTTCAGGACGGTGCCGGCGGGCTTCATCCCGGTGCAGGACAAGCTGTACATCATCGCCGGGGTGAAAATGCCGGAAGGTGCGTCGATCGAGCGCACCGATGCGGTGCTGAAGAAGATGGCGGCGATGGCCATGGAAGTGGACGGCGTGGCCCACGAGGTCGCGTTCCCCGGCCTGAATCCGCTGCAGTTCACCAATACGCCCAACAGCGGCGTGGTGTTCTTCCCATTGGCGCCGTTCGGCGAGCGCAAGGCCAGCGCCGAGCAGATCACCGCCGAACTCAACGCCCGCTTCTCGACGATCGGCGAGGGCTTCACCTTCGCCTTCATGCCACCGCCGATCCAGGCTAGGGGTAATGGCTCCGGCTGGTCGTTGTTCGTGGAGGACCGCACGCGGCTGGGCTACGGCGAGCTGCAGGGCGCGGTGCAGGCGTTGGGGCGCGGCGGCGCAGACGGCGGGGATGGGCTTCCCGATCAGCAGCTACCAGGCCAACGTGCCGCAGCTGGATGCCGTGGTCGACCGGGTCCAGGCCAAAGCGCAGGGCGTGCCGCTGACCGAGCTGTTCGACACGCTGCAGACCTACCTGGGTTCGGCCTACGTCAACGACTTCAACATGTTCGGCCGCACCTGGCAGGTGATCGCCCAGGCGGATGGGCAATTCCGCGACGACGTCGAGGACATCGCCAACCTGCGTACCCGCAACGGCGCCGGGGAAATGGTCCCGATCGGCTCGATGGTCGACATCCGCCAGAGCTACGGCCCCGATCCGGTGATCCGCTTCAACGGCTATCCGGCGGCGGACCTGCTGGGCGATGCGGACCCGCGCGTGCTGTCCTCCGGCGAGGCGATGGCCAAGGTCACCGAACTGGCGCAGCAGGTGCTGCCGCCGGGCATGGGCATCGACTGGAGCGACCTGAGCTACCAGCAGGCCACGCAGGGCAAGGCCGCGCTGGTGGTGTTCCCGCTGGCGGTGCTGCTCGCCTTCCTGGTGCTGGCGGCACTCTACGAGAGCTGGACCCTGCCGCTGGCGGTGATCCTGATCGTGCCGATGACCCTGCTTTCCGCCTTGCTGGGCGTGTGGCTGAGCGGTGGCGACAACAACGTGTTCGTCCAGGTCGGCCTGGTGGTGCTGATGGGCCTTGGCCTGCAAGAACGCGATCCTGATCGTCGAGTTCGCCCGCGAGCTGGAGCTGCAGGGCAGGGGCGTGGTCGACGCGGCGCTGGAAGCATGCCGGCTGCGCCTGCGCCCGATCGTGATGACCTCGGTCGCCTTCATCGCCGGCACCGTGCCACTGGTGCTGTCGCACGGCGCCGGCGCCGAGGTGCGCTCGGTCACCGGCGTGACCGTGTTCGCCGGCATGCTCGGCGTGACCGTGTTCGGCCTGTTCCTGACCCCGGTGTTCTACGTGGCCCTGCGCAAGCTGGCCAACCGGCCGCTGGTATCGCACGCGCCGCAAGTCGAAACCGCCGAAGTGCAAGCATGAGCCATGCGGTGCGCTGTCCGGAACCGGCGAGTTGCCGGGCGCCCGGATGCCACCTTCTTCCGTTCCCTGGCGCTGGCTTCCCGTCGTGCGCCAAATCCCCCACTTCCAAGGAGCTCCAGTCATGACGACCCAATCCCGAATCGCCCTGGTCACCGGCGCCACCCGTGGTATCGGCCTTGAAACCGTTCGACAGCTCGCCGCACAAGGCGTGCACACCTTGCTGGCCGGCCGCGACCCGGGTCGCGCCGAGGCCGCTGCGGCCGCACTCAAGGCAGAGGGCCTGCCGGTCGAGGGCATCGCCTGGACGTCACCGATGAGGCCAGCATTGCCGCGGCCGTACAGACCGTGCAGGCACGCCATGGCCGCCTGGACATCCTGGTCAACAACGCCGGCATCCTGGTCGATGATCCGACCCTGAAGCCGTCGCAACAGACGCTGCAGGCCTTATGGCGCACCACGTTCGACACCAACCTGTTCGGCCTGGTCGCGGTGACCAATGCGTTCCTGCCGCTGCTCCACGCCTCGACCTCGGCACGCATCGTCAACGTATCCAGCCTGCTGGGCTCGATCTCCGAGCACCTCAACCCGGAGTCCTTCATCTACGACTTCAAGATCCCGGCCTACAACGTCTCCAAGACCGCCGTGAACGCCTGGACGGTCCGCCTGGCCTACGAGCTCAGGGGCTCGAAGATCAAGGTGAACACGATCCATCCCGGATACGTGAAAACCGACATGAACAGGAAGGGCGAGGAGCAGAACGGCGAACTCGAAGTTGCCGACGGTGCGCGCACCAGCGTGCGACTCGCCCTGGTCGGCGACGACGGTCCCAGCGGCGGCTACTTCTACCTGAATAGATAAGGTGCTGCCGTGGTGATGCGTCCGCTGGTGATCGCGACGGCCAGCGCGCTGCTGGCCGCGTGCGCGGTCGGCCCGGACTACCGCGCCGCGGTGCCCGAGCCGGTGCAGTTGCACAACGCCGGGGCGCCCGGCGTGTTCGTTGCCGATTCGCCGGTGGCCGGCTGGTGGCGGCAGTTCGACGATCCGGTGCTCGACAGGCTGGTCGGTGATGCGCTGGCCGCCAATCCCGACCTGCGGATCGCGGTGACGCGGGTGCGCGCGGCGCGGGCGGTGTTCGTCGATCGACGGCTGGACCCATGGCCGCACGTGACTGCCGGCGCCGACCAGCTGCGCACCGGAAGGTCCCTGGATGGAACCGACGCGCGCGTGATCACCGAGGACTACAGCCTCGGCTTCGACGCGGCCTGGGAGCTGGACCTGTTCGGCAGGCTGCGGCGTGGCGCGGAAGCCGCACGCGCCGACCTGGAAGCCGAGCAGGCCGGGCTGGAGGACGCGCAGGTCAGCATCGCCGCGGAGGTCGCACGCAACTACTTCGTGTTGCGCGGCGCGCAGAAGCGGATCGCGGTGGCCGACCGCACCCTGTCCAACCTGCGCGAGACCCAGCGCCTGACCGAGGTGCGGCGCGACCTCGGCGCCGGCAGCGAGCTGGACGTGCAGAGCAGCCAGGCCCGGATCAAGGCGATCGAAGCCGACATCCCGCTGCTGGAAACCGCCGCCGCGCGTGCCCGGCATCGCCTTGCGGTGCTGCTCGGCCTGCGGCCTTGGCGCGCTCGATACGCTGCTGCTGCCGCGGGAAACACCGGCCTATGCGAAGGCGTTGCCGCTGGGCGATACCCGCGAACTGCTACGCCAGCGGCCGGACGTGCGCATCGCCGAGCGTCACCTTGGCCGCGGCCACCGCACGCGTCGGCGTGGCCACCGCCGAGCTGTTCCCGCGGATCAGCATCAGCGGCTTCGCCGGTTTCATCTCCGGCGATCTCGGCGGGCTGGTCAGCGGCGGCAACAAGGCATGGTCGTTGAACCCGTCGATCAGCTGGGCTGCGTTCGACATGGGCAGCGTGCGTGCGCGCCTGCGCGCGACCGAGGCCGAGGCCGACGGGGTGGCGATCGCCTACGAGAAAGCGGTGCTGGCCGCGCTGGAAGATGCGGAGAACTCGCTGCTGGACTACGCGCGCCGGCAGGAACGTCTGCGTATCGTGGCCGAGCAGGCCGCCGCGGCACGCCGCGCCGGACAACTGGCCGAAGTCGGCTACCGCGAGGGCTCGGCCGATTTCCTGACCCTGCTCGACGCGCAGCGTACCCAGCTGACCGCCGACGATGCCCTGGCCGATGCCGAAGCAGCGGTGAACATCGCCGCGGTGGCGATCTACAAGGCGCTGGGCGGTACCGGGAACGGCGCGGCTGGCGGCGACGGGGACGGATTGGCCGCAACGGAACTGCGCCAGCGGCCCCGGTGAGTACGCTGTCGCGGCTGTCTTCACGGCGCCGCGGCAGCTCCCCGTCGATCGTGTGCGCATGGACTGGATCGGTGAACTGCGGATACTCCCCGGCGTGCTCTACGCGATGGTGCTCGGCGGCGCCATCGGGCTGGAGCGCGAGCTGAAGGATCGCCCGGCCGGATTCCGCACGCACATGCTGGTGGCCGGTACCGCCGCGCTGCTGCTGGGCCTGAGCCGGATGGTGCTGGAGGATGGCCACTACGCCGGCACCGGCCTGCAGATCGATCCGCTGCGCTTGGTCGAGGCGGTGGTCGCCGGGGTGTCTTTCATCGGCGCCGGCACCATCTTTGCCAGCCGCACCGGCGAGGGCGTGCAGGGCATCACCACGGCAGCCTCGCTGCTGGCGGTGGCCGCGATCGGCATTACCGTGGGCTTCCGCTACCACCTGCTGGCGCTGGCGATCACCCTGCTGACGCTGGCGGTACTGACCGTGCTCCGCTGGGTCGAGCGGCGCAAGCCGGGTGGGGCAGGCGGCGGCTAGCACTCGCCAGTGCGCGCCAGGTACGCCGGGCCTGGCGGGACGAGGGAGGCTGGCAACGACTGAACGCGCGGCGTGCCGGGAAGCGAGCGCGCCTTGAAGCGTGCCGGTGTCGACCCTACACTGCACGGGTCTGGCGATGATCTTCGCCCGAAGTTTCCGGGGTGTCCTGGTTTCGACGGGGGTCGCGAAATCGACTGGCGCATGCCGAGGGGGCAGCTTTCCTCGTTAATCCAGCGGCAAAACTCATAGTTGCCAACGACGACAACTACGCTCTGGCCGCTTAAGGCCTAGCCCCGAACCCACTTGTGCCTGTGCTCGTGGATGTAGGGTCATTATCACGGGATCGCCGGGGTGGTTGCCTGTCAGCCTCCGTCCAAAACAAAGCAGGCTGGTCCAGGGGCGCGCTTAGCACGCCGTGCTGCCCAGGACGAGATCCAACGGTGAGCTAAGCATGTAGTGCCGGAGATGGAGTGCCTTCGGACGGCGGTTCGACTCCGCCCACCTCCACCAAAAGTTGGTTCGCAGAAGTTCGCGAACGTTCGCTAAAGGCCTGATTTCCCGGATAAAAACGGAGTCAGGCCTTTCTTTTTGTCCGCGATCGTTCGTCCCGGTTCGTTGCAATCCGGGGGCACTTGGGGGCATATACGGGGGCACCGGCACCTCTCGCCGGCAAGGATGCCCCCAGATGCCCCTGACCGACGTCGCCATCCGGAAGGCCAAGGCCACCGACAAGGTGCAGCGCCTGTTCGACGGGTTCGGGCTGTACCTCGAGGTCACGCCGGCCGGCTCGAAGCTCTGGCGCCAGAAGTACCGCTTCGGTGGCAAGGAGAAGCGCCTGGCGCACGGCAGCTACCCGACCGTGACTCTGGCCGAAGCCCGGGAGTGCCGCGACGAGGCGCGCAAGCTGCTGTCGAGGGGACTGGATCCGGCGGACCACAAGCGCGCCGCACGTGCTGCAGCCGAGGACAGGGCAGGGAACAGCTTCGAGGTCATCGCCCGCGAGTGGCTCGACAAGCAGACCTGGGTGCCGCACTACCGGACCAAGGTCGAGGCCTTGGTTCCAGAACGACATGTTCCCGTGGATCGGTGGCCGACCGGTGGCCGAGATCACCGCGCCGGAGTTCCTCCGCTGCGCGCGTCGGATGGAGAGCCGCGGCGCGATCGAGTCGGCTCACCGGATGCTGCAGAACTGCGGGTAAGGTCATGCGCTACGCGATCGCCACGGGCCGGGCGGATCGCAATCCGGTCACGGACCTCCGCGGCGCCCTATCCACGCCTCCTGAGCGCCACCATGCAGCCATCACTGATCCCACGCAGATCGGCGGGCTTCTGCGGGCGATCGACGCCTACCACGGCAGCCTCCCGACCAAGATCGCCCTCCAGCTGGCGCCGCTGACCTTCGTTCGACCTGGCGAGCTGCGGAATGCGGAATGGTCGGAGATCGACCTGGAGGCAGCCGAATGGAACATCCCCGCCGGCAAGATGAAGATGCGGCAGCCACACCTGGTCCCGCTGTCCCGGCAGGCTGTCGACCTGCTGACCGAGCTGCAGCCTCTCACGGGGCATCGGCAGTACGTGTTCCCGGGTGGGCGCAGCCCGAAGCAGCCGATGAGCAACAACGCCCTCAACGCCGCGCTGCGACGCATGGGCTTCGACAAGGACACGATGACCGCGCACGGCTTCCGGGCGATGGCTAGGACGGTCCTGGACGAGGAGCTGGGCTTCCGGCCTGACTACATCGAGCACCAGCTGGCGCACGCAGTCCGCGACCCGAATGGGCGCGCCTACAACCGCACCGCCCACTTGGCCGAGCGTCGAAAGATGATGCAGGCATGGGCCGACTACCTGGACGCATTGAAGGCCGACACCAGCGGCAAGGTGCTGGCCTTCCGCAAGAGATCCGGCTGAGCCGGAAGCGGCCGAACCGGGAGTTGCACCTCCCGGCCGGCCTTCCACAACCGAAGAGGTGACTTCGATCATGGCGACCCAAAGTGTAACGACCCCCAGTCCTGCGCGGCGCGACTGCCGCAGGTCCTACCGCGACAACATCATCGGCATCCCGGTCGGCACCGGCCAGGCGCACGTGGCGTTCTCGATATCGGCCGCGTTTCCGCATCGCCTGCCTTATGGCGGGAGCTGGCCGATCGGTTCGGCATGACCAGCGCAACGGCGTACCGCTACGTCGCCACGCTGCGAGCCGTTCGAGGGGAGGAATGACCATGGCCATCGAAAATGCGGAAAGCACCGCTCGCAGTGCTGGGGTCGAGGCAGTCGCTCCCCATGAGGAGCAGGCACTTTGGGTGGTCGAAGCGGCGCTTTGGATGCACCGCAGATCCTTCGGGATGGAAGGCGACGACAGGCTCAAGGCCGAGTGGCTCATTACCTCCGCCATGGAGCGTGCGGTGCAGTTGCTCAAGGCCGACGTCTATGGGGAGGTGTGAATATGGCCACCATCCTCCGATTCCCCACGGAGCGCTGCAGACCCAAGGTGACGGAGGTAGAGCTCTCCGATGCGCGAGTGCTGCGACTGGTGGAACGCCTCGAGCGTGTGTTCGCCGCCCCCGAAGGCAGCGACCAGGGCAGGCTCGCGGCGCTGCTTAGCCGCAAGCTGGAACGGGTGGGCTGCGATTGAATGCCGGGTCCGACGCTGGGCGTCCGCCATCGCTGCTGCAGCAGGGGTGGTCTGCTGAGGTTGCTCAGGAGAAGCTGCGCACCGATGACGCGGAGCGGAGCCTTCGCACCGCGTTGGAGGCGGCCTACAGCGCCTTCCTCGACGGCGAGCGCAACAGCGCGGCATTCGAGGTCCTCTGCCGCCAGATGGCCAAGGCGGCGGAGGACTTTCCCATGCCTGACGGCTACGGGCGCCGGCGGCAAGCGCTGCTGGGGACGTACTTCGAGGCCGCGATGCGAGCGCGGCGGCAGGCAGGGCGCCCGCGCGGCGTCGACCCACACATGCTCATTTTCGTGTGGATGACACTGCACGAGGCTGGCAAGGTGCGGCGTGGGCCATTCGATCCGGGGGCGCGGACGCCAGCGGCGGCGATTGCGGCAGAATGTGCGCGACAAGGGCGCGGAAGCTTTTCGCCTGAGCAGGTCAGGAAGTCCGTCAGCAGTTCAGTGCCTCGGTCGTGAGGCTCGGCTAGTACAGGGGATGAAAATGGAAGCCCATGAGCGCTATACGCGAATCGGCCAGTTGCTACAGAACGTCCCTGTAGCACGGGACAGAGAGCCACTCGGCGCGGAAGATCGCCAGTGGATGGCTAAGGGATTAGTGCTAGTTGAGGATGGCGGAAACATCCTCGATGTGGGCAACTACCGGGCGGCTATGGGGAATGCGCCGGCGTGGCCGCATCGCAGCGCAGCATTCGCAGCGATGGCCCTCGCCTTGGAGACCTGCCTTGCGCGCGCCGAGCTACAGCTGCTGCCTGCGGCCCTTCAAGGCGCTTTCATCCAGGCCGGCAACACACTGGACGCCTTCCATGCGGTTGGGAGAGTGCTCGGCGAGGTAAGGCAAGAAGTGCTGGTCGTAGATCCCTACCTCGACCACACTTTTTGCGTGATTACGCCCCGCTGGCGCCGGAAGGCGTTTCCTTGCGCGTGCTGCGCGATTCCGCACGCGTAGGCCTCGCGGATACATTGCGTGTGGCGGCGCAGCGATGGGAAGCGCAGTACAAGGTACGCCGGCCTTTGCAGATCCGGTCTGCAGCGCCGAGGGCATTGCATGACAGGCTCATCATCGTCGACGGCGGCCATGCCTATCTTGTGACGCAGTCCTTCAAGGATCTGGCGGAGCGAGCACATGCATCGCTGCAGAGAGTCGATCAGGCGGCCGCAGAAGCAAAGCGCGACGCCTACGAGGATATTTGGGCGAACTCGCCCATCCTCTGAGGGTAGGGCAGATGATCCGCATCGACACCGACCCCAATCGCATCGACTGGTTCCGCGTGCTGGCGGACCTGCAACGGGCAGGCGTGCCGATGCAGTCGCTGTCCAGGCTGCTACACATTCCGTACAGCACGATCGCGGGTTGGAGACAGGGATCGGAGCCGAAGTTTATAGATGGCGAGCGGCTATTGCAGGCTTGGGTAGGATCACCGGCAGAAAACTGGAGCGAGCTCCGCGCGTCGGCGCGACCATAACCGCTCAGCGCGCGGCGCTGCAGGGGTAGGCTCGTAGCATCGACGCGCGTAGCCCTTGGCTGGCCGTGTTGACCTCTCGGAACTCCGAGGTCTGGCGGTCGTACCAAGCGTTGAAGGTTTCGGCGATCGACGCGACGGTAGTTCCCGCAGGTGGGCACGATTCCGATTCGGATTGCGACGCCAGCCCTTGAGCATGCTGGCCATCCAGGTGCCCGCGGATGTAAGCCGCGCAGACGCCGGCCTCTTTGGTATAGACGCCCGGTGCAATGCCTTGGCACATCGTCCTGAGCAGCTTCGCTGGCATCTCGTTGATCAGTGTCGGTTTGCCGGGCGCCTCGCGTACAGCGCAGAATCTGCCGGAAGTGATGACCTCTGCTTTGTCCAATGGGCGGAAGTACGTTTCGATCCAGCCCCGGGTGCATGCCCATCACGGGCTCGTTCATAAAGTACCCGGCGAAATAGCACATGCCGTTGGCGAACTGGACGTTGCCGCGCAGGTTTACGGCCAAGCCGGCGCCGTCGGCATCCGGGTGGTCGAATGTGTAGAGGTGATCAGCTGTCGCGCCTGCGCAGCTGGCGCTTGCATTGTCCGTGTGGAACTCGATGTAGAAGACCTGGCCGTCCGCGGCGCCGGGCGCGGTGTCGAGCGTCCTGCCGTCGATTGAGGGTGCCCAGTGTTGTACTGGTGTCCGCGCGTCCCCTACTGCGCACGTTGGCAGCGAGAGCGGGATATCGGCGTGCGCTGCCAGCGGCGCCAGCAGCGTGGCCATGAGCAGTATCAGGCGCATCGGACTCTCTCCCAGGTCGACCGAGCCGCCAGCATAGCGCCGGCGACCGCGAGGCCGATTCGATTCCGCCTACCGTGGCTTCTCAACGACCGCCTCCCAGTCCGGCGCCCGCTCCGGCACCGCCTCGCCGGGGCGCCACCAGTACTCCTTGGCCGAACTCGTCGTAGGCGCGGTTCTCCATGCGATTGAGGTAGTAGCCTGGGCTGGCCGCCTCCTGCATGTCGTGCACGATCAGATGGTCTGCGATGGCCCGGGTGTACCAGAGGTTGAGCAGCGCCGACACGCCGGGCGTGTTGCCCTTGGCGAACCGGATGGCCTCCGCGCCGAAGTTGGTCTCTTCGCCCTTCGAGGCCTCGATCAGGTTGCCCCAAGTCAACGCTAGCGCCTCCTCGGTCAGGCCTGCTACGGGTCCCAGCAGAGTGGCCAGCGCGCCGCGGCCGTGCTCGGTCTCCTTGGCGAAGAGGAAGTCGCCGAAAATCGATAGCGCGCCGCCCTTGAGTAGGGCCGCCATCCAGACTCGGGCATCCTGCACCGTGAGCGGATCCTTGCCGTCGCGCAGCATCGAGGCCTGCAGAGCGACCATGCCGAGCAGGGTGGTCGAGGTGGTCAGCGCCACCATAGCCCGTGTCTTGCGCGCAGCGGTCGGCTCGCTGAGTGCGCGCTCCCAGTGCTTGAAGATCATGGCCACGGGGAAGGACTTGAACAGCATGACCGAGCGGGTCAGCTCGCCTTTCCAAGTGCCGCGCTGCAGATTCGCGCCCATCATGGCGCGCTCGCGGGTACCAGGTTCGATCACCGCCATGTTCACCTCCTCAAGCGCTGCACCCGGGAGCTTGGTGGCGGCCTCTTCGCGGAGCTGTGCAGGATCGCCCAGGTCGGCGAGTGCGGCATCGGGGATCCGGTAGATCGCGTCCGGGGTGAGCAGCGTGTGGTTGCCGCTCCAGTCCTCGAGCTCGGCGCGTTTCCAGACCGCGAAGTCGGTGTCCGTGATGCCCTTGGACATCAAGATTCGGTGATCGGTGGGGTCCAAGTCCGAAAGTCGCTGCGTGGTTTGGGTGATGCGGCCGACCGCGTCCATGTAGGTGACGCCCCATGCGCGTCGGCGCGCTTCGGTAGCGACGGTGAGCCCAGAGGCGCGCAAGGTGGCGGTGGCGATCTTCGAGGTCCAACCAGACCCGAGCGACTCGTTTCCGAACCGGTTGAGGGAGGCGATCATTGTGTCCAGGCCCAAGCCGGCGCGGTTGGCGAAGCGCTTCTCGTCCTGGTCGGCGAGGTTCAGCGTCTTGAGTTCGTTCCGCCACAGCTGCATTTGCGGCATGTTGTTCACCTGCGCCGTGCGCATCATCGTTCCCTCGTCGGTAATGGACGTGAGGAAGGCGGAGCCTAGGCGGTTTGCCACTAGGCTGTTGCGCAGGGCGTCGAAGGTGCGCGCCAAGCGCTCGGATGCCACCGGAAGTGTTTTTCCAGTTTCGTGGTTGTAGTAGTTCTCGACCTTGACCCGCTGCTTCTGGATACCGCCGATGCGCGCCGGCTCGGCTTCGGCCATCTGCTTGACGGCCTGATCGCTCAGCAGCCGGAAGACGTGGTCCGGGTTGGGGCCGAACACCTCTACCGCGGCGATATCGCGGGACATGCCGCCAATGTGGTCGACCAGGACCTCGTAGGCGGTCTTGTCCCCGTAGCCGGTCTGGTAGTCGAGGAACGCGTCTGCATCCTTGAAGTGGATCTGTCGCGCCTCGCTGCCGTGGTTGGCACGCATGCCGGTGCCGCGGAACTGGCCTTAGTGCGGTCTTGTTGAGGCCGCCGGTTGCGATGGTGAGCCAGACTTCGCGCAGCAGCACGGCGAGCTCGGTCTCATTCATGCGCGAGCCGTCCTCGCGAACGTATCGGCTGCGATCGAGCCGAGGCAGGAGTTCGGCTACCCAGTGCTCGCGCGCCCATTCCTTCGGCGGCGGGGTGTCGAACAGCATTGCCTTTGCTCGCTCGGTGGCGCGCAAAGTCCGCAGCCACGCATCGCGGCCAGCACGTGCCACGCGAATCTGCGAATGGTGGTGCGGCATGCCCCAGTCTTCGAGCCGACCGACGTCACCGCCGCCCCGGTTGAAGCGTTGGCGCAGAGCCTCGGCAACCTCCTTGAAGCGGTCAGCGCCGGCGGCCGCACGCGCATCGCCGGTCTTCTCTCCGTGCAGCTCCCGCACTAGGTTCCGGATCCCCTCAGCATCTTCGAACAGGCCAACGATTCGCGGCTCAGTCGCTTCAAGGGTGGCCAGCATCTGTCGAACGGCGTCGGTCTTGATCGCCTTGGCGCGGGTCTCCAGGGACTGGACGGAACCGCGTGCGTCGGCGTGAAAGGCCACCAGCCGGCCCAGCGCCTCCAAGGGCGACACGCCGGGCATGGACGCCATGGCCTCCTGCAGCCGTGAGATCGCCAGGATCTGCAGCGCCTGCCGGCGCTCCTTGAGCTGGGCCTCGGCGACGATCTCGCGGGCAGCTGCTGCCGCGGCCTCGGCCATCTTGTCGTCCGCGGACTTCGAGAGTAAGGCTTGCGGGTCGCGTGCGGCAAGCTGCCGCATCGTGCGGCCCAGCCGGGATTCGATCGCCTCGATCTGGGCGGGGGTGGCCTGGCGGCCATAGACGGCGCTGACCGCCTCGATGCATTGGGGCTTCATACGCCGGTCCTCAGGTAGCAGTTGGCGGCCGCGTGCGTGGCCTGGGCGTCGAGCTCAGCGTCGTGGATGCCCTGCTGAGCATCGGCCATCGCCTGCTCGGCGGTCTGGAACACCGGATTGCCGTCGGCATCGACTTCGCCGGTCGGCACTCGCAGGTCTGGGTCGAGCTGCGCCACGGCGCGCGCGGCCGCGATTGGGTCGGCGACTGGCGCCACGCTGCCGGCCGGCGCCGGCGCTTCGAGCTCCTCGGCCGCGGTGCGAACCGCCGCCGCCAGCTCGTCGCGGGACAGAAGCCGCCCCTCGGGCGGGGCCACTTGGGCCTGCCGCAGCGCGCCGGCGGCCTCTGGATCGACCGTGACCCGGTAGCCGTCGCCCTCGCGTCGCGCGTGGATCCCGGGCGCCAGTTCGGCGCCGTCGGGCGCCGCGTCGACCC
The DNA here is from genome assembly GCA_025232375.1 of Pseudoxanthomonas sp. NC8. Classification (GTDB taxonomy): domain Bacteria; phylum Pseudomonadota; class Gammaproteobacteria; order Xanthomonadales; family Xanthomonadaceae; genus Pseudoxanthomonas. Next base: position 1,595,821 of record CP060419.1, read on the forward strand.
GCTGCAGCAAATCCCGGACCTGGCCGTCCAGGTGGGACGAGCGCGGCCGGCTCTCGCCGCTGGCGTCGGCGGTCTGCCCCGGTGCGGCCTGCTGCGCCCGCCAGTCCTCGTATGCGTGCCGCTGGGCCTCCGGCTCGGGCAGTTCCACCCGGCCGGCTTCCGCCGCGGTAAGGCGCCGCTCCAGCGCCTCGACGTGCGCGGCAGCGTCCCGCGCCTCCAGTGCCATGGCTGCGTCCTCCGGCGCGGCCTGCGCGCGCGGCGGTCGCCTGCGCTGCGTCCTGCGCCCCGGCGAGCTCCTCCTGCAGGCGATCGGTCGTCTCCGGCAGCTGCGCCCGCAGGCGGCCTTCCGTCCAGGCGTCGAACTCGGCCGGCGTGGCGCGCGGTGGCGGCCCCGGGAACAGCTCGGTGCCGCTGCGCAACTGGTCGACAGTCGGGCGCGGCGTGGGCGCCTCGTCGGCAAGGCCCGGCACATCGGGGCGGCGCGCGGGCAGATCGTCAGGGGCCGACTGCTGCTGTGCGGCCGGATGCTCGCCGGGTGCGGCACCGGCGCGGCGCGCGCGCTCGTCCCAGTTGGCTAAGGACCTCGCCCTTGGTCATGCCGCGCAGGTAGGGATTCGCGTCGACCTGGTCCTTGGACAGGATCAGCCCGATCGGCGTGCTGTCGGCCGCGCGGGCGAAGGCTTTGCCCTTGTTGATCCCGAAATGGTGCGCTGCGTAGAGGTGGTGGTCGCTCGTCGGCAGGCCCGCGGCCTGCAGCGCCGCTGCGTTGTCCGCATCCAGCGCGCGCGCCATCTGCCCGGACTTCTCCGGATCCAGCCGCGCGGCAAGCAGCTCGGCGTCGCTCAGGCCCTCGGCCCAGGCCGGTTTCGCCCGCGCGATGATGCGGCGCCAAGTCGCGGCGGTGAACTGGTCGATGCCGGTGGCGCTGCTGGCGGGGTTGCGCGCGTCAGCGCGACCGCCGGACTCCAGCGCACGTCGGAAGGCCTCATAGCCGCCGGTGCCGGCTGTGGATTCGGTGGGCGAGGGCGCCTTGGCGCTCAGCGCGGCCTCCAGGCGCGGGGGCAGGGTGAAGTCGCCCGGGAGGATCTGGTCGGCCACCGACACCGATTCGCCGGCCATGACCTGGTTCAGCGCGGTGGCCATCGCCGTCTGGTGGCGCATGCCGGCGCCGGCTTGGGTGGGGACACCGGGCATGCTGTCCTGGCGGAAGTGCGCGGCGTTGTTGGCCACCATCGCCGCGTCGCGCTGCGTTGGCGACAGGCGCGGTGCGTCGACGTGCGCCTTGACGCCGAATGCGGCGCCCATGAGGAAGTCGAGCCCGCGCGCGTACGGGTCGGTCGGGTTGTACCAGTCAGCCTGTTCGTAGCCACCGGACTCAAGCACCGCGTTCGATGCGGCATCGGCTGCAACACCGGTGGTCAGGTTTGCGCCGGCGCCGGTACCCACGCGGGTGGCCGGGTTCGAGCCCCAAGCGGCCGGCAACTTCATGCCGATCGCATTCACCGCCAGATTCACACCGCCGACGGTGGCCGCGGTCTCGACGTCGACACCCTCGCGGACCAGGTCTGTGGCCGGCGTCATCGCCGCGCTGGTGAGGAACACACCCGGGGTGCCGATCATCTGCGGCACCGACCCGACCACGGTATTGACGGTATTCAGCGCGCGAGCCGTGGTGCCCATCGCGTTGACGTTCGGGCGCTAAGGACTCCACGGCGTTCGTGCCCAAGTCGTCGACGGCCTGGAAGTAGGCGTCTCGCCAGGCTGTGGGCGACTCGCCGCGCTCCTCGCGCTCAGGGTTGAGGTTGGCGACCCAGTCCAGGCCCTGCGCCACCGGAGCGCCGGCCATGAGTACGGATCGCCCAGCCTCGGCCGACGGCACCATGAGGCCCTTGAACGACTCGCCTAACCCCTGCACGCCACGCGGTGCGCCGAAGTCGAACGGATCGAGCTGCATCTCGGCGTACTGTCGCGACGCCGCGGCAACGGCGGCGGCATTCGGGTCGTATGGCCGTTTCTGCTCTTCGGTCACGGGGCAGCTCCGATGCGGATAACCAGCGGCTGTGGCGGGTCGTTGTTGTCGTAGAGCGGCTCGATCCCGCGGACCAGGCCGTAGTAGCCCGGGTGACCGCGCAGGTTCACCAGCGCCACGTCGCCGGGGTTCTCGCGGCCGGCCGCCTTGAGTCGAGCGTCGACGTACAGGTCGGCGGTATCGCGAAAGCGGACAGCGCTCATGCCCCATGGCGGGATGACGTCGCGTTCCTGGATGGTCGTGCGCTCGCCCACTACGGCGGCGAGAGCCTCCTCCATACGCGCGGTATTGATCTGGCCAGAAAGGTCACCGGCGTCGGCGGTCTTGGCCGCGTAATAGGCGCTTGCCGAGTCGATCGCTACCTGAAGCTCCTCCGGGCGGCCGGCAAACGAGTAGCGCAGCTGGGACTGGATCACCCGCTGCATGGCCCAGGGTGGCGGCATTTTCACTTGCTTGGCGTCGGCGCCGGCCTTGTCGGGGTTGAGGAGCGCGTCGCCGCGCAGGATGGTGAGCGCCACATCGCCGAACTTCCCACTGGGGGATGCCGCGGTGATCGCCCCGGACGGTGCGCCGAGCGGCCGCTGTAGGGCGAAGATTCGCCCGGCTTCCGCCTTGACCGGTGAGTCGGGCGCGATCTGCTTCATCGCCGCGCGATAGGCCGCCGGATCGCCGAACGCCTGGTTCAGCGAGCCGAAGAGACGGGTCGCCTGGTTCGGCGGGGCCTTGGTAAGGTAGCCGGCTAGGGCGGACGCTTCCTGCGGAAGAAGCGGCGCGTTGCCTGCCTCGGCGCCGTACTGCGCGCGCAGCATGCCCAGCACCGTCATGCGCTCACCGATCTGGCTCTGCAGGTTCTCGACCCCGCCGGTGGCTGGGGACGTTGAGGTCTAGCGGCGCCACCGCTGTGCCGGTGCTGTTGCCGTAGAACTCCAACGGGGAGTCGCGCAGCTGCGTCAGGCGCAGCTCGATCGCCTTCTCGAGGCGGTTCGCGCGCGCCCTGGTCGGCCACCGTTGCGCCCTCGGCCTGCTGCTTGGCCTTGAGCTCCTGCAGATAGGTCCGCTGTTCCGGTGGCGGCAGCTGCATCACCTGCTGCACCTCGAGCTCGCCCTTCTGGATCTGCTGGAACTCGGTCTCGTACGGCGTGCCGGCCACATTGTTCCCCCAGTCGAGCATGACCTCGGCCGGCGCAGGCACGCCCGTGGCGACCTGACGTTCGTACTGCTCGATGGCGCGACCGGCCACCGTGTTGCGGCGGTTGGCTTCGGTCTCGGCCTTTGCCTCGAGCCGGCCCTGCGCGCCGAGTACCCGATTGAGCAGGGTGTTGCGCTGGTTCGAGTCCAAGCGCGAGGCGTAGAAGCCATCGTCCGACGTCAGGTCATTGGCCAGCGCCTGCAGGGCAGTGGGATCCTCGCGAGCCATCATTTCGCGGCGCGACGCGTGCTGGGTCCACCACTTGTCGACGTAGCCCCTGGCGGGTCTGTTCGAACTGCGCTGGGTCGAGACCAACCTCCTGCCATCGCTCGCCCAGTGCGGTAAGCCGCTTGCCCAGCATGTCGATATCGGCATCCGGCAGGCCTGCCAGCTTGTCGAGCATGTCGAGCGAGGCCAACGTCTCGGTCTTGCCCTCTTTGCGCTTGGCGACGTTTGCCGCGCCCAGCACCGTCAGCCGGGCTTCCTCCAGGTTTCGCCGTAGGCCGCCCTGCAGACGCTCGGCGTCGGCGGGATCCAGCTCGGGAACATCCGCGGCGGTGATCTTGCCGAGCGCCTGCTGGGATTCGAACTCGGCCGATCGCCAATCCAGATCGCCGGACTGCATGCGTTCGCTCACATCGGTGGCCGCCGCCTTCGCCGCCATCTCGTGGTCGAGCAGCACGTTGGTGGCGCGTGCTCGGGCTAGGCTCTGCCGCTCCTGGATCTCCCTGGCTTGATGCCCGGTGGGCGAGCTGCATGCCGGTCTGCGCCAGGCCGCCCAGCGCCTGCGCGACGGGGTCATCACCGCCCTGCACGCGCGTGCGCACGAGCGGCGCCGTACCACCGCCCTCGCCGAAGTTGCCCATGGGAATGCGTGCCATCTGCTCAGCTCCTGGAGATCGAAATGGGGTGGGGCCGATGGCGGGGTTCGGCGGGTAGAGGGGCGGGCCAAACGCGCGCTTGCGCGTGTGCGCGCGAAACGCGCGCGCGGGCGAGGGTGCACGGTCGCCGGAAAGGGGCCATCACGCCTCTCCCTTCGGGATCACCGTGGCCTCACCCTGAATCACGTTCGGGAAGTCGGCGGCGAAGTCGCTGGCCGGGATTCGGATCTGATCCGCGAGGCCGATCCGCTCACGCCGGTCGTGTGCCCCGTTGACGCGTGAGGCTTGCTCGGTGAGGGACTCGCGGAAGTTGTGGGGCGCGTTCGCATCCCGTACCTGATCCGCCAGGCTCACCCTCTTCGTGGGCATGACAGGGTTGCGCGCATCGTTGATCCGGCCGCGGACCGCGCCGATCACCCAGCCGAAGCCTTTGCCGCGCTCGGAGGCATCGCGCGCAACCTCCTCGAACAACACGAACAGGCCCGGGTCGTTGCCGAACTCGGCCAAGATCAGGCGCAACTCCGGGTTGTGGGGATTCGTGTTGAAGATTCCACCCTTGCGGATCGCGAGGCAGGCGCGTCCCAGCGCAGTGGGATCGATCGGTGTGGGAGGTGCTGCGGAGGCAGCGCGCGCCTCCGACGGTCTATCAGGTCGCGACTCCCCCTCTGGATTCGGTAACGGAGACGGAGACGGAGACGGAGACGGAGACGGAGACGGAGACGGAGCATTGCTAGTAGCAGGGGAATCCTTGCTGACAGCATCAGCAAGCGTGCTAGCAGCATTGCTAGTGGTATTGCTGGCTGCATCGCCGCGGCGTCGGGCGGCGTATTCGGGGAACAACCGGTCGGCCTCTTCCTCGCCATGGTGCCGCTTGTGGGCGTTCCACCTCGCCTTGATGGCCCGATCCTGAGCGCCTACCGCCCAAGGGTTGTGTTCAGCCCAGTCATGGATCCGGTATGCCCCTTCCTCGCCATCAAGGAAACCCAGCGCCCGGAGCTCGACGACCAGGCTCTTATGGAGCGCCACGCCACCTAGCCACGATCTCGACGTCCTCGTCGGTCATACCGGCCAGGTCGCCGGTCGCTCGATTGCCAGCCGTCCAGAGGAACAGACAGACCAGGCCCAGGCTCCGGCCTCGCCGCATCGACGGACGAGCTTTACCGTCTTGGGATGGTCGGGCAGGGCAATGCTGATTCGGGCGTCTGAGACCTGGGAGCTCATGGCGCGACGTCCTCTTGGGGTGCGGTGAGCAGCGCCTCGCGCAAGCGCAGGACAGCCCGTTGGGCGCCGGCCAGATTCGCGGCAACGGCCTCAGCCCGCTCGGGCGTCGGATCCCGGCTGAGGTCCTCCAGCTGGCGCTGCAGGCCTTCGCCGACCTCGACCAGCGCCGCGGCCTGCGATGCCGTGCTCGGGCGGTAGAGGGAAACGTAGAGGTCGACCGGGTTCAATGCACACCTCCAGTCGGCTCATCACCGATGACCATGCTCATTGCGGCCTGCAGCCAGCGGACGAACGAGGCGAGCCGATCGATATCCGCGGCCTCGATGTTGTGGGGGCCATCGAGGCGGGCCTCCAGGTAACACAGCTCGTCGCGAAGAAGCTCGCGGTACGTGAGGACGTCGTAAAGCGCGGTATTTAGCCCTCCGGCCGGCAGGGCGCGATCCCAGAGCTCCTCGAGCGCCTTGGCCACCGGCGCCGGCAGCTCGCGTCGTGACCAGCGAGTAAGGCGGCAGCAGGCGTCCACCCATGCCGCACAAGGCGCTGTGGGCCCTCCAGTCGGGTTTGGCACCTGAGGCAATCGCCTTGGTCGAGCAGAGCATTGATGGCTTTCAGCAGGACGATACCGTCGTCCATCTGCCAGCCCGATGGCTGGGCCCCTGTGCCGGCAGTCACGATGCCCCGCCCTGGTCGGCTGACTCGTTCGCTGCGGCCTCGCCGACGGCTCCATCGATCAGACGCTGGATGTCGCTGCGGCGCGCAGGCATGGTGCATTTCGAGGAGAGTCGGACCGGTTGAGGAAAGCGGCCCTGCTTCACGCCTGTCCACCAAGCGGTCTTGCCGACGGGGATTAGAGCGGGGATTGCCGGCCGGTCACCCTTCGCGGGCCTGCCGATGATGTCCCAGACCCGTAGGAGGGCATCGGGGTGGGGGTTCGGTTGAGCGGTCATATGGAGTCCCGTCCGGCTGTGTTCGGATGGGGACGATTCTTCCCATTGACGCCGATCGAGTTCGGCAACAACCACAGGTATTAGTTGCCGAACTCGCAGGTATCGCTGGCATGCCGACCACAGCACGAAAAAAATCTGCCGTCTTCTCCCACTGCAGAAGCTACCGTTACCTGCTGGAGCTGCACTGGGGGGCGGGCCGCTGGCGGGCTTCGTCTGCCACAACCCGAGCCTGGCTGCGGACGTGACTGGCGACTACACAGTCAGCCGGTTACGGGGCATGGCTATACGCTGGGGCTACGGCGGCAGCTTTTGGCCAACCGGTTTGCCGGCGGGCAATCCCCGAGGGTGGGCGACCTTGGCCGACATGGCCAGCCCGGTGGGGCCGCGGAACTGGCGACACATGCGGGGTGGGCGTCGGGGAAGAAGCTCTACTGCATCGGCATGACCCGCTCGGGGGCGCCCAAGCACCCCAGCGCGTGGTGAGGCCGGGATTCCGGTGGAGCTTGGGCCGGTGGTGTGGCGATCAAACAAGCCAAGGAATCAGGCCCGACTGGGAGGGGATCATTCGACGTGCGACTTCACGGTCCCGTCTGCATATCGAAGGATTCCACCCCAGCTACATGCTATGTGGATATCGCTCCCGGCCTTTCGCCTGGCGACTATGGCGCCGGGCCTATAGAGATGCCGAATGGTGTCGACCCCAAGCCTTTCGTGCAGCGACCTGCTCGCACTCGACTCAATTCGGTCAGTTGCATCGGGTCTCAGCGAAATGAACATGGTCATTCCATGGATTGTGATGTACGCGCCGACCATGGTCCGCCCTGTCGGGCGGTTCTCAACCATGGTCAGGAATGCCGAGATTGCGGGGCGATCGGCACCTTGTCGCCAGATCCCGTCAACGCTGTAGAGGCCGCAGCCGTGGGGGGAGGAGCGTGGCCAAAGATCATTTGAACAATCTCTGGAGCAGGCATTTGTCGTGGCCGAGTCCAGCCTGCGGCAGCCGAATTGACCAGGGTCTTTAACGCCCAGCGCTCTAGAAGCTCCCCGCGAATCGTGATGTGCGACTGGTAGGCGCTATCTATTCCATCGTGAAGGTGCTTTGCAACTTGACCGGCAACAGCGTCAAGGGGGCTCAGCAATGAGTTGTGATGCCTGCATAGGATATTGGAGGTGCCGTCTGCACGTGTCGGCCTCCCCTGATTGACGCGATGGACCCCTTCGAGGACCACTGGGCAACCACATCCGGTCTTGAGGACCGCATTGCTGACAACGTGTTCACCCGAAATGGAATCGCAGCCGCCGAGAGAACTGGCCCAGCATTTCCTTGCCATCGTGAGTTAGCCCAGTCGTCTAGAAACCTTCGGAACTACCCCTCTTTGCACCGCTGCCACCCGCCCTCTGCAGCAGACACCTGCTCCCAGCCATTCGGCAGCCGCTTGAACGCTCCACCGACGCAGGCATAGCCGAGCTGGGAGGCTTCCTGCGACCCGAGGGCGGGCAGGCTCACCACGCTTCTGGACGCGCCAGGTCGCCCTTGCCGCCGCGCCTCGTTCGAAAGGGTCATGTACTCGACGCCTTCGCAATACCGGACCATGCCCGGGTGCGGGTGGCTGCGGTACTGGTCGCAGTTGAATGGCGTCGTGTCCTTGGCAGCAGAGTTGTACGGCTGCGCCGGCCGGTAGGCGGGCTTGGTTGGTGTCGACTTGGGGCCCTGTGCCTTGATCGTCTGGCCTTGGGCCGTGAGAGTGGCGGTCGCTAGAGCGCCCAGCAGCGCGAGTCGGTGCATGTGGTATCCCCCTAGGACGGAGGATAGCTCACCGTGCGGTCAGGCCATTTCCGGTTCGAAAATAGATTCGAGGACCGCACTCTGTCAGGCGCTGCGCCTCGATCATCGTCGGCGCTTCCATGATATCGACCTGGACGGAGGCCACGAGTCGCGCGGTGGATAGCGCCTGCTCATAGGCTGGAACCAGAACAGTGGACTATGCCTGGAAGCTTCGCCAGCTGTCAGTGCCCTCACGTAGGGACAGGACGATCGGGTCCATGGCGATACTCATTCCGAAGGCTCCCCTTGCGGAGCCAGCAGCCCCGCTTCCTTGCGGGGCACGCTTCGGTTGCCTAGACCATCGGTCGGCGGGCGAGCGCTGCTGGTTAGCACAGCCTCACTCGACGCTCTACAGGTTGGTATCAGCTAGGCGGCCGATGCGACGTAGGAAAATTCTGCAGGGTAGTTGTAGGGCGGCCGTCCCGGTCATACATGAAGCTCAGTGTGGCCTGCTGACACTAACGCTTGGGTTGAGGCAAGGCTTGTCCGTCCGGGAATTGATGAGCAGCCTGACGAGGCTGCCGAGCTTGGCTTGCGGCGATCTGGGGTGTGAATCTAATGTTTGGGGCTGCTCTTTTCAGGAGGCTCAGCCTGCTTCGGGAAGCCGCTCGCAACATACTGTTCGAACTCCGCCACGAGGCCGATGCTCATGGCGCGAAAAGACTCGATATGGTCCTTCAGCGTATCGAAGTCGCTGGTGTTCCCGGCATAGAGCCACTTTCTCATGCCCATGGGGCCTTGGAGTGGCGGTCGCACGCGCGTCTCGATTCGCCGAGCGATATCGTTCATCGCCCGACTAAGCGCGATGAGGGTTGCTAGATCTGCTCCGATATGGTCGGGAAGGTTATGGATTCGAGTCTCGGATTGCTCCGCTGCGGGCAAAACGGATAGTTTTGCTTCTGCAAGCGCGGCTTCAAACGCTGTTCCATTCTCAATAGTGTTTGGGTCGCCCCAAGCGATCCCGGCAAGCCAAGCTTTGTGAATGTATGCCAGCCGTGCTGGGAGTGTTTTTATCTCACCGTGCAATAGCCGCCCTAGGATCCTGGCATTTTCTTTCTTGGCGAACACCGCCTCATCGTGCTGTTGTCGTGCGATTTGAACCGCTCGCTGCGACGTGCGCCACGCCAAGTAGCCAACGCTTCCAGCGAAAACTGCGGACCATGCGGTCCAGTCCACATGGCAAGCGGAGCCGGGCCACCAGCAATCGCTAAAGCCTTGAACAAAATCCATAAATCCTTGGACAAAATCCATGCGTGAGCTCTCTATCCGACTCCCAGTGGGCCGGATTCTCGCACGCGACCTTTTCGCGTGGACGCGGCCTGTCCTGCCTGAGGGCGACGCCTAAGGATCAGTAGCCCATGCACCGATTGATGCGATCGGGGGATAAGCAGCGAGGCTGCCTTTGGGCAGTGCTCATGCATGTCGCGATCCCGCGCCAGAAGCGGGGGCGGGGAGCAGTCTAGGCTGCGGTAGTCGGCGCGCGCGGTGCTGGCGCTCGTAAGGTGCCACCTTCGGACTCGAATACAGTCAGCTGGGTACCAGTTCTGTCGTAGGAAGATCCTGACCTTGTCCGCCAGCCGGATGGGCCGATAATGGCCCTGTCACAAAAGGGGGGATGCGATGGGTCGGCACCTGACATGGATCGGCGGGGTTCTAACAGCAGTCTACTCAGTGTTCCTCACGGCTATCTTCTGGGGGCGATGGATCGAAATCCTACTAATGGATCCGAACAATATCGGGGACCTCCTGGCGGGGGCGTTTGGGCCTCTCGCGATTCTCTGGCTGATCCGCAGGATTCTTTCAACAAGGAATCGGACTTAGGCAGAACACAGAGGCTTTGAAGCTTCAAGCAGAGGAGCTGAAGCAAAGCACCAAGGCCTTAGAGCTTCAGGTCGAGGAGATGCGCCATTCTGTGGAGCAGCAATCTAGGATCGCTCAGCTCACGGCAGATCAACTTCAGTTGGCAGTCAACAAAAGTAAGGGAAGAAGAACGGCTAGCGCGGGAAGCCTGCAAACCAGTCTTTGATGTCATTGCGACAGACTCGTACGCATCGACTGCGCCCGCGATAGGAGCGTATCGGATCCGCAATGGTGGCAGAACCGTATTTATCCAGGCTGTCGTTTCCAACTTTAAGGAAGACAAGCTGTTCAATCCGTACGTTGAGTGGGCGACGGGCGAGATCAAGGAGATTCTGCCTTGGCGTGCCGGTCGGCCTGTTGGATTGCCAGTCGTGGTTGATGTGCGCTTCAAGCAAGTTGATGGTCGAATCGGGGTGGTCACGATGGGCATTGAACTCGACCAGCAGGGCAATGCTGGCCCAATGGTCATAGAGCACCAGTTCCGAGATTGAGGCTCGATTGCGGAGTTGAACCCCGGGACAAATCCAGTTCGGGGGCATCGGCGGGGGTGATGGCGATGCCTCAAGGCCCATAAGTTCGCGCAAATCATGACCTTGTCCGCATACTTAGGTAGTGCCCACCTCCACCAAAAGATCGCCTGCAGGGTTTCGTGGGCGTCCGTCAAGGGCCTGATTTCAAGGAGAAATCCTTGGTATCAGGCCCTTTTTCGTTGGCCGTGTCCCAGCTTCGCCGGTCGCAGTGGGTGAGCATGCGGGGGCGCTGGCACAGGCACCGCCGCCGGTTGCCGGGGGCGAAGGCGCCGGGTCCGCAGCGAAGTGGCCGAATCACCGCATCCGCTCGGCGCCCCAGGCGCGGCATCGTGCGGCGCGGCAACATGTTGCAACCGGGCTTTCCCGGGGCGCGCCGCATGCGGCGTGAAACGGCTTTCACATTGCGGGTGTCTGGCGATGCAAGATGCGGTCAAGGCATCTGCCTGTTCCCCCACGGACACTCCATGCCCCAATCGCGCCGAATGTTCGGTCGTTGGCTGCGCTTGCGCCGTCGCCTGCGACGCCTGTGGCGCGTGCGCCGTGCTGCCGCCACCCAGGCGCCGGCGGTCGAGGAGCCGCTGCGCTCGGCGCTGTTCAACGTCGAGCAGATGGAGCTGCACGGGCGGGCACTGGCGCGGATGCATCACCTGCAACCACGCCCGGGACCGGTGCGCCTGCTCGAGCGGCTGCAGGAGAACGAACGCCTGCTCGACGATGCCAGCGACCTGCTTACGCGCATGGTCCAGGACGACATGCGGATCACGCCGGCAGGCGAGTGGCTGCTGGACAACTTCTACCTGATCCAGGAGCAGATCCACACCGCGCGCAGGCATCTGCCCAAGGCCTACAGCCAGCAGCTGCCGACGCTGGCGCAGGGGCCGTCGGCCGGATTGCCGCGCGTGTACGACCTGTCCTTGCAGGCGATCGCGCATGGCGATGGCCGGATCGATGCGGAAACCATCAGCCGCTTCGTCGCTGCCTACCAGGAAGTGACGCCGCTGCAGCTGGGCGAGCTGTGGGCGGTGCCGATCATGCTCAGGCTGGCATTGATCGACAACCTGCGGCGCATGGCTGCCGGCGTGATGCGCGACGGCGCCGACCGGCAGCTGGCCTGCATGTGGGTGGAGGCGCTCAACAGCACCGCCGCCGAGAACCCGGTGGACGTGGTCCTGGTCGTCGCCGACATGGCGCGCTCCAGGCCGCCGTTGACCGGCGCGTTCGTCTCCGAGCTGACCCGGGCGCTGCAGGGGCAGGGCTCGGTGCTGGCGATGCCGCTGTCGTGGCTGGACCAGTGGGCTGCCGACGGTGGCCATCGCATCGAGGAGCTGGTCCACGGCGAGAGCCAGCAGCAGGCCGCCGACCAAGGTCTCGATCAGCAACAGCATCGGCAGCCTGCGCTTCCTTGCCAACATGGATTGGCGCCTGTTCGTCGAAGAGATGAGCGTGGTCGAGCACGCGCTGGGCACCGATCCGGCCGGCACCTATTCACTGATGGATTTCAGCACCCGCGACACGTATCGCCACGTGGTGGAGAAGATCGCCCGCCGCAGCCGCGCGCCCGAGCCGGAGGTGGCCGCGGTGGCGCTGCGCCTTACCCAGGCGGTGGCCGACACCGATCCGCAGGACCGCCGCGCGCACGTAGGCTACTACCTGATCGACGATGGCGTGGTGCAGACCCAGGCCGAGGTCGCCGCGGCCGCGCCGCGCTACCGGCCCGCGCGCCTGCCGCCGCGGCGGGTGCGCCTGCCGGTTTACCTGTTGCCGATCGCGGTGATCATCGCGATCAGCGCCAGGGCCTGCTGTCGGCCGGTACCGGACCGATGCCGGTGTGGCTGGCCGCGGCATTGGCGGTGGTGGTGTTCAGCGAGCTGGGCATTGTGCTGGTCAACTGGACGGCCACCCTGCGCGTGCCGCCGCACCCGCTGCCGCGGATGGATTTCTCGCGCGGCATCCCGGCCCAGTTCCGCACCCTTGGTGGTGGTGCCGAGCATGCTCTCCAGCGCCGATGCGATCGATGCGCTGGTCGAAGGGCTGGAGGTGCGCTTCCTCGCCAACCGCGACGCCCAGCTGCACTTCGCCCTGCTCACCGACTTCCTCGACGCCGACCAGGAAACGCTGCCCGGCGACGACGCGCTGCTGGCGCATGCGGCGCGGCAGATCGAGCGGCTCAACGACCGGTATGCGCCCGAACAGGGCGACCGCTTCTTCCTGCTGCACCGGGCACGCGAATGGAACCCGCGCGAGCATCGCTGGATGGGCCACGAACGCAAGCGCGGCAAGTTGGCCGCGCTCAACCGGCTGCTGCGCGGGGGCGACGAGAGCGCGTTCATGCGTGTGGCCGGCAGGATCGCGCCTCTGGCGCAGGTGCGCTACGTCATCACCCTGGATACCGACACGCGCCTGCCGCGCGATGCGGCGCGCGAGTTCGTCGCCACCCTGGCCCATCCGCTCAACCGGCCGCGCTTCGACGCGGCCCGGCGCCGGGTGGTGGAGGGCTACGGCATCCTCCAGCCGAGTGTCGGCACCAGCCTGGGCGGGCGACGCAGTTCGCGCTATGCGCGCCTGTTCGGCAGCGAACCCGGTATCGATCCGTACACGCGCACCGTCTCGGACGTCTACCTGGGACCTGTTTGGCGAGGGCTCGTTCGTCGGCAAGGGCATCTACGACGTGGATGCGTTCGAGTACGCGCTGGCTGAGCGCTTTCCGGACAACAGCATCCTCAGCCATGACCTGCTCGAAGGTTGCTACGCGCGTGCCGGCCTGGTCAGCGACGTGCGCCTGTACGAGGAGTATCCCGAGCGCTATGCCGCCGACATCAAGCGCCGTGCGCGCTGGATCCGCGGCGACTGGCAGCTGCTGCCGTGGCTGCTGCCGTGGGTTCCGCGCCGCGGCGGCGGGTTCGAACGCAATCCGCTGAGCTGGCTCTCGCGCGGCAAGCTGCTGGACAACCTGCGCCGCAGCCTGGTCGCGCCGGCCGCCATCGCGCTGCTGCTGATGGGCTGGGCGTGGTCGCCGCAGCCGCTGGCCTGGACAGCGTGGGTGCTGGGCTTGTGGTTGCTGCCGGTGCTGCTGCAGACGCTGCGCAATGTGGTCGCGCTGCCGCTGGACATGCCGTGGGAGGCACCCTACCTAGGTCGGCAAGGACAGCCTGCGCCAGTTGCTGCGCGCGGTGGTGACGCTGGCCTGCCTGCCGTACGAAGCATCCGTAAACCTGCTGGCGATCGCACGCACGCTGTGGCGGCTGCTGCTCAGCCGTCGCCACCTGCTGCAATGGAACCCGTCCAGCGAGGTCGAGCGCAGCCTGGGCAGCGACCGCAGCGCCGAGTGGCGCAGCATGGCGCTTGCGCCGCTGTTCGCGCTGGGCGTGGCGGCGGCGCTGGCGGTCGTCCGCCCCGGCGTGTTGCCGGTCGTCGCATGCCCTTGCTGCTGCTGTGGCTGCTGTCGCCGGGATTGATGGCGTGGCTGGGCTGGCCGCCCAGCAGGCAGGGCGCGGAGCTGTCCGGCACGCAGCGGGCCTTCCTCGGTCGCCTGGCCCGGCGGACCTGGGCGTTCTTCGAGACCTGGGTGCGCGCCGAGGACCACTGGCTGCCGCCGGACAACATCCAGGAGCATCCGTCGCTGGTGGTGGCGCGGCGCACCTCGCCGACCAACATCGGCCTGTCGCTGCTGGCCAACCTGTCGGCCTACGACTTCGGCTACGTGCAGGTGGGTGCGGTGATGGAGCGCACCCAGCGGGTGTTCGGCACGCTGGAAGAGCTGCCGCGGCATCGCGGCCATTTCTGCAACTGGTACGACACCCAGACCCTGCAGCCGCTGCCGCCGCGCTATATCTCCACCGTGGACAGCGGCAACCCAGCCGGGCACCTGCTGACCCTGCGCCAAGGGCTGCTGGCGCTGGCCGATGCGCCGGTGCTGGCGCCGCATACCTTCGATGGCCTTGGCCGACACGCTGGGAGTGCTGGAGGACGAGCTGGTAAGGCGCCCGCTGGCCAGCGATGCGCAGGCCGATGCGCTGACCGCCGCGCTGGCCGGGTTCCGCGAGGCGCTTGCGCCGGCACTGGAGCAGCGCACGCATACGGTCGGTAAGGCCGAGCGCCGGCTCGCCCAGCTGATGGCGCATGCCGAAGCGATCGTCGCCACATGGCCCGCGGCACTGGCACCGGTCGATGGCCAGCGTCACTGGCCCGCCGCGTTGCTGGAGGGCTGCCTGGGCGCGCATGCCGAGCTTCTGTTCTTCTTGCCCGACCTGCTGGCCCGCAATGGTGCCGGTGCGGACGAGTCCGGCGCGCCCATTCCCAGCCTGCGCGCGTTGCACGCGCATGCGCCGCAATCACCGGCCGGCCTGCGCGCCCGCGAGCGCATCCACCAGCTGGAACGGCTCGCGCACCTTACCGGCCAGTTCTCGCTGATGGAATACGGGTTCCTGTACGACCGCGCCCGCCACCTGCTGGCGATCGGCTACAACCTCGACGAGCACCGCCTGGACGCCGGCTACTACGACCTGCTCGCCTCCGAGGCGCGGCTGTGCACTTTCGTCGGCATCGCCGGGGCCAGCTGCCGCAGGAGAGCTGGTTCGCGCTGGGCCGGCTGCTGACCGAGGTCGACGGCTACGCGACGCTGCTGTCGTGGAGCGGCTCGATGTTCGAGTACCTGATGCCGCAGCTGGTGATGCCCAGCTATCCGGATACGCTGCTGGACCAGACTTCGCGCCACGCGGTGGAAGCGCAGATCCTGCACGGCCGCACCCTGGACGTGCCGTGGGGAATCTCCGAATCCGGTTACAACGCGGTTGATGCGCGGATGAACTACCAGTACCGCGCGTTCGGCGTGCCCGGGCTCGGCCTCAAGCGCGGCTCAGGACAGGACCGCGTGATCGCACCCTACGCCAGCATGATGGCGCTGATGGTCGCCCCGGAAGCCGCCTGCCAGAACCTGCAGCGGCTGGAGGCGCTGGGCTTCTCCGGCGCATTCGGCATGTACGAGGCGATCGACTACACCGCCGCGCGGGTGCCGCCGGGTAAGGACTGCGTGCTGATCCGCTCGTTCATGGCCCACCACCAGGGCATGGGCTTCCTTGGCGCTGGACTACCTGCTGCGGCGGCAGCCGATGCAGCAGCGCTTCCCTGGCCGATGCCGAGTTTGAGCCACCGTGCTGCTGCTGCAGGAGCGGATCCCGCAGACCGGGCTGTTCCACCCGCACGAGGCCGAAGTGCAGGGCGCGCGCGCGACCACGGGCGAGACCGAGACCCAGCTGCGGATCCTGCGCAAACCCGGCAGTGCGCGCCCGGAAGTGCAGCTGCTGTCCAACGGCCGCTACCACGGCATGCTCACCCACGCCGGCGGCGGCTACAGCCGGCATCGCGACATGGCCACCACGCGCTGGCGCGAGGACGGCACGCGCGATCCCCAGGGCACGTTCTGCTACCTGCGCGACGTGGAGAGCGGCCAGTTCTGGTCGACCGCGCTGCAGCCCACCGCCGTGGCGATGGACCAGTACGAGGCGATCTTCTCCGATGCCAAGGTCGAGTTCCGCGGCAGCAGGAACGGCTACGAGAGCCATCTGGAAATCGCGATCTCGGCCGAAGACGACATCGAGCTGCGCCGCCTGCGCCTGAGCAACCGCAGCCGGCGCACGCGCACCATCGAGATCACCACCTATGCCGAGGTGGTGCTGGCGCCGGCGATCTCCGACGAGGTGCATCCGGCCTTCAGCAACCTGTTCGTGCAGACCGAGATCGTCCGCGCCAAGCAGGCGCTGCTGTGCACCCGCCGCCCGCGAGCGCACGACGAGGTGCCGCCGTGGATGTTCCACCTGATCGCGGTGCACGACGCCGACATCACCGAGATCTCCTACGAGACCGACCGCGCGCGCTTCCTCGGCCGCGGCAATACGCCGCGCGCACCGGACGCGCTGACCGGCCAAGCGAAGTTGTCCGACACCGACGGCTCGGTGCTCGATCCGGTCGTGGCGATCCGCTGCCGGATCGAGCTGGCGCCCGGACAGACCGCGATGGTCGACATGGTCTACGGCGTGGGCGGCGACCGCGAGGCCTGTGCCGGCCTGGTCGACAAGTACCGCGACCGGCGCCTGGCCGACCGCGTGTTCGACCTTACTGGACCCACAGTAAGGTGGTGCGCCGGCAGATCAATGCCAGCCAAGGCCGAGGCGCAGCTGTACGAGCGCCTTGGCCGGGCTGGTGCTGTACGCCAATCCGCTGCTGCGCGCCGACCCGGAAGTGCTGCTGCAGAACCAGCGCGGCCAGTCCGGACTGTGGGGGCATGCGATCTCCGGCGACCTGCCGATCGTGCTGCTGAAGATCACCGACGCGGAGAACATCGAGCTGGTCCGGCAGATGGTGCAGGCGCACGCGTACTGGCGGCTCAAGGGGCTGCGCGCGGACCTGGTGATCTGGAACGAGAGCAAGAGCGGCTATCGCCAGCAGCTGCAGGACCAGATCCTGGGCATGGTCTCGGCCGATCCGGAATCCAACGTGCTGGACCTGCCCGGCGGCATCTTCGTGCGCCCGGCGCAGCTGATCTCGCAGGAAGACCGGGTGCTGCTGCAGGCGGTGGCGCGGGTGATCGTCAGCGACGAGCTCGGCACCTGGCCGCGCAGGTCGGTCGCCATGCGCCGCCCGAACGTGCGCTGCCGGCGAAGCTGCCGGAGAGCACGGCAGTACCCACGGTCGAACCACTGGCGTCGTCCGACGCGGGTCTGCCGCCGCCTGCGGGCGATGCCGAGGACCAGCACGAAGGCGTGCACGATCCGTGGCCGTTCCTGCCGCTGGTCACCGGCACGCTGTTCGACAACGGCCTGGGCGCGTTCGCCGCCGACGGCCGCGAGTACGTGGTCGTCTCGCGCGAGGGCGCGCCCACGCCGGCGCCGTGGTCCAACGTGGTGGCCAATGCCCGGCTGGGCACGGTGGTCAGCGAGAGTTCGCCCGGCTACACCTGGTTCGAGAACGCGCACGAGTTCCGGCTCACGCCCTGGCATAACGATCCGGTGTCGGACACCGGCGGCGAGGCGTTCTACCTGCGCGATGAGGAGACCGGGCGGGTCTGGTCTCCGATGCCACTGCCGTGCCGCGGCCGCGGCGCGTACCGCACCCGCCACGGCTTCGGCTACACCGTCCACGAGCACGAAGAGGACGGCATCGCCAGCGAGCTGTGGATCTACGTGGCGGTCGAGGACGCGGTGAAGTTCTCGGTATTGCGCCTGCGCAACCTGTCCGGCCGCACCCGGCGCCTGTCGGCCACCGGTTACGTGGAGTGGGTGCTGGGCGACCTGCGCTCGAAATCGCAGATGCACGTGGTGTGCGAGCGCGACACGGGCAGCGGTGCACTGTTCGCGCGCAATCCCTACAACACCGAGTTCGGCGGGCGGGTGGCGTTCTTTGATACCGATGCCGGCGACTGCAGCTGGACGGCCGATCGCACCGAGTTCCTCGGCCGCAATGGCAGCCTGGCCGAGCCGGCTGCGTTGAAGCGCGAGCGCCTGTCCGGGCGGCTGGGGGTGGGGCTGGATCCGTGCGCGGCGATCCAGGTGCCGATAGACCTGGCCGACGGGCAGTCGCAGGAAACCGTGTTCCGCCTGGGTGCCGGCCGCGACTACGACGAGGCGCAGGCACTGGCGCGGCGGGTGGGCGGTGTCGGTAAGGCGTACGACGCGCTGGATGCGGTGCGCATCCACTGGCGCGTGCTGCTGACCACCGTGCAGGTGAGCACGCCCGATCCGTCGGTCGATGCGCTGGCCAATGGCTGGCTGCTGTACCAGACCCTGGGCTGCCGCTATGTCGCACGCAGCGGCTATTACCAGTCCGGCGGCGCGTTCGGTTTCCGCGACCAGCTGCAGGACAGCATGGCGACCCTGCACGCGATCCCGGCACTGACCCGCGAGCACCTGCTGCTCAGCGCCGCGCACCAGTTCCCGCAAGGCGACGTGATGCACTGGTGGCATCCGCCCCGGGGACGCGGCGTGCGCACGCGCTGCTCGGATGACTACCTGTGGTTGCCGCTGGCCACCTGCCGCTACCTGGAGGTGACCGGCGACACCGGCGTCCCGGAGGAACAGGTCGGTTTCGTCGAGGGCCGACCGGTCAATCCCGACGAAGAAGGCTACTACGACCTGCCGGTGGCTTCGCGGCTGCGGCAATCGCTCTACCAGCACTGCGTGCTGGCGCTGCAGCGCGGCTGCAGCCTGGTCGGCGAGCGTGGCCTGCCGTTGATCGCCACTGGCGACTGGAACGACGGCATGAACCGGGTCGGCGAGGCCAACCGCGGCGAAAGCGTGTGGCTGGGCTTCTTCCTCCACGAAATCCTGCAGCGTTTCGCCGAGGTGGCCACACAACGCGGCGATACGGCCTTCGCCGACTGGTGCGCCGGGCAGTCCGCGCAGCTGCGCGGCAACCTCGAAAGCCCACGCATGGGACGGGGAGTGGTACCGGCGGGCCTTGGTTCGACGATGGCACGCCGCTGGGCTCCACCCGGAGCGACGAATGCCGGATCGATTCGATATCGCAGAGCTGGTCGGTGCTGTCGGGCGTGGCCAGCCCGGAGCGCGCCCGGCAGGCGCTCGATTCGCTCTATCGCCATCTCGTGCGCCCGGAGGCCGGCCTGATCCAGCTGCTGGATCCGCCGTTCGACAGGACGGCCAAGGACCCCGGCTACATCCGCGGCTATGTGCCCGGCGTGCGCGAGAACGGTGGGCAGTACACGCATGCCGCGGTGTGGGCGGCGATGGCGTTCGCCCACCGGGGCGATGCCTCCCGGGCCTGGGAGCTGGCGCGGATGATCAACCCGGTCAACCACGCACTGGATGCGTCGGCGGCGGCGATCTACAAGGTCGAACCGTATGTGCTGGCGGCCGATGTCTACGCCGTGGCACCACACGTGGGGCGTGGCGGCTGGACCTATAGTACACCGGCTCGGCCGGATGGATGTACCGGCTGCTGGTGGAATCGCTGCTGGGCCTGCGCCGCATCGGCGAGCCTGGCGCTGAAACCGTGCCTGCCGGCGGACTGGCCCGGCTATGGCATGCAGTACCGCTTCGGCGACAGCGTGTACCGGATCACGGTGGAGCAGGTGGATGGCATGGCCGGTGGGCTCAGCGTCGACGGGCAGGCGCAGCCGGGCTTCGAGCTGGCACTCGTGGACGATGGCGCCATCCACCAGGTGCATCTCCGCTGGCCGCGGAGTGCGACGTGACCATCGATCGCGCATCGCTGGACAGGGAACTGGACCGGCTTGCCGCCATGCTCGCGCCCCTGGCTCACACACGTGCGGCATCCGGCCCAGTTCTGGCCGCAGTTCGACGCGCTGGCACACGAGATCCTGGACCGTGCCCCGGTGAAGGATCGTGTCCACGTGGAAGGCCGGCTGCTGAAGATGCTCGGCGAGCATCGCGAGCTTCTGCGCAGGTGCCGGGGCTGGCCTCCGGGCAACCGGCGTCCGCTTCATTGAATCGATCGATGGTGATGGAGCGCCCATGCCGGCAGCCGTGGTGGCCGGACTCGAGGTGGGCGCAGTCCCCGCGGGCGAGTGGATGCTCGACGGGTTCCCGGATTTCCGGTCGTGGGTGCCGACCTGCCGCGGCGATCGAAGTCCGCGCCAGGTGCTTGGGCCTTCGTCCAGTTGGCGTCCCGTCGCGATCAGGTTGCCATCAGGTTGCCATCAGGGCCGAGGGGCGCAAAAGGCCGGGGATTACCCCGGCCTTTTTGCGTCCAGCGATGCGATCCGATCAGGGGAACGAGGCGATGAGCTCGAGTTCGCCGGCGGCGTTCTCCAGCTCGATCCGGGTCGGGATGAAACGCAGTCCGGCGCGCGAATCGGCAATCACCCGGGCGATCTGCATGCATGGCCTGGTCGCGTTCGAGGAACCAGAACGAGGGCGTGCCGTTGTCGATCAGGCGCCAGCCACCATGGGATCCGACCAGTTTGAGGGTGCTGGCGACCATCGGGAGGCTTCAAGAGAGAGGGTCCCCGGCCCGGCATCCTGCCGGCGACCTTATCCATTGCAGAGCGGTTCCATTGCTGGCGGCGCAAGCCGTTCTGCCGGGGCGGTCACAGATTGCCCGTCGGACGCGTATCCCGCAGTCAGGCGGGCGCGTGCCGTCTTGTAGGAAATTTCCTACCCCCCTTATTGATCATTCCGGACCGAGGGGAAGGGCGGTCACGCGTTCTTGTTGTGGCGGCGCATCACGCGCTGCTTCTCCCGCTGCCAGTCGCGCTCCTTGGCGGTGTCGCGCTTGTCGTGCTCCTGCTTGCCCTTGGCCAGGGCGATCTCGAGCTTGACCTTGTTCCCGCTCCAGTACATCGCCGTCGGCACCAGCGTGTAGCCGTCGCGCTGGACGCCGCCGATCAGCTTGTCGATCTCGTGCCGGTGCAGCAGCAGCTTGCGGGTGCGACGGTCATTGGCGACGACATGCGTGGAGGCTGGATCAGCGGGGTGATCTGCGCGCCGATCAGGTAGATCTCGCCGTCCTGCACGTAGGCGTAGCCGTCGGTGAGATTGGCGCGCCCGGCGCGGATCGACTTGACCTCCCAGCCCTGCAGGGCCAGCCCCGCCTCGACGCGGTCGATCAGGTGGTATTCGTGGCGCGCGCGCTTGTTCAAGGCGATGGTGCGGTTGGCCGGCTCGGCCTTCGCCTTGGCCTTTGCCTTATCATGGGCCGGTTGCTTGCTCATTCCGCCATTGTCGCCCAAATCGGGCAGTCGCAGACGTCCCGCCGCATGCCCAGCATCCAACGCAGCGCCCTGGTCGGGCACTCCGCCGCCCGCATGTTCGACCTGGTCAACGACGTGTCCGCCTATCCGCGGCGCTTCTCCCATAGTGCGAACAGGCGCAGGTCCTGGAGCAGGACGCGGCGCGGCTGGTGGCGCGGCTGGATGTGGGGCTGGGTTCGCTGCGCACCTGGTTCACCACCGAGAACCGGCTCGAGCGGCCACACCGGATCGAGATGCAGCTGCGCGAGGGGCCGTTCCGCAAGTTGCACGGAGTGTGGAACTTCCACTCGCTGGACGAGACCTCGTGCAAGGTGACCCTGACCCTGGAGTTCGAACCGGCCTCGCGCCTGCTGGGGCCGGTGTTCGCGCTGGGCTTAAGGGGGCTGGCCGACCGCATGGTCGATGATTTCGTGCGCGTGGCCGACCGCGGGGAATGACCATGCTGCGGATCCAGGTCGTGGTCGCCTGGCCGCACCGCTGCGTGCAACGCGAGGTGGTTCTGGAAGAGGGGGCCACCGTCGCCGACGCGGTGCGGCAGGCCGCGCTGGAGTCCGCGGAAGTCGCCGGCTACGCGGTGTTCGGACTGGCAGTGGAGCCTTCGGAAGTCCTGCGCGATGGCGACCGGGTGGAGCTGCTCAGGCCGCTGCAGGTGGATCCCAAAGAGGCCCGGCGCCGGCGCGCGCAGCGCCAGCGCGATCGCTGATCAGCGGCCGCCCTTGCCTTTTCCTTGGTAAGGTTCGGCCCGAACTGCCGCAGGGAGCTCCGCGACAGCTCCAGGTCCTGCTCCGGGAAATAGTCGCCGTCCCAGCGCACGAGGCTGTCGTTTTCGAAGTACACGGTCAGCGTCTTCGCCTGGGTGGTGCCACGGCGGTTGGTCCGTTCGGTGGCGACGTAGTCCCAGCGTTGCGCATGAAACGGATCCTGCACCGACGGGGTCCCGAGCAGGCCGGCGACCTGCTGCTTGCTCAGGCCCGGCTTGAGCTGGTCCACCGCCTCCTTCTCGAGCAGGTTGCCCTGGTAGATCGGCTGCTTGTAGAGCACGCCGCAACCGGCGGCGGCGAGCGCGAAGGGGACGATCATCAGCAGTCGGCGGAAGCTGGACATTGCGGGCACGCGGGATGGAAAGTGGGCCGATGATACACTCCCGGCGCGTCCGGAAGCCGCTCCCGCAAGGGCTGGCGGTAAACCGGCAGTGAATGATCGCGACGGAGTAAGGCCATGGAATCGAACGACCTGCGCCGTGTGGGGTTGAAGGTGACGCACCCGCGCGTGCGCATCCTGGAACTGCTGGAGGAGAAGCAGCCCCAGCACCACCTCACCGCCGAAGACATCTACCGCCGCCTGCTCGAGCATGGCGACGAGGTCGGCCTTACCACGGTGTACCGGGTGCTGACCCAGTTCGAGGCAGCCGGCCTTGGTGATCAAGCACAACTTCGAAGGCGGTAAGGCGATGTACGAGCTCGACCGCGGCGGCCACCACGACCACATGGTCGACGTGGACACCGGCAAGATCATCGAGTTCGAAAGCGCCGAGATCGAGAAGCTGCAGCGCGATATCGCGGCCAAGCACGGCTACGAACTGGAAGAACACTCGCTGGTGCTGTACGTGCGCAAGAAGCGGCGCTGAGCCCGCACGCATCCGGCGCGCGCGCGGCAGGAGCGTGCCGGATCAGCGTGCGCGCGTCGCCGCGCGGCGGACCCGGACCGACGGGTCCTTTTCAGGAGCTTCCGCATCCGCGGCGACGGCTTCGTCGAGCAGGCGGCGCGCCGCCGCATGTGCCTCCCGGCCGACCTCCACTCCGCCCAGCATCCGCGCCAGTTCGCTTTCGCGTCCACCGTCGTCGAGCAGTTCGACCGCGCTGCGGGTGATGCCTTCCACCGGGGCCTTGCTCACCCGGTAGTGGGCGTGGCCCTGCGCGGCGACCTGCGGCAGGTGGGTGACGCACAGCACCCTGGCGTGCCCGGCCGAGCGCCCGCAGCTTGCGGCCGACGATCTCGGCCACCGCACCACCAATGCCCGAGTCGACCTCGTCGAAGACCATGGTCGGCACCGCGTCCGAGCCGAGCGCGGCGACTTCGATGGCCAGCGAGATGCGCGACAGCTCGCCGCCGGAGGCGACCTTGCGCAGTGGTCGTGGCGGCTGCCCGGCATTGGCCGCGACCATGAACTCGACCCGTTCGGCGCCATTCGGGTCGGGCCGGGTGCCGGCGCCGCCTTCCTGCTCGACCAGTTCGACCAGGAAGCGGCCGCCACCCATGCCCAGTTCGGCGATCAGAACACTGGTCGCGGTCGACAGCGCTTCGGCGGCGGCACGGCGGGTAGCGCTCAGCAGGGCCGCGGCGGCGCGCCAGGTGGAGGTGGCATCGGCGATCTCGCCGTCGAGTTGCTGCAGTCGCTCGCCGGCGCCGCGCAATTCCGCGAGTTCGGTGGCGACACGATCACGGTGTGCGGCCAGCTCGACCGGCGCGAGGCGATGCTTGCGCGCCAGGTCATGGATCCGGCCCAGCCGCCGTTCGAGCTGGTCGAAACGGGCCGGATCGACCTCCAGGTCATCCCGGATGCGGCCGACCATGGCCAGGGCTTCCTCGATCTGCACGCCGGCCCCTTCGAGCAGTCCGTCGACTTCGGTAAGGCGCGGTTCGTGTTCCGCGGCGCGGGCCAGGGCGCCCCGGGTCTGCTGCAGCTGGCGGAAAGCGACGGTGATTCCTCGCCGCCGAGGCGGGCCAGGTGTCGTCGCAGGCGGCGATCAGCCCGGCCGCGTTGGCCTGGCGGCGATGGGCCAGGTCGAGCGCTTCCAGTGCGGCCGGGTCCAGGTCTTCGCGTTCGAGCTCGGCCAGCTGGTGCTCCAGCCAGCCGATCCGGTCGGAAACGTCGCCCTGTGCCTGCAGGCGTTCGCTTTCGGCCAGCAGTCCCTGCCAGCTCGCCGCCGCTGCGCGCACCGCACCGCGCTCGGCCTCGTTGCGGGCATGGCCGTCGAGCAGGGCCAGCTGGCTGGCGCGGGTGAGCAGGGACTGGTGTTCGTGCTGGCCGTGGATCTCGACCAGCAGCCCGGCCAGTTCGGCGATCTGGGCCAGGGTCACCGGACGGCCGTTGACCCATGCGCGGGAACCGCCATCGGCACGGATCACGCGGCGCAGCTGGCACTGGCCGTCCTCGTCCAGTTCGTTTTCGCGCAGCCAGTCGCGCGCCGCGGGGCTCCCCTCGAGGTCGAAGTCGGCCGACAGTTCGGCGCGTTCGCTGCCATGGCGGACCACGCCGCTGTCCGCGCGAAGCCCGGACAGGAAGCCCAGCGCATCGACCAGCAGCGACTTGCCCGCGCCGGTCTCGCCGGAGATCACGGTCATGCCCGGGCCGAATTCCAGCTCGGTGGCGCGGACGACGGCGAAGTCCTTCAGGGCGAGATGGCTGAGCATGGTTCGTATTGTAGGGGCGGGCAGGGAGGTTTCCGCAGGCCGGCCACACTGGCGCCGGGCCATCGCAGCGGATGAGACCGGCGGCGGAGGTGCTTGCGGCGCGGCCGTCGCTGGCGCTATCTATCCGCCAATGAACGCCGCTCCGCCACCGCCGACCGTCCCGCTCGACCCGCGCGCGCGCCAGCTGCTGCGCACCCTGATCGGCCGCTACATCCGCGACGGCGAGCCGGTCGGCTCGCAGACCCTGGCCCGCCATGCCGGCCTGGACGTCAGTCCGGCCACGATCCGCAACATCCTGGCCGACCTGGAGGACAGCGGCCTGCTGACCTCGCCGCACACCTCGGCCGGGCGCGTGCCTACCGTGCAGGGCTACCGGGTCTTCGTCGACAGCCTGTTGCAGGTGAAGTCGCTGGGCGAGCGGGAGGTGGCGCGGCTGCGCGCGGAGATGACCGCCGGCGCCGGTACCCAGGCCCTGCTCGGCAACGCCTCCGAACTGCTCTCGGCGATGACCCATTTCGTCGGCGTGGTCGGCGCGCCGCGGCGCGGGCAGTTCGCTTTCCGCCAGATCGACTTCGTGCCGCTGGGTGGCCGGCGGGTGCTGGCGATCGTGGTCTTCGCCGATGGCGAGGTGCAGAACCGGGTGGTCGAGCCGCAGCGGGTGTTCAAGCCGGCCGAGCTGGAGAAGGTCGCCAACTACCTCAATGCCCATTGTGCCGGCCGGCCGCTGGCCCAGATCCGCGCAACCCTGCTGCACGAGCTGCGCCAGGCCCGGGACGAGATGGAGCTGTTGCTGGCCCAGTCGGTCGAGCTGGCCGAGCAGGCGCTGGAGCCGCCGGGCGACGACATGGTCCTGGCCGGGCAGACCCGGCTGATGGGCCTGCAGGACCTGTCCGACGTGGAGCGCCTGCGCGAACTGTTCGAGGCCTTCGCCCGCAAGCGCGAGATCCTGCAGCTGCTCGAGCGCACCCAGCGTGCGCCCGGGGTACGCATCTTCATCGGCGAGGAAACCGGCCTTGGCGCCGCTGGACGGGATGTCTGGTGACCGCGCCCTATGGCGCGGGTGGGCAGGTGCTGGGCGTGCTCGGGGTGATCGGGCCGACCCGGATGGCCTACGACCGGGTGATCCCCGTGGTCCCAGGCCGCCGCCGACGTGCTCGGCGCCGCCCTGCAGGGGTCGGGCGAGCGGCCGCCGGCCTGATCGTTCCGCGCGCCGTCGCCTCGGTGACTTGAATCGGTCGGCCACGGTCCCCATACGGGGCAGAAGGCGGCCGCGAGCGCCGCAGGGAGCCGATTGCATGACCGAAAACCAGAACCCGACCCCCGGCGACGAGACCGGCGCCACCCTCGAGTCGCAGCTGCGCGACGAGATCGAGGCCCTGCGCGGCGAGATCGAGCAGCTGCGCGCCGATTCGCTGCGCGAGCGCGCCGACCTCGAGAACCAGCGCAAGCGCGTGGCCCGCGATGTCGAGCAGGCCCGCCGCTTCGCCAACGAACGCCTGCTCGGCGAGCTGCTGCCGGTGTTCGACAGCCTTGACGCCGGACTGGCCGCGGCCGGGGACCAGACGGGTCCGCTGAAGGACGGCATGGAGCTGACCTACCGCCAGCTGCTCAAGGTTGCCGGCGACAACGGCCTTGGCCGTGGTCGATCCGGCCGGGCAGCCGTTCAACCCCGAGCACCACCAGGCCATCAGCCAGGCTGATCCGGGCGATGCCGTGCCGGGCAGCGTGCTGCAGGTGTTCCAGAAGGGCTACGTGCTCAACGACCGCCTGCTGCCCGCCCGGCGCTGGTGGTGGTTGCGCGCCACGACTGAACCCCGCACTCCATGGCCGGGACGCCCACTTGAACGGCGTCCGGCGGCCCCTATCTAACGCTCAAGGCCACGGTTTCACCGGCCAGACCAATTCCCGAGGGAGCAAGACACAATGAGCAAGATCATCGGCATCGACCTAGGTACCACCAACTCCTGCGTGGCGATCATGGAAGGCGGCAAGGCCCGCGTGATCGAGAACGTGGAGGGTGACCGCACCACCCCGTCGATCGTGGCCTACACCAAGGACGGCGAAGTGCTGGTCGGCGCGCCGGCCAAGCGCCAGGCATGGTCACCAACCCGAAGAACACCTTCTATGCGGTCAAGCGCCTGATCGGCCGCAAGTTCACCGATGCCGAAGTCAAGAAGGACTGGACCTGGTGCCGTACGGCATCCTCGCCCACGAAAACGGCGACGCCTGGGTGCAGACCAGCGACGGCCGCAAGATGGCCCCGCAGGAGATCTCGGCCAAGGTCCTGGAGAAGATGAAGAAGACCGCCGAGGCCTTCCTGGGCGAGACGGTCACCGAGGCGGTGATCACCGTGCCGGCCTACTTCAACGACAGCCAGCGCCAGGCGACCAAGGACGCCGGCCGCATCGCCGGCCTGGACGTCAAGCGCATCATCAACGAGCCCACCGCCGCGGCGCTGGCCTATGGCCTGGACAAGGAAGACAGCAAGGACCGCAAGATCGTCGTCTATGACCTGGGCGGCGGCACCTTCGACGTGTCGATCATCGAGATCGCCAACATCGACGGAGAGAAGCAGTTCGAGGTGCTGGCCACCAACGGCGACACCTTCCTCGGCGGCGAGGACTTCGACGCGCGCGTCATCGACTACCTTATGGTCGAGGAATTCCAGAAGGATGGGGCATCGACCTGCGCAAGGACCCGCTGGCCCTGCAGCGCCTGAAGGACGCGGCCGAGCGCGCCAAGATCGAGCTGTCCAGCGCGCAGCAGACCGAGGTCAACCTGCCGTACATCACCGCTGACGCCTCCGGTCCGAAGCACCTGACCATCAAGCTGACCCGGGCCAAGCTCGAGGCGCTGGTCGACGACCTGGTGAAGAAGACCATCGAGCCGTGCCGCATCGCGCTGAAGGACGCCGGCCTGCGCGCCAGCGACATCGGCGAGGTGATCCTGGTCGGCGGCCAGACCCGCATGCCCAAGGTGCAGGCGGCGGTGGCCGAGTTCTTCGGCAAGGAACCGCGCAAGGACGTCAACCCGGACGAAGCCGTGGCCTGGGCGCGGCGGTGCAGGGTGGCGTGCTGGCCGGCGACGTCAAGGACGTGCTGCTGCTGGACGTGACCCCGTTGTCGCTGGGCATCGAGACCTGGGCGGCGTGTTCACCAAGATCATCGAGAAGAACACCACGATCCCGACCAAGGCTGCGCAGACCTTCTCCACCGCCGAAGACAACCAGTCGGCGGTCACCGTGCACGTGCTGCAGGGCGAGCGTGAGCAGGCCCGTTTCAACAAGTCGCTGGCCAAGTTCGACCTGACCGGTATCGATGCTGCGCCGCGCGGCATGCCGCAGGTGGAGGTGTCCTTCGACATCGACGCCAACGGCATCGTCCACGTCACCGCCAAGGACAAGAAGACCGGCAAGGAGCAGAAGGTCGAGATCAAGGCCGGTTCGGGCCTGTCGGACGACGAGATCGCGCGGATGGTCGCCGACGCCGAGGCGCACCGCGAGGAGGACAAGAAGTTCCACGAGCTGGTGCAGGCGCGCAACCAGGCCGACGGCCTGATCCACGCCACCCGCAGCGCGATCACCGAGCACGGCGAGAAGGTGCCGGGCGACGTGATCGGCCGCGTGGAAGGCGCCATCGCCGAGCTGG
Organism: Pseudoxanthomonas sp. NC8; assembly: GCA_025232375.1. GTDB lineage: Bacteria > Pseudomonadota > Gammaproteobacteria > Xanthomonadales > Xanthomonadaceae > Pseudoxanthomonas. The sequence continues at coordinate 1,624,087 of CP060419.1, forward strand.
AGACGGCGATGAAGAACGACGACAAGGCGCAGATCGAGGCCAAGAGCAAGGCGCTGGAAGAGGCCGGGCAGTCGCTGTATGCGGCTGCGGCCGCCCAGCAGGGTGGCGATGCCGGCGCTGCCGGTGCCGCCCCGGTGGCGCGCAGGACGACGTGGTCGACGCCGAGTTCACCGAGGTCAAGGACGACGAGAGGAAGTAAGCCGCAGCGGCGCTGGGGGGCGCCGGCGGTCATGCAGCCCGCGCCGTCCATGACGGCGCGGGCTGTTCCATGAGGTGAGCCGATGATGGACTGCGATCCGAGATGAGCAAGCGCGATTACTACGAAGTGCTGGGCGTGGCCCGCGACGCCAGCGACGAAGAGCTGAAGAAGGCCTATCGCCGCTGCGCGATGAAGCACCATCCGGACCGCAATCCCGGGGATGCCGCCGCCGAGTCCGCGTTCAAGGAATGCAAGGAGGCCTACGAGGTCCTGGCCGACGGCGCCAAGCGCCGCGCCTACGACGCGCACGGCCATGCCGCCTTCGAGCACGGCATGGGCGGTGGCGGTGGCCCGGGTCCGGACATGGGCGACATCTTCGGTGACATCTTCGGCACGATCTTCGGTGGAGCGGGCGGCGGTGGCCGCGCCGCGGCGCCGCGGTGCCGACATCGGCTACGTGATGGAGCTTGACCTGGAAGAGGCCGTGGCCGGGGTCGAGAAGCGCATCGAGATCCCGACGTTGTCCGAATGCGACCACTGCCATGGCAGCGGCTCGGAGGACGGCAAGGTCGAGACCTGCGCCACCTGCCACGGGCGGGGGTAAGGTGCGCTTCCAGCGTGGCATCTTCACCATGCAGCAGGCCTGCCCGGACTGCGGCGGCCGCGGCCAGAGCGTGCGCAATCCGTGTCGCGAGTGCCATGGCGCCGGGCGGATCGAGGACGAGAAGGTCCTGTCGGTGAAGATTCCGGCCGGCGTGGACAGCGGCGACCGCATCCGCCTGACCGGCGAAGGCGAAGCCGGGCCGGCGGGCACCCCGCCGGGCGACCTGTACGTGGAAGTGCGCGTGCGCGAGCACGAGATCTTCCGCCGGGATGGCGACGACCTGCACTGCGAGGTGCCGATCCGGATCTCCCAGGCCGCGCTCGGCGATGCGGTGAACGTGCCCACGCTCGAGGGCGAAGCGGAGATCCAGATCCCCGCCGAGACCCAGGCCGGCAAGGTGTTCCGCCTGCGCGGCAAGGGCGTCAAGTCGGTGCGCAGCCGCAGCGCCGGCGACCTGTACTGCCGCGTCGTGGTCGAGACGCCGATCAACCTCACCGCCGAGCAGCGCGAGCTGCTGGAGAAGTTCGAGGCGACCTTCACCGGCGAAGACGGGCGTCGCCATTCGCCGCGTTCGGCCACGTTCCTCGACGGGGTCAAGTCGTTCTTCGGGCGGATCACCGCGCCCTGATCGATGCATGGATCCGCGCCACAAGGGGCGCGGATCGATTGTTCGACCCGCCGTGCCCGTGCACGGCCGCGCGTTTCCGCTCGGACATGCAGATATCCTGACGGAATCAGCCTATTTCCGTTGCAGCTGAAACGCAGCGCGCCGCTCGCGATATGACGCGCTAGCATGCGTGGCCCGGAACACGGTCCATCGAATGAGCGACACGCTGGAAAACCACCTGGTCCACGAACGCCGCAACCGGCCGCAGGCGCCGTTGCCGGTGGACCTGGTCTCGGTACAGTCGCAACTCGCCTATGGCCATGCCGGCAACAGCGCCGCGGTGCCGGTGCTGCGCATGCTCGGCGTGCGCGTGGCCGAAGTGCCTACCACGCTGCTCAGCAATACTCCCTTCTATGCGAGCCTGCGCGGCCGCGTGCTGCCTGCCGAATGGCTCGCCGACCTGTTGCGCGGCCTGGACGAACGCGGCGTCAGCGTGCGCGCATCGATGCTGACATCCGGCTACTTCGGCAGCCTCGCCAATGGCGAGGCGTTCGCCGACTGGATCGAGCGCCACGGTAAGGCCGGCACCGCGCCGCGCTATGTGCTCGATCCTGTGATCGGCGACACCCACACCGGGTCCTACGTGGAACCCGGACTGGAAGCCGTGTTCGCCCGCCGGCTGTTGCCGCTGGCCGGATGGTCACGCCCAACGCCTTCGAACTCGAGCGCCTCGCTGGCCGCCCGGCACTGTACGAGGCCGACGCGCTGGTCGCGGCGCGCCTGCTGCTGGAACGCGGGCCGGAATGGGTGCTGGCCCACAGCGTCATCGGCGCGAACGGGGACCTGGTCACCCTGCTGGTCGGTCGCGATGCGACGTGGCGGCTGCAGTCACCGCGCCTGGACATCGACGTGGCCGGAACCGGCGACGTGCTGGTCGCGCTGCTGCTGGCGTTCCTGCTGCGCGGCGAACCGCCGGCACGGGCCGCCGAACGCGCGCTGGCCGGCGTGCATGCGGCGCTGGAGTCCACGCTCGCCCGGGATTGGGAAGAACTGGACGTGCAGGCGGCCCCGGCCGCGGCCCTCGCCGGGGGCCGGCACGTTTCCCGGCGGTCGCGCTTTGAGCATGGACACGCCGAAACGGGAAGCGCGCCCGGGGCCGGTGATCGGCCCGGTCGGCAGCGCCGGCGCCTATGGCGTGTGGCTGCGCCGCTTCTTCGAGCAGCGCATGGGCCTGCACGTGCTTGGCCATGATCCGGCCGAACCGGGCAGCGATACCCCCGAACAGCTGCTTGCGCGCGCCGACGTGCTGGTCTTCGCCGCGCCGATCCGGCACACCCCGGAACTGATCGCCCAGTATGTCGCCGCGTCGGCAGGCCGCGAACACGGGCGGCTCTGGCTCGACATAACCTCGATCAAGCAGGCGCCGGTGGCGGCGATGCTGGCCTCGCAGGCCGAGGTCGTCGGCCTGCACCCGATGACGTCGCCGCTGAAGACGCCAACGCTCAAGGGCCGCGTGGTCGTGGTCTGCGAGGCGCGCGTGGACGCGTGGCGTCCATGGCTGGGGGAACTGCTGGAAGCGCTGCAGGGCGAATACGTGCGCACCACGCCCGAGCACCACGACCGGGTGATGGCGCTGGTGCAGGCGATGGTGCACGCCGTGCCTTATAGGTAGGTGGGCGGGCGTGCTGCGCAGCTTCGCCGGCGAGCTCGGCGACCCGGCCGCATTGATGCCGTACCGTTCGATCGGTTTCGAGATGGACGCGGCGGTGACCGCGCGGATCCTGGCGCTGAATCCACAGATCTACGAGGACATCCAGTTCGACAACCCGCATACGGGCGAGGTGCTCGAACGCCTTAGCCGCCGAGATCGCGCGCCTGCGCGCCCTGGTCGGGCGCGGCGACGAGGCGGCACGGGCCAAGTTCCGCGGGCATTTCCTCCAGGACAACCACGCCGCCTGGGGCGATGCGGCCGTCGCCGAGGGCAGCTACACGTTCGAGCGCGTCGGCTACCTGCTCGCGGACCTGACCGAGACGCGGCGCCTGAGCGTGCACCTGCCGGAGGACCGCGCCGGTTCCCTGCGTGCGCTGCTGCACGTGTTCGAGCGGCATGACATCAGCCTGTCGTCGATCCATTCCTCGCGCACGCCGGCCGGCGAAGTCCATTTCCGGATCGGTTTCGACGCCGGCGCGAACGTGGACGCGTTGCGTGCCGCCGCTGCGGAGATCGACCGCGACGGGCCTGGGCCGGGTGCTCGAGCGGCCCTGACCGGAAGGCTCAGTCGGCGGTCAGCACCAGCGTGCTGTCGGCATTGGCGAAGCGGTCGTCCTTGCGCTGCAGGCGCTGGCCATCGGCCAGTTCGTAGCGCAGCGCCGGCTTGCCGTCGGTGCCGGCCTGCTCGTCGTGGAACTCGAGGATGATGTAGCTGTTGCCGTCGTTGCCGGTGGCGGGGAACTGGCGGAAGGACATGGGTGCGCTCCAGGTCATGCGGTCGGGGTTCGCGTACCGGATTTTTTGCGTCGCCCGGTAAACAGGCGTCGATTCGAAGTGAAAGTTTGGTAGTCGCGGGGGCGTGCGCCACCGGACGGGCGCCGGGCGTCGGGGCCGAAGGCCGGTCGCGTCGTCGTTTCCCGGTCGCGGCAGGGCCGGGGCGCGCGTGGACAGGGGGACATCCGTTCGACTCGCTGATCACCCCCGCGCGGGCCGGGCGATGCGGAAGCACCCGGTGTGCGGCGGAGGCCAGGTAAGGCCCGCCATGGGCCGTCCGCCGCGCTCCGGGCGGACGGGTCGACCCGTTACAATGGGCCATGACTACTTCCTACACCCTGTCGCGCCGCGCCCAGGCGCTCACCAGTTCAGCCATCCGCGAAATCCTCAAGGTCACCGAGCGTCCCGAGGTCATTTCCTTTGCCGGCGGCCTGCCGTCGCCCGCGACCTTCCCGGTCGAGCGCATGCGCGAGGTCACGGAGAAGGTGCTGCGCGAGGCGCCGGAGTCGGCCCTGCAGTACGGTCCGACCGAGGGTTTCAGCCCGCTGCGCGAGTGGATCGCCGCGCGCCTGAGCCACGGCGGCGCCGTGGTCCCGGCCTCGCGCGTGCTGATCACCACCGGCTCCCAGCAGGGCCTGGATCTGCTCGGCAAGGTGCTGATCGACGAAGGCAGCAAGGTCCTGGTCGAAACCCCGAGCTATCTCGGTGCGCTGCAGGCGTTTTCGCTGTTCGCGCCGCAGTTCGCCTCACTGCCCAGCGACGCGCAGGGCATCGTCACCGATGGCCTGTCGCCCGAGCAGCTGGCCGGCGCGCGCTTCCTGTACTGCCTGCCCAACTTCCAGAATCCGACCGGCCGGCGCATGCCGCTCGAGCGGCGCAAGGCGCTGGTCGCGCTGGCCGACGCGGCCGGCGTGCCGCTGGTCGAGGACGATCCGTACGGCGAACTGTCGTATGGCGGCGAGGCGTTGCCGAGCCTGCTGTCGATGAATCCCGATGGCGTGATCTACATGGGCTCGTTCTCCAAGGTGCTGGCGCCCGGCCTGCGCCTGGGCTATGTCGTCGCCCCCGAGCACGTGCTCGGCAAGATGATCCAGGCCAAGCAGGCCGCCGACCTGCACACGCCGTCGTTCTCGCAGCGGATCGTGTACGAGGCGGTGCAGGGCGGCTTCATCGACCGGCACATCCCGGCAATCCGCAGCCTCTACGCCGCGCAGTGCGAGCACATGCTCGCGGCGCTGGAACGCGAGTTCCCGAAGCAGGTGAGCTGGAACCGGCCGGAAGGCGGAATGTTCATCTGGGTCGACCTGCCCGAGGGCGTCGACAGCGGTGCGTTGCTGGCCAAGGCGATCGAACGCAACGTGGCCTTCGTCCCGGGCGCGCCGTTCTACGCGGTCAACCCGCGCAAGAACACGCTGCGGCTGTCCTTCGTCACCGTGCCGGGCGAGAAGATCGATGCCGGCGTGAAGGTGCTGGGGGAACTGCTCAGGGCCGAGATTGCCGCGCTGCCGGCGGCCGCCTGAGCCGGGCCGGGCGCGCGTGACGCCGGGATGACGCCGCGCCTCACCGCCACGATCGATGCGGTACTGACCGGCCGGGCCGTGGACTACACCCGGCCGGGCAGCCGCAGCGCGATCGCCAAGCATCCGGTCGATGGCCGCCTCGGGATCGGGGCCGACGGCATCGCCGGCGACGAACAGGGCGACCGCCGCGTGCACGGCGGGCCCGACAAGGCGATCCACCACTATCCGTTCGACCATTACGCGACGTGGCGCGGCGAGATCGGCGCGCATCCGTTGCTGCAGGCGCCGGGTGCATTCGGCGAGAACATCAGCACCGCCGGAATCACCGAGGCGGACCTGTCTTATGGGCGACCGGCTGAGGCTGGGTACCGCGCTGGTCGAGGTGTCGCAGGCACGGCAACCGTGCTGGAAGCTGTCGGACCGCTTCGGCGTGGCCGACATGGCGCGGCGCGTGCAGGACAGCGGTCGCAGCGGCTGGTACTACCGCGTGCTGGAAGCGGGCGCCGTGCAGGCCGGTGACACGCTGGCGCTGATGGAGCGTCCACATCCGCAGTGGCCGCTGCCGCGCCCAGCCGGGCTGCTGTACGGGCGCACGCTTGATGTCACCGAGCTGCAGGCGGCGCTGGCGCTGCCGCTGGTACCGTCGTGGCGCAAGCTGTTCGAGCGGCGCCTCGAGCAGAACGGGATGGAGAACTGGGAGTCGCGGCTGGACGGACCGTCGCGCTGATTCCCGCGGCGCCGGTCACGAACGCCGGAAGAGCAGGGTGCGGTTGCGCGCGAGCGGCGGCTGCAGGACCACGCGGCGCCAGTCTCCGGTCGAGGGAAAGACAGCGCCCATGGCGGCGGCGAGCGGATCGAAGCCCGGTTGTCGTTCGCCGACCGCGAGCCGGTCCGTGCCGACGACGAATTAGGAACGCCTCGTCGGTGTCCGCCAGGTCGATCCTGTAAGCCCAGATCTCGTGCACGGCCTGCCGCAGGCGACCGTGTGTGGTCCCAGCACGAAGCCGAAGCCGGTCACGGTGACCGGGCAGCATTCCGCCTGCCCGCGTGCGCGGGCGATCCGGTCGAGCAGGCTGGCAACCTTGCTGCCCATCTCGCCTTGGCATGCCTTCAGCGCGCGTGCGCGGCCGCGAGCCGTCGCGCCAGGTCGTCCGGCGGCAGGCCCGGCGCGAACAGGAAGCCCTGGCCGACCGGCACGCCCAGTTCGAGCAGGTATCGGCGCTGCGATTCCTGTTCCACGCCCTCCGCGAAGGCTAGGCCAGGCTGCGCGCGATCGCGCTGACCGCCTCGCACACCGCCACGTCGGAGCGGTTACCCGGCACGCCTTCCACGAACAGCTGGCTCAGCTTCAGTCCGTGGATCGGCAGCCGGCGCAGGTAGTTCAGCGCGCTGTAGCCTTCGCCGAAGTCGTCGATGGTCAGGATCACGCCCATCCGCCGCAGTTCGGCGAACGTGCGCAGCGTCGCCGGCGCGTCCTCGATCAGCACGCGTTCGGTGAATTCCAGTTCCAGCGCCGAGCCGGGCAGGCCGAACTCGCGCAGCGTTTCGGCCACCTTGACCGCCAGGTCCTCGGCGATGAACTGGCGGTAGGAGACGTTGATCGCGACCCGGACGATGCCCAGGCCCTGCTCCTGCCACTCGCGCACCTGGCGGCAGGCCTCGCGCAGGACCCAGTCGCCGATGCGGACGATGTCGCCGGTGGTTTCGGCGTGGCTGATGAACAGGTCCGGGCGCAGCTCGCCCAGCTGGTGGCTCTGCCAGCGGATCAACGCCTCGGCAGCCACGATCTGGCCGTGGCGCAAGTCCACCTGCGGCTGGTACACCAGCCGGAACTCCCTGGTTGTCCAGCGCGCGGCGCAGCTGGGTCTCGATCTGCAGCCGGTCCTGCTGCTTCTGCGCCAGGTCCGGGGTGAACACCTGCCAGCCGTTGCGGCTGCGGCGCTTGCAGTCGTACATGGCGATGTCGGCGCTCTGGATCAGCTGCTGCGGCCGGTTGCCGTCCGCCGGGGCATAGGCGATACCGATGCTGGCGCTGATCGAGAACTCGTCCTCGCCGAACAGGAACGGCCGGGTCAGCGCGCGCAGGATGGAGTCGGCCAGCTGGGTGGCCTGCGCCGGATCGTCGCCGTCGCACAGCATAAGGAATTCGTCGCCTCCGAAACGGGCCAGCAGGCCCTCGGTGCCGATCGCGCGGGCGATGCGCTGGCCGGTGCGGACCAGCAGGTCGTCGCCGGCGGCATGGCCGAGCACGTCGTTGACCGTCTTGAACCGGTCCAGGTCGATGTAGAGCACCGCGACGGCGGCATTGGCCGGCTCTGCTAAAGGCGCTCGTCCAGGTCGCCGAGGATGGCGTCGCGGTTGAGGATGCCGGTCAGCGGGTCGGTGCGTCCTGGATGCGCAGGGTTTCCTCGGCCTGCTTGCGCTCGGTGATGTCCTGCAGCGTGCCGGCGATGCGCGGCGCGACGTGGTTGCCGGGTTCGATCTCGCCGATCATGCGGATCCAGAACGCGTGGCCGTCGCCACGCTGGCCCTGCAGTTCCAGGTCGAATCCGGTGCGCTGGACGAATACGCGCTCCTGGGCGGATTCGAGCCGGTGGCGGTCGCTGTTGCGCAGGCGGCCCAGCAGGTCGTCCATCGTGTGCGCGCCCGCTTCCAGGCCGACGATGCGCATCGCTTCGCCGGTGAGGTACAGGCGCTGGCGACCGCGGTCCCATTCCCAGCCGCCGATGTGCGCCAGCGACTGCGCGCGATCGAACAGCGCGCTGTCGCGCTTGAGGTCGGTGATATCGCTGAACAGCACGAACACGTGGTCGGCTTCGTCGCGGCCGGACGAGAACACCGGCACCGTGGTCGCCGAGATCCAGATAAGGCGGTCGCTGGCCCGGTGGTGCAGGCCGATCGTGGTGCTGGGGATGATCTGGCCGCTGCGCAAGGATCGCTGTGCCGGCCACTGGTCCTCGGGCAGCCCGCGGCCGTGTTCGTCGAGGACGGTCCACTCGCGGGTGTGCGAGGTAAGGTCGGTTTCCAGCTCGGGTCCGAGGATCCGGTGCGCGGCCGGGTTGGCCGACAGCAGGGTGAATTGCCGGTCCAGCAGCAGCACGCCCTTGTCGATCGACTCCATCAGCAGCCGGTAGCGCGATTCGGCCTGCCAGCGGCTGCTGAGGTCGCGGGCCACGGCGACGATGCAGTGGCGGCCGCCATGCTCGAATCCGGCCGAGTGCACCTCGACCGGGAAGCGGCTGCCGTCACCGCGCATGTTGGTGACTTCGATGACGTAGGTTTCGCCGCGGTTGAGCGTTTCCCAGACCGGCTTGAGATGGTCCGGCGGCAGGTCGGGGTTGAGGGTCTCGATCGGCTGGCCGACGATCTCCTCGCGCGGACGCCCGTAGGCGCGGATGCCGGCCTTGTTGAGGTCCAGGACGATGCCGGTCTCGCTGAGCACGCTGACCGGGTCGGGGACCGCGTCGAACAGCGCGTGGTAGCGCAGGCGCGCCGCTTCGCCTTCGGTAAGGGCGCTGTGCAGGGCGTCGTGGGCCTCCCGCAGCAGCGCGCGGGTCGCCGCGGGCAGGGCATGCTCGCGCAGGGCCGGCGGCTCCTGCAGGGCTCGTTCGAGTGCAGCCAATACCGCCTCCGGTTCCGCCAGCAACGCGGGTTCGGAGACGAGCGCGGCCGGCGGCATTCATGCGGCCGCCAGCGCCCGCCCGACCTTGCTGCCCGTTTCGCGTCCCAGCCGCAGTGCCAGCCAGCGGCCGGTCTCGGCGAGCGCCTCGAGGTCGATTCCGGTATCGATGCCCATGCCCCGCAGCATATACACCAGATCCTCGCTGGCAACATTGCCGCTGGCGCCACGGGCGTACGGACACCCGCCGGTTCCGGCCACCGCCGAATCGGCGACGCGCACGCCGGCCTCGACGCAGGCGGCCACGTTCGCTAAAGCGCAGCCATAGGTGTCGTGGAAGTGCACCGCCAGCGCGGCCATCGGTACTTCAGCCGCCACCGCCAGCAGCATCCGGCGCGCCTTGAGTGGCGTGCCCACGCCGATGGTGTCGCCCAGCGAGATCTCGTGGCAGCCCAGCTCGTGCAGGCGGCGGGCCACGCGGACCACGTCGTCCAGCGGCACGTCGCCCCGGTACGGGCAGCCGAGCACCGTGGAGACGTAGCCGCGCACGGGTACGCGGTCCAGCTGCGCGCGCGCCAGTACCGGGACGAAGCGCTCGATCGATTCGTCGATCGATGCGTTGATGTTGCGGCGGTTGAACGCCTCCGACGCGGCCGTGAACACGGCGACCTCGCCGGCACCGGCGGCGCGGGCCCGCTCGTAGCCGTGTTCATTGGGGACCAGCACCGGATAGGACACGCCCGGGTGGCGGCGGATGCCGGCCATCACCTCGGCCGCATCGGCCAGCTGCGGCACCCACTTCGGACTGACGAAGCTGGTTGCCTCGATGCTGCGCAGGCCGGTGGCCGAGAGCCGGTCGACCAGGGCGATCTTGTCGGCGGTGGCGAGCATCGCCGCTTCGTTCTGCAGGCCGTCGCGCGGGCCGACCTCGACGATGCGGACGAAGTCGTTCATGCCCGCTCCGTATCGGTCCCGACCGCGCTGGCCACGGTGGCGAGCAGCGCGTCGGCCTCGACGAAATCGCCGGCCGCGGCGCGCAGCTCGGAAACCACGCCATCGTGCGGAGCCCTGACCGCCAGTTCCATCTTCATCGCCTCCATCACCAGCAATTCGGCGCCCGCGGCCACGGCCTGTCCCGCCTCGACCTTGACCAGCACGATGCGGCCGGGCATCGGCGCAAGCACGCGGCCGTCGCCACCGGCCGCGTCGCGGCCTGGCCGCGCTCGGCCGGCCGCAGGCGCAGTGTGCGGCGCCGGTGGCCGTCGTGCAGTTCCAGTGCATCCCCATCGAAGCGGGCCGCCAGGCGTCGTCCCTGACCGTCGATACGCAGGTCGAGGACGCCGTCGGCCAAACGCGCCCCGGACACCGCCGAGGTACTGCCGTCGATCTCGATGTGCCAGTCGCCACGGTCGCCTGTGGCGATCGCGGCATGCTCCTGTGCCCCGGCCTGCAGGCGCAGGCGCCGGCCTGCGCGCCCGTGCAGGCGCCAGCCGTCGGCGGCGTCTTAAGGGCGAGTGCGGATCGCCGCCGGCCACGGCGGCCTGCCGTTCGCCCTCCTGCTGGCGCAGCAGGAAGGCGGTGCAGGCGGCGACGAGGGCAGGCGGCACCGTTCCGCTGTCGGCGACGAACTCGTCCAGGTGCCGGTCCAGGTAGCCGGTGTCGATCCGGCCTTCGACCACCGCCGGATGCACCGCCAGCGCTTCTAGGAAGGCCAGGTTGGTCTTCGGCCCGGCGACGTGGCATTGCGCCAGCGCCGCACGCAGGCGGGCCAGCGCGCGTGGCCTGTCGGCGTCGTGGACGATGAGCTTGGCGATCATCGGGTCGTAGAACACGGTCACCGCGTCGCCGGCCTCCACGCCCGCGTCGATGCGCAGCTGTGCCGACGGCGGCGGCAGGTCCAGCGCGCGCAGGGTGCCGGATGCGGGCAGGAAACCGGCCTCCGGATCCTCCGCGTACAGGCGCACCTCGATGGCGTGGCCGCACTGCGGCACCTGTTCCTGCGCCAGCGGCAGCGGGTCGCCGGCGGCCACGCGCAGTTGCCATTCGACTAAGGGTCAGGCCGGTGACCATCTCGGTGACCGGATGTTCGACCTGCAGCCGGGTGTTGATCTCCATGAAGAAGAAGTTGCCGTCGGCGTCGACGATGAACTCCACCGTGCCCGCATTGACGTAGTCGATGGCGCGCGCCGCGGCGACCGCGGCCTCGCCCATGGCCTTGGCGCAGTTCCGGGGTCAGGAACGGCGAGGGCGATTCCTCCAGCACCTTCTGGTAGCGGCGCTGGGCCGAGCATTCGCGCTCGTTGAGGTGGATCACGTTGCCGTGCGCGTCGCCGAACACCTGCACCTCGATGTGCCGAGGCGTGGTGACGTAGCGCTCCAGCAGCACCCGGTCGCGGCCGAAGGCGTTGCGCGCCTCGCGCTGGCAGCTTTCGAGCGCGGGGACGAAATCCTCCAGCCGATGGACCACGCGCATGCCCTTGCCGCCGCCGCCATGCGCCGCCTTGACCATAAGCGGAAAGCCGGTCCGCGCGGCTTCGCGCGAGAGCGCCGACAGCGACTGGTCCTCGCCGTTGTAGCCGGGCACCACCGGCACGCCGGCGCCGGCCATCAGCTGCTTGGCGCCAGCCTTGCTGCCCATGCGCCGCATCGAGGCCGCGCGCGGGCCGATGAACACCAGTCCGGCCGCGGCGACGGCTTCGGCAAAGTCGGCGTTCTCGGACAGGAAGCCGTAGCCGGGATGGATCGCCTGCGCGCCGCTGCGCAGCGCCGCCTCGATCACCGCATCGCCGCGCAGGTAGCTGTCGGCCGGTGCGGGGCCGCCGATGCAATGGGCCTCGTCGGTAAGGCGCACGTGCAGTGCGCCGGCGTCGGCCTCCGAATGGACCGCCACGCTGGCGATGCCCAGGCGGCGGCAGGTGCGGATGACGCGGCAGGCGATTTCGCCGCGATTGGCGATCAGGATCCCGGTGAACATGCGGCCTCAGGCGTCGGTGGCGTTCGGCCGGTGGCAGACGGCCTCGATGTTGTGCCCGTCCGGGTCGAGCACGAAGGCGCCGTAGTAGTGCGGGTGGTAGTGCGGGCGCGGGCCCGGGGCGCCGTTGTCGCGCCCGCCGGCGTCCAGCGCCGCGCGGTGGAAGGCCTCCACCTGCGCCCGGGTCGAGGCCGCGAAGGCGACGTGGGCGCTGCCCTGCGCCGGCCGCCCGTCGCCGATCCAGAAGAACGGATTGCCGTCCTGGCCGAAGCCGGCGTGGGAGCTGTCGCCGGTGAGTTCCGGGCCGACCTCCATGACCACGGCGATGCCTAGCGGCGCCAGCGCCTGCGCGTAGAACGCGCGGCTGCGATCGAAGTCGGAGACGGCGATTCCTATGTGGTCCAGCATGTCGTCACTCTCCCGGTGCCGGGCGGGCGCACGTTTGCCGAGGAAGGCGGCAATGCCCTCCCCTGGCCTTCCGGCGAGACCCTCAGGCGCGCGATCAACTCGGCGTTGGCGCGGTCCAGGCCGGCGGCAGTACCGGTGCCGCCGGCAACCTGCCGGACCAGCGCCTTGGCCGTGGCCGCGGCCTGCGGCGCGGCGCGGCACAGCAGCGCGACCTGCGCGGCGACGGCCGCATCCAGTGCATCGGCGGCGACCACCTTGGTGCAGCAGGCCGTAGTGCAGCGCGGCGTCGGCGTCGAAGGTCTCGGCGCTGGCGAACCAGCGTCGCGCCTGGCGCGGGCCGATTGCGGCGATCACGTAGGGCGAGATCACCGCCGGCAGCAGTCCCCAGGCGGCTCTCGGTCAGGCCGAAGCGCGCTTGCGGCGTGCCGAGGGCGATATCGCAGCAGGCCATAAGGCCGACCCCGCCGCCGAAGGCCGGGCCGTGCACGCGGGCGATGGTCGGGCGCGGCAGTTCGTCCAGGGTGCGCATCAGCCGGGCGAGGGCGAGGGCATCCTCGCGGTTCTCCTCCTCGCTGGCGGCGGCCATGCCGCGCATCCACTGCAGGTCGGCCCCGGCGGAGAAGGAAGCGCCTTCGCCTTCCAGTACCACCACGCGGACGTCGGGATCGCCACCCGCCGCATGCAGCTCGGCGGTCAACACGGCGATCAGCACCGGATCGAAGGCGTTGTGCAGCTGCGGCCGGTTCAGGCGCAGGCGCAGCACGGGGCCTGCGCGATCGATCAGCAGCGGTGGCGCCATCGTCGTTCCCGGATTCGTACGGCCTTCGATGATAGCCGCGCGCCCGGATGCGGCCATGACGCAGCGCGGCGTGCGACCCGCCACTGGTGTTACAATTGAGAACTGTTCTTGATAGCGGATGCCCCGTGCTGCTGTCCGACATGCCGTCCCGCACGCCCGTTTTCGTCGAATCCGTGGAAGACCGCCAGCCGCACGACCCCGTGGCCCGCCGCCTGCGCGAACTGGGCTTCGTTGCCGGTGAGCAGGTCCAGATCGTCGCCCGCGGCCCGTTCGGCGCTGAACCGTTGCTGGTCCAGGTCGGCTATACGCGTTTCGCCCTGCGTCGCATCGAGGCGGCCCGCGTACGGGTCGCGGCGCCGGGCCCGGAGGCTGCATGAACGCACCCGCCGTCCCGCTGCGCCTGGCCCTGCTGGGCAATCCCAATTCCGGCAAGACCGCGCTGTTCAACCTGCTGACCGGCAGCCGGCAGAAGGTCGCCAACTACGCCGGCGTAACCGTCGAGCGCAAGGAAGGCCGGCTGCTGTCACCGGCCGGGCACAGCTACGCGGTGCTGGATCTGCCCGGCGCCTACAGCCTCAGTCCGGCCAGCCTGGACGAGGCGATCACCCGCGACCTGTGCCGAGGCTTCTACCCGGGCGAGGCGGCGCCGGACGTGCTGGTCTGCGTGGTCGATGCGACCAACCTGCGCCTGCACCTGCGCTTCGTGCTGGAAGTGCGGCAGATGGGCACGCCGATGGTCGTCGCCCTGAACATGAGCGACGCCGCGCAGCGCCGCGGCATCGTGATCGACCGCGACGCGCTGGAGCGCGAGCTGGGCGTGCCGGTGGTCGAAACCGTGGCCGTGCGCCGCCACGGCGCACGTGAACTGGTCGACAGGATCGACCGCCCGGCCGCGCATCCGCACCCGCCGGCCGTCCGGCTGGCCGACGATGCCGACCTGCATGCCGAAACCCGGCGCCTGCTCGCCGCGACCGTGGCGATGCCCACCCGCACGGCGCTGGTCGACGACGCGCTCGACCGCTGGCTGCTGCATCCGGCGTTCGGGCTGCTGACCCTGGCCGTGGTGATGTTCCTGATCTTAAGGCCGTCTACGCCTGGGCCACGCCGGTGATGGACCTGATCGACGCCGGCACCGCCGCGCTTGGCGAATGGGTCGGCGCGCGCATGGGCGAGGGGCCGCTGGCCAGCCTGGTGGTGGACGGGATCATCGCCGGCCTCGGCGGGGTGGTCGTGTTCCTGCCGCAGATCCTGGTGCTGTTCGCCTTCATCCCTGGCGCTGGAGGAATCGGGCTACCTGCCGCGCGCGGCGTTCCTGCTCGACCGGATGATGGCCGGCGCCGGCCTGTCCGGCCGCTCGTTCATCCCGCTGCTGTCCAGCTTCGCCTGTGCCATCCCGGGGATCATGGCCACCCGCAGCATCCAGGACCCGCGTGACCGGCTGGCCACGATCCCTGGTCGCGCCACTGATGACCTGCTCGGCGCGGCTGCCGGTCTATACGCTGCTGATCGGCGCGTTCATTCCCTCGCAGAAGGTCTGGGGCGGGTTCAACCTGCAGGGGCTGGTCCTGTTCGGCCTGTACATGGCCGGCATCCTCAGCGCACTGGCGGTGTCGTGGGTGATGAAGAAGTGGCGCCGCGACCAGGGCGAGCACCCGTTGATGCTGGAGCTGCCTTCCTACCGCCTGCCCAATCCGCGCGACCTGCTGATCGGCCTGTGGGAGCGCGCGCTGATCTTCCTCAAGCGCGTTGGCGGAATCATCTTCGCCCTGACCGTGCTGTTGTGGGTGCTGCTTTCGTTCCCGGCCGCGCCGGTCGACGCGACCCTGCCCGCGATCGACTACAGCCTGGCCGGCCGCATCGGCCATGCGATGACCGCGGTGTTCGCGCCGCTGGGTTTCAACTGGCAGATCTGCATCGCGCTGATCCCCGGCCTGGCTGCGCGCGAGGTGGCGGTGTCCTCGCTGGCCACGGTCTACGCGCTGGCGGCGGCCGATGACGAGGCCGCGGCGCAGGCGCTGACGCCGCTGCTGCAGGACGGCTGGTCGCTGGCCACCGGCCTGTCGCTGCTGGTGTGGTTCATCTACGCGCCGCAGTGCATCGCCACCTGGGCGGCGATCAAGCGCGAAACCGGATCCTGGAAGACCATGGCCATCGCCGCCGGCTACCTGTTCGCGCTGGCCTACCTCGCTTCGCTGCTGACCTACCAGGTCGCGGTCCGGCTGGGCGCCGGCTAGGGCGGGGCGGGCGCCATGGACCTGCCGCTCTGGCTGCAGTACCTTGGTGATTGGCGCAGTCGTCGCGGCCGCGCTGTGGATATTCGTGAAGAAGCAGCTGCCCGGCACGCTGCGCCGTGCGCGGCTGGCGCTGGCGGCGCCGCTGGTGCGCGACGGCCGGCCCGGCTGGATGCGCTCGTTGGCCCGGCGCATCGCGCCGCCGGGATCGGGCGTGGGTGCCGCGGGCTGCGGCGGCTGCAACGATTGCGGCCTGGCGGGCCCAAACGCTAGCGGCTCCTCGTCGCGGTGCGAGCCCGGACCCGACGCTGCCATGCCGGGTCCGCATGCCGCGCGAAAGCGGACTTCAGCGGTTGCCGGACCGCGCCGGTGCAGCGGCGGTTTCCGCCGGCAGCCAGGTAAGGCGCGGAATTGGCCGCTGCAGTGGAGCAGGGCCATCATGTAGAGCATGCCGTCGTAGTAGCGGTGCTGGCCGCTCGGCACCGGGTGTTCCCACAGCGCGCACGAAGGCGAGCCGGCGCGGATGGTCGGCGGCGAGGCTGGCGACGGCATTGGTCGCGACCAGGCCGGTGGTCTGGCCGCCGCCGAGCGGCTTGCCGTCGAGCGTGTACAGGCTCTGGTAGTCCGCCATGCCCTGCGACGCGAAGAACGCCTGCAGGCGGTTGCTCATCTCGACCTGTCGCGGATCCACAGCCCACCACGACCAGTCCACCGACCAGTTCATCGCGCTGCGCCACGCGTCGTAGCGGAAGTCGGCCGAATCCGGCCGCCACGGTGCGGCCCATGGCGTGCCGTCGAAGTTGCCGTAGTCCGGCGTCAGCGCGGTCTGCGGATGCGCGGCCCCTGGCGAAATAGTCGCGGCTCACCTGCGCGGCTTCGCCCCAGAAGGCGCGGTCGGCCTGCGGTCCGACCCGCGCCCAGACCTCGTAGAAGGCGGGCAGGTGGTAGGAGGCGTCGGTGTGCGCCGCGTTGTCCAGGTCCGGGGTGAAACGGACCATCTTCGCGTCGTGGTCGAACAGGTTGCCCGCGCTCGCCTTGCCACGGCGTGTCCGCCCGGTGATCGCCTCGCGGTGCAGCACGTCGGTCAGCAGGCGGTCGGCCTGCGCGCGATAGGCGTAGATGCCCTCGCCGTCACCCCAGCGCTGCGCGGCGAAGTACAGCGCGGTGATGAAGTACTCCTCGCCGTCCGGCGCCGGCATCTCGTCGTTGGCCACGCCGTCGGTGCGCACCGACCAAGGCGAAGTAGCCGTGCGCCGGATGCGCCGGATCGGAGTGGTACATGTGGCTCATGGCCCAGTTCCAGATCGCGTCGAACTCGGCTTTCCGGTCCAGCTGCATCGCGATCATCATTCCGTAGGACATGCCCTCCGAGCGCACGTCGTTGCTGTTGACGTCGTGGATGTAGGCCAGCGGCCCGTGCTCGTTGCGGCCGTCCTCGTAATAGACCGTCTGCGTGTCGCGGTCGCCATGGAACAGCTGCGCGAAGACAGCCTGGATCCGCGCCTCGACGTCCTTGTGGTCGTAGCCGGCCGCGGCGAACAGGTCTGGTAATGGCCGGTGACCACCGCGCCGCGCGCGCCGGAAACCGCGGTCGCCGCGGGTTGCGGAGCGGGCGGCGTGTCCGACGCGGGTGCCGTCGCGCAGGCCGACAGCGCGGCGACAAGCAGCCACGAAGCGGCGAGGGCGGTGCACTGGAAACGGTGGGCGGTCATGCGGAACCTGGGCGTGGAAAGACGCGGGACGTTAGCAGACCGCCGCCCCCGTGCGCACCGGCACGCAGCGGACCGGACTCACTGGTCCGGGATCTCCGGCTCGACCAGCCGCGCCAGCTGTTCCAGCGATTCCTGCCAGCCGAGGTAGCACATCTCGACCGGGATCACCTCCGGAATGCCTTCCTGCACGACCACCAGTTCGGTGCCGCAGAGCACCGGCTTCAGGCGCACGGTGACCTGCATGTCGCCGGGCAGGTGGGGATCGTCGAAGCGGTCGACATAGCGGATCCGCTCGTCCCTGGACCAGCTCCAGGTATTCGCCGCCGAAGGAATGGCTGTGGCCGGTGCCGAAGTTGGTGAACGCCATCCGGAAGTGGCCGCCCACGCGGGCGTCCATGTGTTCGACGCGGGCGGTGAAGCCATACGGTGGCAGCCACTTGGCCATGGCTTCGGCGTCGAGGAAGGCGCGGTAGATGCGCTCGGGCGGGCAGCGCAGCACGCGGTGCAGGTGGACGGTGCCGGTGGTCATGGGGTTCTCCCGGGATTGGGGTGGATACAACAGGGCGACGGACACGCGCTGCCGATATCGACACCCGCGTGCGCGGGTCAGCGCATGCCCTTGTGCTGCCCGCCGTCGACCGGCACGCAGGCGCCGGTGACCCACTGCGCACGCGGCGAGGAGTAGGAACACGGCCACGTCGGCCACTTCCTGCAGGGTGCCCATGCGGCCCCACGGGATGGCCGCGCGCACCGCCTCGTAGCGCGGCGGGTCCTGCCGCCGCACCTGGTCCCACAGTCCGCCCTCGAACTCGATCGAGCCCGGGGCAATGGCGTTGGCGCGGATCCGGTCCGGGGCGTGGAAGATCGACAGCTTCTTGGCGTAGGCGATCAGCGCGGCCTTGGCCGAGGCATAGCCGAAGTCGGGGCCGGGACTGGCTTCCAGGCCCGAGATCGAGGCAACCAGCACGATGCTGCCGCCGCCTGCGGTCTTCATCCACGGGATCACCTGGTCGCAGGCACGCGCGGCGGCGAGCAGGTCCACCTGCAGGCTGGCCTCGAAGTCGGCCAGCGACGGCCCCAGTGCCAGCGCCGAGGCGTTGTGGACCAGCACGTCGACACCCCCGAACGCCTGCCGCACGCCGTCGAGGAACCCGGCCAGCGCGCCCGCGTCGGCCAAGGTCACAGGGGCGTACGTGCACGCGCCGGCCGTGGTCGCGCAGTGATTCCTCGACCTCCCGCAGCGCATTGCGCCCGCGTACGCCGGCACCGCGCGCGCAGACCGCCACGTCGGCGCCCTCGGCGGCCAGCGCGAGGGCGATCGCACGGCCGATGCCGCGGCTGCCACCGAGCACCACGCTGCGCTTGCCCTGCAGTTGAAGATCCATCGGTTACCTCCCGGGTCGACGGGTGCCGGATCGTGGCTAGCGTCCGCCGGCCACGTCGATGAAGCTGCCGGTGCTGTAGGACGCCTCGTCCGACAGCAGCCACAGGATGGCCTGCGCCACTTCCTCCGGCTGTCCGCCGCGGCGCATCGGCACGAACGCCTTCACCCGGTCCACGCGTCCCGGCTCGCCGCCGCTGGCATGCATGCCGGTGTAGATGAAGCCCGGCCGCACGCCATTGACGCGGATGCCTTCCTGCGCCGCCACTTCTGGCCTAGGCCGCGGGTCAGCGTGTCCAGCGCGCCCTTGGAGGCGGCGTAGTCGACGTACTCGCCCGGTGACCCGGTCAGCGCCGCCACCGACGACACGTTGACGATCGCGCCGCCCCGGCCGCCATGCCGGGTGGACATGCGGCGCACGGCCTCGCGGCAGCAGAGCAGGGGACCGACCACGTTGGCATCGAGCACGCGGCGTACCCGTGCCGCGTCCATCGCGTCCAGCCGCATCTGCGTCTCCAGCACCCCGGCGTTGTTGACCAGTGCGTCGAGCCGGCCGAAGCGGGTGTCGATGCGTGCGAACAGGTCCGCGACCTCGCCTTCCACCGCCACGTCGGCGCGCAACGCGACCGCTTCGCCGCCTTCGGCGACGATGCGCGCGACCACGGTGTCGGCCGCGTCCGCATCGCGCAGGTAGTTCACCGCGACGGCATAGCCGCGCCGTGCCGCCAGCAGGGCGGTCGCCGCACCGATGCCGCGGCTTCCACCCGTGACCATGGGACGACCTTCCGCGCCACCGTACTCACATCCGGAACACGCCGAACCGCGCCGGCTCGATCGGCGCGTTGAGCGAGGCCGACAGCAATAAGGCCGAGCACGCGGCGGGTATCGGCCGGATCGATGATGCCGTCGTCCCACAGCCGCGCCGTCGCGTACCACGGGCTGCCTTGCTGCTCGTACTGCTCGCGCACCGGCGCCTTGAAGGCTTCCTCGTCCGCGGCGCTCCACTTGCCGCCACCGGCCTCGATCGCATCGCGGCGCACGGTGGCCAGCACGCTGGCGGCCTGCTCGCCGCCCATCACGCTGATCCGTGCGTTCGGCCACATCCACAGGAAGCGCGCACCGTAGGCCCTGCCGCACATGGCGTAGTTGCCGGCGCCGAAGCTGCCGCCGATCACGACCGTGAACTTGGGCACCGACGAACACGCCACCGCGGTGACCATCTTCGCCCCGTCCTTGGCGATGCCGGCGTTCTCGTACTTGCGGCCCACCATGAAGCCGGTGATGTTCTGCAGGAACACCAGCGGGATGCCACGCTGGTTGCACAGCTCGATGAAGTGCGCGCCCTTGAGCGCGCTTTCGGAGAACAGGATGCCGTTGTTGGCGACGATGCCGACCGGGCAGCCGTGGATGTGGGCGAAGCCGGTGACCAGGTCTTGCCGTAGCGTGCCTTGAACTCGTCGAACTCGCTGCCGTCCACCAGGCGGGCGATGACCTCGCGGATGTCGAACGGGCGACGCGTGTCCGGCGGCACGATGCCGTAGAGCTCCTCGGCCGGGTACAACGGCTCGCGCGGCTCGCGCATTGCGACGGCACGTTCTTGCGGCGGTTGAGGTGGCCGACGATGCCGCGGGCGATCTGCAGCGCATGGGCGTCGTCCTCGGCGTAGTGGTCGGCCACGCCGGATACCGACGTGTGCACGTCGGCGCCGCCCAGCGCCTCGGCATCGACCACCTCGCCGGTGGCGGCCTTCACCAGCGGCGGGCCGCCGAGGAAGATCGTGCCCTGGTCGCGGACGATGATCGACTCGTCGCACATGGCCGGCACGTAGGCACCGCCGGCCGTGCACGAGCCCATCACCACCGCGACCTGCGGAATGTTTTCCGCGCTCAGCCGCGCCTTGGTTGTAGAAGATCCGGCCGAAGTGCTCGCGGTCGGGGAACACCTCGTCCTGCAGCGGCAGGAACGCGCCGCCGGAGTCGACCAGGTAGACGCAGGTAAGGCGGTTCTCGCGCGCGATCTCCTGCGCACGCAGGTGCTTTTTCACCGTCATCGGGAAATAGGTGCCGCCCTTGACCGTGGCGTCGTTGGCGACCACCACCACTTCCTGTCCCATCACCCGGCCGATGCCGCAGACCATGCCGGCGGCCGGGGCGGCGCCGTCGTACATGTCTTCCGCGGCGAGCGGGGCGATCTCCAGGAACGGCGAGTAAGGATCGAGCAGCACGTCGATGCGGTCGCGGGCCAGCAGCTTGCCGCGTTCGGTGTGACGCTGGCGGGCCTTCTCGCCGCCGCCGTCGGCGGCGCGTTGCAGGCGGCGGCGAAGTTCGTCGGCGAGCCCGCGATGGTGGTCCGCGTATTCGACGGATGTGTGCGAACGGGGATCGAGCTGGCTGCGGAGGGCAGGCATGGGCGTCCTGACTTACGGATGCCGGAAGGATACGGCGGCGCGCGCGCGCGGCCTTCTGGCGGCGCAGCAAGTTCGCGGGAATACCCGCCCGCCGGCGCGCGTGCCCCGGCGGGCAAGGGACGGGGCAATCGTCAGTTCTTTTCGGCCTTGCGCTCGGCGGCGTCGGCGGCCTGGCGGGCTTCGACCGCGGCCCGTTCCGCGGCATTCGCGGTCGCGTCGGCTGCGCGCGCAGTGGCATCTGCGGTCGCGTCGGCGGCGCGGTCGGCCGCTTCACGGGTGGCCACGGCCGCGTCGTCCAGTGCCTGCCCGGTCCTGGCGGCGGCCTGCTCGGCCTGCGCTTCGGCCTTGGCGCCTGCGGTCTGGGCCGCGTCGACCGCATCGGCGGCGGCATGCTCGGTGGCGGCCGCGGCGTGGTCGGCCGCTGCCGCGGCATGGTCGGCGGCGCGCTCGGCTTCGCGTTCGGCCGGCGGGGTGCAGGCCGCCAGCGGGACGAGCAGTGCGGCCAGGGCAAGGAACGGAATGCGGTTCATGGCGAGGGCTCCTGTGGATGGTGGGTCGGACTGGCGGCAGCTTGCCCGCCACGACTTCATCGTCCCGTGAACTGCCCGCCGTCGCCGGCGGGGCCGCGCGCCGGATGTGCCTGGCGTGGCATGGGCAAAAAAAAGCCGCCGGTTTCCCGGCGGGCTTCGGGTACAGCAGGAAGGTCAGAAGATTACTTCTTGACTTCTTCCTTGGCCTCTTCGGCAGCGTCCTTGGCCTGCTCGGCAACGTCGGCAGCAGCCTCGGCGGTGTCGGCAGCGGCCTCGGCGGTCGCGTCGGTCGCAGCGCCAGCGGTGGCGGCAGCGGCGTCGGCGGCGGTGTCGGCAGCAGCGGCAGCGGCGTCAGCAGCGCCCCTGGGCGGCGTCGGCGGTGGCGGCGCCAGCGGCAGCGGCCGAATCGGCAGCGGTCTGGGCTTCGGCAGCGGCGGCGTCAGCGGCGGCGGCGGCGTCAGCAGCCTGCTCCTGCTTCGAGCACGCGGCCAGGGCCAGACCCAGAGCCGGGGGCGATCAGCAGCTTGTTGATGCTCATGATTGGATGTTCCTCGTCGTTAAGTTGGGCAACGCGCGATTGCGCGCCGCCAACATGATGACAAGCCGTTGTCGGCTGTCAAGCGTCCGCAGGGTCACATTTGTAAAAGGGTGGTGAAAAACGGTTACAGCACTTCCACGGCCAGCGCGGTGGCCTCGCCGCCGCCGATGCACAGCGCCGCCACGCCCCTCTTCAGCCCACGGGTGCGCAGGGCATTGATGGGGTCACCACCAGTCGCGCGCCGGAGGCGCCGATCGGGTGGCCCAGCGCGCAGGCACCGCCGTTGACGTTGACCTTGGCGTGCGGGATGCCCAGCTCCTTGATCGGCGCCATGGCGACGACGGCGAAGGCTTCGTTGATCTCGAACAGGTCCACGTCGGCCGCCGTCCAGCCGACCTTGCCCAGCAGGGCGGAGATGGCGCCGACCGGCGCGGTGGTGAACCACTCCGGCTCCTGCGAATAGGTGGCGTGGCCGACGATCCGGGCCAGCGGCTGCACGCCGCGGCGGGCCGCCTCGTCCGACGACAGCAGCACCGTTGCCGCCGCGCCATCGGAAATGGACGAGGAGCTGGCCGCGGTGACGGTGCCGTCCTTCTTGAACGCCGGCTTGAGCGTCGGGATCTTGGCGGTGTCCGACTTGCCCGGCTGCTCATCGCTGGCGAACTCGACCTCGCCCTTGCGGGTGGCGACCTTGACCGGGACGATCTCGCCGTCGAACGCACCCGCCGCCTGCGCGGCCTGCGCGCGCTTCACCGACTCGATCGCGAACGCATCCTGGTCCTCGCGGGTGAAGCCGTACTTGGCGACCGTGGCTTCGGCGAACACGCCCATGGCAGCCGTCGTACGGATTGGTCAGGCCGTCCTAGGCCATGTGGTCGACCGCTGGAAACCGCCGTAGCGGTTGCCGGTGCGCGAGTTGGGAATAAGGTGTGGCGCATTCGTCATGGACTCCATGCCGCCGGCGACCACGATCGTGGCCGAACCGGCCTTGATCAGGTCGTGGCCGAGCATGATCGCCTTCATGCCCGAACCACAGACCTTGTTGATGGTGGTGGCGCCGGTGCCGGTCGGCAGTCCGGCGGCCAGCGCGGCTTGGCGGGCCGGCGCCTTACCGAGGTTGGCCGGCAGCACGCAGCCCATGATCACTTCCGAAACATCCGCGGCGGGGATGCCGGACTGCTCCAGTGCCGCGGAAATCGCGGTCGCCCCCAGGGTCGGCGTGGGCACGCCGCTGAACTGGCCGAGGAACGAGCCGATGGCGGTGCGCTTGGCGGCGGCGATGACGATGTCGGACATGGCGGTTACCTATGGGGGAGTCCCGATTATCACGACAGGTGGCTGCTCCCGCCACCGTTCGCCCGGACAGGCGACAGGCCACCGGTGATTGCGGTATAGAAACGTGGGGAAACGGCGGCGGCCGCTGCCGGTTCGATACAAACGGTGACATGATGCACATTCTTGCAGATGGAACAGTACGCGGGGTGACCCGCTCGTTGCTGGCGGTGGCGATCGTGACCACCTTGGCCGGCAGCTTGGCTGCGTGCGGCGGTGGCGGTGGCGGCAACCTGCGCCCCAGCACATCCGCGCCGCCGGTATCGCCTCCTCCGCCGCCGCCGCCGCCACCTCCGCCGCCGGTTTCACCGCCGCCGCCGCCGCTGGTCCAGCCGGCGATCGATGCGCACCTCACCCTGACCCACGCCACCGCCGCCGACCGGCAGGGCTATACCGGTGCCGGCTACCGCATCGGCGTGGTCGATACCGGCGTCAACCGCAACCATCCGGCCCTGGCCGGGCGGGTGGCCGCCAACCCTGGTCTACATCGGTTCCGGCAACGACCTGAGCGTGGACGACAAGGTCGGCCACGGCACCACGGTCGCGCAGCTCGCCGCGGGGCAGGTTTATGGCAGCTGGCCGGGCGGTATCGCGCCGGGTGCCAGCATCCTGTCGGCCCGGATCATCGGCGACGCGCCTCCGAAGGATGACGGATCCGGCGAGGGCAACGAGGTCACCGGCGCGCTGGGGCTGAAGTCCATCCACCAGGACCTGGTGGCGCGCGGCATGCGGATCATGAACAACTCATGGGGCGGCCTGTACTGGACCAACCCCGGTGCGACCGCGCCCATCGCCGACGAGTACCGCTTCTTCATCCAGGACAACGACGGCCCGGTGGTGTTCGCCACCGGCAACGAGAGCCGCGCAAACCCGACCGACATGTCGGCGTTGCCCAGCCAGCCGGGTCCCAACGACACCCGGCCGGCCGCCGACCTGGAGCGCGGCTGGCTGGCGGTGGCGGCGCTGGACACCTCCGATCCCAGTCGCCTGATGTACTACTCCAACGCCTGCGGCCTGGCGAAGAGCTACTGCCTGGTGGCACCGGGTACGGTCGTGTTCTCCGACCACGCCGATACCGGCGCCACGCCGAAGCTGATGTACGGCAGCGGCACCTCGTTCGCCGCGCCGCTGGTGTCGGGCGCGGCCGCGGTGGTCTGGCAGAAGTACCCGTACTTCAACAACGACCTAGTCCGGCAGACGCTGCTGGGCACGGCCAGGACCCAGGTGCCGCCGGGCCGGACGAGGTGTTCGGCTACGGCCTGCTCGACGTAGGCAAGGCGCTGGGCGGCCCGGCGAAGTTCGACTGGGGCGATGTCACGGTCAACCTCGAGGGCGGCCAGTCGGCCTGGACCAACGCGATCACCGGCAGCGGTGGCCTGGTCAAGCAGGGCACCGGAACGCTGAGCATCGGCGGCAGTTCGGCCGGCCTGGACTACACCGGCGACACGCGCGTGCGTGGCGGCACGCTGAAGGTCCTGGGCCGCGTGCAGAGTTCCGACGTGTACGTGGAGGCGGGGGGGGCGCTGGAAGGCGCGGCCCAGCTGGGCGGCGACCTGACCAATGCCGGCGTGGTGCATATCGGCGAGGCAACGGCCGGCAGCGGCATCGACGTGTCCGGCAACTACGTCCAGCGCGCCGGCAGCCAGTTGTCGATGGTGCTCGGCTACGGCCACCTGCAGGTCGACGGCACGGCGACGCTGGAAGGCGGCAACGTGCATGTGGCCGGGGTGCGTTCCGGCTACGTCACCCAGGCCCGCGAGGACGTGCTGACCGCCACCGGGGGCATCGGTGGCCGCTTCGCCGGGATCACCAGCGCCTCGACCGTTTTATGGATGCCTCGCTGCTGTACACCAGCAATACCGCGTGGCTCGACATCCGTCGCCTGGACGTCACCGGCGCGGCGATGAGCATGGCCGACATCACGCCCGCCGCACTGGGTGCGGCAGTGCGCGTGGAAGAGGCGTTCGACGGCATCGATGCGCAGCAGGGCAGTGGCGAGGGCGTGATTTCCGACGGCTTCATCCGCATCGCCGGCGAGTTCCAGAAGACGGCCAGTGCCGATGCCGCGGCCGCTTCGCTGCGCAGCCTGTCCGGCGAAGTGCATGCGTCGGCTGCAGCGGCCACCTATGACACGCTGGATGGGCCGGCGCGCGCTGGCGTCGCGCTTCGACGACCTGTCCTCGGGCGACAGCCGCGCCGGTGGCTGGCTGCGGGCGCTGGGCGGGACGGCGTCGACGGGCAGTGGCGTCGATGCGGAGATCAGTGGCTGGATGGCCGGCCATGACGTGGCGATGGACGCGGCGATGGTCGCCGGCCTGGCCTTCGGCGAGAGCCGCAGCGACAGCCGGATCGATGGCCTTGGCCGACCGCAGCCGCGAACGGCAGACGCAGGCACAGGCCTATGTGGGCCGGCAGTGGAACCAGGCCTACGTGATGGGCCAGTTCGGCGCCGGCCAGTGGCAGCGACAGATCGACCGCGAGCTGCTGCTGGGCGCCAGCCGGTACGGGGTGCACAGCGACTACGACGGCGACTTCACCGTCGCCGGGCTGGAGACGGGGTACCGCTTCGAAGGCGCGGCCGGAACGCTGGTGCCGTGGGGACCGAGCATGCCCGCGTGCGCAGCGACGGCTTCCACGAGGAAGGTGCGGCCGGTTTCGGCCTGCGCAGCGGCGCCAGCACGTCTTCGCGCACCCGGGCCATCGCCGGCCTGCGCGCGGAGCGGGAATGGCGGCGCTTCAGCCTCAACAGCTACGTCGAATGGCAGCAGACCCTGCCCAGCGACGGCCCGGAGGTGTCGGCCAGTTTCGTCGGCGTGGATGCGTGGTCGCCGCTGGCCGCGAGCAACCCGGCGCTGTCGGGCGGGATGTTCGGGGTGTCGGCGGTGACGTGGCTGTCGCCGCAGTCGACGCTGTCGTTCGGTTACGACCAGCGCTTCGGTCCGCGCGGGGACGCGAGCCTGGTGTCGCTCAAGTACGCGTTCGGGTTCTGACGCACGGAGCGGGGCAGGGCCCCGCGATGCAAGCCGATACGGAAGAGCCGGCATTGCCCGGCTCTTTCGTTGTGAGTCCCCAGCCGCGCTTCGAACCAGTGCGGTGCGGCGGGTGCCCGGCCGGACCGCGCGGCATGCCGCGCAAACAGGTCATCCTCGTTCCGGCCCGGCGCAGCGCAGCGTGCGCTCGTCTGATCCACGCGGCAGTGCCGCGTAAACGGATCAGCCTCGTTCCGGCCCGGCGCAGCGCGCCGGGCGCTCGGATGACCCGCGCGGCATGCCGCGCAAACGGGTCATCCTCGCCCCTCGAACAGTTCGCGGCCGATCAGCATGCGCCGGATCTCGTTGGTGCCGGCGCCGATCGCATAGAGCTTGGCATCGCGCAGGATGCGGCCAGTGGCGAACTCGTTGATGTAGCCATTGCCGCCCAGCGCCCTGGATCGCTTCCAGCGCGACCTGCACCGCCGCCTCGGAGGCATGCAGCAGGCAGCCGGCCGCGGCGGCGCGCAAGGAGATGCCCGCGTCGAAGTCGCGCGCGACCTGGTAGGCGAAGGCGCGGCTGGACTGCAGCGCGGTGTACATGTCGGCCAGCTTGCCCTGCATCAGGCTGAAGGTGCCGATCGCCTTGGTCGAACTGCCTGCGCTCGCGCACGTAGGGCAGGGCGATGTCCAACGCCGCCTGCATCAGGCCCAGCGGGCCGCCGCTGAGCACCAGGCGCTCGGTATTGAGGCCGCTCATCAGCACGCGCACGCCCTGGTTCAGTTCGCCCAGCACGTTCTCCGCCGGAATCCCGCAGTCCTCGAACACCAGCTCGCAGGTGTTGGAGCCGCGCATGCCCAGCTTGTCCAGCTTCTGCGCGGTGGAGAAGCCCTTCATGCCGCGCTCGACGATGAAGGCGGTCATGCAGCGGCTGCCCGCGTCCTTGCCGGCGGTGCGCATGTACACGACCAGCACGTCGGCTTCCGGGCCGTTGGTGATCCACATCTTGTTGCCGTTGGCGACCCACACGCCGTCCTTGAGTTCAGCGCGGCAGCTCATCGAGCCGACCACGTCCGAACCGGCGCCCGGCTCGCTCATCGCCAGCGCGCCCTTCCATTCGCCGCTGCACAGCTTCGGCAGGTACTTCGCGCGCTGTGCCTTGGTTGCCGTTGAGGTAGAGGTTGGACACGCACAGGTTGGAGTGGGCGCCGTAGCTCAGCCCGACCGAGCCGGAGGCGCGCGAGATCTCCTCCATCGCCATAAGGTGGGCGAGGTAACCCATCTCGCTGCCGCCGTATTCGGCCGGCACGGTCATGCCGAGCAGGCCCAGTTCGCCCAGCTTGGGCCACAGCTCCTGCGGGAACGCGTTGTCCTCGTCGATGCGCGCGGCGCGTGGCGCGATCTCGGCCTCGGCGAAGCGGCGAACCGCCTCGCGCAGCGCGTCGATCTCCTCACCCAGCTGGAACGTGCGCATCGATCCCCTGATGGTTTCACTTGCACCTAGTGTAGGCGCCGGTCGCGGCGTCCACACGTGCGACCGCAACAAAAAGCCCCGCGAAGCGGCTTCGCGGGGCCTTGGGTCGGGGCGGGGCGGGCGGCGACCGCCACCCGGCCGGATCAGTGCTCGCCGCGCAGGTGTCCCAGCCGCGGACGGGTGCGGCCCATCGGCAGCTTGAGCTTGCCGATCGCGCCCAGCCGGGCCTCGGCGATGCGGTCGGCCGCGTACTGCGGGCTGATCTTCTCGCGCTCGGACAGGTCGAAGATCTTGCCGACGTTGTAGTAGATGCTGCGGATCAGCCGCCGCATCGCCCGCTCGCGGTTGTAGCCGTCGATCTCCAGCGACACGTTCATCACGCCGCCGGCGTTGACCGCGTAGTCGGGCGCATAGAGGATGCCGCGCCGGTACAGCTCGTCGCCGATCGCATGGCTGGCCAGCTGGTTGTTGGCCGAGCCGCAGACCACCTTGACCTTCAGCCGCTCCAGGGTCTGCGCATCGATGCTGCCTTCCATCGCGCACGGCGCGAACACGTCGGCGGCCACATCGTAGATCTCGTCGGGCTTGACCGCCTCGGCGCCGTATTCGTTCACCGCCCGATCGACCAGCTTCGGATCCAGGTCGGCGACGAACAGCTTGGCGCCGCGTTCGCGCAGCAGCTTCACCAGCTCCATGCCGATATGGCCCAGGCCCTGCACCGCGATGCTGACCTGGCCCACTTCCTCGTGGCCGAACCTGCGCTGCAACGTGGCCATCAGCCCCTGCAGGGTGCCGTAGGCGGTGAACGGGGCCGGGTCGCCGGAGCCGCCATGCACCTGGTGGACGCCGGTGACGAACTCGGTTTGCAGGTAGATCTGTTCCATGTCGTTGACGTCGGTGCCGACGTCCTCGGCGGTGATGTAGCGGCCGCCCAGCGCATCGACCGCACGCCCGAAGGCGCGGAACAGCACCTCGGTCTTGTCGGTCTTCGGGTCGCCCAGGATCACCGCCTTGCCGCCGCCGATGTTCAGGCCGGCCAGTGCATTCTTGTAGGTCATCGTCCGGCTCAGCCGCAGCACGTCGCGCACCGCATCGGCCTCGTTGGCGTAGTGGCGCATGCGTGCGCCGCCCACCGCCGGACCCAGCACGGTGCTGTGCATCGCGATGATCGCCTTCAGCCCCGCGTCGGGGTTGTTGCAGAACACCACCTGCTCGTGGCCGGAAGTGGCGAGGGTTTCAAAAGCATGGTCGGCTCCGCGTCGGGTCGCGCGCGCAAGGCGTGCGTGGCGACAGTGACCCTTGGCTGTGGTCGCGTGGCATTGCCCGGCAGGACCGGGGCCCGGGAAACAAAAAAGCGACGGGGGCCGGGGGAGGGGCGTGCGTCGCGGCGCGCATTCTAACTCCAGCCTTGTGACGCCGGTCGCACAGGTGTTGAATGAAACGAACGATCGTGCTATTCAAGCCGTCATGAACCCGGCTCCCGCCACCGCCGCCCAGACCAGCAAGGGCGCCAGCACCCGCTGCAAGCTGCTTGAGCGAGCCTGCGGCATGGCCGGCCGGGTCGGCCTGGAGGGCGTGACCATCGGCGAGCTGGCGAGTACGGCCGGCATGTCCAAGAGTGGGGTGTTCGCCCATTTCGGTTCGCGCGAGGACCTGGTCCGGCAGACCTGGACTGGGCCGCCGAGCAGTTCATCGCCCAGGTGATGACGCCCTCGCTGCGGCTACCGCGCGGCCTGCCGCGCCTGCGCGCGATCACCGAGGCATGGATGGGCTGGATCGCCGCCCATCCGGACGGCTGCGTGTTCCTCGGCGCGTCGTTCGAATACGACGGCCGGCCCGGGCCGATGCGCGACCACGTCGCGGCGATGATGGAGTCCTGGCGCGCCGCGCTCGAACGTGCCGTCGCCCTCGCCGTGGAGCAGGGCCACCTGCGTCCCGGCACCGATCCGGCGCTGATCGCCTTCCAGCTCGATGCGCTGATGCAGGGCCTGCACAACGCGCGCCTGCACCAGCCGCAGGTCGCCCAAGACCCTGGCCCGCCGCGCGGTCGCCGACCTGTTCGCGCGCTACACCGCCGACGCCACCGCGCCGGCCACCCCCACCTCGCCCTGAGCCCCGAAGGAGTCCGCCATGGCCGCCGTCGCGCCCGTCACTTCGCCGCAAAAAGCACGACCGTTCGTTCTTCGTCGATTCCGCGCCTGCTGCGCGCGGCGTTCACCGTCGGCGGCTGGCTGATGCCCGCGACCACCGTGCGCGGCGCCTCGCGCCTGTTCGGCACGCCGCTGGCGTCCTCGCGCAGCCGCGCGCTCGCCGCCGACGCCAGCGACGCCCGGGTCGGCCACGTCCACAGCGAAGGCCATGCGGTGACGACTTACGCCTGGGGCGATCCGTCCAGCCAGCCGTACGTCCTCTTTTCGCACGGCTGGTCCAGCTTCGGCCTGCGCTGCCGGCCTTGGGTCGCGCCGCTGCGCGCGGCCGGCTACGCGGTGGTCGCGTTCGACCATCCCGGCCACGGCCGCAACGACGGCGGACGCGCGATCCTGCCGTCCTTCGCCGCCGCGCTCACCGCGGTCGCGCGCCGGCATGGCGCGCCGGCGGCGCTGGTCGCCCATTCGATGGGGGTGCGGCGGCGATGCTCGCGCTCAGTGGCGGCCTGCGCGCCGGCCACGTGGTGCTGGTCGCACCGGCCGCCGACCTGCGCGCCGCCGGCGGGCGCTTCGGCCAGATGATCGGGCTGGCGCCGCCGCTGGTGGCGCGCATGTTCGAGGGCTTCGAGCAGCAGATCGGCGTGGCCGTGGACAGCTTCGCCGCCCAGCACCACGCCCCGCGCATGGCCACGCCGGCGCTGGTCGTGCACGACCTGGAGGACGACGACGTGCCGTGGGAGGAGGGCGAGCGCTACGCCCGCCTGTGGCCCGGCGCGCGCCTGCTCAGCACCACCGGGCTGGGCCACCACCGCGTCGCCGGCGATGCCACGGTGATCGAGGCGACCCTGCGCTTCTTGCGCGGCGAGGTGGTCGGCGCGCGCGTGGTGTCCTCGCCGAACCTGCCGTTCGGCTTCTCCTGAGGCGGCCGAGGCGGGCACTCGCGCGATCGCCCGCTTCCGCACCGCCGGCAAGCCCGCCCCCTCGACGGGCGGTTCTCCTGGGCGCCTGATGGCGGGCGGGGCGGGCTTGCCGGCGGTGTGGAAAGGCCTTCGTGGGCCCGCGGCCACCCGCTGCCGCGGCCGATATCCCGAGCTGCCGCGCATACGGTGCCGCAGGTTCCGGTGGCGGGAAATGGCCGCGCCGCCTGCGACCAAAGTCACGCTGCAGCGCACCCATATGTTTCACCTGCAAGCACTAGAATCGGGCTCAAGTCCTTGATTCAAGCAGCCCGCGCATGAGCACGCCCGCCAGCCAGATTCCGGTCGCCAACCCCGACGCCACTCCGTTGCGTTTCGTCACCGCCGCCAGCCTCTTCGACGGCCACGACGCGGCGATCAACATCATGCGCCGGCTGATCCGGGCGCAGGGCGCCGAGGTCATCCACCTGGGCCACAACCGCAGCGTCGAGGACGTCGTGCGCGCCGCGCTGCAGGAAGACGCCGACGCGATCGCGCTGTCCAGCTACCTGGGGCGGCCACGTCGAGTACTTCAAGTACATGGTCGACATGCTCGCCGAGCGCGGCGCGGCACACATCCGCGTGTTCGGCGGCGGCGGCGGCACGATCACGCCGGAGGAGATCCGCGAACTGGAAGCCTACGGCGTCGAGCGCATCTACCACCCCAACGACGGCATGAAGATGGGCCTGGTGGAGATGATCGAGGACGTCGTCGCACGCGCCGGCGCGGCGAGGGAAAAGAAAGGGGGTCAGGTTCACTTTTCGCCCGACACCCCTGCGGCCGTCCATCCGGCGAAAGGCAAAAGTGAAGCCGACCCCCTTTCCTCCTCCCCCGACGAAATCGCCATCGGCCGCGTGCTCAGCGCGATCGAGCACGGCGCGGTCAGCGAGACCGAGCTGTCCAAGCTGCGCAAGCAATGGCAGCTGGCCGGCGGCCGCACCCCGGTGATCGGCATCACCGGCACCGGCGGCGCCGGCAAGTCCTCGGTCACCGACGAGCTGCTCAACCGCTTCCTTGGCCAGCTTCCCGGCCATGCGCATGGCGGTGATCTCGGTCGACCCGACCCGCCGCCGCAGCGGTGGCGCGCTGCTGGGCGACCGCATCCGCATGAACTCGCTGCGCAGCCATCGCGTCTACATGCGCTCGATGGCCACCCGCCGGCAGAACGTGGCCACCAACGCGGTGCTCAAGGACTGCATCGGCTACCTCAAGTCGCTGGGCTACGACCTGGTGATCGTGGAGACCGCCGGTATTGGTCAATCCGACTCGGAGATCGTCGACTTATGGTCGATTTCCCGATGTACGTGATGACCTCCGACTACGGCGCGGCCAGCCAGCTCGAAAAGATCGACATGCTCGACTATGCCGAGCTGATCGTGCTCAACAAGTACGACCGCCGCGGTGCCGAGGACGCGCTGCGCGACGTGCGCAAGCAGTGGAAGCGCAACCGCGTCGCCTTCGCCACCGCCGACGCCGACGTGCCGGTCTATCCGACGATCGCCAGCCAGTTCAACGACCCCGGCATCAGCTGGATGTTCGCCAACCTGTGCCGGCTGCTGTCGACCAAGCTGTCGCTGCCGGCGGAGAAGTGGACCCCGCAGCTCGACACCACGCTCAAGGAGCCGCGCGCCACCGTGCTGATCCCCGGCGCGCGCGTGCGCTACCTTGGCCGAGATCGCCGAGCAGGGCAGGGGCATCAACCGCCGCATCGCGTCCGAAGCCGAGACCGCCAGCCGCGCTCAGTCGTACTGGCAGTCGCTGCGCGACCTCGACGACGCGCAGCTGCCCGAAGCGCTGGCCCTGTATCCGGTCGAAGCGCTCGCCACCCAGTCCGGCGCCGACCGCTCGCTGCTGACCCTGCGCCAGCGCTACAACGACGCGGTGCAGTCGCTCTCGTCCGAAGCGCTGCGCAACCTGCGCGAATGGCCGCAGCGCCTGAAGTCGATCACCGACGAGGCCACCGAATACCAGGTCCGCAACAAGACCATCCGCGTCGACAACTACCGCACCTCGCTCAGCCACCAGCCGGTGCCCAAGATCGCCGCGCCCACCTACAAGTCCCAGGGCGAGCTGCTGACCTTCCTGGGCAAGG
Organism: Pseudoxanthomonas sp. NC8; assembly: GCA_025232375.1. Taxonomy (GTDB): domain Bacteria; phylum Pseudomonadota; class Gammaproteobacteria; order Xanthomonadales; family Xanthomonadaceae; genus Pseudoxanthomonas. The sequence goes on from CP060419.1 coordinate 1,657,070, forward strand.
AGAACCTGCCCGGCAGCTACCCGTACACCGGCGGCGTCTACCCGTACCGCCGCACCGGCGAAGACCCGATCCGCATGTTCGCCGGCGAGGGCACGCCCGAGCGCACCAACCGCCGCTTCCACTACCTGTCCGTCGGCCAGCCGGCCGCGCGCCTGTCCACCGCGTTCGACTCGGTCACCCTGTACGGCGAGGACCCGGCGCCGCGCCCGGACATCTACGGCAAGATCGGCAACTCCGGGGTCAACGTGCCGACCCTGGACGACATGAAGAAGCTATACTCCGGCTTCGACCTGTGCGCGCCCACCACCAGCGTGTCGATGACCATCAACGGCCCGGCGCCGATGATCCTGGCGATGTTCATGAACACCGCCATCGACCAGCAGGTCGAAAAGCACCTCAAGGCCGACCCGCAGCGCTGGGCCGACGCCGAGAAGAAGATCGAAGCCCTGTTCGACGGCAAGCCGCGCCCGCGCTACCACGGCGACCTGCCGCCGACCAACGACGGCAGAAGCTGGGCCTGCTCGGCGTCACCGGCGAGCAGCTGCTCGATGCCGACACCTACGCCGCGATCAAGGCCGAAACGCTCAAGACCGTGCGCGGCACCGTGCAGGCCGACATTCTCAAGGAAGACCAGGCCCAGAACACCTGCATCTTCAGCACCGAGTTCGCCCTGCGCATGATGGGCGACATCCAGCAGTACTTCGTCGACCACCAGGTCCGCAATTTCTACTCGGTGTCCATTTCCGGTTACCACATCGCCGAGGCCGGGGCGAACCCGATCAGCCAGCTCGCCTTCACCCTGAGTAATGGCTTCACCATCGTCGAGTACTACCTCGCCCGCGGCATGCACATCGACGACTTCGCGCCCAACCTGAGCTTCTTCTTCAGCAACGGCATGGACCCGGAGTACACCGTCATCGGCCGCGTCGCCCGCCGGATCTGGGCCCGCGCCATGCGCGAGCGCTACAGCGGCAACGAGCGCAGCCAGATGATGAAGTACCACATCCAGACCAGCGGCCGCTCCCTGCACGCGCAGGAGATCCAGTTCAACGACATCCGCACCACGCTGCAGGCCCTGTACGCGCTGTTCGACAACTGCAACAGCCTGCACACCAACGCCTACGACGAAGCCATCACCACGCCGACCGAAGAGAGCGTGCGCCGCGCGGTGGCCATCCAGATGATCATCAACAAGGAGCTGGGGCTGAACTTCTGCGAGAACCCTGGCAGGGCAGCTTCGCCGTGGAGTACCTGACCGACCCTGGTCGAGGAAGCGGTCTACAAGGAGTTCGAGGCCATCAGCGAGCGCGGCGGCGTGCTCGGCGCCATGGACACCATGTATCAGCGCGGCAAGATCCAGGAAGAGTCGATGTACTACGAGCACAAGAAGCACGACGGCTCGCTGCCGCTGGTGGGCGTCAACACCTTCCTGCCCAAGGAACACGCCGGCGAAGTCGCCACCGAGATCGAGCTGATCCGCTCCACCGAAGGCGAGAAGGCCCAGCAGATCGCCAACGTCGCCGGCTGGCAGGCCAACCGCAACCGCCTGGCCCCGGAAGGGGAGACCGCCACCGGTCACATCGCCGGCGCAGACGAATCAGGCAGCGAACTGGCGCAGGCCGTTCACGACGGCCACGGCCTTGGCGTATCTTCAGGACACGGCGCGCAGGCGGGGGAACGTCTTCGCGGCGCTGGTGGAAGCGGTCAAGACCCACAGCCAGGGCAGATCAGCCATGCGCTGTATGACGTGGGTGGGGAGTACAGACGTAATATGTGAAATTCCTGACAACGAACAGGGTTGAACGACGATATGAGTGATTCGCGACTTACGCGCTTGCACATCAAGCACTTCCGTAGCGTCGCCGATCAGACGATTGATCTTTCTGACATGACAATACTTGTCGGCCAGAATGCGACAGGAAAGAGCAATGTCGTCGATGCCGTCCGATTTATGCGGGATGCTCTAGCAGATGGTCTTGATCAGGCCGTCTCTATCCGCAATGGCGTTCGAGTGGTTAGGCAGGCCAGCCAGTCAAAAAAGCCATTCAACATCGAGTTGAAGCTCGAATACAAGATTGAGGATCGTCGAGCTCACGTTAACTTATTCAATGAGAGTAGGGCTATCGCTCATCTTATGGGTTTAAGTTAAGCAGTAACAATGATGAAATAAAAGTAATTGAGGAGAGCGGGGACCTGATCCATTCCGAGCTCTTCTTCCACAGTGATGGAGAGCATGATTTTCTTCCTATTGGTGCGTCGCCATTCCTGCGGAAGAAGGATGGATCCATAATCGTAGGATCAAAGATATTCAAAAGTTCCGTGCCGGACGATGAGTTGGTCGTCTCGCGAGCTTCTGGTGTGCCACTGTATGTTGAGGAATTCCTTTCTTCCCAGGCCATATTTTCATTAATTCTGCAGTATTCAAGGTTCTCTGCAATCTATCCCAACGTGATGAGGGCTCCTGCGCCAAGTCAGGCCGCTGGTGTTCTCTCGGAAGATTGCCGGAATTGGGCTTCCGTGTTGCGGGCAATGAAGAAGAGTGATGAAGGGGTTAGTTCACTTAACAAAATTATCGCCTTAATGCGGCATGTTCTTCCTCAGCTCGAGGATGTTTATGTAAAAGGGATTGGGGGTTTCTTGGTGCCTCACTTTAGATTCTCCCGGGGGCTGGGTCGGCGCGATCTTGATCTTATTCCATATCAACTCTCCGACGGGACCTTGCGTCTTTTTGGCCTTTTGCTTGCACTGTATCAATCACCTCCGGCGTCCTTTTTAGCGATTGAGGAGCCAGAGCAGATGATTCACCCGGGGGCGCTTCGCGTTCTTGCGGATGCATTCAATGAGGCGAAAGAGCGTACACAGTTGATGATTACGACTCATAGTCCATACTTGCTGGATCTATTTGATCCCGATTCCATTCGAGTTGTCAGTCAGGACGAGCACGGAACCGTAGTCGATCGGGTGAGCGAGAAGCAGCTCTCTATCGTCCGAGATCGTCTTATGACGCTTCCGGAAATAATGGTTCTCGATGGTTTGAGAGGCGAGGGGCGTTGAGGCCTATGGTGCGCGTCCAGCCCGTAGTGGAGGGGCATGGCGAGGAAGGTGCCAGTCAGCTATTGATTCGTAGAGTCATCGAAGAGCGAATCGGGTCTTACGAATCCCAGATTCTTAGGCCGCAGAGAAGGGCATCCATCGAATCTTTGCTTGCTCGAGGAGGCGAAAGTCTTCTGCGATACCAGAGGGTCGCAGAGCGTGATAGCGACTTGGTGCTCTGGTTGCTGGACCATGATGATGGGTGTCTTCTAGAGTCGTTACGCGCAGCACACGGAATTCTGATGCGTGAGGGGGTGCGGGTGCCGACGGCGTTCTCCTTCATTCCGAAGGAGTACGAGACAATGTTTCTTTGTGAGGCCGATTGTTGCGAGAGCTACTATAAGATCTCAAGAGAGAAGTTCTTTGCAGGAAGGGCGGCGCGGGATGCCAAGGGTCACATCTCTAGAACCTTGCCTCCTGGCTCAATATACAAGCCGACAGTCGATCAGGCACCTCTTACAGCACGGCTGAATCTTGATCGTCTCGGTGAGGTGTTTCCGCCGTTCCTGCATCTGGAGCGCGTGCTTCGGTGGGGTATCGAACGGCCTGATCGCTGCATTTACCCGGGATGAGCGGTGTCAGGTTCACTTCCTGAGTGAGGGCGGGGCTACGAGTGGGTAATTCGGTTCGCGTACCAGGTGTCTCGCCGGGGCGTGAACGTTGCAGTCGCGGGTGCCGGAGTATCGGGGTCAGGTTCACTTTCTGAGAGAGCGCGATGGCCGCGGGTGCGCGATTCGGTTCGCGTACAACATGTCTCACTAGGGCGTGAACATTGCAGTCGCGGATGCTACGGTCGTCTTTCCCGCAGAAGACCAAGGCTAGCGACGTCCCCTCATGACCTGCCGCCTCACGACCTCCGGAGTAGGAACGGGGTCACCATTTCGCCGCCCGGGTCAAGCAGGTCGCACGTAGTCCTCCCGCACCCGGGCTCGGGATAGAGCGCCTGTCCCTGCCATCGTCTTCCGGAGTGTTTCGATGCGAGGCGGGACCACCGCCTCCGTCACCCTTCTGGATCTAGCAGCCGAAGCTGCCCACGCACGCGGCGCCCAACACTCGTCGGGTTGTCCGTCGCTTCGTCCACAGGCATGGATGCCTCAGATTCGCGGCCTTGAAGGCCACCCTGTTCGGGCTCGGGCGACGGGCGATGGAAGCAGGCTGCACGGCCGGTCCTCTTCAGATTGGGTGGTTGTGCCAGACCCTGTACCAGGATCACGGCCGTGCAGGTTCAGCAGAAGGCGCGTTGCGTGAGAAAAAGGGGTCAGGTTCATTTTCCAGGCCCGACGCCGGCCTCCCCCGCGTACGGACCTCCATGCTGCGCCCAATGAGCGCCTCGATCCTTTCGCGGAAGCGGTCATTGCCAAAGGCCTTGTTCTGCTGGGTATGGATGCGCAGCGCGTCGGCATCGGCGCGGTCGAGCACGTCGTCGAACAGCGCGCGATAGGCGCACAGGCGGGTGTCCGGGCACGTACCGAGTGCCAGGTAGCGCGGGTGCGGGGTGATACCCGCGTCCGGTTGGCCGAGCGCATTGCATCGGTAGCTCGACCAGCGGTAGTGGCCGGGCAGCGGCACCATGCCGGCGCGCACGGGGTTGAGTTCGATGTAGCGGTGGCAGGTGAGCAGGTAGGTGTCGCTGTCCACCAGCGCCGACTTGAACCGGCCTTCCCACAGGGTTCCCGTGCGCCGGTAGCGGGCGTTGAATGCGCCGACATAGCGACGCCCGATCGCCTGCATCATCCTTGAGACGCCGCCGGGCGCTTCAGGCGTCACCAGCAGGTGCACGTGGTTGGTCATCAGCACGTAGGCGTGCACGGCACAGCCATGCTTGAGCGCGGCCTCGCGCAGTTCCCAGCGGTAGCGCAGGTAGTCGGTGGTGTCGGCGAAACAGGGTTGGCGGTCATTGCCCCGCTGCACGAGGTGCTGGGGAATGCCGGGCAGGTCGAGCCGGGGCAGGCGGGCCATGTCGCATCCATGCGAGCGGGGGGCCATGGTGGCGCGATGCCGGGCCCGTGGCATCGGCATGGATCGCGTGCGGGCGTAGGAAAATGAACCTGACCCCATTACGTACATTACGCCGGCTCAACCCGCCATCAACTCCACGATCCGGCATGCCATCAGCCGGTTGCGATACGAGAGCCGGCGGATCGAGTTCAGCACCCGGTTCTCCAGCTCGTCCTTGGCGAAATCCAGGGTCGTCGCAGCGGACTCGAACTCCGTGCCGCTCGGCCGCGTCGGCCCCCGGCCCGTCGCCAGCCATTCGAAGCACGCCCCGGTCGCCACCGCCACCTGCGCCAGGTGACCGACGCTCGGCGACGTGCCGCCCTTGGATTGCTCCCACTGCGCGACCGCGCTGCGGCGTACGCCCACCTGTGTCGCCAACTGGGTTTGTGACAGTCCTGCGGCAGTCCGGCACTGCCGAATTCGAACCGGCATCGAATACACGAAGACTCCTCTGAACTTGCCCAATGGCGAGGTAAGCGGAACTGACTCGTTAGGGATTCTGTCGTGCTTTCGTACAGGAACGCTGTCGGTCACCGGTTTCGGCCAGTGCAAATGACGGCTTGCCGATGCCGGGTCAGCGGAACTGACGCGCCGGCACGCACTCTTGCCGTTGCTACACCCGCCAACGCCGTGAGATGTGTGCGCTTGTGTCGCCTGGAGTTTCTCGTGGCGCACGCGTCGAACCAGAAAGGTGGCCGTAGCCGCAGGTGCCGACTGCGCTTGCCGTGAACTGTCGCCATGTGAGCGAGAGGTTTTCCGGGATCTTCCAATAACCACCAAATGGAGTTATCGAAATGGGTGCCATCAAAACATTCATCGACGGCCTGGATTCCAGCAAGCCGGAATACAACGAGCAGAAGGAACTCATCGAGGCGCTCGCACAGCTGGCCGACGCCAAGGCCGATTCGTTCGCGCTTCAGATCGAGAAGTTCATCGCCGAGGCCGATTCGGAATACAACAAGTCGCTTCCGGTCGAGTCCTGGATCGATACGACCAAGGAGACGCATGCGATCTCCACGGATTCCGTCGAGATCGTCAAGCAGGTGACGGACGGGATCAAGAAGTTCGTGAAGCCATCCAGCAATGACTAAGGACAAGGCGACGAACATCATCGATGGCGTCGGCGACATGCTCGGGGCCGCCGTGGATGCGTTCCTCGGCAAAGGGAGTGCAAGCGACGACAAGCTGGAACGGATGGTCGTGTACCTCAGCGGCTTCGGCGTCGAGCGGCTTGATTTCAAGGTGTGGAAGCGTGAGATCACGGGATCCGGCATCAAGACGAAGGTATCGAAGGTCACGGCCTTCGTCGGCGTCCGTTCTGCCGTGGACCTGAGCAAGATCAAGCTCAACACGTTTCTCATCCTGTACGGCAAGCAATTGGCTGCAATGGGGTACGACCAAGCCAAGCTCGAAGATGCCATCGATGCCGCAAAGCGCATCCTTGGAAAGTTCAAGATGGGCGACGGCCATGTGGCAAATACGCTCGACTTGAACAAGGCATCCCTGCTGATCACAGGGACGTAGTTGGCGGATTCAGGCACGCGGTCGTTGGCGGCTACGCTTCAGTAGTCCGTCATTTGAGCGACTGAACTGCGCCCCATCCGTCGCATCACCCGGTGGGTGCTGGGAGGCGGAGCGGCTCCAGCACCCGCCCACTGCCCGCAATAGAGACGGGGTGGTCGGACGCATTATCTGGACCTTTGAGGAGCATCGCGTCCACCGCTACCGCTCGGATACACGAGCAAGCGATGTGGGCGATTTCCGACTGGATCCGGTTCTACGACCACCGACGCCCGCTGAGGCTATGCCTCTGCGGGCTGGCCTGGGCAGAAGCCGCTGGGTCATTACCACCGTCCGCTCGTGATTCGGGCAGCACCGCTCTGCCAATGACACCTCACGCGTTGCGCCCGCCCTTGGGTCGTCGCGACCACGCCCATCATTGTGGAGTACGAACATGCCGAGAATCCTGGACTTCAACTCTCGTGAAACATACCGTTCGATCAATAATCTGAAGCCGAACCTCGATCCCCCGGACAAGGACATTCCCGCGTTCATCGCGGGCGATTACGAAGATTACCCGTGGCTGCGCGTGCAGGGATTGAAGGGCGGCTCGCTTTACGTGAGCTGCGCGATGAACGGGAACATGTCCGCCGAACCGCTCATCAGGCACCTGGCTACGCGTCCGAATCCGCGGAAGATTGTCATCGTCTCCGGTCGGCACGGGCGCGAGTGCGGCAACCAGCTGTTCGCCCATGGCTCGCAGCGCCTGCACCCGGCGGCCTGGGAGGGCGACGGGAGCGGCAGCGAGGATGCCGTGGCGCTGAACAGCGTCGCCGCTGCGCTGAAGAAGCCGCCCGGTGACGTGGGGCGCATCGTTTCGTTCAAAGACCCACATGCGTTCCCGAACGAAGGTCAGTCGGCCGTGCACCTGAGGGCATTTGCTTAAGGAAGTGCTTCGAGGCCGGCGAGGACGTGATCTTCAACTGGTGCTACTCGCTTTCGGCCATGCATGATGCGGTCTACACCGGCGCCATCAGGCAGCTCACGGATTTGGGCCTGGAGGGCGCGACGCTCATCAGCCAGGACATCGCCTTCGCCAACGCTCCGCTCTCGTGGTTCAAGGCCGGCTTCAACTTCTTCAGTGAGGAGCGGGATACGGCGGTGCCGCCCTTCCTGGCGCAACGTGTCCGTCGACGGCGACACGCCGCCTTCCCCCAGTGTGCTCACGGAGGAATTCTCCGAGCTGCAGGACCTCACCATCGCCAGCCTGGTCGAGAAGGCGAAGGCTTGGCTGGCCACGAAGGGCATCGTCAAGGGTTCTTCGCTGAAGGATACGGCGCACCTCCTGCTTCTCGGGAATCCACGGCTGGTACAGACCCCCGTGGGTGGCTACTCCTTATGGTGAGCGATGTGCTCAACAAGCGGGTGCCCGGAATGGTCGCGCCGACGCCCCGGTCAGGGTCGAACTATAACCCCAACGCGCCCACGCTTTCGCCCGGGTTGATCGCCGGTGAGAACTCGGGCGCCCTCCCGAAATATGTCCATCACCTGGCCATCGGGATGGGTTTCTTCAACGAGCTCCGCAGGGCAGTGCGTGGATGGGGGAATCCACCTGAATGCCCACATGCCGGGATACTCCCTTGGCGCCGTGGCACGAGATCCTGCACACCTTCGAGGGGGCGGAACTGTCCGCGTCGACCTTCTTGAACGAGGGATCCGTCGAGGTGTACTCGTCGGAGTTTGCCAAACACGCGGGCGCGCGCGTGGCAACGTGGTACTCGCCCTACCGGAAGAATTGCGCCACAGCCTTGAAGCTCGTAGGCCGCTTCGGGGACGACTACGCCAAAGCCTACTTCGCCGACGAGCTCGAAGCCCGCAAGAAGGTCTGGCAGGCGTTCCAGGTGGCTGACCGCGGCCAGCACAGGTATTCCTTGAGTGCCGAGGAGCAAGCCGTGGTCGTCAAGGATGTGGCGTGGCTGAAGGCTCCCCAGCCTCCCGCACGCTGACAGTACAGGCCTCGTGACCCGGATAATGGCGATTGCCGCAGGAGTGGAGTCAGGTTCGCTTCCCTTGGACTGACTCTGCGCCTCGCACGCACCGAACCGTCATGGGGCGGCCGGGGGGGGCATACGGCGGCGCGCGGGTGAAATCCGGTCGCCGTCGACCCCCGATTGGAGAACGGGGTCAGGTTCCCTTATCCAACGTCCGGGCCGGCAAGCCAGTCGCTTTCCAGGCCAGTATGGAGACGGGGCCACGGGCCGTAGCACCGTTGGCGGCTGACGCTTTACTCGGCCGGTCCGCCGACCTTGCGGTAGACGTTCTCGATCGCGCCATCGCCCATCGGTATCGCCATGCGCAACGTGCTGGCATCGCACGTGTACGCGTTGGACATGGCGCTTGCGCCGCCTGCGGCGATGGGCTTGGTGATGCTCCGGCCGTGCATGGTCAGGGTGATGGGGCCACCGGCGGCGCTGTCGTCGATGCACAGGTTCAGGCGTCCGTCGTCGGCCGACCAGCGGCCGCTGCCGTGGCCGGCGAGCCGGGGGTGCCGCTGACCTCGTCGGCGCGCGCGTCGGCGCTGACGCGCGCGGCGCCGGTGGAAAACGTTCCGTCTTCGCGCAGGGCCATCGTGTCGTCGGCGCGGTCCACGCGGGTGAACTCCACGGCTGCGCCGTGCTCGCGCAGCCATTGTTCGGCGCCATGCTGGGTCAGTTCAGGTGCCGACCATAAGGCAGCGGTCGGTCGCGCGCGTGCCGGCGCATTCGGTGCAACGGCTTTCCTGCGTGCCGACGATCTGCAGTCGCGTCGGACTGGTGGCGGCCGCGAGACCGGCGAACCGGAAGCGCGGCGGGTCGCCGGTGGTCGCGTCGAGCGATGCGGGCAGCAGCCCCCATTCCTCGCTGCCTTCCACGCTGACCGCATGGAAACGGGCCGGGCGCGGTTCGATGCGCCAGCGGCCGCAGCGGAATTCCAGCGTCGCCCGCGTCAGGACGAACGGCTGCAGCGTGATTTCCCAGGTCCGCGTGGCGTCCCACACGAAGGCGTCGCCGGATTGCGGAGTGGAGTGGAGCGGCGCGCCGTGGCCGTCGCGGATGCGGCCGTCCAGGTAGTCCTCGGCGAAACGCAACCAGTCGTCCGCCGGCAAGGCGGCCGCCATCGCCGCGTGCTGCGCGGCGGAGGAGGCCGAACTGGCCATCGAACGCAGGAAAGGCATCACCGCTTCCGGGCCGTGCGCGTGGCCGGCCGAGTAAGGCGATGAAGAAGACGTAGGCGTCGTAGGACATCATGTCCAGCGCGGTGTCCGGCGAATGCGCATCGAAGGCCGTCACGCGATCGTCCAGGAAGCGCGGCGCCGGCACGGCGAGGGTGGAGAACCAGTCGGCGGAGCCTTCCTGCCATAAGGCGCCGCCGCCGGGAAAGCCCGGACGCGGATAGCTGAACATCTGGGCGTGGCTGGTGCTGGCGCCCTGCACGCAGTGGAACAGTTCGTGTGCCACCACCGCCGCTGCGTAGCTGGCGCGGGCGCCCGGCCCCAGCAGCCAGAGCGTGATCCGGCATTCGTCGGCTGGGGTGAAATCGGTCCATGCCGCGATGTCACCGAAATCCTCGCTGCCGCCGCTGGCGGGGCCGAAGCCGTCGACCAGCAGGATGGTCACATCGGGTATCCGGAAGCTGCCCAGCCGCGGCATCGCCGCGGCGCTGGCGGCCACGCCGTCCTTGATCGAGCGCATCGCGCCGGGCGCCGTGGCCCAGTCGGCCACCAGGTGCTGGATGACGCGGATGTGGGTGGTTCCGGCATCGGACACGACCGGCACGTGCTCGCTCTCCGTGCACAGGAAGCCGCTGCCCGTGGCCAGCCGCGCGTCGAACCGGGCGATGTAGGCATCGTCGTTGCAGTCGCCGAAGGCGGCGTGCGCCGGGAGCGCCATGCCTCCCGGGGCCAGCGCTGCCACGGCCAGAAGGGCGTTACGGAACCCGGACACGTGCGCCATGCTGATCCTCGATCTGCAAGAGATGTTCCCCGGACGAATCTAGCCTGTTCTGCCGGCGGGCGCTGCGGGTGAAGGGGCGGAGCCGGTGGCCCGGAAACCGGGTTCAGCGGAAACGGTCGCTTACACCCGGGACCCGCTGTGCCGCAGCGCAAATGCCGCCTGCTATCCTCCGTGAAAACGGAAATGTGCCATGCAAACGGTTGGGGAGGCCAAGGCATGAGCGATCGACATATACGCCGCGTTGTCATCGTGGGCGGGGGAACCGCGGGCTGGATGACAGCGGCGCCCTTGTCGCAGCGGCTGCCGCGCGGGGGCCCGATGGGCTGCGAGATCGTGCTGGTGGAGTCGCCCGAGATCGCCACGGTCGGTGTTGGCGAGGCCACCATTCCGCCCATCCGCTCGTACAACCGATCGCTGGGACTGACCAGGCGGAGTTCACCCGACGCACGCAGGGCACGTACAAGCTGGGGATCGAGTTCCGAAACTGGGGGCGCATCGGCCACCGCTTCTTCCACGGTTTTGGCGACTTCGGCCCGGAGATCGAGGGCCGCTCGCCCTACCAGCATTGGCTGCGGCTGAAGGCGCGCGATCCGGGCTTCCCGACCTACGAGGACTGGTCCACGTCCAGCGTGATGGCGCGGCAGATGAAGTTCACGCCGCCGCAGGATGGCGGGCCGAAATCGGCCCACAACGCGTATTCGTACGCCTACCAGTTCGACGCCTGGCTGTACGCCGGGTACCTGCGCGAGTACGCGATGGCGCGCGGGGTGCAGCGCGAGCTGGGCATGATCGTCGATGTCGAACTGCGGCCCGAGGACGGCTTCGTTTCTGCCGTGCGCCTGGCCGACGGGCGCCGCATCGAGGGCGATCTATTCATCGATTGCTCGGGCTTCCGTGGCCTCCTGATCGAGGGTGCGCTCAAGACCGGATACGAGGACTGGCGCGCGTGGCTTCCCTGCGATCGTGCGCTGGCGGTGTCCAGCGAGCGCACCGCGCCGCTGCGGCCGTACACCAGCTCGACCGCCCATGCGCCGGGCTGGCAATGGACGATCCCGTTGCAGCACCGCACCGGCAGCGGGCTGGTCTACCACAGCGACAGCATCGGCGACGACGAGGCCAGCGCGTTGCTGCTGGACAACCTGGAGGGCAAGCCGCAGGGCACGCCCAAGCCGCTGCGCTTCGTCACCGGCCGGCGCAAGCGCGCCTGGGTGAAGAACGTGGTGGCGGTGGGCCTGGCGGGCGGCTTCCTGGAGCCGCTGGAGTCCACCAGCATCCACCTGATCATGGATGGCGTGGGCCGGCTGCTGCAGTTCTTCCCGGACCGCGACTTCCATCCCTCGCTGGCGGCCGAGTACAACCGCCGGCAGGGGAGGCAGTACGAGTCCATCCGCGACTTCATCGTGCTGCACTACCACCTGACCGAGCGCGACGACTCGGAGCTGTGGCGCTACTGCAGGAACATGAAACTGCCCGACACGCTGGCGCACCAGATCGAGCTGTTCCGCGCCACCGGACAGGTGGTCATCCACGACCCGGAAAGCTTCCTCGAGCCCTCGTGGGTGTCGATCTCTGGGCTTGGGCCTGCGCCCCGAACGCCTGGACCGCTTCGTCGAGCAGGTGGACGAACAGGCACTGCTCACGCACTTCGCGCGCCTGCGCCAGGCCATTGCCGGCACCGTGGCCAGCATGCCCGACCACGCCGCGTATATCGAACAGCACGTCAAGGCTGATCCGCCGGTGGGTTGAAGCCGAAGCCGGGGGCGGAGTGCACTTTCCCGGGCGGAGTAGCGCAGGCGGAAAGAGAAAAAATGGGGTCAGGTTCACTTATGGGTGAACACGAGGGCGGCGGGGACGGGATACGGTTCGGGTATCCCGCCGATCGGATGACTTCCGCCCTCGATGCGCAACGGTATCACCCGCTCGCACTGGCCGCCGGATCGGCGCAGGGTTCTACAATCGCCCGTGCCCACCGCAGTCACCGGACGTGAACATCACTCCCGTGGCGGATGCTGCGGTCGTCTTTCCCGTGCAGAACCCAAAGGTTTGTTACGCCACCTCATGACCTACCGCCTCACGATCTCCCTCCTGACCTGCGCCCTGATCCTCGGCATCGCCGGCTGCGCCGCACCCTCGGCGTCAGACGCGCCGCCTCCCCGGGCCGCTGCGGCGGTTCCGGCCAAGCCGCCGATCACCAAGTTCAAGGCCTACACCCAGCGCTTCGGCGGCGAGACGCTGCTTACCCAGAGCCATGCGACCGGCCACGTGGGCGATCTGTTCTTCACCCACTGGAAGGATGGTGGCGAAGCCTCGTTCAAGCTGGACGAGCAGGGCAACTTCAAGATCGACTGGATCGGCGGCAACTACAACTATGTCGGCGGCCCGGGCTGGGCGCACGGTGACAGGGACCGCGTGATCGGCTACCACCTCAACGAGGACGCAGGCGCCAGCTACGTGACCCTCTATGGCTGGGGCTACGACAAGGCGATGGATCCGGCCGATCCGGCCCACCTGGTCGAGTACTACATCATCCAGCGCTGGGTCCCACACGCCGGCTGGGGCGGTGAGCAGGGCATTTCCTTCGTCAGCGACGGTGTGGAGTACACCACCTGGCGCACCGTGCGCAGGGAGAAGCCCTCCATCAACAACACCGAGACGTTCTACCAGTACTGGAGCAAGCCCAAGGAGCAGATGCCGCTCGGGGTCGACCACAAGATCATCTTTTCCGACCACGTAAAGGCCTGGGAAGCCAACGGCTGGAAGCTGCCCGACCTGGACAACTTCGACGCCAGCGACGACCCCACCTACCAGGTCTTCGCGGTCGAGGTGTTCCTGGTGGAGAAGGGCGGCACCGTTTCGGGGCGGGTGTGGGATGCGAGCAGGTAGACACACGCCAAGCAAAGGAGTCAGGTTCACTTTCCCTAGTGGGGATTTAGCTCGGTTCCTCGACGTTCGGATACTTCTGTGAGATGGCTTGGGCGATGAGCGAGCGCTTGGGCAGGTCCAGGTTCTCCTCCCCATCCAGCAGGAACTCGGCACCACGCCCCATGGGGGTGAAGACGCGCACGTCGCTGCGGCGTGCGGCGTCGGTGCGCTCGATCCACCAGCCGGGGAGGGCGACGGCCGGGATGACGGGTATCTCCTACCAGGCTTTCCCTGAGATAGCGGGCGAGCCACTGGGCCTGGCGCCGGGCCTGTTCGATGGCATTGGTGTCAACGAAGTCGGGGAAGCGCAGCGCCGCTCCGTCGAAGCTGACCTTGAAGTGGCTGTTGTCGTCGGAGCCGCGTGGCTTGCGGAACGATTTTGTCTCCACCGCATACACGCACCGCGGTGCGATCACCACGTGGTCTATGTTGAAGCCCTCGCAAGGCACATCGTGGGCGACGATACAGCGCGGTCCAATCAGGCGGTTGAGCAACTGTCCGGTGACCTGCTCGGCGACCTGGCCTTCTTCCTGGCCCGCAGGTAGGCCCTGAGGTTGCGTACGTAGGACCAGAGGCCATAGGCGAACAAGGCCAACCCCGCGACCAGGAACGCGGCCTCGGCAATGCCGAATCTGAACCTACTCCAGTCGACACGTCCTATCGCCCCGGGCGAACAGCATCATCGGCAGAGAGAGGTACATGACCATGAAAGCCATAGTCATGTCTTCGCCGTGCTTGTTGATCCGGGCCGTGAGTTGCTGGCCGGGCAGGTGGGCGATCTTCTTTCCCTGCAGCGGAGAGCGCCTGCTGCTGCGCTTGCGGACCAGCCGGGCGATCGTGGCGCAGGCGATGATCAAGGCCGCCGTGACGAGGAATGCGGACAGGAAGACAAAGTTGGAAAGCATGGTCGGCTCCTTCCGTTGAGCGGGTCAGCCAGTAAGCCTTGGCCAGATATGACACCGCATCCAACTGGCAATGCCTGGCGATGGCGCCGGGCAGGCTGAACACCCGCGGCCGGTCGCGGAAGTCGAACAGGCGGTACAGGTGGTATTGCGCGGCGTCGCGCTCGGACCGCGCCAGTTCGTTGCGACTGACGTAGAACGGGGTCAGTTCGCCGAAGGCGGTGGTCTTGACTTCGATCAGGCGGTCGCGGCCGTCCTCCTCGAACGAGTGCACGTCGTAGCCCAGACCGTCGCCCCGCAGGAGGCGGCCACATGGTCGATGCGCTCGCTCAGCGCCTTCTTGCCGGCCGCGTGCAGGCGCCGGGTTTCCAGTTCCAGCACGAACAACTCGCCGGCGCGGCCGAGCGAGCGGTTGCGGGCTTCCCATAGGTGGCAGGTAATCGCGGCGGGCAGCGGAGAAGCGCGCGGCGTAGTCGGCGGGTGCTTCCCTGACCTTGGTAGGGCGCGGCGGTGGCACCCACACGGCATCGCCGTCGGCCACGGCGATGTCGGCGGCCGGGCGCAGCACGGCGGCCTGCGTAGCCTCCTGCAGCGGCGCGTTGCCTTCCAGCTGCGCTTCGACCACGTCCGCCAGAAGCGCCTTGGTAGTTGCCGCGCGGCTTGTAACCGTCGATGTAGGGGTACCCCAAAGCCAGCATCACCGCGCTGATGTTGCAGTGCTTGAACTCCAGGGATGGGCGGCTGCGGCCGTCCAGCGCTTGCAGTAGTGCCTGGCGTGTTCGGTCTTGCTGTAACGCTGGCCGTTGAGTTGGGGTCAGCATTCGCAGGTAGTCGGCCACGCAGGCCTCCACTTCGATCCGCGACCAGTCATCACCTGTGGCCATCCGTCCGCTCCCCTTGCGGTTGTCGGTTGCGTGCCAGGTTAACCCGGCGTGCTTCTCCAGTACGCACTTGTTATGCGCGCCCTGGCCACAAGGACCGATTGGGTACGCTTGCCTCCGTCATGGGTGCCACGTCGCGCACGCCGCCGCAGCGGAGGACATGCAGCACCGGTATCGCATGGGGAGGGCGATCATCTGCCGACTGTCCCGGTGGGCCGAGCCGGCGATTGCCGCCGGCAAGGAAGCCTCGGCAAGGGATCGCTCAAGGCCGGGTTCGAGGCCAACGATGCTTGTCCCGCCCTGGCCGATTTCGACCGGCCGGGGCGCTCCATCGTCCAGGGCCTTGGACGCCAGAAGCCGGTACCTTCCGCCTCACAGGACCGGCCACCACATGAAGGCCACGGCCGCTGCGCTGCCTGCGAGGGTGAGTACGGGTAGGACCAGCAGCAACCCGCCCGTGAAGAACTGCATGCCGGGCCGGCCTGGGCGTTCGGCGTGGAAGTACAGCTGCGCCATCGCCAGCGGCAACACCCAGCTGGCCACGCTGACGCCGACGAACACCGCGCCCTCGTAGTCGATCTTCACGCCCAGCGGCGCTATGCGCCAGGGCGGCGAGCATGATGCCCACGCGCAGGAACCACACGCCGTTGACCAGCAGTAAGGCGCGTACGGCATGGCGGCGGTGAGTGGGTAAGGTCGCGGCGCAACGCGCTGCGCCAGGCCAGCACTGCGAACGCCTGGGATCAACACGGCGTTGGCGGTGATGGACAGGTCGCTGCCGGTGCCCAGCCGCGCGCCGCGGCCCCAGACCAGGAACAGGCCCGACGCGGTCACCATGATCGAGATGCACAGGAACAGGCGCCCGTTCCAGCGGTGCAGGGCCGGCCAGCGGCGGCGCAGCGCCGGCACCAGCTGCAGCATGCCGGCGAAGGTGATCAGGCCGCCGAGCAGGGCATGGCCCAGGAACTGGAGGTTGCCGGCCAGATCGCCGGGCACGTAGCCGGTCACGTGCGGCTTGCGGTTCAAGCCGGCCAGCTCGCCATCGGTAAGGGCACCGCCGAAGAACAGCGCGATGAAGGCGACGAAGGCCAGCTGGCCGACGACCGCGGTAAGCATGCCAGGCGCTGGCGCCGGCGGAGAGCACGCGCGGCGCAGACAGGCGGGCAGGCCAGCGGGAGGTCAGGGGAGATGGGACAGGGACATGCGGCGGCTCCGGCAGGCAGATCGCAGCACGATGCGCGGCAGGCCACGACGCGTCCTGCCGAATCGCGATTCGGCCGGCCGGATCGGCGTGTGAATGCGGCGCCCGCCGGTGGCGTGGCTGCGCGCGGGGCCGACCCATGACCGCTGGCGGTTGCAGGCGCCGCGGCGCCGGTCCAGCCTGTGCCGGTACAGCGGAGACATGCGATGCACGGATGGCAGGCAGTCATGACGGGGTTGGCGGTCGCGGTGGCGACCGGGTCGATGCTGGCGCTGCTGCTGCGCCGACACCGGCAGGATGCGGACGCGCTGTTCGCGATGGTTAGCGGCTCGATGGCGTTGTCGCTGGTGGCGCCGTGGCTCCATGGCGCGCCGACCTGGATGCAGGTGGCGGTGGTGGTCGGTGGCAGCTTTACCTGCAACGGGTTCTGGCTGGTGTCCCGCGCACTTTTCCGCGGGTCGGACGGGGTGGGGCGGGTGCACGTGGCCGTCGCCGTCGGGGTAGCGCTGCTGATTGCCGGCTATCGCATCGCCCATGTAGGGGGGGTGGTGCGGCTTTCACCTGGGCCTATGGCCCGGACGCTGTGCTTACCTTGGCCAGTTCCAGCCTGCTGGTGCTGTCGTTTGGAGCCGCTGCGCGGCTGGTCGTCGACGTTGGCGCCGGCCGAGCGCCGCCTGCGCGTGGGCTTCACGGCCGTGTTCGCCGGCTGCGTGCTGTCGAGCACGCTGGCGGCCGCGTTGGCGCCGGCCTTGGCCGGTGCTGGGCACGCTTCACGCGGGCCTTGGTCGCGGGTGCGTGATCGCGATCGTGCTGTTCACCCATAGGTGGCCTTGCACTACCGGCGCGGCGCGCCGTTGCCGTCTGCGGCGGTGCACGGGACGCGTACCGCCAGCGCGTCGATGCCACTGGGCGCCGTGGACGCGCGCCTGCTGGATGCGCTGCGCCACCAGCTGGACGTGCGCGAGGTCTACCGCGAGCCCGAGCTCAAGGTCGCCGACCTGGCCCGTCGCCTGGGCACGGCCGAGCACAAGCTGAGCCGGCTCATCATCGGCCCCTGGGCGAGAAGAATTTCAACCAGATGCTCAACCGCCGCCGCATCGCCTACGCCTGCCGGCGCCTTACCGAGCCGGACGCTGGCGCCAGCATCCCGGAGATCAGCGGCGAGTGCGGGTTTGCGTCGCTGGGTCCGTTAAACCGCGCCTTCAAGGCGGAGATGGGTTGCACGCCGACCGCGTATCGGGCCAGTCGGCAGGCTGGCGAAGACCGGGTTTCATCCGCGGGACCGATGGCCGAGGCGGGCGGCGCGGGGTAAGGAAACGAGGGGCAGGGTGCACCTTCCACCCGCGCACTGGCCGCATCGGCCGGCGCAGCCCGTTGGCCTCCGTCATGCGTGCCACATCAGCGCACGCCACCAGGAGAACGACATGCAGCAGCGGTATCGCGTGGGCAGGGCGGTCATCTGTGGACTGGCCCTGTGGGCCGGGGCGGCGCTCGCGGCCGGCAACGAGCCGTCCGCCGGGGAATGCTTCAAGGCCGGATTCGAGGCCAACAACGCCGACGCGGTCGCGGCCTGCTATGCCGAGGACGCCATCATCTGGTTCCCCGGCGGGCCGGCGGCGAAGGGACGCGCGGCCATCCGCGAGGGCTTCGCCCACTTCTTTGGCGGCTACACGGTCAAGGGCATCGAGATGACCGAGATCGGGCAGGAAGGCGTCGGCGATGCGCGGGTGGCGTGGGGCACCTACGTGATCCGCACCGCAGACAAGGCGAGCGGGGCCGAGTCCTCCACCAGCGGCCGCTACACCGACGTGCAGAAGAAGATCGACGGGCGCTGGCTGTACGTGGTCGACCATCCTTCGGATGACCCGCCGGCCAGCAAGGCGACACCCGAGGCGGCGGGTACGCCCAAGCCCTGACTCCCGGCTTGCGACGGCAGGCGGGAGGGCTCCCCTCCGCGTTGCCTGCCGTCGCTCCCCGGAGCTGGCGGCCAGTGTGCATCTCGAAACAAGGTCCAGAGTGCACTTCCACTGCTCGCCGCGCATGCTGGAAGCCGACGCATCATCGAGTGTGGGCCCGGCGATGGCACCGGGCAGGCTGGACACCTGCGGCCGGTGAGCGCCAACCTCACCCGGTATCCCGCTCCACCCGCGCCCGGTAGTCGTGCACGTTGTCGCCGCGGATGCGGGTCTCCCAGGTGCCGGTCACGGTGTCGACCTTGTGGTCGGTGCCGGTGATGGGCTGGGCCTCGACGCGGGTCTCGTGCTCGAAGGCGTGCGACTTGTCGGTGTTGCGGTAGTAGCGGTACAGCATCCAGTACAGCGCGGTGGCGCCGACCGGGCCGGAAGCGAGCAGGAGGAGGCTGCCGTCGTCACTCATGAGCTGGCCACTAGGAACCAGAAGGCGATGCCTTCGATGAAGGTGCCGGCGGTCAGGGCGGCCAGCAGCAGCTTCCAGTGCTGCACCGGCACGCTGCCCATGGTTTCGCCGGTGCGGCCGTTGACCGCGATGTAGTGCAGCATGCCGCCGTTGGCGCCGGGCTGGTGGTAGGAGTACAGCCACACCGGCAGGTACATCGCCACCCAGCGGGTGCCGTGCACGTCCAGCGCCTCGCGCTCCCAGCGCACGCCGCGGTCGTAGCGGTCGACCGAGCCGGCCACCTGGGCGCGCGCGATGGACAGCAGCTGGTCCTCCAGCCGCGGATTCAGGCGATCGATGTTGAGGTTGCGCTTCTCGGAGCTGAAGCCGTTGAGGTAGGCGGCGTTCCACTTCACCGCGTTCTTGGTGTCGAACGGCAGGATGGCGTTGATGATGTTGTTGGTGTTGGCCTGCACGTCCAGGTTGCCGCGCGCGGCCGAGGACTCCAGCGGCAGGTCATCGACGGTGAAGGAGACCTGCCGTTCCACCTGGTACACGTCGGCGTCGTAGTAGGTCTGCTTGTTCTTGTCGTTTCCGCGGGTGTATTCGCGGGTCTGGATCTCGCCCTTGCCGGATACCACCGCGCTCGCGTTGCCGTCCACGATCATGTACGGCAGGTACACGCCGGTGACGTTCTCCGGGGTGAACTGTTCCTTGAACGCCTTGAGCGCGAACAGCCGGCGCTTGTCCACGAACTGGCGGATGCGCGCGACCGCATCGTCCTTGCCGATATGGAACGGCAGCACCGCGTCGGGCACCGCGCCGTTGGCCACCTGCTCGTTGACGCCGAACACGTGCCGGCACCAGTGGCAGCGGGCGGTCATGCTGCTCTCGGTGTTGACCGTGACCTCGGCGCCGCAGCCGGAACACTTGAAGCTCATCAGGCTGCTGCTGTCGGCTTCGATGTCGCGCGCGCCGGAGGCGATGACGGTGCCGCGCAGCTCGCCGATGCCCTCGCCGAAGCCGTAAGCCTCCTCCACCCGGGCGCCGTCCCATTCGTGGCGGCAGTACAGGCACACCAGCAGGTCGGTGCCGGGCTTGTGGCGGATGTCGGTGGCGCCGCAGCGGGGGCAGCGGTTGAGGCCGTCCTTCAGCTCCTGCGCGGACGTGTCGATGGCCTCCGGGTCCGGGGCCAGCAGTTCATCGCGGATCGGCGGGGGCAGGGTGTGCGGGTCGATGGGGAAACTGCCGGGCGCCGGCGGGACGTCCCGGGGCGAGCCGGGGCCGTCGGGACCGCCGCCGGGCGGCGCCGCCGGCAGCGGCGGCGGAGTGTTGGGCGTGGACATGCGGTTGCGGGGCCGTCGTGGTTACAGGCCCAGCGCCTTGGCCTTGAGCGCGTCGTAGTCGGCTGGGTGATCAGGCCCAGGTCGAGCATCTCCTTGGCCTTCTTCAGCCTGGCCACCGGGTCTTCGGCGGCCGGCGCGGCCGGGGCCACCGGCTGCTGCAGCCCGGCGATGCCGCCGGTCATGCCGGTGGCCATGCCCAGCCCGACTAAGGCCGGCCGCGCCGCTGTGCTCGCCGGCAGACTGGATGCCCTGGGCCACGCTGGCCTGCAGGTTGGCATTGCCGCGCGCGCCCGACAGTGCGTCGGCGCGCTGCACGGTCTTGAGCAGCTCGCGGGTGTTGGCGTCGTACTCGATGGAGACGATGGCGGTCTTGACGATGGTAAGGCCGCGGTCGGACTTCCACTGATAGGCGTTCTCCACCGCTTGCGACAGGCTCTGCGCGAAACCCAGCGAGTCCTGCTGCAGCTTCGTGATGCGGTTGCCCTTGCCGGGATCGTTGCTGTACAGGCTGAAGGCCGGGGCCAGCGAGCCGACCACCTCGTTGAACAGCTGGCCGGCGGCGGCGTTGTCCATGTCGGTGAAGTCGAACACCTGGCCCGGCTGCAGGTAGCGGGCCGGTACGAAGTTCTTCACGAACAGGATCGGGTCGACGATCTTCAGCGTGTACGAGCCACGGGTGACCGCGCCGACCTGGGTGCCGAGGAAGCCGTCGTCCCAGTAGATCTCCGACTGGGTGCCGAAGCGGTTGTCCGGCAGCTCCTTGAGCGATACGAAGAAGGCGGCCTGCTGCGAGCCGGGCTGGCCGCCGAACTTGAAGCGCTCCCAGCTCTGCCTGATCAGCGGACTGACGATGCCGTCGCCGGCGAAGACGGACTGCGAATCCAGCGCGTCCGAGCGCCACTCGTAGCCGCCCGGCTCGGCGACGAAGCCGGTGATCGCGCCGTCCTGCAGCAGCAGCAGGCCGTAGCCTTCCGGCACCACGATCTTCGAGCCGTTGCTGATGATGTTGGACGAGCCGGCGGTGTTGGAGCCGCGTCCGGCATTGGTGCCGCGCGGCACCGCCGCGAACAGCGCCGCGGTCGCCGGCAAGCCGGCCGGCACGGTGTAGAAGTCCTTCCACTGGTCGGCCAGTACGCCACCGACCGCCCCCACCACTGCCTGTACCAGACCCATGACGATTCCTTGTGTGGTTGGTGCCCGGCACGGTGCCGGCCATGCGCGGGCCACTATACCGCCCCCGGCCCGGGGCGGCTGGAACTGCCGGATGTCATGTCGATGGCAGCGCCCGATGGCGGGGCTCGGGCGCGGGCGCGGGCAAAGGGGACGACCCGGGCCGAGCGGCTCCACCCGGGTGGCGACGGGGCGCACGTTTCCGTGGCCGCAGTGACCGCCGCGGCGCGGGGAGGGCAAGTGTCGCTGGCATACTCCGGCCCGGGGACCTCGCGGGCTCGGTGGCGGGTTCATTTCTTTATGGAAAGGGGCGGTCGCGCGTGTCTGCGAGGGTGCTGAAGGGCTGTCTTGGCGTGCTGGTATTCGGACTGGTCGCCTCCGCTTCCGGGTATGCCGGCGCTCGACAGCCCGGCGCGGGGGACGTGCGTGCGATGTCGGCCGAACCGCCCGCGGGCCAGCGCGCCGCGCAGGCGATGCCACCGGCGGCGCCTGCGTTCGAGTACGCCTATGCGCCGCCGGGGTCGGCCGAGCTGCAGGCGATCTACGCGCGGGTCAAGGCGGCGGACCTGTGGCGCCAGCTGCCGGAAGTGCAGGCGATCGACGGAATGTTCCTGCTGCCGCGGCGCCTGCGTTTCGTGACCGCCGAATGCGGCGGACCCGGCGCGCTCTACCAGCCGGCCGACGCCGAGGTGGTGCTGTGCTACGAAAGCCTGCAGGCCCTGTACGAGCAGGGCCTGGCGCAGCAGCGTGCGCTGCGCCGGGGCGACGGCTACCCGTTGCGCTACATGCGCGCCAGCGTGCGCTTCATCGTCCTGCACGAAACCGGCCATGCGCTGGTGGAACTGCTCGACCTTCCGGTCACCGGCCGCCAGGAAGACGCGGTGGACCAGCTGGCCGCGATCCTGATGCTGCGCTTCGCCGACAGCGACGAAACGCCCGCACAGGTCATCGACAACCTGCGCATGGCCGCCAACTGGCTGCTCTCGCACAGCACCGGCGCCTACGACCTTGACGCCTACGCCGACGTCCACGCCTGGGCGAGCAGCGCTACTTCAACCTGCAATGCATGATCTACGGCACCAACCCGGCCGGGTTCGCCGACATGGTCGACGCCCGCACCCTGACCCCCGAGCGCGCCGACGGCTGCGAACGCGAGATGCGCCAGGCCGCCCGCGCCTGGCTGCGCCTGCTGCTGCCGTACCTGGCGAAGGGGTACGAGCGCTACGGAAAAGAGGCACAGCGCTTCCTCGACGGGAAGGGTTGGGTCGGACCGGGCAACCGGTCCTGACGCGCAGCCCGTCAGGCGAGGGCATCGAAGCCCGGGTCAGAGTGCATGGGCCACCTGCCCATGGGGCGCAGGGACTGGACACGATCCGCCGGCGAAGCCGGCGACGGCTGCCCGGATACACCTGCTGGACCACGGCCGCCGCTGCGGCATGATCACCGGTCGCTAGCCGCCCAGCACGGTCCTGCCGCGCGGTGTGGCGATGCCACGCAGCACGTTGGCCGGATGCGTGGATGTCATGCCCGGGGCACGCGCGGAGACCACGCCGGCGGTCAGGCTGTCCTGCCAGGAGTTGCGGTAGCCAAGCGCGGCCGAGAGCGCGGCGTAGTCGAGCGGGCGGGGGCTCTGCAGGTGGGGGGGGGACCTTACCTAGGTGGTTGCGCTTCATGACGCGCTCGCCGAAGCGGGTGAACTGGCTGGTGCTGATCCGCGCGCGGTTGTGCAGCAGGATGGTCTTGAGGATGGCGGTGTGGTCGAGCACGGTGTGGTTGGCGCGCGGGAGGCGTACTTGGACAGGACCAGGCTGGGCACGCGCACGCCCGGGCAGGTCGGGGCGATGGTTTCTTCCTCGCCTGGCGTGGCCGGCAGGACGTAGAGCGGTTCCACGGTGCCGTAGTCGCGCACGTCCGCATCGGCGACCGGGTCGCCGAACCGGGCGGCCGCCGCGGTGCCCGGCGGGGGAACATGGTCGAAGAAGCCGCCATGCTCGTCGTAGGTGATGACGAACAGCGCCCTGTGGAGCTGGCCATGCTCGATGAACTTGCCGATGACCTGGCGGATGAACTTCTGTCCCTGCTGGATATCCATCGGCGGGTGGTCATCGTTGCCGTAGAGGAACTGGGGCTCGATGAACATGACCCGGGGCAGGCCGCTGCCGCGGTGGGCGGCGCGCAAGGTGGCATCAAGCTCCTCGATCGGGCGTGCCCGG
The DNA here is from genome assembly GCA_025232375.1 of Pseudoxanthomonas sp. NC8. Classification (GTDB taxonomy): domain Bacteria; phylum Pseudomonadota; class Gammaproteobacteria; order Xanthomonadales; family Xanthomonadaceae; genus Pseudoxanthomonas. Next base: position 1,680,643 of record CP060419.1, read on the forward strand.
CTGACGTTCAGCCGGTAGCGCTCGTAGAGGCGCAGGGTGCCGATGTCGCTCTCGAAGAACTTCCAGCTGATGCCTTGGGTATCGAGCAGGTCGAAGATCGAATAGTCGGGGATGTAGCCCAGCGAGGGGTCATCCATATGGATGTTGAAGAGGAACGGCACGGTACCTGGAGGCTGGAAAGCCGGTTGGGATAGGTGCCCACGGGCAGGGCGGCGAACCAGCGGTCGCACACCGGGTACCACTCGGCCAGCGTCCGATAGACCGGCAGGTCCTCCATGCCGAAGTAGCTCACGGCGATCTGCGGTGAATCGGACTCGCGGGTAAGGTCGACGGCGAAGCCCTTCATCTCGCCGCTGCCGCGGGTCTCTTCGGTGCCGCCGCCAATCTGCAGCAGCGTATGGGTGTAGTTGTGGTTGGGGTCGGTCGAGCGCCGGCTGGGGGTGAAGATCAGGCTGTTGCCGATGCCGATGCTGGTGTTTCGGACGATCTGGAACGGATGCTTGAAGCCGGGCGGGGCGGTGTTGCGGTAGTCGGCAGGCGTGGACCGGTACCCCTTGTCGGGAAATGCCAGTGGCAGCTCCTGGAAGAAGTGGTCGTAGGAGCGGTTCTCCATCATCAGCACGACGATGCAGTCGTGGTCATCCAGGCGCCCCAGCGTTTCCGGCGAAGGCACGACGAATCCGGGGGAAGCGGACCCGGTGCTTCGCCCTCCGGTTCGCGTCCGGTGGACAGTGGCAGGTCCAATGGACCGTGGGTGACGGCATTGGCGGTAAGGCGCGACCTGCGGGCGACGTTGCCCGCAGGTCCGGTGTTGTCACCCTGCGCCAGGACCATGGTTTCCACCGCGCCGCCGAAGGTGCCGAAGATTCCGGGCGGGCGCGGGCGGGGCGGGCTTGCATCGGCGGGATTGAAGTACTGGATGTGCAGGTTGTCCGAGCCATCGGCAGCGGCGCCGGGTGCGATCCGCGCATGCAGGCCGTTGGCGCCAAGATCGGTGATCCGCTCGAGCGCGCGTTTCACGTAGGCGGCGATCGGCGGACCCATCCGGCGGATCCCGGCGCGGATCGTTTCCTCGACGTCCATGTCGTCGATCGAGTTGTAAAGCAGCGCGCCCCCGACCAGGGCGAACAGGCCCAGCACCGGGTTGACCAGCAGCGACAGGGCAGCGGCCGTTCCCGCGGCCCCCAGCAGGGTCTTGGTCAATGCCGGACTCAGGTCGATCGCCAGGTTGGTGAATACGTCGACGAACTGGAACTGCTCGTCGAAGACCAGGCCGATCTGCGGAATGCGGTTGTCGATTTCGGCGATGGTGCCGACGACCAGGAGGTCGATCCCTGGCTCGCTGAACATGCCCTCCAGTACCAGGCAATAGGCGGCGCGCGACTCCGGGAGTTGCTGCAATCGTGACAGCGACTCCTCGCAGGCGCGCATCGCGTTGAGTTCGTTGGTATGGTACATGGATCCGTATTGCTGTCTCTTTCTTAAGGTATTCGGCCGCCAGCGCCGCCTTGCGCTGCTGGATGCGCGCGGCGAAATCCTGTCGTGACATGACCCGGGCCCAGAACGGGGTGAACGTGGGCAGGCCATCCACCACGGCGGCCGCCAGCGAGCCCAGCGAGTAGGTGCGGTCGATGCCCATCAGGTCCATGAAATGCGTGGGTGTTCGCACCACGATGTTGCCGTCGTCGTACTCGATTACCGGCAACGCCTTGGCCAATGCTGTGGCCGACAGGCGATTGAGCAGGGAAAGCGGGATGTCCTGGTGGCGGATGCCGGTCAGTGCGTGCACCGACTGCACGTGCACCTGCATGCGTCGCGCGATCGGGCCGGGGTTGCGCACGGATATGGTCCAGCGTCCCTTGCCTCGCTCGATGTAGGCCGGATCGATGCGCGCGGTGTCGCTGGGCCAGCGCGAAAGCGTGCTGGCCCATGGATTGGTGTACACGAGTGGAGTAAGGCCGTTGGGCGGCGTCAGGGTTATCTCGAACGGCACGATCCGATCCCAGGGCGGCTCCGGTATCGGCGGCTCAAGCACCGTGCCGTTGAAATCGACGATATCCAGCTGCCGCCTGCGCGCGATCGCGGCGCCGGGAACGGGGGCGGCGCCATTGCCACCCGCGGCCGGCGTCGCCATCGCGGCCATCGCGCTCCCGCGCTGCAGGTCACGCACAGGGGGCGACGTCGCCGGTGCTGGCGCGTCGTTCGGTGGTGCCGATTTCGTCCTGCGTGTGGGTGACGACCATGTGGAACGGAAACTGGGCGACGTAGAACTCGAACTCGATGGCCTGCCCGGGTGGTACGGCAGCGTCCTGGGCGTTGAACCGGTGGTTCTTCACCACGTGGACGATGCCGCCGCGGATTTCTCCCCAGCCGTCTTCCGAGAATCCGAAGATGTCCGCGTTGCTCATGGGGCTGGCTCCTGGATGCGAACTCCTGGACCCGCGTAATGGGCGTGCCCCACTGATCGCGGCCGCGCCACAGCCCGACGGGGATGTCCGATCCAACGATGTCACCGCTCGATGCCGGCCAGTCGTCGTGGCTGACCGGGTTGTCCCGGTGCTGGAGCCGGGGTGGACACGACTTCGTCCCCTTTCCGTGGCGCGCAGCGGGCGCTGGCCCCCAGGCGCGCGGCGATCCGCCTACGCGGCCTGCGCCGGCTTCCAGTCTGCCTGGGGCACCGTGTTGACCATCCACGGGATGCCGAAGCGGTCGACGAACGCGCCATAGCCCGGCGACCAGAACGTCTCGGCGAAGGGCATGACCTGCTTGCCGCCTTCGGACAGCTGCTCGAACCAGCGCCGCGCCTTGGCGATGTCGTCGGTGTGCAGGGTCACGTCGAAGCCGTTCTTGGGCTTGTCGATGTTCGGCGCCCATGCCGGGGCCATGTCCGCACCCATCAGGGCCTGGTCGCCGACCTCCAGCCAGCAGTGCATCAGCCATTCCTTCTGCTTCGGGTCGCTGACTTCCATTCCCGGCGGACCGTCGCCATAGGGGAAGGCGGCGGTGATGCGGCCGTCCAGGACCTGGCGTAGAACTCGAACGCTTCCCGGCATTGGCCTGGAAGCTCAGGCTGGTCACGATCTTCATGCGGTTTCCTCGATGGGCCCACGGGGGATGGGCGGGTCACTGGGTACGCCCGTGCGTGTTAGCCGGCCGCGAACGGGGATGTCAGGCGGACGGCACCGCGCTGGCGGGGCGCGTGCGGACAGGTGCGAAGTGGCGATTTCTGGATGTGCATCGACGGCGTGCGGCAGGTGGTGTTCGCGGTGGCGTCGTTGCTAGGCGACGCCGAGTCGTCCGCGCTCGCCTTCGCGCGGCGTGGCACGTTCCTCTGGCGCCAGCAGCTCGGCCAGGTCGCCCGCCTCGATGAAGGGACGCAGCTCGATCTCGCTGGCGCATGAAGCGAGCGGTGGGCAGCGCCGCGCCCATGCCAGGGCGTGGTCCATGTCCTTGACTTCCCAGATCGAGAAGCCGGCGATCAGTTCGCGGGTCTCGGTGAAAGGGCCGTCGGTGACCAGGCAGCGGGCACCGTCGAAGGCCAGCCGCTTGCCTGGCTCGACGGCTTGAGCCCGGCGCCGGCGACGAGGATGCCGGCGGCGACCAGTTCGTCGGTGTAGCGGTCCATTGCGGCGAACGCCTCGGGTGTAGGCAGGGTGCCCTGTTCGCTTTCGGGGTGGCTTTGGCGATCACCATGATGCGCATCGTCGGGCTCCGGGCCGGGAAGGTGGGGTTTGTCCAGACGACGGGCGAGCGAGCTCGAGATCGACATGGACGGTGCGGGCGGCTCCTGTGCCGTGGATGCCGGGAAGGTCGTACGCCTGCGCGTGCGGTCAGCTGTGCGTTGTCGTGACCCGTGAATTCGACAGACGCCATCTCCGCCGATGCCGTCGCGGAGAGGCCGACAGGCGGCCAAGCGGCGGCGTGGTGGCGGTGTGCAAGCGCCGTTCACATGCCAAGATGCGACGCCTGATTCGCGGACGCGATGGTTGCAGGGGAAGGAAATGCGGAAGGTCATTGCAGGCATCGGGATGGGGCTGGCCATGATGCTGGCCGCGCCGGTGACAGGTGCGCAGGTGGCAGCGTCGTTGCCGGCAGCGCCGGGCTTCGTGGAAATCTCCGCCGCCGAGCAGGTCGCGCGGATGGGCGCGGGCGTGAACATCCTCGGCTACGACCCGTACTGGAAGGACGGCGGGCAGGGCAACTACCGGGAAGAGCACTTCAAGGCCATCCACGATGCCGGCTTCGGCACGGTGCGGGTGGTGCTGTTCACCTTCCGCCACCTCGACGCGGACGGCGTGCTCGACCCGGCCTTGGCTGGCCAAGCTGGACTGGGTGGTGGCGGTGGGCCGCAGGCACGGGCTGGTGACGATCCTGGACGTGCACGACTTCGACGACTGCGCCAGGGACCTCGCCGCCTGCACGCCGCGGCTGGAGCAGGTCTGGTCGCAGCTGGCCACGCGCTATGCGGACCAGCCCAACACGCTGGTGTTCGAGCTGCTCAACGAACCGCACGGGCAGCTGGATGCGGCGGCGTGGAACGCGCTGCTGCCACGCCTGCTGCGTGTGGTGCGGGCCAGCAACCCGACCCGCAATGTCGTGGTCGGGCCGGTCGGCTGGAATGGCTTCCGCTACCCTGGCACAGCTGCAGCTGCCCGAAGCCGACCGCCACCTCATCGCCACCTTCCACTACTACGAGCCGTTCGGGTTCACCCACCGGGGTGCCGACTGGGTGGAGGATCAGTTCCGGCAACTCAAGGATGTGCCGTTCGGCACGCCGGAACAGATCGCGCAGGTCGGCAGGGACTTCGACGTGGTCAAGGCCGCGGTCGCTCGAACACGACCGGCCGGTGCTGCTGGGCGAGTTCGGCGCGTATGACAAGGCGCCGATGGACAGCCGCGTGCGCTGGACCGGCACCGTCGCCCGCGCCGCCGAGGCGCGCGGCTTCGCCTACGCCTACTGGCAGTTCTCCAGCGACTTCCTGCTCTACGACTTCAGCCGGCAGGGCTGGGTCGAGCCGATCCTGCGGGCGGTGGTGCCGGAGTCGAAGGCGCTGGCGCACTGACGGGTGGTGGCAGCAAAAACGCCTGGCGGTGCCTGCGATGGCGCAACGCCGGCGCTTCGCATGCAGACCGGCCAGCGCGATGGCGACGGGGTGGTGGGACGTGGATTCGACCGGTGCACTGGCGCGGTCGCTGGCAGGTGGACGCAAGGGAACCGGACAGGAGCCGTCGTGTACTGGGTGATGATGAGCGAGCGGTCCAGTGAGCATGAGCTGTCCATCGACGGCACCCCGCCCCTGGTCGAACAGCATGACTGGAGTTTTGACCGCGGGCTCAGGCAGCCCGCATCGCTGCCGGTCATCGACGTGCCGTTCGACATCCGGTGCGATGAACGCATGCCGGACAACATTCCCGCCTATGGCTGCCGCGGACTGTTGATCAACGACCGGGTCAGGACCGTATTCGAGGGTATAGGGCTGGCCAATCTCCAGTACTACCGCGCACGGCTGGTCAACACGGCCACGGGCCAAGGTTATGGAGCCGTTCTGGATCGCCAACATCGTTGGCGCGTTCGCATGCGTGGACCACGCGCAGTCCGGGATCGAGTATTTCGATGACGGCGCCATCCGGTTCATCGACAAACTGGGGTTGACGCCGATGTCAGGCGGGAGCTATCCGCCCATTTTCCGGCTGGCGGAGTTCCTGCCGGTGATCATCGTCAGCGACGTCGTGAAGGAGGCGCTGGCCGCGCACCAGATCACCGGCTTCACGTTCTACCGGCCGGAAGACTTTTCGCTGTAGAAGCCGCCCGGCGCGGCCTCAGCGCACGTACTCGCACCAGTACTGCAGCTCGCTGCTCTTGCTCGGTTCGTACACGTACTGGAAGCCGGTGAAGCCGTAGGCAGCGGTGCGGGGATCGAAGGGCGGGCGGTACGTCGCCTGGTGGATCAGGACCGGGTCGCCGCTGCTCATGCCGTAGGTGTAGATGCGGATGAACGCGCCGGTGCCGGGAAGCTCGGCATGGACCAGCTTGAACTCGAAGTAGCGGCCGATCTTGTGGCCTTGACCCCTGTAGGGCGAAGCCGTCGGTGCCGCGTCCACGGTCCATTCCTCACCGCCATAGACGACATGGCAGCGGGCGGTCGCGGCGCGGGCGTGGCCACACAGGAGGAGTCCGCAAAGCAGCAGCGATACGCGCGCCCATGCGGGCATCAGCGTGCTCCCTTGCACAGGGCGACCGTCGCGTCGCCGGCTTTGCCGCACGGGCTGGCGGCGCCGGGTGCAGGCCGCGGCACGCCGTCGGCGTCCAGCCGGGCCACGTGCGTGCGCCAGCTGCGCACGCCTTCCGGGCCGATCTTCGCCGAGAGCACCCAGCCGGTGGTGGTGGCTTCGGTTTCGAAGCTGTTGAACAGGAAGTTGCCGAGGCTGTAGATGATCGGCTTGCCCTTGTAGACGTCGGCGCCTGGGTCACGTGCGGATGCCCACCGACCACCATGTCGGCGCCTGCGTCGATCATCCGCCGCGCGAACGCGCGCAGCCGCGGGCTGGGCTGGGCTTCCTCCTCCCAGCCCCAGTGCATGTACGGGATCACGATGTCGGCATGGTGGTCGCGGCGCGCGGCGACGATGTCCTCGATCACCTGTTCGTCCTCGCCGCTCCAGGCCACGCCCGGCCGGGTGGCGTCGGCCTCGAACGAGCGCGGCTTGAACTCGACGTAGCCGAGCAGGGCGATGCGCAGCCCGTTGCGTTAGGATCAGCGGCGCGTGCGCCTCGGTCGCGTTGCGCCCGCCGCCGAACCCGGCAAGCCCGGCGTGCCGCATCAGCTCCAGCTGTTCGGCGAAGGCGGCCTTGCCGAAGTCGCCCGAGTGGTTGTTGGCCAGCGACATGCCGTCGAAGTGGCGCTTGAGCACCGGCAGCACGCCCGGATCGGCACGGAAGGTGAACGGCTTGTTGGCCAACGCGTTGCCGCCGCTGGCGACCACGCATTCCAGGTTGCCGATCCGCAGGTCGTGCGCATCGAGCAGTCCGGCGAAGGGCGGAACGGATCGACCCCGGCGGCGATCAGCTCGCCCGGACGTTCGGCGACCATCACGTCGCCGACGAACACGATCGACACTTCGCGCTCGGGCGAGGCCGCGCTGGCGAGCAGGGGCCATCCGAGGGCGGCCAGCAGGAGCAGGGGTTTCATGCACCGATCATTGCGCATGGCGCGGGACTGGAACAGGCCCCCGGCACGCGTCTCCGATGCGACGGGCTGCACCGGCATGGGCCTTCGCGCCGGGCAGTTTGGGCCACCGTCCGGCTCGCCGGCATCGCGGACGATCGCGGCTCGAACCCGTTGGCTGCGAACGGCTCAGGCCGGCAGTGCCCGGTTCCGTCCTTCGGCCTTGGCCCGGTACAGCGCGCCGTCGGCGGCGTGCAGCAGGTCGTCGGGGCTGCCGCTGCGCGCCGGCCGCATGCTGGCCGCGCCGATGCTGACGCTGAGGTGCTCGGCCACGGTCGAAGCGCGGTGGGGCGTGGCGAGGGCGTGGACGGCGGTGACCAGGTCGGCGGCCAGCGCCAGCGCGGCCTCGATGTCGCGGTCGGGCAGCAGCACGGCGAATTCCTCGCCGCCGTAGCGGGCGACGATGCCGGCTTCGGTGCCCGTTTCGGCTTCGAGCGTGGCCGCGACGGTCGCCAGCACGGTATCGCCCCGCAGGTGGCCGTAGTTGTCGTTGTAGGCCTTGAATTCATCCACATCCACCAGCAGCACGGCCAGCGGCGCGTCGCGCCCGGCATGGTCTTCCCATGCCTGCAGCAGGCGACGGTTGAACTCGCCGCGGTTGGCGATGCCGGTGAGGGCGTCGATGGCGGCGATGCGCTGCAGCTGCGCGTTGGCATCCTTCAGCGCCTCGGTGCGTTGCGCCACTTCCCGGGTCAGGGCCAGCTCGCGCTGGCGGGCCGCGTGCAGGCGCAGGCGGACCATCGCGGTCAGCAGGCACAGCGTGGCCAGCACCACCAGCGTGCGCAGCCCGCCAGGTCTGGTGCCAGCGCGGCAGCAGGGTGAACTGCATGCGCGCGCCGTCCTCGTTCCACACGCCGTCGTTGTTGCTGGCCATGACCCGGAACTCGTAGTCACCCGGCGGCAGGTTGGTGTAGTAGGCGGTGCGGGTGTTGCCGGCGTCGTTCCAGTTGCGGTCGAAGCCTTCCAGGCGATAGCGGTAGTGCACCGCCGACGGTGCGACGTAGCTCATCGCGGCGAACTGCAGCTCGAGCCGCTCGACGCCCGGACCCAACGGGCCTGGCGCGTGCGGATCCACGTCGACGCCATCCACCAGCATGCGTTCGATCACCACTGGCGGCGGCTGCGGATTGCCCTGCATGCGGTCCAGGTCGGCGACGACCACACCCTTGGCGGTGCCGAACCACAACCGGCCGTCGTCGCTGCGCGCGGCCGGCGCCTGCGAGGCGCCATTGCCCTGCGCGTTGAGCATGCCGTCGCTGGTGCCGTACCAGTGCGGCTCGACGTGCTGCACGCTGCCGCTGTCCAGTGCCCGCAGGTCGCTTTTGGCGATCCGGCCGATGCCGCGGTTGGAGCTGAACCAGAAGTTGCCGCGGCCGTCGTCGAGGAGCGCGAACACCGCATCGCCGTGGAACCCGGCGCGCTCCAGGTAGCGGGTCACGATACCGTCGCGGATGCGCATGATGCCCACGCTGGTGCCGAGCCAGAGGTCGCCGTCGGCATCCGGGTGGAAGGCGAACACGCTGGTGCCGGTGAGGCCGTCAGTGCCGCACTGGTCCAATACCCCCTCGTGCAGGCAGCGCAGGCCGCTGCGCAGGCCGATCCAGAGCCGGCCGCCGGCGTCCTCGTACAAGGCGCGGGTGTCGTCGCCGCGGCTGCCTTCGAGGACATGCACCGCGTCGCCGTCGATCCGGGCCACGCCCTGCAGGGTGCCGGTCCACATGCCGCCTTCGCGGGCCGGCGCGAACGCGAACACGATCGTGCCGGGCAGGCCGTCGCCGATGCCGAATGTGCGCGCCTTGCCGGTGCGGTCGAAGCGGGTGACGCCTTCGGTGCCGCCGACCCAGAGCTGGTCGTCCGCGTCGGACACGATCGCGCGCAGGAGCTGGCTCGGCAGCTGCCGGTTGTAGGCGGTGGCCGGTTGCATCGCGTCGTCGAAATAGCGGGTAAGGCCGCCGCCATCGGTGCCGATCCACAGCGCGCCGCCCGGTGCCTGGTACACGGTGCGCACCGCGTTGGACGCCATCTCGCCGGTCACCGTGACCAGCTTGGAGGTGCTGAGCCGGTGCAGCCCGCTGGACGTGGTGCCGAGCCAGAGGTTGCCCTCGCGGTCCTCGAACATCGAGCGCACGGTCTCGCCATGCATGCCGGCGAGGCGCCCGTCGCAGGAGAAATGCGCGGTGGTCAGCCGGCACAGGCCCACGCCCAGCGGCGCGAACCAGACGCTGCCTTCGCGATCGCCGTACAGGTGGTAGATGCGCGTGCCATCGAGCGCGGCCGCGCGCGGTTCGCGATGGAAACGGCCGTCGCGGAAGAAGGCCGGTCCCCCTGGGTGCCGACCCCGGGGGTTCCGCGCGCGTCGATGGCCAAGGCTGTAGGCGGCATTGCTGGGCAGGCCCTGGCTCTGGTCGTAGACATGCACCTGCTGGTCGCGCCAGTGCACCACGCCGACGCCGTCGGCGATGATCCAGACGCCACCGGCCGGGTCGGCGACGATCGCCCGGTAGAAGCCACGCGGCGGGAAGCCGTCGGCGTCATCGAGCAGGCGCGCGTTGCCGTCGACGCTGCGGACCACGCCGGCATTGGTGGTCAGCCAGAGCGCACCGGCGGTGTCGGTAACGATGCCGAACACGCTCTCGATGCCGGCGGGCAGGGGGACCGGTTCGAGCGTGCGCCTGCGCAGGCGGTACAGGCCGCCGTTCAGGGTGCCGACCCAGAGGTCCTGGTCGCCGCCTGCCGCGCCGACCGCGGCGCTGACGGCGGTGATGGCCGAACTCTTCAGTGCGGGGGCCACGCGCGGGTCGATGGCGTTGAAGCCGGCGCCGCTGTGCCGGACCAGGCCGCCATAGGTGGCCAGCCACAGGGAGCCGTCGGCCCGCTGGGCGATGGACAGGACCGTGCCTTGCGGCAGCTGGTTCTCGTACCAGACATGGGTGAACTGCCCGATCGGGCGCTGCGGCTCCAGCGCGTGGGCAGGGCGTGTCGGGAGGCTGGCGCACAGCAGGCACAGCGACAACGCAAGGACGCGCCAGACAGCATGGGACATGCGGTGTTCCAGAGGCCGGTCCCCCTGACCGGTCATGCGTCATGCTAGCAGCAAGAGGGTTAACCCGGTCACAGAATGGGGCGGGCAGGCGCGGGCCCCGGTGCAGGGCGGGGCGGGCTGAATGGCTCCGTCGGCGGCACGCTGCGGCGCGCGGCCGACGCTCACCGGTCAGCGCCCACGCGCTACGATGACCGCTCCCCAGCCGCCGCACTCCGTGACTCCCGCATGCGGGCCCGCAATCCCCACGTCCCCCAGGCGGCATGAGCCACACCCCGACGCATCCCGGCACCCGGGCCGAGCCCCGGATCGACCGCCTGCGGCCGTGGATCGCCGCGATCGTGAGCGTGCTGCTGCACGTGCTGTTGCTGCTGGTCCTGATGTCGGCAAAGCCGCCGGTCGTGACCGCGCCGCATGGGTCATCGGCGGGCGGGCGGATGAAGGTGAACTTCGTCGGTGAATCGGCCGCGCCCGAGCAGCGCATCCCGATCAAGCCCAATCCCAAGCCGCAGAAGCCGGCCAAGGCGCCGGCCAAGGCCGTGGCGCGCGAGCGCGCCGATCCGCGCAAGCCGGTGCTGGAGGCCCGGTTCATCGAACCCCGGCCGATGAGCGGCAGCAGTCGCGCGACAGCCCGGAGCCGCCGGCCGACAGCCAGGCGCAGTCGTCCGCCACCAGCCCGCCCTCGACGGTCGAGCGTCGTCCGGACACCTGGACCGGGCGCCCCCGGGCATGCTCGACGAGGACATCGCCGACGACGACGGCCGCGCGCGCGGACCGGCCAACCTGCAGGGCAACCAGGACGACATGGTCGCCGGCGAGCCGGCGATGGAAGTCGGTGGCTACCAGGTCGTGTACGACCTGCTGGGCGAACTGCGCCTGCAGGCGTGGATGGAAAACGGCATCAAGGAGCTGTCCATCCCGCTGCCCGGCACCCGCTACCTGATGGTCTGCCCGGCCGAAGTCGCGCTGCGCCGCGGATCCAGCAAATGCCGCCTGGTCGAACCGGGCGACCCGCAACTGAAGACCATCGGCGATGCCCGCCAGGTCATCACCGTGATGAACGTGTACCACCGCGGCGAGATGGTCTGGCGCGGCCCGGGACCCTACCGCTGAGGCGCGGCGGGAAGGCGGGGCAGGGGGCGATCCCGGCTCCGTTCCGGTGCGGTCCGCGGGTCGGCAGCGTGGCGGGGATCACTCCCCGGCGGGGTCTCCGCCGGCTTCGTGGCGGCGCGCTCGGCGCGCTTTTTCGCTTCCTTCTCGTCCTGCTTCTTCTTCTTGGCGAGTTCGCGTTGTCGCTTTTCAAACGAATAATTGGGCTTGGCCATCGGATCCACGTGATGTGAGGAAGCGCCCAGTGTACGCATCGGGCGGCAACGGCGCCGGAAGCGGCCTCCGCAGCGCCGTGGCCGCAGGGCGCCGTGCTGGCGATCCTGCACGGCGGAGCGGGGGCTGGCGCGCAGGTGACCGCCAGCCGGCCTGGGCACGGCGCTGGTCGATGCCGGCGCGGCGGCCCGGGATTTGCTCAAGGCCGTCGATGGCCGGCTGTATGCCACCAGGCGCGCCGGGCGCAACTGGATCGAGCTGCTCCGGGGAGCCTGAGCCGGTCGCGGTCGCGGTCGCGGTCCGGGGGCGTCCGGGAACGGGGCGCGGGGCAGGTCCTGCCTTGCTCCCCCTGCAGACACCCGCGTGGCCGGGTGGCCCCGGAACGGAGCGCGCCGGCAGCGGAACCGGGGCACCGGGCCGGGCGTGCCGAGGGCAGGATTTTCCGACGCACGCGTCAGGCTTTTCCTACATGCCGATGGGTGGAGTTGGCCGTCTGTTCGGCGGCCGGCGCCACAGGCGACCCTGTGCATGCCGGCCGAGAGCGGGCTGGTTTACCGGAATGGAGCAGAGCCGTGTCGCAGAACCCGGGTGTCGCCGGAGCCGCATTATCCGGCCAGCGCCGGGCGCGAAGCGGCCCACGCCTGATCGATCCGTCTCCCAGCCGACGTCCCCCTGGCGTCGGTACGTGCAGCAGGCCCCTGCGTCGGACCCCGGAGGGGAACCCCCGCTGCACTTTCCACGGCCGCCCCCGGGCGGCCGTTTCTTGCCGCCGGCCGCGAAGTCGGGTCGTCCGGGGCCGGGCTCAGAAGAAGACGCGCGCGCCCAGCTGCAGCTGCAGTTCGGTCTGCCGCGCCGCCAATCCTTCGTCGCGCCGCTGGTTGCGGCTGCTGTCGATGTACAGCACTTCGGCGCTCAGCCGCAGCCGCGCCTGCGGGCGCCAGTTGAGCGCCAGCGTCCACGCGTTGCCGTGTTCGCTCAACGATGACGACCCGCCGGGTTCCTGCCGGCCTGGAACAGTTCCGCGCGCAGCGCGGGCTGCCAGGCGCCGTACTCGCGCGCCAGCATCAGGTAGCCGGCATTGAATTCGGTATCGAGGACCATCCCGGGCACCGGCTCGAAGATCGTGTAGCCGTGCATGGCCTTAGCCCAGCAGCGCCCATTCGCCGAAGCGCTGTTCGGCCGCCGCGCTCCAGAAATAGGTGTGCCAGGCGTACAGGGTGCGGCCGGCGTACTCCACCGATTCGGACAGGTCGGCATCGTTGTCGTAGTACAGGACGCTGAAGCGTTGCTGCGACGAGGGCGCCCAGCCCAGCGAGCCGTAGAATCCGGGGGTGTCGTCCATCTCGATGAACGGCCGGAACCGCATCGGCACCGGTGCGTATGCCACCGTCGCGTACACGTCCGGCTGGCGCAGGCTGCCGTCGAGGCCGGTGGTGATGTCGCCCAGCGCCCAGCCGCGCGAGGCGAGCAGTTCGCCGGCGGGGTCGTTCTTGAAGAATATCGCCGCGCGCGCGTCGAGCGTGCCATGTCGGCCGCGGTGCTCGGCGCGCAGTTCCGCGCCGATCGTGCGCAGTTCCTCGCCGACCCAGCTGTTGATCGCCGAAGGGGTCAGGGTGCGGGTGGTGCTCCAGCCGACACCGTCGTGCTCCAGCGAGATCGGCGGGAAGAACGCGCCGGCCTGGACCGACCAGCGCCATGGCGTGGTCGACACCGGGCGGTAGCGCAGCCAGGCCTCGGTCACGTCGAGCGGCCTGGGCAGTTCGGGCAGGTACTGCGCGGTGGCGCTGGCCAGCAGCGACGGCGTGGCCTGGTAGCTGACATTCAGCGCGCCGCCACCCGACAGCGCGTCATCGCCGCCACCGAAGCGGGTCTTGCCCATAGGCCGCCGTCGAGCCAGCTGGTTTCCCCGGCCGGATCGGGTAAGGCGCAGGTCCAGGTAGCCTTCCACGTGCACGGACTGGGCCAGCGCGGGTTGCGCCAGCAGGCAGGTCGCGGCCGCCAGCAGGAGTTTGCGTGCCATCAGTGTCCGGTCTCCACCAAGGGCCGCCCGTGTCCGTCCTGGATCGAACGGGCGAACTCCTCCACCGGCAGCGGACGCGAGATCAGGAAACCCTGTGCATGGTCGCAGCCGATCTCGCGCAGTAAGGCCAGTGCGGCCGCATCCTCGACACCTTCGGCGGTGACCCGGTAGCCGAGGTGGTGGCCGAGCTCGACAATGGAACCCACGATGATCCTGTCCTCGCGCGAGTGCGCCAGGTGGGTGATGAAGGTCTTGTCGATCTTCAGTTCGCGCACCGGCAGCCGCCGCAGGTAGGCGAAGGAGGAATGGCCGACGCCGAAGTCGTCGATGGCCAGGTCGATGCCCTGGTCGGCGAGGCGGCGCAGCACCGCGATCGCCGCATCCGGCTTCCCCATGATCGCGCTCTCGGTGATCTCTGGGGCGATCTGCGCCGGCGCCACGCCGTGCGCCTGGAGCAGCGCGGCGATGCGGCGCGGAAGGTCGGCGTCCTCGAGGTCGCGCGCGGAGATGTTGATGCAGACGCGCAGGGCGCGACCTTCGGCCTTCCAGCGGCTGGCCTGGGCGATGCCCGCGTCCAGTGCCCAGCGGGTGACCCGGCGGATGTTGCCGGTCTCCTCGGCCAGGGCGATGAAGGCATCCGGCGGCACCGGGCCGAGCACCGGATGCACCCAGCGCGTCAGGCCCTCGGCGCTGTCGATGCGGTCCTCCTGCAGGTTGAGCTTGGGCTGGTAGTGCAGCTGCAGGCCGCCGAACTCGAGCGCATGGCGCAGCTCGCCCATCAGCGACAGGCGTTCGGGCCGGTGCGGGTCGGTCACCGGGTCGTACAGCGCGATCGGATCGACCGCACGCAGCGCACCGATCATCGCCACTTCCGCGCGGCGGAGCAGGACGCCGGCATCGGTTCCGTGCTCCGGCGCCGGCGCGATGCCGACGGCCGGCGCGAAATCGAGGGTGAGGTCGGCTTCGCGGTAGGGATCGCTCAGCGCCTCGACCACGGCCTGGGCGAGCTTGCGTGCATCGCCCAGCGCGGCGTCCGGCATGAACACCGACAGCTGGGTATCCGTCGCGCGCGCCACCAGCGTGTCGCCGGCGACGGCCTGGACGCGCGCGCCGGCTTCGCGCATCAGCCGGTCCGACACCACGTGGCCGAGGGTCTTGATGATCTCCGGCAGGCGTTCCAGGCCGAGCACCAGCAGCGCCGAGCGCGTATCCGGGCGCGACGCGAACCGGTCGCGGATCGCGGCCTCGGTGCAGGCCCGGTTCGGCAGGCCGGTCACGTGGTCATGGCTGGCCTTGGTGCAGGATGTGGGCTTCGCGCTCGCGGATCGCGTGGGCCATGTTGCCGAACGCACCGGCGAGCTGGCCGAGTTCGTCGGTGCGCGCCGGCGGCGGCGGCAGGCTGTAGTCGCCGGCCGCGATGCGCTGGGCCAGCGCGGCCAGCGCCTCGACCGGGCGCGATACGCTGCGTGCGATCAGCCAAGCACAGGTAAGGCCCACGCTCAGGCCGAACGCCAGCAGCGCCGCCCACGCCAGGCCCACTGACCGGTAGGGCTTGAGCGCGTCATCGACCGAGAAGCCGAGCACGGCGGCCACCCGCGGCCCCGCCTCCGGCCCGGCCAGCCATACGGCCTGCGCGACGTACTCGCGGCCGCCGACGTCGGCCACCACCGGCGCGGTGGGCAGGCTGCCGCGCAAGGCCAGCGGCACGGCAAGCCGGCCGGGATCGCTGCCTCGGGCCAGCACCGCGTAGTTGCCCGGGGAATCGGCGGCGACCAGTTCAATGCTCTTGGGCAGGGTGGACTGCTGCTGCAGGCGCCGCACCACGCGGTCGTCCACGGGAATGGATGCGCCGATGTAGCCGATAAGGTCCGGCGCGAACACCGGCACCACCACCATCCAGTAGGCGCGCTGCTTCCAGGTCACGAGCACCGCCACCGGCTCCTGGAGGGCGCGATCGAGCAGGTCGGCATGCGCAAACGCGGTCCCCGCCGGCCATTGCGCGGTGGTGTCCGCCTCGATCCGCCCGTCCACGCCGATCAGCAGCATCTGCGCGGCACCGACGCGACGGCCGTGGTTGTTCAGCGCCGACGCGAGCGTGGCCTGGTCGCGCTGTGCGATCGCCGAGCGCAGGGCGAAATCCCGC
The DNA here is from genome assembly GCA_025232375.1 of Pseudoxanthomonas sp. NC8. GTDB lineage: Bacteria > Pseudomonadota > Gammaproteobacteria > Xanthomonadales > Xanthomonadaceae > Pseudoxanthomonas. The sequence goes on from CP060419.1 coordinate 1,696,394, forward strand.
AGTAAGGACCTGCACGCTGGCGGCCGCGCCGTGGGCCATGTCCTGGAACTGGTGGACGAAGGACTGCGTGGCCACCTGCAGCTGGCGCTTGCCTTCGTCGACGAGTTCGCCGCGGGTGACGCGATAGACGAGCAGGGCGGTCAGGCCTGGACGATGACCAGGGGGCCAGCACGAAGAACGACGCCAAGGCGGAAGCGGAACCCCATGGCCGGCGCGCCGCCGTCAGTACCGCGTGTGTTCGCGGTCGAACTGGCGCCGCGAATCCGGCAGCAGCGTCAGCGGGAAATCCAGGCGGCGTTGCTCGTCCGCGCCGAGCGAGATGCCGGACTGCACCAGGTCCGGGCGCTGGGCGGCAGGCGCGGGTGCCAGACGCGCACATCGAATTGGCCCGCCGGCACGTCGTGGAAGCGGGTCGCGCCGTCGCTGCCGGTGCGTGCGATCCAGGGCGCGTCGGAAATGTAGAGGTAGTTGATCATGCCGTCGTGGATGTTGCAGCCCACGGCGATCACCCCGGTACGGTCCAGTTTCAGCGGGGCCGAGGTTTCGCCCGGCGCAAGCACGAACTCGAACGCCTTGATCGGCGAGAACGAATAGACGTGGTGGCGGGTGCGATCGCTGTTGCGGTAGACGACATCTTCGCCGGGCCGGAACACCTCGACGTAGGGAGCGAAGACCAGCGCCTTCTGGTCGATCATGCGCGGGGAAGTTCCCCGCAGCGGTGCCCGGCGCGGTTCACCCTGCGCGCCTGCGGCCACCACGGTCACCACCGCATCGGCGACGGGCTGGCCCTTGCTGTCGATGACGTGCACGTCGAGTTCGGCCGCTGCGGCGGGAGCGCCGAGCAGGGCCAGTATCCAGAAAGCCGCTGCCTGTTTCCGCATGCCTCCCCCGAGGCGCCGCTGATGGATGGCCACCCCGCGGCCACGGATGCAGGTTAGCACCGGCGGTGGCGGGCGCAACGGCCGGCAGAAGCGGAGTTTGCGCTGCCTGCCACCCGCCCGTGCACACCCAGTATCGGGGGTGGGGCGTTGGTCGTGTATTGGCCTTGGTGGCGGGGTTCTGTAGCTTCGCTAGCCCCACGTGGATCGTGCGGATGGCCGGCGCGGACTTCGCTGTCCCGGGGCGGGGTTGCGGAGCAACCGCATCCGGCGCTGGATCACGCAAGGCGCCGCACCGCCGATGCCGTGCCGCGGAAGGTGCCGAGCCGCTTCAGCGCAGTCGCGGCGGGTCCGCGGCGACGGCTGTCTCACCAGACCAGGTCGTCCGGCACCTTGAACTGGGCGTAGTAGGCGTCGTCCTCGGAGGTCGTGGCCTCCGCCGTGGCGGCCGCGCCCTGGCCGTGGTCGAGCACGATCATTGCCGGGACGCGCTCGCGCACCTTGTCGGCGGCCACGCGCGGCAGCAGTTCGAAGCGCTCGTCCAGGCGCGCGATCACCAGCGCACCGGTCGACAGCTTCCGGCGCAGGTCGGCGTCGATCAGCACGGTGCGGATCGCGCCGTCCACGGTGAAGCGGTATTCGCTCTCGCCGGTGCGGGGCACCTTCCGGTCCTGGATGATCTGCCTTGCCTGGGCGCGGAGCTCGGTAAGGTGGGCCTGCGCCTTGCGCTCGGCGGCGAGGGCGCGGTCGCGCTCGGCCTTCTCGGCGCGGGCCCGTTCCACTTCCAGCTGGATTTCGCCGGGCGCGGACGGGCCCTTGGCATGCCGGGCCTTGTTCTGCTCGCGGGCGATCTCGGCCACTTTCGATTTCTTGGTAAGGCCGGCCTTGAGCAGCTGTTCCTGCAGGGGATTGGGCTTTGCCATGTCGCGGTTTCTTGGAGGTTGCTTCCCGGTCATCATACCGGCCCAGTGCAACCGCCCGCGCCACCGATGGAACCCCTGAAGTACCTGGCCGGTTACCCGCCGCACCTGCAGGCGCGCGTGCGCGAGCTGATCGGGCAGGGGCGGCTGGGGCCGATGCTGGCCGAAAAGTACGGGCAGGGCCACGCCGTGCGCAACGATGGCCAGCTGTACGCCTATGTCCAGGCGCTCAAGGACCGGCACCTGCGCCAGTCGGTGCCGCTGGGCAAGGTGGTCTACGACGGCAGGCTGCAGGTGGTGAAGCATGCGCTCGGCACGCATACGGCCGTGTCCCGCGTCCACGGCGGCCGGCTCAAGGCGAGCCGCGAGATCCGCATCGCCTCCGTGTTCCGCGATGCGCCGGCCGAATTCCTGAAGATGATCGCCGTGCACGAGCTGGCGCACCTGAAGGAATACGAGCACAACAAGGCGTTCTACCAGCTGTGCACGCACATGGAACCCGACTACCTCCAGCTGGAATTCGACCTGCGCTTGTACCTGACCCACCTGGAGCTGGGCCCGCCGGCGTAGGTCCCCGTATCCTGTGGGCAACGGCTGGCGTGGCCGGGCATTCCACCGGGATGGGGAGCATGCGGACACACGGACATGTCCTGGGCGCTTTCTTGCTGTTCGCAGCCACGGCTGCCCATGCCGCGCAGGCCGGCGGCGACGAAGCCCTGATCGATCGCGACGATCAGAGGGTGATGGCCACCTACGCCTTATGGACGCCCACCCGGACCTGAAGTACCGGAGCGAGGGTTGGCTGGCCTTCCACGGCGGCAGGTTCGAGGAGGCGATCGCCCACTTCACCCGGGCCGCCAGCTTCGGCGACAAGCCGTCGCAGGCGATGCTCGCGGAGATGGCGTGGAAGGGACAGGGTAAGGCCGTCGACCGTGCGCTTGCCTATGCCTGAGGCCGACCTGGCCGCCGAGCGCGGTTACCGGCAGTTCGTCGCGCTGCGCGAACGCTACTGGGCCCGGCTCGCACCGGAAGAGCAGATGCAGGCGCTCACGGTTGGTCAACCGTTGCTGGCGGCCTATTCCAGTGCGGTCACGCAGGTTGCTCTGGCGAAGCACATGCGCAACGCGCGCCGCTCCATGGTCGGCGGTCGCTTCAACCGCAGTGCCGAGGTGAGGGTGCTTATGGGCCGGGCGACTTGTGGACCACGATCCGCGGGCACGACTTCTACGCCGAGAAGTTCTGGAACCCGCGCCGGTACCAGGAGTGGACCGACGCGCTGTGGACCGACCCGCCGAAGGAGAACGTGGACGTCGGCGAGCCTGCGGCCGTCCGCAAGCAGGACTGAACGCGCAGCGCGCTGCCGGGGCTCAGCCGCGCAGTGCGGCCTCGATCGCGGCGATGTCGATCTTGCGCATCGTCATCATCGCTTCGAAGGCGCGCTTGGCCGCCGCCGGGTCGGGGTCGGAGATGGCCTCGATCAGCACGCGCGGGGTGATCTGCTAAGGACAGGCCCCACTTGTCCTTGCACCAGCCGCAGGCACTTTCCTTAGCCGCCGTTGCCGACGATGGCGTTCCACAGCCGGTCGGTCTCTCGGCCTGGTCTTCGGTGGCGACCTGGAAGGAGAACGCTTCGCTGTGCTTGAACGTCGGGCCGCCGTTGAGGCCGATGCAGGGGATGCCGAGCACGGTGAACTCGACGGTGATCACGTCGCCCTGCTTGCCGGACGGGTAGTCGCCGGGTGCGGGATGGACGGCGGTCACCGCGCTGTCGGGGAAGATGCTGGCGTAGAAGGTCGCGGCGTCGAGCGCGTCCTTGTCGTACCACAGGCAGATGGTGTTCCGGGCGGTCATGGGTGGAATCCTCGGCGGGATTGATGGAAGGGGCAGGGTAGGCCGCGGCGGCTAACGGAGAATCAAACCGGGTCGCAGCGACGCCGGCCCGGTTGTTGCGTGCGGGGGCCGGCAGTTACTTTGTCGTTCCACGAACCCGCGAATCGACACCATGCAGCGACGGCAGTTCATCGGCGGTGCGGCCTTGGCGACGGCGGCCGCGCTGTTGCCGCTGGCCGGCGGCGCAGACGCAGCGGCAGCCGGGCCCCGGCGCGTGCTGCCGTTGCCGTTGCAGCCGGGCGACACCGTGGGGCTGGTCAGTCCCTCGTCGGCCACCGATGATCCAATCGACCTGCAGCTGGCCGCCGAGGCGATGCAGGCACTGGGCCTGAAGGTGACGGCGGGCCCGCACCTGGGCTCGCGCCGCGGCCACCTGGCCGGCAGCGATGCCGAGCGCGCCGGCGACCTCAATGCGATGTTCGCCGACCACGACGTGAGGGCGATCATCTGCGTGCGCGGCGGCTCCGGGGCGGCGCGCCTGCTGCCGCTGCTCGACTACGCGATGATCCGGCGCAACCCGAAGGCACTGCTCGGCTACTCGGACATCACCGCGCTGCACAACGCGCTGCTGAGTAAGGCCGGACTGGTCAGCTTCCACGGACCGATCGGTTCGGGCAGCTGGAACAGCTTCAACGCCGACCAGTTCCGGCGCGTGTTCTTCGCGCGCGAGCTGGTGGAGTACCGGAACCCGTCCGACCCGGGCGACGAGCTGGTACCGCGCCAGAACCGCACCATGGCCATCCACGGCGGCATCGCCCGCGGCGAACTGGTTGGCGGCAACCTCAGCGTGCTGTCGGCGCTGGCCGGTTCGCGCTACCTGCCGGATTTCAGCGGCAGGATCCTGTTCCTGGAGGACGTGGGCGAGGCGCCGTACCGGATCGACCGCATGCTGACCACGCTCAAGCTTGCAGGCGCGCTCGACCACCTCGCCGGTTTCGTCTTCGGCCAGTGCAGCGAATGCGATCCTGGCGGCGGTTTCGGCTCGCTGACGGTGCCGCAGATCCTGGACGACCACTTCGGGCCTCTGCAGATCCCGGCCTATCGTGGCGCGATGATCGGCCACATCCGCCAGCAGTTCATCCTGCCGGTGGGCGGGAAGGTCGAAATGGATGCCGATGCCGGTACGCTTCGCATGCTGGAGCCGGTGTTCCAGTAACCGTGCAACCAACGACACAAGGAAGCTTTGATGAACAGGAATACCGTCCTGGCCGCCGCCACAGCCGCCTGCATCGCCAGCGGTGGTGCGTGGGCGCAGACCCTGCGGCCGGCGCTGGATCCGGCCACGGCCGATGCGATCCGCGACCATTGCCTGCAGCCCATGCGCGGAAGGCGAACTACGGCATCGCCGTGGCCGTGTACGACCAGGGCGGACAGCTGCTGAGCTTCGCCAACCATGGCGCGTCGCCGGCGTCCGGCGAGATCGCGCAGTGGAAGGGGCGCTCGGCGGCGGTCTATCGCCACGCCACGCGCGATACGGCGGCCTGGAACATGGCCGCCGCGCCGATGATCTCCACGGCCGAGGGCGGGGTGCCGCTGTTCACCCGGGAGGGCGCCAGCCTGGGCGGCGTGGGCGTTTCCGGGGCGCCGTCGTCGTTCGACGCGGAGTGCGGCACGCGCGCGGCCGAAGCCTCGGGGCTGCGGGTATCGGCACCATAGCGGAGCCCGCCGCCACACGGCGGTGCCCGACCACCGGAGATCGTTGCCGCTTTCCGGATGGCACCGGCGACAGACGCGCACGCCTGCAGCTACGCACGTTTAACAAGCACATTCCTATCCTCCCGGCGGGGAGAAACTGAATGAACGCGATGCACGCACCGGATTTTCCGCACAACGCCGACCACCTGCTGCTGCAGGGCGTTACCGACTACGCGATCTACATGCTCGATCCGGCGGGTCGCATCGTCAGCTGGAACACGGGTGGGGAGCGGATCAAGGGCTATACCGACACCGAGGTGATCGGCCAGCACTTCTCGCGCTTCTATCCGGCCGAGGACATCGAGCGCGGCGTGCCGGCCGAGAGCCTGGCCACCGCCGCGCGCGAAGGACGCTACGAGACCGAGGGCTGGCGCGTGCGCAAGGATGGCTCGCGCTTCCGGGCCAACATCGTCATCGATGCGATCTTCCACGAGGGCGAACTGCTCGGCTTCGCCAAGATCACCAAGGACATCACCGACCGCTACCAGGCCGCCGCGGACCTGCGCGATGCCGAGCGCGCACTCGCCCAGGCGCAGAAGATCAACGCCATCGGCCAGTTGACCCTGGGAATCGCCCATGACTTCAACAACCTGCTGGCGGTCATCACCGCCAGCCTGGACCTGCTGCCTGCCGCCAGCGAGGCCCGCCGGGAAACGCTGGTCGATGCGGCGCGGCAGGCTGCCGAGCGCGGTACCCGGCTGACCCGGCAGATGCTGGCGTTCGCACGCGGTAAGGACCTGGAGCCGGAACTGCACGACGTCAATGCGCTGGTGCGTGATGCCGCCGAGGTGTACCACCGCGCCGCCGGTCCAATCACGCAGTGCACACTCGACCTTGGCCGAAGCTGATACACGAGTCATGGTCGACGCCGGACAACTCGAGGCGGCGCTGGTCAACCTGGTGGCCAATGCGCGCGACGCGATGGTCACGCCCGGCACCATCCGCATCGGTACCCGCGTAGCCCGCCCGCACCAGCACCTGAGTCCCGAAGCCATGCCTGATCACGATTACCTGCATATCTCGGTCAGCGACGACGGACCTGGCATGGAGGAGGACGTGCGCCTGCGTGCGATGGAGCCGTTCTTCACCACCAAGGACGTCGGCCGCGGCAGCGGCCTGGGCCTGAGTAAAGGTGTTCGGGTTTGCCGGCCAGTCCGGCGGATTCGCGCTGATCGACAGCGAGCCCGGCCGGGGTACCTGCGTGACCATCGCCATTCCACTGCCGGCCACCGCCGGTGGCTAGGCTGCTCTACGTGGAAGACGATGCGCTGCTGCGCACGGTGACAGCAATGGCGCTGGATGATGCAGGTTACGAGGTGGTCGAGGCGCATGACGGGCGCCAGGCGCTGCAACTGCTGAGCGACCAGGGCGGGTTCGACTACGTGGTCAGCGACATCAGCATGCCGGGCGGGGTGAGCGGGCTGGAGGTGGCGCGCGCCGCCCAACAGGTGCGGCCCGGCTGCCGCGCGATCCCTGGTATCCGGTTACGCCGGGGCGCAGCTGCCAGCGCTCCCCGGTGCGGTCGCCCCTGGGCAAGCCGTTCCGCGTGCACGAGCTGATCGAGACACTGGCCGACCACGAGGCCTGGCCCGAGGCCGGCTCCTGAACGTCCTGCGCGATTGCGCAGGCTGGGAGCTCAATTGCCGCGCTTGTGGAAATACACCTGCTCGGCCGCCCAACGCAGTGGCGGGGTCTGCATCAGCAGGTCGAACGGCCAGTCGAACGGCAGGCGGTCGTAGGCCCAGCGCAAGGCGCGCTTGAAGCGGAAGCGCGGGGCCGCGGCGATCGCCACCTGCTCCGGCGCAGGGCCGCCGTCGCGCAGGTGTGCGGCGATGGCGCAGCCCACGGCCCAGCCGTGTTCCCACGCCGAGTGGATGCCGCCGGCGGTGACCGGCGAGACCACGCCGGCGGCGTCGCCGACCAGGATGGCGCGGTCGCGGGTAAGGTCGAATACCGGGCCGCTGCAGGGAATGAGCCCTGCGCGGGTGGATCCCGGCCGGAGCAGGCGCGGCAGGCCTCCGGCCAGCCCACGCGCAGCAGGAAGTTGTCGATGTCCGGTACGCGTGCCCGCGCCGGGTCGTGGCGCAACGCAAGTCCGGCCTGGATGCCGGTGGGATTCTGTGCGATCCAGCCGATGTAGCCGGGGGCGTAGCGCCGGCTGATGAAGCAGTGCAGGGCATCGGGTCGCGCGAGCATGGCGCCGGGGAATTCGTACTCGACGCCGTAGAGGAACTGGCGCACCTCGCCCAGCCCGCAGTGCCGCGCCACCCGCGAGCGTGCGCCGTCGGCGCCGATAAGGTAGCGGCTGCGACCGATGCCATCGACCTGCCAGCCTTCGGCAGTGCGCGTGCAGGTGGTGAACGCGCAACCCAGGCGCAGGTCCACGCCGTTGGCGCACATCTCCGCGGCCAGCCAGCGCATCAGTGCCGGCGTGTCGGTGGTGAGGAAGTAGTAGCCCGGCGCGGCCAGCGCGACCTGCGTGAGGTTCGGCGCGTACAGCCGCACCTGGTCGATGCGGCGGGTGGTGTTCGATGGGACCCGGCTGAGCAGGGTCTGCTCGGCTGCCTCCTTCACGATGATTCCGGTGGTGTGCAGTTTCCCGCCCGGGTCATGCTTGCGTTCGAGCACGCACACGTGCAATCCGCGCTGGGCCGCGGCGATGGCGCAGGCGGCACCGGCGAAACTGGCACCGACCACGATCAGGTCGGGAGTGGAGGCGGGCATGGGCGGGGCGGCGTCAGCGGGGACATCGGCATGCTGCCGGTGCCATGCGGAGGCCGGATGGGGCGAATGTGAAGCCCGCGGGAAGCCCCGGCGCATGCGTGCCGGATGGTTCGCCGATGTGACAGGAAACATTGCGATGACGCGGCCGTCCCATGCGGTTAACACGACGCTGCACGGGCCTGAATGATCGCCGCATTTCGTCGTTTCCGGCTCACGCTGCGCTGACCGGTCCGGTGCGAGGCTCGCGGCGTTCCCACTACTGGAAGACAGCCATGGACATTCTCTCCTCGGTGACCGGCGAGCTGTCCGACAGCAAGGTGGCAGCGGTATTCGATGGCGAACAGGAAGCCCGCCTGATCGCGCGTCAGACCCAGCGCACGCTCGGCCTTTCGTCCGGTAAGGTACAGGTGGTGACACCGCACGATGCGCGTCCGGGCCGCAAGATGGAGCCGGAAGACCGCGGCATTTTCCGCACGCTGGTCATCGCCCACTACAAGCTGGGACTGGTCGGTATAGGCCTGGGCTTGCTCCTGTACGTGACGCTGTACGCAGCGGGCCTCGAGGCGGTGGTCGCCTCATGCCTTAGCTTGGCGGCCGCGCTGATCATCGGCTATGGCGGCGTGTTCGGCCTGATGGCTGGCGGCCTGGTCACGCTTCGTCCCGACCACAGTCCCTACGTGGCCAAGATCCGCGCCGCGCTGAAGGAGGGCCGCTGCGCGGTGGTGGTGCACGCGCACGACGACGACGAACGCGATCGTGCACGCGACGTGTTGGCCGCCCATGGCGGCGAAACGATCCGCACGCTCTGACGTCGCAGCTGCGCAGGTTCCGGCGCCGGCTCATTGGCCCAGAGTCCTACATCACCGCTGCCCGCGACTCGATAGGCTGCCCCGCAGTCCATGAAGCAGCCAGGAGCGGGTCGATATGTTCAAGTCAGGTGCCGTGGTGGTGTTGGGACTGGTGTTCGCCTTGCCGGTGCTGGCGGCTGAACCGCCTGCCGAGACGGAAGCGCCGGCCAGCCAGAAGTCGACCAAGCAGTTGCTGGCCGAGTTCAGGGACGAGATCCAGACGATCGAGACCGAGGTGGTTTTCAAGTCCATTTCGCTGACCGCCGACGAGGCGAGCCGTTTCTGGCCGCTGTTCAAGAAGTTCCAGGCCGAGAAGGCGGCGATCATCGACGGTAAGGTCGAAGCGGTCCGCGAGTACGCCAGTGAATATGCGGACCTGAACGACGAGGAGTCGGTGAGGTACGTGCAGGCCCTATTGGATCGCGACGAACGCATCCACGACCTGCGCGAGGAGTACCTGCGCGAGTTCGCCAAGGTGATCGCGCCGGGCAAGGCCGCGCGCGTGATCCATATCAGCCGCCGGCTGGCCTTACCGCCAGTAAGACGCCTTACCAGTGCGATCCCGCTGGTGCACTGAACGGACGGGTTAGGAACGCATCCCCCGACCGGTGCAGGCCTGCACCGGGCGCACCGGTTCCCTCCCTGTCTATACGCCGGTGCGCGTCAGTGGCCGCCCCATGCGGGGCGGCCACTTTTTGCCGCGGTTGCGAAGCCGCGCGCGGCGGTGGCCGCCCGATTTGCTAGGCTTGCCGCCCCGTTCCGACAGGTCGATCCGGTGTCCCCCATCCTGTGGTTGCGCGTCGCCTCGATCCTGCTGCTGGTCGCACTGAACACGCTGGTCCATGCGCTGCCGCTGGTGGCGGCCGGCGTACTCAAGGCCATCGTGCCCTGGCCCCGGTCCGCATGGCCTGCAATACGGTGCTCACCGCACTGGCGGAGAGCTGGATCGCGGTGAACAGCGCGATGATGGACGGGCTCACCTCCACGCGCTTCCAGGTCGGGGAGGAAGGGACGCTGCAGCACGACGGCCACTACCTGGTACTGGCCAACCACCAGAGCTGGGTCGACATCCTGGTGCTGCAGAAGGTGTTCAACCGGCGCGCGCCACTGCTGCGCTTCTTCCTCAAGCGGCAGCTGTTCTGGGTGCCGGTGCTGGGGCTGGCGTGGTGGGCGCTCGATTTCCCCTTCATGGGTCGCTACACGCGCAAGCAGATCGCCAGGAACCCGGAACTTGGCCGGCGCGACATGCAAGCGACCCGCCGCGCCTGCGAGAAATTCCGCGAGATCCCGGTGTCGGTGATGAACTTTGTCGAAGGCACCCGCTTCACTCCGGAGAAGCACGCCGGTAAGGCCTCGCCGTACCGGCACCTGCTCAAGCCCAAGTCGGGCGGCGTGGCATTCGTGCTCGATGCGATGGGCGAGGGTTGCACGCGCTGCTTGACGTGACCATCGCCTATCCCGGCGGACGCCCGTCGATGATCGACCTGATCGCCAACCGCGTCCCGGAGGTCCGGGTGCACGTGCGCCAGCGTCCGATTCCCGCCGAGCTGGTCGCGGGCAACTACCAGGAAGACCGCGCCTTCCGCGCCCGCTTCCAGCAGTGGATGAACGCGCTGTGGACCCAGAAGGACGCCGACCTGGCGCGCATGCTGCACGACGCAGGCTGAGCCCGCCGGGTCGCGGCTTCAGCGTGCCGGTTCCAGTGCCTCGAGCACGCGGGTGACGACACCGGCGAGGTCGGGCGTCCAGCGCACCACGATCACCAGGTCGTGTTCGCGATCGACGTAGACGTGGTTGCCGCCGAAGCCGGACGCCCAGTACGCGCTTTCGGGCGCCGCCGGTATCGCCTTGGCGACCGGTATTGAGCCACCACAGGTAGCCGTAGTCGGGTTTGACCGGCGACGGTGAAGTGGCCTCGGCGATCCACGCGGAGGACAGCAGGCGCCGGCCGTTCCATTCGCCTTCGCGCTCCATCAGCAGGCCGAAGCGGGCCAGGTCGGCCGTGCTGATGAACATGCCGCCGCCGAAGTGGCCGCCGCCGGACACCGACTGCATGCGCAGCCCGTCCAGGGTCACCCAGGAGGTGTCGTAGCCGTGCCAGCGTAAGGTGGGCGAGGCGCCGATCGGATCCATCAGCCGGCGCCGCAACAGCTGCGGCAGCGGCTCGCGCGCCACTTCCAGCAGCGCCAGCGCCAGCAGGTTCACCCGCACGTCGTTGTACTTGTAGCGCGTGCCGGGAGCATGCAGCGGCCGCCGGGCCGGGTCGTCGCCCTCGGGGCGGTCGGCCCAGTCGTGCACCTCCCACAGGGTGCCGCTCCAGTCGGACGTCTGCTGCAGCAGGTGGGCCCAGGTGATCGCGCCGTTGTGGCCGCCCTCGAACCATGGGCCGGGTACGTCGAGGGCGACGCGGCGGCGGGTGTCCGGTAGCAGGCCGTCGTCGTGCAGCAGGCCGGCGACGTTGGAGAGCACGCTCTTGGCCGCGCTGAAGGTCATTTCCGGGCGCGCGGTATCGCCCCATTCGGCGACGATGCGCCCGCCGCGCAAGACCATGCCGTTGGCGATGCCGCGCGGGGCGACCGGGCCGAGGATGCGATACCCCGGCTCCCGGCTGCCGAAGGCGGCGAGCAGGGTGTCGCGCAGGTCGGCCGGCGCCTGTTCTCCGTTGGCCTGCGCCCAGGCCACCGCGGCGGCCAGCCGGGCGGGATCGAACCCGGCGTCGGCGGGCGCCTGCCGCGCCCACGCCTGGCGGGTCGGGACGTAGTCGGCGGCGAAGGCGGGGGCCGCGGCCAGCAACAGGCCGAGCAGGGTGGCAACGCGCAGTGATCGAACCATGTGCGGGGGCGGGGTGGTCGCGGGAACGGCATTGGAGCGCAGAAGCGCGCCGGCGTCGACGGTCGCGGGGGTGCCCGGTGCGGTACCACGCACGGGGCGGGCCGCCGGATCCGGGTGCGCTGCCCGGGCCGCCGCGCCTATGATCGCCATCGCATCCATCGGAGATCCGGCATGAACCGCATCCTCGCCTTCAGCCTGGCCGGCGCCTGGCCTGCGCTTTCCCGGCTCGCGCCGCCGCGCCGGCCTACGATGCCGAACTGGTAAGGCGCACGGGTGCCGACGAGCACGGCATGCGCCAGTACGTGCTGGTGGTGTTGAAGACCGGGCCCAGGCGCATGCCCGATGGCGCGGCGCGCGACGCCATGTTCGCCGGACATTTCGCCAACATGGAGCGGCTGTCGGAAGAGGGCAGGCTGGTCCTGGCCGGTCCCTTCATGAAGGATCCGGCCGGTTGGCGCGGCCTGTTCGTGTTCGCCGTGGCCGATGTCGAGGAGGCGCGGCGACTGGCCGAAAGCGATCCGGTCATCGTCAATGGCGAGATGGTCGCCGAATACCATCCCTGGTATGGCAGCGCGGCGAACATGCTGCTGCCGGAACTGCACAAGCAGCTGGTGCGGCCCGCGACCGCCCGGCCGTAGGCTCAGCGACGCTGGGCCAGCCAGCCGTCGAGCACGCCGGCGAAGGCCTGCCGGTCGCGGGCGTGGAACACGGCGGGGCCGCCGGTCTGCACGCCGGTGCCGCGCAGTTCGTCCATGAAGTTCCGCATCGACAGGCGCTGGGCGATGTTGTCGCGGGTGAAGCGCTCGCCGCGCGGATTGACCGCTTCGGCACCGCGTTCAAGCACGCGCGCGGCCAGCGGGATGTCCTGCGTCACCACCAGGTCGTCGCGACCCGCCCGCTCGGCGATCGCGTCGTCGGCGACGTCATAGCCGCCTTGTACCTGCAGGGCGCGGATGTAGCGCGAGGGCGGGGTGCGCAGCCACTGGTTGGCGACCAGGGTGACCGGCACCCGGGCGCGCTCGGCGGCACGGAACAGGATGTCCCGGATCACCGCCGGGCAGGCATCGGCATCCACCCAGATCTGCGGCCGTCGTGGCTCGTGGTCTTCCATCGCGTCGTTCATGCGGGGCGGCGTAGGTCCCGGTAAGGCCGCGCCGGGTGGCGACGGGCGGGCGCTGCGGACCGCGGAACTGCATGCGGATGCGGAAGCGTGTCCGCACGTGGCCGGCGGGTCTTGCCGCTGCCGGATCCGGCAGTGGGACACACGCATCAGGACGGGCAGGGCACTCATAAGGACGCGTCGTCCGGGGTCTCCCGTGCGACACCGCCGCTCGTGGCGGTCGCATCGCCGGTGCGATGCGGACCGTCAGCTCGAGGACTTCTTCTCGTCTTCGTCGATCCGGGTCAGCACGCGGGTATTGCCCAGCACCTCGATCCGCCCGCCCGCCTTGCGGAATGCATCCAGGTCGTCGGAAATGCGTTCGCTGGTCAACGAGCCGGCGGATCTGCCCGATTCGGCAACGGGCTTGCGCGGCGTGGTGGGGATCGGCTTGATCGGTTTGCGGGTAGCCATGGATGGATCTGCTCCGGGTCAGTACAGGGTCAACGGGATGCCGCGCTGCAGCTGGGTGCGGTAGGTGTCGCGGATGTCCAGGCAATAGGCCGCGCCCATGGCGAAACGACGGCAGATGGTCGGCCGGTCCGCATAGATCGAGCAGCGCATGTGCAGCGGATCGACGGCCGCGCACCAGCCCTCGTCGTTGCGGGCCATGACCTCCACGCCCTGCGCGTTGCGCACCACCATAAGGTGGCGCGGGACGCGGTCCTCCGGCATCAGCACCACCGTGAGCCGGCAGCAGACCGCATCGCAGCGGCTGCACAGCGGTTCGGGCGGCGGGGCGCCGGTGGATTCGGCCTGGACTGCGCTGGCTCGCATGTATGCCCCCGGTAAACCGTCCACAATGCCGGGACGGGACAACGGTGAAGGGAGCGGAGCGGGCCGTGGTGGCTGGACTGCGACAGGCTGCGCGGTGGTTTCTGGGCGCCATCGTAGCCCAATACCCGTGAACGGGTGGTGTAAGGGCGTATGGATCGCCTTGGCCGGCCGCGTCCGGCAGCGCTGCTAGAGTGTCCCTCCCTGCACGGTCGCGGAGCAGCCAGAATGACCCTCGAACGCTTCCACCGGATCGGAACCCCGGCCAGCTGGGGCGAAGCCGAACGCGCGCAGTGGCGCGCGGGTAAAATGCGCCGGCGCAGCTACGCCGACGACGTGCTCGAAGCGATCGCCCGCCTGCACGCGCACTGGGATGCACAGGCCTACGGCGAACTGGACTACGCCCCGGATTTCTATCCGCTGGTGGCGCTGCACAGCGCCGACTGGGACCACACCCGGCCGATCGCCCTGGTCACCGGTGGCGTGCACGGCTACGAGACCAGCGGCGTGCACGGCGCGCTGCAGTTCGCCGCAGCGCATGGCAGCACCTACGAGGGCCGGATCAACCTGCTGGTCGTGCCCTGCGTCAGCCCGTGGGGCTACGAGCACGTCCAGCGCTGGAATCCGGTGGCGGTGGATCCGAACCGCTCGTTCGGCGAGCACAGTAAGGCGCTGGAGTCGATCGCGCTGATGCGGCTGCTGGCGCCGTTGCGCGACCGCGTGCTGGTCCACGTCGACCTGCACGAGACCACCGATACCGACGAATCCGAATTCCGCCCGGCGCTGGCGGCGCGCGACGGCAAGCCGTTCGAGCCGGGGGCATTCCCGACGGCTTCTACCTGGTGGACGACAGCGAGAACCCGCAGCCGGCGTTCCAGCAGGCGGTGATCGCCGCGGTCGAGCAGGTGACCCACATCGCACCGGCCGACGCGGAGGGGAAGATGATCGGCTCGCCGGTGGTGGCGCGCGGCGTCATCAACTACCCGCTCAAGGCGCTGGGCCTGTGCGCCGGAGCGACTTCCGCCCGGTACGTGACCACCACCGAGGTCTATCCCGACAGCCCGTCGGCCACGCCGGAACAGTGCAACGCCGCGCAGGTGACCGCGGTGCGCGCGGCGATCGACTACGCGCTGGCGCACGGCTGAGGCCAGGGCGCGGCGCGACCGCCGCACCATGCCGCCGATGCTCAGGGCTGGCGCGTGTAGGTGATCTCCATCATCTTCATTTCCCGGCCATCCGGGCCGGGCGCATACATTTCGAAAAGCTCGGTGCCCGCGGCGGTCCAGCGCGTGGTGATGCGCGAGCGGATCTCGCGGCGCGTGACCGGGTCGTGCCAGCTGCCGGTAAACGCGCAGGCCCCGGCGTCGTCGCACGTGCCCTCGCTGACCATCAGGCCGGTGCTCATGCTGTCGTTCCAGGTGGTCCAGTACCGGCCGGTGGTGTTGTCGTAGCCGAGCATGCCGTAGCCGGTGAATGGCTGGCCCATCATGCTCGCCGACATCTCCTCGACCAGCACCCGGTCGCCGGGGTCATCCTCCGCACCGCGGTGCCGGTGGATTCGGCCGGCGGCGCATCGGGCTTGCCCCAGCTGCGGATCTGCAGGGCGTAGGTGCCGGCGGTCCAGCCAGGGCCGCGTGCGGCGGCCCGGGCGTGCCAGCCTTGATGTAGGCCTCCATCAGGGCCTTTTCTTCGGCCGACATCGGTGGCGTGTTTTCCGCGCCGCGCGCGGGAATGGCCAGGACCAGCAGGACCAGCGTGGTAAGGGTGCATTCGCGTCGCATGGCGTCCTCCCGCCCGAAAGCGCATGCCTGGAAGAACGTGGCGCACGCCCGCAGGCGGCCGGCAGCGGCCGCCGCAGGCGCCGGGACGGGTGGTACAGGTACGATGCCGGGTTTGGAATCGACGCGTGGCGTCCCGGGGTCGGATGGCTGGATGGATCGCAGCGGCAATGCTGGCCGCATTGCTGGGGGTGGCCTTTGGATGGTCGAGGAAGGCGAAGCGGCGGCACGCGGCGGCCGCGCCGGTCGCGTCCGCGGCCGGGCGCCTGGCGATCGCCACGGAGGATGCCGGCGCGGACACCGGATTCGACTGGATGCTGGCGCTGGTGGCGGACACGCACGACGGTGCACCGACCGGTAAGGCCGACGACAGCGGCGATGATGCGGCGGTCGTGGTGTCGATCGAACGGCGCCTCGCGCGGTTCGCGTCGGAACCGCAACAGCTGCCACGACGTCCGCAGCTGCTGCCGCAGCTGCTGGGGACGCTCAAGGACGACGACGCTTCAGCGCGCGAACTTGCCGGTCTCGTGGCGCGTGACCCGGCCCGGCCGCCGGCCTGCTGCGGCTGGCCAACAGCAGTTTCCACCGCGTCCGTGCCGAGCCGGTCGAAAGCCTGGAGCGGGCGGTGGCGCTGGTGGGCACCAGTGGCCTGCGGCAGCTGGTCTCGCTGGCGCTGCTGCAACCGGTGATGCAGGCCGAAGGCGGCAGCCTCGGCGGCCTGCCGGGCCGGATCTGGGAGCACACCCAGCTGGCCGCGGCCATTGCCTCGCGCCTTGCCACGCAGGACGGCGAAGACGGCTTTGCCGCGCAGCTGCTGGCCCTGCTGCGTGGCCTCAGGATCGATCGTGGTGGTGCAGGCCGTGCTCGACGCCTGTGCCGAAGCCGGGCAGGGCGCGCCTTCGCCGGCGGTCACCGCCAGCGCGCTCCGGCAGGGCTCGTCGCGCATCGCCGCGACCATCGCCCGGCACTGGGAACTGTCACCGCGGTTATGCGCGGCGCTTGATGCGCAGCTTTCCGCCGACCCGCACGCGATGGATGCACTGGCGCGGGCACTGGCCCTGTCAGGGCCGGCCGCGGTGACCGGTATGCGCGAAGCCTGCTCGCCGGCGTAACGCTGACGCCGCGGCGCGTGGCGTCAGGCGTCGCCGCGCACCCCAGCGGCGATCTGCATCCCCGGCAGGCGCCAGTCGAAGCCGCGCGCCAGCGCCAGCACGGCGAAATAGGCCGCGCCGAACGCGGCTACGGCCTGCGGCTGGCGCAGCCACAGGCCGCGTTCGGGGGCAGGCCGGCTGCGGCCGCCCGTGCCGGGTCCAGGCCCAGCGCCGGCAACGGCACCAGCGTGGTCGCCGCGCCGAGTGCGAGGTAGGCCAGCGAGGCGATGGCCCATTCCGAGCGCAGCGATGCCAGCCGCTCCGCCGGGGGCAGCGGCCGGAACAGCGCCCACGCCTTCGACAGCAGCAGCCATGCCAGCACCAGCAGCGGTAAGGCGCTGTCGAACTGCCGGGCCAGGCTGCGACGAACGCGGCATACATCGCGCCCACGCCGAGCATCCGTGGCAGGCGCAGGCCGCGGCGCGTGCCGGGGGCCAGGGCCATGCTGCCGAGCAGTCCGTTGGCATGGATGGGGCGAATTCCACGACCATCACCAGCACGGCAGTGCGCAGGGCGTCGCCGGGCAGCCATTGCGGGCGGCACCAGAGCAGCAGGAAGGCCAGCGCGGTCACCGCATCGGGCAGGGCCCCGGCCAGGCATGGTCAAGACGGCTGCGGTGGCGGGCGCGGGGGTGGCATGGCCGCAGCATAAGCCAGCCGCGGACCCATGACTTTCGACCTAGACAAAATGGTCTAGACAAACTTGTCTGGAAGGCGCAGCATCGCGCCGTGGTCCCCAGCACCTGCACCCGATCGATTCCCGGAGCCTGCCGATGACACGCCCGACCGCCCGACCGCCCAAGCCCACCGCCGCCGAGCTGGACCTGTTGCGGGTGATCTGGCGGCTGGGACCGTCGACCGCGCGCGAGCTGCATAAGGCGGTGCAGGCCGAGCGCCCGGAGGTGCAGCCGGCCACGGTGCTGCGCCTGCTGCAGGTGATGCACGGCAAGGGTCTCGTGGTGCGCGACGAGAGCCAGCGTTCGCATGTCTACGCCGCCGCGCACGCACGCGACGCGCTGCAGACCAACCTGCTGGACGAGCTGATCCAGAAGGCGTTCGCCGGCTCGGGCAAGGCGCTGGTGATGGCCGCGCTGGACGGACACGTGAGCGAACGCGAGCGCGACGAGATCCGCCGCCTGCTCGAGGACACCGAAACCCCGGCCACGGATGCGAGCAGGGGAGGCCGGCGCCATGGATGAGCGGATCGCCGAAACGATCGCGCTGCTGGTTCCAGTGCTGGGACGGGCGCTGCTGCACTTCCTCTGGCAGGGCGTGCTGATCGGCCTGCTGGCGGCGCTGGCGCTGCAGCTGCTGCGCAACGCGCGACCGCAGGCGCGCTATGCGGTGGCCTGCCTGGCCCTGCTGGCCTGCGTGCTGGCGCCGACGGCCTGGGTGGCATGGGAGCTGCTGTCGGCCGGCGCCGGCGATGCGTTCGCCGCGGTGGCGCCGGGTCCTGCGGGCGTACCGTCGTCGCTGATCCGCGTCATGCCGCTGCCGCCGGCCGCCGGTTTCGCGCCGCGGCTCGATCTTGCGCTGCCATGGATCGTCGCCGCGTGGGCGGCCGGCGCGTGCACGCTGTCGCTGCGCCTGGCGGCGGGCGTGTGGTGGATCGCACGCCTGCCGGCGGTGCCGCTGCCGCACCTGCAGCGTCGCTGGCAGCAGCGCCTGGATGCGCTGGCCGCACGCTGTGGCCTGCGCCCCGGCATCGCGCTGCGCCTTGGTCGATGCACTCGACACCCCCGCGGCAGCGGGCTGGTGGCGCCCGGTCGTGCTGCTGCCGGCCGCGTTGCTGTCGCGGCTTCCGGCCGAATACATCGAGGCGCTGCTGGCCCATGAGCTGGCCCACGTGCGCCGCCACGACTACCTTGGTCAACCTGCTGCAGGGCCTGGCCGAAGCATTGCTGTTCTACCACCCGGTGACGTGGTGGCTCTCGCATCGCATCCGCGACGAGCGCGAACACGTGGCCGACCGCGTCGCCGCCGATGCCACCGGCGAACCGCGCCGGCTGGCCCTGGCGCTGGCCGCGCTGGCCGAGGCGCAGGCCGCGCCGCGGCACCTTCCGCAACCCGCACTGGCCGCACTCGGCGGCCCACGTCCATATGGAGGACAGCTCATGTCGCGCATCGAACACCTCGTCCGACCCGGCCGCGCCCGCAGCAGCGGCAGGCTGGTCTTCCCGCTGCTCGGCCTGGCCGCGGCCGGCCGGCCTGGCCTTCTATGCGCACGCCCAGCGCGAACCGCAGATCACGGAGACACCCGCACGTGCCGCGGTCGTTGCCCCGGTTCCGGCGGCCGCTCCCGTGCTCGTTGCGCTGGCGGCACCGGTGGCGGCACCGGTCGCCCGTGCCCCGGCAACGCCACAGGTGGCACCCGCCGCGCGCGCGTCATCGGATCGGTCGCCGCCGCCGGCACCGCCCGCGCCGCCGGCACCTCCCGCACCTCCCGCACCTCCCGCGCCGCCGTCGCCTGCCGCACTGGTCGCACCGCCCGCACCGCCGGCGCCGCCCGCGCCCCCGGCCAGGTGGGCGTGCGCCAGCACGGCAGCGGCGGCAGCGAGCCGTATGCACTGGTACGCAAGGACGACAACGACTACCTGATGTCCGGCTCCAGCGACGACATGCCGCAGGTCGAGGCCGCGCGCCGCGCGCTCGACAGCGACTTCCTCTGGTTCCGCCGCAACGGCTAAGGCCTATGTCGTCACCGATCCGGCGACCGTGGCCGGCGTGCGCCGGTCGTGGGCGGAGGCGGACGCGCTCGGCGAGCGGATGAGCGCGCTCAGCCAGCAGATGGAAGTCCACAGCCGCAAGCTGGAGGCGATCGGGCAGGAGATGGGGCGCGTGTCGGCCGATGCCGCGACGGCGGGGATCGAAGCCGACTCGCGGCGGATCGAAGCGCTGGCCCGGCAGCAGGGCGAGCTGGGCTCGCGCTAAGGCCAATCTCTCGCTGGAACTGGCGGGCGCCGACGGCGCGCGCCGGGCCGAACTGGAGCGGCGGATGCAGGCGCTGGATCGGGAGCAGCAGGCGCTGTCGGCGAAGATGGAAGCGCAGTCCAGCCAGCTGGAGGCCGCAGCCATGCGCCACCAGCAACAGCTGAAGCCGATGGAGGCCCTGTCGCGGCGGATGGAAGAGGCGTCCAGGCCGATGGAGGCGCTGGGCAGGCAAATGGACGGCCTCGGCCGACAGATGGACCAGGTCAGCCAGCGCGCCGAACGCGATACCCGCAAGGCGATCGCCGATGCGGTGGGCAAGGGCGCGAGCGAAACCGCTGCCGCAGCGGCAGTAAGTGGACGGCGCGGGCGCCCATGGCGGGTGCCCGCGGTTGTTCAGGCGGATTCGCGCAACCCGTCCACGTCCAGGATCAGCGCCAGCCGGCCGTCGCCGATGAGCGTCGCGCCGGCATAGCCCGGCAGGCCACGCAGGGCGCGCGGCAGGGGCTTGATCACCACTTCCTCGCGGCCCCGGACCTTGGTCGACGATCAGGCCGAAGCGGCTGTCGCCCATCTGCAGCACGACCACGGTCAGCAGCGCCGCTTCGCGGGCCTCGGTGCCCAGCCAGTGGCGCAGGTCGAGCAGGGGCAGGGTGTGGGTCTGGCGGTGGGACCCGGCGCCCGTCGAACCAGCCCAGCGAATCCGGCGCGGCATGGAGCACTTCCTGCACGCGGGCCAACGGCAGCGCGTACACGTCGTCGCCGGCCTGCACCAGCAGGGTCGGCAGGATCGCTGGGTCAGCGGCACCCGGATCAGGAAACGGCTGCCGCGACCGAGCTCCGACTGGATCTGGATCTGGCCGCCCAGTTCGCGGATGCGCGACTGGACCACGTCCATGCCGACACCGCGGC
Source organism: Pseudoxanthomonas sp. NC8 (assembly GCA_025232375.1). Classification (GTDB taxonomy): domain Bacteria; phylum Pseudomonadota; class Gammaproteobacteria; order Xanthomonadales; family Xanthomonadaceae; genus Pseudoxanthomonas. The sequence goes on from CP060419.1 coordinate 1,716,882, forward strand.
CGGAGATGTCGGTGACTTCGGTCTTGGTCGAGAAGCCGGGCAGGAAGATCAGGTTGAGGCATTCCTCCGGACCCAGCCGTGCGGCCGCTTCCGGATCGAGCAGGCCCTTCTCGCGCGCCTTCGCGCGCAGCCGCTCGGGGTCGATGCCGGCGCCGTCGTCCGGACCTCGATGCCGACGTAGTCGCCTTCCTGCTGCGCCGACAGGCGCAGGCGGCCCACGCGCGGCTTGCCCGCGGCCTCGCGCAGGGCCGGCGCTTCGACGCCGTGGTCGATGCCGTTGCGGACCAGGTGCACCAGCGGGTCGGCCAGGGCCTCGACCAGGTTGCGGTCGAGCTCGGTCTCGGCGCCGACCATCTCCAGTTCCACTTCCTTCTGCAGCGAGCGGGCGACGTCGCGGGCGACCTTGGGGAAGCGCGAGAACACCTTGCCCACCGGCTGCATGCGCGTGCGCATCACCGCCGACTGCAGGCGCGCGGTGGCCACGTCGAGGGTGCCGACGGCGCGGTCCAGCTCCTCGTCCTTCAGCCGCGTGCGCAGGGTCTTGAGCCGGTTGCGTGCCAGCACCAGCTCGCCGATCAGGTTGACGATCGCATCCAGCCGGCGCGTGTCCACGCGCACGGTCTGTTCGGCTTCGCCGGCGGCCGCCGCACGCGGCGGCGCCGCGGCCGCTTTCGGAGGAGCGGCCGGTGCGCGGGGCGGGCTGGCGGCAGGTGCCGCCACCGCAACGGCGCCGGGTGCGGCCGTGCCATGCAACTGGTCGAGCAACGCTTCGAATTCGTCGTCGTCGATCATGTCGGCAACGGCGCGGGCGGCGTTGCCGGTGGTACGGCAGGTACTGCGCCGGGTGCGGCGGCGCCGTGCAGCTGGTCGAGCAGGGCCTCGAATTCGTCGTCGTCGATCATGTCCGACGACGGCGCGGCGACGGCTGCCGGCCGGGTCGCCACCGGCGCCGGCGCGACGACCGGGTCAAGGCTGAACTGTGCGATCAGCTCGGCCGGCGCATGCGCCGGCTCGGTGCCGCCAGCGACCGCGTCGAGCATGGACTGCAGCCAGTCCAGCGAACGCTGCGCGGCGTCGAAGTGCTGGGCCTCGAGCACGGCCTGGCCGGCGCGCACGCTGCCGAGGGTTTCCTCTGCGGCATGGCACAGCTCGACCATCGGGTGGATGCCGAGGAAGCCGGCGCCGCCCTTGAGGGTGTGGAAGCCGCGGAACACGGCGTTGAGCTGGTTGCGGTCGTCCGTGGCGTGTTCGAGCGTGACGAGCTGTTCGCCGAGGCGGTCCAGGATTTCTTGGGCCTCGACGATGAAGTCCGCCGCGATCTCCGGTGTCACCCCGCTCATGCCACGACTCCCATCGGTTACAGGCCCAGGTCGGCCAGCAGCGCGTCGGCGTCGTCCTGCGAGACGGCGTGACGGTCCAGTCCGCGCACGGCGGGGCCGGCCAGCGCCGGTTCGACGGCTTCGTCGCGCGGCGGCAGGCCGAGCGCGCCGAAGCCCTCGTGCACCTTGCGCACGATGCCGGCCACGCGGCGGATGATCTGCCCGGTCAGGTCCTGGTAGCTCTGGGTCAGGCCGATCTCGGTGAGGTTGTGGCGGACCTTGTCGAGGACGTCCTCCTGGCGGGTGGACACGCCCTCGATGCGCACGCCTTCGAGCAGGTCGCGGCACTGGTCGGTAATATCCGGGGTGCGGTGGGTGGCCTGCTCGGTCATCGCCACCACGTGGTCCAGGCGCGCGCAGGCATCGTCCAGTTCGGCGGCGTGGCTGTCCTCGCCGGGAACGTGCGGCAGTTCGCCCAGCGCCTTGGCTCAGCTCGCGGGCCAGCCGGCCCAGGCCCTGCACCAGCGGCCGGGTGCGGGCCGAGGCCAGCGCGTCGATCACCGCGCGCATGGCGCTCTCGTCGCCGCGCTCGAGCGCGTCGAGGGCCTCGTGCAGGCGCTGGATCAGTGCGGCCCGTTCCGGGCTGACGGCGACCGCGTTCATGCGGTGGCCGCCAGGGCGCTCGAAGATCTTGCCGAGCTTTTCTTCCAGGGTCTGCGCGGTGAACGGCTTGATGATGTAGCCGTTCACGCCGTTCTGCGCGGCCTCGATGATCTGCTCGCGCTTGGCCTCGGCGGTGACCATCAGTACCGGCAGGCTCTTGAGCTTTTCGTCGGAGCGGATCGCGCGCAGCAGCTCGATGCCGGTCATGCCCGGCATGTTCCAGTCGGTGACGACGAAGTCGAACGGGGCCGTGCGCAGCGCCGCCAGCGCGGTGTGGCCGTCGTCGGCCTCGGCGGTGTTGCTGTAGCCCAGATCGTTGAGCAGGTTCTTGACGATGCGGCGCATCGTCGAGAAGTCGTCCACGATCAGGATGCGCATGTTCTTGTTCACTTCGTGCTCCGGTTTCGGTTGGTGCGGCGTGCGTGGTTCGGGGGGTCATTGGTCTTCGAGCCCGGCGTCGCGCGACTCGTACTGGGACAGGCGGCCGCGCAGGCGCAGCACGGCCTTGGCCATGGATCTGGCACACGCGCGACTCGCTGACCCCGAGCACGGCGCCGATCTCCTTCAGGTTCAGCTCCTGCTCGTAGTACAGCGACAGGACCAGCTGTTCGCGCTCGGGCAGCAGGCCGATCGCGGCGGTCAGCTCGCGGCCGAAGTCGCTGCGTTCGAGGTTCTGCTGCGGGCTCAGCCCGCCGCTGTGCACGGTCACCTCGCCGTGGTCCTCCACGTGCGAGTCCAGGCTCAGCACCTTGGCCGCGCGAGGCGTCCTCGAGCAGGCGCATGTATTCGGGCAGCGGCAGGTCCAGGTGCGCGGCCACTTCCTGCGGGGTGGCGGCGCGACCGGTGGCCTGCTCGACCTGGCGCGCATCGCCGCGGCGGCGTCGCGGGCACGGCGGTGGACCGAGCGCGGCACCCAGTCGCCGCGGCGGATCTCGTCGATCATCGAACCGCGGATGCGGATCGAGGCGTAGGTCTCGAACGAGGCGCCCTGGTCGGGGTCGTAGCTGCGCGAGGCCTCGAGCAGGCCGATCATGCCGGCCTGGATCAGGTCGTCGACCTCGACGCTGGCCGGCAGGCGCGCGGCGAGGTGGTGGGCGATGCGCCGGACCAGGTCGGCGTGGCGGGTGACGGCGTCATCGGCGCTGGTGCGCTGGACGGCGCGGTATTCGGCCAAGGCGTTCATGCGGCCGCCCCTTGCCGGATCCCCTGCGCGATCAGCCGGTCGACGAAGAACTCGATGTTGCCGCGCGGCGCCACCGGCGCTTCCCAGCGCGCGGCGCGGCGGGCGATCTCGGCGATGGCGCGGGCCGAGGGGCTGGCCGGGTAGGCCGTGGCGACGGCCTGCTGGCGCTGTACCGCCATGCGCAGCCAGTCGCATTGCGGGACCGCGCCGAGGAAGTTGAGCGAGACATCACCGAGGAAGCGCTCGCACACCCGCGACAGCTTGTCGTACAGGCCGCGGCCCTCGGCCGGGCTGCGCACCATGTTGGCCACCACCTGCACCCGGTCCACGCCGCGCTCGCGCGAGAGCACCTTGATCAGGGCGTAGGCGTCGGTGATCGAGGCCGGTTCGTCGCAGACCACCACCACCGCGTCCTGCGCGGCCTTAGAGAAGGTCAGCACGCTGTCGGTGATGCCGGCGGCGGTGTCGACGATGAGGATGTCCAGGTCGCGCTGCAGGTCGTTGAACACGTTGACCATAAGGCCCACGTGCTGGGCCGGCTGCAGCTCGGCCATGTGCCGGCGCCCGGAGGCGGCGGGCACGACCAGCATGCCGTTGGGGCCTTCGAGGATCACCTCGTCCAGCTCGCAGCGGCCGGAGACCAGGTCGGTAAGGGTGTGCTGCGGGGTCAGTCCCAGCAGCACGTCGACGTTGGCTAAGGCTAGGTCCGCGTCCAGCAGCAGGGTGCGCTTGCCGAGCCCGGCCAGCGAGGCGGCCAGGTTGACCGACAGGTTGGTCTTGCCCACGCCGCCCTTGCCGCCGGTGACGGCGATGCTGCGGACGGGGGCGCGGCCCGGGTTGGCGGTGGTCAGGCTGTTGGCAGGATTCAAGGCGTACTCACGCGGCGGCATGGTCGTGCTCCGGGATGTTCGGCTTATCGGCCGCGCGGCGCAGATCTTCAAGGCGAAGGACCAGGCTGGGCGCATTGGCGACGTGGAGGTCGTCGGGGACGCGCTGGCCGTCGGTGACCCAGGTCAGCGGCAGCTGGTGGTCGACCACCACCGACAGGGCGCTGCCGGGCGGCCGGTCTCGTCCAGCTTGGTCAGGACCACGCCCTGCGGCTTGGCCGCGCCGAAGCGGCGCACGACTTCGTCCAGGTCGGCGTAGTGGGAGTTGGCCGGCAACACCAGCAGGGTGCGGACCTCGCGGGCGGCGCGCAGCCAGTTGAGCTGGCTGGCCAAGGGCACGGTCGCGCTGGCCCGGGCCGGCGGTGTCGACCAGCACCAGCTTGTAGTCCTGCAGGCGCTGCAGCAGCTGGATCAGGACCGCGTCGCTGTCGGCCTCGTGCACGGCCACGCCGAGCTGGCGGCCGTAGCTGTGCAGCTGTTCGCGGCCGCCGATGCGGGTGGTGTCGGTGGTGACCAGGGCGACGTTGCGGGCGCCATGTTCGGCGGCGTAGCGGGCGGCGAGCTTGGCGATGGTGGTGGTCTTGCCGGCGCCGGTGGGGCCGACCAGGGCGATCACGCCGCCCTGCTGGAGCGGGTCGGCCGGGCATACCGGCAGGCGCTGCGAGAGCAGGCCGAGCATCAGGCCGCGGCCGCGGTGGGCGGGGGTGTCGGCCGGCAGCTGCAGGACCACGTCGCGGGTGATGCCGGCGTCGAAACCGTAGTCCTCCATCAGTTCCATCGCCTGCAACCGCACCGGCGAGCCGCGCAGGCGTTCGTCGGTCAGGCGGTGCATCTCGCGCTCGATCATGGTCCGCATCTGCGCCAGTTCCTCGCGCATGGCCACCAGTTGCGCGTCGTTGGCCGGGGCGACCGGCGCGGGCACGGCGGCCAGCGCCGGTGCCGGTTCGACGGCGGGGGAAGCCGCCACCGCGACCGGGACGGCAGCCGGGGCCGGCACCGGCAGGGGCGCCGCCGGGGCCGCGTCGGCGACCGGCGCGGCGGCCTCGGCGACCGACAGCGCGGTGGGCGTCGCCAGCGCCGCGGCCATGGCGGCGGCGAAGTCCGGGGCGGGGCGGGGCACGGGGTCGGCCTGCGGCATCGGCGGTGCCGGCGGCAGGTGTTCCAGGAACGGGTTGGGACGGGCGGCGGCCTTGGCGGCAAGGTCGGCTTCGGCGGCGCGCTGCGCGTCGAGCAGCGCCTTCTGCACGGCGTTCTCGTCGTAGTTGCTGGCGGCGACGATCTCCACGCCCTCGTCGGTGCGACGGTTGGAGAGGATCACCGCGTCCGGGCCGTGCTCGGCGCGGACCATGCGCAACGCGGTGCGCATGTCGGCGGCGACGAATCGTTTGATCTTCATGACTGCTCCTTACCGCTTCCTGTTCCCGTCATCGCATCAGCTGATCGTGCCGACCAGCTTGAGCCGCTTGTCTTCCGGCACCTCGGTGTAGGCCAGCACCGACAGCGAGGGCACGCTGTGGCGGACCAGCCGCGCCAGTGCGGCACGTACCGTCGCCGGAACCAGCACCACCGCCGGCTCGCCGCGCGCCTCCCGGCGGCCGGCGCAGTCGGTCGGCCAGGCTCTGCTGCAACCGCTCGGCTAAGGCCGGGCTCCAGCGCGGCGCCGGAAGCGCCTTGCGCGGAATCCTGCAAGACCCGTTCCAGCGGCGCGGCCAGGGTGAACACCGGCAGCTCCGGCGCGGCGCCGGCGATCTCCTGGACGATGAAGCGGCCCAGCGCGTTGCGTACCGCGGCGGTGAGCACGGCCGGGTCCTGGCTGTGCGCGCCGTGTTCGACCAGCGCCTCGGCGATCTTGCGCAGCTGCCGGACCGGGATCCGCTCGATCAGCAGGTTCTGCAGCACCCGCGCCACCACCGACAGCGGCAGCGCCTTGGGGGTGAGGTCTTCGGCCAGCTTCGGCGCGGTCTTGCCCAGCGTCGCCAGCAGCTGCTGCACTTCCTCGTGGCCGAGCAGGTCCGGCGCGTGTTCGCGGACCACAGGTGAGAGGTGGGTGGCGACCACGGTGGCCGGGTCGACGACCGTGTAGCCCATCGATTCGGCCTGGGCGCGCTGGTGCGGCTGGATCCAGACCGCGTCCAGGCCGAACGCCGGGTCCTTGCCCTTGATCCCGTCGATCTGGCCCAGCGCGCCGCCCGGATCGAGCGCCAGCTCGCGCTCGGGATGGATCTCGGCGGTGGCCACCGGCACGCCGTGGACCAGCAGCCGGTAGTGGTTGGCCGGCAGCTCCAGGTTGTCGCGGATGTGCACCGGCGGGATGGGAAGCCGATTTCGTGGGTCAGCTTGCGGCGCACCGCCTTGATCCGCGCCATCAACTCGCCGCCCTGGCCCTTGTCGACCAGCGGGATCAGCCGGTAGCCCACTTCCAGGTCGAGCGGATCGACCGGGCGCAGCTCGTCCCAGTCCAGTTCCGCGCTGGACTGGCCGGGGGCCGGCAGCGCGCCGGCGATGGCGCCGTCGCCGCCGCCTTCACCCGCCAGTTCGCTGCGCTTCCACAGCTTCCACGCGCCGAAGGCCAGCGCGCCGCCGAGTGTCAAAAAGGCGACGTTGGGCATGCCCGGCACCAGCCCGACCAGGATCAGGATGCCGGCGGCGATCGCCAGCGCCTTGTGCTGGCCGAAGGCCCTGGCCGACCATCGCCTCGCCCATGTCATGGGCGCGCGAGGCGCGGGTGACCAGCATGGCCACCGCGGTGGAGACCAGCAGCGCCGGCAGCTGCGCGACCAGGCCGTCGCCGATCGACAGCAGGGTGTAGGTGGAGGCGGCATCGGCGGCCGCCATGCCGTGCTGGAACATGCCCACCGCGAAGCCGCCGACCAGGTTGATGAACAGGATCAGGATGCCGGCGACGGCGTCGCCGCGGATGAACTTGCTGGCGCCGTCCATCGACCCGTAGAAGTCGGCTTCCTCGCGGACCTCCTCGCGCCGGGCCTTGGCTTCCTCGCGGGTCAGCAGCCCGGCGTTGAGGTCGGCGTCGATCGCCATCTGCTTGCCGGGCATGGCGTCGAGGATGAAGCGCGCGGTCACCTCGGAGATGCGCCCGGAACCCTTGGTGATGACCACGAAGTTGATGATGGTCAGGATCGCGAAGACCACGATGCCGACCGCGTAGTTGCCGCCGACCACGAACTCGCCGAACGCGGCGATCACCTTGCCGGCGGCCTCGTGGCCGTCCTGGCCGTGGAGCAGGATCACGCGCGTGGAGGCCACGTTCAGCGCCAGGCGCAGCATCGTGGTGGTCAGCAGGATGATCGGGAAGATGGTGAAGTCCAGCGGCCGCTGCACGTAGACCACCGCCAGCAGCACCACCAGCGAGATCGCGATGTTGAAGCTGAACAGCGCGTCCAGCAGCATCGGCGGCATCGGCACCACGATCATCGCCAGCAGCGCCATCACCACCAGCGGCGCGCCCAGGCCATTGCGGGCCAGTTCGATCAGGCGGCGGGTCATCGGCGAGGCCGGGACCGCGCTCACCGGCGCTCACCGTTCGGGAATTCCTCCACCGCCACCGCGCCCAGCTGCGGGAAGGCGGGGGCGGTGCCGGCGCGCCAGGCGCGCAGCTGGTAGACGTAGGACAGGATCTGGGCGACGGCCGCGTACAGTCTCACGGGGATTTCCTTGCCGAGCTGGCTTTCCCTATACAAGGCGCGTGCCAGAGGCGGGGCGGAGACGATCGCGACCCGGTGGCGGTCGGCGAGCTCGCGGATGCGGTGGGCGACTTCGTCCACGCCGCGGGCCACCACGGTGGGTGCGCGCATGCTGCCGCCGTCGTACTTCAGCGCCACGGCGTAGTGGGTCGGGTTGACCACGATCACGTCGGCGGTCGGCACCGCCTCCATCATCCGGCGCTGCATCATCTGGAACTGCATCTGCCGGATCTTGCCCTTGACCTGCGGGTTGCCCTCGGCGTCCTTGGCCTCGTCGCGCAGTTAGTGGCGGGTCATCTTCAGCTTCCGCAGCCAGTTCCACTTCTGGTACGGCGCGTCGATCGCGGCCAGCAGCGCCAACGCGCCGGCGGTGGCCAGCAGCAGGCGCCCGGCGAAGTGCAGCCCGGTCTGCGCCGCGTCCTCCAGGCTCTGGTTGGGCATCGAGCGCAGCACGTCCATGCCGTGGGAAAAGGTCAGGCCGGCGGCGCCGCCGACCGGGACCACCCGCAGCAGCGACTTGGCCAGCTCGGTCAGGCTCTCCGGGCCCCAGGGGTGCGCTTGAGGCCCGACAGCGGATTGAGCCGGCCCAGGTCCGGCATCAGCGACTTGCCGGAGAAGTGCAGCGTGCCCATCGCCAGCGGCGCGACGAAGGCGGCCAGCAGCGACAAGCCGACCAGCGGCAGCATCACCCACAGCAGCTTGAGCAGCAGCGTGCCCATGTAGCCGAACAGGAGTTCGGGCGCGCGCAGCAGGGCCGGATCGGGGTTCAGCGCGCCGCGCAGCCAGTCCTGCGCGCCGTGGGCCAGCGACGAGCCGGTGGTGCGCAGGCCGACCACGCCGGCGCCGAACACCGCCGCGGTGGCCAGCTCGCGCGAACGCGGCAGGTTGCCGTTCTCGCGGGCTTCGCGCAGGCGTTTTTCGCTGGGTTGTTCGGTGCGTTCCTGGCCGTCTTCGTTCTCGGCCATCGCCGGCTCCTGCCCCCGGCGCGACCGGGACTCGGCAGTGGCGATGCAAGGTCCGTTCCAGAACCGGCCGCGGCCGGTGCGGCCGGTCAGGCCGGCGCGGTCAGGCCGGCGTGGCGGTCGGTGCCGGCATCGGTGGCAGGGGCTGCAGCGGCGCGGGGCGGCCGATGTGGAAGCCTGGATCCAGTCGACCTGCAGTTCCTCCAGCACCGCCAGGATCGCGGCGTCCTCCACGTACTCGGCCACGGTCTCGGCCTGAGTAGGCCTGGCGATCGTGACCATGGCTCAGATAAGGTCGCGGTCGCGCGGATTGGTGGCGACGTTGCGGACGAAGGTGCCGTCGATCTTGACCAGGTCGATCGGCAGCTGCTGCAGGCGCTCGAAGCTCTGCATGCCGGTGCCGAAATCGTCCAGCGCGATAAGGCAGCCGCGCTGGCTGAGGCCGTCCAGCAACGGCCGGATATAGCTAAGGCCGCCGGTGATGGCGCGCTCGGTGATCTCGAAGCACAGGCGCTCGGCGCATCCGGGGAACATGTCGAGCTGGTACAGCAGCCAGTTGCGGAAGTTCTCCGACACCAGGCTGCGGCCGGTCAGGTTCACGGTGAGTCGCTGGTACTGCGCGCACGCGGCGTTGTCGCGCATCCATGCCAGCAGGGTTTCGACCACCGCGCGGTCCAGCTCGACCACGCCACGGCTGGCTTCCAGTTCGTCCATGTAGTCGGACGGCATCAGCAGGTGGCCGTCGTCGGCGCGCAACCGGCACAGCACTTCTCCCATCTGCGCGCCGGTGCCGGACAGGCGCCGGATCGGCTGCACGTGCAGTTCCAGCTGGCGCCTGCGCAGCAGCGAGAGCGCCAGCGAATGGGTCTCCAGCACCGCGCGCATCGCCGCCGGGTCGCTGAGCCCGGCGGTGGCGAACACCGGGGCGGTCTCGCCGCGCTGGCGCGCGGCATGCATCGCGCCGTAGGACGCAGCTGGGGCCGTCTCCAGCGACTCGATGTCCGAATCCCGCAGCGGGCTCACGCCCAGGTGCGGTTCGATCCGGACCTGGTGGGCATCGGCATAGTCGAACTCGAACTGTTCGACCTTCGCCAGCAGCGCCTTAAGGCCACGCCTTCCCGCGGTAAAGCGCAGGCAGCCCATGCCCAGCGTGTACGCCTGCACCTCGGGCTGCAGGTAGCGGTGGATCGCGGCGGTCAGTGCCTCCTGCGCCGGCAGGCCGTAGCACACCATCAGGTTGTCCAGGTGCTCGATGCCCGGGCAGGCGATCTCCGCCGGCGGCCGTTCGGCACCGGCTAAGGTCATGGCGCAGCGCGTTGATGTTGGGCACGCCGGACAGGCCGTCGCGCCGCGTTTCCTCGGCCAGCTGCGCGAGCGCGAGGCGGTTGTCGCGCACCACCACCTGGGCCAGCACCATCAGCTGCTGCAGCAGGCTCATCTCGAAACCGATCTGCAGCAGGTGCAGGGCATCGCTGCGCAGGCCGGTACGGGTGCCGACGCCGATAAGGTAGACCAGCAGCAGCGTCACCGCGGCGATCAGTGGCGCCGACCAGCGCCAGGGGCAGGCGCAGTACCGCCCAGATCATCAGCGCGGCGAGCATGAAGCGCTGGTCGAGCAGGCCGCCGAGCGGATGCTCGCCACGCACGGGCAGGGCCCAGAGCAGTGCGGCCAGCAGGATCGAATAGCCGCCGAGCAGGCCCCATTCCCACCAGAGCATGCGGTTGGGCAGGGGCGCCGGTTCGTTGCGGCCGGTGACGAACACCACGATCGGCAGGGTCAGGCAGAGCACGCCGAAGAAGCGGGCGAAGCCGACTGGAACGTCTGCTGCAGCAGGTCGTGCAGGTTGGTGCCGGAGAACGGGCCGTTGACCAGCGCGTGGGCCAGTGCCCAGCCCAGCGGGTACAGGACCAGGGCGACCGCGCCGAACGGCACGATGTCGCGCTGGCGGATGCGCACCTTACCTGGCCGGGAGGTCGCGGCCAGCCCATGCAGCGCGCGCACAGCACGGTCCAGGCGTACATCGCCGCATACAGCAGCAGCGAGCGCAGCAGCAGGCCCGGCACGGCGCCTTCGGGAGTGCGCAGCAGCAGCTGCACGCACCACGCCAGGAACAGCGACAGGTACCCGATGCGGAAGTAGGCGGGGTGCGGCGAGAGCATCGCCAGTGCCAGCAGCAGGCCCCATTGCAGGTGGGCCAGCGAGGCGGCCGCGCCGCTGCCGAAGCCGGGCCAGTACGGGATGGTCAGCAGCGGCAGGACGAAACAGGCCGCCGCGATCAGCATCGCGTCGCGGATATGGCCTCGGGTCCATCGATGCATGACGTCCCCTGCGCCATTGCCCCGTCCTACTATGCGACCGGGCGCAGCCGATGGAAAGCGGCGGCGGGAGGGCCTGCCAAGGGCGGCACCCGGCGCGGCGTCGCGCCAGCGGGGGAGGACATGTGCGATGTCTCGCGCCGCCGGGGAGCGGCGGGCCTGCACGGTGTATCGGCCCGCCGGCCCGCGCCTTGACCGCCGCTCAGGGCGAGGCGATGCGTTCGCCGCTGGCGAAGGCGGCATCGAACAGGTTCTGTACGGGCGTGGCCAGTTCGCCGGGCAGGACCGCCAGCAGGAACAGGCCGAGCAGCAACGCCACCGGCAGGCCCAGCTGGACCGGGTTGAGCGCCGGCGCGGCGCGGGCCAGCACGCCGAAGGCGAGGTTGGTGGCCAGCATCGCCACCATCACCGGCAAAGCCAGGGTCAGGCCGCCGCGCAAAACCAGGCCGAACAGCTCGACGATCGCGCCCAGGCTGGCGGCGGCATCGCTCCGGGGCGCGGCGACCGGCAAGGCCTGGTAGCTGCGCACCAGCAGCGCGACCATCGCCAGGTGGCCGTCGGCGGCGAAGAACAGCAGGCCGAAGGCCAGAGAACCAGTGGGCGACCACGCCCGAGCTGGTTCCGCGCAGCGGATCGTTCATCTGCGCGAAGGTAAGGCCCATGCCCTGCGAGACGAGTTCGCCGGCCAGCGCGCCGGCCTCGAACACCGGGCGCAGGACGAAGCCCATGGCCACGCCCAGCGCCAGCTCGCGGGCCACGCCGAGCACGGTGGCCGCGTCGATGCCGCCGGATTGCGGGGGCGGCGGCAGCAGCGGCGCGATCGCCATGGCCAGGGCTCCGGCCAGCAGCACGCGTATCCGCACCGGCACCGCGCGGGTGCCGACCAGCGGCATGGCCATGAGCATCGCCCCGGTGCGCAACATGGTCCACAGGATCGTGCCGACCATGCCGAAGGCCTGCTGGCCGTCGATCATCATCGCGGTCGCTGCGTCCATGCGGGCCGCTTCAGCCGATCAGGTGCGGGATGCGCTGGAACAGCGCGATGGTGTAGTCGACCAGGTAGGCCAGAAGGAAGCTGCCCATCGCGAACAGCGAGGCGGTCAGCGCCACCGCCTTGGCGATGAAGGCGATGGTCGGTTCGTTGAGCTGGGTGGCAGCCTGGACGATGCCGACCACGACGCCGACCAGCAGCACCGAGACCAGCAGCGGGCCACCGACCCAGAGGGCGACTTCAAGGCCGCGGCGCATTTCGGTGAGGGCGAGTTCGGGGGTCATGGCCGGGCAGATGCAAGGAGGGTGCCAGCCGGGCGCCGGCATCCCGCCGTGGCTGGCGCGTCTGGCGCTGCGGTCGTCTTCGCTGTTGTCGTTGCCGTCGACTTTCCGCTTTTGACCTTCTTCGCCGGTAAAGCGAGCCGAGCATCGCAGCGACGGCGGGGGCGAAGAGGCCCACATGTCTGAGCGCAGCGAGTTGTGGGCCGTCCCCGCTGGCGCGAGAAGCGCAGGGTACCGGCCGCGCAGCGGCCGGATCGCGTCCCCGGCTGTGCTTTCTTCTTGGTTACTTCTTCTTTGCACAAGCAAAGAAGAAGTGACTCGCTCGACGCGAAGCGGCGAGTGAAAGCCCTGCTGTTGATTCAAAGGGGGCGCTAATGCGCAGCGCCGGCGGCAACGGTGCTGGATGGCAGGCGGTAGCGCCTGCAAGCCCAAAGCTTCCGCGCTTTGCACGGGTCACTTTTCTTTGCTTGTGCAAAGAAAAGTAACCAAAAGAAAGCACAGCCGGGGACGCGATCCGGCCGGCTGCGCCGACCGGTCCCCCTGCGCTTCTCGGATGACGGGGCACGCTGCCCAAACTCGCTTCGCTCAGACAAGGGCAGCTCTTCGGCCCCGTCATCCTGCGATGCTCGGCTCGCTCTACCGGCAGGGCAGGTCAAGGGCGAAGGTCGACGGCAACGGCAACGGCAACGGCAACGCTGCGGTCAGACGCCGTTGAAGCTGGCCGCCAGCGTGCCCACGGTCAGCACCCAGCCATCGACCAGCACGAACAGCAGGATCTTGAACGGCGCCGAGATCAGCATCGGCGACAGCATCATCATGCCCATCGACATCAGCACGCTGGCCACCACCAGGTCGATGACCACGAACGGGATGAAGATCAGGAAGCCGATCTCGAAGGCGGTCTTCAGCTCGGAAGTCACGAACGAGGCCACCAGTACCGGGAACGGGACCTCCTCCGGGCCGGCGTAGGTGCCATGCCCCGACAGCCCGGCGAAGGTCATCAGGTCGGTCTCGCGCACCTGCGCAAGCATGAAGCCGCGCAGCGGCGCGGTACCCAGGTCCAGGCGGTGCGGAAGTCGATGTCGCCGTTGAGGTACGGCGCGAAACCGCCGTCCAGGCCTTCTGCCACACCGGCATCATGATCATCGCGGTGAGGAACAGGGGTAATACCGATAAGGATCTGGTTGGACGGGGTCTGCCCGGTGCCCAGCGCCTGGCGCAGCAGGGCCAGCACGATGATGATCCGGGTGAACGCGGTCATCACCAGCAGCAGCGACGGCAGCAGGGTGATCGCCGTCATCAGCAGCAGGGTCTGCAGCGGCACGCTCACCGGCGCGTCGCCGATCCGGCCGACGGTCAGGTTCGGCAGCGCGGGCAGCTGCGGCGCGCCGGCGGGCGCGGCCAGGGCCAGCAACGGCATGCAGGCGAGCAGGATCAGGACCAGTATCAGGATGGAACGGCGCGACATGTCAGGCGTCCTTGCGCAGCCGCTGCGACAGCAGCTGGGCGAAGTTGGGCAGGTCTTTCAGGTTCGGCAGCTTCGGCGCCTCGGCCGGGGGCAGCGGCTGCGGCAGTTCGTGCAGGCGGCAGATGCCGGCCGCGGTGACGCCGAGCAGCAGCTGCTGTCCGCCGACCTCGACCACCACCGCGCGCTCCTTGGCGCCCAGCTGCAGGCTCGCCACCACGCGCAGGCCGTCGGCCGGGCGGAATCCGGCGCCCGGCAGGCGCCGCAGCAGCTGGTAAGCTAAGCTCTGGGATCAGGCCCAGGACCAGCAGCAGCGCGAAAAGCGCGCCGAACACCCCGGGTGACGACGATGCGTGCGCGGCCGGCCTGGCGACGTGCGCGGCGGCCGGCGCAGCGGCGGCGAGGGCGGCCAGTACGGTCAACGCAGTCTCCGGATCCGCTCGCTGGGGCTGACCACGTCGGTAAGGCGCACGCCGAAGCGGTCGTTGATCACCACCACCTCGCCATGCGCGATCAGGGTGCCGTTGACGTACACGTCCAGCGGTTCGCCGGCGCCGCGCTCGAGCTCGATCACCCGAGCCCTGGTTGAGCTGCAGCAGGTTGCGGATCGGCATGCGCGAGCGGCCGACTTCCAGCGACAGGGTCACCGGAACGTCGAGGATCACGTCCAGGTTGAGGTCGCGGCTGTCGAGCGCGGCGTCGGACTGCAGCGCGTCGAACTGCGCCAGGCTCGCGCCGGTGTCTTCGATGGGATTCATGCGGGTGTTTCCTCGGTGAGTGCGGTGGTGCGCGGCGCCGGCATGCCGGGCGGCCGGGTCTGGACGATCTTCACCGCGTTGCGGCCGTTGGTAAGGCCGAACTCGCCGGTGAACACCGGGATGTCCTCGACGCATACCGGCACGCTGGGCGGCAGTTCGATGGGCAGGATGTCGCCGACCTTGAGCCGGGTCAGCTGGCGCAGGTCGATGCGCTTCTGGGCGAGCACGCTGGAGACGGTGACCTCGGCCAGCATCAGCTGCTCGCGCAGGGTCGTGTTCCAGCTTTCGTCGCGGTCGATGCGGTCGCTCTGGATGCCGGCGTCGAGCAGCTCGCGGATCGGTTCGAGCATGGAATAGGGCAGGGTCACGTGGATCTCGCCGCCGCCGCCCTCCAGCTCGACGTGGAAGCGGCTGACCACCACGTACTCGCGCGGGGTGACGATGTTGGCGAAGTGCGGGTTGATCTCCGAGTTGATGTACTCGAACTCCACGTCCATCACCGGCGCCCACGCCTCGACCCAGGTCGGCGAAGGTCTGCTTGAGCAGCAGCTGGATCACCCGCATCTCGGTCGGGGTGAACTCGCGGCCCTCGATGCGGGTGGGGTAGCGGCCGTCGCCACCGAAGAAGTTGTCCACCACGGTGAACACCAGCTTGGGCTCGAACACGATCAGGCCCATGCCGCGCGCAGCGGCTTGAAGCGGACCAGGTTGAGGTTGGTCGGCACGTACAGCGAATGCATGTAGTCGCCGAACTTGACCAGGTCGATGCCGCGCACCGACAGGTCGGCAGAGCGCCGGATCAGGTTGAACAGGCCGATCCGCCACAGGCGCACGAAGCGCTCGTTGACCATCTCCAGGGTCGGCATCCGGCCGCGGATGATCCGGTCCTGGCTGGCGAAGTCGTAGGTGCGCGCGACGCCGGCGTCGACCGGCTCCGGCTCGGTGCTGACCGCGCCGGAGTCCACGCCGTGCAGCAGCGCGTCGATCTCGTCCTGGGACAGCAGGTCGTTGATGCTCATGGGCGCGGGCCGCTCCGGTTACTGGGTCACGAAGCTGGTGAACAGCAGCTCTTCCACGGCCGGCGAACCGGTCTCGGCGCGCATCAGCTTGCGCACCTCGGACAGGGCCTGGGCCTGCAGCTTCTCCCGCCGGGGCGGTCGGCGATCCCCTGTGCATCCTGCTGGGCGAGCAGCATCAGCAGCCGGGCGCGGATTGCCGGCGCGTGGCGCTCGAGGTTGGCCAGGTCGAGCGGGTCGCGGGTCATCAGCTGGATTTCGACCTGCAGGTACTGCGGGCCGCTGTCGGCGCCATTGAGGTTGACCACGAACGGCGGCTCCAGGTAAGGTACTGCGCCGGCGCCGGCAGCTTGGGCTTGTTGGCCTCGGCGGCGGCCTGCTCGGCGGCGGCGGTCTGGCGCGAGCTCCAGTACCAGCCGCCGCCGGCGCCGGCGGCGGCCAGCACGGCCACGATGCTGACGATCAGCGGCAGCTTGCTGCCGCCCTTGGCGGCCGGAGCGGCGCCTTTCTGGGGCTGGTTACGGACGTTCTTGTCGGCAGCGGCGGCCACGCGTCGATCTCCTGGAGGGTGCCCCGCTCAGGATGCAAGCGCCATGCCGCGGGCGCGGCGGGGATTTGACGACGGCCCGGCGGGCCGCTCAGGCGTAGGCGTCGAGCAGGCCGCGGGCAAGCCGGCGCGCCGGCATCGGTGCGGCCGCTTCGCCCTGGCCGTCGCCGCCGTCCAGGCCGCCGGTGGCCGCTCCACGGCCGCCGTTGCCGTCCTGCCGCGACTGCTGGCCGACGCCGGCGTGGGCCAGCTGGAAGCCGCTCTGGCCGAGCATCTCGCGCAGGCGCGGCAGGCTGCTTTCGAGCGCCTGGCGCACTTCGGGCTGGGCACTGGTGAAGTCGGCGCTGATCCGGTCCCCGTCCAGCTGCAAGCGGATCTCCACCGGGCCCAGTTCCTGCGGCGAGATGCGGATATGGGCGTGGCCGATCTTCTGTTCGGCCAGCCAGTGCACGTGGGTGCCGATGTCGTCGGCGAACGCGTCGCCGTGCAGCTGCGGCACCGGTGCGCTCGGGTCGGACAGCGGCGGTGCGGCGGACGCGGGCGTGGCCGCGGCCGCGGCCGGTGCGGCGGTGGTGAGCTGCGGCAGGGCGAACGGCGTGGTGGTGCTCGTGATGTCGGCGGCGGTCGCCGCCGGTGCCGTGTCGGTGCGACCGGCGTCCGCGCCCTTGAGCAGGTCGGCAACGGCTTCGGCCGGTGGCGAAGCGCCTGCCGCGTCCGCGGCAGGCATTGCCGTGGCCGGCTTCGCGCCGGTCATGGCCACGGCGGCGCTGGCGGTATTCGTACCGCCGGCCTTAGCCCGGTGGCAGCAGGCTGTCGGCGCGCAGGGCCGCCGGAATCACAGCGCTTTCGCCCGCGCCGGTAGCACTGGCGGTGGCCGCGGTCGGGACCGGCGGTAGCGCCGATGCGGCGGGCGCGGGCGGCGCCAGCAGGCTGGCTATAGGCCGGGAGGCGGCCAGCCGCTGTCGGTGGCGACCGCCGGTTCCGGCTTGTCCGCCGCCGGTTCGGTGGTCGCCGCCGGTGCCGCTTCCGCGGCCTTGTCGGACCCGGCGTCCGTGGCCTGCGGACGGGAGGCGGACGAGGGCTTGCCTGGCTCGTCGCGCGCCGGCGTTCCGGCGTGCCTTGAAGCGGCGTCGGCATCCTGCGGCGGTGCGTTTGACGCCTGCGTCGCGGCGGCCGGGCTCTCGCCCTGCAGCACGCGCGCGAAGCTGCCGTCGCCGTCGGAGCCGCCGGGGGCCGGGGTTCCGGCACCGGACGGGGCGGCGCCGCTGCGGCACCGATGGCGGACAGGCTCATCGTGGTTCTCCTTCGGCGTCGCCGGCCTGCTGCGCGGCGCGGGCGCGGCGCGCGCCGAGGTCGTCCATCTCGCGCTGGCTGCGGCGTTCGTCGACCTTGCGTTCCTGCGCGCGGTAGCTGGCGGCGAGCTGCTCGAGCACCTGCTTGTCGCGGCTGGCCAGCAGCAGGCGGGTGCGCTCGGCCTCGACCGTCTCGCGGCTGTTGTCGACGTTGCGGCATTGCTGTTCCACCGCGCTTTCCAGCCGGTCGAGGAACGCGCGCCGGTTGGCCAGCTGCGCCGGGCTGATCGCGGCCATCTGGCTGGAGGCGTATTCGTCGGCGTAGCGCCGCAGCTCGGCCAGCCGCGATTCCTGCAGTTCGTGCGCACGCTGGCGCTCGGCCAGGTCGCGGGCCACGGCGTCCTCGTGCTCCTGCGCGCGGCGCAGCAGCGGATCGAAGCGGCGGGACTGCATCATGCTGCTTTCTCCTTGTGGTGCGGCAGGCCGGGCTCGAGCAGGGCTGCGAGCGCGTCACGGCTGTGGTGCAGGTCGGCGGCGTGGGCCACGTCCTGGCCGAGGAACTCGACGATCTCCGGCCAGCGCTCCAGCGCCTCGTCGACGGCCGGATCGTTGCCGCGCTGGTAGGCGCCGATCGCGATCAGGTCGCGGTTGCTGTTGTAGGCGGCGACCAGGCGCTTGAGCGCACGGATCCGCGCCCGCCAGGTGTCGTCGGCGATGTCCTGGACCACGCGGCTGACCGAGGATTCCACGTCGATCGCCGGGTACAGGCCGGCGTCGGCGATGCGGCGCGACAGCAGGATGTGGCCGTCGAGGATCGCGCGGGCGGCATCGGCGATCGGGTCCTGCGGATCGTCGCCCTCGGTGAGCACGGTGTAGAAGGCGGTGATCGAACCGCGGCCGGCGGCGCCGTTGCCGGCGCGCTCGACCAGCGCCGGCAGCTTGGCGAACACGCTCGGCGGATAGCCGCGGGTGGTCGGCGGCTCGCCCACCGACAGGCCGATCTCGCGTTGGGCCTGGGCGAAGCGGGTCAGCGAATCCATCAGCAGCAGCACGTTCAGGCCCTGGTCGCGGAACCACTCGGCGATGGCGGTGGCGCGGTAGGCGCCGTGCAGGCGCGCCAGCGGCGGCCGGTCGGCCGGTGCGGCCACCACGACCGCGCGGCGCAGGCCTTCCTCGCCTGGGGTGGTCTCGACGAAATCGCGCACTTCGCGGCCGCGTTCGCCGATCAGGCCCACGACGATCACGTCGGCGGAGGTGAAGCGGGTCATCATGCCCAGCAGGGTGGACTTGCCCACGCCGGAGCCTGCGAACAGGCCCACGCGCTGGCCGCGGCCGATCGGCAGCAGCGCGTTGATCGCGCGCACGCCCACGTCCAGCGGCATGGTGATCGGTTCGCGGGCCAGCGGGTTGATCGAGACGCCGGCCATGCCGACGTTGCCCTCGGCGCGGATCGGGCCTTTTCCGTCCAGCGGCACGCCGTCGGAGTCGATCACCCGGCCGAGCAGGCCTTCGCCCACTTCCACGCCGCCGCGGCGGTGCAACGGCACCACCCGCGCGTTGGGCAGCAGGCCGTGCAGTTCGGCGCTGGGCATCAGCGAGGTGCGTTCGCCGGCGAAGCCGACCACCTCGGCCTCGACCCAGCCGCCACCGGCGACTTCGACCTTGCAGGTCGCGCCCATCGGCGCCTCGCAGCCGATCGCTTCCAGGTCAGGCCGACCGCGCGGCGCAGGATGCCTTCGCGGATCAGTCCGCGCCCGGCGGAGGGATCCGGCGCGATCGCGTCCAGGCGCGTGGTAAGGCGCAGGTTGCGCGCGGCCAGCCAGTCGGCGGGCACCGCGCCGGCAATGGCCGGTTGCGGGGCAGGGGCGGGGCCGGGAGGCGGGGTCATGCGCCGGCCCCGGCCTTGCGGATCACGTTTTCCAGCGCGCCGCGCAGGCGCGCCTCGAGGGTGCCGTCGATGCGCACGCTCTCGGCATGCACGCGCAGGTCGCCGCGGCCCTGGGGTCGGGTCGGGGACCAGGGCGCGCGCCGCTGACCAGCGCCAGCAGCGGCGCCAGCGACTGGATGTCGTCCGGATGCAGTCGTACTTCGACCTCGCGGCTGGCGCCACCGACGGCGTCCAGCGCCTCGGCGACCAGGTCAGAGAGCAGCACCGGGTCGGCATCGTAGGCGCGGCCGACCAGGCTGCCGGCGATGCGCACCGCCAGCTCGCCCAGCGCTGCGGTGACCTCGTCCTCGAGGCGGGCGAGGGGACGGGAAAAGTTGTCGAGGATGCCTTCGATCTGCGCGGTCAGGCGGCGCACCTCGGCCGCGCCCACGGCGAAGCCTTCCTGGTGGCCCCAGGTGGCGGGCCGGCCTCGTAGCCGTCGCGGTGCGCGGCCTCCTCGATGGCCTGGATCTCCTCCAGGCTCGGCGGGCGCGGCAGCGGCACCTCGATAGAGGTCTCGACGGGCGACGGCGCCGCATCCAGCTCCGGGGCCAGCCAGCGGACCACGGTGGCATTCGCGCCGGCGCTCATACCAGCTCCTCGCTGCCGCCACCGCCGAGGGCGACGGCGCCCTCATCGGTAAGGCGCCTGACAATCGTGAGGATTTCCTTCTGCGCTGCTTCCACGTCGGACAGGCGCACCGGGCCGCGCGCCTCCATGTCCTCCAGCAGGATCTCGGCGGCGCGCTGCGACATGTTGCGGGTGATCTTTTCGCGCACCTTGGTATCGGCGCCGCGCAATGCGATACCCAGGCGCTCGCCGGAGACCTCGCGCAGCAGGGTCTGCAGCTCGCGGTCTTCCAGTTCCACCAGGTCGTCGAACACGAACATCAGGTCCTGGATGCGCTGGCACAGTTCCTGGTCGACCTGCGAGATCGCGCCGAGGATCGACTGGTCCCTGGCCGGTCTCGAGGAAGTTGAGGATGTTGGCCGCGACCTTGACCCCGCCGATGTTGGACGACTTCAGGTTCTGGTTGCCGGAGAACTGCCGCTCCATGATCTCGTTGAGTTCATTGAGCGCGTTGGGCGGATGCCGTCGAGGGTGGCGATGCGCAGCAGCACGTCGGCGCGGGTGCGCTCGGGCAGCAGCTTGAGCGTGTCGGCGGCGTGGTCGCTGTCCAGGTGCGAGAGCACGATGGCGATGATCTGCGGGTGCTCGTTGCGGACCAGGTCGGCGATGGCGCGCGAGTCCATCCACTTCAGCGTGTCCAGGCCGGTGGTGTTGCGGCCCAGCAGGATCCGGTCGATCAGGCTGCCGGCCTTGTCCGCGCCCAGCGCCTGGATCAGCACGTTGCGGATGTAGTCGTCGGCGCCGACGCCCAGCGAGGTCTGCCGGTCCAGCGCACCGTCGAATTCGTCCATCACCCGCAGCACCTGCTCGCGGGTGACGCCACTCATGGTGGCCATGGCGATGCCCAGCTTCTGCACTTCCTTGGCGCCCATGTGCTTGAGCACCTCGGCCGCGTCGCTCTCGCCGAGCGAAAGCAGCAGCACCGCGGCGCGCTGGACGCCGTTCAGTTCAACGGGAGCATTAGGCTGCTTCATTGCCCAACCAGTCCTTCACCACCTGGGCGACCCGCTTGAGTCGGTCTTGACCGCGTCGCGCGCGTTGCGCAGGCGGTCCTCGTATGCGTCGGAAGACAGCGCCATCGGCAGCGCACGCGCCGAGCCGAGTTGCGCGACATCGTCGGCCAGCGCCGGCAGGTCGTCGTCGACCAGCGAAACCTCGGCGGTCTGCTCGGCGTCCTCCTTGGCCGGCCTTGCCCTGGGCTTGGCCGCCGGCCCGGCGATCTGGCGCAGCGCCGGGCGCAGCACCCCGAACAGCAGGGCCAGCACCACCATCGCGCCCAGCAGCAGCCGCGCGATGTCGCGCACGCGCGGGTCTTCCCACCATTTCGGCGGCTCGACCGCGTCGCTGTCCTGGCGCACGAAGGGGGCATTGACCACCGAGACCACGTCGCCGCGGCTGGCGTCGAAGCCCACCGCCTTGGCGGGATGCAGGTCCTCGACCCGCTTGAGTTCGTCGGCGCCCAGTGCCTGCAGTGCCTGCTTGCCGTCCTTGCCGGCGCGCGGCACGTGGTCGACCAGCACCGCGGCGGTGATCCGGCGGACCCGGCCGGCCGGCTGGCGGGTGTGCTGCAGGGTGCGGTCCAGCTCGAAATTGCGGGTGGCGCTGCGCGAGGTCTCGGTCGGCGAAGCGTTCGCCGTCGCGGTCTCCGCGGCGGCGGCGGGCGCCGGCACCGGTGCCGGCGTGCCGTCGGCCTGCTGCGCGGCGACCGCGCCCGGCGGGGTGTTGCTGGTCGCGCCGGGGATGCCCTGCGGGCCTTCGCTGCCGGTGCTGTTCTCGCTGACCTGTTCGCTGCGCAACTTGGGCGGCTCGGCGTTGAACAGTTCGCGCGCCTCCTCGGTGACCGAGAAGTCCATGTCCACGGTGACCTCGGCGTTGACCCGGCCGGGGCCGGTCAGCGGTTCGAGCAGTTCGCGGATGCGCTGGTTGTAGGAGGTTTTTGGCGGCGCACCTGTTCGAACTGGGCGGCGCTCAGTGCCGATTCGGTGTCGGTGCCGGCGCTGCTGAGCAGGCGGCCGTTCTGGTCGACCACGGTGACCCGCTCCGGCGCCAGGTCCGGGATCGACGAGGACACCAGGTGGACGATGGCGTCGACCTGGTTGCGCTCGAGCAGGGCGCCGGAACGCAGCTCCAGCACCACCGAGGCGCTGGCCGCCTCGCGCTGGCGGGTGAACGCCGACGGCTTGGGGATGGCCAGGTGCACGCGCGCGTCGCGGACCGGGCGCAGGGTGGCGATGGTGCGGACCAGCTCGGTTTCCAGCGCGTGCTGGTAGCGGGCGTTCTCGACGAACTGGCTGACGCCGAAGCCCGGATCGCGCTCCATCAGCTCGAAGCCCAGGCGGCCGCTTTCGGTCAGGCCCGAACCGGCCAGCTTCAGCCGCGCGTCGTGCAGGCTGGCCTCGGGCACGGAGATGGCGCCGGTGGCCTTATGGTCGATCTTGAACGGGATCTGCGCGGCGCGCAGCAGGTCGGCGGCCTCGGCGGTGGCCTTCGGGTCCAGGCCGGTGTAGAGCGGGCTGTACTCGGGCTTCTGCGACCAGAAGAACACGTACAGGCCGGCGGCGACGGCCAGCGCGATCGCCAGCAGCGTGCCGGCCTTGCGGCCCAGCTGCATCTCCTGCAGCTTGACCACGGCCGAGGCGGCCTTTTCGGTGGCCTGCTCGCGGTTGAACGAGTCCTTGGTGATCGAAAGCGCCATTGCGGTCCGGTCCCTGCGTTAGAGCGGCATGTTCATGACGTCCATGGTACGCCTGTACCAGTCGGTTGCGTACTTCGACGGTGGCGCGGAACGCCACCTGCGATTCCTGCGAGGCGACCATCACCCGCGCCAGGTCGGCGCCGGGCTCGCCCAGTTCAAAGGCGCGCTGCAATGCGCCGGCCTTCTCTGGGCGGCGCTGACCCCGTTGATGGCGCCGCGCAGGGTCTCGCTGAAGCTGGTGCCGGTGGCCGCGCCGGTCTTGGCCGGGCGCCAGCACGCCGCCCTGCAGGCCTGGATCGCGTCGCTGCGCGCCATGTCGCCGCCGACCGGCACGGCCTTACCAAGCTGGCTCTGGTACGCGCGGATCTGCGACAGGACGGAGCTGATCGAATCGGTCATGGGACCCCCGGATGGTGCACGCCGGTCTCGATGCAAGCGGCGTGCCGGAAGCCACGCCGGCAATCCGCCGCGGGCGGTCCGCGGGGATCGGAGGGGATCGCGGCGGCCGCTCGGAGCCGCGGCCGGGCGGGGCGTCAGTCCGGCAGCAGGCCCGGCGCCAGGCTGTCCAGGCCGGCGTCTTCGAGCATCCAGTCGCGGCGCACCGCCTCGCGCAGGGCCTTGCCGGCCGCCGCGCTGGCCGGGCGGTCGGTAAGGTGCATGCGGATCGCGTCGATCCAGTGGCGCGGGCGGTTGCGCACCCGCGTCACCGGCAGGTCGCCGCGGTAGGGTTCGATGTCGGTGCACACCACCGGATAGCCGCAAGCGCCGTACTCGAGCAGGCGCAGGTTGCTCTTGCAGGTATTGAACGGGTGGTCTTCCAGCGGCGCCACCGCTGGCCAGGTCTCAGGCCGAGCGCGGCCAGCACGCGCGGGTACTGGCCGATCGGCACGCCCGGGTGGAACTCGGCCACGAAACGGCGCAGCGGTTCCGGGCACATGCCGAAGAACACCCAGTCGACTTCGCCGGCCAGCGTGCGCACCACGTCGGCGATAACGGCCAGGTCGCCGTCGTGGCTGACGCCGCCGGCCCAGCCGACGCGTGGCCTTGCCTCCGGCTTGCGCGCGGGCGCGGGCAGGCCGGTCCACGCCCGGGGCGCGAGCCGGTTTTCCGCCACCCGGATGTCGCCGTGCCAGCCGCGGCAGGCCTCGGCCAGCGCCGGCGTGGAGACCACGAAGCGGTCGGCATGGGTAAGGCCGCGCCGGAGCAGTTCGCCGACATTGCGCGGCATGTGCCGGCGATGGATGTTGCGCGCCGGCAGCTCGGGCAGCCAGTCGTCCAGCTCGTAGACCTTGAGCGCCGGCGAGAAGCGCTGCAGCCGCCGCATGCGGGCGATGTCGTCCTCGCCGACGCGGCGCTGCATCACGATCACGTCGGGGCCGAAGCGTTCGACCTCCACCACCTCGAGCGCGCGCGGCGGCGCTGCGCCTTCGACTAAGGCCTGCCGCCTGCAACGCCATGGGAACGGCTGCAGCACGCGGTAGTGGCCGCTGCCGTGGCCGTCGTTGGGCTGGGCCAGCAGGCGGGGCAGCAGGCCGGCGGGCAACGGCCGCCGGGACAGGGCGGTCTCCTCGAGTTCGAAGCCGCCGGGCACGTCCAGGCGCAGGTTCGGGTTGTAGGCCGGGTCGCGCGCCAGTGCCGGCAGCCAGCGCTCGAACAGCGCGTCCTGCGCCGCCTCGTCGGCCTGCACATCGGCGACCGCGTGCAGCAGCACTGCGTCCGGCGTCCACACGGTGAGGCGGCCGGCCGCACCGGCGCGCAGGCACAGGTCGACGTCCGCGCCGTGGTCCGGAAAGGCGTTGGCATCGAAGCCGCCGAGCGCGTCGAACACCTCGCGCTCGACCAGCAGGCAGCTGGCGGAGACGGCGGCGTAGTCCTGGGCGACCTGCAGCCGGCCCATGTAGCCACCGGCGTCCATCGGCCGGCCGGCGAACACGCGTCCCTCGCCGGGGCGTAGTCCCGGCACCAGCCCGGCGTGGGTGATGGTGCCGTCCGCGGCGACGGTCCTGGCGCCGACGATGCCGACCTCGGGACGCTGGCCGTGGTTGAGCAGGCCGTGCAGCCAGCGTGCGTCGAGCACGGCGGCCTCGGCGTCGAGGAACAGCACGAATCCATCGGCCACCGACTGCGCCGCCAGGTTGCGGGCCGCGGCGGGCGAGCAGCCGGTTCCGGCGTCGACCACCCGCACCCGGCCGGCGGCGAGCGGCACGACCTGGTCCATCCACTGGCGCAGCGCCGCAGGTGCGCCGCGATCGACCAGCAGCAGCTCGTAGTGCGGCCACGCCGTGTGTTCGAGCACCGAGAGCACGCAGCGCTCCAGCGGCGCCAGCGCATCGCCGGCCAAAACGATGATCGATACCGGCGGCTGGCCCTCGTGGCCGTAGCCGATGCGGTGCAGGCCGGGGCCGGCGCTGGCCACCGTCGCGGCGGCATAGCCACGCGCATGCAGGTGCTGGAGGATCGCGCCGCGCTGGGCCTCGTCGGTAAGGCGCGGCGGCGTGCAGGACAGCAGCGGTTCGGCCAGGTGGCCGAAGCCGGTAAGGCCGTGTTGCAGGACCAGGCGCAGGATCAGGTCCAGCTCGACCGCGCCCTCGTGCGCCGGATCGAACCCGCCGGCGTCGAGCACGGACTGGCGGCGGAAGATCCAGTGGCCGGCCATCGCCGCGGGGTTGCCGAGCAGCAGGTCGAGGTTGAAGTCCGGCCGCAGCGCGGGCGCGATGTCCGTCGTCGCCGTCGCGGTACCACTCGTCGGCGTAGAGCGCCTGCAGGCCGTCGGCCGCGGCCAGTTCCGGCAGCAGGCGCAGCAGGCCGCTGCCGGTGAACTCGGTGCCGGCCTCGACCACCAGCAGCCAGTCCACCTCCCAGCCGGCGAGCGTGGCGTTGAGCGAGGCCGCCGCAGCGTCCGGGTTGGGGCACGACCCGTGCGGGCGTCGCCGCATCCGGCGGCAGCGCCGCAGCGCCCGCGACGCGGATCTCGATCCGCGCCTGCTCCGGCGCGTGGGCGGCCAGGCTCGACAGCGTGGCGCGCAGTCCATCCGCTGCGCGCGCGTCGGGAACCACCAGCACGCCGAGCGCCGGCATCGCCGGCAGCTGTGCGAGGTGGGCGTCGTACAGGGCCGCCTGGGCCGGGAGCAGGCGACGGCGCGCCTGCCAGTCGTGCTTGCGCCAGTGGTCGAGGCCGATCGCGTGCGCGTCGTCCAGCGCCTGCACCATATCCCGGGGGCGGCGGGCGCGGAGCGGTCCAGCGGCGCCGCCGCGACCAGGCGCGTGTCGCGGTCGCCGCGATACCAGCCCGGGGCGCGGATACCGTCGCGGAACGCCTCGTGGCCGGGGTTGCCGACGCCGGGCCGGTCGCGGCCGGCCTGGCTGAACTGCTGGCGCGAGACGCGGAAATCGACCGGGGCGGTGCCCAGCATCGCCACCGGGCCGCGGTGCAGCAGCTTGGCGTACAGGGCCAGGTCGGCGACCCAGGGTGACGCGCACGCCGCCCAGCACCGGCAGCTCGTCGCCCATCTCCAGCAGCGGCGCGCGCCGGCACATCACCGCGCTCGGTTCGCCGAGGAAATTGAGCGTGCGGTCGGCGAGGAAATCGACCAGGTCGTGGCCGTCCAGCAGCAGGTCCCGGCGCGGGAAAGCGGTGGCCGGCGTGTCGGGCAACAGCGCGCCGTTCGCATCGACCAGCCGCCGCCGCGCGGTGGCGAGCACCGCCTCCGGCGCGCGCGCGAACGCATCGGTAAGGGCGGCGATGCAGCCGTCGTGCAGCACGTCGTCGTCGTGCAGGAACTTGATGTACTCGCCGGACGCCAGCGCGATCGCGCGCGCGGTGCTGCGCGTCTCCCACAGGCGCGTGGGATTGCGCGAGTAGTGCACCGGGAAGCCGGCGGTGGCGGCGAACGCCTCGACCAGGGCCTCGATCGCGCCGTCGCGCGAGTCGTCGCAGACCACCAGTTCGAGCGGGCGATACGTCTGCCGGCGCACGCTCTCCAGCGCCTTGGCCGAGCCAGGTGGCCTTGTAGGCCGGCATCACCACGCTGACCAGCGGAGCGGCGGGGGCTGCCTGTCCGCCGTCGCTCATCGTCCGCTCCGCGCGGCCACGGCCTGGTGCAGGCGTTCGACCAGGCGACGCGAGTTCGCACTGTCATCGTGCTGGAAGAACATCCGCCGCACCATGCAGTAGTGCGGATCCGGATGGTGTGCCGGGCGGGACAGGGCCGCGTCCAGTGCCACCAGCAGCGCGTCGAAATCGGTGGCCACCGCGCCGGGGAACGCCAAGGTCCATGTCGTAGAGCAGGCCGTTCTGGCGCTCGCGGTAGTGGTCCATGTCAGGGCGAAGCTCACCACCGGCAGTTCCAGGTACAGCGCGTCGATGTACACCGACGAGTAGTCGGTGACCACCGCCGCGCTCTCGCGCAGGATCGGGGCGATCTCGTGGAAGGCATCGTGCCCGAGCTCGAAGATGCGGCCGTCGAGGTGGCGGGCGCGGTCGAACGGCGACGGCGCATTGTCCAGGTAGTGCCCGCGTACGCCCAGCACCGCGTCGTGGCGGACCAGCAGCCGTTTGAGGCGGTGTACCTCCATGTCGCTGAAGCGGTAGCAGCGTTCGTCGGCGACGCTGGCGTCGCGATAGGTCGGTGCGTAGAGGACCAGGCGGCGGCCGTCGCGCAGGGTGCGCACGCGCACCAGCTCGGCGCGCAGGCAGGCCGGCAGGCCGTGCTCGTCCATGCGCAGGAAGTCGTTGCGCGGCAGCCCGGTTACCCAGACCTGCGTGGGTGGCAGTGGATGGAAGATCGCGGCCATCGCATGGGCGTCCACCGGAGAGGAGGCGACGAGGCCGTCGTAGTGGCGGCGCTCGCGGCGACGGAAGCGGTTGCGGTCGCCGTGCCGGCGTTGCTCCGGGTTTGGCTAGGGCGAACAGGCGCTTGAGCGGTATCCCGTGCCACAGGTTGACGACCACCCGCCGGCGCAGCCACGGGCGCGGCGCGGAGTAGCCGCCGCCGCCTTGCCGCGCGCTGGGGCCATGTCCATGCTCGTGGAATTGGTCAGCAGCAGCACGCCGCAGCGGGCCAGCGCCCACAGCCCGGCGAGCGTGTCCAGGTCCAGCACGCGGGTGCCGGCCGATTCCTCCAGTCCCGGCGGGCGCTGGCCGCCGCGGACGAAGACCAGACGCTGGATCGAAGGGTCGTGCCTGACCTGCTCGAACACGGCGCGGGCGTTCTCGGTGAACTGGCCGGGCTTGAGCGGATGGACGAAGAATGCCCAGCGGTCGGTCCGCTTGGGCAGCAGCAGGTCGAGCACCCGCCACAGCGCCAGCAGCGGCACGCCCAGCCAGGCGTGCACGATCCGCTGCCGCCACAGCGGCAGGCCGGCCCGCATCGCGTTCACGCCGCGCGGACCTTCGCCGGTGCGGCGACGAGCCCGGCGATGCGCTCGACCTCCGCATCGGACAGGTCGGGGTGGATCGGCAGGCACAGCACGCGCCGCGCCGCGCTGCTGGCCACCGGCAGGTTGTCGGCGGCGGCCGAGGGCAGGCCGCGGTACATCGGGAACTCGCTGATCAGCGGATAGAAGTAGCGGCGCACCAGGATCTGGTTGTCGCGCATGAGCTGGTAGAGCTCGTCGCGCTGCAGCGGGAATTCGTCGCCGACCATCACCGGGAAGTAGGCGTGGTTGCCGGTGACGCCCGCCGCCGGGCGCAGGCAGCGCAGGCCGGGGATGCCGGCGAGCAGGCGGCGGTACAGCGCATCGATCTCGCCGCGCCGGTGGGGCGCGGTCGATGTGCTTGAGCTGGAGCAGGCCGAACGCGGCGCTGACCTCGTGCATCTTGCCGTTGATGCCCGGCGCGACCACGGTGGTCTCGTTGACGAAGCCGAAGTTCTTCAGGTGGTCGATGCGCTGCTTGGTGCGCGCGTCCGGACAGATGATCGCGCCGCCCTCGAAGGTGTTGAACACCTTGGTGGCGTGGAAGCTGAGCACCGACAGGTCGCCGTGGCGCAGCACGCTGCCGCGCCCGTCGCGCACGCCGAACGCGTGGGCCGCGTCGTAGATGACCTTGAGGTTGTAGTTGTCGGCAATGCGTTCGATGCCGTCCACGTCGCACGGCGTGCCGTAGCAGTGCACCGGCAGGATCGCGGTGGTCTGCGGGGTGATCGCCGCCTCGACCTTGGCCGGGTCCAGGTTGTAGGTGACCGGGTCGACGTCGACGAACACCGGCTTGATCCCGTTCCACAGCAGCGAGTGGGCGGTGGCCACGAACGAATATGGGGTTGTGATGACCTCGCCGGTGATGCGCAGCGCCTGCAGCGCGGTGACCAAAGCCAGGGTGCCGTTGGCGAACAGGGCGATGTGCTCCACCCCAGATAGGCGCACAGCGCCTTCTCCAGCGCCTGGTGCATGCTGCCGCCGTTGGTCAGGATCCGGCTCTCCCAGATCCGTTGGGTAGGGGACGAACTCCTCCAGGGGGGTGGCAGCAGCGGGCTGGTGACGGGAATGGGCTTGCGTTTCATCCGGCTCCCCTTGCGGGACACCGGCGAGTGCCGGCACCGTGCCGATGCAAGCCCCGTGCCGCCGGGAACCCGGCGCGCGGGCTCAGGCGCGGGCGTCGAGCAGCTGCTCGGCCGCGTCCGGATCCAGCACCGGGATGCCGTGCCGGGCGTGGACTTCCTGGCGTTCGCGGAAGGAGTCGTCGATGAAGATGGCCGGTACCCCGGCTTCGATCGCGTCGCTCTTGGGCTCGCCCCGGCTCAGGTGGACGATGCGGGTGAACAGCGACTCGCACAGGTGGTGGCGGGTAGGGTTGCCCGCGGACAGCCGGCATGGCGGGTCACCAGCACCACCTCGGTTCCGCGTGCGGTCCACTGGTAGAGCAGCGCCGCCAGCAGCGGGTTGACCACGCCCTCCAGCAGCAGGGTGTCGTCCAGGTCAGGTAGACCCGGCGGTAGTCCAGCGCGGCCCGGTAGCGGTTGCCCGGGGCGCGGTCCAGCACCACCTCGTGGGCCAGCGGCAGCACCGAGAACGGGCGGCCAAGGTGGGCATACACGTGCAGCAGCGCGTGGTTGACCCCGCGCATGCGCGACAGCGCCATCGAGCCGGCGATCCGCGGCGCCACTTCCAGCAGCTTCGGCACGCCGTCGCGGTCGCGGCGGGCCTTAAGAACCAGGCGCCGCGCAGGCGCAGCTCGGCGGCGATGAGCGCGGCCATCGCCAGCAGGTCCGCTTCGTCCGCCGCCGGCTCGGTGCGCACGCTGATCCCGGCCTTGACCCGGGTCCGGCGCCGCGGCGCGGCATGCAGCAGCGCGCCGTCGCCGTCGGACACGCAGTCCACGGTGTACTCCTCGCCCGGCAGGTACTCGCTGACTACGTGGGGCTCGGGGCCTTCCAGCAACTGCCGGTGGCGGGCCGCGTCGTCGACCCGTTCGGCGCCCACGCTGCCTGGCCGATGGCCGGCTTGGCGAATACCGGGTAAGCGCAACCGGGCGCGCCGGCGTCTGCCGGCACGATGCCCAGCGGGCGCAGGCGGGCATGGGTGAGGCGCTTGTCGCGGCACAGCGCCGCGGTCTCCGCGTCGGGCACGGCGGCCGGGGCGAGCAGGCGCTCGCGCTGGCTGGCCAGCAACGGAATGACGCTGTCGTGCGCGGGCACGACCAGGTCGATGTCCCATTCGCGGATCAGCGCGTTGAGCGCATCGACAAGGTCGCCACGGCGGGTATCGGCGTCGATGCGCCGGTAGCGGCGATAGGCGAACCCGCCATGGTCGTCGACCGAGGAAGCGCCGTGCAGGCGCACGTCCTTGGCCTGGCGCAGGGCGGCATGGACCTCCAGCCCGATTTCCGAGCCGCAGGGGAACACCAGTACGTTGATGCGCCGGCTCACGTCAGCCGATGCCCGCCACGGCGCGCTCGAACTGGGCCAGCGCCCGTCGCGAATAGGCGTCCGCGTCCCACGCGGCGCCCGCGGCGGGATGGTCGAGCCAGAGCGCAGATGCCATCGGCCAGCCCGTCGGTGGAATCGGGCACCAGCCGTCCGGCGCCATCGGCCAGCACGCTCTGCGGCCCGGGGATGTCGGTCGACAGCACCGGCTTGCCGAGGGTCATCGCTTCCAGCAGGACGATGCCCTGGCCCTCGTAGTGGGAGGACAGCACGAACAGGTCGAGTTCGCGCATCACCGGGTAGGGATTGGCCAGCGCGCCGGTGAGCATCACATCGTTCTCCAGTCCGAGTTCGGCGATGCGCTGCTGCAGCACCGGTCGTTCCGGCCCCTCGCCGACGATCACCAGCTTCGTGGCCGGATGCGAGTTCCGCACCCGGGCGAAGGCATCGAGCAGGCGGCGGTGGCCTTTCTCCGGCGACAGCCGGCCAACCGTGCCGAGCAGCACATGGCCTTCGCGCCAGCCGGCCAGGCCGTCCGGAAGCGCCTGTCCGGCGCGGGTCCGGATGAAGCCCGGGTCGATGCAGTTGTCCACGCTGTGGAAGCGGTCGGCCTGCTGGTAAGGCGCATCGGCGAAGCGGCGCCGGTTGACCGTGGCGAGGCTGTCGGAGACCGAGACCAGCGCGTCGCACAGCGGATACTGCTCGAACACCTTGGCCAGCTGCGGATGGCGGCTGCGCAGCTCCCGGTCCATGTCGTTGTGCAGGTAAACCGCGCAGCGCGTGCCGGCCGGGCGGCCGCGCGCGAACAGCGCGGTCCAGAACGCCGCGTAGCCGGAGAAGTCGACCACCACGTCGAAGTCGGCGCTGCCGAACTGGCGCGCGTACTCACGCACGTAGTAGGTGTCGAGCAGGCGCAGCTGGCGCGGGTTGAGCACCTCGCGGCCGCCCTGGCGGGCACTGAGCCACTGCTGTTCGCGGGTGGCCACCGGGAAGCTGATCCGGCCCCAGCGTGCCACGTGGGCGGGCAGTTCGGCGAAGCGCTCGAGGCGCTGCGGATAGCTTTCGAGGGTCCACGGATCGACCACCACGGTCATCGAGACGCGTGCCGGATCGATTGAACCGGCGAGGCGGTTGAACGAAGCGGTCACCCCGTTGGGACTGAAGTTGCCGACTATGGAACAGCAGGGTGCGCTTGCTGCGCGGCGGCCGGCTGACCATGTGGCGGGTGTCGTCCTCGAAGAAGAACGCCACGATGCGTGCCGCCGAGGCGCCGTCCTCCAGTGGCCAGTACTCGCGCCGCGCGGCCTCGATCCGGGCGGTGTCCCCGGCCAGGTTTTCGCCCGGGGTTGCGGCCAGCGCTGCCGGCAAGGCCTGTTCCAGCGCCTCGGGCGTGGCGCAGGCATGCACCGGCAGGGCGTGGATGTCCAGGTACAGGCCGCGCTCGCGGCGGTACTGCTCTGGGTCGGGCACGTACAGCAGCACCGGGCGGCCGCTGGGCAGGAAGTCGAACAGGATCGACGAGTAGTCGGTGACCAGCACGTCCACCACCGACATCAGTTCGGTGATGTCCTCGCCGGCGGGGATCGCCATCGCGCCGTCCGGCAGTGGGCCGAGCGCGCGCGCGACCATGTGGTGGCCGCTGAACAGCACGCTGGCGCCGTGGCCAGCCAGGCGGCCGATCGCTTCGGACACCAGTCCCGTATCCAGCGAGGCGCCGTCGAGGCTGCCGCGCCAGGTCGGCGCGTACAGGATCACCTTCGCGTCCGCGGTAAGGCCCAGCCGTGCCTTCAGCCGCGTGCGCGAACCGGCGTCCGCGCCCAGCATCAGGTCGATCCGCGCCTGTCCGGTGTCGGCGATGCGCGCGGTGATGACGTCCTCCACCTGCATGGACGACAGCAGCACCTGCCGGGTGAAGGCGTTGGGCATCGCCAGGTGGGTGGCCTGCAGCAGGTTGCGCAGCGCGTTCTTGTGGTCGAACAGCGCGCCGGGGATGTCGATGCCCAGCTTCTTCAGCGGCGTGCCGTGCCATAAGGTGTGAGGTAGCGCTGCTCCGGGCGCCGCACGAAATACGGCATGAAGGTGTTGTTGTTGACCAGCCAGCCGGCGGTGGTAAGGTAGCGGGCGTACGCGGTGCTGCCGTGGCGCACGAACACAACGTCCGGCAGCGCGCCCAGGTCGGCGGGGATGGTCGCGTCCGGCTTGACCGCCCACACGTGCAGCAGGCCGCGGCTGGCCAGTCGCGCGCGCGGCGCGGAACACGGCCAGCGGATTGCAGCTCACCGAGTCGCCGTGGAAGCTCTCGTAGAGGACCACCTCGTCGCGGACCGGCAGGGTCTCGATGAACTCGGCGTATTCCAGCTTGATGTCGCGCACCGGCGCTGGCTGGCCTTCGACCACGGGCGCTTCCGGAACGATGTCGAAGTCGCGCCGGAACAGGCGCGTGGTAAGGAACGCGTCGCAGGCGTCACGGTCGCGCCCGGCCCGGTGCAGGGCCACGGCGAGGCGGAAGTGCCAGCGTGGCGCGTGCGCGGCGTGGCGGTCGAGGCCTGCGGCATAGGCCGCCGCGGCTTCGGCGTGCAGGCCCAGGCGCTCGCAGCACAGGCCCAGCTCGAAGTGCAGTTCGGGATCGAGCGCGTAGTCGTGCAGGCGCGCGGCGAGGGCGTCGCGTCGCGCCGGGTCGTCGTCGTTGCCGGCGGCAGGCAGCACGTGCGGCTCTTCCGGCAGGCAGTGCAGCCACGCCTGGATGGCGGCCTCGAGGTCGCCGCCGGCGTGCAGGCACGTACCTGGCGGTAGCGCCAGTCGGCGTGTTCACGCAGCGCCAGCGCGCGCGTAGGCTGCGGCCGCCTCGCGCGGGCATTCCAGCCGTTCCAGCATCCAGCCATGGCGGTAATGCCAGTCCGCGTGTTCCGGCGCGAGCGCGAGCGCGGTGGCGTAGGCATCGGCGGCGTCCTCCCAGCGGTACAGCGTCTCCAGCAGGTAGCCGTGGGCGAACTGCAGGCGTGCGTTGGCCGCATGCGCCGGTTCGGTAAGGCGCAGCCGGTAGGCGCGTTCGGCGCCTACCCAATCCTTCTCGCGTTCGTGGCGCAGGCCGATCCCCAGCATCGCGATGTCCGGGTCGGACGCCGCGACCCGCGCATAGCAGGCCTCGGCCGCATCGGTGCGTCCACGCTGTTCCTCGACCCGGCCGAGCCGGTAGTGGATGTCGGCATTGCCGTCGTCGAGCGCAAGCGCGCGTGCGTAGGCGGCGGCCGCATCGTCCAGCCAGCCCAGGCGTTCGCAGGTAAGGCCCAGCGCGTGGAACCAGTCGGCGCGACCGTCTTCCAGCGCGGTCGCCGCGCGCATCGCGGTCACCACGCGGCGCCAGCCGTTGCGCTTTGCCACGATCGTGCCGAGCAGGGCGTGGTGCGCGGCCGCCTCGGGCTGCAGGTCGCAGGCGCGCACGGCGAACATGTCGGCCACGTCCCACAGTTGCAGCTGCGCTAGGTTGGCGGCGATGCGCGCGAACACCGCACCCGGCGCCTGCAGCCCGTTGAGCAGGGCCAGGGTGCGCAGGTTGAACCGGGTCTTGCGCGCCACGTCCTGCCGCTCGCCCGGGACCGGGAGGGTCTCCAGCCCGGCGGCATGGCCGATGTCCAGGTAGTGGGCGACCGGATCGCGGCGATGGTCGCCTTCCAGGTGCTGGGACTGGTACCACCACAGGTCGAAGCCGGCGGCGGGATTGCGGAACTCGCGCCAGCCGTCGCGGCGGAAGTGGCGCTAAGGCCGCGTCGCCGTCGGCGGCGAGGTCCGGGTTCTGCTGGCGGTAGAACGCCGCGTCGAACCACGCGGGCGCGGCATCCGCGTCCGTGGGAAGCCGCGCGGCATCGGCGCAGGCATCGGTGGCGGGCAGGGCGGCGGCGCGGTGCAGGGCGTGGTCGTTCATCGGGATGCCGTGGTGGGCGGTTCGCGTCACTGCATCGCGCGGATGCTGGCCTTGAGCAGGGAGCTGGAGATGTCCTCGGTGCGCGGCAGGTAACGGACCGTGCAGTGGCGGGCGAGGTCGTCGAAGTGACCGGCCCAGTCCGAGCCCATCACCAGGATGTCGGCGCCGTAACGGCGGATGTCATGGGCCTTCTGCTCCCAGGTGTCCTCGGGGAAGACATCGTCCACGTAGCGGATCGCGCGCAGCACCGCCTCGCGGTCGGCATAGCTCTGGGTGGCGCGCTTCTGCTTGATCGCGTTGAAGCTGTCGGACGACAGGCCGACCAGCAGGGTGTCGCCCAGCGCGCGGGCGCGCCGCAGCAGGTTCACGTGGCCGACATGGAGCAGGTCGAAGGTGCCGTAGGTCAGGACGACGGTCATGTGGACTCCGGAAGGGCGGGTGCGCCCCGGTCCATGCAAGCGGCGTGCCGGCGTGCACGGCCGCCGGCCGTGGTCAGCGGGTCACCCGGACCGCGACCTGGACCCATTCGGATTTCCACAGGTATTCGAAGTCCCGCCCGCGGCGCGCGCACCAGTCGAGCAGGGCGCGATGCTCGTCGTCGCGGAAGTCGTCGCCGACCTGCATGAAGTATTCGTCGAACAGGATCACGGTCCCGGGCGCGATCCGCGCGTCCAGGCCCTCGAGCGCCTCGATGGTCGAGCCGTACAGGTCGGCGTCGGCATGGAGCAGGGCGAGGGGACGCTGCAGCCGTTCGGCGACGCCGGCGATCGTGTCGCTGAACCAGCCGGGCACGACCTCGACGTTGGCGGCCTCGAATGCCGGGATTTCGCCTTCGCCGAGGGCGAAGGCCCCCTTCTTCCAGGGTCCCATCCAGTCTTCCGGCAGGCCCTCGAAGCTGTCGAGCAGGTACAGGGTCCGGTCCGCGGGCATCCGTGCGTGCAGGAAGCGCGCGCATTCGCCCTTGTAGACGCCCAGCTCGAGGAAGTCGCCGCCGAGGCGGACCTCGCGCACCGCCTCGTCCAGCGCGGTGAGCTTGTAGCTGTACCACGGGTCTTCGCCGGGGCCGAAGCTGCGGGTACGCAGTTCCGGCACGCCCGGCAGGCGTTCGCGGACGTGCCGGAATGGCGCGCCCAAGCGGAGGTTGCCGTGCATCGACGTGCTCCCGTCAGGCCTGGTTCGATGCGCGCAGCGCGTCGAGCTGGCGGTCCGACAGCTCGATGCCGCAGAGCATCTGGTTGATCAGCGCGACCTGCAGGCCCAGCGAGGCGGGGGCCACGTCCGGGTGGTCCTTGATCGCCGGACTCTGCACGTCGATGAAGGCGATCCGGTCGCCGCGGGGGAATCCATGGCGATGTCCCGGATGTACGGCAGCTGCGGCGAGTGGCTGGAGTAGATCACCACGCGCTCGGCCTCCGGACCGTCCGCGGCGAGGTGGGCGGCGAACAGTTCGCGCTTGTCGCGCGGGAACATCCCGCAGGTGAAGTGCGAATCGCGGTAGCGACGGACGTAGTAGTCATCCGCATGCAGGATCGGTTCCACGCAGACCGCTTTCAGCCCTGTCCGCAGCGAGTGCAGCAGCGCGCCGGATGCACCCTTGGACGTGCCGTAGAGGACGGTGTGCCGCGAGTCGACGCCGATGTCCGCCATCACCTTGCCGATCAGCGCGGAGACCCGCGCTTCGTTGTCCGGCTGCGCCAGCGTGTCGGTGTAGAACGCGCCGACCACGCCCCCCCAGGTCGGCGATGCGCAGGATCGCGGTGTCCCATGGCGTGTACTTGGGCGCCTTGGCTCAGGTTGCGCATGAAGTAGCGTGCCGAGAACCCGGCTTCGTACATCTGGTCGACCTGCGACATGCTGGAGAAGATCACCAGCAGCCGCCGCGCGGGTGCATGCTGCGGAAGCTCCAGTTGATAGCAGACGCCGTCGTGCTCGCGCAGGCCGAAGCTGGTGTGGCGTGCCCAGAATCGCGGCGCAATGCCGGCCTTCACGAACGATGTGACCGCGCCGGAGTCGTTGGCGAACTTGTAGGCCAGGAAGCCGCGGGTGGTAAGGTGGAGCAGTACCTCCCTCTGCGCCTCGTCCCGGCGCGACAGATGGATCAGGTTGGCCTCGCCCGGATGGCGCAGGTGTACGAACCCTGCTTCGGTAAGGTCGGTACGGAACAGTTCGTCGACGTCGATGTCCAGGCCTGCCACGGTCGATCACTCCTCTCGCAGTCACGATGCATGCATGGCTGCCCGGCCGAAGGCGCGGGCAGCCGCAACTGCCATGCAAGGGACGTGCCCGCGCCGGTCGATGCACGGCGCGCGGAGGACGGTGGCGGGATCAGTCCGCCAGCTCGACCTTGGTCGCGGTCGATGCCGTACTTGCGCAGCTTCTCCACCGGGGTGGTGCGGCGCAGGCCGAGCAGCTGCGCGGCGTGGGCGACCACGCCCTGGCTGCGCTCCAGCGCCTCGCGGATCAGCTGCAGTTCGATCCGGGCCATGTGTTCGCGCAGGTCCAGGCCGTCTTCGGGCAGGCCGGCGGCGTCGGCAGCGGCCGGGACAGCAGCGCCGGCGGTGGCCGGCTCCACGCTGATGGCCGGGGCGGGCGGCGGCAACGGCGCCGGCTTGGCGCCCGGGGCGATGTGGGCGCGGTAGCGCGCCGGCAGGTCCTCCAGGCGGACCAGGCCGCCGGGGTTGAGCACGGTAAGGCGCTCGACCAGGTTGGTCAGCTCGCGCACGTTGCCCGGTAAGGCGTAGCCGCCCAGCGCGGCCAGCGCGTCGCTGGCAAAGCGGATCTCGCCGCGGCCGGTGCGGGCCAGCTGGCCGGCGATGGTCTCCACCAGCGCCGCCAGGTCGGAGGTGCGCTCGCGCAGCGCCGGCATCTCGATCGGGAACACGTTGAGCCGGTAGAACAGGTCCTCGCGGAACTGGCCGTCGGCGATCCGGTCCTCGAGGTTGCGGTGGGTCGCGGCGACCACGCGCACGTTGCACTTGATGGTCTGGTTGCCGCCGACGCGCTCGAAGCTGCGCTCCTGCAGCACGCGCAGCAGCTTGACCTGCATCGGCATGCTCATGTCGCCGATCTCGTCCAGCAGCAGGGTGCCGCCCTCGGCCATCTCGAAGCGGCCCTTGCGCGCGCTCAGCGCGCCGGTGAAGGCGCCTTTCTCGTGGCCGAACAGTTCGCTTTCCAGCAGGTCCGGCGGGATCGCGCCGCAGTTGATCGCCACGAACGGGCCGTCGCGCCGCGCCGACTGCTGGTGGATCGCGCGCGCGGCCACTTCCTTGCCGGTACCCGATTCGCCCAGCACCAGCACGGTCGTGTCGAACGGCGCGACCGCAGCCGATCATCCGCCGCAGGCGCTGCACCGCCGGGCTGTTGCCGGTCGGGCCGCTGTCGGGCGCGGCCGCGGTGGCCTGCGCTTCGGCGTCCAGGCGCTTGAGGCTGGCGCGGCGCAGGCAGGCTTCCATCTGCGCGTGGCGGATCGGCGATTCCAGCGGCCACACCCCGGCTTCGTGCAGGCCGTGCCGCGCGGCGAAGCCGGCGGTGTCGCCTTCCAGCAGCAGGACCGGCGGCGGCAGCGGCGCGTCGCCGAGCCAGGCGAAGAATTCCCGGCTGGCCGTGTCGTCGTCCAGCTCGCCGACCACGACCGCCATCCAGTCGGTCGGACGCTGGCGCGCGGTGGATACGTCGGCGGGCGAGGCCGCCCAGCGCGGGCTCAGATCCATGAACTCCAGCAGCCCGCACACGCGTTCGGCGCGTGCGGCCTTACCGTCGAGCACGAGGATGCGGGACTCGCTCATGCCGCGTCCTCCTGCGCCAGCCGCTCCAGGATCGGCATGACCTCCTGCAGGTAGGACAGCTTGCTGACGAAGTTGTCGGCGCCGGCGCGCATGGCGTGCTCGCGGTGCTCGGCGTCGTCGAAATGGCTGGCGATCACGATGTACGGCGGCTGGTCCTGGGCCTTGATCAGGCGCGTGGCCTGCAGCCCGCCCATCTCCGGCATCGCCAGGTCCATCAGGACCGCGTCCGGGCGCAGCGCCTCGGAGCGCTCGATCGCCTCCAGGCCGTTGCCGGCGGTGCCGGCGATCTCCAGCCATTCGACCTTGCGGAAGTGGCGCATGGCGGCGTTGATGAAACCGTCGTGGTCGTCCACGAGCAGGACTCGGAGGTTGCGCATGGGAATCTCCTCAGCCCGCTCGGGCAAGAATCGGGGCGGCGCCGCGGCGGCGTTCGCGCGCCGGGGCGATGGACAGCTGCTCACGATACTTGGCTACCGTGCGCCGGGCGATATGCACGCCCCTGGCGGGCGAGCAGGGCGGCGATGGCGTCGTCGGCCAGCGGCCGCGCGGCCGGTTCGGCCTCGATCAGCCGCCGCACCATCGCCTTGACCGCCGCGCCGGAAACGTTGGCGCCTTGGGCGCACGGCGAAGAAATGCTTGAGCTCGAAGGTGCCGCGCGGGGTCTGCACGTACTTGCCGCTGGTGATGCGCGAGATGGTGGACTCGTGCATGCCGATCGCGTCGGCCACTTCCTTCAGGGTCAAAGGCGCCATCGCCTCGTCGCCGCGCTCGAGGAAGGCGGCCGGCGTTCGACCAGCACCCGGGTGGTCCGCAGCAGGGTGTCGTAGCGCATCGACAGGCCGCGGGTCAGCCAGCGGGCTTCCTGCAGCAGTTCGCGCAGGCGGCCTGCGCCTTCGCTGTCGCCGGCTTGGGCCAGGGCGCGCTCGTAGCTGCCGTTGACCGCCAGCTTCGGCGCGGTGGCCGGGTTCAGCGCCACGCGCCACTGGCCGTCGCCGTTCCACACCACCACGTCGGGGATCACATAGCCGGCATCGCCCGGCTGTCCGGCGTCGGCCTCGGCCGGGCGCGGCTGCAGCGACAGGACCAGGCGCACCGCCTCGGCCACGTCGTCCGCCTCGACCTGCAGGTGGCGGGCGATCGCGGCATGGTCGTGGGCGGCCAGCTCGGTAAGGCAGTGTTCGAGGATGCGTGCGGCCAGCGGGCGGCCGGCGCAGGGCGCGGGCAGGGCGGCCAGCTGGGCCAGCAGGCACTCGCGCAGGTCGCGTGCGGTAAGGCCGGCCGGCTCGCCGTGCAGCAGGCGCTGGCGCACCGCCTCGATGCGCTCGGCGACGACGTCGAAGCGGGCGCAGGCGCGCAGCAGCAGCGCTTCGTGGTCGCCATCCAGGTAGCCGGCTTCGTCGCAGTGCTCCAGCCAGAAGCCGGCGATCTCCAGCTGCTGGCCGTCCAGCTCCAGCGTAAGGCGCTGCAGTGCGCGCACGCAGGGGTCGCTGGAACCGGGCTCGGCGATGCGCTGCATGCGGTCTTCGCCTTCGCCGCTCCAGCTGGCGCCGGCCACGTCCCACATCGAGGACTCGGGAAGTTCGTCGAACGCGGCGGTCTCGAGCGAGCCCCCTCGAGCGCGGCCGCAGCCGGCCGGGTCGATCTCCTCGCCGTCGGCGGCGGTGGCCACCGCGTCCTCGTCCAGCTCGAGCATCGGGTTCTGCTCGAGCACGCGGGCCACTTCCATCTGCAGCTGCTGCGCGTCCAGCTGCAGCAGGCGGATCGACTGCAGCAGCTGCGGCGTCAGGTGCAACTGCTGGCCCATCTGGACCGAGGTTGTGGCCTTCATCTTGCATTCCCCG
The DNA here is from genome assembly GCA_025232375.1 of Pseudoxanthomonas sp. NC8. GTDB lineage: Bacteria > Pseudomonadota > Gammaproteobacteria > Xanthomonadales > Xanthomonadaceae > Pseudoxanthomonas. Next base: position 1,756,925 of record CP060419.1, read on the forward strand.
CTGCGCGCCGGAACGGTGGCGCCGTTGGAATGCATCGTGCGCGCCCAGCGTCAGGAACTGAATCAGGGCCAACCCGATTGCGCTCGTCCATTTCCTGACGTGATGTCGGGGTTTTCCCTACATCGATGCGGCCGGACCGTCACCCCGCCGCCAGCACCGTACCAGGCGCCGGCGGAAAGCTGACGCTCATCCCAGTTCGCGCTGGTGCTTGACCGCCAGCAGGACCAGTTCGCTGGCGCGCCGGCAGCCCAGCGTCTCCATCATGCGGGCGCGATGGGTTTCCACGGTCTTGACGCTGATGCCCAGTTCGGCGGCGATTTCCTTGCTGCTCAGGCCGCGGCCGATCCGGGTCAGGATTTCGCGCTGCCGTGGCGGCAGCGCGGCGACGCCGGCCGGCTTGGCCTTGCCCAGCAGCGGGGCGATCATCCGCGAGGAGATGCGCGGGCTGAGGAACACGTCGCCGCTGGCGGCCGAGCTCAGCGCCAGCTCCAGTTCGAGCGGCGCGGCGTCCTTGACCACGAAGCCGGCCGCCCCGCGGTGGGGCGTCGCGCACGTGCAGAGGGTCGTCGTGCATGGACATCATCACCACGCGCGTGGCGGGCACCTTCTCGAGGATGCCGCTGAGCGCCTCCATACCGGTGCGGCCGGGCAGGGACAGGTCGAGCAGGACCAGGTCAGGGCGATGGATCTCGGTAAGGTCGATGGCCTTGGTCGGCATTCATGGCCTCGGCGACCACGTCCACTCCGGCGAAGCTCTGCAGCAGCCGGCTCAATCCGGCACACGCACCAGGGTGTGGTCGTCAACGATCAGGACACGCACGGGTGGATGGGGTCTCCCCGGAAACCTGCGTGCACCTTAGCCCAGCGCGCCGGCCGGGGAAAGGACGGCCTGCGTCAGCGCCGGCGGGCCGCCACTTCGCGGCGGTGCATGCGGAACAGATGGCGCTCCAGCGCCTCCTCCAGCGCGACCGGCAGGGTGCCGAACCGCAGCCACAGCATCGGCTGGCCATCGACAGTCGCGCTGGCGGCCACCGTCGCCGGCAGTTGGGGCGTCCGGCAACCATTCCGACGGCTGCAGCCGGACCACGCCGGCGGTGCCGGCAGGATGGTCGAGCGGCTGCGCGTAAAGGTAAGGCAGCGCAGCCCGCGCGCAGACCAGCGCAGGGGCAGGGTCGGCAGCTGCGGTGCCGACTGGCGGACCAGCCGGCCGAGCAGGGCGAGGACCAGGTCCAGCTTGGCGTCCATGCGCTGGGCCAGGGCCGGCAGTTCGCCGCGCTTTTCCTCGCCGCCGTCCTCGCCGCGCAGGTCCTCGATATAGGTAAGGCCGTGCAGGAGCGCTTCGGCCTGCAACAGCTGCCCCGGGCTGGCGCCGGGCACGAACTCGGCCGGCAATACCGCCTCGCACGCGAGGGTGTCGTCGAACAGCGCGGTGTCCGCGGTGCGCGCCGCCGCCGGCCAGGACGGATTCATGAGGCGGACGACCCGGCCGGCACGCGGTGCTGCAGCTGCAGCAGCCCGCGCAGCACCTGCAGCGGCGACTGCTGGCCGACGTTGTCGATGTACTCGCGCAGGCGCTGGTCGTGCGCGGCGAGCAGGTCGCCGGCATGCGCGAAATTCTCGCGGTCGAGCGCGTCGTGGAAGCTGACCAGGTCCTCGTGCAGGGCGTCGAGCGTGGCTTCGTTCATCGCGGGATACGGTATGGCGTTCGGAAGGGCGGGGATCAGCCGCGCCCGGCGAGGGCGTAGCTGCTGGCGGCGCGCGAGGACTGGCGCTGCTGCCGGATCAGGTCGAGCAGGCGCGCATTGCGCTCGCGCATGCATTCGATGGTGTCGAGCTGCAGGTCGCGCAGGGCGCGGATATCGGCCTGGAAAACGTTCGCACCGGGCAGGGCGCAGAAGTCGCGGACGTGACCGTCGTAGTGGTCGATCATCGCCGGCAGCGCGCCCACGTCGTCGTGGTCGAGGGCCGCGCGGATCGCGTCCATCTCCCCACGCAGCGCCTGCAGGCGGGCGGCGGCGTTCACGATTCGACCGCCATGGCGCGTTGTGCCTGCGGGATGGCGTTCCACGCCGACTCGATCTCGCCGAGCAGGTCCAGCGATTCGGCCAGCGCGGTGCGGTCGTTGTGCAGGTTGGCCTCGGTCAGCCGGCGCACGATGTAGTCGTAGAGCGCCGACAGATTGGTCGCCAGCTCGCCACCGGCCTCGTGGTCGAGGGAACCGTTGAGGTGGCCGATGATCGCGCAGGCTTCGCCGATCGCCTTGCCCTTGTGCGCCGGGTCGCCCCATAGGTAAGGCAGGCCTGCGCGGTGGGATGCGCTGGCTGGCGCCCTCGAACAGCAGGGAGATCAGGCGGTGGGGGTCGGCCTCGTTCACCTTGGCCGAGACACCGGTCTTTCGGTACTGCTCGGCGAAGTGGCGGCTGGAACCGTACATGGGTCATTCCTCGGCGGGCTGGACCATCGGGTGGAGCGTGTGCCGGACCGCCGGGGCGGAAACCGGGACGCCGGACACGTTACTTATCGGCCGGGTGGCCCGCCGGCTTGAGCGCCGCGACATCAATCGGACGTCGACAGCAGGTTGTTGAGTGAACTGGCGCTGCCCTGCATCTGCACGATCATGGTTTCCATCGCGGTGAACTGGGCGGTGTACATCGCCGACAGCTTGGTCATCCGCTCGTCGAGCTTGTCCAGCTGGTCCTCCAGCCCGGAGATCTGCTTGTTGATGCTCTCGGTCCGCAGCACAAGGGTGCCGTCGATCGAGTCGAGATGGCCGTCCAGCAGCTTGGCCACGCCGGCGCCATAGGCCCCTTCCTTGCCCAGCAGCTGCCTGACCGATTCCGGGTCGGCGGCGATCGCGCCCTCGAAGGCGGCCCCGTCGAAGCTCATCACGCCGTCCTTGCCGACCGTGACCCCGAGTTCCTTCAGCCCGCTGACGTTGGCGCTGACCTTGGCCGCGCAGCGCCTGCTGCAGGGTGCGGACCAGGAGTCGCCGGTCAGCGCCGAGGCGGTGCGGGTGGTGCTGTTGTAGGCGCTGGTCGACTTGAGCGCGCCGACCACGCTGTTGTAGGCCGAGACATAGGCGCTGATCGCGCTCTTCAAGCCGGAGTTGTCGCCGGCGACGTTGAGCGTGTGGGAGGTTCCCGCGGCGGCCTTGGTCAGGGCCAGGTCCACGCCGGGAACCAGGTCGGAAATGGTGTTGCTGCTGGACGTGCGCTCGAAGCCGTCGACGCGGACCAGCGCGTCGGTGGCCGCAACGGTCTGGGTGAGGCCGCCACCGGTGCCGTTGGTCAGCGCGACTAAGGCCGCCGTCGCCGCCGCTGGCGCTGATCGACAGGGCGCCGCCGCTGCCGGTCGCGGTCGCGCTGAAGACCAGGTGCTGGCCGTCATCGGCGGTGACCACGCTGGCGGTCACGCCCTTGCCGCCGGCCGCGCTGTTGACCGCCGCGGCGATCTCCGCCAGCGTCGAAGCGGCGCCGAGGGTGACCTTGGCCACGTCGTCCTTGCCCGGGCCCCAGCTGATCGAGAGGGTGCCGCTGCCGACCTTGGCGTCCTTGGCATGGGCCGCCGACGACAGCTTCTGCGCCGTGGTAAGGCGGACCACCTCGACGCTGTAGTCGCCGGCCACCGCCTTGGAGGTCGCGGTGGCGGTGAAGCCGGCCGCCGACGGCGCGCTGGCCTTGAACGCGGGCGTGTCGGCGCCGCTGGACATCTTCTCCAGCGCCGCCTGCAGCGTGGTCATCGCGCTCTTGATCTGGCCGAGCGCCGACAGCCTTGGCGTTGGCGGTGGTGCCGGCGGTGTTGATCCGCTTCTCGGTAGGCGTGCGCGCCGCCGTGACCAGCTGCGAGACCAGGGTGGGGATGTCCAGGCCGGAGCCCGAAGCGGAGATCGAATTGGCCATGGAATGCTGTTCCTCGCCGGGCGCGAGGCGCCGGGTTGCGGGGGTTCCAGGTGCTATCGGCCGTGGTGCCACGACCTTGAGCGGGAACCGGTTCCCGGTGCAGGCAAGTTCCATGCCGCGGTAAGGCGCGCAAAAAAGGCCCCTCCGGAGAGGGGCCTGCTCGCGCCGCCAGCGGGAGCGTGTTACTGCAGGAGGCTCAGGACGTTCTGCGGGACCGACTTGGCCTGGGCCAGCATCGCCGTACCGGCCTGCTGCAGGATCTGGGTGCGGGTCAGTTCCGCGGTTTCCTTGGCGTAGTCGGTGTCCCTGGATTCGGCTGCGGGCGGCCGACAGGTTCTCCGAGCTGGTCTGCAGGTTGGAGATCACCGAGCTGAAGCGGTTCTGGATCGCACCGAGGTCGGCGCGGGCGGTGTTGACCGACTGCAGCTGGGTGTCGATCGCGGTCAGCGCGGCGGTGGCGCCCGACGCCGAGGAGATGTCCAGGGCGGCGACGGCGGTGGACGTGGCGGTCATGTCGACCGTGCTGATGCTGATCTGGTTGTCCGAGCCGGCGTCGGCGCCGACCTGGATGGTGAAGCTGGTGGTCGAGCCGTTCAGCAGCTTGGTGCCGTTGAAGTTGGAGTTGTCCTTGACGCGGGTGATTTCCGCCGCCAACTGGGTGACTTCCTTCTGCAGCGCGGTACGGTCGTTGGCACTGTTGGTGCCGTTGGCGGCCTGCACGGCCAGTTCGCGGATGCGCTGCATGTTCTCGCCGATCGAGCTCAGCGCGCCTTCGGCGGTCTGGGCCAGCGAGATGCCGTCGTTGGCGTTGCGGGCAGCCACGTCCATGCCGCGGACCTGGGTGGTCATGCGCTGGCTGATCGCCAGGCCGGCCGCGTCGTCCTTGGCGCTGTTGATGCGCAGGCCCGAGGACAGGCGCTGGATGGTGGTCGCCAGGCTCGCGCTGTTGGTGGACAGGTTGCGCTGCGCGTTCAGCGACATCACGTTGGTGTTGATGACTTGTGCCATTTTGATTCTCCTCTAAGCGATTTATCCCGGCGGGAAGGTTTCAGAGCCTTGGCCGGAGCCTCCGCAGGGGGCCATCAAGTTGACCGGTGCCGCTGCTGGTATGGATAACGGCGCTTTGTCAAGAAGCTTTAGCGGGTCCGGAGAACTTTTTTCCTCCGTTTTTCCGCTGCCGCCAGCCGCTGCGCCACCGTGGCGGTTCACCCGCCGGACTTGGATAACGGCACGTTCCGGCGGGAGTTTAGGGGCATGCCTGCGAGACCCCGCGGCGCGCTGCGGATGCAAACGAAGAGGGCGGCGCAGTGGACTGCGCCGCCCTCGTGTTTTCCGCTGGGTGTCGCCGGCGCGCCGGCCTGCGTCCATCAACGCAGCAGGTCGAACAGCGACAGCCCCTGCATGCGCGTGAACACCGTCTGCGCGGTCTGCAGCGCGGTGCTCTCCATCTGGAAGCGGGTGATGGCCTCGGCATAGTCCAGGTCGCGCAGCTCGGACAGCGTGTCGCGGATGGTGATGTCGTTGGCCGAGCGCACTTCGCCCGCATCGTCGATCGCGGCCAGCTGCGCGCCGCCTGCGGCGCGTGCGTCGATGATCTGTTCCGAAGCGCGTGCGACGTCGCGCATCGCCGCCTGCAGTGCGTTCTGCTGCGCAGCCTGCGCGACGGGCGTGGCCGCAGTGCTTTCCAGTGCGCCGATCAGGTTCTGCAACGTGGCGAACACGTCGCGTGTTCCCGCAGCGCCGACCTCGAACGCATCGCCGGTCGCGGGCTGGCCTTCGATCGACACGCGCAGGCCGCCGTGGCTGATGTCCTGGCCGCTGACCCAGGTGCCGCCGCCCACGGTGGCACCGCCGCTGTCGAGCACGTCATAGGTGCTGGCCCCGGTGAACACGATGCGGTACGCCTCGCCGTTCCAGCTGCCGCTGTTGCTGCGTCCGTAGCCGCCGATCACGCCGCTGCCGCCGTTGCCCGGGTCGACCTTCGCCTCGATCGTGCCGTCGCCGGTGCGCACGCGCATGAAAATCTCGCTGCCCGGCGTGGCGTCGGCGACGAAGGTTTCCGGCGCGATCTCGATCCGGCGCTGGGTCTGGTCGCCGTTGTAGACCACGCCGGCGGCGGTGCGACTGAAAGGTGCCACGTCGTCGGCGCTGCCGCCGAACAGGTAGCGTCCGGCACCGTCGGTGCTGTTGGCCACGCTGAACATGCCGTCGCGGATCGAGCGCAGCTCGGCGGCGAGGGCCTGGCGGTCCGCGGCGGAGAGGCTGTCGTTGTTGGCCTGCACGGCCAGCTCGTTGACCCGGATCATGTAGTCGCCGGGCCAGAGTAGGATGTTCTCCTGCAGGCCGAGCCGGTTGGCGACCGTGTTGGCGTTCTTGCCGAAGCGCTCCAGTTCGGCCAGCGTGCGGTCGAGCCCGACCGCGGTGCCGGCGGCGACCGGGTCGTCCTTGGCGCTGACCAGCTTCTGGCCGGTGGCGAGCTGTTCCTGCAGGGCGTTCATCTGCTTCTGCCGGACCAGCATGTTCGACAGCGACTGGCTGAACATCATTCCGGTGGAAATGCGATCGGTCATCAGCGCACCGCGTTGAGGATGGACTGGAACATCGTGTCGGCGGTGGAGATGATCTGCGCGGCAGCCTGGTAGGCCTGCTGCAGCCGGAGCATGTTCGCCGCCTCTTCGTCGAGGTTGACGCCGGAGATCGAATCACGCGCGGCCTGCGCGTCATCGTGGATGGCCTGCTGGGCGTCGGCCGAGTACTGCGCGCCTGGCGCGCAGCCGAGCCGACCATGGTGGTCAGGCCGCCGAGCGCGCCGTTGAGGCTGATCGTGCCGCCGTTGAGTACGCGCGCGTCGTCCAGGTTGGACAGCAGCGCGGCGTTGCCGTTGTTGCCGGAGCGGGCGCTGGTGCGGCCGATGCGGAACTGGTCGCCGGCGGCGGGCGCGCCGTCCAGGGTCACGCTCCAGCCATTGGCGCTGATGGTCTGGCCCGCGGTGAAGGCGTACGGACCGGCGCCGTCGATGGTGAACTGGCCGGCGTCGATGAAGTCGATCACCGCGTCGTTGAGCAGGGCCGCATCGCCGGCGTCCAAGACCTTCATGGTCCCCAGCGTGCCGGTGCCGGTGTTGTCCAGGTCGGCGCTGCCGGACACGGGCGTGGCGGCGGCAATACGCGACGAATCGTTGATCGCCACGCCCAGGCCGCCGGCCGCGCCGGAGGTGGGCTGCAGCAGGAAGCGGTCGCCGGCGGCCGGCGGCGGCGCGGTCGAGACCACCAGCGCGATGCCGCCGGCGACCAGCGGATCGATGGCGGTACCGGTGCCGGCGAGCGGGACCGGCACGCCGGTGTCGGCGCGGGTGGCGGACCATGCGCTGCCGTCGAAACGCAGCACCATATCCTGGCCGGTGACCGCGCCGGCGTCGTCGACCAGGGTGGCCTGCAGGCCGGCGTTGCTGGCGTTGCCGGCGTGCGCGTTGACGCGCGGCGCCGGCAGGCTGAAGAAGTCGCCGCCCATGTCGCCGTACAGGTCCATGCCCGCGGCGTGGCCGGTGTTGAACGTGTCGGCCATCGTCACCGCGATGCGGCCGAGCTCGGCCCGTGCCGGATCGAGCACGGTGGCGCGGAATTCGGCCAGGCCGCCCATGCGCCCGCCGAGGGTGCGCTGGTCCAGGGCCACGGTCGTGCCCCTGGCTGCTCAGCGCCAGCTGCAGCTGCTCGGGGCGGTAGGGATCGGCGACAGTGGCGAGGGTGGAGGCCTTGTTGCCCACCACCAGCGGCTGGCCGCCGGCGGTGAACACGTTGAGCATGCCGCCGTCCTGGCTCACCGCGGTGCCGCCGGTGTAGCCGACCAGCTCGCTGACCAGCTGGTCGCGGCGGTCGAGCAGGTCCGACGAGACGCTGTCGAGGTTGCCGCCGATGGTGCCGTTGATCCGCGCGACCTCGGTCGCCGGGCGGTTGATCTCCCTGGGTGCCGGCGAGCAGGCCGTTGTTGACCTCCGCGTCCAGCGCCCGCAGCTGGCCGTCGAGCTGGCGGAAGCGGGTGGCCAGCGCATTGCCCTGCGCCAGCATGTCCTCGCGCTCGGCGGTGCCGGCGGCGTTGGACGACAGCGCGCCGACCGAATCGAAGAAGTTCGACCACAGCCCGGCCACGTTGGTCGCGGTGTCGGAGAACAGCGCGTCGACCCGGTTGGACAGGCCCGACAGCTGCTGCAGGCGCGCAAGCTCGCCGCTGCTGTCGAGCAGCCGCGAGGTGGCCAGCTGGTCGGCGATGCGCTGGATGTCGGTGATCTTCACCCCGTTGCCGACGAAGCCGTAGCCGTAGTCGGTCGGGTTGCGCGTGGCGAATTCGACGCGCTGCCGGCTGTAGCCTTCGGTGTTGACGTTGGCTACGTTGTGGCTGACCGTGCCCAGCGCCCGCTGGAAGGCGGCGATCAGTGCACCGGTACCGGTGGACAGGACGGACATCGGGCTTATCTCCTGAGGATGCCGGCGGCGTTGGCGGCCGTGGCCATCATGCTGTCGGCGCCGGCGGCCATGCCGCGCCCGGCGCGCCCGGCGGCGGTGGCGATCGCATCGACCGCGCGGCCGATGGTGGGGCCATGGGCGATCGCCGAGATCTTGGCGGCGTAGGACGGATCGGTCGCGTAGCCGGCGCTCTGCAAGGCCTGGGCGAAGCGCCTGACGTCGCCACCGGACTGCAGCGCCTTCTGGTAACGCGGGTTGTTCTTCAGCATCCGCACGTAGTCGGCGAAGCTTTCGGCCGGCGAGGCGTAGGCGCGGAACTCGGCGCGCTCGCTGACGCGCACGCCGCCGACGTACTCGTGGGTGCCACTGCTGGCGCGCTTGCCGCTCCAGCCGTTGGCCTTGATCCCGAACAGGTTGTGGGCACTGGCGCCGTCGCCCTGGCGGATGTGCTTGCGGCCCCAGCCGGTTTCCAGCGCGGCCTGCGCGTAAGGGCGCGGGCGTCGACGCCCAGTTCGCGGGCGGCGGCTCGGGCGTGGTGCCAGATCCCGGCCACGAACCGCTCCGGGCTGCTGGAGGAAAAGCCGGAGGCGGCTTCGGCGGCGACCGCCGCGTCGGCCGCCGTGGTCGTGGACACGGGCGCGGGCGCAGCTGCCTCGCCGGTATCGCCGCGGGCCGCCATCAGCCGCGCCACCAGTGCGTCCAGCGGCGAGCCGGTGGCGTTGGTGGTGGTCGCATCGCCCTCGCGGCCGGCAATCAGGTCCAGCGCGCGGTCGGCCTCGGACGAAAGCGGAGCGGCGCCGCCATCGCGCAGGTAGGCCAGCGCGGCGGCCGCGGCCCGGGTCGGCCCGGGACGGCCGGCGGCCGCGTCCAGGCGGGTATCCAGTACCGGTTCGGTGCCCTCCGCCAGGCCGGACTGGCGGCTGAGCTGGCGCGCGATCATCGGCGCAAGGCCCCAGGCCCTTGCCGGTGGTCAGCGCCTTGGACAGCTGCTGGTCGTAGAGGTCGCGGAAGGTCTGGTTCTCGCCGGGGAACAGCGAGTCGCCGAAGCTGGCGTCGCGCATGCTCTTGACCAGCATCTGCGCGAACTGGCCCTCGAGCTGGCGCGCGACATGCTCGATGCGCGCGCGATCGGGCTTCGCCGGCGCGGCAGACAGTTCCGTCGGCGCGGGCGCGTCGATGCGCATCAGATCACTTCCAGCTCCGCGCGCAGTGCGCCGGCCTGGCGCAGGGCTTAAGGATCGCGATCAGGTCGCCGGGGGCGGCGCCGACCTCGTTCACCGCGCGCACGATCTCGTGGGGTGGTGCCACCCTCGAACTTGAACATGCGGCTGCCCTCCTGCGAGGTGCTCACCGTGGAGGACGGGGTGACCACGGTCTGCCCGCTGGCGAAACCGCCGGGCTGGCTGACGTCCATGGATTCGTTGATGGTCACGGTCAGCGCGCCGTGCGCGACCGCCGCCGGCATCACCCGCACCTGCGAGCCGATCACCACGGTGCCGGTGCGCGCATTGACCACGACCTTGGCCGCGGCCACGCCCGGGGTCAGCTCCAGGTTCTCGACCCGGGCCAGGAAGCCGATCCGCGCGCCGGGATCGCTCGGTGCGGCCATCGCCACGGTGACCCCGTCGACGGCGCGCGCCGCGCCGGTGCCGAAGGCGTTGTTGAGCGCCTCGACCATGCGCGCGATGGTGGTGAAATCGCTCTGGCGCAGGTTGAGGGTGAGCTCGCCGCCGACGTCCAGCGCGCCGGGCACCGCGCGCTCGACCGTGGCGCCGTTGGGGATGCGGCCGACGCTGGGGATGTTGACCGACACCCGCGAGCCATCGCTGCCCTGCGCGCCGAAGCCGCCGACCACCAGGTTGCCTGGGCGATCGCGTAGACCTGGCCATCGGCGCCCCTGAGCGGGGCCATCAGCAGCGAGCCGCCGCGCAGCGAGATCGCGTTGCCGATCGAGGACACGGTGATGTCGATGGTCTGGCCGGGCTTGGCGAACGGCGGCAGCTCGGCGTGGATCGCCACGGCGGCCACGTTCTTCAGCTGCGGGTTGACCCCCGGCGGCACGTTGACGCCCAGCTCGCCGAGCATGTTCTTCAGGCTCTGCACGGTGAACGGCGCCTTGGCTGGTGCGGTCGCCGGAGTTGTCCAGGCCGACCATAAGGCCGTAGCCGACCAGCGCGTTGCCGCGCACGCCACCGACCCAGGTAGCAGGTCCTTGATCCGCTCGGCCTGCGCCGCCGGCAGGAATCCTGCCAGCAGCGCGATCACGCAGAGCAGTGCAGGGATTTTCCCGTTGAACCCCCGCAGGTTGAATCCCCGCACATGGATGTGCGGACTCCTGCGAGGGACTCGCATTTCGACGTGCGGGCTGTCGGAAAGGATTCGCATGTTCGACCCTCAGTACGGATACAGCCGCGAATTGAAGAAGCGGCCCAGCCAGCCCATCGCGTTGGACTGGGCCAGCGCGCCGCGGCCGCCATAGACGATCCGCGCCTCGCCGACCCGGCTCGACGGCACGCTGTTGTCGCGGTTGATATCGGCGGGGCGGACGATGCCCTGGATCTGGACCATCTCGTCGCCCTGGTTCAGGCGCATGTTCTTCTGGCCCTGCACGACCAGGTTGCCGTTGGGCAGGCGCTGGACCACGGTCACGGTGACGCTGCCCTGCAGGCGGTTGCTCTGGCTGCTCTTGCCCTGGCCGTCGAAGTCGCGTTCGCCGCTGATCGTGGCCGAGAGGATGTCGCGGCCGTTCCAGGTCACCGGCGCGCCGGCGATCTCCGGCGCGGCCATGCCGATCTCGCTGTTCTTGCCGACCTGGGTGGTGGCACTGGTCTGCGCGGTGGTCGATTCGACCAGGGTGATGGTCAGCAGGTCGCCGACGTCGCGGGCCACGCGGTCCGAGTAAAGCGACAGCCCGGGCCCGGCCTGGTAGATCGCGCCCGGCGTGGCCGGCGCGCTGGCGGCGACCACCGGCACGATCGGAGCCATCGCCGGGTACGGGCGCACGTCGCCGGCAGCGACGCAGCCGGCCAGCAGCAGGGCGGGCAGGGCGACGAGGGCGGTGAAGGGACGCGTCATGGCGATGGCTCCTGCGGCGCGGCGGCGCGCGTCAGATGTTGTTGTTGAGGTAACCGAGCATCGAGTCGGTGGTGGAGATCGCCTTGGCGTTCATCTCGTAGGCGCGCTGGGTCTCGATCATGCTGACCAGCTCCTCGACCACGTTGACGTTGCTGCCTTCCAGCGCGCCCTGCTCGAGCACGCCCAGGCCGTTGAGGCCGGGGGTGCCGTTCTGGGCCGGGCCGGAGGCGGTGGTTTCCGTGTACAGGTTCTCGCCGCGCGCCTGCAGGCCGGCGGGATTGATGAAGTCGGTGACCGTCAGCGAGCCGATCTCCATCGACTCGCCTTCGCCGGCCATCTGCACGCTCACCGTGCCGTCGCTGCCGATGGTCAGCGACTGCGCGCCTTCCGGGATCTGGATGCCCGGCTGCACCGGATGGCCGCTGCTGGTGACCAGTTCGCCCTGGGCGTTGACCTGGAAGCTGCCGTCGCGGGTGTAGGCCGAGCTGCCGTCGGGCATCAGCACCTCGAAGAAGCCGCGGCCGTTGATCATCACGTCCAGCGAGCGCCCGGTCTGCTGCGGGTTGCCCTGCTGGAAGTCCTTGGAGGTGGAGACCACGCGCACGCCGGTGCCCAGCTGCAGGCCGGACGGGAGCTGGGTCTGCGCCGAGGTCGAGCCGCCGGGCTGGCGCATCTGCTGGTACAGCAGGTCCTCGAAGTTGGCCCGGTCGCGCTTGAAGCCGGTGGTGTTGGTGTTGGTAAGGTTGTTGGAAACCACCGACATGCGCGTCTGCTGCGCATCCAAGCCGGTCTTGGCGACCCAGAGTGCCTGATTCATGACGCCTCACCTCATAGGGGCGGATTGACGCCGTGGCAGATGCATGCGGCGTGCCAGAACCGCGCCAGGGGGCCGCGGGCTCGTGCAGCACGAAGTGCAGAACAGCCGGGGCAACCCGGCATCAGAAGCAAAGGCAGAGGCAAGGCGCTGGCGGTGCAGGCGTCGGAAGGGGCCGCGGCGGATCGGGGGAGCATTGCGGATCCCGGCTCCGTTCGCGGTTCTCCTGGTGCCCGGCACGTGGGAGAGCCGGGGCGGGGACTGTTCTTCGGTTTTCGGGAAGGTGATCGAGGCCACGCCCCTGAAGGCACCAGAGGACTTCGTGCCCTGCAGGCTGGCGCAAGTGGCACAGGGATGTGCCACGGCCGCGAGTGAGGGCAGGGATGTCCGCCCGAGCGGTGCGCCAGGCCTGCAGGGCGCGGCGGCCCCCTCCGGAGCTGACGAACCTCGATCCGCTTTTGCCAAGCGGGAACGGCGCGGATCAGCCGCCGCTCAACCGCAGCATGCTGTTGGCCGACTGCGCGTTGTCGTCGCCGCGGCTGATCACCTTGACCTGCATCTCGAACTGGCGTTGCAGCTGGATCATCTGCACCAGCGCGCCGGCCGCGTCGACATTGCTCTGCTCCAGCGCGCCGGTGGTCATCACCGAACCGGTCGCCTGGGCCAGCGGCTGCTGCGGGTCGGTGTTGCGCATCAGCCCGTCCGCGCCGCGGGTGGGCGTTCGGGCGCGGCCTCGACCACCTTGATCCTGCCGATCGTGGCCATGGTGTCGGCGCCTTCGCCCAGCGGCTGGATCGAGATCGTGCCGTCCTGGCCGATTTCCAGCGCCTGGTACGGCGGCAGGGTGAGCGGATTGCCGCCCTGGTCCAGCAGCGGCCGGCCACCGGCGGTGACCAGCTGGCCGTTGGGGGTCAGTGACAGGTTTCCGGCGCGGGTGTAGGCCTCGCTGCCGTCGGGTGCCTGCACCGCCAGCCAGCGGTCGGCCTGCAGCGAGACGTCGAGCGGGTTGCCGGTCACCTGCTGCGCGCCGGCGGTGGCATTGAAACCCTGGTCGACGTGCATGGCCGCCACCCGCGAACCGTAGCCGGAACCACGCACGGGGAAGGCTTCGGTATTGGCCAGTGCCGCCTTGAAGCCGGCGGTGTCCGCGTTGGTAAGGTTGTGCGAGACGGTGCCCTGCGCCTGCAGGGTGGCGCGGGCGCCGGTCATCGCGACGTAGAGGGCCTTGTCCATGGGATCGGGGAGTCCTGATGGGCGAGGGGTGACCGGGGAGGCCCCGGATCACCCCGTCGCCTTACCTGATGTTGATGATGGCCTGGGTCGCCTTAGTCCGCCAGGTCGAGATCATCTGCGCGTTGGCTGGAAGTTGCGCTGCGCCACGATCATGTTCACCAGCTGCTCGGTCAGGTCGACGGTCGAGGCCTCCAGCGCGCCGGACTGGATCTGGCCGAAGTCGGAGCTGTCCGGCGCACCGCTGCGCGGCGTTCCCGAGGCGTAGGTGGCGCCCCACATGTTGTTGCCCTGCGCCTGCAGGCCTTGCGGGTTGACGAAGTTGGTGAGCACGATCTGGCCCGGGGCCACGTCGGCGCCGTTGGTGTAGCGGGCGAACACTACGCCGTCCTCGGCCACGCTGATCTCGCTGAGCTTGCCGCTGCCGTAGCCGTCCTGGTTGACGTTGCGCAGGGCGAAGGTGCTGCCGTACTGGGTGGAGCCGCTCAGGTCCAGGGTCATGTTCAGCACGCCGGCGCCGGTGGACGGGGTGTACGGATCCAGCGCGATCTGCCCGCTCGCCGGTGCGATAAGCGCGCCGGTATCGGAGAACTGCAGCGGAGCCGGGGCGCCGACCGAAGTGCCGTCGACGTAGTTGTAGACCTCCCACTCGTTCGGCGTGGCGGTCTTGACGAAGTAGGAGGTCTGCACGTGGCTCACGCCCAGCGAGTCGTACACGGTCACGCCACCGCTGGAGGCGTTGTAACTGTTCGGGTCGGCCGGGTCGAACGGGGCGACGACCGGCGCGCTCGCGTTGCCGGGCAGGGTGACCATGAGATCGACCTCGCTGGTTGGCGACGGGGCGCTGTCGGTGGCAAGCAGCTGCAGGTCGGCGGTGCGGCCGACATCGAAGCCGACGCCGCCGGCATTGGGCGCGAACACCTGCAGGCGCGCGCCATCCGGGGTGACGACATAACCTGGTTGTCGGTCTGGAAGTTTCCGGACCGGGTGTAGAGCGTGTTGCCGTTCTTGTTGACGGTGAAGAAGCCCTCGCCGTCGATGGCGAAGTCCAGGCTGCGCCCGGTCGGGTCGATGTTGCCCTGTGAAAACTGCTGGGCGACGTTGCTGATCGCCACGCCGGCGCCGATCGCGTTGCGCGACAGGCCATAGGCGGTGGACGAGAACAGGTTGGCGAACTCGGCCCGCGACTCCTTGAAGCCGGTGGTGTTGACGTTGGCGATGTTGTTGGAGGTGACGTTGAGGTCGGCGTTGGCCGCGGCGATGCCGGACAGCGAGGAATTGAAGCTCATGGCGGACTCCCGGGTGAAGTCTTGCGGTTCGTGTCGGGGTGGATGGCTCAGCTGACGCGGAGCACGTAATCGAGCGGGACGGTGCCCAGGCCGGGCAGGTCGAGGTAGAGGCCGTCGGTGCCGACGGTGACGCTGTCCACGGTGCCCTTGACGTAGGTATCGACCTTGGTCGCGGTGCCGTTGCCGGCGGTGTGGCTGGCGCTGACCCCATAGGTGCCCGCGGGCAGGCGGTTGCCCATGGCGTCGCTGCCGTCCCAGTTGAAGGCGACCTCGCCGGCCTTGGCCGCGGCGACGCTGAATTCGTTGACCTTCTGGCCGTTGGCATCGGTGATGGTGAAGGTCACGTTGCCGGCGCCGGGCGCGGCCACCGCGCCGCTGACGCCGCCGTCGGCGCCCAGCGCCAGCTTCGACGAGGGCACCAGCACCTGGTGGCCGACCAGGGCCGCGCCGCGCGTCACCTGGTCGTTGCCTGGGGCCGAGGAGAAGTCCTGCACCTGGGTGTTGAGTTATGGATGCCCTGCACGGTGGAGAACTGGGCGAGCTGGCCGAGGAAGGCGCTGTTCTCCATCGGCTTGAGCGGATCCTGGTGCTGCAGCTGCTCGGTCATCAGGCGCAGGAAGTCGGCCTTGGCCCAGCGACTCTTCCTTCTTGGCGGTGGAGGATCCGCCCGCGCCGGCGAGGCCGAGGCTGGAATAGATGTCGGAAGCGATCGTGCTCACGTGCGGGTTCCTCAGCGGCCCATGGAAATGGTGGTAAGGGCGAGTTCCTTGGCCGTGTTGATGACTTCCACGCCGGCCTATGGTAGCTGCGCGAGGCGGAAATGAGATTGACCATCTGCGACACCGGGTCCACGTCGGGCGAGTACACGTAGCCCTCGGTATCGGCGAGCGGGTGGCCGGGTTCGTAGCGGCGCACCGGCGGCGCGTCGCTCTGCGCGATCTCGCGCACGCGCACGCCGGTCAGGGCCGGGTCGCTGCCGCTGGCCCAGGCTCTGGAACACCGGCTCGAGCGGCCGGTAGACCGCGTCGGCCGAACCCGCCACCGAATCGGCGTTGGCGAGGTTGGAAGCGATGGTGCTCAGGCGCACCGACTGCGCCTGGAGCGCGGAGCCGGCGACGTCGAAGATCGGCAGGTTGCTCATGGCGTGGCGTCCTTGGGTGTCCGGTCCTACTGGCCCGTGATGGCGGTGAGCAGGGTGCGCACCTTGGATTCGACGAAGCTCAGCGAGGCGCGGTACTCCAGCGCCGCGCGACCGTAGGCGGCGCGTTCGGCGTCCGGGTCGACGGTGTTGCCGTCGAGGCTGGGCTGGGTGGCCTGGCGGGTGAACTGGAACGGCAGCTGGCCGGTGGCGATCGCGTCGGACAGGTGCCGCTCGCTGGTCGTGGTAAGGCCGCCGCCGGGCGCGCCGGCGCCTTCCCGCTGCAGCCGCGCCGCGTCGAGCGCGGCGTTGAAGTCGATGTCCAGGCCTGGTAGCCCGGGGTGTCGGCATTGGTAAGGTTGCTGGCGATCAGCTTCATCCGCTGCTCGCGCAGGGGCAGGGCGTCGGCGTGGACACCCATGTAGGAGGAGATCGGATTGGACATGCGTGCCTCCGGACGGACCGTTGCCGTCACACAGGCAAGTGGCGTGCCAGAGCGGGGCGCTGGCCGGTGCGGGAGGTGCCGGGGAAGCCCCGGCAGGCGGCCTCAGGCCGCGCGGGCGACCTGGTGCAGCCGCGCCAGCACGTGCTCGGCCAGCTCGTGCGGGCTGTACTTGGCGACGAAGGCGTTGGCGCCGACCCGCTCGACCATGGCGTTGTTGAACACGCCCGACAGCGAGGTGTGCAGCAGCACGTACAGGCCGGACAGGCCCGGATGGCGACGGATTTCCGTCGTCAGAGTGTAGCCGTCCATGGCCGGCATCTCGATGTCGGAGATGACCATGGCGTAGCGCTCGGCCGGGCTTTCGCCACCGGCGTGCACCTGCAAGAGGTGGTCCAGTGCCTGGCGACCATCGGACAGCAGGGTGACCCCCACCCCCAGCTGGTCCAGCACGCTGCGGATCTGCTGCCGCGCCACGCGCGAATCGTCCACCACCAGCACCTGCATCGGCGGCGCGTCGGCCGGCAGGGCCAAGCCGGGGTGGGGTGGCGTCCATCCGCGCCTGGGTGATGTCGGCCAGCACGCTTTCCACGTCGATGACCTGGATCAGCGCGTCCTGGAAGCGGGTGACCGCGGTCAGGTAGCTGCTCTGCGCGCCCAGGTCCGGCGGCGGATGGATGTCCTCCACCGCGATGTTGACGATCCGCTCCACGCCGCTGACCAGGAACCCCTGCACCGAACGGTTGAACTCGGTCACCCGCAGGTAGTGGGTGCCGTTGTCGTCGCCGGTGTCGCGTTCGGGATGGCCGATCGCCAGGCCGAGGTCGAGCACCGGCACCGAGCGGCCGCGCACGTCGGCCACGCCGGCGAACTGCGAGGGCAGCCCGGGCAGCTGGAACAGCGGCGGGCGGCGCAGCACCTCCTGCACCTTGAACACGTTGACGCCGAACAGCTGGCGGCCGCCGAGCCGGAACAGGAGCAGGGCCAGCCGGTTGTGGCCGGCAAGGCGGGTGCGCTGGTCGATGCGGTTGAGCAGGTTGTGCGCCATGTGTCCCCTATCGGCGTGGCCGGCGCCGACTTGAGCACGGCGGCGCGTCTGCGGGCGGCTTGAGCGGCTGCGGCGGCACGGCGCTTGCATGAGGCCTGCCGACGTTCCGTGCCGAGGTCGCCATGCCGCGCTCATTGTTCATGTTCCTGCTGGTGCTGCCGATGACGGTGGCGCAGGCTGCTGCCGGCTTCCAGCCGGTGGAATCGATCCGTGCCGCCGCGCTGGGCGCGGTGCCGGAGGGCCGAGGCCGAGGCCAGCCTCGATCCGGCGCTGCGCATGCCGGCCTGTGCCCGGGCGCTGCAGGCGCAGCAGGCCACGGCCGGTACGGTCGAGGTCAGCTGCCCGGATGGCTGGAGGCTGTTCGTGCCGGTGAAGGTGCGACGCAGCCAGGCGGTGCTGGTGCTGGCACGTGGCGTGGCCGCCGGCGAGGCGGTCACCGCCGACGTGCTGGCGACCGAGACCCGCGATGTTTCCCGGATCGCCGGTGCGGTGCTGGCCGATCCGGCCCGGGCCACCGGCCGGGTGGCGCGACGCATGCTGACCGCGGGCACCGTCCTGTCGGCCAGCGACCTGGTCGCGCCGCGGCTGGTGCGTCGCGGCGACCAGGTGGCGCTGGTGTCGCGTCGCGGCGGGGTGGAGGTCCGGGTCGCCGGTCGCGCGCTGGGCGATGCCGGCGTGGACGAGCGGGTCGCGGTCGAGAACCTGTCGTCCCGGCGCGTCCTGCAGGGCCGCGTCGGCCTTGGCGGCGAGGTCCTGGTGACCCGCTGATCCCTCTTCGGACGGCCGCGGAAAATTTTCGCGGCCATCCCCTAAAGTTCCCCGACCCCCTGCCGATACCCCCTGCGTACCCCGTGAAGGACTCATCTCCATGAGCCAGAAGATCGAAGGCACCCCGCCCCCCGCCGTGCGCAGCACCGGTCCGGTCGGAGGCCGCGTGGCCGCTGCCGGCGCCGACCGCTCCGCACCCGTCGAGGCCAGTAAGGCCGGCGACAGCCTGCGCCTGACCGGCGAGGCCACCAGCCTGCAGGCGCTGCAGCGCGAGCTCTCCGTCGCCCCGGCGATCGACAAGGCGCGCGTGGCCGAAGTCCGCCAGGCGCTGGAATCGGGCAGCTACCGGATCGACCCGGGCAAGATCGCCGAACGCATGCTCGAGCTGGACAGGCAGCTGGGCGGCTGACCCATGCAGGCCGCGGCGCTGCCCAGCGACGATGCGCTCGACCGGCTGGCCGCCGCGCTCGCCGACGAGCGGCGGGCGCTGCTGGGCCACGACATCGAGTTGCTGGTGCGTTCCACCCACGAAAAGCTGGCGGCCCTGCGCCACCTCGAGGCGGACCTGCCCGGCGGCTGGGCGAACGCCTTGGCCGAACTGGCCGAGGCCAACCGCAGCAACGGCGCGCTGCTCGCGCGGCGCCGCCGCGAAGTCAACTGGGCGCTGCGCCACCTGGGCCGCGCCGAAAGCGCGCCGGCCTACGACGCCCACGGTAAGGCCCAGCAACTGCAGGCGCGCCGCGAACTTGCAGTGGTGTGACCTTGGCGGTGATGTGACCGCCGCCCGCGGCCGCGCCCTCGCGCGGCCGGCTAGAATCGGCCACTGCGAAACTCCTGGCAGTGCCGTGACCGAAACCACCGACGCAGGCTCCGTGCCTACCGCGCAGACCTTCCGCGCCCTCGCCAGCCGCATGCTCGAGGGCGTGCTGGTATACGACGCCGCCGGCACCGGGCTGCTCTACGCCAACCTGGCCGCGCAGGCGCTGTGCCGCGACTGCTACCCGCGCGACCTGTCCAGCGGCCTGACCTGGAACAGCTGCTGCCACAGGAGGCGGTGCCGCAGGCCCGCGCCAACGGCCGCTGGACCGGCCACCTGTCGTTCGGCCAGGACCTGATCCTCATGGTCCATGTCTACTTCACCGAGCACGACGGCGGCCATTTATGGTGCTGATGCAGGACCTCCAGCAGCTGCGCTTCTACGAGCAGGACCTGCTGCGCCGCCATGCCGAACTGAACGTGCGCCTGACCGCGGCGCAGGAGAAGCTGCTGCAGTCGGAGAAGCTGGCTTCGATCGGCCAGCTGGCCGCCGGCGTGGCCCACGAGATCAACAACCCCATCGGCTACGTCCACTCCAACCTCGGCAGCCTGCAGGAATACCTGCACAGCCTGTTCGCCCTGATCGACGCCTACGAGCGGGCGCTGCGCTCGCCCGACCCGCGGGCGATGATCCCGGAGATCGACCAGACCCGTTCGCGGCTGGATATCGACTTCATCAGCCGCGACCTGCCGCAGCTGATGACCGAGTCGCGCGAGGGCATCGAACGCGTCACCCGGATCGTGCGCGACCTGAAGGACTTCTCGCGCAGCGAGCGCGACGAGTCGTGGAAGCTGGTCGACCTGCACGCGGGCCTAGAGTCCACGCTCAACATCATCTGGAACGAGCTCAAGTACAACACCACCCTGGAGAAGCACTACGGCACGCTGCCGCTGGTGGAGTGCCTGCCGTCGGAGCTCAACCAGGTGTACATGAACATCCTGATCAACGCCGGTAAGGCGATCGGCGAGCGCGGCACCATCCGGGTCGAGACCGGCCACGACGGCGACGAAGTCTGGGTCGAGATCGCCGACAGCGGGCCGGGCATGCCGGCGGAGGTGCAGCAGCGCATCTTCGACCCGTTCTTCACCACCAAGCCGGTGGGCAAGGGCACCGGACTGGGCCTGTCGATCTCCTACGGCATCGTCACCAAGCACCACGGCCGGATCGACGTGGACAGCCGGATCGGCGAGGGTTCGCGCTTCCGCATCGTGCTGCCGGTACGGCAACCGGTGCCGGCCGGCTGAGCCCGTGCACGGGCGGCCGGCGCGGTCCGCTCACGCCACCGGCTGTCGCGACCGGTGGGTGCGGAACGCCTGGCGGATGTGTTCGCGCAGTTCGTCGTCGTTCCACGGCTTGGTCAGGAAGCGGTAGATCGCGCCGCGGTTGATCGCGTCGGTCACCGTGGTAAGGTCGGTGTAGCCGGACAGGACCATGCGTACCGTGTCCGGGTAGAGCATCTTCACCCGGCCCAGGAACTCGGTGCCGCTCATGTCGGACATGCGCTGGTCGGAGAGGATCACCTGGACCTCGTTGGTGGCCAGCAGGTCGAACGCGTCGCGCACGTCGCCGGCGGCCAGGATCCGGTAGCCGTCGCGGCGGAACAACCGCACCAGCGAGCGCAGCACGTTCTCCTCGTCGTCGACCAGCAGCAGGGTCTGGTCCTGCTTGCTGGCGGCGAACAGTTCCGGGCGCAGGTAGCGGCGGCGCAGGGCCATGCCGGCGGCCTCGGCCGGCATCGGCTCGCCGAACAGGTAGCCTGGAAGACGTCGCAGTCGCTGCGCCGCAACCAGCCCAGCTGCGCCTCGGTCTCGACCCCGTTGGCGATCACCTTCATGTTCAGCTGGTGGCCCATGGCGATGATCGCGCGCACGATCGCCGTCTCGCGCTCGCCGGCCGGCGAGCTGCGGATGAAGCTGCGGTCGATCTTGAGCTTGTCCACCGGATAGCGCACCAGCGCGCTGAGGCTCGAATCGCCGGTGCCGAAATTGTCCGGTAAGGCCCACGCCCTCGCGGCGCAGCGCGTAAGGCCTTCGTAGACCGGGGTGACGTTGGCGGTCAGCGCGCTTTCGTTGATCTCCAGCACCATAAGGCACTCGGACGGCACGCCGGCCCGGCGCAGCAGGGCCAGGACTTCCTCCGGGAACGCCTTGGCGCTGCAACTGCACCGTCGAGACGTTGACGGTGACGAACAGTTCGTCGAAGCCGGCTTCGCGCCACTGCCGGACCTGCTCGATCGCGTTCTCCGGGACCCAGCCACCGATCTGAACGATCACGCCCAGCCGCTCGGCGGTGGGCATGAAGCGCTCCGGCACCAGCAGGCCCAGGCTCGGCGACTGCCAGCGCAGCAGCGCCTCCATGCCGACCACGCGACCGTCGCGGGCGCTGATCTCGGGCTGGAAGCGCAGCCGCAGTTCGCCGTTGGGGATCGCGTCGATGATCTGCCGCGCGATCACGCTTTCGTTGTGGAAGGTCTGCAGGCTCTGCCCGCCGTAGAACTGGATGCGTTCGTCGCCATGGCTGGCATGGCGCACGGCGATCTCGGCCATGCGCAGCAGCGCGTCGGCGTCCTGGGCGTGGCCCGGGCACAGGCTCACGCCGAGCTTCACGGTCAGGAACAGCGTGTAGGGCAGCACGCTCAGCGGCAGCTCCGCCTCGCGCTGCAGCTCCGGGGCGATGTCGGTGGCGTCCTGGCTGCCGGGCACCAGCGGGATGGCGGCGATGAACTCGTCGCTGCCGTGCCGCCACAACCGGCCGCGGCCCTCCAGCGCCTCCTCCAGGCGGCGTGCCAGCAGGTCCAGCGCCAGGTCGCCCACGGCCACGCTCATGTTCTCGTTGACCGAGGCGAAGTGGTCGATGTCCAGGTGGACCAGCATCAGCGGCGTGCCGCCGGCCATGGCGTCCTCGACCATCGCCTGCAGCGCCTTGGTTGCCGGCGCCGATCCGTGCCGGTGCCCGTGCGGGACCGTGGTCGAAGGGGGCAGGTGCGTCGGCATGGGCCTCAGTGCAGGGCGTGCTGCGCGTACGGCAGCTGCAGGTGGATGCGGGTGCCGCGGCCGGGCAGGGCGTCGATGCGCAGCTGGCCGCCGACGCTCTGCGCGCGCTCGCGCATGATCACAAGGCCCAGTCCGCTGGCGTCGGCGGGCTCGAAGCCGCGGCCGTCGTCCTCGATCCGCAGCTGCAGCCCGTCGTCGCCGCCGTCCTCCAGCGACAGCCTCACGGCGTGGGCCCGCGCGTGGCGGAGGATGTTGGTCAGGCCTTCCTGGGCGATGCGGAAGCAGGCCTGTTCGATCTCGCGTTCGGGGCGCTGCGGCAGCTCGTGGATATCGAGCTCGACCTGCAGCGGCGAGTTCCGCAGCAGGGCGCCGGCATGCCAGCGCAGCGCCGCCTCCAGGCCCAGCGCGTCCAGCTGCGGCGGGCGCAGCAGCATGGACAGGTTGCGCAGCTTGTCCAGGTCGCGTCTGCGGTGTCGGCCATGAACTGCAGGTCGTCCTGGCGTCGTGCCGGATCCGCTTCGCCCATGGCCGCGTGCGCGGACAGCTTCATCGCGGTGATCGCCTTGGCCGACGTCGTCATGCAGCTCGCGCGAGATCGCCCGGCGTTCGTCCTCCTGCGCGGTGAACAGCTGCCGGCCCATCGCCTGCAGTTCCTGGTTGCTGGCGGTAAGGGCGAAGCGCATGCGCTCCGGTTCGCTGAGGTCGCGCACGATCAGCAGCTTGCAATCCTGCCCGCCGTAGCGGGCGTCGCTGCACGACAGGGCGACGCGGAAGGCGCTGCCGTCGGCGCGGCGCATGCGTGGCGCCGGCTCCGGGCCTGGCCGGCGGCCTCCAGGAACGCGAGCAGGTCGGGGAGGTCGGCCTCCTCGACCAGGGCCGACAGCGCCTCGCCGAGCAGTTTTTCGCTCTGCCGCCCGAACATGCCCGCGCAGGCCGGGTTGGCGTAGATCACGTGTTCGCCGGACAGGATCATCACCGCGTCCGGCAGGATCCGCATCAGCTCGGCGAACTGCTGTTCGCGCTCGCCGAGCAGGCGCCGGGTCTGCTGCTCCTCGGTGACGTCCTGGGCGGTGCCGCGCAGGAGCCAGCGCCGGCCTTCCTCCACCCGCTGCACGCGCAGCCGCAGCAGGCGTTCGCGTCCGGTACCGCCGATGAAGGGCAGCAGCACGTCCATCTTCTGCTGCTGGCCGCCGGCCAGTTCGCCAACCAGCTGGTCCAGCCGGGACTGGTTGGCGGGGTCGGCGGCCACCAGCACCTCGTCCAGGGCGCGATCGCGGTCGTCGCCGGGGGCAGGCCGAGCAGGTGCTGGAGGATCGGGCTGAAATGGCCGCGCCGGGTGCGTGCGTCGACCTCGAACGAGCCCAGCCGGGCCAGCCGCTGGGCTTCCTGCAGGCGCGACATGGCCTGCTCGCGCGAGCGCTGCGACTGCAGCTCGGCGGTGCGGTCGTAGACCACGACCAGGCTGGGTCCGTGGTTCGCCGCCCGAGACCAGTTCGGAACTGCGCATCTCCACGTCGCGGTGGCTGCCGTCGCTGGTGCGCAGGCGTTCCAGGCGCAGGTAGGGGCGCCCGGGCGCGGCGCGGATCTCGGCCACGCCGGCCTCGTAGTACTCGCGGCTCTCGGCCGGCCACAGCACGTGCATCTCCATCCCGCGCAGCTCGCCGCGGGACCAGCCGAGGAAGGCGCTGGCGGCCGGATTGGAATCGATGATCCGCATCGTGGTAAGGTCGTAGGTCCACATCGGGCCGGGATTGGCCTCGAACATCTCCCGGTAGCGGGCCTCCGAACTGACGGTCCGCTGCTGCGCCTCGAGCAGGCGCTCCACCAGCGGGCGCAGCAGCAGGTACAGCAGCGCTCCGGTGCCGACCATGTAGGCGACGCCTTTCCAGCTCTGCACGCGGGTCAGGCTGCGGATATCGGTGAACAGCGCGGCGATGACCTGGTCGCTGAACAGGATCCAGCACACGCCAAGCAGCACGTAGAACAGGGCGATGCGCCAGACCAGCCCGCGCGCCTTCGCCGCGACCGGGATATAGTGCGGGTGCGGGCGGGTGTGGTGCGGGCATGTCCTGTCGAGGCATCGGCTTCCCCTGGCTGACCGCGCAAGCATATCAGCGCGCTCCGCCGGGCTATGGACCATTCCGGCGCGCGCCGGCACTCAACAATCGGCCGGCGCAGCCGTTACTGGCATGACGGCCCGCAAGGGGAACGCAAGGAGCACGGCTGTGGATCCGGGTGCAATCGCAAGCCTGATGCAGCACCCGATCGACAGCGCGCTGCTCGTGCTGGACCGTGACGGGATGCCGCTCGCGGCCAATCCGGCGGCGCAGGCGCTGGGTCTGCACGCGGCTGCGCGTTATGCGCCGCTGCTGCAGGACCTGCGCCAGATCTTAGCCGACGAGACCCTGCCGACGGTCGCCTGCAGCCTGCCGGGTCCACAGCGCCGGCTGGACGGCTGGATGCGCGCGGTACGCGCGCCGGAGGGCGGCGTGCTTGCCTACACCCTGGGCATTCCCGATCCGGAAGGCGCCTCGCGCTGGCAGGTCGCGCTGGACGGCGCCGGCCATGGCCTGTGGGACTGGGACATCGCCGCCAACCGCATCTTCCGCTCGGAAAGCTGGCTGGCCATGCTCGGCTACACCGCCGACGAAGCGCCGGACGTCAGCTGGAATCGGCCCTGGTGCTGGTCCATCCCGACGACATCGAGCGCGTGCGCCGCAACCTGCACGAGCACCTGGACGGGCAGGCCGACGTCTATGTCGGCGAGCACCGCGTGCGCCATCGCGACGGCAGCTGGCGCTGGGTCCGCGACAGCGGCAGGGTGGTGGGCCTGGTCGGCCGACGGCCGGCCGCTGCGCATGGTCGGCACGCACACCGCGATCGAGGAACAGAAGCAGCTCGAGTCCGAGCTGCGCCGCCAGCAGGCGCTGCTGGAGGAGATCCAGCGCATCGCCGCGATGGTGCCGTGGTCCTGGGACCCGCGCAGCGACGAGGGCTGGTGGCCGGCCGACCTGTATCGCCTGACCGGCCATGCCTACCGGCCGCGGGATTCGGCGCGGGCCTGGCTGCGGCGCCTGCCGCGCCCGGCCGTGGTGGCGCTGCTGCGCGCCGCCTGGCGGCGGATGCGCCGCGACGGGCAGCCGGCGCGTTTCGACCTGGAGCTGCGGGACCCGCACGGCGCGCCCTTGCAGCTGCTGGCATGGGCGCGGCCGGAAATGGATGCCGACGGGCATATCGTGCGCGTGCTCGGTAAGGTCTGGGACGTGACCGCGCAGCGCCGCGCCGATGCGCTGCTGCGCTGGCGCACGGAACTGCTGGACCGGGTCTCGTCGCTGGGCCATATCGGCGGCTGCGAGATCGAGCCGCTCAGCCGGCGCGTGCAGTGGACCGAGGAATGCTGCCGGCTGCACGGCCTGCCGTCCGGGCCGTTGTCGCTGGACGATGCGCTGGCGCTGTACACCCGCGACTCGCGCCAGGCCTTCGAGGCCGCACTGGCGCGCCTGGCTGCCGGCGGTCCATCCGAGCGGCTGGAGCTGTGCTTCTACCGCAGCAGCGGCCAGCGCGTGTGGGTGCAGGTCCTGATCGAAATGGACAGCCGTCCGGGCTGGCCCCCCGCGCCTGGTGGCCCTGTTCCGCGACACCACCCGCGAGCGCGAGACCAGCGAGCGGATCGAACTGCTCTCGCACTATGACCTGCTCACGGGCCTGCCGAACCGGTCCCTGCTGCGCGCCCAGGCCGAAGAGGCCATTGCCGCAGCCCATGACGTTGCCGGACACAGCGGACTGGCCCTGTTGCTGGTCGACCTGGATGGCTTCAAGAACATCAACGATTCGTTCGGCCATGCCGCCGGCGACGCCATGCTCAAGGCCGCGGCCGGGCGCATGCACCACGCGCTGGGCAACGGCGAGCTGTTCGGCCGGCTGGGCGGGGATGAATTTTGGTGGTGCTGCGCGGCGTGGCCGACCCGGCGGCGGCCGAGGCGCTGGCCGGCCGGCTGATCGGCCTGCTGTCCGAGCCACTGTCCTTCGGCAGCGAACAGCTCAAGGTCGGCGCCAGCGCCGGCATCGCGCTGCTCGGCCGCGACGGCGACGCCTTCGACGGCCTGCTGCGTGCCGCCCACGCCGCGTTGCGCGCCGCGCGCGAGCGTGGCCGCAACAGCTGGCAGCTGCACAACGAGGACATCCAGCGGCAGAGCCGGCGGCGGCTGGAGATCGAGCATTCGCTGCGCGGCGCGCTGGAACGCGAGGAGTTCAGCCTGGTCTACCAGCCGCAGGTCAGCCTGCGCGAAGGTAAGGCGCCCGGGGTGGAGGCGCTGCTGCGCTGGCACCGTCCCGCCGGGCTGTGCCACCCCGGCGAATTCATCCCGGTCGCCGAGCAGTGCGGCGAGATCGTGCGCCTGGGCGAGTGGGTGGTCGCCGAGGCCTGCCGCCAGGCGGTGGCGTGGCACGCGGCCGGCCCGGATTTCGGCCGCATCGCGGTCAACGTCTCGGGCGTGCAGCTGCGCGACCGCGGCTTCGCCGAACGCGTGGTGGCGCAGTGCCAGCGCGCCGGCTGGCCGCCGGCCCGGCTCGAGCTGGAGCTGACCGAATCGGCCCTGATCCTCGACAGCGACAGCCTGCGCCACTGCTTCCAGGTATTCGAGCGGCATGGTGTGCAGCTGGCCGTCGACGACTTCGGCACCGGCTTTTCCAACCTGCAGTACCTCAGCCGTTTTCCGGTGCAGCGCCTGAAGATCGACCGCAGTTTCGTCGCCGACATGCTGCGCGATTCCAACGCCGGCGAAGTGACCCGGGCGATCATCCACCTCGGCCACGCGCTGGGCATGCGCGTGGTGGCCGAAGGCGTGGAAACCGTGGATGAACAGGCCCAGCTGGCCCGCTGGGGCTGCGACGAGATCCAGGGCTACCTCTACACCCGGCCCCTGCCGCCGCGCGAACTGGCCCAGTGGCTGCGCCAGCTTTCCGCCGAACCGGCCCCGGCCGGCTGGACGACGCGCGTGGTTTCGCACGGCCACTGAGGCCGGCGCGCCGCCTGGCGGCCATCCGATCCACTCCAGATCCACAGCCCGTCGCGGCTCCGCGGACGGCTGCGGCCGCGACCGGCAGCGGGAGCCATGCGCGCGGCGCGCCCGACCGGGCGCGCTGGCCTTACCGGTCCGTCGCAACGGGTCATCCGGCGCAGGTGCTCAGGTGCCGCATCCGCTGCGGGTGGCGATCCGGGATGCCCCGGGGCGGCGGGCGGGGCCTGCTGGCGTGCAAGCGCGTCCGTCCGTCCCGCAGAAGCCGGAATGCCGGCGTGGCCGGACCTGCGGGAAGCTGGCGCCCGCCGCGGGCGCGGGGCTACGTGGCCGCCGCGTCCAGGTCCCAGCCCAGGTAGGCCGCGAGCGGTCCGCCGTCGTCTTCGGCGACGCCGGCCAGCGGCCGGGCCTTAGTCGAGTTCCGAACAGGCCAGCTGTTCAAGCCGGAGCAGGACCGCGTGGTGCGGGGCAGGGCAGCCGCAGGCGCCGCGACCTGTGGTCGCCGTGGCCGCGGTGAGCAGCGTGGGTAAGGGCGCTGTCCACGTCCGTCGCGCGGGCGGCGGAAACGGCGAAGGCCCCGGCATCGAGCCGGGGCCCAGGGTGGGTGCTGCCGGTCCGGAGGGACCGGGAGGCCACCCGGGAACCGCTCCGGCTCAGAACAGTTCCACCGTGCCGGCGCCCATGCTCTGCTGCGCGACCGGCTTGTGCGGCGGGGTTTCCCATTCGCCGCGCAGGTCGCGCAGGCGCTGGCCCAGGCGCTGCAGGGCGCGCAGGAGGTCCTCGTCGCGCACGCCGTTGCTGCGGTGGAGCAGCTCCTGCAGGGCCAGCGCCTCGCGGTTGATCGCGTCCAGCCGGTCGAGGTGCACATGCGCGCCGCCCAGGCCCAGGTGGCGATGTCCTCGAACTGCAGGGCACGCACCGCCTCGGCGACGGAACCGTCGATGGCGCGGCCGCACTCGGAGATCTCGCGCATGCCGTCGCCCAGCGAGCTGTTGATCGCCGCCACGTTCTGCAGCATCTGCGCCGCCTCGGCACGCGCCTCGCGGGAGCGGTCCAGGTCGCGCGAGGCCATCTGGGTGACCGTCTCGCGGACCTTGTGGATGGCGTCCTTGGAGCTGTGCGCCAGCTTGCGGATCTGCTCGTTGAAGGTGGTCGAGCGCTCGGACAGGTTGCGTACCTCGTCGGCGACCACCGCGAAGCCGCGGCCGGCCTCGCCGGCGCGGGCGGCTTCGATGGCCGCGTTCAGCGCCAGCAGGTTGGTCTGGTCGGCGATCGACTTGACGTCCTCGAGCAGGGCGAAGATGCCGTCCAGGTGCTGCGCCATCTGGTCGATGTGCTGCACGGTGGCGGTGCTCTGCCCGGCGACCTGTTCCAGCGCCTCCACCAGCTGCTCCATGCGCGAGCTGGCGTGCTGGGCGAAGCGGGCGACGTCGACGCCGCCGGCGCCGTCCTTGGTCGGCGATGATCCGGGCCATGGCCGTGCCCTGCTGGCGCGACTTGCGGTTCATCGCGTCGAAGCTGCCGCCCAGGCCGGCGACGGCCTGGCGGATCAGTTCACGGGCGCGTTCGACCTCGTGGCGGGAGCCGTCGATCTCCTTGCCGACGAAGCTGCGCAGGTCGCCGAGCAGCTGTTCCTGCTCGCGGACCACGCGCTGGTGCTCGGGTGAAAGCGCCGCTCCGGCGGCGCCGCGCAACACCACCAGCCAGGCGGCGAAGCCGAACCAGCTGAGGGTCAGGGTGGTCAGGATCGCCCAACGTACCGGCGCGGGCCAGTCCAGGCCGACGGCGATGGGAGCGAGGAGGGTCAGCACCAGCGGTGCGGCCATGCGGATAAGCAATCTGGAGTCCATGAGCGATCTCTGCGGAACCACGTTCGCAGTATCGGCCGCTGCCCGGAGTGCTTTAGGACCGGACCGGCGCGAGGCCGATCCGTTCATGTTCAGCGCAGCTGCCGTCCGACCGCTTCGACCATGGCGCGGCGGGCCAGCAGGAAATGCCACTGGCTGCCCCCAGCTGGCGCCACAGCATCGCCGAGCGCACCGCGGCGAGCAGCAGCGCACGGATCTCCGAAACCACTCCGGTATAGCCCAGGTAGTGCGGATTGCCCTGGACCATGATCCGCGGCCGCAGGTGGCTGATGGTGTCGGCGTAGAGCCCGCCCAGCGAGGCCAGCACGTCCGGATGGACGGCGCCCATGGATTCGGCCGTCGGGGCGATCGAGGCGATGCCGTTGCCGACCGCGGCCAGGGTGTTGGGCTCACCGGAGAAACGGCGCTCGAGCTGGAGGGTGGCTAAGGCCCAGCCGCGGCAGCAGCGGGTCGTCGGCGCGGTTGCCTGGGTAAGCGGCAAGGGCGCGCAGCCCCGGTTCCAGTGCGCGCGCACCGCCGTAAACCTGGGCGGGCGTGTCGGCATCGATGCGGAAGACGCTGTCCAGCACCGGTCGCGCGGCGCCGGTTTCGCTCTGTCCGCTCTCGGCGATGCGGCGCACCTGCTGCAGCGCCTGGGCCAGTCCGGCCAAAGCCAGCACGCGGTCGTCGTAGGAATAGCTCATGCGCGGCATTCTAACCGCCGCAGGCGCAAAGGCCGGCGCACGGCAGCTTTTCGTCGCACCGTCCGGGTCCGGCCTTAGCGAAGGCGCGGGTGTGGGGCAGGCGCGCATCCGCCCGCGATGGCGGCGACCGGAGGCTATCCGCCGGGGGACGGGGCGTCGGTGCTCTCGATCACCGCACCACCCATAAGGCAGGCTTGGCCGTCGTAGAGCACCAGCGACTGTCCCGGCGTTGCCGCACGCTGCGCGCGTTCGAAGCGCACCGACACGGTGCCGTCATCGTTGACCTGCACGCGGCAAGGCTCTTCCTGCTGGCGGTAGCGCACCCTGGGCGGTGCAGTCGAACGCGCCGGCCGGCGGCGCGCCTTCGATCCAGTGCATGGCCTCGCTGCGCAGCCGCTGCGAGAGCAGCCAGGGGCTGTCGCGGTCCTGGTCCACGTACAGGATGTTGCGCGCCACGTCCTTGCCGACCACGTACCACGGCGCGGCGGCCCGGCCGCGCACGCCGCCGATGTTCAGTCCCTCGCGCTGGCCGAGGGTGAAGTAGAAGACACCCGGGTGGGTACCGATCTCCACGCCCTGCGGGTCTCGGATCGCGCCGGCCCGTGCCGGCAGGTAGCGGCCGAGGAATTCGCGGAAGTCGCGCTCGCCGATGAAGCAGATGCCGGTCGAATCCTTCTTCGCGTGGGTCGGCAGGCCCGCCTCGCGGGCGATCTGCCGCACCTGCGCCTTGGGCAGGTGGCCGATCGGGAACACGGTGGCCGACAGCTGCGCCTTACCGAGCTGGTGCAGGAAGTAGCTCTGGTCCTTGTCGCGGTCGGCGCCGCGCAGCAGGCGCCAACGCCCGCCATCGTGCGCCACCTGCGCGTAGTGGCCGGTGGCGATGCGTTCGGCGCCCAGTTCGCGGGCCGCGTCGAGGAAGTGCTTGAACTTGACCTCGCGGTTGCACAGCACGTCCGGATTTGGCGTGCGCCCGGCCGCGTACTCGGCCAGGAAATGCTCGAACACGCCGGCCCAGTACTCCTTTGCGAAGTCGCGGAAGTGGAACGGGACGCCGATCCGGCCGCACACCGCGACCGCGTCGCGGCGGTCTTCCTCGGCGCGGCATTCGCCACTGCCGTCGTCGTCCCAGTTCTGCATGAACAGCCCGGCCAGCGGCTCACCGGCCTGCGCCAGCAACCACGCGGCGACCGAAGAATCGACGCCGCCAGATACGCCGACGACGGTGCGGGGGCGTTCATCGCCGCGGCCACCGGCAGGCGGGGGCGGTCATAGCGACTGGACCAGCGACAGCGGCTGGCGCCGCCCGCCCAGCCAGTCGGCAACGACCTGCCAGACCAGCGGGCTGCGGTGGCGCGCGGTTTCCTCGCGCAGTTCCGCGGGTGTCAGCCAGAGCGCGCGCTCGATGCCGGTGTCGAGCGGGCGGGCCGGATCATGGGCCAGCGGCTGGCCGGCGAAGGCGAAGCGCAGGTAGTGCTGCCCGCCCGGCGCGGTCCACTGGTAGACGCCGATGAAGGACTCCAGGTGGATGTCCCAGCCGGTTTCCTCGCGGGTCTCGCGCACCGCGGCCTCGAGCAGGGTCTCGCCGGCCTCCAGGTGGCCGGCCGGCTGGTTGAGGACCAGCCGGCCATCGATGCGCTCTTCGACCAGCAGCAGCCGGCCGTCGCGCGCGACGATGCTGGCGACGGTCGCATGCGGGTACCAGTCGCAGCCGTTCGGGCCGACCGGCGCGGCCACCGGCTCAGAACTCGTCGGAGGCAGGGTCACCGGCGAGTTCCTGTTCCATCTCGTCGGCACTGGCCGCTGCCGCGGTGATGGCCTGCTCGAGCGCTTTGGCATCCGCGTCGGCGTCGATCTTCACGACCATCAGCGCGTGGCGCTGGTGCTTGACCCACGCGCCGAGCTTGAGTTCGTTCGACGCTTCCAGCAGGCGGTTGGAAACCGGGCCGGGGAAGGGGCCGCCGGTGCTGACGTAGGCGGGCGACCAGATCTCGCGGATCCGGAGCTTGCCGTAGGTCTCCACCGGCGAACGCACGAACACCAGCTGGGTGCGCTCGTCGTCGCCGACGCCCATCACCAGCTTGTAGTCGCCGTCCTCGTCGATCTCGTACTTGTAGTCGAGCTGGTCCAGCAGCACGGCGACTGCCGGATCGGCCTTGGCTTTGGCGTCGGCCTTGGCCTTGGCGTCGGCCTTGGGCGCGGCGAAGGCCTGGACCGGGGCGAAAAGGACCAGCAGGAGGACGAGGGCGGAGCGGCCTGTGAGCATGGAATTCCCGGTTCGGTGGTTGGAGTGGGACGGCCATTGTCCGGCAGGCCCGGCGATCGAGTCCATCGATCGCCGCCCCGTATAATCTCGGCATGCCCCATGTCCCCCGACACGAACACGAGCACGGCACTTTGGTCGACCCGGCCAAGCCGGAGGTCTCCCCACCGCCGATGTAATATAGGTGGTCCTGCTCAACGACGACTACACCCCGATGGATTTCGTGGTGGCCGTCCTGCAGCAGTTCTTCGCCCAGATATGGAACGCGCCACCCAGGTCATGCTCCATGTCCATACCCGGGGCCGCGGCGTCTGCGGCGTCTTCACGCGGGAAGTGGCGGAATCGAAGGTGGCCCGGGTCAACGAGTTCTCGCGGATGAACCAGCACCCCCTGCTGTGCACCATGGAGAAGGCCTGACGCCGGACCTTCCGGCAGCGGTGGGCGGGCCGGCGAGCCGGCATGCCGCTGGCTGAACGCAGCGATCCGCCGGGGCTGTGGAATTCCGGACGGCAGGCCGCATATTGTTGG
Organism: Pseudoxanthomonas sp. NC8; assembly: GCA_025232375.1. Taxonomy (GTDB): domain Bacteria; phylum Pseudomonadota; class Gammaproteobacteria; order Xanthomonadales; family Xanthomonadaceae; genus Pseudoxanthomonas. The sequence goes on from CP060419.1 coordinate 1,789,255, forward strand.
CAACTCCTGGAGTCCGCCATGTTCAGCAAAGACCTCGAACAGACCATCGGCCAGTGCTACAAGCGCGCCCGTGAAGCACGGCATGAATTCATGACGGTCGAGCACCTGCTGCTGGCGCTGCTCGACAATCCCTCCGCCCAGGCCGTGCTCAGGGCGTGCGGAGCGGACTCCCACCGCCTGCGCGGCGAGCTCGACCAGGCCATCGAGGCCTCGGTGTCGCGCCTTGCCGAGGATGACGGCCGCGACACCCAGCCGACCCTGGGCTTCCAGCGCGTGCTGCAGCGGGCGGTCTACCACGTGCAGTCCTCGGGCAAGAAGGAAGTCACCGGCGCCAACGTGCTGGTGGCGATCTTCGGCGAGAAGGATTCGCACGCGGTCTATTTCCTGACCCAGCAGGACGTGACCCGGCTGGACGTCGTCAACTACCTCTCGCACGGCATCGCCAAGCTCGGCGACGAGCAGGAGGGCGGCAGCGGCGCGGCGCCTGGCGAAGGCGAGGGCAAGGCCGAGGTCGGCGACGGCGAGGGCAAGACCGACGCCCTGGCCGAGTACGCGACCAACCTCAACGAACAGGCGCGGGCCGGCAAGATCGACCCGCTGGTCGGCCGGGCCGACGAGATCGAGCGCACCATCCAGGTCCTGTGCCGCCGGCGCAAGAACAACCCGCTGTACGTGGGCGAGGCTGGCGTGGGCAAGACCGCCATTGCCGAGGGCCTTGGCCAAGCGGATTGTCGAAGGCGACGTGCCCGACGTGCTGTCCGACGCGGTCATCTACGCACTGGACCTGGGCGCGCTGGTGGCGGGAACCAAGTACCGCGGCGACTTCGAGAAGCGGCTGAAGGGCGTGCTCTCGGCGATCCGCAAGATCCCCGGCGCGATCCTGTTCATCGACGAGATCCACACCATCATCGGCGCCGGTTCGGCGTCGGGCGGGACCATGGATGCGTCCAACCTGATCAAACCGGCGCTGGCCTCCGGCGAGCTGCGCTGCATTGGCAGCACGACCTTCCAGGAATACCGCGGCATCTTCGAGAAGGACCGGGCGCTGGCCCGGCGCTTCCAGAAGATCGACATCGTCGAGCCGACCGTGGGCGAGGCCTACGAGATCCTGCAGGGGCTCAAGCCGCGCTATGAGGCGCACCACGGCGTGACCTACGCCGACGATGCGATCCAGGCGGCGGTGGACCTGTCGGTCAAGCACATTGCCGATCGGCTGCTGCCGGACAAGGCTATCGACGTGATCGACGAGGCCGGCGCGCGCCAGCGCCTGCTGCCGGTCGGCACGCGCAAGGACCTGATCGACGTCGAGGAGATCGAGACCATCGTCGCCAAGATGGCGCGGATCCCGGCCAAGCAGGTCAGCGCCACCGACAAGGACGTGCTCCAGCACCTGGAGCGCAACCTGAAGATGGTGATCTTCGGTAAGGATCCGGCGATCGAAACGCTGGCCTCGGCGATCAAGCTGGCGCGCAGCGGGCTGGCCAACCGGACAAGCCGATCGGCAACTTCCTGTTCGCCGGCCCGACCGGCGTGGGCAAGACCGAGGTGACCAAGCAGCTGGCGCTGCAGCTCGGCATCGAGCTGGTCCGCTTCGACATGTCCGAGTACATGGAGCCGCATTCGGTGTCGCGCCTGATCGGCGCGCCCCCGGGCTACGTCGGCTTCGACCAGGGTGGCCTGCTGACCGAGAAGATCGTCAAGACGCCGCACTGCGTGCTGCTGCTCGACGAGGTCGAGAAGGCACACCCGGACATCTTCAACATCCTGCTGCAGGTCATGGACCGCGGCGTGCTCACCGACACCAACGGCCGCGAGGCCAACTTCAAGAACGTGGTTATCGTGATGACCACCAATGCGGGCGCGGCCCAGGCCTCGCGGCGTTCGATCGGCTTCACCCGGCAGGACCATTCCACCGACGCGATGGAAGTGATCCGCCGCAGCTTCAGCCCGGAGTTCCGCAACCGCCTGGATGCGGTCGTGCAGTTAAGGCGCTGGGCTTCGATCACATCCTGCGGGTGGTGGACAAGTTCCTGATCGAGCTGGAAATGCAGCTCAACGAGAAGCACGTGGCGCTGTCCGCCTCGCCGACTGCCCGCGAGTGGCTGGCCCAGCACGGCTTCGACCCGCTGATGGGCGCGCGACCGATGGCCCGGGTGATCCAGGACAAGATCAAGCGCCCGCTGGCGGACGAACTGCTGTTCGGCAAGCTGGTCAACGGCGGCCGGGTCAACATCGACGTGCGCGATGGCGACCTTGGTCGTGGAGAGCCAGTCCGAGCCGGAACGGCTGTTGCCCGCCACCGTCTGACGACAGGGCACGCGAGCCCCGCGGAACAGGGGCTCGCCGCCCGCACGAATGCCGGATGCCAGCCGTGGCCGATGCCGCGATGCCGTTCGCGGCTGCTTCAGTACGAGGCCTGAAGGTCGGCGGCGTCGATCTTCTCGATCCTCTTCACGCTGCAGATCTCGTACCGGGTCTGGACCCGGGTGCCCCCCTAGGGCATACGCGGCCGGGGACGCCGCGGGTTCCGATCGAGACCACGTCTGCCGAACGCATGCCGTTGCAGGTGCCGCGCAGGGCCACCCGGTAGTGCACCTCACCGTCGCGCAGCATGAAGGACGAGGTGTCCGCAGGTCGCATGATTTCCCGGTCGGCGCCGAGGTCGACGCATGTGGTCAGCAGGGATGTGCCTTCGCCGGCGGACGCGATGGAGACGGCACTGGCGAGGAGGGACGCGGCGAAGAGGCGCTTGATGTCCATGGCGGTCTGCTCGGCTCGGGTCCGGATTGGACCGGTTTCAGGCTAGGACCGTGCCGCCGGCGGCAAATCTGCCAGTGGTGACAATGACGCTGGTAACTGGCTCGGAAGTCCCGATGACTTCCGGCGGCGCGCCGGAATAAAAACGCCGTGGGCGCGTGTCCCACGGCGTGGGGACGCACGGCAGACCGCCACCGCCGGCCACGACGAGTGGGCCGGCGGTGGCGACCTGGCTGAGCGGAAAGGTCAGCGCGCGGCGCGCTTCTTCAGCCTGGCGAACTGTTCGGCGTCGATGGCCTCCACCTTGGCGACGTTGCAGGTCGAACGGTTGGTCTTGACCGTGCTTCCCTCCGGGCAGAGGCGGTTGGCGGCGCCGTCGGTGCCGATCAGGACCGACGAGGCGGTCGCCAGCGAACTGCACTCGCCGCGGAAGCCGATCAGGTAGTGCGCATCGCCGTCGCGCAGGACCATGCTCTGGCCGCCGCCCGGGCGCACGATCTCCTGCTGGGCACCCGGGTCGACGCAATCGGCGATTTGGGAATTGTCTGCCGCATTGGCGGCGAAGGCGGCGCCGGCGAGCAGCGCGACGGTGCAGAGACGAGTGATGGTCATGGCGTTGGGGGCTGGTCGGGTCCGGATTGGACCGTGCACAGGCTAGGCGCGTGCAGGTGGTGGCGAACCTGCCTGTGGTGACAATGACCAAGGTCATGCACACGCACGTGGTAATGCCACGTTCATGTCGATGACTTCCTCAACGACTGCATGCTGCGGTGAGCGTGTGCATTCGACATCGCGGGCGCCGGGGGCGGCCGCGAGCGGGGCACTCTGGCCCAAGGGCAAAGAAAAGGCGGCCGGTGGCCGCCTTTGTTCGTGGTGCGGTTGCGCTGGTGCCGTCGGCCGGCATCACTTCATGCGATAGGTGATGCGGCCCTTGGTCAGGTCATACGGCGTCATCTCGACCTTCACCTTGTCGCCGGTGAGGATGCGGATGTAGTTCTTGCGCATGCGTCCGGAGATGTGGGCGATGATCTCGTGCCCGTTCTCCAGGCATGAACCCGGAACGTTGTGTTGGGCAGCGTCTCGGTGACGGTGCCTTCGAACTCGATGGAGTCGTCTTTCGACATGCGGTTCCAAGTAAGCGCTGGCGGGCGGAAAGCCGCGCATTTTACGCGAGACTGGCAGGAAAAGGCAAAGTTGTGTTAACGCGGAGCCTGTTCAGCCAGTTCCGAGGCCCGCGGAGCGCCGAAAGCGGCCGCCCAGCTTCCATCCCGCCCCGGAGCGGCGATAAGGCCGGCGATGGCTTCGAGGAACCGCGTGCGTGGTAAGGTTTCCCCGCCCAGCGAGAACAGGTGCGGGTTCTCCACCTGGGCATCCAGCAACGGCCAGCCCCAGCCGTGCAGTCGCCGCGCCAGCATCGCCAGCGCCACCTTGGAGCCTCCGGAGCGGGTGCTGAACATGCTCTCGCCGAAGAACATCCGGCCGATCGCCACGCCGTAGATGCCTCCGGCCATCCCTCCCTCCTCGTCGAAGACCTCCACGGAATGGGCGTGCCCGAGCCGGTGCAGGTGCGAATAGGCCTGGCGCATCTGCGGCGTGATCCAGGTACCGCGCTGGCCCGGGCGCGGCGTTTCGGCGCAGGCCGCCAGCACCGCGTCGAAAGCGGTATCGGCGCGCACCTGCCAGCGGCTGTTGCGCAAGATCCGCAGGAAGCGCGAGGACAGGTGCACAGCGTCGGTCCGGAACACCATGCGCGGATCCGGACTCCACCACAGGATCGGCTGGCCGGCCGAGTACCGGGAAAGATGCCGCCACGGTAGGCCGCCAGCAGGCGCGGTACCGACAGGTCGCCACCGATCGCCAGCAGCCCGTCGGGCTCCCGCAGCGCGCTGGCCGCCGGCGGGAATGGGGCGCGGGGGTCGTCGGGCAACAGATGTGGACGGGCGGCCATCGGCTGGTCGGGGCCGCTCAGGCGGGTTCGCGGAAAGGGCCATGCGTGGAGAGCGTGGCCGCGTAGCGCCGTACCGAACGGGCTTCTTCCGCGCACCAGTCGCGCAGCGCCAGGCGGAACTGCGGATCGGCGATGCGGTGGCGGCTGCGCACGATGGCCGGGAGGAAGCCGCGCGCCAGCTTGTGCTCGCCTGGGCGCCCGGTTCGAAGCGGGTAAGGCCCTGTTGAGCAGTAGTCGATTCTATGGTAGTAGCAGGTCTCGAAGTGCAGGCCGGGCAGGGGAGCGTCACTGCCCCAGTAGCGCCCGTAGAGCGTATCGCCCCCGCGCAGGCAGAGCGCCCCCGCGACCGGCGCGTCTCCACTATTAGCTAAAATTATTAATATGTTGTTAGGCATTTCTCGCGCAACATGTTCGATGAATTCACGCGTCAGGGCAGGGGCATTGCCGTAGTCGCGGAAGGTCTGCCGGTAGAAGCGGTGGATCGCGTCGAGGTCCGCTGCCGAGGCCTCGTCGCCGTGCACGCGGCGGAACGTGATGCCGGCACGCCGCACCTTGGCCCGTTCCTGGCGGATGTTCTTGCGATGCTTGTGGTCCATCGCCGCGAGGAAGCCGTCGAAGCCGGTCCAGCCATCGCGGTTGCGCCAGTGGTACTGGACGTCGATCCGCGGCAGCCAGTCATCGCCGAACAGGCTGTCTTCCCCTTCGGTGTGGAAGTTCACATGCACCGAGGACAACCGGCCCTCGTCGGCCCTCGTGGCCATCTCGGCCAGCAGGGCGCGCCGCCCGGCATCGTCGCGGGCCAGCAGCCGGGGCCCGGTCACCGGCGAATAGGGCACGGCGAACAGCCACTTGGGGAAGTACTCCATTCCATGCCGGGCATAGGCCTGCGCCCAGGCGTGGTCGAACACGAACTCGCCATGCGAGTTGGTCTTGAGATATCCCGGCGCGGCGGCGAGCAGCGTGTCGCCGTCCCATAGGGTCAGGTGGCGCGGGGTCCAGCCCCAGTCGGCGCGCAGGCAGCCGTGCCGTTCGAGGCCTTCGAGGAAGGCGTGCCGCACGAACGGATTGGTGCCGTCGTGCAGCGCGTCCCATTGCGCCGCTTCGACCTGTGCCAGCGCCTGCAGCTCGCGACACTGCAGGCTCATGGGCGCGCGTGCCGGGTGGGGCATCGCATCCGGAGGTCAGGCCGCCGCCGCGCCGATGCGTGACGGCGGCGGCGCATCAGGCGCCCTTGTCGAGATAGCGCTCGGCATCCAGCGCCGCCATGCAGCCGAAGCCGGCCGAGGTGATCGCCTGGCGGTAGTGCTGGTCGGCCACGTCGCCGGCGGCGAACACGCCTTCCACCGAGGTCTGGGTGGCGTTGCCGCCCGGGCCGGAGCGGATCTCCGGGTAGCCGTTGTCCATCGCCAGCTGGCCTTCGAACAGGCTGGTGTTGGGGTGGTGGCCGATGGCGACGAAGAAACCGTGCGCGACGATGTCGCGGGTACTGCCATCGAGCACCGACTTCACCCGCACCCCGGTCACCCCGGCGTCATCACCGAGCACCTCGTCGACGGCGTGGTGCCAGACCGGCTCGATCCTGCCGGCCTCGATCTTCGCGAACAGCTTGTCCTGCATGATCTTCTCGGCGCGCAGCGTGTCGCGGCGGTGGACCAGGTAGACCTTGCGGGCGATGTTGGACAGGTACAGCGCCTCCTCCACGGCGGTATTGCCGCCGCCGACCACGACCACGTCCTTGGTCGCGGTAGAAGAAGCCGTCGCAGGTGGCGCAGGCGGACACGCCACGGCCCTTGAACTTCTCCTCCGACTCGATGCCTGGGTACTTGGCTGTGGCGCCCGTGGCAATGATCAAAGCGTCGCAGGTGTAGGTCGCGTTGTCGCCGGACAGGGTGAAGGGCTTCTTCGACAGGTCGGCGGTGTGGATCTGGTCGAAGATCACCTCGGTGTCGAAGCGCTCGGCGTGGGCCTGCATCCGCGCCATCAGGTCCGGACCCATCAGCCCGTGCGCATCGCCCGGCCAGTTGTCGACCTCGGTGGTGGTCATCAGCTGCCCGCCCTGCTGCAGGCCGGTGATCACCACCGGCCTGAGGTTGGCGCGGGCGGCGTAGACGGCGGCGGTCCAGCCGGCGGGGCCGGAACCGAGGATGAGCAGGCGCGAGTGCTTGGTGGCGGTCATGCGTGGGACAGGTCAGGGAAGGCAGCGCATAGAGTGGCGGCCACACCCCGGCGAATCAAGGCAAGCACCCGGGCCGCCAGCGCCGCGCGAGGCCGCGGCAACCGCCGGGCGCGGCGCTAGGCAATAGACGACAGAAGCATTTAAGATCAAGGCCTAACATCGCATTCTGCGAGCGCTTCCAGACCCTCGCTCCCGGACATCACGGATCAACCAGTCGACGTGGCCAAGGCATTGACGGAACGCAGCAAGTCCAGCCGTGGCACGAGCGCGCGCGCAGAGTCGGTGACGGCCAGCCCACGACGGCAGCGGCTGTGGCGCGACCTTGGCGCTGATCGTGATCGCGCCGTTGCTGCTGTACCTGCTGGCCTGCCTGGCGAGCTATTCGCCCGACGATCCGGGATGGTCCAACAGCGGCAGCGTCACCGGCCAAGGTGCAGAACCTGGGCGGGATGGCGGGCGCCTGGATCGCCGACGTGCTCATCCAGCTGTTCGGCTATGCCGCCTTCCTGCTTCCGGTGATCCTGGGCGCGGTGGCATGGATCGCGCTGTTCGGGCTGGGCGAAGAGGACGAGCTTGGCCCGGCGTTGCGCCTGGTTGGCATCTTCGGCTTCCTGATCGCGGCCACCGGCCTGCTGCACATGCGCCTGTACGCCGGTGACAACGGCTGGCAGGGGGGGCGGTATCGGCAAGCTGGTCGGTCATTCACTGACGAATGGCTTTGGCAGCCTCGGCGCGAACATGTTCCTGGTCGTGCTGCTGCTGGTCTCGGTGACCTGGCCACCGGCCTGTCCCTAGTTCTGGGTGATGGAGAAGATCGGTGCCGGCGTGCTGGCGTTGCCGGACCTGATGCGTCGCAAGACCCAGCAGGCCGAGGAGTGGAAGCGCACCCGCGACCTGCGCGAGGAACGCGAGGAAGTCCGCAAGACCGACGCGGTCCGGCAGGCCCGTCGCGAACCGGTCCGGATCGAACCGCCGGCCGCGCCGGTGGTGGAGAAGAGCGAGCGGGCCAAGCGCGAGACCCAGATCCCGCTGTTGGGGCACCGGCGGCACCGCCGACGGGCTGCCGCCGCTGGCCCTGCTGGACGATCCCAAGCCGCAGACCAAGGGCTACTCCGAGGAGACCCGCAAACCCTGTCGCGGCAGATCGAATTCAAGCTCAAGGATTTCCGCATCGACGCGCAGGTGGTCGGCGCGTACCCGGGCCCGGTGATCACCCGCTTCGAGATGGAGCCGGCGCCGGGGGTCAAGGTCAGCCAGATCAGCTCGCTGGACAAGGACATCGCCCGCGGCCTGTCCGTGAAGTCGGTGCGCGTGGTCGACGTGATCCCGGGCAAGTCGGTGATCGGCCTGGAGATCCCCAACACCAGCCGCGAGATGATCTTCCTGTCCGAGCTGCTGCGCTCGAAGGAATACGACAAGTCCGCCAGCCCGCTGACCCTGGCGCTGGGCAAGGACATCGCCGGCCGGCCGACCGTGGCCGACCTGGCGCGCATGCCGCACCTGCTGGTGGCCGGCACGACCGGTTCGGGCAAGTCGGTGGCGGTCAACGCCATGGTCCTGAGCCTGCTGTACAAGGCCAGCCCGAAAGACCTGCGGATGCTGATGATCGACCCGAAGATGCTCGAGCTGAGCGTCTGGGACATCCCGCACCTGCTGGCACCGGTCGTGACCGACATGAAGGAGGCCGGCAACGGCCTGCGCTGGTGCGTGGCGGAGATGGAGCGCCGCTACAAGCTGATGAGCGCGGTGGGCGTGCGCAACCTGGCCGGCTTCAACAAGAAGGTCAAGGACGCGCAGGACGCCGGCCAGCCGTTGATGGACCCGCTGTTCAAGCCGAACCCCGAGCTGGGCGAGGCGCCGCGCCCGCTGGAGCCGCTGCCGTTCATCGTCATCTTCATCGACGAATTCGCCGACATGATGATGATCGTCGGCAAGAAGGTCGAGGAACTGATCGCGCGCTTGGCGCAGAAGGCGCGCGCGGCCGGCATCCACCTGATCGCAGCCACGCAGCGACCGTCGGTGGACGTCATCACCGGCCTGATCAAGGCGAACATCCCGACCCGCATCGCCTTGGGTGTCGAGCAAGATCGACTCGCGCACGATCCTGGACCAGTCCGGCGCCGAGACCCTGCTCGGCCACGGCGACATGCTGTACCTGCCACCGGGCACGGCGATGCCCGAACGCATCCACGGCGCCTTCGTCAGCGACGAGGAAGTGCACCGCGTGGTCGAACACCTCAAGGCCAGTGGCCGCGCCGACTACATCGAAGGCGTGCTGGACGAGGTGCAGACGATGGGCGACGGCGTGGTGGTCGGCGCCACCGGCCTGCCCGAATCCGGCGGCGGCGGTGGCGACGAGTCCGATCCGCTGTACGACGAGGCGGTGCGCATCGTCACCGAGACCCGCCGCGCGTCGATTTCCGGCGTGCAGCGCCGGCTCAAGATCGGCTACAACCGCGCCGCACGCCTGATCGAGGCGATGGAAGCGGCTGGAGTGGTCACCCCACCCGAACACAACGGCGACCGCAGCGTACTGGCGCCGCCTCCGCCGCGCGACTGACCGCGCGCTCCCGCCTGCCGATCCCGTCGCCCTCTGGCGATGCCGGCCGCGTGCAATGGCGTGCACGCCGTACCGAATGGAGTCATGCGTTTGAACAGAGCCTTCTGGTTGTCGATCGTGGTCTCATGCGTGACCGGGTGCGTCGGGGGTTCCCCGAGCGACACCGCCATCGCAGCGCCCTGCATGGAGGCGCCGGCCCGGGCCCCGGCGACGGCAGCGGCGGTTTCGCCACTTCCCGGCCAGCGGGGCGGGGGTGCGCCCTATGAGATCGCCGGCAGCGAGGTCTGGAACGTGCCCGATCCCGTGTCCGGCCGCGACTACCAGGTCTTTGTCGCCCTGCCATCCGGCTATGCCGCACAGCCGCAGCGCCGCTACCCGGTTCTCTACGTCACCGACGCCGACTACGCGTTTCCGTTGATCCGCCAGATCGGCAGGCGCCTGAACCTCGACGGGCCGGCGCTCGACGAATTCATCCTGGTCGGCCTGTCCTACGCGGTCGGGGAGGAGGGCACGCCCAGTCGCCGCCGCGACTACACGCCCACGCCCAACGGTCCGCGCGGCGCACCGGCCGATGCGACCCATGGCATGGCCGGCCGCTATATCGGCTACCTGCGCGACCGCGTACTGCCATTCGTGGCGCAGCGCTACCGCACCGACGAAAGCCAGCGCCTGTTCCTCGGCCACTCCTATGGCGGCCTGCTCGGCACGCAGGTCCTGCTTACCGAACCGGGCCTGTTTTCCGGCTACATCCTGGGCAGCCCGTCGTACTGGTATGACGACCACTACATGGAGGGCGTCGAATCCACGTTCGCCGCCGGTCATGACGACCTGCCGGCGCGGGTCTATCTGTACGTGGGCCAGTACGAGGCGATCCGGCAGGGTGATGCGCGCTATGCCAGCAGGCACGACATGGTGGCCGACGCGCGCCACATGGAGCGCTCCCTGCGATCGCGGCGGTATCCGTCGCTGCACCTGGTGGTCGATGTGCTTGACGACGAGGACCACCTGAGCGTGGCCCCGCGCGGTTTCACCCATGGCCTGGAGTACCTGCTCGGCACACGGTCCCATTGAGGCCGTATCCTTCCCGTGCCGCCTGTTCAGCTTTCCCTCGGCACACTTCCGCCGACCTGACACCGCCCTGATCCCATGTCTACCCATTTCCGCCACGCCCGCTACGCGTTCCTTGCTTTGGCCCTGGTTGCCGGCACCGCTTTCGCCGGTGCACGCGATGAACTGACCCGCTTCACCAGCGGCCTGAAGGGCCTGGAAGGGCAGTTCAGCCAGCAGGTGTTCGACGCCAACGGCCGGGCCAAGGAGAGCAGCAGCGGCAAGGTCGCGGTCGCCGCGCCGCGCCAGTTCCGCTGGGAATACGTCAAGCCGTTCGCGCAGCTGATCATCGCCGACGGGCAGAAGGTGTGGGTGTACGAGCCTGAGCTGCAACAGGCGAGCGTGCGACCGCAGGGCGAGGAGGAGCACAACAGCCCGCTCGTCGCGCTGTTCGACTCCCGGCGCCTGGACCAGCAGTTCGATGTCAGCGAGGAGGCTCCACCAGCGAAGGCCTGCAGTGGCTCACGCTCACGCCCAAGGTCAATGCCGAAGCCAACTTCCAGATGGCGCGGCTGGGCTTCGGGCCGCAGGGCCTTGGCCCGGATGCAGGTGCTCGACCTTGGTCGGGCAGAAGACCGAGATCCGCTTCGACGCCTGGAAGCGCAACCCGGGCTTCGCCGCCGGTACGTTCAAGTTCGTGCCCGGCAAGGACATCGACGTCGTCGGGCAATGATCCGCGGCGTCGCCGCGGTAGTACCCATCGACGCATGCCCGCGACGGCGACACTGCACCAGGCCGCTCCTGTCGTGATTCCGCGACGCCTGCCGGCAGCGGACGGCTGATCCGGCAGCATCCCGTGGATCGTCATGCGCGGGCCGGGGTAGGCGAACCGCGACGGAATGACGCCCGGTTCGCATCACCCGCAGGACCGCGCTCCACAGGCCCGGCGCTATCATTGCCCGATGAGCCGCGTGCGCCGTTCCTCCAGTCCCGATGAAACGGAAGACCTGCTGGCCGCCGATCCGGCGCGCCAGGAGGCGATGCGTCCAATGGCCGAGCGCATGCGTCCGCGCACGCTCGACGAGATGGTCGGCCAGCGCCGCCTGCTCGCGCCCGGCTCGGCGCTGCGCCGGGCCGTGGAGGCCGGGCGCGTGCACTCGATGGTGCTGTGGGGTCCGCCTGGCTGCGGCAAGACCACCCTTGCGCTGCTGCTGGCGCAGTACGCCGAGGCCGAATTCCGCGCCATCTCGGCGGTGCTGTCCGGGCTGCCCGAGGTCCGCCAAGGTCCCTGGCCGAGGCCGCCCAGCGTTTCGCCGCGGGGCGCCGCACCGTCCTGTTCGTTGACGAGGTCCATCGGTTCAACAAGGCCCAGCAGGATGCGTTCCTGCCGCACATCGAGCGCGGCAGCATTGTTTTTGTCGGCGCCACCACCGAGAACCCCTCGTTCGAGTTGAACTCGGCGCTGCTCTCGCGCTGCCGCGTGCACGTGATGGAGGCTGTATCGGTCGACGACATCACCGCCGCGCTGCAGCGTGCGCTGGATGATGCCGACCGCGGCCTGGGCGGGCAGGGCATCGAGGTGGAAGAGGTCCTGTTGCGCGAGATCGCCGGCGCTGCCGACGGCGATGTGCGCCGCGCCCTGACCCTGCTGGAGATCGCCGCCGAGCTGGCCACCGACGAGGGCGGTCGCATCAGCGAACAGACCCTGCTGCAGGTGCTGGCCGACCGCACCCGCCGTTTCGACAAGGGCGGCGAGCAGTTCTACGACCAGATCTCGGCGCTGCACAAATCCGTGCGCAGCTCCAACCCCGACGCCGCCGTCTACTGGCTGGCGCGGATGCTCGACGGCGGCTGCGACCCGGCCTACCTGGCCCGGCGGCTGACCCGGATGGCGGTGGAGGACATCGGCCTTGGCCGATCCGCGCGCGCTGCAGATGGCGATCGACGCCTGGGATACCTTCGAACGCCTGGGCAGCCCGGAAGGCGGCCTGGCCTGCTTACCAGGTCGCGATCTACCTGGCCAGCACCGCCAAGTCCAATGCCGCCTACAACGCATACAACGCCGCGCGTGCCGACGTGCGCGAGTACGGCACCGCCGAAGTACCGCTGCACCTGCGCAATGCACCGACGAAGCTGATGAAGCAGCTCGGCTATTCCAAGGGCTACCAGTACGACCACGACAGCGAAGGTGGCATCGCGCTGGACCAGACCGGGTTTCCGGATGCGATGGGCGAGCGCCAGTACTACGCGCCCGTCGAGCGTGGCCTGGAGATCAAGCTGAAGGACAAGCTCGACCGCCTGCGCGCGGCGCGGGAACAGGCGCGCAAGCCGCGCGGCTGAGGCATTGACGGGGAACGGGATGGAAATGCTGCGTTCGTTCATCGCGGTGGGCGCCGGTGCGGCGATCGGTGCGTGGATGCGCTGGGGACTGTCGGCCTTGGCTGAACCCTTCGCGCAGTCCGATCCCGCTGGGCACGCTGGCGGCCAACCTGATCGGCGCCTACGTCGTCGGCATCGCCCTCGGCTGGATCACCTACCGGCCCGGCATCGCGCCGGAATGGCGCCTGTTCCTCGTCACCGGCCTGCTCGGCGGCCTGACCACCTTCTCGACGTTCTCGGCCGAGATCGTCCAGCACCTGACCCGCCAGCAGTACGGCACCGCCGTGCTTGGGGTCGCCGCGCACCTGTTCGGCTCGCTGCTGCTCACCACCCCCTGGGCCTTTATACCTACCGCGTGCTGCGCCTGGGCGCTTGAAGCGGGCCCGACGTATCGGTGAGGATCGGTACGTCCGGCCGATCGGGTTCCGACGGGACCTGCCGGATCGAGGGCAGGGGAATGGCGACAGAGACCGTTCCATCGGCTTGGCTGCGGCCACCGGCCGTGCCGCAGTCGCGCCGGCCATGGGTCCTTGTGCTGGCCGGCGTGCTGGCCCTGCTGTCAGGCTGCGCGCGCCTGCCGCCGCGCGCCGAGCTGCCGCCCGCGCAGCCCATGGCGCCGGCCACTGAAGGGGCGATCGCCGAACGCGTCGTTCCGGCGCTGGCCGCGCATCCGGGCCTCTCCGGCTTCCGCCTGGTCAGCGACGGCACCGAGGCCTACGCGCTGCGCGCGTTCAGCGCCCGCAGCGCCAGCCGCAGCCTCGATATCCAGACCTACATCTGGCACGCGGACCTGACCGGCCGGCTGCTGGCGCGCCAGGCGCTGATGGCCGCCGACCGCGGCGTGCGCGTGCGCATCCTCGCCGACGACCTCGATGCCCGCGCCAAGAACGCCGGCCTCGCCGCGCTGGACGCACATCCGCTGATCGAGGTCCGCCTCTACAACCCGATGGCCAGCCGCTCCGGCAAGCTCGCCATGGCCGGCGAGTTCAGCGCCGGCTTCAAGCGGCTCAACCATCGCATGCACAACAAGAGCTGGATCGCCGATGGCCGGATCGCGCTGGTCGGCGGCCGCAACCTCGGCAACGAATACTTCGGCGCCAGCGACGGCAAGAACTTCGTCGACCTGGACGTGCTGATGGCCGGGCCGGTGGTGGCAGACGTGGCGGCCAACTTCGATCGGTTCTGGGAGTCGCCCTCGAACTATCCGATCGCCCAGCTTTCGCCCGAGGCGGTCACCGACGCGAACCTGGCGAAACTGCGCACGGTGCTCGATGCCAGCCAGGCCGAGCTGGCCGGCAGCGGCTACGAGACCATCCTGCGCGAGGACCCGCACGTCCAGGCGCTGATCGAGGGCGGCAGCCAGCTGCAGTGGAGCGGGCACTGGCGTTTCGTCAGCGACGATCCGCTGAAGGCACGCCTGCCGCTGGAGCAGCGATCGGAAGTCGTGCGCGCGCTGCTGCCCGAGATCGGCGGCGCGCAGCAGCGCCTGCTGGTCATCTCGCCGTACTTCGTGCCGGGCGAACGCGGTACCGCCGAGCTCACCGGCGCTGCCGCACGCGGCATCGACGTGCGCGTGCTGACCAACTCGCTGGCCGCCAACGACGTGGCTGCCGTCCATGGCGGCTACAGCCGCTACCGCGACGACCTGCTCGAGGGCGGGGTGAAGCTGTGGGAGCTCAAGCCCAGCGGCGATCCGGCGAAATTCAGCCTGACCGGCTCGTCGGGATCCAGCCTGCACACCAAGGCGATGGTCATCGATGGCGATCGGGTGTTCGTCGGCTCATACAACCTGGATCCACGCTCGACGTCGCTCAACTGCGAGCAGGGCGTGCTGGTCGAAGACCCGGTGCTGGCCGCGCAACTGTCCGCACTGTTCGATCGCCAGAGCGCCCAGGATCGCGCCTGGGTGGTCAGCCGGCGCGACGGCCAGCTGCACTGGAGCGACGGCACGAAGGAATGGACGCGCGAGCCGGAGTCCACCGCCTCGCAGCGGGCCCTACGCGGTTGACGCGGATCCTGCCGGTGGAATCCCAGCTCTGACCGACGGTCCGTCACGCCGGTTGCGTGGTCGGCTGGTGGGATGGCGCCACCCGCACCGAGAAGACGCGCCATGCGTATACCCCTGTCTGCCGCCCGTGCCGTCCTGGCCACCGCCGTTCTTGCAGTAGCCGGGTGCCGGCAGGCGGCGCCACCGCAGGCCGCAGCTCCCGGCGATGCCGCAGCGGCACCCATCCCCGCAACCGATGCGCCTGCTTCGAGCGTGCCGGGCGCATCCAGCGAAAATCCGGCGCTGGCAGGCGACGTGGTCGCTTCGACCAACGAGCCGTTCTGGCAGGCGAGCGTTGTCGGGACGGCGCTGGTCCTGCGCGGCATCGACAGCGAACGCAGCCTTGGCGATCACCTCCAGCAACAGCAACGCCAACACGCGTACGATCCGCGCCAGCGATGCCGCCGGCGTGGTCGAGCTGCAGGTTAGCGTGGGGCCGTGCCGGGACAGCATGGCCGGCGCGGAATTCCCGCTCGGCGCGGTACTGGCCATCGATGGCGGGACGCCGATCCACGGCTGTGCCCGGCCGGCCTCGATGCCGCCGCCGGGCGAGCCGCAGTAGGGGCCACCGCGCTCGCAGCGCGCCTCGCCGCTTCGCCGGGCAGGCGAGGCGCGGTTAAAATGCGCGCCTCACTCTTCGCGGATGCGCCCGTGGCCTCCTTGCCGAACTGCCCGCAGTGCGGGCTGGACAACACCTATGCCGACGGTGCGCTCTGGATCTGCCCGGACTGCGGCCACGAATGGAGTGCGGACGATGCCGCAACCACGCCGGGGACCGTCGTGCGCGACAGCAACGGCAACGTGCTGGCCGCCGGCGACACCGTGGTGGTGATCAAGGACCTGAAGGTGAAGGGCTCGTCGATCCCGCTCAAGCAGGGCACGGTGATCCGCAACATCCGCCTGGTCGAGGACGACCCGGAGCACATCGAAGGCAACTCCGAGAAGATCAAGGGGCCTGGTGCTGAAGACGATCTTCCTGCGCAAGGCCTGAGCGACGGGCTCAGGCGCGGGCGCGCAGGGCCAGGTTGAGCCGGTCCACCACGTTCGCCCAGTCCGCGTCGTCGATGCGCTCCGCGCGCAGCAGCAGCTGCCTGCGCCGGCGACCAGAACGACGCTTCCTCGAGGCGGACATCGTCGGGCAGCGGTGCGTGGGCGGCAATGAAGCCGCGGATGCTCGCCGGGTCTTCGGTAAGGCCCAACTGGGCGAACAGATCGGAAAAGTGGTGTAAGGTCGGTTCCATGGGGGCGATTCCTGGAGTGCTGTGCAGGCGCGGAGGGTGCAGGGTGCACCGGACCCCGTCAACGGACGATCAGCATATCGCCGCGCTTGCGCAGGTGGCAGCGGCGCCGTGCCCGCCGCACCGGGTCGCGTGCCGTGGCGGCAACGCGTGGGTTGCGGAAAGCCACCGACGCCCATCGGGGAGACGGGTCCCCGGATCCTGTCCGAGGCGTGGGATCCGCCGACCTGACCGGCTCGCCTGTGGCCGGCACGCCGATCGGGCAGCAGAGTTCCTGCGTGGTCGGGACACACGTCTGCCGCACTGCAAGAGGGGCCAGTCCCGGCCTGCTCAGGCGACCCGCAGGCAGGCGCTGGCGACGCGCCCGACCGGGGCGATGCCACATCGCCCCCTGACTTCCGTCATGGGCGGCGGCCGGCAGGCGGTGCTATCAATCGCCGATCGAGGGCGGCCACCATAGGCCATGCCCCTGCAGGCCGGGGGAGAGACCGCATGCGCAGCACACGTCGTGAATTGATCAAGCTGGGCGCCCTGGCGGCGGCAGGTGCGGCGCTGCCGATGCTGGCCATGGCCGGGGGCGAGACTGTTCCGGTGGCGCGCGCGGCGCGGCCGCTGCGGATCCTGATCCTCGGTGGCACCGGCTTTACCGGGCCGTTCCAGGTCGGCTACGCGCTGGCGCGCGGACACAAGGTGACCCTGTTCAATCGCGGCAAACGGCCTTCGCCGGAATGGCCGGGTGAAGTCGAGCAGCTGCATGGCGACCGCAATACCGGCGACCTGTCGGCGTTGAAGGGCCGGCAGTGGGACGTGTGCATCGACAACCCGACCAGCCTGCCGTTCTGGGTGCGCGATGCCGGTAAGGTGCTGAAAGGCAACGTCGGCCACTACCTGTTCATTTCGACCATCTCGGTCTATGCCGACGGCAGCCGTCCCGGCATCACCGAGGATGCGCCGTTGGCCGCCTACAAGGGCAAGGACGCGATGGCCGAAACCCGTGAGACTCTGATGGCCGACATGGAGAACCTGTACGGCCCGCTCAAGGCCCTCAGCGAGGCCGAGGCGCACAAACAGTTCGGCGGAAAGGTCACCGTGGTCCGCCCCGGCTACATCGTCGGCCCGCGCGACGAGACCGACCGCTTCACCTACTGGCCGCACCGGGTAGCGCAGGGCGGTGAGGTGCTGGTGCCGGGCGACGGCAAGGACCCGATCCAGATCATCGACGGACGCGACCTGGGCGAATGGATGATCCGCCTTGGCCGAGGCCGGCACCGTCGGCACCTTCAATGCGGCCGGTCCGCGCGATCCGCTGCTGATGGACGCGATGCTCGGGACCTCGCGCGTAAGGCGAGCGGCAGCAAGGCCAGCTTCACCCATGTCGCACCGCAGTTCCTTACCGAGCAGAAGGTCGACCTGCCGATCTGGGTGGACCGCAGCGAAGGGCCGTACGCCGGCTACGGTAAGGTGAGCAACGCGCGTGCTGTCGGCGCCGGGCTCAGCTTCCGGCCCTTGGCGACGACCGTGACCGATACGCTGGAGTGGTTCGGCAAGCAGCCTGCAGAGCGCCAGTAGGCCACGTTGCGTGCCGGCATCAGCCGCGAGCGCGAGGCCGAAGTGCTCAAGGCGTGGCACGCGCGTAAGCCGGCGGCGGGCTGAGCCGGCGCACGCGGGCCCGGTCGGCACGCAGGTGCGTGTCGTCCCGTCGGTTGCCCGCCAGCGGATATCTTTCCCGTCGCCAGCAGGTTCGACGGCCGGCGCCGGTGATCGCCTGGTTTGCCGGTTTCGGGCGGAAGCGGTCCGTGCCTCGGGGCGGTCGGGGGAGGCGCCCCACCATGGCAGGTCGGGGGAGGCCGAGCAGTTCCGGCGGCGAGGCGGCGGCTCCGGTTCCGGCGGTTGCGGGTGCGCGAGGCGCACACGCGCTGGGCCGGGATCAGGGCTTGGCCACGGTTCATCGGCGGCCGCGCAAGCTCCGGCCAAGTGGAGCAGGAGAGCGGCATGGCGACCGGCTGGGCAGGCGACAACGCGGTCAACGAGCAGATCGATGCGACGGTGAAGGATGCGGTCGAGCGTGCACGCCGGCAGCTGCCGAGCGGCCCCGGCCTGGAGCGCTGCGAGGAGTGCGATGCGCCGATTCCCGTCGCCCGGCGCAAGGCGGTGGTGGCGTGCGCCTGTGCGTGGCCTGTAAGGCGGTGCACGATGAAGAGAACGCCTTCAGCGGCTACAACCGCCGCGGCAGCAAGGACAGCCAGCTGCGCTGAACCGCGCTCAGCGATCCTGCTGCGAGGCCGGATCGCGCGCAGGCTGCGCCAGCCATCGCGTCGGCACCTGCGGGCCGCGCCAGCGCCGCACCGTGCGCTGGAAGAACAGGCTGTTGGGTACCTGCAGCACGCTGGCTTCGTCGCCGGCATCGGCGCCGACTTCCTGCAACGTCGTGTAGATCAGGTTGATGTCGACCACGCGACCCTTGAGCCCGGGCTTCTCTCCGTTCTCCGGGATCTCGATGTGGTCGTGCAGGCGGAATACCCGCGTGCCGAAGATCAGCACCGTGCAGAAGATGTTGGACAGCACGCTCCAGGCCGCGAAGAACGCCACCGCGCCCACCGCCGCGAAGCCGGTGAACGCCGTCCATAGCACCGTGCCGGAGACGCCGAGCGTTTCCAGCGCCAGCAGCAGGGCGGCGCAGCCGATCAGCGAGGCCGACACGCGGCGGAGCACCGTCGCCATTTCCGGCGGCAACCCGCGGTGCGCGGTAAGGCGCCTGACCAGCGCGCGGACCAGGCGCTGCAGCAGCCAGGCAGCGAGCAGGATGAGCAACACCTCGCCGATCGGCACGATCGTGCCGATCCAGTCCTGCACCCAGGCGGGCAGACGTTCCTTCATTGCGGACGACTCCGGCCGCAGGCCGCCTGCGACTATGCGTCCATTCTAGGCGTCGGGGTCGCGCGCGGGCGGGCCACCACGCGGTTGCGGCCGGCATGCTTGGCCGCGTACAGCGCGCCGTCGGCGGCTTCGAGCCACAGCCGGACGGTGGAATGGCAGGTCTCGGCTTCGGCTACACCGATGCTCACCGAACAGCGCAGCCCGGCGAGGTGCGGCAAGGCGATGGCGGCGGCCTCGACGTCGCGGCGCATGCCTTCGGCCACGTCCCGCGCGCGGTCGCGGTCGGCCCCGGCGAGGATGATGGCGAACTCATCGCCACCGAAGCGGCCACCGCTGTCGTGCTCGGTGAGGCGGCGGCGCACGATGCCGGCGATAAGGCGCAGCACGTCGTCGCCGGAGGCGTGGCCGTACTGGTCGTTGATCTCCTTGAAGCGGTCGATGTCCACCATCAGCAACGAGGCCGGCAGGCTTTCACCGCGGTGCCGCGCGAGCGCCGCCTCGGCCTGCTGCTGCCAGTGCCGCCGCCCGGCCAGCCCGGTGAGCGCGTCGACCCGGTGCAGCTGGTCGAGCTGGCGGTTCTGCTCGCGGATCCGCGCGATCAGGCGGTTGGCCGCCAGGCTTACCGCGATGGTGTGGATCAGCAGCATCGGCAGGCAGGCGGCGATTACCCGCATGCTGGACACCGGCTGGAACGCCAGCTCCGTCGCCACGCTGCCCAGCACGATGCCGGCGAGCATCAGCGGCAGCGACTGCAGCCACAGGCGCGGCACGCCGGTACTGATCTTGTCGACCGTCGCCAGGGTCAGCAGGAGCACGCTGGGCAGCAGGTTGAAGTGCATCAGCGGCGCCCACATCCCGGCCAGCGCCGAATCGAACAGCAGGTTGCGCACCTCCGCGCGGTGCGGATGCGCGCTGCGCAACGACAGCCACAGCGCGAGCTGGGGCCACAGCAGGGCAGTGAACACCAGCCACGCCCAGACCGCGGGGCCCGCGTCGTTCTCGTGCAGGACCGCGGCCAGCGGCAGGGCGCCCAGGCCCATGCCCAGGACGCGCAGTGGATAGACCTGGCGCGGCATGCGCGCCAGCCGGTCATGCGCGGTCGTGGACAGCCCGGCCGCGCCTGACGTTGATTCGTGTGGTTGCAGCCTTACCCCGGCCGGCATGCAGCGCCCCCGTCGCACCACGCCCCGAAGCGGCCATGATACCGGTCACCGGGCCGCTGCGGCGGCCTGCACGCGGATCTCGACCCCATCGCATTCGACGCGCTGGCCCGCGCGGATCTTGCAGGTCTTGCGCAGTTCGACCGCGCCGTCGACCGTGACCAGCCCCTCGGCAACCAGCGCCTTGCCCGCGCCACCGCTGTCGCACAGTCCGGCCAGCTTGAGCAGCTGGTTCAGCTCGACATAGTCGCCTTCCAGCTCGAATTCGACGTTTTCCATCTGGCCTCTTTGGGGTTCTAGGGATCGAACTGGCTCGACGCCTGCTCGCGCCAGCGGCGCAGGCCCTCGAGCTTCTGCCGGTAGACGTTGCGCACGTTCTCGGTGCCGCCCAGCGTATAGGCACGGCCAAGTTCGCGCTGGGCGCTGGTAAGGTCGCCGGAAAGGAAGTACGCCCGGGCCAAGCCGAAATGGAACTGGTGCTGCTCACCCTGCAGCTGGATCGCGCGGCGGTATCGTTTGATGGCGCAATCGTAATTGCCGTTGTTCTCGCATTCCAGCGCGAGCATGAACTGGTGGAACGGATCGGTGCGCTGGAGCTTGTCCAGGCGCCACTCGTAATGCTGCCTCTGGCGCGTATCGCCGGTACGGGTGTACATGACCACCAGGTTGCTCAGCGTGGCCGCGTGCTTTCCGTTCTGCCGCAGCGCGGCCTGGCAGAGGCCTGCTCGGCGCCGCGCGGGTTGCCTTCCCGCAACATCAGCACGCCCATGTTGTTCAGCGCCGGGACGAAGCCCGCGTCCTGCCGCAGCGCAGCGTCCAGCAGTTCATGGGCGCCGGCGAGATCGCCCGACGCCATGGCCTCGGCGCCGCGGTTGTTGAGGAAGTGCGCCATCGCCCGCCGGTCCTCGATGCCGCGCGGCCGGTTGCGCGCGGCGAGGATGTTGGTGTCCACGTCCACCACCTGCCACTGCGCGCTGGTGCGGACCCCGACGTTGACGTGGTTGGCGTTGTAGATGACGCCTGCGTCCCGGCATATAAGGCCAGCACCTCGCCCACCTCCTGCACCTGCGCCTCCAGGCCCGCTTCGCGCGCCGGGGCCACGAACAGCAGGGTGAAGGACAGGCAATTGGCCTTGCGGTCGCGATAGACCTCGGCCACCGTGCGGGTGACTTCATTGTCGTATTTGAGGGTAAGGCCGTCGTCGTTGAAGACGTAGCCGGTAAGGTGTTCGAGCTTGTCGTCACGCGAGCCGCCGGGGCTGACAACGCGCCTGAGGACCTCGCCGCGCAGTTCGTCGGGCACGCGCATGACCTCTTCGGCAGAGGGCACGACAACGGGCGAGGGGGTGTCGATATCGGCTGCCGGCGCCAGTGCCAGCGCCGCAACCAGAGTCCAGCTGGCAAACATGGCAACCTCCCGACGGCCACGTTATGCCGGCAGTGTATGCCTATCCGTGGATGCTGGAAGCGTCCGTCGTGGCTGCATGCTGAACGGCCGCATCCGGTGCCGCGACCGCCGGCGGCGGGGCTGCAGCGGCTGCCGCAGCGGCCCCGTCGGAGGCATGGTTGAGGACCACGATGCTGATCCGCCGGTTCACCGGCGCGCGGGGATCGGCCTGGTCGAACGGCACCGACGACGCCAGCCCGACCACGCGTGCGACGCGGGCCTCGTCCAGCCCGCCTTCGAGCAGGGCCCGGCGCGCGGCATTGGCGCGGTCGCTGGACAGTTCCCAGTTGCCGTAGCCGCGTGGCGCCTGGAACGGAGTCTCGTCGGTGTGGCCGGCCAGTGCGATCCGGTGTGGACTGGTTGCCAGCAGCGTACCGAGCTCGTGCATGACCTCGACCGTGTAGTCCTTCATGCGCGAGCTGCCAAGGTCGAACATCGGCCGGTTCAGCCGGTCGACGATCTGCACGCGCAGTCCCTCCGGGGTGAGGTCGATCAGCAACTGGTCCTTGAACGGCGCCAGCGCCTTGGCTCTGCTCGATTGCCGCTTCCAGTTCCTTGCGCAGCTGTTCCAGCTGGCGGTGGTCCTCGGCCGCCGCCGCGCGCGCGCGTCGGCATCGCCGGGATTGCGGTTGCGCACCGCCTCGCCCGGCTTGCCCAGCGCCGGGCCCACGCCGCCGGGGATCGACAGCGCGTTGGCCGTCGGGATCAGCTTGTCGGAAGCGCCGCCGGGGCCCATCGAGCTGGCGCCCGGAGTCACCGCGGTGCCTTTGACAGCACTGGGATTCTTGAAGTACTCCGACACCGCCGCCCGCTGTTCCTTGCTGGCGATGCCGACCAGCCACATCACCAGGAAGAACGCCATCATCGCGGTGACGAAGTCGGCGTAGGCGACCTTCCATGCGCCGCCATGGTGCTCATCGCCGGCCTTCTTGACCCGGCGGATGATGATCGGTGGATTCCTTTCCATGGCCGCTCAGCGATTGCCGCGCAGGTGGGCTTCCAGGTCGGCGAAGGCAGGCCGCACGTCGGAGAACAGCAGCTTGCGCGCGAACTCCACCGCCACCGTCGGCGGATAGCCGCGCAGGCTGGAGACCAGCGCCATCTTGATGATCTCGAAGGCCTTGCCTTCCTCGTGGGCTCGGTGGGTCAGGCAGGCCGCGAGCGGGCCGACGAAGCCGTAGCCCAGCAGGATGCCGAGGAAGGTGCCGACCAGCGCCGCGGCGACGTGCTCGCCGATCGTGGCGACCTCGCCGCCGATGGATGCCATCGTCACCACGATGCCCAGCACGGCGGCGACGATGCCGAAGCCGGGCAGGGAGTCAGCCAGCACGCGCAGGGCATGGGCCGGTTCGACCGCCTCCTGGTGGTGGGTCTCGACCTCGATCTCCAGCAGCTGCTCCAGTTCGTGCGGCTCCATGTTTCCGCTGACCATCAACCGCAGGCAGTCGGTGGTGAACTCGATCAGGTGGTGGTTGGCCAGCAGCTTGGGATACTTGGAGAAGACCGGACTGGACTCGGGATTGTCGATGTCCTTCTCGATCCCGATCATGCCCTCCTTGCGCGCCTTGACCAGCACGTCGTAGACCATCGACAGGATGTCGACATAGTCCTCGCGCTTGTAGCGGGCGCCCTTGAGCAGCCCGGCGACACCGAACGTGGCCGCCTTGACCACCTTCATGGGGTTGGCCACGAGGAACGCGCCGAACGCGGCGCCACCGATGATCAGGACCTCGTATGGCTGCCAGAGCGCGGCCAGGTTGCCGTGCGAGAGGACGAAACCCCGAGCACGCTGATGATGACGACAATGAAGCCGATGATGATGAGCATGGCGGCGCGCGGGAGGGGACGAGGTCATATCGGCGGTACGGCAGCAAAGTTGAGCGTGGCCGCCTGCTATAGACTCGGACGCTGGCGAGCGCTCCACAGGGGGATATGGCGATGGCGGGACGGAACACGGGTTCGATCATGCTGGGGGCGGTCCTTGCGTTGCTGGCAACCGCAGGCGCGGCGGCGCAGGCGGTGGACAGCATCGAGCTCAACGGGACGCGGATCTGGAAGACCAGCGCCATTCCGGAAGGGGTGGTGGGCGAGTACCTGTACGAACGGCAGGGCGAGCCGAAGATCGTGCTCAATCCCGATGGCACCGGCACTTTCCAGCCGCACATGGTTGCGCCGATTCCGATCCGGTACTGGATCCTGTCCGACCAGCAGGGTGAGCCGCTCAGGGAGACGGGCGGGGCGAACTATCGCTACACGGTCGTGCTGCAGTACGGGCCGGGCGGCGGCGGCAACTATCCGGAAGGCGGCTTCGACAGCTGGTACTGGACATGGCTCGCCGACGACGGCTGCGCCAACATCCCTGGGCGAACGTTTCAAGTGCGGTTGAGCAGCGGGCAGTAACTGGAGCAGCAGCTTACGTTCCGGCGGAAACCGATGCGCCGTGCCGGCGCCGGTGCGGTGTATGCTGCGCCGCCGCCGTGCGGCCATCCCGTCCACCGCCATGGGAGTACCCCCATGATCCAGCGTTACGAAGTCGGTCCGCGCATGTCCGAACTGTCCGTCCACAACGGCGTGGCCTACCTCGCCGGGCAGGTCGCGGAAGACGCGTCGCAGGACGTCGTCGGCCAGACGCGACAGGTGCTGGCTGCGATCGACGCGTTGCTGGCCCAGGCGGGAACCGACAAGACCCGGATCCTGCGCGCGCAGATCTTCCTCGCCAACATCGCCGACTTCGCCGGCATGAACAAAGGCGCCAGGACGCCTCGGGTCGTGGCCGGCCACACGCCTCCGCGTGCCACGGTGCAGGCAGCGCTGGCCAAGCCCGAGTGGAAGGTCGAAATCGTCGTCACCGCTGCGGTCTGAAGCGGCGGTACACCTGCAAGGGGGCCGCCGTCGCGGCCGCTCTCCGGTGCGGGTATCCGCGGGGCCCGATCCGGCCGGGCCGGCTTATTCCTCCGCCGTCACGCCCTCGGGCCGGTCCACGACGCTGGCCTCGCGCAGTTCACGCTTGGCGTCGCCAAGCGCACGTCCATCCAGCGGCCGGGCGCTGGATATCCTGCACGGCTGCGAAATCGTCGATCCATTCGCCGCCCTCGGCTGCACGCTGTCCATGCGTGCGTTGAGTAAAACCCAGCGAGTTGCTGATGGTGATCGAGCTTCCGAATGACAGGCCGGTGCAGCGCGACCTGAATCCCAGCAGGTAGCCGCTGTTGGGCGTGTTCCAGATCGCCAGCGCCTGGTCACCCAGCGGCGTCCAGCGGGTGACGCCAGCGACCCGGTCGATGTTGAAGCTGGCCACGGGCGCCCCCGCGTGTTCTTCATAGAGGGCGATGCGCTCGGAGGTGGTGAGCGCGGGACCGGAATGCGCGCATCCGGCAAGGACGAGTGCCAGCACGATCAGGATCCGCTTCATGACGTCCACTCCGTTCGGGATGGATGGGCCAGCTCAATACTTCCGCGTACTGGCCGGCACGATGCCGCAGCGCGGCTTCGCATGGTGTGAATTGCGCCGCACCCCGCCCCCGTCTGCCCGACCGCCGTGGCATTGCACTGCGACGGAGGGCAGGTTGGGGGCAGGGGACGAAAAGGGGTGGCCGGCGGTCGCTCCCGGAACAGGGCCGCAGGCCGGCACCCGGCCCATCAATCGGCGGCCGGCGGCCCCTTGCCCGTTTCCGGCGGCGACGGCAGCCGCTCCCAGTTTTCGCGAGGCACGAGCTTGGGACTTTCGGGGTCGGCCTCGTAGTTGGGCGACATGATCTGCACGCCTTCGGCATTGAATCCGTCCTGGATCTGGGCGTGCAGCTCGCTCAACACCACGGCACGGCGCAGCACTTCGGCCACGCGCACGCGCAACCGGTAGTCGACATAGAAGTCCGACAACGCCGTCTGCAGCACGAACGGCGGTGGCTCCTTCGCCACCCCGGTCGTGCGCGCAGCGGCCTCCAGCAGCAACCGGTGCACCTGCCTCCAGGGGGTGTCGTAGCCGATGGTGACCCCGGTTTCCAGCCACATGCCCGGACCGTCGGGATGGCGCGAATAGTTGTGCAGCTGGCCACCCAGCACCACGTTGTTGGGGATGCTTACCTCGACGCCGGTAATCGTGCGAAGGCGGGTGGTGAACAACCCGATGTGCATCACCGTGCCTTCGACTTCACCACAGCGCACGTACTCGCCGACCGTCATGGTCCGCGAATAGAGGATCGTGAAGCCACCTGCGGCCTTGGCCGACGATGCCGGACGCACCCAGCGAAATCATCAGGCCCACCAGCACGCTCAGTCCCTTGAACGCCTCGGTCTCGGCCCCCGGCAGATAGGGATATGCCATGGCCAGGGCGAACAGCCAGATCACGGCGTTGACCAGCTTGCGCGTGGGTTCGGTAAGGTGCGATCGATCCCGAACAGCTGGAAACGTCCTTCATGTACGCCATGGAAGGCGAGGCTGACCGACTGGGTGAGCAGGCGGGCAAGAAAGAAGATGAGAACCGCTGCGATAAGGCCCGGCAAGGCGTTGGCAATGGCGCCGGCCCAGTTGCGCAGCAGGTCGAGCATCCAGCCGGTCATCGCATCCGCCCACGGCCGGGTGAAACCGAACTGGCCAAGGACGAAGCGCACCCATTCTTCAAGGATAAGGAAAAGCGCCAGCGCGACGACCACCCGCATCAGCCAGCCGATCACGATGCGTACGCCGCCCAACAGGTGGCGCATCGTGTCGCGCTGGATGGTTTCGCTGCGCGCCTGGATACGGAGCTTGAGCCGGTCCCTGATCCGGCGCCCGACCCAAAGCACGCCGAAGGCCAGCAATGCCGCGACCACCGTCCCCAGCAGCGACCAGAGAACGCCGCGTGTCAGCCGGGCGGGCGCCTGTTCCTTCTTTGCGGTGGTCACCGCCTCCTGCAGGCGCGTGGCGATTCCCATGCGGGCCTGTTCCATGGTCTCGCCGCTGAGCGCATCCAGGTCACCCGGCGTGACTATCATCACCAGCTCGTCGGACAACATCACCAGCAGCCCCTCGGAAGACCGCCTGAATTCGATCTTTGTAGGGCCCGGACGCTCGACCGCGCGCCGGATCGCAGCCTCGGCCGTGCGTGCACGGAGGTCAGGTTCGCGGCCGATGAAGGCCACACGCATGGTCGCGATGTCACGGTTGTAGAAGCGGACCGTGGCGTCGCGCGACGCGGCCGGCGCCTCCACGGGTGCTGCCTCGACTGTCGCCGGCGGCGATGCCGGCAACGGTGCAGCCGCTGCGGCGAAAGCCAGTGGGAACACCACCATCGCAAGCATTCTGCGGAGCCCCGGGGGCAGGCGGCACAGGCCGCTATGCTGCTGTGCTGTCGTCTGCTTCATATCCACCCCTATGGAAAACGCTTTCGATCCGCGAAACGACCCGGACAAGGCTTCGCTTGATCGGGTGGAGCACGTGTAACCCGGCGAAAGCGGGTGCCGCCATTGGCTTTGAGGCCAACTGGCCGCGCCGGCCGGGAGCGGACATGCCCCATCCGTCATAATTACATAATGTGCATTATGCGAAATTATAGAGATGGGCCCGGTACGCGGCCCGCCTGATTCTGGAGTGGCTGGCACACCAGCTGCAGAGGCCCAAGCCCTCACCCAACCACGTGGAGGCTTTCTCATGGATTTGACTGCATCCCACTTCCGCCCGCCGTGCTGGCCGGCCGACCTGCCGTGCCCGGACCAGTGCGCCGAACAGGGGCACGCGACGAGATCATCCGGAATCATGTGCGCCTGCGCCTGCATGGCCCGTGGTCCGGTTGCCGACTCGCAGGCCGCGACTTGGTGCCCCCGACGGTATCCGGCTGTCGCCGACCCGGTTGTTCGGTAGCGTCGCCGGCTAAGGGCGCAGCCGTCCGGCCTAGTCATCGCAGGGCCGCCCTCGAATGCCTCGAGCGCTCCGGCGAACTTCGCCATCAGGCGCGCAAGTTCGGACACGTCCTGCTGTGCCCACGAGGCAAGGATCTCCCGCCCCATCCGCTCGCGAGCCGCATCCAGGCGGTCCGTCATTTCCTTGCCCTTTTGCGTGATCGTCGCCTCGCGGATTCGGCGGTCTTCGGCCTTGCCCTGTCGGGTCACAAGCTCCATCGATGCCAGCTTCGCCACCTGGCGACTGATCGTCGTGTAATCGCGGCCAAGGCTGTCGGCCAGCTCCACCACCCCGATCGGGCCACGCTGCTCGATCGCCACCAGCAGCCGGAACAGCGCCCTGGTCCAGCTTCACGCCCGCCGCCTGGATCAGCCGAACATCGTTTCCGGGGCGATTCATCACGCCTGTGATGGTGATCAGCGAGTGGTGGAGCGACCTCAGTTCACGCGAAATATGTGTATCTTGCACTCGTTTACCGGCAGCCATAGGATCGTCTCCAGTTAAGTGCATAGTACACACAACTGGAGATTGGAAATGTGCGCAACGCCTGATGTTGTGATCTGTGGCGCCGGTGCCACGGGCCTGACCCTGGCCATCGAACTAGCGCGCCGCGGCGTGTCCTTTCGCCTGCTTGAGCAGCGCGAGCACCCGTTCAATGGTTCGCGTGGCAAGGGCATTCAGCCCCGCAGCCAAATCTTCGAGGACATGGGCATCGTCGACCGCCTGTTCGCGGCTGGAGGCCCCTACCCTCGCTGGCGCACCTACCTGGCGGACGGCAGCAGCAGGGATACGGACCTTGCTGACGGCGCCGCGTCCACTGCGGCCGAGCCATACCGGCAGCCGCTTATGGTTCCGCAGTTCCTCACCGAGGCGGTGCTGCGGGAGCGCTTGGCCGAGCTGGGGCAGCGGGTCGAATTCGGCCACGCGCTGACCGGCTTCGAGCAGGACGCCGATGGCGTCACCGTCCGCATCGCCACTCCAGAGGGCGGACAGTCCGTCCGTGCCCGATATCTGGTCGGCGCGGACGGCGGGCGCAGCTTCGTGCGCCAAAGGCGCTGTGCATCGGCTTTCCGGGCAAGACGCTGGGCGTGCGGGCGGTGGTGGCGGACCTGGTGCTCGAAGGGCTGTCGCGCGAGGCGTGGCACAACTTCAACGAAGATGACATGGCACGCCGCATCTCGTTGTGCCCGCTGATGGGCACCGAGCTGTTCCAGCTGCAGGCCCCCGTCCCGCCCGACGGCGAAGTGGCCCTGTCGGTGGAGGGACTGCACAACATGGTGCGCGAGCGTACTGCACGCGATGACATCGTCGTGCATGCCGTGCTCTGGTCCTCGCTCTACCAGATGAACGCACGACTCGCCGACCGCTTCCGCGACCGTCGTGTATTCCTCGCCGGTGACGCAGCGCACACGCATCCGCCGACCGGCGGACAAGGCCTCAACACCAGCGCGCAGGATGGCTACAACCTGGGGTGGAAGCTGGCCTCGGTGCTGCGCGGGGCCCCAGCGAGGCTGCTGGATACCTACGAAGAGGAACGCAGGCCCATCGCGGCATCGGTGCTGGGCTTGACCACGAGGCTTCTCGACAACGCTAAGGCAAGGCGACCATCGCCGCGGCCGGGACGTGCAGCAGCTCGACCTGGGATATCCGGAATCATGGCTGTCGGCACCGGCGGACCGCAGCCGGCCGATCGGTCCGGGCAAGCGCGCGCCGGATGCGCCGCTGCAGGGCGCCGGCGGACAGGCACGACGGCTTTTCGAGTTGCTTCACGGAACCCACTGGACGCTGCTGGGATACGAATCGGATCGAATGGCGGCCCCCTCGCGCCCGGGCCTTCGGGTACATGTGATCGGTCCGTCGGCTGAACTGCGCGATACGGATGGACAGTTCGCTCAGGCCTACGGAATGGAAACGGGCGAATGGATTCTCATCCGCCCGGACGGCTACGTGGCTGCGTTCGTCGGTGCAGCGCGCATCAATATGCTGGTCAAGCACTTCGACACGATCGACGACGCGCTGCTGGCGCACGCCGAGACTTCTGTGGGAACGAAGATCCGGACTTGAATCCACACGAGCGAGAAGGCACGTGGACAAATTAGCCTCTGCCGCATCTACGGGCGAGTGAAGATGCCCTGCTCTGCCCGCACAAGTTATGCAGGGGCCCTCTACCCCGACAACAGTCCCTAGTCGCGCGCTCCAAAGATGTCCTTTAGGCCAGAAGTGGGCACGCGAATGCCAGGTAGATGCGAGCAAGGCCGGGCCATGAGACGGCTGCTGGCCTCGCCGGGGTTTCAGCGCCGCGCCCGATGCCGCCTGCGCTGCGCTAGAAAGCGACAGCATCCCTGATCAGCGGACAGGTCATGCAGTGGCCGCCGCCGCGGCCGCGCCCCAGCTCCGCACCGACGATCGTGATCACCTCGACACCCTCCTTGCGCAGCGCCGTGTTGGTGGTCACGTTGCGGTCGTATGCCATGACCACCCCGGGCGACAGCGCCACGAGGTTGTTGCCGCTGTCCCACTGCGAGCGTTCGGCCGCGTAGTGGTCCCCACCGGCGGGGACCATGCGCAGCTTCTTGAGGCCCGGGGCTTCGGCGACGACATCGTTGAAGTGCTTCTTCTCGACGGTCAGTTCGTAGCCGGGTCCCTTGTCGGCGGGACGCAGGCTGATGGGCGTGATCTGGTCGACGATGCCCGGAAAATAAGTGGCCACGTCACGGTCGGCGAAAGTGAAAACCGTGTCCAGGTGCATCGCCGAACGCAGCTTGGGCATGGATGCCACGATCACCCGCTCGGCCGCACCGTGCTCGAATAGTGATTTGGCCAGCTGGGAGATCGCGGTGCGCGAGCTGCGTTCGCTCATGCCGATCAGGACCACGCCCCTGCCCGCCACGAGTACGTCGCCGCCTTCCAGCGTCGCGTTGCCATGGTCCAGCGTCGGGTCTCCGTACCACACCGGGAAGCCTGCATTGGCGAAGTCCGGGTGGAAGCGGTAGATCGCGGCCGTGAGGATCGTCTCCTCATGGCGTGCGGGCCAGAACAGCGGGTTCAGCGTCACGCCGCCGTAGATCCAGCAGGTGGTGTCGCGGGTGTAGAGCATGTTCGGCAGCGGTGGCAGCAGGTAGCCGAACATGTCCGGCACCGCGCGTGATGCGCGCAGGATCGGTCCGGCGAATTCATCCGGGATCTCCAGCACGCTCAGGCCCCCAATCAGCGTGTTGGTAAGATCCCCAGGGCGACAGGCTGTCCAGGTAGGCTCGCACGTCGGCCATGACGTCCAGCCCGACTTCGTTTGCGTTGATCTGGTGGTCGAGGATCCACGTGCGTGCTTCGGGAAGCGCCACGGTCTCGGCCAGCATCTGGTGCATCTCGACCACGTCCACGCCGCGGTCGCGCATCTTGGAGACGAAATCGAAGTGGTCGCGCCTTGGCGTTGTCCACCCACATCACGTCATCGAACAGCAGGTCGTCCTTGTTGCGCGGGGTCAGCCGCATGTGCGCCGTGCCCGGCGAACAGACCAGTACCTTGCGCAGGACCCCCACCTCGGAATGGACGCCGTACTGCGGTTGCGTGGACATCCTGCTGCTCCTGTGTCGTATCAGGGACCGGTCGGT
Source organism: Pseudoxanthomonas sp. NC8 (assembly GCA_025232375.1). Taxonomy (GTDB): domain Bacteria; phylum Pseudomonadota; class Gammaproteobacteria; order Xanthomonadales; family Xanthomonadaceae; genus Pseudoxanthomonas. The sequence continues at coordinate 1,820,380 of CP060419.1, forward strand.
GCGCCCCGGGGAATTATGGGCGCACCCCTCAGAGAACGATGTAGCCGGTGGCGATCCAGTAGATGCCGACCATGGCGCCAATGCAGGCCAGCACGAATATCACCAGGTCGCTGGTACGGTCGAACAGCTTCATGCCCTGTTCGCGCCGTGCCCAGAAGTAGAGCGCGCTGCCGGGTGCGTACAGGACCGCCGAGAGCACGATGAACTTCATGCCGCCGGCATAGAGCAGGAAGCCGGTGTAGATCACGGCCACCGCGGCAATGAGGACGTCGCGCCTGCGCACGGACGCCGGGTCCGCTTCGTAGGTGTCCCCCGCGTGGTGAGCTTCATCGCGTAGCCCGCCACCAGCAGGAACGGGATCAGGGCCATGGCGCTGGTCAGGTTCAGCATCAGCGCGAACGCATCGGTGGACCAGTAGGTGGTGACAACGATCAGCTGGACCACGATGTTCGAGGCCCACAGCGCGGCCGAGGGCACTTTGGCCGCGTTCTCGCGCGCGAACAGCGCGGGCATGTCCCGGGTCCGCGCCGCGGCCGACATCACCTCGGCCACGATCAACGATAAAGGCAAGGTAGGCGCCGAGCACCGAGACAAGCAGGCCCACGCTGACGAATACCGCGCCCCACGGCCCGACCACCGCTTCCAGCACACCGGCCATGGACGGTTGGCGGATGCCGGCGATTTCCTCGCGCTGCAGCGCCGCGTACGGCAGCAGGGTCACCAGCACCATCAGCGTGGTCACCAAGAGGAAACCGACGATGGTGGCGAAGCCTACGTCCCTGCGTTCCTGGCGTACCTTGAATAGACGCTGGCGCCCTCGATGCCGAGGAACACGAACACGGTGACGAACATCGTCGCCTTGACCTGCTCGGATCCCGTCCTCCAGCCCTCCCCGTAGAAATTGAAGCGGAACAGATCCAGCTTGAAGGCGAAGAGCAGGATCAGGATGAACACCACGATCGGCACGATCTTGGCAATGGTCACGACCATGTTGATTGCCGCAGCTTGCTGGATGCCGCGCAGGATCATGAAGTGGAACAGCCAGATCCCGGCCGAGGCGACCAGGATAGCCACCACCGTGTTGCCCTCCCCGAACACCGGGAAGAACGCACCGAGCGTGGACTTGATCAGCACCCAATAGGACACGTTGTCCAGGCAGCTGCCGATCCAGTAGCCGAACGCCGACAGGAACCCCGGGTAGTCGCCGTATCCCTCCTTGGCGTATGCGAACACGCCGGCGTCCAGGTGCGGCTTGCGTTGTCTTAGGAATTGGAACACGCGGGCCAGCATATACATGCCGGTACCGGCGATGAGCCACGCAATCACCGCACCCAGCGGACCGGTTGCACCGGCAAAAGTACGTGGCAGCGAGAAGATCCCCGCGCCAACCATGCTGCCGACCACCATCGCGGTCAATTGCAGCCGGGACATTCCTGGTCGGTTGATGCCACGTGCATCCCCTGCCATTGGCAACAGTTCGCAGCAGCATTCTGTTCGTGCGCGATGTTAAATCCGAATGAATACACCCATCACGCAACGCCTCTTCGCGCCGTCAGACCAGTACAAAGGGTGGTCTGACGTCCCTTCGCCCTGCCCTGCGCTTCCGTTGAGGAGCCTTGGCCATCGCCGGACGGCCAATGCGCCCACGAGGTCACACCGCTCGCCACCGCTCGGCATGTCATCCACCCGGGTCATCAGGACATGACCACTGGACGCCTGTTGCTACTGGTCCGGAAAAGCTACGGAGGCGATTCTTCTGCGGGAGCATGGCACTGGTCGGGGTGTACCTCACCCGCTGCCCCCTCGCGTCGGGCGATGCGACGTGCGGTTGTAGCCCCGAGCGCCGACACCGGCGCCGGGCTGGCCACCAGTGTTTGTGATGTGCTGCCGGATACCAGCACGTGCAAGCGCAGCACGCGGAACCTCCACCCGTTGCCATCCATGCGCCTTACCAGACGTCGCCATAGCCCCGCTCCACGGGAAGCTGCGTCGTGCGCTGGGAATGTCGCTGCCAGCATGTCCCATGCAAGGAAGTCGCTGTCCGGCAGCAGGAACAGGCGCCAGCAACATTGGCCACGCAGATCGACGAACGACAGGCATTCCTGCAACCCTTCGTTGCTGGAAGATGTTGTCGACTCGGCGCGTACCGCCTGCATCCAGCCGGCGAGCTCGCTTCCACGTCGCGACCGGTACAGGCACAGCACCGTGCCAAGCCCGGCCAGTTGCGATGGTCGCGGTAACAGCGGCGCTCCTGGCGTCCCTGCGATAGCCGGCATGCCCCGCGTGAGCTTGGTCATGGCGACCCGCTCACAGCCACGCGGACCAATTGCAGGTCATCGTGCTGATCGGGACGAGACGGATCATCGATGTCGCTTCGCTCGCGAAGGGCGGTGGACCGGTCGGCTGGCGTCCGATGAACCGAAGCTGGCAGCCAGGTGGACACGCATGCCGGGTCGCAACCGCGGCACGCGGATACGGGCGGCGACGACCTGTCGCCCGGGGATTACTTGGTCAGGATCAGCTTGTCGTTGCTGGTATGGCGCAGGCGATACAGCTTGTCGCCGTGGCGGATCAGGATCTCCCGATGTCCCCTGAGCAACTGCTCGCTGCTGAGCACCTGCTCTTCGACGCCCGGCGCAACGGCAAGCGGACTGGCGGTCTGGAGATGCGACAGCGAAGAATGATGATGCACGTTCATCGATGGGCTCCGGCTGGCGGCCATGAATGTCATTTGATGATAATGATTCTCATTGGCGTGTCAAGCAGGCCGAGTGTCGTGGCACCCCTGATTTGCACGGAACTCGCGGACTGATTCCTTGAAATGGATCAGAAGGCCACGTGCCGAGAGGCCGCGAACCGACCGGAGATGCCGGCGAGCAGCACGACCACCGGCATCGCTGGCCCCGCCTGCCAGCCAGGCGTACCGACGTGGCGATACCAGCCGACCTCATCGCGTCGTGCATTCGCCGGCCGGCACGCGTGCCATGTCGCCAGGCCCTTATGGCGGCCCTGTCGGACGCGGGGACGCATTGTCGCGCTGACGGATCTCGGCGACGTCGCGTTCGAGGAAGTAGTTGAGGAAGGTGCGGATCACGGCGATCGCGCCGAGCTGGCCGATCGCCTCCCATGAAGGTGCGATCGACGACTCGATGATGTCGGCCGCGAGCTGGAAGGTAAGCCCGGCCACCAGCCAGCGTGCATAGGTCAGCCACAGCACGCGCCGTTCATGGCCGGTCGCGCTCCTGCCGGTGATGACCATCCAGATCCCGACGAAGAACGTGTATGCGGTGGCGACTGCGATCAGCACCAGCGCCATCAGGTCGATGGCGGCGACCACCGGCTCGCTCAAAGCATACAGCCAGTGCCTGAGCATGCCCTAGCCCTCCACGCGCTCGCGGACCACGCAGCGAAAGCCGACGTGGCTGGTCGAGGTATCGACCGGTTGCGCCATACGCGCGGCCGGGCGGTAGCGGCGGCAGTAATTCGGCGCGCAGGCGTGCGACCCGCCCTTGGTTACCCGCCGCGGGAATGGGACCTGCGGGTTGCACGGATCGAGGCTGTCCTCGCGCGTGCCGCCACGTGGATTGTCCCGCGTGCAGCAACCTTGGTGGATGCGACCATGCTCCTGGTACCAGTCGCTGGTCCATTCCCAGACATTGCCGATCATGTCGTGCAGGCCATAGCCGTTGGCCGGGAACGAGCCGACCGGCGCGGTGAATTCCCAGCCATCCAGCTTCCGGTTCTCCCACGGGAACTCGCCCTGCCAGGTGTTGGCCATGTAGCGGCCGCCGGGAACCAGCTCGTCGCCCCACGCGAATTCGGTACCGTCCGCGCCGCCCTTCGAGGCGAACTCCCACTCGGCCTCACTGGGCAGGTCCTTGCCGGCCCAGTGCGCGTACGCCAGCGCGTCCTCGTAGGCCACGTGCACGACGGGATGGTCGTCCAGTCGGTCGATCGAACTGCCCGGGCCGCGCGGATGGCGCCAGTCGGCTCCGGCGATGTACTGCCACCAGTTGTAGTGGTTGTGCAGGTCGACGCGGCCCGGAGGCGGAACCAGGACTACCGAAGACGGCACCAGCAGCGCCGGATCGGCACCCGGGTAGGCGGCCGGATCGGCTGGCTTCTCGGTAAGGGTCACGTACCCGGTCGCGTCCACGAAGCGGGCAAACTCGCGGTTGGTCACCGTATGCCGGTCGATCCAGAATGCGTCCACGCGCACGGCGTGCGCCGGCTTCTCTTCCGGATAGTGATGGTCCGAACCCATGGTGAAGGTACCGCCATCGATGCGGACCATGCCGTCCATCGACAACGCCATGCCGGTTTCCCTGCCCATACTCAGTCCCCGAATATCGTGTTCCAGCCGTCCTTCATGCTGATAAGGTCGATCCCATACTCGCCGGCCCGGTCCAGCCCTTCCTTCAGCGGGCTGGTTCTGAAGTCGCGGTCGTAGGCGAACTCGCGTACGGCGTCATCGTGGTGCAACAGCAGTCCAAGCCTCGCCCCGTGTCCGGCCAGCGTGTAGCGCAACATCGCAAGATCCCCGTCCGAGTTTCCGAAGGCAAGGATCGGCCGCCGCCCGATATGCAATTCGATGTTCGCCGGCTTCTCCTCGCGGTCGTTGAAGCTGCCCAGTTGCGGCTGCTTGAGGATCTCGATGCCCTCGGCCGTCACCTCGAACGTGTTCCTGGTGCTGGAGCCCACCACCTGCTCGGGCGGGATGCCATACAGCCGTTCCGACAGCACGCGCACGAACTCGATGCCGCCGCCGGTAACGATGAATGTCTTGAAGCCATGCGCGCGCAGGTAGTCCAGCAGCTCGCGCTGGGGCCGGTAGGCGCCCGCACTGAACAGGCGACCGCTCTTCGGGTTCTTCGCGCCTTCGAGCCACCGGGCGACGGTCGCCTTGAACTGCGCCACCGTCATCCCGGCATGCACCATGAAGGCAGGTTCGAAGACCTCCTGCCTTATGGGCATGCCGGTAAGGACCTCGATATCTCCCGCCAGCAGCGCCTTCACTGCCGGTTTGCGCAGCAGGGCCGGATCAGCGGCCCCCAGTCGCCTGAGCTCGTCCAGGACGAAGAACACCTGATATGGAGCGGGTACTCGCACCACAGCGTGCCATCGTTGTCGAATACAGCGATGCGTTCGGCCGGAGCGACGAACTCGTCCCCACCCTCGCGGGTCACCCGGGCGACGAAGTCGACGATCCGCGCCCGGACCCCGCCACTGTTCCAGCCGGGAAGTTCATTCGCCACCTGCCACCCGCCCGCTAAAGGGCCTGCACGCGGGAATGGCAATGGGGCAATCGAGCGCCCCATGGCCTCGTCCACCTGCGCCGGAAGCGCGCGATCCGGCCGCGCGCCCTGCTCCCTGCCTGCGACGGTCAGTCACCGCCGGCCGCCTCGCTCATCTTCGCCATCGCGTCGTCGATGGTGAAGCTGTTCGGCCGCTGCACCGCCGGAAATTCGCGGAACGTCTCGGCGAACTTGCCCGCTACGGCCTGCACCGCGTAGATCAGATAGGCGCGCTGCATCATCCAGTCGTTGTAGGTGTTGGATGTCACCGTGGCGAATTCGTACGGGTCCGTGCGCAGGTTGTATATGACGGGCCCCCTGAGCCGCACGAATGGATCACGCCACACGGCCAGCCCGCCCGCCGTCCGCTGTTCCATGAAGGTCACCTTCCAGTTGTCCATGCGCACGGCAAGCACATCGCCGTCGTCGCTGAAGTAGAAGAAGAAATTGCGTGGGCTCTTCTTCTCCTTGCCGGTCAGGTAGCCGGTAAGGCTGACGCCGTCAATGTGGTTCTTGTAGGTCCGTCCAATCGCCTTGTACCCCTTCTTTAGCTTGTCCACGACATCAGGGGCGCCGGCGATGTCCATGGGGAAGGTCGGCAGCCAGTCATGGTGCTGCACGATCTCGTTGCTGACCGAACCGGCCTGGATGCGCCCGGGCCAGCGCACAACCATGGGTACGCGGAACGCTCCTTCCCAGTTGGTGTTCTTCTCGCTGCGGAACGGGGTCGTGCCCGCATCGGGCCACGAATTGCGATGCGGGCCATTGTCGGTCGAGTACTGGACGAAGGTATCGTCGGCGACGCCGATCTCGTCGAGAAAATCCAGCATCTGGCCGACGTTTCGGTCGTGGTCGATCATCGTGTCGTGGTAGGGCGATTGCCAGCGCCCCGCCTGCCCGCGACTCTCCGGCTTGGGGTGGGTGTACAGGTGCATGTGGGTGGTGTTAAGCCATACGAACCATGGCTTGCCGGCCTTCTCCTGGCGCTTGATGAAATCCTTCGCCGCCGCGACGAACTCGTCGTCGCAGGTCTCCATCCGCTTGCGATTGAGCGGCCCGGTGTCCTTGATCTTCTGCTTTCCGACGCGGCCCCAGCGTGGATGCGTGGTGGCGTCGTCCTTGTCGGTGGCCCAGGGTGTGGAGCACGCCCCGCGGCCCGAAGGTTTCGCGGAACTTCGGGAAATCATCCGGCGGAGGATAGTCGTCCATCTCCGGCTCTTCCTCGGCATTGAGGTGGTACAGATTGCCGAAGAACTCGTCGAAGCCGTGGTTGGTCGGCAGCATGTGGTTGAGGTCGCCGAGGTGGTTCTTGCCGAACTGGCCGGTGGCGTATCCCTGTTCCTTGAGCAACGCGGCAATGGTCACCAGCTTCTCGTTCATGCCGATGGGCGCGCCCGGCAGGCCTACCTTCGACAGCCCCGTGCGGTACACGCTCTGCCCGGTGATGAAGGCGGAGCGCCCGGCCGTGCAGCTCTGTTCGCCGTAGCTGTCGGTGAACATCATCCCTTCCTGCGCCAGGCGGTCGATGTTCGGCGTGCGGTACCCCATCAGGCCGTGCGAGTAGCAGCTGAGGTTCGAGATGCCGATGTCGTCGCCCCAGATCACCAGGATGTTGGGCTGCTTTCGCGCGCCACCGGCGGCGGACCCGGACGGCGCCGCGGACCTGGGCGGCAGCGGGCTTGCCGGGCTTGCCGGGCTTGGTTGCGTTCGTGCCCTTGGGTGCTTCTTTCACCTTTGCCATTGCACTACTCCTCTGGAGCGATGGTCGCAACGCTGTCGGCGGCATGCGGCCGGGGACGGGAAAAGAACCGGGCGACGGGTGCACTTCCTGACTAGCCAAATGGCGCGACGCCAAACACCATGCTGGCGATTGCCAACAGGCCGAGCACGAGCAGTGCCACCGCCGTCAGCAGGGTGAATGAAACCGGATAGCGGGTTTGGCCGTGGATCAGGCCCTCGCCCATCATCGCCGTGCGTTCGGCACGCAGATCGCGCATGTAATTGACGTGGTAGACGATGCCGAGCACCAGCATGGTGATGCCGAGCGCGACCAGGGCCACGCCAAAGTTGCGCGGCGCATGCGCCTCCAGCTTCACGCCGGGCAGCTCCACCAGCCTTCCGAACACCTGGTAGATGGTGAAGCCGAAGCCGATCAGCGACAGCGAGGTGCGGATCACCGACATGAGCGTGCGCTCGGCGCTCAGCCGGGTCCGCTGGAAGGACATGCCGGTGCGCCGCATCGACATCTCGGTGCGGTCGATGGACAGGTCGGTGCGGTGCGTGGACAGGTCCGTGCGGTACTCGGACAGCGAGGTCCGATGGTCGGACAGGCCGGTTCGGTGGTGCGACAGGTTGGTGCGGTAGGCGGAAAACTCGACCGAGGCCATGTCCGCGTCGGACCGGTCCACGTCGGGAATGGGCGGCAGCGTCCACGGCGGCAATGGGGCCGGACGCGGCGGCAACGCGTCCTCTTGCCCTTCGCTATTCCCGCTTCGCGCTGTCTTGATCGATTCCATGCAAGGACCTCCGATCGCTCACGCACGGAAGAAACGGCTTCAGTGGTGGATCCAGCGTCTTGCGACGCGGGTCACCGGGCCACGCAGCAACAGGTACGGAATGAAGGCGAGCAGGATCGAGATGACCAGTGTCTCCAGCGGCCGGCTGAAGTCGCCGAATACCTTGAACTGGTAGATCACGTCCATCGCGACGCCGAGCAGCAGGATGCGTGCGGTAGCGGTGACGCCGTTGCGCCAGGCGGCCTTGCGCTCTTCCGGTTGCGCATGGCGCAGATAGGCCCAGTACTGCTCGCGGCCAGCCCGCGCGTCCCTGATCCCGTCGCGCAGCGCCACGAGAAATGCCATCGTCGGCTGCAGGAAGAACCGGAATGTCATCGGCCCCTCGGAGCGCGCGACCATTTCCGTCCAGAAGCGATGCAGGTAATCCAGAAACGCATCCATGGCGTGTGTCCCGGGCTGCTGCCGTGCACAACCGGCGTCGCGGCTCGTCCCCGTTCCTTGGCAAAACGCGATGGGACGCGAACCGACTCCATGCTTCTAATCGTGGAGGTCACACTCGGCGATGGCGCAATATGCGCCTGTTTGCGCGACCTGCGCAACATCGCCATAAAATGGATTGCGATGGAGAATTGGCGCAACTTTCACGACGGCTTCACGCCGTATCGACGCCGCGTAACCACTTCATTCACAGCGCATGTCGCCTTGCATCGACGGGAGCACACCATGCATCGCACGCCACCCTTGTTCGCTGGCCTCGTCCTGTCTACGTTCTCGCTGTGTTCGGTCTCACCCTGCGTCGCATTCGCCCAGGAATCCCGCGCCAGTGGCGTGGACGACGTGGCCAGCAAGTTGCAGGACCCGGGCGCGGCGCTGGTTTCGGTGCCGTTCCAGTACAACTACCTCGGATCGGCCGGCCCGGGCGGCGACTACGACAACCAGCAACTCAAGATTCAGCCGGTGATCCCGTTCGTGAGCGAGCACGGCAAGTTCCTGCTTCGCCCCATCCTGCCCTACCAGTGGAACGAATTCCCCGCGGACCAGCATGGCTTCGGCGACCTGTTCGTGCAGGGCTACTACATCCCCACGCACAAGGGCGAGGCGAACGCCACCGAGGTCGGATTCGGCGGCGCGGCCATGCTCGACACCGCCGGTCATGACAGCCTGGGCACTGGCCGGTACTCCGTCGGCCCGGCCCTTATCCTCGTGCACAAGAGCGGGAAGTGGACGCTCGGCGCACTGGGCAACCACCTGTGGTCGATCGCTGGCGACAGCGGCCGAGACGATGTGGTGGTCACCAACCTGCAGCCGTTCGTCGCCTATTCGCTGGGCAAGGGCTGGGCGATCAATTCGACCTCCGAGATGTCGTACAACTGGCAAGCCGCTTCCAGCAATCGCTGGACGATTCCGCTGGGCGGCACCGTCTCCCGGGTCGTGCCGATCGGACACATACCGGTGAGTTTCGCCGTGGGCGCGTTCTACAACATCGAGCAGCCGGAGTATGTGAACCGCTGGACCGCGCGGCTGATCGTGACACTCGCCTTCCCCGAGTGAGCGCGCCGCGGGCTGGCCAAGGCTCCCGCATGACAGGAACAGCATCCACCCGCAGGAACGGAGGGCGTCGATGATCACAGACAGCTTCTCGCTCATGCGCGGCGGCTGGTCTACCGCATGTTGCGGGCAGCAGGGCTGATCGGCCGCGACCGGCACACCACGCAGCTGGTCGCCGCCTTGCTGACCTGGTCGCGGTTGCGCCCTGGTCGTGCTCACCGCGCTGGACCACACCCTGCTTCCCGGTTTCACCCGGGTCAGGATGCCGTTGCTGGGCGACTACGCACTGATCGCCCGCTTCCTTGGTGGCGATGCCGCTGCTGGTCCTCGCCGCGCCGGTCTGCGACCAGTTCACCCGCCAGGCACTGGTCCAGTTCTCGCGCTCCCGCATCGTCCATCCGGTGCAGCGCGAACCGTTCGACGCGACGCTCATGCGGATGAAGCGCCTGCGCGACTCGAACCTGCCGGAGCTGGCCTGCCTGCTGCTGGCAATCGCGCCAGTCCTGTTCGATGCGATGCCGGTGGGGCTGCTGCGCGGCGTCAGCGACTGGGCGCATATCGCCGGCCAGCCGACACCCGCAGGCTTCTGGCTGGGCGTGGTGTCCACCTCCATCTTCCGCTTCGTCAGCCTGGTCTGGCTGTGGCGCTTCCTGCTCTGGACCTTGGCTTGTGTGGCGGTTCTCGCGACTTGACCTCGACATCCGCGCCGCGCATCCGGACGGCGCGGGCGGGCTCGGCTTCCTCGGCGTGGTCCAGCAGCGCCTCGGCGTCCTGGCCTTTGCCGGCGGCCTGCTGGTGGCCGGCTACTGCATGAACCACATGGTCTACCTGGATCAGGGCATCAACGCGTTCCGGCACCTGCTTCTTGGCTACGTCATCACCGCCGTGGTGGTGATCCAGCGCCACTGCTGTGCATGGGGCCGCTGCTGGCCAAGGCCAAGCGCAACGGAATCCTGCTGTACAGCGCGCTGGGCCACGAGGCCGCGCACACCTTCGACCGCCGCTGGCTCGCCGATCGCTCCGGTGATGCCTCCCTGCTCGACACCGGCGACGCATCCGCGATCTGCGACTTCGCCAGCGTCTACGCCACCGTGCGCGGCATGGCGATCGTTCCGGTTTCGCGCTGGAACCCTGGTCTGGGTCGCCCTGTGCGCCGCGCTGCCGCTGGTACCTGGCGTTCGTGGCCCTCTCCTTCGACGAGATACTCAACCACCTGGCTTCGATTCTGGCGTAGCAGCGACGCCGGGACCGGCCACGGCTGCATATGTCAGAACCTGCAGGCGTCCTCGACGTAGCTGTCCCAGGCCCGCAGTTGCTGCATCGACTTGCGCACCCCGACCCTGGTACAGCTCGCGGTCGCGGCGGACTTTCGCCCTCTCGCACCGGCCGATGGCGGATTCGCCCGCCGCTGCTGTCCTCGATCGTGGCTTGCGCGAAGAGGTGGCCGCCCTGCGTTCGTGCCCCCTGGCCGGTGCGCGGCGCATGCAGGCGTTGCAGGTCCGCATCCGGGGGCGGCGTGTAGTCGACGTGCTCCCATGCCCTCTCCAGGCCTGGCCCGCGGCGCATGGAGCGGACTGGTACGACACCGCGCCGTCACCAACGCACTTGAATACTTGCTGCGCACCGGCGGAGAGCGGCAGAAACGCAAGCATGAGGGCAATCCAATGAGCCATGCATCCTCCCGATCCGTGGATGGGGAGTGTAGGCAGCCTGCACCGATTGCGACGTGGGCCGGACCAGCCGCTGGCGTGTCAGAAATGTCCGCAACTACGCGAGCGTGCACCCGACGGGACGGCCAGCCGCATGCAACCGGCTGGCCGGAGCGGCCCTGCGGCGAAGTGCCGCTCCGGCAACGCGCTCAGAGCGTCGTCTCCACGTACGCGTAGATGTAGTTGGAACCGCCATCCACGCTGCCCAGCAATCGCGAACTGGCGAAGATGCCGGAGCGGTGGGAGATGCCGAAACCGAAATAGGTCTGCCTGAGCCGCGCCGATCCGAACAGGTCGCCGATGCTGACGTCGATGGTCGGATCGAGGTAGTTGAGCAGCTTGGAAGTCGGCCTTTCACGCCGGTCCCTGGCTGAGCACTTCCGGCGACGGAACGTGGTTGGCGTACGAAATGCCGGCACCCATGCCGATCCGTGTGTTGACCCGGTGGCTCCACGGGAAACCGTAGAAGAAGCCCTTCATGTAGGCGTCGACCTGCCACGAATCGGGCTGCACCCTGTTCATCTCGTTGCGATAGAGCAGGCCGACGTAGCCGTGGAAGTCCAACGGCCAGCCGTTGACCCGCTCGATGAACGGTTTGCCCAGGTGCACGCCGGTCACGCTGCTCGGGAAATCGTCGTCGATCGACACGCAACGCAGGGTCATGATCTTCACCATGTGGCAGCCATCGTCCGACGCACGGCCATGGAATACCTTCAGCAGCAGCGGCACGTCCGCGTCGTCCCAGCGGGCGATGGCAGTGCCGAACTCGTAGACCGCGCCGGCGAAGACGGCGGGTTGCACGCCATCGCGGATGATCGGGCTGTCGCGGACGACGCTGTCGTGCGCGGTGACGGCGATGCCGCCGATCAGGCGCCAGTTCCGCAGGAACCCGTAGGTGCCGTACAGGCCGACGGTGTAGTCCGTGCCGCTGCCCGGTGCGTAGGCCGGACGCCCGGCGGTGGCCTCGCCAGGCTCCACGCCGTAGTAGTAGTTGTTGAGGTCGCTGTCGCGGAAGGCGACGCTCACGTCCGGACGCAGGCTCCAGCGATCCCCGCTCCAGGTGTAGGAATAGCCCAGCCTCAGCTCGCTGCCGCTGGAGTTGTCGCTTACGTCGGCCAGCACTGTCGCACGCAGCGTGCCCCACGGCAGCGCGTGCCGGTAGCGGAGGCCCTGGGTCGGCGCCGGCATTGCGCGGAGCCATGCCCTCGAGCGTGTCCGGCACGTCGTCCTCTGCGAAACCCTCCAGCCGGCGCGACAGGAATGCGTCGAACCGGTGGGTGCCGTCGTCGACGAACTTGAAGCCGGCGCGATCGGCATTGAGATAGAAGCGCTCTCCTTCGTACAGGTACAGCGGCAGCAGGTCGCTGCGCTGGCCCTCGTCGAGATAGGGCGATTCTTCAAAGCGGTACAGGAAGCCCAGGCCCGCGCTCCCGGGCTCGTCGATCAGATCGGCGATCGCATCGGTATCGACTTGCGCCAGTGCCGGTGCGCTGGTAAGGAGCAGCGCGATCGCTGGGGCCAGCGTCGCCGATCGCCGCGCCCGCCCGCGGGCGCCCGATCCTGCGTGTTCGCTTTTCATCGGGTGTTCCCCCTGCTTCGCGCCCCACAACGGGTCGGAGGACATCGGGTCGTGCGTCCGCAGTATCCACGCATCCGTCCGCCCGCGCGCCCGACCTGGCGTGATGCGCAGGCCGGGCTTCCGGATCTGGGCCGTCATGAAGCCGGGCGATGCATCGCAGGCGCCTTGGTATTGGTGGAAATATATATTTACATTATAAGCTTACGAATACTTTCTTATGACACTTCTAGATCAAGTTGACCTTGGAGTGCGCTCAAGGGTTGAAACTGGCCGCAACGGACCACCGCGAGACCGCGATGAACATCGGCCAATTGGCGCGCAGGCGGGCGTACCGATCGACACCATCCGCTATTACGAGCGCGAACGCGTGCTGCCACCGCCACGCCGCAGCCCCAACGGCTACCGCCACTACGGGCCGGACGACGCGCAGCGGCTGAACTTCGTCCGCCGCGCCAAGGAGCTCGGTTTCACCTGGACGAGATCCGCGGACTGCTGGCGCTCAGCGATGCCCGTCATGCGGACATGGCCAGCGTACGCGGCGCCGCGCAAGTGAAGCTCGAGCTGATCCAGCAACGCATCGCCGAACTGGAGCGCGTGCGTGACGCGCTGCGCGTGCTCGTGGATGCCTGTCCCGGCCATGGCCACTTGGGCGACTGCCCGATCATGTCCGCGCTGTCGGGTAGCGAGCGTTGAACCGCCATCCTCCCGGGTCGCCCCCGCCCGCCGCCTCCGGCAGCTGCTGCCACGGACACGGTCATGCGCATCCCGCGACCACCGCACCGGCGGACAACCACAGTGCGCGCGATCCGGTCTGCGGCATGGCCGTCGACTCCGTACGCACGCCGCACCACGCCACGCACGACGGCACCGACTGGCATTTCTGCTCGGCTCGCTGCCGCGAACGCTTCACTGCCGACCCGGACCGGTACCTCGATCCGCCTGGCGACGGAGAAGAGGCGGGGGCAATGCCGGCCGGCACGACCTATACCTGCCCGATGCATCCGGAGATCCTGCGCGACGGCCCGGGTACCTGCCCGATCTGCGGCATGGCCCTGGAACCGCTGACACCGGGCCTGGACGACGGCGAAAACCCGGAACTGGCCGACTTCCGTCGCCGCTTCCTCGTCTCGCTGCCACTGGCTGCGGCGACCATGGGTACCAGCCATGGCCGGCCATCAGCTCCACGCACTGACGGCGACGACGCGGACCTGGCTGGAGCTGGTGCTGGCCACGCCGGTGGTGCTCTGGGCCGGCTGGCCGTTCCTGCAACGCTGGGCCAGCTCGATCGCCACCCGCAATCCGAACATGTGGACGCTGATCGGAACCGGCGTCCTGGCCGCCTACGGCTACAGCCTGGTTGCTACGCTGGTGCCGGGCCTGTTCCCGCCCGCCTTCCACGAGCATGGCCGCGTCGGCGTGTACTTCGAGGCGGCCGCGGTCATCGTCACCCTGACGCTGTTCGGCCAGCTGCTGGAGCTGAAGGCGCGCTCGCGCACCTCCTCGGCGATCCGCGCCCTGCTCGGCCTGGCGCCGGCTGCGGCACGTCGCATCAACGCCGACGGCAGCGAAGCGGATGTACCGCTGGCGGGGGTCCAGACCGGTGACCGGCTGCGCGTGCGCCCGGGCGAGAAGGTGCCGGTCGATGGCGTGGTTCTGGAGGGTCGCTCGCACGTGGACGAATCCATGCTCACCGGCGAGCCGATGCCGGTAGCCCGGAACATCGGCGACACCGTGGTCGGCGCGACCCTCAACGGCAACGGCGCGCTGGTCATCCGGGCCACCGGGGTCGGCGAGGCGACGGTACTGGCCCGGATCGTGCAGCTGGTGGCGCAGGCGCAGCGCTCGCGCGCGCCGATGCAGAAGCTGGCCGACCGGGTCTCGTACTGGTTCGTGCTCGCCGTGGTCGGCGTGGCGGCGCTCTCGTTTAGCGCCAGGGCATGTTCGGACCCGAGCCGTCCTGGATGCGCGCGATCGTGCACGCGGTCTCCGTGCTGATCATCGCCTGCCCGTGCGCGCTGGGCCTTAGCCACGCCGATGTCGGTGATGGTCGCCACCGGTCGTGCGGCGCAATGCGGCGTGCTGTTCCGCGATGCCGAGGCGATTGAACGCCTGCGCGGGATCGACACCCTCGTGGTCGACAAGACCGGCACCCTGACCGAAGGTCGCCCGGTCTTCCGCGAAGTGGTGGCCACCGGTGCCTTCGACGCAACCCGCGTGCTCCGGCTCGCTGCCAGCCTCGATGCCGGCAGCGAACATCCGCTCGCCCACGCCATCGTTGCCGAGGCGCGCAGCCGCGGACTGGCCTTGTGGACGGCCAGCGACTTCGAATCCGGCGCGGGCACTGGCGTGCGCGGGCACGTCGAAGGCCACGCGCTGCTGCTCGGCTCCGCCGCGCTGATGCGTGCGCACGGAATCGACTGCGCCGATCTCGAGGCGCATGCCACCGCCTTGCGCAGCGACGGCGCCAGCGTCGTGTTATGGCCATCGACGGGATCGCCGCGGGCCTGCTGGCGGTCGCCGATCCGGTCAAGGCCAGCACGCCGGAGGCATTGGCGCGGCTGCATGCGGCGGGCCTGCGCGTGGTCATGGCCAGCGGCGACGGACAGGCGACCGCGCAGGCCGTCGCCCGGCGGCTGGGCATCGACGAGGTGCATGGAGAAATGACGCCCGATGGCAAGGTCGCCCTGCTCGCGCGCCTGCGCGCCCGCGGCCATCGCGTGGCGATGGCCGGCGATGGCATCAACGATGCGCCGGCACTGGCCGCGGCCGATGTCGGCATCGCGATGGGCACCGGAACCGACGTGGCGATGTCCAGCGCGCAGGTCACCTGGTCAAGGGCGACCTGCGCGGCATCGCCGATGCGATCGCCATCTCCCGCGCCAGCGTGCGCAACATGCGCCAGAACCTCGTCTTCGCCCTGCTCTACAACGGTATGGGCGTACCGGTTGCCGCCGGCCTCCTGTATCCGATCAGTGGCCTGGTCATGTCGCCGATGCTGGCCGCGCTGGCGATGAGCCTGAGTTCGGTCTCGGTGGTCGGCAACGCACTGCGCCTCCGCTTCAGTGGAAGACGCGCAACGTGAATGGCCATCGCATCGATGAATGCTTCATGGCCTTACTACTTGGCGACTGAACGCATTACGCCGCGCTAGCAAACGCTCCACCTGTGGTTTACCCCGCCCGGCCTAGCCTGCACCTGCGGCCAATCACGGCCGCGCGATCGGGGAAGCGCGACATGGGCAACCAGAAGAACCAGAACGACCCGCAGCGCCAGAAGCAGGACCAGAACCCGTCGGACCAGAACCGCCAGCAGCAGCAGTGGCAGGACCAGAACGACCCGCAGAAGAAGAACCCGCAGCAGCGTCCACAGCAGGACGAGCAGCACCGCCAGCATCGCTGACCCATGCATGCGTTCGCTGACAGGTCTCGGACGGCGCAACGCCACAAAGAAAACGGGCCCGCATCGCTGCGGGCCCGTTTGTGTTGGCGTCCCCACGGGGATTCGAACCCCGGTCGCTACCGTGAAAGGGTAATGTCCTAGGCCTCTAGACGATGGGGACGTGAACCTGTTGCTTCTCCTGCCAGATGGCGCGGAGTTGGTGGAGCCAGCCGGGATCGAACCGGCGACCTCTTGCATGCCATGCAAGCGCTCTCCCAGCTGAGCTATGGCCCCACAAGCTGAGGAGGGAAATTGTATTCAGCAATTCCGGGGTGCGCAAGCCTTCCCGTGAAATTTTTCTTTCGCGCCACTGCGACCGGTACCAGGAGGCTTATTCCACCTGCGCGCGCAGCTGCGGATCCAGTGCCACGCGCTCGTCGAACACGAAGCAGCGTCCCTCGTAGCCCTGCCCGCCGACCTGTTCGAAATAGCCGAGGATGCCGCCGTCCAGCTGCAGGACGTTGTCCATCCCGTCCTGGCGCATCCATAGCGCCGCCTTCTCGCAACGGATGCCGCCGGTACAGAAGCTCACCACCGTGGCATCGCGCAGCGCATCCCGGTGCGGCGCCAGCGCCGCCGGCAACTCGGTGAAGCGCGTGATCGGCAAGGTCAACGCACCGGCGAACGTGCCGTGCTCGACTTCCTGCGCGTTGCGCGTATCGAGCAGCACCACCGGCCTGCCCGCGTCATCGCGTCCACCCTGCCCCAGCCAGCGCGTAAGGGTCGGCGGATCGACCACGGGAGCCCGCTCGCCGGCGACCAGTGGCGTGGCCGCCGGATGCCGGAAGCTGATGATCTCCGCCTTCACCTTGACCTTAAGCTGGGCGAACGGCTCGCGCTCGCTGTGGCTGTACTTGGCCTGCAGGCCGGCGAAGCGCGGATCAGCGCGCAGGTCATCGATGAAGCCGCGCACGAGCGCGTCCTCGCCCGCCATGGGAACAGGTTGATGCCCTCCCCGGCCACGAGGATCGTGCCCTTGAGCCCGGCCTGCCCGGCCGCGGCGTGCAACCGGCCGGCAAGTCCGTGGGGATCGTTCAGCAGGGTGAAGTGATAGGCGGCGACGTTGAGCATGGGCGGCATTGTAAGTGCCGGGCCTCGCAGCAGCCGCCCGCTACAGGCGTCCGAACGCTGGGGCCGCTCCCGCGCCGTTCAGTGCAGCAGCATCGGGGCAGGGCCATGGAATGGACCAGGAGGGCGACGATCGCGGTAAGGCGCGGCAGGACGAAGCCGGGGCGTCGGCGCAGCAGGTCGAGGAAGCCTTCGCGGCCATGCCGTCGCTCTGCCTCCCGGGCATGCTCGCGCCGGGATTGCTGGTAGCCATCGAGCAGGCGCCGCGCTTCAGGGTAGGCGGTCGCGTCGCGCAGCCACAGTGCACCGGTGGAAATGCCCCATGGGCCGGGCCGCGTTTCGTACCAGTCCACGGCGTGCGCGGTCAGCAGCTCGCGGACCTCGTCAGCCTCGTCGTCGGGCACGTTGCGCAGGTTGAACAGCAGTTTCGCCATGCCCGCGATCATATCGTCGTCCGCCCGGGCGGCGGCCGCGCATCGGTTACCCTTGCCGCCCCCGCACACCCGCCGCCGATGACCCGTATGTTCCGCCTGTCCCGACTGTCCGTCCTGCCCTGCCTGCTGTCCGTCCTGCTGCTGGCCGCGTCGTAAGGCCGGCAGCGACCGTATCCCGCCGGGCGGCAGCGTGGCCGAGCTGCAGCGCATCGACGACCGGGTCGGCAGCGGCGCCTTCGCCACCAGCGGCAGCGACGTGACCGTGCATTACACCGGCTGGCTGTACGAGCAGAACGCCGCGGACAAGCGCGGCCTGAAGTTCGACAGTTCGCGTGACCGCAACGAGCCGTTCACCTTCCTGCTTGGCGCCGGCCAGGTGATCCGCGGCTGGGACGACGGCGTGGCCGGGATGCAGGTCGGCGGCAAGCGCACCCTGCTGATCCCGTCCGCCTATGCGTACGGGCGCAAGGGGGCCGGCGGGGTGATCCCGCCGAACGCCTCGCTGGTGTTCGAGGTCGAACTGCTCGAAGTCAAGCCGCACTGAGATCGCCGTGCCGGCTGCCTCGCCCCTGCCGGTTTCGAGCGCGCCCCTGCCCGGCCTGGCCGTCATCGGTGGCGGTCCGGCCGGACTGATGGCGGCCGAGGTCGCGCGCGCGGCCGGAGTCGACGTCGACCTGTTCGAGGCGAAGGGCTCGGTCGGGCGCAAGTTCCTGATCGCCGGCAAGGGCGGGTTGAACCTGACCCATGCCGAACCGATGCCCGGCTTCGCGCGACGCTATGGCCCGCGCGAAGCCGGAGTCGCCGCCTGGCTGCGCGACTTCGGCCCGGACGACCTGCGCGAGTGGGCACGCGGGCGCGGGCGTGGACACCTATGTCGGCAGCTCCGACCGGGTGTTTCCGCTCGACCGCAAGGCCGCGCCGCTGCTGCGCGGCTGGGTGCGCCGGCTCAGGATGGGGCGTGCGCTTCCACGTCCAGCACCGCTGGCAAGGCTGGGATGCCGACGGCCGGCTGGTCTTCGACACGCCCGAAGGCGCGCGGCGGGTCGAGGCCGCAGCCTCGGTGCTCGCGCTGGGCGGCGCCAGCTGGCCGCAGCTGGGCTCCGATGGCGCCTGGGCGCCGGTGCTGCAGGCGCGTGGCGTCGAGGTCGCACCGCTGGTACCGAGCAACTGCGGGTTCGATATCGGCTGGAGCGGCCACTTCGCCCAGCGCCATGCCGGCGCGCCGATCAAACCCGTGGTCGCGCACTGGCGCGATGCCGACGGCAAAGAACACGCCCTGCAGGGCGATGCGTGGCTACCGCGACCGGCATAGAGGGCAGCCTTGTCTATGCGCTGTCGGCGACGCTGCGCGACGCGATCGCCCGCGACGGCAGGACGACGCTCTGGCTGGACCTGGTGCCCGGCCGCGATGGGGAGCGCCTGCGCCGCGACCTGGCACGGCCACGCAATGGCCGCAGCCTCAGCGAGCACCTGCGCCGGCAGGCAGGCGTGGACGGGGTCAAGGCCGCGCTGCTGCGCGAGGTACTGCCCATCGAAGCCATGGGCGACATGGACCGCGTCGCCGGCACGCTCAAGCGCCTGCCGCTGGTGCTGCAGGCGGCGCGGCCGGTCGCCGAGGCGATCAGCAGCGGCGGCGGCGTGCGTCTGGAGACGCTCGACGACGGATTGATGCTCGCCGCCGCGCCCGGCGTTTTCTGCGCCGGCGAGATGCTGGACTGGGAAGCCCCTACCGGCGGATACCTGCTGAGTGCCTGCTTCGCCAGCGGAGTTCGCGCCGGCCGCGCCGCTGCCGGCTGGCTGCAGGCCCGGGACCGGCAGCCCGCGCAGTAGGGGGCAGGTCTGGTCCGGTAAAGCCCCGGGCGGCGCCCGGATTGCGGCCGCCCTCCCGGGTGGACAATCAGGAGCTGCCGTCCTGCAGCAGCCTGGCGGCGTTCCCGGCTGACGACTTCGGGCTCGTGCACCGGCCTGCCCTGCCCGTCGAAGAATGGTGCCCCGGCCCGCCCGCCGCCCCAGGCGCGCGGCGATCACCGGGCCGAAGATGCGCACGCCGCCGGCCAGCAGGCGCAGCGGCGAGGCACTTACGGGTGCGGTAGCCGAGGCCGTGTTGGCCACGATCCGGTCACGCGGGCCGAACGCGGCATCGAGCTCGGCGGGAGCAGCCTCCAGCCACGTCACCACCACGCCGGTGTAGTACAGCTTCGGGTCGCGCGAGGTGTTGGCCAGCGGCGTGCGGCAGCAGGCGGAAAACCAGCGCAGCAACCCTTTCGGCCCCATCGACATGCACACCACGTGCTCCGCCCCGGCGGTGATCCGGATGGCGTCCGGAGCCGAAGCCGGGACGTCGGTGCCGCCACGCGGGTCGAGCAGGCCTTCCCCACCCGGGAAGCGGGCGAACGCCTGGCAATCGCGGCAATAGCATGTGGCCCGTGCATACACGCGGGACAGGGCGAGTTCACCCCGCACCTGTCCGCACCGGCATCGCAACGGCATTTCCATGTCCTTGTCCTTCCATGTCCGCGGCCCCGTCCGACCGTCGCGGCAAGACTACCCGAAGGCGGTGCGCGACCGTGTCCGGGCCGGCCGCTCAAGTACCCGGGGGCGCATGCCGATACGGGGTCCATGGACATCCTCAGCCTCGTCGGTCTGATCCTGGCACTGGTCGCGCTGGTTGGCGGCAGCATCCTCAAAGGTGCCGGCGTCGGCTCGCTGTGGTCCTCGGCCGCGTTCGTCATCGTGATACTGGGCACGATCGCGGCGATCTTCGTGCACACGCCGCCTCCGGTGTTCAAACGCGCCCTGCGCATCGCCGGCTGGATCCTGAAGCCGCCGGCCGCCGACCGCGAGGCGCTGATGGCGCAGATCCTGGACTGGAGCAACATCGCCCGCCGCCATGGGGCCTGCTCGGCCTGGAGCAGCAGGTCGCCGAACAGGCCGACCCGTTCCTGAAGAAGGGCCTGCAGATGCTGGTCGACGGCGTGGAGCCCGAGCAGATCCGGCACATGCTTGAGATCGATGGACGGCCATAACACCAAGGACCTGGCCGCCGCCAAGGTGTTCGAGGGCATGGGCATCTACGCGCCGACCCTGGGCATCATCGGCGCGGTGTTCGGCCTGATCGCGGTGATGAAGAACCCTGGCCGACCCGAGCAAGCTCGGCCACGGCATCGCCGCGGCCTTCACCGCGACCATCTACGGCATCGCCTCGGCCAACCTGTTCTTCCTGCCGGTGGCCTCCAAGCTCAAGAGCGTGATCGCGCGGCGCACCGGCGAGCGCGAGATGATCATCGAGGGGCTGATCGCGATCGCCGGGGCGAGAATCCGCGCAACATCGAGTCCAAGCTCGCCGGCTTCCTGCACTGAGGCCCACGGCATGGCGCGCAGGAAGAAGCACGAGGAACACAGCAACCACGAGGCCTGGGCGATCCCCTACGCCGACCTGATGACCCTGCTGCTGGCCTTCTTCGTGGTGATGTACGCCATCTCCACGCTCAACGAGGGCAAGTACCGGGTGATGGCCGACGCGCTCACCGCCGCGTTCGGTGGCGCCCCGCGCACGATCAACCCGGTGCAGGTCGGCAACCACCAGCTGCAGGGCGCCGACTACGACCGGCCCTCGCCGATCAAGTCCGGGGCCAAGCAGGGCCCGTCGGCGCCCTCGCCCGCTCCCAACCCGACCCTGCTGCCGGCGCTGGCCTCGCACATGCGCACCGGCCAGCCGATGGACGTGACCAGCCCCGAGTCCGTGCGCCGCGCGCGCCGCCAGCTCGGCGACATCGCCGCCCAGATGGAAGAGGCGCTGGCTTCGCTGGTCGAGGCCAAGCTGATCACCATCAAGCGTTCGGACTTGTGGCTGGAGGTCGAGATCAACAGCGACATCCTGTTCGACACCGGCTCGGCGGCGCTGGACCTGTCCGCGCGCGGGGTGCTGGCCAAGCTGGCCGCGGTGCTGCACGACACGCCCAATCCGGTCCGGGTGGAGGGCTACACCGACAACCAGCCGATCAGCACCAGCGCGTTTCCCTCCAACTGGGAACTGTCGGCGGGGCGCGCGGCCAGCGTCGTGCACCTGTTCGCCAGCCGGGGCGTGGCCCAGGAACGACTGGCCATGGTCGGCTATGGCGAATACCGGCCACGGGCCGACAACGCCACGCCCGAGGGCCGCAACCGCAACCGGCGCGTGGTCCTGATCGTGCTGGCCAACCCCGACGACGACACTCCCGCGCAGGACTCGGTCAAGACCATGGCCGCCGCGCCGATACCGGCTGTGGGCGCACCGCCCGCTGCCGGCAACGGCACCGTCGCGGTCGGCGCAAATCCATAGGAGAGGACCGGACCATGCGCGTATGGGCGATCGCCAACCAGAAGGGTGGCGTGGGCAAGACCACCACCACTACGCAGCCTGGGCCGCGGCTCGGCACTGCGCGGCCAGCGCGTGCTGCTGGTCGACCTCGACCCGCATTCTTCCTTGACCCGCGCCTTCGGCGTGCCCGCCGAGCCGGCACCGGAAGGCGTGCTCGAGCTGTTCGCCACGCCGCCGCAACCGTTGGCGGCGCTGGCCCGCTCCAGTGCGATCGACAACCTGTCATATGTCTGCGCGCAGACCGCACTGGCCACGCTGGAGCGACGCAGCGCCAACCAGCCCGGCCTCTCGGCTGGCCCTGTCGCAGGCGCTCGCCCGGCACGCCGGCCAGCACGACTACGTGCTGCTCGACTGCGCGCCGACGCTGGGCCTGCTGATGATCAACGCGCTGGCCGCCGCCGACCGGGTGGTGATCCCGACCTAGAGCCGAGCCGCTGGCCCTGCACGGCCTGGCCGGCATGCGCCGCACCGCCGAGATGGTCGAACGCTCGCGCCGCCGGCCGCTGCCGGTGTCGGTCCTGCCCACGCTCTATGACCGGCGCACCCGCGCCGGCCATAAGCCCTGCGCAGGATGCAGGACGACCACGCCGAGCGCGTCTGGGAAGACGCGATCCCGGTCGACACGCGCCTGTGCAATGCCGAGCTGCTGGTGCAGCCGGTCGGCGAGGAAGGCGGCTACCCGGGCCGGGCGCTGTCGAGCTACCGGCGTGCGCTGGAGTGGATCCTGGCCGCCGAAGCCGAGCAGCCGCTGGAGCGTGCCGCGTGAGCGCGGCGGCCGTGCTCGACGACTACCTGGACGACCTGCTGGTCGCCTCCGCTTCCCCTGCGAGCCCGCACCGGCGCCGGCAGCGCCGCCGGTGCCCGTCGCTGCGCCCGAGCCGCCCGAACAGCCCCGCATCGCCCTCGCACCGGCGCCGGCGATGCCGCCGCTGCCGCCGCGCACGCCCCCTGCCCCTGCACCCATGCCGGTATCGCGCGGCGCGGTCGCCGCCGCGGACCCTGAGGCCGCGATGCCGCACCGGCGCGCCACCGATCGCAGCTCGCGCTGGCTGCGCCTGCGCTGCGCAGGCAGGCCTACGGTACGGAACTGCTCAAGGTGCAGGAAGTCGTACTGCCCACCCCTCTTCTGCCGTTGCGCGGCACGCCGGGAGCCATGCTCGGGGTGATGAACCTGCGCGGTAAGGTGGTGCCGGTGCTGGACCTGGGCGTCCACCTCGGCCAGCCGTCGCAGGCCGGCACCGCGACGACCCGGATCGTGGTGCTGGAGGAGAAAGGCGAAACCTGGGCCTGCGCGTGTCCGCGGTCGAGGACGTGGTCAACCTCGCCGACCCGCAGATCGAGGGCCCCGATGACACGCGCGTCGGCCGCATCCACAGCGACCTGTTCCGCGGCATCGCCCGCCAGTCCGGCGATCCGGTGATCCTGCTCGACGCCTCCCGCCTGCTGGCCCCGGCCGGCGGTGCGATCCACTAAAGGTCGACGCATGCCTGCCGCTACCTGTTCCGATCCCGATTGCGGAGACGCGATGAGTACCGTGTCCCTGGGCGAGGACCTCGGCATCGAGGCCAGCGCCGACCTCAAACAGCGCCTCGCGGCGCACCTGGAAGATCCGGCCGTCGCGCTGGACGGCGGCGCCGTGCGACGCGTGCATACCGCGGCGATGCAGGTGCTGTGCGCCTTCTTCCGCAGTCGGGCCCAGCTCGACCGCCGCACCGAACTGGTCGCCTGCAGCGACGCCCTGCGCGATGCGGCACGCCTGCTGGGCCTGTCCGCGCCGCTGGGCCTGGCGACCACTGAACAGCAAACGAAACAACCCGTGGAGAACGCCGCATGAGCGCACGCATTCTGGTAGTAGACGATTCGGCCTCGATGCGCCAGATGGTCTCTTTCGCCCTGACCTCCGCCGGGTTCGCGGTAGACGAGGCCGAGGACGGTAAGGTCGCGCTGGGCCGTGCCCGGGGCCAGCGCTTCAACGCGGTGGTCACCGACGTGAACATGCCGAACATGGACGGCATCGCGCTGATCCGCGCGCTGCGCGGCCTCCCCGACTACAAGTTCATCCCGATGCTGATGCTGACCACCGAGTCGGCCGCCGACAAGAAGGCCGAAGGCAAGGCCGCCGGCGCCACCGGCTGGCTGGTCAAGCCGTTCAATCCCGAGCAGCTGGTCGCCACCGTCCAGAAAGTCCTGGGCTGAAGCCCCACCGCCTCCACTCCACCCCGAGCCGCCCCGCCATGAGCATGGACCTGCAACGCTTCCACGCCACCTACTTCGAGGAGAGCCGCGAAGGTCTCGATGCGATGGAGGCCGGCCTGCTCGCGCTGGAAGGCGGCAGCCTGGATCCCGAGGTGGTCAACTCGGTGTTCCGCGCCGCGCATTCGATCAAGGGTGGCGCCGCCACGTTCGGCTTCGAGAAGATGGCCGCGCTGACCCACGTGCTGGAGACGCTGCTGGACGAGATCCGCGCCGGCAAGCGGGCGCTGGCCGCCAGCGCGGTGGACGCGATGCTCGGTTCGGTGGACGTGCTGCGCGCGCTGCTGGCCGAAGCCGAACAGGGCAAGCCTGCCGACCCGGCGGCCGTGGCCGCCGTGCATGCGCGGCTGGGCCGGGAACTGGGCGCCGGCGCCGAAACCGCTGCTGTCGCCGCCAAGGAACCGGAGCCGGAGGGCTGGAACATCGCGTTCGCCCCGGCGCCGTCGCTGTTCATGAGCGGCAACGATCCGCTGCGCATCCTGCGCGAACTCGAGCACCTGGGGCGCCTGGACGTGGCCGCCAAGCTCGAGCGCCTGCCCGCCTTCAGCCAGCTCGATCCGCTGGAGGCGTGCATCGCTGGGACCTGGGCCTGCACGGCAAGGTTCCGCGCAGCGCGATCAACGATGTGTTCGCCTGGGTGGTGGACGACTGCGAGCTGGACATCCAGCCGCAGGCGGCTGTCGCTGCTGCCGCGGTTGCCACCGCGCCAGCGGCGCCAGCCATCCCCGCCGCGGCCGGTGGCGCAGTTGCCGCAGCGCCAGCCCCGGCCGCGGCGGCCGAGGCCGAAAGCTCGATCCGGGTCAGCGTCGACAAGGTCGATGCGCTGATCAACCTGGTCGGTGAACTGGTCATCACCCAGGCCATGCTCAAGCAGGTCAGCGGCGGCCTGGATCCGACGCTGGCCGAACGCCTGACCTCCGGCTGGAACTGCTCGAACGCAACACCCGCGACCTGCAGGAAGCGGTCATCGGCGTGCGCATGCTGCCGGTGGACGCGGTGTTCCGCCGCTTCCCCGCGCCTGGTCCGCGACCTGTCGGCGCGGCTGGGCAAGCAGGTGCGGCTGCGCACGATCGGCGAAGGCACCGAACTGGACAAGGGCCTGATCGAGAAGATCGCCGATCCGCTGGTGCACCTGGTCCGCAACTCGATCGACCACGGCCTGGAAGTCGCCGGAGGGCGCCGCGCCGCGGGCAAGGACGAGACCGGCACGATCACCCTGGCCGCCTCGCATGGGGCGGACACATCGTCATCGAGGTCGCCGACGACGGTCGCGGCCTGGACCGCGGCAGGATCCTGGCCAAGGCCGCCGAGCGCGGCCTGGCGATCCCGGACAACCCGACCGACGGTAAGGTGTGGGACCTGATCTTCCAGCCCGGCTTCTCCACCGCCGAACAGGTCACCGACCTGTCCGGCCGCGGCGTGGGCATGGACGTGGTCCGCAGGAACATCCAGGCGCTGGGCGGCGAAGTGCAGCTTGAAAGCGGCTCCGGCCGCGGCACCCGCGTGGTGATCCGCCTGCCGCTGACCCTGGCCATCCTCGACGGCATGGTCGTGTCCACCGGCGACGAGATCCTGATCCTGCCGCTGAGCCACGTGCTCGAGGCGCTGCAGCCGCAGGCCGACGACATCCGCACCGTCGCCGGCGAAGGCCGCGTGCTGCGCGTGCGCGGCGAGTACCTGCCGATGCTGTCGCTGGCCGGTCACTACGGCTTCCATGGCGGCAACCGCGAGTCGCTGGTGGTGGTGGTCGAAGGCGATGGGCAGAAGCTCGCGCTTGAAGTCGAGGAACTGGTCGGCCAGCAGCAGGTCGTGGTCAAGAACCTCGAACGCAACTACCGCCGCGTGCCCGGCATCTCCGGCGCGACCATCCTCGGCGACGGTCGTGTCGCCCTGATCGTGGACGTGGGCGGCCTGATCCGCCTGCGCCACCAGCAGCTGCCGCAGGCAGCCTGAGCTAGGCGCCCCGCGGGCGCCACGCCGGGTGCAGGTCCGCGGGCGCACGGCGCCCGCGTCTTCGCCGCTCCGCTCCGCCACCCACGGCCGGTGTCCATGCGGCACCGCTGCGCGACGCACGAAGATGTGGCGCCCTTCGCAGAACCAGCTGAACAGCTTCCATATGTTCAGGGTTGGTTTGTCAAGTCGCTCCGCACAGCGCCGTTATTCCGGATGCACGGCCCTCATCCGTGCCGCCCGCTCTGCGGTGCGTCGCCACCAGACCGGACAACGCCATGCACTGGTTCCACGACCTTCCAATCGCACGCAAGCTCGCCCTGGCCTTCACCGCAACGACGGCGATGACCGTGGCCTGGGCCTGTTCTCCCTGTTCCGCCTGAACACGGCCAACGAGCAGCTCAAGGAAACCAGCAGTAACTGGATGCCCGCGGTCGTCCACCTTGGCGAGATGCTGTCGCTGCTCAACGAATACCGCACCTACGAGCTGGCGCAGCTGGGCCGCCGGGGCCAGCCGGAAGAACTCGCCGACTACGACAAGCGCATCGCCGACGCGCGCGCCAGCATCGAGTCGGCCGAGCAGGCCTACAACGCGATCGAGGGCACGCCCAGCACCGAGGAGCTGGCCCTGTACGCCAAGGTCAAAGCCGCGCGCACGGCGTACTTCGGCTCCCACGACAACATCGCCCAGGCCATCGCAGCGGATGATTTCGCCACCGCAGCGCAGGTCTCGGAAGGCGCCTCGCGCGCGGCCCGACGCGAGTTCTCCGGCGCGCTCAAGGCGCTGATCGGATACAACGTCGACGGACTGGACGCCCCAGGTCAAGGCAGCCGAGGCGGCGCATGCGCGCACCGTTGCCGCGATCTGGATCGGGATGGGCCTGCTCGTGACGCTGGCCGGCCTGCTCGGCTGGGCGATCGCGCGCGCGGTCTCGCGGCCGCTGCAGAAGGCCACCCGCGTCGCCGGCGACATCGCCCGCGGCCGCCTCGACAACGCCATCAGCGTGGACAGCCGCGATGAAGCCGGCCGCCTGCTCGAGTCGATGCGCGGCATGCAGGAACAGCTCCAGGCGGTCATCGCGGCGCAGGCCGAGATGACCGTGCGCCACGACGAAGGCCAGATCAGCTTCCGCATCGACGACAGCGGCTTCCCGGGCGACTACGGCCGCATGGTTCGCGATACCAACGCCCTGGTCGCGCAGCACATCGGGGTCAAGATGCGCGCGGTCGAGGTGATGCGCCACTACGCCGTCGGCGACCTGTCGATCGACATGGACCGCCTGCCCGGCGAGAAGGCGGTCATCACCGAAGCGATGGACATGTGCAAGCGCAACCTGTCGGCGATCAACACCGAGATCAGGCGCCTGGCCACCGCTGCCGCCGCGGGCGACTTCGCCCAGCGCGGCGACGTGGATGCCTACCAGCACGACTTCCGCGCCATGGTCGCCGGCCTGAACCAGCTGATGCAGACCACCGACGGCAACCTCGACCTGGTTTCCGCGCTGCTGCGGGCCATCGCCGCCGGCGACCTGACCGCGCGCATGGACGGCGACTTCCACGGCGTGTTCGCCACCATGCGCGACGACGCCAACGCCACCGTGGCCCAGCTGACCTCCATTGTCAGCCGCATCCAGGCGCCTCGGCCGCCATCTCCACCGCCTCCACCGAGATCGCCGCGGGCAACAGCGACCTGTCCCGCCGCACCGAGCAGCAGGCCGCCAACCTGGAAGAGACCGCTGCCTCGATGGAGGAGCTGACCTCCACCGTCAAGCAGAACGCCGACCACGCCCGCCAGGCCAACCAGCTCGCCGTCGGCGCCGCTTCCGTCGCTTCGCAGGGCGGTAAGGTCGTCGGTAAGGTGGTCACCACCATGGCCGACATCCAGGCCTCCTCGCGCAAGATCGCCGACATCATCTCGGTCATCGACGGCATCGCCTTCCAGACCAACATCCCGGCGCTCAACGCCGCAGTCGAAGCAGCCCGCGCCGGCGAACAGGGCCGCGGCTTCGCGGTGGTGGCCACCGAGGTGCGTTCGCTGGCCCAGCGCTCGGCCACGGCGGCCAAGGAGATCAAGACCCTGATCGAGGACTCCACCGGCAGGGTCGCCGACGGCTCGGCGCTGGCCGAACAGGCTGGCCACACCATGGGCGAGCTGGTGGCCTCGGTGCAGCGGGTGACCGACATCATGGCCGAGATCAGCGCCGCCTCGCAGGAACAGGCCTCGGGCATCGAGCAGGTCAACCAGACCATCGTGCAGATGGACGAGACCACCCAGCAGAACGCGGCCCTGGTCGAGGAAGCCACCGCCGCGGCGCGGGCGATGGAGGAGCAGGCCGACGGCCTGGCCGAGGCCATCGCCGTGTTCCGGATCGAGGGCGGTGCGGCCCCGCTCGCCATGCCCGCGGCTCCGGCCTCCACCGTGCCCCTCCCGCCGCGAAAGGCGCCGACCGCTCCGCGCGTACACGGCAACACCGCGCTGCGCAGTGACGCCGACTGGGCCGAGTTCTGATCCCATCAAGGACAGGCATCCGCGGCCGATATCCCGGCAAGATCCCCCGTTTGCGAGTTCCGCCATGATGTTCATCCACGCCACGCACCGGCTGATGTCCAACCTGCCGATGAAGCGGAAGTTCCTGCTCCAGACCGGCCTGGTTGCGGTCGGCATCATCGTCCTGGCGGTGGTCGCCGCGCGCATCCAGTACCTGGACCTCAATTCCACCCGCCAGGCCGGCCTGCGCGCGCAGACCGAAATGGCCATCGGCGTCATCGAGCGCTACGCCGCGCGCGTCGAGGCCGGCGAGATGGACCTGGCTGCCGCCCATACCGCCGCGCTGGAAACGCTGAAGTCGATGCAGGCCACCAAGGGCGTGGACTACTTCTTCGTGACCGACGAGGTCCCGAACATGCTGATGCACCCGACCCGGCCAGACCTGACCGGCAAGCCGGTGGCGAATGTGCTCAGTCCGGATGGCAAGGCCATCTTTCCCGCGTTCGTGAAGGCCGCGCAGGGCGGCGGCGGCTTCGTCGACTACACCTGGGCCAAGGCCGGCAAGGACAAACCGGTGCAGAAGACCTCGTTCGCCACCCTGTACCAGCCGTGGGGCTGGGTGATCGGCACCGGCGTCTACCTCGACGACACACCAGGCCGAGGCCCCAATTCACCTGGATCATGACAGTGGCCGGCGGCGTGCTGGTGCTGCTCAACCTGGGCGTCGGCTGGCTGATCGGCAGCACCGTGCTGGGCTCGGTCGGCCGGGCGCTGGCCGCGGTGAAGGGTGTGTCGCGCGGCGACCTGGGCGTGCGCACCGGCGAACATGGTCGTGACGAAGTCGGCCAGATGCTGAAGGCGACCGACGAAATGGTGCACATGCTGGAGCGCTTCTCGCAGCAGACCCAGCACATGATCGGCCAGCACGCAGGCCCCGATATCAGCCACCGCATGCCGGAGGATTTTCCGGGCGTCTATGGAGAGCTGGCCAGCGGCATCAACACGATGATGTTCGAGCACCTGGACGCGATTACCGACGCGATCGAGGTACTGCAGGAATACGCCAACGGCGACCTGTCGCGCGACGCCCGCCGCCTGCCGGGCACGCGCGCGGTTCTGCACCAGGCGATGGACGCGGCCAAGGCCAGCCTGCTGGCGATCAATGGCGAGATCAAGCCCTTATGGCCGCGGCGGCCGCGGTCGGCGACTTCAGCGCACGCGGCGACGAGGCGGCCTTCCGCGCCGACTTCCGCACCATGGTCGCGGGCCTGAACGCGATGATGCAGACCGCCGACCGCAACCTCGACCAGCTGTCCGCCCTGCTGCGTGCCATCGCCGCCGGCGACCTGACCGCGCGCATGGACGGTGACTTCCACGGCGTGTTCGCCACCATGCGCGATGACGCCAACGCCACCGTGGCCCAGCTGACCTCCATTGTCGGCCGCATCCAGGGCGCCTCGGCCGCCATCTCCACCGCCTCCACCGAGATCGCCGCGGGCAACAACGACCTGTCCCGCCGCACCGAGCAGCAGGCCGCCAACCTGGAAGAGACCGCCGCCTCGATGGAGGAACTGACCTCCACCGTCAAGCAGAACGCCGACCACGCCCGCCAGGCCAACCAGCTGGCCGTCGGCGCCGCCTCCGTCGCCTCGCAGGGCGGGCCGGGTCGTCGGCCAAGGTGGTCACCACCATGGCCGACATCCAGGCCTCCTCGCGCAAGATCGCCGACATCATCTCGGTCATCGACGGCATCGCCTTCCAGACCAACATCCCTGGCGCTCAACGCGGCGGTGGAAGCGGCCCGTGCCGGCGAACAGGGCCGCGGCTTCGCGGTGGTGGCCACCGAGGTGCGTTCGCTGGCCCAGCGCTCGGCCACGGCGGCCAAGGAGATCAAGACCCTGATCGAGGACTCCACCGGCAGGGTCGCCGACGGCTCGGCGCTGGCCGAACAGGCTGGCCACACCATGGGCGAGCTGGTGGCCTCGGTGCAGCGGGTGACCGACATCATGGCCGAGATCAGCGCCGCCTCGCAGGAGCAGGCCGCCGGCATCGAGCAGGTCAACCAGACCATCGTGCAGATGGACGAGACCACCCAGCAGAACGCGGCCCTGGTCGAGGAAGCCACCGCCGCGGCGCGGGCGATGGAGGAGCAGGCCGACGGCCTTGGCCGAGGCCATCGCCGTGTTCCGGATCGAGGGCGGTGCGGCCCCGCTCGCCATGCCCGCGGCTCCGGCCTCCACCGTGCCCCTCCCGCCGCGCAAGGCCGCCAGCCGGCCACCGGTAACGCGCCGGGCCGGCAATACCGCCACCATCCTCAACGAGGCCGACTGGGCCGAGTTCTGATCCGGACAGAAGCCCCGCCCACCGCGGGGCTTCTGCCATCTGGAGCGGGGCCACCTGGCCATGCCACTTGCCGGCAAGCCATCGCTATGCGCGGCCAACGTGCCCGGTTCTGCGGGAATCCCCCCCTGGCGCCTCAAGTTGCCGCGTTCTGTTCCGATGACATGCAACGCCCCACGTCCTCGAGGACGCCATGACATCCCCGCACCGCCAGTCCCAGACCAGCATCGCCACGCGCATGATGCTGGGCATCGCCCTGCTCGCCCTGCTCTGCTTCGGCCTGACCGCCGCCATCAGCTACCGGAAGAGCAGCCGCGCGCTGCTGGCGACCTCGCAGCAGACACTGCAGGAGCTGGTGGGTCGGGAAGCACAACGCACGACCGCGGAGCTGTCCGGCGTCTACGACACCGCCAGTACCCTCGCCCGTACGCTGCTGCTGCAGCGCCAGCAGGGCATCCTGACCCGCGAGGGCACATCGGCGCTGATCCGCGACCAGCTGGAGGCCCATCCGGAATGGCTCGGCGTGGGCACGCTGTGGGAACCGGCCGCGTTCGACGACAAGGACGCCAAGTACGTCGGCACCGAGGGCCATGACGAAACCGGCCGTTTCATGAGCTACTGGGTATGGAACGACGGCACGCCGCTCACCGAGGCGCTGCGCAACTACGAAGTCCCCGGCGACGGCGACTGGTACCTGAAGCCGCGCGAGCTGAAGGCGCCGATGCTGCTGGAGCCCTACGAATACGCGATCGGCGGCAAGACGGTCCTGATGACCACCCTGGCCATGCCGATCCTCGAGAACGGCCAGTTCCTCGGCGTGGTCACCGTGGACATCGCCCTGTCCTCGCTGCAGGAACGCCTGTCGAAGCTGGCCCCGATGGTAAGGGCCACGTCGAGCTGCTCTCTGCCGGTGGTAAGGTGCTGGCGGCCAGGGATCCGGACGAAGTCGGCAAGAAGCGCGAAGACGCCGCAACCCGGCGCATCCTGGCCAGCATCGCCGAGGGCAAGGCGTTCGCCGACTTCGAGGCCGATGCCAACGGCGAGGTCAAGGCCTATGCGCCGATGCAGCTGGGGCAGGCCGCGCAGCGCTTCGCGATCGGCGTCGTCGTGCCGCGCGCCCTGCTGATGGAGCAGGCGCGCAGCCTGCTGTGGACCATCGTCGGCCTCGGCATGACCGCGGCGGTGGTGCTGAGCCCAGCCCTGCTCGTGCTGCTGCGCAGGCAGGTGGTCGGACCGCTGTCCGAGGCGGTCACCGTCGCCCACGACATTGCCGCCGGCAAGCTGGACGGCCGCATCGACGTCTCGCGCAGGGACGAAATCGGCACCCTGCCAGGCGATGCAATCGATGCAGGGCAACCTGCGCGAACGGATCGAGCGTGACGCCGCGCTGGCGAGCGAGAACCTGCGCATCCGCACCGCGCTGGACGAGGTGACCACCAACGTGATGATCGCCGACGCCGATCGCAACATCATCTATTCCAACCGCCCGATGCTGGAAATGCTGGCCCGCGCCGAGGAGGACCTGCGCCGCGACCTTCCCATGTTCGACGCCAGGACGGTTGTCGGCAGCAACATCGACATCTTCCACAAGAAGCCCGAACATAAGGCACGCATGCTTTCCGAGTTGCGTGGCACCCATCGCGCGCAGATCACCGTGGGCAACCACATCATGCGCCAGATCATCAACCCTGTGGCGGACGCGTCGGGGCGCCGGATCGGCTACGTCGTGGAGTGGGCCGACCGCACCGTCGAGGTGCAGGTCGAGCACGAAGTCAGCAGGCTGGTCCAGGCGGCGACCGCCGGTGATCTGGACGGGCGGATCCTGCTTGAGGGCAAGGACGGCTTCCTGGGCCAGATTTCCGAGCAGTTGAACCTGCTGCTCGGCGCGATCTCCGGCAGCGTCGAGCAGGTCTCCGGCGTATTGCGCGCCCTGTCGCAGGGCGACCTGACCGCGCGCATGGACGGCGACTTCCACGGCGTGTTCGCCACCATGCGCGACGACGCCAACGCAACCGCCGCCCAGCTGACCTCGGTTGTCTCCCGCATCCAGGGGGCCTCGGCCGCCATCTCCACCGCCTCCACCGAGATCGCCGCGGGCAACAGCGACCTGTCCCGCCGCACCGAACAGCAGGCCGCCAACCTGGAAGAGACCGCCGCCTCGATGGAGGAGCTGACCTCCACCGTCAAGCAGAACGCCGACCACGCCCGTAAGGCCAACCAGCTGGCCGTGGGCGCCGCCTCCGTCGCCTCGCAGGGCGGTAAGGTCGTCGGTAAGGTGGTCACCACCATGGCCGACATCCAGGCCTCCTCGCGCAAGATCGCCGACATCATCTCGGTCATCGACGGCATCGCCTTCCAGACCAACATCCTGGCCTTGAACGCGGCGGTGGAAGCGGCCCGTGCCGGCGAGCAGGGCCGCGGCTTCGCGGTCGTGGCCACCGAGGTGCGCTCGCTGGCCCAGCGTTCGGCCACGGCGGCCAAGGAGATCAAGTCGCTGATCGAGGATTCCACCGGCAAGGTCGCCGACGGTTCGGCGCTGGCCGAACAGGCCGGCCACACCATGGGCGAGCTGGTCGCCTCGGTGCAGCGGGTGACAGACATCATGGCCGAGATCTCCGCCGCCTCGCAGGAACAGGCGGCCGGCATCGAGCAGGTCAACCAGACCATCGTGCAGATGGACGAGACGACCCAGCAGAACGCGGCCCTGGTCGAGGAAGCCACCGCCGCGGCGCGGGCGATGGAGGAACAGGCCGACGGCCTTGGCCCACACCATCGCCGTGTTCCGCGTCGAAGACAGCGGCGCGCCCCCTGCGGCGCGTCGCCTGAGGCGGCACGCGAGCTGGCCGGAAGGGCGCCTGCGGGCGCCCTTTCCCGTTCCGGGTGCAGCCGCTTTCAACTTTTCCCGCGCGCGGCCGATAGGCCGGTAACGGAATCCCTTGCCGCCTGCAGATGCCGGAAGCGCCCGAATCCAACGCCGCACCGATCGACCTGGAGGATGCAGCCCGCTACGTGCTGCACGACCCCGCGAGATCGCGCGCGTGCTGCAGTCGCTGGCCGACGCCGGTGCGCTGATCAGCGCCTACATCATGCCGGGCGGCCTGCCCTGCCCGACCGCCCTGCTGGAGGTGGACCAGGACGGCAACGTGCTGATCGACGGCAACCAGCAGGAAAGCATCAACCAGCGCATTGCTGCCGCCCAGTACCTGAACTGCGTGTCGCAGCTGGACCGGATCCGCATCCAGTTCCGCCTGCAGGCGCTGGCCCGGATCGACAACGACGGCAGGGTCGCCTTCTCCGCCCCGGCCCCCGATTCGCTGCTGAAGCTGCAGCGCCGCGAGCTTTACCGGCTGCAGCTGGTCCCCGGACCGACGGTGCTGCTGCAGGCCCCGGCTGCCGAAGCGGGCGGCACGCCCCTGCAGCTGCGCGTGCTGGACCTGAGCGGCGGCGGCCTGGCGCTGTCGGTCCGCGATGACGACGAAGCCCGCTTCCGCCTGCGCAGCATGCTGCCGGGCTGCCAGCTGCGCCTTCCCGATACCGAGCCGATGACCGTGCAACTGGAAGTGACCCACGTCTGCCGGCGCGAGCCGGTGGCCGGGGCCACCCTGCGCGCCGGCTGCCGCTTCGTCGGCCTGTCGCCGCAGGCCGAAAAACAGGTCCTGCAGTACATCTTCCGGGTCGAACGCCAGCGCAACGCGCGCGAGCGCAGGGCCCTGTGAGCCCGGCCTAAAGTTGCCGCCGCGGCGGCCGATCTTCCTGTCGAACCGATCCGCGCCCTGCGCGGTCCCGTCCTGCAGGAGCGCACCCAATGAGCAGTACCCCGACCCTGACCCCGACCACGGGCGAGTTCCTCACCTTCACCCTCGGCGAGGAGCACTACGGCGTCGACATCCTCAAAGTCCAGGAGATCCGCGGCTACGACGCGGTGACCCGGGTTCCCGACGCACCCGAGTACATCAAGGGCGTGATCAACCTGCGTGGCACGATCGTGCCGGTGATCGACCTGCGCCTGAAGCTGCGCCTGCGCGAGGCGCGCTACGACAGCCTGACGGTGATGATCGTGCTGAACGTGGAGGACCGCGTGGTCGGGATCGTGGTGGACGGCGTCTCCGACGTGGTCCCCTGTCGCAGGAACAGATCCGCCCGACTCCCGAGTTCGGCGCCGCGGTCGACACCCGATTCATTTCCGCCATCGGCACCTGGACGAGCGGATGCTGATCCTGCTCGACATCGAGACCCTGCTCGACAGCGCCGACCTGGGCAATGGCGGCGCGTCGCTCGACGCCGCCGCCTGACCCCTTCCTAAAGTCCCGCGACCAATGTGCCGATAGGCACGGTACAGGGCCTCGCCCGGGCCCGCCCCCTTTCGTACTGGAGTACTGACATGAAACCCATCGTCCACATGCTGGCCTTCGCCGCCCTGCTGAGCGGCGCTCCCATTGCCGCCGCCGCCGGCGACGCCATTCCCGCCGATAAGGCCGTACGTTTCGTCGGCAAGGACGGCATGGTCTGCGGCAAGGTGGAGAAGACCCGCTTCGCGGAGAACGCCGAGGGCACGCCGACCTTCCTGTACATGGGCGGCGCGTTCCCGCGCCACACCTTCTCGGCCCGCATCCCCGGCGACCAGCGCGACAAGTTCAAGCCGACCCCGGAGCAGCTGGAAGGCCGCGACGTGTGCGTGATCGGCACCATCCAGCGCGATGCCAGCCGCGCCGAGATCGCGGTGACCTCGCCGGCCAACCTCAAGCTCGCGAACATCAAGTGATCGCACGGCCCGGGCGCCAACCGCGCACGGGCCGTTCCTGCAACGTACCGGGGAAACCTTTCTCATGCATTGGCTGAAGAACCTAAAGCTGACGCCCAAGCTCATGCTGGCCTTCGGCGTGGTGCTGGCCCTGATGCTGGTGGGGCGGCGTCGCCTACTTCGGGCTGGCCAAGCTCAACCGGGCCACCACCCACCTGGCCGGCAACACCATGGATACCGTTTCCACCGCCGCCGAACTGCGCGCGCTGCTGGGCGAGTACCGCACCGCCCAGTACCGCGGCCTGGTCCGCGCCAGCGATGCGGCCAAGCAGGACGCGCGCAAGCGCGCCGCAGGCCTGTCCGCCGACATCGCCAAGGCCAGCGCCGCCTACGGCAAGCTCGTGTCGACCCCGCAGGAACGCAAGCTGTTCGCCGAGTTCACCGCCGCGTGGGCCAAGTCCAAGGCCTCGTACGAGTCGGTCAACGAAATGATCGATGGAACTGCCCGACGACGCGCTGGACACGTTCCTGGGCGAGACCTCCACCCTGCACACCGGGACCACCGCCACCGTCACCGCCCTGATCAAGGAAGCCGACCGTAAGGCCGATAAGGCCGGCGTCGACGCGCGCAGCGCCTATACCGCCTCGGGCCTGCTGACCTGGTGATGCTGCTGTCCGGCATTGCCGGCGGCCTTACCATCGCCTGGGTTATGGCGCGCAACCTGACCACCGCCATGCGCGGCGCGGTGACCGTGGCCAACGACGTGGCCGGCGGCAAGCTCGAGAGCCGCATCGACCTGTCGGCCAACGATGAGATCGGCGACCTGCTCAAGGCCATGCAGCGCATGCAGCATGACCTGCGCGAGCGTACCGAGCGTGACCAGAAGGTCGCCAACGAGAACCTGCGCATCCGCACCGCGCTGGAAAGTTCGACGACCGGCCTGATCATCACCGACCACGACATGCAGGTGGTGTACACCAACCCGGCGCTGCACCACATGCTGGACGGCTACGCCGACCAGCTCACCGCGGCACTGCCGGGCGTCGACGTGACGCAGCCGCTGGCCGGCCGTCCGGTGTCCGTGCTCGAGCACGGTGGCAAGATCGATCCGGCCTTCATCGCCCGGCTGGAGAAGGACGGCCGTGGCCAGCGCGAGATGCAGTACGGCGATGCCGTGTTCGCGCAGAGCATCTCGCTGATCCGCAACGCCGAAGGCGAGAACGTCGGTACCGTCTGCGAATGGCGTGACCGCACCACCGAGATCCAGGTCGAGGCGGAAGTGGCGCGGATCGTCGCGTCCGCCGCCGCCGGCGACCTGTCCGAGCGCGTCGGCACCGAGGGCAAGCAGGGCTTCCTGCTGCAGCTGGCGCAGCAGCTGAACACGCTGCTCGACGCCAACTCGGTCAGCCTGTCGGAAGTCTCGCGCCTGTTGACCGCACTGTCGCAGGGCGACCTGACCACGCGCATGGAAGGTGACTTCCACGGCGTGTTCGCCACCATGCGCGACGACGCCAACGCCACTGCCGCCCAGCTGACCTCGATTGTCTCGCGCATCCAGGGCGCCTCGTCCGCCATCTCCACCGCCTCGACCGAGATCGCCTCCGGCAACAACGACCTGTCCCGGCGTACCGAGCAGCAGGCCGCCAACCTGGAGGAAACCGCCGCCTCGATGGAGGAGCTGACCTCCACCGTCAAGCAGAACGCCGAACACGCGCGTAAGGCCAACCAGCTGGCCGTGGGTGCGGCGTCCGTCGCCGCCGGGGCGGGTAAGGTCGTCGGCCGGGTGGTCACCACCATGGCCGACATCCCAGGCTTCCTCGCGCAAGATCGCCGACATCATCTCGGTCATCGACGGCATCGCCTTCCAGACCAACATCCTGGCGCTCAACGCCGCGGTGGAAGCGGCCCGCGCCGGCGAACAGGGCCGCGGCTTCGCGGTGGTGGCCACCGAAGTGCGCTCGCTGGCCCAGCGTTCGGCCACCGCCGCCAAGGAGATCAAGACCCTGATCGAGGACTCCACCGGCAAGGTCGCCAACGGCGCCCAGCTGGCCGACCAGGCCGGCAAGACCATGGCCGAGATCGTGGCCTCGGTGCAGCGGGTGACCGACATCATGTCCGAGATCAGTTCGGCCTCGCAGGAGCAGGCCTCGGGCATCGAGCAGGTCAACCAGACCATCGTGCAGATGGACGAGACCACCCAGCAGAACGCGGCCCTGGTCGAGGAGGCTTCGGCCGCGGCGCGGGCGATGGAGGAGCAGGCCGCCGGTACCAGCCACACCATCGCCGTGTTCCGGATCGAGGGCGGCTCGACCGCCGCGACCCCGTCCGCACCGCCGGCCGCTGCCGCCGTGCCCTTCCAGGCACGCAAGACCGCCAGTCGCGCCCCGGCGCCGCGGCCGGCCGGCAACACCGCCACCATTCTCAACGAGGCCGACTGGGCCGAGTTCTGATCCGAACCCTATTGCGGCACTTCAGGCCCCGTCTCTCCAGCCGGGGCCGCTTTTTTTTAACCCGCGGCGCACCTGAACCGGCCTCTGGCTGGTGCATCAACTTCGACGCCCGCGCGCCGATATCTCCACTGACGGGGTCCCCACACGTCTGCGTCCCGCTTCCGGAATCGAGATGAGCGCTACCCACCTCCCGCATCCGCCCGCAGACCATCGCGAATTTCCGTTCTCCGACCGCGACTTCCGCCGGGTCTGCCAGATGATCCATGGCCGCGCCGGCATCGCCCTGGCGCCCGCCAAGCGCGACATGGTCTACGGGCGCCTTTCGCGCCGCCTGCGCACGCTTGGACTCGCCGATTTCGGTGCTTACCTGGACCTGCTCGACGCCGATGCCCATGGCGCGGAGTGGCAGGCGTTCACCAACGCCCTGACCACCAACCTGACCGCGTTCTTCCGCGAGCCGCACCACTTCGAGCGGCTGGATGCGCAGCTGCGCGAGACCGGCACCCATGGCGGCACGATCAGGCTCTGGTCGTGCGCCGCCTCCACCGGCGAGGAGCCCTACTCGATGGCGATCACCGCCTGCGAGGCGTTCGGCACGCTGACCCCGCCGGTGCGGATCCGCAGCCACCGACATCGACACCAGGTGCTGGCGACGGCCCAGCGTGGCGTCTACAGCGTGGAGCGCATCGCCGACCTGGACACGGAGACCCGTCGCCGCTACTTCCAGCGCGGTACCGGGCCCAACGAGGGCCGCTGCCGGGTCAACCCGGCGCTGCAGGCCCTGATCGAGTTCCGCCCGCTCAACCTGCTCGAGTCGCGCTATGACGTCGGCGGCCCTTTCACCGCGCTGTTCTGCCGCAACGTGATGATCTATTTCGACAAGCCGACCCAGCGCGGGATCCTCTCGCGACTGGTCACGCAGATGGACTCCGCCAGCCTGCTCTACACCGGCCACTCGGAGAATTACCTGCACGCCGCGGACCTGATCCAGCCGTGCGGCCGCACCCTGTACCGGCGCAACCCCGCGGTGCGCGCATGAGCGGCGCCCTCCTGCATGCCGATAAGGTGATGCGCTATCGCGACCCGCAGTTCAAGGTACCCGCCGCCAAGCTGCTGCCGACCCAGTACCTGGTGGTGGACGACGGCACCGCGCTGGTGACCGTGCTCGGCTCCTGCGTGGCCGCCTGCATCCGCGATCCGATGCTGCAGCTCGGCGGGATGAACCACTTCCTGCTGCCCGAGGGCAACACCGGCGATGGCGCGCCGGCACGCTACGGCAGCTACGCGATGGAAGTGCTGATCAACGAACTGCTCAAGCGTGGCGCGAGCCGCAAGCGCCTGGAGGCCAAGGTGTTCGGCGGCGCCAACGTGCTCAAGGGCTTCACCAGCAATCCGGTCGGCACCCGCAATGCCGAATTCGTGCGTGCCTACCTCGATGCCGAGCGCATCCCGGTAGTCGCCGAGGACCTGTGCGGCATCCATCCGCGCAAGGTGTTCTTCTTCCCGCAGACCGGCAAGGTCATGGTCAACCGCCTGCCGCACGCGCACGACGCCGAAGTCGCCGCCGCCGAGTCGGCGGTGCGCCAGCGCCTGTCGCGCACGCCGGTCAGCGGCGACGTGGAGCTGTTCTGATGCAACGGGTCAAGGTGCTGGTGGTCGACGACTCGGCCGTGGTGCGGCAGGTCCTGACCGAACTGCTCGGCCGCGACCCGGAGATCGAAGTGGTCGGTACCGCCGCCGATCCGCTGCTGGCGCGCGAGAAGATCAGGCGCCTCAATCCCGACGTGCTGACCTGGACGTGGAGATGCCGCGCATGGACGGGCTGGCATTCCTCGAGAACATCATGCGCCTGCGGCCGATGCCGGTGCTGATGGTCTCCTCGCTGACGGAGCGCGGCGCCGAGATCACCCTGCAGGCCTTGGCGCTGGGTGCGGTCGACTTCGTCACCAAGCCGAAGCTCGACGTCGCCCGCGGCCTGGGGAATACGCCGCGGAGATCACCTCCAAGATCAAGGCCGCCGCGCGCGCGCGTGCAGGCGCAGCCGCGCCCGTCGCAGAAACTGGAGCCGCTGTGGCCACGCGTGGCTCCGGCCACGGCCGCGCGCTTCCGCACCACCGACCGCCTGATCGCGATCGGTGCCTCTGCCGGCGGCACCGAGGCGCTGCGGGTGGTGCTCGAACAGATGCCAGCCGACGCGCCGGCCATCGTCATCACCCAGCACATCCCCGGCGGCTTCAGCCGCGCCTTCGTCGAGCGCCTCGACCGGCATTCGCCGATGCTGGTGCGCGAGGCCGCCGACGGCGAGGCGATCCTGCCCGGCCATGCCTATCTCCCGCCCGGCGACCGCCACCTGCGGGTGATCCGCGACGGCGCGCGCTGGCGCTGCCGCATCGACGACGGCCCGCCGGTGAACCGGCACCGTCCCGCGGTGGACGTGCTGTTCCGTTCGGTCGCGCAGAATGCCGGCGCCAATGCCATCGGCGCGATCCTTACCGGCATGGGCGACGACGGTGCGCGTGGCCTGCTGGAACTGCGCCAGGCCGGTGCGCCGACGCTGGTGGGACGAGGCGACCAGCGTGGTCTGGGGCATGCCCGGGGCCGCGGTGAAGCTCGGCGCCGCGCAGGAGACCGTGCCGCTGGAGCGCATCGCCGGGCGCTTGCTGGAACTGGCCGGCGTCCGCCCGCTCGCAGCCGCAGCCGCAGCCGCCGGCTGAGCTTCGCTCCGCGCCGGACCCGGCAACGCCGCGTCCGGTCCCGCTCAGTCCGGATTGGCCACGCCGTGCGGCACGTGCCCGGCGGCCACATGCTGGCGGGCGCTGTCGATGTTGTGGGCCGAGTCGTCGAAGAAGATGTCCGCTCCGAACGCCCATGGGAACGGCCCCTTGGCGCGGCCTCCCAGGAACAGGGCCTCGTCCAGGCGCACGTCCCATTCGCGCAGGGTGCGGATCACCCGTTCGTGCGCCGGCGCCGAACGCGCGGTGACCAGCGCGGTGCGGATCGGCGCACTTTCGCCTGCCGGGAACGCGGCCTGCAGTTCGTGCAGCGCCGACAGGAAGCTGCGGAACGGGCCACCGGACAGCGGCTCGCGCGCCCGCTGCCGCTCGTGCAGGCCGAAGGCCTCCACGCCCTGCTCGCGCGAGATGCGCTCGCTCTCGTCGCCGAAGATCACCGCGTCACCGTCGAAGGCGATGCGCAGCTGGTCGCGGGCCGCGTCGGCGGCCCGTGCAGGCAGGATGGTCGCGGCCGCAACGCCGTGCTGCAGCGAGCGGCGTACCGATTCGGGGTTGGCCGACAGGAACAGGTCGGTGCCGAAGGGCGCCACGTACGGCCAGGTCGGCTCGCCGGCGGTGAATACCGCGCGGACGATGCCCAGGCCATGGTGCTGGATCGCGTTGAAGATGCGCAGTCCGGTATCGGCCGAATTGCGCGACAGCAGGATGACCTCGACCTGCGGCGTGCCCGCCGGCAACCGCCGGTTCAGCGCCAGCAGCTTGCGCACCACCGGGAAGGCCACGCCCGGCTCGAGGACCTGGTCCTCGAGCCGGCGCTGGTAGTCCGCATAGGCGTCCACGCCCTCACGTTCGTAGAGGGTGTGGCTCTCTTCCAGGTCGAACAGCGCCCGCGAGGTCACCGCGACGGTGAGCAGGCGGGGGCTGTTGTCGTCCGGTCGGGCCATGCAGCCATTATCGACCATGCCGGGCACGCATGCGTTTCGGCGGCGTCAGCCTCCGGGCGCGTCGATCCGCAGCCGCGCCGGCGCACCGCGCTGGCGGTCGCGGGTCACCGCGCGCACCTCTACTTCCAGGTGCAGCGGCTGCTGCTGGCCGGCGGCCGCATCCTGCCAGGTGAACTGGTGCTCGGCCTTGCGTCCGCTGATCGGCGAAACCACTACCGTGGTCGGGATCAGCCCTTCCGGTGCCTCGCCACTGAGCACCCGGTACTCGAAGCCGATCTCGTCCAGGTCGTAGTCGCTGCCACGCGGCCACCTCAGTTCGATCGACACGAAACCCAGTGCGTCGCAGGTGGCGCCCCGCCGATACCGCGGGTCACGCTGGAGACGACGACCTCCGGTGCCGGAATCCCGGCATTCTCGGCCAGGGCCGAGGTATCGCCTGGAATGGCGTCACGTTGCTGGTGAACAGACATGCAGCGGCTGCGGCCTGCGCCGGCATGGCGCAGAGCAGCATCAGATACCACAACTTCACGGGACCCCTCCCCTGTCGTTGAAGCACGACAACTATCGATTTTTTCTGTCGCGCCGGGCGGGCGTCCCTGTTTCACCCGGCGGTCCGGCGCATGGCACCGGCAGAGCCAGTCATACCACGAATTGTTCGCTCAGGATACGTTCTTCGAGGTTGTGTTCGGGATCGAACAGCAGGGTCACGATCCGGTCCACGGATTCACGGATCACGACCTCCACCACGCCGCGGGTTTCGTGCGAATCGGCGGTCACGCTGACCGGGCGCTTGTACGGGTCCAGCACCTCGAAACGGATCTCGGTATTGGCCTTCAGGATCGCCCCGCGCCAGCGCCGCGGCCGGAATGCGGCGATCGGCGTCAGCGCGATGGTGTGCGAGCCCAGCGGCAGGATCGGGCCATGGGCGGAGAAGTTGTAGGCGGTACTCCCCGCCGGAGTAGCAACCATCACGCCATCGCATATCAGCTCATCGAGCCGGGTCTGGCCGTTGAGGCCGATGCGGATGTGCGCCGCCTGCCGTGTCTGGCGCAGCAGCGAGACCTCGTTGTAGGCCAGCGAGCCGGTGCTGGCGCCCGACTCGGTCTGCGCCAGCATCTCCAACGGGCGCAGCTTGGTCGGCTCGGCGCTGGCGATCCGCTCCAGCAGGTCGTCGTCGTGGAAATGGTTCATGAGGAAACCCACGGTGCCCAGCTTCATGCCGTAGACCGGCTTGCCGGTACCGCCATGCCGGTGCAGCGTCTGCAGCATGAAGCCATCGCCGCCGGGGCGCAGATCACGTCGGCCTCTTCCACCGGATGCTGACCGTGGCGGGCGACCATCGCCTCCAG
Organism: Pseudoxanthomonas sp. NC8; assembly: GCA_025232375.1. GTDB lineage: Bacteria > Pseudomonadota > Gammaproteobacteria > Xanthomonadales > Xanthomonadaceae > Pseudoxanthomonas. The sequence goes on from CP060419.1 coordinate 1,863,574, forward strand.
CGCCTGCTGCGCATTGGCCGAGGTACTGGCGAGGAAGGCGATGTGGGGAGTGGTGCTCATCGGGTTCTCCGGGTGGACGGCATGCGCCCCTGCCCATGAGGATACCCGGCCGATGCCCGGATGCGGTGTCGCGCGCCGGTCCGGCGGGTGCTTGCGGATGCAAGCATTGCGCGGGACCGCGGATGCCGGCGCGCTGCCGGCATCCGCTCCTGGATCAGCCGCGCGCGGCCAGCTGCCCCAGCTTCTGCACGGCCACCGACAGGGTCGGATAGTCGAGCGTCTTCTGCGCCGACAGCTCGTTGAGCATGCCCAGGGTGAAGCGCAGCGCCGCGTCGTCGCGTGCCAGCCAGTGGCGCACCTTCGCATCGGCATCGCCGCCGGGCTGCGACATCGCCTTGGCCGGCCAGCACGCGATGGTGCGCGGCCAGTTCGTCGCGCATCACCCCACGGGCGACGGCGTGCCAGCGGCCATCCACCGCCAGCGCGTCGATCTGCTCGAACAGCCACGGCAGCCGCAGCGCGTCGCCCAGGCGGAAGTGCACGCGCGAGACGTCCACCGGCTTGAGCTTGCGCGAACGCGACAGCTCGATGATGTCGAACGCCGGCTCCAGGTACGGGAGCTCGGACAGCTGCTGGGCCAGCTTCGGCGGCATGCCCTTGTCGCGCCATTCGCGCAGCGCGGCCTCGTAGGCCGGGCGCTGGGCATCGGACAGCACGCCGGAGGCTTCGCGGATGTCGTTGAACGGCTCCCGGTAGCGCTCCACCGCCTCGGTGATGCCCGGCATCGGGCCGGGCCGGTTGAGCAGCCAGCGCACGAACGAGCGTTGCAGGTTCCAGATCACCTGCAGCGCATCGACCTGCGCGGCTTCCGGAAGCTTGCCGTCGAGCGCGTCGATCTGCGTCCACAGCATCCGCGCGTCGAGCGTCTCGCGGCTGATCGTGTAGGCCTTGGCCACCTCGGCCGGGCTGCGGCCGGTGTCCTCCTGCATGCGCAGCAGGAAGGTCGCGCCCATCCGGTTGATGGTGGCGTTGGTCACCGCGGTGGCGATGATCTCGCGCTTGAGGCGGTGCCGCTCCATCGCGTCGGCGTACTTCTTCTGCAGCGGCAGCGGGAAGTAGCGCAGCAGCTCCTTGGACAGGTACGGGTCTTCCGGGATGTCCGAATCCAGCAGCTGCTGGAACGCCACCAGCTTGAGTACGACAGCAGCACCGCCAGCTCCGGCCGCGTCATGCCCTGCCCGCGCGCCTTGCGCGCCGACAGTTCCGCGTCCGATGGCAGGAACTCGATCTGCCGGTCGAGCAGGCCCTGCTGTTCGAGGGTGCGGATGAAGTGCTGCTTGGAACCCAGCCGCTTGACGCTCATCCGCTCCATCAGGCTGATCGCCTTGGTTCTGGCGGGTGTTGTCCAGCAGTACCAGCCGGGCGACCTCGTCGGTCATCGAGGCCAGCAGCTTGTTGCGCGCCGGCGTGGTCAGCTTCTTCGAGCGGACCACGTCGTTGAGCAGGATCTTGATGTTCACCTCGTGGTCGGAGGTGTCCACGCCGGCGGAGTTGTCGATGAAGTCGGTATTGAGCAGGACCCCGCCCTGCGCGGCCTCGATCCGGCCGAGCTGGGTCATGCCCGGGTTGCCGCCCTCGCCCACGATCCGGCAGCGCAGCTGGCCGCCGTTGACGCGCAGCGCGTTGTTGGCGCGGTCGCCGACGTCGGCGTTCTGCTCGGTGGCCGCCTTGACGTAGGTGCCGATGCCGCCGTTCCAGAGCAGGTCCACCGGCGCGCACAGGATCGCAGACATCAGCTCGTTGGGCGACAGCGCCTTGACGCCCTCGTCCAGGCCGAGCACCGCGCGCACCTGCGGGGTGATCTCGATCGACTTGGCGCTGCGCGGGTGCACGCCGCCGCCCTTGCTGACGAGCTTGGCGTCGTAGTCGGCCCAGCTCGACCGCGGCAGTGCGAACAGGCGCTCGCGCTCGGCGAAGGAGGCCGCCGCGTCGGGCTCGGGGTCGAGGAAGATGTGGCGATGGTCGAACGCGGCGATAAGGCGGATGTGCCGGGACAGCAGCATGCCGTTGCCGAACACGTCGCCGGACATGTCGCCGATGCCGACGCAGCTGAAGTCCTCGCTCTGGCAGTCGCGGCCCAGCGCCCGGAAATGGCGCTTGACCGACTCCCACGCACCACGGGCGGTGATGCCCATGCCCTTGTGGTCGTAGCCGACCGAGCCACCGGAGGCGAACGCATCGCCCAGCCAGAAGCCGTGGGCGATGGCCAGGCCGTTGGCGATGTCGGAGAAGGTCGCGGTGCCCTTGTCGGCGGCGACCACGAGGTACGGATCGTCCTGGTCGTGGCGCACCACGTCGCGCGGCGGCACGATCTTTCCATCGACGATGTTGTCGGTGATGTCGAGCAGGCCCTGGATGAACAGCTTGTAGCAGGCCACGCCCTCGGCCAGCACCGCGTCGCGGTCGCCGGAGACCGGCGGCTGCTTGACGAAGAAGCCGCCCTTGGCGCCGACCGGCACGATCACCGTGTTCTTCACCATCTGCGCCTTGACTAAGGCCCAGCACCTCGGTGCGGAAATCCTCGCGCCGGTCCGACCAGCGCAGGCCGCCACGGGCGACCGGACCGAAGCGCAGGTGCACGCCCTCCACGCGCGGGCCGTAGACGAAGATCTCGCGGTACGGACGCGGCTTGGGCAGGTCCGGCACCAGCGCCGAATCGAACTTGAAGCTGATGCAGTGGTAAGGCTGGCCATCGGCCGCCCGCTGGAAATAGCCGGTGCGCAGGGTCGCGTCGATCGCGCCGATGAAGCCGCGCAGGATGCGGTCGTCGTCCAGGCTGGAAACGCGATCGAGCAGCTTCAGCAGGGTACCGCGGGTGACGGCCTCCCTGGGTCGCGCGATCGGCACCGCGTGCATCGACGACGTCCTGCAACGCGCGGACCACCGACTCCTCGCCGCCGGCCAGCACGCGCAGCTGGTCGATAAGGCGCTGCTGCCCGGTAAGGACCTGTGCGGCCGACTCGTGGCCGGTGGCCGGGTGGAAGCGCGCCTCGAACAGCTCGACCAGCAGCCGTGCCAGCAGCGGGTAGCGGCCGAGGGTTTCCTCGACGTAGTTCTGCGAGAACGGGACGCCGGTCTGCAGCAGGTATTTCCAGTAGCCGCGCAGCAGCGCGACCTGGCGCCACTCCAGCCCGGCCGACAGGACCAGCCGGTTGAGCCCGTCGTTCTCCGCGCGGCCCGACCAGATCGCGGCGAAGGCCTGCTCGAACGCGGGGGCCAGCACGGCGATGTCGCCGCCGCCGGTGGCGCGCTCGACCTCGAAGTCCTGGATGTAGATCGGCTGGGTGCCGCCGTCGGCCAGGCTGGCCTGCAACCGGTACGGATGCTCGGAGATGACCTTCAGGCCCATGTTCTCCATCAGCGGCAGCACGTCCGACAGCGGGATGTCGTCATGCTGGCGATAGAGCTTCAGGCGCAGGCCGGACGTGCCCTCGCGGCTGACCGCATGCAGGCTCAGGCGCAGGTCGTCCGGGCCGGACAGCGCGGCCAGCTGCTCGACGTCGTTGGCGGCCAGCTCGGGCGAGATGTCCTCGATGTAGCCGGCCGGCAGGGCGCGGCCGTAGCCGTTGGTAAGGCGCAGGCCTTCGCCCTCGCCGTGGCGCGCGATCAGCAGTTCGCGCAGGTCGTCCTGCCAGTTGCGCAGCAGGTGGGCGAGCCGGCGCTCCAGTTCGCCGGTGTCCAGCTCGGCGGCGCTTCCGGCGCGCGGGCGCACGATCAGGTGCAGCTGGGCCAACGGAGATTCGCCGAGCACCACGCTGGAATCGACCTGCTCGCCGTGCAGCGCGTCCTTCAGCAGCGCCTCGATGCGCAGGCGCACGTCGGTGTTGAAGCGCTCGCGCGGGATGTAGACCAGCGCCGAGAAGAAGCGGCCATAGCGGTCGCGACGCAGGAACAGCCGGCTGCGCACCCGCTCCTGCAGGCCCAGCACGCCGGTCGCGGTGCGGTACAACTCCTCCTCGCCGGACTGGAACAGCTCCTCGCGTGGCAGCGTCTCCAGGATGTGGCGCAGCGCCTTGCCGCTGTGGCTGCTCGGCGACAGGCCGCTGCGGCGCATGACGTGCTCGTAGCGTTCGCGTACCAGCGGGATCTCCCACGGGCGGCGGTTGTAGGCGCTGGAGGTGTACAGGCCGAGGAAGCGCTGCTCGCCGGTGATCGTGCCGTTGGCGTCGAATTCGAGCACGCCGATGTAGTCCATGTAGCCCTTGCGGTGGATCCGCGAGCGGGCGTTGGTCTTGGTCAGGATCAGCGCCTCGCTGGTGCCGGACTGGTTCAGTCCGTGCGCGGCCAGCGACTTCACCGGCCGCGGTGGCGCGCTGTCCTTGCCACGCATCAGGCCAGGCCCGAGCCTTCGACCGGGGCCAGCACCGACTCCCCGCCCTGCTTCACCACCTTGTATTCGCGATAGCCGTACAGGATGAAATGGTCGGCCGCGGTCCAGCGCAGGAACTCCTGCGCCTCGCGCCGGCCGGTGTCGTCCACCGGCATGCGGCGGGTGGCCAGGTCGTCGGCGAGCACCTGCATGCGCTCGCGCATCAGGCCCCAGTCGGCGACCACGCCGCGGACCTCGGCCAGCACGCCGGCGATGCGCTGCTCGATCTCGCGCATCGCACCGGGCGCCTGGCGGTCGATCTCGAGCAGCATCATCGATTCCGGGCGACCGTCGCCCACCGAGAGCAGCTTGCCGTTGCCATCGCGTGCGATGCGTACCAGCGGATGGCCCAGCACGTGCACGCCCACGCCCATGTCGGCCAGGGCCATGCTCACCGAGTCGATAGGAACGGCATGTCGTCGTTGACGATCTGCAGGACCGTGTAGGGGGAATCCCAGCCGTGGCCCTCCCGGGTCGGGTTGAACACGCGCACGTTGGCGGTACCCGCCTTGCGCCTGCGGGCGAAGCCGAGCATGTCGATGCCCATCGCGGCCCAGGTCTGCGGCGGATGCTGCGGGTATTCGTCCTCTTCCAGGCGCCGGTAGAACTCGCCGAGGAACTCCTGCAGTTCGGCCTTGGCGCGCTGCCGGCGCCAGGGCGGCGCGCGGCGGCGTACACCGGCTCGAGCGAGAAGCGAGCCGACGCCGTTTTCGCCGACGTGGCCTTCGCCGGTTTCGTCATGCTTTGCCACCGGAAGGAGTGGATTTCATGGGACTGGGACTCCGCAGCGTTGTATGCGCGCATTGTAGCCACGCACTTCGCGGCAGCCTTGCTGCAGGACGGAAGAAAATGCCGCTTTCCAATAAATGAACTGGACGGTATAGTCCAGTTTCCATGCAGCCCCCGCCCTTCCGCGCCCGCTCGACGACGCCCGCCACCAGCGGGTGCACGATGCGGTGCGCGCCCTAATACGCGAACAGGGCGTGCAGATCAGCATGGAGGCGGTCGCCGCGCGCGCCGGCTGCTCCAAGCAGACGCTGTATGCGCGCTACGGCTCCAAGCAGGCACTGCTGCTGCAGGTGCTCAGCGACGACAGCCGCAATGCCACCACGCTCGCCGGCACGCCGGATGCGTCGACCTTGCGCGGCACGCTGGTCGCGTTCGCGCGGGACCACCTCGCAAGCCTGTCCGCGCCCGGCACGATCGGCACCGCCCGCCTGCTCACCGGGTAAGGCCACCCAGTTCCCCGACGAAGTGCGGGCGCTGTACTCCATATGGATCGAGGGCCTGCAGGGGCGGCTGGCCGCCTGGCTGCAGCAGGCCATGCGCCGCGGCCTGCTCAGACATGACGATCCGCACTCGGCGGCGGAACTGCTGCTTGGCATGATCGTCGGCCTGGATTTCGACCGGCAGCGGTTCCTGGTTCCTCACCGCGACACAACCGGCCGGCAGTCACATTGGGCCGAGTTCGCGGTCGACAGCTTCCTGCGCGCCTTCGTCCCTCCGTCCCCCGTCCCTGACCTCCCCGGAGTTTCCGATGCGCCTCCATCGATCCCTCGTCCTGGCCGCCGGGCTGCTTGCGCTGGCCGCCTGCGGTGGCAAGGAACAGGCCGCCGCCCCGCCCCCACCCGAAGTGGGCGTGATCGGGGTCAAGTCGCAGACCGTGCCGCTGACCCGTGACCTGGTCGGCCGCCTTTCGCCCTACCGCAGCGCCGACGCGCGCGCGCGTGCCCGGCGTGCTGCAGCGACGCGTCTACGAGGAAGGCAGCGACGTGCGCGAAGGGCAGCTGCTGTTCGAGATCGACCCGGCGCCGCTGCAGGCTTCGCTGGGCGTGGCCGGGGCCAGCTGGCCCAGGCCGAAGCCACGTATGCCAACGCCCGTGCCGCCGCCCAGCGCGCCCGGCAGCTGGCGCCGCAGAAGTTCGTCTCGCAGAACGACCTGGACAATGCGGTGGCCTCCGAGCGCAGCGCCGGCGCCGCCGTCGAGGCGGCGCGCGCGACGGTGCGCAACGCGCAGATCGACCTGGGCTACGCCAAGGTCACCGCGCCCATCGCCGGCCGCGCCGGCAAGCAGCGGGTGACCGAGGGCGCCCTGGTCGGCCGGCTGCGCGAAGCGACCCTGCTGACCACGGTCGACCAGCTCGACCCGCTGTTCGCCAACTTCTCGATCAGCTCGACCGAGCTGGCGCGGCTGCGCTCGGCCTCGAACGTGTCGCTCGCCGCCGCGGGCAAGGCGACCGTGCAGATCGTGCTTCCCGGCGACCGCCTCCACGAGCAGCCCGGCGTGGTCGATTTCTCCGACACCACGGTCGACCCGGAAACCGGCGCGGTGTCGCTGCGGGCGCTGGTGCCCAACCCCGCCAAGGCACTGTTCCCCGGCAGCTTCGTCACCCTGAAGGTCAACCTGGGCGAGTTGCACGAGGTGTTCCTCGTTCCCAGGAAGCGGTACTGCGCGACGCCAATGGCGCATTCGCGCGGGTGGTCGGCGCCGACGGCAACGTCGAACGCCGCAATCTCACCACCAGCACGGCCCAGGACGGGCAGTGGATCGTCACCTCCGGCCTCCAGGCGGGCGAGAAGTTGATCGTGTCCGGCGTGCAGAAGGCCAAGGAGGGCGCACCGGTGACAGCGACGCCGTGGCAGCCGGGCGCCCCGGCCGCCGCATCCGGCACCCCGCCCAAGGGCGGCACCCCGGCCAAGGCGCCCGCCGCCGGCGACAAGCCGGCCGAGTAAGGACGTCCGCCCATGCCCAAGTTCTTCATCAACCACCCGGTCTTCGCCTGGGTCGTGGCGATCCTGATCTCGCTTTCCGGCGTGATCGCGATCCTCGGCCTGGGCGTGGAGTCCTATCCGAACATCGCGCCGCCACAGGTCACCGTCAGCGCCAGCTATCCCGGCGCCAGCGCATCGACCGTCGAGCGCGCGGTCACCCAGGTGATCGAGCAGCAACTCACCGGCATCGACCACCTGCTGTACTTCAGCTCCTCCTCCAGCGCCACCGGCCGGGCCAGCATCACCCTGACCTTCGAGACCGGCACCGATCCGGACATCGCCCCAGGTGCAGGTGCAGAACAAGGTGTCGCTGGCCACGCCGCGCCTGCCCACCGAGGTCACCCAGCAGGGCGTGGTCGTGGCCAAGGCCAACGCCGGCTTCCTGATGGTGGTCGGCCTGATCTCCGACAACCCGGCCGTCGACCGCAACCAGCTCAACGACATCAACGGCTCGCGCGTGATCGACCAGATCTCGCGCATCGGCGTGGGCAGCATCCAGCAGTTCGGCGCCGAGTACGCGATGAACATCTGGCTGGACCCGGAGAAGCTGCAGGGCTTCGGCCTGTCCTCCAGCCAGGTGCTGGCGGCGATCCGGGCGCAGAACGTGCAGTTCGCCGCCGGCGCGGTCGGCTCGGACCCGGCACCGGACGGTAAGGCCTTCACCGCCACCGTTTCCGCCGAAGGACGCTTCAGCTCGCCCGAACAGTTCGAGCAGATCATCCTGCGCGCCAACAACGACGGCTCCACCGTGCGCCTGCTCGACGTGGCCCGGGTGAGCTTCGGCCCGGGCTCGTACGGTTTCGACACCAAGTTCGACGGCAAGCCGATCGGCGCCTTCGCCGTGCAGCTGCTGCCGGGCGCCAACGCGCTGAACGTGGCCGAGGCCGTGCGCGCGAAGATGGACGAACTGCAGGCCACCTTCCCGCAGGGCGTGACCTGGATGTCGCCCTACGACTCCACCACCTTCTTCGCAAGATCTCGATCGAGGAAGTCGTCAAGACCCTGGTCGAGGCGGTGGTGCTGGTGTTATGGTGATGCTGATCTTCCTGCAGAACATCCGCGCCACCATCATCCCTACCCTGGTCATCCCGGTCGCCCTGCTCGGCACGTTATGGGCATGACGATCATTGGCTTCACGATCAACCAGCTGACCCTGTTCGCGATGGTGCTGTCGATCGGTATCGTCGTCGACGACGCGATCGTGGTGATCGAGAACGTCGAACGCATCATGACCGAAGAGGGCCTCCCGCCCTACGAGGCCACGGTCAAGGCGATGGAGCAGATCACCGGCGCGGTGGTGGCGATCACCGTCGTGCTGGCCGCCGTGTTCATCCCGTCCGCCCTGCAGGGCGGCGCGGCCGGCGAGATCTACAAGCAGTTCGCGCTGACGATCGCCATTGCCATGGCGTTCTCCGCGTTCCCTGGCGCTGGGCTTCACCCCGGCGCTGTGCGCGACCTTCCTCAAGCCCACCCACCACGCCAGCAAGAACTGGGTGTTCCGCACCTTCGACAAGTACTACGACAAGGTCAGCCATACCTACGTCGGCCACATCGGCAGCGCGGTCAAGCACGCACCGCGCTGGATGATCCTGTTCGCGGTGCTGGCGATCCTGTGCGGCTTCCTGTTCACGCGCATGCCCGGCAGCTTCCTGCCGGAAGAGGACCCGGGGCTATGCCATGGCGATCGTGCAGCTGCCGCCAGGCGCGTCGCTGCAGCGGACCCAGCGCGTGTTCGACGACATCCGTGGCCGGCTCGAGAAGGTCGAGGGCTACCAGAGCATGCTGCAGGTCGCGGGCTTCAGCTTCGTGGGATCCGGCGAGAACGTGGGCATGGCGTTCATCCGGCTCAAGCCGTGGTCCGAGCGCGACAACACCGCACCGGAATTCATCCAGCAGGCCAACGGCACGCTGTTCGGGATCAAGGAGGCCTCGATCTTCGTGGTCAACCTGCCGACCGTGCAGGGGGCCAGGCCAGTTCGGCGGCTTCGACATGTGGCTGCAGGACCGTACCGGTAAAAAGGTAAGGCGGCGCTGACCCAGGCGCGCAACATGCTGCTGGGGTAAGGCCGCGCAGAACCCGGCGCTGGTCGGCGTGCGCCCCAACAGCCTGGAAGACGCCCCGCAGCTGCAGCTGCATGTCGATCGCGTGCAGGCACAGTCGATGGGCCTGCAGGTGAGCGACATCTACAACGCCATCAGCCTGATGCTGGCGCCGGTATACGCCAACGACTTCTTCTATGAAGGCCGCATCAAGCGCGTGAACCTGCGTGCCGATGCGCCGTTCCGCACCGGCGCCGAATCGTTGGGCAGCTTCTACACGCCAAGCCCCGGCAACGGCATGATCCCGTTGAACACGGTAGTCGACGCCGAATGGATCACCGGGCCGCCATCGCTGAGCCGCTACGGGGCTATGCGGCGGTCAACATCGTCGGCTCCCCTGCCCCGGGCCATGCCTCCGGCGAGGCGATGCAGATCATGGAAGGCATCGTGACCAACGACCTGCCGGCGGGCTTCGGCTACGACTGGAGCGGCATGTCCTACAGGAGATCCTGGCCGGCAACGCCGCCACGCTCCTGCTCGTGCTTTCGATCGTGGTCGTGTTCCTCTCTTATGGCGGCCCTGTACGAAAGCTGGTCGATCCCGGTTGCGGTGCTGCTGGTGGTGCCGCTGGGCATGCTGGGCGCGGTCATGTTCAGCCTGATGCGCGGCCTGCCCAACGACATCTTCTTCAAGATCGGCCTGATCACGATCATTGGTCTTGCGGCCAAGAACGCGATCCTGATCGTGGAGTTCGCCGTGGAGCAGCGCCTGGCCGGAAAAACCCTGCGCGAGGCGACCATCGAGGCCGCGCGCCTGCGCTTCCGCCCGATCCTGATGACGTCCTTCGCGTTCATCATGGGCGTGGTGCCGATGGCCCTGTCCAGCGGCGCCGGCGCCAATGCCCGCCACGCGATCGGTACCGGCGTGATCGGCGGCATGGTATTCGCCACCTTCCTCGGCCTGTTGCTGATCCCGGTGTTCTTCATCGTGGTCCGGCGCATGCTGGGCGACAGGCTCGACGAGCCTTCGCGCGAGTGGCGCGAGAAGCACGAGCGCGAAGGTGGACAGGCGATGCGGTAAGCCAGTCCCGCTTCGGCGACACAGAAGCCCCGGCCGCACGCCGGGGCTTTTTTTCTCTCTTGCTCAGGAGGGAAAGCGCTGCGTCTGTTGTCTGGCCGGGGCGCCGGGTGTGAATGCCCGTGGAGGCGAATGTCCCCGGCGACGGCCTGCGGCCGCCACCTCCTCCTTTATTTCGCATCCACGGGCATTCACACCCGTCGTGCCGACGTTGCCGGTGGTTCTAGAAGCAGGAGCTGCCGGAGGTCCTGCCGCGCCCCTGGGACAGGTCGGGGTGATGCATCCTCCAGCCATTTCTGCTTCTTCATGTTTTCCAGCGTGCAGGGTCCGCCAGCCTCGACGTGATCTGCAGGCCGTTGGGGCGAAATAAAGGAGGAGGCCCCCACCGCAGGTGGGGGCCGGGGGACATTCGCCCCAACGGTCTGCAGGTCGCGGCGAGGCCCGCCAGATGGCGTCGCGCCCTTCGGCGGCAGACCCTCCGCATGATTGCCAGAAATGGAAGTCCAAAAAAACGCCCCGGCAAAAGTCGGGGCGTCATGTCGGATCGCCAGTGGCGCGGTACTTACTTCACCGCGGTATGGTAACGACGCTCGACCTCGTCCCAGTCGACCACGTTGAAGAACGCGCCGATGTATTCCGGACGGCGGTTCTGGTACTTCAGGTAGTAGGCGTGTTCCCACACGTCCGGCTCAGGATCGGGGTGTTGCCCTCGCTCAGCGGGGTGTCCTTAGTTGGCGCTGCTCTCGACCACGACCTTCTTGTCCGGGGTCACGCTCAGTAAGGCCCAGCCGCTGCCGAAACGGGTCAGCGCGGCCTTGGTGAAGGCTTCCTTGAACTTCTCGAAGCCGCCGATGTCCTTGTCGATCGCCGCGGCCACGCCGGCTTTCGGCTCGCCGCCGCCCTTGGGCGACATCACCGTCCAGAACAGGGTGTGGTTGGCATGGCCGCCGCCATTGTTGCGCACCGGGCCCTGCAGGCTGTCGGGCAGCGTCTTCAGCTTCGCCACCAGCTCCTCGACCGGCAGGTCGGCGTACTCGGTGCCTTCCAGCGCGGCGTTGACGTTGTTGATGTAGGTCTGGTGGTGCTTGGTGTGGTGGATCTTCATCGTCTCCGTATCGATGTGCGGTTCCAGCGCATCGTAGGCATACGGCAACTCGGGGAGGGTATAGGCCACGGTGGTCTCCTTGGATTTCGGGCCCGGACAGTCCCGGGCACGGCGGGGAACAGTCTAGTCAGGCTGGCGCGCGCAACCAAGATGCGCAGGGGGATGCTGCATCCCGCCGTCGCGCCTGCGCAGGCCGGAAAGCATGGGCCCGGCCCGGTTCCACGCGCGTGAAGCGTGTGATGTGGCTGCGTTCAAGCAGCGGACATGCCGCCCACGCATACTGCAGCCAAGACACGACGAGCCCGCCGCATGCGCGCATCCCGCCCCCTGCCCCTGCTGGCCGCCGTGGTCGCCATCGCCGCCCTCGCCTGGCTGCTGCGACCGGACGCGGGCACCCGCCGGGTGGCCGACCTGCACACGCCCGTGGTGGCGGACACGCAGGCCAGCACGACGTTCCCGGCGTTCCTGCCCGCCGAAGCCGGCGCGGTAATCCGCAGGATCCAGCGCGGCGAGCCGTTCCCGAACCCATGCGGGACGGCAGCGTGTTCGGCAACCGCGAACGGCGCCTGCCAGCGCGCGAGCACGGCTACTACCACGAGTACACCGTACCGACGCCCGGGCTGTCGCATCGCGGCGCACGCCGCATCGTCACCGGCGGCGACCCGCCACGCGAGTGGTACTACACCGGCGACCACTACGACAGCTTCCGCCGGTTCGAGCCGCCCAGCGCGGAGACTGCCCCATGAGTGAATCCGGATTCGACATCGGCCTGGACGATGCATCGCAGGCCGGCGTGTACGAGGTCGATGCGGCCGACCTGCCGTCGCTGGCCGCGGCCGCGCGCGATTCCGGCCTGCTGGTGCGCCGGATCGACCTCGACGGCTGCCGCGACAAGCAGACCCTGCTGCTGCGCATCGCCACCGTGCTCGACCTGCCGGCCGGCCGTGGCGGCAACTGGGACGCGCTGACCGACGCGCTGCGCGACCGGTGGCTGGCTGCCCGCGCCAGGCTACGTGCTGCTGTTCGAGGCCGCCGCGCCGCTGCGTACCGCGCAACCCGGGCAGCTGCAGACCCTGCTGGACCTGTTGCAGGAAGCCTCGCACTGGTGGGCCGAGGCGGATGTGCCTTTCTGGGCGTTCGTGGCGCTGGATCCTGCTCCGATGGCGATCCGCGGCCGCTGATCGCGGCGACGCTGCCCGGCCGGCGCCTCAGCCGTCCAGTTCGCTCCAGCGGGCGTAGGCGGTGTCCAGCTCGTCCTGCGCCTCGGCCATGCGCCGGGTGTGCGCGGCGACCGCGCCCGGGTCCTGCTGGTAGAAGCCGGCATCGGACATCGCCGCGGCGAGCGCCGCCAGTTCGGTTTCAAGCGATTCGATCCGCGCCGGCAGCTGTTCAAGTTCGCGCGCATCCTTGTAGCTGAGCTTGCGCTTGGGCGCGGCCGGAGCGCCGACCGCCGGCGCCGCTTCGGGCTGCGCCTCCTTCGCCTTGACCGGCTTGCCGGTGGCAGCCACCGCAGGTACCGGGCGCTGCCGCAGCCAGTCGGTATAGCCGCCGACGTATTCGCCGACGCGGCCGTCGCCCTCCATCACCAGCGTGGAGGTGACCACGTTGTCGAGGAAGTCGCGGTCGTGGCTGACCAGCAGCAGGGTGCCGGTGTAGTCGGCCAGCATCTCCTCCAGCAGTTCGAGCGTTTCCACGTCCAGGTCGTTGGTCGGCTCGTCCATCACCAGCAGGTTGGACGGCTGCGCGAACAGCCGCGCCAGCAGCAGCCGGTTGCGCTCGCCGCCGGACAGGCGGGTGATCGGCGCGCGCGCCCGTTCCGGGGTGAACAGGAAGTCCTGCAGGTAGGCCAGCACGTGCTTGCGGCTGCCATTGAGGTCGATGAAGTCCTGGCCGCCGGCGACGTTCTCCATCGCGTTCCAGTCCTCGCGCAGCACCGCGCGGTACTGGTCGAAATAGGCGACCTTCAGGTTGGTGCCGGCCTTGATCTCGCCCGCCTGCGCTTGCAGTTCGCCGAGCAGCAGCTTGAGCAGGGTGGTCTTGCCGCTGCCGTTGGGGCCGATCAGGCCGATCCGGTCGCCACGCAGGACCGTGGTGGAGAAGCCGTCGACCATGTTGCGCTCGCCGAAGGCGAACGACACGTCCTTGGCCTCGATCACCTTCTTGCCCGAAGACTCGCCCTGCGCGGCTTCCATGCGCACGGTGCCGGCCTGCTCGCGGCGCTGCGCGCGCTCGCTGCGCATGGCCTTGAGCCGGCGCACGCGGCCTTCGTCGCGGGTGCGGCGGGCCTTGATGCCCTGGCGGATCCAGGTCTCTTCCTGCGCCAGCAGCTTGTCGAAGCGCGCGTTCTCCTGCGCTTCGGCATTGAGCCGCTCTTCGCGGCGGCGCTCGTAGTTGGCCCAGTCGCCCGGCCAGCTGGTCACCTTGGCCGCGGTCGATCTCGACGATGCGGGTCGCCAGCGCACGCAGGAAGCGGCGGTCGTGGGTGACGAAGATGACGCTGCCGTTCCACTCCTTCAGGAACGACTCCAGCCAGTCGATCGCCTCGATGTCCAGGTGGTTGGTCGGTTCGTCCAGCAGCAGCACATCCGGTGCGCCGACCAGGGCGCGGGCCAGCAGCACGCGCCGCTTCATGCCGCCGGACAGGCGCGCGAACACCGCTTCGCCGTCCAGCTCCAGGCGGGTGAGCACCTCGCCCACGCGGCGGTCCAGCGCCCAGCCGTCAGCCGCATCGATCTTCGCCTGCACTTCGACACCGCATCCGCGTCGTACTCGGCGGCGTGGCTGAGGTGGTGGAACTGCGCCAGCCAGGCACCCAGTTCGCCCAGGCCGGCGGCGACCACGTCGAAGATGCTGCCCTCGGTACCACCCGGCACTTCCTGCTCCAGGCGGGCGATCCGGACCCCGGCCTGGACCCGCACCTGGCCATCGTCGGGCTGCAACTCGCCGGCGATGAGCTTGAGCAGGGTGGACTTGCCGGCGCCATTGCGGCCGATCAGGGCGATGCGTTCGCCCGGTTCGATCGACAGGTCGGCGTGTTCGAGCAACAACGGGCCGCCGACGCTGTAGTCGACGTTCTGCAGGGTGATCAGAGGCATCCGCGTATTGTAGCTGGCTGTTTCCGCTGGCCGGACCGGCATTTTCACTATTGGCCGGTGCGACCTGCGAAAATGGCGCATGACCGATTTCGCCTCGCTGCCGCTCTCCCCCGCCCTGCGCCCCGGCCTGGACGCGCTGGGCTACACCACCGCCACGCCCATCCAGGCCTCGTCGCTGCCGCCGATCCGGAAGGTCGCGACCTGATCGCACAGGCGCCGACAGGCAGCGGCAAGACCGCCGCGTTCGGTATGGGCCTGCTGCAGCGGCTGGATCCGGGGTGACCCGCGCGCAGGCGCTGGTGCTGTGCCCGACCCGTGAACTGGCCGACCAGGTCGGCAAGCAGCTGCGCAAGCTGGCCACCGGCATCCCCAACCTCAAACTGAGCATCCTCACCGGCGGCAACTCGCTGGAACCGCAGATCGCCTCGCTGCAGGCGCACGACCCGCAGGTGGTGGTCGGCACGCCCGGCCGCATCCAGGAACTGGCCCGCAAGCGCGTCCTGCACCTGGGCGGCGTGCGCACGCTGGTACTGGACGAAGGCGACCACATGCTCGACATGGGCTTCGAGGAAGCGGTGCGCGAGATCGCCGGGCGCTGCGACAAGCACCGGCAGACCCTGCTGTTCTCGGCCACCTTCCCCGACGAGATCCGCGAACTGGCCCGGCAGCTGCTGCGCGAGCCGGTGGAAGTGGCGCACGAGGGCGGCGAAAGCGCACCGGCGATCGAGCAGCGCTTCTTCGACGTCGATCCGGCCCACCGGCAGAAGGCGGTGGCCGGGCTGCTGCTGCGCTACCGGCCCGAGTCTGCGGTGGTGTTCTGCAACACCCGCAAGGATGTCGACGAGGTGGCCGGCTCGCTGCGCCAGTTCGGCTTCTCGGCGCTGGCCCTGCATGGCGAGATGGAGCAGCGCGATCGCGACGAGGTGCTGCTGCAGCTGGCCAACCGAAGCTGCAATGTGCTGGTCGCCAGCGACGTGGCCGCGCGCGGTATCGACGTCGAGGACCTTGGCCGCAGTCGTCAACCATGAGCTGCCGACCGACGTGGACGCCTATCGCCATCGCATCGGCCGCACCGGGCGCGCCGGGCGCAAGGGGGCGGCCCTGCCCTGGTAGCTGGTCGCGTCGCGCGAGAACGCGCGCGCGGAAATGATCGCCGCCGCGCAGGACACGCCGCCGAGCCGGGAGAACGCACCGCTGGCCACCGGCCGGCCGGCGCAGCCGGCGCAGGCACCGATGACCACCCTGCGCATCGACGGCGGCAAGACCGACAAGCTGCGCGCCGGCGACATCCTCGGCGCATTGACCGGCGAGGCCGGCCTGCCGGCGAAGGCGATCGGCAAGATCGCCATCCATGCCACGCGCTCCTACGTGGCCATCGTCCACGAGCAGGCACCACGTGCGCTGAAGCAGCTGGAAGCCGGCAAGATCAAGGGCCGCCGCTTCCGCGTGCGGCCGCTCTAGCCTTCCACGCGGGGCACGCTGCGGCGGTGGTCAGGGACCGCGCACGCCGCCACCCACGCCGCGATCCGCAGGGTGGGTGACGCGGTGCGCGTCGCGGTCTGTCCCGAAAAAATGCCGGGCCCCCTGGTTCGGGAGGAACCGGGGCCCGGCGACCCGCCAAGGCGCCGCCGTCATCGGCGCCTTCCCGCCGCCAGCATGCGGGTGCCGGTCAGAAGCTGGCGCTGAACTCCACGCCCCAGATCCGCGGCGGGGTGAGCCGCGCGCCGACGGTGCCGAGTACGGTCTTGCCATACGTGGTAAGGCCGTTCACGTACTGCTCGTCGAGCAGGTTCTCGCCGTACACCGCCACGCCCAGCCGGCCATTGGCCGAGGTCCAGCCCACCCGCAGGTTGGCCAGTTCCTGCGATTCGCCCAGGTCCAGCGCCGGGCTCACGCCGCAGGTGCCTGGCTGAGCGATTCGTCGCTGCAGCGGGTCTTGCCGCGATAGCCGTAGCGCAGCGAGGCGCGCACGCTGCCGTTCTCGTCCAGGTCCCACAGGTACGCCGCGCCGGTGGCGAACGACCACTTCGGCACGCCGGTCGGCTGGCCACTGACGTTGATGCCTTCCGGCGTGACGTAGTGCTTGTAGGTCGAATCGATATAGGCCGCGTTGAAATCCAGGGTCAGCGCCGACGTGGCCTGCCAGAGCGCGTTGAAGTCGACGCCCCACGCCTCCAGGTCGGAGGTATCGACCACGTAGCGCGGGATCGCGGTGGTGGTATCGAGGCGGATCGCCTGCCGGTTGTCGTAGGCGTAGTAGTAGGTCGAGACGTCGTACTGCAGGCCGTACGCGGGCAGCACGTGCTTGATGCCCGTCTCGAAGTTCCACACGTCCTCGTTGTCGAACTGGCTGCCGATCTGCAGCGCGTTGAAGCCACCGGCCTTGTAGCCCTTGGCCAGCGAGGCGAAACCCATCAGGTTTTCGGTGAAGTGGTAGTCGGCGACGAAGCGCGGGCTGACGTCGTCCCAGCTGTCCGAATCGCGCGTGGTCTGGCCCTTGTTCATCATCGCCGGCGGATCGATGAAGGCGATGTCGAAGATGTAGGCCTCCTTCGGGATTCCGAGCATGTCGAAGATCCTCATCGCCTCCATCTGGGTGGGGTGGCGTGGGGCCCGGCGCGTAGCGCTGGTCGTTGAACCAGCTGAACTCTTTCTTGTCATGGGTGTAGCGCAGGCCGAAGGTCAGGTTGAGGCGGTCGTTCACCCGCCAGATCACGTCGCCGTACAACGCATAGGCGGTCGTTTCCAGCGAATTGACGAACTGCTCGTTCCACGGTTCGCCCATCAGGGTCAGCGGGATGCCGTACATCTGCATCACCTGGCTGGTGAAGCCGTACAGCGTGCCGTCCGGCGTGGGCGCCAGGCCCATGTTGCGCACGATCGTGTCCACCGAGTCGGTATAGGCGTTGACCCTGGCTGGTCTGGTCCGCCTTTTCCCTGAAGTAGCTGGCGCCGAAGACCCAGTCCAGGTGCTCGCCGCTGCCGGCGAACTTGAACTCCTGGTAGAAATTCGAGTTGCTTTCGGTATTGACCGAGTCCACGTACAGGTCGCGGCGATCGGTGCCGTCTTCCTCGACCCGGTTGAGCGAGTCGTAGTCGTGGCAGGCGGTGGTCGAGGTCAGGTTGCCCCACTCGAACGAGTGGTCGACGATCAGGGTCACGCCATCGAACTTGCGCGACTCCTCGTTGCCGTCCACGTCGACCGCGGCCGGCGTCTTGCGCGGATCGAGGTAGGCCGATTCGTCCACCGGCAGCGACGGCACGCCGGGCGCTGCCGGCAGCGGCACGATGCCGATCGTGGCCTTAGCCGAGCTGGTCGAGGTCCTCGTGGTCCCAGCTGATCCAGGCGCTGGTGTTGTCGCCGAAACGGGTGCTGAAGGCGGCACGGGTCGCCCAGTTGTCCTCGGGCGCTAAGGTCCTTGCCGGTATTGGCGTCCTGGACCCAGCCGTCGGCCTTGGTTGAACACGCCATTGAGGCGGAACGCGGAGTCCTCGCCGACCGGGATGTTCGCCATCGCGTCGACGTACTGCTTGCCGTACTCGGTAAGGCGCACCCGCGCGCGGCCTTCCGCTTCGGAACCGGGCCTGTGGGTGATGATCGAGACCGCGCCGGCCGCGGTGTTGCGCCCGAACAGGGTGCCCTGCGGCCCCTTCAGCACTTCGATCCGCTCCACGTCGGTGAACGGCAGCAGCACGCCGCCGCCACGGCCGGCATAGACGCCGTCGACATAGACGCCGACCGCAGGATCGGTGCCGATGCCGAAGTCGTCGGTGCTGATGCCGCGCAGCTGGAAGCTGGGCTGGGTCGGCTGCTGGCCGTTGACCACCAGGCCCGGCACGAACATGTCGATGCCGCTCAGGTCGCGGGCGACGACGTCGTCGAGCATCTGCGCGCTGACGACCTGCAGCGCGATCGGAACGTCCTGCAGTTCCTGTTCGCGGCTCTGCGCGGTCACCGTGATCCGGTCCAGCGTGAGCGCGTCGGTCGCGGTTTCGCCGTCCTGCGGCGCGGCCATGGCCATCGACGCGGCGCCCGCCGCGAGGCTGCCGAAAAGCACCCGGGCGCACGCGCAGGCTCAAAGGATGTTTACGGACCGTCATGGAGTTCTCCCCTACTCGCAGTGTTTCTGGTTGGACGTGTTGTTGTTCATGAGGAAGTACGCGGGCTGCCGCCACTGGCAGGCGGTACATACCGCGTGGATCCGCTGCCGGCACTCCCCGTGGCCGGCTGCAGGTACAGGTCGGGCTCAGCCCGCTTCGCCGCACTCTCCGTGCTGCGAGGCGATCCACTGCCGGATCAGCTCCATGCCCTCGGCGTGGGCCACGCTGCGCCCCAGCTCGGGCATCATCACCCCCGGATCGGTGCTGAGCATCCGGTAGGTGAGGATCGACTCGTCCGGCTTGCCGGGAACGATGTCGAAACGGCGATCACCGGTGCCGTGCCCGGCGGCGATCGGCAGCTTGCAGCGCCCCAGGCGCAACGGTTCGCTGACGTCGCTGGCCAGCCACAGGCCCGAGGTGTTGCCCGGCCCGACCGCGCTGTGGCAATGCGAGCAGTTGATGTCCAGATAGGCGCGTGCGCGGGCATCGATGCCCGCGGCCGGGTCCAGCCAGTCGGCCACGCGCGGTACCGTCGATGCCTCGGGCAGGCCATCCAGATAACCCAGCTGCTGCCAATGCGACAGCTGGTTGGCGGTCACCTCTTTGCCGGCCTCGTCGAGATAGACGAGGTCGCGGTTGAGGTGCCTTGGCCTTGGGGCCGATCGGCTGCACTTCGCGGGTGGCCAAGGTTGCTGCCATGGCAGCCCGCGCACTGGTTCTGGTCGGGCACCTGGTAGGCGGCATCCTCGCGCGCGCCGGCCGCATCGACCAGGGTCAGCGACACCAGCTCGCCAGCGCGTTTCAGCCGCGCCTCGGTCTGCTCGGCGTTCCAGACGTAGGGCATCGCGACCCAGCCGGCTTCGCGCCGCACCAGCAGGCGCGTCTCCACCAGCCGCACCTTGTCCAGGTCGAGGCGACCGCCGGGAAGCTCGCCCTCGTGCCTGGCTGCGCAGCACCAGCGGGCTGTCGCGGGGCTCGCCGTCCACGCGCGGGTAGTAGAAGGTCTTGCTGATGATGGTCCCGACCGGGAAGTCGAAGCTCTGCCCCGCGTCGTAGTGCGCGACCTTGCCCTCTGGAATCCAGACCGTGCGCAGCTTGTGCGCGTAGTCGGTGAACAGCGGTGTATTGAGGTCGTAGGGCAGCACCCGCGCGTTGGGCACCATGCGCCCGCCGGACATGTCGAACAGGTGCCACTCGGCCAGCGATTCCGGCTGGCCTGGGCATGGAACACCACCTGGTCCGCGGCCGCGGGCCGGCAGCCGGAAACCAGCGCCGCGGCGAGCATCAGCCCGCCTGCCAGCGCCACCACCTTCAACGACAGCGGGCCGCGCCCGCGCAACTTCCGCTCAGCCACGCTTGAGGTCCACCTGCGGAAGCGCCGGCAGGGTGCAGCCGTACGACGAGGCGTCGCTGCTCGGGCTCTTGTAGCCGTTCGGACCGTCGGCATTCACCACGCCCGAGACGTCGTGCAGGCAGATCTGCGGACCTTCGGCGAGCTTGGCGTTGACGTAGCCGTCCCAGAGCACGTCGGGCAGGCGCCCGTTGAGTCCGAACAGCGCGACCTTCAGCGCCTTCAGGTCGAATCCGTCCGGCGCGTCGCCGCCGCCCGAGAGGCGGTTGCCGTGGACCGAGATCCGCTCCGGATACGGGTCGAAGCTTTCCGAGCGGCTGTCGTCGCTGTAGCCGGTCGAATAGACGCTGGAGACGATGATGTTGGCGGTCTTGTTGTCCTTGATGTCGTTGTCGAAGATCTCGACATCGTCATTGGAATTGATCACCACGCCGCTGCCGGCCGGGACGCTCGCCACCGGCGTGCCCTTGGCGCCGAAGTTGCCGGTGTTGTTGGCCACGACCTGGTTGCGGAACACGCGCACGTTGCCACCGGGCTGCTTCAGCGCCGGCATGTTGAACACCAGGATGCCTCCGGTGTTGTTGGTGGCGACGTTGTCGTGCACGTCGGCATTGATCGTGTTCTCGACCTCGATGCCGGCGACGTTGTACTCGGCGCGGCTGTTGCGGACGATCACGTCGCGCGACTGGCCCACGTAGATGCCCGCATCGGCCGCACCGATGGCGATCGAGTCCTCGATCAGCACGTTGCGGGTGCGCACCGGATAGAGGCCGTAGCCGCCGTTGGAGGTCTTCGGGCCACCGGTCCACTCTACGCGCACGCCGCGGATGGTGACGTATTCGGCCTCGGCGACCTTCAGGCCGTCGCCCTTGGCGTCCTCGATGGTAAGGTTCTCGATGGTGAAGTGGTTGGCATTGACCAGCAGGCCCTCGGCGCCGGCCTTCTGTCCCTTGAAGCTGAGCACGGACTTGTCCTGGCCCGCGCCGCGCAGGGTCACGTTGTCGACCCGCAGGCTCAGGCCGCGGTCGAAGTTGAAGCGGCCGGCCGGGACTTCGATGACGTCGCCGGGCTTGGCGTCGAGCAGGCGCTGGCGCAGGACGTCGGCGAAGCCGGCATCGCCCTCGGCGACGGCCGCGCTCGGCACGTGGCCTGGACCGCCTTCGCCGCAGCCGGCCAACGTCGCGGCCAGCGCCGTCGCGACCAGCCGGCATGACGCCCCGCCTCCAGCCCCGCGCCGCCGCCACGTTCCCGCCCCTGATCCGTCCACCCATCGTCCACTCCCCCGTCTATGCCGATGCCACGCTCGTGTGGCTGTAAGCCAGTCTCCACCGCGCCCGGGCGCCCGCACGAGGGCAAAGCCGGCATAATCGCGGGGGAAAAACGGACAGGGCGTGACCGATGACGCCAGATGTAGCTGCGGATGCCTTGCCGCTCCGGGGCGTCAATATCAAATGCGGGATCGTGGCCGGCCTGGTCGCGCTGGCCGACCGGATCGGCGTGCCCTGCGACGGCTGGTTCGACGGCCTGCGGCTGAGCCGCGCCCAGTTCCGTACCGAAGCGCCGGCCTACCTGTCCTACCGGCAGGCCTGCGAGATCGTCCGCCGCGCCCTGCGCACGCTTCCGGGCGAGGGGCACGGCCGGCCCTCGGCCAGTCGCAGGACGTGGGCCATTTCGGCCTGCTCGGGCTGGCGATGATGACCGCGGAAAACTTCGGCGAGGCGCTGCGCACCGGCGTGCAGTTCGCGCCGATCACCGGCGCGATGATGGAGCTGCAGCTGGAGCCGCAAGTGCTGGCCGAGGACCGGGCCGGCATGGCGATGGTCGCGCGGATGGGCACGCCGGAACCGGACATCGAACCGTTCCTGTGCGAGGAACTGTTCGCCAGCAGCCTGATGCTCTGCCGCGGCCTGCTCGGCCCGTGGTTCGCGCCGGTCCTGGTCGAGCTGGCCTATCCCGCCCCGGCCTACGCCGAGCAGTACGGAGGCCTGTTCGGCTGCGAGGTCCGCTTCGACGCGGGCCGCAACCGCGTCGTCATCGACGGCGGCTGGCTCGGCGCGCCGATGCCGGCGCACAACCCCTCCACCTCGCGCCAGGTCCCGGAACTGTGCCGGCAGCACATGCCCACGGCGCGCCCCTCAAGCGAGATCGTCGCCGCGGTCGAGCGGCTGGTACAGCTGCAGCTGGCCGATGCGCCGCGGCTGGTCGACATTGCCGCCGAGCTTCATGTGAACGAACGCACCCTGCGCCGCTACCTCAGCGATGCCGGCACCAACTACAAGGCGATCCACGACCGGCTCCGGCTCATCGCCGCCGAAACGCTGCTGGCCGGACCGGGGTCGAGCATCGCCGAGGTCGGCGCGGCGATCGGATTCCACGACCCGCGCGAGTTCCGTCGCGCGTTCAAGCGCTGGACCGGCGTCGCCCCGCGCGCGATGCGCGTCCGCACGTCCTGATCGGCGGCAGGCCGGACGCCCCGCCCGGCCGCGCGAAGGCATCCCGCACTTCAGTGCCGCAGCAGCGTCCGCAGCGGCGACGGATCCGTCCAGCGTTCACGGCCGCGCAACGCGGCCAGCTCGATGAGTACCGCGGCGCCCGCCAGCCGGGCGCCCTGCCGCTGCAGCAGGCGCGCGGCGGCGGCCAGCGTGCCGCCCGTGGCCAGCACGTCATCGACCAGCAGCACCCGGGTGCCAGCCGGAAGCGCGTCGGCGCCTGGATCTGCAGGCGGTCGCTGCCATACTCGAGCGAATAGGCCTCCTCGAGCAGCGCGCCCGGCAGCTTGCCCGGTTTGCGCAGCGGCACGAAGCCGGCATCCAGCTCGCGCGCCAGCGCCGCGCCGAGGATGAACCCGCGCGATTCGGTCCCTGCCACCGCCTCGATCCCGGCATCGCGCCACGGCGCCGCCAGCGCCGACAGCATCGCCGCCAGCCCGCCGGCATCGGCGAGCAGCGGCACGATGTCCTTGAACACGATTCCGGGCGACGGGAAATCCGGCACGTCGCGGATCAGGGCCGCCCATGCGGGCGTCGTAGGCTCATCCATTGAAGCGTCCTCGGCTGCGTGTCGCGCGATCCTCGCACACGGCGCCGCTTACGAACTGCACGACAGCATCGAGCAGCCGGCACGGTGCCGCGCCCATTCCGGCCGCGCGCTGGCGTAGTGCGCGCGCCCGGGCTGTTCGGCGTAGGGATGCCGCACCACCTCCAGCAGCGCGGAAATCCCGCCTGGATCCCCCTGCTCCGCGCGATCGATCGCTTCCTGCGCCAGCCAGTTGCGCAGCACGTAGCACGGGTTGGTAAGGCGCATGGTCTCGCGCCGCTGCGCTGCGTCGAACGGATCGTCCGCCTGCCGGGCCGCGTGGCGAGCCAGCCAGTCGCGCAGCGGCGGCTCGATCCGCGCCCGCGCGTCGGCGTCGTAGAAGGCCGCGGCGAAGGGTGCCAGCCCGGCCTCCGTGTCCACGGCATCGACCCGGCCAAGCGCGCGGAAGAACAGGGTCATGTCGACCTGGCCATCCTGCAGCAGGCCCTGCAGGTCGGCGAACAGGCGCAGGTCGTCGTCGGTGCAACGGGTAAGGCCGAGCTTGCGCGCGACCAGGTCGCGGTGCGCCCGTTCCTGCGTACTGGCTGAAGCGGGCCAGTCCGGCCTCCAGCGGCGCGACGTCGGCGAACAGCGGCGCCAGCGCGTGGGCCAGCTGCAGCAGGTTCCAGTAGGCGACCTGCGGCTGCGTGCCGAAGCGGTAGCGCCGGCCCTGCGCGTCGGTGGTGTTCGGCGTCCAGTCCGGGTCGTAGTCCTCGACCCAGCCGTAGGGACCGTAGTCGATGGTCAGTCCGAGGATGGACATGTTGTCGGTATTCATCACGCCGTGGACGAAGCCGACCCGCATCCAGCCGGCGACCATCCAGGCCGTGCGCTCGCAGACCTGGGCGAACCATTCCGCGTCGCCTTCGCCGCCGCGCCCGGCCAGCTCCGGGAAGTGATGGCGCTGGGTGTAGTCGGCCAGTGCGCGCAGCAGCGCGGTGTCGCCGCGCGAAGCCGGCAGCTGCCAGCTGCCGAAACGCAGGAAGGTCGGTGCCATCCGGCACACCACCGCGCCCGGTTCCGGCCGCGGGTGGCCGTCGTAGAACATGTCGCGCACCACAGCCTCGCCGGTGCCCACCAGCGACAGGGCACGTGTGCTCGGAATGCCCAGGTGGTGCATCGCCTCGCTGCACAGGAACTCGCGGACCGACGAACGCAGCACCGCACGGCCATCGGCAAAGCGCGAATACGGGGTCCTGCCCGCTCCCTTCAGCTGCAGCTCCCAGCGTCCGCCGTCCGGACCCAGCGCCTCGCCCAGCGAGATCGCACGGCCGTCGCCGAGCTGCCCGGCCCAGCTGCCGAACTGGTGTCCGCCGTAGTTGGCCGCCGGGGCTGCATGCCCGGCAGCAGCATATTTCCGCCGAACACGCCGGCAAAGTCCGGATCGGTGAACGTCGAGGCGTCCAGCCCGACCAGCGCGGCGGCCTCCTGCGAGGCGGCCAGCAGCCGCGGCGCGGCGACCGGGGTCGGTTCGACCGGCGATAAGGCAGCGCCCAGTACCTCGCGCACCCGCGGCCCGGCCTCCGGGTCACCCGGCAGTTCGCGCAGGAAGGCGTTGTCGAATTCGATGTGCATGCCCTGGGTATGGGGATGCCGATGCGCCTTCCACAGGCGCCGGCGCTGCCGTCGGCGGCCGGAACGCCCCCTGCGCCACCGGCCGACGCCCCGCGGGAGCCCGCGCGGGGCCGGCGCGGCCGGCGCGGCCCGTCAGCCTGCCGCCAGCGCGAACGGCCCGCCCTGCGCGAGCGCCCGCTGGTAGGCGGGCCGCGCATGGATGCGCTGCAGGAAGCCGGCCAGCTGCGGATGGCTGTCCAGCCCGCCGCGCACGGCCGCGGCCTCGACCGGGAAACTCATCTGGATGTCGGCGGCCGTGAAGCGTTCACCGGCAAACCAGCCGGTGCCGCGGGCAAGCGACTGTTCCATCCAGTCCAGGTGCAGCTTCAGCTGCGGACCGACGAAGCCGGCCATCGCGCGGCCGACGATGCCATCGGCGATCGGGCGGACGAAGAACGGCTTCTTCGCCGCGCGGATCCGCGCAAACACCCGTACTCAGCAGCAGCGGCGGCATGGCCGAGCCTTCGGCGTAGTGCATCCAGTAGCGATAGTTGAGCCGTTCGGGTGAGTCCACCGGCAACGGCGTCGGCGACAGCGCATGGCTGGTGTCGTAGCGCTCGACCAGGTATTCGAGGACCGCCCCCGATTCGGTAAGGGTATGGCCGTCGTCGACCAGCACCGGCGACTTGCCCAGCGGATGTACCGCGCGCAGGGCGGCCGGTGCCAGCAGGGTCTGCGGGTCGCGCGCATAGCGCACCAGCTGGTACGGCAGGGCCAGTTCCTCCAGCAGCCACAGCACGCGCTGGGAACGGGAGTTTTCCAGATGGTGGACGGTGATCATGGCGGTCGGCTCCGGGGGACGCCCCATCCTCGCATCCCGTGGCCCGCCGCACCCGCCGACGGGCCGACGCGGCGGCGGATTTCCGGCGCCGCAAACGAAAAACGCCGGAGGCTTGCGCCCCCGGCGTTTCGTGGTGGCCTGCCTTGCGGCGGGCCGGCGCTATTACAGCGCCTGCACCTGGTCGGCCTGCAGGCCCTTCTGGCCCTGCACGACGATGAAGGAGACCTTCTGGCCTTCCTGCAGCGACTTGAAGCCATTGCCCTGGATCGAGCGGAAGTGCACGAACAGGTCGGCGCCGCTCTCCGGGGTGATGAAGCCGAAGCCCTTGGCGTCGTTGAACCACTTGACGGTACCGGTCTGACGATCGGACATTTTGCTAACTCCTCAACTTGGATATGGAAAACCGGCCACGGAACGCCCGGGTCGGTACTGGGTTGCAGGTGTTAGGCAAAGCGGAACGATGTAGTGATCGTCAGATCGACTCATCAGGCCACGAACCACGGTGACCCAAGCAAACACAGTGGGCGAACAATACCCTTATTTTTCCTGAATAGCGAGCCTGCCCCCGCGGGGGCGTTCAGCCGCCTCCGGACCCCGTCCAGGCCTGCGCGGCGATACGGTACGAAGCTTTCCGCGCCTGGTGGTCGTGGATGTTCGCCACCACGATCAGTTCGTCCGGGCGGTGGCGTGCGGCGAAAGCCGCCAGCCCCCGGGCCACGGTCTCCGGACCACCAACCACGCTGCAGGCCAGGGCGCGTTCGACGCCGGCCTTCTCCTCCGGCGTCCAGTAGCCCTCGATGTCATCGATCGGCGCCGGGATCAGGCCGGCACGGCCGCGACGCAGGTTCACGAAAGCCTGCTGGGCGGTCGTGAACAGCCGGCGCGCCTCCGCGTCCGTATCCGCCGCGACCACGTTCACCGCCAGCATGGCGAGTGGCTGCCGCTGGCTGGCCGACGGACGGAAATCGCGGTGGTACAGCAGCAGCGCCTGGTCCATCGCATCCGGGGCGAAATGCGAGGCGAAGGCGAACGGCAGCCCCAGCGCAGCGGCCAGCTGGGCGCCGAACAGGCTGGAACCGAGGATCCACACCGGGACGTCCAGCCCGGCCCCGGGTACCGCACGGACCGCCTGCCCCGGCTCGACCGCCCGGAAATAGCCGAGCAGCTCCTGCACGTCCTGCGGAAAACGGTCGGCACCCTCGAAATAGCGGCGCAGCGCCCGGGCGGTGGCCTGGTCGGTACCCGGCGCGCGGCCGACGCCGAGATCGATCCGCCCCGGGTGCAGCGCCGCCGGGGTGCCGAACTGCTCGGCCACCTGCAGCGGCGAATGGTTGGGCAGCATGATCCCGCCGGCGCCGACCCGGATCGTCCGCGTCCCGGCAGCAATGTGGGCGATCAGCACCGCCGTGGCCGCCGACGCGATCCCCGGCATGTTGTGGTGTTCGGCCAGCCAGAAGCGGTGGTAGCCGAGGGCTTCGACATGCCGCGCCATATCCAGGCTGTTGGCCAGCGCGATGGCCACGTCGCCGCCTTCGCAGACCGGGGCGAGATCGAGCACCGACAGCGGGATCGACGGCGTCGACGCCACGCGGCCTCCTACTGCCGCGTGGACTCGGCCAGCGGCAACGCGGGCCCCGTCAGCCGGGCCGTGGCCGGCACCAGGTGGCTACGCCATGGCCGCGCTCGGCCTGGCAGTATTCCAGCCACTTGCCCAGGAAGGTGTTCATGCGCAGGCGATGGCCGACCAGTTCGGCCGGCGGCGGATACAGGCCCATCACGTCCTGCCAGCGACGACCGACGTAGCAGTGCGTGGTCTCGACCTGGCGCGCGTCGGTGTACAGGCGCAGGTAGGCCGAAGGATCGGGCTCGCCGGTCAGCGGATCGCGCAGGTCGTAGGTCAGGCGCAATTCAAGCGTGTAGCGGTGGCACTCGAGCACGTCCAGGCGCACGTCGAGGCCATCGCCGACGCTGGACAGCCAGCTGCCCTCGCCCAGCCGGGCCGGTGCAAACAGCCGCTGGAGGCGCGCGTGGTTCTCCGCGTACAGCCCCATCAGCCAGCCGAACCGGCTCAGCTTCGGGATGCGCGTGTCGTATGGGGTGACCTGCTGCATGCGACCGATGCTACACGGTGCGCCGCGACAGCGGCAGCATTGACCTGCGCCGCATGCAGGCCTACCTTGGGGAAGCCGGTCCAGCCCCGACCGCGTCGCTCAGAACAT
The DNA here is from genome assembly GCA_025232375.1 of Pseudoxanthomonas sp. NC8. Lineage (GTDB taxonomy): Bacteria > Pseudomonadota > Gammaproteobacteria > Xanthomonadales > Xanthomonadaceae > Pseudoxanthomonas. Next base: position 1,891,233 of record CP060419.1, read on the forward strand.
TTCCCGCTGCAGCCCCAACGTCGACAGGACCTTGCTCGAGATCTCCTCGATCGAGGTATGGGTCGTGCTCTGCACCGGGATCCGCTCCAGGTGGAACATCGCCTCGGCCGCATGCACCTCGCGGCGGCACGTCTCCATCTTCGCGTAGCGCGAATCGGGCCGGCGTTCCCATGGCGGATCTGCTGCAACCGCTCCGGGTCGATGGTCAGGCCGAACAGCTTGCGCCGCCATGGTTTCAGCCGCGGCGGCAGGCGGTCGCTCTCCAGGTCGCCATCGGTCAGCGGATAGTTCGCCGCCTTCACCCCGTAGTGCAGCGCCAGGTAGACACAGGTCGGCGTCTTGCCCGCGCGCGACACGCCGACCAGGATCACGTCGGCCTCGTCGTAGTCGAAGGCCATGCCGTCGTCGTGCGCGAGCGAATAGTTCATCGCGTTGATGCGGCGATGGTAGGTCTCGAAGTCGACCATGCCGTGCGCCCGGCCCACCCTCGCCTGCCGCGGCTGCTCGAGCTCGCGTTCAAGCGGCTCGATGAACGGCGCGAACACGTCCAGCATCAGCGCGCCGCTTTCGGTAAGGATCATGCTCAGCCGCACGTCGACACAGGAATTGACCACGATCGGCCGCACCCCGTGCTTGAGGCCGGCGGCGTGGATCCGTTCGCTCGCCTCGCGCGCCTTGTCGGGGTCGTCGACGAAGGCCAACCGGTCGGTCAGGAACTGGAAGTCGCTGAACTGGGTGAGCAGGCTGTGGCCGATGGTCTCGGCAGTGATACCGGTACCATCGGACACGTAGAAGACTGGACGGATCGCGCTCATGGGGCAGCTACCACCCGGAACGTGTTGAGCATGGTCGTCAACATTGATATGCGGCAATCCGCAGGAGCATCATAACGGCTCCACATACCTCGGGGCACGGCCATCGCCCGGCCGGGCGGTGGCTCCACGGAGCATCGCACTTGAACCAGAACATCCTGTGGTTGCATGAGCTGCGCCTGGCTGACCTGGCCCGCGTCGGCGGCAAGAACTCCTCGCTCGGCGAAATGATCGGCCACCTTACCGGCCCGGCCTGGGCGTATCGGTGCCCGGTGGCTTCGCCACCACCGCCGAAGCATTCAAGGCGTTCATCGCCCACAACGACCTGCACCAGCGCATCTTCGACCGGCTGGCCACGCTGGACGTCGAGGACGTTCCGGCGCTGACCGCGGCGGGCGGGGAAATCCGCGGCTGGGTCATCGACGCACCGCTGCAGCCGGACCTGGACGCGGACATCCGCAGCGCCTACGCGAAGCTGTCCGCCGAGAACGGGGGCGGTGACATCGCGGTCGCAGTGCGTTCCTCGGCCACCGCCGAGGACCTGCCCGACGCCTCCTTCGCCGGCCAGCAGGAAACCTTCCTCAACGTGACCGGCGCCGACGACGTCGTGCACAAGGTCAAGGAAGTATTCGCCTCCCTCTACAACGACCGCGCCATCGCCTACCGCGTCCACCACGGCTTCAAGCACGAAGACGTGTTCCTGTCGGCCGGCGTGCAGCTGATGGTGCGCTCGGACGTGGGCGCCTCCGGTGTGCTGTTCACCTGGACACCGAGTCCGGCTTCCGCGACGTGGTCTTCGTCACCTCCAGCTACGGTCTGGGTGAGATGGTCGTGCAGGGCGCGGTGAACCCGGACGAGTTCTACGTCTACAAGCCCACGCTCAAGCAGGGCAAGCCGGCGATCCTGCGCCGCGCCTTGGGCAGCAAGGCGCTGCGCATGGTCTATTCGGCCACCCCCGGCGAGCGCGTGCGCACCGAGGACACCCCGGCCGAGCTGCGTTCGAAGTTCTCCCTGTCCGACGCCGACGTGCAGGAACTGTCCAGGCAGGCCCTGGTCATCGAGCAGCACTACGGCCGTCCGATGGACGTGGAATGGGCCAAGGACGGCGTCAGCGGCAAGCTCTTCATCGTCCAGGCGCGCCCTGAAACGGTGAAGTCGCGGGCCAAGGCCACCCAGATCGAGCGCTACTCGCTGTCCCAGCGCGGTGCGGTGATCGCCGAAGGTCGCGCCATCGGCCAGAAGATCGGCAGCGGCGTGGCCCGCGTGGTCCGCTCGCTGGACGACATGAGCCGCGTGCAGCCCGGCGACGTGCTGGTCGCCGACATGACCGATCCTGACTGGGAGCCGGTGATGAAGCGCGCCAGCGCGATCGTCACCAACCGTGGCGGCCGCACCTGCCACGCCGCGATCATCGCCCGCGAACTGGGCGTACCCGCCGTGGTCGGCACCGGCAATGCGTTGGACAGGATCGCCGACTGCCAGGAAGTCACGGTCAGCTGCGCCGAGGGCGACACCGGCTTCATCTACGACAGCGCCCTGCCCTTCGAGCGGATCACCACCGACCTGGGCAACATGCCGCCGGCGCCGCTGAAGATCATGATGAACGTGGCCAACCCGGAGCGCGCGTTCGACTTCGGCCAGCTGCCCAATGCCGGTATTGGTCTTGCCCGGCTGGAGATGATCATCGCCAGCCACATCGGCGTGCATCCCAAGGCCCTGCTGGAGTACGCCAAGCAGGACGCGGAAACGAAGAAGAAGATCGACGCGAAGATCGCCGGCTATTCCGACCCGGTCGGCTTCTACGTCGAGCGCCTTGGCCGAGGGCATCGCCACCCTCACCGCCTCGGTCGCCCCGCACCCGGTGATCGTGCGCCTGTCGGACTTCAAGTCCAACGAGTACGCCAACCTGATCGGCGGCCACCGCTACGAGCCGGAGGAAGAGAACCCGATGATCGGCTTCCGCGGTGCAAGCCGCTATGTCGATGCATCGTTCGCCGACGCCTTCGCCTGGAATGCTTAAGGCCGTGCTCAAGGTCCGCAACGAGATGGGCCTCGACAACCTTTGGGTGATGATCCCGTTCGTGCGCACCTGGAAGAAGGCCGCAAGGTCATCGAGGTGCTGGCCGCCAACGGCCTGCGCCAGGGCGAGAACGGCCTGAAGATCATCATGATGTGCGAGGTGCCGTCCAACGCGCTGCTGGCGGACGAGAGTTCCTGGAGATCTTCGACGGCTTCTCGATCGGCTCCAACGACCTCACCCAGCTGACCAGAGCGCTGGACCGCGATTCGTCGATCGTGGCCCACCTGTTCGACGAGCGGAACCCGGCGGTCAAGAAGCTGCTGTCGATGGCGATCAAGGCCGCGCGCGCCAAGGGCAAGTACGTGGGCATCTGTGGCTGGGTCCGTCCGACCACCCCGACCTTGGCCGAATGGCTGATGGCCGAAGGCATCGAGTCGCTGTCACTCAACCCCGACACCGTGGTCGACACCTGGCTGCGGCTGGCCAAGCGCAAAGCCGGCTGATCCACGGCTGCTGGAATGCGAAAGGCCCACCGCGAGGCGGGCCTTTCCTTTACGTCCCGTCGCGCTGCCGGCCGTAAACCCCCAGCGTCCTACTCCGCCGCCGCCAGCCTTACAGGTAAGGTGACGGCGGTAGTGGCGCAACTCCGCGATCGAATCGTGTACGTCGCTCAGCGCCGTGTGCGCCGACTGCTTGTGCACGCCGGCCAGCACGTCCGGCGCCCAGCGCCGCGCCAGTTCCTTGAGCGTGCTCACGTCCAGGTTGCGGTAGTGGAAATACTGCTCCAGCCGCGGCATCTGCCGGTGCAGGAAGCGGCGGTCCCAGAGATCGAATTTCCGCACATCGGCGACGCCTTCGCCGGCACCCACTGGTTGAGGAAGGCGACGGTACGCGCCTCGGCCAGGCAGGGTCACGTCGCTGTCGAGCACCCGCTGCCACAGGCCGGACCGGCCGTGCTGGTTGCGGTTCCATTCGTCCATCGCCTCCAGCGCGGAGAGCGGATGGGCGATCGCCAGCTCGGGCCCCTCGGCCAGCACCTGCAACTGCGAGTCGGTGACGACCGTGGCGATCTCGAGGATCGAATCGGCCCCGGTGTCCAGGCCGGTCATCTCCAGGTCGATCCAGATCAGGCGGTCCTGTCCTGCTGCAATGGCCATGTGTCCTCGCTGTGGTGTGCGGCGCGCTTGCCAGCCTCGCGCGGGCTGGCATGATAGCGCAGCCCCTTGAACCGGCTGCGCCATGGACTCCGCGAACAACCACGCCGTTCTCGCCGCGATGCTCGCGCCGGCGTTCTTCCTCACCGCCACCGCTTCATTGCTGCTGTCGGCCAACAACCGGCTCGCGCGCATCATCGACCGCGCCCGCACCCTGCTGCGCGAACTGGCCGATGTCGAGGACCAGGCCGAGCGCGCACTGTACGAGCGGCGGATCGCCCTGCAACGCCAGCGCAGCCTCAACATCCTGCGCGCCGGACAGCTGCTCTATGCGGCGATCAGCTGCTTCGTCGGTACCAGCCTTGGCTGTTTCGGTCGATTCCTTCAGTGGCCATCGCCTCGGTTCGCTGCCGATCTGGCTGGCCTCGATCGGCGTGCTGGCGATGTTCACCGCCAGCCTGCTGCTGGCCCGCGAGTCGGCCTGGCAGTGACCGCGATCAACGAGGAAATGGACCATCGGCCGCGCAAGCGCGCGGCATCCTGACCGGGCACGCCGCTACAGCAGCGGCCGGCCGCGCTTGACGCGGAAATAGTTGCTCAGGCGGCGCCCCGCCTCCTCGCCCAGCACGCCACCGCGGACGTCCACGCGGTGGTTGTGGCGCGGGTCGGTGAGCAGGTCGAAGACGCTGCCGCAGGCACCGGTCTTGGGATCGGCTGCGCCGTACACCACCCGGGCAACGCGGGCGTGGACAAGGGCCATGGCGCACATCGCGCAGGGTTCGAGGCTGACGTAGAGGGTGGCACCGACCAGGCGGTGGTTGCCGAGCCGGCGCCCCGCCTCGCGCATCGCGACGATCTCCGCATGCGCAGCCGGATCGTGATCGACGATGTTCCGGTTCCAGCCCTCGCCCAGCAGCTGGCCTTCGGCGCCCACCAGAACGGCGCCGACCGGGATCTCGTCGAAGGCCTGCTGTGCATGGTCGGTAAGGTCGAAGGCATGGCGCATCCAGCGCTCGTCGACATCGACCTCGCTGCCCGTGCCCGCCTCCGGCTGCGTTCCGCCCATGCGGCCGTCTCCTTCCAGCCGCTACCAGCGCTGGTGCACGTAGGGGCGGATGTCCCATGGTCGTACAGCCGGGCGACCGCGTCCATCGTCGCCTGCGGCAGTGCCGGCAGCCCGGCCGCGGCGACATTGCCCAGCGCCTGTGCCGGAGTGCGCGCGCCCGGGATGACTACGGTCACCGCTTCGTCCATCAGGATCCAGCGCAGCGCCAGCTGGGCTGGGGTCGCGCCCTCGGGCACCAGCGCACGCAGCTTTTCCACTGTTGCTAAGGCCCACCTCGTACGGCACCCCGGAGAAGGTCTCGCCGACATCGAAGGCTTCGCCATGGCGGTTGAACTGGCGGTGGTCGTCCGCCGCGAACCTGGTGTCGCGGGTGAACTTGCCACTGAGCAGGCCGCTGGCCAGCGGCACGCGCACGATCACCGCGACGTTGCGGCGCCGGGCCTCGCGGAAGAACAGCTCGGCCGGGCGCAGGCGGAACATGTTGTAGATGATCTGGACGCTGGCCACGCCCGGATACTCGATCGCCTTCAGCGCCTCTTCCACCCGCTCCACGCTGACGCCGTAATGGCGGATCTTGCCGCGCTCGACCAGCCGCTCCATCCGCTCGAACACTTCCGGGTGGTAATACGCGTCGGTCGGCGGGCAGTGCAGCTGAAGCAGGTCGAGCACGTCGACCTCGAGGTTGCGCAGGCTGCGGTCGATCCAGCCCTCCAGGTTCTCCGCGCTGTAGCCGGCCACGGTCTGCTGCGGCAGGCGGCGGCCGGCCTTGGTCGCCACGAACGGACGCTCCCCGCCGCGCTCCTTGAGCACGCGCGCGATTAGCCGCTCGGAATGGCCGTCACCGTACACGTCGGCGGTGTCGATGAAATCCAGCCCTGCGTCCAGCGCGGCGTGCAGCGCGGCCACCGAATCGTTGTCATCGACCGCGCCCCAGGCCGCGCCGATGGCCCAGGCACCGAATCCGATCTCGCCTACGCTGCGGCCGGTCGGGCCGAAGGTTCTGGAACGCATGGACGACTCCTGTCTGATGTTGTTCCCGTCACCGCGACGGCACGCGCAAGGGCGTGCCGCTCACTCCCACTCGATGGTGGCCGGCGGCTTGCCGCTGATGTCGTAGACCACGCGAGAGACGCCGCGCAGTTCGTTGATGATCCGGTTGGACACCCGGCCGAGGAACTCGTACGGCAGGTGCGCCCAGTGCGCGGTCATGAAATCGATGGTCTCCACCGCGCGCAACGCGATCACCCATTCGTAGGCACGCGCGTCGCCGACCACGCCCACCGACTTTACCGGCAGGAACACGGCGAAGGCCTTGGCTGGTCTTGTCGTACAGGTCCCAGGCGCGCAGCTCTTCGATGAAGATCGCATCGGCGCGGGCCAGCAGCTCGGCGTATTCCGGCTTGACCTCGCCGAGGATGCGCACGCCAGGCCCGGGCCCGGGAACGGATGGCGGTAGACCATCTGCCGCGGCAGGCCCAGCTCGACGCCGAGCCGGCGCACCTCGTCCTTGAACAGCTCGCGCAGCGGCTCGACCAGGCCCAGCTTCATGTGCTCGGGCAGGCCGCCGACATTGTGGTGGCTCTTGATGACATGCGCCTTGCCGGTCTTGCTGCCGGCCGACTCGATCACGTCCGGGTAGATCGTGCCCCTGGGCCAGCCAGCGGGCGTTCTTCAGCTTGTTCGACTCTTCCTCGAAGATCTCGACGAACAGGTTGCCGATGATCTTGCGCTTGGCTTCCGGGTCGGCAACGCCTTCCAGCGCCCTGAAATAGCGCTCGTGCGCATCGACGCGGACAACCTTGACGCCCATGTGCTCGGCGAACATCGCCATCACCTGGTCGCCCTCCTGCCAGCGCAGCAGGCCGGTGTCGACGAACACGCAGGTCAGCTGGTCACCGATGGCCTTGTGCAGCAGCGCGGCGACCACCGAGGAATCGACGCCGCCGGACAGGCCCAGGATCACCTCGTCCGTGCCGACCTGGGCGCGCACGCGCGCGATCTGGTCGTCGATGATGTGCTCGGCGGTCCACAGGGTCTGGCAGCCGCAGATGTCGACCACGAACCGGCGCAGCAGCGCCTTGGCCCTGCTTGGTGTGGGTCACTTCCGGGTGGAACTGCACGCCGTACCAGCGGCGCGCGTCGTCGGCGAAGGCGGCGACCGGGATGCGGTCGGTCTTCGCGGTGATGGTGAAGCCTGGCGGCGCGACCGAAACGTGGTCGCCATGGCTCATCCATACGTCCAGCCGCGGGGGCGCACCGGGATGGTCCTTCAGCCCTTCGAACAGGCGGTCGGCGGCCACCAGCGAGACCTCGGCATGGCCGAACTCGCGCTGGTCGGCGGCCTCGGTGTCGCCGCCGAGCTGCTTGGCCATGGTCTGCATGCCGTAGCAGATGCCGAGCAGCGGCAGGCCGGAATCGAATACCAGCTGCGGCGCGCGCGGCGAACCTTCCTCTGTGGTCGACTCGGGGCCGCCCGACAGGATGATGCCCTTGGGCGCGAACGCGGCGATCTCGACCGGGTCGTGGTCCCAGGCCCAGATCTCGCAGTAGACGCCGAGTTCGCGGATGCGGCGGGCGATCAGCTGTGTGTACTGCGCGCCGAAGTCGAGGATGAGGATCTTGTCGCTGTGGATGTCGGTCGGCGGCTGGGAAGTCATGCCTTTTTCTTCCGGATGAAACGGGTGATTAGATGGAACATAAGGCCAGCAAACATTCCGAGGGGCAGCGCGACCAGTGCGACCTCGGTCGCCACCCGCATCGGATCGGCAGGGGCAACGTCCCCGATCGGGCCTCGTCGCACCATGTCAACCTGCATGGAATACAGCACGGCCGCGTAGATGCCGGCCGCCCCGATCCCGGGAAACACGATCCGCTGCCATGCCCTGCGAAAGAACAGGCCGATGCCCGCACGGACGATGAAAGGAGCCGCCACCAGCATCATCCAGGCGAGCTCCTCCATGGGTTTCCCCCCCATCCTGTAGTTCGGCGGTTCCTTGGTGATCTGCACGTCGTGGACGTGGCTCTCGCGCTGGCCGGCGCCGGTGATCACCACGAACTTGGGCTTGCTGCGCATCTCGTCGATGGTCGCGCAGCCGACATAGCCCATCGTGGCACGCAGGCCGCCGATCAGCTGGTGGATCACGCCCGACAGCGGGCCACGAACGGGCACGCGGCCCTCGATGCCTTCCGGCACCAGCTTGTCGGCGTCGGAAGCGTCCCAAATAGCGATCCTTGGAACCCTTCTCCATCGCACCCAGCGAACCCATGCCGCGATAGCTCTTGTAGCTGCGACCCTGGAACAGCTCGATCTCGCCCGGCGACTCCTCGGTGCCGGCGAACAGGCCCCCATCATCACCGTGGACGCACCGGCGGCGATCGCCTTGCCGATGTCGCCCGAATAGCGGATGCCGCCGTCGGCGATCAGCGGGATGCGGTCCTGCAGCGCTTCGGCGACCAGGTCCACCGCGGTGATCTGCGGCACGCCCACGCCGGCGACCACGCGCGTGGTGCAGATCGAGCCGGGGCCCACGCCGACCTTCACCGCGTCGGCGCCGGCGTCGTACAGCGCCAGTGCGGCCTCGCCGGTGACGATGTTGCCGCCGATCACCTGCACCTGCGGGAAGTTCTTCTTCACCAGGCCACGCGGTCGACGACCGCCTGCGAATGGCCGTGCGCGGTGTCGACTACGATCACGTCCACGCCGGCAGCCACCAGCGCTTCGACGCGCTGCTCGGTGTCGCCACCCACGCCCACCGCCGCACCGACCAGCAGGCGCGAGGCGCTGTCCTTGGCGGCGTTGGGGTTGTCGGTCTTCTTCTGGATGTCCTTGACCGTGATCAGGCCACGCAGCGCGTAGTCGCCGTTGACCACCAGCACCTTCTCGATGCGGTGGCGGTGCAGCAGCTTGAGCACTTCGTCGTCGGCAGCGCCCTCGTTCACCGTGACCAGCTTGTCCTTCTTGGTCATGATGTGGCGGACCGGATCGTCAAGCTCGGTCTCGAAACGCATGTCGCGACGGGTCACGATGCCGGTCAGCTGCCCGGATTCGTCGACCACCGGCACGCCGGAAATGTTGCGCGAGCGGGTCAGCGCCAGCACTTCGCGGATGGTGGTGTCGGGCCTGACCGTGATCGGGTCGCGGATCACGCCGGACTCGAACTTCTTGACCTTGGCCACTTCCGCCGCCTGCTGCTCGGCGGTCATGTTCTTGTGCAGGATGCCGATGCCGCCCAGCTGGGCCATGGCCACGGTAAGGCGCGCTTCGGTGACCGTGTCCATCGCCGCCGAGACGATCGGCAGGTTGATGCGCAGGTCACGGGTCAGCCGGGTGCCGAGATCGACATCCTTCGGCAGCACGGTGGAGTGGGCGGGGACGAGCGAAACGTCGTCGTAGGTGAGTGCTTCGGCCTGGATGCGCAGCATCGGCATACCCGGATGTGGGGAAGCGCGCCATTATACCCGCGAACGGGGCGCCCTCGCCTGCCCATCCGACGACACGCTGCATTCCTTGCGTGGGGAGGCCCAGGACGACGACCCCGGCCGGGGACGCGCCCTGGCCAGACGGGCCCGCGGAGCCGCTCAGGCGCCCTTTTCGAGCGCCTCGACCGCCTCGATCGTGTTCTGCATCAGCGTGGCCACGGTCATCGGGCCCACTCCGCCGGGCACCGGGGTGATCCAGCTGGCCCGGGCAGCCGCGGCCTCGTAGCCCACGTCGCCGACCAGCCGGCCGTCATCCAGGCGGTTGATGCCCACGTCGATGACCACCGCGCCCGGCCTGACCCACTCGCCGGGCACGATCCCCGGCCGACCCACCGCCACCACCGGGATTTCGGCGTCGCGCACCCGGGCTTCGAGCACCTCGCGGGGCGTGAACTTGTGGCAGCTGGTCACCGTGCAGCCGGCGATCAGCAGTTCCAGCGCCATCGGCCGGCCGACATGGTTGCTGACGCCCACGATCGTCGCATTGCGGCCGCGCACGGGACGGTCGGTATGGGCCAGCAGGGTCATGATCCCGCGCGGTGTGCACGGGCGCAGGCCGAACTGGCGCAGCGCGAGGTGGCCGACGTTTTCGGGGTGGAAGCCATCCACGTCCTTGCGTGGATCGATCCGGCGGATCAGGCCAGTCGCATCCGGGATGCCCGGCAGCGGCAGCTGGACCAGGATGCCGTGGATCTTCGGATCGGCGTTGAGCCGGTCGATCAGGCCAGGATCTCGGCCTCGGAGGTGCCGGCCGGCAGGTCGTAGTCGAAGGCCTCGATGCCGACCTTTTCGGCGGCACGGCGCTTGTTGCGCACGTACACGGCCGACGCCGGGTCCGAGCCCACCAGCACCACCGCCAGCCCCGGCCGGGCCTTGCCCGCGGCCAGCCGGGCATCGACCCGCACCTTCAGCTCGTCGAGCAGGTCTTCGGAAACACGGCGGCCATCGAGGATGCGGGCGGTCATCAGGCGGGAGCTTGCGGCTGGGGCGTGGAATCGGCACATTGTCCCCGATTCGGTTACGGGCAGGTAGGAGGATGGAGATGGTCGACACCGTTGAACTCGAGGCCGCGGCATTCCGGCGCCTGCTCCGCCACCTCAACGAGGCGCGACCGGACGTGCAGAACATCGACCTGATGATCCTCGCCGGTTTCTGTCGCAACTGCCTCGCCGACTGGTACCGCGAGGCGGCCGAAGCCGCCGGCCAGCCGATGGACAAGGAGCAGGCGCGCGAGGCCGTCTACGGCATGCCGTTCGCCGACTGGAAGTCCCGCCATAAGGCCGAAGCCACGCCGGAACAGCTGGCGGCGTTCGAGGCCGCGCGCCGGCGCCATGGCTGAACGTCGCGCCGGCAGGATCCTGCTGGCGGCCGCGCTGGCCCTGGTGCTCGGCTACGCCGCGATCGCCGCGCTGGTGTACACGCGCCAGCGCTCGCTCATCTACTACCCCGGTTACACCCGGGTGGACGCGGCTGCCACCGACTTCGAACTGCAGGTCGACGACGTACGCCTGCGTGGCTGGCAGGTGAACCCGGGGCGCACCGACGCGCTGGTCTATTTCGGTGGCAATGCCGAACGGATCGAAGCCTGGCGCGAACCGTTCGCGGGGTGGTTCCACACCCGTACCGTCTATCTGGTCGCCTACCGCGGCTACGGCGCCAGCGAAGGCGAACCCGGGAGAAGGCCCTGCTGGCCGACGCGCTGGCCCTGTACGACGCAATCCGGCGACGCCATCCGGACGGCGACATCGGCGTGGGCAGCGGGGTGGCGGCCTGGGTGGCCTCGCAACGGCCGGTCGGACGGCTGGCCATAGTCACGCCGTTCGACGGCATGGCCGATGTCGGGTAAGGCCCACTATCCCTGGCTGCCGGTGGGCCTGCTGCTGGACGAACGCTATCCGTCGACCGAATTCCTGCGTGGCTACCACGGCCGCGTGCTGGTCCTGCGCGCCGGTAAGGACACGCTCGTCCCGCCACGGAATACCGACCGGCTGCTGGCGGCGCTGCCGGTCCGGGCGGAAGTGGTCGACTTTCCCGGCCACGGCCACAACGACCTGTCCGACGATCCGCGCTACGGCGAGGCGCTGGCCGGATTCATGCGGTGACCCCGCTGACGCCGCGACCCGGCCAGTCGCGACTGCTCAGGCGTCGTCCTGCCCGTCCGGTGCATCGGCAGCGGCCGGGTCCAGCCGCTGCGATTCGCGCCGCGGCGTGGTGAACGGCGTCGGCGTGGCCGGCGCGGTGTTGCCGATGATCAGCGGCCGCCCCGCCCGCACGTCACCGGCAGCCACTTCCAGGCTGAAACGCTCGGCATCGAGCCGGCGCACCTCCTCGGACACGCGCGCGGCCTCGTCGGCATCCACGTCCAGCGCTTCCAGCGCCGCCTTACCGAAACGCACCGCCGATTCGAAGGTCTCGCGGATGTGGTAGTCCACGTCCAGCGCCACCAGTTCCAGCGCATGCTCGCGGTCGAAGGCGCGCACCAGCAAGCCTGGCCTGCGGGAACTGGCCGCGGCACAACTCCGCGATCTGGTTGGCCGCGGCCCGATCGTCGATGCACACCGCGATCGCGCGGGCGCTGCCGGCGCCGGATGCGTGCAGCACGTCCAGCCGGCGGCCATCGCCGTAGTACACCTTGAAGCCGAACTCGCCGGCGCTGCGGATCATCTCGATGTCGGTGTCGATGATGGTCACGTCCACGTCGCGAGCCAGCAGCGCCTGGCTCATGACCTTAGCCGAAGCGGCCGAAGCCGATGATCAGCACGCTGCCACCCAGGCCGTCGGCCGTGTCGATGCCGTCCATGGACAGTTCGGCATCGCGACGGATGAAGCGCCGCGCCAGCAGCACCACCAGCGGCGTCAGTGCCATGGACAGGACCACGATCGCGGTCAGGTTGGCATTGGCCTGGCCATCGATCACCCCGGCCACCTGCGCGGCCGCATACAGCACGAACGCGAATTCGCCACCCTGCGCCATCAGCACCGCCCGGTCCAGCGCGTCGGCGTGGCTGCTGCGGGTTATCCGCGCCACCACGTACACGCACAGCGCCTTCGCCAGCATCATCGCCAGCACGCCGGTTACGATCAGCGGCCAGTTGCGCGCGACCACGGACAGGTGGGGCCATGCCCACGGCCATAAGAACAGGCCGAGCAGGATGCCGCGGAACGGCTCGATGTCCGCTTCCAGCTGGTGGCGGAAGGTCGATTCCGACAGCAGTACACCGGCGAGGAAGGCGCCCATCGCCATCGACAGGCCGCCGACTTCCATCAGCAGCGCAGCACCCAGCACGACCAGCAGCGCCGCGGCGGTCATCACCTCGCGCGCCTTGGCGGCCGCGAGCAGGCGGAACAGCGGATTGAGCAGCCAGATGCCGGCGGCGATCAGCCCCGCCAGCGCCGCCACCGCGGTGGCCACGCCCAGCCAGCGACCGCCGCCGTCGTCATGTGGCAGCGGCGACATGAACGCCACCAGCGCCAGCAGCGGCACGATCAGCAGGTCCTCGAACAGCAGGATCGAGACCATCTTCTGCCCGCGCGGCACGGCGATGTCGCCACGTTCGCTGAGCAGCTGCATCACGATGGCCGTGGAGGTCAGCACGAAGCCGGCCGCGCCGATGAACGCGGTCTTCGACGGCAGCCCGAGCAGCAGGGCCACGCCGGTGAGCGCCGCGGTGCACGCGACGATCTGCAGCGTGCCCAGGCCGAAGATCTCCCGGCGCAGGCTCCACAGGTGCGAGGGCCGCATCTCCAGGCCGATCACGAACAGGAACATGACCACGCCCAGCTCGGCCACGTGCAGGATCGCCTGTGGATCGGTGAACCAGCGCAGCCCGAACGGGCCGATCAACAGGCCGGCGCACAGGTAGCCGAGCACCGAGCCCAGCCCCAGGCGCCGGAACAGCGGCACCATGACCACCGCCGCGCCAAGCAGCGCGACGACATTGACCAGCTCACTGCTTGTGGTTGCCTCGACGGCCATTGTGTTCCTTCCCTGCCCGGCCGGCACGCGCCGATGCGATATCCACGATGTCCGCGCGCGGCGCGGCTGTCAGCCGCCGCTGGAGCAAAAGCGAGCGTAGTCGATGTAGCCGGGGAATGGCCGGCCGGGCGCGCAGACCGGGCAGTCCGGATCGGCGGGCAGGCGGATTTCGCGGAACCGCATGGACAGCGCGTCGAACTGCAGCAGCCGCCCGGCCAGCGACTGGCCGATGCCCAGCAGCAGCTTGATCGCCTCGTTGGCCTGCAACAGGCCGACGATGCCCGGCAACACGCCGAGAACCCCCGCTTCGGCGCAGCTGGGCGCGAACTGCGGCGGCGGCGGCTCGGGAAACAGGCAGCGGTAGCACGGGCACTGGCCGCGATGGCGACCGGCATCGAACACGCTGGCCTGGCCCTCGAAGCGCTGCACCGCGCCGTACACCAGCGGCTTGGCCAGCTTCACGCAGGCATCGTTGAGCAGGTAGCGCAGCGGGAAGTTGTCCGAGCCGTCGACCACCACGTCGACGCCGTCCAGCAGCGCCTCGACGTTGGCCGACGTCACCCGCTCGGGTATGGCCTCGATCCGCACACGGGGATTGAGCGCGGCCAGCCGTTCCTTGGCCGAATCCACCTTGGCCGTGCCGATCGTCGCCTCCACATGCAGGATCTGCCGCTGCAGGTTGCTGCGATCGACCACGTCGTCGTCGATAAGGCGCAGGTGGCCGATACCGGCGGCGGCCAAGTAGAACGCGGCCGGCGAGCCGAGGCCACCGGCACCGACCAGCAGCACCGTGGACTGTTCGAGCCGGCGCTGGCCTTCGATCCCGACCTCGGGTAAGGCGCAGGTGGCGCGAATAGCGCTCGAGGAAATCGGCTTCGTCGGCTTCCAGCTGCGGCTTGACCACGGGCAGCTCCGCGGCGATCCAGGCGGTGGTGCCGCCGGCAACCGAACGCACGTCGCCGTAGCCGGCCGACGCGAGCACCGCAGCCGTGGCGGCGGAGCGGCGCCCGGACTGGCAGATCAGCAGGATCTCCGCCTGCGCCGACGGCAGGTGCCGTGCGTGGCCGGCTTCGAGTTCGGCCTTGGCGATGCCAAGCGCCCCTTCGGCCTGGCCGGAGGCGCGCTCGTGCAGTTCGCGGATGTCGACCAGCAGCGCGCCCTGGCGCTGGCGTTCGCGGGCCTGCTGCGGGGTGATCTCGGGAATGGCCATGGCCGGATTATCGGCGCAGGCTTCCGTTGACGGAAGCCGCATGCGCCGTCCGCAGCGTTGCCGGCATGGCGTCGTCCACCGTGGCGGACGCGCTACAGCGGCACGACCTCGACAAGGTCGCCGGCGGCGTAGTCGCGTGCGCCTTCGTCCAGCACGATCAGTACGTCGCTGTTCGCGGCGGCGGCAAGCCGATGCGAGCCATCGGCCGGACTCGGATGCGCCAGCAGTACCGCATCCGCGTCCTGCGCCAGCTGCCCGCGCAGGAACTCCAGCCGCTCGTGCCGCTTGCGCCAGGGCGAGCGCCAGCCGCGCGCGCCAGCGCGTGCGCGAATCGCCACGCCCTTGCAGCGTGTCGAGCATTTCGCGACCGAGCACGGTGAACGTGGCCAGCACCGAGACCGGATTGCCCGGCAGGCCGAGCACCAGTGCGCGCCCTGCTTCGCCGAACAGCACCGGCATGCCCGGACGCATGCGCACCTTCCAGAAGTGGACGCGCCCATGTGCCTGCAGCCAGCGCGGCAGATGATCCTTCTCGCCGGCGGAGACCCCTCCGCAGGTCAGCACCACGTCGAAGCTTTCAGCCGCGTCCGCCAGCACCGCCTCGATCCGCGCCGGATCGTCCGGCAGCGTGGGCCACGCCACCGGCTCCAGGCCCAGCTGGCGCAATTGCGCCATCAGCTGGTCGCGGTTGCTGTTGTAGACCTGGCCCGGCGCCAGGGGGCAGGCCTTAGCTCGACCAGCTCGTCGCCACTGGCGAACACCGCCACGGTCGGACGCGCCACCACCGGCAGCCGGTCGATACCCAGCGATGCGGTAAGGCCGATCCGCGCAGGCGTCAGCACCTGGCCCGCGCGCAGCACGGTGTCGCCTTCCACCACGTCCTCGGCGCGGAAGCGCACGTTGGCACCGGCGGCAAGTCCCGCGGGCACCGTGACCGTTCCGTCGGCGACGATCGCGTTCTCCTTGATAAGCACCGTGTCGGCGCCGCGCGGCAGCGGTGCACCGGTGGTGATGCGCACGCACTCGCCTGCCGCCAGTTCCAGACCGAGATCCGGCCCGGCGAACTGCTCGCCCGCCAGCCGCAGTACCGTGCCGCCCTGCGCAGGCAGGTCGGCGTGGCGCAGGGCGAAGCCGTCCATCGCGCTGTTGTCGAAGGGCGGCAAGGCCACCGGTGCGACGACGTCGGCGGCGAGCACGCGCCCGTCGGCGCGCGAGGTGGCGACACGTTCACTGTCCAGGCGTCGTGCGCTGGCGACGCGACGGAGGATGGCGAGCGCTTCGGTCAGGGCGAGACGGGTCGGAAAATCGTCGCTGCTCATCTGGATCGGCTGTCGAAGTCGCGGGAGACGAGGGTCCACTAGCGCGGCAGGATGCCCGCGGCGACCAGGTCGTGTGGCGTATTGAGGTTACCGAAGCGTACCCCCGGCAGGCTTACGCGGGCCAGACCGAGGCGCTGCTGCAGCTGGCGCGGGGACAGTTCACCGGCCGCGATCACGCCGGGAAGTTCCGCACGCAACGCGTCGGCATGGTAAAGAGCGACCAGCGGCTGCAGCCCGTCCTCGTCCCCGGCCACGGCACCGTGCTCCGACGCGCAACTGGCCAGCGTGCGTACCAGGCAATCGTTGACGTCGAACAGGTCGACCGGCAGGGTCAGCAGCCACGGCGTCGCGCAGGCGGCGGCCAAGGCATCGATGCCCGCCAGCGGGCCGCTGCCTTCGGCCATGCGATCGGTGACGACCTGCAGGCCGGCCTCCGCGTAGCGCTCCAGGCTGCGGTTGGCGCTGACCAGCACCGGGCCGGTCTCGCCGGGGAAACGACGGGCAAAGCGCAGCACCTGCGCGATGCCGTCGCGTTCGATCCAGGCCTTGTCGATGCCCACCGGGCGGCTGCCGCGGCCGCCGGCGAGCAGGCCCAGCGTCAGTGCGTCGGCGGTGAAGACCGCCGCCATCTCACTTGCCGCGCTTGACGTGGCGCATGAGCCGGCGCTTGCGCGCGACCCCCAGCGGTCGCTCAGCTCGTTCTTCTTGCCTTCGTAGGGGTTGGTACCCTCGCGGAACAGCATCCGCACCGGCGTGCCGACCAGCTTGAAGCGCTTGCGGAAGAAGTTCTCAGGTAGCGCTTGTACGACTCGGGCAGGTCCTTCAGGCGGGTGCCGTGGACGACGAAGGTCGGCGGGTTCTCGCCACCCGGATGCACGTAGCGCAGCTTGGAAACATGGCCGCGGATGCTCGGCGGCGGATTGCTTTCAACCGCGATCTCCAGCGCCTTGTTGACTTCGCTGGTGCTGAAGGTGCGGATCGCCGAGGCGTGGGCGCGATGCACCGCACGGAACAGTTCGCGCAGCCCGGAACCATGCTTGGCCGAGATACGCACCGCCTCGGCCCATGGTACGAACGACAGCTTGCGCGACAGCAGCGCCTCGGCCTGCTCGCGCTGGTAGGTGGTCAATCCATCCCACTTGTTGACCGCGACCACCAGCGCACGGCCGGCATCGAGCACCGCACCGAGCACGGTGGCGTCCCTGGTCGGTGACACCTTCGGTGGCGTCGAGCATCAGCACCGCTACCTTACAGCGCTCGATCGCCTGCAGCGTCTTGACCACGCTGAACTTCTCGACCGCCTCCTCGACCTTGCCCTTGCGGCGGATGCCGGCGGTGTCGACCAGCCGGTACAGCTTGCCGTCGCGCTCGAGGTCGGCGGCGATCGAATCGCGCGTCGTGCCCGGGACTTCGGAGGCGATCATCCGCTCCTCGCCGAGCAGGCGGTTGACCAGGTCGACTTGCCCACGTTAGGTCGGCCGACGAAGGCCACGCGCAGGCGGTCGGGATCGTTGTCCAGTTCCTCGGCGCTGCCCTCTTCGGGCAGGCGGTCGAGGATCTCGCCATGCATGTCGTCCAGGCGCTGGCGATGCGCGGCGGATACCGCCAGCACGTCGGAGAAACCGTAGCGCGCGAACTCGGCGCGCACCGCCTCCTCGTTGGTGCCGTCGATCTTGTTGATCACCAGCAACGTAGGCCGCGCCAGCTTGCGAAAGCCAGGACAGGATCTCGTCGTCGAGCGCGGAGGTGCCTTCGCGGCCGTCGACCACGAACAGGACCAGGTCCGCCTCGCCGGCCGCAGCACGCGACTGGCGGGCGGTCGCGCCGGCCAGGCCTTCCTCGTCGCCGGCGATGCCGCCGGTGTCGACCAGCAGGAACGGGCGGTCCGGATCCAGCCGGCACACGCCGTAGTTGCGGTCGCGGGTGACGCCCGGTTCGTCGTGAACCAGCGCGTCGCGGCTGCGGGTCAGCGCATTGAACAGGGTCGACTTGCCGACATTCGGCCGTCCGACCAGAGCAACCAGCGGCAACATGGTCCGATCTCTGCCTGCATCCGTCCGCTCAGTCCAGACGGAAGGCGGTCAGGCCGCCTTCGACGTTCTGCACCAGCAGGATGCCATCCACCACGACCGGCTGCGCCTTGATCGCCTTGCCACCGACGCGCTCGCGCGCGGCCTGCGCACCGTCGGACAGGCGCAGCCAGTGCACGTAACCGTCGAAGTCGCCGACCACCACGTAGTCACCCTGCACGGCCGGGCCGGTCAGGGAACGGCGCGCCAGCACCGGCTGCGACCACAGTGCGGCACCGCTGGTCTTGTCCAGCAGGTACACCGTGCCGGCCGGGCTGGACACCGCCAGGCCCGCCGACGCCACGCCCATGCCACCGATGCCGCCGTGCTCGCTCTGCCACATCGGCCGACCGGTCGGTCCATCGATGGAGACCGTGCGGTTCTTGAAACTGCTGACGAACAGCTGCGTGCCATCGATCAACGGCGCGCTGTCCACATCGGCCATGCGCTCCAGCTCGGTACGGCCATCGGGCGTACCGATCGTCTGCTGCCACAGCGCGCGGCCATCCTGCAGCGCCGGGGCGCTGAGAGTGCCGTCGTCGTTGCCTGAGAACAGCACGCCCGGGGCCCACGCCAGCGGCGCGTTGCCGCGGATCGTCAGCGCCGGCAACTCGTGTTCATTGAACCAGCGCCGCTCGCCATTGGTCGCGTCGAAGGCACTGATGCGTCCGTCGTTGCTGCGCACGAACACCGTGCCCTGCGTGACCAGCGGCGCGGCAATGACCTCGCTGGTCACCTTGGCGCGCCAACGCTCGCTGCCGCTGCCGGCATCCAGCGCGATCACATCACCGGTAAGGCTGCCGACCACCACCAGACCTTCACCGGCGCCGGGACCACCGGCCAGCCGGAGCGACTCGTCCTTGCCACCGCGGAACTGCCAGACCTCGCGGCCCGTCTGCAGGTCGAGCGCGGTCACGCGGTCTTCCGTTGCGGCGGCGAACACGCGGCCGTCCAGGACCACAGGTCCTTGGCGCGCACCGATCCGGCGCTCGCCCTCGCCCAGATTCGCCGACCAGATTTCTGCGGGATGGACGGTTGCCTCGAAATCGACCAGCTCGGCCGGCTCGGCTGCCTTCTTGGCGGCCGCGTCCTTGCCGGCGAACCAGCCCTTGATGGTGCTGCAGCCCGACAGGGCCACCACCAGCAGGCCAGCGACCAGCGCCGGACGGAGCATGTGCGTGCGTGCCATCAGATCGCCTCCGGCTCGGGAACGTCGCCACCGGCTTCCTGCAGCTTCAGTTCGACCCGGCGGCGTGCCGGCGAAGCCACGTCGGTCGCAGCCAGTGCCTTGGCGTAGGCGTCCCGGGCCTCATCGCGCTTTCCGGAAGCAAGCAGGGCATCGCCGCGCAGCTCCAGACCGGCGCTGCCGGTATCGCCCTCGAGCAGCTTGAGCGCCTCTTCGGGCTTGCCTGCGGCGTTGTGCAGCTGGGCCAGCCGCTCGTTCACCAGCGGCTGCAGGGAAGGCTCGGCCTGGACGCCACGCAAGGTCGTGATCGCGTCCTCAGGCTTGCCGGCCTCGACCTGCGACTTGGCCACCCGCAACGCAGCCAGCGTGGCGTACGTACCCTTCTGGCCGGCCAGCAGCGCGCCAGCCTTGTCGACGGCGCCCGCATCAAGCTGCTTGATCGCCTCGGCATAGGTCGAGTGCGCCTGCTGCTGCTGCTGCGCCTTGGTGGGTACCCCACCAGCGCCAGCCATAGATGGCGGCGACGCCAAGCAGCAAGCCGCCGAGAATGCCAAGTGCGTTGTCGCGCAACCACGAACGGACGCGTTCGCCCTGCTCGTGTTCGTCAAGAAGGTCGTCGATTGCCATGCAGTTCCCTGCCCCGCGCGGGACCCGGCGGGGTCTTCCTGTCCCAGTGGAGTACCGGCCGACGCCGGTTATTCGGCAGCGGTGACGGAACCGTCAGGGATACCGCAAAGCGGGCGACGTTCGCCCGCTGGTACGGAGTCGTGTCCACGATACTGCCTGCTTGCTGAACACGTACCACCGAAGCATTGCCGAGCACCACCCGCGCCACCGCGGAGGCATCGAAACTGCGGGTATCGCCCGCGCGCATCAGGCCCTGTTTGGGGTCCCGCCATCCCGGCCGGCGACCTGCATCCAGCTTTCGCCGCTGAATTCCAGCACGAGCTTCTCGGACGTCGCCGACGGGGTGCGATTGACCGGCGCCAGCGAGGCCACGTAAGGCGCACTGGACTCGGCGCTGGCGGCGACGACCGGGGACGGCACTACCGGCTGCTGCGACTCGATGGACGGGTCCAGCGACGCCGTGTCGGCCGGCACGGCATCAAGCGATGCGGTCGCGGGGGAGTGTCGCCCAGGTGCGAACGCGTCCACATCCATGCCGGCACGGCGATGACGGCGGTGATCACCACGTACACGAGGCGCCGCCCGATGCCCTCCATCACCCGCTGGATGCGCGGGGTGTGCGCATGGCTCACCAGGTCCACCGGAGCGGCCGGTGCGACTTCGGCGTCCAGGTACGGCTCGACATCGACGCCGAGCAGGCGCGCATAGCTGCGCAACTGGCCACGCACGAACACGCTGGCGCCGATTACCTGCCAGCGCCCTTCTTCCAGTGCCTCGACCACATGTACCGGCATGCGCAACCGGGTCGCGACTTCCTGCAGGCTCAGGCCCGCTGCGCTCCGCGCTTCGCGCAGGCGCGCACCGCTCCCCCGCGCGTCGCCGTGGTTGTTCGCGCTGGCTTCTTGGATCACTGTGACCCTTCCCCGGTACTGGAAAGCGCGGCTTGCGGGAACTCCGCCCTCAACCGCTGCTGGTATCGACTGGCGGCCACCCTGTCGCCAAGCCTCTCTTCGATCCTGACCGCGAGTTGTAGCACGGTTGCATCGGCCGGCGCAGCCGCCAGCCTGCGTTCCGCGAACGCGCGTGCCTCGAAATATCGCCCCTGCCCATATTGATACCCGGCCATGCTGGCCAGCGCATAGGCATTTTTCGGGTCGATGTCGAGAGCGCGACGCAAGTCACGCTCTGCACGTTCGCCCTGTCCGCTTTTCAGCGCACACCCGCCTGCGTTGGCCAGTGCCGAGCCCGGCGAACGGTAGTTCGGCGCCGCCAGCGCCCGGTCGAACCAGATGGGGCTTCGGCCGGATAGCCGTTGGAGCAGAGTAAGGCACCGTAGTTGTTGAGGACCTCGCCACGCTGCGGAGCCAGTTCCGCGGCGCGCCGATAGTGTTCCCCCGCCTGCGCCACCTGCCCATGCCGGGCGGCGATGACGCCCAGCAGCGTGTACGCGTCGGCGTCGGCCGGGTCGAGCTTGAGGACCTTGTGCGCCTGCTTCTCGGCTTCGGCGAGGTCGCCGGAGGCCAGCCGCTGCGCCGCGAGGCCTGGGGTGTCGCGGATCTGCACCCGCTTCTTGGTGGCCTCGCTGTCCGCGTAGTGGGTATTCGGGCGCGACCTGCTCGCTGCCCTTGATCTTGGGGGCCTTGACCGTCGGCGACTTGGCGCACGCCGCCAGCAGCAGCGCGCCCAGCAGCAGGACCAGTCGCCCGTCAGGCCGCATGTCCGTCGACCTGCCCGTTCGATTCGGGCGCGCGGTCCAGGCTGCGGCGGAACTCGGCCTTGGCGCCGGGTCCGGTCCATGACCCAGCCCTTGAGCTGGCCACAGGCGGCGTCGATATCGTCGCCGCGCGTGCGCCGGACCATGGCCAGCACCTGCGAATCGAGAAGGATCTTCTGGAAGGCCCGGATCTGCGTCTCGTCGGAACGCTCATAGCGGGTGCCGGGGAACGGATTGAACGGGATCAGGTTGACCTTGCCCGAATCGCGCGCCTGCACCGCGTTGTCGAACTGGCGCATCAGCCTGGCCAGCTGCCGGGCATGCTCGGGCTGGTCGTTGACGCCCTTCATAAGGGTGTATTCGAACGTCACAGAATCGCGCTTCTTGTTCGCCCGCAGGTAGCGGGCGCACGAGGCCATCAGCTCGGTGATCGGATATTTCTTGTTGAGCGGCACGAGCGTCTCGCGCAGCTCGTCGGTCGGCGCATGCAGCGACACCGCTATGGGAAACATCACTTTCGCTGGACAGGCGGTCGATCATCGGCACTAAGGCCGGACGTCGACAGGGTCACGCGCTTGTTGGTAAGGCCGTAGCCCAGGTCGTCGCGCATCACGCTCATCGCGCGCACGACGTTGTCGAAATTCATCAGCGGCTCGCCCATGCCCATCATCACCACATTGGTGAGGCGGCGCTGCTGGTGCGGCACGTTGCCCAGGTGGCGGGCGGCGACCCAGACCTTGGCCGATGATCTCGGCGGTGGTCAGGTTGCGGTTGAAGCCTTGGGTGGCGGTCGAACAGAAGGTGCAGTTGAGGCCGCAGCCGACCTGCGAGGACACGCACAGCGTGCCGCGCCCCTTGTCCGGGATGTACACCGCCTCGATGGCGTTCTTGCCATCGGCACCCATCGCCAGCAGCCACTTGTGGGTGCCGTCGGCGGACGGCTTGTCGAACACCACGTTCGGGACGACGACCTCGGCATGCGCGTGCAGCTTTGCGCGCAGCGCCTTGCCGAGGTCGGTCATCTGGTCGAAATCGGTGACATAGCGATGGTGTATCCACTTCATCACCTTATGGTGGGCGCGGTAGCGCTGCTCGCCGAGGGTTTCGGCGAAGAAGCGCTCCAGGCCCTCGCGGTCGAGCTCGAGCAGGTTCTGGCGCAGCGCACCGCCGGCGAGCGGTTCGCCGGTGAGGGTGATGCTGGGGATCTGCTGCAGTTCGGCCACGTGCCTACATCCTTCGCTGTTCCAGCGCGATCAGCGCGAAACCACTTCAGTGGCGGCGAAGAAGTAGGCCACTTCGATCGCGGCGTTCTCGACCGAGTCGGAGCCGTGCGCGGCGTTGGCGTCGATCGACTCGGCGAAGTCGGCGCGGATGGTGCCCGGCGCAGCTTCCTTCGGGTTGGTCGCACCCAGCAACTCGCGGTGCTTGGCCACGGCATTCTCGCCTTCCAGCGCCTGGATCATCACCGGCCCGGAAATCATGAACTCGACCAGCGCGTTGAAGAACGGGCGCTCGCGGTGCACGGCATAGAAGCCTTCGGCCTCGCGGCGCGACAGCTGCTTGTACTTGGCGGCCACGACCTTCAGGCCGGCCTTCTCGAAGCGGGAATAGATTTCGCCGATGACGTTCTTGGCGACGGCATCGGGCTTGACGATCGAAAGGGTGCGCTCCAGCGCCATGGAATTCTCTCTAGTGACGGACGGACTTTCCGGACCAGGACGGCCGGAGGTTAGCACGAAAAACCCGCGTCGGGACGCGGGCTTAGCTTCAAATGCGTAGCGCAATTCTAACATCGTGCACGCCGTTTTGCTGAAGCCCGGGCCAAGCTCGTTGCTGCATTGCAAAATGACCTGCCCCGGACGGGGCCTACGATTAAACAATCGTTTGATTCATCGGCAGGAACATGGGTAAGCCAGCACACTTTTCGACCAAGGACCGGATCCTGGGCGCGGCGGAGGAGTTGTTCGCCCAGCACGGCTTCGCGGGCACCTCGCTGCGTCAGGTGACCAGCCTGGCAGCGGTCAACATCGCGGCGGTCAACTACCACTTCGGCTCGAAGGAGAACCTGGTCAACGAGGTCTTCCGCCGCCGCATGGACGGAATGACCAGCAACCGCCTGCAGCTGCTGGGCAGCGCACTGCGCGAGCACCCGGGCCAGCTCGAGCCGATTCTCGCCGCCTTCATCGAGCCCGCCCTGGCTCTGGCCCAGGACCGCAACGGCGGCGGCTCCTTCGTCCGGGTCATTGCCCGCGCGTACGCCGAACACAACGAAAGCCTGCGCAAGTTCCTGTCCGACCACTACGGACACGTGCTGCGCGAATTCGGCAAGGCCCTGGCCGGCTGCCTGCCGGGGCTGGACAAGGAAACGCTCTACTGGCGGCTGGACTTCCTCGCCGGTTCGCTCACCTACGCCATGTCGGACTTCGGCCTGATCAAGCGACCGGCCGGCAGCAGCGAGACCGCCCACCGTGCCCGAGCGGCACGCGAACTGATCCGTTTCGCCGCTGCGGGCCTTCAGGCTTCTGCAAAGTAATCACTTTAAATCAACAGGTTGAAAAACATGTCTGACAAACTGCTTGTACGTCGCGTCGCCGTCCTGGGCGCCGGCGTCATGGGCGCGCAGATCGCCGCCCACCTGACCAATGCGGGCGTGGACACCGTCCTGTTCGACCTGCCCGCCAAGGAAGGTCCGGCCGACGGCGTCGTGCTCAAGGCCATCGCCAACATGGGCAAGCTCAGCCCTGCCCCGTTTGCCAGCCGGTCGCTGGCCGAGGCGATCACCCCGGCCAACTACGACAGCGGCCTGGAGCAGCTCAAGGATTGCGACCTGATCATCGAGGCCATCGCCGAACGGATGGACTGGAAGCAGGACCTGTACAGGAAGATCGCCCCGTTCGTGGCCGATCACGCCGTGCTGGCCTCCAACACCTCCGGTATGGGCATCAACAAGCTGGCCGAAGTGTTGCCCGAGCAGCTGCGCCACCGCTTCTGCGGGGTGCACTTCTTCAACCCGCCGCGCTACATGCACCTTATGGCCGAGCTGATCCCGGCCACCACCACCGACCGCGGCGTGCTGGAGGGCTGGAAACCTTCCTGACCACGAACCTGGGCAAGGGCGTGGTCTATGCCAAGGACACCCCGAACTTCATCGGCAACCGCATCGGCGTGTTCTCGATCCTGTCCGTGATCCACCACACCCGCCAGTTCGGCCTGGGCTTCGATGAAATCGACGCGCTGACCGGCCCACTGGTCGGCCGGCCGAAGTCGGCCACCTACCGCACCTCCGACGTGGTCGGCCTGGACACCATGGCCCACGTCATCAAGACCATGGCCGACACCCTGCCGGACGACCCGTGGCACAAGTACTTCCAGTCGCCGGACTGCTGGCCGCGCTGATCGCCAAGGGCGCGCTGGGCCAGAAGACCGGCGCGGGCATCTTCCGCAAGGTCGGCAAGGACATCGTCGTCCTGGACTTGGAAAAGCAGGATTACCGCGCTTCGGACCGCAAGGCCGCCGACGAGGTGGTCGAGATCCTCAAGATCAGGAACCCGGCCGAGAAGTTCGCCAGGCTGCGCGAGAGCGCACATCCGCAGGCGCAGTTCCTGTGGGCCGCGTTCCGCGACCTGTTCCATTACAGCGCCTACCACTTGGCCGACATCGCCCATACCGCGCGCGATGTCGACCTTACCATCCGCTGGGGCTACGGCTGGTCGCTGGGTCCGTTCGAGACCTTGGCAGGCCGCCGGCTGGAAGCAGGTCGCGCAGTGGATCGCCGACGACATCGCCGCCGGCAAGGCCATGAGCGACGCGCCGCTGCCGGCCTGGGTGCTGGACGGCCGTGATGGCGTGCACGCGGCCGCCGGCAGCTACAGCCCGGCCGACAACGTCCCTGGTGCCCCGCTCCACCCTGCCGGTCTACCAGCGCCAGCGCTTCCCGATCCGCTGCTGGGCGAAAAGTTCGACGCCGGCCAGACCGTGTTCGAGAACGACGGCGTGCGCATGTGGCACGACGGCGACGGCATCGCCGTGGTCGGCTTCAAGACCAAGATGAACACCGTGTCCGATAAGGTGCTCGACGGCCTGCAGGAAGCGATCAGCATTGCCGAGCGCGATTTGCGCCTTGGTGATCTGGCAGCAGAAGGAACCCTTCTCCGCCGGCGCCGACCTGGCCGGGGCGCTGGGCGCGCTGCAGGCCGGCAAGATCGAGCAGTTCGAGGCGATGGTCGCCAACTTCCAGCGCACCAGCCAGCGGATCAAGTACGCGCTGGTGCCGGTGGTCGCGGCCGTGCGCGGCCTGGCCTGGGCGGCGGCTGCGAGTTCCAGATGCACAGTGCCCGCACCGTGGCCCACCTGGAGAGCTACATCGGCCTGGTCGAGGCCGGCGTGGGCCTGCTGCCGGCTGGCGGCGGCCTGAAGGAACTGGCGGTGCGCGCTTCGCGTGCGGCCGGTCCGGGCGGCGACGTGTTCGCCGAGCTGAAGAAGACCTTCGAGACGGTGGCCATGGCCAAGGTCTCGGCCTCGGCGCTGGAAGCCAAGGAGCTGGGCCTGCTGCGCGCCGACGACATGGTCGTGTTCAACGCCTTCGAGCTGCTGCACGTGGCCAAGGCGCAGGCACGCGCGCTGGCCGAAGCCGGCTACCGTCCGCCGCTGCCGGCACGCCGCATCCAGGCCGCCGGCGACGTGGGCATCGCCACCTTCCGCATGCTGCTGGTCAACATGCTGGAAGGCCGCTTCATCAGCCCGTACGACGACGAGATCGCCACCCGCATTGCCAACGTGCTCAGCGGCGGGGAGATCGACCGCGGCGCGCTGGTGGACGAGGAGTGGCTGCTCAAGCTCGAGCGCAAGCACTTCGTCGAGCTGGCCCAGCAGGAAAAGACCCAGGCCCGCATCGGCCACATGCTCAAGACGGGCAAGCCGCTGAGGAACTGAGGCCGGTGTGGCGCCATCGCACCGATGGCGCCGCCCCTCGTTCGCTGCGACCCCCGCGGTCTTCCCGAATTCCGGAGTAACGAAATGATCAAACAGGCATTTTACCAGGCTACAGGACGCCTACATCGTCGCCGCCACCCGCACCCCGGTCGGCAAGGCGCCGAAAGGCATGTTCCGCAACACCCGCCCCGACGACATGCTCGCCCACGTGCTCAAGTCCGTGGTCGCGCAGGCGCCGGGCATCGACACCTCGCGCATCGACGACGCGATCATCGGCTGCGCCATGCCCGAGGGCGAGCAAGGCATGAACGTGGCGCGCATCGGCGTGCTGCTGGCCGGCCTGCCCGATACCGTGGCCGCGCAGACCATCAACCGCTTCTGTTCGTCCGGCCTGCAGGCCGTGGCCCAACCGCCGACCAGATCCGCCTGGGCAACGCCGACCTGATGCTGGCCGGCGGCACCGAATCGATGTCGATGGTGCCGATGATGGGCAACAAGGTCGCCCTGTCTCCGTCAGTGTTCAAGGACGACCACGTCGCCATCGCCTATGGCATGGGCATCACCGCCGAAAAGGTCGCCGAGGAGTGGAAGGTCTCGCGCGAGGAACAGGACGCCTTTGCGGTGGCCTCGCACCAGAAGGCGCTGGCCGCCATCGCCGCCGGCGAGTTCCGCGACGAGATCAGCCCCTACGAAATCCTCTCGCACGTGCCGGACCTTGGCCGGCAACACGATCCAGCTGCTCAGGAAGCTGGCCGATACCGACGAAGGCCCGCGCGCGGATACCTCGCTCGACGGCCTGTCCAAGCTGCGCCCGGTGTTCCGCAACGGCCAGTTCGGCGGCACCGTCACCGCCGGCAACTCCTCGCAGATGAGCGATGGCGCCGGCGCGGTCCTGCTGGCCTCCGAGCAGGCGATCAAGAACTACGGCCTGACCCCGCTGGCACGCTTCGTCAGCTTCTCGGTGGCCGGCGTGCGCCCGGAAGTGATGGGCATCGGCCCGATCGCCGCGATCCCCAAGGCGCTCAAGCAGGCCGGCCTGACCCGCGACCAGCTGGACTGGATCGAGCTCAACGAGGCGTTCGCCGCGCAGGCGCTGGCGGTGATCCGCGACAGCGGCCTGGATCCGTCCAAGGTCAATCCGCTGGGCGGTGCGATCGCCTGGGCCACCCACTGGGTGCGACCGGCGCGGTGCGCACCGCCACGATCGTCCACGGCATGCGTCGCCGCCAGCAGAAGTACGGCATGGTGACCATGTGTATTGGCACGGGCATGGGCGCGGCCGGGATCTTCGAGGCGCTCTGAGTCCCGACCTGGATACAGGGTCGTGCAAAACGACAACGGCGCCCTTGGGGCGCCGTTGTCGTTCTCGGTGGCCTGATCCACCAGGCTCCACATCCGCTCTGTGGAGCGGAGATCAATCCTGATCCCTGACACCCAGCTCACCCAGTGCACGCGCCATCATGTCGCGGGCCGGATCGCTGAGCTTCTCATGGTCCAGCGCGTAACGGATCGTCGCCTCGATAAGTCCGATATGGGTGCCGCAATCGAAGCGCGTGCCCTGGAAGCGGTAGGCGTTCACCACTTCTTCGGTGAGCAGCGTGGCGATGGCGTCGGTCAGCTGGATCTCGCCACCCGCACCATAAGGCTGCGTAGCCTCGAGCAGGCCGAAGATGCGCGGATTGAGCACGTAGCGGCCGACGACCGCCAGGTTGCTGGGCGCATCCTCCGGCTTGGGCTTCTCCACGATCGCATTGATGCGCCCCTGCCGACCGTCGAATGCCTCCGTGGCGACAATGCCATAGCTGCCGGTACTTTCCCGCGCCACGTCCTGCACCGCGATCACGCTGGCGCCGCGCGCCTCGGCGGCGTCCGCCATCTGCTTCAGCGCACCGGGGCCTCGGTTCCAGATAAGGTCATCGGGCAGAAGCACCGCGAATGGCTCGTCACCGATGACCTCCTTGGCGCACAGCACCGCATGCCCTGCGGCCGGGGCCTCGGCCCAGGTGACGAAGATCGCACGCACCCCTTCGGGCAGCGGATGGCGGACCAGTTCCAGCTGTTCGAGCTTGCCCGCACGCTCCAGCTTCTGCTCCAGCTCATAGGCCTTGTCGAAGTAGTCGGCGACTGCATGCTTGTAGCGGTTGGTGATGAACACCAAAGTGTCGCAGCCCGCCTCGATCGCCTCGTCCACCGCATACTGGATCAGCGGCCGGTCGATGATCGGAAGCATCTCCTTGGGAACCGTCTTGGTCGCCGGAAGGAAACGGGTACCCAACCCCGCCACCGGGAAAACGGCCTTTCGAATCCTCTTGAACGTCATCGTGTGGTTCGAGCCTCGCGCGCAGGGAACGGAACCACGATGGCACCTGTGTCGGGCGCCACCGCCGGCTCCGCCGGTATGAATTCGGGAATGAGGTCGCGCAGGGTCTGGCGCAACGCTGCTTCGTCGTAGCGGGCCACGGCATCGCGCATACGCTCAACGCCGGCGCTCACCTGCTCGGAGGAAGACTCGCGGGCGCCCGCTTCAAGGATCTTGGAATGGGACGTCGGCCGGTAGTGCTCGTCTGCGTAGAACAACGTCTCGTGCAGCTTCTCGCCGGGACGCAGGCCGGTATAGACGATGGCGACATCGCGTCCCGGCTGCTTGCCGGCCAGCCGGATCATCTGCTCCGCCAGAAGACGGATCGGTACCGGCTCTCCCATGTCCAGGGTGTAGATGGCGGCATGCGAACCCGCCGCAGCGGCCTGCACGATCAGCTGGCAGGCCTCCGGAATGGTCATGAAGTAACGCGTAACCTCCGGGTCGGTCACGGTCACCGGCCCGCCCTTGCGGATCTGTTCACGGAACAGCGGCACCACGCTGCCGGCCGAGTCGAGCACGTTGCCGAAGCGTACCGTCACGAAGCGGGTACCTCCGCTCTTCGCGTCCAGGGACTGTGCGAGCATTTCGGCGAAAACGCTTGGTGACACCCAGCACATTGGCCGGATCCACCGCCTTGTCGGTGGAAATGAACACGAAGGTACCCACCCCGTTTTCCCGGCACAGCCGCGCGACCGTATCGGTCGCCAGCACGTTGTTGCGCACCGCCTCGCGCAGCTGGGCCTCGAGCAGCGGGACCTGCTTGTACGCGGCGGCGTGGAAAACGGCATCGGGCTGACCGCAGGCCAAGCGCGTGCAGGGTCACCGCCGGATCGCCACAATCGCCGAGGACCGCATCGATCTCCAGATCCGGGAAGGCACGCATCAGGTCGCCATGGATGGTGATCAGGGCCAGCTCGTCGATTTCCAGGAGCACGATCCGCCGCGCCCCATGCCGGGCACACTGGCGGCACAGCTCCGAGCCGATCGAACCACCGGCACCGGTCACCATCACCGTACGCCCGCCAAGCCAGCCCCGGATCAGTTTCCAGTCCGGCATCACCGGCTTGCGCCCGAGCAGGTCCTCGATCGCGACCTCCTTCAGTTCACCTTGGCAAAGCCTGCCCTTCGAGCACATCGGTGAGGCGCGGCACGGTACGGAACGGCAGGCCCGTCCGCTCGCAGATGCCCATGACCCGCTGCATCGCCGCTGCGTCCAGCGACGGCATCGCGATCACGAGCATTCCGGCGGCGGCCTCTTTTGCGACCGTCGGCGCATCCTCGAGCCTGCCCAGCACCGGCAGACCATGCAGGCGGGAGCCCCGCAGCCGCGGAGCGTCATCCAGGAATCCCACCGGTTCATAGGCACCGGAGCGACGCAGATCGCGCACCAGCGCTTCGGCTGCCCTGCCGGCACCAGGATCAGCACCCGCCGCGCGCCCAGGCTGCGCTGGCCCATGTGGTGATCCTTCCAGACCCGGTACAGAAGCTGGGCATGCCGGGAAAACGGTCAGGGCGAACGGATAGACCACCAGCACGGTGCGTGGCACCGTGCCCAGCCGGTTGTACACGGCCAGCCCCAATACGATGGCGAGCAAGCCGAAGACGCCAGCTTTCAGGATGTTCCACAGGTCCGGCACGCTGGCGAAGCGCCACAGGCCGCGATAGAGCCCCACGCGCCAGAACACGCAGGGGGCCTGGGCGGTAAGGATTGGGCAATGGTCCCGGAAAAATCCAGAAGGGCGTAGGTCTCGTGCCTGCTGGCATAGCGCAGGACATGGATGAATTGCCAGCAGACATAGACCATCAGCAGATCGTGGATCACGACCGCGACACGGGTCATTGCAGCAGTCGATCTGGATCCGGGGTTCATGCTTCCTCTTCAGTTCTCTTCCCTGAGGACAGACGCCGATGCAGCTGGAGCCAGCCAAGGACGGCACCTGCGAACCAGAGCACCGTGCCGCCCGAAGCAAGCCACGGCGACGCCTCGCCTATCGAAAACGCAATGATGATAGCGGCAAGGCTGAATGCCACGTAGCCGGACGTCACGAATGCGTGACTTCGGCCGGTCTTAACCCATGATTGGTACACATGCGATGTATGGGGTTGCCACCATCGCTCCCCCGCGAGCATGCGCCCGGCCAATGTCAAGGATGCGTCAACCAGAAACGCCGACAGGGGCAGGAGGAGGACAACGGCCGACCTCCAGCCCAGTTCCGGGGCAGCAATGGAGCCCAGCGCCGCCAGCGCATATCCGAGCGTGCCGCTGCCCACGTCCCCAAGGAAGATCCGGGCCCGCGGGAAATTGAAGGGAAGGAAACCGGCCACGGCCACGCCGAACGCCATGGGGCCAACCAGCCGCTGCCCGGCGCCAGTCCGGCGAACGCCAGGGGGCGGCAAGCACGGCTGGGGTCGCGGCGAGCCCGTTGATGCCGTCCATGAAGTTCCAGACATTGACCAGCACAGGCACTAGTACCGCCGTCAGCAACGCCCACTCCCAGCGCCCCTCCGCCCCGTGCAGTCCCCAAGCCAGCAGGCCACCGGCCGGCGGCATTGAACGGTAAGGCGCAGCAGGGGCGACAAGGGCCGGTGATCATCGATCCAGCCGACGCCGGCAACCAGCAGAAGTCCCCCGGCGAAACACGCTGTCTTCGTGACAGGCACCGCCGTCACCGCCACGAGCACCACGCAACCGGCCAGCAGCGCGAAGGCAATTCCAATACCGCCTCCCCGCGGCGTGGGCACGGCATGACTGCGACGCACGCCCGGCAGGTCGACCAGGTTGCGGTGCCGCGCATAGACGAGCGCCAGCCAGGTCATGAGCATCGACAGCCCGGCATGCAGCGCCAGCCACGCCGCCAATCTCATCAGACGACCGCGTAGTTCAACAACGGCTTGACCGTCCCCCACTCCTTGCAGCTGGGGCATTGCCAGTGGTGCGTGCGTGCGCCAAATCCACAGCGCGTGCAGCGATAGCTCGGATTGCGCACGAGCAACTGGTCGGTGATGTGCTTGAGGTCGTGCAGGGTCGCGGTGCTGTCGGCACCGACTGCCAGGTCAGGTCGATCAACGCCGCCTCGCCGCGTACCGAGGGGCGGTCCTTGAGTTGACGTCCCAAATAGTCGCGCGCGGCTTTCGCCCCTTCCTGCCCTTCGATCAGGCGGGTCAGCGCCAATACCGGGGCGATACCGCGGTAGTGCTCGCTCATCTCCGCATGGGAATACGCGCGCACCGGCGTTGTCGCCGACCTCTCCGTAGCACGCCAGCAGGCTGGGAAGGAATTCCGGCAGGTAATCCGGGTCGTGCCTTGGCGGCGCGCTCGTAGGCGCGGATCGCGCCTTCGGGATTGCGTGCATCCGCCTCGATGCGGCCCTCCAGGATGCCCGCGCGCACGCTGGTCGCGTCGGCCTATGGTAGGCGCGTGCGATCGCAACCCGCGCACCATCCAGGTCGCCGTTGGCACGATGGCGGTCGGCCAGCTCGCACTCGAACTGCGCAACCACCTTGCCCATCGGCTCGCCGGTGACCTCCTCGTAACGGGTTGCATTTTCGATCGCCCGCTCCCAGTCGCGTTCCGCCTGATAGATACCGATCAGGTGCTTGAGCGCCTGCGGCGCCCGCTCATCGATCCTAGTAAGGTCGGTGAACACCGTCTCGGCGCGGTCCAGCAGCCCGGACTTCATATAGTCCTCGCCGAGCGCGAGCAGCGCCTGTACCCGCTGCTGGTCGCTGAGGTCGTTGCGCTGGACCAGCCCCTGGTGCAGTCGGATGGCGCGATCGACCTCGCCCCGGCGCCGGAACAGGTGGCCCAGCGCGACCTGGGTCTCGAAGGTTTCCTTGTCCAGTTCTGCGATGTGCAGGAACAGCTCGATCGCCTTGTCGGGCTGCTCGTTGAGCAGGTAATTCAGGCCCCGGAAGTAGGTGCTGGACAGGCGGCTGACCCAGAGTCGCCATGCCGCTGTCCACCACGCCGGCCAATCACCCAACCGGTGAGCGCCGCAAGTGGAAGCAGCAGGAAGAACCAGAACCACTCGTTGAGAAATTCCATCGACTCAGGTTCCCTGGTATGGCGGGCGTGGGCCTTCCGGCGCCGCGATTGCCGGCGTCGCGGGCCTGTTGGCACGACGCAGCCGGGCCTGCAGCGGCAGCACGGCGGTCGCCATCACGATCCCGCCGCCGAGGAGAACCCCCGCCAGCAGCGATGCCGTGATCGCGATGCCGGTCGTGGTCGCGATTCCCACGACGCCGAAATCAAGCAGGATCCGCTGCGGATTGAGCGAACCGACCACCAGACCCGCGGTAAGGAAGGCAACGAGCACAAGCAGACGAAGAATGGTCATGTCCCGACTCCTGAGACGGTCGGGTGAAGCTTAACGGACCGCAGTGCGGCCGACGAGCCGTCAGGCGCTTTCGTCGGCGGAGGCCGGCACCGGCTGCACGTCGCTTACCTTCTCGCGCAGTTCCTTGCCCGGCTTGAAATGGGGAACGTGCTTGCCCGGAAGGGCGACCGAATCGCCGGTCTTGGGGTTGCGGCCCAGCCGCGGTGGCCGGTAGTGCAGGGAAAAACTGCCGAACCCGCGGATTTCGATCCGCTCGCCGGACGCGAGCGCGCCGCCCATCATCTCCAGCAGCGACTTGACGGCGAGGTCCACGTCCTCGGCCTTCAGGTGCGACTGGCGCCGGGTAGGATCTCGATCAATTCGGACTTGGTCATCTCAGGCGGGCTGGATGTGTGTGGACAGGCCGCGGCGGCCCGGGAACCCGGACCGCCGCGGTGACTGCGTTGCTCTCTTACTCGGACTTGCCGCCCAGCTGTGCACGCAGCAGCGCGCCCAAGCTGGTGGTGCCCGCGGCGGCCTCGGCGGCCGTTTTGTTGTACTCGGCCAGCGCCTCGGCGGTCTCCGCTTCGTCCTTGGCCTTGATCGACAGCTGCAGGGTGCGCCCCTTGCGGTCCATGCCCACGAACTTGGCTTCGACCTTGTCGCCGACCTTCAGGTGCTGGGTGGCATCGTCGACACG
This sequence comes from Pseudoxanthomonas sp. NC8, assembly GCA_025232375.1. Classification (GTDB taxonomy): domain Bacteria; phylum Pseudomonadota; class Gammaproteobacteria; order Xanthomonadales; family Xanthomonadaceae; genus Pseudoxanthomonas. Next base: position 1,925,175 of record CP060419.1, read on the forward strand.
CTCGTTGGCGATGTCGCGCGCGGCCACGTAGCCCTCGATGCCGTCGGCCAGTTCGATCGTGGCGCCCTTGGCGTCCACTTCCTTCACCGTGCCTTCGACCTTCGAGCCCTTCGGGTTGGTCGCCATGTACTGGCCGAACGGATCCTGCTCCATCTGCTTCAGGCCCAGGCTGATGCGCTCGCGCTCCGGATCGACCGCGAGCACGACCGCGTCAAGCGTGTCGCCCTTCTTGTAGTTGCGCAGTATGTCCTCGCCAGTGGTGTTCCAGCTGATGTCGGACAGGTGGACCAGGCCGTCGATTCCGCCGTCCAGGCCGATGAAGATGCCGAAGTCGGTGATCGACTTGATCTGCCCGGACACCTTGTCGTTCTTCTTGTGGATCGCGGCGAAGGTCTCCCACGGATTGGCAGCGACCTGCTTCATGCCCAGCGAGATACGGCGACGCTCCTCGTCCACGTCCAGGACCATGACCTCGACCTCGTCGCCGACCTGCACGACCTTGGACGGGTTGACGTTCTTGTTGGTCCAGTCCATTTCCGACACGTGCACCAGGCCTTCCACGCCCGGCTCGATCTCGACGAACGCGCCGTAATCGGTGACGTTGGAGACCTTGCCGAACACGCGGCTGTTGGCCGGGTAACGGCGGGCGATGTTGTCCCACGGATCCTCGCCCAGCTGCTTCAGTCCCAGCGAGACGCGGTTGCGCTCGCGGTCGAACTTCAGCACGCGGACGTCCAGCTCGTCGCCGACGTTGACCACTTCGGACGGGTGGCGCACGCGCTTCCACGCCATGTCGGTGATGTGCAGCAGGCCATCGATGCCGCCCAGGTCGACGAACGCGCCGTAGTCGGTGAGGTTCTTGACCACACCCTTCAGCACCGCGCCTTCCTGCAGCTTCTCCATCAGCTGCTCGCGCTCCTCGGAGTGCTCGCTCTCGACCACCGCGCGGCGGGAAACGACCACGTTGTTGCGCTTGCGGTCCAGCTTGATGAGCTTGAACTCAAGCTCCTTGCCTTCCAGGTAGGCCGGGTCGCGCACGGGGCGCACATCGACCAGCGAACCCGGCAGGAACGCACGGACGTCCTTGATGTCGACGGTGAAGCCGCCCTTCACCTTGCCGCTGATGCGACCGGTGATGGTTTCGTTCTTCTCCGGGGCTTCTTCCAGCTCGTCCCACACCATCGCGCGCTTGGCCTTCTCGCGCGACAGCACGGTCTCGCCAAAGCCATTCTCGATGGAGTCGAGCGCGACCTTGACCTGGTCGCCCACGCCAACGTCGATCTCGCCGGCGTCATTCCGGAACTGCTCGATCGGCACGATGCCTTCGGACTTCAGGCCGGCATTGATCACCACGACATCGCCGCGGACTTCCACGACGGTGCCGACGACGATCGCGCCCGGCTTCAGCTTGGCAAGGTTGGCCTGACTCTGTTCGAACAGCTCGGCAAAAGATTCGGTCATTGTTGATTACTCGGTTGAACACACGGACGGGATGCTCTCGGCGATGGTGCCGCGCTCCCGCCCCCTGATCGGTCCGCGAGGACCTTGTGTGGTTTGGTTGGGAAATACCGCCGTGGTCATCCACGACGGCGCCTTGCGCTTGCGCGCGCTCTGCTGCGTGCGATCCGGCCAGTGGGCCGGTCAGTCGGCGCGCGCCGGCACCAGGGCCAGCACGCGATCGACAACTTCATCGATGGACAGGCCGGTGGTGTCGAGGAGAACGGCGTCATCGGCCGGCTTCAACGGTGCCACCGCGCGCTGGGCATCGCGGGCGTCACGGGACAGGATCTCCCGCAGCAGACCGTCAAATGTAACCGAAACCCCTTTTTCCTTCAACTGGTTATGGCGCCTGCGGGCGCGTTCCTCGGCGCTGGCTGTCAGGAACACCTTGCTCGTCGCGTCCGGGAAGATGACCGTCCCCATGTCGCGCCCGTCGGCCACAAGGCCCGGTTCGCGGCGGAACGCGCGCTGCCGCTCCTTGAGCGCGGCCCGGACCTCGGGGATCGCGGCGATCGCCGAGGCCAGGGTGCCGGTGGTCTCCAGGCGTAGCTCGTCCGTGGCGTCGGTTCCGTTGACAAAAACCCGCAAGCTGCCGCCATCGTCACTGAAATGCACCTCAGTATCGAAAGTGCAGCGGACCAGAGCCGCCGGGTCGGACAGGTCCAGGTCGGCCCAGCTGGCCGCCACTCCCACCGCCCGGTACAACGCACCGGAATCCAGGTAATGCCCCCCGGGCGCGAGGCGGCCAAGCGGCTTACAGTACCCTTGCCAGCCCCGGACGGACCGTCGATGGCGAGGACCGGGACAAGGGGCGACATGGCGACTCCGACGGCATCAGGGCCGCAAATTGTAGCCCGCCAACCCGCCACTGCCCGCCCGCTACGCAACCGCTTGAAACACCAGAGGAAAGCCGGCTAGAATGCCGGGCTTGTTTGCACGCCTTGGTCAAAACGACCCTGGCTTCCTATCCGTCGTCCTCCGAGGTGTGTCATGAAAGTCCTGTCCTCCCTGAAGTCGGCGAAGGCCCGTCACCGCGACTGCAAGGTGGTCCGCCGCCGCGGTAAGGTCTTCGTGATCTGCAAGTCGAATCCGCGTTTCAAGGCCCGCCAGCGCTGAGCTGCTAAGGCAGCCCGGCCCGACCGGGTGCGGATCCACGCGAAGGCCGCAGCGATGCGGCCTTCGGCGTTTCTGGCCGGCGCCGGATGTTGACGCCCGCCCCATCTCCGGCGGGCGCTTCATGCTTACAATCGCCGGGCCAAGCACCTTCCCATGCCTGGCGCCATGGCATGGTGGCCATCCACCCACGGGGAGAGCAACCCGATGACGCACCGCCCGAACACCCTGATCCTGCTGGCCCTGCTTGCCGTCTGCGGCGGCGCCCAGGCCGAGACCCTTCTGGTCGAGCGTGCCAACCAGGCGCCGACCGTCGCGCAGCCCGCGCGTGGCCTGACCATGGGCGAAGTCGAGGCCCGCTTCGGTGCGCCCGGGAGAAACTGGACCCGCGCGGCGGCCAGAAGCAGCAGTGGCCGACGATCAACCGCTGGGTCTATCCGTCGTTCATCGTCTACTTCGAGAAGAACAAGGTCATCGACGTGGTGGCCCGCCAGGCCGACGCCAACGAGATCGGCCCCAAGCCGCCGATCCGCTGAACCTGTCCGGCCGTGTCCGCGCCTGCGCGCGGATGCGGCCCGATCCGTCACTGTGCGGATCCCGCCTCCCGCCCGGCAAGGCGCCGGGCCCGATGAGCCTCCCTTGGAATGTCCGAAAACCTGCGCTTCCCCGCCGAGTGGGAACCCCAGGCGTCGATCCTGATCGCCTGGCCGCATGCCGGCACCGACTGGGCCGAACGCCTGGCCGAGGTCGAAGAAACCTACGTCGCCCTGGTCGCCGCCATCACCCGGTTCCAGGACGCATGGATCTGCGTGGCCGACGACGACCTGCAGACCTACGCCGAGGCGCGCCTGCGTTCGGCCCGGGTAGACATGGACCGCGTGCGCTTCATCCCGTTCGACTACGACGACACCTGGCTGCGCGATTCCGGCCCGATCACCTTGCGTGACGGCGGCGGTTTCCGCGTGCTCGATTTCCGCTTCACCGCATGGGGCGGCAAGTTCGAGGCTGGTCGCGACGATCGCCTGGTCGAATCGCTCGCCGCCGCGGGCGTATTCGGCGGCGCGCCCCGGCAGCGCATCGACTTCGCGCTCGAAGGCGGCGGCATCGAGACCGACGGTGCCGGCACCCTGCTCACCACGTGGCACTGCCTGCACGAGCGCCATCCACAGGCCCGCCGCGAGGAACTGGATGCGAAGCTGCGCGAATGGCTGCGCCAGGAGCGCGTGCTGTGGCTCGACCACGGCTTCCCGGAGGGCGACGATACCGACGCCCATATCGACACTCTCGCCCGCTTCGCGCCCGGCGACGCGATCGTGTTCCAGGCCTGCGACGACCCGGCCGATACGCACTACGCGGAACTGCAGGCGATGGCCGCGCAGATCGCCACGCTGCGCACGGTCGATGGCCGCCCGTACCGGCTGTATCCGCTGCCATGGGCGGCACCGATCGTCGATGGCGACCGCCGCCGCCTGGCGGCCTCGTACGCCAACTTCCTGATCGTCAACGGCGCCGTGCTGATGCCCGCGTACGGCGATCCGGCCGATGGGCGAGCTGCCGCGGTGCTGGCCGAAGCCTTCGCGGGCCGCGAGATCGTGCAGGTGCCGTGCCGCTCGTTGATCTGGCAGAACGGCAGCCTGCATTGCATCACGATGCAGATCCCGGAAGGACTCGGCGCCTGACCGCAGCCCGGGGCGCGCGCGGTTTCGCGGGGCGCCACGGCCGTCGACTCGCAAGGTCCGGAATCGAGGGTGGCAAACCCAGGCATCCCGTCCGTGTGCGGCCCGTCATCGCGCGGCGTCAGCCTGCCGAGAACACGGATCTTCAGGCCCGAACACCTCACCCGCGCTACCATCCACCACTCCCCGCACGCCCACCATGCCGATGAGCCGCAAGCCCCTTTCCGTCGCCCTGATCCAGGAACGCAACCATGGCGACGCCGATGCCAACCTGGCGGTGATCGAGCAGCGCGTGGCCGAAGCCGCCGCGCAGGGCGCGCAGCTGGTGCTCCTGCAGGAGCTGCACAACGGCGCCTACTTCTGCCAGCACGAATCGGTGGCCGAATTCGATATAGCCGAACCGATCCCCGGCCCGAGCACCGAGCGCCTGGGCGCACTGGCGAAGAAGCACGGCGTGGTCATCGTCGGCTCGCTGTTCGAGCGTCGTGCCGCCGGCCTGTACCACAACACCGCGGTGGTGCTGGAGAAGGACGGCAGCCTGCTCGGCAAGTACCGCAAGATGCACATCCCGGACGATCCGGGCTTCTACGAGAAGTTCTATTTCACCCCGGGCGACATCGGTTTCAGGCCGGTGGACACCTCGGTGGGCCGGCTCGGCGTGCTGGTGTGCTGGGACCAGTGGTATCCGGAAGCCGCACGCCTGATGGCGCTGGCCGGCGCCGAGCTGCTGCTCTATCCGACGGCGATCGGCTGGGATCCGGACGACGTGCAGGACGAGAAGAACCGCCAGCGGGACGCGTGGATCCTGAGCCACCGCGGCCATGCCGTCGCCAACGGCCTGCCGGTGCTGTCGTGCAACCGCGTCGGCCATGAGCCCTCGCCGCTGGGCGCATCCGGCATCCAGTTCTGGGGCAACAGCCACGTACTCGGCCCGCAGGGCGAGTTCATCGCCGAGGCCGGCGGCGAACCGACGGTGCTGGTCTGCGACGTCGACCTGCAGCGCAGCGAGCACGTGCGCCGCATCTGGCCATTCCTGCGCGACCGCCGGATCGATGCCTACGGCGACCTGCTCAAGCGCTACATCGACTGAGAACGCGCGTGCACGCATCCGTCCGCGACGCCACTCCGGCCGACGTTCCGGCGATCGCAAGCATCTACGCCGCGGAAGTGCGCGGGCACGTCAACACCTACGAATACGAAGCGCCCGACGCCGCCGAAATGGCCCGGCGGATGCAGGCGATAGTGGGCGCCGGCTATCCGTACCTGGTCGCCGAGGACGAGGCCGGCATCGCCGGCTACGCCTATGCCAGCAGCTACCGTGCGCGTGCCGGCTACCGTTTCACCGTCGAAAACTCCGTCTACGTCGCCGCGGGACGCCAGGGCCATGGCATCGGTTCGATCCTGCTGGGGCGGCTGCTCGCCGAATGCGAGGCGCGCGGCTTCCGGCAGATGATCGCGGTGATCGGCGAACCCTCCAACACCGCCTCGATCCGGCTGCACCAGAAGTTCGGTTTCAGACTGGCCGGCACCTTCCACGGCATCGCTTGGAAGCATGGTCGCTGGCTGGACACCGTACAGATGCAGCGCGAAATTGGCACCGGCAACCACGAGCCCCCGCATGACCGATGAAGTCCTGAGCACCACCGTTTCCCCGGCGATCGCCGCCGATCCGCTGCACGACCAGCCGCACCGGATCGTCGAGCGCGACGGCGTGCGCTACACCCTGCTGGGCACCGCCCACATCTCGCAGGCCAGCATCGATGCGGTGCGCGCGGCGATCGACAGCGGCGCCTACGACACGGTGGCCGTCGAACTGGATGCCGGCCGCCTGCAGGCGCTGACCGATCCGGACGCGCTGGCGCGCCTGGACATCATCAAGGTGCTGCGCGAAGGCAAGACCCACCTGTTCGCCGCCAACCTGGCGCTGGCCGCCTACCAGCGTCGCCTGGCCGAGCAGCTCGGCGTCGAACCCGGCGCCGAGCTGAAGGCCGCGGTCCAGGAAGCGCGCACGCGCGGTCTGCCGGTGCACCTGGTCGATCGCGAAGTCGGCCTGACCTTCCGCCGCGCGATGCAGCGCCTGGGCTGGTGGGGCCGGGCCAAGACCGGCGCCGGCATCCTGCTGGCGATGGTCGGCGACGAGGAGATCGGCGAGGACGACATCGAGAAGCTCAAGGGCGGCGACGTCCCGGAATCCAGCTTCGGCGAGTTCGCGGCGCACAGCCCGGCGCTGTACGAGAGCGTGATCGCCGAGCGCGACCGCTACATGGCGGCCAACCTGCGCGATGCCGGCAACGGCGCACGCGACGTGCTGGCCGTGGTCGGTGCCGGCCACCTTCCGGGCCTGGCGCGGCATCTGCAGGAGGACACGGTCGCCCCGCAGGCCGTGCGCGACGAACTCGAAGCGGTGACCGAACGCAAGAGCTTCCCGTGGTTCACCTGGCGCTGTCGGTGTTCCTGATCGGCGGCTTCGCGTGGGGGTTCTGGCAGGGCGGCCTGGACGTGGGCTCGGACCTGATCGTGCAGTGGGTGCTGGCCACCGGCCTGCTGGGCGCGCTGGGTTGCGCGATCGCCGGCGGCCATCCGCTCAGTATCGTTGCTGCGTTCATCGCCTCGCCGCTGACCCCCTGCACCCGGCGCTGGCCTCGGGCACGATCAGCGGCCTGGTCGAAGCCACGCTGCGCAAGCCCACGTACGCCGACTTCATGGCCCTGCGTGACGACGTGCAGACGATCAAGGGCTGGTGGCGCAATGGCGTTGCCCGGGTGCTGCTCAATTTTTCCTGACCAGCCTGGGCACCGCCATCGGCGTGTGGACCGGCGGCCTGCGCATGCTCGGCCGCCTGGTCGGCTGATCGCCCAGGCGTCAGTCCATCCGGATCGCCCGGCTCGGCTCACGCCGGCCGGGCAACTCTCCGTCACTCCACGTGCAATGCGGCCACGGTCGCGGCACTGGCGCCCTTGCCATCGTCCTGCACGCCCCGGGCGCGACGCACGAGGCGGGCGGTACCGGTACGCAGGTCGTCCAGGATCGCGTAGATCGTCGGCAGGAACAGCAGGCTGACCACGGTCGAGAACGCCAAGGCCACCGGCGATCGCACGCGCCATCGGGTAGTACGGCGGCATGCCGTCGACGGTCTTGGTGTTCAGGGCGATGGGAATCATCATGGGATCGCCGTGCCCATCGTCATCAGGATCGGCCGCAAGCGCTCGCGGCTACCCTCGACCAGCGCCTGGGTCCGCGGCATGCCGCGCCGGCGCAGGTTGTTGATGTGTTCGATCATCACGATGCCGTTGTTCACCACCACGCCCATCAGCACCAGGATGCCGATCACCGCCATGATGTTCATCTCGGTGCCGGTCAGCCAGAACAGCCAGTAGACGCCGAAGACCGAGAACAGCACGCAGGACATGATCGCGGCCGGGAACAGCAGCGATTCGAACACCGCAGCCATGATCACGAACATCAGGATCAGGGCGATGAAGATGCTCCGCACCATCTGGTCCATGCCGTCGAAGTTGATGTTGAAGCCGCCGCCATCGAAGGTGTAGCCATAGCCGGGCGGGAACTGCATGCCGTCCAGCGTCGTTTCGATCGACTTGCGCGCATCGTCCACCGCCACGCCTGGGCGATGCCGGCCTCCACGCGCAGCATGGTCTGCCGGTTCAGCCGCTGGATCGACGTGGCCGCGGGGTTCAGGCCGACCCGCACCATCGCCAGCAGCGGCACTTCGGTGCCATCGGCCGTGCGCAACATGAACGTGGACAGGTCCTCCATGCCGTAGTCGTCCGAGCCGGCAAAGCGCACGTTGACCGGGATCTCCACGTCGTCGCGATGGAAGTCGCGCAGCGACGAACCGCGCAGGGCCATGCCCACGTACTGCGCCACCATCTGCGCGCTGAAGCCGTAGGCGGCGGCACGCTCCCGGTCGACCTGGACGGCCAGCTCGGTGTTCGCGTCGCCGGTGTCGATCCGCACGTCGCGCAGCTTGGGATTGCGCGCGCTGGGATCGGCACGACGTCGCCGGCAAGTTCCTCCAGGGTCTGGCTGGAATCGCCGATCAGGCTGAAGCGGATGCCTTCGCCGTCGCTGCCCATGCCACCGGGCCAGCCGATGCCGATCTTGGCCCGTGCCGATGCGGGCAGACCCTTGCGAACTTCTTCCTCGATCTTCTTGCTCTGTTCGCGGTCTTCGATGTCCAGGAACAGGCGGGTCTGGGCCCAGCCCTGTTCGCTGTAGCGGCTGTAGACCCGTTCGATGTGGAAATCCTTGCGGTGCGCGTTGACGAACTCCTCCACCCGCGCCACTTCCTTGCCCATCTGCTCCTTGGAATAGGCGCCGCGCCACTGGTAGAAGATGTTGATCTCGCCCGGATCGCTGTCGTCGCCGCCGCCCTGGGTATGCGTCATCGGCCACACGCTGGTAAGGGTGATGGCGAGGATGCCGGCCACGCTCCAGCCGCGATGTTGGGGTCCAGCGCAATGCCTGCGCGTAACGCCGCTGCAACCCGCTGATGAACGGGGACTTCACCGCCGGCGGGGTTTTCATCCGCGCCGACAGCATCGGGATCAGGCTGACGGCGACCAGCCACGAGGCGAGCAGCGATACCGAAATGGTGACCGCCAGCTGGGTCAGGTAGATGCTGATGATGTTCTTCTCGCCGAACATCATCGGCAGGAACACCACGCAGTGGCACAGCGTGCCCGCCGACAGGGCGATGGCCACGTGGCGGGTGCCGACGATCGAGGCCAGCTCCGGGTTGCCGGGAAACTTCTCCCGCTCCTGTAGATGCTCTCCACCACCACCACCGCGTTGTCCACCAGCATGCCCACCGCCAGCAGCAGGCCCATCATCGAGATGATGTTCAGCGAGATGCCGGTGAAGTACATGAAGCCGAGCGTCATCACGAAGCAGATCGGGATGGCCATGCTGACCATCAGCGTCGACGGCCAGTGGCGCAGGAACGCGTACAGGACGATGACCGACAGCAGCAGGCCGATCGCGCCGGCTTCGGCCAGCGCCAGCAGCGAGCTGGTCACCCATGCCAGCGCTTTGGTCGTCGGTGATCTCGATGCCGACGCCACGCATGGCCGGGTCCTGCTCCAGCACCGCGATCTCTGCGCGTACCGCGCGCGAGAGGTCGACGAGGTTGGCCGAGCGCTCCTTGTAGATGTCCACGCCGACGCTGGGTTTGCCCTCCATCCGCCGCACGTAGTTCATCCGCTGCGGCTGCAGGCTGACTTCGGCGATGTCGGACAGGCGCGTGCCGCGGTTGTTCACGGGCAGGTCGCGCAAGGCCTGCAGCTGTTGCAATTCTCCCTGCGGCTGCACCCGCAGGCGCCGGCCCGACTCGGTGATCTGCCCGGCAGAAACGGCGAAATTGGCCGTCTGCAGGCGCGGCACCAGCTCATTGAGGGCCACGCCGTGCGCACTGAGGCGGTCCTTGTCCAGCGCGATCAGGACTTCCTGCTTGGCCACGCCCTCGACCTCGACCCGGGCCACGCCCGGCAGCCGCTCGAGGCGCTGCTTGAGGCTGCGCTCGATCAGGTCCGCACGCGTGGTCAGGTCCACGTCGCTGGTCAGGCGCAGGCTGATCGCCTCGCGGTCGGAGGTCGTCCAGCGCTGCACGTAGTAGCGGCGGAAGTCGTCGGGCAACTGGTCGCGGACAGCGTCGATGCGTTCGCGCGCCTCGGATGCGGCCATCGCGATATCGCGGTTCCAGTCGCTGAACTCGACCTGGATCTGCGCGCCATCGGCATTTGCCCGTGCGTTCATCGAACGGATCCCCGGCATCGTCGCAGGGCTTCCTCGACCGGACGCAGCACGTTGCGCTCGATCTCTTCCGGGGTGGAACCGGCGTACGGCAGGGCCACGAAGAAGAACGGGATGGTCGCTTCCGGCTCGGCCTCGAGCGGCAGTTTGAAGGCGGCGATCAGGCCGATCGCCGCCATCGACACGAACAGCATGATCGTGGTGACCGGCCGGCGGATGGACAGTTCGGTGATGTTCATCCGCTCAGCCCTTCAGTCCGTCGCCCAGCGGGCCGTCATCCAGCCGGTCGTGCTCGTGCGAAAGGACCTCGGCCACCTGATCGCTGGTGCGCCGCGCGCGGCGACCCCGTTCCCGGTAGAAGGCGTCCGCCTTGCGGTCCAGCAGGTCGTAGACCACCGGGATCACCCAGGGTCAGCAGCGTGGAGACCAGCAGGCCGCCGATCACGGTAACCGCCATCGGCGAACGCACTTCGGCGCCTTCGCCGAAGGCCAGGGCCAATGGCAGGAAGCCGAACACCGCGCACAGCGTGGTCATCATGATCGGGCGCAGGCGCGACCGGGCACCGCCGACCAGCGCCTCGCGCTTGGCCACGCCCTGCTCGCGCAGCTGGTTGACCTTGTCGATCAGGATGATCGCGTTCTTCACCACCAGGCCGACCAGCAGGATCAGGCCGATGAACACCACCACCGACACCGGCGAACGCGACAGCAGCAACGCGGCCACCGCGCCGACCAGCGCCAGCGGGATGGTGAACAGGATGACGAACGGGTGCAGCAGCGACTCGAACTGCGAAGCCATCATAAGAGAGAATGGGAACACCGCCAGGCCGAAGGCGAACAGCAGCGAACGGATCGATTCGCCCAGCTCCAGCGCCTGGCCGCCGATGTGCATGCCGACCTCGGCGCCCAGCGGATGCTCGGCGACCATCTTCTCCACTTCGGTGATCGCGGTGCCCAGGTCGATGTCGCGCAGGTTGGCCGAGACGATCGCCACCCGGCGCTGGTCGGCACGATGGATCTCGCTGGGGCCGGTGGTGGCGACCACGTCGGCGACCGAACCCAGTTCCACCGGCGCGCTGCCGTTCGGATTGACGATCAGGCGGCGGATGTCGTCCACCGAAGAGCGTTCCGACTCCCTCACCCGCACCAGCACGTCGATCTTGCGGTCGCGGAAGCTGTAGCGGGTCGCGACGTTGCCACGCACCTTGTTGACCACCGCATCGGCGATCTGGCGCGTGGTCAGGCCCAGCGCCGCGGCGCGATCCTGGTCGAACACGACCTGGATTTCCGGGAAGCCCTGTTCGACCGTGGACTTCACGTCGGCGTAGTGCGGGTTCTTGCGCAGCATGCCGGTAAGGCGGTTGCCAGCCACGCGGATCGCCTCGAGGTTGCTGCCCTCGATCTCGACCTCCAGCGGAGGCGACAGCGCGAACAGTTCCGGCCGGGCGAAATCGACCTGCGCGGCCGGGTAGTCCTTCATCGTCTGGCGCAGCTTCTCGGTCAGCTCGGACTCGCGCGAGGTGTCATCCATGACCACCGAAAGCTTGCCGATGTTCTCGCCGCTCTCGGTCGGGCTGGCGTCCAGGCGCGTGCCGGTACCGGACACGCCGTACAGCAGGCGCGCGCCGGTCTCGTCCGCATGCCGGCGCTGCACATCGCGGACCAGCGCGTCGGTCTGCGCCAGCGGCGTGCCGGGCGGCAGCTTGGCAGTCATTTCGAAGCGGTCCTGGGCCAGCTGCGGGATCAGGTCCACGCCAAGCATCGGCACCGCCATGGGGTCAGCACGAAGGCCAGCGATGCGCCGCCCAGCACCAGCCGGGGCCGCGACAGCGCCGCAGGCAACGCACGCAGGTAGCCTGCCTCGGCACGGCCGTAGGGCGCCATCGCCAGATCGCTGGCCTTGCGCATCACCGGGCCGATGACCGCGGCCATGCCACGGAAGATCCGCACCACGGTCCAGGCGGCGAAATAGAAACCGTAGCGGATCACCACCCCGACGCCGCGGCCGGCGAGCGGCCGGCTTCTGCCAGCGCTTCTCCGGCTGCCAGTCTCCACGCGGCGCTTCGTCCGGGAATTCGAGCGGCGGCCGGCCCTTCAGCGAGCTGAGCATCGGGATCAGGGTCATCGACACCACCAGCGACACGGCGATGGCGATGGAGACGGTCAGCGCCTGGTCCCGGAACAGCTGTCCGGCGATGCCCTCGACGAACACCAGCGGCAGGAACACCGCGATCGTGGTCAGGGTCGAGGCGACCACCGCCATGGACACCTCGCGGGTGCCCTCGATCGCCGCCTCGAGCACGCCCAGGCCGCGCTCGCGCGCCTTGGCGATCGATTCGAGGACCACGATCGAGTCGTCCACGACCAGGCCGGTGGCCAGCGCCATACCGCCGAGCGACATCACGTTGAGGCTCAGCCCGAGCTGGCCCATGAAGAAGAACGTGCTGATGATCGAGATCGGCAGCGACAGCGAAATGACGAACGTGCTCCAGCCATCGCGCAGGAACAGGAAGATGATCAGCACCGACAGCAGGCCGCCGATCACCGCATCGAGCTTCACGTCGCTGATGGCATGGCGGATGAAGACCGACTGGTCCTCGACCACGGTCATCTCGATGTCGGACGGCAGCTGCTCGCGGATGGTCTTCAGCTTCGCTTCCAGCGCGTCGGCGGTGGACACGGTGTTGGCGTCGCCTTCCTTGTAGACCGCCAGCTCCACGGCCTCGCGGCCGCCGCTGCGGATCACCGCCTCGCGCTCCTTGTAGCCCTGGCGTACCTCGGCCACGTCCTTCAGCCGCACCGGCGACGTCCCGCCGCCGCCGCTGTCACCACGCAGCGCGGCGATCACGTTCGGGTCGCGGCTGCCGAGGATGGCGGTCATCAGCTGCTGGTTGTTGCCGGTGGCCGACCCGCTGGCGCCACCGCCGGCGGTGGTCAGCAGCATCTCGCGCATCTGCTCGACCGTGGCGAACTGGTTCACGGTGCGCATAAGGTAGCGCTGCGCGCCCTCCTCCAGGCGGCCGCCGGACAGGTTCACGTTCTCCTGCTGCAGTCGCTGGATCACGCTGTCCAGCGAAAGGCCGAGCGCGGCCAGCTTACGCTGGTCGATATCGACCTGGACTTCGTCCTCCAGGCCACCACCGACCTTGACCGCGGCCACGCCGCTGACCGGCTCGAGTTTGCGCTTGAGGTCGTCGTCGGCGTAGCGGCGCAGCTCCATCAGCCGGCGCACCGCGTCCGCGTCGTTGCCGCCCTCCTGCTTCGAGGACAGCGCCAGGCGCAGGATCGGCTGGGTCGACGGGTTGAAGCGCAGCATCACCGGCGGCTTGGCGTCCAGCGGAAGCTGCAGCGTCTCCATCTTGTCGCGCACGTCCAGCCCGGCCTGCTGCATATCCGTGCCTGGCATGAACCTCCGGGACCACGTCGCTCTGCCCGGTACGCGAGATCGAGCGGAGCTTGCGCAGCCCTTGACGATGCCGAGCGCTTCCTCGGCCGGTTGCGAGATCAGCGTCTCCACTTCCGCCGGTGCCGCACCTTCGTAGTCGGTGCGCACGGTCAAGGTGGGATAGCTCAGGTCGGGCAGCAGCTCGACCTTCAGGCTGGACAGCGAGATCAGGCCGAACAGCAAGGGTGAGCGTCATCATCGCGATGGTGACGCGGCGGTGCGTGGCGAACTCGATCAGGCCGGACCTGCCTCCGGAAGCGGACGGGTCGGGGGCGGTCATCAGTTGGCCGCCTGCGCCGCCGGCGCCGGCGTGCTGGCCGGCTTGGACTTCTGCTCGTGGTCCAGCACCTGCACGGCGCTGCCTTCGCGCAGTGCGGCCTTGCCCGCGACCACCACCAGGTCGCCCGCCTTCAGGCCATCGCGCACTTCCACCCAGCCGGAGTCGTCATAGCCGAGCTTGAGCTCGGCACGCTGCGCCTTGCCGTCGCGGATCGCGAAGACCGCCGGCTCGCCGCCGTCCTCCAGCAGCGCCGCACGCGGCACCACCAGGGCGTCGGCACGCTGGTCGTAGTTGATGCTCAGGCGGCTGAACATGCCCGACTGCAACTCGCCGGCACCGGAGAAGGTGGCAACCACGCGAAAGGTGCCGGTACCGGTATCCACCACCGGCGAGACCCGGTCCACCTGCCCCTCGAACTTCTTGCCCGGCAGCGCGTCGGCGGACAGGTCCACCCGCTGGCCCGGCTTGAGCTTGGCGATCTCGCGCTCGGGCACGTTGAGCGTGGCTTCCAGCCGGCTGGCGTCGACGATGCGGAAGATCGGCGAGTTGATCTGGACGAAGTTGCCCGGCTTGATCGAGCGCGAGGCGACCACGCCGGAGATCGGCGCGGTGACCGTCGTGTAGGACAGCTCCAGCGACGCCATGTTGTACTGGGCGCGCGCGTTCTCCAGGTCGTAGCGCATCTGGTCGACTTCGCCGGCGCTGATCAGCTGCTGGGCGACCAGCTGCTGGGCGCGGCGGTAGTTGTTCTCCAGCTTGCGCAGCTGGGTATAGTATGGGCCACCGTCAGCCGCGCCCGGTCCGGATCCAGCCGCACCAGCGGCTGCCCGGCCTTGACCTGCTGCCCTTCCTGGACCAGCACCGCCAGCGCCACGCCGGAAGTCTTGGCGACCACCTGGGACTCGGCCAGCGGTTCCAGCGCCGCCGTGCCGGTGTAGCTGGCCGCGATCGGCCGGTTCGCGGCCTTGGCGACCTCCACCGGGACCGCCTCGACCTCCGGAGCCTTGGCCGCCGCCTCGCCGGGACCGCCTTCTCCCTTCTTGCAGGCAGTCAGGGTGGCGCCGAGAACGAGAGCGACCGCAGCGGCACGCAGTCCGGTACGCCAGGGGGAGGTACGGCGGGGGCCTTCATGACGATATCCATGTGTTCGAGAGAGCCGGGAGGAGGATGTGATCAGGTGTTGTATGCAAGTAGATCACCTCAACAGTGATCCGCCATGCGCCGAAGGTCATGGGTCCCACGACGCTTGGACCGGCAGCATGGTTACAGGTTCCGGTCGCGTGAACGCGCACGCTATACTCACCCGGATTCGTGACGGGAGCCGCCTTGGTCGGCTTCCGGCATGACCGTCCCCTATCGCGACCGACCCCGGACCACCGAATGATGCGCCCGCTGCCGCTAGCCGCCTGCCTTGCCCCTGGTCTCCGCCCTTCCCTTCTCCATCGCCGCCGGGACGACGCGCAGCAGCCGGCCGCACCCGCCGCCGCGCCAGCCGCCGAACCGGCCCCGACGCCCGCTGCACTGACCGGCAACCCGGAAACCGGTCGCCAGCTGGCCTACACCTGCCGGGGCTGCCATGGCATCACCGGCTACAAGAATGCCTACCCCAGCTACAAGGTGCCGATGATCGGCGGCCAGTCGGCCGAGTACCTGTCCCAGGCGCTGCACGAATACCGCGAGGGCAAGCGCAAGCACCCGACGATGCAGGCCCGGGCCCAGAGTTTTCGGATGGGACATCGCCGACATCACCGCCTTCCTGTCCACCCTCAAGTAAGCAGCCGCCCCATGCCGACAGCCGTGAACGCACCGCGTCTCGCCATCGCCCTGACCGTCGCCCTCCTCCTGGCGGCCTGCTCCGGACAGGAAACCGCCCCCGCCGCCGAAGGCGAAGCCCACGCCACCGAAAGCTCCTCGGCCGGCCTGCCCGATGGCCGCATCGCCGTCGGCGAGCAGCTGGCCAGCACCAAGGGCAAGGCGACCGGCCAGAGCTGCCTCGACTGCCATGGTCCGGAAGGCAATGCGCCGATCGATGCCTCCTATCCCAAGCTCGGCGGCCAGTACGCCGACTACATCGCCCATGCGCTGCAGCAGTACCGCAAGGGCGAGCGCCAGCATGCGCTGATGACCCCGCAGGCCGCCGCGCTGAGCGACCGGGACATCGCCGACCTGGCTGCATTCTTCGCGTCGCGTCCCACCCAGTTGCGCGACCTGCACGGCGTGGACTGAGCCGCGCCCCAGCCAGCCAGGATGTAGTGAAGGAAGGCCCGCGCAAGCGGGCCTTCCCTGTTTTATGCGCTGGCGGTCGCCACGGCGGACCGCAGGGCACCCCGCTACCGGAGCCGAGATCCGCAGCCGAGCCGTTCCAGGAGGCGCCCGGAGACGCGGCGGCCGGCGTGCCACCGCCCGCGGCGCCGGACAGAGCGGACACCCTCGCGTTTGCCCAGCGGCTGGTGCCGCTGCCACCCGCGACGGCGCCCCGGTGGCGCCCACCCACCCACGCCCGCACCCCGCTCCCGGCACAATGCGGCCATGGCCGCGCCTCCTCCCGCTCCACCCAAATCCCGCCGTGACCACGGCGCGCCGAGCCTGCGCGAGCGCTTCAACGCGATGCGCAACCTGCCGCCGTTCCTGCGCCAGATCTGGCAGACGAGCCCCGGCCTGACCCTGGCCAGCCTCGGCCTGCGCCTGCTGCGTGCGCTGATGCCGGTGGTGATCCTGTACATCGGCAAGCTGATCATCGACGAGGCGATCCGGGTGGTCGGCCTCGGCCTGCCGTTGGACGGCTTCGGCGACGCGCTGCGCGGCGGCCAGATCGACCACCTGCTGTGGCTGCTCGGCCTGGAGCTGGCCCTGGCGATCGCCTCCGATCTGCTCGGGCGGCTGGTGAACTATGCCGACGGCCTGCTCTCGGAGCTGTTCACCAACGCCAGCAGCGTGCGCCTGATGGAACACGCCGCCACCCTGGACCTGGAGGACTTCGAGGATCCGGACCTGCAGGACAAGCTCGACCGCGCACGCCGGCTGACCATGAGCCGGATGAACCTGATGAGCCAGCTGTTCGGGTAAGGTGCAGGACGCGGTCACCGTCATCGCCTTCGCCGCCGGGCTGCTGGTCTATGCCCCGTGGCTGATCCTGCTGCTGGCGGTGGCGCTGGTCCCGGCCTTCGTCGGCGAGGCGCACTTCAACGCACTGGGCTACTCCCTCAACTACCAGTGGACGCCGGAGCGGCGCCAGCTCGAATACCTGCGGCAGACCGGCGCCAGCGTGGAAACGGCCAAGGAGGTGAAGATCTTCAACCTCCACCGGTTCCTGATCGACCGCTACCGCACGCTGGCGCAGAAGTTTCTACCTGGCCAACCGCGCCCTCGCCCGCCGCCGCGCGCTGTGGGGCACGCTGCTGGGCGCGCTGGGCACGCTCGGCTACTACGTGGCCTACGCCTACATCGCCTGGCGCACCGTGCGCGGCGACTTCAGCATCGGCGACCTGACCTTTCTTGGCCGGGAGCTTCCGCCGCCTGCGCCAGTTGCTGGAAGGCCTGCTGGTCGGCTTCTCCCAGGTCGCCGGACAGGCGCTGTACCTGGACGACCTGTATTCGTTCTTCGAGATCGAGCCGGAAATCCATTCGAAACCCGATGCGATCGCGGTACCGCGGCCGATCGCCCGCGGTTTCGCGTTCGACAACGTCGGCTTCCGCTACCCGGACGCCGAGGCCTGGGCGCTGCGCGGGCTGTCGTTCGAGCTGCGCGCCGGCGAAGTGCTGGCCCCTGGTCGGCGAGAACGGCGCCGGCAAGACCACCCTGGTCAAGCTGCTGGCGCGACTGTATGAACCGGACGAAGGCCGGATCCTGCTCGACGGCCGCGACCTGCGCGATTACGACCTGGACGACCTGCGCGCCAACATCGGCGTCATCTTCCGGGACTTCGTCCGCTACCACCTCAGCGCCGGCGAGAACATCGGCGTGGGCCGGATCGAGGCGATGGACGATAAGGCGCGGATCCGCGAGGCGGCGCGCCGCGCGCTGGCCGACCAGGTCATCGAGGCGCTGCCGCAGGGCTATGCGCAGCTGGTCGGCCGCCGCTTCAAGACCGGCGTGGACCTGTCCGGCGGACAGTGGCAGAAGATCGCCATCGCCCGCGCCTACATGCGGGAGGCGCAGGTGGTGATTCTCGACGAACCCACCGCCGCGCTGGACGCGCGCGCCGAGTTCGAGGTGTTCCAGCGTTTCAAGGAACTCTCGCACCGGCGCACCGCGGTGCTGATCTCGCACCGCTTTTCCAGCGTGCGCATGGCCGACCGCATCCTGGTGCTGGCCGGTGGCCGGCTCGAGGCCAGCGGCACGCACGCCGAACTGATGGCGCAGGGTGGCCGCTACGCCGAGTTGTTCGAGCTGCAGGCCGCCGGCTATCGTTGACCCTCTTTGATCCGCTACGGAGAACGATGCATGCGCCCGTCACCGCACGCCTGTACCGCCCTTGCCCCTGGCGCTCGCCGTGGGCCTGTCCGCGTGCAAGCCGGCCGAGCAGGCCACGCCGGCACCCGCGCCGGCACCCGCCAACGAACCGGCACGCAGCGTTGCCAGCCAGCAGGGCGAAGCGAAGCTGACCGTGGTCGCGCGCGGACTGGCCCACCCATGGTCGGTGGCACTGCTGCCGGAAGGCGGCTTCTTGGTCACCGAACGTGGCGGCGCCCTGCGCCGGATCGCGGCTGACGGCAGCGTGTCGCCGCCGCTGGCAGGCGTGCCCGCGGTCTCCGCACGCGGCCAGGGCGGACTGCTCGATGTCGCGCTGGCGCCCGATTTCGCCCAGAACCGGCGCATCTATCTCAGCTACGCCGAGCCCGGCGACAACGGCCTGTCCGGCACCTCGGCCGCATACGCCACCCTCGGTGACACCGGGCTGCAGGACGTGACCGTGTTCTACCGCCAGGAACCGAAGGTCAACACCGAAAACCACTACGGCTCGCGCTTCGCCTTCGACGGCCACGGCCATGTCTTCATCAGCCAGGGCGAGCGCACCCTCAAGATGATGTCGCAGGAGCTGGACAAGCTGCAGGGCAAGCTGGTCCGCCTGAACCTGGACGGCAGCGTGCCGGAGGACAACCCCTTCGTCGGTAAGGCCGGCGCGCGACCGGAGATCTGGAGCTACGGCCACCGCAACTCGCAGGGCCTGGCCATCGACCCGCGCACGGGCACGCTCTGGGAAGTCGAACACGGCCCGCGCGGCGGCGACGAGGTCAACCTGCCGCAGCCCGGCAGGAACTACGGCTGGCCGCTCATCACCCACGGCATCGACTACTCCGGCCAGCCGATCGCCGAAGCAGTGGGCAAGGAGAAGGAAGGTATGGAGCAGCCGCACTTCGTGTTCGAGGTCTCGCCGGCCCTGTCGGGATTGGCCTTCTATGTGGGCCATCCAGGCAAGCCCTGGAACGACAGCCTGTTCATCGGCGCGATGGCCCAGCGCAGCCTGATCCGCCTGCAGCTGGACGGCGACAAGGTCGTCGGCGAGGAACGCCTGCTGCAGGACCTGGGCGAGCGCATCCGCGACGTGCGCGCCGGCGCCGATGGCAACCTCTACCTGGTCACCGACGAGGACGACGGCAAGCTGCTCAAGCTGGCGCCGCCGCAGGGCTGACCGCGGCCACCACCGCGGGCCCGCCCTTGCTCCGGATCAAGGGCCGGCCGTGGCGGTCGGCTACAATACGCGGGAGATATCCATCCCCCACGACGCCCCCGATGTCCTCCGCCTACGGCACCGAAACGGTGCTCGATGTCCGTCACTGGACCGACGACTACTTCAGCTTCACCACCACCCGCGACGACGGTTTCCGCTTCGAGAACGGCCAGTTCGTGATGATCGGGCTGCCTACCGAAGCAGGCAAGCCGATCCTGCGCGCCTATTCGATCGCCAGCGCCAACTGGGAAGAGCAGCTGGAGTTCTTCAGCATCAAGGTCGCCAACGGCCCGCTGACCTCGCGCCTGCAGCACATCAGGCCGGGCGATACGATCCTGGTCGGACGCAAGCCGACCGGCACCCTGCTGATCAGCGACCTGCAGCCAAGGCCGCAACCTGTACCTGCTGGGCACCGGCACCGGCCCAGCGCCGTGGCTGTCGGTGATCAAGGATCCGGAGACCTACGAGCGCTTCGAGCGCGTGGTCCTGTGCCACGGCGTGCGCAGCGTGGAGGACTTGGCCTACCGGGACTACTTCGAGAAGGAACTGCCGCAGCACGAGTTCCTCGGCGAGACCATCCGCGAGAAGCTGCTCTATTACCCGGCGGTCAGCCGCGAGGACTTCCCCAACCGCGGCCGCCTGACCGAACTCATGGCCAGCGGCGGGATGATGGATGCGCTTGGCCTGGATCCGCTCGACGCCGAACACGACCGCGCCATGATCTGCGGCAGCCCGCAGATGCTGGCCGACTTCCGCGCGCTGCTGGACGGTCGCGGCTTCACCGCCTCGCCGCGGATCGGCACCGTCGGCCAGTACGTGTTCGAGCGCGCCTTCGTCGAGAAGTAGCCGCCTTCAGCCTGCCGGCCGGGCCAACGCCCGGTCGATGGCGCCGAGCAGCGCCTCGGGCCGTGTGCGCGGCGCGTAGCGGGCCAGCACGCGCCCGTCGCGCCCGATAAGGAACTTGGTGAAGTTCCACTTGATCGCGCCGATGCCGAACAAACCGCGTTTCTCGTGCTGCAGCCAATGCCACAGCGGGTGGGCGCCGGGTCCGTTGACCTCGACCTTGGCGAACATCGGGAACGTCACCCCGTAGTTCAGTGCGCAGAACTCGCGGATCGCGGGCTCGTCGCCCGGTTCCTTGGTGGCCGAACTGGTCGCAGGGGAATCCCAGCACCGCCAGGCCGTGGTCGCGCCGCTCCCGCCACAACTGTTCCAGTCCGGCGTACTGCGGGGTGAAACCGCAGCGCGAGGCCACGTTGACCACCAGCAGCACCTGCCCGTCGAACTCGGACAGCGTGCGCGGGTGGCCGTCGATGTCGATGGCGGAGAAGTCGCGGAGGCTGCTCATCGTCGGTTCCGGGCGGGGGCGGCGCCAGCATAGCGCCGGCTTCCGCGGGCGCCGCCCCTGTCATACCCTTCATCGCACGCCCACTTGAGACGCCGTGGATCGCATGCCCCGTGCCTTTTGTCACGGTCGCCGGGGCTCGCGGCAGGTTAGATTCGTACGAATCTATTCCGCAGGATCCGATGTTATGAAGAAGACCGGCCTCTACCTGGCGCTCGCCGCCGCACTTGGACTTGGCATGACCGCCTGCAACCGCACCGATGCCCCTGCCCCCGCCGCCACCGGGCAGGCCGAACAGGCCGCTCCGGCCACCTGGGACAATCCGTTCTTCGTCAAGAGCGACCTGCCGCTGCAGTACCCGCACTTCGACACGATCAAGGACGAGCACTTCGCCCCCGCCTTCGACGCCGGCATGGCCGAGCAGCTGAAGGAGGTCGAGGCGATCGCCGCCAACGCCGAAGCCCCGACCTTCGAGAACACCATCGTCGCGATGGAGAACAGCGGCCAGTTGCTGGCGCGTGCCACCACCGTGTTCTTCAACCTGGTCGGCACCGACACCAACGACGCGCGCAAGCAGCTCGACGCCGAGTACTCGCCGAAGTTCGCCGCCCACCGCGACGCGATCTACCTCAACCCGCAGCTGTTCGCACGCATCCAGGCGCTGTACGACAAGCGCGACACGCTGGGCCTCGACGCCGAGGGCGTGCGCCTGGTCGAACGCTATTTCACCGATTTCGTCCGCGCCGGCGCCAAGCTGTCCGAAGCCGACAAGGCCAGGCTCAAGGACATGAACGCGCAGCTGGCGACGCTGGGCACCCAGTTCGACCAGAACGTGCTCAACGAGGTCAACGCCTCGGCGGTGACCTTCGACAGCGCCGACGCGCTGGCCGGTTCCACCGACGCCCAGATCACCAACGCCGCCGACGAAGCCAAGAAGCGTGGCCTGGACGGCAAGTACGTGGTCACCCTGCTCAACACCACCGGCCAGCCGCCACTGACCTACCTGAGCAACCGTGATTCGCGCCGGAAGATCTTCGAGGCTTCCATCGCCCGCGGCAGTCGCGGCAACGAGTTCGACAACACCGGCGTGGTCGCCAAGGTGATCAGGCTGCGCGCCGAGCGCGCCAACCTGCTCGGCTTCCCGAACCACGCCGCCTACTCGCTGGCCGACGCCACCGCCAAGACGCCCGAGGCGGTCAACGACATGCTCGGCAAGCTCGCGCCGGCCGCGGTGGCGAATGCGAAGCGCGAGGCCGCGGACCTTCAGAAGATGATCGATAAGGAGCAGGCCGCCAAGGGCGAGCCGACCTTCCAGCTCGAGCCGTGGGACTGGGCCTATTACACCGAGAAGGTGCGCTAAGGCCCGCTACGACTTCGACGAAACCCAGCTCAAGCCGTTCTTCGAGATGAAGAACGTGCTGGAGAACGGCGTGTTCTTCGCCGCCAACCAGCTGTACGGGCTGACCTTCAAGGAACGCACCGACCTGCCGAAGTACCGCGATGACATCTGGACCTACGACGTCTTCGACGCCGACGGCAAGCAGCTGGCGATCTTCATCTTCGATCCGTACGCGCGCGAGTCAAGCGCGGCGGCGCTGGATGAACTCCTACGTCGACCAGTCCGGGCTGCGCGGCACCCAGCCGGTGGTCGCCAACCACCTCAACATCCCCAAGCCGCCGGAAGGCCAGCCGACCCTGATGACCTGGGACGAGGTCACCACCACGTTCCACGAGTTCGGCCATGCCCTGCACGGCATGTTCTCCAACGTGGCCTACCCGTACTTCAGCGGCACCAACGTGCCGCGCGACTTCGTCGAGTTCCCGTCCCAGGTCAACGAGATGTGGGCCGACTGGCCGTCGATCCTACCAACTACGCCAAGCACCACCAGACCGGCGAGCCGATGCCGCAGGCGCTGCTGGACAAGGTGCTGGCGGCGAGCAAGTTCAATGGGGCTTCGCCACCACCGAGTACCTGGGCGCGGCCATGCTCGACCAGCGCTGGCACCAGATCGGACCGGACAAGGTGCCGGAGGCCGCCGGCGTGATGCAGTTCGAGCACGACGCGCTGGTCGCCGACGGCATCCAGTTCACCCCGGTGCCGCCGCGTTACCGCACGCCGTACTTCAGCCACATCATGGGTGGCTACGCGGCCGGCTACTACGCCTACATCTGGTCCGAGGTGCTGGACGCCAACACCCAGCAGTGGATCCGCGACAACGGCGGCCTGAAGCGCGAGAACGGCGACCGTTTCCGCGCCACCCTGCTCTCGCGCGGCGGCAGCAAGGACGCGCTGCAGCTGTTCCGCGACTTCGCCGGGCACGATCCGAAGATCGAGCCGCTGCTGGCCAAGCGCGGCCTGGATTCCGCGCCACGCTGATCCGCGCCATACGGCAGCACCGCACTGCGCCACCTCCGGGTGGCGCAGTCGTTCCGGGCCCCGGAACGCGTGCAGCGGGCACGCGGCGCGCGGCAGTTTTCCACAGCCGGTGTGGATGACTGCTGCACGAAGCTGTGGATAATCGCCGGCGCGCAGGCGTGGCGGGCCTGTCAAGAAGGATGGCGAAGTTTTCACCAGCGCGAGCGGTCCACACCGGCGGGCACCCCGGAGCGCGATGCGGCCCACGCTCAGCGCGGCGCCCGGTAACCGCCCTCGATCCCGCGCGGCGACATCACCACCTGCCACAGCTGCACGCGCCGGCAGCGGAAGCTGGCCATCGACCCGCCCAGGTAGAACCGCCACATCCGCCGGAAGCGCTCGTCATAGCGTGGATCGAGCCCGATCAGGCCGCTTCCAGGTTCGCCCGCCAGGCCTGCAGGGTCCGGTCGTAGTCGGTGCCGAAGTTGTGCCAGTCCTCGACCACGAACAGGCCTTCGCAGGCGCGGGTGACCTGCGCGGCGGATGGCAGCATCGAGTTGGGGAAGATGTAGCGCGCGATCCACGGGTCGGTGTGGTCGGTCGATAGGTTGGCGCCGATCGTGTGCAGCAGGAACAGGCCCCGCTCCGGCAGGCAGCGCCGGGCCACCTCGAAGTATGTGCGGTAGTTGCGCACGCCCACGTGCTCGAACATGCCGATCGAGAACGCCGCGTCGAACGGTTCATCCAGGTCGCGATAGTCCTGCAGCCGGATCTCCACCGGCAGGCCGGCACAAAGCCGGCGCGCATATTCGGCCTGCTCGCGGGAGATGGTCACCCCCACCCCGGATACACCGTAGCGTTCGGCCGCGTACTTCAGCGCCTCGCCCCAGCCACAGCCGATGTCGAGCACCCGCATGGCCGGCTGCAGCACGAGCTTGCGGCACACCAGGTCCAGCTTTGCCTCCTGCGCCGCATCCAGGTCCGCCGCATGGCGCCAATAGCCGCAGCTGTAGACCAGGCGGCGACCGAGCATGACCGCGTACAGGTCGTTGCCGAGGTCGTAGTGGCGCCGCGCGACCTCCTCGCTGCGCCGGCGCGACTGGCGGTTGGACAGCCGCGCCAGCAGCGCATCGCCCACTTCGGTAAGGCGCGCACGCGCTGTTCCAGGCGTGCCCGCATCAGCCGGACCATGGGAAGCCATCCAGCGAGCGCACGTCCCACCAGCCGTCCATGTACGACTCGCCCAGGCCGAGCGAGCCCTGGGCGAGCAGGCGCGCGTACGTGCGCGGGTCATGGACCTGCGGATCCCAGTCGCGGTCACCGCCGACACGTACATCCGCCTCGTCCAGCAACGCCTCGATCCTGCGGCGGGAGCGGGACGTGGCAGCCATGGAGACGGCTATTCGGCGAACAGTCCGGTAAGGTCCGCCGCAGGTAGGGGCGCAGCATGGCGGCAGGCACTTCCACGCTCTGCACCCCATCGGCATAGGGCCCGACCTGGTACGGCGGGAACACGAAGCGCAGGGCGGCGATGCGGCCATCGGCCGCAGGTACCGGCTCGAACTGGGCGAAGTTGGCGGGCGTGGGCTGCGTGCCCTCGCCGATCATCTTGAGCGCGGTGGCGAGCAACTGCTGGCGCTCGGCCGGCGCCAGCGATTCGTCGGCCGCCCGGGTGTGGGCGGCCGCGCCAAGCTGCTCGCCGACGAAATCTGCGACCGGCTCCCACCCTTCAGCCGAGGCGAACAGCGTCTGTGCGGTCAGCATGCGCTGCAGCCGCGGCAGCCAGACGAAGCGCGCCACCAGCGGCTGGCCGTGCGCGCCGCCCGTGTAGAGGCTGCCATCCGCCGCCACCGCGACGACGTCGGCGGTGCGCATCAACTCGCGGAAACCCAGCGACAGCTCATAGGGCGCAGTGGGCGGTCCCGGCAGTCCATTCACCGCCTGCATCAGCTCGCCGCCGCGCGCCCTCGGCGTACCCGTGCAGGGCGCGGGCAGGCCTGGTCGGCGTCGGCACCGGGTGGGTAGCTGATCCCGACCACATAGCGCGGATCGGTCTCGATCACGTCGGCCAGCACGACCGGGGCATCGCTGGCCGAATCCGCCGGGGCGGCGGCAGCGTCCGCGGGCGCCGTGGCAGGAGGCGCCACCGGGGCGTCCGCGACGGCTGGAGGCTGGCGCTGGCAGGCAGCAAGGACGGCCAGCAACAGGCCGGTGGAGAGCATGCGGAGGGGGTGATTGCGGTTCCTTGCATCTTGCGCATTTCCTTGCTGGCTGACGGAGGGAGGTGGTCCAGGGGTTCAGCCCACCAGCAGACCGCCGTACTCGGGGTGTCGCTCTGCCCAGACCTGGGCGTAGGAGCACGCAGGCACCACCCGCCAGTGCGCGGCGCGGGCGTGCTCGAAGGCCGCCCTGACCAGCTGGCCCGCCACGCCGCGGCCACCGATGGCGTCCGGCACCCCGGTGTGGTCGATGACCATCACCGTGGCGGCCCCTGCCGCGTGGCTGTCCAGCAGGTGGTAGGTCAGCTCGGCCTCCACCCCTCCAGCACGAGATGGAATCGACGGAAACCAGCGTCATGCTGGATCGGTGGGAGTTCGGCCATGAAAGCTCCAGGAGCGGGCGAGCGGCAGAAGACGACGCGACGCGTCACATTTTGGCCCGGCTGCCTGCCAAAGCGAAGTGACGACATTGCTGAACGCGCCGCAGAAGCCGCCGCGGGGTTGGCATGAGTTCTGCGTGAGACCCCATGTGACCGGGTCAACAGAGATGCATGGAGCAACACTGATGAACGCCTTCGAACACATCCGCAGCACCGATTGCACCTCCGACGCTTCCCTGCTGGAAGGCCTGTACCAGCTGGTGGTCAACGGCCACACCGATGGCTGGGAGTTCGAGCAACTCGACGCCGTGGTCTACGAGCGCCTCAAGGATACCTACGCTGTCACCAACTGACGGCTGCATGGGGGAGGACGGAGCGCGGTAACGCGAACCGTCCGGGGCAGTCCCGTCGGCGGCGGGACTGCCTTTTTATTTCAGCGGTGATCTTTATTTCAGCGGTGATCGCGTTTGCGCTGGTTGCGCCGGTCATGCGTACTGGCGCTGCCCTGTATCGCCCGCATCCGGCTTTCGCCGGCATGCAGTTCCTGGATCTTCGCCGCGACCTCGACCTGGGCATGGCCGTCGCCTTCCGGCTGTGTTGCGTGCGCCTGGTCCAGCAATCGCCACTGTGGTGTGTGCCGCGCCTGCTCTCGGTGGGCCTGCAGCAGCTCGCGGGTACGCGCCAGCGCCAGTTCCGGGGTCAGCGCCGGCTTGCGCCGGCTGCCGCCCGTGCGCACGGGCGGCGTCGCGCCGGTCTCGCGCGCGGGAATCCGCGTGCGCTGCGCACTGCCGTCCGATCCCGCTGTTCTCGCGGCTGTCTTCGCCGCAGCCACCCTGCCCGGGCCTGCCTTCTCCGCAGGGACTTCCGGGCAACGACCTTCTTCGCGGCGACCTTCTTCACCACGCCCTTCTTGGCTACCGACTTCTTTGCCAAGGGCTTCTTGGCCAGCTTCTTCCCTGCAATGGACGTCTTGGTCACGGACGTCTTGGCGGCGATCTTCTTCGCCGCGCTCTTATGGCAGTGACCTTCTTCGCGACCGCCTTCTTCGCCGCAACCTTTTCTGTCGCCGGACGCTGGACGCCGGTCTTGCTGGCGGCGACTTTCGTGCCGGCCTTGCGGACCGCCACCTTGCCGGCTGCGGTTTTTTCCTGGCAGAAGCCTTCTTCGCGGCTACCTTTCGGGCAGCGGGCTTGGCCTTTCCCCGGCTGCCTTCTTGGCTGCCGTCTTGCCGGAACCGGTGCGGGTGCTTCGCGTCGCCATCTCCGCCTCCATCGAACGTGGATGCGAATACCGTGGCACACCCGGCATTCAAGCCGGGTGAGCGCGGCAGCTCAGCCGAAGCTGGGATTCAGCAGCTGCTGCAGGAACACCTGCACCAGCTGTGGCTCCATTGCCAGCATGAACATCACGCCGAACGCCGCGCCGGTAAGGTGGGCGCTGTGGTTGATGCGGTCGCCGCCCCGGCGGTCCATCCAGATGCTGTACCCGACATAGAACACCGCGTACAGGATCGCCGGCGCCGGGATGAAGAACACGAAGATCAGCGACCACGGCGACAGCAGGATGAAGGCGAACAGCACCGCCGATACCGCGCCGGAAGCGCCCAGGCTGAAGTAGTTCGGGTTCTTCTGGTTCTTCAGGTAGCTGGGCAGGATCGAGACCACCAGCGCCCCCAGGTAGAACAGCGGGTAGGTCAGCATGCTGCCGGTGATCTGCCCCATCACCTGCTCGATCAGCCGCCCGAAGAAGAACAGCGTGACCATGTTGAACAGCAGGTGCGACAGGTCCGCGTGCAGGAAACCGTAGCTGACCAGCCGCCAGTACTCGTGCCGCTGGAAATGGCCGGCGGCCACAGGATCAGGCGGTCGGTAAGGCGGCGGTCGTTGAAGGCAAGCCATGACACCAGCGCGGTGATGGCGATGAGGACCAGGGTGACGGGTGACTGCATCGACGGGCTCAGGCGATCCGGTAGTTGTCCTGCATCGGGTAGCTGCGCGCGTAGGCGGCAAACGCCAGCGCGGTAAGAACGCGAAGCCGGCGAAGAAGAACATCAGGAAGGCGTTCTCGCTAAGGCCGGTGCTGGCGATCTGGCCCAGCACGGCCTCGTTGCGCACCGCCGCATTGGTCAGCAGCACCCACAGGCTTCCGAAGGTGCTGGTGAGGTACCAGAAGGCCATGATCGCACCCTTCATCGCGTGCGGTGCCTGGCTGTAGGCGAACTCCAGCGCGGTCGCCGAGACCAGCACCTCGCTGAAGGTCAGCACTAAAGGTACGGCAGTGCCTGTAAGGTCAGCGAGACCTGCGCGCCGCCATCCAGCCACAGCTGCAGCATGCCGGCCACGACCCAGGACAGGCCGCTGATCGCGATGCCCCAGCCCATCCGCCGCAGCGCGGTGGGCTGGTAGCCCAGGCGGCGCAGCAGCGGGTACAGGACGAGGTTGTTGAACGGGATCAGCAGCATCACCAGCAACGGGTTCAGCGCCTGCATCTGCGCGGCATCCTGGACCAGCCAGCTCGGCCACCAGGCCGCTTCGTGTGGAATCGCCATCTCGCGCCCCTGGATGATCCAGGTCGACGCCTTCTGGTCGAACAGCGACCAGAACGGCGTCACCAGCGCGAACACGATCAGGATCCGCAGCACCGCGCGCACGCCGTCCACCGCCGCGTCGGGATGCACGCCACGTGCGCGTTCGAGCTGCAGCGAGGCACCCCAGCCACCCAGCGCGATCACCACGCCCAGCGCCAGGCAGGCGGAAATGACGAAGCCGTACTCCGGCCACCACGAAGGTGCGGCACCGGCCAGCGAAAGCGCCCAGATCCCCAGCAGTGCCGTCGCCAGCATAAGGCCGAGCACGGCCACGACGTAGCCCGGACGACCTTCGCCGGGCCTGCGCGCGCGCAACGCGGTGCCGACGACCTTGAAGAAGCCGTCCGGGTCGTCCCCCGCGGGCGGCACGTTGACGTAGTGGCGTCGCCCCATCCAGAACACGACGGTGGCGATGAACATCAGCACCCCGGGAATGCCGAAGGCCACCGCCGGGCCCCAGTGGCGCAGGAACAGCGGCGCCAGCAGCGAAGCGAAGAACGAGCCGAAGTTGATGATCCAGTAGAACGCGTCGAAGACGACCTTGGCCTTGTCCTTGTTGCTCTGGTCGAACTGGTCGCCGCAAAACGAAACCACCAGCGGCTTGATCCCGCCCGAGCCCAGCGCGATCAGGAACAGGCCTGTGTAGAAGCCCGTCGCATTGCTCTCGAACAGCGCCAGGCAGGCGTGCCCCGCGCAATAGATCAGCGAGAACCAGAGGATGGTGTTGTACTTGCCGAAATACCGGTCCGACAGCCAGCCGCCCAGCAGCGGGAAGAAATACACGCCGATGACGAAGGTATGGAAGATGTCCTTGGCGGCGGTGTCGCGCTGCGCGCCCTCGGGGAGGTAGGCCAGCAGGATCGAGCTGATCAGGAACGGCATAAGGATGTTGCGCATTCCGTAAAAGCTGAAGCGCTCGCAGGCCTCGTTGCCGATGATGTAGGCGATCTGGCGGGGCATGCGTCCGCCTTCGACGCTGGTGGTGCTCATACGTGACCCCTCTGGAGAAGCCCGAGGTTACCCGAAGACCCCGCCGCACCGGAACCGCGCCATCTGCGTTGCACTGCCAGCGACGGCCGGCACTGGCATCATGGACGCATTCCCTGCCGGTTCCGCCGATGCACCTCCCATCCCTGCGCCTGCCTCCTGTCCATCCCACCCTCGCCTGTCTCGCCGCGCTCCTGCTGGCCGGCGCAGGTCCATTCCCGACCCTCGCGGCCGCGCCGGCGATCACCGACGCGCTGTCCACCACCGCCGAGCGTTCGGGCTTCGAGCGAACCGGCCGCTACGACGAAGTCGCCGCGCTGGCCACCGCGTTCCAGGCCCGGTATCCCGATCGCGTGTCCGCGCGCAGCTTCGGCACCACGCCCGAAGGCCGGCCGATGCAGGTACTGGTGGTGACCGCCACCGGCGCCTTCGATCCAGCCGAGGCCCGTCGCCGCGGCCTGCCGGTGGTGCTGGTGGGGCGGCATCCATGCCGGCGAGATCGAGGGCAAGGACGCCGGCTTCCTCGCCTTGCGCCAGATCCTCGAGGGCCGGGCGGCCAAGGGCGTGCTGGACAAGGTGGTATGGCTGTTCGTGCCGGTGTTCAACGTCGATGGGCACGAGCGCTTCGGCGCTGGAACCGCCCCAACCAGCGCGGCCCGGTGGAAATGGGCTGGCGTACCACCGCCCAGAACTTCAACCTCAACCGCGACTACGTGAAGGCCGACGCGCCTGAAATGCGGGCGATGCTGCGCCTATCAGGAATGGGATCCGCTGGCGATGGTCGACCTGCACGCCACCGACGGCGCCCAGTTCGAGCACGATGTGTCCTTCATGGTCGAGCCGCTGCACGCCGGCGACGCGACCCTGCGCAAGGCCGGTCGCCAGTGGCGCGACGCGGTGATCGCCGACGCCGCCCGCTGGGTTCGCTGCCGCTGTCTTTCTATCCCGAGTTCATGGCCGAGGACGACCCGGCGTCCGGCTTCGAGGAAGGCGTGGCTCCGCCGCGCTTCTCGCATGGCTACTTCCTGCTGCGCAACCGGCTCGGCATGCTGGTCGAGACCCACTCGTGGAAGCCGTATCCGGAGCGCGTGCGCATCACCCGCAACGCAATCGTGTCCGTGCTGGAGCAGATGGCGCGGCATGGCGCGCAATGGCGGCGCATCGCCAGCGAGGCCGATGCGCTGGCCGCACGACTCGGCGGCCGCGACGAACCACTGGCCTGGAGAGCCACCGACCGCACCCGCACGGTTGATTTCCGTGGCTATGCCTACACCCGCACCCGCTCGGACGTGTCTGGCGCACTGATGACCCGCTACGACGAGACCACACCGCAGGTCTGGCACCTGCCCCTGCACGACGAAGTCGTTCCGGCCCTGACCACGACCGCGCCGAAAGCCGGCTACCTGGTGCCGCCGGCCTGGGCGGCGTTCGTGCAGCCGACGCTGGAAGCGCACGGCGTGGCCTTCCGCCGGCTGGAGGCGGCCTGGCCTCAGGCGCCGGTGCAGGCTTTTCGCGCCGCCAACCCGCAGGCCGATGCGAACTCCACCGAAGGCCGCCAGCGGCTGGCGCTCGGCGGCGACTGGAAGGCCGAGCCGCGCGACATCGGTGCCGGCGCTCTGTTCGTGCCGATCGCCCAGCCGCTGTCGCGGCTGGTGCTGGCCCTGCTGGAACCGCAGGCGCCCGACTCGCTGGCCGCGTGGGGCGACTTCAACATCGCCTTCGAGCGCAAGGAATACATGGAAGCCTACGTCGCCGAGGACGTGGCCCGGCGGATGCTCGCCGCCGATCCGGCGCTGCGCGCGGAGTTCGAGCAGCGCGTGGCTACCGATCCGGCTTTCGCCGCCGATCCCGCCGCCCGGCTGGACTTCTTCTACCGCCGCCATCCGGTATGGGACGAGCGCTACGGCCTGTACCCGGTGTTGCGCCTGGACCGGGCTCCCGCCGGGCCCTGAGCCGGGTCGGCAAGCGCCGGTGGAATGCCTGCGCGCCGCCCATTCCCGGCGCGCACACGCGCCGACGGCGGCGTCCGTGGCAGCGGCGGAACCTGCTTCCGCGGAAGGTCGCCGCCCCAGGCGACCCGATCCCCGCAGCGACCCCCATCGCGGTGGCGCACAGGATGCACGCGAACCGGCGCTGGTAAGATCGGCCGATCGCGCCAACCCGCCGGAAGGCGCAAAAGGTCCACATGCGGTCCAGCGCACCGGATCGCATGCGTCTCCTGGATCCGGACCCGTTGCGTCCGAGGACGCCATGCGCCACCTGCC
Organism: Pseudoxanthomonas sp. NC8; assembly: GCA_025232375.1. Classification (GTDB taxonomy): domain Bacteria; phylum Pseudomonadota; class Gammaproteobacteria; order Xanthomonadales; family Xanthomonadaceae; genus Pseudoxanthomonas. The sequence continues at coordinate 1,956,768 of CP060419.1, forward strand.
CCGTTTCGCAAGCCGCCTGCTGCTGTGTGCCAGCCTGGTGTCGTGGCTGGCCGTGGCCGCCGGCGAAACGCCCAAGGCGTCCGCGCCGGAGCGGACGTTCTCCTGGTCACGCTCAACCTCTACCACGACCGCGATGACTGGCCACGGCGGAAGGTGCAGATCGTGGACACGCTGCGCCGGTTGCAGCCCGATGCGATCGCCCTGCAGGAGGTTCTCCAGCACGAGAACCTGCCCAACCGAGGCCACCGTACTGGCCCTGGGAGTTGGGTTACCGGTCGCACTTCGTCACCACCGACCCGCCCAGCCAGAAGCGGCGCTACGGCATCGCGCTGTTGACCCGCGACGTTGTCCTGGAGGACGGCGAAACGCTGCTGCATCCGCTCGAAGACCATCGCACCGCCGGCTTCGCCCGCGTACTGGCCGGCGACCACCGGCCGTTGAACCTGTACTTCACGCATCTCTACTGGGCACCGGACGGCGCGGCCACCCGTAGCCAGCAGCTTGCCGACCTGCTCGCCTATGTCGCCGCCACGGCCGGTGACGCACCCTCGGTGATCGTCGGCGACTTCAATGCCGACGCCGACGCGCCGGAGCTGGCGGCGCTGCAGCCCTCCTGGCAGGACGCATGGACACTGCTGCACCCGGATGCCGGACCGGATGCCTCGAGTACGCTCAATCCCGCCTATTTCACCGTGCCGGCCCGCGTGGACCACGTCTTCGTCGAACGGGACCGGCTGCGGCCGCTCGCCGCCAGGCTGCTGTTTGTCGATCCCGATGTCGACGGCGTCTGGGCCTCGGACCATCGGGGACTGCTGGTCCGCTTCGGATTCGTGGACGGGCCGGGCGCGCCCTGAGGCGGGTGTGTGCGCTGGTGCGCGGTTTAATGTTTCGCATACAAGCCTTTCGCGCCGGGCATGCGCGACGACGTACACCCTTCGGGTTCCCGCCCGCACCTGAGAACCCGACATGCCCCATCTCACCGGCAAACGCGTCGCCATCCTCGCCAGCAACGGCTTCGAGGAATCCGAACTGCTCGAACCCATGCGCGCCCTGCGCGAACATGGCGCGCAGGTGGACGTCGTTTCGCCCGAGGCAGGCTCGATCCGGGGCCTGCGTCACTTCGAGAAGGGCCGGACCGTGCCGGTGGACCGAGACGTGGCCGCGGCGCAGGCCGCCGACTACGACGCGCTGGTCATTCCCGGTGGCCTGTTCAACCCGGATGCACTGCGCCACGACCAGAACGCGATCCGCTTCACCCGCGACTTCTTCGATGCGGGCAAGCCGGTCGGAGCGATCTGCCACGGCCCCTGGGTCCCATGGTCGACGCCGGCGTGGTCAAGTCGCGCGAGTTGACGTCCGTGCCCAATATCCATCGCGACCTGGAGAACGCCGGTGCGCGCTGGGTCGACCGTGACGTGGTCGTGGACAACGGACTGGTCACCAGCCGCACGCCCGCAGACCTGCCGGCATTCTGCGCCAGGCTGGTGGAAGAGATCGCCGAAGGCCGGCACACCGGTAAGGCGGCGTCGGCGTGACCGGCCCCGCCATCGGCGCATGCGCGCGCGTGGCCTGCCTGCTGTGCGCCATCGCACTGCCTGCAGTGCTCGGTGCCTGCCATCCCGATGCACCCGAACCGGCGGCTGTCGCTCCGGCCGCGGCCACCACCGGGCCTGCGGTGCAGCCGACAGCGGCCGCCACCGTCGCGCCCAATCCGGGTACCCCCATCGAAACCCATTGGCAGTGCGGCGACCAGCGGGTGGCCGCGCGCTACGACCCGCGGCGCAGGCCCTGACCCTGATCCACGAACGCGGACAGCTCACCCTTCCACAGTCGGTGTCCGCCTCCGGCGCCCGCTACGCCGACGCCAATGGCAACGAGTTCTGGAGCAAGGGGAGCGGTGCCACGTTGACCCTGTCCGGCACACCGGCGCGCGAGTGCAGCCCGGTCCAGAACGGCGCGGCGGATTGACCCCCCGCCCCATCGTCAGCCAGTCCTTACCCCTGCCAGCCACGACGGTCCGCTCCACCCGCCGGAGCGGATGCATGTCGTCCGTTGTCGGCCGCGGCCGCTCAGGCCGCGGTCGCCGCACGCAGCGCGGCGATGCGTTCGGACAGCGGCGGGTGGCTGAGGAACAGCTTGCGCAGGCCTGGCCCATCCCGCCGGCGATGCCGAACGCCTCGACCTGGGCCGGCAGCGTGCTCTGGCCGTGGTTCTGCGAGAGCCGCTCCAGCGCGGCGATCATCTTCGGCCGGCCGGCCAGCTGCGCGCCACCGGCGTCAGCCCGGAACTCGCGCCGGCGCGAGAACCACATCGCGATCATTGTCGCGAACAGGCCGAACACCATCTCCAGCACCATCACGATGGCGAAATAGCCCAGCCCGCGGCCGCCACCCTCGCGGTTGCCCGACAGGAAATTGTCGACGATGCCCCCGACCACGCGCGCCAGCACGATTACGAAGGTATTGAGCACGCCCTGCAGCAGGGCCATGGTCACCATGTCGCCGTTGGCCACGTGCGCGACCTCGTGGCCGAGCACGGCTTCGGCTTCGTCGGCCTGCATCTGCCGCAGCAGGCCGGTGGACACGGCCACCAGCGCGTTGTTGCGGTTCGCACCGGTGGCGAAAGCGTTGATCTCCGGCGCGTCGTAGACCGCCACTTCCGGCATGCCGATGCCGGCGGCCTGCGCCTGTCGCTGCACGGTGGCCAGCAGCCAGCGCTCGGTCTCGTTGCGCGGCTCGGTGATCACGTGGGCACCGGTGGCGCGCTTGGCCAGCCACTTGGACATCAGCAGCGAGACGAGGGATCCGCCGAAGCCGAACAGCGCCGCCATCACCAGCAGGCCGCCCATCTGGTTCGGGTTGACCCCGAGGAAGGACATGATGATGCCGGTAGGAACAGCACGGTAAGGTTGGTGGCGAGGAACAGGGCGATTCGGGTGAACACGGCAAGTCTCCGGGGATTGGCTTGTCGCAGAGTGTTATGGGAACACGCGCGCTTGAAATCAAGCCACGGCGACCGCGACCATGGCATGAATGCCTGACCTTCACCCACCCGTCGCCGCCGATTCCCGCTCCGCAGTGGCAGCCGCTGCCGGCTACCGTGGCCGCTTCGCACCCTCGCCGACCGGCCCCCTGCACTTCGGCTCGCTGCTGGCGGCGTTCGGCAGCTGGCTGCTGGCTCGCCGCGCGGGCGGCGAATGGCTGGTCCGGATCGAGGACCTGGACCCGCCGCGCGAAATCGCCGGAGCCGCCACCGCGCAGCTGGCCACCTGGCCGCCTTCGGCCTCGTTCCTGACCGGTCCGTGGTCCGGCAGAGCGACCGCCACGACCTGTACCGGGCCGCCCTCGAGCGCCTGCTCGACGCGGGGCTGGCCTTTCCCTGCTCCTGCAGCCGCAGCGCGCTGGCCGCGCAGGGCGGCATCCATCGACGCTGCGTGGCCACAACGCCACGCCCGCAGCCGGCGTTCCGCCTGCGCGTGCCTGATGGCGGCGCAATCGGCTTCGTCGATGGCCTGCAGGGTCCGGTGCGGCAGGACGTGGCGGCTGAAGTCGGCGACTTTGTCCTGCTTCGCGCCGACGGTTTCTGGGCATACCAGCTGGCGGTGGTGGTCGACGATGCCGACCAGGGCATCACCGACATCGTCCGTGGCGCCGACCTGCTCGATTCCACGCCGCGCCAGATCATGCTGCAGCGTGCGCTCGGCCTGCCCACCCCGCGCTACCTGCACCTGCCGCTGGTCCTGGGCGCAGATGGACAGAAGCTGTCCAAGTCCAGCGCCGCGCTGCCCGTCGACCCGGCTGACCCGCTGCCTGCGCTGCGTCGTTGCTGGATGCTGCTGGTAGGATCCGGCACCTCTGCGGGGCCAGAACAGCCTCAATGCACTGCTCCGGTGCGCGCCCGGGCACTTCGACGAAACCACGCTGCCGGCGCGCTTGCACTTTCACGAAGGCGCTACTACAACTGGCTGGCAGACACCCTGAATAGAGCATCCCCCGGAGGGAACAGTCATGAGCGCTCGCGTCGCACTCGTCACCGGTGGCACCGGCGGCATCGGTACCGCCATCTGCAGGAAGCTGGCCGACATGGGCCACAAGGTCGCCACCAACTACCGCAACGAAGAGAAGGCCCGGGCCTGGCAGGCCGCGATGAAGGCCGAAGGCTACGACATCACCCCTGGTCAAGGGCGACGTCACCTCGCCGGACGAGGCGGCGGCGATGGTCAGGGAAGTGGAGGAAAAACTCGGCCCGGTGGAGGTGCTGGTCAACAATGCCGGCATCACCCGCGATGGCACCTTCCACAAGATGTCCGCACCGCAGTGGAACGAGGTGATCAACACCAACCTCAATTCCGTGTTCAACGTCACCCGGCCGGTGATCGAGGGCATGCGCGAGCGCAAGTGGGGCCGCATCATCCAGATCAGCTCGATCAACGGCCTCAAGGGCCAGTACGGTAAGGCCAACTACGCGGCCGCCAAGGCCGGCATGCACGGTTTCACGATCTCCCCTGGCGCGCGAGAACGCCAAGCTCGGCATTACCGTGAACACCGTCTCGCCAGGCTACGTGGCCACGGACATGGTGATGGCCGTGCCCGAGGAAGTGCGCGCCAAGATCGCCGCCGACATTCCTACCGGGCGCCTGGGCAAACCGGAGGAGATCGCCTACGCGGTCGGCTTCCTTGGTCGACGAGCAGGCGGCGTGGATCACCGGCTCCAACCTGGACATCAACGGTGGCCACCACATGGGCTGGTAGCGGTCAAGCGGATATCCGGCAGTTGCATGCACTGCTGCGGTGCGCCATGCTCCGCGGCACATGAAGTCCGCCCGCGAGCAACCGATGGCTGCCACCCGCATCATCAAGAAGTACCCGAACCGCCGGCTGTACGACACCGAGATTTCCAGCTACATCACCATCGAGGACGTGCGCCAGCTGATCCTCGATGGTGAATCGTTCGAGGTCCGTGATGCCAAGAGCGGCGAGGACCTGACCCGTTCGGTCCTGCTGCAGATCATCGCCGAGCAGGAGCAGGACGGCGAGCCGATGCTTTCTACCCAGTTGCTCAGCCAGATCATCCGTTTCTACGGCGACTCGCTGCAGGGCTTCATGGGCAACTACCTCGAGCGCAGCATGACCCTGTTCCTCGAGCAGCAGCAGACGTTCCGCCAGCAGATGGGCAACCTGCTCGGGCAGACGCCGTGGACGGCGATGAACCAGCTGACCGAGCGCAACCTCGAGATGTGGCAGGAATTCCAGCGCGGCCTTGGCCCGGCGGCATCGGCCGCGGCACCGCCCGCGCGGCGGCGAGCCCGAGCGCGGCACCGCGACCGGCGGCAAGACGCGCCGCTGATCCGTTCCGGCGACCGCCGGACCGATTTCCGCTCCAAGACCCGCGACTACTGCCGGCAGAACTTCTGCCGGTACTCCATCGCCTTGGGCACAAGCGCCTGCAACGCCTGGATGCGGGAACCGGGATTGATGGGTCGAGGCGAACTCCGGCGGCGCCTTACCACCGGAGGATTCGCCCATCCGCTCCCACAATCCGATCGCCTCGTTGGGGTCGTAGCAGGCCGCCGCGGCCAGCATCAGCCCAACCTCGTCGGCCTGGGTTTCGTGCGTACGCGCGTACGGCAGCAGGTAGCCGTAGCCCATGGCCGCCATCACCATCTGCTGCTGCTGCGGATCCATGCCGCTGGCGGCGCCGGCCATCTGCCCGATCTGCGCCAGCTTCTGCTGGCTCATCCGCTGCGCGCCATGGCGCAGCAGCGCATGCGCGATCTCGTGGCCCATCACCACCGCCATCGCATCCTGGGTCTTCGCCACCGGGATCAGGCCGGTATAGACCGCCATCTTGCCGCCCGGCAGGCAGAACGCGTTGGCCTGCTCGGACGGGATCACGTTGACGTCCCATTCGAACGCGCGCCAGTGCTCAGGCGCCGGCATGCCATGCTCGGCGGCAAGTTCGGCGGTGACGTCGGGCACCTTTTCGATCAGGCGCTGCGCGATCTGGCGGATCTGCTGCGAGGTCGGATCGGCCGAATCCAGCGGGCGCTCCTGTGACAGGATCTCCTGGTAGGCCTGCAGGCCCATGGCCCGCTCCTCTTCCGTGCCGATCGAACCGTCGATCAGCACGGTCTCGCCGGTGTACGGATCGGCGGTGCGGTTGGAGAGGTAGTAGCAACCGCCGTAGGCGGCGAACCCCAGCAGGATCAGCCAGCGCAGGTTGCCGAGGCCGAAACCGCGACGGCGCGGCGCCTGTGCATAGCCCTGCCCCGCCCGGTTGGATTGGCCGAACATGTCCTGTCGCATCGCCTCTCTCCTGCTGTCAGATGCCACGCACCAGGCGGAAGCCGATGCGACCACTGGTCATGTCCGAATCCATCGGCGAGCGCCACGCCGAGCGCGTCTGCGCCGGCGCACCGGCCCACACGCCGCCCCGCACTACCCGCGACCGGCAGCTGGATTGAACCACGCCACCCCCGTCGGCCGGCGCGCGCCGGTAGCTGGCGTGCCAGCAGTCGGCGACCCACTCGCTGACATTGCCTGCCAGATCGTGAAGGCCCCATGTATTGGGCTCGAAGCGCCCGACCGGCGCCGGCCCCCAGTAGCCGTCGCCGAAGCCGACGAAGGCGTTGTTCCAGGTGCGCCCGCTGGGGGAAACATCGTTGCCGCCGGCGAAGTTGCCCGCACGCGACGGGGGAACCGCCCCGTTGCCCCACGGGAACCGGCCCGGGTTGCCGGCACGCAGGGCGTATTCAAATTCGGCCTCGCTCGGCAGCCGGTAGTGGCGGCCGGTCTGTTCCGACAGCCAGGCCGCGTAAGCCTCGGCATCGCGCACGCTGACATGCAGTACCGGGTCGTTCCGCGCGGCCGGGCGACCGTCGTAGCCCGAACGCCAGTCCGCGCCGCTGCGGCGGGCAAAGTTGCCGCTGCGCTCGTCATAGACGACCGAGTTGCCGCGCCGGGTCGCCCGCGGCCGCGCGCCGGCCAGTGCGACGAAGCGGCCGAACTCGGCAACAGTCACCTCGGTCAGCGACATGGCGAAGCCGCGATCGAACCGCACGTAGTGGGCCGGCTTCTCCGCATCGGCCGCGCCCGGCTCGGAGTCCAGCGCGCCCATCCGGAACGCTCCGTGCGGCACCACTACCATCTGCGGACCGCGGTCGCCTCCGGCCAGCGGATCGGTGAACACCTGTCCGGGGCGGAATGCACCGTAGTGGGTGGTAAGGTCGATGCGGCGGCGCAGCTGCGCGGCGACCTGGTTGCCTGGCGGGGCGATCAGCAGGATCTCGGCTAAGGCCGTTCCGTGCTTCGCGCAGGCCGTCGCCGCGCGCCAGCTCGCGCAGCGCGGCATCGCGCAGCGCGGCGATGCGGGCGTTGCGCACGACCTCCAGCCGCTGCCGGGCATCGCGCACCGCGCCGGCATCGTCCTCGCGCACGGGCTGGGCGTGGCCGAGCCAGCGTTCGGCGGCGGCGAAGTCGAGCGCGCGCGCGGCCTGTTCGCTGCGCCCGATCGCGGCACTCTCCACCGCTGCACGGCCCTGCAAGGCACGCGGATCGTCCGGCTGCAGCGCCAACGCATCGCGAAAATAGGCCAGCGCGCCATTGCCCTGCTCGCCCAGCCGGCCTGCGCGCAGGTCGTCCTCGCCGGCGCGGTTGAGCGCGGACAGGCGCTGCGCCGCCTCCACCTCGCGCTGCAGCTCCTGCACCTGCGGATCCTCTGGCGACACGACACGCGCCACCGCGGTAAGGCGCCCGGCATGCCGCACGGCCGCCTCGCCGCCTTCCGGGTCGCGCAGCGACGCGCGTGCATCGGTAAGGACCCGCGCGCGCGCGCTGCAAGCCGCGCTGCGCCGCGCGGTCGTCCGGATCGGCCTCGAGCAGCGCCAGATAGATCGGTATCGCGGCCGTGGCGTCCTCGAACAGGCGCCCGGCCTCCAGCGCATCGGCCGCGCGCGCGCGCCATGCCGGCCATTCGCCAGGACTGCCGAGTCCGACCGGCGGCGGTACCCAGGCTCCGACCACGGCGTGGCGCTCGTCGCCGCTCACGGTCACGCTCGGCCGTTCGGCCACGACGGGCTCGGCATCGGGGCCCGCCACCGCAGGCTTTCCCGCCTCCGGCGCGCGGCTGCAGGCACTGGCCAGCAGGACCGCGATCCACAGCAATGCCTGGCCGCTCGCGCGCAACACGTCCGCTCCTTCGTAATCCATCCGCCTCCGGCGGTTTGACGTTAGGCTATCGCAGCCCGCACGGGCAACCGCGAACATCACCGGAACCGACGTGTCAGAACCCCTCTGGATCAGCGACCCCGCCGAGCTCCTGCGCCGCATGGAGCACGCCCCGTCCCGCATCGGCCTGGACACCGAATTCATCCGCGAGCGCACCTACTGGCCGCGCGCAGCGCTGGTCCAGATGGCGGTCGGCGACGCGATCCTGCTGGTCGATCCGCTGGTGCCGGGCATGGCCGCAGCGCTGGCCGCCTGGCTGGACGCGCCGCACGTGCTGAAAGTTATGCATAGCGCCAGCGAGGACCTGATCACGTTCAAGTGCACCTGCGGCACCCTGCCGCGGCCGATGTACGACACCCGGGTGGCCGCGGGCCTTGGCCGGGATCGGCGCCGGGCTGGGCTACCAGAAGCTGGTCGAACAGGTCACAGGCGTGGCGCTGCCCAAGGGCGAAACGCGCTCGGACTGGATGCGTCGCCCGCTGAGCCCGGCCCAGCTCGAATACGCCGCCGACGACGTGCGCCACCTGGCCGCGCTGCACGATGCCACCGCAGGCAAGCTGCGCGAACTGGGCCGCGAAGCCTGGCTGGCCGAGGACGTCGACCGCATGCTCGCCACCGCCGCGCGCGAGGAAGGCGAAACCTGGCCGCACCTGTCGATGCGCTCGGCCCAGTTCCTCGACGCGGCCGGCCAGCGCCATGGTGCGCCTGCTGCGCTGGCGCGACCGCTACGCGCGCGAGCAGGACCATCCGCGCAGCTGGGTGCTGGACAACGAGCTGGCCGTCACCCTGTCGCGCGATCCGCCGATCGACACCGATGCCCTCCAGCGCCGCCTGGACGCAACCCCGAAGTCGCCGCGCCGGCTCGCCACGGCGATCTGGCAGGCCCTGTCCACGCCGTTGCCCGACGAGGACCAGATGCCGCCACCGCCTGCCGACCCCGACCGCAACGCGATCAAGCGGCTCCAGGATGCGGTGGCCCGGCGCAGTGCGGAACTGGCGCTGCCCGACGGGGTACTGGCCTCCCGCCGCCACCTCGAGGCATTGCTCGAGAACGGCCAGTGGCCGCCGATCCTGCAGGGCTGGCGACGCCACGAACTTGAATCCGCGCTGGGCCCCCTGTTGGCACCCGCCGCTCCGACAGGCTAGAATTCCGCCTCGCACAGGCAACCTGTTGCACTGTGGGGCCATAGCTCAGCTGGGAGAGCGCGTCGTTCGCAATGACGAGGTCGGGAGTTCGATCCTCCTGGCTCCACCACTATTCCAAAAGCCACCTTCGGGTGGCTTTTTTTTCTTGCGGCCGTGGCCGCGGCCATCCCCGCCACCGCTCGATTAGGATCGCTGGCATCGCCACCCGGATCCGCGCCTGCATGAAGACTCCGTTCTACGCCCTCCTCCTCCTCGCCTGCGCGTGCGCGATCGTGGCGCCAGCCGAAGCCGCGACCGTGGCACGCGTGGAGGCGGTCGCGATGAAGGACCTGGTCCCCGCGCAGGTCGCCATCGGCGGTCGTACCGCCACCATCCCTGGCTCCGGCGGCTGGGCCTTGGCAATGGCCGGGCCTGTACTTCGAAACCGCCTTCGCCGGCCGCGAGGCCCTGTTCGGGGTCGGCCCGGGCGCGACCATCCTCCATGTGGACGTCGATGGACGCACGGCCGCCAGCCTTGGTAAGGCCCGCGCCCGGCCTGTACCGCATCTCCGGCCTTGGCCGACAATCGCCCGCACATCCTGCGCATCCAGGCGGCCACCGAGAACTAAGGCCGGTCCCAACCGCCTCGACGGCATTTTCCTGCCCGCCGGCAGCCAGCCGCTGCCGCCGCCATTGCGCGAGCGGCGCATCGAGTTCATCGGCGATTCGCACACGGTCGGTTACGGCAACCTGTCGCCACGGCGCGAATGCAGCGAGTCGGAGGTGTGGGCGACCACCGACAACACCCGCGCCTATGGACCGCTGCTGGCCGCCCGGTACGGTGCCGATTACCGGGTCAACGCGATCTCCGGCCGCGGCGTGGTCAGGAACTACGACGGCATGGACGTCGCCACCCTGCCGCAGGCCTATCCGTTCGCCCTGTTCGATGGCCGCACGCCGGTCGCCGACGACGGCTGGCGGCCGCAGGTGGTGGTGATCGCCCCAGGCACCAACGACTTCTCCACGCCGCTGCGCGCCGGCGAGCGGTGGAAGGACCGCGCCGCGCTGCACGCGGACTACGAGCGTGGCTACGTCGCCTTCGTGCAGGCGCTGCGCACCCGCTATCCGCATGCCCGGATCGTGCTCTGGTCGACCGACCTGTTCGATGGCGAAATCCGCTCGGAGGTCGAACGCGTGCTCGTTCGCCTGCAGCAGGCCGGCGAGACGCGCACCAGTTTCATCCCGGTCGGCGGCCTGGAGATGGGGGCTGCCATGCGCACCCGTCGCTCGGGGACCACCGGCGGATCGCCGATGCGCTGTCCGCACACATCGACGCGCTGCCCGCCGCCTGGGACGACTGAGCGCGCCCACGGCCGCGTGCCCGATCAGCGCGCGGTCGTGATCCAGCGCGAGCCATCCCGCCACGGCCGCCGCCGGCGGAACAGCACCAGGTACACGCCGGCGGCCCACGCCAGTCCGGCCGCCCAGCCGCCGAGCACGTCGGACGGGTAATGCACGCCCAGGTACGGCCGCGACAGGCCGACCAGCGTGGTGAACGCGGCAGCAAGCGCGAACACCGGCCAACGCCAGCGCGTGCGCCAGGCCAGCAGCACGGCCACCGTGGTAAGGGTCATCGAACCCATCGCGTGCCCGCTGGGAAAGCTGAAGGTGGTCTCCGGCGCGATCGACTCCCACAGCGAAGGCCGCTGGCGCTGGAACAGGGCCTTGGTCGACAGGTTCAGCAGCGCCGAGCCGGTGAAGGCGACGATCGCGAATGCCGCCTCGCGCCAGCGGCGCCATGCCAGCAGCGCCAATGACAGCAGGATGTCGACCGGGACCACGCCGTAGCGGTAGCCGGTAAGGCTGATCCAGACGAACGCGCGGTCGGCCGCCGGTGATGTCCAGGCGTGGAGCCGCAGCAGCAGCGCGTCGTCGAAGACCATCGCCTCCATCTCGTGGACTTCGTCGGCCAGTTCGGCGAACAGCCACAGCGGCAGCAGCACGCCGGCGAACAGCAAGGTAAGGTAGCCGAGGTTGCCGCGCAGCACCCCGGCCAGTGACGACAGCCGGGGAAAGGCCTCAGCCGGCTTTCCGGGCATAGCGGGTTTCGACGTAGTCGTCGATCAGCGCCACGAACTCGGCGGCGATGTTCTCGCCCTTGAGCGTGACCTTCTTCTCGCCGTCGATGAACACCGGCGCCGACGGCGCCTCGCCGGTACCGGGCAACGAGATGCCGATGTCGGCCTGGCGCGATTCGCCCGGGCCGTTGACCACGCAGCCCATCACCGCCAGTGACAGGTTCTCGGCGCCCGGGTGCGAGATGCGCCATTCGGGCATCTTCGCCCGCACGTGCTCCTGCACGGTCTTGGCCAGCTCCTGGAAGAACGTGCTGGTGGTGCGGCCGCAGCCCGGACACGCGGTGACCATCGGCGTGAACGCACGCTGGCCGGTGGTCTGCAGCAGCTCCTGCGCGACCACCACCTCGGCGGTGCGCGACTGGCCCGGTTCGGGCGTCAGCGAGATGCGGATGGTGTCGCCGATGCCTTCCTGCAGCAGCACCGACAGCGCCGCGGCGGAGGCCACTATTCCCTTGCTGCCGATGCCGGCCTCGGTCAGGCCCAGGTGCAGGGCGAAGTCGCTGCGCGCGGGTAAGGTCGCGGTAGACCGCGATCAGCTCCTGCACGCCGCTGACCTTGCAGCTGAGCACGATGCGATCGGCCGGCAGGCCCAGCTCGACCGCGCGCGCGGCCGACTCGACCGCCGACAGGATCAGCGCCTCGCGCAGTACGCGCCCGGCGTCCCATGGATCGGCGCGGCCGTGGTTCTCGTCCATTAGCCGCGCGGCCAGCGACTGGTCCAGCGAGCCCCAGTTGGCGCCGATGCGCACCGGCTTGCCGTAGCGGATCGCCGCTTCGATGATCGAGGCGAACTGGGTGTCCTTCTTCCTGCCGAAGCCGACGTTGCCGGGATTGATCCGGTACTTGGCCAGCGCCTCGGCGCAGGCCGGCTCGCCGGCGAGCAGCTGGTGGCCGTTGTAGTGGAAGTCGCCGATCAGCGGCACGTCCACGCCCATCATCAGCAGCTTCTCGCGGATGCGCGGGATCGCCGCGGCGGCTTCGGGCGTGTTCACGGTCAGCCGGACAAGTTCGGAACCGGCACGCCACAGTTCGGCGACCTGCTTCACCGACGCGGCCACGTCGGCGGTGTCGGTATTGGTCATCGACTGGACCACCACCGGCGCGCCGCCACCGACGGCGACGCCGCCGATCAGGACCTGGCGGGTGGGACGGCGCGGTAAGGGAGCGGCCGAAGCGGGCGGCGTGGGGCGGGTGACGGCGTCATGTTGCATGTGTGCCATTCTAGACGGCCGACGCGAACCGTGCCCTGACCACGGCGCCGACCACGGCATGCCGGTCGCGACTCAGGACACCAGGCGCGCCGCTGGACGCCCGAGCAGGAAGCCCTGCCCGCAGCCACAGCCCATCTCCAGCAGGGTGCTGCGCTGGGCTTCGGTCTCGATGCCTTCGCCCACCGTCTCGATGCCTGGGGGGTGCCGGCCAGCGCCAGGATCGCGCGGATAAGGTAAGGCTTTCCTCGCGCCCCCTCCTCGTCCAGTCCGGACACGAAGCTGCGGTCGATCTTCAGCCCCGAGATCGGGAAGCGGTGCAGGTACGACAGCGCGGAGAAACCGGTGCCGAAATCGTCCAGCTGCGCCAGCACGCCATGCTCGCGCAGCGTGTTGAGGATGCGCAGGGTGCGCGGCGCATCGTCCAGCAGCGCGACCTCGGTGATCTCCACCCGCAGCCGCGCCGGATCGGCGTCGGCGGCGTGCAGCAGGCCAAGCAGGCGGTCGGCGAAATCGGGCGAGCGGAAATGCCGCGGCGAGACGTTGACCGAGATGTAGCCGTTGCCGCCGCGCGCCAGCTCGGCGACCACCTGCTCGTACAGCAACCAGTCGACCTGCTCGATCAGCCCGCTCTCTTCGCCCGGGGCGATGAACGCGGCCGGCGAGAGCAGGCCGCGACGCTCGTGCTGCCAGCGCAGCAGTGCCTCGTGGCCGATCACCTTGGCCGTCCTCCAGGCGGATGATCGGCTGGTAATACGGGAGGAAATCGCGGCTGATGATGGCCCGGCGCAGGTCGGCCTCCAGGTCCAGGCTGCGCACCGCCTGTTCGCGCATGGCCTCGTCGAAGATCGCGTAGCGGTCGCGGCCCTCGTTCTTGGCCCGGTACATCGCCGCATCGGCGTCGCGCAGCAACTCCTCGCCGGTGCTGTAGCGCGGGTTCCACAGGGCGATGCCCATGCTCGCCGAGGGAAACAGCTCGCGGCCGGCAACCCACAGCGGCCGGCCGATCAGCGCCAGCAGCCGCGGCGCCAGGTCGCGCACGCTGTCGCCACCGTCCGGGCAGCTGATAAGGATCGCGAACTCGTCGCCGCCCGGGCGCGCGACCACGTCCTCGGCACGCATCGCCGAAACGATCCGTTTGGCCACCTCGACCAGCAGTTCGTCGCCGGCGGCGTGGCCGATGCTGTCGTTGACCAGCTTGAAGCGGTCGATGTCCAGGAACAGCACCGCGAACGGCATCGCGTCGCCCAGCCGGGCGCGGTCGATCGCGCTGGCCATGCAGTCCAGCAGGTAGGCGCGGTTGGGCAGGCCGGTGAGCGTGTCGTGCAGGGCCTGGTGGGTCAGGCGCTCCTCGGCGCGCATGCGCTCGCCGATCTGCGCGATCAGCTGCTCGTTGGTTTCCTCCAGTTCGGTGGTGCGCTCGACCACGCGCCGCTCCAGCTCGGCATGCGCGGCGCGCAGGCGTTCCTAGCCGCGCTGCCGGGCAAGTCCATTGCTGATGTTGTGGGCGACGAAGGTCAGCAGGCGCTGGTCGTCCGCGCTGAAGCGGATGTCGGCGGTATAGCTCTGCACCGCCAGCACCCCGACCACCTCGCCGTCGCGGTGCAGGGGTACGCCCAGCCAGCTGTAGGCCTGGTTGCCGTATTCCTGGATCTCGCCTTCGCCGGTAAGGCGGGTGATGTCGGCGCGGTCGGCCAGCACGGCCTCGCGGATGCGCAGGACATATTCGGTCAGGCCGTTGCTGAGCCGGCGCGGAGGCCGGTGGTCGCCCTTCTCGTCGACCGAATACACGAACTCGATCGCCTCCTGGTCGTCGCTGACCAGGGCGATGTAGAAGTTGCGGGCGTAGATCAGCTCGTCCACCGCCGCATGGACCTTGGCGTAGTACTGCTCCAGGGTCTCCGAGCTCATCGCCATCTCGGTGATGCGGAACAGCGCGTGCTGCAGGCGTTCTGCGCGCTGGCGCTCGACCACCTCTTCCTGCAGTTCGCGGTTGGCATGCTGCAGCTCGAGCGTGCGCTCGCGCACCCGGCGCTCCAGCTCCATATAGTAGCCTGGCGGCGGTCGATCGTGGTGAGCACGTGCTGGGCGACGTAGCCCAGCAGCGCGCGGTCCTCGTCGGTGTAGCTGGCGGGTCGGTCGTAGCTCTGCACCACGATCGCGCCGCAGACCCGGTCGCCGCGCTTCATCGGCACGCCCAGCCAGTCCTGGCTGTCCGGGCCCTGGACGACCGCGCTGTGCGGGACCTGCAGGGCGCGCCGGATCAGGTTCGATGGCCCGCGCAGCGCGCGGCCGTGGCGCAGCAGGGCGAACGTCAGGCTGTTGGGCATGTCATCCTCGGCCCACTCCTGGTCGGGATGCGGCTCGTAGGAATCGACCTCGTCGGCGAAGTAGATGAAGCGGAGCGTCCCGCGCGTGTCGTCGTAGGTGACGATGTAGCAGTTGGGCGCGTACATCAGCGAGCCGATGATCGCGTGCAGGCGATGCAGCATGTCGCCGGTCTCGCCTTCGGCACTGGCCAGCTCGGCGATCTCGTACAGCGCCTGCTGCAGGCGCCTGGACTTCTCCAGCTTGTCGATGCGCGCCCGGGCCCGGCTGGCCTCCAGCGCCGACCCGAGCAGGGTCCGCGCGGTGGCGGCCCAGCGCGCGCCCGTGGCCTCGTCCATGGGCGCGTGCTGGGCGACCACGGACAGGTGGGCGTCCTCCTCGTGCCATGCGAAAGACAGCGTGCCCGGCGTGGCCGGCAGCGAGCCGGCTTCCCATGGGGCCAGCTCCCAGGCGCCGCGCAGGAGCGGCCTGCATCGCCGGCGCCAGCAGGAAATGGCTGCCCAGGATCGCATCGCGCCAGCCGACGGCCAGCCGCGCATCCGCCGGCAGCAGGGCGTGCAGCGCCGCCACCGCGCGTTCGAGCGGTGAGCACGGATCGGCCGCCACCCGCACTGGCGGCGCACTCTCGACTGTCCCTGCTGGAATCATGCATCCCCGATTGCGGTCCTTCCGCGCCAGCATAACGCTGCCGCTGTCCTCCTGCGGCCAGCCCCACCGGGCCTCGCCATGCGTTAAGGGGAACATGCTCGCCGCCTGCGCCCTCCTCCTCCCGGCCATCGACCCGCTTGCGTCCCCGGCGCCGAACCGTAGTCTGGTCGCCATGGACCAGGCAGTGGCCGCAACCGACGAAACGCTGATGCTCGCCTGGATGGCGGGCGACCCGGCGGCGTTCAATACCCTGTACGACCGCCACCGTGGCCCGCTGTACCGCTTCCTGCTCGGCCAGGTCCGCGACCGGCCGCTGGCCGAGGAGCTGTACCGGGACGTCTGGCAGCGGGTGATCGCCGCCCGCGCCGGCTGGAAACCGGAGGCGGCCTTCCGCACCTGGCTGTACCGGATCGCCCACAACCGGCTCAACGACCACTGGCGTTCGCAGCGGCACCGGCCGCCGGCGCCGGTCGACGCCGAGCTGCGGACCGCGGCGCTGGCCGACCCCGACGATCCCGAACGCCGGGCCGGCGACGACGAAACCCGCCAGCACCTGCAGCAGGCGCTGGACGAGCTGCCCGACGAGCAGCGCGAGGCGGTGCTGTTGCGCCTGCAGCAGGAGCTGAGCCTGGACGAGATCGGCCGGATCACCGGCGTCGGCCGGGAAACGGTCAAATCGCGGCTGCGCTATGCGCTGGACAAGCTGCGCGCGAGGTTGAACCCATGAATCCGCACCACGATCCACTCGACCCGCAGGAACGGGCGCTGGCCCGGCTGCTGGCCCGATCGCCCGCGCGGAGCCGCCGCCGGAACTGGATGCGCGCATCCTCGCCGCGGCCCGTGCTGCGTCCCGGACGGCAACGCCCGTCCCGGCAAGGCGGCACCGGCGCTGGCCGGTCGCGCTGGGTCTGGCCGCCTCGGTGACGCTGGCAGCCGGCGTGGCCTTGGCAGCTGCGCGAGCCGCCGCTGCCGGCGGGCGTGGCGGACGTCGCCGTGGCCGACCGCACTCCGGCGGAAGCCGACGCGGCGTCCCCTTCCTCCTCGCCCCCTGCCTCCTCGCCGCCGCTCGCCTCTCCCGCGCCGCCGGCCGCCACCGCGGTCCCGCCACCGGCTGCGGCCGAGGCGCTCCGCAGCGAAGTCGCCGCGGACACCGACCGACCGCAGCAGCGCACGGTGCCCGCCGACGGCGCGGCGGCCGCGCAGGCCGAAGCCGGCTTCTCGGCCCAGGCCGAACGCGAGCGTGCCAAGGCCCCGGCCGTGGCGGCCGCTGCGACGCGCGCCACCCAGCGGGTGGAGAAGGCGGGCCGCCAGGCCGACCTGCAGGCCGCAGCCGAGGCCGCCGCCGAACACGCCGACGCCCGGGAGGCCGCGGTTGCGGTCGCCACGCAGGCTTCCGCGCAACGCGCGAAGCAGGCCGCCGCACTGCCGCCACCGCCACCGCCGGCAGCGCCTGCTGCTACGGCGATCGCGGCACCGGTGGCGGTCGTGGCCGAACCGCGCATCGTTGCCGCTCCATCGGCCGCGACGGCCGCGCCGTCGTCCCGGTCGATCGCCAGCGACCAGGCCGATGGCCTGGCCTCCGCCGTGGCCGCGGCGGTTGCCGAGGACGAGCGCCTGCCCGCGCCGGACTGGCTGCAGCGCATCCGCGAGCGCCAGGCGGGCGGCCAGATCGAACAGGCGCGCGCCAGCCTCGAACGGTTCATGGTCACCCATCCGACCACACCGGTGCCGGACGACCTGCGACCGCTGGAACCCTGAGAACCGCGGACCGCACGGCCCGCGCAGATGCGGCGGCTACAATACGGCGAGAGATGACCGACACCCTCGCCGCCCCCGCCACGCGCCTGCTCGAAGTGCGGCACAGCCGGTTCCTCGCCCAGGCCGCTCCGGTCGAGAACCCGGCGCAGGCCATGGATTTCGTCGCCCGCGTCGTCGACCCCGACGCGACCCACAACTGCTGGGCCTGGCGACTCGGCCAGGACTACCGTTCCAGCGACGACGGCGAGCCGGCAGGCACCGCCGGCCGGCCGATCCTGACGGCGATCGACGGCCAGGGCTACGACCGCATCGCGGTGGTGGTGGCGCGCTGGTTCGGCGGGATCAAGCTCGGCGCCGGCGGACTGGTCCGTGCCTACGGTGGGGCCGCGGCCGAATGCCTGCGCCTGGCCGTGCGCCAGCCTCTGGTGGCCATGGCCGACATCGAAGTGGCCTGCGGCTTCGAGGACCTCGGCGCGGTGCATGCCGCGCTGGCCGCGCACGCCGCCGAAAAAACCGGCGAACGCTTCGAGGCCGACGGCGCGCACCTGTCGCTGCGCCTCCCGGCCGCGCAGGTCGCGGCCTTGCAGGTGCGCCTGCGCGATGCCTCCCGCGACCGCGTCCGCGTCCATGTCCACCCCATGCCAACCCCGGAGATGCATCCATGACCGATCGCGACGCCGACCCCGGCAACGACGGCGAACGCGGTGGCCGCCTGCGCCGGCTTGGCAGCCTGCGCACGCTGTGGCCGTTCGTGCGCCCGCATCGCGGCCTGTTCTTCGCCTGGCTGGTGGCACTGGCAGCGTCCTCCAGCGCGACCCTCAGCCTGCCGGTGGCGGTGCGCTACATGATCGACCACGGCTTCGGCGGCGGCGCCGGCCAGATCAACGCCGCGTTCGGACTGCTGTTCGTGGTCGCGGTGGTACTGGCGGTGGCCACAGCGGCGCGCTTCTTCTTCGTGTCGCTGCTCGGCGAGAAGGTCGTGGCCGACCTGCGCGCGCAGCTGTACGCGCACCTGGTCGGGCTGGACCCGGCCTTCCACGACCGCAGCCGCAGCGGCGAACTGGTCTCGCGCCTGTCGGCCGACGGCGAACTGCTGCGCGGCGTGATCGGCACGACCATGTCGGTGGCCCTGCGCAGCACGGTCACGGTGATCGGCAGCCTGGCGATGCTGTTCGTGACCAGCCCGCACCTGGCCGCCTATTCGCTGGTCGGCATTCCGCTGTCGGTGCTGCCCATCGTCCCATGGGCTCGCGGCGGCTGTCGAAGGCCTCGCGCGCCAGCCAGGACCGCGTCGCCGACGCCAACGCGCTGGCCGCCGAGACCCTGGGCGCGGTGCGCACCGTCCAGGCCTACGCGCGCGAACCCTACGAGCGCGGCCGCTTCGGCGCCGCCCTCGACGTGGCCGTGGCCACCGCGCGGCGCCGCATCGGCGCGCAGGCGGCGGTCACCGCCGCGGCCATCGTGCTGGTGTTCGGCGCGATCGTGCTGGTGCTGTGGTCCGGCGCGCACGACGTGGTCGACGGCACCATGAGCGCCGGCACCCTCGGCCAGTTCGTGCTGTACGCGCTGATCGGCGGCGGCTCGATCGGCGCCTTGGCCGAGGTCTGGAACGAGCTGCAGCGCGCGGCCGGCGGCATGGGCCGGATCGCCGAACTGCTGGACGAGCAGCCGCAGGTCGCCGCGCCGGCGCAGCCGGTGGCGCTGCCGCTGCCGGTGCGCGGCGAGATCCGCTTCGAGCAGGTGGTGTTCCACTACCCCGAGCGGATCGATGCACCCGCGCTGGAAGGCTTCGACCTGCATGTGCGCCCGGGCGAGACGGTGGCGCTGGTCGGCCCGTCCGGCGCCGGCAAGAGCACGGTGCTGTCGCTGCTGCTGCGCTTCCACGACCCGCAGTCCGGCGTGGTGCGGATCGACGGCATCGACCTGCGCGACACCGATCCGGCGCAGCTGCGCGAACAGGTCGCGCTGGTGCCGCAACAGCCGGTGCTGTTCGCGGCCAGCGCGATCGACAACATCCGCTATGGCCGGCTGCAGGCCAGCGACGACGACGTCCGTGCCGCGGCGCGCGCCGCCGAGGCCGACGGCTTCATCGAGGCCTTGCCGCAGGGCTATGCCAGCGAACTGGGCGAGCGCGGGTCGCGCCTGTCGGGCGGCCAGCAGCAGCGCGTCGCCATCGCCCGTGCCCTGCTCAAGGACGCGCCGGTGCTGCTCCTGGACGAGGCCACCAGCGCGCTCGACGCGCAGAGCGAGCGCGCGGTGCAGCAGGCGCTGGAAAACCTGATGCACGGGCGCACCACGCTGGTCGTCGCACACCGCCGCCAGCCACCGTGCTGCGCGCGGACCGGATCGTGGTGATGGACGCAGGCCGGATCGTGGCCGAGGGCACCCACGCGCAACTGCTCGCGCAAGGTGGCCTGTACGCCGAGCTTGCCCGGCTGCAGTTCCTGGACTGAGCGCCGCCACGGCTGCAGGCGGCGGCCGCGGCGGTTGCCGCGGCCCGGCGCCTAGGCGGGCAAGGCGCGGTCGAGGATGGCGACGAAGTCGATCCCGGCCGGCAGCGTGCCCAGCAATAAGGCCATGTTCGCCGTCCAGGCGGCTGCGCAGGAAGGCCTCCGCCAGCGGACTGCCGGCGGCCTGCAGCACCGAACCCTGCAGCACCAGTGCCAGCCGCTCGACCAGCTCGCGCGCCTGCAGCTCGAGCACGTCGGCCGCCGACAACCGGTGTTCGAGCCGGGCGACTTCGCGCTCCAGCAACGGATGCCGGTCCGAGGCATCGAGCAGCGCCGCGCGCAACGCGTGGGCCGCGGCCGGTTCGCGCGCCAGCGCGCGCAGCACGTCCAGGCACTGGATGTTGCCGCTGCCCTCCCAGATCGAATTCAGCGGCGCCTGCCGGTACAGCCGCGGCAGGATCGATTCCTCGACGTAGCCGGCGCCGCCCCGGGCACTCCTGCGCCTCGTTCACCAGCGCCGGCGCGCGCCGGCACAGCCAGTACTTGCCGATGGCCGTGGCGACGCGCGCATAGGCGGCGGCCTGCGGATCGGCCGGAGCGGCGTCCACGGCCGCGGCCACGTGCAGGGCGAAGGCGGTGGCGGCTTCGGACTCGATCGCCAGGTCGGCCAGCACGTTGGCCATCAGCGGGTGCGCGACCAGCGGCCGGCCGAAGGCGACCCGGTGCCGTGCGTGGTGCAGCGCCTGGGCCAAGGCCATGCGCGTCTCCGCGGCGGCCCCCAGCATGCAGTCCAGCCGGGTCAGCATCACCATCTCGATGATGGTGGCCACGCCGCGACCTTCCTCGCCGACCCGCCACGCCTGCGCGCCGCAGAGCTCCACTTCCGACGAGGCATTGGCCCAGTCGCCGAGCTTGTCCTTCAGCCGCATCAGCCGGAACGCATTCTTCGTACCGTCCGGCAGCCGGCGCGGCATCAGGAAACAGGACAGCCCGGCCGGCGCCTGCGCCAGCACCGGGAAGCCGTCCGACATCGGCGCGGAGAGGAACCACTTGTGCCCGACCAGCGCCCCCAGGCATCGTTGCCGGGCAACGGCGTCGCGGTGGTCGCGTTGCCGCGCACGTCCGAGCCGCCCTGCTTCTCGGTCATGCCCATGCCGAGGGTGATCCCGGCCTTGTCGCCGATGGCGACGTCGCGCGGGTCGTAGTGCGGAGCGGCCGCCTTGTCGGCCCATTCGCTTAATGACGGTTCGCGACGCAGCACCGGCACCGCGGCGTGGGTCATGGTCAGCGGGCAGCTGGTTCCGGCTTCGGCCTTGGTGGTGCAGGTAGCTGAGCGCGGCACGGGCCACGTGCGCGCCCGGCCGCGGCGGCTGCCGGGACAGGCCGGCCACCCCATGCGCCTTGGCCTGCTCCATCAGGCGGTGGTAGGCCGGGTGGAATTCGACCGTATCGATGCGATGGCCGTAGCGGTCGTGGGTGCGCAAGCGCGGCCGGTCGCGGTTGGCGTCGAAGCCGAGCCGGTACAGCTCGTCGCCGGCCAGCCGGCCGTAGGCTTGCAGCGCCGCCGCATGCATCGACGCGCCGGCGGCGGCCACGCCGTCGCGCAGCGCGATGTCGTCGGCCCACAGGTCGCGGGGCTCGAACGGCGGCGGCTGGTTGCCGACCTCGTGGGTTTCGAACGGCGGCAGGTCCTGCATTCCCGGGACGTGCATGGCGATCCTCCCGGCCCGGACCGCCGCGTGCCGGCCGCGCCCGGGCTCAGCTGAAGTCGAAGTTCATCGCCGCGCCGACCGGCGCGACGAAACCTCCGGATACGTAGTCCACGCCGACGCTGAACAGCTGGCTCATCGCCTGTGCGTCCTCGACCCGCTCGGCAATGGTGGTGATGCTCTCCGCGCGGGCCCGCGTGGTGATCTCGCGAACCTTGTCCATGGGCCTCGCCCGGCTTTCCCATTTCCTCGGTCAGACCCGGGTCGATCTTGAAGAACGCCGGCTTGAGGTGGGTCAGCAGCTGGAACGAATCCAGCCCGGAACCGAACTGCTCCCAGGCCGAAGCGGCACCCCATCGGCGCGATCGCGGCAAGGAACTGCTGGGCGTTGCGCAGGTGGGTGAACACCTTGGCCTCCGGCGCTTCCAGCCAGAGACGCTCGCCGGGCACGCCCTGGGCCGCCAGTTCACGGCCGACCAGCTCGACCATGGCCGGGTCGGCGAAGGATGCCGGGCTGATCCGCACCAGCAGCCGGGTCTGGCGGCCGGCGCGTTCGCGCTCGCCAAGCACCGCGATCGCATGGCGCACCACCCACAGGTCGATCTCGCCGAGCAGGCCATGCTCTTCGGCGATGCCGGGAAGCCGGACGGCGTGACCAGCTCGCCGTTGGCGTCGACGCGCAGCTGCGCCTCGTACAGTTCGCCCGGTTCGCCCTGCAGGCTCAGCATCGGCTGGTAGTGGAGGACGAAGCCCTCGCCGACCAGCGCCTCGCGGATGCGCGCGACCCAGAGCTGGACGCGCTCCTCCTCGGCACGGTCGACCGCGCCGGGGTCGAACACCTGCACGGTGTTGCCACCCAGCTCGACGGCCGAGCCCAGAAGACTGGTTCGCCCGCCGCCAGGATCTGCGGCACGCTGGCGATCTTCTCGCCGATCTGCACGCCACCGATGCTCGCGGTCACCGTGACCGAGCGGGCACCGACGCTGAACACGTGCGTGGCGAAGGCCTCGCGCAGCGCGTCGGCCACCGCCCGCGTGCGCGCATGGTTGCCTTCCAGCAGCAGGGCGAAACTGTGCTCGCCGAAGCGCGCGACCCCTGGCATCGTCGTCAACCGTGGCACGCACCCGCGCGGCCAGCGCCGCGATCAGCGCGTCGGCCGAGTCCAGGCCGATATCCGGCAGCAGCCGCGCGTAATGGTCCGGGTCGACCAGCAGGAAGCCGTACTGGCCGCCGTCGCGGCCGACCGACGCCACCGCGTCCTCGAGCAGGTGCATGAACGTGGGCCGGTTGAGCAGGCCGGTGACCCTGGTCGCGGCGGCGCAGTTCCTCGACCTCGCGCGCCAGCTCCGGGTCCAGCTCCTCGCGACGGCGGAACACCACCTGCACGCAGGCCTCGCCCTCGTAGCTGGCGGTGGCGAATTCGAGCTTCGCCGGGAAGGTGCTGCCATCGACGTGGCGCGCCTCCATCAGGTACTCGGCCGGCGGCGGCTCGCCCTTGGACAGGGACTTGAGCAGCTGCTTGAAGCCCTCGATGTGCTGCGGCCCGACCAAGGTCCAGCAGCGACATGCCCTCGACCTCGTCGAACGCCTCGAACCCGAACATCTCCAGGTAGGCGTCGTTGGCGCGGATGTGCATGCCCTCGTGGATGTAGGCGACCGGGTCGCGCGAGGAGGCGATCAGCGAGTCGCAGCGGCGCTCGGTCTCGCGCAGCTGCGCCTCGAGCCGGCGCAGCCCGCGGCGCGCCTCCAGGTCTGCCCATTCGCGGCGGACCGTCTCCAGCAGGTGTTCGGGGCGGTGCTTGAGCACCAGCGCGCGCGCGCCGCCGCCGAGGCTGGCGAGCACGGCGGCCTCGTCGATCCGGTCGACCAGCTGCAGCAGCGGCAGGTCCTTGCCGCTGGCGGCGACCTGGGCGCGGACCTGGTCCAGCGGCATCGACGCCGCATCCGCCGCCACCGCCAGGTCGACCGGCTGGCTGGCGACCATCTGCGCCAGTTCGGCCGCATTCTGCGGACGCAAGGGGCGTACCGCGATGCCGCCGTTGCGCAGGGTACTGACGATCGCTTCGGCGTCTTCCACGCGGTCGTCGACGATGAGCAGGCGGATCGCTGTGTCTTTCTGCATGCGGAGGGTAGGAACCTTCGGGAGATGGGCGCGTCGGGGGAATGCGCCCGGGGGCAGCCGGTTTAATACACGATGGCCGGCGGAGCGTCCATGAGCCGGCGCCTGAAAGCCGGCGGCCGTCACCGCCCGGCGCTATAGGATGTGCCCCGGGCCGTTATGGGCCTGCGAGCCGCTGGAGGAAGCGGGACATGGGTATCGAGATCGAGCGCAAGTTCCTGGTCATCGGCGAGGCCTGGCGCGAAGCGGCCGAGCGGGTCCAGCCGATGGCACAGGGCTACCTGAACGACCTGGGCGCGGTCGAAGGCGGCGCGCAGAAGGCGTCGGTCCGGGTGAGGATCGAGGGCGGGCACGCCTTCCTCAACATCAAGTCGCGCGAGGCCGGGCATACCCGCCGGGAATTCGACTATCCGCTGCCGGTCGAGGACGCGCGCCAGCTGCTGGCGTTGTGCGTCGGCGGCCTGGTCGACAAGCGCCGCCACTACGTCCGCCACGAGCGCCACCTGTGGGAGGTGGACGAGTTCCTCGGCGAGAACGCCGGCCTGGTGGTGGCGGAGATCGAGCTGGACTCGGCCGACGAGGCCTTCGCCCCCCCCCGCCTGGCTGGGCCAGGAGGTCACCGACCTGCAGCAGCGCTACTACAACCTGGCGCTGGCCGGGGGGCCGTACCTCCGCTGGACCGCCGCCGAGCGCGGCGGCGCGCCCTGACCTTGACCGGGCAGCCGGCCGCCCCCACCTGCCCTCCATGAGAATCGACATCTGGTCCGACGACGTGGTCTGCCCCTGGTGCTGGATCGGCAAGCACCGCTTCGAGCGCGGCGTGGAGCTGCTCGGCGCCGACGCACCGCCGCTGGAGGTGCACTGGCATCCGTTCCAGCTGGACCCGGAAGCGGACGCCACCCCGGTGCCGTTGCGCGAGGCCTACGCCGCCAAGTTCGGCAGCGCCGAGCGCACCGAGCAGATCCTGTCCCAGACCCAGTCGACCGCACGCGCCGAAGGCTTGCCGATGGACTTCGAGCGCGGTAAGGTCCGGGTCACCACCCTGCCCGCGCACCGGCTGATGTGGCTGGCCGCGCGCGAAGGCGATGCGCCGGCGGTCGGCGAGGCGCTGTTCCGCGCCCATTTCGCCGAGGGCCGCAACTTGGCCGATGCGCAGACCCTCGTCGATGCCGGTGCCGCAGGCGGGCTGGCGGCGGCGCGGGTCCGGGCCTTCCTCGACTCCGACGAGGGCCTGGCCGAGGTCCGCGCGCAGCTCGGTAAGGCCTGAGGCGATGGGCATCCGTGCGGTGCCGACCTTCGTCATCGATGGCCGCTACGCGGTCCAGGGGTGGCAGGCACCGGAGCTGTTCGCCCAGGCGCTGCGCAGGCGATGGCCGAACGCGCACCCGCAGCCGCCGCCTCCACCGACGCCTGCGGGCCGGACAGCTGCGCCACATAGGCACGGGCCTGCACCGGCCGCATCGTTGCCGCGCTCGCGCCGGCACAAGCCGGGGCGCCACTGCCGGGGCGCGGTGGTAAGGCATCGCCCGCGGATCGCAGCCGAGTGGACATCACTGGCGAAAAGCCGCCGGAACCGGCGGATCCGCGGCGTAGCGGGCGATCCCGGCTCCTACAGCTTCACCCGCATCTGCGACAATGGCCCGGCGCGCGGACGGCGCGCGACATGGAGTTCCCCGCATGCTCGTGATCGGCGTCGCCGGCACCGAACTGACCGCGCAGGAGCGCGACTGGCTGCAACACGACGCCGTCGCCGGCGTGATCCTGTTCAAGCGCAACTTCGCCTCGCGCGAGCAGGTGGCCGAGCTGTCGGCCGCGATCCGCGCCGCCGCGCCGCGCCCGCAGCTGATCTGCGTGGATGGGAGGGCGGTCGCGTGCAGCGCTTCCGCGACGGCTACAGCGACCTGCCGCCGCTGCAGCATTTCGGCGAACTGTACGCCCGCGACCGCGAGGCCGCGCTGAAGCTGGCCGAGGAGCACGCCTGGCTGATGGCCAGCGAGATCCGCGCCAGCGGCGTCGACCTCAGCTTCGCCCCGGTGGTCGACCTGGACGCGGCAACCGCGCGATCGGCGACCGCGCCTTCAGCGACGACCCGCAGGTGGTCGCCGCCTTCACCCGCGCCTACGTGCGCGGCATGCATGGCGTCGGCATGGCCGCCACGCTCAAGCACTTTCCCGGCCACGGCACCGTGCTCGAGGACACCCACTTCGACGACGCGGTCGATCCGCGGCCGCTGGACGTGCTGCGCGCGGAGGACCTGGTGCCGTTCGCGGCCGGGATCGAGGCCGGCGCCGACGCGGTGATGATGGCGCACGTGGCCTATCCGCAGGTCGCACCGGAACCGGCCGGCTATTCGCGGCGCTGGATCGAGGAGATCCTGCGCGCCGAGATGGGTTTCCGCGGCGTGGTCTTCTCCGACGACATCGGCATGGCCGCGGCGTACTCGGCCGGCGGGGTCAAGGCGCGGATCGACGCGCACCTGGACGCCGGCTGCGACGTGGTCCCTGGTCTGCCATCCCGAACTGGCCGAGGAATCCCTGCGCGCGGTCGAAGGCCGCCGCCTCAACACTGCCGCGCTCACCGGCCTGATCGGCCGCGGTGCGCTGGGCTGGGCCGGCCTGCTGGCCGACGCCCGCTACGGCGGCGCGCAGTCGCGCCTGCCGTCCACGGCCGCCTGACCGGCCCGCCTTCCACCACCACCCATTCCGGTAGCCCCATCCGATGTCCGAACTCCTGATCGCCGAAGTCCTCGAAAGGTCCGACCTGCTGGTCGACCGTCCCGCCATCGACGCCGCCATCGCCTCCATGGCCGATGCCATCGCCCATGACTACATTGGCGACGTGCCGCCGCACCGCCTGGGCGACAGCTTCGTGCCGGTGTTCCTGACCGTGATGCACGGCGCCCTGCCCTTCGCCGGCCAGCTGGCGCTGGAGCTGGGCGCGCGCGGCCTGGACCTGCAGTTCGACTACCTGCACGCGACGCGCTACCGCGGCCAGAACCAGGGCGGCGAACTGGTCTGGAAGCACCGTCCGGCCACCTCGCTGTATGGCCGCCGCGTGCTGATCGCCGACGACATCCTCGACGAAGGCCATACCTGGCCGAAGTGCGCCGCTGGTGCATCGAACAGGGCGCCACCGACGTGCGCATCGCCGCGCTCACGGTCAAGCAGCACGACCGCTGCGTCGACGGCGTGCGCGCCGACTACGTCGGCCTGACCGTGCCCGACCGCTACGTGTTCGGTTTCGGTATGGACTACTCCGAGCAGGGCCGCAACCTGCCCGCCATCTACGCGCTGAAGGACTAGGGCCTGTCAACGCGACTAGGACAGGCCACGCCGCGCTTGAACGCGTGCAGGACAAGGAAGAACGAGAGAGTTTATGTCGATAAGCGAGCGAGTGATGACGCGGTACTGCGCGTGTTCAAGCACGGCCCTTCGGGTTGTCGTGACCTGCCCCAATCGCGTTGACAGGCCCTGAGCATGGACATCGCCCTGGCCGTGATCGGCGGCACCGGCGTCTACCGCCTGGCCGCGCTCGAGGACGTGGAAGCGCGCCACGTCGACACGCCCTACGGCGCGCCGTCCGGGCCGTTGCGCATCGGCCGGCTGGGCGAGCAGCGGATCGCGTTCCTGGCCCGCCATGGCGAGGGCCACGCGCTGCCGCCACACCGGGTCAACTACCGCGCCAACCTGCATGCACTCAGGCACATCGGGGCGCGGCGGGTGCTGGCGCTGAACACCGTCGGCGGCATCACCGACGGCTACGGCCCGCGCGTGCTGGCCTGCCCGGACCAGCTGATCGACTACACCTGGGGCCGCGAGTCGACCTTCTGGGACGGCGAAGGCGAAGCCCTGCACGTGGACTTCGGCCATCCCTACAGCCCGATGTTCCGGCACAAGGTGCTGGCTGCAGCGCGGGTGACCGGCGCACGCGTGGTCGACGGCGGCTGCTACGGCGCCACCGGGGCCCGCGGCTGGAGACCAACGCCGAGATCGCGCGCATGCGCCGCGACGGTTGCGACCTTGGTCGGCATGACCGGCATGCCCGAGGCCGCGCTGGCCCGCGAGCTGGGCCTGGAGTACGCCTGCCTGGCGATCGTGGCCAACTGGGCCGCCGGCTGCGGCGACGCCCGGGAGATCACCCTGGCCGAAGTGCTGGACAACGTCGCCGCCGCCTCGTCCGGCCTGCCGGAACTGGTCGCCGAGCTCGCCCGCGGTTGAGTCGCCGGCACGGTCGGCGACAGTGTTAGCGGTAACTCTTGCATCTGATACCACGCGCGCATTGTCAGGCGCCGCGCGGCTTTGCATACTCCGCCTCGCGGCAATCGCCGCGCATTCCGTCAATCAAGGATTACGCAGCATCATGGCCAACGGTACCGTCAAGTGGTTCAACGACGCCAAGGGTTTCGGCTTCATTTCGCCGGAAGATGGCAGCGCGGACGTGTTCGCACACTTCTCCGCGATCAACTCCAAGGGTTTCCGCTCCCTCAGGGAAGGTCAGCGGGTGAGCTATGAGGTGACCCGGGGCCCGAAGGGCGCGCCGGGCCTCGAACATCACGCCGCTCGACTGATCCGCTCCGGAGCAGGTCCTGCGAAGACCCCGCCGCGAGGCGGGGTTTTTTTGCGGTTGCGGGCGCTGTCCCGGGCAGGAACGTGCCGCGGTGCAGGCGCCGTCGGCATGGACCGCGCAGCGCCCTCGCGGTGACGGCACGCAGGCGGACACGACCAAGGGACGGACGCCGCCTTCGCGGCGATGTCACCGCACGGCCGGAATGCCCGGCCGTGCGGTCGTCGCTCAGGGTGGTGTCACCGTGACCTGCGCCGGCCGCGCCGCGCCGGTGCCACGCAGGGTCGGCTGGTACATGTCCTCGGCCTGCGGCGGCGGCACCGTATACACGCCCGGCGTCACCGCGCGCACCAGGTAGTACAGGCGCGCGGTGGCGCCCTGGTCCAGCGACAGCGCGGCGACGTAGCGGTCGTCGCGGTACTCCTCGTGCTGGAGGTCGGCCTGCTCGCTGCGCTCGGACAGGGCCACGCCTTCGACCTGCACGCCGTCCCACTGCGCGCTGTCACCGAGGTTGAGGTTCTCGGCTTCCAGGCCGGCCGGCAGCAGGTCTGTCACCAGCGCGTTCGGCATCGCCTGGTCGGCCTCCACCGTCAGCCGCGCGACCAAGGGGATATGGCCTTCCTTGAGCGCTCCGCCCTTTGGGGCTTGCCGTCGGTCAGGAACCAGTCGCGGCTGACCCCGACCCTGCGCTTGTCTTCCGCCGGTGGCTGCCGCGGGATGCCCGCGACCTCGATGCTCGCGTAGTACGGGCCGCCCTCGGGTTCGAAGCGCACGCCCGCGGCGAGCGCGGCGTGGTCGAAACGCCGCGAGAGGCTGGCGACGGGTTCCAGCGCCTGCGCCTTGGCCGCCGGATACCAGGCGGCCGGCCAGCTTGCGCCCGCCGCCGGCGTCGAGCGCGCGGCCCAGCCGCGCCAGCGCCATCTGCTCCTGCGTGCTCAGCCAGAGCCGGCCGCTGCCGTCTTCGTCGCGGCGCACCTGCAACGCCCCGCGCCAGGTCCACCGCGCGCGCGTCGTACTTCGCGTCCGCGCGGCCGCGTTCGTGCAGCAGCGCGATCATCAGCGCGTCGTCGCGGACGCGGCTGCTGTAGTCGCCCAGCCACGCCGGAGCAGCGTCCGGATCGCGGGCGAAACCTGCGGCGATCGCCGCCGCACCGCGCTTGCCATCGCCCTGCAGGACCAGCGCCAGTAGGCCCAGCTGGACCAGCGGCAGGCCGGTCAGGCTGTCGCCCTTTTTTATGGTCATAGAGCGCGCGCAGCGTGCCCAGCGGCGCACGGTTGACCCGGGCCAGGACATAGCCGGCATAGGCGCGGTTGGCGAAACGCAGGTGGTCGCGATGGTCGCTGCCGTAGAACTGCTCGCCGCCGGCCAGCAGGTCCTCGGACAGGCGATCCAGCGCCTTCTGCAGCACCCCGTCGGGCACGGCGAACCCGGCTTCGCGCGCGTCGAGCAGGAAGTCGACGATGTACGGGGTCAGGACCGGCACCGTGCCGCCGCCGTCACCGCCCCACATCGAGAAATGCCCGCTGCCGGCCTGCATCGCCGCCAGCCTGCCGAGCGCGCCTTCCAGGCGTGCGCGGCGCGTGGCGGCGTCCAGCCCGGTGCTGCCCAGCCGCTGCGCGGTCGCCGCATCCATCACCAGCGCGGCGTAGGCCTTGCTGGTGGTCTGCTCGGCGCAGCCGTAGGGATAGTCGAGCAGGCCCTGCAGCGCGCTGGCGAACGGGATCGGCGGCGAAGCGCTCACCCGCAGGCGCACGTCGACCGTGTCGGCGATCAGGCCCTCGGCAAGCGACGCGTCGAGCACCAGCGGCGCCGCGTTCTCGAGCACCCGGGTCTGGGTGCGCAGCACGCCTTACCACGCCGCGCGAACGGGCAGCTCGTAGCGCCGGTCCACCGCGTAGCCGCCGCCGTCCACCCGCACCCGGACCTTCGCAACTGCATTCCCCGGCTGCGCCAGCAGCGGGAATTCGAGCGTGGTCTTGGCACCGTCCTCCAGCCGCACGCGGCGCTGGCCTTCGCCCACCGACAACGGCCCTTCGCCATCGACCCGGACCCGGAACTCACCGCCCGCGCCGCTGAAGTTCTGCACGTCCAGGCTCACCGTGCCGCGGTCGCCGGGCGCCAGCACGCGCGGCATGCCCGCCTCGGCGACCACCGGCGCGCGCACCAGCGCCTCGCCGTCGCGCTTGCCGTAACGATCGTCGGAATAGACCAGCGCCGACACCCGCAAGGTGCCATTGAAATCCGGCAGCGGCAGCTTCAGCCGCGCGTTGCCCTGCGCGTCCAGCGCCACCGGTCCGGAGAACAGGTCCACGGTCTGCACCCGCGCGGTCGGCCGCCGCGCCTGCGGCAGCGCTTCCAGCGCGATGTCGCCACCGAAGCGCAGGCGCGCATTGCCGCCGGCGAAGCTCTCGATCACCCGCCCGTATACGTCGTAGGCATCGGTGGTAAGGCGGCGCTGGGCGAAGAAATGCGCGTTGGCGTCGGGCACCGGGAAACGGGTGATGTTGAGGATGCCCACGTCGGTCGCCGAGACGGTGACGTGCGCCTTGCGCCCGGCCAGCTGCGGCACGCTGACCGTCACCGGCAGGTCCTGTTGCGGCCGGCTCTGCGCCGGGAACTTCAGGCCCACGGCGACCATGGCGGTCGTCGCGGCTCATCGGCACGTGGGCCACGCCCACCGCGCGGGCCGGGGTGACCTGGCTGGTCGCCGAGCCGCCACGGAACACCAGCGCGGTGATGTAGACGTCGTGCCGCTCCCAGTCGGCGGTGACCGGGATCTCGAAGGTGCCGCCGGCCTTGCCGTCCTGCCCGCGCAGTTCGATGTCGTGCGCATAGAGCAGCCGGTCGCTTTCCACCAGCAGCACGCCGCGACCGGCATGCGGCGGGGTCACGGTGACCTTCAGCGTGTCGCCGGCGCGGTAGCCGGTGCGGTCCAGGCGAGCTTGACCTTGTCCGGGCGCGCGTCCGGCCCGCGGTTGTCGTCGCCCCAGCTCCAGCCGGCGCGGAACGGATAGCGCATGGTCAGGCCGGTGGCCGGGTCGAGCACGTCGACGCGGTACTCGCCCCACTCCACCGGGAAGTCGAAGCGCGCCGCGGTGGCGGCCACGTCGACCGTGCGGGTCTGCACGTTCTCGAAGCGGCGGGTGAAGTCGTAATCCCAGCCGCCGTCGTCCTCGTAGCGCCAGTGGTAGTCGCGCAGTTCGCGCACCAGGGTCACCTTGAGGCCCTTCGCCGGCTGCGGCTTGCCCTGCGCGTCGACGCGGACCAGTTCGAAGCGTGCGTTGGCGTTGGCGTCGGCGCCGTCGGCCTCGTCGAACAGCGGGCGCACGCCGACCAGCGCCGGCGCCGGCCACAGCACGCGCTGCAGGCTGCGGTTGACCGGACGGCCGCCGCTCTCGTGGACGCTGCCGGCCACCGTCACCTGGACCGGCGTGGCCGCCTTGGCGGCTTCCTCGGGCAGGGGCAGCGCGGTCTCGATCCGGCCCTGCGGATCGAGCGCCTGGTCGAGCACGTCGCGCGGCTCGCCCGGCAGCTCCACGGTAGGATCGCCGAACGCGTAGCCCGGCAGGCCTTCGACCGGCTGCCGCGCCACGGCCAGCGCCATCCTGGCGGTGAAGCGGTTGCCCGCCGCCGGCGCGCCGTACAGGTACGCCGCCTCGGCCTGCAGCTTCAACGGCTGGCCGGGCCTGATCGTGGGCTGGTCCTTCGGCGTGGTAAGGTCCAGCTTCAGGCGCTCCGGCAGGAACTCCTCGATCCGCAGGTACATGCCCTGCACAGCGTCCTTGCCGGCGGGATCGGTGCGGAACTCGACCTGCCAGTGTCCGGTGGGCGCATCCCCGGGTATGGCCTGCTCGAAGGCGTAGTAGCCCTGCGCGCCGGCCTCCAGCCGGGTCTCGCGGAACACGCGCCCGTCAGGCTGCTTCAGGCGCAGGAACAGCGGCTGCGCGCCGGCCTTGCCTGCGGCCGGCGGCGGCAACGCCTTGCCGTCGCCGTCGCGCAGCAGGGCCGAGATCCGCACCGTCTCGCCCGGCCGGTACAGGTCGCGCCCGGACCAGGCTGAACACGTCGAAGTCCGCCTGCGCACGGCCGCTGACCGCGAACTCGGACAGGTCCAGCGCCGGCTGGTTGAACGGCAGCAGCGAAACGTCCTTGCCGCGCCTTACCACCAGCACCTGGCTGGCGTCCAGCCGGTATTCCAGCAGCGCATTGCCGTTGCCGTCGGTGGCGGACTTCAGCACCGCCTCGCCCGCCGCGTCGAGCACCCGCAGCTCCACGCCCTTCAGCGGCGCGCCGTCATGCAGCGAGGCGGCGTGCACGTACAGCGTGTCGCGGTAGGCACGCGTGTGCAGGCCGATGTCGCTGACGGTGAAGAACGCGGTGTCGTACTGGTCGGTGAACTGGCCGACCCGGCGCAGCACGGCGAAGTACAGGCCCGGCTGCTGCAGCTCGGTGATCTCCTGCACCGGCAGGTAGTTGAGCACGCGCTCGTTGCGCTCGCCGCCGAGCACGAAGCGGTTGAGGTAGACCGGCTCGGCCAGCTCGCGCAGCGGAGCCTAGTCGTCGTAGTCGTGGTCCAGCTCCCAGCCGCCGCGGCGGCCGCCGCGCTGGAACTGGGCGAAGAAGCGTGGCAGTTCGCCCTCGCGCACGCGCAGGAACTCCACGTCCACTTCCGGCACGTTCACCGAGACCACCGGCAGGCCGCGGCTCTCGCGCGCCGGCAGCACGCTGCCCTGCGAAGCGAAACCCGCCACCGGGTCCAGCTCGCCGGTATGGATCGTTTTCTTCAGCGACTGCGCCAGACGGCTGCCGTCGGCGGCGAGCAGGCCGGCCGCCACGCTCACGGTGTAATCGCGGGCCGGCTCGACGAACGGGTAGCGCAGGGTCTTGCCGTCGTCCGACAGGGTCCAGCCCGATTCGCCTGATCCGGCCGGCTCGACGGTCAGCAGCTCGTCGAATGCCTGCGTGCCCACCAGCGGGCGGGAAAACTCCGGGCGAGGGCCAGGTTGCCATCGTGCTGGTCAGGCCACGCCCGGACCATGGGGCAAAGCCGCTGACTTCCTCGCGCTTGGCCTGCAGCTTCTCGCCGCCGGCCTCGGGCAGCTGCCCACCCGGATTGCGCTGGCAGGCGGCCGCAAGCAGCAGCGCCAGCACGACCATGCCCAGTCCGGCCAGCCGCCGGCCGCGCGTCCCCTTCCCCATCCACCACATGCGTCGCGCTCCGTGCCACGTTGCGCCGAGTATAGGCGGCGCAACGCCCTGCGCGACGACGTTCCAGCGGTGACGCCGCGCTCAGTCGCGCGCGGCCACCGCGGCGGCCACCGCCTCGAACAGGCGGCGCATGTCCAGCGGACGCTCCAGGCGCTGCAACGGCATGCCGTCCGGCACCTGCGACGGATCGAAAGGCGCCTCGGCGTCCTCGATCACGATCGCCGGACCGCAATAGCCGGACTCGTGCATCGTCGACAGCAGCATCTCGGCGGGGAACAGGGTGATGCCCGAATCCACCACCACCACCTCCGGATTGCCGGCCTCGGCCCAGCGTCGCAATGCGGCCGCGCCATCGGCGCTGAGGTCGGGCCGGTAGCCCTGGCTGGCCAATGCATTGGCAAGCAGCGACAGGCGCGTGCCTTCGCGCACCACCAGCAGGATCCGTTCGCCCTGCCCGGCCTTGGCGGGCACCTGCAGGCCGGCGTCACTCCTCCTCGGCCTCGACCGGAGCCGGCAGCCACAGCTCGAAACGGGTGCCTGGCCGGGCGCGCTGGACACCGCGATGCGGCCACCGCAGCCCTCGACGATCCGCTTGCACGAAACCAGGCCAGGCCGGTACCGTTGGCCTTGGTGGTGAAGAACGGGGTGAACAGCTGGGAGGCGGTCGCCTCGTCCATGCCCTCGCCGGTATCGGCCACGACCAGGCGGACGCCGCCCTCGGCCTCCTCCGCCACCAGTTCCAGCCGGCCGCCGGCGGGCATGGCCTGGATCGCGTTGAGCGACAGGTTGAGCAGGCACTGCTGCAGCTCGGTGTAGTTCGCATCCAGCGCCAGTTCGGGGTCGTCCTGGCGCACCTCGAGCTGCACGCCGCGCGGCAGGCTGCCCTTGAGCAGCAGCTGCACCGCATGGAACAGGTCGCGCAGCAGGAACCGCTCGCTGGCCCGGCGCGAACCGCGCACGAACGAGAGCATCGACTCGGCCATCTCGTGTGGCCGCGCCGCCCGCACTCGGCGACCACCGTGGCCAGCTGGCGCAGGCGCGGGTCGTCGCTGCGCTGGGCGATCAGGTCCGGCACGATCAGCAGCGGCTGCAGGATGTTGCGCAGGTCGTGGCTCAGGCCGGCGGCCAGCAGCGACAGGCTTTCCAGCCGCTGGGTCCGCATCAGCTCGGCCTCGACACGGGCGCGCTCGGCCTCGGTCCGTGCTTCGCGCAGCGCCCGGTCCACCGCCGCGGGCAGGCGCGCGCTGCTGTGCTTGAGGATGTAGTCGTTGGCACCCTCGTGCAGCGCGGCCACCGCCACGTCCTCGCCGATGGTGCCGGAGACGAAGATGAAAGGCAGGTGCGGCGCGTGTGCGCGGACGATGCGCAGCGCGTCATGCCCGGAGAACCCGGGCATCGACAGGTCCGACAGGACGATGTCGGGACGGCGCGTGGCCAACGCTTCGCGCAGCGCGGCCTCGTCGTCCACGCGCAGGTAGTCGGCGACTAAGGCCCGCGTCCTCCAGCTGCAGCTGCAGCAGTTCGGCGTCCTCGGGCGAATCCTCCACGAACAGGACCCGCAGTCGCGCTTCCCTGCTGATCGCGCGCAACGGTGCCATCGATCAGCCTTCGCCGCCCGGGGTGGCGTTGATCACCGCCCAGAACTTGCCGAGCGTCTTGACCGCGGCGAAGAACTGCTCGACGTCCACCGGCTTGACCACATAGGCGTTCACGCCCGGGTCCCAGCTGTGGACAGGTCGCTCTCCTCGCGCGAGGAGGACAGGATCACCACCGGAATCCGGCGCAGCTTCTCGTCGGCGCGGATCCGCCGAAGGACCTCCAGCCCGTCCATGCGTGGCATCTTGATGTCGAGCAGCAGCACCGCCGGCTCCTCGTCCGGGCGGTCGGCGAAGCGGCCCTTGCGCTGCAGGTACTCCATGGCCTCGACGCCGTCCTCGACATGGACGATCGGGTTGGTAAGGTTGGCCTCGCGCAGCGCGTCGATGGCCATCTCGGCGTCGGCGGTGCTGTCTTCGGCCAGCAGGATGGTGCGGATCGCGCTCATGCAGTGCTCTCTTCGAGGAATTCGGCATCCTGCACCGGCAGGATGAAGTGGAACGTCGCGCCCTCCCCGGGCGTCGACTCGGCCCAGACGCGGCCGCCGTGGCGGGCCACGACCCGGCGCACGCTGGCTAAGGCCGATGCCGGTACCGGGGTACTCGCTGGCCTTGTGCAGCCGCTGGAACACACCGAACAGCTTGCCGGCATACTCCATGTCGAAGCCCACGCCGTTGTCGCGGACGCTGAATTGCAGGTGGCCCGCTGGCGTCGTCTCGCAGGCCACCTCGATCACCGCCGGCTCGCTGCGCGCCGAATACTTGACCGCGTTGCCGAGCAGGTTCAGCCAGACCTGGCGCATCATGTTCTCGTCGGCGACCGCCACCGGCAGCGGCGCGATGCGCCACTCGACCCGGTGCGCAGCCATCCCCTCGTCGACGTCGGCCTGGCGGTTGGCGTCCAGCACCGCCCGCGTTTCCTGCACCAGCGACTGCATGTCCACCGCCTGCAGCTTCATCGCGTTGCGGCCCAGCCGCGAATACACCAGCAGGTCGTCGATCAGGGTCGACATCCGCCGCGCGGAGCCACCGATCACCTCCAGGTAGTGCATTCCCTTCTCGTCCAGCCCGTCCCCGAGATGGCGGGCGAGCTTGTCGGCGAATCCTGCCACATGACGCAGGGGGCACGCAGGTCGTGGGAAACCGAGTAGCTGAACGCTTCAAGCTCGCGGTTGACCTCGGTGACCTGGGCGACCTTGCCTTCCAGCTGCCGGTTCAGCTCGCCGATCCGGTGCTGGGCGGCCTTCTGCGCGCTGATGTCGCTGACCGTCATCAGCGCCACGCTGTCATCCATGTCCGGCAGCTGCATGCGCCGGGCGTTGAGCAGCATGGTCCGGGTCACGCCGTCGGCGGTACGCTGGACATGCTCGAAATCCCACAGCTCTCGCCCGCGGGCGAGAACCTCGGAAAGGCGCTGGCGGATCACCGGGTCGCGCCACGCGCCATGGCCAACCTCGTCGAGTCGTTCATCGAGCTCGTCGCCACCTTCTTCGGCGTACAGCTCGGCGAAGGCGGTGTTGTGCATCACCACCCGCATATCCCGATCCAGCAGCACGATCGGCTCGCGCACCGTATGCACGACCGCCAGGGCGCGCTCGCTGGCCTGGCGCACGGCGGCTTCCGAATCGGTGCGACGCAGTTCCAGCCGGTACAGCAGGTAGAACACGCCGCCCATCAGCGCAAGCTGGCCCAGCAGCGCCATAAGGCTCAGCCAGCGCACGCGCTGGCGCTGCTGTTCTGCGTAGGCGCTGCGCTCGGCGAGCAGGCCGCGTTCGGTGGCGAGGAAGGCATCGAACAGGTCGCGGACCCTGGTACTTGCCGTAGAGCTCGTCGACCAGCTCCGCGCGCTCGGCGGGCGTGACCCCCATCGCCATGCGCCGGGCCACCTCGACGCGACGCTGGATCAGGGTCTGCAGCCGGCCGATCAGTACCTGCTGCTCGGGGTTGTCGCGGCTGAGCATGGTCAGGTGCTGGAGCCGGGGTCGATCCGGCCGATGGCCTGCTCCAGACGCCTGCGCAGGTGCGGATTCGTGCTGCCGCCGCTCATGCCCAGGCCAAGCGAATCGGTTTCGCGGATCAGCGCCTCGAGTCCGTGCGCGGCCGCCTCGACCTCCCTGGGTATGCCGTACCCAGCGCTCGGCCTCCCTGGCTGTTGCCCGTCCACAGCCGGATCAGCATGAAAGGCACCAGCAGGATCAGGATCAGTGCCGAGACCAGCACCGGCAGCCGCCAGCGGACGTAGGACGTGGTGACGCGATCCTGCAAGGAGACCTCTGCGTGTTCGGCTGTGGGATGCCAGCCCCGAATCATGCCGTCGCCGCCTGCGTTTGTCAGGACCCGGCAGGCCGCCCGTCGTGGCGCCCGGAGGAAACGCAGCGGCTGACCGTCGGCGCGATCGTCGTCGCCGGGCCGGCATGGCGGGCATCGGCAACGGACCCGACGACCTTTCCGTGCCCGCTTCCGCACAACGAAAAAGGCCACCTGTGAAGGCGGCCCAAGTCATTGACGAATATGGTGGGCGGTACAGGGATCGAACCTGTGACCCTTGCCGGGCAGCCCGACCCTGAAAACCCGTTGTAACGAGCCCGGGCCGACGCCATTGCCCAACCACTTGTTTCCAAATGAACATTTCCGCCTTGCCACACCCTGCAGGACCTGCAGGGATCCGCCGGAATCTGGGCTGGGTGGTGTGTTTCTGGTGTGTTCGCCCGCCTAGGGATTGGCGAAGATCTCGTGCCGCGCCCGCAGCAGCGCAGGGTCTCCTCATGGGCGCGGCCACCCCGGGACGACGGCACCGACTGGTAGCAAGGCTCCCCTTCACGACCTCCAACGCCACCTCATACGGATCCATGGGCAGCCGAGCGGCCCAGCCCGGAACGCCGTGACCACCTGCCTGATCGAACTGCAACGGGCAGGGGCTCAGTCCCAAGGACGCAGGCCACTCCGCCGGGCGACTGCGCGATCCAGTTCGAAAGCCGCCCCCGACCCAAGTAAAAAGCCAACCCCTGCCAGATGCACGTCCGCTGTCAGAGTGGAGCGGGCGCAAATGGCGGAAGTGGGCCGCCCATCGAAGCCGCGTCGGTCTGTATGGGAAGCCGCAGGGCGCAAACGCACGATGCGAATTCAGTGTCGCCGTTCCGGCCCGACCAATGCCCGCAGATGCGCGGCATTGGCAGTGGCAAAGCCGTGGGCCGTGTTATCGAAAATCACCCAGGCGTCTGCATCTGAACCGGGCAAGTCTTCGAGCACTTTGGCCAGCTGCTCCAATCGGGCTTGCGGATAATCGCTGTAGTACGTCCTTGGGGAGCCGTGCCATCGCCAATAGGGCCAGATCAGTTCAACACCCGAGGTTGCGCGATCCGTACCGCTACAAGGGCGGCCTACTGGCGGATCGGCGCTCACCCTGCTGACGCGGTACCGGGTCAGGAGATCATCTGCGCGCTCGGAGAACCAGCTGGCATGCCTCGGCTCGCAGGCCAAGGTTTGCGGTACTCCGGCCGCGGAACATGCGAAAGAATGTAGCCGCCACGCGTGGGTCGAATGCGTGGCCAGGAGATAGCTGCAGAAGGTACCCGCCCAGTCGAGCACCCAGTCCAGACGCTTCATCCAGAAAAGCATCCAATACTGGCCCACATCCGCGCAGCCCGCTTTCGTGCGAAATCGCCCTCGGCATCTTTACCGAGAAACGAAAATGGCGCGGAACGGCAGTCGCCCAGCGCTCGTACGTCGCGCGCCGATGGGGCCGATAGAACGAAGAATTGATCTCCACAGCGGAAAACAACGAGGCGTACCGCGCTAGAACGCTTTCGCCGTCAGCAAAAAGCCCCCGGTAACGCCCAGGAATCGACCAGCCCGCACATCCCACGCGCACCCCTTGCATGGCTGGCAACGTCGCTACCGGCTTGCTGCGGGGTTTTGCAGAGAGACCTGGGGGCGCTTGCCAAGGCCGCATCGCCATTTACCAAGTCGACCCAGCGAAGTACGACTCCCTTCCTGTGACCTCTTCTAACGACGCTAAGCTCTTCTGGCCCGATAACCAACGCATGGAGCTGGTCGCCGATGCTGAGTTCACGCCTCAGGAGCTTGTTCAAGGGTGTCATAACACTCTCGTTTCGGGTCGGCCAAATGGCGACGTGGGTGACAGTCACGCCATAGCGATGCGCAGCGAGAACCACCGAAGGCGGTCTAATCGATAGCGACGGCCAGAGGCTAGAGAGAGAAGAGCGTCGCCGCCGAAAGGGCGGCGACGCGACAGTTGCCGGTCAGTTGACCTGGAGCTTAACGCCCATCGCCGTCAGCATCACCCGGCAATGCGCGCTCGACCCCATGCCACGCATCACGCGTGGCCAACTTGGCTTTTTCCCAGCCCGGGCGGGAAGTGCCCTTGACCTTGTCCCAGCCCTGCCCCAGTTCGCTTTCCAGGCGATCGTCCCATTGGCGATCGCCATACTGGCCGCGTGCCCGGGTGCCATAGCGGTAAGCGGGGCGGTAGTCGCTGAAATCCGCCTCGCCGTCACGATAGTCCGCGCGCTCAAACTGACCGGCGTAGTAGCGGTCACTGGCCTCATATGCGCGATAGGTGCGATCGCTGCGATCCCATGCATCGCGCACTGCGTCGCGCGCGTGGTCCCATTCCAGTTTTGACTGGCCACGGACCTGTCCCCAGCCGGCCCCCAGCTCCTGTTCAAGGCGTTCATCCCATGCGCGGTCGGCCAAGCGGTTGCGCGCGTCCACGCCATAGGTATAGGCCGGCGCATAGTCGTTCTCATAGTCGAAGTTCGCATCATGGTAGGGCCGCGTGGAGTACGTCTCGCGCCAGAAGGCTTCCTCCCCGTGGGATCAATGCGCTCCGCCACGCCTTTGCCTGCAGCCGCACCGATTAGCGTGCCGATGCCGCCACCGATGAGCATGCCTAGTGGGCCGCCGAGCGCTCCGACCACCATGCCCGCGGCGGCTCCACCTACCCCACCGACGCCGACGCCGACCGGATGCGAGCCCAGGGTACCACTGATCGGGTCGCGATTGAGGTCGCGTATTTCATTTTTTCTGGTGTTATCCACGATGCGTTCCTTCTCTGGATTGGATGTCAAGTCGAGCCGACCGCTCGGCCGGACGCCTGCCCTGTGCAGGTGCGGGTAACGAGGACGTTCTCGCGTGAATTGCGCGTAGCACTGCGCGGCCAACCTGCTACGCCACGAAATCGATTCAGGATCGCTTGTGGTTTGGCTGGACGGCGTGTATGTGAGTCCGCCGGGTTTCCGGAGTCGCGGCGGATCCGAAGCGAGGGTTTGAGGAGGCGGCTTGCGGCGTGGGGGCGCGACCGCGCGGAGCAGCCATCAGCGTGCCCCTGG
Organism: Pseudoxanthomonas sp. NC8; assembly: GCA_025232375.1. Lineage (GTDB taxonomy): Bacteria > Pseudomonadota > Gammaproteobacteria > Xanthomonadales > Xanthomonadaceae > Pseudoxanthomonas. Next base: position 1,997,194 of record CP060419.1, read on the forward strand.
TGGTTTCTCCGGCTCGCGTGTGACCGGCTCGCCGGCGACGTCCGCCGGCATGAAGTTGATGCGCAGTTCCAGCGTGTGTCCAGCGGAACCGCTGGCGTACCAGGTGACCCGGAAGTTTGGCCCGGCGCCCTGCCGGTCGATATCCAGGATCCGCGCCTCATCCATGCCTTCGATAAGGTATCGGACGTTCACGATCACCTTGGTGGCCGATGATCATCACCCGCTCACCAACGTGGTTGAGTTGCAGATCGCTATTGACCGCACGCCGACGGAAGAGTGCATCGCACCACCGGCGTGATCGGGGCGTGGCGCCACCGCGGATCCGGTCATCACGCAGCCTTGCGGGAGGCATGGCGTAAACAACAGCTCCCCCGAGGAGGATGTAGCCATGGTAGGAAGACTGACCCCGCACAGGTCACCGAATTGCTGCTGCAGGCACTGGAAACCGAGCGCGGCGGCATCAAGATCTACACCGCGGCGATCAAGGCCGCACTGAATGAAGACCTTAAGAAGGAATGGGGCGAGTACTTGGACGAAACCCGCACCACGAGAAGGTGCTGACCACGGTGTTAGGAACTGGGCCTGGACACCGAGGCCACCAGCCCTGGTCGCGAAGTCGTCGCCCATCAGGGCGCATCGCTGGTGGCCGCGATCGAGATGGCGATCGCCAAGGCCGAGCCAGCCGCCGCCGAACTTGTGGCTGCCGAATGCGTGGTACTGGCCGAGACCAAGGACCACCAGAACTGGGAACTGATCGGCCGCGTTGCCGACCAGGGCGGCCCGCACGCCAAGGTGCTCAAGGCCGCGCATGACGCGGTTGAAGAGGACGAGGACCACCACCTCTATCACACGATGGGCTGGTGCCGAGAACTATGGATCCAGAGCCTTGGCATGCCCGCGGTGCTCCCGCCGCCGGAAGAGGAACGGAAGGTCGAAACGGCGATCGGCGCGGCACGCGCGGAGCATGCGCGCGACGACTACCTGTAAGGGGTATCGCACGGCGGATTGAGCAAGCTCTGAAGGCCACTGGGCCTTCCTACGAAATGTGCTGCTCGATACGCGTCGCGTAGCCATCGAAAATCGAGGCTGGCTGCTTGGCCGAAAGACGAAGGGGTCTCCGCTTGGCTCTTCGTGGGGTAAGGCCACGGCCTCGGCCCTACCTGTGGTCTATCCGGCGACGGTCAGCAACCGGTCTTCATTGGTGACCAACAGCTGCTTGTCGTTGAGTGCCTGGTGGGTCAACGGATCAGCTACCTGCGCCGGCATTGGCGCCGCGCCAGGTTGGTGACCTATATCCAGCGGTTACCCTGCTGCCACGAAAAAACCGGCTTTCGCCGGTTCTGTCGTTTTTCCCTTATAAAACAGGGACTTATATGGTGGGCGGTACAGGGATCGAACCTGTGACCCTTGCCGTGTGAAGGCAATGCTCTACCGCTGAGCTAACCGCCCGATGTTCCGGGTCCGCACCTGCCGATGCGAGCCGCGCATGTTAAAGGGACGTGGCGGCGCGGTCAACGCCGCGCGGTGTTTTCCGCGGCCGGGCGGCCCTCAGCGCCCCATGGCGCCGCCGTACATCAGGGTGCCGGAGATCTCCGCCGCGGCCGCGCGCAGCGGCTCGACGGCGTCCTCGGCGCGCACCCGCGCCGTGCGTGCCTCCAGGAACGGCACGGTCAGCGCGCAGACCGCGTGGCCGTGCTGCAGCACCGGCGCCGACAGGTCGACCACGCCGTCGACCACGTCGCTGGCAGCCCGCGAATAGCCGTCGGCCCGGCCCGGGCCAGCCGGCGCGCAGCTGGAATGCCGCCGCATCCAGCCCCGGTTCCGCTTCGCCCAGCAGGGCCAGCCAGCGCGCGCGGATCGCCTCGCCCTGGAAGGCGAACAGGACCACGCCCGAGGTCGAGTGCGCCATCGGCCGGCGATGGCCCACCCGCACCACCGCCAGGCCGATCTCGCCTGGCGCATCGACGCGCGCGACGACCACGATCTCCTCGCGCGAGGTCACGCTCAGGTGGCACGGCTGCTGGATCTGGTCGGTAAGGCGATGCATCACCGGCAGCGCGGCTTCCATCATTCCCTTCACCGGCGGCTGCTCCATGCCGAGCATGAACAGCCGGTGGGTCAGCGCGTAGCCGTTCTCGCCGCTGCCGCGGGCGATGTAGCCGCGGTCCTCGAGCACCTGCAGCATGCGGAAGATCTCGCCCTTGGAGCGTCCCACCCCGTCGGAAATCTCGGCCATGCTCAGCGGCGCCGGCGAACGCGCGAGCAGCTCGAGGATGTCCAGGCCCTTCTCCAGGGCGGGCGCGCGGTACTTGCCGACCTGCGCGTCGGCGTCTTCGGAACGGACCAGACCAGCCTCCCCGTGGATGCACGGATCATCTGAATCGCCGGCCTTCCTGCCGACACAGGTAAAACATATCTCCATATCTGACATAACGCAGCCCGGCCCCCTATTCTCGACCTGCCCCGGGTGGGCACCGACATTGCTGCAACGCAGACCTTGGGAGGGGTTGGCATGCACGAGGGCCAGATCGCGGCGCAGGCCGCGCCAGGCGCACGCATCGCACGGGCCGGCGTGATCGTGCCGCTGGTGCTGATCGTCAGCCTGTTTTTCCTGTGGGGCGTGGCCAACAGCCTCAACGACATCCTCATCAAGCAGTTCAAGAAGGCGTTCGAGCTGTCCGACTTATAGGCCGGACTGGTGCAGAGCGCGTTCTACCTCGGGTATTTCGTCTTCGCCCTGCCGGCAGGCATGTTCATGCGCCGGCACGGCTACAAGGGTGCGGTGGTCGCCGGCCTTGGCGCTGTATGCGGCGGGTGCGTTCCTGTTCTGGCCGGCCGCCAGCGCACATGCCTATGGACTGTTCCTGCTGGCGCTGTTCGTGCTGGCCAGCGGCCTGGCCTTCCTCGAGACCTCGGCCAATCCGCTGATGACCGTGCTCGGCGCACCCGAAGGCGCGGCGCGGCGCCTGAACCTACCTGGCCTTCAACCCGCTCGGCGCGATCACCGGGGTCCTGGTCGGACGCCATTTCATCCTCTCCGGCGTGGAGCACACGCCCGACCAGCTTGCGGCGATGGACCCGGCCGCCCACGCGGCCTACCCCATGGGCCGAATCGGCCGCGGTGCAGCTGCCCTACCTGGTGATCGGGCTGGTGGTCAGCGTGTGGGCGCTGCTGGTGCTGCTGGCGCGCTTCCCGCGCACGACCGCCGACGACGGCCCGGCCGCCATGCGCGGCGCCGGGGCGACCTTGCGCCTGCTGGCCGGCAACGGCCGCTTCGTGTTCTCGGTGCTGGCGCAGTTCTTCTACGTCGGCGCACAGGTGGCGGTGTGGAGTTTCCTGATCCGCTACGCGCAGGACTCGATCCCGGGCATGCCGGAGAAGACCGCCGCCGATTACCTCACCGCCTCGCTGGTGCTGTTCATGCTCGGCCGCTTCGCCGGCACCGCGCTGCTGCGCCGCATCGCCCCGGCGCCGCTGCTGGTGGCGTTCGCGGCGGCCAACCTGCTGCTGGCCGGCGTCGCCATCGCCCTGCCCGGCCCGGTCGGCCTGTATGCGCTGGTGGGGTTGAGCTTCTTCATGTCGGTGATGTTCCCGACCATCTTCGCCCTCGGCCTGGACGGCCTGGACCACGACGCGCGCAAGCTCGGCTCCTCGCTGCTGGTCATGTCGATCGTCGGCGGTGCGGTGCTGGCCGCGGCCACCGGACTGGCCTCGGATGCGGCCGGCATCCACAACGCGATGGCCGTGCCGCTGCTGTGCTTCGCGGTGATCCTCGGCTTCGGGCTCTACGCGCGCCGCGCCGTGCCATAGCGCGGCGAAAATACCGCGGCACCGGCACCGCCGGGCACACGGACGGATCCGTTCCTCACCAGTCGCCGCCGTCCCCGCGCAGCAGCACGTGCGGACCGAGCGCATGCACGTCGGTCTGCCCGGTCAGCGCCATGCTCACGTCCAGCTCGCGGCGGATGATCTCGATCATCCGGCCCACCCCGGCTTCGCCCTGCGCGCCCAGGCCGTAGAGGAACGCCTTGCCGACCAGCGCGCCGCGCGCACCGAGCGCCAGCGCCTTCAGCAGCGACTGGCCGCTGGTCACGCCGCCGTCGAACAGCACCTCGCAGCGTCCCGCCACCGCTTCGACCACCCGCGGCAGCATGTGGATCGAGGCCGGCGCGCCATCGAGCTGGCGGCCGCCATGGTTGGACACGACGATCGCATCGACGCCGTGCCCGGCGGCGATGCGCGCGTCCTCCGGATCGAGGATGCCCTTGAGCACCAGCTTCCCCGGCCACAGCGCGCGGATCCATTCCAGGTCGTTCCAGTTCAGGGTCGGATCGAACTGGCTGGCGATCCACTGCGCCAGCGTGGTCAGGCTGTCGCCCCCAATGCGGCCGTGCAGGTTGCCGAACGAACGGCTCGGCGCGCGCAGCACGCCCAGGCCCAGCGCGGCTTGCTGGCGATGTCCAGCAGGTTGTGCAGGGTCAGCTTCGGCGGCACGCTCAGGCCGTTCTTGATCTCGCGGTGGCGCTGGCCCTGCACGGTCAGGTCGGCGGTCAGCATCAGCACCGGGCACTGCGCCGCGCCGGCGCGCTGGATCAGCTCGCGGGCGAAGCCGCGGTCGCGCATGACGTAGACCTGGAACCAGAACGGATCGGGCGACGCGGCCCGCACCTGCTCGATCGAGCAGATCGACATCGTGCTCAGGCAGAACGGGATGCCGGCGCTGGCCGCGGCGCGCGCACCGAGGATCTCCCCGGCGCCGTGCTGCAGCCCGGTCAGCCCGGTCGGGGCGATCGCCAGCGGCAGCGAGGCGGCCTGTCCGGTAAGGGTGGTGGCCAGCGAACGCCGGTCGACGTCGACCATCACCCGCTGGCGCAGGCGGATCGCCTCGAACGCGGCACGGTTGTCGCGCAACGTGACCTCGTCGTAGGCGCCGCGGTCGGCGTACTCGAAGAACGCCCGCGGCACGCGCCGGCGCGCCAGCTGGCGCAGGTCCTCGACGGTGGTGATCGGCTCGGCCATCGCTGCTCGCCCTGCTCAGGTACCGGTACGGGCCGGCAGCGGATCATCGGCCAGTTCGCGCCAGACCCGCCCGCCCGGGAACAGGTGCTCGCGCACCGAACCTTCGTGCATGCGCGCCGAGAAGCCCGGCTTCTCCGGCGCCACGTAGCGGCCACGTTCGATCCGCACCGGGTCCTCGAAATGCTCGTGCAGGTGGTCGACATACTCGATCGCGCGATCCTCCTTCTGCCCGCTGATGGCGACGAAGTCGGCCATCGCCAGGTGCTGGACCAGTTCGCACAGGCCCACGCCGCCGGCATGCGGGAACACGCGGACGCCGTACTTGGCCGCCAGCAGCAGGATCGCCAGGTTCTCGTTGACCCCGCCCACGCGCGCGGCGTCGATCTGGATCAGGTCCACCGCCCCGGCCTGCAGCAGCTGCTTGAACACCACCCGGTTCTGGGTGTGCTCGCCGGTGGACACCGGCACCGGCGCGATCGCGCGCCGGATCGCGGCATGGCCGAGCACGTCGTCCGGGCTGGTCGGCTCCTCGATCCAGGCGATGCCGAACGGCGCCAGCCGGCGCATCCACTCGATCGCCGGGCCCACGTCCCAGCGCTGGTTGGCATCGACCGCCAGCGCCACCGACGGGCCGATCGCCTCGCGGGCGATGCGGCAGCGGCGGACGTCGTCCTCCAGCGATGCGCCGACCTTGATCTTGATCGTGCGGAAGCCGTCGGCCACCGCCTCGTGCGCCAGCCGCGCCAGCTTCTCGTCGCTGTAGCCCAGCCAGCCGGGCGAGGTCGTGTAGGCCGGATAGCCCTCGCGCAGCAGCTGCTGCATGCGCGCGGCGCGGCCCGGTTCGGGTAAGGCGCAGGATGTCCAGCGCCTGCTCCGGGGTGAGCGCATCGGTCAGGTAGCGGAAATCGACCAGGGCGACGATCTGCTCCGGGGTCATCTCCGCGATCAGCCGCCACACCGGCTTGCCGGCGCGGCGCGCGACCAGGTCCCAGCGGCATTGATCACCGCGCCGATGGCCATGTGGATCACGCCCTTCTCCGGGCCCAGCCAGCGCAGTTGTGAATCGTCGGTCAAGGCGCGGGCAAAGCCGCCCAGGTCGGCCGCCAGCGCCTCGACATCGCGGCCGACCACGTGCGGCGCCAGCGCTTGCAGCGCCGCGGCCTGCACGTCGTTGCCACGACCGATCGTGAACACCAGGCCGTAGCCGGACAGGCCGGCATCGTCGGTGCGCAGCACCACGTAGGCGGCCGAATAGTCCGGGTCCGGATTCATCGCATCGGAGCCGTCGAGCATCCGCGAGGTCGGGAAGCGGACGTCGTGCGTTTCCAGCGCGACGATCCGGCTCATGTCGCCACCACGCGCTGGCGCTGGCGGCCGAGGCCGGCGATCTCCAGCTCCATCACGTCGCCGGCCTTCAGGTACACCGGCGGCTTCTGCCCCCAGGCCCACACCGGGCGGCGTGCCGGTGCTGATGATGTCGCCCGGCTGCAGGCTCATGTAGCGGCTGATGTAGCTGACCAGATGGGCCACGCCGAACACCATCGTGCGCGTGCTGCCGTTCTGGTAGCGATGGCCGTTCACCGACAGGGTCATGGCCAGCTCCTGCGGATCGGCGACCTCGTCGCGGGTGACCAGCCACGGGCCGATCGGGCCGAAGGTGTCGCAGCTCTTGCCCTTGACCCACTGCCCGCCGTGCTCGAGCTGGAACTCGCGCTCGGACAGGTCGTTCACCACCAGGTAGCCGGCAACGTGCTCCAGCGCGCGTTCGACCGGCACGTCGCGGGCGACATCGCCGATCACCACGCCCAGTTCCACTTCCCAGTCGCTCTTGATCGAGCCGCGCGGCAGGCGCACGTCGTCGTCGGGGCCACTGATCGCGCTGGTCGCCTTCATGAACAGGATCGGCTGCTCCGGCACCGCGGCGCCGGTTTCGGCGGCGTGGTCGGAGTAGTTCAGGCCGACGCAGATGAACTTGCCGACCCGGCCGACCGCGGCGCCATGCCGCGGCTGGCCGGACACCCGCGGCAGCGACTCGACATCGAGCGCGCGCAGGCGCGCCAGCCCTTCCCCGGTGAGCACCTCGCCGGCGATGTCGTCGACCACGCCCGACAGGTCGCGGATCTTGCCGGCGGCATCCAGCAGGCCCGGACGCTCGTGGCCCGGCTCCCCATAGCGCAACAGTTTCATTGATCGTTCCTCGCAGGATTGGATTGGATGTTGGACGGATCGGCGGTCAGTTGGTCCAGCCGCCGTCGATCACATGGATCTGGCCGGTGGTGAAGGAGGATTCGTCGGAGGCGAGATAGACCATCAGCATCGCGATCTCCTCGGGACGGCCGAGCCGGCCGATCGGCTGGCGGTCGGCGAAGGACTGCCACACCGCCGCCTCGTCGCCGCCGAGCGCGGCCACCCGCGCCGCCAGCGACGGCGTGCGCACGGTGCCCGGGCATATGGCATTGCAGCGGATGCCGTCGCGGACATGGTCGGCGGCGATCGCCTTGGTCAGGCCGATCACCGCGGCCTTGGTGGTGCCGTAGGCGAAACGGTTGGCCACCCCTTGATGCTGGACGCGACCGAGGACATGTTGACGATGCTGCCGCTGCCGCGGGCGAGCATCCCCGGCAACAGCGCGCGGCACAGCCGGTACATCGCATCGACGTTGATCGCGAAGCTGCGCCGCCAGCCGTCCTCGTCGCAGTCGAGGATGCCGCCGGCGTGCACGTAGCCGGCGCAGTTGAACAGCACGTCGACCTGCGGATGGGCCGCGGCCAGCGCGTCGATCGCCGCCGCATCGGTGACGTCCAGCAGCCGCGGCGTGATCGACGGTTGTTCCCGGTGCAGCGATTCGAGCGCGGCCTTGGTCGATGTCGGCGGCCAGTACATGCGCGCCTTCGGCGGCGCAGGCCAGCGCGCTGGCCCGGCCGATGCCGGCGCCGGCGGCGGTGATCAGGATGGTCTTGCCCTGCAGGCGTGCGCTCACGCGGTCGTTCTCCGGTCCAGTGCGTAAAGGGTTCTGGCATTGCCGCCGAATACCGCCGCCTCGGCGCCCGGCGCATGCCGCCGCACCAGCGCGCGCGCAAGATCCAGCCAGCCCGGGTAGTCGCCGGTAAGGTTCAGCACCGGCCAGTCGCTGCCCCAAAGCACGCGGGCGGGGCCGAAGCAGTCGAAGACATGCGCGACCCACGGCGACAGCGCCTCGATGCCGGCACCCGGCGGGGCTTCGGTCAACAGGCCCGAAAGCTTGCAGTACGCACCGGTGTCGCGTGCCAGCGCCGCCATGCCGGCGGTCCACGGCGGATCGTCGCCTGCGGCGATCGCCGGCTTGCCGCAATGGTCGAGCACCGCGCGCAGCTCCGGATGCCGCAGCAGGCGCGTGCGCGCCGCCATGCAGGTGCAGCGGCCGGGCGAGGATGTCGAGCACCAGTCCGTGCGCGGCCATCGCGCCGAATGCCGGGTCGAGCGCCGGGCGCGCGATCCAGTCCGGATCGTCCAGGTCCTGCAGCATCGGACGCAGGCCGAGCAGGTGCCCGCCCGCGCGTGCCACCAGCGCGTCGATCCGTGCGGGCGCATCGCCCGCCTCCAGGTCGATCCAGCCGACCACGCCGGCCACGCCGGGTTCCTCGCGGGCAATGCGCAGCAGTTCGTCGGTTTCCGCTTCGGTGGCCGCGGCCTGCACCAGCACCGTGGCCTGCACCGCGGCACCTACGAGCAGCGGGCGCAGGTCATCCGGCTGCCAGTCGCGATACAGCACTCCGCACGCCGGGGTCAGCCAGCCGTAGTCGCCACGGGCCGGGCGCCAGTAGTGCTGGTGCGCATCGACGATCGCGTCCGCGGCCAGGGTCATGCCGGCACCGCCGCGTCATCGCCGAGCAGGCCCTCCTCGCGCAACGCCGCCCACAGCGCCGGCGGCACCGTCGTGCGCAGGCGCGCGACCGCGCAATCGACTTCCGCCGCGCTGCGCAGGCCGGCGACCACGCCGGCCACCGCCGGATGCGCGAGCGGGAACTGCAATGCCACCGCGCCGGGTTCCAGGCCGAAACGCCCGCAGATCGCGTACACGCGATCTGCGCGCCGGCGCATGTCGGCCTCCACCGGGCGGTAGTCGTAGGTCAGGCCGGGCCGCACGGGATCGGCGAGCAGGCCGGAGTTGTACGGCCCGGCCGCAAGCACCCGCACCCCACGCGCCTGCGCCGCGGCCAGCAGCCGCATCGCGCCCTGCTGCTCGAGCACGGTGTAGCGGCCGGCAAGCAGGATCGTGTCCAGCGGGAAGCGTGCCATCACCTCCGGGCAGACCGCTTCCTCGTTCACGCCCAGGCCGATCGCGTCACATGCGCCGGCAGCCTTCAGTGCGGCCATCGCCGGCAATGCCTCGTCCAGCGCCTGGCGCAGCACCCCGGCGTGGCGCGGGCCATGGGTCAGCGCGCCGATGTCGTGCAGCAGCAGCGTGCCGATGCGGTCCACGCCCAGCCGCTGCAGGCTGCTTTCGAACGAACGCAGCACGCCGTCGCGACTGTAGTCGAACACCGCGCGATGGCCCTCGACGGCGAATCCGTCATCCCCGCCGGCGCCTGCGGCGACGTCCTCGATGCGGCGGCCGACCTTGGTCGACAGCACAAGGCCCTGCCCCGCGCGTCCGGTAAGGACCCGGCCCAGGCGCTGCTCGCTCAGGCCGTAGCCGTAGAAGGGCGCGGTATCGAAATGGCGGACTCCGGCGTTCCAGGCCGCCTCGATCGCGGCCCGGGCATCGGCCTCGCAGACCTCGGTGTACAGGTTGCCGACCGGCGCCCCGCCGAAACCCAGGCGGGCCACGCGCGCGGCCGCCGCATCGGCGACGTCCGTCCGTTCATCCCCCGACCTGCCGGCCTGACACGACCGCCATGGCGCCCCCGCCCCGTCGTTGATTTCCCTAATGAAATCTACGTACACATATGAGACAGGCAAAGCTGCAGTGCAACATCGAACGGCTCAGCACTTGCCCCGGCGCAGGGCGTCCACACGCGCCGGCGGCTGGAACGCATCGCTGCGCGCCTCGGCCCAGAAGTCGTGGAAGACCGCGTGTTCGGGAATCCCCTGCAGCAGCTCGCCCGGTCGCAGGTAGCGGTACAGCGCCGCCAGCGAGCGGATTTCCACCGGCGAGACCCGGCGCAGGATGTGCTCCGGCCCCAGCTCGGACGGATGCTCCAGGCCGCCGCCGCGCACAGCAGGTCGCGCAGCGCGCGCAGGGTGTTGTCGTGGAAGTTGTGCACGCGCACCGCCTTGTCGGCCGGGTCCAGGTGCTTCCAGCGGTTGGGGTTCTGGGTGGCGATCCCGGTCGGGCAGCGGTCGCTGTGGCAGCTCAGCGACTGGATGCAGCCCAGCGCGAACATGTAGCCACGGCCGGCGTTGCACCAGTCCGCGCCCAGCGCCAGCGTCCGCGCGATGTCGAACGCACTGGTGATCTTGCCCGCCGCCGCCACCCGCACCCGGTCGCGCAGGCCGATCCCGACCAGGGTGTTGTGGACCAGCAGCAGCGCCTCGTGCATCGGCACGCCGATGTGGTCGATGAACTCGGCCGGCGCCGCCCCGGTGCCACCCTCGGCACCGTCGACGACGATGAAGTCCGGCAGGAGGTCCCGCCCCGACGACGCACTCTCGTGCATCGCCTTGGCGATGCCGAACCATTCAGGGATGGCCGATGGCGAGCTTGAAACCGACCGGCTTGCCGCCGGACAGCGTGCGCAGGCGGGCGACGAATTCCAGCAGTCCCAGCGGCGTGGAAAAGGCCGAATGGCTGGCCGGGGAAACGCAGTCCACGCCGACCGGCACGCCGCGGGTGGCGGCGATCTCGGCGCTGACCTTGGCCGCCGGCAGCACACCGCCGTGCCCCGGCTTGGCCCCCTGCGAGCTTGATCTCGATCATCTTCACCTGCGGCCGCGCGGCCTGCGCGGCGAAGCGTTCAGGATCGAAGCGACCCTCGCCATCGCGGCAGCCGAAGTAGCCGGAGCCGAGCTCCCAGATAAGGTCGCCGCCACGCTCCAGGTGGTAGGGCGAGATCGAGCCCTCGCCGGTGTCGTGGTAGAAACCGCCGCGACGGGCGCCCTCGTTGAGGGCGCGGATCGCATTGGCCGACAGCGCGCCGAAACTCATCGCCGAGATGTTGAACACGCTGGCCGCATACGGCTGCGCGCGGTCCGGGCCGACGACGACGCGGAAGTCGTGGCTGTCGATCCGGGTCGGCGCCAGCGAATGGTTGATCCACTCGTAGTCCACCGCATAGACGTCCTGCAGCGTGCCGAACGGGACCACGTCCATCGCGTTCTTGGCGCGACGGTAGATCAGCGAGCGCTGCTGGCGCGAGAACGGCGCCTCGACGGTGTCGCCTTCGATGAAGTACTGGCGCATCTCCGGGCCGACCGACTCCAGCCCGTAGCGGAAGTGGGCCAGGGTCGGGTAGTTGCGACGCAGCGTGGTGCGGGTCTGCAGCAGGTCCCACGAGCCCAGCGCCACCAGCAGCGCGCCGCCCGCCACGCTCCACCACCATCCTTGGCCAGTGCATGGCGAGCGGGATCGACACCAGCAGCAGCACCCAGCTGCCCACATACGCCGAGTAGCGACTCATCCCCTGCTCCCGCGGACCGGATGACCCAAGTCTAGCCGCGACCCGATGCGAGGTCGCGCGGGCGGCGGACACGCCACCGCGCGACGGGGAAGCGCTCGCGCGGATCGCACCGCCGCCGACGCAACCATGCCGGCGCGGCCTGCAGCGCGATGCCGGCGCGATCGCCGCCCGCGTAGACGGCGCCTACAGCCGCTCGTCCACCGCCTCGCGCGGCCATACCGACTTGACGTCGTACACCGCCGCCCCGGCCCGGCCCAGCGCGCGGACCTGCGCCGCGTCATAGCCGCGGTACGCGTCGTGCGCCACTGCCAGGATCACCGCGTCATAGCTGCCCATCCGCGGCGCAGGCAGCAGGTCCACGCCGTGCCGCGCCACTTCGGCCGCGTCGGCCGGGGATCGCAGGCCTCGACCCGTGCGCCGGCGTCGCCCAGTTGCCGCGCCAGGTCCAGTGCGCGGCTGTTGCGCAGGTCCGGGCAGTTCTCCTTGAAGGTCACGCCCAGCAGCAGCACCCGCGCGTCCGCCACGGCGACACCACGCGCATCCAGCATCGCCAGCACGCGGCCGGCCACGTGCGCACCGACCCGCTCGTTGACTTCGCGCGCGGTGTGGATCAGCTCCGGGTGGTAGCCGACGCTCTCGGACTTGTGCAGCAGGTAGTACGGGTCCACGCCGATGCAGTGGCCGCCGACCAGTCCCGGCCTGAATGGCAGGAAGTTCCACTTGGTGCCGGCCGCTTCCAGCACCTCGCCGGTATCGATGCCGAGCCGGTCGAACACCAGCGCCAGCTCGTTGACCAGGGCGATGTTGACGTCGCGCTGGATGTTCTCGACCACCTTGGCCGCCTCGGCGACGCGGATCGACGGCGCCGCGAAGGTGCCGGCGGTGATCACCTGCCGGTACAGCGCATCCACCGCGTCGGCCGTTTCCCGGGTCGATCCCGAGGTGATCTTGCGGATGTCGGTAAGGCGCCGCGCGCGGTCGCCGGGACTGACCCGTTCCGGACTGTAGCCGCAGCTGAAATCGACGTTGAACCGCAGGCCCGAGCCGCGCTCCAGGATCGGCACGCAGATTTCCTCGGTCGTGCCGGGATAGACCGTGGATTCGTAGACCACCAGCGCGCCGCGGCGCATCGCTGCGGCGACCAGCGCGCTGGCGCTGCGCAGCGGCTCCAGGTCCGGCTGGTGCAAGGCATCGATGGGCGTGGGCACGGCGACGATGAAAATCCCGCAATCGGCCAGCTCGGCCTCCTCGGCGCTGAACCGCAGGTGCCCGGCCGCGCGGATCTCGTCCGGCTCCAGTTCCAGCGTGCGATCGAAGCCTTCACCCAGTTCGCGCACGCGCGCCGCATCGACGTCGAACCCCAGCACCGCGCGCCTGGCGCCGAACGCCACCGCCAACGGCAATCCCACGTAACCCAGGCCGATGACGGCGATGCGGGCATCGGCGGACGGGAGCGGCACGCTGGCGGATCCGGGCATGGAATTCCTTGTCGGATGGTGCCCGGGGCGGGGGTCGAACCCGCATACCCTTTCGGATGGGGGATTTTAAGTCCCCTGTGTCTACCAGTTTCACCACCCGGGCGCCCGCGCATTGTGCCATTGCCGATGGCACGGCCGCGGCTCCGCGCGCGCACGCTATGATGCGTCCACCGTACCGGCGGGCAAGGGGAATACGGACGCATGCGTGCCGGGATCGAGGACGTCGCTGCCGCGGCGGGCGTGTCGATGAAGACCGTGTCGCGGGTGTTCAACCGCGAACCCAACGTGCGCGAGGACACCCGGCTCAAGGTCGAGGAAGCCGCGCGCCAGCTGCGCTACCGGCCCAACTCCTCGGCGCGCAGCCTGGCCGGGCGTCGCTCGTATCTGATCTCGCTGCTCTACGACAACCCGTCGTCGAACTACATCATGGAGATCATCGAGGGCGTGCTCGCCGCGTGCGAACAGGCGCACTACGGCCTGACCCTGCGTCCGGTCGACTTCAGCCGCCGGGGCCATGTCGAATCGGTCGAGACCCTGATCAGCCAGTACCGTCCCGACGGCCTGGTGCTGACTCCGCCGCTCACCGACGACCTGCCGCTGCTGCGCCGGCTCGGGGAGCTGGACGTGCGCCATGCCGGAATCTCGGCCAAGCTCAACAATGCACGCATCGGCGCGACCCTCGACGAACGCGCGGCCGTCGCCGACATGATGGCGCACGTGGTCGCGCTCGGGCACCGGCGCATCGCCCACATCACCGGCCACCGCACCCACGGCGCGCGTGCCTGGCGCCTTACCGGCTACCTGGACGGACTGAGGCAGGCCGGGATCGAACCGGACCCGGCCCTGCTGATCGAAGGCGAGTTTTCATTCGAATCCGGCGTCGCCGGCGCACGCCGGCTGCTGGACATGGACGACCCGCCAACCGCCATCTTCGGCGCCAACGACGACACGCCTGCGGCGTGCTCTACGAGGCCGCCGCGCGCGACCTTGGCCGTGCCCGACCAGCTGTCGGTATTCGGCTTCGACGACACACCCATGTCACGCCAGGTCTGGCCGAGCCTGAGCACGATCCGCCAGCCCAGCCGCGACATGGGCCGGATCGCCGCGCGGCAACTGCTGGACGAAATCACCGGGCATGGCCTGGAAGCATGGTCCGGGTGCCCTACCAGCTGCAGATCCGCCACTCCACCGGACCGGCGCCGCAACGGCGCGGCTGATCGGCACCCGCAGCGCAGCGCGCACCGGCAACCGGCGGGTCACCGGGCAGCCCCGGCATCGCGCCGGCGCATCCACGGAGCTCCGCCGCGACGACCGGGCCCGCAAAGAACGCAGGTTCATTGCGTAACCGGCCATGCCGGATGCCCGGGGCCACGCGCCCTCACCCGGTCACCGCGAATTTCTTCCGAAGCACTTGTTCGGCCCTCTCCGGCCGGCATACATTCCGCCTCCAGGGAAAGGTCGCCACGGATGGAAGACCATTCGCGTGCGTCGTAGGCATCAACGGATCTGCTGCCTGAGCGAGTGACGCCGTGAACAACGCCGCACTGCTGGACCCTGACACACCTCTTCTTCGATCGCGACGGGACCACCGTCGGCCGCGCCGTGCGCCGCCATGGGCGACGCCAGGACCACGTGGACATGACCGTGGCCTACGGGCGACAGCATCCGGCCGTTCGCCCCGGATCGCCGCCGGCCTGGCGGAAACGACATCGATGCGCCGATCGCGTCATCCATGGCGCGCCGTCCGACCGGGCTGTTCCCCGCCTCGACCACTCGCACGACAGTGCCGTCTGGAACGACGGCACGGTATTGCCTGCATCCGGCCACCGCGCGCCGGCCTCGCATCGGCCCATGCAGCGGGCCCCGGTTCCAAGGACAGACACCATGAGCGGATCGAAAAAGTCCCCCGGACCCGCAAGGCCGCCAAGGCCGCCAAGGCCGCCAAGGCCAGCAAGGCTATCAAGGCCAGCAGACCGGCCAAGGTGGCCAAGGTGGCCAAGGTGGCCAAGGTCGCAAAGGCGACAAAGGCGGGCAGGACCAGTAAACCCGCAAAGGTCGCGAAGGTCGCGAAGGTCGCAAAGGTCGCAAAGGTCGCGAAGGTTGCCAAGGCGGGCAAACCCGCCAAGGGCGGCAAGGCGGTCAAGGCGATCAAAGCGTCCAAGGCGCCAGCCCGCCGGACGCGCGGCGTGGACATCAGGGCGACGACCGGCACCCTCACGGCCGGCCAGATCACGACGGGCCCCGCCGTCGATGTGATCGAGCGGATTCCGGACCTTATGGGCCGATCCCGTCGGCAACCTGTTCGATTCCGCCCGGGCCGGCCGCGCGGCGGTGCGTCCCGACGACCTGCTCGCGCTGCGGATCCAGCTGGTGAACCTGCAGGTCGTGCCGGGCACGCCCCCGCCTGAAAGCCCGGGGCAGCGCGGCCAGCCTGGTCCTGCACCTGCCGCCGCAGTCGATCGCCGAAGAGGTGTTCCACGAGCAGGCCGCCGACGGTACGCAGGAAAGCAGCGCCGACATCCCCGCGGGCAAGCCGGCACCGAGCCCGCCGGGCGACAACAACGTCGACCCTCCCCCGATCCGTGCGCGCGCCTCCGGTGAATCGCGCCTGGTCTTCGCCTGTCCGCCGGACTTCGAATGCGACTACACCCTTGGCCGGGATCCTGGACGCCGTGCAATCGCTGTCGATGCGCGTGCCGGCGGCCGCCCTGCCACGGCAATCGACTCCGGTCCTGCCCTGGCGTCCGTGGCCACTGGTCGGCCCGGTGCTGGCCAGCGGGCGCAAGAAGCCTTCAGCAGCGCGCACACATCCATTGGCGCAGGCCAGCTTCAGCCTGCGCCAGGGTGCAGATCGCCCTGCGCGGCGGACCGGCGGCCGAAGCCACGCTGCGGCGCCGCGCCAGCGACTTCATCCGCCAGCCGGCGCTGTCCGACGTCGGGCCGGTCCGCCCGCCCCTGCGCCTGCGCCCGTTCCCGGCCCCACCCCGCGCGCTGGAAACGGCACTGGAACTGCCGTGGCGGCTGATCCTGTCGCCGCACGCCGGAGAACGCTGGCGGCACGCCAGCCAACCACAGCTGTCCGAGGCCACCCGGCGCACCGAACTGTGGCACACGCGTCTGCTCGGCAACGTGCCGCAGGACGGAACGCCCGCGATCGAACCTCCGCATGCAGATCCGGCGCGCACCCTGCGCGCGGTCTGGGCGACTACCGGCCCGTTCGGTGAGCCGATGACGGGCGCGTTCCCGACCGGCATAGACGGCCTGCCGCTGTCGACCGACGGCAATCCCTTCGTCACCTCCGCGACCACGCTCAGCGACTACGACCGCTACCAGATCAGCCACCTGAGCGCGAACTTCTCCGCCTCCAACTACACGCCCGAACCGATCGACACGCAGCTGCTGATGCTCAGCGCGCTCGGCGGCTGGCTCGACAGCCGCGGCGACTGGGAGCCGCCAGTAGTATGATATGGAATCGTGGATCCACCGCGCCACCATGGGCCGGGACCACTACGTGCGCGTGGTGTACCGCGGCGTGCTGTTCCCGCTGGGCCACCGCGCAGTGCTGATCAAGGTCAGCGAGCGCAAGTTCCATCCGGGCCTGCCGGGCAATCCGGCCTACCTGCGGCAGCGCTTCTTCATGGTCGTGCGCGAGCGCGAGCGTCGCTACGACGATGCCGGCACGCTCAACCCCTACGGCGCCGACAACCAGCGGGTGAAGAACGAATTCCCGTTCACCCGGGTGCGCATCCTGACCAAGGTCACCCCCGACCTGCGGCCACCGGAAACGGTGGAGGTCGCCGGTCGCGGCCAGCAGCTGTTCTGGCCGATGCTCGACGACGCCAATCCGTTCCGGTTCCGCATCGCCGCCACCGACCTGGACGGACGCGACAGCGAGTTCGAACTGCCGTTGATCTTCATGTCCAACTCGCTGGCCAGCCCGCGCCACCTTGGTCGGCGGCAAGCTCAAGCCGCTTTACTCGGGCAATGGGGCGGCCTGCAGGGCGCGACCGAGGCGGCCAACATGGCCTTCTCCGGCACCAACGGCTGGGACCGGCCCGAGCGACGCGCCTGGACTGTCGCCGACCTCCGCCGCCAGCGGGTGACCCTGGCGCCGAGCATCAAGCCCGGCGACACCTCGGTGGAAGTGGCGACGATGGGCTTTGGCGCGCATGTGCCCACGTTGGGCAACACCAGCTCCATCAATGCTTTCAAGGCCTACAGCCAGGGCCTGACCCGGCCGATGTTCTTCCCGCGGGTGAGCGGTGCCGAGGCGGTCATCGCACCGATCTCCCAGCTCGGCGGAAGTCCCGGCCGGAACCTGCTCTCCTGGAACGACACCTACGCCCGCCGCGGCTTCGATGGTGCGCAGAACAAGGGCGAGGTGTTCGTCGACATCGCCCCCGGCCCGGACATGGGCACCTGGACTTCTCGCGCGCGCCAGGGCGATCGCAGCGGCGGCTTCGTGATGCCCAACCTGCTGCCATCGGCGCTGTCGCGTGCGCTCGGTCCCACTGCCGGCGAAGTCAGCAAGGTGCTGGAAGGCAAGGTCGTGCCCGACCAGTTCTTCCCCGCCACGCCCAGCCTCGGCACCTTGCCGCTGCCGCTGCTGTTCGGCTGCATCCCGCTGTCGGCGGTGATCAAGGAAGTCGGCGACCTGCTCGGCAGCCAAGGGGACAAGGCACCGAAGTTCATCTCCGAGGCCAGCAGCAAGATCGAAGCATTCTTCGGCGAAATGATGCGGCTGTACCAGCTGCTGTCGGCGCTGCCGCAACAGCCTGCCGGACTCGCCCGCGCCGCACTGGAGGTCCCTGGTCGGCACGCTCGAGGACATCGCCAGCCAGACCGCGGCCTTCGGCGCGGCCCCGGCCACGCTGGTGAAGGCAAAAATCGCCGCCGTGACCAGCCTGGTGCAGACACTGCGGACCAGGCTGGACACCCTGCAGAACCGCACGTTCGACGTCGCCGACATCCTTGGCCGGGATCGACCTGGACGACCTGCTCGATCCACCGCACGGCAACGGCAACCTCGGCAACGCACTGAAGGACCTGCGCGATACCGTCGCCGCGCAGGCGCAGCTGCCGGCCGGCTTCCGGCAGTCGGTCAACGGCGCGGTCAGCGGCGGGCTCACGCTCATCGCCGGCGTCTCCACCATCCTCAGCCTGTACGGGCATGGCAAAGCGCTGTTCGACGCGCTCGACGACCTGCTCGCCAACGACGCCCCCGGCCAGTCGCTCGGCGAGCTGATCACCCGCCCCGCCGAACTGGCGCCGAAGCTGGACGCCGTCAGCGACGCGCTGGGCGATGTGCGCGACGACATCGCCGCCTTCCCGCTGCTCGAAGGCACGCCGCGCGACACCATCCTCGGCACGCTCGACGCGGTCAAGGCTGCCTTGGGCACGATCGCTGATGCCACCGAAGCGCTCGGCAACCTGCTCGGCGAGGAACTGGTGATCCGCTTCGACTGGAAGCCGGAGATCAAGAGCTGGGGCTTCACCGAGGCCGAGGATGAAAAGCTGTTCGTGGTCCACGACCCGCATTCGTTCATCATCGCCGTGGAGGCCAAGGTCAAGAAGAGCGGCGGCGCGCCGAAGATCCAGGTCCTGTGCGGGCTGCACCATTTCGACCTGGTGCTGATCGCGCCGGCCAGCTTCCGGAACTGAACTTCGAGAAGATCGAGTTCAAGGTCGATTCGTCGGCCAAGATGGGCGTGGACGTCCTGCTCAGCGACATCAAGTTCGTCGGCCCGCTGTCCTTCGTCGAAACCCTGCGCGACCTGATCCCGCTGGATGGCTTCTCCGACCCGCCCTACCTGGACATCAGTGCCAGGGCATCGACGCCGGCTTCGACGTCTCGCTGCCCAGCATCACCTGTGGCGTGCTCAACATCTCCAACCTGAGCCTGGGCGCGGGCTTCACCGTGCCGTTCATCGGCCAGCCGCTGTCGGTGCGTTTCAACTTCTGCACCCGCGAACAGCCGTTCCACCTCACCGTCTGGTGCTTCGGCGGCGGTGGCTTCTTCGGCATCACCTGGACCCCTCGGGCATCCAGCTGCTGGAGGCGGCCTTCGAATTCGGCGCGGCGATCTCGGTGGATTTCGGCGTCGCCTCCGGCGGCGTGTCGGTGATGGCCGGCATCTACTTCCGCATGGAGAAGGACGAGTGCTCGCTGACCGGCTATTTCCGCCTGGAGGGCCACGTCAGCGTGCTCGGCCTGATCACCGCCTCGCTGGAGCTCTGGAGCTTCGCTACGAGTTCGAGAGCGGCAAGTGCGTGGGCCGGGCCGAGCTGACCATCGAGGTCGAGGTCTTCTTCTTCAGCGGCAGCGTCACCATCAGCTGCGAAAAGAAGTTCGCCGGCTCCAATGGCGACCCCACCCTGCGCCAGCTCATGGGGCTGTCGACGGACCCGTTGTTGCCGCTGGCCGACGAGCTGGCACTGATCGATGACGAAACCACCTACGGCTGGCGCGAGTACTGCGACGCCTTCGCCTGAGAAGAGACCAAGGACATGGCCAAGCAAAACATCCTGTGGAGCGTCATCCCGCACGGCCGCATCGACGGACGCTGGCGGGTATCGATCGTGGTGTCGCCGCGTCTGGAGCCAGACAGCGCGTCGGAACAGCAGCTGGGCAGCTTTCCCGAGTGGCTCGACTGGCCGCGCACCGTGCAGGGCATCGGCTTCGCGTTGCGCATCGGCGCCAGCACCGTCCGGCTCAAGCCCCTGGCGGCCGATCCGCAGCTGGCACCGGACAGCGCGCTCTGGCAGCACCTGTTCCCGGAGACGCTGTTCGTGTCCGGATACGTGTTCCGGGACTTCAGCCGGGTCAACCTGCGCTCGTATCCACTGCGCAACGTGCTCGGCTTCGTCCGCCGCCACTACCAGTCGCTGTCGCTGCAGGCCGGTGGCGGTGAGCATCCGCGGCTGCTGCCCCGGCGCAAGGCCGACCCCACGCTCAAGGGCATGCTTGCCGAACTCGGCACGCGCACGCAGAAGTTCCCCGTTGGCGACCGCACTATGGAGCTGCCGCTGCCCGGCTTCGACCGCTTCCACGAACGGCCGAGACAGGGCGATGGCCCGCGTCCGCACGAGGTGGCTGTGAACAAGGCTGTGTTCGGCCCTGGCAGCTGCTTCAAGGGCCGGGTCGAATGGCCGAAGGAGCCGGGACACAAGACGCGGGACACCAGCTTCCCGCTGCGCGCCCTTCCCGCCGACTGGCAGGACCCGGCCCGCATCCGCGACGGCAGCATCCCCGTCGCCAACGCCGCCGAACGGGAACGCCGCGCGCAGCTGATGGAGCAGTTCTCCGGCCCGTCCGAATACGCGATGTGGCAGGCCGACCGGTTCTACCAGCGCACCGTGCCGACCACCGAACAACTCGCCATGCGTCGCCCCGGTTTCGAGAACATGGCGCCGGCGCCTGAACCGCCGCAGTGGGACTTCCACCAGCGCGTGGCCAGCTACGGCGACCATCCGCAGCTGCTGCGCCGGCTCGGCCTGGTCCTCGACTGCGTGCTCGAGGACGACGCACCGATCGACCAGGCGCTGGACGCGGCCATTCCCGCCACCGGACTGATGCAGCTGCAGATCGAATCGCCGGGCCAGCATCACCTTGTCGGCGGCGACCGCTTTCCGCGAACGGCGTGGCTTGCGACCAAGGACCGCTTCCTGCCGCGTCCGCGCAGCGAGGACCACGCCGATGGCCTGCTGCGCCTGCTCCACGCCAACGACAGCCACGTGCCTGGCGACCAGGACAAGGAGCCCAGCGCCTTCGACGTCTACCAGCTCGATCCCGACGGTGCGGCGCTGAAGACCGTCGACTTCCTGCTCAGCGCACAACGGCTGGTCGGCAAGCACTGGAACTGGGTGCCGACGGCAAGGTCACCTACACCACCGGCGACCACCAGCCGGTGGCGGCGCTGCGCGCCCG
This sequence comes from Pseudoxanthomonas sp. NC8, assembly GCA_025232375.1. Taxonomy (GTDB): domain Bacteria; phylum Pseudomonadota; class Gammaproteobacteria; order Xanthomonadales; family Xanthomonadaceae; genus Pseudoxanthomonas. Next base: position 2,018,217 of record CP060419.1, read on the forward strand.
TGGCATCGGTGTCTCCCGCCACGGCCGCGCGCCACAGCTCGCCACGCAGGCCGCAGCCGCCGCGCAGAACCACCACGCCGTCGTCCAGTCGGCCTGGGCGGCGGCCGACGTGGTCCTCTATGCCGAAGACATGCTGCGCGGCTACCGCGTCGACGTCCATGACGCCAGCGACGGGCGCTGGCGCTCGCTGCAGCAGCGCGTCTGCGGGTATTCGGCCCTGCCCACGCCGCGGGAGAGCGCACGCGACGTGCCATTGCCGCCGGACGAGGGCTACGTCAAGGGCGCATCCACCAGCGGCGCCGCCGCCGCGCCCGACGACCAGTACCTGCACGAGACGCTGTTCCGCTGGAGCGGCTGGAGCCTAGCCGCCCCGCGTCCTTGGCCGCACCCTGCGCAGCCATACCGAACCGGGCACGCAGCTGCAGACCGAGGAGATCATCGAAGCCGGCGACGCCCCCTGCTCGAGTCCGACAAGGGCAACGGCCTTGGCCGTCACGGTCCAGGGCCGCCAAGGGTTCGCTGCCACGGCTGCGCTACGGCAATACCTATCGTGTACGCGCGCGTCTGGTCGACGTGGCCGGCAACAGCCTCGACCTGGAAGACCCCTCGCTGGGAGAGTGGGAGCAGGCCAGCGATCCGATCACGTACAACCGCTTCGATCCGGTCGAACCACCGGCGCTGGTGCTCACCAGCCGCATCACCGAGGGCGAATCCCTGGAGCGGCTGGTGTTGCGCAGCGACCGGGATACGGGCACCGCGGGGTACCACGCGCGCATCGGCGCGGAGCTGTCGGAGTTCTACGCCAATCCGGACTTCGAGTACGCCGCCACCGCCGAGCGCCACGTCGTGCCACCGAAGAGTTCGCAGCAGAACTGCGAGCTGCACGGCATGTTCGATAAGGCGGTGGGCAGTGGCGATCCGGCGCTGGTGAAGAAGGCCTATGCCATCGCCGCGCGCGAATCCGGCTCACTGCTGCATCCGTACCCGGGCGCGCAGATCGAACTGGTCACGCCGCAGCGCACGGCCGCCATCGCCACCGTACAGGGCGCAGGCGAGATGATCGCGCCGCCCGAGGCCGGCGATGCCACCCGCGACCGCTTCGCCGCCGGCCAGTACCTTGGTCCATCGCGAAGCCATCGTTCCCGTGCCCTATCTGAGCGACCCGGCCAGCGCCGGCATCGCCCTGCACGGCGTGCCGGGAATCGAGCAGCTGGTCGCCGGCAAGGTTCCGCAGCTGCTCGCGCCCGGCCTGCACGGTGTGGTCGCCGGGCCCGGAATGCGCGCCGCCTGGCTGCCGGCCAGCAAGAGCTGGGTCCTGCTGGTGGATTTCGACCGTGACATCGGCGACGACCCCGGCAAGCACCTTACCAACGACTGGCCCGACGACGTGCGCTCACTGCGCCTGCGCCTGGTCGAACAGCCCGGCGAGGTGGACAGCCCGCCTTGCGGCCCGGTCCACACCGCCGCGGCCGCGCCACGCTGGGACCTCGACGCCGGCGTACTGACCCTGTTCCTGCCCAAGGGCCACATCGCCCGGCTGCGCTACGCCAGCTTCGTCCACGACCGCCTCGTCGGCCACTTCGGCCTGCCCAACTGGCAGGCGGGCCTAGCGCGGCAACAGCTGCGCGCCGAGGCCATGGCGGGCGCCAACTGGATGCTGACCCCCTGGCGCGACCTCACCCTCGTCCATGCCACCCAGCACCCGGTCTGCCCCCACAGCTGGAGCACCTCGGCGTGCAGCGCCAGCCGGGCGCGCCGGACGCGACCCTGTTCGCCCGCCGCGTCAACCTGCATGGCCCGAGCACAGGCAAGTTCGAGGTGGTCGGCCGCTGGCATGAATGGCTCGATGATCCCGCAGCGGATCTTCCCAAGTGGGTCGAACACGAGGCGGTGCTCACCGAAATCCGCCTGCACGACAACCATGCCAACGTCTTCAACCTGCAGGACGCGGTGGCCGAACAGCGCGATTTCGAACCTGTCGGCGGCCAGGTCAACGACAACGACCTTGGCCAAGCGACCCGCTGCTGCCGGCAACCGCCACGAGTTCGGCGATACCCGTTTCCGCTTCGTCCGTTACTTCCTGCGGGCCACCACCCGTTTCCGCGAATACCTGCCGCCGGAACTGTTCGCCGACGCCAAGCGGATCACCCACGACGGCCCGGTGGCCGAAATCCAGCGCGTGCGGATCAACACCGCTCCGGGCCTCGACGCCGGAGAGGACGCCGGTGCGCCGGTGCAAAGCGTCACCAGCGGCGGCACCGGAGGCATCGTCGTTCCCGCCAGTCTTAAGGCCGAACGCTCCGGAAATCGTCTACGTGGTGCCGACATTCCGCTGGGAACGCAGTGGCGCGGCCGGCGGCAACCTGGACAGCACCCGGCACGGCAACGGCCTGCGCGTGTACCTGGAGCGCCCGTGGTTCAGTTCCGGCGACGGCGAGCTGCTGGGCGTGGTCATCGCCGGCAACGACAGGACGTTCGCCAGCATCACGCCGCAACAGTTGCCGTTCGTCACCCAGTGGGGCCTGGATCCGCTGTGGGACGCGCCGCTTCCACACCCGCGTTCGCGGGTCGGCGACTTCACCGCCGCCGTCGCCGACGAGACGGTCGTCCTGCCGGGCAGCGGACTGCAGGCACACGTGGTCGGCCATCGCGTCCATTTCGACCCTGCACGCAAGCTCTGGTACTGCGACATCGAGCTCGCTGCCGGCGCTGCCTACCTGCCCTTCGTGCGCCTTAGCTTTTGGTGCGCTACCAGCCGCACGCCCTTCCCGACGCGCGCGTCTCCAACGTCGTCCTGGCCGAATATGCCCAGGTCCTGCCGCGCCGCTCGGCAAGCGTGGCGCGCAACGGCAACGCCCTCGCCCTGGCCTTGCGCGGACCGGTGCCAGTCCGCGGCCCGATGCGTCGCCACAATCCGCCGGGCGGCAGCGAAAGCGAATACGCCAATCTCTCCCTCACGGGCCCGTTCCCGGCCGGCGAGAACGGTCGCAACCGCGTCGAGCTGGTCTGGCAGACGCGCGATGCCAGCATCGATTCGACCTTAGCGTATGGGAGGACCAGTCCGTGCTGGCCACATCGTTGACCGGAACCGACGCCGCTGGCCCGGGCAACCCGGTCGGCCCGGTCGCCACGACCGATCCCGCGCCGCTGGTGCGCCCGGTTTCGCCGCAGGTTCTGGTGAACCTGCGCAACGGCGCATCGCTGCGCTTCGACCGGGCCGAGGTGCGGACGCCGGTGGATACCGCCGCGCGACCGGGGGCCGGCGCGACGACCCGCCCCCGGCAGCCAGCATCGACATCGACGACATCACCATCCTCGACCCCGGGGTGGTCTTCGATCCGCCGTTCTGGCGCGCCACCGCCACCTTGCCGGCGCTGCCGCGAGGCAGGGTCGGCCGGTTGATGCTGCGGGAGTTCGAGCGCTACTACACCGACCGTACCGTGCCGGTCGCCGGCGCCCCGGCGCGGCGTCGCATCGTGGTCGAAGAAAGGCTGGTATACGCGGAGGTCTTCGCCGTCTAGCGGCGCATGCCTGCCGCATACGGCAAAGGCCCGCTCTCGCGGGCCTTTGCCTTATCCATCTGGAGGCCTGGGTCGGAATTGAACCGGCGTACGCGGATTTGCAGTCCGCTGCATGACCACTCTGCCACCAGGCCGGTGGCGCGCCGCCGCAGTGTAACGCTGGCGGTCGCCGACAAAACAAAACCCCGTTGCCGGGGTCTGTTTTCAGATCCTTGCTCCGCCTGGGCGGGCACTGGATCGCGTGTCTGGAGCGGGAAACGAGACTCGAACTCGCGACCTCAACCTTGGCAAGGTTGCGCTCTACCAACTGAGCTATTCCCGCTTGGGAATGGAGGTATAGGTCGGAATTGAACCGGCGTACGCGGATTTGCAGTCCGCTGCATGACCACTCTGCCCATAAGGCCGGTGACGCACCGCCGCCATGTAACGCTGGCGGTCGGCCAAAAAAACAAAACCCCGTCGCCGGGGTCCGTTTGCCGATCCCATTTCCGCGCTAGGCGGACACCGGATCGTGTGTCTGGAGCGGGAAACGAGACTCGAACTCGCGACCTCAACCTTGGCAAGGTTGCGCTCTACCAACTGAGCTATTCCCGCTTGGGAGACGCGCATTTTAGAGATTCAGGCGGCCGTGTCAACCATGTTTCCGCTTTTCTTCCCGGGTCCGGTCCGCGGCGGCCCGTTCGTCGTCGCGCAGCACCGGTAAGGCCGCATGCAGGTACTGGAACCCCGACCACAGGGTGAGTACCGCCGCGCCAGCCAGCAGCCAGTCGCCCAGGTGGAAGATCGGCTCGCCCAGCCAGATGTCGGTCCACGGATGCAGCGGCTGCCTCGGATTGATCGCATACAGCAGGCACGACAGCGCCACCATCTGCGCCACGGTCTTGACCTTGCCGATCATGGCTACCTTGACCGTCGCCCGCTGGCCGAGCTCGGCCATCCATTCGCGCAGCGCCGACACGGCGATCTCGCGGCCCACGATCACCGAGGCCCAGAAAGCCATCCACGGCGTCGGTGGCCTTGCACGATCAGGAACAGGGCCACCGCGACCATCAGCTTGTCGGCGACCGGGTCGAGGAAGGCGCCGAACGCGGAGTACTGGTGGTAGCGGCGGGCGATCCAGCCGTCCGCCCAGTCGGTCACCGCGGTAAGGATGAAGATGGCCGCCGACGCGAAGTTGGTCCACTGGTACGGCAGGTAGAACACCACAACCAGCACCGGGATCAGCACGATCCGCAGCAGGGTCAGCCAGGTCGGGACGGTCAACTTCATCGCGTTCTTTCTATCCGTGATCGCGCTATCCGGGTTCGGCCGGAGGCGCCAGCCCGTGCAGGGTAGCGTAGATGCGCGCAGCGAGCGCGGCATTGACGCCCTCCACGCGCGCGATCTCCTCCTCGCCCGCGGCCCTGAGTCCGGCCAGTCCGCCGAAATGGCGCAGCAGCGCGGCGCGGCGGCGCGGGCCGATACCCGGGATGTCTTCCAGCCGGCTGGTGGTGCGCGCCTTCTGCCGCTTGCCGCGATGGCCGGTGATCGCGAAGCGGTGCGCCTCGTCGCGCACCTGCTGGATGAACTGCAGCGCCGGCGAAGCGGCGCCCGGCCGAATCTCGCGGCCGTCGGTGGAACAGGGTCTCGTCGCCGGCGCGGCGCTGCTCGCCCTTGGATACGCCGACCAGCAGCACGCCTTCCACGCCCAGGTCCGCCAGCGCTTCACGCGCTATGGGCCAGCTGGCCGGCGCCGCCGTCGATCAGCAGCACGTCGGGCAATACGGCATTGGCCCCCGGCTCGGTTCCGGCCTCGAGGGCCCGCCGGAAGCGCCGCTCGATCGCCTGGCGCATCGCCGCGTAGTCGTCGCCGGGCTCGATGCCCGAGATGTTGTAGCGCCGGTACTGGTTGCGTACCGCGCCGGCGGGGTCGAACACCACGCACGAAGCAACGGTGGCCTCGCCGAGGGTATGGCTGATGTCGAAGCACTCGATCCGCGCCGGCACCTCGGTAAGGCCGAGCATCTCGCGCAGCGCCTCGCTGCGCGCCTGCTGCGCGCCGCGGCTGGCCAGCTCGGTAGTGGGGCCAGCTGCGCGTTGCGGCGGGCAGCATCTGGCAGGTAGCCGGCACGTTCGCCGCGTACGCTGGACTTGAGCGCCACCTTGCGCCCGGCTGCCTCGGCCAGCGCCAGCTCGATCAGCTCGGCGTCCGGAATCGCCCGGTCGAGCACGATTTCCGACGGTGGCGGTTGCTCGGCGTAGTACTGGGACACGAACGCGGCCAGCACCTCTTCGGCGCTGTCCTCGCCGTTGGTGCGCGGAAAGAACGCGCGCGTGCCGGGTTGCGGCCGTCCCGGAACGCCAGCAGAAGTACGCAAGCGGAACTGCCGTGCATCGCGCAGGCCAGCACGTCGAGGTTGGCGGCGTGCCCATCTACGTACTGCCGGGCCTGCAGCCCGCGCAGGGTGGCCAGGAGATCGCGCAGGCGCGCGGCCTGCTCGAATTCCAGCTGCGCGCTGGCCGCCTCCATCGCCGCGGCCAGCTCCTCGCCCAGTTCGTCGCTGCGCCCTTGGGAACAGCGAGGCGCGGCGCACCGACTCCGCATAGGCGTCGGCCTCGACCAGGCCCACGCAGGGCGCGCTGCAACGGCCGATCTGGTACTGCAGGCAGGGTCGGCTGCGGTTGCGGAACACGCTGTCCTCGCAGCTGCGCAGGCGGAACAGCTTGAACATCAGGTCCATCGTCTCGCGCACCGCGCCGGCACTGGCATACGGGCCGAAGTAGCGGCCCGGCACCGCGCGCGGACCGCGGTGGAACGCCAGCCGCGACCAGCGTTATAGGTCAGCAGCACGTAGGGGTAGCTCTTGTCGTCGCGCAGCGAGACGTTGTAGCGCGGCACCAGCGACTTGATCAGCTGGTTCTCCAGCAACAGCGCCTCGGCTTCGGTGCGGGTGACCGTGACTTCCATGCGCGCGATCTGCGCGATCATGGACAGGATCCGGGGGTCTTGGGCGTGTTGCTGAAATAGCTGGCCACGCGCCGTTTCAGCGCACCGGCCTTGCCCACGTAGAGCAGGCCGCCATCGGCGGCGTACATGCGGTACACGCCGGGCGCGGTGCTCAGCTGGGCAACGAAGGCCTTGCCATCGAATCCGGGTACCACCGTACCGTTCATTCGCTGATCGACACGTCTTCCAGGCTGCCGGTGACGATGTCGTAGCGCAGCACGCCATGGGCGTCGGTCTCGGCGATCCAGACCGAGCCGCCGGCGATGGCCAGCCCGGTCGGGCCGTGCAGGCGCCGCGGCAGTCCGATGGTCGACAGTTCGCCACCGCCCAGGCGGAGGGTGCGCAGCATGCCGTTGCCGCTGTCGGCGATCCACAGCAGCGGTGCGTCCGCGCTCAGGGCGATCCCCTGCGGATGTTGCAGCCGCGCACTGGAGCGCGGGCCATCGGCATCGCCGAATTCCCACGGCCCCTGCCCCACCAGCGTCTGGACCAGGTCCGTGCGCAACTGCAGCGAACGTACTGCCGAGCCGAGCGCGTCGCATACGTACAGCACCTGCTGCACGGCAGCCAGGCCGGCCGGCTGGGCGAAAGCGGCCATCATCGCGTTGCCGTCGCGCGTCTCCAGGCGTCCGGAACCCGCACGCAGGTGCAGTTCGGCCCGCCCCAGGTCGCAGCTCCAGATGCGGTTGTCGCCCGCGCTGGCGATGTGCATCTGGTTGCCCGCCACGGCCAGCGCGAGTGGATGGTTCAAGGGGCTGCGCGCCGCCGGATTGACCGCACCCTCGACCGGATCGCCCGGGCGGCCATTGCCGCACAACGTGTCGACCTGCGCGGTGAGCAGATGGATGCGCCGCAGCGCGTGGTTGCCCGTGTCGGCGACGTAGAGGTACTCGCGCTCGAGCGCCAGGCCCTGCGGCCGGTTGAATGCGGCGTGGTCGGCCGGGCCGTCGATGAAGTCGGCGGTGCCCAGCCCGAACTGGCGCAGGATGCGGCCGCCATGGCTGCATTCGAGGATGCGATGGTGGCCGCTGTCAGCGACGTACAGGCGTTCGCTGCTTGCCGCGATGCCCGCCGGGAAACGCAGCGTCAGCCGCGGCTCCGGCAGCGTCTCGCTCGACAGCAGATCCTCGTCCAGTGGCCGCGGCAAGCCTTCGACCAGCGCGAAGAGCGCACGCTCCACGTCGCCGGTAAGGACCGACGATGCGCTCGCGTTCACGGCCGTCCGCGTCCACCAGCAGCAGCGCGGGGTAAGGCCTCGATGCCGTAGCGCTGCTAAGGCCGCCCAGTCCGAGTCGAGCAGGACCGGCGCGGCCACCCCCGCGCGGCGCAGCAGCTTGAGCGAGCGCTGCGGGACGCGCTCGCTGTCGAACCGCGGCACCTGCACCACCAGCACCTGGATCCTGCCCGGGTTGCGCGCCTGCCACTGCGACAGCTCGGCCAGGCGCTGCACGCACCAGACCGAAGCGGCGTTGACGAAGGCCAGCACGACCGGGCGGCCGCGCAATTCGTGCAGCGAGGCCGCCTGGGCGTTGAGCCAAGGGCAATTCGCGGGGAAGTTCCGGGAGGGGAGCCGCGTTCATGGACCGATTATGCCGGACCCGGGCTCGCCGGACAGGCGCGCCACGACCGCCTGTGCCGCCGTATCGACCAGTCGCCAGACCTCCTCGAAGTGGTCGCTTCCGCCGCAGTACGGATCCGGCACCTCGGCGCCCGGAGCGGTGCCCGCCCAGTCCAGCAGCAGCACCGCGCGCCCGGCCAGCGAAGGCGGCGCCAGCCGGCGCGCGTCGCGCAGGTTGCTGGCGTCGGCGCAGAGCAGCCAGTCGAACGTCCGGAAGTCATCGGCACGCAGCTGCCGTGCACGCAGGCCGCCGATGTCCACGCCGTGCCCCCGCGCGCAGGCGATGGCCCGCCGATCCGGCGGCTCGCCGGCATGCCAGCCGCCGGTGCCGGCCGAATCGACCTCCACCCGGCCCGCCAGCGGCGAGGCGGCGATCCGCGCACGCAACGCGCCTTCGGCCAGCGGAGACCGGCAGATGTTGCCTGGGCAGACCACCAGCAGGCGGATCGTCGCCGGGGTCATGCGCCGCCCGCGCGCAGGCGCGCCTCGGCGCGCTCCAGGTCTTCGGGCGTGTCCACCCCGGCGGGAACGGCTCGGGGGCCAGGGCCACGGCGATCCGGTGACCCGCCTCCGGGACCCGCAGCTGTTCCAGCGACTCGATCCGCTCCAGCCGTCCCGGTGGCATCTTCGCGAAGGCCTGCAGGAAACCTGCCCGGTACGCATAGATGCCGATGTGGCGCAGCCAGTCGCCACCGGGCGGCAGCACGCTGCGGTCGCGGGCAAAGGCGTCGCGCGGCCACGGCAGCGGCGCGCGGCTGAAGTACAGCGCGTCGCCCGACCCGGCGCGGACCAGCTTCACCGTGTTCGGATCGAACAGGGTTGCGGCATCGGTGACCGGTTCGGCCAGCGTCGCCATCGGTGCACCGGAGGCGGCAAGCGCGCGCGCAACCTCGCGGATGCCACTGGCCGGGGCAAAGGGTTCGTCACCTTGGAGATTGACGACGATGACGTCGTCGCCCCAGCCGGCCAGCCGCGCGCACTCGGCGAGCCGGTCGGTGCCGGAGGGGTGGGCGGCGGATGTCATCGCCACGCGCACGCCCGCCACGCCGGACACGGCATCGGCTACCCGCGCATCATCGGTGGCCAGCCATACCTCGCGTGCGCCGGCGGCCAGCGCGCGGCGGGCGACATGCAGCACCAGCGGCTCGCCGCCCAGCAGGCGCAGCGGCTTGCCGGGCAGCCGGCTGGCGGCGTAGCGCGCCGGCACGGCGACGACAAATTCGGTCTGCGGCTCCATGGTTCCTCCTGGCGATGGCCCATTGTAGGAGGCGGGCCTGCCGGCGACACGGCGCGCAGGCATCCGGGGCGCCGTCGTGACCGGGGCGCTCGGGACGCCCGCGGGATCCTCAGCGCAGGCGATCGAGCCGGTCCAGCAGTCCGACCCAGAACGCGGCCGGCAGCTCCGCGTCGACCGGCACCGAGAAGCAGCGTGCATCGGCGAAGGGTGCGCATTTGACCGCGTCCTTCTCGGTCATCAGCACCGGCAGGTCGTTGCCGAACTGCAGGTCCTCCGCGCGATAGGCGTGGTGGTCGGCAAAGGCGTGCGGGACCACGCCCACGCCGGGTTGCGCAGCATGTCGAAGAATCGCTGCGGGTTGCCGATGCCGGCCACCGCGTGGACGCGGATGCCGATGTAGGACGCCAGCGCACGCGGTCGTCCGCCGGCGATCGGCAATGCCGCGCGCGCCTGCAGCTGCATCGGCCATTCGCCGAAGCCCGTCCCGCCCTGCCCGGCCGCCTTGGCCGGGGACGCCGGGACCGAGGTTGACCACGCGGAAGTCGCAGCAGCGGCTGCGGTCGACCGGCTCGCGCAGCGGCCCGGCCGGCAGCATCCGGCCGTTGCCGTAACGGCGCACGCCATCGACCACCTCGATCTCGATGTCGCGGCCGAGCCGGTAGTGCTGCAGGCCGTCGTCGCAGACCACGATGTCGCAACCGGACTCCACCAGCGCACGCGCGGCGGCGACGCGATCACGATCGACCCGCACCGGAACCGCGAGCCGGCGCGCGACCAGCACCGGTTCGTCGCCGCCCTCTTCCGCGGCGGTCTCCGCCGTCACCCAGCGCGGCGTCTCCGGATCCCGGCGGCCATAGCCGCGACTGGCCACGCCCGGCCGCCAGCCGGCTTCGCGCAGCTTCTGCACGACGGCAATCGTCAACGGAGTCTTGCCGGCACCGCCGGCGGCAAGGTTGCCGATCACCAGCACCGGCGCGTCGACCCGGCGCGGACGCAGCAGGCCGCCGCGATACAGGCGCCGGCGCAGCGCGACGACGCCGGCATACGCCGGCGCCAGCAGCCGCGTCCATAGCGGAGGCGACACGTCGCCGAACCACCATGCCGGTGTCTGTGGAGCGCCCTTGCTCATTCCGGCCTTCCCCGTACAGGTCTCATCCGGCCCTGCGCTCGCGGAACTGCATGCCATGCAGGTGCGCGTACAGTCCGCCGGCCGCCATCAGTTCGGCGTGATTGCCGCGCTCGACCAGGCGGCCTGGTCCAGCACCAGCACCTGGTCGGCGTGCTCGATGGTGGACAGGCGATGGGCGATGATGGGGTGGTGCGTTCCGGCATCAGCCGATGCAGCGCATCCTGGACCAGCCGTTCGGACTCGTTGTCCAGCGCCGCGGTGGCTTCGTCGAGGATCAGCAGCGGCGCATCGCGCAGGATCGCCCGGGCGATCGCCAGGCGCTGGCGCTGGCCGCCGGACAGCAGCGCGCCGTTCTCGCCGATCGGCGTCTGCATTCCCTGCGGCAGGCGCTCGATGAACTCCAGGCATTGGCGGCTTCGGCCGCACCACGGATCGCCTCTGCGCTGGCCTGCGTGCCGTAGGCGATGTTGGCCGCGATCGTGTCGTCGAACAGCATCACCTTCTGTCCGACCAGGGCGATCTGCCGGCGCAGGTCGGCCATCCGGTAGTCGTGCAGCTCCACCCCGTCGAGGGTGATACGCCCGCCGCTGGGCTCGTAGAAACGCGGAACCAGGCGCACCAGGCTGGTCTTGCCGCTGCCCGAACGCCCGACGATGGCGGTGACCGTGCCCGGGCGAGCGCTGAAGCTGATGTCGTCCAGGGCGAAGCCGGGCTGGTCGCGGTAGCGCAGGCTGACCTTGTCGAACACCAGTTCGCCGCGTGCGCGGCCGATGCTGCGCGTGCCGGTATCGGCCTCTTCCTCGGCATCGAGGATCGAGAACAGCCGCTCGGAAGCGGCCACGCCACGCGATATGGCGGTCTGCACGCTGGTGATCCGGCGCAGCGACGGGATGATGGCCATCATCGCGGTCATCAGCATCACGAACTGGCCGGCGTTCAGGCCTCCGACCAGCGCTTCGCGCGTGGCCACCCAGACGATCGCTGCCAGCGCCAGGGCCGCCAGCAGCTGGGTCATGGCCGAAGCGCCGGCGCGCGTGCCCTCGACCTTCATGTTCAGGCCCAGGATGCGGTTGGCCAGCGCCGAATAGCGGGCGATCTCCAGGCCCTGCGCGCCATGCACCTTGACGTCCTGCTGCGCCGACAACGACTGCTCGGCGCTTGCGGCCATGCGCCCCATGCCGTCCTGGATTCCGCCGCTGATCCGGCGATAGCGCTTGCCCACGTACCAGACGATGACGCCGATCAGCGGCGTGATCAGCAGCATGGCCAAGGTCACCTTCGCGCTGGCCAGCAGCATCAGGCCCAGCAGGTAGATGATGGTCAGGCTGTCGGTGACCAGGGTCTTGAGCGCGTCGGCGCTGGCCCCAGGTCACCTGCTCGGTATCGAAGTTCAGGCGACTGACCATCACCGGGGTGGATTCGGTGTCGAACTGGGTCGAGGGCAGGCGCAGGTATTTGGCCAGTACCTGCTCACGCAGGTCGCGGACCACGCTGCGGCCGGTGCGCGCCATGCCGTAGTCGGTCACGAACGTGGCCACGCTGCGCAGCACGAACAGGCCGACGATGGCCAACGGCAACACCACCGCGTCCCCTGGGGTGCGGCGTCACGAAACTGTTGGTAAGCGGCTCCATCAGCTTGATGAAACTGCCGCCTGCGACCGCCTCGATGATCATCCCGACCATGGCCGCGACCAGGAACGGCCAGTAGCGGCTGGTGTAGCCAAGCAGGCGCTTGTAGATCTGCCAGACGGACGGACGCGGCTCGCTCAAGAGTGCGGCTCCGGCGCCGTGGCGATCGCGATCCGGCGGAAGCCCAGCTGGGCCAGGGCGTCCTGTGCGGTGACCACTGCCTGGTACGGGGTGCGCGCGTCGGCGCGCAGCATCACCGCCTGGTCGCGGTCCTCTCCGGCGACCTCGACGATCGCCTGCTTGACCGCCTCGACGTCGGTACGCAGCACTTCGCGCTCGCCGATGAAATAGCGGCCATCGGCGTTGACCAGGATGTTCAGGGTCCGTGCCGGCGGCGGCGCCTGCGGGCTGGCCACCGGCAACTGCAGCTGCAGGGTCGAACGCACGTCGAACGTGGTGGTGATCACGAAGAAGACGATCAGCACCAGGATGACGTCGATCAGCGGCACCAGGTCGATGGCCGGCTCGTCATAGGCGCGCTGGTCACGGATACGCATGGCGTGCTCAGCTGCGGACCGGCGTGGCCGGAGCAGCATGCGCGGCAGCGGCGCGGCCGGCCGTCGCCGGCGCGGTCGCCGCCTGCGGCGTGGCGGTGCGGGCGCTGTCCAGCGCATCGAGCAGCGCGGTCGCCTCCTGTTCCATCTCGATCACGTAGCCGGCGATGCGGCTGCGGAAGAAGCGATGGAAGATCAGCGCCGGGACCGCGATGATCATGCCGGTGGCGGTGCACACCAGCGCCTTGCCGATGCCGCCGGCCAGCTGGTTCACGTCGCCCAGGCCATGGTCGAGGATGCCCAGGAACATCTGGATCATGCCGACCACCGTACCGAGCAGGCCCAGCAGCGGACCGGCCGAGGCGATCGTGCCCAGCGCGCTGAGGAACTTCTCCATGCGGAAGACCAGATGGCGGCCGGTATCCTCCAGCCGTTCGCGGATGACGTCACGCGGCCGGTTGCGCACGTCCAGCGCGGCGGCCAGCAGTGCACCCAGCGGCGAATTGCGACGCAGCGATTCGATGTGGGCAGGATCCAGCGGGCCGCGCGAAGCCCAGTTGCGGACCTCCCCACCCAGCCTTGGCCGGCATGACCTCGGCCCGGCGCAGGCTCCACAGCCGCTGGGACGATCATGGGGCCGCCACGCCCAGCACCAGCAACGGCAGCATCGGCCATCCACCGGCCTTGACCAGCTCCCACACCTGAACCACCTCCGGCACCGGGCCGCATCGACGAACGACAAGGATGACGGCAGCGCGGCCCCGGCGCCAGCCCGCCCGGCCGGGAACGCGGCGCGGCGCACGTTCCGTCGGCATGGCCCGGAAACCGGCATCAGGGCGGCCTTGCCCGCGCCCGGCGCATGCGCGCATCTTCACGGCGGCGGCTCCCGCGGGTCCCACAGCCGTGGCCGCCAGCTGCGACGCTCGCGCACCGCCAGGCCGCCGCCGTCGAGCCAGATCCGTACCGCTCCCGACCCCGGCGTGGCCAGCACCTCGGCGCCATGGTGTCGCCAGCGATGCACGACCGCCTCGCGCGGGTGGCCGAACCGGTTTCCGTATCCAGCCGCCACCACCGCCACGCGGGCGCCGGTCGCGGCCACGAAAGCGGCACTGGACGATCCGTCGCTGCCGTGATGCGGGACCACGACCACGTCGGCACGGAGTTGCGCCGGATCCCTGAGCAGGCGCGCCTCGACCACCTCGCCGATGTCGCCCGGCAACAGGATCGCACCGTGTGCGGACTCGATCCTGAGCACGCAGCTGGCTTCGTTGCGCAGGTACGGGAAATGCGGCGGCGGATGCAGGAAGCGGAACACCACCCCGTCCCACTCCCAGCCGCGGCCGGTAATAAGACGCCCGGCAACGTCGAGCGGCGCCCCGGCCGGAGCACGCGAGTCGACGACCGGCAGGCCGCGCTGCACCGCCGGCCAGCCCCGGCATGGTCCTTGGTCGGCATGGCTGATCACGACCCGGTCCAGGCGGCGGATACCGAGCGCGCGCAGCGCCGGCAGCACCGCACGCTCGCCCGCATCCCAGCCATCACGGACCGCCGGACCGGCGTCGTACAGCAGCGCATGGCGCGCCGTGCGCACCACCACCGCCAGCCCCTGCCCCGCGTCGAGCACATGCAACTCCACCCCGCCGCGCGCCGGCAGCTCACGCGGCGGCCACAGCAGCGGCACCCACAACAGCGCCGCCAGCGCCTTGCCCGGCACGCCACGCGGCAGCAGCAGCCAGAACGCGCCGGCCAACGCCAGCGGCAGCGCCCAGCCGCGCGCCTCCGGCAGCCACCACAGCGCCAGCGGACTGGCCGCCATCCGCTCGAACAGCGCCCAGCTCGGTTCGAAGCACCACGCCGCCGCGCGCCACGCCCAGCCCCCGGCGCCGGCATGCATCGCCTCCAGCCCGGTGCCCAGCAGCGACAGCGGCACGACCACCAGGCTCCACCACGGGACTGCCAGCAGGTTGGCCAGCGGACCGGCCAGCGAGGCCTGCAGGAACAGCACCGCACCCAGCGGCAGCAGGCCGGGGTGGCCACGCCCTGCGCGGCGAGGAAGTCGCGCAGCCAGTGCCGCGGCCCCTGCGCCGGCAGGCACCACACCAGCCACGCCACCCCGGCGAAGCTGAGCCAGAACCCGGCCTGCAGCACCGCCAGCGGATCGACCAGCAGCATCGCCACCAGCGCCAGCGACAGGGCCTGCCACGGCCCCAGCGGCCGCCGGGCCAGGCGTGCGCCGGCGACCACCGCGATCATCAGCACGGTGCGCACGGTCGGCAGGGCGAACCCGGCCACCGCCGCATAACCCGCCGCACCGAGCACCGCGGCAACCGCCGCCGCCTGCGGGCGCGGCCAGCGCCGGCCCAGCGCCGGCCACAACCACCACAGCGCCGCCGCCAGCCAGGGCGCAGAAGCCCGCGACCAGACCGACGTGGAAACCGGAGATGGCGATGAGATGGGTGAGCCCCACTGCCCGCAGGGCTTCCCAGTCGTCGTCCGACAGGCCACGGGTATCGCCCAGCGCCAGCGCGCGCACGAAGCGCGACGACGGCGAGCCCACCGCCGCGTCGATGCGCCCGGCCATGCGCGCGCGCCATGCATCCACGCCCGACGCCGGTGCCAGCTGCCGCGCCAGCGCCGGCGAACGCACGTAGCCGGCCGCCGCGATCCGTTGCGCCAGCGCGTGCCGGCCAGCATCGAACCCGCCCGGATTGGACAGCCCGCGCGGCGCACGCAACTTGAGCTGCAGGCTCCAGCGCGAGCCGGGGCGCAAGGCCATGCGCGGCCCCGCCCGCTCCGCGCCGAAGTCGTCGTACCACGCCAGCTGCAGACGGCGACCACGCAGCGGTTCCGGCGCCTCGTCGGCTACCCGGAAGTCGAAACGCGTGCGCCGCGCCTCGTGCTGCGGCAGGCCCAGCACCTTACCGGTGACGCGCACCTCGGCGCCTTCGAGCGCGACCGGCAACCAGCCCGCCAGCGCCCAGCCCGCATGCAGCAGGGCCCACCCCAGCCCGGCCAGCAGCGCGCCCGCCGCCCGGCCGCGCCACGGCCACGCCCAGCCGAGCACACCCGCAAGCACGCATGTCCCGCGCAGCCACGGCGACGGCAGCGACGGCAGCAGCAGTCCGGCCAGCGCACCGGCCAGCAGCGCCGCGGCGCAGGCAGGCGCCAGTGCATGCGGCACCGGCCTGCGCCACGGCGCGGTGGCACCTGCAGCCGTCGTCCCGGCGGCGACCGCCCCACGCGCGGCCACCGGCTACGGATCCAGCGGGCTGCGCACCGCCGACGCCCCCGTCCCAGGACATGCGTATAGATCTGCGTGGTCGACAGATCCTTGTGCCCCAGCAGCTCCTGCACCGTGCGGATGTCGTAGCCGGTTTCCAGCAGGTGGATGGCGAAGGAATGGCGCAGGGTGTGCGCACTGACCGGCTTGTCGATCCCGGCACGGACCCGCGCCCGCTTCAGCGCCCGCGACAGCACCGCATCGTCGAGGTGGTGGCGCGCCCGCGCGCCGGTTCGCGGATCGAGCGACAGTCGCTGCGCCGGGAACAGGTACTGCCAGCCGAACTCATGCGGCGCTAGGGTACTTGCGTGCCAGCGCATGCGGCAGCCAGACCCGGCCGCCGCCCGCACCCAGATCACGGTCGTGCAGCAGGCGCACCCGCTCCAGCTCGCGCTGCAGCGGCTCCACCAGCGAACGCGGCAGCACCGTGCGCCGGTCCTTGCCGCCCTTGCCGTCGCGCACGAGGATCTCCAGACGAGCGAAATCCACATCCTTGACCCGCAACCGCAGCCCTTCCATCAAGCGCATGCCGGTGCCGTAAAGCAGGCTGGCCAGCAGCCACGGCCGGCCTTCCATGCAGGCCAGCAGGCGCGCCACCTCGCCTGCCGCCAGCACCGTGGGCAATCGCTGCGGGCGCTTGGCGCGGACCACGTTCTCCAGCCACGGCAGCTCGACGCCGAGGACCTCGCGGTACAGGAACAACAGCGCCGACAGCGCCTGGTTCTGGGTGCTCGCAGCCACCTGCCCGCGTACCGCCAGCGCGGACAGGAATGCCTCCACCTCCGCAGCGCCGAGCTCGCGCGGATGCCGCCGCCCATTGGCCGCGACGAAACGGCGGATCCATCCCAGGTACGCCCGCTCCGTGCGCAGGCTGTAATGCTTCAGCCGGATCCGTCGCTGGACCTCGGCAAACAGGCCCGGCCGGCCCGGCGTGCCCCGGCCGGGCACCGGATCCGTACGGGATTTTTCCCCGCTTTCGGGCGCATAAGACATACCGCTTCATCCTTGAAGCAATTGCCTGCAATCCCTGGCGCCACCGACCAAGCCATGGAACCGGGCAAGGCCTTGAGGCCGGGTAGGATTTCCCCTTGACCGGCTGCGACCGCCAAGATGAATATGCCGCGCATACCCCCGGATCTGGGGGCTACTTAGAGTTAGGCCCCCTTCGATGGCGCTCGTCTCCCGAACTATTTTGGTCAATGGATCGCCCGAAGAGGTGTTCGACCTTACGCAGGACTATTCGGTCCGAACCGCTTGGGATCCGTTCCCCGAGCGCTACGCTCTTCGCTCGCCGTCGGGCTCGCCCGAACCGGGGGCAGAGGTCCATATCCGCGCCAAGAATGGTCACGAAATGACCGTTCGCTATGTCAGTTTCAATCGCCCCAGGGCAGCCGCGATGGCCATGGTTTCTGGGCCGTGGTTCCTCGAGGAATTTGCTGGGACGTGGCAGTTCAAACCGGCCGCCGATGGGCAGACAGAAGTCACTTTCAAATACCGGATCGTGCCTAAACCCCACTGGCTCGCATGGTTTCTGCGTCCCTTGCTCACGCACTCCTTTGCACGACACTCGGAACGGCGACTGGAAGGTCTGAAACGGTATGCTGCGGTGCATCTGGGTTTGCTGCGGCAGGCCTAACAATTCGTCCAAGCCGACGCCGCTTCGCGGCGCGGCTTAACTCAGGCGTTAGGCCGCTATGCAGCGCTACCCAGACGGCACTCCATTCCTCGTCGGTGATCATCTGCTCATTGAGCATGGCCGCACGCCGGCCACAATCGAGCACCTCATCGTTAGTGGCGAGGAGATGGCCAACTGGGGGCTGGACGAACCAGGGCTTATGCTGCTCTCTCCGCCCTTCGGCCGAGTCTTCTGGCCATTTGAGACAATGAACCATGACATCCCGGTCTTCGTTTCTCGTGGTTAAGAGCCAAGATCTGCGTTGTAGTCCACGGGTCGCCTGCGGTGGGCGTGGCGCGGCCTAACAATTCATTCAAGCCGAACCCGCTTCGCGGGTCGGCTTAATTCAGGCGTTAGGCCGCTATGACAACTCAAAATCTCGTGACGGTCATCGGCATCATCCTTCAAGTGACGGGTGCACTATTTCTCGTCTTCCAAGCCTTTCGGACTTCTCGCAAACTTGGCAAGTACAACGCACAGGTCACGTACGACAACTTCAGCTCTATCATCGCGGACCTGGCTCGTGAGCTGGGCGGACAATTCCAACAGCAATTATTGGGATTTCTCTTTGTGCTGGTCGGTTCTGCTCTTCAGCTGTATGGCGCAGTCGCGGCCTAACAATTTATTCAAGCCGAAGCCGCTTCGCGGCTCGGCTTAATTCAGGCGTTAGGCTGCTGGGACTGGCGTGATGAACGACCTTAAATCAAAAACGCTGTTCCTCTTGGCTGTACTTCTAATCTTGGCAGTGATACAGCCAGGAAGCTTCGCCATGGCTGGGGCACTCGCCGGACTTGCAGCCTATCTAATTTCACGGTGGGTATACCGTCCTGTACCGTCTTACAGGTCCGCGTTGATTGCGGGAGCCATCTCCCTCTTAGCGTTGCTGATTGGGCTCTTTGGTGCTTCGCAAATCTCGCGGATCGGAATCTTTGTTGCTACCTTCATGGGCAGCATTGCAGTGCTGGAGGTGGTGCTCCGTGCATGGGCCGCAAAGCATGGGGCAGCAGCCTAACAATTCATTCAAGCCGAAGCCGCTTCGCGGCTCGGCTTAATTCGGGCGTTAGACCAGTTCATAACCAAAGGGAGGCGGGAATGATCAGGACTTCAGGAGCGGCACTTTTCACCACTTTCGCGCTTATGCCGACGTTTGCGCTGGCAAGTGAGGGGTTGAATCAAGCTGCATCTCGCGCCGGCTACGCACACGGGCAGTTCATGGGTCAATTTCTCCCCTACGTTGTGGTCGCAGTCATAGCCGTAGGGGCTTGGCTTGGTTGGCGCGCTTGGAAGTCGCGCCGCAACCGCAAGCGTGGCGATGTCTAACTACTCATTCAAGCCGACGTTGCTTCGCAACGCGGCTTAACTCAAGCGTTAGACCGCTATGACAGCTACGCATCTTGCTGAAACAACGAGTCAGATCAGCAGCATGCTTATCGTCGTGGCTGGAGCATTTGTGGCTACCGGGGTCCTCGGATTTCTCGCTGCCCGGTGGTTAGGCGGCAGGTCCAAGCCAAAACGCCAAGCGATCTTCACCGTCGTGTCTGGCGTCTGCTTTCTCGGCATCATGTACTACGTCTACTTGCACATGGCAGGCCGTGCGTGACTAAGGTCGCGGTCTAACAACTCATTCAAGCCGAACCCGCTTCGCGGCTCGGCTTAACTCAGGCGTTAGACGAAGGAGGGGCAATTGAAACGTCTTGGGCGATCTGCGGTATGGGCCACGGGTATAACCGGGACAGGCGCATGTCTCTTGGTAATCCCGGCCATGAAGTATCTAATTTTCATCTTTGTAATGTTGATCGCTATGTTTTTCCATGGAATTGGGGTTCCAGGCTTGGGTACGCCAAACAACGGATTCTTCGTTCCCACGCCTGCCGGGATTGTTCTTGCGGTCGTAGCAATATGGTCCGCAGCGTTTGCTTTTGTATTCATTATTGAGCGCAGGGACGAGCCAGATGAGTAATGAAGCTAGATCAGTGTCGGAAGCAATGTCTAACAACTCATTCAAGCCGACGCCGCTTCGCGGCGCGGCTTAACTCAGGCGTTAGGCCTCACATGACAGATTCAAGAGAATCCCTCCCCGAAGCACTCGTAGTGGTTGAGCGAAACGGAGTTCACCGCATCGAGATTCGAGAGGTGCTGCAAGACGGAGACTCTTACTTCCTTGTCTTCGCTAGATCAGACGGTACAGGAGTGCGAGTTCCAATTGATGGGACAAAGCTCAAGAAGACAGTAGATGGGCGGGTGCCAGCGGATTTGATCTACAACGGCGGAGCACTCGTCGCACCACAGCAGGATGTTTGAGATCTCGGCCCGCCCGGAGGGGTGAGGCCTAACAATTCATTCAAGCCGACACCGCTTCGCGGTGTGGCTTAATTCAGGCGTTGGGCGGTGTAAAAGCGCGAGGTTGGGGGGCGTATGGATCGGATGGTTCGCATCGCTGTAAGGCGCTCACCTCCGGTGAGTTGGCTGGGGTCATTCTTCTTCGGATACGGGGTCGAGCGCGCGGTTGGGTTCGCTGCGGAGGGTTCTTCGGGGTCGGTCAGGTTGGCGGCGGACAGGTCGCGTAGCGCGCGTTGGGGTCAGCAGCTTCGGTCTTTCGGATCGGCCGTCCTGCCCGACCTAATGTCGTGCTCTCGTCCCGCCCAACAATGCGTTCAAGCCGACGCCGCTTCGCGGCGCGGCTTAACTTAGGCGTTAGAGATCATGGAAGACTTCCCGGAAGATCACGGAGAGCAAGTCAAGGAGATCTATGCACGGTTTGGCTTGGCCATCTATCAAGCACAGTGCTTAGAGCATGGATTGGTCAATGCGTTAGTAATGCTTGATCTCATCCCAAATGAGCGTCACAAGGCCAAAAGCAGATCCGAGTGGGAAGGCTTAGTTGATTCCTTTATGGACTCTAAGTTTGAACTGACCCTTGGAAGGCTAATCAAAGCATTAGCCGCTGTTACAGCCGTACCAGATAACCTTGGTCAAAATCTTGCTTCCGCACTCAAGCTGCGCAACTATCTGGCTCACCACTACTTCCGCGAACGCTCAGAAGCCTTTGTGAGCGCCGCAGGCCGGAGGCGAATGTTTGATGAGCTCGTTGAGTGGCACGGTCAATTGTCTAAGGCCGACGATGAGCTCTCTCTTGTTGTTGCACCTGCAGCGGCTCGCGCAGGACTCACGCCTGACTTACAAGACAAATTGTTCAGGGAGCTTCTTGAGCGCGCGCAGCATGATCTCTAACAGTTCGTTCAAGCCGACGCCGCTTCGCGGCGCGGCTTAACTCAGGCGTTAGGCCGCTAAAGGAGAGACATGATTCGTTCCCGCAAAAGATCCCTGCTTATTGCATCTTTTGTCTGGGTGCTTCTCATTGTTGGCGGCGCATTTCTCGCCTATCCATCGATCGGCCCAATCGCCGCATCTATCGAGCCAAACCCCTTCTGGTCTGTGTTAGCCACGGGCGATCCCACCGCTCCATTCCGCGTGCACCTCAAGGTTGGTTCGTGGCTTGCCTTGGTCTCTTGGCCCGGTTGCTCTACTCTGGCTTGTGGCCATCATTCGCAGGCGGCAGCGGTCTGAACACGCGGCCTAACAATTCATTCAAGCCGAACCCGCTTCGCGGGTCGGCTTAATTCGGGCGTTAGGCCTCATGAAGCCATCCGGCGATCAACACAGTGACTTCATGGCTCATCGCCCTGTGCCGGGCGTTGCGTTTGAGCACAATGACTCCGTTCTAGTCATATCTGGAGTGCATGCTGGAAGTGGCGGGGCAATTATCAGCATCGAAGAGCTAGGTGAAGATCCGGCATTATGGTTGAGCTGGGGTCCGGCCAAGATGTGATCATCAGGCAGTCACTGCTGCGGGCAGATGAGGCCTAACAATTCATTCAAGCCGAACCGGCTTCGCCGGTCGGCTTAACTCAGGCGTTAGGCGGCATGGCCACATCGTCGGCAACTCGGGCAAAGAACATCGCGGTGGCGGTTGCCGCTCTCGCGGTCGTTGCTCTTAGCACATGGGTCAGCCTTGATCCCAAGTTCTACTACTTCCCTCATGACGTCGGTCCGGCCGCTTGGAGCCATCCAACGGGTCATTTATGGTCGTCTGTGTGCTCTACGTGGCCGAGGCAGCGTTTCTCGCATGGTCGTTGCAACTTGGCCGCCGCCTATGGCGCCGTACGGCCATCGCCGCATTGATCTTCGCGCCCTGGGCAGCATTCTCGTCCATCTTCGTTGTACACGCGCCGGTTTATCTGCACGTTCACCTGCTGTGGACCTGGCTTGTCCTAGCTGTGTTGGTCGTGGTCACTGTCGGGTCTGCTGCCCGGCACGTGGCGGATCGCATGCGTGGCGTCTCTCATGCCGCCTAACAATTCATTCAAGCCGAACCGGCTTCGCCGGTCGGCTTAACTAGGCGTTAGGCGGCAATGATGAGCAACCTTCAGTCCATGCTCCTAGAAGCAAAGGCCGGCCTGGCACCGTGGCAGCGAGTACCTGAAACGAAATGGCAGGAGATTGCGGCGCAATGTGGTCCGCAGGAAGTTCAGGAGATCTATGCCCGGATTGCATCCCTCAAAGCCGAGCTGCTCACTGTTGAAGACTGGGACGGAGACACCCAGGACGACATCAACCTGACTATCGCCTTCTTCAATGGGCTACTCCAACTTACCGGCGGTAGTCGCTTGTGAGGCGCCTCGGCATGCCGCCTAACAAATCATTCAAGCCGAACCCGCTTCGCGGGTCGGCTTAACTCAGGCGTTAGGCCTCTGGGGAGGGCTCCGTGGTCACGGACATCGATAAAGATTTCTACGATCGCGCGGATGCGGTCATTCACTTGGCCAATGACCAGCTCTCCGAAATTTCGCGCGGCAAGGTCAGTGCTTCATGCATGTACGCTGTTGCCAGGTTCAATGCTTGGGTCACTGCTTGTGGCCACGGCTCTTCAGAAGATATGGCGGCGGCAAAGGAAGAGACGCTGGAGTACTTCACCAAGCAGTACCGCGTCATGCTTGAGGAGAATCTGGATGACTATATTGACAACTTTGGCAAGTACATGCGGCCGCAAGAGGCCTAACAATCCATTCAAGCCGACGCCGCTTCGCGGCGCGGCTTAACTCAGGCGTTAGGCCGCAAGCAGGCGCTCTCGTGAATCTCAACCAGATTACACTTCCGGCCACCGACTTCGATCGCTCGGTGGACTTCTATTGCAACATGGGCTTTACGCTAATCGTGCACTCCCCGCCACGCTATGCGCGCTTTGAGTGCCCAGATGGAGATGCCACATTCTCGCTGCATGCAGCGGATCAGCCTGCCAATGGTGTCGTCGTGTACTTTGAGTGCGCCGACCTAGACGCCCGGGTTCAACGTCTTCTTGCCGCTGGGTTCTCCTTTACCCAGCTCCCCACAGATGAGCGCTGGCTCTGGCGAGAGGCCCGACTCAATGACCCTACTGGCAATGTACTCTGCCTGTTCTGGGCCGGTGACAACCGCAAGAATCCCCCTTGGCGGGTTGCGGCCTAACAATTCATTCAAGCCGAAGCCGCTTCGCGGCTCGGCTTAACTCTGGCGTTAGGCGGCAATGATGAGCAACCTTCGGTCCATTCTCCTAGAAGCAAAGACGGGCCTATCACCATGGCAGCGCATACCTGAGACGCAATGGCAGGAAATTGCGGCGCAATGTGGTCCGGAGGAAGTTCAGGAAATCCATGCCCGAATTACGTCCCTCAAAGCGGAGCTGCTCACCGTGGAAGACTGGGACGGCGACACCGGGACGACATCAACCTGACTATCGCCTTCTTCAATGGGCTACTCCAACTTACCGGCGGTAGTCGCTTGTGAGGCGCGTCGCTATGCCGCCTAACAATTCATTCAAGCCGAAGCCGCTTCGCGGCTCGGCTTAACTCAGGCGTTATACGGTGGTGCGTGGACGCCCTCGCACTCTCCCCTTCGGCCAGACTATCGCGACGTCCCGCATCGGCTCCGGTTCGCAGTCCCGATTGCCCCGCCATCGGCCCGCACATCGCTCCGCCCGATCGCTTTATTGCTCAGCCGCGCTCACTGCCGTGCATCTTCGGTAATCGCCCGGCTGACACCTTGGTCGGGCAAGCCCTGCCGCCGCCACTTATGGCATGCTCGGCTGGCAGTGGCGGTGCTGGGGAGCACAGGTCCAAGCGGCCAGCCTCGCCGGGCACCACCGCATAACAACTCATCCAAGCCGAACCTGCTTCGCAGGTCGGCTTAATTCAGGCGTTAGCGTCCTATGGTGATTAGTCGTAGCCGAGCCATCCTTTACGGAATCGCCGCCATTATCGGCGTCGTTGGCATTCAAGCGTTCAATAGCTTCGCTTGCTATGACCATGGCTCTCTCGTTCGTTATAGCAGTCTTGGGCGTCTTTCTGATGGTTCCACTGCTACCAGCAATTATTTCACTTGCCACGGCAAATCCATTGAGAGCGATCGGGGCGTGCCTCCTGTTTGCACCGTGGCTTGTATTTGCCTATTACACTGACTGCGTCCGCCCATATGCCGGCGGCGGCGCATCAATGATCTATGTAGCGGTCTTTCTGTGGGGCACACCGTGTTCAATCATCGGAGCGCTAGTTGCCGGACCTGTCACTCGTATGTTCGGTGTTTCCGTTGGCGGGCGCTAACAGTTCATTCAAGCCGAACGGGCTTCGCCCGCCGGCTTAATTCAGGCGTTAGCCCTTATGGCACGAGAGTCGTTTCGCCACTGGCAAGCCAGATCCATTGACCAAAAGCAGTCGGCGTCGGCCCTCATGTTTGGCCTTAGCGCTGGCGCCCTACTTTACAGCCTCACTCCTTGATGGCGTTACCACGTACATGGGCTGCTTCCAGTCCTCCCTGTTCCATTTGCACGGTGCAGCACAGGTAGTTTCCATTGCTGCCGGCGTGCTTCTCTCTGAATCGCGTCCGAGATTTCGACCTAACCTCTCAAGTGGCGCGCAAGCGCGAAAAGAACCGGCTGGATCCAGCACTACCAGCAATGCGGCAAACGCTCCGCAAGTGGGGGCGCGTCACGCGTCGGCTGTACTTCGCTCAAGGCGCGTCTTTCGTAGTTGGTGCCTTGCTGTTTCTCTGGTTCGTTCTGGTTCGCCACGGTGCAGCGCTGTATGCCGGCACTCCCGCGGCGGGCTAACAATTCATTCAAGCCGAACCCGCTTCGCGGGTCGGCTTAACTCAGACGTTAGGTGCCATGTTCAAGTTCATCGCGATCTTGGTGATAGTTCCATCGATCGGCATTGCGCTTGGCTTTGGTCTATCGAGGACCAAGCGAAAGCTCGGCGCCGTGCTGGTCATCGCATCTTCTGTTTTGAGTGTTGTAGCAGGCTTCTCTGCCTATGTTTCAACCCTCTACCCAGGGCCTGAATCACGCTACATAGGCAACTCAGAGGCTAAATTCTTCCGGGATAATGTGATTGAGCCTCTGATGTTTACCTGGCTGATTCTTTCTGTTCTTCTTTTGGCGACACTTGCTTACTTCAAGCACCGCAAAGTACGTCCAGCAACTCGTTCTGAAACCTTACAACTTGCATTGGAAGTTGCTTTCATTGGCCTTCTATTCCTGCCGCCGATCGCAATTGGGCTTTCAATCCATGCGGCACATCATGCAGGTGCCTTGGCTATGAAATCCCTGGCACCTAACAATTCATTCAAGCCGAACCGGCTTCGCCGGTCGGCTTAACTCAGGTGTTAGGCCACAAGGAGAGTCCATGGACCATGTTGAGGCTGTGCGCACCGATTCGGTCCTCATCTCTTGCTCCACAGGCCCATTGCTTTCTGAGCTGTTTGCTCTTGGGGCTACGGCGAGTAATGAAGGCGTCAGTATTCCGTTCGGTTCAAAGCACGCGCTCGCTGCTGTCCTGAGTCAGCTACAGCGGCTCCAGGTTCCCTTCGCCGATGCCCCTGGTGGCTGGACTCCCGCTGCAGTCTTTGCGCAGCTGCGAGATGAGGAATTAGTTCATGGCAGCATTACCGCCGTTACGTGGTCGTCCCCGGATCAGCCGATCCTGCGTGCGGCCTAACAATTCATTCAAGCCGAAGCCGCTTCGCGGCTCGGCTTAATTCAGGCGTTAGGCAGCAGATGAGACAGTGCCCGTGTCCAACGTGCGAACAGCAGATCACCTTTTCTTGGGCCGATTTTGTGTTCTTGAACAACTGGGGCAAAGCCAGCCTGTTCTGCCTGAACTGCAAGAAGAGCTGCACAATCCATACCGCCACATCCGGGATTTCTTTCGTACTGACTCTTGGCGGCTTCGCTCTACTCTATTTGCTGGCTTTCCACAGCGGATTACTACCACTTCCGGGGTCCGTCAAAGTCATCGTCTTGCTTCTCTCAGCTCCCTTGGTCATGGTCGTACGGGCGGTAGTCACAGAGCGCTTTGTAAGGCTGACAGCGGAGTGACGGTGCTGCTGCCTAACAATTCATTCAAGCCGAACCGGCTTCGCCGGTCGGCTTAACTCAGGCGTTAGACAAGGGGACAGGTTGTGACTGATCAAGAGAAATCACCTGATGCGTTTATGCATGCCATGGAGGAGCGGCGGCTCAATCCAAGCAAAAGGACCAGGAGCCTACCTGACGACTTCGCAAGCCGACCGTTTGGCTTGATCCTCTTGGCCATCGGATTGCTTTGCCTCTGGCTCAGTACGTACGTTCCAATATCGGGTGCTCAAGAGCAGGTTGCGTCTATCAGCTACAAAGCTAAGTGGGTATTTATTCAGCCCTTCTGCTTCCTCCTTGGCCTTGCCTACACCTTGTTCGGCGAGAGTGCCTCTAGAGTACTGGGCCCCACCACCAGACCTTCCGTATGGGGATGGATTCTCGCAATCGCCGCGGGCGTCCTTGGATTTTTCTACGAGGGCTTCATTTCCAATTACCTCAATGGGCTGGGATATCCGGTCTGATCGGTCCTTGTCTAACAAATCATTCAAGCCGAACCCGCTTCGCGGGTCGGCTTAACTCAGGCGTTAGGTGTGCGATGAACCGACCTGCAGGTCTGACAGAAAAGCACAAGCAAACACTCCCTGGTTCTACAGGCATTACTTCTTCTAGCTGTGTCCAGCTATTGGTGGTTTCCACAGCAACGCATGGCTGCTCCAAGTTGGCTTGGTGCAATAGGGGCACTGGCTTGTCTTGTCGGCATGCTCTTGGTGTTCTGGCGTGCCGGCGCGCTCAGGGGGTGGCTCGTGGCTGCGTTCGTCGGCGTTTTGCTTATCGCTCCCGGCACGGTGTGGCTTGTCTCGCACACCTAACAATTCATTCAACCGGAACCCGCTTCGCGGGTCCGGTTAATTCAGGCGTTAGACGGTAGTGCGGAAGCTGGGCGGGCTGTTCCTGCTTCGGCTACTTCATCGCGGCTTTCCGCGTCGGCGCCGGTCGCCCTAGCCGCCGCTACTCGGCCTTCGCACTCGACCCTCCCGTTCCTTCGGTAAGGTCACGCTTCAAGCCTGGCCGGGCAAGCTCCGCCGCCGCAACTTATGGCATCCTCGGCTCGCGGCGGCGGTGCTGGGGAGCACAGGTCTTTTGTCAGGTCCCGGGGCACTACCGTCTAACAATTCATCCAAGCCGAACCCACTTCGTGGGTCGGCTTAATTCAGGCGTTAGATGCTCATGACAGATCCCGACAAGCTGGAACGAATGCGGAAGCACATGCTGGCACTAGGCGTGTCGCCGTCCACTGCTGCCCCTCCGCTCTGGAAACTGCTTTGGCGGCTCGGCATTGATCTCCCGCCACCTTTATTCATGGGCTTCTGGCACACCGCTTTGCTCATGGGCAGCTTCTTTGGCCTGTTCTGGGGCCTCTTCATGTGGCTCTTCATGTGGTCGCGCCAAGGCATGCCGGTGTGGATCATGCTCAGCTCCGCGATCTGGCTGGCGTGCTGTTTGGTCTGTGCATGGCCGCCTACTTCCGCCACTTGGCCCGCAAGCACCGCCTTCCTTCATGGAGCGCGTACACAGGTGCGCAGCCGTGAGCGCATCTAACAACTCATTCAAGCCGAACCCGCTTCGCGGGTCGGCTTAATTCCGGCGTTAGGCGTGCATGAGAAAGCTGCTGGTACTGCTATCGCTGGGCTTTCCGCTTCTGGCCCAGGCAGAGGTGATGGATAAAGAGCCATCTATAGTGTCCATCCTCGCAATGGCCATTGCGTTCGCCGTGTTTGGCTTTCTTGCGGCGCGATACAAGCCTGGCTGGCTCATCGTAGTGCTCCCAATCTCCGGTTTGATCTTCGGGGCTCAACTCATGGAGATAACGAGCGCAGACGTTGGTCCAGCTATCCGTCTCGAGGCGGGTGCTTGGTACATTGTTGCTTCTTGGGCAGGGCCGTTCGTTCAAGCTCTTGCTGTTGGCACCGGCTGGCGGATTCGTCGCTGCGCGCCTAACAGTTCGTCCAAGCCGAACCCGCTTCGCGGGTCGGCTTAACTCAGGCGTTAGGTGCCATGGGTAAGTTTGTTGCAGGAGCATTACTGATTGCACTATCGGGCTGCGTTGCTGACGCGGAGTTCTCGATTAATGGCAATCTGGCCTCAACGTCGGACTCATCTCCGTCGGATTGTTGGCTCATATTTGAGTCCCGCGGAAGGCAGCACGCCTATCGTCTAGATCAGCCAACTTTCACCGAAGGGTATGCTGTATCGAGTGCCCCCAAGACAGTAGCCTTTGTGTGTAGTGGCCACGACGCTCGGGTGGTTGATGTTCCAAGGGGCGGTTCTCTCGGGACAGTGACCCTGGAGACGCGGCGTGGCACCTAACAATTCATTCAAGCCGAAGCCGCTTCGCGGCTCGGCTTAATTCAGGCGTTAGGCGCATGAGAACAAGGATCGTCGTACTCATAGCAGTAGCACTGACGGGTTGCGCTCACTCGCCCTCTCCGGCGGACGCAGGCATCACCATTGAGCTCGGCGCGCGTGGCTGCCTCGCAGCTGCAAGCCCGGATGTACTGTTGCGCATCCGTAACACCTCTGCTGCGCCTGTCGCATTCCACACCTACGGATCGTCGGGCCCACCCTACAAGCTCTACCCCGGTTCTGTTGAGTTGCTAACTGCTCCATCGGAAGAACCTTGGCAGGTTGTACTGGAGCACTTCGTGCCGCCCACCCATGAGGTTGCGCTTGGCCCTGGGGACCAAGCTGACTTTGTTTATGGGCCTAGTGTGTGGCCATCTGGCCAAGAAACGGACGCTTTCAAGTTGCGGATTCGTGATACACAAGGCCGCTTTCACTACTCATCAGAGCAGGGCGTGTGCCACCCCGGCTCAGCGCCTAACAATTCGTTCAAGCCGAAGCCGCTTCGCGGCTCGGCTTAACTCAGGCGTTAGCGGCCAGGGGAAAGTGACATGGCACATGTTGTAAAACCTGCCGCAATTGGCTTGGCTTTCATACTGGGGCTCGCCTGTGCCGGCTACGGCTGCGCATGGCTCAAGGCGGATGCCTGCCGCGCTGCCGTGGCTGAAGAACTTAGCCGCAAGCCTGTCTTTGGCCGCGACATGCTCGGCAACAGGGTTCGCGTTTCGCCAACCGAAGTGTCAGTTCGCGTCACAGGCCCACTCCAAGTCGAAGTGAGCTATATGGTGCCGTACGATCTACACGGGTCGATCCATATCCAGCGGTTCAAGGTCCTGCCGTGGAGCGTCAAACGCTCCTCGTCGCAAGTCATCGATCTGGTCTAGTGCAGCTGGCAGCTAACAAATCGTCCAAGCCGACGCCGCTTCGCGGCGCGGCTTAACTCAGGCGTTAGGCCGCTATGACAACTCAAAATCTCGTGACGGTCATCGGCATCATCCTTCAAGTGACGGGTGCACTATTTCTCGTCTTCCAAGCCTTTCGGACTTCTCGCAAACTTGGCAAGTACAACGCACAGGTCACGTACGACAACTTCAGCTCTATCATCATGGGATATGGCTCGTGAGCTGGGCGGACAATTCCAACAGCAATTATTGGGATTTCTCTTTGTGCTGGTCGGTTCTGCTCTTCAGCTGTATGGCGCAGTCGCGGCCTAACAATTTATTCAAGCCGAAGCCGCTTCGCGGCTCGGCTTAATTCAGGCGTTAGCCCCTATGGAAATGCAGCAGTACCTCAAGCGAACACCTGGCGGTTTGGTGCTCAGGAATTACGTTCGCCGGCTGACCCCTGATCTTTTTACGCACGAGAACGACCACAATCCTCTTGTTGCTCGCCACTGCCAGAAATGCAATGGAAATGGCTTTTACCGTATCGGCCAAGGCATCCAGCGCCACGACGAAAGCTGCAGCGACTGCAATCACATAGGCGGGTTTGAAGATCCAGTTCCATTCTTTGCATCGCAGGCATCGCCCTTTAATGTCGCGCCAAACAAGGCGGGCTCTTTGCAATGCCCTTCTTGTCAGCGCATCTTCCCAATTACTTCAAACCAATACTGGTCTGGCCTGCGCCATTCTTGTGGTCAAAAGATTTCTCTCACGGGCGCCTACGCATCCATGTGCTGGCGACGTCGGCATGATTCGCTGCATAGCATCAATGTCGTTCAATTCCCCACAAAGCGGCCTTGGTGGCGTGCGTGGTAGGGGCTAACAATTCATTCAAGCCGACGCCGCTTCGCGGCGCGGCTTAACTCAGGCGTTAGGCCTTATGCTCGCAGCCTCCTACTTCTTAGCAGCGATGATTTCGATGTCTGAACCTACTAGCCAAGAGTGGTCTTCGGAAGCGACCGATTTCTTTAAGACATTACGGGCTGACTTTGATGTCAGCGGAGTCCTGAGTTGGTCGTATCAGATCGACGGAATCCCCGAAGACAATGTGTCAAACGCTCTCGATGCTTTGGAACAGGCAGGATTTGCCTCCGTTGAGGTAGTGGACGGCGACGAGGAGGCGGGCTACACCGTAGTCTTCTCCGAATCGAGGAGGCATGACACGCAGTCCTTTGCCGCAAGGGTTCACGAGGCTGACGCTCTGGCGAAGAAGTTCAACGGCGCGCTGGGGGACTATTCCGCAGGCCTGTAGCGGCTCGGCCTAACTAGTCACTCAAGCCGACACCTTCGGCGCGGCTTAGCTCAGGCGTTAGGCATCAGAAATTTTTAGAGATCGGCACAATGAAAATGAATTACTTTGTATTTGGTACGAATGATAAAAAGAAGGCCGTCGACTTCTACGATAAATTTTTCGAGGGATGTGGGCTAATGAAAGTCCATGATGAAGGAAGAATGGCTTTATGGGTGAATGATGATTTGATGTTCGCAGTGGCGGAACCATTTGATGGAAATCCTGCGTCAAATGGCAATGGCACCATGCTCGGGTTCCACGTCGGTTCGGCTATAGAGGTTGATCGTCTTTATAAAAAGGCTTTAGAGCTTGGTGCTACAAGTGAAGGAGAGTAAGGCGAACGTTCGGGTAGGTACTCCGCCTACTTTAGAGATTTAGACAAAAATAAAATATGTCTGTTCGGGTAATAAGGCCTAACAAATTGCCCCACCTGACACATACTGCTACGCTCGTTTTTGTGTGTGTCGCTGGCGCTCCAATCTCACACAAAAACGCTCTCCGCAATATGTGCAGGTGAGCACGGCGTTAGACGGCAGTGCGGAAGCTGGGCGGGCTGCTCCTGCTTCGGCTACTTCATCGCGGCTTTCCGCGTCGGCGCCGGTCGCCTTGGCCGCCGCTGCTCGGCCTTCGCACTCGACCCTCCCCGTTCCTTCTGTAAGGTCAGAACTACTTCCACTTCGACCCGGTCGGCGGGTTGATGGAAGCTCTGAAGCTTTCCAGATGACATTGCGGCAATGGGCGACGCGCGCCCCAACCCTTCCATCGGGAGGGCGCCGGCCGGGCCTCGGCCCCAGGCGCCCCATCCAAGACCCCAAGGTCCGGTAAGGCGATGCTCCGAAATCTCCATCTGATCCCGGGCGTCCGCCACAGTGCGCGTGAGCCCGTGCAGCCGGGGCGCCCTGCCCGCGGGGGCCGCGCCATGAGATCGGCTGCGCTGTTGCTGTCCGCCACCCTTCTCGCGCCGCTCCCTGCCGCCGCGGCAGCGCCGACGACTGACACCACCCGGGTCGAGTTCCTCAACTCCGGTAAGGTGGTTCCACCATCGCTGCCCTTCTCCGAGGCGGTCCGGGTCGGCGAAACGCTGTACCTGTCCGGCCAGATCGGGATAAGGCCCGGCACCCTGCAGCTGGTCCCGGGTGGACTGGCCGCCGAATCCCGGCAGGCCATGGACAACATCCGCACCACGCTCGCCGCGCATGGCTTCGCCATGGGCGACCTGGTGAAGTGCACGGTGATGCTCGCGGACATGGCCCGGTGGGCCGAGTTCAACGCGGTCTACCGCGACTATTTCGCCGCTGGCCGCTACCCCGCGCGCAGCGCACTGGGGGCCAACGGCCTTGGCACTGGGGGCGCAGGTGGAGGTCGAATGCATCGCCGTGGCCGGTGCCGGTAAGCTGCCCTCCCCTCCATGATCGTGCCCGCCATGACCACGCCCGCGACCGGCCATCGCATCGAGATCTCGTACTGCACCCAGTGCCGCTGGCTGATGCGCGCGGCATGGATGGCGCAGGAGCTGCTGACCACCT
The DNA here is from genome assembly GCA_025232375.1 of Pseudoxanthomonas sp. NC8. Taxonomy (GTDB): domain Bacteria; phylum Pseudomonadota; class Gammaproteobacteria; order Xanthomonadales; family Xanthomonadaceae; genus Pseudoxanthomonas. Next base: position 2,050,390 of record CP060419.1, read on the forward strand.
TCGATGGCGAGGTCGCCGAACTGGTGCTGCGACCGTGCACCGGTGGCGTGTTCGAGGTCCACGCCGACGGCCACCGGGTGTGGGCGCGGCACGAGGAGGGGCGCTTCCCCGACATCGTCGAGCTCAAACAGCGGGTGCGCGATGTCATCTCGCCGGAGCGCGACCTCGGCCATGCCGACCGCGCCGCCGCGCGTCGCGACTGAGGGCCGGCCTCCCGCTTCTTTCTTCCGCCGTACGGATGCCTGCGGAGACGCCCGCCACGACGCTGAAGCGCTTCGAGAACGGCCAGCGGATGGAACCCGAAGTCTGGCAGCGGGTGGGAGGTCCGCACTGATCCTCCACCGCGGTACCGGTCGGCGGCCCGCGTGTCGGAGTAGTCCGACACGCGGGGACGGCACCGACTGACTGCGACTCCGGACAGCACGGATCATGCTGGCCCGTACTGCAACGACCGGACGGAGGCGAGACCGATGACCCAGGAAGCGCAACAGTTGCGCAGGTCCGCGCACGATATCTGGCTGACCGGCATCTGCGGTGGCTATGGGCGAACACACGCCACTGCCCTCCTGGATGTGGCGGGCGCTGTTCGTGGTCACGTCCGTCTCGATCGGCATCGGCCTCATCGCGTACATCGCGTTGTGGCTGTTCATGCCGCACGCCCAGTCCCCGTCGCCTCCGGTGCAGGTCGACCCAGCCACCCGCGAGGGCTAGTCCGGGGCACCGGCGCAGACGCGGCGGACGGCGCTGTAGCCGTCCGCCGGCGCGCTGCCGCAGCCCCTGCTGCCTCAGTCGACCTGCAGGTCCTGCGGCGCCAGTTCGCGCAGCCTGCCTTCGTGCAGTTCCAGCACGCGGTCCAGGCGGCGCGTAAGGCATGGCGGTCGTGGGTGACCAGGATAAGGCTGGTGCGCTGGGCGCGGTTGAGCCCGAGCATCAGCTCGAACACGGTGGCCGCGGTCTTCGCGTCGAGGTTGCCGGTGGGCTCGTCGCCGAGCACGCAGGCCGGGCGGTTGAATGGGGGGCGCGCGCCACCGCGGCGCGCTGGCGTTCGCCGCCGGACAGCTCGCCGGGCTTGTGCGCAGGCGATGGCCGAGGCCGACCGATTCGAGCAGCGTCGACGCCCGCTGGCGGGCCTCTTCCACTTCGCCGCCTGCGAGCATCACCGGCATCATCACGTTCTCCAGCGCGGTGAACTCCGGCAGCAGGTGGTGGAACTGGTAGACGAAGCCCAGCGCGCGGTTGCGCAGCTTGCCGCGCTGCGCATCCGACAGCGCCGACATCTTCTGCCCGGCCACGTAGACCTCGCCGGCGCTGGGCGTATCCAGGCCGCCCAGCAGGTGCAGCAACGTGCTCTTGCCCGCACCGGAGGCGCCGACGATCGCCACGGTCTCGCCGGCGGCCACGCGCAGGTCGAGGCCGTCGAACACATGGGTCTTCAGCTTGCCCTCGGCATAGGTCTTGCCCAGGCCCTCGGCACGCAGGGCTTCTCCGGCATCGTGCATGGTCGCGGCTCCCGCGGAGGCGTTGTTCTCACTCATAGCGCAGCGCCTCCGCCGGCTGGGTGCGCGCCGCGCGCCGGGGGCCGGATACAGCGTGGCCATAAGCTCATCAGCAGCGCCACCATAAGGGTTAGGACCACATCGCCGGTCTGCATGTCGGTCGGCAAGCCGGTGATGTAGTACACGTCCTCCGGCAGCAGGGTCACGTTGAACAGCGCCTCGATGCCATCGAGGATCCGTTCCAGGTTCCAGGTCAGGGTGACGCCGCCGACGAAGCCCAGCACCGTGCCGATGATCCCGATCAGCGTGCCTGGACCATGAACACCTGCATCACCCCGCCCGGGGTCAGGCCCAGGGGTGCGCAGGATCGCGATGTCGGCCTGCTTGTCGGTGACCAGCATCACCTGCGAGTTCACCAGGGGGTGAAGGCACCCATCAGGATGATCAGCGAGAGCAGGATGCCCATCACCGTCTTTTCCATCTTCAGCGAGTGGTAGAGGTTGGCGTTCTCGCGGGTCCAGTCGCTGACCCGGTAGAAGCCGGGCAGCTTCAGCGCCAGGTCGCGGGCGACCTCGTAGGCCTCGGTTCATGTCGTGCAGCATCAGCCGCACGCCGCTGGCGCCATCGCGACGCAGCACCCGCTGCAGGTCGGCCATATGGACCACGGTAAGGCCGCGGTCGATGTCGTTGTAGCCGGCCTCGAACACGCCGCTGACGGTGAAGCGCTTGTAGCGCGCCATCGCCCCCATCGGCGAGCCCTGGAACTCGGGCACCATCACCATCACCGTGTCACCCACGTCCACGCCCAGCCACAGCGCCAGCTCCTTACCGAGCAGGATGTTGTAGGAGCCGTCGGTGAGCGATGTGGCGGCGCCGCGCTTCATCTTCTTCGACAGCACCGATACCTTATGGTCCTCCAGCGACGGCTCCACGCCGCGCAGCATCGCCGGCTGGTTGCGTGGACCGGACAGCAGCGCCTCGGTTTCGATGAACGGTGCGGCGCCGGCCACGCGCGGATCCTTCGCGGCCACGTCCAGGGGCGTGCTGCCAGTCCTGCATGGGCACGCCGTCGGCCACCACCGTGGCATGGGCGGCGAACTGCAGCAGGCGGTCGCGGATCTCCTTCTGGAAGCCGCTCATCACCGCCATGGTGGTGATCAGCACCATCACCCCGGGGCGATGCCGAGGATCGAGGCCAGCGAGATGAAGGAGATGAAGCCGTTGCGGCGCTTGGCCCGCAGGTAACGCAGGCCGATGGCCACTTGCACGGGTTTGAACATGGGGCCCTGGGTGTCCGTTGCCGGCTCACCCCGGCGGTCGAAGCGGCTATGGTGCCACCGGCGGGTCGCGGCGCGAAGCCACGCGCGCGGCCGCGGCCAGCCGCAGTTCACGCCGCTGTGGCGGCGGCAGCGTGTCCGGCCACCAGACCAGGCGCTCGCTACGCCCGTCGCCAAAGGTGACCTGGATGAAGGCCAGCGGTCCGCGCCAGCTGATGCGACAGGCCTGCAGCCGGCGTCCGTCCAGCGTATCCAGCGGACCGCCGGGCGCATGCGCCGGGCCCAGCACCAGTTGCCGCGGCGCCCTGCCCGCCTCGCGCCGCACCCGCCACAGCCCGTACGCGCCCGCCGCTGCCGCCAGCGGCGGGTACTGGGGCGCGGGACAGGTCCGAGCCGAGCACCGACAGCGGTGCCAGCAACGACAGGATCAGCAGCGCGGCCAGCAGCCAGCGCGAAGGACGCCACTCAAGCCGGCAAGGCGCGGATACGGGTGATGAGTGCGGCGAGTTCGGCATCCGGACAGGCCTCGTAGCCCATGAACCAGCGCCAGAGCCTATCGTCCTCGCAATCCAGCAGGCGTAGGAAAACGCCGCGTTCGGCATCGCCGGCGTTCGGATATTCGTGCGCCAGCCAGCGCTCGAACAGCTGGTCCAGTTCGCGCATGCCGCGGCGGCAGCGCCAGCGCAGGCGACGAAGGTCGGCGGCCGGGTCGGATTCGGGCAGGGTCACGTCGGCAATCGCGCGGGGATGGGCGACCATTGTCGTCGTCGCGGCGGCGCGGCGGTAGAGCCGGGCTCGCCCGGGCACAGGCGTCCGGGAAGCTGACGTTGCGGGTCAGCGGGGCAAGCCCCGCTCCACGCCATCCGTCAGGCTGGGCTTCGCGCTGCTTGAGCCAGCGGTTGAGCAGCAGCGCCGCCAGCGTGGATACCGCACCCGACAGCAGGTACAGGCCGACGTAGGGCAGGCCGAAATTCGCGCACAGGCCCAGCGCCACCAGCGGCGCGAACGCCGCGCCGATCAGCCATGTTTAAGGTCGGTGGTCAGCGCCGCGCCGGTGTAGCGGTAGCGCGCGCCGAAGTTGCGGGTCACCGCGCCCGATGCCTGGCCGTACGACAGGCCCAGCAGCAGGAACCCGACCAGCATGAACACCTGCTGCGACACCGCACCGCCGCCGAGCAGGGTCGGGGCGAAGCCGCTGAACACCGCGATCGCCAGCGCGGTGGCGCCCAGCGTCGGCACCCGGCCGAAGCGGTCGGCGATCAGGCCGGAGGCAAGCATGCCGCCGATGGCGAGGAAGCCGCCGACGACCTGCACCATCAGGAAACGGCTGATGTCCTGCTCGGTGAACAGCTGGATCCACGACAGCGGGAAGATGGTGACGATGTGGAACATCGCGTAGCTGGCCAGCGCGGCGAAGGCGCCGATGAAGACGTGCCGGCCCTTGACCCGGAACAGTTCCGACACCGGCACGGGTTCCAGCTCGCGCTCGCCCATCTCCTGCGAATACTCGTGGGTCACCACCAGGCGCAGGCGCGAGAACAGCGCAACGACATTGATCGCCAGCGCGGCGAAGAACGGATAGCGCCAGCCCCAGTCGTAGAAGTCGGCGTTGGACAGGCTCGAATAGAGGAACGAGAACAGCGCGGCGGCGACGATGAAGCCCACCGGCGCGCCGAGCTGGCCGAGCATGGCGTACCAGCCGCGCCGGTGCTTGGGCGCGTTCAACGCCAGCAGCGACGGCAGGCCATCCCCCACGAACCGCCGGGGCCACGCCCCGGCTGCTGCGGAACAGCGCCAGCAGCACCACCGCCGCCATGCCGATCTTCTCGTAACCCGGCAGGAAGGCGATGCCGGCGGTGCTGGTGCCGAGCAGGAACAGCGCGGCGGTCAGCTTGGTACCGCGGCTCCAGCGCGACTGGATCCACAGGAACAGCACCGTGCCCAGCGGCCGGGCGATGAACGCCAGCGCGAACACGGCGAACGAATACAGGGTCGCCTGCAGCGGTTCGGCGAAGGGGAAGAACACCTTCGGGAACACCAGCGCCGAGGCGATGCCGTAGACGAAGAAGTCGAAGTACTCGGAAGTGCGGCCGATGACCACGCCGACGGCGATCTCGCCCGGCGCGACCTGCGCGTGCGAACCGGAGTCCTGGCCATGGACGGAGACGGTGGGGCTGGCGGGAATCGGGGACATCGCGAGAGGACTGTACTGGGCCTGCGGGAAGGCTACACCCGCCCGCGTCGCGGGCGTGCAGTCACCGTCCGGGGGCGGGGTCGGCGGTACAGGGTCCCACCCTCGCCCGGGCACGGCCAATAGGACAAAACGCCCAATCGCCGCTTTCACAGCCCGGGAGTAGAGTGACGACCCGCTGCGCCCCCCACCAGCCCTCCATCCCGATGGCCATGCCTACTTCCCTGCACCGGCTGCTGCTGGCTGCCGGCCTGATCCTCCCGTTGGCCGGCTGCAACACGATCCTGCTCAATGCGCCGGGCGACATCGCCCGCCAGCAGGGTGACCTGATCATCATCTCGACCCTGCTGATGCTGGTCATCATCGTCCCGGTGATCTCGCTGATCCTGTTCTTCGCCTGGCGCTACCGGGCCTCGAACACGGACGCTACCTACAAGCCGGACTGGGACCACTCGCTGCAGCTGGAACTGGTGATCTGGGCCGCGCCACTGCTGATCATCATCGCGCTGGGTGCGATCACCTGGATCAGCACCCATACCTGGACCCGTACCGGCCGCTGGACCGGATCGCCGAAGACCGTCCCGTCCCCGCGGGCACCGAACCTCTGGTCGTCGAGGTCGTGGCGCTGGACTGGAAGTGGCTGTTCCTCTATCCGGAACAGGGCATCGCCACGGTCAACGAACTGGCCGCGCCGGTCGACCGGCCGATCCAGTTCAAGCTGACCTCGTCCACGGTGATGAACGCGTTCTACGTTCCCGCCCTAGCCGGCATGATCTACACCATGCCCGGCATGCAGACCGAGCTCAACGCGGTGATGAACGCGCCGGGCGAGTACGAGGGCTTCTCGTCCAACTACAGCGGTGCCGGCTTCTCCGGCATGCGCTTCCGCTTCCACGCGCTGGACGACGCCGGCTTCGACAGCTGGGTGGCGACGGTGCGGGCCGGCGGCAGACTCGACCGCGAAACCTACCTCGCCCTGGAGAAACCCAGCGAGCGCGAGCCGGCCCGGCACTTCGGCGCCGTCGAGGACGGCATGTTCGACGCGATCCTCAACCGCTGCGTGGATCCGCGCCGGATGTGCATGCACGAGATGATGGCCATCGACGCCGGCACCGGCGGCGGCCGCACCGGCGCCGATGGACTGCAGGCGCGCCAGCGCGGCGACCTGCGTGGCCGCCCGTACGTGCCTTCGGCGATGTGCGCGGCCACCGACCCGGCCAGCCCCGGTCTCGACACCTCCCTTTCCCGCCTCGCTCCCTGAGCCGGCACGTGCCGTCGTCCCCGGACGGCGGCCTGACGACGGAAGTTCCAAGCGATGTCCTCACCGCATTCCACCTCCGCCCCGTACAACCCGCTGACCGGCCACCTGGGCTGGGAATCGTTCCCGCTGCATGACCCGGTGATCCTGTCGGCCTTCATCGGCACGATGCTGGCCGGGATCGCGGTGCTGGCGCTGATCACGAAATACCGCCTGTGGGGCACGCTGTGGCGCGACTGGTTCACCAGCATCGACCACAAGAAGATCGGCATCATGTACATGGTGCTGGGCCTAGTGATGCTGCTGCGCGGCTTCTCCGACGCACTGATGATGCGCGCCCAGCAGGCGATCGCGTTCGGCGACAACATGGGCTACCTGCCGCCGCACCACTACGACCAGGTGTTCACCGCCCACGGCGTGATCATGATCTTCTTCGTGGCCATGCCGCTGGTCACCGGCCTGATGAACTACCTGGTGCCGCTGCAGATCGGCACCCGCGACGTCGCCTTCCCGTTCCTCAACAACTTCAGCTTCTGGATGACCACCTCAGGCGCGGTTCTGGTCATGCTGTCGCTGTTCGTGGGCGAGTTCGCCAAGACCGGCTGGCTGGCCTACCCGCCCCTGTCCGGCATCGACTACAGCCCAGACGTGGGCGTGGACTACTACATCTGGGCGCTGCAGATAGCGGGCGTCGGCACGTTGCTTTCGGGCGTCAACCTGATCGTGACCATCATCAAGATGCGCGCGCCGGGCATGACCCTGATGCGCATGCCGGTGTTCACCTGGACGGCGCTGTGCACCAACGTGCTGATCGTGGTCACCTTCCCGGTGCTGACCGCGGTGCTGGCGCTGCTGGCCTGGACCGCTACGCGGGGACCAACTTCTTCACGAACGACCTCGGCGGCAACCCGATGATGTACGTGAACCTGATCTGGATCTGGGGCCACCCGGAGGTCTACATCCTGGTCCTGCCGGTGTTCGGCGTGTTCTCGGAAGTGGTGGCCACCTACTCGGGCAAGCGCCTGTTCGGCTACAGCTCGATGGTCTACGCCACCGTGGTGATCACCATCCTGTCCCTACCTTGGTGTGGCTGCACCACTTCTTCACCATGGGCTCGGGCGCCAGCGTCAACTCGTTCTTCGGCATCACCACGATGATCATCTCGATCCCCACGGGCGCGAAGATCTTCAACTGGCTGTTCACCATGTACCGCGGCCGCATCCGCTTCGAAGTGCCGATGCTGTGGACCATGGGCTTCATGGTCACCTTCGTGGTGGGCGGCATGACCGGCGTGCTGCTGGCGGTGCCGCCGGCCGACTTCGTGCTGCACAACAGCCTGTTCCTTGGTCGCCCACTTCCACAACGTGATCATCGGCGGCGTGGTGTTCGGCCTGTTCGCCGGCATGACCTTCTGGTTCCCCAAGGCGTTCGGCTTCAGGCTCGACGACTTCTGGGGCAAGGTCTCGTTCTGGTTCTGGCTGGCCGGCTACTGGTTCGCCTTCACCCCCTGTACGTGCTCGGGCTGATGGGCGTGACCCGGCGCGTGAGCCATTTCGACGACCCCTCGCTGCAGATCTGGTTCCAGGTCGCCGCCTTCGGCGCGGTGCTGGTGGCCATCGGCATCGCCGCGTTCCTGGTCTGCATCTTCGTCAGCTTCCGCAAGCGCGAGCAGCTGCGCGACGTGACCGGCGACCCGTGGGATGCGCGCAGCCTCGAATGGTCCACCTCCTCGCCGCCGCCTGACTACAACTACGCCTTCACCCCGGTGGTGCACGACAACGACGCCTTGGTGGGACATGAAGCAGCGCGGCGCGCAGCGCCCGCTGTCCGGCTTCCTGCCGATCCACATGCCGAAGAACACCGCCGCCGGCGTGGTCCTTAGCCGGGTTGAGCACCGTGCTCGGCTTCGCCCCTGGTCTGGCACATCTGGTGGCTGGCGGCCGCCACGTTCGCCGCCGCCCCTGGTGGCCACGATCGTGCACACCTTCAACTACAAGCGCGACTACCACATCCCGGCCGAAACCGTGGCCCGGACCGAGGAGCAGCGCACCGCCCTGCTGGACGCCCATGTCTGACGCGATCGCCCTGAACCCCGCCGACGCCGTGCCGCCGGTCGCCCCGGCCCGGTTCTACGACCTGGCCGGTGAACACCATCCGCAGCAGGGCACCCTGCTCGGCTTCTGGCTGTACCTGATGAGCGACCTGCTCATCTTCGCCTGCCTGTTCGCCACGTTCGGCGTGCTCAGCCGCAGCTTCGCCGCGGGCCCGACCGGCGCGGACCTGTTCGACCTGCGGCTGGTCGCGGTCAACACGGCGATGCTGCTGTTCTCGTCGATCACCTACGGCTTCGCCATGCTGTCGATGCAGCGCCGGAACATTCCCGGCGTGCTGGCGCGGCTGGCGGTGACCGGCCTGTTCGGCCTGGCCTTCCTCGGCATCGAGCTGTACGAGTTCTCGCACCGCCTGGTCCACGAGGGCGCCGGCCCGCAGCGCAGTGCGTTCCTGTCGGCGTTCTTCGCCCTGGTCGGCACCCACGGCCTGCACGTGACCTTCGGCATCGTCTGGCTGGTGGTGCTGATGGTGCAGGTGGGCCGCTTCGGCCTGCACGCGGCCAACCAGCGCCGGCTGCTGTGCCTGTCGATGTTCTGGCACTTCCTCGACGTCGTCTGGATCGGCGTCTTCACCTTCGTCTACCTGATGGGAGCGCTGTGATGAGCCTGCCCGCCGACCCGCACGCGCACGGCCACGACGACGGCCACGGCCACGATGGGCATGCCCACGAGGAGCATGTCGAAGCCGCGCATGGAACCATGCGCGATTATGTGACTGGCTTCATCCTGTCGGTGATCCTGACCGCGATCCCGTTCTGGCTGGTGATGGACGGCGTCATCACCGACGCCGGCACCACCGCGCTGGTGATCCAGGTTTCGCCGCGGTGCAGATCGTGGTGCACATGGTCTACTTCCTGCACATGAACCCGCGCTCGGAAGGCGGCTGGAACATGCTGGCGCTGATCTTCACCGTGGTGCTGGTGGTGATCGTGCTGTCCGGCTCGTTGTGGGTGATGTACCACCTCAACAGCAACATGATGCCGATGTCGCCGCACGAGGCGCGGGTCCAGCCCTGACCGGATCCGGGCCGGCACGCACCTAAGCACGCCTGCATGCGCACGCATGACAGCCGGCGGCATGCGGACGCGGGCGCCCGCCCGCCGCGCGGGCCGCTTGCGCTGGTGGTGCTGGCCACGGCCCTCTTCTCCGGCTTCCTCCTGTTCGCCGCGCTCGGCGCCTGGCAGGTACAGCGCCTGCACTGGAAGCACGACCTGATCGCGCGCGTGGACGCGCGCATCCACGCCGCGCCCGCGCCTGCACCCGGCGCCATTGCCGGGCCGCCAGCACGCCACGCGAGCAGGAATACCGCCGGGTCGCCCTGCATGGCGCCTGGCTGGCCGGCCACGACACCCGCACCTTGGCCGTGACCGAAGGCGGCGCCGGATACTGGCTGTTGCGGCCGCTGCGACGCGACGACGGCAGCGTGGTGCTGGTCAACCTGGGCTTCGTACCGGAAGGCGCGCAACTGCCCCCACCGACTGCGGAACCGGCCCAGGGGTGACCGGCCTGCTGCGCCTGTCCGAGCCCGGCGGCGGCTTCCTGCGCCGCAACCTGCCGGCGCAGGAACGCTGGTATTCGCGTGACGTCGAAGCGATCGCCGCGCATCGCAGGCTGGCCGGGGTGCTGCCGTTCTTCGTCGATGCCGATGCCGCTTCCTCCACCCGGGCCGGCAGTCCGTGGCCACGTGGCGGGCTGACGGTGGTACGGTTCCGCGACAGTCACCTGGGGTACGCGCTGACCCTGGTTCGCGCTGGCCCTGCTGGTGGCGGGGGCGCATGGCGCTTCGCGCTGGAGGAACGGCGCATCCGCCGCCACTGGCACCAACGCGGCACGGAGCAACTGGATGCAAGCAGCACGAACGCCGGCCCCCGGCAGCGGTAACCGGCTGGCGCTGGAAAGCGCGAGCACCGACACCACCCGCGGCGCGGGCATGCGCAACATGCAGCAGCTGATCCAGCTGCGCTGGATCGCCATCGTCGGCCAGCTCGCCACGATCTTCTTCGTCCATTTCGTGCTCGACATCCACCTGCCGCTGCTGACCATGCTCAACGTGGCCGGCTACCTGGCCGCGTTCAACCTCGCCAGCCTGGTGTTCTGGCGCCCGCGCCAGGACGTGGGCGACGTGGCCCTGCTGGCGGCGCTGCTGGTCGACGTCGGCGCGCTGACCGCCCAGCTGCACCTGAGCGGCGGCATCACCAACCCGTTCGTGTTCCTGTACCTGCTGCAGGTCGCGCTGGGCGCGGTGCTGCTGCCGCGCTGGGCCAGCTGGGTGGTGGTGGCCGCCAGCAGCCTGGGCGTGCTGGGCCTGGTCCTGTTCCCCGGCGCGATCCTGCTCACGATCGACCGCTCGCACGGCATCTCCGATCCGTACGTGCAGGGCCTGATCGCCTGCTTCCTGCTGGCCGCGGCGCTGGCGGCGGTGTTCATCGGCCGGATCGCACGGATCCTGCGCGACCGCGACGCGCGCCTGGCCGACCTGCGCCAGCAGGCCGCCGAAGAGGAACACATCGTGCGCATGGGCCTGCTCGCCTCCGGCGCGGCGCATGAACTGGGCACGCCACTGGCGACGCTGTCGGTGCTGCTGGGTGACTGGCGGCGGATGGCGCCGTTCACCGGCAACCCGGAGCTGCAGCAGGACCTGGACGAGATGCAGGCCCAGCTCGGGCGCTGCAAGTCGATCGTCACCGGCATCCTGCTGTCGGCCGGCGATGCACGCGGCGAATCGCCGGCGCAGACCACGCTGGCGGTGTTCCTGGATGAACTGGTCAGCGAATGGAGCGCCACCCGGCCGGTGCAGACCCTGGACTACCACCGCCACCTGGACGCGGACCTGCCCATCGTGTCCGATTCGGGCCTGAAGCAGATGATCGGCAACATCCTCGACAACGCGCTGGAGGCGTCGCCCGAATGGGTCGGCCTTGAGGTCACGCGCTTCGGCGAAGAGGACGAATGCCTGCGCCTGAAGGTCAGCGATGCCGGCCCCGGGTTTACTTCCGAGACACTCGCCAACTTCGGCAAGCCCTACAATTCCAGCAAGGGACGCCCGGGCGGCGGCTGGGCCTGTTCCTTTCGCTCAACGTCGCCCGCAGCCTCGGTGGTCGCCTGAGCGCGGCCAACCGCGTGCCGCGCGGCGCCGACGTGGTGCTGGAGCTTCCCCTGTCCGCGCTCGCCCTGCCCGGCGATGCCCCGGACCATGACCTCGATGATGCCGATGACGAATGACACCGCCCCTCGCCAGCTGCTGATCGTCGAAGACGACGAGGCGTTCGCGCGCACGCTGATCCGCTCGTTCGAGCGACGCGGCTACGAAGTGCGCCATGCCGCCGGCCAGGTCGACCTGGAGGCGGTGCTGCAGGGCTTCGCTCCCGGATATGCGGTGGTCGACCTCAAGCTCGCCAGCGGCGGCTCGGGGCCTGGCCTGCGTGCAGGCGCTGCACGCTCGCGATCCGGACATGCTGATCGTGGTGCTCACCGGCTACGCCAGCATCGCCACCGCGGTCGAGGCGATCAAGCTCGGCGCCTGCCACTACCTGGCCAAGCCGTCCAACACCGACGATATCGAGGCCGCGTTCGGCCGTGCCGAAGGCAACGCCCAGGTCGGCCTCGGCGAGCGCCCGACCTCGATCAAGACCTGGAATGGGAACGCATCCACGAGGTGCTGGCCGAGACCGGCTTCAACGTCTCCGAGACCGCGCGTCGGCTGGGCATGCACCGGCGCACGCTGGCGCGCAAGCTGGGCAAGCAGCAGGTCAAGTGACGCAACCCGGGGGCTGGTGTAGCTCGCCCGGGGAAAGAGGCGCAGCACCCGGAGGTCGCGGAGACGCCGGGCATGAGCCCTCCTTGCGCGAATGTCCCCCGCGCCGGCCTGCGGCCACCGCCTCTTCCTTTATTTCGCTCCAGGACGACTCATGCCCGACGATCCGGACGTGGCGTGCTGCCTGCCTGAAACGCGTTTCCCCGATGCCGCCGACCCGATCGGAACAGCCCCCGCGAATGGCGCGCTGGAAGAAGCAGGCATGCAACCCGAACTCCCCGAGCCTCGACCTGGCGTGCGGACCCCAGAAGCGAAATCAAGGAGGAGGCAGCCGCGCCAGCGGATGCCGGGGACATTCGCTGGCGGGGTCCGCATGCCGGGGCGAGGCCGCTCCGGGCGCGACACTCGTGCCTTCATCGAAACAATGAAAAAGCCCGGCATTGCCGGGCCTTTCGATACTCGTGCCAGTGGATCGCCCCACCGGCAGCAGCTGGATCAGGAACGCCGTTCCATCATCAGCTTCTTGATCTCGGCAATTGCCAATGCCGGGTTCAGGCCCTTCGGGCAGGTCCGCGCGCAGTTCATGATGGTGTGGCAGCGGTACAGCTTGAACGGATCCTCGAGGTCGTCCAGGCGCGCACCGGTGTCCTCGTCGCGCGAATCGATGATCCAGCGGTAGGCCTGCAGCAGGATCGCCGGGCCCAGGTAGCGCTCGCCGTTCCACCAGTAGCTCGGGCAGCTGGTCGAGCAGCAGGCGCACAGGATGCACTCGTACAGGCCGTCGAGCTTCTTGCGGTCCTCCGGCGACTGCAGCCGCTCGCGGTCCGGCGGCGCCGGGGTCTGGGTGCGGATCCACGGCTTGATCGAGGCGTACTGCGCGTAGAAGTGGGTCAGGTCCGGCACCAGGTCCTTGACCACGCTCATGTGCGGCAGCGGGTAGATCGGCACCTCGGCCTTGCCGCAGTCGCTGATCGCCTTGGTGCATGCCAGCGTGTTGGTGCCGTCGATGTTCATCGCGCACGAACCGCAGATGCCCTCGCGGCACGAGCGGCGGAAGGTCAGGGTCGGGTCGATCTCGTTCTTGATCTTGATCAGCGCGTCCAGGACCATCGGCCCGCACGACGCCAGGTCGACCTCGTAGGTGTCGGTGCGCGGATTTGCGCTGTCGTCCGGGCTCCAGCGGTAGACCTTGAACGTGCGCGGGTTCTTCGCGCCCTTGGCCGGGAAGTGCTTGCCCTTCCTGACCGTGGAATTCTTCGGAAGACTGAACTCTGCCATGGCTGATCTCGTTGGCTCAGGCGGCCCGCGGGGCGAGCGTGACGCGCGCGATGCGCGCGTCGTGGAGGTGGAAGGCTGTCGGACGTCGCATCACTCTGCCTCAGTACACGCGCGGCTTCGGCGGCACCACGGCCACGTCGTCGGACAGCGTGTACATGTGCACCGGACGGTAATCGAAGCTGCAGGCGCCCTTCTCGTCCACGCTGACCAGGGTGTGCTTCTGCCAGTTGACGTCGTCCCGCTCGGGGTAATCCTCGTGCGCATGCGCGCCACGGCTCTCGTGGCGCTGCTCGGCCGAGTTGATCGTGGCCACCGCATTGAGCAGCAGGTTGTTCAGCTCGTAGGTCTCGATCAGGTCGGAGTTCCACACCAGCGAACGGTCGGAGACCTTCACGTCCTCGAAGCTGGCGAAGATGTCCTTCATCTTCTCGCAGCCCTCAGCCAGGTCTTGCTGGTGCGGAACACCGCCGCGTCGGACTGCATGGTGCGCTGCATGCGGTCGCGGATCACCGCCGTCGGCGTGTCGCCATCGGCGTTGCGCAGCTTGTCCAGGGTAGACAGCGCCTTATCGCAGGCGTCCGACGCCAGCGGCTTGTGCGGGGCGTTCTTCCTGATCGTCTCGGCGCAGCGGTTGGCCACCGCGCGACCGAACACGACCAGGTCCAGCAGCGAGTTGGAGCCGAGGCGGTTGGCGCCGTGCACCGAGACGCAGGCCGCTTCGCCGATCGCGTACAGGCCCGGCACGACCGCATCCGGGTTGTCGCCGACCTTGCGCACGACTTCGCCGTGGTAGTTGGTCGGGATGCCGCCCATGTTGTAGTGCACGGTCGGGATCACCGGGATCGGCTGCTTGGTCACGTCCACGCCGGCGAAGATGTGCGCGCTTTCGGCGATGCCCGGCAGCTTCTCGTTGATCACTTCCGGGCCCAGGTGGGTCAGGTCGAGCAGGATGTGGTCCTTGTGCTCGCCCACGCCGCGGCCTTCGCGCGGATCTCGATGGTCATCGAACGGCTGACCACGTCACGCGAGGCCAGGTCCTTGTAGTGCGGCGCGTAGCGCTCCATGAAGCGCTCGCCGCTGGCGTTGCGCAGGATGCCGCCTTCGCCGCGCACGCCCTCGGTGATCAGGCAGCCGGCGCCGTAGATGCCGGTCGGGTGGAACTGCACGAACTCCATGTCCTGCATCGGCAGGCCGGCGCGCATCACCAGGCCGCCGCCGTCGCCGGTGCAGGTGTGGGCGGAGGTGGCGCTGAAGTAGGCACGGCCGTAGCCGCCGGTGGCCAGCACCACGCCGTGGGCGCGGAACAGGTGCAACGAGCCTTCGGCCATGTCCAGGCGAGCACGCCGCGGCACACGCCTTCTTCGTCGAAGATCAGGTCGAGGGCGAAGTACTCGATCATGAAGCGCGCGTCGTGCGCCAGCGACTGCTGGTACAGCGTGTGCAGCATGGCGTGGCCGGTGCGGTCGGCCGCAGCGCAGGTGCGCTGCGCCGGCGGGCCTTCGCCGAACTTGGTGGTCATGCCGCCGAACGGGCGCTGGTAGATCTTGCCTTCCCCGGTGCGCGAGAACGGCACGCCGTAGTGCTCCAGCTCGATGATCGCCGGGATCGCCTCGCGGCACATGTACTCGATCGCGTCCTTGGTCGCCCAGCCAGTCCGAACCCTTGATGGTGTCGAAGAAGTGGTAGCGCCAGTCGTCCTCGCCCATGTTGCCCAGCGCGGCGGATATGCCGCCCTGCGCGGCGACCGTGTGCGAGCGGGTCGGGAAGACCTTGGTCAGGCACACCGTCTGCAGGCCCTTCTGGGCCAAGGCCGAAGGTGGCGCGCAGGCCGGCGCCACCGGCGCCGACGACGACCATGTCGTACTTGTGTTCGGTGATCTTGTAGGCGGACATCGGGTCTTTATTCCTTTGCGCGCGGCGGTCAGCCGGCCAGCGCGATGCGGGCGACGGCGAAGATGCTGACGAGCGCGCCAAGCACCGCGATGAACTTCACGCCGGTCTGCAGGGATGGGGCCAGCAGCGAATGGTGGATGTAGTCCTCGAGCACGACCTGCAGGCCGAGCTGCGCGTGCCAGAACATGGCGGGTAGGAAGCCGACCAGCAGCACGGCGTTCCACGGCTTTGACACCGCGTCGGTGGCGGTCAGGTAGTCGCTGCCGATAAGGCCCAGCACGAACCAGACGAACCACAGGCCGAGGATGACCAGCGCGGTGGCGGTCAGGCGCTGGTGGATGAAGTGCTCGGTGCCGGTCTTGGCCGAACCCCAGCCGCGCACGTTCTTCAGCGGCGTGCGGAACTTGTCGCCGGTCTTCATGCGCCACCTCCGTTCAGTGCGAAGACCCAGATCAGCGCGGTGATGACCAAGGCTGCCCGCCACCGAAAGCCAGCTGCTGCGGATGAAGGTCGGGATGCCGTAGCCGATGGCGAAGTCCTGGACCACGTGGCGGATGCCGTTGCACAGGTGGTAGGCGAAGCTCCAGCTCCAGCCGAACAGGAAGACCTTGCCGTACCAGGCGCCGGCATGGGCGGTGAAGCAGGCCCAGGCTTCCGGGCCGAGCATCAGGGTCAGCAGGCCCGCGGCGATGACCAGTGCGCCGGCGGCCAGCACCACGCCGGTGGCGCGGTGCAGGATCGAGGTCACCATCTGGATCTGCCAGCGATACACCTGCAGGTGAGGTGACAGGGGGCGTTCGCGACTGCTCATTCGCTGACTCGTTGTCTCGGCTGTGCGGCAGTGGGCCGCGTGGCTGTTGGCGCGGCGATCAGAAATCGACGCAACGCCCGTTCTTTTCCCAGTCCCCGTAGCGGGTCGGCTCCGGACCCTCGCGCCCGCCGTATTCGCGCGGCATCACCTTGCCGGCGTCTGCGTCGGCGGGTGACTGCGTTCCATCGCGCTGCGCATCGGCAGGCTCGGGAACCGCGGGGCTTTGACCTATCATGGGACTCCTTGCAACGCACAAAATTTTAAGCCCCCGTTAACGTGCCTGACAACCAGCCTTTCGTATCCCCCTTGAATCCAACGGGATTTCCCGCGGATTTCCTTGCGCTGGACGGCCATTCGGTGCTCGCCCTCGACGGACCGGACGCGATCGCCTTCGCCCAGGCCCAGTTCGCCAGCGACGTGGCCGCGCTGACCACGGGACAATGGCACTGGAGCACGCTGCTGACGCCGAAAGGTCGCGTGGTCGCCGTGTTCGCGCTGTTGCGCAGCGGCGAGACCTCGCTGCGCCTTGGTGCTGCCGGACTTCAACGCGGCGGAACTGGGCGATGTGCTGCGCCGCTTCGTGTTCCGGCGCAAGGTCGTGGTCACCCCGCGCCCGGACCTGCATGTGGCCGGCGCGTTCCGCGCGGCGCCGGTACCATGGCGGCGGCCTCGCCGGCGATGAGGCGGGCGCGCTGGAACTGGACTATGGCGCTCCCGGCCTGCCGCGCACGCTGCGCCTGTCCCCGTCCAGGGCCCCGCCGATCCTGGCGCAGGGCAGGCTGGGCCGCCGCGGACCTGCGCCTGGGCCTGCCACGCCTGCCGGTGGCGCAGCGCGAACAATGGACGCCGCAGCAGCTCGGGCTGGACCGGCTGGCCGCGTTCAGCGTGAAGAAGGGCTGCTACCCGGGCCAGGAGATCGTCGCCCGTACCCACTTCCTGGGCCGGGCCAAGCGCGAATCGGCGCTGTTGCGGGTGGCCGCCACGGTCGATCCGGGCGCGGAGGTGTTGCAGTCGGACCACGCGATCGGCAGCGTGGCCAGCGTGGCCGGCACGGCGCCGCGCGCCTGGCGCTGGCGGTCCTGCCGCTGGAGCGCGACGCCGCCCCGCTCGTGGTCGATGGCGTGGAGGCGGCCTGGAACCGTTCGTGGACGGGCTGGCCCGCTGATCCCGGGCGGGCAGTCAGGCCGCCAGCCGCACGCCGTCGCGCGGATCGAAGAAATGCAGGTGGGCCGGATCGGCCCGCAACCGCACCTGCGCGCCCGGCACGGGGTGCCTGCGGCGGCAGCCGCGACACCAGTGCCCGTCCGGCGGAATCCAGGTGCAGGAAGGCCTCGCTGCCGATCGGCTCGACCACCTCGACGCGCGCCTGCAGCCCTTCGGCGGCCGGCAGCAGGTGCTCGGGCCGCACGCCGGGGTGACGCGCCGCCCCAGCCACGCCGGCGGCACTTCCGCGCCTGGCAGGGGCAGGTCCGTGCCCTGCCCGTGGGGACCAGGCGCAGGCCGTCGGCCGCCTGCAGTTCGCCTTCCAGCACGTTCATCGCCGGGCTGCCGAGGAAGCCGGCCACGAACAGGTTGGCGGGGCGCTCGTACAGCGCCATCGGCGTGTCGATCTGCTGGATCCGGCCGGCATCCAGCACCACGATCCGCTGGCCTGGGGTCATCGCCTCGACCTGGTCATGGGTCACGTAGACCATGGTCGCGCCGAGCCGCTGGTGCAGGCGGGCGATTTCGGTACGGGTGGACTGGCGCAGCTTGGCGTCCAGGTTGGACAGCGGCTCGTCGAGCAGGAACACCGCCGGTTCGCGGACCAGCGCCCGACCCAGTGCCACGCGCTGGCGCTGGCCGCCGGACATCTCGCGCGGACGCTTGCCCAGCATGCCTTCCAGCCCGAGCATCGCCGCCGCCTCGGCCACCCGCCGGTCCACGTCCGTGCGCGGCATGCCGCGCAGCTTGAGGCCAAAGTGCGGGTTCTCGGCCACGGTCATGTGCGGGTACAGCGCATAGCTCTGGAACACCATGGCGATGTCGCGGTCCTTCGGCGCGACGTCATTGACCACCCGGTCGCCGATCCGCAAGGTGCCGGAGGTGATCTCCTCCAGGCCGGCGATCATCCGCAGCAGGGTCGACTTGCCGCAGCCGGACGGACCGACCAGCACGACCAGCTCGCCGTCGGCGACCTCGAAGGTGGCGCCATCGACGCCAACCTGGCCGTTGTCGTAGACCTTGCGTACCGCATCCAGCTGCAAACCCGCCATCCGGCCCTCCAGGAATACGTATGCGCCGGTTTGCCCGGACACGCGGCAGATGCCGTGCGCATGGCCGCAGATCATGGCATGCGCTCCCTGCCCCGGCGACCTCGCCGGCGCCCGACGGCCCGTGTCCGCCGCCCCGTGACGCAGCTGCGACAGGACTTGCCGGCCGCCTGGACACGCGTTGTCCACTCGCATGCCGAGGACGGACAAAGCCTCCCCGTGCGCCCCGGGATGGATCGATCGTTTCCCCGGACACCGTCCTGACCACTGGACAAGAAGTGCATAAGACAGCGATATTTCGACTCTTTGCACGCCCCCGCACGGGCCGACCTCCGGCCTTTGCAACGCCATCGTCCGCGCCTCGGACACGACCCCTCGAGAGAAGCTACAGAACCGATGTCACACGCCACGGAAGCCCACCGGATGCATGACACCCTGCTGTTGTTCGGCGCCACTGGCGACCTTGCACAGCGCTACCTGTTCCCCTCGCTGCTGCGCCTGCAGGGCGACGGCCTGCTGCCGGAGGACTTCCGCGTGCGTGCCCTGGCGCTGTCGCCGCACGATACCGAGAAATTCCGCGGGATCCTGCGCGAACGCTTCGCCAGCCTGCCCCACTACAGCCCCACCGCCGAGCAGGTCGAGCAGTTCCTGGCCCGGGTCGACTACCGTTCGGTCGACATGCGCACCCCGGCCTCCGTGGCCGAAGCCGTGGGCGACCTGGTCGACCGCCGCTGCGTGAGCTACCTGTCGATCCCGCCGGGCCTGTACATCAGCACCTGTAAAGCGCCAGCCTGGCTGGGCGGCGCGCTCAAGGCCCCGAACCGGCTGATGCTGGAGAAGCCGATCGGCGCCGACCTGGACTCGGCGCGCGAGATCAACGCCACCATCGGCGGACTGATCGACGAGGACCGGATCTTCCGCATCGACCACTACCTGGGCAAGGCGGCGGTGCAGAACCTGCTGGCCCTGCGCTTCGGCAACACGCTGCTGGAGGCGGTCTGGAACCGCACCTACATCGACTCGGTCAACATCCTGGTCTCCGAGACCGAGGGCGTGGACGGGCGCAATTCCTACTACGCCCGCTCCGGCGCACTGCGCGACATGGTCCAGAGCCACATCCTGCAGCTGCTGTGCCTGGTGGCGATGGAGCCGCCGGCCTCGCTCGCCGCCGACCGCATCCGCGACGAGAAGGTCAAGGTGCTGCGTGCGCTGCGCCCGTTCAGTGCCAGCGAAGCCAAGCGCCACAGCGTGCGCGGCCGCTACATCGCGGGCACGATCGACGGCGACGCGGTGCAGGCGTATACGCCGCCGGATGACAGCGATGTCGAAACGTTCGTCGGCGTCACCGCGCACATCGACAACTGGCGCTGGGCCGGCGTGCCGTTCCACCTGGTCACCGGCAAGCGCATGGCCGAGCGTTCCACCGTGGTCACGGTGACCCTCAAGCCGGTCAGCCACTGGCTGTTCGAGCGCCCCGACGGCGCCCACCATGCCGCGCCCAACCGCCTGACCTTCCGCCTGCAGCCGCAGGAAGACATCGAACTGGGCCTGATGAGCAGCCTTGGCCGGCCCGGAATGGGGCACGCTGGAACTGCAGCCGCTGGAACTGGAACTGTCCTCGGAAACCGGCCAGAACCGCCGCATCGCCTACGAACGCCTGTTCCTGGACGCGCTGCACGGCAACCACGCCCTGTTCGTGCGCAACGACGAGGTCGAGGCCGCTCAGCCTGGATCGACAGCGTTGTCGACGGCTGGAAGCGTGGCGATGCACCGCTGCAGTACTACCCCGCCGGCACCTGGGGTCCCCGCGAAGCGGCCGCGTACCTGCCCGCGCAGTTCGACGCGGTGGGCCACCCCGTGGGCCGCGGAGGCTGAGCATGCTAAGGCCTTCTGCTGATCGCCGACATCGGCGGTACCAACGCCCGATTCGCCCTCGCCGATCCACATGCCGCCGTGCCGCTGCTCGAGGAGAGCGTGCGCGAATTCGCGGTGGCCGAGTTCCCCTCGCTGGCCGAAGCCGCGCGCCACTACCTTGACCAGGTCGGCGCGCAAGCCGACTGCGGCGTGTTCGCCGTCGCCGGCCGCGTGGATGGCGACGAGGCGCGGATCACCAACCACCCCTGGGTCATCTCGCGCACCCGCACCCGCGACATGCTTGGCTTCCAGCAGGTACACCTGCTCAACGATTTCGCCGCGCAGGCGATGGCGATCAGCCTGTACCGGCCCGAGGACCTGGTTCCGATCGGCGGTGTCGACTGGACCCCGGCCCCGATCGACCAGCCGCGCACCTATGCCGTGCTCGGCCCCGGCACCGGGCTCGGAGTCGGCGGCCTTGGTGGTTCGCGACGGACGCTGCTACCCGCTGGAGACCGAAGGCGGGCACGTGAGCTTCCCGCCGAGCACGCCCGAGGAGATGCGCATCCTCGAGATCCTCTCCAAGCAGTTCGGGCGCGTGTCCAACGAGCGGCTGATCTGCGGACCGGGCCTTGGTCAACATCCACCGCGCGCTGTGCGAGATGGCCGGGGTCGACCCGGGCCTGCTCGAGCCGAAGGACATCACCGCCCGCGCCACCGCCGGCGACGCACTGGGCATGCGCGCGGTGGACGTCTTCTGTTCGGTGTTCGGCGCCATCGCCGGCGACCTTGGTGCTGACCCAGGCGTATGGGACGGCGTGTTCCTCACCGGCGGGCTGGTGCCGAAGATGCTCGACTCGCTCCAGCACTCGGGTTTCCGCCAGCGTTTCGAATTCAAGGGACGCTTCTCGCCGACGATGTCCAAGGTGCCTTCGCTGGCCGTGATGCATCCGCGGTGCGGCCTGCTCGGCGCCGCCGCCTATGCGGTCGACCTGCTGCGCAGGGAGGGACCATGAAATCCGATCCTGCATCGCGCGATTCGCGGGTCGAGTGGATCGAGCACCGCGATCCGGAATCCTGGATCCACGGCATCGCCCGGGACATGGAGCGCATGCTGGCGGTGGAACTGGCCATCCGCGGCCGCGCGCGCATGCTGCTTTCCGGCGGAACGACGCCGGCACCGGCCTACGCGCAGCTGGCGGTCGCACCGCTGGACTGGTCGAAGATCACCGTCGGCCTGGTCGACGAACGCTGGCTGTCGCCGCAGGACAGCGCGAGCAACGCGCGACTGGTGCGCGAGAGCCTGCTTGAGCGCGCCGAGGTCGGCCGCTTCGAGCCGCTGGTGCGCGAAGGCCTGACCTTACCGAATCGGTGCATGCGGCCAATGTCGAGGCGCGGCACGCGGACGAAGCCTGCGTGGCCGTGCTGGGCATGGGCAACGACGGCCATACCGCCTCGCTCTTCCCCGGCTCGGCGGACCTGGACCGCGCGCTGGCCAGCGACCAGCCCTATGCCGCCATGGATGCCAGCGGCTGCCCGGTCGCCGGCGACTGGCCGCTGCGCATCACCCTGACTCCGGCCGGACTGGCGCGGACCCGCCACCGCCTGCTGCTGCTGCGCGGCGAAACCAAGCGCGAAGTGTTCCTGCGCGCGCTCGATGGCAACGACATCCGCGAACTGCCGATCCGCGCCGCACTCGGCATCGGCATCGAGCCGGTGCGCGTGCACTGGTGTGCTTGAGTGCGAGCATCCGGTGCGAGTCCTTCGCGCAGGCATGGCACATCGATGTGCCGGTGACCAGTGAAATGCCCGGCCTTGCATGATTCCGCCGGGCCTTTCTTCCCCATTCCAAGGCAATACGCCTCATAGCCACACGCCAATGAGCCTGAATCCCAAGATCGAAGCCATCACCGAGCGCATCCGCAAGCGCAGCGCCCCGTCGCGCGCCGCCTACCTGGCGGGCATCGACGAGGCCGTGCGCAACGGCCCCAACCGCAAGCCGCTGAGCTGCGCCAATACCCAGCCCACGTGTTCGCCGCCTGCGGCGACACCGACAAGGCCCGCCTGCGCGGCGACGTGACGCCGAACCTCGGCATCATCACCGCGTACAACGACATGCTCTCGGCGCACCAGCCGTACGAGCACTATCCTGAGCGCATCCGCGCCCTCGCCCGCAGCCTCGGCGCGACCGCCCGGGTCGCCGGCGGCGTGCCGGCCATGTGCGACGGCGTGACCCGGGGCCGCGGCGGCATGGAACTGTCGCTGTTCTCGCGCGACGTGATCGCCCGAGCCGCCGCGGTCGGCCTCAGCCACGACGCGTTCGATGCGGTGCTGTTATGGGCATCTGCGACAAGATCGTGCCCGGCCTGCTGATCGGCGCGCTGGCCTTCGGCCACCTGCCGGCGCTGTTCGTGCCGGCCGGCCCGATGCCGGCGGGCATCCCGAACAAGAAGAAGGCCGAGGTGCGCGAGCGCTACGCCGCCGGCGAAGCCACCCGCGAGGAACTGCTGGAAGTCGAGGCGCAGTCGTACCACGCGGCGGGCACCTGCACCTTCTACGGCACCGCCAACTCCAATAAGGTGCTGCTGGAGGCGATGGGCGTGCAGCTGCCGGGCAGCTCGTTCATCAACCCGGGCACGCCGCTGCGCACCGCGCTGGACGAAGAGGCCGTGCGCCGCGTGCTGCGGATGAGCGCGCTCGGCGACGACTACCGCCCGCTGGGCCAGCTGATCGACGAGCGCGCGATCGTCAACGCAGTGGTTGCGCTGATGGCCACCGGCGGTTCGACCAACCACACCATCCACTGGATCGCCGTGGCCCGCGCCGCCGGCGTCGTCCTGACCTGGGACGACATGGACCAGATCTCGCAGGCGGTGCCGCTGCTGGCGCGCGTGTACCCGAACGGCGAAGCCGACGTGAACCGCTTCCAGGCCGCCGGTGGCGTGCCGTTCGTGTTCCGCGAACTGCTCGACGCGGGCCTGATGCACGATCTCAGGACCGTCGTGCCCGAGGGCATGCGCGCCTTCACCCGCGAGCCGCGACTCGACAACGGCACGCTGGCCTCGGCGCCGGCCGTGGCGGTGTCGGCGGATGACTCGGTGGTGCGCACCGCGGCCGCCCCGTTCGAGGCCCAGGGGGTGGCCTGCGCCTGCTCCGCGGCAACATCGGCCGTGGCTGATCAAGCTGTCGGCGGTCAAGCCCGAGCACCGCTTCGTCGAGGCGCAGGCGGTGGTGGTCGACGCGCCGCAGAAGCTCAACAAGCTGCATGCCGCCGGCGTGCTGCCGAAGGATTTCGTCGCGGTGGTGACCTACTGGGGTCCGCGCGCCAACGGCATGCCGGAACTGCACTCGCTGGCGCCGCTGCTGGGCATGCTGCAGAACCGGGGCCGCAAGGTCGCGCTGGTCACCGACGGCCGCCTCTCCGGCGCCTCCGGCAAGATCCCCGCGGCGATCCACGTCACCCCTGAAGCCGCCCGCGGTGGCGCGATCGGCAAGGTCCGCGACGGCGACATGGTCCGCCTGGACAGCGAGTCCGGCACCCCAAATCCTGGTGGACGCGGCCGAGTTCAACGCCCGCGACGTCGCCGCCAACACCAGCCCGGCCCTGCACGACCCAGGGCGCAACCTGTTCGCCAACAGCCGCGCGCTGGTCGGTCCGGCGGATAAGGGTGCACTGTCGATCTCCTGCGGCCCGCCCGCGCACGACGGCGGCGGCGCGGGACTATGACGCCGAGTACGAACTCGGCTGCGATGCGGACGCCGCGCTGGCACCGCACGAGGCCAAGGACGCCTGATCGGCGATTCCGTGGAGTCGTCGCGCTGACGCGGCGGCTCCGCGCCCGACCAGGCGATACGTCCGCGGCGCGCGACGCGCCTGCAGGACGTCCAGGCGACATCACCGTGCAATCGATGCATCGGCAACCGACGCATTGGCCGCATCGCGCAGGCGCTAGAATTGCGCCAGATCCCGCATCCCGGAGCCACAGTCCCCCATGAGCATCGCCGAAACCTGGGGCTTGGCCGAACAGCTGCTGCGCAAGTCCGGCATCCTGCCGGTGGTCACCGCCGACAGCGTCGACGAGGCGCGCAAGCTGTCCGCGGCGCTGCTCAAGGGCGGCCTGACCGCGATCGAGCTGACCCTGCGCACGCCGGCCGCGCTCGACGCGCTGGTCGCGCTGAAGAAGGAACTGCCGGGCATTGCCGTGGGCATGGGCACCGTGCTGACCATCGAGCAGATGCAGAAGTGCATCGAACTGGGCGCCGACTTATGGTTACGCCGGGCACCCCGCCGGAGCTGGCCGATGCGCTGGCCAAGGCGCCGATCCCGGTGGTGCCGGGCGGCGCGACGCCGACCGAATTCCTGTCGCTGATGGCGCGCGGCTTCCGCGTGTGCAAGCTGTTCCCGGCCACCGCCGTCGGCGGCCTGGCCATGCTCAAGGGCCTTAGCCGGCCCGATGGCGGACCTGAAGATCTGCCCGACCGGCGGCATCACCGAAGACACCGCGGCCGAGTTCCTGTCGCAGCCGAACGTGGTCTGCATCGGCGGCTCGTGGATGGTGCCGAAGAACTGGCTCAAGGCCGGCGAGTGGGACAAGGTCGAGGCCAGCGCGGCCAAGGCCGCGGCGATCGTCGCCGGCGTGCGCGCACGCTGAAGCACACGCGTCGGCGGACGCCTCCCCGCCTCCGCGGACGAGTGGATTTTCTTCCAGCGGCGAATCCATGGGCGCAGCGTTGCGTGAAGCGCTGCCGGCTCACGGATTCCGGTCGAAGGACAGTTCCACCCGCTCCCGGCGCCAGTGCCAGGCCTGCAGCAGGTACCAGCCGGCCAGCAGCAGGCCCAGCTGCCATTCCAGTGCGTCGGCGAAGCGGTCCAGCCGCCCGGGATCGGCGATGGCCACGTCGCCGGCAAGCTTGGCCACGCCCAGCGCAAGCATCGCCAGGCACAACGCGGTCATCGCCCGCCGCATGCGCGGAGCCAACCGGCCGCGCCGCCACGCCAGCCGCAGGAACCACGCCTGCGCCAGGAAGCCGCCGCCGAAATAGAAGGTGATGCCGTAGCGGCGCATGAAGGCATACGCCTGGCCTTCGCTGCCGAGAAACGCGACATACACCGCCAGCGCGTGCGCGGCGAGCAGGCCGAAGGCCAGCAGCCAGGCGCCTTCCACGTCGCGCGACTGCCCGGCATGCGCAGCCATCGCCGTGCCAGCCACCAGTGCATTGCCAGCAGCAGCGCGCACGGCAGCATCAGCAGCCGGAACAGGTGGTTGCCCAGGCCGTGCCGGGCAGCGCGGCTGATCGAGGTGCAGCCGTCCCAGTAGGGATTGCAGGCGGGAACCAGCCCGGCGCGCGTCGACAGCCACCATGCCGGGTGTGCGCGGCGACGAGCATGGCCAGCGCGATCGCCAGCGGAACCAGCCACAACCGGACGCTACTGCGTTGCATTGCCGGCCTCCGCCCCTCTCCGCGCGCATTGTAGAAGTCCGTCCCGCGGACCCGCGACAGCATGGACGCCTGTCCTGCTGGCGCGTCCCGCGTGCGGCGCCGGCAAGACTCGCGCCCGCACGGACCAGGCCGCTTCAGGGCACCGCGATGCGCACCCTCGCACCGGGCCGGT
Source organism: Pseudoxanthomonas sp. NC8 (assembly GCA_025232375.1). Lineage (GTDB taxonomy): Bacteria > Pseudomonadota > Gammaproteobacteria > Xanthomonadales > Xanthomonadaceae > Pseudoxanthomonas. Next base: position 2,076,179 of record CP060419.1, read on the forward strand.
CGATGCGCAGCTCGCCGCCCTGCCACCGGGCCTTCCTGCCGTCGATCGTCGTCGCGCCCGGTGTGCCCTCATACGGCCACGGCAGCACCAGCCCGCCAGGCGGAAGGCCTGCGTCGGCCGCCACGTCCAGCTGCAACTCGCCGGCGACGCGACGCAAGGCGTAGCCGAGGCGGCCATGTGGCGTGTACAGGCCCTCGATCGCGATGCCCTCCCCTGCAGCCAGTCAACCGGCACGCCGGCCGCCAGCACACCAGGCTGTCGTCGCGCTCGCGTGTGTAGGCGAACATGTCCAGCGCCGAGCGCAGGAAATCCGAAGCCACCCATGCGTGCGGCAGGTCGCCGACGAAGAACGGCGTGCGTGGCGTGCTGGAGACGACTTCCGCCCACTGGTTCCACTCGACCGGCCGGCGGTCGCGGAAGAAATACTCGGTCGCCTCCCACGCCCGCTCGCGCCAGCCCAGGGGCGTACGAACGCGGCGACATTGCGCCATTCGTAGGGCGTGTAGTCCTTCCACTCGCGCTGCCCGTCGCGGCGCTGCACGAACTCGCGCCAGTAGCGCTCGAAGGTGCCCTCCAGCAGGTCGCGCGGCAGCCAGTCCTGCTCGCCGCCGGGTGCCAGTGCGATCGTGGTGGAGGTCGGGTCGAAGTCGCCCAGCTCCGCGGCACCGGGCAGGTAGCCGATACCGTGGCGCCGGGTCGCCGCACGCAGCGAGGCGGGTAAGGTCGGCACGGAACTCGTCGCGCGCCTTCGCCATCCGCTCCGCATCGGCACCCCTGTCCAGGGCGTGTGCGATCTCGACCGCGTCCTTGTAGCCACGCAACGCCCAGAAGTTGTCCCAGTACGAATGCATCGGCTTGGCCGAATAGCCTTCGTGGCTGATCGACACCGGCATCATCCCGTAGAAGGCCGGATCGCGCCTGCGGTTCGCCGCGGTGCGCTCGCTGGCGCGCAGCTGCTCCATGTAGTCGAACGCGCCCGCCACATGCGGCCACATCGTTTCCAGGAAGGCGCGGTCACCGCTGTAGCGCCAGTACTCGGCGATGTTGAAGATCAGTTCGCCATGGCTGTCGTTCTCCGGTACCGGGTCACTGCCGCGGTCGTCGACGCAACACGGCACCTTGCCGTTGTCGAACTGGTGGGGCGCATACCACTCGAGGTATTCGCGCACCACCTCGGGCCGGCCCAGCCGCAGCAGGCCTTCGGAGATCATCGCCCCATCGCGGATCCAGCTGCGCGAATACGAGCGCGTGCCCGGCTGCAGCCGCGCGCCGATCCGCGAGACCAGCATGTGCGCCAGCGCGGTGTGCACCGTGTCGGAGAACGCCCGGCCTGCGGCGGCGGCGGCGCAGCCGCACCTGGCCGAGCAGGTCCTGCCAGCGCGCCTCGGCCTGCCGCACCGAGGCCTCCAGGTCGAAACCGCCGGGATCGAAGCCGTTCACCGCGTGCGCCGGCCCGGTCAGCGGCGCCACCAGCGCGACCTCGCGCGTTTCGCCGGGCGCGAGCCGCCACCGGTACAGCAGCATGCCCGAAGCCAGTCCGGTCGGGTCCTCGACCCGGGTCACGGCCGGCACGTCGTTGCCGGCCAGTCGCTGCACCTCGAGCCCGGCCTCGAACGGCGTGGCGAAGGCCGCATCCGGTCGCCCGGTTGCGAAAACCCGCGCCCTGCCATCCACCTCGACGACGCTGCCCGTGATGGACAGCGATGCGATCCGGCTCACCCCACCGACCGTGTTGAGGAACTGGCTGGGCGGATTGACCTGCAACGGCCGCACCGCCAGCGCGAGGGTGTAGTCGCGCGGCGCATCGTGCGGATTGGTCAGCCGGTAGCGCGTCACCAGCCGCGAATCCTCCGGCGTGCCCTGCGCGAAGGCGAGCACGTCCAGCAGCGCCGGCGCGCGGTCGCCGGCATCGGTCGCGGTCCAGGTCACGTTCGGCAAGGGGATGCCACCGGGCCGCAGGCCCTGCCCGGTGCGCACGTCGGCCCAGCTCAGCAGCCTGCCCTGCTCGAGCACGAACGGCTCGATGCTGAAGCCGCCGCGCGCGACTTCCACCGCGCCGTCCTCGCCGACCAGTCCCTGTTCGCCTCCGCCATCGATGCCGACGATGGTCCAGTACGGCTGCTCGCCGCTGAACCCGCGTGGCAGCCAGCCACGCGGCAGGTCGGCCGCCACCGCTTTCATGAATTCGTTGGGATGCGCGGAAAACGACAGCGGCTGCACCTCGGCTTCGGCCAGCGCGTAGCTGCCGCCGTCGAAATCCAGCGCGATGCGCCGGGCTTCCGCTTCCGGCAATGCGATCCAGTCGGTGTCGCCGCGGCCTGGTCGACGCGCCGCACTTCCTTCCAGCGTCCGTCGCCCGCCTGCTCCAGCGAAATCGCGTAACGCGCAGGCCGCTTGCCGGTCCCGGACCAGTGCAGGCGCAGACCACCGAATTCGCGCACCTACCCTAGGTCGAGCACAAGTTTCTGCCTGCCGCGTGCCCTGTAAGGCGGTGGCCAAGTCGCCATCGATCGCCAGCGCCGCGGCTTCCGGCGCTGCGGTGGCCTGCGCCGACACCGCCGAGGGTGGCGTCGCCGGATCGGCCGGCAACGGCTCGAATGTCAGCGCGTCGAAGCACACCGAACCGGCACCGCCGGCGTTGTTGTAGATCGTGAACTCCAGCTTCGCGCTGCGGCGCAGGACCTTGTCCGGATCCGGCCCCCATGCCTTGGAGATGTGCCGCTGGCGGTACCGCACCGGCGTCCAGTCGACGGGAAAGTCGAAACGGGGCCGGTTGACCCACCACACGTTGTCGCCGCTGGCATCGAGCAGCTTGAACTGCAGGTCGTTGGCGGGTGAATCGCCGCGCAGCTGGAAGGCGAAGCGGTAGTTCTCCGGGAATTCCAGCGGCAGGTCACGCTGGATTCCGGCGTAGCCGGACACGCCGTTGAAGTCGTACTCCAGGCACAGCGCCCTGCCCCCGGCGCCATCGACCTGGCGAAGCGCGCCACTGACCTGGTTGGAGGTGACCACCCGCCGGGGTGCCGGATCCTCGAACGCATCGAGCACCCGGGCCTGCGCCTGCGCCGCGCCCGCACCGGCCCACAACCCGGCCACCAGGACCACCCGGCCCACGTGCGCCACGCGATCCGTACCCGCGGACAACCCGATCACCATCGACAGCTCCTCACCCCTTCACGCTTCCCAGCAGCAGGCCCTGGATGTAGTAGCGCTGCAGCAGCAGGAACAGCAGCAGCACCGGCACCACCGTCACCACCGCGCCGGCCATCATCAGTTCCACGTCCATGATGTGTTCGCGCGACAGCGACGCCAGCGCCACCGGCAGCGTGTAGTGCTCCCTGGTCGGTGAGCACGATCAGCGGCCACATGAAATCGTTCCAGGCGGCCATGAAGGTGAAGATCGCCAGCGTCACCAGCACCGGCTTGAGCATCGGCAGCACGATGGAGAAGAAGATCCGCCACTCCCCCGCCCCGTCGATCCGCGCCGCTTCCATCAGCTCGTCGGGGATGGAGCGTGCGTACTGGCGCACCAGGAAGATGCCGAACACGCCGGCCAGCGCCGGCACGACGACACCGCCGTAGGTGTTCACCAGCCCCAGCTGCTTCATCAGCAGGAACAGCGGCAGCATCGCCACCTGCGCCGGGATCACCAGCGCGGCCAGCAGCAGCTGGAAGACCCGCTCGCGACCAGGGAAGCGCAGCTTGGCGAAGGCATAACCTGTAAGGGTGTTGAACAGCAGCGAGCCTGGGGTGATCGCGGCCGAGACCAGCACGCTGTTGGCGAAGTTCCGCGCCATGCCGGTGCGGGCGAACATCTCGTGGTAGTTGGCCAGCGTCGCCGACGAGGGCAATAGCGGCGGCGGGAAGCGGCTGGCCTCGCCGACCTGCATGAACGACACCGCCACCATCCACAGCAGCGGCGTAAGGCTGACCACGGCCAGCACCAGCAGCGCGCCGTTGACCAGCAGCGCATGCCAGCGCGACTGCCCGACTTCCGCGCTCATACAAGCTCCTTGCGCCGGCCCAGCCTCAGCATCAGCGTGGTCACGCCGAGGATGATCAGGAACAGCAGGAACGCCACCGCCGAGGCGCGCCCCAAGTTCCACCACTTGAAGCCTTCCTCGAACATGAAGTACAGCACGCTGACCGTGCTCTGCAGCGGGTCGCCACGGGTCATCACGTAGGGCTCGGCGAACAGCTGGAAGTAGCCGGACACGGTGATTACGCCGACTACCAGCAGCACCGGCCCCAGCTGCGGCAGGGTGATGTACAGGAACTGCTTCCAGCGCGAGGCGCCGTCGATGCGCGCGGCCTCGTACAGGTCCTGCGGGATGCCCTGCAGGCCGGCCAGCAGGATCACCATGTTGTAGCCGAAGTTCTTCCAGACCGCGAACAGGATGATGGTCGGCATCGCCCAGCGCGGGTCGCCCAGCCAGTCCACCGGCGCGATGCCGACATGTCCCAGCGCCCAGTTCACCAGGCCGTAGCTGGTGTGGAACAGGTAGCGCCATATCACCGCCACCGCCACCAGCGTGGTCACCACCGGCGCGAACAGCGCGGTGGAACAGGGCCTTGAACCGGGCCACCGGTGCGTTGAGCAACAACGCCGCGCCCAGCGACACGGCAATCGACAGCGGCACGCCGACCGCCACGAAGTAGGTCGTGTTGCCCAGCGCCTTCCAGAACATCGGCGTGCGCAGCAGCTCCAGTAGTTGTCCAGGCCGACGAAGCGCAGGTTGGAGCGATCGGCCAGCGCGTACAGGTCGAAGTCGGTCAGGCTCAGGGCCAGCGCCGCCAGCACCGGCAGGCCGAAGAACACGCCGATCACCACCAGCGCCGGCCCGGCGAAGATCCAGCCGGCAAGCGAACGGTTCATGGCGCCACCTCGCGGGCGGCACCGGGGCCGGCGGCGGCGCTATCGCGCGCACGCATCCAGCGACGCTTCTCCAGGATCGCATCGACGCGCTGGTCGAGCTCGCGCAGCGCCTGCTCCTGCGGCTGGCCGCCGCGGACCACGCGCTCGCCGGTGATACGGATCTCCTGCGCGATCCGCTCCCACCTCCGGGACCTGGGCACCGGCCTGATCCGCTCCATCTGGTCGCGGAACGCCACCGACAGCGCGTCACCGGCCAGCTGCGGATCGCTCCAGCTGCTGCGTCGCGGCGGCAGGTTGCCGATCATCGCGTGGAAGCGCACCTGCACGTCCGGGCGTGAGAGGAACTCGACCAGTTTCCATGCCTGACGCTGCCGTGGCGAACCCCGGAACATGATAAGGCTCGCGCCGCCGGCGATACCGGCGCCGGGCCCTTCCGGACCGGGTAGCGGCATCGTGCCCCACTGTCCGGCCAGTGCGGCCGGCTCGCGCTTGCGGAATTCGCGGATGTTCCACGGGCCGGACAGGTAGTAGGCGTAGAAGCCGTTGAAGAACTCGTCCCAGACGTTCGATATCTCGGTTTCCGACCGTCGCGGCGCCCACCCCCGCGCGAACATGTTGGCGTAGAAGGCCATCGCGCGCCGGAAGCCGGGGCTCTGGAAATTGCCGCGGGTGTCGTGGTCGCGCAGCAGGCTGTCGTCCTGCTGCAGGCCGAACGACACCAGCTGCTCGAACTCGTTGAGCGGCATCAGGATCGCGTAGCGATCCGGCCCCACGCGGGCCTTCACCGCCGCCATCGCCTGTTCCCACTCGGCCCAGGTCCGCGGCGGATGCTCGACCCCGGCCTCGCGCAGGATGTCCTTGCGGTAGAACAGCAGGCGGGTATCCACGTACCAGGGAACGCCGACCAGCTTTCCGTCGATCACGCTGGTTTCCCAGACACCGGGAAAGTAGTCCTCCGGCGCGACCACCGCCGATGCCTCGACCATCGGCTGCAACGGCTCCAGCACGCCCAGCGCGGCGAACTCCGGCAATAAGGTGTTGCCCAGCTGGCAGAGGTCGGGCAGCGCGTCGGCGGCATAGGCGGTGAGCAGCTTCTCGTGCGCGGCCGTGCCGGGGATCTGCTGCACCTCGACCCGGATGCCCGGGTTCTCGCGTTCGAACTGCGCGACCAGTTCGGTCACGACTTCGGCCTCGCGGCCGATCGCCCAGAAGCGGACCGGTTCGGCCGCCTGTTCGCGGCAGCCGGCGGCCAGCCCGGCCAGCAGCAGGACAGCGACGCGGCGGCCGGTAAGGTGCAGGCCCCTGCTGCGGGACGCCGGCCTCATTGCGGCGGCGGTTGCGCGCGGTTGTTGGGCTGCGCCGCCTTCTCCTGCGCCTCTGCCGCGGCCGCGCGCGATTCGGCCATGCCAAGTGCGCGTGCGGCGGCCGCACCCGGGTCGGCCTGCACGAACTCGGTGGCCTCGTCCTCCGGCGCGAGCCAGCCGCCGCGGAAGCCTGCCCGCTCCAGTCCCTTGCGGATGTACGGGCTCTTCTTCATCACCGACCAGACGAACTCGTTGCGATAGTTGGAGATCATCGCAAGTATCGGCCCCTGGTCGATGCTGATGTAGTCGCTGGCCACCCAGCCCCCGCCCGGCACCAGCCGTCCGGTCTTGAGCGGGATGTCGAAGTCGAAGCTCGGGTTGACGAGTCCAGGAAGCCGTAGCTGGAGTACAGGTAGTCGCCGTAGCGGCGGTGCATCTCCTCGGTGGCCGGGATCACCACTTCCGGCGCGAACACGATCGAGGAGATCGCCGCGGTCGGGGCGAGCGTGCCGTCGTCGAAGTTCTCGCGCAAGCCGGCGCCACGCGACGAGTAGTGGCGGAACTCGCGCTCCTCCTCGCGGTAGATCTGGCGGGTGTTCTGCGGGCCGTCGCTGGCAGTCAGGCCCCACACGTTCTCGCCATAGTCCTTCCACTTCCTCGGGTTGGCGATGGCGTACTCGCGGTGGGCCAGCGTGGCGCGGCGGCTGTTGAGGAAGTAGTCGATCCCGCGCTCGCGCATGTACTGGTCCTGGATGTCGCGGAAGTCGATCCAGACATGGCTGTACTGGTGGCCGAACAGCGGGCCGAAGCTCAGGTACTCCTGCCCGTAGTACACGCCCCAGTCGTTGTTGTACGTGCGTGTCCACACCGTCCACGCGTCCTCGCTGACCGGATGGGTCGGCGAACCCAGCGCCAGCACGTACAGCAGCATGGCCTCGTTGTAGCCCATCCAGTCGTGGACGATGAAGCCGCTCTCGGGGAACCAGCCCATCGAGACCAGCGGCTCGCGCTGCTGCAGCCAGGTCCAGTCGACCTTGCGGTACAGCTGGTCGGCCAGCCGGCGGATCTCCGCCTCGCGCGGGTCGTCGCCGTCGTAGTAGGCCTGGGCGAACAGCGCGCCCATCATCAGCAGCGCGGTGTCCACGCTCGACAGCTCGACCCAGCTGTCGTAGCGCTGGCCCTTCTGCATGTCCAGGAAGTGGTAGTAGAAGCCCTTGTAGCCGCCCTTGCCGGTGCGTTGCGGCCCCTGCGGGATGTCGCGCAGGAAGCGCAGCGTGACCAGGTGCGGTCAACCGCTGGGTACGGCTGACCCAGCCGTTCTCGATGCCGATCGGATAGGCCGTCAGCGCATAGCCAATGGAGGCGATGCTGGAGAACGGTCGCGACGGATAGCGGTCCGGGGTCAACCCGTTCTGCTCGTTGGTCGTGTCCCAGAAGAACTGGAAGGTGCGCTTCTCGATGTCGCGGAACAGCGGCGGCAGCTCGGGCCGCGGCGGACGTTCCGGCAGCACCGGTTCGATCAGGATCACGTCGGGCTTCGGCGGTGCCGGTTGCGCCGGCGGCGGTGGCGGTTCACGACCGCATGCGGCCACCAGCCAGACCGCCGCGGCCATGGTCGCCGCGATTCTCAGTTGCCGCCAACTCACCGGAAGTCCCCTGCGCATTGCTGCCCTTTGCCTATTATCCGACACCCGGCCCCGCCCTGCGCTCCGCGGCGCATGGGCGGGACCGGCCACGACGGCCAGCCCGGAGGGAGAGGAGTCCGGGCGGCCGCCGTCGCCACCTCACCAGTCGATGCCGATCGACAGCTTGAACGTGCGGGTCGGCAGTGCGATCGCGTTAGGCGTGCCCCACAGCGGGTTCTGCGGCTCGTTCGCCCCGCCCCTCCAGTCCTCGTAGCCGGAATAGTTGGTCCAGTCGAACAGGTTGAGCACGTCGAAGCGCAGCCGCAGGGCGATGTCGGTACCGGTGTCGAACACCTTCTCCATCGCCACGTCGACCTGCTTGAAGTCGTCGTCAGGCGTATAGCTGTCGAAATGGCAGTACGCCCAGGCCGACACATTGCAGTTCTGGTAATAGCGCGGCGTGGCGTCCGCCCACACGCCCTTGCCGGAGAACGTCAGCCCCCACGGACCGTCCCAGATGCCGGAGGCGACGACCCGGTTCTCCGGCACCTTGCCCGGGAACCAGCCGTAGTCCTCGATGTCCTGCGCGTTGAACGCGCCCGGCCAGCCGTCGATCGGGCTGTTCTGCTCCGAATCGGTCCAGGTGTAGGCGAAGGTCGCCGCCCAGCCCGAGGCCTGCGTGTACGGCTTCTCGAGCTTGACGTACACCGAGTTGGTCCTGGTCTCCAGCGCGTTCTGGGTCAGGATCAGGTTGGAGAACGGCGCGAAGCCCTGCCCCCACGGCGGCGGATCGGTAGCGCCGGCCGGCGTCGACGGGAAGAAGCTGCCATCGGCGCGGCGGTTGCCAAGCAGGAACGCGATGCCCTCGTGGCTGCGCACGTAGGAGTACATCACCTCGGTATGCCAGTCGTGCCCGAGGACCTCGAAGGCGTTGCGCATGCCCAGGCCGAACTGGTCCGAGTACGGCACCACCAGGTTGTTGTGGTTGACGTACACCTCGCGGCTGCCGCCGGCGACGGAGGAGGCGCGCAGGAAATCCGGATCGAGGTAGCGCGGGTCCCAGTTGCGGCAGGTCGCGTCCGTGCCGACCGCGCACGGGTGCATCGGCGTGTTGAAGTTGTAGACATACGACGCCCAGCTGCCCTTCGACACCTCGTTCTGCAGGTAGTCGAACAGGTTGCGGTCGTAGGAGCGGCCGGCACCGCCGAAGATCACGTGCCGCTGGTCGGCATCGAGGTCGTAGGAGAAGCCGAAACGCGGCGCCCAGTTGTTGCGGTCCGGGTCGCGGTTGCCACCGGTGCTGATGTAGTCGTTGATGTCGACGCCGGAGTTGGGCAGGTTGGTGTTCGAGGCCCGCAGCGCGGTGACCACGTCGGCCGGGGTCACGTAGTCCTCGTAGCTGGGCGTGCTCTCCACGTCCCAGCGCACGCCCAGGTTCAGGGTGAGGTGCTCGTTGACCTCCCAGTCGTCCTGGATGTAGAGGCCGAACTGGCTGTTGCCCGAGCTGACGGTGCCGTCGCCGAGCCCGGCCACCGGCGCACCGAACTCGACATGGGTCGGCACGCCCAGGCTTTCGTGGATGTCGTAGTAGAACTGCGGGTTGTACTTGTTCTGCTCGAGCGTATCCAGGTCCACGCTCTTGTATTTCACGCCCATCTTGAGCGTGTGCCCGGCCCAGCCGCTGAAGGTCAGGTCATCATGGAACGACCAGCCTTCCTGGCCCTTGTCCCAGTAGTTGTCGCCGCCACCACTGCGGACGATGGTGTCCCACCAGTTGCCGTCGCTGAGGAAGTAGCCCGGCACGAAATTGGCCGGCTGCGGGCTCCAGAACGCGTCCTCGTAGGTGATGTGCGCGTCGTTGAGCCAGTCCCCCGAGGTCCACTGGTAGCGCAGGTCGACGCGGGTCTCCTCGTTGGTGTTGAGCGTGGCCGCCGGCGGCAGGCGCTGGCCCTCGACCTGGATGGTCTCGCTTTCGTCGCGGTACTTGGCGGTCAGCTCGAAGTAATGGTTCTCTCCGACGAGCCAGTCGATCTTGCCGAAGTACAGGTCTTCCTTGAACGGCGAGGTGTAGGTTCCGGTGCCGTACTGCTCCTGCAGGTCCGGCGGCAGCTGGCTGACGTCGTAACCCCGCCCCGGGGCGAAGGTCCTATAGGGCTGCTGAACTCCTTGGCCTCGTAGGCGATGAAGAAGTGCGCGACGTCGCGCACGATCGGCCCGCCGAAGGAAACGCCGTACTGTTCCTGCTTGCTTTCGGCCTTGGTCGCGCCCGGCTTGCGCTCGAAGTCGGTGGCCGAACGCCAGTCGGTCGTCGTGTAGTCCCAGAAGAAGCTGCCTGGAACTCGTTGCTGCCGGAGCGGGTGGCGGCCACCACCGCCGCGCTGCTGAGCTGGTCGTACTCGGCCTTGTAGTTCTGGGTGATGACCTTGTATTCGCCGATCGCCGACTGCGGGAACGGGTTGCCACGGCTGGTGTCCTGGCCGCTGACGCCACCGGTGGTCACGTAGTTCTTCTGGCCGACGCCATCGATGAACACGTTGACGGCGTTGGCGCTCTGCGCACCGGAACGCAGCCGGGTATTTCCGCTGGCATCGGTGATGAACTGGACGCCGGGCACGGTGTCGGCGAAGGCGAGGAAGTTGCGGCTGTTCTGCGGCAGCGCTTCGATCTGCTTGTTGCTGATGTAGGTCGCCACTTCGGAGGTGCGGGTCTCGACCGCGGCACCGACCACCTGCACCGCGTCGAGCGTGGTCGCTTCGCCCGCCGTGGCCGTCTCCGCCACTCCGCCGACGCCCAGGTTGAGCGTCGCCGTCTGGCCAACCTGCACGGTCAGTTCGCGGCTCGTGGCCGCGGCCTGCGGCCTGCACTTCGATGCGGTACGTCCCGGGCGGCAGGCCGGCGACCGAATACTTGCCATCCGCGCCGGCCTGCACGGTCCTGCGCAGGCCGGTGGCCGGGTTCACCACGGTGAGCTGCGCATCAGGCGCAGGCGCGGAATCGGCCGTGACCTGCTGGCCGCGGATGGTGGCGCCGGTACTCTGCGCCATGGCCGGTGCGGCACCCAGTGCCAGGCAGCTGGTAAGGGCCGCGACGAGGATCTTGCGTGCGGGTCTCGCGTTGCGTGTTCCGTTCATTGATCTTCCCTCCCAGGATGGTGCGACGTGGTGATCCGTTCCGGTTATTTTCCTTGTCTGCCGGATGTGGCCTGCGGCTTGGCCGGTCCGCCACTGGAGTGGCGCACGACCAGTTCGGGCACGAGCACGTGGTGCTCCGCCGCTGCCGGTTCGCTGGCGTCGATCTGTGCAAGCAGGCGCCTGAGCGCGTTGCCACCGAGTTCGGCGATGCTGACCCGCATCGTGGTCAACGACGGGTGAACGAAGCGTGCCAGCGGTATGTCGTCGAACCCGGCCAGGGCGATGTCGCGCGGTACGTCCACCCCGGCCTGCGCGAACGCATAGAGGCAACCCAGCGCCATCATGTCGTTGGCCGCGAACACCGCATCGGGCCGGTCGCCCGAGGCGAGGATCGCGCGGCCGGCGTCATGGCCGGAGGATTCATGGAAGTCGCCGGCGAACTCGCTGCCGCGCGCGCCGGCATGTGCGCCGATGGCGTCGCGGAATCCGCGCAGGCGTTCGCGTGCGTCATGGTTGAGCGCCGGCCCGCCGATGAAGGCGATGTGGCGATGGCCGAGCGAAAGCAGGTGCCGGGTCATCGCGGCCGCACCGGCATGGTTGTCGATCTCGAACACCGGTAAGGCCGGTTCGTCCCATGGCGGCTGCTGATCAGCACCACCGGCAGCGGGGGCAGGTTCTCGGCGAGGAACCCCGGCCGCTCGGCGTAGGGCGACATCACCAGCAGGCCGTCCACGCGGCCTCGCATCGCGCGCAGGGCGGACGCCTGCTCGTCCGGGTCGCCGTGGTAGCTCGACAGCAGCAGGTGCCGCGACGAGGTCCGCGCGATCGAGTCGATGCCGCGGATCAGTTCGGAGAAGAATTCACCGTGCAGGTCGGGCAGCACCACGCCGATGGTCTGGGTGCTGCGGCTGCTGAGGCTGCGCGCGGCCGCATGCGGGCTGTAGCGCAGCCGGTTGGCCACTTCCAGGACCTGCCGGCGCACCGCTTCGGCGACGTTGCTGTGTCCGTTCAGGGCGCGGGAAACGGTGGCGACCGAGACGTTGGCCTCGCGCGCGACATCGCGGATCGTCACCGCCTGACGTCCCATCGTTCCCTGCCCTCTGATCCGGCCTCGATAGTGGCGGGCACTGTAAACGTTTTCAGGGCGTTCTACCAGCCCCTGTGACGAAGACTCAACCCCTTAGGAATCAATGGCCTGACGAGTCATTGCAATGCCGCAGCGCAACATGCACCGCGACCGTGGTCACGGCAGCACCTTGACGAACGGCCGCGCCTCGATCCGTACGCAGACCCCGCCTGTCGCATAGGGATCCGCGTCGGCCCAGGCCTGCGCCTGCTCAAGGGAGTCGAAGGCGGCGATCACAAGGCTGCCGCTGTAGCCGGCCTCGCCCGGATCCTCCGCGTCCACCGCCGGGCAGGGACCGGCCACCAGCAGGCGCCCCTCGTCGCGCAGCGCATGCAGGCGCGCCAGGTGCGCCGGCCGGGCGGCGGCACGGCGTTTGGGATGTCGCTGCCGAAGACGCTCTCGATCACGTACCACATGCCAAGCCCCCTGATGGTCCGCCGGCATTGTAGGCGCCCATGCCGGCGTGGCACCGCCGCTGGACAGCCCGCCAGCCAGCGCTTACCCTTGCCACATATGCGGCCGTGACCAGCGGCCCGTCGGCCTCCGAGCCACAGGGGACCCAGCGCACCGTCCAGGCGCTCGACACCCGGCCACCCGACGACCGATCCGCTGCCCAGCGAAACGCCGCACGCAGACGACCTCCCCGGCTGTCGGCCACCGCTCTCACGGTGCCGGGCCTGTATTGATGTGCATGTAGCGGCGCCCGTCCCGGCCTTTCCCGGCGACGTCCGCCATCGCAGGCGCGGCACGCCCGTATCCGGGCGCTGCGGCGCGGCCCATACCGGGCAATGGCCTCCGAGCAGATGAGTTCCGAACCCGCGCAAGACGCGACCCCGACAATGCAGCCGCACGTGGCCCCGCAGCAGCAGGAAATGCCGCTGGCGGTGGTGCATGGGCAGCCGCTGCTGCAGATCCCGCAGGACCTGTACATCCCGCCGGACGCGCTGGAGGTCATCCTCGACGCGTTCGAAGGTCCGCTCGACCTGCTGCTGTACCTGATCCGCCGGCAGAACCTGGACATCCTCGACATCCCGGTCGCCGAGATCACCCGGCAGTACGTCGACTACATCGGCGCGATGCAGGACCTGCGCTTCGAACTGGCCGCCGAGTACCTTGGTCATGGCCGCGATCGCAGCCGAGGTGAAGTCGCGGATGCTGCTGCCGCGCCCGGTCAGCGAGGACGGCGACGAAGCCGACCCGCGCGCCGAGCTGGTCCGCCGCCTGCAGGAATACGAGCGTTTCAAGCAGGCCGCCGAGGACATCGACGGCCTGCCCCGCCAGGACCGCGACACCACTCCGGTGCAGGCGTTCGTGCCCGACCGGGCGGTGGTGAAGCTGCCGCCGCCGGTGGACCTGCGCGAGATGCTGCTGGCCCTGCACGACGTGCTCAAGCGCGCCGAGCTGTTCGGCGGCCACCACATCCGCCGCGAGGCACTGAGCGTGCGCCAGCGGATGGGCGAAGTGCTGCAGCGGCTGGACGACGGCCGCTTCCACCGCTTCGAGTCGCTGTTCACGGCCGAGGAAGGCCGGCTCGGCGTGCTGGTTACCTTCCTCTCGCTGCTCGAGCTGGCCAAGGAGCAGTTGCTGGACATCGTCCAGGACGCGCCGCTGGCGCCGATCTACGTCAAGTCGCTGGCGATCGGCAACACCAACGAACCGCTGCAGTTCCACAGCGAGTTCGACGACGGCGACGCCGCCAACGAACCGGCTGCGGGCTGAAGCCCGCCGCCTCCCCTTCAACCAGACCCTGCGGGATCCATGGACCAGGCGCTGATCAACCGTATCGTCGAAGCCGCGCTGCTGGCGGCCAACCAGCCGCTGCCGCTGGCCCAGCTGCACGCGCTGTTCCCGGAGGACGCGCCGGCCCCGCCGGGCAGCGTCGAGGCCGCGCTGGAGCAGCTGGCCGCCGCCTGCGCCGACCGTGGCGTGGAGCTGGTGGAGGTCGCCTCCGGCTTCCGCTACCAGGTCAAGGCCGACGTGCACGCCTGGGTCGCCCGGCTGTGGACCGAGCGCAAGACCCGCTACACCCGCGCCACCTGGAAACGCTGGCCCTGATCGCCTACCGCCAGCCGATCACCCGCGGCGAGATCGAGCAGGTCCGCGGCGTGGCGGTGAGCAGCAACATCGTCCAGGCGCTGGAAGAGCGCGAGTGGATCCGCGTGGTCGGCCACCGCGACGTGCCCGGCAGGCCGGCGCTGTACGGCACGACCAAGGGCTTCCTCGACTACTTCGGCCTCAAGCGCCTGGATGAGCTGCCGCCACTGTCCGAGCTGAAGGACATCGGCGAACTGGAGCCGCAGCTGCCGCTGGATCCGGACGCCGCGCCGGCCCAGGCCGGGATCAGCGCCGATGCCGGCATGGAGACGGACGCCGGCAACGGCTTCGCCGCCAACGATGCGGATACCGGTGGCGATGGCCATCCCGGTGACGACGGCATCGGCCACGACGAAGGCGGCGACCGCGACGCCGACGGAACACCCGCCGACGCCAGCGACACCGGCGCCGGCCAGACCCACGACACCCCCACCGCGCCCGAGGCCGAACACGCCGACGACGCCCCCGAAACCGGAACCCAGGCCGAAGGCGAGAACGACGGCCGGAGCAGGACCCATGACTGATACACCCCGCAAGACCCTCGGCAAGCTGTCGCTCAAGCGCGGCGAGGAAACCGCCGCCGCGCCCGCCGCGAAGATCGAGGAGCGCCTGCACAAGGTCCAGCCAGGCCGGACTCGGCTCGCGCCGCGCGCTGGAGCAGCGCATCGCCGACGGCCTTGGTCAAGGTCAATGGCGAAGTCGCCCAGGTCGGCCAGAGCATCCGCAGCGGCGACCGCGTCGAACTCGACGGCAAGGCCTTCGTCGCCTCGGCGCTGACCGAGCCGGCGCGCGTGCTGGTCTACAACAAGCCCGAAGGCGAAGTGACCACCCGCGAGGATCCCGAAGGCCGCCCGACCATCTTCGAGGCCCTGCCGCGCCTGAAGGGCGCGCGCTGGATCGCGATCGGCCGCCTCGACATCAACACCACCGGCCTGCTGCTGCTGACCACCGACGGCGAGATCGCCAACGCGATGATGCATCCGTCGCACGAGGTCGAACGCGAATACGTGGTGCGCGTGCGCGCCCCGGAAGGTAAAGGAAACGGTGCCGGACAGCCTCGTCGACCGCCTCGCCCGGGGCGTGGCGCTGGAGGACGGTCCCGCGAAGTTCGACCAGATCGAACGCATCGGCGGCACCGATTCGCACGACTGGTTCAAGGTCGTGGTCAAGGAAGGCCGCAACCGCGAAGTGCGCCGCCTGTGGGAATCGCAGGGCTGCCAGGTCAGCCGGCTCAAGCGTACCCGCTACGGCAAGGTCAGCCTGCCGCGCGAACTGCTGCGCGGCCAGTCGCAGGAACTGCCGATCGAACAGGTCGAGGCGCTGCGCAAGTCGCTGGCGCTGGAAGACAGCGGCGCGTCGACCCTGACCCTGCAGCCGGTGATCGGCCAGCGGCGCGCGGCCAAGGCCACCGTCCACGTCGGCCACGAGCGTGGCCCGGTGAGGCCTACGTCAACGGCCACAACACCGCCGATGAAGGCCGCGAGCTGCGCCGTTTCGACCACGTGCGCGAGGACCGCCGCGGCGGCCGCGGCGGCAAGAAACCGCATGGCGGACTCACCGTGAGCGGCGAGATGGCGGCCAAGCAGTCGCAGAAGCCGTTCAAGCAGCGCAAGGAAAAGGGCCCCAAGCCGCTGCCGGACGGCAATCCGGCCGCGTTCCGCACCTGGTACGTGCCTGAAGGCGTGGACACCGGTCCGAGCGGCCATCGCAACGCCGGCCCCGGCGGCAAGCCGCGCTACGGCAAGCCGGGCGGCAAGCCCGGTGGTGGCGGCCACGGCGGCGGTGGCTATGCCGGCGGTGGTCACGGCGGTGGCGGCTATGGCGGCGGCCACGCCGGTAGCGGTTTCGGCGTAAGGGGGGGGTGCCGGCAGCGGCCAGCCGCGCAAGCCGCGTCCGTACGGCCATCCGGGCAATGCCCCGCACTTCCCGTCCGACCATGCGACTCCGGGGTCGCACCCGGGACCGTCCCGCGGTCCGCGTCCGGGTGGCCGCCCGGGCGGTGCGCGCCCCGGCGGCGCCAGCCCGCGTCCGGGCGGTGGTGGCCCGCGTCCGGGTGGTGGCGGTGGCCCGCGTCCGGGCGGCAATGCACGCCCCGGTGGCGGTGGACGTCCGGGTGGCCGTCCCGGCGGCGCTCCGCGCGGCGGCAACCGCGGTCCGCGCGGACAGGCCTGAACCCGGCCGCGCAGGCCGTGCGCAAGCGCGCGGCCTGTGCGACCGACGTGCAGGCCTGAAAAAAAAAATGGCGCCGCATCATGCGGCGCCTTTTTCATTCCGGGCCGCGATCGGGGTTACTCGATCACGAACTTGCCGAAAGCCACGCCCAGGTCCCAGCCCTGGCCGGTACCGGCCGGGGGCCAGCGACACCTCGCCCTTGGTCATCACCTCGGCCCTGCTCGACTTGACCGCGCCGGCATGCGCCTCGGCCGCCACGTAGGTGCCCAGCGTTTCACTGATGTTGTGCACACCGGAGAACTCGCCGGTGCCGTTCTCGATCGTCGACTTGCCGAAGGTGATGCCGCCGCCCTTGGCGCTGATCCTGACCGCGCGGCTGGCGCCGTTGTCGCAGGTGATCGTGCCGCTGCCCTTGGCGGTCTTGTAGAACGCCGACCAGCCGGAGAGGCTGAAGCGCAGCTTGCAGTCGACATTGCCCGCGGCGTGCGCGGCTGGCGTGGCGGCCAGGGCAAGCACTGCCACGAGAGTGAAAGACGTGAGGTGTCGCATTGAGGATCTCCGTTCGGATGCGCGGACGAGGTGGGGCCGGGGGCCGAGCATAAAGCAGGGCGCCGTCGCCGCCCGTGCACGGGTCAAGCGCCGTTCCCGGCCACCGCGCCGGGCCCGTGCAGGCGCATGCCCTGGGCGTCGCTGACCGCGACCGTGACCGGGACGCCGTGGCGAACGCTCTCGGTGACGATGCAGAAGTCCTCGAACTGGGCCAGCAGCCGCTGCAGTTGCGTGTAGTCGGCGGCGGCTTCGGCGAGCCGCAGCTCGGCCTGGATGTGGACCACCCGCCAGCGTCCGCCGGCATTGCGGGCAGGGTTGCGGTGGCGTGGGTGGCCAGCGGCCCGGGACTGTTGTGGAACTTGCGCAGCGCGAACAGCAGGCTGGCGCTGAGGCAGTTGGCGACCGCGGCCACCAGCATGCGCGTGGGATCGGGACCGCCGCCCAGCCCCAGCGGCGGCGATTCGTCGGTCGACAGTTCCGGGATCGCGGTGTCGTCGAAGGCGACGCGGAACGCATAGCCCGACCCCTGGGGGATCGGCCGCTTATGGTGCAGGGTCACGTTGACCTATGGCGGGTCTCTTCCATGGCGATCGCTCCGGTATCAGGCCGCGCCGGGCGGCAGGTGCTGGCGGGTCCACTGCACGATCGACTGCAACGGCATCGCGCCGGCCTGCCGGGCCAGTTCGCGGCCGTGCAGGAACAGCGCCAGGGTCGGGATGCTGCGGATGCCGAAGCGCGAGGCCAGCGCCGGCTCGGCCTCGGTGTCGACCTTGGTAAGGCGCAGCTGCGGCTCCAGCAGCGCGGCCGCCTGCGCGTAGGCCGGTGCCATCGTCCGGCATGGCCCGCACCACGGCGCCCAGAAATCGACCAGCAACGGGAGATCGGAGCGTTGCGCGTGCGCATCGAACGCCGCCACGGTCAACGCGAACGGCGCGGACGGGAACAACCGCGAGCGGCAGCGGCCACAGACCGGGTCGTCGGCCAGCCGCTGCACCGGCACGCGGTTGATCGCGTTGCAGTGCGGGCAGGCCAGTTGCAGTGGATCGGCCATGTCACGCTCCTCGTGGCGGGACGCCAGCATCGCCCATCCACGCCATGCCGGCATCCCCCATCACGGTAGGCCGGCGCGGGTTGTCCCGCCGCGGACTCAGCGCAGATCGAACGCGTCGGCGTCCAGCATCGCCGGGAAGCGCTCGCGGTGCGTAGCGAGCGCGGCCGCCGACAGGGTCGTGGTCAGTACCTGCTCGCGGCCGTGCGCCTCGACCTGCGGCGATCCGAGGAAGTCAATCACCGCGCTGTCGCCGTCGTAGGCCAGTTCGTTGCCGTCCACGCCGACCCGGTTCACCGCCGCCACGTAGCACAGGTTCTCGATCGCGCGGGCGCGCAGCAGGGTCTTCCAGGCATAGGCGCGCGGCGCCGGCCAGTTGGCCACGAAGATCTGCAGGTCGAAGTCCATCGCGCCCGGCCGTTCCACGTCGAAGCGGTTGCGGCAGAACACCGGGAAACGCAGGTCGTAGCAGACCTGCGGATTGATCCGCCAGCCTTTCCAGTCCACGGTCAGCCGCTCGCGGCCGGCGGCATAGCGCTTGTGTTCGCCGGCGTAGCGGAACAGGTGGCGCTTGTCGTAGTACGCCAGTGCCCCGTCGGGGTGGCCCACAGCAGGCGATTGAAGACGCCATCGGCCGTGCGCAGCTGCACGCTGCCGGTGACCGCCGCATCCAGCGTGCGCGCCTTGTCCCGGATCCACTCGACCGTCGGCCCGTCCATGCCCTCGGCCTTGTCGATGGCGTCGTTGGAAAAGCCGCTGGTAAAGGTTTCCGGCAGCACCACCAGGTCGGTCGTGCCGGCCAGCGGCGCGAGCAGCGCGCCGTAGTGGTCGCGATTGGCCGCCGGATCGTGCCAGCGGGTGTCGCCCTGGACGAGGGAAATGCGCAGGTCCTGCATGCGGGGTGCGTCCGTTACTGGAAAACGATGCCTAGGCTACCTGTCATCGGCCTTGGTAGGCGAGCGCCGTTGCCACGCCAACCAGACGATCCCGAGGACCGCCAGCGGCCGCACGAACGACACCCAACCGGACAGGGCGAGGAAATGGTCCGCGATCATGCCTGCGCTCCACGCCAGCCACAGCGAGAACTCCAGAGCGGCATGGCCGCGCCGCGCCAACCGCGAGGCACCGAACCGGAACGGCCAGCGCGCGAGCAGCGCCGGCGCAAAAAGCCTCGATAAGGCCCAGCAGGGCCAAGGCAGCGACCAGTACCGAAGCGCCCAGGATCGCCCTGTCCACATAGGCCGTCCATGCCGCGTCCATCCAGGAAGTTCCGGTTCCGTCCATTGCCTTGCGCCTCCTTGCGCCTTCGGGGATGTCAGAGTCTGTTCAACCGCTCGATCGCCGCGTCCAGGGTCGCCTCGTTCTTGGCGAAGCACAGCCGCGCCAGACGCTGGCCTTCCGGCGGCTTCTCGTAGAACGGCGACAGCGGAATCGCAGCCACGCCCTTCTCCACCGTCAGCCATTTCACGAATTCGTGGTCCGGAAGGTCGCTGACCGCCGAATAGTCCACGAGCTGGAAGTAGCCGCCCGGCACCGGCAACGGCTTCAGCCGCGTGCCCAGCAGCTGCTCGCGGAAGCGGTCGCGCTTGGCCTGTAGTAGAACGCGCCGAGCTGCTCGTCGTGTTCCGGTTCGTCGCGGATCATCGCGGCGAACGCGTGCTGGGCCGGGGCGAACGTGCAGAACACGTTGTACTGGTGGACCTTGCGGAACTCGGCGCTCAACGCCGGCGGCGCGATCGCGTAGCCGATCTTCCAGCCGGTGCAGTGGTAGGTCTTGCCGAAGCTGGAGACCACGAACGCGCGCTCGCGCAGCTCCGGCCAGCGCAGCACCGACTCGTGGCGGCGGCCGTCGAACACGATGTGCTCGTAGACCTCGTCGGAGATGAGCAGGATACCGGTGCCGCGCAGCAACCCGGCCAGCGCCTGCATGTCGTCGGCCGAGAACATGGCCCCCGACGGATTGTGCGGGCTGTTGATCATCAGCAGGCGCGTCTTCGGGGTGATCGCCGCGCGCACCCGTTCCCAGTCCACGGCAAAGGTCAGCGGATCCAGCGGCACATGCACCGCGCGCGCGCCGGCCAGGTCGATCGCCGGTTCGTAGCAGTCGTAGGCCGGGTCGAGCACCACCACTTCCTCGCCCGGGCGCACCACCGCGTGGATCGCGTTGAAGATCGCCTCGGTCGCGCCGCTGGTCACGGTGACCTCGGCGTCAGGATCGACCTGCGCGCCGTAGCAGCGCAGCGCCTTGCCGGCGATGGCCTGGCGCAGCACCGGCACGCCGGTCATCGGCGCGTACTGGTTGTGGCCGGCACGCATGGCCGCGTCCAGTTCGTCGACCAGCCGCTGCGGCACCGCGAAATCCGGGAAACCCTGCCCCAGGTTCACCGCGCCGTGCTCGGCGGCCAGCTGCGACATCACGGTGAAGATGGTGGTGCCCACCCTGGGCAGTTTGGTCGACGGGGTCTGCAGCGGCATCGGGGTTCCGGCGTGGGGTTGCTGGGACCGCGGAGTGTACGCAATGGCGGTGGCCGGCGATGATGGGCCATGGCGCAAAACAGCATTCCCCGTGCGGCACCGGCCACGGCCTCGCTGCTGTCCGCCTACCTCGCCGCCCGCTACCGGGTGCGCATGGACGATGGCACCTGGCTGGAGCTGGAGATCGGCCGGCCGGCGCCCGCGGCGCTGGAACGGTCGCTGCCGGCGGCGGGCTTCACCTGGTCAGCGCCTGCAACCCGCAGTCGATCGCGTTGGCGCCTGCCGCCAACGCCGCTGCCGACGCCACGTTGCGGTGGGAACTCGAGGCGCTCGGGCTGGTAAGGCGGCGCAGCGTCGCCAGCGATGCCGACGCACGCTGGGAAGAGCCGGGCTGGCTGGTGGCCGGGCTGGACGCCGCGGCGGCCGACGCCCTTGCCCGCCGCCATGGACAGGCCGCCATCCTGCACTGGCGGCAGGGCGAGCCGGTGCGGCTGCGGATGTACCGCGCGCGTCCGGAGGGGCACGGCGAGCACCGCTGGGTCGACTGGATGGATGCTCCGCCCCCGTCGTAGCGCCGGCCCGCAGCCGCGACCGGCCAGCACACCGGCGACGGGGCTTCCTGCGCCGCTCAGGCGCTGGCGAACAGCTGCCCGGGACGCCGCACGCACACCCCGCCGTTCCAACGCCCGCCGGAGTGCTCGGTGACGTGTACCGACAGGTGGTAGTAGTCGCGGTCGGCGCCGAACGAGGCGGTCATCTCGTAGTGCCAGCCGGGGATCCCGGAGGCCGGCACGGGAATGCCCTGCCAGCCGAGGGCGCGCATCGCCTCGCGCACGTCCACGCTCACCGTATAGCTGCGGTCGAATGCGTCGTGCCGCAGGTCCAATGCCCACGCGGGCATCATGGCAACGGCGGTGGCGAGGAGCGTCGCTTTCAGTGCGGTCGTGTTCATCGGAAGCCTCCCGTCGCGTGGGGTCCGGCGGTGGATGCACGATGCGCGCATCCCCGCATCGGCGCTACCGTGTTGCGGCCAGTGGTGCGGTGCGCGCGCCGAAGCGTGCGCTGCGGGCCGCGCCGGCAGGTCAGACCAGCAGCTGGAGCTTGTCGCGATGGCTGCGCGAGAGCTTGAGTTCCTGGCCGCAGTCCAGCCGCAGGTAGCCTTCGCCGTTGTTGTGCGGACGCAGTTCCACCACCCGCCGCGCGTTGACGATCGTGGAGCGGTGGATGCGCGGGAAGCGCCGCGGGTCGAGCTGGCGCTCCAGCTCGCGCAAGGTGGCGCGCAGGATCAGGGTGCGGCCCTGCGGGCCCTCGCCATCGGTATGGATGCACATGTAGTCGCCGGCCGCGTCGATCCAGCGGATGCTGGACAGCTCCACCTTCACCGTGCGCAGCCCGTCGCGCACCGCCAGCCGGTCGTCGCGGCGCAACTGCTCCAGCGCGTCCGCGCGCAACGCCTCGTCCAGCGACAGCGGCGGCCGCCCGCTCAGTTCGCCCAGCAGGCCCAGCAGTCGCGCGCAATGGCCGCGCGAGGCGCGCTGCGAGTGCTCCTCGCGCACCCGCTCCAGCGCCTGCGCCAGGCGCCCCTCCTCCACCGGCTTGAGCAGGTAGCCGGTCGCCGCGGCCTCGAAGGCGCGGATCGCGTAGTGGTCGTAGGCGGTGACGAACACGACCAGCGGCATCGACCCGGCGGGGATCTGGCGCAGGGTCTCGAAGCCGTCGATCCCGGGCATCTGCACATCCATAACACCAGGTCCGGGCGGTGCCGATGGATGCCGTCGATCGCCGCGGCGCCATCGCCGTACTGGCCGACGATCTCCACATCCGGATGCGCGGTAAGGCGGATCTCCAGCCCGCGCCGGGCCAGCGGTTCGTCGTCGACGACCAGCGCGCGCAAGCGGACGACGCCCGTGTCGCCGGTAGTGCCGTCGCTGGCGGGGGCCCGGCCCATCTCAGTCCAGCGCCCCGGCGGCGGTCTCGAACGGCAGCCGCAAGGCGACCTCCAGCCCGCGCTCGCGGTTGTGCACGGAAAAGCCGCCGCCGGCGCCGTACAGCACCTGCAGCCGCTCGCGCGTGTTGTGCAGGCCGACGCCCTTGCCTTCGGGCAGCTGGTCGCCTTCCAGCGCGGCGCAGCCCGGGCCGTCGTCGATCACCCGCAGCACCAGCTGGGTGCCGTCGCGGCGGGCTTCGATGCGCAGCAGCCCGCCCTGCACCTGCCGGGCCACCGCGTACTTGATCGCGTTCTCCACCAGCGGCTGCAGCAGCAGGCTCGGCAGCAGCGCGCGCCAGCAGTCCTCGGCGATATCGGTCTCCACGCGCAGGCGCTCGGCGAAGCGGGTCTTCTCGATGTCCAGGTAGAGCGTGAGCGCGTCGAGTTCCTGGCGCAGCGTGACCCGCTGCATCGGATCGTTGTCGAGCGAATGGCGCAGGAACGCCGACAGCCCCTGCACCATCCGGTTGGCGGTGCCGGTGTCGCGATCCAGGATCAGCGTGGAAATCGCGTTGAGCGTGTTGAACAGGAAATGCGGATTGAGCTGGTAGCGCAGCATCTTCAGCTGTGCCTGGTGGGCCATGGTGCGCGCGGCCAGCGCCAGCCGTGCCTCGTCCTGCATCTGCCGGTAGAACTTCACGCCCAGGTACAGGCCGACCCAGGCCAGCACCACGTAGATGTAACCCAGCGCGTAGGCCACGGCGGCGGTGCGGTTGGCCGGGGCGCAGGTCGGGCAGAACTCCAGCAGCATCGCCCGCGAAGTCATGTCGATGACCGCCGAGCTGGCCAGCACCGGCACCACCAGCACCGCCAGCAGCCGGCCCGGCGACAGGCCCCAGCACGCACGCATCAGGTAGCGCAGGCTGGGGTGACCAGCGCGCCGGTGGTGGCTGCGGTGAACGGCACCACCCAGTAGCCACCCGGCTTGCCGTGGGCCACCGCGGTCAGCATGCCCAGCGCGAAGTACGCGGCCCAGCCCGCCAGGTGCAGGACCCAGAACAGGTGGTGGCGCGGCGCGGCCAGCGGATGGGTCGAGGAAGCGATCGCCATCGGAAAACAAGCGCTCGGCGGACCGGGGGCCCGGTCAGCAGGATGCTACGCCTCGACCGCCTCCGCCCGTCACGGTTGGCCGCAGCCCAGGCTCGGCTCGGCGCAAACCCGGTGGATGGTGCGCACGCGCAGGACGGGCTGCGGCCTGGCGAGCGCGCATTGCCGGACCGTGGCGAGCACTGCTTCGCGGCCGCGGCGCGGTGCATCGGCTGCCAGCTTCAACGCACGGTCCAGCCTGCGCTCGCCGCCGGAGCCGCCCTGGCATCCCCGTACCCTCCCCGCTCCCGCCGGCACCGCTCCCGGCCCCGCCGCTACAATGCGCGCCGATGACCGATGCCGCCCATTCCCCGCTGCTGGCCGCCCATGGCCTTGGCGTTCGCCCGCAACGAGGAGCCGGTGTTCGGCCCGCTGGATTTCGCCGTCGATGCCGGCGAGGCGCTGCTGGTCAGGGCGGCAACGGCAGCGGCAAGACCACCCTGCTGCGGGTCCTGGCCGGGCTGCTGCGCGCCGACTCGGGCCGGATCGAGATCGAGGGACGCCCCGCCGCGCCGGCATTGCGCGCACATGCGATCGCCTACCTGGGCCACCTGCCCGCGCTGAAGGGCGAGCTGTCGGTGCTGGAGAACCTGGAGTTCCTGTGCGGCCTGCATGGCCGCCGTCCGCGACAGACGCCCGGCGACGCGCTGGCCATCGTCGGCATGGGCGGCTACGAGGACGCTCCGGCGCGCCAGCTCTCGGCCGGGCAGAAGAAGCGCGTCACCCTGGCCCGGATGTGGCTGGCGCCGGCGCCGCTGTGGCTGCTCGACGAGCCCTACGCCAACCTCGACCTGGAAGGCATCAACCTGGTCAACCGGATGATCTCGGCGCACCTGCGCGACGGCGGTGCCACCCTTTGGTGACCACCCACGGCGCCTACGCCGCGCCGCCGGTGCGCACGCGCATGCTCGAGATGCGCAGCCCGGGAGCATCGGCATGAATGCCATGCCCAGCCTGCTGCAGGCCGGCCGCGCCCTGCTCCTGCGCGACCTGCGCCTGGTCTGGCGGCGTCGCGGCGACGCGCTGCAGCCGGCCCTTTTCGCACTCCTCGTGGTGGTGATGTTCGCCCTCGCCCTCGGTGGCGGCAGGCAGGTGCTGCGCGATTTCGTCGCCCCGTACGCGATCTGGGTGGCGGTGCTGCTGGCAGGCCTGCTCTCGCTGGACAGCCTGTTCCGCGGCGATGCCGAGGACGGCTCGCTGGAACAGTGGGTGCTGGCGCCGGTGCCGCTGGCCTTGGCTGGTGGCGGTACGCACCTTCGGCCACTGGCTGACCACCGCGGTGCCGTTGCTGCTGGTGGTGCCGGTGCTGGGCGAGTTCCTGTACCTGCCGCACGCGCAGCTGCCGCTGCTGATGCTGACCCTGCTGCTGGGCACGCCGGTACTGAGCCTGCTCGGCGCGGTGGTCGCGGCGCTGACCGTGGGCCTGAAGCGCTCCGGCATCCTGGTCGCCCTGCTGGCACTGCCGCTGTACGTGCCGGTGCTGGTATTCGGCGCCGGCAGCGTGGCCGCCTCCGCGCAGGGGCTGGACGCCAGTGGTGCGCTGCTGCTGATGGCGGCGATGCTGGTGGCCTCGGCGGTGCTGGCGCCGCTGGCGGCGGCGGCGGCGATCCGGATCGCGCAGGGCTGAGACCTTGCGCACGACCGTCGCCCGCTCCAGCCCCGCGCGCCCCCGACGATGAACGCCCTGAACGGGGTGGACACTTTGACCCGTCTGTTCGCTTGGCCGCGGGGGCGAGTCTGGAAGAATGCCCCGATACCTGTACCTTGAGCCTGTCCGGCCCGTTCGCCCCACGACCGGCCGGCGCCAACCCGCGAGCGACGCGACTTTTCCCATGAACCCGGTGATCCGCTGGTTCCACCTCCTCGGCTCGCCGCCGTACTTCGACCGCTTCGCGGCACGCTGGGCGCCGTGGTGCTGGGCTGCGGCCCTGCTGGCCCTGTCGGTGGGCGCCTTGGCTGGCGCTGTTCCACGTGCCGGCCGACTACCAGCAGGGCGACAGCGCCCGCATCCTCTACATCCACGTGCCATCGGGCTGGATGAGCATGTTCGTGTTCGCGCTGATGGCGCTGTACGCGGCCATCGCCTGGTCTGGCGGATCAAGCTGTGCGAGATCCTTGGCCATGGCCTGCGCGCCGGTCGGCGCGGCCTTCACCATCATCACCTTGGCCACCGGCTCGATCTGGGGCAAGCCGATGTGGGGCACCTGGTGGGACTGGGACCCGCGCCTGACCACCGAGCTGATCCTGCTGTTCCTGTACCTGGGCGTGATCGGCCTGTACCACGCCGGCGACGACCGCCGCGCCTCGGCCCGCGCCGCCGGCCTGCTGGCGATCGTCGGCGTGGCCCTGCTGCCGGTGATCCGCTATTCGGTGGAATGGTGGGACTCGCTGCACCGGGGCCAGACCATCCGCGTGTTCGGCCAGTCCAGCCTGGACGCGAGCATGATGGCGCCGCTGTGGTGGATGGTCGCCGGTACCAAGTTCTGGTTCGCCGGCTCTCTGCTGTCGCGCGCCCGCGCCGACAACCTGCGCCGCGAGTCCGGCAAGGACTGGGTGCGCGCGCTGGCCGGGGACGCCGCATGAGCTACCTGCCCTACGTGATCGGCGCCTACGTGGTGTTCGCGCTGGCGTTCCTGTGGGATTTCCTCGCCCCGCACCTGCAGGTGCGGCGCGAACTGCGTGCCGTGCGCCTGCGTGCGCGGCGCGAACGCAAGCCGGCCGGGTCCGACCCGGCCGCGGAGTTGAGTCGATGAATCCTGTCCGTCGCCGTCGCCTGCTGTTCGTGGCGCTGCTGGTGCTCGCTTCGGGCATCGCCACCGCGCTGGTGGCCATGGCCCTGCAGCGCAACGTCGCCTACCTGTACACACCGGCAGAAGTGCTGCGCGGCGACGCCGGCGAGCATGCCCGCTTCCGCCTCGGCGGCATGGTCGAGAAGGGCTCGTTCCAGCGCACCACCGGTTCGCTGGACGCAAGCTTCCGTGTCACCGACGGCGACGCGCAGCTGCCCGTGTCCTACACCGGCATCCTCCCCGACCTGTTCCGCGAGGGTAAGGCGGTGGTCGCCACCGGGCGCATGGACAACGGCGTGTTCGTCGCCGAGAACGTACTGGCCAAGCACGACGAGACCTACATGCCGAAGGAAGTGGCCGACAAGATGGGCAAGGCCCACCAGAAGCACGACGTGCAGGCGCCGCCGGCCGGAGCCACGCCTTGACGGGGTCGATGCCGGCCCCCGTGGGCCGTGGCCTGGAGACACCCGCCGCCGGCCGTTCCCATGGAACCGGCGATGCTGCCTGCCACTTCATGGGAGGCAGCGATGCTGCCTGTCACTCCAGCGGGGGCAGCCATGCTGCCTGAGTTCGGCCAGATCCTGCTGCTGGTCGCCCTGCTGGTCGCCCTGCTCCAGGCCGTACTGCCGCTGGCGGGCGCACAGAGGGGGCACGCAGGCTGGATGGCGGTGGCGCGTCCGGCCAGCTTCGCCCAGCTGCTGCTGGTGGGCGGCGCCTTCGCGATCCTGACCTTGGTCCTTCGTGCACCAGGACTTCTCGGTCAGGTACGTGGCGGTCAATTCCAACTCGCTGCTGCCACTGGTCTACCGCTACACCGCGGTATGGGGTTCGCACGAGGGTTCACTGCTGCTGTGGACGCTCATCCTGTCCTGCTGGAACGCCGCCGTGGCCCTGTTCTCGCGCCGGCTGCCGCAGGTGGTGGTGGCGCGCGTGCTCGGCGTTCTGGGCATTGTCGGTTTCGGCTTCCTTGCCTTCCTCGTCTTCACCTCCAATCCGTTCACCCGGCTGCTGCCGGCGCCACTGGAAGGCCAGGACCTCAATCCGCTGCTGCAGGACCCGGGGATGATCATCCATCCGCCGATGCAGTACGTGGGCTGGGCCGGGTTCTCGGTACCGTTCGCCTTCGCCATCGCCGCGCTGCTCGATGGGCACGTGGATGCGCGCTGGCTGCGCTGGACACGGCCGTGGACGAACGTGGGCTGGGCGTTCCTGACCGTGGGCATCGGCCTGGGCAGCTGGTGGGCGTACTACGAACTGGGTTGGGGCGGCTGGTGGTTCTGGGACCCGGTGGAGAACGCGGCGTTCATGCCCTGGCTGGTCGGCGCGGCGCTGATCCATTCGCAGGCGGTGACCGAGAAGCGCGGCAGCTTCGCCGGCTGGACCCTGCTGCTGGCGATCGCCGCGTTCTCGCTGTCGCTGATGGGCACTTTCCCATGGTCCGCTCCGGCGTACTGACCAGCGTCCACGCGTTCGCCGCCGATCCTGCGCGCGGCCTGTTCATCCTGGTCTTCCTCAGCGTGGTCATCGGCGGCTCGCTGCTGCTGTACGCGCTGCGCGCCGGACGGCTGGCGCCCGGCGCCGGCTTCCAGCCGGCCTCGCGCGAGACCCTGCTGCTGCTCAACAACCTGCTGCTGGCCAGCGCCTGCGCGATGATCCTGCTCGGCACGCTGTATCCGCTGATCGCCGACGCGCTGGAGCTGGGCAAGATCTCGGTCGGCCCGCCCTACTTCAGCCTGCTGTTCTTCGTGCTGATCGCGCCGCTGGTGGCGCTGGTCCCGTTCGGTCCGCTGGCCCGCTGGCAGCGCGACCAGCCCTCGCGCGTGCTGGCGATGCTGTTGCCGTGGCTGGGCGTCGCCGCCGGCCTGGGCGTGGCCGCGTACTTCACCGCGCCGCAGGGCCAGTGGAAGACCGCGCTGGGCGTGGCCGGCGCGGCCTGGGTCGGCCTGGGCACGGCGCGCTTCGTCTGGAGCCGGCTGCGCAATGGTGGACGCATGACCGCCGAGATGTGGGGCATGACCCTGGCCCACGTCGGCATCGGCATGTTCGTGGCCGGTGCGCTGCTGGTGGAAGCCCAGAACACGCAGCGCGAGGTCGCGCTCAAGCCGGGCCAGTCGCTGCAGGTGGGCCGCTACTCCGTCGAGTTGGGGCGTGGACGAGTCCCGGGGCCCGAACTACCTGTCCGACCGCGGCCATGTGCAGGTGCGGCGCGACGGCCGTGAACTGGCGCTGCTGCACCCGGAGCGGCGCACCTACGCCAGCGGCGGCCAGGTGATGACCGAGGCCGGCATCCGCCCGGGCGCCACCGCCGACGTCTACGTGGCGCTGGGCGAATCGCTCGGCGACGACGCGTGGGCGGTGCGCGTGCACATCAAGCCCTTCGTCCGCTGGATCTGGGTCGGCGCGCTGCTGATGGCGCTGGGCGGTATGGTGACCGCCGCCGATCGCCGCTTCCGCCGACTCCCTGAGGCGCCATCCACATGAGAGCGTGCGCATGAATACTCCCGAGACGGGTCAGACCGGCCCGAAGCAGGGCTTGCCCGTGGTCGCCGTGGTCATCGGCGCGCTGTTCTTCATCGGCCTGCTCGGGCTGATGCTGTACGGGGTGATGCGCTCTGGCGATGCCGACCGCGACGTGCTGCCCTCGGTACTGATCGGCAAGCCGGCCCCCGATTTCGCCCTGCCGGTGCTGCACGATCCGTCGATCACGGTGACCGCCGCGAAGCTGCGCGGCGCGCCCTACCTGCTCAATGTCTGGGGCAGCTGGTGCGTGGGCTGCCGCGAAGAACACCCGGTGCTGACCCGGTTCGCCGAAACCCGGCGGGTGCGCGTGGTCGGCTACAACTGGAAGGACGAGCCGGCCGATGCGCTGCACTGGCTCGAGCAGTTCGGCAATCCGTTCTTCGTCGTGCTCGCCGACCGGGAAGGCCGCTACGCACTGGATTGGGGGTGACCGGGGCTCCGGAGACCTTATGGTCGATGGCAGCGGCATCGTCCGCTGGAAATACACCGGCCCGCTCACCGACGAGGTGGTGAGTTCCGAGCTGTTGCCGGCGCTGGAACAGGTGGAGCGCGCACGGTGACGCAGCGCCTGCGCGGATTGCTGCTGGTCGTACTGGCCGCGCTGGCCGCGGTCTGTGCGCATGCCGAACCGGTCAGCGATCCCACGCCGCCGCGGTTCACCGACGCGGCCGAGGAAGTCCGCTTCCATGCGCTGACCGCCGAGCTGCGCTGCGTGATGTGCCAGAACCAGTCGCTGGCCGATTCCAACGCGCAGATCGCCCAGGACATGCGCCGCGAAGTGCTTGAACTGATGCGTAAGGAAAATCCGACGCGCAGGTCAAGCAGTTCCTGGTCGACCGCTATGGCGAGTTCGTGCTGTACCGGCCGAAGGTCGGCGCCAGCACCTGGCTGCTGTGGTTCGGTCCGGGCCTGGTCCTGCTCGGCGGCGCCGTGCTGGTATGGCGCATCGTGCGCCGCCGCGCCGCCGCCGCGCCGGCACGCGCGGATGCGGCCGCGGGCAAGGACGATGGCGACGATCAGGGAGAGCAGGAATGGTGATCCCGGCCACCGTGGTCTTCGCCGCGCTCGCCACCGCCGCCACGCTCGGCATCCTACGCCAGGTGCTGTGGCCGCTGCGGCGCAGCCGGTCGTGGCCGTGGGTCGTGGCCGTGCTCGGCGTGGGCGTGCTCGCCCTGTACCGGCTGGTCGGCACCCCGACCGGCCTGCAGGAGGCCGCCAGCACCGCGCCGCAGAGCCTGGACGAGGCCATCGTCCAGCTGCAGGCCGAGCTCGAACGCAACCCGGCGCAGCCCGAAGGCTGGGCGCTGCTCGCCCGCTCGCAGGCGACCGTGGGCAACCATGCCGCCGCGCGCGACGCCTATGCCCGGGCGGTGAAGCTGACTCCCGACGACCCGGCGCTGCTGGTCGATGCCGCCGAAGCGCGCGCACTGGCCGATCCGCAACGCCGCTTCGACGCGCCGGCCGTGGCATGGCTGCACCACGCGATCGAGCTGCAGCCGGCCAATGCCCGCGCGACCTGGTTCCTCGGCGTATCGCAGCGTAAGGCCGGGCAGAACGCCGAGGCGGCGAAGATAGGAACCCCTGCTGGGAACGGTCGACGCCGCCACCGCGCGCAGCCTGCGCGGGCAGATCAACGAGGCGCGCGCCGAAGCCGGCCTTAGCGCCGCTGCCCGCCGCCGCCGACGCTGCACCCGCCGACGCCAACGCGCTGACGGTGAAGGTCGCGCTGCACCCGGACTTCGCCGCGCGCGTGCGCCTGCGCGGCGATGCGACGGTGTTCGTGATCGCCCGCGTGCCCGGCGGTCCGCCGATGCCGGTCGCGGTCGAGCGCCACGCATTGCAGGACCTGCCGCTGGAGGTGGTGCTCGACGATGCCGACAGCCCGATGCCGACGCAGAAGCTGTCCGCGCTGCGCGAGGTCGAAGTGTTCGCGCGCGTGTCCGCCACCGGCACTGCCAATCGCGGCGAAGGCGACCTGGAATCGGCGCCGGTGCGGGTCACCCTGCCCGCGGAGCAGCCGCTCGAACTGGTGATCGGCGCTCCGGCGCCGTAGCCGGAAACCGGTCGTCCGCGCATCCGCGCAGCCGGCGTGCACCGCTGCGGGAGCGCGGGTCGCCACGGGTCGCCAACCGCGGGAATCAGTTTCCCGTGGTACGCCTGCCAACAGCAGCGGCCGATGCCGGTACACTCCGGCCCCTATGTCCCCGGCCCCGACCCACGAATTCATCCCGCCCGGCAGCCGTTTCCACGCGCTGCGGTCGCCGTTCCCGATGAAGCGCGGCGGCGCGCTGCTCGACGCCCGCATCGCCTACGAAACCCAGGGCACGCTCGACGCGCAGCGTGGCAACGCGGTGCTGATCGTCACCGGCCTGTCGCCTGACGCGCACGCCGCCGCCAACGACGCCGATCCCGTGCCCGGCTGGTGGGAAGGCATGCTGGGCCCGGGCAAGCCGATCGACAGCGACCGCTGGTTCGTGGTCTGCGTCAACTCGCTGGGCAGCTGCAAGGGCTCCACCGGGCCGGCTTCGATCGACCCGGCTACCGGCGCGCCCTACCGCCTGTCGTTCCCGGAGCTGTCGATCGAGGACATCGCCGATGCGGCGGCCGAAGTCGTGCGCGGCCTGGGCATCGAACAGCTGGCCTGCGTGATCGGCAACTCGATGGGTGGCATGACCGCGCTGGCGCTGCTGGCGCGCCATCCCGGGATCGCCCGCTCGCACATCAACATCTCCGGCAGCGCGCGCGCCATGCCGTTCTCCATCGCCGTGCGCTCGCTGCAGCGCGAGGCGATCCGGCTCGACCCGAACTGGAACGGTGGCGGATACGACGACGACACCTATCCGGAATCGGGCATGCGCATCGCGCGCAAACTCGGCGTGATCACCTACCGTTCGGCGCTGGAATGGGACGGCCGCTTCGGCCGCGTGCGCCTGGACGAGCAGGTGGTGCCGGGCGAAGATCCGTTCGGACTGGAGTTTAGGTCGAAAGCTACCCTGGAAGGCCACGCCCGCCGCTTCGTCCGCCGCTACGACCCGAACTGCTACCTGTACCTGAGCCGGTCGATGGACTGGTTCGACCTTAGCCGAAGCCGGAGGTGGCGACGTGCTCGCCGGGCTGGCGCGGATCAGGGTCGAACGCGCCCTGGCCATCGGCGCCAACACCGACATCCTGTTTCCGGTGCAGCAGCAGCAGGAGGTGGCCGAGGGCCTGGCCCGCGGCGGCGCGCAGGTGGACTTCCTCGGCATGGATTCGCCGCAGGGCCACGATGCATTTATGGTCGACCTGGAACGCTTCGGCCCGGCGGTGCGGGATTTCCTCCACGGGCTCTGATACGGTTGCACTGGAAACATTCTGCTAACGGACCATGCCCTAGCCTGCATGCCGGACCAAGCGGACCGCCGCCACCGTGCATTTCCCCGGCAAGGACCGGCTGATCGCAGCGCTCGACGCGGCCGTCAGCCTGAATGATGAAAACGCCGTCACCGCCGCGCTGCGCCGGGCCTGGTGACGCTGTTCGCCGACCGCGAGGTCGGCCTGCCGCTCGCCGTGCTGCAGCCTATCGGCGACCACTACGCGCGCCGCGAACTGCACGTCAGCGCCGAGCTCGGCTACAGCGTGATCGCAATGATGGGGGCCCGGCCAGGCACCCATATCCATGACCATGACGGCGCCTGGTGCGTCGAAGGCGTCTGGCGCGGCCGCCTCGCCATCACCCAGTACGAGCCGCGCGAACGCGACGGCGACCGCACGCGCTGGCGCTTCACCCGCATGGGCGACATCGAGGCCGGCCCCGGCACCGCCGGCAGCCTGATCCCGCCGCACGAATACCACGCCATCCGCAACCCCAGCAGCGGCGACATCGCCGTCTCGCTGCACGTCTACCAGCGCCCGCCGCTGCGCTGCCACGTATTCGTGCCCGAGGAGCCTTCCGCCAGCGACGGCTGGTTGCGCCGCGAGGAGCGCGTGCTGGCCACCGACGCCGGTGGATAGCCGCCCACCGGCCACGGCCGCTATACTGCCGGCCCGCGCCGAAGTGGCGGAATGGTAGACGCAGCGGACTCAAAATCCGCCGGCCTTAAAACCGTGTGGGTTCGAGTCCCACCTTCGGCACCAGCACGGAAAAGGGCAGGCCTCACCGCCTGCCCTTTGTCGTACACGGCCCGCCACGGGCTCACGTGCCGCAAGGCAGGGCTGCCATGGCCCTGCCCGGCTGGCGAACGCGGTCCCAGGTCAGGCCATGATGTTCACCCCGCCGTCGACATACAGGGTCTCGCCGGACAGGCGGCGGGCGTAGGGCGAGGCCAGATACGCGCAGGTGTAGCCGACGTCGAGGATGTCGACCAGTTCGCCCAGTGGCGCCCGCTGCACCGCTTCGTTGAGCAGGATGTCGAAATCCTTGAGCCCCGACGCCGCTCGCGTCTTCAACGGCCCGGGCGAAATCGCGTGCACGCGGATGCCCTTCGGTCCCAGCTCGTAGGCCAGGTAGCGGCAGCAGGCTTCGAGCGCCGCCTTGACCGGCCCCATCAGGCTGTAGTTCGGCACCACCTTGTTGGCACCGTAGTAGCTCATCGCGAACATCGTGCCGCCTTCGGCCATCAGCGGCGCCGCCAGGCGCGCCATGCGGACGAAGGAGTGGCACGACACGTCCATCGCCTGCGCGAAACCGTCGGCAGACGAGTCCAGCAGTCCTCCCTGCAGGTCCTCCTTCGGCGCCCACGCGATCGAATGCACGAGGATGTCCAGCCGCCCCCACTTCCCGCGGATCGCATCGAACACCGCTTCGAGTTCGCCCGGCCTAGCGACATCCAGCGGCGCGTAGATCTGCGCACCCAGTTCCCGGGCCAGCGGCTCGGTGAAGCCGCGGGTCTTTTCGTTGAGGTAGGTGACCGCCAGGTCGGCGCCCGATTCGGCGAACGCTTTGGCGCAGCCGTAGGCGATCGAACTGTCGTTGGCGATGCCGACCACGAGCGCCTTGGCGCCCGTGAGCAGCGGACGGGGACTGTCCACGGCCATGCCTTACTCCTTCGCGTCCGGTGCCGCGATAAGGCGCCGGGTGTGGCGCGCGATCATCAGCTCCTCGTTGGTGGGAATGACCCAGGCGGAAACCCGGCTGGCCGCCGTGCTGATGCGCGCCCCGCCCTCCCCGTTCGCACCGGCGTCGAACTCCGGGCCCAGCCGTAAGTCGCGTCGCGGCAGACGCGCTCGCGGATTGCGGCCGCGTGCTCGCCGATCCCCCGTGAACACCGGGGCATCGATGCCATCCATCGCTGCGGCCAGCGAGCCGAGTTCGCGCCGGATGCGATAGACGAACAGGTCCACGGCCTCGCGCGCACCCGGTGCATCGCTCGCAAGCAGCGTGCGCATGTCGCTGGAAATCCCCGATACGCCGAGCAGCCCGGACTCCTTGTAGATGAGGTTCTCGATCGCGCGCGCGTCCATCGACAGCTCGTCCATCAGGTAGAGCAGCACGCCGGGATCCAGCGTGCCGCTGCGCGTGCCCATCGGCAGCCCATCCACCGCGGTGAGGCCGGTCGTGGCGGCGACGCTCCTGCCCCCGGCGATGGCGCACATGCTTGCGCCGTTGCCCAGGTGGGCGACCACGACCCGGCCGGCGGCCGCGCGCGGATCAAGTGCCGGCAGCGCGCTGGCGATGAACTCGTAGGACAGGCCGTGGAATCCGTAGCGGCGCACGCCGCGCCGGGTGATCTCGGCCGGCAGGGCGAAGGCCTGGGCGAGCTCGGGCTGGCTGCGATGGAACGCGGTGTCGAAGCACGCGACCTGCGGCAACTCCGGCGCCTGCTCCAGCAGCGCGCGGACCGGCGCGAGGTTGTGCGGCTGGTGCAGCGGCGCCAGCGGCGTCAGCGCCTCCAGTGCCGCGACGACGCCCGCGTCGATGCGGACCGGGGCCGAATACGCGAGCCCGCCATGGACGATCCGGTGCCCGGCCGCGCACAGCCGGTAGCGGTCGCGATAGCCGCGCAGGAACCCGACCAGGTGCGCGACCGCGCCGCCGTGGCCGATCGACGTGCCCTCCGGCCAACGCCGCTCGTCGATCGACGTTCCGGCCGGATCCCTGGCGACGAAGCGCGGCGCGGTGTGGAGGCCTTCGACCTTGCCGCCCAGCAGCGGTTCGGGCGTATCCGACCCGGCCGAGAACAGCGAGAACTTGATGCTGGACGAACCGGCGTTGAGCGCGAGGATGACATCGAGCATGTGCACCTCCGTCAGCCCGCGGCCTTGTTGCCGTCCGCGCGCCGGGCCCGGGCAACGAGGGCCGCAACGGCACAGGAGGCAAGCCGCGTCATCACCGAGTCGGCACGGCTGGTCAGGATGATCGGCACGCGGGCGCCCAGCACGATGCCCGCGGCGTCCGCGCCGGCGAGGAAGGTGAGGCTCTTGGCGAGCATGTTCCCGGCCTCCAGGTCCGGCGCGACCAGAACCTGCGCGCGCCCGGCGACGGGTGAATCGATCTTCTTGATCTGCGCGGCCTCGAGGTTGATCGCGTTGTCGAGCGCGAGCGGGCCGTCGAGGATCGCGCCGGTGATCTGGTGGCGGTCGGCCATCTTGCACAGCGCGGCCGCTTCGATCGTCGAGGGCACCGCCGGGTTGACCGTCTCCATCGCCGACAGGATCGCCACGCGCACCTCCCCGGGCGCGTCCACCTGCAGGGCATGGGCCAGGTCGATCGCGTTCTGGACGATGTCGAGCTTTTCCGCGAGCCCCGGGGCGATGTTGATCGCCGCGTCGGTGATGATCAGCGCGTCGTCGTGGCCGGGCACGTCCATCAGGAAGCAATGGCTGATCCGCCGTGCGGTCCGCAGGCCGGTCTCGCGGCGGACCACCGCGGCCATCACCTCGTCGGTATGCAGGCTGCCCTTCATCAGCGCCTCGGCCCGGCCCTCGCGCACCAGCGCGACGGCGCGCTCGGCCGAGTCGTGGCTGTGCGCGGCATCTTCCAGCGGGAGGCCGTCGATCGCGATCCCGTGCTTCGCCGCGACCCCCTCGATCCTCGCCCGCGGGCCGACCAGGACCGGCTGGATCAGGCCGAGCGCGGCGGCATCCACCGCGCCACGCAGCGAACTCTCGTCGCAGGGGTGCACGATGGCGGTGGGCATCGGCGGCAGCGTGCGGCAGAAGTCGATCAGGCGCTGGTACTTTTCGTGGCGTGGGCTCATCGCGTGCTCCGTTGGCGCCTTGCGTGCTCAGGATTTCCTGCGTTTAGTGGTCGGCCGCTGCGTGGGCTTGCGGCCAAGAAGGTCGCGGATCCGCTCCAGCATCGCGGCCTGCGCGGCTGATGGCTCGGTCCGCTGGACCCGCTCGTCGGCAAGCAGGCGCTCGAACAGCCGCACGAAGCGATCGCGGTCCTGACCGGCGGCCAGCAACCGCGGCAGGGTCTGCAGCGCCTGCTCGCGCGCGTAGCGGACGATGATTTCCTGCTCACCGCGTACCCGGCGCCATTCCTCGAGGGTCAGCTCCGGCAGCAGTTCCCGGTAGTCGCGCGCGATGTCCGCCCGCAGCACCAGTCTGGAAATCGGCACGTCGCCATGCGTCGCCAGCAGCGCACAGGCACGCGCGAACGCCTCCGCATATCCGCCCTCGGCGACCGCGGCCACGGCCTCCTGCACGAAAGGCAACCCGCGCGCGTCGCCGGACGGGTCGGCACTGGCAGCATCGGCAGGATCGGCGCTGCCGACGGAAAACAGGCTGCCGTAGATGCCGAAGAACGCCGCTTCGCTGGCCGCGTCGCGGATGCCGCGGTAGTAGTCGAGCGATGCGCTGACCACTTCCGCGAACAGGGCCTCGCCCCGGCGCGTGGGCGCATCGGGCGGAACCGCCACGCGCTGCCGCTTCACCGCATCGGCGGCGACGTCGAGCCAGCCAAGTAAGGGATTGCGATCCGACAGCCCCCAACGCTGCATGCGCAGCGGATGGAGCTCGCGCGCAAGGTGCGCCGTGTAGTCGTTCGAGATCGACTGGACCAGTAGGCGAGCGAACAGTTCGTACGCCCGCTGGTTGAACTCCGACACCTGCGCCACGGTCTCGAACGGCCGCTCGTCGGCACGCTCGAAACGGTTGAAGCGGCGAATAAGGTCCTCGAGGCGACGCTCGTGGAACGTGACCTCGTACGCGGGCTTTCCGTCCTCTCCGCGGGCCTCGGTGATCTCCATGGCATAGAGCCCGGGCGCCAGCAGCTCGACCGACTTGAGCACCGAGACGATCTGCGCGTGTTCCTTCCTCGCCACGCGGCCGGAGACGAATATGCCCAGGTGGCCGATGTCCCATGGTGCAGGAGGCCGACGATGACCTGGCCGCGCGCCTTGATCTCGTCGGTGCTGCCGTAGACGTCGGCCACCCAGTTGAAGGCCTGCTGCGGCGGGGTGATGTTGTCGCCCATCGAGGCGAACAGGACGATCGGCACCTTGATGTCGCGCAGGTCGAACGACTTGCCGTTGCCCCCGCGCGTCTCGCCGGACCACAGCTTGTTGCCGATGAACAGGTTCCGCGTGATCCATTCGATCTCCTCGCGGTTCATCAGGTAGAACCCGCCCCACCAGCGTTCGAACTCCAGGAAGCGCGGCGGCTCGGTGTCGGCATTGGCGAACAGGTGGTAGTACTTGTCCCAGAAGGTGTTGGCCGGGTTGAGGTTCTCGAAGTTCTGGACCAGTAAGGCGCCGTCGAAGGTGCCGTTGCCGAGGTCGGCGGTGAGCGATGCGAGCCAGCTGCCGCCCAGCAGCCCGCCGGCATAGCGCATCGGGTTGTCGCCCTCGCCGTCTGTAAGGCCCCGCCCCAGTACGACATCGGTGCGCCGTTGATCACGATCGGGCCGGTGTCGTCGGGATCGGAAGCCGCCATCATCATCGCCGCCCAGCCCCTTGGCAGTTGCCGACGATCGCCGGCTTCGGGCTGTCCGGGTGCAGTTCGCGCAGCTTGCGCACGAAGCGCTGTTCGGCTGCGCATACGTCCAGCAGCGTCTGCCCCGGCTCCGGCTCGCGGAAGAACACCAGGAAGTACACGGGGTGCCCGGCATCCAGTGCGACGCCGACCTGCGAATCGTCCTTGAACCCGCCGATGCCCGGGCCGTGCCCGGCCCGCGGGTCGATGATCAGGTACGGGCGCCGGCCTGCATCGACGACCACGCCCGCGGGCGGAACGATGCGCACGAGTGCGTAGTTGACCGGTCTTTCGAAGCCGCGGCCGTCGAGCACGGTCTCGTAGTCGAAGTGCAGCACCGGCGGCTGGCCGCGCTGCACGTGCTCGATGTAATTGTTGCCGCTGGCTGGCGGAGCGTGTCCCAGAACAGCACGGACCGCTGGCCGAAGTCGATCGCGTAGGCCGGCCATCCGGACCACGCGTCCCAGGCCGCCATGGGCGTGGCCGCGGCCGCGTCGACATGCGTGCTCCATGCGCGCTGGAGCCGTTCC
Organism: Pseudoxanthomonas sp. NC8; assembly: GCA_025232375.1. Taxonomy (GTDB): domain Bacteria; phylum Pseudomonadota; class Gammaproteobacteria; order Xanthomonadales; family Xanthomonadaceae; genus Pseudoxanthomonas. The sequence goes on from CP060419.1 coordinate 2,114,383, forward strand.
CCGAGCTGCCGTTCCGCGTTCGCCACGCGCTTTTCGAACAGGCGTGCGACCTTGCCGGCGACGTCCGGCTACGTGCAAGCGATCCGACATCCATACCGACACCCCTTCGCGGTGCTGGTGGAGGAAGCCTGGAGGTCGGTCGCCTGCCGGTGCGCCGGACGCGTCCGATTCCAGTTTCCGGGGTGGACCTCATCGTGCCTGGCCGCAATCCACGGGCAGGCCATGCGGGTCCGATTGTAGGAGAACTCTGGCGGGCCGTGACGAACCCGGGCAGGGATCGCTGATGACGCCTGCAGCGCCGCGGACAGCCTGGCGGAATGACGCCCCCTCCCCTCCACCGGCCGCCACGCACCCCCGGCCGATCCGGATTCCCGGCATGCGGCCGTCACGGCGCACTCGCGACCGGCCGCGCATCCTCCGCGTGACCGGATTGCGGAGTGGCGATATGAACGAGCGACCCGAGCGCCTGCTGACCGGGGGACCGGGGCATCGCGCGGCTCAACGCGATGATCCACGCGCTGGATGACGAGGAGCAAGTCCGCCTGACCTGGACGATGGCCGGGTGCTGTCCGGCGTGGTCGCCGCGCGTCCCTCGCTGCAACTGTTCAGGCCGGAGCACGGCGACCGGGGCTACAACGCGCTGCTGCGCCTGGAAGCGCTCCGGGGCGATGCGGCACCCCACTATCTCTGGCTGGACCGGATCATCGACGTGACCCGGCTCGGCAGCGCCTGACCGGCGAGGCGAATCACGCCTCGCCTGGGGCCGCAGCGCGTCCGCGTCCGGGGTGCCGTGGCCATCACCGCGCGCCGCGCATCAGGCGGCGGCAGCCGCGGCGTCATAGTGCCGCGTCACCAGGCCGGCGATGATTTCCTCGCACAGGCTTTCCAGCGCCATGATCCGCACCGTGCCATAGCGCGCCAGGCGGATGATGTGCTCGACGTAGATCTCTCGCCCGTATTCGACGGTTTCACGCATCGATTTGGTGAATCCGTGCGGGATGAAACCGCGGGTGCCATCCTTGCTGCCACCCACGTAAAGGACGATGCTCATTCGGCCGTTTCCTCTTCTTCTGTTTTGCGTCCGGTCGACGCATGCAGTCTGCGCAGCGGGACGTTACGATCCCGTGCACCAGAAGTTAGAGGGCGTATGTTTCGGGACGCTGACGCACACGTTGCCGTTCATGCGCCGACCACCCGCGATCCAACGCGACGAAACCAGGGCTATGAGCGCGATCACCTGCGCATCGATGGCCACCAGCCGTGGCCGTGCATCGCGTAGTGGTCGGCGGCACGCTCGAACGGATTGCGCACCGAGATGCCACCGCAGAGGAAGTACACCGGCACGAACAACGGCCCGAGCAGCATGTACTGGTACACATGCGCGCGCTCGTGGTCGCCCAGCCGCACCGGCGGATGCGCGCAGCGCCCGGCGCGGTGTTCGTAGGTGCTGCAACGCACATCGAGATCCTCGCCGGTGGCCAGGATCACATTGCCTGGGGTCATCGCCCCACCCGGCCCCCATGGCCAGCGATGGAACACCAGCGCGCGCTCGCGGCGACTGAAATGCACCGACGCCCCGGCCGCCATTCCGGTAAGGCCGGCGATCGCACCGATCACGGTCCATGGCGAGGCCCATGCCACGCCGAACACGAAGCCGGCACCGCGCAGCCAGCCGGGCACGCGGGAAACGCGCGGTGGGCCGCCGCTCACCCGGCCCGGCCCTTCAATCGGCTTCGTTCGGGATCAGCAGCCACAGCAGCAGGTAGACGAGGATGCCGGGGAATGCGGCCGAAAGCAGCGACGCCACCACGTAGAAGACCCGCAGCCAGGTGGAACTCCAGCCGTAGCGGTGCGCGATGCCGCCCATCACGCCGGCGATCATGCGGTCGTTCAGCGAGCGTGACAGTCCGGGATTCACATTGCTGGCGTTCATGCGCTGGCTCCGTCGGGCTGGCGCGGCCAGTCTAGCGCGCCGGCGCGGCCGCGCGCAGGACGTGCAGCCGTTCCCGGAACCAGGCACCGGCGTCCACTTCCGGCCGGCCCGGGCATGCCACCCGGTAGGCGCGTCCGCTGAAGCTGCTGCGGCTGGCGGCCTGCTCGATGAACGCCTCCGCGTCGCCCGCCATCTCGTGCTCGCGGGCCCATTCGTACTTGCGCTGCAGGTGCGCCTGCGCGGCAGCGGCGTCGTGCCAGCGACCGTTGCGCTGGAAGCGGCAGCCCGATTGGCCCAGCTGCGCGATCAGCGCGCCAATCTCCGCATCGGCGGCGGCCGGTGGCCTTGCATGCGCCTGCGGCGCGAGCGCCGCGACCAGCAGCCGGTAAGGCCGCGCCGATGCCGCCGCAGCGGCGAAGCCGCCGCTTGCGGCCCGTTCACACGCAGGCCTGCGCGCCATGCTCACGTCCCGTGGCGCGCCGCCAGCCAGCGCTGGATCGCGGCCGGCACTTCGCGCTGGGCGCGGCTGGAAACGTAGATGCCGATGTGCCCGCCCTTGAACCCCAGCTCGGTGTAATCGCCACTGCCGACCAGCCCGGCCAGCGCGCGCGATGCATCCGGCGGCACCAGGTGGTCCTGTTCGGCGTAGATGTTCAGCACCGGCATGTCGACGAAACCCAGGTCCACCTTCTGCCCGCCGATGCTGGCGGTGCCGTTGACGAAGGCATTGCCTATGGTAGAACTGCTTGATGAAGTCGCGGAAGGCTTCGCCGGCCTTGGTCGGGCGAGTCGAAGATCCACTTTTCCATGCGCAGGAAGTCCTCGACCGCCTTCGGGTTGTCGAGCGTGTCGACCAGGCCGACGTACTTCTGCAGGTTCAGCCGGAACGGCTTGAGCATCAGGTAGCTGGCGTTCATCAGGTCGGCCGGGATGTTGCCCAGCGCGTCGACGAACAGGTCCACGTCCAGTTCGCGCACCCAGCTGGACAGCATGTTGTCCGGGGTCTGGAAGTCGACCGGGGTGACCATCGTCACCAGGTTGCGGACCTTTTCCGGATGCAGCGAGGAATAGCACAGCGAGAACGAACCACCTTGGCACACGCCGAGCAGGTTGACCGGCCCGCCGCTGGCCTCGACCTAAGGTGGTCCACCGCGCCGTCGATGTAGCGGTTGATGTAGTCGTCCAGGGTCAGGTAGCGGTCGGAACGGTCCGGGTAGCCCCAGTCGATCACGTACACGTCCAGGCCCAGCGCGAGCAGGCCCTTCACCAGCGAGCGGTCGTGCTGCAGGTCGACCATGTACGGGCGGTTGACCAGCGCGTAGACGATCAGCAGCGGCGGACCTTTCGCGGGCCGCGCTCCGGCAGACTCCGCGCCGACGAAGCGGTACAGCACGGTCTTGCCGTCGCGCCAGACTTCCTCGCGCGCGGTGGCGCCGTACTCGACCTCGGCGACCTCGCCGAGCACGCGCACGCCGTCGGCCAGGTGCTTCTGGAATTCCCACGCCTCCTGGGCAAGGTCCAGCGCATTGAAATGCAGTGGACCGGTCGATCCTGGATGTGCTTTGGCTCACCGCTCACGTCCTCCGCGTCGGCTGGACTTGCCCTTGCCGGCCGCCGCCTTGCCATCGGCCAGGTTGCGGCTGACCCAGTCCTTCATCGACACCACTTTGGCCGTCGCCGGCGTACGCGGGGCGGACGCCGCCTTTGTCGCGCGCGTGCCGTTGCGGACGCCGGGCTTGCGCGCGACGGCCGGGGTTGCCGCCGCAGGCTTGCCGGCCGCCGCCGCGGTCGCCGGGCGGGCGCGTCGGCCGGCAGGCGATTTCGCCGCAGCCGCGCGAGGGGCGGCTTTCGCGGTCGTTTTCGCCGGCCTGGCGACGGTCGCGCGCTGCACCGTGCCGGCGGCGCGGTCGGTCTTCCTGGCGTTCGCGCGGGCCGGTCCCTGCTTCGCATCGGCCGCAGCCGGCGTCGTCGCCCTGGCGACCGGACGGACCGCCGCCGGCTGCGATGCGGCCTTGCCGGCCTTGCTGGCGGTCGCGGCCGCCGGCTTGCGCGCGGCGGGCCGCTTCGCCGGGACCTTGCCACCGGCGCCACGACGTACAGGCGTGCGGGTGTTCCTGCCTCGCGCCGCCGCCGACGCGGTCGACGCTTCCTCGACGACCGTTGCGTCGACCGGGGCGACCGCCGCGCTCGCGGCGACCGGTCGCGCACGCGGCGCCGGCGCCGTACGCACGGCCTGGTCCGGCTTGCCGCGCCGGACCGCATGCAACGTGCGCTCCAGGTCGGCAACCTTGCGGTGCAGGGCGTCCAGTTCGCTGCGGCCGGGCAGGCCCAGCAGCGTGCCCAACTGCTCCACCTCGCGCTGCAGGCCCAGCCGCAGCCGCATCAGCGCGTTGGTCATCTGCGCATAGGCGTGCCGGTACTCGTCCGACAGCGCGATCTCCGCCCCAGGCATCCTCGGCCGCGTCGATCCACAGGTCGAACAGCGCACGCGCCGACTCCAGGCGCTTGCCGGGCGCATCGTGCTGGCCGAGCAGCTGTTCGAAGCGCGCGTGCGCGGCCTCGATGGCCTTGGCCAGCACCGCGTTGAAGGCCTCGTTGTGCTGCTCCCATTATGGAACGCCAGGGCCAGCGCCTGCAGGCGTTCCTTGGTGCTCGCGCGCCGGGCCGAAGGCCGGACGCTGCAGCCACTCGGCGCTCTGCTGGCGCAGCGGCCGCAGCAGCATGTCCAGCAGCGGCCGGACCTGCTCCAGTAAGGAGCCGCCGGCGAGGCCGCCGTGCATCGAGCGCAACAGCCCGCCGAAGGCGTCGGTGCCCTGCATGCCGAGCATGTCGCGCCAGGCGCGGGCGATGTCGGGCGCGCCGCCACCGCCGCTGAAGTCGGCCGCCAGGCGCTGTATGCGCTGGTACCAGTCGTAGGTTCCCGGGTCCATCCCGCCCAGTGCGGGCGGCAGGCCGCCTGGCAGTCCCCAGGCATCGAACGTGCCGCCGCGGCCGAGCAGCTCGTTCCAGGTGTTCCAGTACTGCCGCGCCAGCGATTCGAAATCGCCTGGAAATTGTCCGAACGGTACGTTGGCCATGGATCCTCCGGTACGCCCCGATTCTAGCAGCGCCCGCAGGAGGTCCCGGTATCAAGGTTTGGGTATGTGCAGAGTCTTGCTGATCATCAACGAACCGGACACGGCGAACAGCAGCACCAGCGGGTGCAGCCGCCACGGCCCCAGCTGCCAGTAGCCCCACCACAGGTCCTCGCCGACCCGGCCTGGGGCGGCGGCGATCGCCAGCAGCACGATAAGGCCAGGCTGGTCGGAATCGGCGTGCCCTCGAAGTACTTCACCTTGTCCTCGCCCTCGGACAGCGCCTCGGCGGTGACGTTGTAGCGGGTAAGGCGGCTGACCCCGCAGCCGACGAAGTACGACAGCACCAGCCAGTCCCAGCCGCCCTGCATGCCGCAGGCGTAGGCCAGCGCGGCCGGGGCCACGCCGAACGAGATCACGTCGGCCAGCGAGTCCAGTTCGCGCCCCGGGGTCGAGGACGACTTGCGCCATCGGGCGATGCGGCCGTCGAGCGCATCGAAGACGAACGCCAGCGGGATCAGGGCCATGCCCAGCAGCAGGTCGCCGGTGCGGCCCTCCTGCAGGAAGCGCATCGCCGCGAACACCGCACCGGTGCCGCAGAAGGCGTTGGTAAGGGTGAACCAGTCGGCCAGCTGGAAGTCGCGCAGCATCGAGAAGTGGCGGGTCATGCGGGCGGCCGGGGCGGTAACGCGGCCAGCATACCCGGGGCCGGGTGTGGGCTGCGTGTGGCCAGTTGGCCCGGGGCGAGGCGGCCTGCGCGAAGTCCCCGGGCACGGGGTCCGCGGTCCTGGACGCCAGCGTGGCTTTCCCGTCCGCGGGTCCGGCCCCGTCCGGGGACCGGCGCACGCACCCCGATCGAAGACTGCCCCCAAGACTCCCGAGGACATCGTCCAATGGGCATGGCACACGTGGCACATGCAGGTGCCACGACCCGGCTGAGGACAGGATGTCCGCCGCGGGATGCGCGCCCCTCAGGCGGCGGCCTCGTTCCGAAGCCGACGCTTCCAGCCTCGGCAGGCAGGTCCCCGCCGCGGCACGCGGACTCAAGGCATCGGCAGCTGCACCTTCTCCACCGCGCCGGTGCCACGCCCCCGTGCCTCGATCAGCACATCGGCCGGCAGCGCGCCCTGCCCGTCCAGGTACCCGGCGACGCGGTCGAGCGCGGCGTACACATAGGGCAGCATCGGCGCATAGCGCGCGCCATAGGCCGGCAACGCGAGGAAGGCGTCGAAGTGCTCGCCGTTGCGCACCTGCCAGTAGCGCACCTGCGGGCGGCCTTCTGCTCGCGCGAGGGCCACGTACGGCGTGCTGGTGAATGCCGGCGGCACCAGCCCGTCGTCGGTGCCGTGCACCACCAGCACCGGCAGGCCGGCGCGCGGCAGCGCGGCACGGGTCGCGGCGACGCCGGCGCGCACGCGGTCGTTCGCCTTGGCCCTTCTCCACGTACAGGTCGCGCAGGCAACGCAGGCCAGCGAGGGTGAAATCCGGTGGCGCCAGCTTCGTGTCGACGATGCCGACGCCATTGCCGGGCGGGATGCCGGCCGCATCGGACCACCACACGCCGCGCTCGGCACCGGTGGCGGCGCGCGGGCTGGAATCCGGATTCTGTGCCGAGAAGGCGAACCCGCACGGATGCGCATCGACGCCGAAGCGGCCATAGGCCGAGGCGTAGGTCACCGCGACCGAGCGCCAGAGGTCGAAGCCCACGCTCAGCGCGCCCGCCTGCAGCGCCTCGTCGGTCCAGCCGGTGGCGCGCATGCGTTCGTAGGCCGAGCGTGCCTGCGCGGCGGCATCCGCACCTTCGACCAGCCCCGCCGCGCGCAGCGTCGCGCAGCGTGCCTGCCACAGCGGCTCGACCTGGGCGCGCAGCGGCGGCTGCGGCAGTTGCGCGGCCGGCAGGTGCAGCAGGGCGCACGGCATCAGCAGCGCCGCTTCGGTAGCGAAGTCGTACAGCGGGCGACCGCCCGGCCGTCGACCAGCACGTTCGGCTCGCCGGCCACGACCGCGTCGAGCCAGTCGCCCTCCAGCTCGGCCGCGCGCAGGACCGCGCCGCCACCGTTGGAGATGCCGACCGCGATGACGCGGGTGTTGTCGAAGGTGAACGGCGCGGCCTGCGGGAACGCCCGGCCGAGTGCGGCGAGCGCGAACTCCGCCGCCTGCTTCACGTGGCGGCCCCAGTCGGCCTCGGGGTTGTCCTGCGAATGCGCATGCTTGATCGCGACGCCCTTCGCCCCGGCCGGGACTTCGGGCACGAATGCCAGATCGGCCGCCTCCCCGACCCTGCCCGGTGTGCCATCCAGGGCGCACGCCGATGCCCGCATCCAGGTCGAAGTAATCGCTGCCGGCACCCTTGTCGGTGTACGCGACCGCGCAACCCTTCGGCAGCGCCCGGGGCCCGGCCACGGCGATCGCACCATAGACGCCGCGCGAACCGGACGCGGGTGCGACCACCACGCAGCGCCTGCGCGGGTCGAACGCGTCGGGCACCTGCACCAGCACGCGATGCGGATACGTGGCGCCGGGCAGCGTGGCCAGCGCCGAATACTCGCGGCCGGGCACCGTGGCGACGTTGCCGTATACCGTGCCGTAGCCACCGTTCGGCGACAGGTCGGCGATGCTGCGCCAGTTGCTCCAGATCGCACGCCGGCGCAGCTCGGCCGCGGTCGGATGCGCGGCATCGGCGAATGCCGGTGGCGCCATCGCGCGCAGTCCCTCCAGGCCGAGGCCGGCGGTGAGCAGGTCGTCGCTGCCGCGATGTTCGGTGACGCGCTGCGGTTCGATCATGGCGGCTCCGGACCGGTGGGCGTCGCGTAGGGGGCGCTGCCGCAGGCGGCCAGCAGGCCGGCACCGAGGACGAGCAGCGGAAGCATCAGGCGTGGCGCAGCAGACTGGTGCATGGCGTGGGTCGGCACGAGGGATGCTCGCACGCTACCGGCGCCGGTCGCGCCCGTCATCGTACTTTGGTACCAAGCCGCTGCCGGCAACGCTTGCTAAGCTGGCCACGAAGACCGCCACAGCCCCGGACACCCCCATGCGCAGCATCCTCATCACCGGCGCGGCCAGCGGCATTGGCGCCGGCATCGGCCACGCGCTTGCCGCCGCAGGCCACCACATCATCGTCAGCGACCTGGCCCTCGACGGCGCCGGGGCGGTGGCCGCGGAGATCCGCGCAGCAGGCGGCTCGGCCGAGGCGGTCGCGCTGGACGTGACGTCCGACGAAAGCGTCGCCGCCGCGCTGGCCGCGATCAGCCGCCCGGTCGAGGTGCTGGTCAACAACGCCGGCCTGCAGCATGTTTCGCCGCTGGAGGAGTTCCCGCTCGCCAAGTGGGATTTATAGTCCCATGATGATGCTGGTCGGCGTGGCCCGCCTGACCCGCGCGGTGCTGCCGGGAATGCGCGAGCGCGGCTTCGGCCGCATCGTCAACATCGGCAGCATCCATGCGCTGGTCGCCAGCCCGTACAAGAGCGCCTACGTGGCGGCCAAGCACGGCCTGGTCGGTTTCTCCAAGGTGATCGCGCTGGAGACCGCCGACACCGACGTCACCATCAACACGATCTGCCCCAGCTACGTGAAGACCCCGCTGGTCGACCGGCAGATCGCCGAAAAGGCCCGTACCCGCGGCATCTCCGAAGCCGACGTGGTCAGCCAGGTCATGCTCAAGCCGATGCCCAAGGGCGTGTTCATCGAGATGGACGAGCTGGCCGGCACCACCGCGTTTATGGTCTCGCCGGCGGCACGCAACCTGACCGGACAGACCCTGGTGCTGGACGGCGGCTGGACGGTGCAGTAACCGCCCTGCCCGCCGCCGCCCGATATGCCGACCCTGCTGATCGCCGACGACCACCCGCTGTTCCGCGCCGCCCTGCGCGGCGCGGCGGCCGACGCCGTGGCCCAGCTGCAGGTGCTCGAGGCCGAGTCGCTGGATGGCGTGCTGGCCGCGCTGGAATCGCGCGCCGACATCGACCTATGGTCCTGCTCGACCTGCACATGCCCGGCAACCACGGCCTTGGCCGGGCTGGCAGCGATCCGCGCGCAGTTCCCCGCGGTGGCCGTGGTCGTGGTTTCGGCCAACGACGACCCGCGCGTGGTCCGGCGTGCGCTCGACCACGGCGCGGCCGGCTACCTGCCCAAGAGTTCGGGCCTGGACGAACTGCGCGAGGCGATCCGCAGCGTGCTGGCCTGCGAGCAGTGGCTGCCGGCCTCGCTGCGCGCGTCGGTTTCGCGGGCCCAGTCCTCGCACCGGGACACCGAGCTGGCCGCGCGCCTTGGCCAGCCTGTCGCCGCAGCAGTTCCGCGTGCTCAGCCTTGGTCGCGCAGGGCCTGCTCAACAAGCAGATCGCCGACCGCCTGGACGTGCAGGAACGCACGGTCAAGGCACATCTGTCCGCGATCTTCGAGCGGCTGGGCGTGCGCAACCGGACCCAGGCCGGGGTGGTCCTGCGCGAACTGGAACTGAGCGACCCGAGCCGACAGCTGGAACGCTGAGCCGGCGCGCGTGGAACCTTCCGCGCGCCACCGGCCCCTGTCACGGGCTGGTCATTTTTCCGCCAACCCTCTTGACGTGCCCGCCAGGCAAGGCGCTCACGCGGTTATCCACATCCTTCCCCGGCAACCATCCACACCCGGTGTGGAAAACCCCGGCATGCCCCTGCCATGCCCTGGTCAAATTTTCGCCACACATCTTGACAGCGTTGCCGTGCAAGGCGCCGCGAGGGTTATCCACATCGTTCTCCGGAAACCATCCACACCCGGTGTGGACAACCGCGCGCGTCGTGGAACAACGCTCACAGGCGCGACCAGCTCCAGGATTGCATTTTCCCGTCGCGGTACGGCATGACCCCGTGGAAGGCGCGCGGATCGGCGTCGAACACCAGCGGCAGGAACTGGCGGTCGCCGTCCCACAGCGGCAGCTCCAGGATCCGCTCCACCTCCACCCACTCCAGCGTGCCTTCGGCATTGCTTTCCAGCGGCGTGCCGGTGTAGGCATCGATGACGAAGACGAAGCCCAGCCAGTCCTCGCCGTTCTTGCCGAAGCCGGGCCAGCTGATCGTCCCGCGCAGGCGCATGGCGGTGCAGTCGATCCCGGCTTCTTCGTGGATCTCCCGGCGCATGCACGCCACCACGTCCTCGTCGCGCTCGATCTTGCCGCCCAGGCCGTTGTACTTGCCCCAGGTGCAGGTCGCCCGGGCGCGCGTTGCGGTGGATCATCAGTACCCGCCGGCGATCGGGCGAAAGCACGTAGCCCGGGGGTGGCGACGATGGGGGTATACGGCATGGGGCGTTCCTTCGCGGGAAGCCGCCGATTCTACCGCCGCACGCGCGGCGAACCGGCCGCGGCGCCCGACCTGCCATTCGCGTAGAGCGGGACTTGCCCAGCCCTACACCCGCGTCGCGGCCAGCATCCGGTCCAGCACGGACTTCAGCGCCAGCGGCCGCACCGGCTTGGCCAGCAGCGCCAGCTCGGCCTCCTGCACCGCGGCGCGGGTCGCGTCGCCGCCATCGGCCGACAGGATGGGCACGGCGCCGCGCCATAGCGGCCGGCCGGCCAGGCGCGCGGCCAGCAGCACGCCGGTATCGCCGCGATCGAGGTGGTAGTCGAACAGCCACAGGTCCGCCGGTTGCCGCGCGACCGCCGCCGCCGCGCCCTCGCCATCGGCGGCGGTGGCCACCTCGCATCCCCAGCCGGCCAGCAGCTGCGCCAGCGCCGCCAATGCGTCGGCATCGTTGTCGACCAGCAGCACGCGGCGGCCGGCCAGTCCACGCGCACCGCCGGACGCGCGCGCCGGTGCCGCGCCCTGCGGCGGCGACGCGCGCCCGACCTCCACTGCGAACACCGATCCGCATCCGGGCCGGCTGCGCAGGGTCAGCGGTGCGGGCAGCAGCCGCGCGATCCGGTCGGCGATGGACAGGCTGGGCCAGGCCCTGCCCCGGCGCGTCATCGCCACGCCGGAACTCCTCGAAGATCGCCTCGCGCGCCGACTCCGGCACGCCGGGGCCGGTGTCGTGCACTTCTATGCGCACGCGGCCATCGACGCGGCGTACGCCGAGCACGATCCGGCCACGGGCGGTGTAGCGAACCGCATTGGCGAGGAAGTTCTGCAGCACGCGGCGCAGCAGCTGCGGATCGCTGTGCACCCATGCCGTGGTCGGCCGATAGCCGAAGCGCAGGCCGCGCTCGCCGGCCATGGCGCGGAACTGTTCGGCCAGCGGCGCCAGCACCTCGTCCAGCGGGAACGCGCGCGGCGCCGGCACCAGGCCGCCGGCTTCCAGCCGCGACATGTCGAGCAGGCCGGTGAGCAGGTCGGTGGTCGAGTCCAGCGCGCCGCCGAGCTGGCGCAGCGTCTCCCGCGGCGGCGGCGCGCTCGCGGCCTGGGCGGTCGACAGCTGCTGCGACAGCGAATCGACGAACAGCTGCGCCGCGTGCAGCGGCTGCAACAGGTCGTGGCCGATCGCCGCGAGGAAGCGGCTCTTGGCGTCGTTGGCGTGCTCGGCCTCCTGCTTGGCGGTCTCCAGCAGCGCGGTGCGCTCGGCCACGCGCTGTTCGAGGGTTTCGTTGGCGCGGATGAGCCCGGCCTCGGCCTCGCGGAACTCGGTGACGTCGGTGAACGTGGCGACGAAGCCGCCGCCGGGCATCGGGTTGCCGCGGATCTCGACGATGCTGCCGTCCGGAAACACGCGCTCGGTCAGGTGCGGGCTGCCGTGGCGCATGAACGCCGGCGCCGCTCCACCGCGCGTCCCACCTGGCGTTCGTCCAGCTCCACCGGCGCCTGCTGGCGCAGCGACCAGGCGGTCAGTTCGCCGATCGGCCGGCCGACCTGCAGCAGTTCGTCCGGATAACCGAACAGCTCGGCGTAGCGCCGGTTCCAGCCACGAGCCGCTGCTCGCGGTCGATCACGCTGATGCCCTGGCTCATGTTCTGCAGCGCCGCCTGCAGGACCTGCTGGTTGAAGCGCAGGTCCTGCGAGGCCTCGCCGACGATCGCCGCCACCGTGTCCAGATCGCCGCTCTCGCGCCGCGCGGCGTCGAGAAGGAGGCGCGCCGAGGCCGAGCCCAGGACCGCCGACAGTTCGCGCTCGACCTGGGCCTCGACCGGCGCCGGCACCGGGCCGTTGCGCGGCGCGCGCGCCAGCAGTTCGGCCACCTTCTCGCCGGACAGGAAGCGGCGGCCGGCGTCGCGCAGCGCTTCGGCGTCGAGGTTGCGGCTGGCGCGGTGTGGCGCCTCGCGCCGCCCAGGCCATCGCCAGCATCGTGGCCAGCGTGCCCATGAACAGGCTCGCGCCGACCGCACGCCCGAGCGGGCTCCAGCCGGTCAGGCCGAACAGGCCGTTCGGCGCGAGCCAGCGCTGTCCGCCCGGGCCCTGCTCCAGCCATTGCGCATCGAGCCCGCCGGCCGCGGCCGGGGTGGGCGCGAGCAGCACCAGGCTCAGGTCGCGAACGCGGCGACCACGCCGGCGATCGCCGCGCGCGGCGGCGTCTGCGGCCGCCACACGGCGAACGCCAGCACCGGCGCCAGCGTGGCCAAAGCCGAAAAGGACAGCGCGCCGACGTCGGCCAGCGCCTCGTTGCCGGCCACCAGCCGGCTGTAGGCCCACGCCAGCAGCATGATCGCGGCGATGCCGGCGCGGCGCAGGCGGATCAGGTCGCCGCGGCGGTCGCCGCCGTCGCCGCGCGCCCACGAACCGCGCAACAGGCCCGGCGCGAACCAGTGGTTGCCGATCATCAGGCTCAGGGTCAGCGTGCTGACCACGACCATGCCGGTGGCCGCGCTGAGCCCGCCCAGGAACGCGAACAGGGCCACGCCCTCGTGGCCCTGCGAGAACGGCAGCGCCAGCGCGTACATGTCCGACGGCACCGCATCGCCCAGCAGGGCTCGACCGGCATGGGCCAGCGGCAAGGTCGGCGCGGCGATCAGCAGCAGGTACAGGGGGAACAGCCAGCGCGCGGTGCGCACGTCGCGCTCGTCGCGGCACTCGACCACGCCGACGTGGAACTGGTGCGGCAGGATGAACATGGTAAGGCCGCCGAGCAGGACCAGCGGCAGGAATCCGCCGGCCGGCGACGCCGGCGGCGGCGGCACATCGGCCGGCAGCGGGTCCAGGCCGAACCAGACGAACGCGCCCAGCGCCAGCATCGCCGCCAGCTTGAACAGCGACTCGAACGCCATCGCCAGCACCAAGGCCGCGGTTGTGCTCGGCCGCGCTGGCCCGGCGGGTGCCGAACAGCATCGCGAACAGGGCCATGGCCAGGGCCACGTACAGCGCGCCGTCGCGCCAGAACGGGCCACCATCGGCCGCGCTGCGGGTCAGCGTGGCGAAGCTCATCGTCACCGCCTTCAGCTGCAGGGCGATGTACGGGATCAGGCCCAGCGCCGCGACCGCGGTGACCGTGGCCGCCAGCCACGCGTCCTTGCCCAGCCGCGTGGCGATCAGGTCGGCCAGCGAGGTGGCGTTGGTCTCGCGCGCCAGCCGTACCAGCCGCATCATGAAACCCATCGCCAGCGCATAGAACAGGATCGCGCCGACGAAGGTCGGCGGCAGCGGCCAGCCGTAGCGCGCGCGGCCGGGTGACGGTGCCGTAGAAGGTCCAGCTGGTGCAGTGCACGGCCAGCGACAGCGCGTAGACGTGGCGCCAGCGACCGGCGAACAGCGCCGGATGACGCTCGCCGTACAGCGCCGTGCCAAACATCAGCGCCAGCCACAGCAGGCCGGTAAGGGCGACCAGCCACAGGCTCAGCATGGCGCCTCGGTGTCCGGCAGCACGTTCTTCCCCGTCGGTTGTTTCAATCCCAGCATAACGCGACGACGGCGGGCTGAAGCCCGCCGTCGCCCTCTCGCGCGGGGAGGGTTGCCGCGGTCAGAAGTCGTAGCGCGCCATCAGGCTGTACTGGCGCGGCGGGCCGTAGAACCCGGTCAGCACGCCGTAGGCGGCGATGTTGTAACCGGTGGTCCGGTACTCCTCGTCGGTAAGGTTGGTGCCCTGCAGCGACAGCGTCCAGGCGTCGTTGACGTTCCAGATCACGCCGGCGTTGACCAGCCCGTACCCGTCCTGCCTGATCACCGGGCTCAGGTCGGTCGTCGGCCACACCTCGCTCTGGTAGGCGTAGGTCACGCGCGCCGACAGGTCGCCACCGCCATCCAGGTCCGTGCGCCATTCGGCGTTGAGCGCGCCGGAGAACTCCGGGGCGTTGGTGAAGTACTGCGAATCGGCGACGTTGACCCCGCTGGTGATGAACTCGTCGTACTCCGCGTCCAGCCAAGGTAAGGTTGCCGCTGATCAGCCAGTGTTCGGTCGGCAGGAACTGGTATTCCACCTCCACGCCCTGCACGGTGCCCTTTGCCGGCGTTGGTGAAGTCGCCGAAGAAGCTCTGGCTGCCGTTGGGCAGGGTGTACGAGGTGAACACCGACAGCTGGATGTCCTCGTACTGGTTGTAGAAGTACGCCAGGTTGAGGAACATCCGCTGGTCCAGGAACGACATCTTGCTGCCGATCTCGTAGCTGTCGACCTGCTCGTCCTGGAACGGCTCGCCCGAGCGCGGCACCGCGGTGGTGTTGGCGCGGATGTTGTAGCCGCCGGACTTGAAGCCGCGGCTGAAGGACAGGTAGCCCATGATGTCCGGCGTGAACTGGTAGTCCAGCGAGGCCTTGGGCGAGAAGTTCTCGAAGTTGACCGTCTTGTCGAAGTTGGCCGCCGTGCCGCAGGCGGTGGTGTACTGCGGCGTGGTGTAGAACCGGTTGAGCGCGACGGCGTGCTTGTCCTCGTCGGTGTAGCGCGCGCCGACGTCCAGCTTCAGCTGCTCGGTGAGGTTGAAGGTCCAGTCGGCGTAGACGGCAATACTGCTGGTGTTGACGTAGCCTTGGGTGTCGCCGAACAGCGGGTTGGTCAGCGCCGGCGGCAGGAGGGGATTGGAGAAGTAGTTCAGCACCTGGCCGCCGGCATCGCCGTTGAACCAGTACAGGCCCATCACGCCGCGGGCGCGTCCGCCGCCGTCGAAATTGGCCTGCAGCTCGTTGCTGGCCTGTTCGTCGTAATAGAACGCCTCCACGTCCACCAGCTTCAGCGGCGTGGTGTCGAAGTCGATCATGGTGTGGGTGTCGGACTCGCGCTTGGCGGCGACGTACTTCAGCGCCCAGTCCTCGTTGAGGCGCCAGTTCACCGTCATCGACCCGCCCTTCATGGTGGTGTCGTTGACGTTGCCCATGCCGCTGCGGATGTCGTAGCGGTCGTCCAGTGGCGGGTATGCGGGCGCCAGCGGGTTGGGCGCCAGCATCTTCGCCCCGCGCACGCCGGACTGGTCATCCATCCAGTCCAGCGAGAACTGCACGTCGAAGTCCTCGCTGGCGAACGCGCCGAACTGGGCGCGCACCGCGTTGATCTCCTTGTCGCTGACCGGCTGGCCGTTGGTCAGGTTCTCGCCGTAGCCGTCGCGGTTCATGCTGGCCACGGCCACCCGGCCGCGCAGCACGCCGTCGCCGATCGAGCCGCCGATGCCGGCCTTGGCGTCCAGCTGGCTGTAGTTGCCGACGGTCAGCGAGGCGAAGCCCTCGGTTTCCTCGCGCAGGCCGCGCGAAACGTACTTGATCGCGCCACCGATGGTGTTTTTCCCGTAAAGGGTCCCTTGCGGACCGCGCAGCACCTCGATCCGCTCGACGTCGAACACGTCCAGCAGCGCGCCCTGCGGACGGGCGATGTAGACGTCGTCCAGGTAGATGCCCACGCCCGGGTCCACGCCCCACAGCGGGTCGGCCTTGGCCGATGCCGCGGATGTAGGCGGTGACCGTGCTGGTGGAGCCGCGCGCGGCGTAGATGGTCAGGTTGGGCACCTGCGCATCCAGGTCGCCGAGATCCCTGATGTTGAGCGTGTCCAGCACCTCGGGCGTGAACGCGGTGACCGCCACCGGCACGTCCTGCAGGGTTTCCTCGCGCTTGCGCGCGGTGACGACCACCGCGTCCAGCTGCGTGGCCTTGACCTCCTTCTGCTGGCCGGCCGTCGTTCCTTCCTGCGACCATGCCGGCAATGCCGGCGCCAGCAGCACGACACCGATCGCCAGGCTCAGATACTTGCGCTTCATCAGCCCCCTCCTCCACGTACAGGATGTTCCGGCGGGCACATGCCGCCGATGCTGCGCATGCTGGGGGAAGCGCCGCGGCGGCGGCATCGTCCGTTGGTACAGTGGGCCGCGCCGGAGACACTGCGGATACTGCGCCGCATCCGCCATCGGAGGCGGCCGGGGTGGGCGATGTCGTTGTTGATCGTGCTGGCGGCGCTGGCGTTCCTGATGGTGGTCGCCTACCGCGGCTACAGCGTGATCCTGTTCGCCCCGATCGCGGCGATGGGCGCGGTGCTGCTCACCGACCCGGGCCTTGGTCGCGCCGATGTTCACCGGCCTGTTCATGGAGAAGATGGTCGGCTTCCTGAAGCTGTATTTCCCCGTGTTCCTGCTGGGCGCGGTGTTCGGCAAGCTGATCGAGGTCTCGGGCTTCTCCAAGTCCATCGTCGCGGCGACGATCCGCGTGGTCGGTGCGCAACGGGCGATGCTGTCGATCGTACTGGTCTGCGCACTGCTCACCTACGGCGGCGTCTCGCTGTTCGTGGTGGTGTTCGCGGTCTATCCGTTCGCCGCCGAGCTGTTCCGCCGGAACGACATCCCCAAGCGGCTGATCCCCGGCACGATCGCCCCAGGGGCGTTCACCTTCACCATGGACGCGCTGCCGGGCACGCCGCAGATCCAGAACATCATCCCGGCCGCCTTCTTCGGCACCACCTCATGGGCCGCACCGGTACTGGGCACGCTCGGTGGCGTGTTCATCCTGGCCTGGGCATGGCCTACCTGGAATGGCGCCGGCGGGTGGCGCTGCGCGCCGGCCACGGCTACGCCAGCGGCATCGACCTGCGCAACGAACCGGAACCGTTCCGCGGCGACCACCTCGCCCATCCGCTCGTCGCGATACTGCCGCTGCTGCTGGTCGGCGTGGCCAACTTCCTGCTCACCCGCTGGATACCGCAGTGGTACGGGAGCTCGCACGAATTCCTGCCCTCGACCATCGGCAACCCGGCGCCGGTGGTGCAGGAGGTGGTAAGGGTCGCCGCGATCTGGGCGGTGGGGCGCGCTGCTGGTCGGCATCCTCAGCGTGCTCGCCTTCGCCTGGAAGCCGGTGGCCGCCAGCTTTGCCGAAGGCACCCGGAGCGCGGTCGGCGGCGCGATGCTGGCCTCGATGAACACCGCCTCCGAATACGGGTTTGGCGCGGTCATCGCCGCCCTGCCCGGCTTATGGTCGTCGCCGACGCACTGGGCGCCATTCCCGATCCGCTGGTCAATAAGGCCGTGTCGGTCACCGCGCTGGCGGGCATCACCGGTTCGGCGTCAGGTGGCCTGAGCATTGCCCTGGCGGCGATGGGCGACAGCTTCATCGCCAATGCCCACGCCTACGGAATTCCGATGGACGTGCTGCACCGGGTCGCGGCGATGGCCTCCGGCGGCATGGACACGTTGCCGCACAACGGCGCGGTCATCACCCTGCTGGCGGTGACCGGCCTGACCCACCGCCAGTCGTACCGCGACATCTTCGCGATCACCGTGATCAAGACGCTGGCGGTGTTCTTCGTGATCGCGGTGTTCTACGCGACCGGCTGGGTCTGATCCGGCCGTAGTCGCGCACTCGCCTTCGGAGAGCGGCGCTTGCCCCGCTGCTCTAGTGCGCGGTCAACAGCAGCGGGGCAAGCCCCGCTCTACACGAGCGTCGCGTTCGAGCCCAGTCGTCAATGCGCGCTGGCAGGCGCGTTGGATGCGGAGTGCGCGGCCAGCGTGGGCGCGGCCGCGTTGCCGCAGTCACCACTGAGCAGCCGCGAGCGCTGCAGCCAGTCGCGATCCGGGTAGTAGGCGAAGACGAAGGTGCCGCCGCGGATCGCATCGATCAGCGGCCGCGCCACCCCTGCCGGACGGCCGGGCAACCGAGGCTGCGACCCAGGCGCCCCTGCAGCTTCGCCGCGACCGGATTCACATATGGCGCGCCATGGATGACGATCGCGCGGTCGCGGGCATGGTCGTTGAAGCCCGGCTCGAGCCCGCGCAGGCGCAGTGAATAGCCGTTTCCGCCCATGTACGTTTCCTGCGCGGTGAAGCCGCCCGGGCTGGTCATGTAGCTGCCGTCGCGGTTGGAGAAACGGGTGGTCAGGTTCTCGCCGCTGTTGCGGCCGTGCGCGACCCACTCCTCGAACAGCAGCTTCCGCCGGGCCAGGTCGAATACCCACAGCCGCGGCTCGGTCGACGGCCGCGAATAGTCGATGATCCCCAGCCGTTGCGGATCGACGCCGAATTCGGGATGGCGCAGCGCGCACGACATCGCCCGCGCGGCCAGCTGCAGCACTTCCTGGCTGGCGCCGGGCGCGGCGCGCGCCAGCAACCCGGCCAGGTCGGGACCGGCCGCGGCCACGGCGGCTGGCAGGCCCGGAACCGCCGATGGCGGCGCCAGCGAACGGTTCGACGCGGGATTCGCGGCCACGGGCAGCAGCAGCGGCGACAGGGCCAGCCAGCGGGCGAAGGACAACGGGGACGACTTCATGCGACGCACTTCAGGGGCGACGGGATCCGGCACCTGCCGGACCATACTCAGGAGTTTGGGCCTTCGGCGTCCGATTCCAAGACCGGCTGGGAAGGCTGTTCAGCGTCCAGCGGGCGGATCGCGGGCAGGTCGGTGACCAGCAGGGTCGTACCCGGAACCAGCACGTCGTACAGGCGCCGGCCGAAGTCGGCCGGCAGCCGCACCGGCAGGCTCGGCCGTTCCAGCAGGTCCAGCGGCAGGGTACCGGCCGGCTGCGCTGCGGTGCCGTCGGCCGCCGGCCGGGCATCCTGCAGGATCGGATAGGCGGTCCAGCGGTGCCCGGGGCGCCCCGGATCGAGCACGCTGGCATTGGCGCGGGTGCCCTCGCCCATCACGAACAGGGTGGTGCCGGCGGTGGGCAGGTCGCCCGGGAGAAGTTCAAGCGGCGCCTCGCCAATGGGCACGCCGGCGCGCAGCACGTGGATACGCCTGTCGCGCAGGCTGACCACGATACCGACCTGTCCCGGCGGCGCGGCCGTGTCGTCCCAGCTGTAACCCGGCCCACCCGCCTCCGGCGTGGCCAGCGGCAGGCCGCTGGCCGTGACCGGTGCCAGCACCGCCGGATAGACCAGCGTGGTCGGCGCGGCGCGGGCATCGGAGACCACCACCGTGTCGCCGTTGCGGGTGATGGCGAACAGCTTCTGGGCGAACGGATGCGGCAGGCGCACGCAGCCGTGCGAGGCCGGATAGCCGGGCAACGCGCCGCCATGCAGGGCGATGCCATCCCAGGTCAGCCGCTGCATGTAGGGCATCGGCGCATTGTTGTAGATGTTGGAGCGGTGGTCCTTGTTCTTCTGCAGGATCGTGAACACTCCGGTCGGCGTGTCCTTGCCCGGCTTGCCGGAGCTGATCGTCGACACGCCGATGGCGATGCCGTTGCGGTAGACGTAGGCACGCTGCTCGTCGAGGCTCACCACCAGCACCACCGGGCCGGACGGCGCGATCTCGGGGTGCCAGAGGAACTGGCCCGGCTTGAGGTCGAGCGGGCCACGCGGCGTATCCTGGGCCAGCGCGGCCGCGGCGGCGAGCAGCAACAGCAGCAGCGAAGCCAGCGCACGCAGGGGGCGACGCCTACGGACGGATTCGAGCCTGCAACCTGACGGTGGTGCCATGCGCGCTCCCGGAACGTGATGCCCGGCGCGGCCGGCACGACACTCGTGCCCGGCGGGACGCCCGGGGCTCCCGCCGATCCTAGTCGAGAGGCCGCGGGCGGGCCATGGGACCCGGGGATTCCCGCCCTGCCCGTCGCGTGCGCGGCGGGCACGTGTACCGGCCGGGCCGGCTCAGCCCAGCAGGTGCGCCTGCAGCGCGGCGTACTCCGGCGGCACCGGCGTGGCCTGCGCCGGCCGCGCCAGCAGCTCGGCCAGCGCCGGCGGCACCGCGACGGCATGGCCGACCAGCGGCTCGACCACGGACTCGAACTTGGCCGGATGCGCGGTGGCCGCAACCGCCCAGTCGCCGTCGACGCCTTCGGCACGCAGCGTCTCCAGCACGCGCACGGCGGTGGCGGTGTGCGGGCAGAACACCTCGCCATGGCGCTCCCAGCGCTGGCGGATCGTGCCGCGGATGGTGTCGTCGTCCACCGACACGGCGGTAAAGGCCGCGCGCAGCGCCGCGTCGTCGCCGGCGTACAGCCAGCGCAGCCGCTCGAAATTGCTCGGCGCGCCCACGTCCATGGCATTGGTAAGGGTCGCGACGCTGGCACGCGGCGCGTACTCGTCGCCGGCGAAGTATTCCGGCAGCACCCGGTTGGCGTTGGTCGCCAGCACGATGCGCCCGATCGGCACGCCCTGCGCGCGGGCTAGGATCGCGGCCATCGCGTTGCCGAGGTTGCCGGTCGGGATGACGAAGTTCAGCTCGCGACCGGTGGCGGCACGATGGGCCAGTGCGGCGTGCGCGTAATAGCTCATCTGCGGCAGCAGCCTGCCCAGAGCTGATGCTGTTGGCCGAGCTCAGCGGCACCTGCGCCTGCAGCTCGCCATCATTGAGCGCGCGCTTGACCAGCGCCTGGCAGTCATCGAACGAACCGGACACGCGCAGGGCGCTGACGTTGCCGCCGAAGCAGCCCAGCTGGTGCGCCTGCCGCGGCGACACGCGGCCGTCCGGATACAGCACCACCACGCGCAGCCCCGGTTGCCCGTGGAAGGCGGCGGCCACCGCCGCGCCGGTGTCGCCCGAAGTGGCGACCAGGATGGTCAACGGCGTGGCTTCGCTGCGACGGATCCGCGCCAGGCAGGCGGCGAGGAAACGCGCGCCGACGTCCTTGAACGCCGCGGTCGGGCCATGGAACAGCTCGAGCACTTGGTCGCCCGGCGTGGCCAGCGGCTTGAGCGGCACCGGGAAGTCGAAGGCCTCGCGGCAGATCGCCGGCAGCTCGGGCGCCAGCGCATCACCGTCGAAGAACGGCGCCAGCAGCGCGGCGGTGGTGTCGGCCAAGGTCCGCGCCCACTTCGAGGTTGCGGCCGGCCGGCAGCTTTTCCGGCACGTACAGGCCGCCGTCGGGCGCAAGGCCGGCGGCGATGGCGTCACTGAGGTTGCTGGCGGGGGCGTTGTTGCGGGTGGAGATGAAGTTCATGGCGTTCCGTTTTCTTTGAAGACCCGGCAGGCGCGACGGGCCGTACCTTGTTGGGGTGGAAGGCAGGAGGCGCAGCAGCAACCACAACAGCGGCTAGAGCAGTACAGCCCCCGGGCTGTCGATCGCCGAGACCCCTACGCAGCTCTCGAAACCGGCGGCGGCGAACGCGGCCTGCACCAGCGGTGCCGCCGCCTCGGCGCGCTCGCGTGATTCGAACCAGGCGAACACGCTCGGGCCGGCGCCGGAAATGCTCGCGCCCATCGCCCCGGCGTCGAGCGCGGCAGCCTTTGCCGCACCGAAGCCGACCACCAGCGGCGCGCGCCGCGGCTCGACCAGCACGTCGCGCAGGCCGGCGCGGACCAGCTGCGCGTCGCCGGCGTGGCAACCGGTAAGGACCAGCGCCAGGTTGGCGCTCTGCGCGACGAACTCTTTCAGCTCGTAGCTGCCGGCCAGCGCCTCGCGTGCACGGCGCGTCTCCAGCACCGCTTCCGGGTGCACCAGCAGGCTGTGCCATTCGCCGGGCACCGGGATCCGCACGATCCGGTCGGCGGTGGCGAGCACGAGGCCGCCAAGCAGCATCGGCCCCATAGGTTGTCGCCATGGCGTCCGCCGCTGGCCACCGCCTCGCCCGCCAGCGCGAACGGGTACAGCGCCTGTCGCGACAGCGGCGCGTCGAGCAGCGCGTTGGCCGCCACCAGCGCGGCCACGCACGACGCGGCCGACCCGCCCATGCCCGAACCGGGGCGATGCCCTTCTCGATCTCGATCTCGAAGCCGAACGGCAGGGCCAGCGCCTCGCGCATCGCGATCAGCGCCGCGCCGGCGGTGTTGCGCTCCGCCTCCAGCGGCAGCGGGAACGGCGCACCGTGGATCGCCGCGATGCGTACTTCCGGCGCGTCGATGCGCCGCGCGGTGACCGTGTCGCCGACGCCGGCCAGCGTGTGGCCGAGGATGTCGAAGCCGACCGCGACGTTGCCGACCGAGGCCGGCGAGAACGCGGTGGCGTGCCGGTGCGTTCCAAGGCTGCCGCTCACAGGCGCGCCCCGCGACCGGCGGCCACGCGCAACAGGTCGGCGAACACGCCGGCCGCCGTCACTTCCGGACCCGCACCCGGGCCCTGCACGATCAGCGGGTTCTCGCAGTAGCGGCGGGTGGTGAACTGGACGATGTTGTCGGTCAGGCGCAGGTTGGCAAAGGCGTGTGCCTTCGGCAGTTCGACCAGGCCGACGCTGGCGTGGCCCTCGGCGTCGAGCCGGGCCACGTAGCGCAACACCTTGCCGGCGGCATGGGCGGCCTGCAGCCGCGCCGCGGACGCCGCGTCGACTTCCGGCAGCCGCGCCATGAAGTCCTCGACGCTGGCCTTGGCGCAGCGATTCCGGCACCAGGCTCTCGACCTGCACGTCCTCCAGGCTCAGCGCGCGGCCGGCCTCGCGCGCCAGGATCACCAGCTTGCGCGCCACGTCGGTGCCGGACAGGTCGTCGCGCGGATCGGGCTCGGTATAGCCCAGCGCACGCGCCTCCGTGACCAGCTGCGAGAACGGCACGCTGCCGTCGTACCTGTTGAACAGCCAGGCCAGCGTGCCGGAGAAGATGCCCTCGATCGAAACGACCGCGTCGCCGGTATCGAGCAGGTCGCGCAGGGTCGAGATCACCGGCAGGCCCGCGCCGACCGTGGCCTCGTAGCGGAAACGCGCGCCACTGGCCGCGCTGGCCTCGCGGATCGCCGCGTAGCGCGCCAGCGGGCCGGCGCCGGCCTGCTTGTTCGGGGTGACCACGTGGATGCCGGCGGCCAGCCATTGCGGATAGCGGTCGGCGACCTCGGGACTGGCGCTGCAATCGACGATGACCACGTGCGGCAGGTGCGAGTCGAGCAGGTGCGCGGCGAAGCGGTCCAGGTCGGCCGGCCCGGCCTCGGCCTCGAAGCGCTCGCGCCAGTCGCCCTCGATCCCGCGCGGGTCGAGCAGCTGGCGGCCGCGCGAGGCGATCGCACGCAGGCGCAGGTCGAGGTTGGCGCGCTCCAGCAGGCCGTCGCGCGCGGTCAGCATCTGGTCCAGCAGCGCCACGCCGACGTTGCCCGGGCCGATCACGCCGACCGCGAAGGTCTGCGGCGAGAGGTAGAAGCCGGCGTGCGCCGCACGCAGCGCACGCGTGGCATGGTCGCTGTCGATCGCCACCGAGATGTTGCGCTCGGACGAACCCTGGGCGATGGCGCGGATGTTGACCTGTGCCCGGCCCAGCGATTCGAACAGGCGCGCGGCCACGCCCGGCTGCCCGGCCATGCCATCGCCGACCGCGGCCAGCACGCTGATCCCCGGCACCTGCTGCACGCGCGCTGCACCTTACCAACGGTCAGTTCGTGCGCGAACGCGTTGACCAGGGTGGCCTGCGCGCGATCGGCGTCCTCCTGCTTGACCACGCAGCAGATCGAATGCTCCGAGGAGCCCTGCGAGATCATCACCACCGACACCTTGGCGTTGCGCAGTGCGGCGAACACGCGCTCGGCGGTGCCCGGCACGCCGATCAGGCCGGTGCCTTCGACGTTCACCGCGCTGCAGGTCGGGGCTCAGGGTCAGGCCCTTCACCGGGCCGCTGAAGTCACGCTCGGCGGTGATCCGCGTGCCCGGGTGGTCGGGGTGGAAGGTGTTGCGGATGATGATCGGCAGGCCACGCTCGATCGCTGGCGACATGGTCTGCGGATGCACGACCTTGGCGCCGAAGTAGGCCAGTTCGCAGGCCTCGTCGTAGCTCAGCGATTCCAGCTGCACCGCTTCGGGCACGACCCGCGGGTCGGCCGACAGCACGCCGTCGACGTCGGTCCAGATGTGCAGCTCGTCGGCATCGAACAGCGCGGCGAAGATCGCGCCGGAATAGTCGCTGCCGTTGCGGCTGGGGTGGTGATCCGGTCCTGCGCGTCGCGGGCGACGAAGCCGGTGACCACGACGCGGCGCTGCGGGTTGGCCTGGCGCCAGCGGGCCAGGGCGCTGCGCGCTGGCGTCCCAGTCCACGTCCACGCCCAGCTCGCCATGGCTGACCACCAGCACATCGCGCGCGTCGAGAACGGCACAGTCCTCGCCGAGCGCGCGCAGGTGCTCGCCGAGCAGGCGGGCCGAATAGACCTCGCCCAGCCCCTGCACGCGCTGCAGCACTTCCTCGGGCAGGCCGCCGATGACGCTCAGCGCACCCAGCACCTGGGATAGTTCCTCGAAGCGCTGGTCGAGCCATTCGACCGCCACGCCGGCGTGTTCGCCCAGCAGCGCCACGGCCGCGCCGCGGTGGCGCGCGCGCAGCTCGTGCCAGCGCTCGCGCCACGGCGGGTCGAGGTTGTCGGTGGAGGTGTCCGCGGTAAGGCTGGGCCAGTTCGATCAGCGCGTCGGTCACGCCCTTCATGGCCGAAACCACGGTGACCTGGGTGCCCTCCTCCCGGGCCAGCAGCAGCTGGGCGACGTGGCGGTAGCGCTCGGCGTCGGCGACGGAGGTGCCGCCGAACTTGTGCACGATGGTGCGTGCAGCGGCGACGGCGGGGAGGACGTGTGCTTCTGCGGCGTGCAACGACATGAAGGACCTCGGTGGTGGAGGCCCCGCGCGCATCCGGTAGCGGGTCGCCCCGCTACCTGATCCAGGTGCGGGGCCGTGGTTTCGCGGGTTACACGAAGACGACGGACCGCACCGGGCTGGTAATGCCGGTGGCGGTGGTAATGATCGTAATGGCGATGCCGGTGGCCGACGCGCAGCCGCGCTTCCGCCGGGACGGCGGCAGGGTGCGATGGCTGGCGTTCACGTTCGACATGGTCGCCAACAAGACAGCATCGGCGGTGCGGCTGTCAAGTGTTGCGATGCGACATCAACGGAAACCTTTTCCGTTGCGAAAGAAACAGTTAGCGGCCGTGCACCGGCATATGCGCCTGGCTTTCGCACCGGGCACGCAGTCGCCGGCGTGGTGCGGAAGATGGTGACCCCGGCGCGATTCGAACGCACGACCTGTCCCTTAGGAGGGGACCGCTCTATCCAGCTGAGCTACGGGGCCACGGACGGCGATTGTCGCATGGCCTCCGGAAGCGGCCAATGCCGGCGGGCCATTGCAGGCGCTTTGCTAGACTCGGCACACGCATCGAGACGCCGCCGCCCCCACCTGCGGCGCGACTCCGGGCCCCGTGCCCGCACCCTTTCAGGAGACTCCATGTCCGCATCCCTGCTCCGGGCCTGGGCCTGCGCGCCACCAATTCCGGCACCTACCTCGGCGATGGCCACTGGTCCGACGCCACCGGTGCCGGCGTGCTGCGCCCGGCCAATCCGACCACCGGCGAGGTCATCGCCGAGGTCCAGACCACCAGCGACGCCGACTACGAGGCGGTGGTCGCGCGTGCCCAGGCCGCGTTCAAGGCCTGGCGCAGCGTTCCGGCCCCGCGCCGCGGCGAAGCCATCCGCCTGTGCGGCGAAGCCCTGCGCCGGAACAAGGACGCGCTCGGCTCGCTGGTCGCGCTGGAGATGGGCAAGAGCAAGGCCGAAGGCGACGGCGAAGTGCAGGAGATGATCGACATCGCCGACTTCGCCGTGGGCCAGAGCCGCATGCTCTACGGCTACACCATGCATTCGGAGCGCCCGGGCCACCGGATGTACGAGCAGTACCAGCCGCTGGGCCTTGGTCGGCATCATCAGCGCGTTCAACTTCCCGGTCGCGGTGTGGGCGTGGAACTCGTTCCTCGCGGCGATCTGCGGCGACATCTGCCTCTGGAAGCCGTCGAACAAGACCCCGCTGACCGCGATCGCCTCGCTGAAGATCTGCAACGAGGCGCTGAAGGCCGGCGGCTTCCCGGACATCTTCTTATGGTCAACGATGCCGGCACCGCACTGGCCGAGAAGTTCGTCGAAGACCGGCGCATCCCGCTGATCAGCTTCACCGGCTCGACCCAGGTCGGCCGCGAGGTCGGGGTCAAGGTCGCCCGGCGCATGGGCCGCTGCCTGCTCGAACTGGGTGGCAACAATGCGATCATCCTCGACGAGACGGCGGACCTGAAGCTGGCCATACCGGGCATCGTGTTCGGCGCGGTCGGCACCGCCGGCCAGCGCTGCACCACCACCCGCCGCCTGATCGTGCACGAATCGATCTACGACGCGGTGCTGGAAACGCTGGTCAGGGCCTACAGGCAGGTCGAAGGCAAGATCGGCGATCCGCTGGACACCGCCAACCTGATGGGCCCGCTCAACAGCCGCGGCGCGGTGGAGCAGTTCCCTGGCTGCGGTCGAACAGGCCAAGGCCGCCGGCGGCACGGTCGTGACCGGTGGCGCGGCGCTGGACCGCCCCGGCCACTTCGTCCTGCCGACGATCGTGACCGGGTTGAAGAACAGCGACGCGGTCGTGCAGCACGAGACCTTCGCCCCGATCCTGTACGTGATGAAGTACTCGGACCTGGACGAGGCGATCGAGATGCAGAACGGCGTGCCGCAGGGCCTGTCGTCGTCGATCTTCACCCAGAACCTGAAGGCCGCGGAGAAGTTCCTGTCGGCGGCCGGCAGCGACTGCGGCATCGCCAACGTCAACATCGGCACCTCCGGCGCGGAGATCGGCGGCGCGTTCGGCGGCGAGAAGGACACCGGCGGCGGCCGCGAGTCCGGCTCGGATGCGTGGAAGGTCTACATGCGCCGGCAGACCAACACGATCAACTATTCGGACTCGCTGCCGCTGGCGCAGGGCATCAGGTTCGACCTCTGAGGCACCCGCCCCGGCCCCGCCACGCGGGGCCGGTGGTTGCGCCACGCCGCGGGCCTCGGGAGCACCGGCCCATGAGCGACCTCGCGCCGACCGAACGCTTCACCGATCGCGTCGCGGACTACGTCCGCTACCGGCCCGGCTACCCGCCGGCCCTGGTCGAATGGCTGCGCGAGCGGCACGGCGTGTCGGCCTCGTGGCAGGTCGCCGACATCGGCGCCGGCACCGGCATCTCGTCGAAACTGTTCCTGGACGCCGGCCACCCGGTGACCGCGGTCGAGCCGAATGCGGCGATGCGCGAAGCGGCCGTCGCCTGGCTCGGCAACGGCCCGCGCTTCGCCGCGGTCGACGGCCGCGCCGAGGCGACCACGCTGGCCGATGCCAGCGTCGACCCTGGTCTCCGCCGCGCAGGCCTTCCACTGGTTCGACCCGCAGGCGGTGAAGCCGGAATGGCGCCGCATCCTGCGCCAGCAGGCCGATGGAACGCCGGGGCTGGTCGCGGTCTACTGGAACTCGCGCCGGCTCACCGGCACCCCGTTCCTGGAAGGCTACGAGCGGCTGCTGCTCGACTACGGCCTGGACTACAGCAGCGTGTCCGAGCGTTACGGCGACGACGACGACATGCGCCGCTGGTTCGGCGCCGGACTGCGCGGCATGGCCTGTTTCGCGCACGGCCAGCACCTGGACTTCGACGCGCTGCGCGGACGGCTGCTGTCGTCCTCCTATGCACCACGGCCGGGCCATCCGCAGCACCTGCCGATGCTGCAGGCGCTGGAGCGGCTGTTCGCCGATACCGCCCGCGACGGCTTCATCGACTTCGACTACGACACCCGGATCTTCGTCGGCGTGCCGGACTGAGCGGACCGGGCCCGTGCGCATCGCCGCGATCTCCGACATCCACGGCAACCTGCCGGCGCTGGAAGCGGTGCTTGCCGACATCGCCGGACGCGGCTGCGACCTGGTGGTGAACCTTGGCGACATCGTCTCCGGCCCGCTGTGGCCGCGGGAAACGCTGGAAAGGCTGATCCCGCTGGAACTGCCGACCATCGCCGGCAACCACGAACGCCAGCTGCTCGGCGACCCGGCCCTGCTGGCCCCTCCGATGCGCACGCGCGGCAGGCGTCGACGCCGGCGCAGCTGGCCAGGTCCGCGCCTTGCCGCCACTGCTGCGGATCGACGATGTCCTGCTCTGCCATGGCACGCCGCACAGCGACGTCGACTACCTGCTCGACGACATCGTCGGCACCGACCTGCAGGCGGCCGACGCGGTGGCGGTGGCCTCGCGCCTGGCCCATCCGCTGGCCCGTGGTGCCGGCCTGGTGCTGTGCGGCCATTCGCATACCCCGCGGGCGATCCGGTTGGCCGACGGCCGGCTGGCCTGCAACCCCGGCAGCGTCGGCCTGCCCGCCTTCGCCACCGACCGTCCGGTGTGGCACCAGGCCACGACCGGGACTGCGGACGCGCGTTACGCGCTGCTGGAGCGGCGGGATGGCCGATGGCAGGCGCAACTGCGGGCGATCGCCTACCGCGACGCGGACTCCGCGGCTCGCGCCGCCGCGCTCGGCCGGCCGGACTGGGCCCATGCCCTGCGCCACGGCCGCATGCCGTGACCTGCGCCGCACGCGGCGCAGGTCGTTTTCCGGGATAATCACTTGCCATGGAGTCGCGGCTTCCACGCGGCTGCCCCTTCCCCAGTCAACGGCCACCGCCCCCGACGGAATGCCCGCCTTGAACCAGATCCGCCAGACCAGTTCCCTTGCCGTCACCAGCCTGGTTTCGGGCATCCTCGGCTGGACCGTGCTGCCCCTCCTCGGCACGATCGTGGCGATCGTCACCGGGCACATGGCCCGCAGCGCCATCCGCCAGAGCAACGGCCAGCTCGACGGCGACGGCCTCGGCGGTCGCCGGGCTGGTGCTCGGCTGGGTATCGATCGCACTGGCACTGATGGCGCTCTTCGTCGTGTTCGCGTTATGGGCGGCCTCGCCTTGGCTCGTGGCCCTCAACGCCTGAGGAGTGCGACGACGATGTACTCCCTCGCCCGCCCGTTCCTGTTCTGCCTGGACCCCGAACGCGCCCACCGGATCAGCCTCAAGTCGATCGACCTTGCGTTCCACGCCGGCAGCATCGGCCTGCTGGCCCGCCCGCGTCCGCCGCTGCCGACCAAGCTGCTCGGACTGACCTTTCCCAACCCGGTCGGTATGGCCGCCGGCATGGACAAGAACGGCGAGCACATCGACGCACTGCTGGCGCTGGGCTTCGGTTTCATCGAGATCGGCACCGTGACCCCGCGGCCGCAGGCCGGCAACCCGAAGCCGCGCATGTTCCGCCTGCCCGGCGACGAAGCGGTGATCAACCGGCTCGGCTTCAACAACGGCGGCGTCGACGCGCTCGTGCGCAATGTCGAGCGTGCGCAGCGCAAGGGTGGCCTGCTCGGGATCAACATCGGCAAGAACAAGGACACGCCCAACGAAGACGCGGCCAGCGACTACCTGCATTGCTGGAACGCGTGTACCCGCTGGCCGACTACGTCACCGTCAACATCTCCTCGCCCAATACCGCCGGCCTGCGCGAACTGCAGGAGGAACAGGCGTTGCGCCGGCTGGTCGGCACCCTGCGCGACGCGCAGGAACGGCTGGCCGCGCAGCACGGCAGGCGCGTGCCGGTGCTGGTCAAGGTCGCGCCCGACCTGAGCGACGACGACATCGACGCCGCCGCGCGCGTGCTCACCGACCTGGGCGTGGACGGCGTGGTGGCGACCAACACCACCATCGCCCGCACCGCGGTGCAGGGCCATCGCCATGCGCAGGAAACCGGCGGCCTGTCCGGCGCGCCGCTGCTGGGCCAGTCCACGCTGGTGCTGCGCCGCCTGCGCACGCGCCTGCCCGAATCGATCCCGCTGATCGGCGTGGGCGGGATCATGTCCGGTGCCGACGCGGTGGCCAAGATGGCCGCCGGCGCCAGCCTGGTGCAGTGCTACACCGGCCTTGGTCTATCGCGGCCCGGAACTGGTCGGCGAATGCGTCGACGCGATGCGCCGGCGCAAGGAATCCCCCAGCCGCGGTACGGCCGACCACGCATGAGCAGTCCGTCGCGACCCGCGCCGGCATCGGCCATGCCGGCATGACCGCGTTGTTCCGCCTCCAGCGCGACGCCGACCTTTCCGCACGCAACACCTTCGGCGTCGCCGCCCGCGCGCCGTGGCTGCTGGAAGTCAACGACACCGGCACGCTGGCCGAAGCGCTGGACCTGACCCAGGTGCGCGACCTTCCGCTGCTCATGCTTGGCGGCGGCAGCAACCTGCTGTTCGCCGGCGACGCGACCGGCGTCGCCGTGGCGATCGGTGCGCGCGATGTCGCCATCGTCGATGACCGCGGCGACCGCGCCACGGTGCGCGCCGACGCCGGCGCCGGGTGGCACCGGCTGGTGTTGTGGAGCCCAGATGGGGCCTGTGCGGACTGGAGAACCTGGCCCTGATTCCCGGCAGCGTCGGCGCCGCGCCGATCCAGAACATCGGCGCCTACGGGGTGGAGGTCGGCGAACGCATCGTCGCCGTCGAGGCGTGGGACCGCGGCACGCGGCAATCCGTGCGCCTGGATCGCGCCGCCTGCGCCTTCGGCTATCGCGACAGTGCGTTCAAACGCGACCCCGAACGCTGGATCGTCACCGCGGTCGAGCTGGAACTGTCGCGCGATACTGCGCCGCGCCTGGACTACGCCGGCATCGGCGAGGAGCTGGCGGCGATGGGGATCGCCACGCCGTCCGCGTGCGACGTGGCCGAGGCGGTAATCCGCATCCGCCAACGCAAGCTGCCCGACCCGGCGGTGATCGGCAATGCCGGCAGCTTCTTCAAGAACCCGATCGTGCCCGCGACGCAGGCCTGGGCGCTGCACGGTGAACACCCGCGCCTGCATGGCGGTGTTTCCCGGCGACGGCGAACACACGCGCAAGCTCTCTGCCGCTGGCTGATCGACGCCTGCGGCTGGAAAGGCACGCGCGAAGGTGATGCCGGCGTTTCCGCCGCGCACGCGCTGGTGCTGGTCAACCATGGCAACGCGACCGGCCTGCAGCTGCTCGACCTTAAGACGGCGCATCGCCGCCTCGGTGCACGAACGCTTTGGCGTTGCGCTCGAGCCCGAGCCACGCGTCATCGGCGCGGAGTGGTGAACGCATGAACGCCGGCGCGCCCGCTGCCGTGCACTGGCGCGCGGCGCGGCTGATGCTCGGCAGCACCCTGCTGTTCGGCATGATGGCGGTGGCGATCCGCCCGGCATCGGCCAGCCTGCATACGTTCGAAATCGCGTTCTTCCGCAACTTCTTCGGCCTGCTGGCCGCGCTGCCGCTGCTGTTGCGCCACGGCCCCGGCCTGATGCGCACCACCCAGTTCCCGCGCTACCTGTTCCGCTGCCTGATCGGAATCTGCTCGATGCTGGCCGGCTTCTGGGCGATCGGCCACCTGCCGCTGGCGCAGGCGGTGGCGATCTCGTACTCCACGCCGCTGTTCGCCACGATCGCCGCGGCCGCGCTGCTCGGCGAACAGGTGCGCGCACGCCGCTGGGCGGCGGTGGTGCTCGGCTTCATCGGCGTGCTGGTGGTGGTGCATCCCGGCAACGCGGAGTTCAGCGCCGGCACGCTGGTGGCGCTGCTGGCGGCGTTGCTGTCGAGCATCGTCGCGATCCAGATCAAACAGCTGTCGGCCACCGAACCGGCCGACCGCATCGTCATCTACACCACCCTGCTGTGGGTGCCGATGTCGCTGGTGCCCGCATGGGGCGTCTGGCAGTGGCCGCAGGGCATCGCCTGGGCGTGGGTGGTGGCTGCCGGCATATTCGGCACCGGCGGACACATGCTGTGGACGCGGGCGCTGAAGCTGGGCGAAGTTTCCGCGCTGACCCCGATCAGCTTCATGCAGCTGCCGGTCGTGGCCGTGTTCGGCTGGCTGCTGTTCGACGAAACCCGGACCGCTGGACGCTGGCGGGTGCGCTGGTGATCCTCGGTGCGAACGCGTATATCGCCCATCGCGAAGCGATCCCAGCCCGCCGCGCGGCGTCGGCGGCGTCCAGTTCGGCGGCCACGCCCGGCGAGTAGACGTGGCGAGCGGCCATGTCCCGCGGCCCTTTTCCCCAAGGATCAGCGGGAAACAGAAAAATTCAGCCATAAACCTTGCCGAAGCGGCGAGCGGCCAGTATCATTTGCCGCCTTGTCGGGGTGTAGCTCAGGCTGGTAGAGCGCTACGTTCGGGACGTAGAGGTCGCAGGTTCGAATCCTGTCTCCCCGACCATTGATCCATGCCACGCGGTGGCACAGCAGACCGGCCTCGCGCCGGTTTTTGCTTTTCTCGCGGCTCCGTCCGCCGTCCGCACCGCAAGGCCTGCAACCCGGCCATCGTAATGACTCCTCGCACGCCTTCGCACGATGACGCCCGCCTGCCCGGCAGGATGCTCGTCCTCGCCGGCATCCCTGTCGTCGGCGTTCAACCTGCGCACCGCGGTCACCTCGCTGACGCCACTGCTGGACGTGCTCGGCGCGCAGTTCGGCTTCGGTGCGACCGTGGCCGGCGTGCTGGGCATGGTGCCTACCGCCGCCTTCGCCATCGCCGGCGTCGGCACGCCGCGGCTGGCGCACCGGCTCGGCTGGAACGCACCGCAGTGCTGTCGATGGCGCTTGCCACCGCGGGCCTGCTGTGGCGCTCGCTGGCCGGCGGCACCGGCGGCCTGCTCGGCGGCTCGGCGCTGGCGCTGGCCGGCATGGGCATCGGCAACGTGATCCTGCCGCCGCTGGTGAAACGCTATTTCCCCGACCGGATCGGCCCGCTCAGCAGCCTGTACATCACCGTGCTGCAGCTCGGCACGATCCTGCCTGCCCTGCTGGCCGTACCTGTCGCCGACGCGGCCGGCTGGCGCATCTCGATGGGCATGTGGACCTGGTCGCCGCGGTGGCGATCCTGCCGTGGCTGGGCGTGCTGCGGATCGAGCGCCACGCCGGCAGCGCGCTGGCGCAGGTCCATGACCGGGCCGTCGCCGCCGGCGACGAAGCCCCCGAGCTGGCCGCGCCGCCGGCGCGCGGGCAGGTCTGGCGCACCAGCCTGGGCTGGGGCCTGGCGCTGATGTTCGGCACCACCTCGCTGGTCACCTACTCGATGTTCACCTGGCTGCCGAAGCTGCTGGTCGAAGCCGGCGCCAGCCCCGCGTACGGCGGCTACATGCTGGCGCTGTATTCGGCGCTGGGCATGGTCGGTGCGCTGACCATGCCGTCGCTGGCCACGCGCATGCGCAATCCTTTTCCGCTGGCCCTGCTCTGCGCGGCCTGCCACCTGTCGGCGTTCGCCGGCCTGCTGTGGGCGCCGATGGCCGCACCGCTGCTGTGGGCGACGCTACTCGGACTGGGGCCGAGCACTTTCCCGCTCACCCTGACCTGGTCAACCTGCGCACCCGCAGCCCGGCCGGCTCGGCCGCGCTGTCGGGCTTCATGCAGGGCGTGGGCTACGGCCTGAGCTGCCTGGGTCCGCTGCTGTTCGGCTGGCTGCACGAGCGCAGCCATGGCTGGGGATGCCGTTCGCGTTCCTGGCGCTGTGCGTGGGCGTGATGCTGGCCGGCGCCTGGCTGGCATGCCGGCCGGGCATCCTCGAGGACCGCTGGATGGCGCGGCGCCCTGGCGATCAGAACGCGACCACCGACTCCAGCATCAGGTAGCGGTAGCTGTAGTTGCCTGTGCCGGTGCTGGTCACCACCGGCGTGTCGGTATAGCCCGCATTGACCCGCAGCGAGCTGCGGCGCCAGCGCGGCGACTCGTAGCCGAGCTCGAACATCCGCGCGCGCTTCCAGCCTTCGTCCGCCGAGCGTTGGCGGCCGAACCCGGCCACCGCGCGCCAGGCGTGGCCGCCGACCACCCGCCGCAACGCCAGCACGCCCAGCGCTTCGCCGTACCACTCGGGGAGTAGTAGCCGCCAAGGTACGGGTCGCTGTTGCGGTAGTAGCGCCCGCGCAGCTGCAGGCTGATGCCCTGGGCAGGCAGCACCGCATAGACGAGGTTGCCGCGCAGGTGGGTGCGCAGGTTGCCGTCGTCGAAATCCTGCAATCCCGCCAGCGCGGTGCCGCTGGCGCGCTCGCCGAACGGATGGTCGATCGCGGCGCCGACAAGGTTGTACACCTGCCCGCGCTTCACCCCAGCTTCGGTTTCCAGCAGCTCGCGCTCGAAGAAGATCTCGCGCCGGCGCGGCCCGTCGGTATTGAGGGTGGCACCGCCCAGCAAAGTATGGCCGTTGCTGCCCACGCGTCCCTGCCAGCGCCAGCTGTCGTCCCCGGCCGGGGCCGGGCCGAACAGTCCCGCCCCGCGCACGTAGGCGCGCTGCTCGTCATGCGACCAGCCGTCTCCGGAGAAGCGCACGCCCTGCACTTCCACGCCGACCCAGTGCTCGCGATCGAGCCGCCACGCATCCCAACCCAGCGACAGCTTGCGCGTGTCGTTGCCGTCGGCGTCGGTGGACACCGTCGCCTCCGGGCGCACGGCCTGAGTAGGCGGCCTCGGCTTCCGCGGCGAAAGCCGGAATGGACAGGCATGCCAGCGCCAGTCCGCCCATCAACACGGTGCACTTCTTCACTTGGTACCCCAGGTCTTGCGCAGGCGCAGCAGTTCGGCGGCGTAGCCCATCACGCACACCGGTTGCAGCAGCATGGTGTAGCCGACGGTATAGAACAGGAACCCGCCGACATTGCGCCGCACCCTCAGCTCCCGGTTCTTGAACATCTGCGCCTGCACGCGAAAGATGATTCCGTTCCAGACCGCAGCCAGCGGCAACACCGCCAGCGTCATCACGCCGGCGATCCAGTAGTGGCCGAACAGGGCCAACATAAGGCCCGGCAGGAACGCCAGGGTATAGAATAAGGTCCAGCGGCAGGAACAGCAGGTTCCACCAGATGAACAGCGTCGACATGCGCGGCTTGAACAGCAGGCTCCAGTGCTGCGCGAACGCCTCCATCAAGCCTCGCGACCAGCGCTGGCGCTGGCGCGAGAACTGGCGGACGGTGGTCGGCACATTGGTGAACAGGCAGGCCTCCTCGCAGTAGCCGATGCGCGCACCGGTCTTGAGCAGCGCCCGGGACAGGACGATGTCCTCGCCCACGCATTCCGGCCAGCCGCCGACCTGCTTCAACGAATCGCGGGTGTACAGCGAGAACGCACCCTGCGCGACCAGCGTGCCGTGATACATGCTCTGCATGCGCTTGACCGCGGCGATCCCGTGGAAATAGTCCCACTCCTGGGCGCGGGTCAGCAGGTTCAGCCGCGAATTGCGCACCAGCACGCAGCCGGCCACCGCGATCGTGCCCGGCGGGTCGGACAGGAAGCGCTCGACCAGCAGTCGCAGTGCGTCGGTGCGCAGGTAGGAGTCGCCGTCGACCGTCACCACCAGCGGCTCGTGCGTGGCCGCGAGGCCCGCGTTGAGCGCGCGGGACTTGCCGCCGTTGCGCGCCATCGGCATCACCGCCATGCGCATGCCCGGCCGTGAAAGGTTCGCTGCCGCGTCGCGCGCCAGCTGCAGGCTGCCATCGGTCGAACCGTCGTCGATCACCAGCACCCGCACCTGCCCGGCATAGTCCTGCCGGCCCAGGCTCTGCAGCGTGTCGGCGATGTTGTCGCGCTCGTTGTAGCTGGCGACCAGCACGCACACGTCGGGGTAGTCGTGGACCTCGCGCCGCGACGGCCGCCGGTCGGCTAAGGATCGAGCCGACCATGAAGGCATTCATGAAGCCGGGCACGTAGGCGATGAACGCGATCACGAACAGCGCCATCCAGAAGCCGATCACCGCGGACAGACCATCGAGCCACGGCAGCGACAGATAGACGCTCATTGCCGCCCAGGCCAACGAGCACAGCAGCACGAGCGCGAACTTCGCCGGAACCGGCAGGTACAGGCGCCGGCGTGGCTCTTGCCGGACTACCGGCGCGGGGCTGGATTCAGCGCGCGGCGCAACGCCGTCACCCGCACAGTGTGGGGCGGCGGACAGATCGTCATACATCGAAAAACCGTGATGGAAGTCCCTATTCAGGGATTTTATACAAAAATCGTGCCAAATGGGATGCGCGCATTGCCACGGGCTTCCACACGCGGCTGCGCACGGGGGTGACGCGAAGCGTCACCCACCGCCGCAAAGAGACTTCCGATGCCGTGGCCCGGCCCGCCGGAACAGCTGCTCAGGCGCGACCGAGCAGGTCCGGGTGCCGCACCTGGCCCGCGCCGCGGACCACGAAGCGCTCCACGGTCAGCGCTTCCAGCCCCATCGGGCCATAGGAATGCAGGCGCGTGGTCGAGATGCCGATCTCCGCGCCAGGCCCAGCTCGCCGCCATCGGAGAAGCGCGAGGAGGCGTTGACCATCACCACCGCCGAGCGCAGCGCGTTGACGAAACGCTCGGCGTGGGCAGGATCCTCGGTGACGATCACCTCGGTGTGGTCGGAGGCGTAGCGCTGCACGTGGGCAATCGCCTGCTCCGGGTCGTCGACCACGCGCACGGTAAGGACGAGGTCCAGGTACTCGGCCGCGTAGTCGTCCTCGGTCGCCTCGCCCATCCCGGCGACCAGCGCCCGGCTGCGTGCATCGCCACGCAGCTCCACGCCACGCGCCTGCAACGCCTTGCCGGCGGCCGGCAGGAACGCCCCGGCCACGTCGGCATGCACCAGCAGCGTCTCCAGCGAGTTGCACGCCGCCGGCCGCGAGACCTTGCCGTCGACCAGCAGGTCCAGCGCCAGGTCGAGGTTGGCCGGCGCATCCACGTACTGGTGGCACACGCCCTTGTAGTGCTTGATCACCGGCACCCGCGCGTGCTCGGCGACGAACCGGATCAGGCCTTCGCCGCCACGCGGGATCACCAGGTCGACGATCTCGTTGAGCTGGATCAGCTCCATGATCGTCTCCCGGCGCAGGTCCTCCACCAGCGTCACCACCGCTTCGGGGAGGCCGGCTCGCGCAGCGCCCGCTTCAGCGAACCGGCGATCGCGGTGTTGGAATGGATCGCCTCCGAGCCGCCACGCAGGATCACCGCGTTGCCCGCCTTCAGGCACAGCGCCGCGGCGTCGGCAGTCACGTTCGGGCGCGCCTCGTAGATCATCGCGATCACGCCCAGCGGCACCCGCACGCGCTCGACGTGGATGCCGTTGGGACGGTCGTACGCGCGCGTCACCTGCCCGACCGGGTCGGGCAGTGCCGCCACTTCGCGCAGGGCGTCGGCCACGCCACGCAGGCGCTTGGCGTCCAGCTTCAGGCGGTCGAGCATCGCGCTGCCGACGCCCTTGGCCGAAGCCGCCTCGAGGTCGCGCGCGTTGGCGGCGAGGATCACGTCGGCATCATCCTCCAGCGCCTGCGCCATCGCCCGCAGCAGCGCGTCCTTGGCCGCCGTCGGCAGCTGGGCGATAGCCTGCGAAGCCTCGCGCGCCTGCACTGCTGCCTGGGTCTTGATGTCGGTCATGGTCGGGCCTGCGTGTCGGGGACGGGAAATCGGGGATGGCGGAGGCCGCGCGCGGCTACAGCAGCACCAGGTCGTCGCGGTGGATCACGTTGCCGCCGTAGTTGTAGCCGAGCACCGCCTCGATCTCGCGCGAATGGCGGCGCGCGATGCGGCGCACGTCGACCGCCGAGTACTGGCTGATCCCGCGCGCGATGCGGCGCTCGCCGCCGGCGTCGCGCAGCACCACCTCGACCATGTCGCCACGGCGGAAATCGCCCTCTGCGGCGACGACGCCACCGGGCAGCAGCGAGGCACCCTTGTCGGCCAGCGCGCCCGCCGCGCCGGCGTCGACCAGGATCGCGCCCGGCTCAACCGGTGCGTGCTTGAGCCAGTACTTGCGCGCCGCGATGCGGCTGCGCGCGGCGCGGATGCGGGTGCCTTCCAGATGGTCGTGGACCAGGCCCCGCAGCACCTCGGCGCGACGTCCGTTGAACAGCACCGTGTCGATTCCGGCAGCACCGGCCTTGGCCGCCGCCTCCAGCTTGGTGCGCATGCCGCCCGTGCCGACATCACTGCCGCTGCCGCCGGCCATCGCGAACACCTCGGCCGTGAGTTCGGCGACTTCGGGCACCAGCACTTTTGGGGATTGGTGCGCGGATTGGCATCGAACAGGCCATCGATGTCGGTGGCGATGAACAGCACGTCGGCATCGATCAGCGCAGCAACGATTGCCGCGAGGTTGTCGTTGTCGCCGAGTTTGAGCTCGTCCACCGAGACCGTGTCGTTCTCGTTGACCACCGGCAGGGCGCCAAGCCGCAGCAACTCGTTGAGCGTGGCGCGTGCGTTGAGATAGCGCCGGCGGTTGCGCAGGTCGTCGTGGGTCAGCAGCACCTGCGCGACCGGCCGCTCGAAGAAGCGCTGCCACAGCGCGATCAGCTGCGCCTGGCCGAGCGCGGCCAGCGCCTTGGCGCGCGGCCATCGCCGCCCCTGCCTCGTCGACCTTCGGCAGGATGGCCCGTCCGGCTGCCACCGCACCGGAGGACACGATCACCACTTCGCGACCGGCCGCCTGGCTGGCCGAAACGAACTGGGCTAAGGCCCAGCGCGAAGCGCGGCGACAGCCCGCCGCCATCGGCGGCCAGCAGGCTGCTGCCAACCTTGAGTACCGCCCGCCGCCATGACGGCAGTGATTGCACGGTCTGCGTTGCGGCGGGATCGGCGTTCATGTGCTCAACCTGCGCTCCAGTCGCGCGTATTCCATTCGTGGACCGTGAGGTCGGAACTGCCGGCGGTTGCCAGCGGGTCGGTGGCGACGATCGCCTGCGCCTGCTCGAGGCTGGCGATGTTTTCCAGCACGTAGGCGCCGCCGCTGCGATCGGCAAAGCCACCGGTCATGGCCAGCTGGCCCCGTGCGCGCAGGTCGTCGAGAAACGCCAAGGTGCGGCGCCACCGCCGCCTCGTCGAAATCCGGGCGACGCAACGCCAGCACGAGGTAGCGGGTGGTGGTGCTCACAACGCCTTCCAGCGTGTACGCAATTCATCCAGGCGCAGGTCGGCGGCCGAGCCCGGCGAGACGCGCGCGGCCAGGCTGCCCTCGGGCGTGCGCCCCTGCCCGGCCGAATCGGCCGACGCGGCGGCGGCTTTGTAGGCCTCGCGGAACGGCACGCCGGCAACCGCGGCCTCGACCGCCACGTCGGTGGCGTACATCCCCGAGTCGATCGCCGCGCGCAGCCGGTCTTCGCGCCACTCGAGGTTGGCCAGCAGCGCCGGCAACAGCTCCAGCGCGGTAAGGCCGCGGCCGAAGCCGTGGAAGATCGCGCCCTTGGACGCCTGCAGGTCGCGGTGGTAGCCAGACGGCAGCGACAGCAGCTGTTCGATCTCGGTGCGCGCGGCGGCCACGCTGGCGTGGGTGGCGCGCATCAGCTCGATCACGTCCGGGTTGCGCTTGTTGGGCATGATCGAGCTGCCGGTGGTGTACTGCGCTGGCAAGGCGACGAAGCCGAACTCGGCGCTGGTGAACAGCGACAGGTCCCAGGCGATGCGGCGCAGGTCCAGTGTGGCGCTGCCGAGTGCCTCCAGCGCGGCCATCTCGAACTTGCCGCGCGACAGCTGCGCATAGATCGGCGAGACCTGCATCCGTGCGAACTCCAGCGCGGCGGTGGTGTGTTCGCGATCCAGCTTGAGGTTGACGCCATAGCCGGCGGCGGTGCCCAGCGGATTGGCGTCGACCAGCTTCAGCGTATCGGTCGCGCGCACCGCATCGTCGATGAACGCCTCGGCCCAGCCGGCCCACCACATGCCCGCCGAGGACACCACGGCGCGCTGGATATGGGTGTAGCCGGGCACCGGCAGCGAGGCTTCGGCCTGCGCGCGATCCAGTGCGACCCTGGCGATCTCGCGGGACAGCGTGGCCACGCGCGCCAGCTTCTCCTTCAGCCACAGGCGCGTGGCGACCAAGGATCTGGTCGTTGCGGCTGCGGCCGGTGTGGATCTTGCGGCCGGCGTCACCGAGGCGCTGGGTCAGCCGCGCCTCGATCGCCGAATGGCCGTCCTCGTAGGACTCGTCCAGGACGAAGGCGCCGGAGCGGAAGTCGTCGGTAAGGATCGCCAGCTCGCGCATAAGGCCATCCAGCTCGTCCTGCGAGAGGATGCCGATACGCTGCAGCCCTTCGGCGTGGGCCCTGCTGGCGGCGATGTCGTGCAGGAAGAACTCGCGGTCCAGGATCACGTCGTCGCCGGCGAGAAAACGCTGGATCTGCGCATCCACCGCCACGCCGGGCTTCTGCCACAGCAGGTCAGCCATTGTTCTTCTCCTCGACCGGGATGGCGGTGAGCTCGGGCAGCCCCAGCGCGATGTTGATGTTCTGCATGGCGCATGGGTGGCCGCGCCCTTGAGCAGGTTGTCGATCGTCGCCACCACCACCAGCCGCTTGCCGCCGGGTGCGACGGTGAAACCGCCGATCTCCACGCCATGCCTGCCGGCGATCCGGCTCACCCACGGCGCCTGCTCGACCACGTCCACCAGCGGCTCGCCGGCGTAGCGCTGCTCGTAACGCGCGCGCACCCAGTCGGCCTTCACCGGCTCGGTCAGCCACAGGTTGGCGGTCAGGGTGATGCCGCGGAAATGCGGGGCCACGTGCGGCATGAATTCCACCGGCACGCGCAGCTGCGCGGACACCTCGCGCTCGTGCATGTGGTCGGCCAGCGCGTACGGCATCAGGTTGTCGCGCAGCAGCTCGACGTTGTTCTTGTCCGACGGCGTGGTGCCGGCGCCGGAATAACCCGACACGCCGAAGCACTGCGGCGGACCGGTAAGGTACTCGAGCATCGGCCAGATCGCCAGCTGCATCGCGGTGGCATAGCAGCCGGGGTTGCTGATCCGCTTCTGGCCCGCATAGCGGCCACGGGTGATCTCCGGCAGGCCGTAGTACTAAGGCCGGATCGAAGCGATGGTCGGCCGACAGGTCGACCACCAGCGTCTGCGGCGCGGCCGCGTCGATGCCGGCCACGATCTCGGCCGACTTGCCGTTGGGCAGTGCCAGCACCACCACGTCGGCTCCCTTGGTCGCGACCTGCTCGTGGCCCAGGTTCTCGAACCGCAGCTCGCCGCGGTAGGCGTCGTTGTGGTCCGCGACGCGCTGGCCGTCGAGCTCGCGCGAGGACACGAAGGCCAGTTCCAGCCCCGGATGCGCGGCGACCAGCCGGATCAGCTCGGCGCCGGTGTGCCCGCGGGCGCCGACGATGCCGATGGTGTGCGTGTTGCTCATGGGTTTGCTTCCAGGCGGAACTGCAGGTGGCTGCGCACCGCCGGCCATTCCGAATCGATGATGGAGAACACGACGGTGTCGCGCAGCGTCCCGTCGGCGTGTCGCTTGCAGTTGCGCAGCACCCCGTCCTGGCGCGCACCGAGCCGCTCGATCGCCGCCCGCGAGGCATGGTTGAACCGGCTTGTCTCGAAATACACGCCCGCACAGCCGAGCACGTCGAAGGCGTGGCCCAGCAACATCAGCTTGCATTCGGTGTTGACGCCGCTGCGCTGCACCGCCGGCGCGTACCAGGTGTAGCCGATGGCAAGCCGCGGCACCTCGGGTTCGAGCCCGTAGAAACGCGTGCTGCCGACGATCGCGCCGGTGGCGTCGCGGACAACGAATGGCAGCACCTTTCCCTGCGCCTGCGCCTCGAGCACTGCCTCGACATAGGCGTCCATCGCTTCCGGCGCCGGCACATTGGTGTACCAGAGCCGATCCAGGCCGCTCCCCTCGACCACCACGCGCAGGGCATCGACATGGCTGGCCTGCAGCGGCTCGAGCACGGCGTGTCGACCCGCCAGCAGGGGGACCTCGCGCCATGCCGCCAGAGGCGTCGCGCCGGCCATGCTCAACCCCGCAGGGTCGGCTGGCGGGTGGCGCAATGGGCCACGCAGCGCTCGATCCGGTCGAAGCCACCGGCGCCGTCCAGCCCGTACCAGAACACCTTCCACTTCTCCTGCTTGATGCAGCCGTCGGAC
Source organism: Pseudoxanthomonas sp. NC8 (assembly GCA_025232375.1). Taxonomy (GTDB): domain Bacteria; phylum Pseudomonadota; class Gammaproteobacteria; order Xanthomonadales; family Xanthomonadaceae; genus Pseudoxanthomonas. The sequence continues at coordinate 2,156,218 of CP060419.1, forward strand.
TCGGCGTAGTAGAAGATGTTGACCTGGTTGTTGTGCCGCGAGCGCCAGAACAGTTCCGGAGTCTCCTCGCGCATCACGTTCCAGACGGCACGGCCCAGGCCCTCGCCCTGCGCGTCATCGAGTACGGCGAACTTGTGTCCAGACGCCTTCGTCCGTGCCCAGCAGGATCACCGCGGCGCGATAGTTCTCGCTGACGTAGGCACGCAGCAGGACGGTGCGTTCGAAGTAGTCCGGCACCAGTTCACGACCGAAGCTCGATTCGATCAGCGCCTTCATCCGGCCCAGGTCCAGCTCCGACCACGTGGTCGCACGCAGCACCCTCTCGCCGCGCCGCACCAGCGTGCCCGATCCCTTGTGGGTGAACAGCTCCTTGGTAAGGTCCGCCGGGCGGGTGATCGACACCGAGGACGTCAGCGGCAGCCGGTCGAGCAGGCTCTTGATCTGCTCGATCTTGACCTTCATGCCGCCGTGGATCCACGGCTGCTCCATCAGGTGGTCGTACTCGGTGGACAGGTTGATCGAATCGATCACCTTGCCCTCGGCGTCGAGCAGGCCGCCGGTACCGGTGAGGAAGATGATCTTGTACGGCTGCAACACCTGCACCAGCTCATTGGCCGAGAAATCAGCGTTGACGTTGAGGATCTGGCCGCCCGCGGACTCGCCCAGGCTGGCGATCACCGGGATCGAGCCGGCCTGCAGGCTGGCTTCGATCGGGGCCAGGTTCACCCCCTTCACCTCGCCGACCAGGCCGTAGGTATCGCGGTCCATGTATTCGGCCTCGAACACGCCGCCGGTGATCGACGTGGCGCGCGCGCCCGCCTGCTGCAACGCCTCGATAAGGCGCAGGTTGGACGCCTGGAACACCTTGCGGACGATCGCCAGCGCCTCGGGCGTGGTCACGCGCAGGCCGTTGACCGTCTGCTTCTGGATGCCGGCGGCGGACAGCTCCTCGTCCAGCTGCGGACCGGCGCCGTGGACCACGATCGGGGTCAGGCCCACTTCCTGAAGGAAGCCAGCGAGGAGGTCAGCGCATCCAGGTCGTCGCGCAACACCGCGCCGCCGACCTTGACCACGGCAAAGCGCGTGGCATCAAGCTGCGAGAAGCGCTTGAGGTACTGGCTGATTTCCTTCGCGCTGGCCATGCTCGAAAGCAGGCGCACGATGGTCTGGCGGGTCTGGATCTGGGTCGCGGGAACGTTCACGTAGGTCGGGTCTGCAGGTAGGTGTAGCGGAAACCAGGGGGACGGCGCGTCTCAGCGGACGCCGTTGATGATCGTGTCGACGGATTCCGCATAGCGCCGCAGCTGCTCCAGCGTCACGAATTCGTCGGCGGTGTGCGCCTGGGCGATGTCGCCCGGTCCGTAGACCATGGCGGTGTAGCCGCCGGCGGAGAACAGCGAGGCCTCGGTCCAGAAATCGACCGCATTGCCGATCGGCAGGCCCAGCGCGTCGGCGATGTCGCGCGCGGCGAGGCGGCGTTCTTCGGCACGGGCGACGTCTCCCGACGGCAAACTCGGCCCGCGGAAGGTTTCCTCGAAGTGCGCGGCGGCCGGCTCGGCGAAGGCGGAGAAGGTTGCCAGCAGTCCGTCGATGTCCATCGACGGCAGCGGACGGAAGCCGAAACGCAGTTCCGCCTCCGGCGCGATCATGTTGGCCTTGATCCCGCCCTCGATGCGGCCGATGTTGAAGCGCAGGCCGGTCAGTCCGCCGAAGCGCGCGTGCGCCAGCGACTGCACGTGGTCGAGGGCGCGATCGCCCCAGCGCACGGCCTGGTGCAGCGCGCTGGCAGCGGCATCCTGCTGGCCGGAGGCGTGGCCGGCACGGCCCTTGAACTTCATCAGCACCGAGGAGATGCCGCGATGCGCCAGCACCGCCTCGCCCATGGTCGGCTCGGCGACGAGGATGGCTTCGTAGGGAACGCCACGGGGTAGGAACGCGGCGATGCAGCGCGGATCGTTGGCTTCCTCGTCGGAGGAAAACAGGAACGCGGCATCACCACCGCCGGCATTGGCCGCGGCGACCAGCGCGGCAGCCGCGCCCTTGATGTCGCACACGCCCAGGCCGACGACACGGTCGTCGAGCCGGCGCATCAGGTGCGGGTCGGCGCTCCAGTGCGGCGAATCGGGCACCGTGTCCAGGTGCACGTTGAACAGGTACTTCGGCGTGCCGCGCACCGCATACAGGCTGACCGCACCGGCGCCATGGTCGATCACCTGCACGTCGAAGCCGGGCAGCTGCGAGCGCAGGTAGCCGAAGATGCCGCCTTCGGCGGCGATGGCGCGCGGCGGATTGCGGGTGTCGAAGGACACCAGCTTTTCCATAAGTGCACGAGGGTGGATTCGAGCAGGTCGGTCATCGGATCGGGAAAGCGCTGTCAGGGAGCCGCCGCAGCGGCCTGGTAGATGTCGGGACGCAGGATTTCCATCAGCGTCTGCGGCCGCGAAGGCGCATCGAAGCCGTACTGCGCATACAGGCCATGGGCATCGCCCGTGGCCAGCATGAAGCGACGCAGGCCCTGCAGCTGCGGATGGGCCATGACCGCGTCCATCAGGGCCTTGCCGAAACCGCGCCCGCGCTGCGACGGCAGCACGAACACGTCGGCCAGGTAGCCGAAGGTCGCGCCATCGGTGGTGACCCGGGCGAAGGCGACCTGGCCGACGCCGTCCCAGGTAGCCGCCGAAGCACAGCGAACCGGCGATCGCCCGCTCCACCGTCGCGCGCGGAATTCCACGGCTCCAGTACGCTTCCTCCGAAAGGAAGCGGTGGACGAGATCCACGTCCAGTTCGTCGCGTTCGGTGCTGATGCGCAGTGCGTCCAAGCTCAGAGCTTCCTGGCGAATTCGACGAAATCCGTATCGCGCGCCCAGCCCTCGGCCGCGTAGAGCGACTGCGCCGGCACGTTGTCGACCGCGGTCGACAGCACCAGCTTCACCGCCCCGCGCGAACGCGCCGCGTCGCCGGCGCCGCGCAGCAGCGCGCGGGCCACGCCGCGGCCGCGCGCGTCGGCGGCGACGAACAGGTCGTTGAGGATCTCGATCGGCGCGGTGCCGACCGAGGTGAAGGACGGGTACAGCTGGACGAAGCCCAGCGCCACGCCCTGCGCGTCCTCGGCCAGCAGCAGGTGCGAGTCGCCCCGCTCCAGTCGCTCGCGCAGGAACGCACCGGCGCGCACCGGGTCCGAGGGCTGCCCGTAGAACACACGGTAGCCGTCGAACAGCGCGGCCAGCGCCGGCAGGTCGCCCAGGCCGGCACTGCGCACCGCGAAGCTGGAGCTGGTCTCGCTCATCGGCCCATCACCTCAGCGGTTGACCTCTGCCCACAGCGTGCTGCTCATGCCGAACAGCTTGATGAAGCCCTCGGCCTCCTCCACGCCCCAGTCGGCGGACTGCGCGTAGGTGGCGCCCTTGGCGTTGAGAATGTGCGGCGAGCGGATCGCCACCGCATCGACGCGGCCGCCGCGGGTCTCCAGCACCACCTCGCCGTTGACCTGCGACTGCGACGACTCAGGAACGCTTCCAGGTCGGTCTTCAGCGGGTCGTGGTAGAAGCCTTCGTACACCAGCTCCACCCACTTGCGCGCCACGTCCGGCTTGAAGCGGTTCTGCTGCTTGCTCAGCACCGCCTCCTCCAGCGCGCGGTGCGCGGCCAGCAGCGCGGTGATGCCCGGCGCCTCGAACACGATCCGGCCCTTCAGGCCGATCACGGTGTCGCCGGTGTACATGCCGCGGCCGACGCCGTACTGGGCGAACATGGTGTTGAGCTTGGTAAGGATCTTCGCGCCTTCCAGCGGCTTGCCGTCCAGCTCCACCGCCTCGCCCCGCACGAACTTCAGGGTCACGGTCAGCGGCTCGGCCGGCCAGGCCGCGCGCGGCGCGCACCAGCCGCGCGCGCCCTCGCCCGGGGCTTCCCACTTGTCGATCTCGCCGCCGGACATGGTCACGCCGAGCAGGTTCTCGTTGATCGTGTAGTTCTTCTGCTTGGCGCGCACCTCGAAGCCACGTTCCTCGAGGTACTTCTGCTCGTAGGCACGGGTCTGGGTGTGCTCCTTCTGGATTTCGCGGATCGGCGCGACGATGCGGTAGTCGCCCTGCGCCTTGACCGCCAGGTCGAAGCGCACCTGGTCGTTGCCCATGCCGGTGCAACCGTGGGCAATGGCGTTCGTACCCAGCTCGGTGGCGCGCGCCAGCGCGGCGTCGACGATCAGGTAACGGTCGGAAACCAGCAGCGGGTACTGGCCCCGGTAACCCTCGCCCGCGCGGACGAACGGCTTGACGAACCCGTTCCAGATCGCATCGCCGCCATCGACGGTGACGTGGCTGGCCACGCCCAGCTCGGCCGCGCGCGCCTCGATGAAGGCGCGCTCCTCGGCGTCCACGCCGCCGGTATCGGCGAACACGGTGTGCACGTTCCAGCCCTGTTCCTTCAGGTAGGGGACGCAGAAGCTGGTGTCCAGGCCGCCGGAGAAAGCCAGGACGATGTCGCGGGATTGGTTCGGGTTGCTCATGTGCGGGGGTTCCGTGGGGAATGCTTGGGGATTGCGGGTATGCGGGCTCAGCGGACCAGCGCGGCCATGACCGCCTTCTGCACGTGCAGGCGGTTCTCGGCCTCGTCAATGGCAATACAGTTGGGCGAGTCCATCACCGCGTCGGTCGCTTTCACGTTCCGGCGCAGCGGCAGGCAGTGCGAGAACACGCCGTTGTTGGTCAGCGCCATCTTCGCCTCGTCGACGATGAAGTGCTTGTACTGGTCGCGGATCGGCTTCTCCGGCTCCCAGTTGCCGAAGTACGGCAGCGCACCCCAGCTCTTGGCGTAGACCACGTCGGCACCGCTGTAAGCGGACTCGATGTCGTGGCTGACCCGGAACGAGCCGCCGCTCTCGGCGACGTTGTCGTTGGCCCAGCCGATGTAGCGCTCGTCGAGGACGTACTCCGGGGTCGGGCACAGCAGGGTCACGTCCATGCCCATGCGGGTGGCGATCGTCAGCGCCGAGTTGGCCACCGCGGTGTTCAGCGGCTTGGGGTGGTAGGTCCCAGGTCAGCACGTACTTCTTGCCGCGCAGGTCGGAGGTACCGAAGTGTTCCTGCAGGGCAAGCGCGTGGGCCAGCTCCTTGGCACGGATGGGTGATCGTCTCCATGTTGATCACCGGCACCGTCGAATACTTCGCGAAGGCCTTGAGCACGTGGTCCTCGCGGTCGTAGCTCCAGTCCTTGAACTTCGGGAACGCACGCACGCCGATCAGGTCGACGTAGCGGGCCAGCACCCGCGCCACTTCGGCGATGTGCTCCTCGGTGTCGCCGTCCATCACCGTGCCCAGGTCGAACTCGATCGGCCACGCGTCCTTGCCCGGCTGCAGGACGATGGCGTGGCCGCCGAGCTGGAACGCACCCAGCTCGAAGCTGGTGCGGGTGCGCATGGACGGGTTGAAGAACACCAGCGCGATCGACCTGCCCTTGAGTTCGCCGCCCAGCTTGTTGCGCTTGAACAGCGCGGCCTGGGGTCAGCAGCGCATCCAGCTCCTGACGGCTCCAGTCCCAGGTGTTGAGGAAGTGCTTGAGCGACATCGATCGTTCCCTTGCGTGTTGGCGGCCCGGTGCGGGCGAAGCGTGAAGCGGTGTTGTCTCAGGTTTTCTTTGCCGTTGAAACTTTCGCCCGGGCCAGAAACGAAAAAACCCAGCCTATAGGGCTGGGTTTTCCGAACGGACAGCACGACGCTCCGGTCACCCAGCGGAAATGTGGGATTCCGGTCGGCGCGCGCGCGAGGTCATCCCGGAGGCCATCCGGGCGGCGCTTGCGGCGTGCGGCTGCAGGTCGGTGTTCATGGGGCACGCATGGTCGCATGCGGGCGGACGCAGGCGCAAGCACCGGCGCGCCGGTGCAGGGGGCGCCCGCTCAGGGGGCCGACAGGGCCGGCGCTTCGGCTTCCCACGGCGTGACCGACACGCGGACACGCAGGCGGTTGCCCGGGTCCTCTGCCAGCCGCGAGCGGTACTTCGTGCCCTTGTAGACGTAGTCCACGTCGTAGGCGATCGGACGCTGGAACTGGCGGTCGACCTGCAGACCAGGTGGCAGTTCTCGCGCCTGGGCGGCGTCGCCACGGAGGGTGCCGGCGCCGGCTCGGCCGCTGCTTCGCTGGTGAACGCGCCCCTGATCGAATCCCACATGCGCGAGAGCGCGCCCGGTTCCGGTTTCTTCTCGGCCTGCTTCTGCGTCACGGGCGGCAGCGGCTCGCAGCGTTGCTCCGTGCGCGAGGCGCGCAGGGTCTGGTAGACGGGCTCCACGCGCAGCACCTGGGCGTAGTCGATCTTGATGTTCTCCGCCGGGACCACCCGGATCCGGCTTTCGGCTTGCCCTCCCTCCCAGGCCACTACCGGCTGCAATGCGCAGCAGCCTATGCCCAGCAGCGTGAGTTCCAGCAAGCGGCGCATCGGGACCGGTGTCGATCAGGGGTGGGATCACAGTTTAGGCGGGCCGCCTTGCAGCCCGCTGAACCGCCAACCGGAATGCGCTCCCCGCATCGCCCGGACCACTTCATGGCCGAAAACGGCCGACACCTGCGTTCGCCACGCTAGAATCGCGGGCAACCCACCTGCGCCTGCACCGATGCCCCTGCGCCTGTACAACAGCCTGACCCGCCGGGTCGAGGCGTTCGCGCCGCTCGATCCCGCCTGCCCGACCATGTACCTGTGTGGACCGACCGTCTACAACTACGTGCACATCGGCAACGCACGTGGCCCGGTGGTGTTCGACGTGCTGGCGGCGCTGCTGCGCCGGCGCCACGGCGCCCTGAAGTACGCGCGCAACATCACCGACGTCGACGACAAGATCAATGCCGCCGCGGCCGCGCAGGGCGTGCCCATCTCGGCGGTCACCGACCGCTTCGCCGCCGCCTACCGCGAGGACATGGCCGCCTGGGCGTCACTCCGCAGGACATCCAGCCGGAAGCCACCACGCACGTTCCGCAGATGATCGCCATGATCGAGCGGCTGATCGGAAGCGGCCACGCCTACGCCGCCGAAGGCCACGTCCTGTTCTCGGTGGCCAGCTTTCCGGCGTACGGCCAGCTCTCCCGACGCGATCCGGAGGAAATGCTGGCCGGAGCGCGCGTCGAGGTCGCCCCCTACAAGCGCGACGCCGGCGACTTCGTGCTGTGGAAGCCCTCGACGCCCGACCTGCCCGGCTGGGACTCGCCCCAGGGCCGCGGGCGCCCGGGCTGGCACATCGAATGCTCGGCCATGGCCGGCGCCCACCTGGGCGAGACCATCGACATCCACGCCGGCGGCATCGACCTGCAGTTCCCGCACCACGAGAACGAGATCGCGCAGAGCCAGTGCGCGCATGGCGGCAAGGTCTTCGCCCGCTTCTGGCTGCACAACGGCATGCTCAACTTCGGCGGCGCCAAGATGAGCAAGTCGGTCGGCAACATCGAGCGCGTGCACGACCTGGTACGCAAACACCCGCCCGAAGCGCTGCGCTACGCCCTGCTCTCGGCCCAGTACCGGCAACCGCTGGACTGGTCGGACGCGCTGATCGAGCAGTCGGTGCGCACCTGGACCGGCTGTACGGCACGTTGCGCGACCTCGCCGGCATCGAAGCCGTACCTGCCATCCCGCGGGCGGTGGAGGATGCCCTGGAGGACGACCTCAACACTCCGCTGGCCCTGTCCGAGGTGGCCCGCATCGCCGGCGAGGCACGCAAGGCCACCGGCGCAGGCGACCGTGCCCGGCTGAAGGGCGAACTGCTCGGGGCCGGGCTGGCGCTGGGCGTGCTGCAGCAGGCACCGGAGGCCTGGTTCACCCGCGGCGCCTCCGGCGAGGACGACCACCGCATCCAGGCCTGGTGGAGGAACGCACCGCAGCCAAGAAGGCGCGCGATTTCGCCCGCGCCGATGCGATCCGCGACCAGCTGTCCGGCGAAGGCATCCTGCTGGAAGACACGCCGCAAGGCGTACGCTGGGTGCGGAAACGCGCCTGACGCACGCCCTCGGCGTGCGTTGCGCCCGCCGACGCCCGGCCCACCCGGGCGATCCGGAGCGAAGGGGGTCCTGCGCCAGGGACGGCAACCGTCCTGCTGCCGGGACCTGCTCCCCCGACATGGCGATTTCCCGGCCCCATGCCCTATTCCGAGTAACGACGTGACCGATACCACCTTCCCCTCGAACCCACCGCCGCGCTGGCGCAGGCCGCGATCAAGGAGGAGTTCGCCTTCTTCAGCGACTGGTCCGAACGCTACCAGTACCTGATCGACCTCGGTCGCAAGCTGCCGGCGTTCCCCGAAGAATGGAAGGCCGAGGAGCACCGGCTGCACGGCTGCCAGTCGCTGGTCTGGATCGTGCCGCAGGGCAACCGCGACAGGCTGCACTTCCAGGCGGTCAGCGACTCGGCGATCGTCTCCGGACTGATCTTATGGCCCTGCGCGTCTATTCGGGCCGCTCCGCCGCGGAAATCCTTACCACCGAACCGGACTACATCGCCGACATCGGCCTTGGCCCGGCACCTTTCGCCGACACGCAGCAACGGCCTGGCCTCCCTGCTGGCCTTCATCCGCGACACCGCCCGCATCCAGCAGGCCTGAGATGGGCGAAGGACAGGCCCTGGCCATTCCCTCGCCGCTGCGCGAGCCAGGCTATCGCGTCCTGCTGGGTTACCGGCTGTGCGCGATCCTGTCCTACCAGATCGTCGCGGTCACCGTCGGCTGGCACGTCTACGAGCTGACCCGCAATCCGTTCGCGCTGGGCCTGATCGGCCTTGGCCGAGGTCCTGCCGTTCATCGGCATGGCGCTGTTCGCCGGCTATCTGGTCGACCACCTGCCCAAGCGCCGCCTGGGCGCGGCGGCCTGCACGGGCCTGGCCGCCACCGCGCTGCTGCTCACCCTCGTCTCCAGCGGCCGCCTCGCCCCCGGCGCGACCTTAGCCGATCTACGCGGCGATCGTGCTGACCGGGCTGGTCCGCTCGTTCCTGACTCCCGTCTACACCGCGCTGTTCGCCCAAGTGCTGCGCCGCGAGCAGTTCGCGCGCGGGGCAGGCATCGGCAGCATCGCCTTCCAGACCGCACTGGTCTGCGGTCCGGCGCTGGGCGGAGTAATGGTCGGCTGGGCCGGCACGACCGCCGCCTACGCGCTGGCCGCGGCACTGGCCCTGGTCGCCGGCGCGGTGCTGCTGGCCCTGCGCGTGTCCGAGCCGCCCACCACCGGGCCGCGCGCACCGGTGTTCGGCAGCATCCGCGAAGGCCTGCGCTTCGTCTTCAACACCCAGGTGATGCTCGCCGCGCAGGCACTGGACCTGTTCGCGGTGCTGTTCGGCGGCGCGATCTCGCTGGCGCCGGCCTTCATCACCGAGATCCTGCACTACGGTCCGGAAGGACTGGGCATCCTGCGCGGCGCACCGGCACTGGGCGCGGTGGCCGTCGGCATCCTGCTCGCCCGACACCCGCCGGGACGCCACGCCGGCCGCCTGCTGCTGTACGCGGTGGCCGGTTTCGGCCTGTGCATTATTGGCTTTGGCCTGTCGCGGCACTTCTGGCTGTCGGCGCTGTTCCTGCTGCTGTCGGGAATATGCGACGGCGTGTCGGTGGTGCTGCGCACGACGATCATGCAGCTGGTCACCCCCGACGGCATGCGCGGGCGCGTGGCCTCGATCAACGGCATCTTCATCGGCTCGTCCAATGAACTGGGGGCGTTCTACGCCGGCTCGATGGCACGCCTGCTCGGCCTTGGTGCCGGCGGTGGTGCTCGGCGGCTTCGTCACCCCTGGGCGTGGTCGCCACCACTGCGGCCAAGGCGCCGCGACTGCGGCGGCTGGACCTGAAGGACCTGCAGTAGCCATCTAGATCGACACAACGGAGCTTAGCCCGCTAGAACGCATCCAGAAGCACGGCGCACAGGTTGTGGCTTGCATGTGCCACGACGCATTCGCCCACTCCACGGCGGCGCGCTAGGAAGCACATCACCAGCGAGAACACGAAACTGGCATGCATGTGTGAGTAATGCAGTAGAGCAAAGAGCAGTGAGACGAGTATCGCAGCCGCGCCACCGGTCCAACTGCCTTCGAAGACACAGGCAAAAGCCGCGCCCTGAAAATCGCCTCTTCCAATAGCGGCTGCACGAAGCCCGTGAGTAAGAGAGTGATCGTCAAATACGGATAGAAGCGTCCTGCAGGCAAGGCGGAACGCGCATCGTTGTTGGGGAACGTTCCATCCATGGCATACGTCACCGCTATCGAGCCTGCGAACAACACCACCCCGATCAACGAGGAAACGAACAATCCATGTCTTCGTGGCCGTCGCATCGGAGCCACCATATTGCCGAGCCGCGACCTGTCGAATATCCAAGCGCCGAGAGCCAGCCCTATGGCGAGGATGATGGACGGTGTCACCTGCTTCAGCAGCCAGAACGCTTGAAGTTCCCGTATCGACTTCGATACTGGGACCATGGCTAGGCCGGTAAGCAGGATCACCCCGAAGAAATGGAGCAGGCTGAGTCCAAGATCTAGAACCGCCCTTCTTTCAAGCATGTAGCGCTCCAGAGTAGCCCAGCGTCCAGATGGATGCAGTTCCCTAAAACGCGCCGCCACATCCGCGGCGGCGCGCAAGCGCTTCTTGCCGTCAGAAGAAGCTCTTGAACACGGCGATCGCGTTCTCGGCGAGCTGACCGACTCCGTTTGCGATGTCGTTTGCCATATTGCCCAACGAACTCTGCGGGCAGTCAATGACATCGTACTCGCGGCTCGGGCCGCAGCCCTCGACCTTCGAAGCTTCCGCACCACCAGAAACGGCGACGAGCTCCATCTCATTCAGGTTACGCATTGCTAACACTCCTTGTTCAATGGCGCACACCCTGCGCTTGGGACGGGATCGGGTCAAGCGACCGAGCAAACCCGCATCACATCTATCGCACACCGAATGATCGCGGGGGATAGCTCCAGACCTGAATTAACTGCCAGAAATTTCCGAACATGGGGAAGATGAGCGGCCGGAAACAGAAAACCCGCCGATTGCGGCGGGCGTTCTGGCAGCCATGCGCATGTGCGCATAGCAAAAACATCCATCTGAAACCGTAGGCTTACTCGCCCTGCTGCTTCTGCATGTGCTCCCAGCGCTCCTGCGCGTCGAGGGTGCGCTCGGCAGTCAGGCGCGCGTCGAGGCGCTCCAGGCCGATCTCCTCGCCGGTATCGACGCAATAGCCGTAGTCGCCGGCTTCCAGCCGCTTGAGCGTGCTGTCGATCTTCCCGATCAGCTTGCGGTAGCGGTCGCGGGTGCGCAGTTCCAGCGAGTTCTCGGTCTCGCGGGTGGCACGCTCGGCTTCATCGCCGATGTCGCGCACTTCATCCTTGAGGTTCTCGATGGTCTGCTTGGACTCTTCGACTAAGGTCGGCGCGCCACTGCAGCAGGCGCTGGCGGAAGTACTCCTGCTGCAGCGGGCTCATGTACTCCTCGTCCGTCGAGGGCTTGTAGCCCTTCGGCAGCTGCGGACGACCGGTGGCGTCGTCGACCTTGTAGTCGACCACGCGGGCCGCGTTACGCGGCGAGGGAGCATCTGTCTTCTTCGATACCACGGCGACAGCTACCTTGCCCTTCGGCTTGGGCGCATTCTGGGCCGCGGAAACGACCGCGGCGACGGGTTTGGCGGAATTCTTGGCGGGGGTTTTCGTTACGGGCACGGGCTTCGATATTGCTGGAGCAGCCGCCGGTACCGGCTTTGCCGGAGCGGGCTTTGCAGGAGCAGGCTTCACGGAAGCGGGCTTTGCAGGAGCAGACTTGGCAGGTACGGGCTTCGCAGGGGCGGATTTGACGGGAGCAGACTTCGCCGGAGCGGGCTTCGGCGCCGGCTTCGCAGCCGGCCTTAGTCACGGACTTGACGGGAACCTTCTTCGCCGGAGCCTTGGCCGCCGGAGCGGCCTTACCCCCTTCTGCGGGGCTTTCGCCGCGGGCTTGGAGGTGGACTTGGTCGCCTTGGCCGGGGCCTTGGCCACTTTCTTCGCCGCCGCCGGCCTGGCGGCAGGCTTGGCCTTGGCCGGAGCGGCCTTCTTCGCCGCGGGCTTGCCCGCGACGGCCTTCTTGGCGACGACCTTCTTGGCGGGAGCGGCGGGCTTCTTGGCCGGCTTTGCGGCCTTCTTCACGGGTTTCTTGACGGCCACGTACGAAGGTTCCTCTCTGGTTTTCCCGGTTACCGGGAAAGCGCGCCTTTATAGCTCACCCCACCCCACCCGGCAACCTTGTACGCCCCCGGGTATCATGGCCGGGTGATCGACCGCATGCTCATCCTGGTGCTGCGCGGCTACAAGCGCTTCGTCAGCCCGTTGCTCGGGCCACGCTGCCGTTTCGTGCCCAGCTGCTCGGAATACGCGATGCAGGCAATCGCGCTGCACGGGGCCGGACGCGGCGCCCTGGCTGGCCGCGCGCAGGCTGGCGCGCTGCCATCCCCTGCATCCGGGCGGCATCGATCCGGTGCCGCCACGACCCGGCCCCACTCCTCCCTGTTCCTGCCCTGGACACCATCGATGAGCACGCTGATCGTCAACGCCCGCCTGGTCAACGAAGGCCGCCAATTCGAAGGTGACCTCCGCATCAGGGACGGACGCATCGCCGCGGTCGGCAGCGGCCTGCAGGCGCGCGCCGGCGAGAAGGTGGTCGACGCCGGCGGGCGCTGGCTGCTGCCGGGGATGATCGACGACCAGGTCCATTTCCGCGAACCCGGCCTGACCCACAAGGGCGACATCGCCAGCGAATCGGCCGCGGCGGTCGCAGGCGGCCTGACCAGCTTCATGGACATGCCCAACACCAACCCGCCCACCCTCGACGCGGCGGCGCTGGAAGCCAAGTACGCGCTGGCCAAGGGCCGGGCCAGGGCAACCATGGCTTCTACCTCGGCGCCAGCAACGACAACCTCGAGGCCGTGCGCACGCTGGATCCGAAGTCGGCGCCGGGCATCAAGGTGTTCATGGGCGCCTCCACCGGCAACATGCTGGTCGACAACCCGGACACGCTCGACGGCATCTTCCGCGAGGCACCCACGCCGATCATCACCCACTGCGAGGACACGCCGACCATCGACCGTACCCTCGCCGAGTTCAAGGCGAAGTACGGCGAGGACGGCCTGATCCCGGGGATGCACCCCGACATCCGCTCGCGCGAGGCCTGCATCAAGTCGACCCGGCTGGCGCTGTCGCTGGCCCGCAAGCACGGCACCCGCCTGCACGTGCTGCACATCTCCACCGCCGACGAACTGGCGCTGTTCCAGCGCGGCCCGCTGGTGCATGCGGATGGCGCGCGCAAGCGCATCACCGCCGAGACCTGCGTGCATTTCCTGCGCTTCGACCGCGCCGACTATGCGCGGCTGGGCAACTTCATCAAGTGCAATCCCGCGATCAAGGACGCTTCCGACCGCGAAGCGCTGATCCAGGCTCTGGTCGACGACGTGGTCGACGTGCTGGCCACCGACCACGCGCCGCACACGCTGGAAGAGAAGCAGAAGCCCTACCAGCAGGCGCCTTCGGGCCTGCCGCTGGTCCAGTACGCGCTGCTGGCCGCGATCGAACTGGTCCACGAGAAGCGGATGGACATCGCCCGCGTGGTCCAGAAGACCGCGCACGCCCCGGCGCAGCTGTTCGATGTCAAGGAACGCGGCTACCTGCGCGAGGGCTACTGGGCCGACCTGGTGCTGGTCGACGACGTGCCACTGACCGTGCGCCGCGAGGACGTGCTGTCCAAGTGCGGCTGGTCGCCGTTCGAGGGCACCACCTTCCGCTCCAGGATCGGCGCGACCTGGGTCAACGGCCGCATGGTCTGGAACGGCAGCGAGCTGATCGGCACGCCGGGCGGACGGCGCCTGGAATTCGACCGTTGATGCCGGCCATGCCTTGGCACCGGCGCCAGCCGGACGGGCACGCTGACACGCCTGCTGGCCCTGCTGCTGGCGGCGCTCGTTCCCGCCGCCAGCCTGGCCCAGTCCGATGACCGCGTGGCGTTCCCGCCCAGCGTGTCGCAGGGCGCGATGGTGCTGGGCAAGGTTCCGCCCGGCAGCCGCGTGGAATATGCCGGCCACACGCTGCGCACGACCGGCTACGGCACGGTGGTATTCGGCATCGGTCGCGACGAGACCGGTCCGGCCCGGGTGGTCGTGGTCCGTCCCGACGGAAGCAGGGTCGAGGCCAGCATCGCGGTGACCGCGCGCGACTGGCCCGTGCAGCGCGTCGATGGCGTGCCGCCGAAGACGGTCGACCCGCCGCCGGAGATCGCCGAACGGATCCGCCGTGAACAGGCCCAGGTCACCGCCGCGCGCGTGCGCGACGACGACCGCGCCGATTTCGCCACGCCATTTGCGTGGCCGGTGCAGGGGCGGATCAGCGGCCGCTTCGGCAACCAGCGCGTCTACAACGGCAAGCCCGGCTCGCCGCATTCGGGCATGGACATCGCCGCGCCGAGCGGCACACCGGTGCTGGCACCCGCCGCCGGAATCGTCACCTTCGCCGCGCCGGACCTGTACCTCACCGGCGGCACGCTGCTGCTGGACCACGGCTTCGGGATCAGCTCCAACTTCCTGCACCTGTCGCGGATCGACGTGAAGGTCGGCGACCGGATCGAGCAGGGCCAGGTGATCGGTGCAGTCGGTGCGACCGGGCGGGCGACCGGGCCGCACCTGCACTGGGGGATGAACTGGTTCGACGTGCGGATCGATCCGCTGCTCGTACTGGATCGTCGCTGAGGGACGCGCCAGCGGTTCATCCATGCAGCGCGCGGCGGGCTCCTCCACCTCGCGCCGTTCACCGCATCAGGGCGTGCCGCTGCCGCTGACGCTGGCCACCGCATCGTGCGGGTGCAGGCTCTCGAAGTGCGACACCGTGGCCGGTAGCGCTCGATCCGGGGATCGGCCGACAGGACCGAGGCGACGCGGCGGGCGGCGTCCTCGCAGAACATCAGGTTGGCGGCGTTGAGCTCGGCGAAGGCCTGCTCGTCCTCGCGCTTGACCGCGGTCTGCACCGGCGTGCCCAGCGAGGCCTCCAGCGCGTCGATCAATGCCACCAGCGGCAGCTCGTCGAACTGCGGACGCAGCTCGATCTTCACCTTGGCCTAGCTGCGCTGCGCGTGCGGGGTGGCGGCCATGCCGCGTTCGGACGCGAGCCAGTCACGGACCGCATCGACGGAAACCGGCTGCGCACCGGTGAAGTCCTCGCCGAAGCGCGCGGCATTGGCCTGTCGCGACAGCGCCGCCGAACACGGGCAGGTGCTCGAATATTCCAGGCCGAAGCCGAGCTGCAGCTTCAGGTGGCCGTCCTCGAGCACGGCCTCGATCTCCACCGGGTAGCGCTTCCAGCCGGCGTTGTCACTGCGCAGCGCCCGGCGCAGCAGCAGCGCTTCGTAACGCACGCGCAGGCGCGCGCGCGACGACAGGCCAGCCTGGGAATCCACGCTGCCCTGCAGGACATGGCGCAGCCCGGCCGGAGTGATTTCGTGCCGGGCCAGCTCCTGCTGCAGGCGCATGTACAGGCGCGACATGTGGATGCCGCGCTCGCCGGCCTGCTTCAGGTCCACCGACAGGTCCACCTGGGCGGCGACCTTGGACATGGCCACCGGCACCGTCGGAAACACGCACCGGCAGGGCGATGCCCTCCATGCCGACCCAGTCCAGCGGACGCGCCGGGGTGGCGGGCTGGTGGGCGACGTCGGGCAGCATGGCAACGGGAACGGGAACGGACATTGGGGGTTCGCTTGGGAATGCCGGGGAGGCAGCGCCCGCATGGGCCTGCGGGTCCGTGCTCGCCGCGTGGCGCTCAAACCGGACCAATCGGGGACGGATTGTAGCCGCTGGGATTGGCCCGGCCGCCCGGCGCCATGCAACGCAGCGTCGCACGGCGCGGCGGCGCTGCGCTCCGGTTCAGCCGCGCGCGGCCCGCCAGCTGCGCCAGAGCAGGTGCAGCGGATGCGCGCCGGCTGGACCGTGCGACCGGCGGCGGCCTGCTCCAGCCGGCGCCGGGCCAGGCTCGACCACAGGCGCCGCGGCCTCGATCCAGTGCGCGCCGGTAAGGCCGCGAGCAGGTCGCGCGCCCAGGCCCGCTGCGCCTGTTCCCGTTCCGCCGTGCCCTCTTCCGCAGGCTGGCACGACTGCGGCACAGCGCCCAGCCCGGTTTCGGCCAGACGGGCCGCCAGCACCTGCGCCGCCACGCCCTCCGTGGCGGGGACCGGGCCGCCGAGCACTGCAGTTTCGACTTCGGCCACTGCCGCGGCGTAGGGCGCCAGGACGGCGAAAGCCGCGCCCGCGTCGACCGGCTGGCCACGCGCATCGGTCAGCGCCGGCAGCGCCTCGGCCAATCGGGCCCATGCCGCCGGCACCGGTTCGAGCAGCCGTCCGAGCGGATGCCGCGAGCGATGCCCGGCCCAGTCGCGCAGCTCGGTGGCCCACCAGCCCAACTTGGCGTCGGCCGGCAGCGGATCGCCGGCGACGTTGAGGATGTCGTCGAACTCCTGCAGCAGCGCGAACTAAGGCCAGCACGCGCGTGCGTTCGCCTTCCGGCACGAACACCTCGGCCACGGCCCACTCGGGCCAGCGGGCGCGCCATTTGTCGATGAAGCTGTCGAGGGCGGTCGGTACGGTCATTGCCGGATGCGTGGTGCGTGGGCCGGTGAGCCGGCCGTGGGGGAAGTTTCTTGCCTCGCCGGGCCGGCGACGCGGTGCCGCCGCGCCCGGGCGCCCGGCTCCGCCGGCGGGAGCGTGCGCCTACGACAGCGGCCAGGCGCCGGGATCGACCAGTGCGTGGGGCCGGGTGGCCATCGCGTCGGCCTGCCAGGTTTCCGGGTCGTCGCCGTCCAGCCGGTAACCCCGGGTAACGGCGATGGAGCGCATGCCGGCCGCGCGCGCGGCGACCACGTCCCGCTCGTCGTCGCCGACATAGACGCAGTCGCCCGGGGCGACGCCGAGCTGCCTGGCCGCTTCCAGCAACGGCAGCGGATGCGGCTTCTTCTCGGCGTAGGTGTCGCCTCCTACCAGCACCGCGCAGCGCTGTTGCCAATCGAGGGCGGCGACCACGTCGCGGGGTAAGGTACTCGGCCTTGTTGGTGATGATGCCCCAGCGCGCGCCGTCGCCCTCCAGCGCGTCGAGCATCGCGGCGATGCCATCGAACAGCGCGCTGTGGCGGCCGAGCTCCTCGCGGTACACCTGCAGGAACTCGGGCACCAGCGCATCGCGCCCGTCCTCGTCCAGCTCCGGGAACACCGCCGCGACCATCGCCCGCGCGCCACGCGACACGTGCTGGCGCAGCATCGCCGCGTCCACCGGTGGCAGGCTGCGTACGGCGAGCATCCGGTTGGCGGTGGCAACCATGTCCGGCGCGCTGTCGAGCAGCGTGCCGTCGAGGTCGAACAGCGCCACGCGCGGGAAGCGCGGCGTTACCGGTGCCACGCCCATGTCAGGCCTCCGCCTTGGCCGCGCAGGCCAGGTAGTTCACTCCGGTACGGCGGGACAGCGATGCGCGCTGGCGCAGCGGGTCGTAGAACAGGCCGCTGACATCCTCGATCTGCAGGTCCGCCTCGCGCAGCCAGGCCGACAGTTCGGACGGACGGATGAAGTCGGCGTAGCGGTGCGTGCCCTTGGGCAGCAGCTGCGCGATGTATTCGGCGCCGACGATGGCCAGCGCGAACGCCGCCGGGGTGCGGTTGAGCGTGGACAGGAACAGGCGTCCGCCCGGACGCAGCAGCGTGGCGCAGGCGGCGATGATCGCGGCCGGATCGGGCACGTGCTCGAGCATCTCCATGCAGGTGATCGCGTCGAAACTCCCGGGACGCTCGGCAGCCAGCGCCTCCACTGCCTTGACCTTGGTAGTCGACCTTCACCCCGGATTCGAGCGAATGCAGGCGGCCGACCTTGACCAGCTCCGGCGCCAGGTCGATCGCGGTGACCTGCGCGCCGGCCTTGGCCAGCGCTTCGCTGAGCAGGCCGCCGCCGCAGCCGACATCGAGCACGTTCATGCCCTGGAGGCCGCTGTTGCCGGCCAGCGAAGCACCGGGCAGCGACGCGCGCGCCTTCACGTATTCCAGGCGCACCGGGTTGAGCACGTGCAGCGCGCGCTGGGGACCGTCCGGGTCCCACCAGCGGTTGGCCAGTGCGGCGAACTTGTCCAGTTCGGCCTTGGTGGTAGTTGGCGGACGTCTCTGCGTGGGTCATGGCGGCGTTCTCCGGCGACCGTCGTTGCGCGTGCGCGCGAACCTCGATCGATGATGCATCTACTGGATGTGGATCGTGGCGATCCGTGCACGCCACTGGCGCGCGTTGGCGATCAGGGCGGCGGTGTCGATGTCGACCAGCTCGCGCTGGTCGAGCTTGCGCCGCCCGGCGATCCAGACGTCGGTCACCTGCTGGCGACCGGTGGCATAGACCAGTTGCGACAGCACGTGGTGCAGCGGCTGGGTTTCCAGCGCAGACAGGTCGACGCAGACCAGGTCGGCCTCCTTGCCCGGCTCGATCGAGCCGGTGCGGTCGCCGAAACCGAGCGCGCGCGCGCCGCCGAGGGTCGCCGCGCGCAGCGCGGTGGCCGCATCCAGCGCGGTGGCGTCGTTGGCCACGGCCTTGGTAGGAGCGCGGCCGTGCGCAGTTCGCCGAACATGTCCAGGTCGTTGTTGCTGGCGCAGCCGTCGGTGCCGATCGCCCGGGTTCACGCCGGCACGCTGCAACGCGCAGGCCGGGCAGAAGCCCGAGGCGAGCTTGAGGTTGGACTCGGCGCAGTGGGCCACGTGCACGCCACGCTCGGCGCACAGGTGGATCTCCGCCTCGGTCAGCTGGGTCATGTGCACCGCGATGAGGCGATCACTGACCAGCCCAAGCCGGTCCAGCCGCGCCAGCGGGCGCTGGCCGTACTCCTTCAGCGAGTCGGCGATCTCCTGCGCGGTCTCGTGGGTGTGCAGGTGCACCTGCATGTCGAGCTGGTCGGACAGCATCCGCACCCGCTCGAAGTTGGCGTCGCTGACCGTGTACGGCGCATGCGGCGCGAATGAAGTGGAGACCAGCGCGTCGTCGCGCCAGGCGTCGTGGACCTCGCCGGCCTTGTCGAAGTACTCGTCGTCGCTGCGCGCCCAGGCCGTGGGGAAGTTGATCACCGGCAGGCCGACCAGCGCACGGAAGCCATGGCGCTTGTAGACCGCGGCCTGCACGTCCGGGAAGTAGTAGTTCTCGTTGGCGCAGGTGGTACCGCCGCGCAGCATCTCGGCGATCGCGGGGCCATGCCATCGGCGACGAACTCCGGGCCGATCACCGCCGCCTCGACCGGCCAGATGTGCTGCTGCAGCCAGGTCATCAGCGGCAGGTCGTCGGCGACGCCGCGCAGCAGGGTCATGGGGTTGTGGGTGTGGGCGTTGACCAGGCCCGGGATCAGCGCCGCATCCGGGCGCTGCACCAATTCGGTCGCTGCGAACCGCGAACGCGCCTGAGCGGTCGGCAGCACGGCGACGATGCGCCCCCGGAAACGGCGACGGCGTGATCCTCCAGGACCACGCCGTGCGGTTCGACCGGGACCACCCAGCCGGCTTCGATGAGCAGGTCGCAGGCCTGCAGTTCGGGCGCATCGCGCAGACCGGCTTCACTCATCGGCTTACTTCACCCGCGAGACGTATTCGCCCGAGCGGGTGTCGACCTTGATCACCTCGTCCTTGGCCGACGAACAGCGGCACGCGGACCACCGCGCCGGTTTCCAGCGTGGCCGGCTTGCCGCCGCCACCGGAGGTGTCGCCGCGCACGCCCGGATCGGTTTCCACGATCTTCAGCTCGACGAAGTTCGGCGGAGTGACCTGGATCGGCGAGCCGTTGAACAGGGTCACCACGCACTCTTCCTCGCCCTTGAGCCACTTGGCGGCGTCGCCGACGCCGGCCTTGTCGGCCTGCACCTGCTCGAAGCTCTCCTGCTGCATGAAGTGCCAGTACTCGCCATCCGAGTACAGGTACTGCATGTCGGTATCGACCACGTCGGCCGCTTCCAGCGAGTCGGTCGACTTCATGGTGACTTCCTGCACGCGGCCGGTGCGGATCTGGCGGTACTTCACCGGGTGAAGGCCTTGGCCCTTGCCCGGCTTGACGTACTCGGTATCGGTGATGATCGAGGGTTCGTTGTTGACCAGGATCTTCATCCCGTTCTTGACGTCGTTCATGCCGTAAGAGGCCATGGGAACTCCTTGGGGGTATGGCGGGCCACCGCGGAAGACGGCGGCCGGGCAGGTAGAATGCGGGGGAGCCCGCCGGAGCCCGGCAGGCATGTCTTCCAGACCGCACATGATACCTGCAGCCCCCTGACCCTGCAGCGGGAACCGGTTCCGGCGCCCGCCCCGCCCCTGTCCGCCCCCGTGCCGCGCTGGCAACGCCTGTGGCGCGAGGCCGTGCGCGACCCGCGCGAGCTGCTGGGCCTGCTCGGCCTGGACACGGCCGCCGCCGGCATTTCCGACGCCGCCGCCGCGCAGTTCCCGATGCGGGTGCCGCGGGGCTTCCTCGCCCGGATGCGTCCCGGCGACCTTGGCCGATCCGCTGCTGCGCCAGGTCCTGCCGGTCGATGCGGAACAGCAGGTCGTGCCCGGTTTCAGCCTCGATGCGGTCGGCGACGGCGCGGCGAAGAAGGCCGACGGCGTGATCCAGAAGTACCGCGGCCGCGCCCTGCTGGTGGCCACCGGCAGCTGCGCGGTGAACTGCCGCTACTGCTTCCGCCGCCACTTTCCCTACGCGGACGAGACCGCCGCGCGCGACGGCTGGGCCGGTGCGGTCGCCTCGATCGCCGCCGATCCCACGATCGACGAGGTGATCCTCTCCGGCGGAGATCCGCTGTCGCTGGCCACGCCCAAGCTGGCCGAACTGACCGCGCAGCTGGCCAGCATTCCGCACATCCGCCGCCTGCGCATCCACAGCCGCCTGCCGGTGGTCCTGCCCGAGCGCGTCGACGCCGCACTGCTGCAGTGGCTGTCCGCCCTGCCTTGGCCGGTGGCCTTCGTGATCCACGCCAACCACGCCAACGAATTCGACGCCTCGGTCGATGCGGCGCTGGCCGCGCTGCGGGGCGCCGGGGTGCAGCTGCTCAATAAGGCCGTGCTGCTGCGCGGGGTCAACGACAGCGTCGAGGCGCTGGCCGCCCTGTCCACGCGCAGCTTCGCCGCCGGCGTGCTGCCCTACTACCTGCACCAGCTCGACCGGGTCGAAGGCGTGGCCCACTTCGAGGTCCCCGACGACGAGGCCCGCGCCCTGCATGCGGCGCTGGCCGCGCGCCTGTCCGGCTACCTGGTGCCGAAGCTGGTCCGCGAGGTGGGGCGATACCGGCAAGCGCCCGCTGTAACACCATAGGCCAACGCGAACACTGGGCCGCGAAATCACGCCGGCTTCGGCCCGCTCCCCGCTTTACGGCTCCGCCCTCGGCGCAACGTCCCGTCCAGAAACTGATGTCGCGCGTCCAGAGCGCCGGAAGCGACGTCGCGGTGCCTGTCGGAGGGAAATCTAAGGAGGAGGCGCCGCAGGGCACCGGGGCACATTCCCTCCGACAGGCGCCGTGGCATCGCCTCGGCGCGCATGCAACCAGCCGCGGCATCAGCGCTCGAACAGCGCGATGCTCTCCACGTGCGCGGTGTGCGGAAACATGTCCATGACGCCCGCCGAGACCAGCCGGTAGCCACGTTCGTGCACCAGGAACCCGGCGTCACGTGCCAGCGAACCGGGATGGCAGCTGACGTAGACGATCCGGTCGATGCCCTGCAGCGGCAGCTGCTTGAGCACCTCGTCGGCGCCCGAACGTGGCGGGTCGAGCAGCAGCTTGTCGAAGCCCTGCCGCATCCACGGCGTGCCGCGCTGGTCCTGGGTCAGGTCGGCGGCGAAGAACTGCGCATTGCCCAGTCCGTTGCGCTGCGCATTGGCCCGCGCCCGGGCGACCAGCCCGGCGTCGCCTTCCACGCCGACCACCTCGGCCGCGCCCCGGGCCAGTGGCAGGGTGAAGTTGCCCAGCCCGCAGAACAGGTCGAGCACCCGCTCGCCCGGCTGCGCATCGAGCATCCGGAGCGCCAGCGCGATCATCTTCCCGTTCAGCCGCGCGTTGACCTGGATGAAGTCCAGCGGCTCGAACGCCAGCTCCACGTTCCAGTCCGGCAACCTGAACGACAGCGCCGGCGCCTCGCCCTCCAGCGGCTGCACGCTGTCGGGGCCCTTGGGCTGCAGGAAGATGGCGAAACCGTGCTCGCGCCCGAACGCGGCCAGCGCGGCCTTGTCGGCATCCACCAGCGGGACCAGGTGGCGCACGGTCAGGGCGATGGCGTCGTCGCCGGCGATGAACTCGATCTGCGGGATGCTTTCCCGCGCCTGCAGGCCATCGACCAGGGCAGCCAGTGCCTCTATCTTCATCCCGATCTCGGGGATCACGGTGTGGCATTCGCGCAGATCGGCGACGAAGCGCGGATCCTGCTCGCGGAAGCCGACCAGGGTCTTGTCCTTCTTGTTGACCCGGCGCACCGAGAACCGGCCCTTGCGCCGGTAGCCCCAGCTGTCGGCGGTCAGCGGCGGCAGCACCGTGCCCGGCGTGGCCTTGCCGATCCGTTCCAGGTTCTCCAGCAGTACCCGCTGCTTGGCGCCGATCTGCCTGTCTTCGGTAAGGTGCTGCAGCACGCAGCCGCCGCAGGTGCCGAAATGCGGGCAGCGCGGCGTGACCCGGTCCGGCGAGGCCTCCAGCACTTCCAGCGTGCGCGCCTCGTCGAAACGGCGGCTGCGCGCCGTGGCTTCGGCAAGCACGGTTTCGCCCGGCAGTGCGCCGGCGACGAAGACGGCCTTGCCATCGGCAAGGCGGGCGACGCCACGGCCATCGTGGCTGAGGTCGAGGATCTGGATCTGGAACGGGGTACGGTCGAGTCGGGCCACGTGGCGCAGGCTGCGGGCAAAAAGGCCGGCTATTGTCCCAGATCGGCGCCGGGCGGCCCACCGCGTCGATCCGTGACGCCCGGGTGACCGCCCCGGCCCGCCGCTGCGCTAGGATGGCCCAAGCCGACAAGGAGTCAGCCGCATGGAACAGCGACATCCGTCCGCCTCTGCCGGACTGCCCCGGATCCTGCTGGTCGAGGACGACACGATCAGCCAGGCCTACTTCCGCGCCGTGCTCGAGGCCCTGCCGGCCCGGGTAGACGCGGTCACCACCTGCGCCTGCGCACTGGCCCGCAGCGAGGCCGTCCGCTACGACCTGTGGCTGATCGACCTGACCCTGCCCGACGGCACCGGCAACGAGCTGCTGCGCCAGTTGCAGGCGCGCTGGCCGCAATCGCCGCCCGCCCTGGCCCATACCGCCGATGCCGATCCTGCCGTGCGCCTGCCGGCGCTGAACGCCGGCTTCCGCGACGTGCTGGTCAAGCCGCTGGCCACCGCCGAACTCACCGCCGCGGTGCGCGACGCACTGGCCGAGGCCGGCGGCCTGCCCGACTGGGACAACGCCGCCGCCGCGGTCGCGCTCAACCACGATCCGGCCAACGTGCAGGCGCTGCGCCGGCTGTTCCTCGACGAGCTGCCCGGAGCCCGCGACGACGTGCTGAGCAGCGCCCGTCGCGGCGACGCCAGCAGCCTGCGCGCGCGCCTGCACCGGCTGCAGGCGGGTTGCGGCCTGGTCGGCGCCAAGCGGCTGGGGGCGGCGGTCGAACTGCTGCGCCGCACCCCGAATCGCATGTCGCGCTGGAACATTTCGACCACGCCGCCCGCGACCTGCTGCGCTGACCGCGGGCGGCAACGACTCAGCCCAGCGTAGCGGCGCGTTCGTACCAGTCGATCCTGCGGGTGACCAGCATCACCACCGCGAGGATGCCGAACAGCAGCAACGAGCCCATCAGCAGCGCGTTGTCCTCCGATACCAGCAGGCTGTAGAGCGCGCCGTACAGCGCGGTCAGCATCGTGGCGAACGCGCCGGCCCGCCACCAGCTCTTCAGCACGCCGGACAGGTAGACGAACTGCAGGCCGATGCAGGCCGTCGCCGCGGCCACGAATGCCTTCCAGAACGCCATGTGCTCGGACAGGCCAAGCAGCAACAGGAAGAAGATCGCCAGCGCCAGCCCGACCAGCAGGTACTGCAGCGGATGGATGCGCAACTGCTTGACCAGTTCGAACAGGGCGAAGCCGACGAAGGTCAGCAGCACGAACAGGATCCCGTACTTGCTGGCGCGATCGGCCTGCGTATAGACATCGACCGGATCGACCAGCGCGACCATCACGCTGTCCACGGCCGGCTCGTCGCCCGCCCCTCCACTGCGCGCGGTCAGCCGCCCCGACGAGGCGTCCAGCACCTGCGACTGCGCCGCGCTGGCCAGCGACGAGATGTTCCAGGACGCGTCGAAGCCGCCTTCGCCGATGCTGCGCCGGTTGGGCAGGAAGCGTCCGCTGAACTGCGGATGCGGCCAGCTGGATTCCAACACGATGCTGTTGCTGTCGGCTACCGGCACGATGCCCAGCGACTGGGTGCCGGCGATGGCCATCTCCAGCTGCACCTGGCTGGCGGGCAAGCTGCGCGCCAGCGCCGCGCCGTCGGCGGCGACAGCGCTCCCACCCGGCCCCGCAAGCGGCGCGTGGACGCCGTCCATGCGCGCGGACAGCGAGCCGGTGCCCGGCAGCAGTTCCAGCGGCTTTCCATCGACCAGCACCCGCGGCGTCCCGACCAGGCCGCGCACGTCGTAAGGCCCACCACCAAGGTAAGGCTCGCCGTATTCGCGGCCGGCCACCGCCGGCACCGGCATCGCCGCGAAGCGCGCCTTCACTCCCGCCTGCCACTGGAACACGCGCACGTCGTACAGGCCGATGCGGCGCACGTCCGGGGCGATCGCACCGCTGGCCTCGAACAGTTCCGGGGTCTGCAGCAGGTAGCCTTCCACCGTTTCGGACCGGACCTCGATCCGCCCGTCCTGCCCGGCGGCGTTGACCCGGCGCTCTTCCTTCGGGGCACCACGCGCAGCGGGCCGACCAGTTGCTGCGGCCCGGCCATGCTCTGCGACACGCGCTCGACGGCCTCGCCGCGGTAGTGGGCGCGGTCCCGGATCAGGCCACGGATCATGCTCAGCGGCACCAGCAGCACCAGCACCAGTCCACCGACGGTGAGGAAACGCAACAGAAGTCGCAACGATTTCATTGGATGACCCCGCATGGATGACGGGGCGCAGCGTGCGCGCACTGCGTGCGGCGGGCATGGCCGCCATTTGAAGTCTGGGTGAAGAAGTCGGAGTGAAGAAGCCGGGGTGAAGCTGCCGCGTTCCCGCGCCGCCCGCGGGAGGAGCCGCTAGGCCAGCGGCAGGCTCAGCCCGGCTTCGGCGCCACCGCCGTCACCGTTGTCCAGCCAGGCCTCGCCGCCGTGCAGCCGCGCCACTTCGCGTACGAACGGCAGGCCCAGCCCGGAGCTGCGTGGGCCGCCATCCGGCCGCGCCAGCGAGTAGAAGCGCTCGAACACCCGGCCGATCGCGTATTCGGGAACGCCTGCGCCCTGGTCGCGCACCGTCACCCGCGCCTGCCCGTCCCGCCGGGCCACTGCGAGGGTGAGTGTGCCGCCGGCGGGAGAGAACGCGACGGCGTTGTCGGCCAGGTTCGCCAGCGCCTGGCGCAGCAGGAAGGCGTCGCCCTGCACGATGACCTGGCTCGCCTCGCCCTCGACCCGCAGCTGCAGCCGCTTGCCGGGTAAGGCGCGGCTCGATGCCGGCCGCCACCTGCCGCAGCAGCCCGGCCACGTCGACCGGTTCGCGCCGCTGCAGCCAGCCGTGCTGCTCGACCTCGGCCAGCGCCAGCAGCTTGTCGATGGTCTCGGTCAGGCGCTGCTGCTGGTCTTCGATATGGCGGGCGAAGCGCCGGCGCTCGGCCTCCGGCAACGGCTCCTGCAACAGCTCGGCCGCACCGCGGATCGCGGCCAGCGGACTCTTCATCTCGTGGGTCAGCGACTGCACGTACTGCTCGACGTAGGCCTTGCCTTCCAGTTTGCGGCGCATGTCTTCCAGCGCCCGGCCCAGCTCGCCGATCTCGTCGCGCCGGTACGGCGGCGGCGGCACCGGCGCGCCGGAGGCTACGGCCTGCGCGAAGCGGTTGAGGCGACCGATGCGCCGCGCCAGCCACCAGGTCATCAGCAGCCCGACCAGCGCCGACAGGCCGATCAGCCAGGCCCCCTTGCGCAGGATGCTGCGCTGGCTGGCCTCGATGAACGGCTCCAGGGTGCGGTTGGGCTTGGACACCGTCAGCACGCCGATAAGCGAACCGGGCGCGGCCGGGTCGAATACCGGCGCGGCCACGTGCATCACCGTGCGCTCGCTGCCGGGCGACTCCGGGCTGGAGCGTGCGCCGTATTCGCCGCGCAGGGTGCGATGGACATCGTTCCAGCGCGAATTGTCGCGACCGACGTCGCGGCCTTCCGAATCGAACACCACGATCCCGCGCGCGTCGGTGACCGTGACCCGGTAGTCGATGCTGCGCTTGGGGAAGCGCCAGATCATCGCCTGCGGATCGCGCTCGCGGACCCGGGCCAGGTCCGCGGCGAAGCGGCCATCGGCAATGCGGCCGGCCTTCAGGTCGTCGGCAGCCATCGCCGCCAGCACGTTGGCGGTATCGACCAGGTGGACTCCATCGCCTGGCGCACGCCCGGCTTGACCTCGTCGACGAACACCCGCATCACGAAGAACGCGGGTAAGGCCGACGATCAGGAAGAAGCCCAGGAACAGGCGCAGGCCCAGCCGCACTCAGGCCTCGATCGCGTAGCCGAGGCCGCGGTGGGTGCGGATCGGGTCGGGTTCCGCGCCGGCCGCCCGCAGCTTGGCCCGCAGCGTCTTCACGTGCGTGTCCACGGTGCGGTCGCCGCTGTCGGCGTCGCTGTCCCAGCCACGGTCCATCAGCTGGGCGCGGCTGAGGATCGCGCCGGGACGCTGCAGCAGGGCTTCCAGCAGCACGTATTCGTAGCGGGTCAGGTCCAGGCCTTGGCCGCGGTAGCGGATGCGATGGCCGCCCTGGTCGACCGCGAACTCGCCGCGCTCGACCCAGCCCTCGCCCACGGCGGCCGGCTGCGGCGCACTGCGCCGCAGCCGCGCCCGCACCCGCGCCACCAGCTCGCGCGGCGAGAACGGCTTGCTCACGTAGTCGTCGGCGCCCAGTTCCAGGCCCAGTACCCGGTCGATCTCGTCGTTGCGCGCGGTCAGGAAGATCACCGGCACGTCGCTGAAGCCACGCAGCTGCCGGCAGACATCGAAGCCGTTGAGGTCGGGCAGGCCCACGTCCAGCACCAGCACGTCCACGCCACCGGCGCGCACCCGGTCCAGCGCCTGCCCGCCGAGCAGGCAGTGCTCGGCCTGCAGGCCTTCGCTGCGCAATGCATACAGCAGCGCGTCGGCGATGGCCGGTTCGTCGTCGGCGACCAGGATCAACGGACCGGTCGGCATCCTGCTGGGCTGGTTGGGTTGCATCGCGCAAGCATAGCGCCGTCCCCTTGCGGGAGCCGGCGCGCGGCTGCGGATCCCCGGAACCCGGGGATTCGCCTCAGAACCCGTACTCGAGCCGCGTCGTCCACTGCCGTTCGTCGTTGCGGGCGCCGAACCGCTGGTCGTAACCGAACTCCCATGACAGGCGCCGGGTCAGCGCCACGTCTCCACCGAGGCCGAACAGGCCGCCGGAAGCGCGGAAACCTTCCCCGTACAGCGGCGACCAGGCGTCCGCACCCACGAAGCTTGCTGGGCATACAGGCCGCTTTCGGCCAATGACTGCTGCCATTCGGCGAAGCCGTGCACGCCGACGCGTCCCCAACGCTTCCCGGCGCGCAGGCCGGCAATGGCCCGTACCCACTCGGCGTTGCCGGCGCTGGCCTTCAGGCCGAAGCCGCTGCCACCGGCCTCGCTGAAGCCACCTCGCTCGATCCGGGTGTAGTTCACGCCCGCATACGGAGTGAACCGGCCGAAATCGTAGCCTGCCTCCGGGTTCGCGGTGAAGAAATTGTCGGCGTAGTCCGCCGAGACCGACTCGTGCTGCTCGCCCAGCTGCACGTCGCGGCGGAGCTGGCGCTGGTACTGCCCGGCGCCTACTGCTGGCCCACGGCGTAGCCCTTGCCAAACGCCTTACCAGGTAGAACTGGGCCTGCGACTGGCGCTCCTGGGCACGGTCATGGCCGGTAAGGTCATGGCCGACACTGGTGAACTCACCGAAGGCAAAACCGGCCACGCGATCGCCGCCGATACCCAGGTCACCACCGTTCACCCAGCCGTTGCTGCTGAAGCCGCCGCCGGCGCCGGCCAGCTGCGCTGACCAGCCGCTGCGCAGCGACGGTTCGCGGGTCCGCGCATCGAACCGTTCGGACACGGCGCGCCGGCTGGCATCCAGGTTGTCGACAGTCATCGCATCGGCCCTGGCATGCATCTCGCCGGACAGGCTTTGCAGCGAGGTCCCTGGCGACATCCTCGCTGGCCGAGGACTGGATACGGCCCGCACCGGCGAGGAAACCGGACGACACATTCCCCCGGCATCGATACCGTCGAAGGTGGCCTCGACGCGCTGCGCCGAGCCCAGCGCCGCCGGGGTGATGCCGCTGAATGACGCGGCGGCGACGGCCACGTCGGTACGGACGATGTCCAGGTAGATGTTGTTGGCGTCGTAGCTGAGCGTGCTCTTCGAAAACGAGTACAACGGCGCCTCGTCTGGGAAGGACAACTCCGTAAAACGCCCCGTAATACCGCCATCCGCATGCATGATGGTTTGCCGATTTTGCAGGATGTAGTCGTCAGGTGGGCCATAAACCATCAATCGTGTCAGCCAACCATCACGTACGGAAATGTTTGCGCGCCCGCCCACCTCCAGCGGCAACGCACCAATTCGTGTCCATACATAATTGTCGGTTCTATCAAGCCCGCTCATAAAAAGGTCACCTTCAATTCGCGGACTCTTACCTTTCGTGGATTCGAATCCAAGCACCCCGTAGCTAGAATTCTGGAAATTTCCACCCACATAGCTACCCGCCATGAGATGAACGGCAGAATAGTTAAATACCTCTCCCCGCACCCGACCGCCGTCGGCAACATCCAAGCGCCCGCGCGATGGTGACGCACGCTCAACGGAGCCATTCACTACCGCCACACCTCCGGTCACGATGAGGCCTTGTTCATTAGTGTTAATACCATTCAAAACAAGGGTGCCTTCGCCCCTCATCTGAATTTGACTATAGGTCCGGTGATGGCATTGGACCATACTGAAATCTGCCCCTCTGGCACGTCGGCCTGAACATTTCCGAACTCCGTACTCGCCGGTCCGCGCAATGCCTTCTCGACATCGAGCAACCCCGCGCCGAATACCGGATCAGCGCCGGGCGCACCCAAATCCGTAGCCGTACTGAGTAAGGTCATTTTGACCATCCATGCATCGAAGTACGGGAAAGCCTGCAGCACCTTCGCTGCCGCACCGGTAACTAGAGCCGATGCATAGCCCGTGCTTTTTCCATACTTCAAGACCAGTGTATCGGGCACCGAATCTTGGGATAAAAATGAAACATCGCCTTAGCGCCACCAAACAGTATTCCATTGCTTCGCCACAGGCGTTGCTGTAACTCGCCAGTCGATCCGGATGAGCCGTATCGACCGCGGCAACAGTCAGCCATTTCTCGAAAATCCAACCGTACGACAGCGGCAGCTCCGCGAGCCTTCCGGACGGCCATGTCCCTTTCAGCTTGGCTCCGCCATCACCCGCTGCAACGATCACAAGCCTGCTTTTATCCAAATGGGGATCGCTGCTAAAAGCCTCGAATGCCGAAACCACGGGAGAGGTGAGTCGATAGCTCCAGGAAAAATCTCCAGTCCAGGGAAGATTGACAAGACGCGCATCGTTGGCGGCAAGCATGTCGATTGCTGACAACAGGCTGGAAGCGTCGCTCCCGAAGATGTCATGCACACTCACCTGAGCGCCTTCCGGAAGCGCATCCGGCAATAGACGCGCGGATACCACGGTCGCTTTTGGGGCGACGCCGCCAAGCCCCTCGCCCAGCGATGACCCTACGATCAGCTGCGCTGCTGCCGTGCCATGACCGTTGGCGTCATCGACACCCAGATCGTTCTCGGCACCGACGAACACGCCATTGGCGATCACTTTGTCGGTCAAAGCCGGATGCCCGCGATCGACGCCACTGTCTATGACACCAATCCGCACACCCGCACCGGTGTAGTGCGACGCCAGCGCCAGGTCGGCGCGAATCACCTCCAGATAGTTCCCAGTCGGAACTATAGGCGGCGGCGATGTCGGCGGTGGCGACGTCGGCGGTGGCGATGTCGGCGGTGGCGACGTCGGGGGTGGCGACGTCGGCGGTGGCGACGTCGGCGGTGGCGACGTCGGCGGTGGCGATGTCGGCGGTGGCGACGTCGGCGGTGGCGATGTCGGCGGTGGCGATGTCGGCGGTGGCGATGTCGGCGGTGGCGACGTCGGCGGTGGCGACGTCGGCGGTGGCGACGTCGGGGGTGGCGATGTCGGCGGTGGCGACGTCGGCGGTGGCGACGTCGGGGGTGGCGACGTCGGGGGTGGCGACGTCGGCGGTGGCGACGTCGGCGGTGGCGACGTCGGCGGTGGCGACGTCGGCGGTGGCGACGTCGGGGGTGGCGACGTCGGGGGTGGCGACGTCGGGGGTGGCGACGTCGGCGGCGGCGTCTCCGGCGGCGGCGGCGACGTTGGAGGCGGCGGAGGCGGCGGGGGTGGCACCGTCGCCGGCGGCGGCGGGTTGGCGGGCACCGGGGACGGAGGTGGCTTCTTGGTCCCTCCACCGCCGCCGCATGCGGCAATCGACAACGCCAGAACAGATACCGCCAATGGCTTGCTGGCATGCGCCAGCAAGCGGAACTCCCGCTTCCCTTTGATCATCCTGATTCTCCGATCCCCAAGTCGGCGCATGCTTCCCGCATGCACTCACACGGCAATTATGCGTGGAGGACTACGGAATATGCGCAGCCGGCCCCGCCCTTTCTTGCACTGCGCCCCTTCGTCGTGGATTTCAACTGAAATCATCGAGCCCCGACGCAGCCTCCTGCAGACAGACGTCAGCAGCGAACGCATCGTTTCCGTCAGACCAGTGCAGCCCGGCCAGCATGGCCGCGCCCGCTGGCGACGGCTATGCTGCGCGCATGAACTACCGCCACGCCTTCCATGCCGGCAATCACGCCGACGTGCTCAAGCACGTCGTCCAGCTGGCGATGCTCGACGCGCTGATGCGCAAGGATGCGCCCTTCTTCGTCCTCGACACCCACGCCGGTCGTGGCCGCTACCTGCTGCACGGCAAGCAGGCCGGGCGCACCGGCGAGGCGAGCACCGGCATCTTCCAGCTGACCGGCGCACGCAAGCCGCCGCCGGTGATCGCCCGCTACCTGCGCGCGGTGGCGGCGGACAATCCGGTCGACGCGCTGGTCGCCTATCCCGGCTCGCCGCTGCTCACGGCGCAGGCGATGCGGCCACAGGACCGGCTGGCCGCCTGCGAGCTGCAACCTGAGGAAGCCGAGGCGCTCAAGGCGCTGTTCGACCACGACCCGCGGGTAGCGGTGCATGCCCGCGACGGCTACGACGCCGTACGCGCCCTGCTCCCCCGCGCGTGGACGGCGTCCGCATCGCCCGCGGCTCAATTCTTGGTCGACCCGCCCTACGAAGCACAGGACGAGGAGTACCCGCGCGTGGTAAGGGCCGTGCGCGAGGCACTGGAGCGCTGGCCGCAGGCCAGCTGCGCGATCTGGTATCCGGTCAAGCAGCGGCGCAGCCTGCAGCCGTTCTTCCGCAAGCTCGAAGGTCTGCCGGCGCGCTCACTGCTGCTGGCCGAGTTGCTGGTCCGTCCCGACGACTCGCCGCTGCGGCTCAATGGCAGCGGCATGGCCATCCTCAACCCGCCCCAAACTGGACGAGGAGATCGCCCCGGCGCTGTCGTTCCTGCAGCGCACGCTCGGCGAAGCCGGTGCTTCGACCCGGCTGGAATGGCTGAAGCGCGAAACCCCGTAGAGCGGGGCTTGCCCCGCTGCTTCTGGCGGTCGCGAGGCTCCTGAACCGCAGCGGGGCAAGCCCCGCTCTACGACCGCCCGGCGCGATCGCGGCTACCTGACCAGAAGCCGGACGGCTCAGACCGGATCCGGCTCCATGCCCTCGGGTTCGAAGAAGCTCCAGCGCACCATCGGGAACTGCGCCTTCAGCGCGCGCTCGACCCCGTTGATGTCGCGCAGCATCTGCTGGCCATCCTATTCCATGGCGCATGCGCGCATGGATCGAGACCAGCACGTCCTCGCCCTGCTGCTGGGTAATCAGGTGCAGCAGTTCGGCGATCTCCGTGCGGCCCTTGAGGAAATCCTCGATCTGCGCCTGCAGCAGCGGATCCACCGATTGCCCGATCAGCATCGACTTGACCTCGACCGCGACCAGCACCGCGATCACGATCAGCAGCACGCCGATGGCGATGGTGCCGATCGCGTCGAACAGCGGGTTGCCGGTGACCACGGTCAGCAGCACCGCGCCCAGCGCGAACATAAGGCCCAGCAGCGCGGTAAGGTCCTCGCCGAAGATCACCACCAGTTCGGCCTGGCGGCTCTCGCGGAACCACTGCCACAGCCCGCGTGAACCGCGCGCCTTGTCCACTTCCTGCAGGCAGGCGCGCATGGACACCGCCTCGGCGGCGATCGCGAACACCAGCACGCCCACCGCCCACCACCAGTATTTCAGCGGTTCGGGGTGCTGAAATTTGTGTATGCCCTCGTACATCGAGAACATGCCGCCGACGCTGAACAGCATCACCGCGATAGGAACGACCAGAAGTAGATCGCCCGGCCGTAGCCGAGTGGATGGTCGGTGGTCGCTGGCCGCTTGGCCTGGCGCAGGCCCATCAGCAGGAGCAGCTGGTTGCCACAGTCGGCCAGCGAGTGCACCGTCTCGGCCAGCATCGCGCCGGAACCGGTGACGAAGGCGGCCACGCCCTTGGCCA
The DNA here is from genome assembly GCA_025232375.1 of Pseudoxanthomonas sp. NC8. Classification (GTDB taxonomy): domain Bacteria; phylum Pseudomonadota; class Gammaproteobacteria; order Xanthomonadales; family Xanthomonadaceae; genus Pseudoxanthomonas. The sequence goes on from CP060419.1 coordinate 2,189,123, forward strand.
CGGCGATCGCGAAATTGGCGCCGAGCGCGAACAGGATCGCGCGGACCGAATCACCACTGCCTGCCATGGCCTTCTCTCCTGCGGTCGGGACGCGGGGAGTCTAGCAAGCCCTCCCCGCCCACCGCGGCCCTTGATGTGGGAATATCCGCCCATGCCCCGCAACCGGCTCCCCCTTGGCACGAGGAATTCGTCCTGCCCAACCGGCGGGCGATCCTGATCCGTCCGATCCGGCCGGAGGATGCCGCGCCGCTGCAGGGCATGTTCGGGATGCTGGGCCCGGCCGAGATCCGCAGCGGATTCGGCGGCGGTGACACCCTTGACGATGCCGTCGCCGCGCAGCTTGCGCGCCCGGACCCGAAGACCGAGCTGGTGCTGGTCGGCGCCGAACCCTTGCCGCCAGGCGAGGCGATGATCGCGGGGCTGGCGCGGGCGCGCATCGTGCCCGGCACCCGCCAGGCCGAGTACGCGATCCTGCTCGGCAACTACGTGGCCGGGCTGGTATGGGCCGGCACCTGATGCAGAAGCTGGTCAAGTGGTCGCGCGGCCGTTACCTGGACCGGCTCTACGGCGATACGCCCGAGAGCAATGAACCGATGCTGGAACTGGCCGCCTCGATGGGCTTCCGGCCCAGCGAGGAAAGTGGCGTGCCACCGGGCCTGACCCGGCTGGTGCTGGACCTGTCCAACAGCTGAGCTGACCACCGCGGGCCGCGCGGCCCGCCTCCGGAGACGCCGGCGGCTGCCGGCGCGCACGGCCGTTGCCGACCACGCGGCTACAATGCACGGTCCATGTCGTCTGCGTCCTCCCCTGTGTCCTCCACTCCCCCGCTGCCCCGCCGCGGTAAGGCGCGAGCCTGGTGGCGGGCACCTGCATCGCCCTCGGCCCCACTTTAAGACCTCATCCAGGCCGCGCGTGCGCATCCCGGCCCGCTGCTGTTCGTCGCCCACGACAACCAGTCTGCGCACCAGGTCGAATCCGACCTGCTCACCCTGCTCGGCCGCGCAACGGACGGGGCGGATGCCTCGCTGCCGGTGGTGCCGTTCCCCGACTGGGAAACGTTGCCGTACGACCGCTTCAGTCCACATCCGGACATCATCAGCCAGCGCCTGTCGGCGCTGCAGCGGATCCCGCAGCTCGAACGCGGCATCGTGGTGGTGCCGGTGCAGACCCTGCTGCAGCGGCTGCCGCCGCTGCGCTACATCGCCGGCGGCAGCTTCGACCTGAAGACCGGCCAGCGCCTGGACCTGGACGCGGAGAAGCGCCGGCTGGAGAGCGCCGGCTACCGCAACGTGCCGCAGGTGCTGGATCCGGGCGACTTCGCCGTGCGCGGCGGCCTGCTCGACGTATATCCGATGGGCGCCGACGCGCCGCTGCGGATCGAGCTGCTCGACGACGAGATCGACTCGATCCGCAGCTTCGACCCGGAAAGCCAGCGCTCGCTCGACCGCATCGCGGCCGTGCAGCTTCTGCCCGGCCGCGAACTGCCGATGGACGAGGCCAGCATCGCGCGCGTGCTCGACACGCTGCGCGAGCGCTTCGACGTCGACACCCGGCGCAGCGCGCTGTACCGGGACCTGAAGGCCGGGCTGGCCCCGGCCGGCATCGAGTACTACCTGCCGCTGTTCTTCCCGCCCGCGCGCGACGGCAGCGGGAGCACCGCCACCCTGCTCGACTACCTGCCGGTGAGCGTGCTGCCGGTGCTGGCCGACGGCGTCGGCGCCGCCGCCGACGCGTTCTGGCAGCAGACCCGCAACCGCTATGACCAGCGCCGCCACGATGTCGAACATCCGGTGCTCGCGCCGGAAGAGCTGTACCTGCCGCCCGACGGCCTGCGCGAACGGCTGAACCTCGGCATCCGCATCGAGGTCTGCGGCAGCGGGCACGCGCGCCGCGACGAGGCCGCAGCACTCGGCGACCAGCCGGCGCCATCGCTGCCGGTGGCCGGACGCGACCAGCATGTCGCCGGCGAAGCGTTGCGCTCGTTCGTGGCCAGCTACCCGGGCCGGGTGCTGGTCGCCGCCGATTCACCGGGCCGGCGCGAGGCACTGCTCGAGGTGCTGCAGGCGGCCGAGCTGAAGCCGGAGGTCGTGGCCGATTTCCCGTCCTTCATCGGCCGTGGTCCCGGCGCAGGCCCGGACCGGCGCGGGTTCGCCATCGCCGTGGCCCCGCTGGAAGACGGCTTCGCCATCGACGAACCCGCCTTCGTCGTCCTCACCGAGCGCCAGCTGTTCCCCGAGCGCGCCACCCAGCCGCGCGCGCGCGCGCCGCGCCGGGCGCGAGCCGGAAGCGATCATCCGCGACCTGGGCGAGCTGACCGAAGGCGCACCCATCGTCCACGAAGACCACGGCGTCGGCCGTTATCGCGGCCTGGTGGCGATGGACATCGGCGGCATGCCCGGCGAGTTCCTCGACATCGAGTACGCCAAGGGCGACCGCCTGTACGTGCCGGTGGCGCAGCTGCACCTTGGTCAGCCGCTATTCCGGCGCTTCGCCGGAGACCGCGCCGCTGCATTCGCTCGGCGGCGAGCAGTGGGCCAAGGCCAAGCGCAAGGCGCAGGAAAAGGTCCGCGACGTGGCCGCCGAGCTGCTGGAAATCCAGGCCCGCCGGCAGGCCCGCGCCGGGCTGGCGCTGGATATCGACCGGGCGATGTACGAAAGCTTCGCTGCCGGCTTCCCGTTCGAGGAGACGCCCGACCAGCACGCCTCGATCGAAGCGGTGCTGCGCGACCTGCAGTCCAGCCAGCCGATGGACCGCGTGGTCTGCGGCGACGTGGGCTTCGGCAAGACCGAAGTCGCCGTGCGCGCCGCGTTCGGCGCCGCCAGCGGCGGCCGCCAGGTGGCGGTGCTGGTGCCGACCACGCTGCTGGCCGAACAGCACTACCGCAACTTCCGCGACCGCTTCGCCGACTGGCCGCTCAAGGTCGAGGTGCTGTCGCGCTTCAAGACCAAGAAGGAAATCGAGCTGGAGCTGGAGAAGGTCAGCCGCGGCGAGATCGACGTGATCGTCGGCACCCATCGCCTGTTGCAGGCGGACGTGAAGTTCAAGGACCTCGGCCTGGTCATCGTCGACGAGGAGCAGCGCTTCGGTGTGCGCCAGAAGGAAGCACTCAAGGCGCTGCGCGCCAACGTGCACCTGCTCACCCTTACCGCCACCCCGATCCCGCGCACGCTGAACATGGCCATGGCCGGGCTGCGCGACCTGTCGATCATTGCCACGCCGCCGCCGAACCGGCTGGCGGTGCAGACCTTCGTCGTGCTATGGGACGACGCGCAGCTGCGCGAGGCGTTCCAGCGCGAGCTGGCCCGCGGCGGCCAGCTGTACTTCCTGCACAACGACGTGGAAAGCATCGGCCGCATGCAGAAGCAGCTGGCCGAGCTGGTACCGGAGGCGCGCATTGGCATCGCCCACGGGCAGATGCCGGAGCGCGAGCTGGAGCGGGTGATGCTCGACTTCCAGAAGCAGCGCTTCAACGTGCTGCTGTCGACCACGATCATCGAATCGGGCATCGACATCCCCAACGCCAACACCATCGTCATCAACCGCGCCGACCGTTTCGGCCTGGCCCAGCTGCACCAGCTGCGCGGCCGCGTCGGCCGCTCGCACCACCGCGCCTACGCCTACCTGCTGGTGCCGCCCGACCGGCGCGCGATGACCCCGGATGCGGAGAAGCGGCTGGAAGCGATCGCCTCGATGGACGAGCTCGGCGCCGGCTTCACCTGGCCACCCACGACCTGGAGATCCGCGGCGCCGGCGAACTGCTCGGCGAGGACCAGAGCGGGCAGATGGCCGAGGTCGGCTTCAGCCTCTACACCGAACTGCTCGAGCGCGCGGTGCGCAGCATCCGCCGGGGCAAGCTCCCGGACCTGGATGCGGGCGAGGAGGTCCGTGGCGCCGACATCGTGCTCAACGTGCCGGCGCTGATCACGGAGGACTACCTGCCGGACGTGCACACCCGCCTGACCCTGTACAAGCGCATTTCCAGCGCGCGCGACAGCGAGGCGCTGCGCGAGCTGCAGGTGGAGATGATCGACCGCTTCGGCCTGCTGCCGGATGCGGTGAAGCACCTGTTCGCCATCGCCGAGCTGAAGCTGCAGGCGCAGGCGCTGGGCATCCGCAAGCTGGAGCTGGGCGAAGCCGGCGGGCGCATCGTGTTCGAGGTAAGGCCCAAGGTCGACCCGATGTCGGTGATCCGGATGATCCAGCAGCAGCCCAGGCTCTATGCGATGGAGGGCCCCGACAAGCTGCGCGTCCGCGTGCCGCTGCCGGAGAGCGCCGACCGCTTCAACGCCGCGCGTGCCCTGCTGACCACGCTGGCGCCGGGCTGAACTTCCGCCCGGTGATTGCCCGCCTCCCGTAGAGCCGGGCTTGCCCGGCCGCGCTTTACCCGCATGGAGCCGAGCGTGCCCGCCTGCGCCTCGTCGCTGCTGCGATACACACAGAGCAGCGGGGCAAGCCCCGCTCTACCGTCGGCTCACATGCCGAAGAACCACGGCACCAGCAGCACGACCACCAGCAGCGACATCAGCGCCAGCGGCGTGCCGATCTTGACGAAATCGCCGAAGCGGTAGCCGCCCGGCCCGACCACCAGCGCGTTGACCGGCGAGGACACCGGGGTCATGAACGCCGCCGACGCGGCCAGGGCCACGGTCATCGCGAACGGATACGGCGACATGCCCAGGTGGTCGGCGACCGCCAGCGCCACCGGCGCCATCAGCACGGCGATCGCGGTGTTGGAGATGAACATGCCGAATACCGCGGTGATGGGAAGATCGCCGCCAGCACCACGCGTGGCCCGGCGCCGCCCACGCCCTGCAGCAGCAGCTGCGCGGTAAGGTCCACGCCACCGGTGCGCTGCAGGGCCAGCGAGAACGGCAGCATGCCCACGATCAGCATAAGGCTGGGCCAGTGGATCGAGCGGTAGGCGCTGCGCAGGTCGACGCAGCCGGTCAGGCCCATCAGCAGGCAGCCGATCAGCGCCGCGTGCACGTTCGACACCACGCCGCTGACCATCAACCCGATGGTCAGCAGCAGGCAGGCCAGCGCGAACGGCGCGCGCGCGGCGGCCGGCGCGACGTCTTCCGATTCCAGCGGCAGGCCGAGCAGGATCAGCAGCCCGTCGGCGCCGGAGCCGAGCGCCCGGATCGCCGGCCACGGCCCCGCCACCAGCAGCGTGTCGCCCACTTCCAGCGGCTCGTCGGGTAAGGTCGCGCACCTCGGCGGTGCGGCCGTGCTTGAGCCCGACCACCACCAGTTCGTGGCGGTCCTGCAACCGTGCACGGTTCGCGCTCACCCCGGCCAGCGGCGAGTTGGCCGCCACCATCATCTCGGCCATGCCGATGTCGTTGGCGTAACCGCCGAAATTGCCGCCCTCCAGCGCCAGCGGTTGCAGGCGCAGGCCCTCGAAGCGGCGCAGCGCATCGATGCCGGGGTCGCGCAGGTGCAGCAGCAGGATGTCGCCCGGCAGCAGCTGCCGGCCTTCGGCCGAGGCGAGCAGGCGCTGGCCGAAGCGGCCGGCCTGCTCCACCGCCAGCACGGTCATGCCGGCCAGCTCCCCGTCTTCCAGTGCCGAGGCGACATGCCCGACCAGCGTCGAATCGCTGCGGACCTGCGCCCGGAACGCACTGCCCTGCAGCCGGTACTCGCCGATCCAGTCCTCCAGCCGCGGGCGCGCGCGCGCGCCACCGGCGCGCCCGCGGACAGCCAGCGGCGCGCGAACAGCATCCAGCCGATCGACAGCGCCAGCACCGCCGCGCCGAACGGCAGGAAGTCGAAGAAGGCGAAACCGCGCTGGCCCTCGCGCAGCAGCTCGGCGTGCACCACCAGGTTGGGGGCGGTCGCCACCGGGGTCATCATCCCGCTGCACAGCGCGGCCACGCTCAGCGGCATCATCAGCCGCGCCGGCGCGATGCGGCTGCTGCGGGCGATGCGCAGCACGATCGGGATGAAGATCGCGACCACGCCGGTGGAGCTCATCACCGAACCCATCACGCCGACCGACAGCATCAGCGCCACCACCAGCACGGTTTCGTCACCCCGGGCCACGCGCAGGATGAAGGCGCTGATCCGCTGCGCCAGCCCGGTGCGCACCAGGCCCTCGCCGACCACGAACAGCAGCGCGATCAGGACGATGCTCGGCTCGCCGAAACCGGCCATCGCCTCGCCCGCGTCGATGACCCCGGTGAACGGCAGCGCCGCCGCCATCAGCAGCGCGACCACGTCGGCACGCGGCCGGCCCAGCGAGAACAGGACGATGGCCGCGCCCAGCAGCGCCGGGACGAGAGCGCAAGGCCGGTGTTCACCGGAGCGCCCCGGCAGGCGCGGGACCGGACCCGACCGGGGTCGGCCGCCCCCGGCGGATGAGGCGGGAGAACGCCGGATCCCGGTCGGCGGACGCGGCGGCGGCGTTGATCCGCGACTGCGCGCGCAGCCGCTCGAACGGGATCGAGGTGTCGACGAGCCCCACGTCGTACAGGTAGCGGTCGCTGCGGCCGTTGAGCAGGTGGCGCAGGTCCCAGCCGCCGTCGCGCCCGGCCTGCCTGGCGTAGCGGACGATGTTGACCGTGCAGTTGTTGCTGACCAAGGTGGTAGAACTCCGGCACCTCGGCCACCGCGTTGATCCGCGCGGCGTAGACCATGAACAGCCGCCGCGCCGCCTCGGCCGAGGCCGTGGTCCGGTACAGGAACACGTCCTCGTCGCGGTAGTTGCTGCGCACGCGGACGACGTCGCGCTCGTCGCCGACGACGTAGACCAGTTCGAAGTGGCGGAACAGCCCGGGCAACGCGGCGAAGCCCTCGCCCTGTTCGGGCCGGATCTCGATCGAGATGGCCACCGGCTCCGCACCGGCGACCTCGAAGCTCAGGAAGGTATGGGCGATCAGCCCGTCGCGCTTCCAGTAGGACACGAAGAAATCCACGCCCCGCAGGTCGGACAGGCGCAGGTCGCGCTGTTCCCAGCGCTCGCTGAAGTCCTCGCGGCTGCGGTAGTCGAAGTTGCGGTAGCCGCTGATGTGGACCTGGTCGCCGTCGATCCGGATGCGCGGCGCCACCGCCACTTCAGGACGCCATGCCCGGTCATTCGAGGGACGGATGCCCCACCACGCCACCAGCACCACGCCCGCGAGCGCCAGGCTGGCCAGCAGCGGCCAGCGGCCGCGCGCGCCCCATACCGCCCAGCCGGCGAACGCCGCATACAGCACGGCCGGCAGCCAGTGCCCGGGCAGCGGCGACGGGCCGGCACCGATCGCCAGCGCGATCCGCGTTGCGCCCAGCGACAGCGCCGCACCCACCGGCCAGCGCAGGCCGCGCGGCACGGCCGCGCCCAGCCCGGGCAAGGGACCGTATCGCGGCATGCTGGCGTCCACTGGCTGCACGATCCCTCGCGGATTCCGTGGCGGGCGTGTCTGGCCCGGGCGATGCGGCCGCACGTTAGCACAGCCTCCTCCACGGCCTGGCGACGGATGGACGCGGCTAGAGCTGCGACTCGACCGGCAGCCAGCCGATGGCCCGCGCTGCCGCGCGGCGCCACAGGCTCGCCTCCGGCTCGCGGTCCCAGCTGACCGGCGGCTGCACCGCGTCGTCCTGCCAGCGCAGCGCGCCATCGACCAGCTCGACCCGGTAGCTGATCGGGGCGCCGGTCTTGCGCCGGTACAGCGCTTCCAGCTCCGCCGCCACATCCGGGCTCTCGAACAGCAGCCCCATCTCGGTGTTGAGGTTCATCGAGCGCGGATCGAGGTTGAACGAGCCGATGAAACCACGCCGCCCGTCCACCACGTAGGCCTTCGTGTGCAGGCTGGCGCCGCTGGAGCCGAACAGGCTCGCGCCGGCGCTGCCGTGCGGCTTGAGCTCGAACAGGGCAACGCCCTGCTCCAGCAGCGGGATGCGGTAGCCGGCGTAGCCGCCGTGCACCGCCATCACGTCGTTGGCGGCCAGCGAGTTGGTGAGGATGCCGACCTGCACGCCACGGCGGCGCAGTCCGGCGAACCAGTTGACGCCTTCGGTACCGGGAACGAAGTACGGCGAAATCAGCTTGAGGTCGTGCTTCACCGCGGACACGTGCTCCACCAGCACCGGCGTCATCCAGTCCGGCTGCGGTGTCGCCCCTTCCGCCTTTTCCGGGGATCGGAAACGATGGCGGCGTTGCCGGTCCAGTGCATGCGCGCACGGCCCTGCATCAGGTCGCGCACCCGCGGAGAATCGCCCAGCCGCTTCGCGTACGGCGCCGCCCGCGGCGAAGCCGAGGCCGGCATCGATGCTGGCGCGCACCCGGTCCAGCGCGTCCGGACCGGGATCGACCAGCGCCGACAGCGGGATCGCCGAAGCGCTGTTCCAGAACGCGTCGAAGATCGCCTCGGCCTGCTTCACCGGCGGCCCGACCACCGCCGCGTCGGTGTCCATGAAATTGATGTCGGCCGCGGCGTCGAAGTACTCGTCGCCGACGTTGCGCCCGCCGACGATCACCACGCGGCCGTCGGCGATCCAGGTCTTGTTGTGCATGCGCCGGTTGAGGCTGAAGAACCGCAGCAGCAGCTCCACGCCGCGGGCCACGGTTCCTTCCCGGGCCCGGGTCGGGTTGAACAGCCGCACCTCGATCTCCGGGTGGCTGTCCAGCGCGGCCAGCACCGAACGGCTGCCGTGCACGTTCATGTCGTCCAGCAGCAGGCGCACGCGCACGCCGCGGTCGGCGGCCTGCAGCAGCTCGTCGTAGATCAGGTTGCCGGTGAAGTCCGGATGCCAGATGTAGTACTGCAGGTCCAGGCTGCGCCCGGCCGCGCGGGCGGTGGCCGCACGCACCGCGAACGCGTCGAGGTTGTCGGCGAGGACGACGATGCCCGTCTCGCCAGGGCGCGCCAAGGTCAGCGGCGACACCGCCCGGTCCAGCGGCGTGCCGGCCGGCTGCACATCCAGCGCATGCGAGGCGGGGCCCCGCGCGCTTTCGGCGAAGCGTCCATAGGCATACAGCGAGACCAGCGATGCGGCCACGAGCATCGCGAACACGCCACCGATCCACTTGAGTGTCTTTTTTTTCATGTCCGGGGCGCAAAGGCGGCTGCGGGGATTCTAGGGGAACCCCGCGACGACGGCGTGTGCGCGTCCGGCCTTAGCGCCCTCGCCGTCGGACGGCCCAGCGTCCGGGAGTGCTGGCTCCCCAGTGACCCATGCCGGCACCGCCATCGACGGATGATCCGCGGTAAGGACAACCCGGATTGCCGTGCTAGATTCGCCCGCACGTTGTCGATGGATAACCCGGGATTCAAATGAGACTGCTGGATTTGTTCGCCTCTGCCATGTTGCTGCTGGCCGCCGGCCCCCTGTCCGCGCAACCGGTCCCAAGCGCAGTCATCGCCGATCCACCGCGGGACGTCGACCATCCGGCGCGCAACCGGCAACTGCTGGTGCCGAGCGAGGGCGTGGGCATGAACGCGCTCTTCCTGCTGGCCGCAGGCGAGGGTCCCAGGCCGACCCTGCTGTTGCTGCATGGACTGCCCGGCAACGAGCAGAACCTGAGATCTTGGCACAGGCGGTCCGTCGTGCCGGGTGGAACGTGCTGACGTTGCACTATCGTGGCTCGTGGGGCTCGCCCGGGACTTTTTCGATCGCCAACGCACTTGAGGACACCGACGCCGCGGTCGCGTTCCTGCGTTCGCCAGGCGTGGCGGAGAAATACGGCATCGACCTCGATCGGCTGGTGATCGGCGGGCATAGCCTGGGTGGCTTCGCCGCAGCGATGCATGCAAAGGGCGACAGCCACCTGCGGGGCGTCCTGCTGCTCGATCCCGCCGACATAGGCACGTGGGGCGAGATGGGACGCAAGGCGTCGCCCGAGGAACGTGCCGCTGCGAAAGCCGACTTCGACGACCTTGGCAACAGCCTTGGTTGGCGCCGATCCGGAGAGCCTGGTCAGCGAAGTCGAGCGTGCACCGGCCAGCTGGGTGCTCGCGAGCGCCGCGCCGGCCCTGCGCCGCCAATCCCTGCTGGTGGTCGGCGCATCGGAGGGAAACGCGGCAACGACCCGCGCCCTGGCCGACTCGGTGCGTGCCGGGTCCAGGCCGGCCGCAGCCGTCACCTCGCTCACTTTCCAGACCGATCACGGCTTCGCGGACCATCGCGTCGCCCTTACCGGTGCGGTGGTGACCTGGCTGGCTGCGTTATCCGGCAAGACGGCGCCCTGATCGCCCCGGGCCGAATCCGGGCTACATGAACCCGACATCCGGGGCGAGCCGCGCGGCATCGGTCTGTTGGAACGTCGACAGGCATCCGCTCGTGGCCGCCTGCGAACACGGTTTCCACCCCTCGGGTGTGTCATCCTCCCGGTGTCAGAACGACCACGAGGGTACGACGATGGCCAAGGGCCTGGACAAGAAGAAAGAGCAGAAGAAGAAGCCCGCCAAGACGCTGAAGGAAAAGCGGGCGGAAAAGACCGAGAAGAAGACCACCCGCAGTTTCGGGCCGGCCTGAAGCCTCCCGGACCTGAAAACGAAGACACCCGGCCTGGCCCGGGTGTCTTTCGATGCGAAGAGCCGCCCGCCTACCGGGCCGCGCGGGACTGACGCCCCGGCGGCGTACCTGCCCTCACCCACGGCGCGAGCACCCGCAGCCAGTGCGCACGCCAGTACCTGGGTGAAGGCGACCAGCAGCGCCGCACCGGCAAGCGCCATTACCCAGACCAGCGCGGCCATCGACGCGTGGTCCGCCGCCAGGCACAGCAACAGCGCAGCCACGAGTCCGGACGCGCCGAACACACGCAGCACCGTGGCCGTGCCCGGCGATACCGCCGCGCCCCAGACCTGCCGCGCATGCACCTGCATCGCCAGCGCCAGCCAGCCCATTCCGGCCACACTGGATGGGGCTGCACCCAGCAGCCACCCTGCGGATACCGGCTCAGGCATGCGCCGCCTCCGTGCCCTGCATGCCGGCCGCCGCCACAGGCACCGCGGCACGGCGCTTGAGTGTGCGCGCGGCCACGGCAGCGATCGCCGCGCTGGCCAGCAGTGCGAGGTCGACGCCGGCCACCGGCCAGTAGCCGTTCGCCAGCGTGCGCAGCAGGTGGTCGCCGGTGGTGATCCAGTTCAGCAGCACCGCGGCCACGGCCAGCGCGGCGATCGCCCAGCTCTGTTCGCTAAGGCCGGGTGGGTGGCCCCGGGCGACCGGTGCGCTGCGCCAGGACGCGTGCAGCAGCGCCAGCAGCCAGGTGCCCCAGAACGCGTAGCGCTCCCAGTCGCCGCGCGCCGGCAGGCCTTCCGGCAGCAGGCGGTTGGCGACAAGGATGCCGAGTGCGGTAAGGACCATGCCGGTGACCGTGGCCACCGCCAGCGCATCGACCACCCGCGCGCCCGGCTGCCGCGCAGCGCATGCTGGCGTTTGCGCTTCTCGACGAAGAACACGAACCCGGTGGCGATGCAGACCGCACCCGACAGTCCGCCCAGCACGTAAAGCCAGCGCAGCAGCCAGTGGCGGAAGTGCTGCAGGTGCAGGCCGGTGAGGAATTCGCTGACCCGCGCCGTCGCCGTGGCCGGCGGGTCCTCGCGGATCAGCTCGCCGGTGGCGGCCCTGAAGTGGATGCCGTCGCCGACCGGGGCGATGCGGTCGGTGCCGGCGCGGTAGACGCTCACGTATCCGTTGGCGTCGCCCACGTGCTGCAGCACCAGGAAGCCGACGTCGCCGGCCTTGTCGTTGGCCTGCCAGCGCCGCTGCGCCTCGGCGACCATCGCATCGACGTTGGCCAGCCCGGCCGGAACGCCGGCGCGCTCGTGCGGGAGGCCCGTTTTATGGGCTTCGACCTGCTCGTGCAGGTCGTGCAACTGGTGCAGCTGGGTATGTCCCACCGGGAAGTAGTAGACGCTGGCGAAGATCATAAGGCCGGTAAAAGCGAAGAAGAAGTGGAACGGCAGCGCGACCACGCCGGTCAGGTTGTGCAGGTCCAGAACGCTGCGCAGCCGGGCCTTGCCCGGGCGGAAGGTGAACAGTTCGCGGAACAGCTTGCGGTGCATCACCACCCCGGTGACCAGCGCGGCCAGCATCGCCAGCGCGCGTAAGGCCGACGATCCAGAAGCCGACGTTCTTCCAGTCCAGGGTCAGGCTGTAGTGCATCGGGTAGAAGAACTCGCTGCCCACCTTGAGCCGGTCGTCCGGCAGGGGCGTGCCGTTGCGCGGGTCGATGGTGCCGTAGGCCCAGATCGCCTCCTCCGGGTCCTTCGCATTGGGTACCCTGGTAACCGGCGTACAGCGCCAGCACCGGGTCCCGATGGGTGGTGTAGGCGCTCCAGCTGACCACGGTGTCGAAGCGTTCCGGCATCGGCCCGTCGACCCGCGGACGCATCGCGTCGACCGCCTCGGGCGTGGGCTGCATGCGCTCGAATGCCGGGCGCAGCACCTTTTCGAACGATGGCATCGGCTGTGGCTCGATCCGCGTGACGGGGATCGCCCAGCGGTCGATCTCGCGGTCGAACACCGACAGCGCGCCGAAGAAGAACGCGGCCATCAGCACGAAGCCAAGCACCAGCCCGAACCAGGTATGGACCCAGGCCATGGCCTGGCGGAAGTTGTTGGACATGACCTACCTCCCGGCTTCTGCTGCCGTCAGAATAGGAACGATTGCACGAGCGAAGCCGTGCCCGCCAGCAGTGCACCACCACCGGCCAGCAGCAGCCAGACCCACCGCCAGGCGACGGGCCGCGAACGCCCACAGGAATACCGTCAGGTAGGCCAGCAGGCCGACCACGGCGCCGAGGAACTCGGCGTCATGGAACTCCATGCCGATGGCGAATGACAGGCTGGTCACAGCGGCGACGACGCCCCATGCGAACGCGTAGCCCCCGAGTACGGCCGCGGCCACCCGCGCTGCGATGTGCAGGCGGGTGACGCGGGAAGGACCCGGGGTGGACGTGCGTGACATGGCGATGGCTGGTGTCAGTCTTATGGGCGGAGCGGTCGTCAGAACCGCCAGTTCAGGGTGACCGAGTAGTTGCTCGGTGCGCCGTAGTAACCGCTGTAGCGCAGGGTGCTGATGTACTTCTCGTTGAACAGGTTGTCGACGTTCAGGCGCACGCTGGCGTTCTCCACGAAGTCCCACGCCACGAAGCCGTTGAGCACCGCATAGCTGTCCTGGCGCACGGTGAAGCCGCTGCTCTCGATGTTCCAGACCTCGCTCTGCCAGCGTCCGCCGATGCCGTACGACAGCGCGGCGTAGCCCGGCGCGCGCGCGCTCAGGATCAGGTTGGCGCTGCGGCGCGGCACCCATGGATAGGTGTCATCGCCGTTGAGGCCGTCCATCTCCGGGGCGGTGTAGCCCATCACCAGGTCGACATTGTCGCTCAGCTGGCCGGTGGCCTCGAACTCGACGCCCTTGGACTTCACGTCGACCGGCGCGTAGATGGTCTGGCCGAAATCGTTGTATTCACCCGTCGGCGTGGCCAGTCCCTGCTGGTCGGCCTTGAACACCGCCACGCTGGTCAGCAGGCGTCCGTCCAGCCACTCGGCCTTGATGCCCGCCTCGTAGTTCACGCCCTTGCTGGGACCCAGCAGGCGATCGTTGGCGTCGGCCTTGGTCCTGTGGCTGGTAGATGTCCGAGTAGCTGACATAGCCGAGCACGCGGTCGGTGAAATCGAAGGTCAGGCCGGCGTAGGGGCTGGTATGGCTGGTGGTCTCGTCGAAGTCCACCGCATAGGAAACACCCTCGCGGCGGTACTCGGCGTAGTTGGCGCCGATGATCGCCTTGAAGCGTTCGGTCAGCGCGATCCGGGTGGCGCCGAACACGCGCTTCAGGTCCTGGTCCAGTTCCGCATACTGCGAGAACTCTCGCCAGGCGGGCTCGGGAATGGCATCGGTCGGGTACGGGAACGGCGGCAGCAGGCCCCAGGCCGGATGCGGGAACTCCGCGCTGCGCTCCCAGTTCTCGGTGGTGCTGCGCGAGGCGCTGACGCCGATCACCGCCTCATGCTCGCGACCGAACATCGTGTAGACGCCATTGAGGCTGACCGTGCCCAGGTGGCTGGTCACCTCGTCCTTGCCGCTCCACGGATAGCCCACCAGGGCCAGGCCGGTGTCCGGATCCAGCCCTTCGGGGGTGCCGTCGAAGTCGGCATCGGCGAGGTAGGCGTAGAACATGTTCTCGTCGCCGCTGGAACGGCGGTAGTTGTACGACACGTTCAACCGCCAGTCCGCACCCAGCTGGTGGACGTATTCGGCGAACGCGGTCTCGTTGGTCGTGTCCCAGTAGGTCCAGTCCTGCGTGGTGGTGGCGTCGCGCGGCCATTCGTTCTGGGTGCCGTCGCTGTTCATGAACAGCAGCGCGCCCCACATGATGCCGACCGAGTTGGCCTTCTGGTGCGAATAGCCGACGGTCAAGGTGCCGTTGCCGCCGATCTGGCCGTCGACCACGCCGTAGAGGAACGTGCGGTCGTTCTCGTTGGCCTGCAGCCAGGACTCGCCGTCCTCGTACGCGGCCACGACGCGCCCGGCCCAGCGGCCATCGTCGGTGAACGGCGTCGAGTAGTCGGCCTCGGCACGCACGGTATTCCACGAACCGTAGCTCACTCCCAGCGACCCATGCTGCTCGTTGGTCGGGCGCTTGCGCACGTAGTTGATCGTGCCGGCGGCGTTGCCGACGCCGGTGAGCAGGCCGTTGGCGCCGCGGATCACTTCCACCTTCTCGTAGCCGAAGGTGTCCTGCGCACCGGTGGCGATGCCCCAGCTGTTGGGCAGGCCGACGCCGTCGATCTGGGTATTGAGGATGTCGAAACCGCGCGCGCTGTAGCTGGTGCGGTTGGTTTCCCACTCGTCGACGCGCACCCCGGTCGCCAGGCGCAGCGCGTCGTTGACGCTGTTGGCGCCGAAGCGGCTCATCAGCTCGCTGGTCACCACGCTGATCGACTGCGGGGTTTCCTTGATGTCCAGGTCGAGATTGGTCGCGCCGTTGCTGACGCGGTTGGCGCGCTGGGCGACAACCAGGACCGCGTCCAGTTCGGTGGGGGTGTCCGCCTCGGCCCCTTCCTGCGCCGTGCCCGCCTGGCCCGGTGCCGCAGCGAGGGAAAACGCCGGCGCGCAGGCCAGGACAAGCCCGATCGCCAGGCTCAGATGGCTCGAAGACAACGGGAAGACGCGCACGGACGGATGGCTGGAACGGGGCATCGAAAGCATTGGCGGAGCGGGCCTTGTCAGAAGGGTGATCAGGTAGCCATGGGGAACCGGCACGAACGCATCGGAGTTATCCGTCCCCTTCCAGCGCCGTGCGTCAGGTCGCCGGTAAGGAAGCGGGCGAATGTGGCGGCATCCGGCGCCTGCAAGGGGACTGCCTGGATATTTAATGCGAATCACTCTCATTTGACAAGGACCCGTGAAGGCTCCCGCGGAAAAATGCGGTACCTGATTGCCGAAGCAATGACCCCGGTCAAGGCCGCACAAACGAAGACACCCCGCCGGACCCGGGTGTCGCGGGAATTGCCCCAGTGGAGCGGACGGCGCGCGCTACTTGGCCTTCGGCCCACACGGCCTCTCAGGGGTGCACCACCGGGAACTCTTCAAAGAAGAGGTCGTGGTAGCCCTTCGCATCCAGATGCTGGAAAACCCGCTCGCTGACGATGATGCAATCGGTGTCCTCGTCCAGCAGGAACACGTCCAGCCCGACAGGTCCGCGCCCCGGCCCGGGGTGGCTCATTGCCGCAAGGGACACGCAGCCCAGGACATTCAACACGACGTAGTCTTCAATGACCCGGTCATTGACCAGGTCCCCTGATGATTGCCGGTTGGACCTCGATGTTGTTCACACCGATGCGCAGCAGATCATCATGGAACGCCCGGGTGCCGATCAGCGCCGGCGACATGAACAACGTCGGCAGGACTCCCGTCCGGTCTTCATCATCCAGGTCGCAGATGAGCGCCCCCTTGAAAGGCTCACCCTGTTCATCGCTCGAGTAATCCACGAACAGGCTGCCGGTTTTCGTCTGCATGAGGTCGTGGCTTCGCTTGAACAGGACGGGCCTTTCCTTCCCGTCCCATGTTTTAGGGCGATCCTGTCCGACATCCGATAGAACTTCATCCGCACTGCTCCCTGTGCTTGCGGGCCAGTCCGCCACTGCGCCTTGTCCGGCGACGATCGATCCGCCGCAAACACGACACCCGGCCGCAGCCGGGTGTCGGGTCATGCATCAAGGCAGGCCTTGGCCGCTTACTTCGCCTTGCCCTGGTTGGCCACTGCCTCGGCGGCGCGCCTGGCCGCTTCCGGGTCGCCAGGTAGCGGTGCGAGATCACCTTCAGCTCGTCGTCCAGCTCGAACAGCAGCGGGATGCCGGTGGGGATGTTGAGCTCGAGGATCTCTTCCTTCGACACGTTGTTGAGGTGCTTGTACAGCGCCCGCAGCGAGTTGCCGTGGGCGGCGACCAGCACGGTCTTGCCGGACTTCAGCGACGGGGCGATGGCGTCGTGCCAGTACGGAAGCACGCGCTCCTGGGGTGGTCGCCAGCGATTCGGTCGACGGCAGCGCGTTGCGGTCCAGGCCGGCGTAGCGCGGGTCGTTGGCCGGATGGCCCGGATCCTCGAGCGGCATCGGCGGCGGCGGGATGTCGTAGGAACGGCGCCAGACCTTGACCTGCTCCTCGCCGTGCTTGGCCGCGGTTTCAGCCTTGTCTAGGCCCTGCAGCGCGCCGTAGTGGCGCTCGTTGAGGCGCCAGCTCTTGTGCACCGGCAGCCAGTCCTGGTCCAGCTCGCCCAGTCTTAAGGTTGAGCGTGCGGATCGCGCGCTTGAGGGTCGAGGTGTAGGCGACGTCGAAACGCAGGCCTTCCTCGCGCATCAACCTGCCGCCGGCGGCGGCCTCGGCGCGGCCCTGCTCGGTCAGGTCGACGTCGACCCAGCCGGTGAAACGGTTCTCGAGGTTCCACTGGCTCTGGCCGTGGCGCAGCAGGACAAGCTTGCGGGTCACAGGGGGATCTCCGGTACGGATACGAAACGGGGCGTCGATTGTACGGGGAACTCGCCATGGCAAGCCCCTCGTGGCGGAGCGAAGGGATGGTTGTGTCCGCAACCACCCGCGATCCTCGCCGGGGCTTCACCCGGCCCGCGGGCATACTCGCCGCATGGTCGGACTCGCCTCGGTCGGCAATCCGTTTCCCGGTTGGGACGGCAGCTTCGCCGGCGCACGCACGCTGCAGGAATCGCTGGCGGCGCAGGTGTCGCTGGCGGACGGGTTCCGGATTCCGCTGCGCACCATCGCCGGCTTCGATGTCGGGTTCGAGGACCAGGGACAGACCACCCGCGCGGCGGTGGTGCTGCTGGATGCCAGCACCCTGCAGCCGCTGGAATCGCACCTCGCCCGCACGCCGACCTCGATGCCCTACGTCCCGGGCCTGCTCAGTTTTCGCGAGCTGCCGGCGCTGTTGCAGGCGCTGGCTGCGCTGTCGCGGACGCCGGACCTGGTGATGGTCGATGGTAAGGGCATCGCCCACCCGCGCCGGCTCGGCATCGCCGCCCATTTCGGCGTCGCTACCGGCCTGCCCAGCATCGGCGTGGCCAAGACCCTGCTTTCCGGCCACTTCGACGAACCCGGCCCGGCACCCGGTGACCACAGCGCGATCATCCATCGTGGCGAAACCGTCGGCCACGCGTTGCGCAGCAAGGCGCGTTGCCGCCCATTGATCGTCTCGCCCGGCCACCGCGTGTCGCTCCCCGGTGCGCTCGAACTGGTGCTGCGCTGCCTTGCCGGGTATCGCCTGCCCGAACCCACACGCCTGGCCGACCGCCTCGCCTCGCGTCGCTGACCTTGCGGCGTACCGGCCTTGGCCGGCATCGATCGCCGCACGCATGTGCCGGCCGTCCTCGGCGATCCATGCGATCCTGCGGCCAGTCCATCGCCCGGGGATCTGCCATGACCACGATCATCGAACCGCGCGTGCACGACCTCGGCGACGGATTCATCGTGCGTCGCGCGGTGCCTTCGATACAGGCACGCAGCGTCGGCCCGTTCGTGTTCGTCGACCACATGGGGCCGGTGCTGTTCGAAGGCGGCCGCGGCATGGACGTGCGTCCGCATCCGCATATCGGCCTTAGCCACGGTGACCTTCCTCTGGGCCGGTGCGATCAGTCATCGCGACACCCTCGGCTCCGAGCAGGTGATCCGCCCCGGTGACGTGAACTGGATGACCGCCGGTCGCGGCATCGCCCATTCCGAGCGCACGCCGGCGGCCGAGCGTGCCGCCGGCAGCGAGGCGCACGGCATGCAGACCTGGGTCGCCTTGCCCAAGGCCCACGAGGAGACCGCCCCGGCCTTCTTCCACCACCCCGCGACGAGCCTGCCGCAGCAGCAGCGCGACGGCGTCTGGCTGCGGGTGATCGCCGGACGCAGCTATGGCGAGGAATCGCCGGTCAAGGTGTTCGCCGACACCCTCAACGTCGCGCTGACCTTGGCGCCGGATGCCGAACTGGCCCTGGACGACAGTCATGCCGAGCGCGCGCTCTACATCCTGGAAGGCGATGCGCAGCTGGACGGCGTGGACATCCCGGCGCGCCACCTGATCGTGCCCGATCGTGGCACCCGGCCGAAGCTGCGGGCGAAGACCCCGCTCAAGGCGATGCTGCTCGGCGGCGAACCGCTCGACGGCCATCGCCACCTGTGGTGGAACTTCGTCTCCAGCTCGAAGGAGCGGATCGAGCAGGCCAAGCAGGACTGGCTCGACGGCCGCTTCGGGAAAATCGCCGGCGACGACGAGTTCATTCCCCTGCCAGAACGGTGAGCACCCGGCTTTAACGAATCGAAAACGTGGTCGAAACGACCCGGGCGTAGGCTCCACCGTGCCCGGTCCGGGCTCATCTTGTGGGGATGGCAATGACGCTGACGAAGCGATTGGCGGCCGAGTTCCTCGGCACGTTGTGGCTGGTACTGGGGGCTGTGGCAGCGCCGTGCTCGCTGCGAATTTCGGTGGCGACGGCAATCCGCTGGGTATCGGCCTGCTCGGCGTGTCGCTGGCGTTCGGCCTGACCGTGATGACCGGTGCGTTCGCCTTCGGCCACGTCTCGGGCGGACACTTCAACCCGGCCGTCAGCCTCGGCCTGTGGGCCGGTGGCCGCTTCGCCGCCCGCGACCTGCTGCCCTACATCCTCGCCCAGGGTGGCCGGTGCGATCGCCGCCGGTTTCATCCTGCTGCAGATCATGGGGGCGGTGGCGGCTTTTCGATCGACCCGGCGGCCGCCGGCGCATTCGCCAGCAACGGCTACGGGGTGCTGTCGCCCGGCGGCTACACGCTGGGAGCGGCGTTCCTGACCGAGGTGGTGCTGACCGCGTTCTTCCTGATCGTGATCATGGGTGCCACCCACGGCAAGGCGGCGGCCGGCTTCGCCCCGATCGCCATCGGCCTGGCCCTGACCCTGATCCACCTGATCAGCATTCCGGTCACCAACACCTCGGTGAACCCGGCCCGCTCCACCGGCGTGGCCCTGTTCGCCGGCTCCGGCGCACTGGGTCAGCTGTGGCTGTTCTGGGTCGCGCCGCTGCTCGGCGGGGCGTTGGGCGGCATCGTCTACGCCTTGGCTCCGTCCCGCCAATGAGTGACGCAAGTGACTGATTGAATTGAGCCGGGCCCATGAGGTGCAGCCCGGTTCACATCGCTGAAGGAGGGGCCGCCGGGCGCTGCCCGGCGTGCCTGCCTTTCGCCACGCGAATCGGGGTAGCATTGTGCAATGCAGCACCCTGACCGGAAGCGTGGCCAATCCATGCTCTACCAACTCCACGAACTCAACCGCGCGATGATGGCCCCTGGGTCCATCTGGCCGAAGCCAATTCGCGGATCTTCTCCAATCCTTCCAGCTGGGCCTCGTCCCTGCCCGGTGCCGAGCGTATCGCCGCCGGCAACGAGCTGGTGCACCGGCTCGGCAAGGACTACGAGAAGCCACCGTGGAACATCCACGAGGTCGAGGTCGAAGGCCACAAGGTGCCGGTGCTCGAGCAGGAAGTGCTGCGCAAGCCGTTCTGCCGGCTGGTCCGCTTCAAGCGCTACAGCGACGACGCGGCCACCATCGCCGCGCTCAAGGACGATCCGGTCGTGCTGGTCGTCGCGCCGCTGTCCGGCCACCACTCCACCCTGCTGCGCGACACGGTGAACACCCTGTTGCGCGACCACACAAGGTCTACGTGACCGACTGGATCGACGCGCGCATGGTGCCGGCGACCGAGGGCGCGTTCGGGCTGGACGACTACGTGGCCTACATCGAGGGCTTCATCCGCCACATCGGCACGGCCAACCTCAGCGTGATGAGCGTGTGCCAGCCGACCGTGCCGGTGCTGGCCGCGGTGTCGCTGATGGCCGCGCGCGGCGAACCGCTGCCGCGCTCGCTGGTGATGATGGGCGGGCCGATCGACGCGCGCCGCAGCCCGACCGCGGTCAACGGCCTTAGCCACGCGCAATCCGCTGTCATGGTTCGAAAACAACGTCATCCACAGCGTGCCGCAGCCTTACCCGGGCGAAGGACGCGACGTGTATCCCGGCTTCCTGCAGCACGCGGGCTTCATCGCGATGAACCCCAGCCGGCACTTCATGTCGCACTGGGATTTCTACTCCGACCTTGGTCAAGGGCGACCTGCAGGATGCCGATTCGCACCGGCGCTTCTACGACGAATACAACGCGGTGCTGGACATGCCGGCCGAGTACTACCTGGACACCATCCGCACCGTGTTCCAGGAGTTCCTGCTGCCGCGTGGCGAGTGGACGGTCAACGGCGAGCTGGTCAAGCCGTCGGCGATCAAGGGCGTTGGCCTGATGACCATCGAGGGCGAGCTGGACGACATCTCCGGCCCGGGCCAGACCCAGGCCGCGCACGACCTGTGCAGCGGCATCCCGAAGGCCAAGCAGAAACACCTGACCGTCGAGGGCGCGGGCCACTACGGCATCTTCAGCGGCCGCCGCTGGCGCGAGACGGTGTACCCGCAGGTGCGCGACTTCATCGCCGCGCACGCCGGCTGAGCCGGCCACCCTTCCCCGCCCTGCCGCCTGCCCGAAAGCCCCGCATCCGCGGGGCTTTCGTTCTGCTCCGCGCTCAGACCACCGGATCGCGGACCAGCAGTTCCTTGGCCAGCCAGCCGTGGAAGCGGCCGATGAAGCGCGCCAGGTGCAGCGTGGCGAACAGCAGCAGCACGCCGACCAGCAGGCAGACAGGCCACAGCCAGTAAGGCGACGACGGGATGACGTTGACGCCATCGAGCGAGAACGCGCCGGCGTGGCCCAGCATCAGCGCCGCCGGTGCCACGATCAGCGCCACCGCCAACGCCAGCAGCGTGACCGCGACGCTGAAATACGCCGTGCCCAGCGGCAGCATCAGCAGCAGGTAGCCCATCGCCGTCCAGGTGCGCCAGTCGGTGAACAGTTCGCCGAGCCGGGTCAGCCACGGCTTGTCGCGCTGGGTGTACAGGGGCCGGCGCGGCATGCGCACGCCCAGCAGCACCTCGACGATGCGGCCTTCGACCAGCGACAGCAGCCGCACCGACATCAGGAACAGCAGCAGCAGCGGGATGCCGACGATCAGGATCAGGAGGCCGGCCGACAGGCTGGCGCCAGTGACCACCCAGCTGAAATAGAACGTGCCGGTGGCCAGCGCCAGCAACATGTAGAACAGCGAGCCGTAGGTATACGGATCGGCGACCACGCCGAAGAAGCGGCCGGCCAGCGAACGCCGCTTCGGCGGCTGCGGCGGGCGCAACGCGCGGTTCACGGTGACCTCGGTCTCGCGGTAGATGTCGGCGACCTCTTCCGGCGCGCCGTAGCTGCCGGCGACCGCGGCGATCACCTCGGCCTCGCTCCTGCCCGATTGCTCGGCCAGTTCCGAGCGCAGGTACTCCTCGGCGTCGTACAGGGCGTCCTGGACCATGGCCGGATCGGCGCCCCTGAGCGCGGCGCGCAATTGCTCCAGGTACTCGGAGATGGTGGTGGGCAATGGCCGCGGTTCCTGCGGCAGCGGTGAGGCGATGGTGTTCATGCGGATACTCCCTCCAGCACGGAATCGACGGAATCGCGGGTGGCGCGCCAGGCGGCGGTCCACTGGTAAGGACCTCGCGGCCCTCGCCGGTAATCCGGTAGTAGCGCCGCGGCGGCCCGGCCACGGACGGCTCGACGTGGCTCTCCAGCAAGGCAGCGCCCTCGAGGTTGCGCAGCACCGGGTACAGCGCGCTCTGCTTGCCGCTGAGCACGCCCTCGCCGACCTGCTCCAGGCGCTTGGCGATCAGGTAGCCGTACAGCGGCTCGTGCGCCTGGGCGAGCACCGCCAACAACGCCAGCGACACCGTGCCGGCACTGAGCTCCTTCTGGAACTTCTTCAGTTGGGCCTCGTTCTCGCCCATGGGGGCTGCTCCGTCGGATGCGGGGGCTACGTTGTAGACAAGCCTATTGGCAAGTTCGGTATAGCGGATGTGCCGGTAGTCACCCCCATCGCAGGCACGGGCCCGCCGCGACACCGCGCCACCGGCGACTTGGCGGCGCGGCGGAGCGACGGCGAGAATCGGGGCAACTCCAGCCGTGAGCCGTCCATGACCCTGCGCCCGAACCTGCTCGTCGCCTGTGCCCTGGCGATCGCCCTGCCCGCCAGCGCCGCCCCCTATCGCAGTGCCCAGCAGATCCTGGATGCGTCGCCCGCATCGGACTGGCGGACGCCGGCGCCGGAAAACACCCTGTACATGGAACTGGAGGCCGGCCGGGTCGTGATCGAACTGGCGCCCGGCTTCGCCCCGCAGCACGTGGCCAACATCCGCACCTGGCCCGCGAGGGCTTCTGGGACGGCACCAGCGTCTACCGGGTGCAGGACAACTTCGTCGCCCAGTTCGGCGACGCCGAGGCCGACGATCCCGCCAAAGCCAAGAATCTTGGCGACGCGAAGCGGAAACTGCCCGCCGAGTTCGAACGCGATGCGAAGGGCCTGGCGTTCGAGGTGCTGCCGGACGCCGACGGCTGGGCGCGGCAGGTGGGCTTCGCCGACGGCTTTGCCGCCGGACGCGACGCGCAAGCCGGCAAGGGCTGGATGGCGCACTGCTACGGCGTGGTCGGCGCCGGCCGCAACGTCGAGGCCGACAGCAGCATCGGCGCCGAGCTGTACGTGGTGATCGGCCAGTCGCCACGCCAGCTCGACCGCAACATCACCCAGTCGGCCGGCCGCGTGATCCGGGGCATCGAGCTGCTGAGCGCGCTGCCGCGCGGGCCGGAACCGATGGGCTTCTACACCGACGCCGCGCAGCGCACGCCGATCCGCACCGTGCGCCTTACCAGCGAGGTGCCGGAGGCCGAACGCACCCGCCTGCAGCTGCTGCGCACCGGCACGCAGACGTTCCGCGACGTGGTCGAAGCCCGCCGCAACCGCCGCGACGACTTCTACAAGCGCCCCGCCGGGCATATCGACCTGTGCAACGTGCCGTTGCCGGTGCGCGTGGCACCGGCCGGCTGACGCGCCTCTTCCCGCTACGGGCCGGCAGGATCTGTTGACAGCGCCACCCCGTTTAGATATTTAGCAAATACGTTAATTATCTAAGCAGTGACCTTGGCCGTAGACCGCATCTTCGATGCACTGGCGTCCCGCCCCCGCCGCGAGATCCTGGCCTACCTGTCGGCGCAGGAACTGACCGCCGGCGAGATCGGCGCGCGCTTTTCCATGAGCGCACCGGCGATCTCCCGGCACCTGTCCGTGCTCGAGGCCGCCGGGCTGGTGGCCAGCGAGAAGCGCGGCCAGTACGTCTTCTACCGTCTGGTGCCGGACAGCCTGGTCAACACGCTGACCGGCTTCGCCTTCGAGGTCTGCCCCTCCGCCGGCCCGCTCAAGCGCGAAGCGCGGGCGCGGGCGCGGAACAGCTCCTCTCCCCGCACGCCCAAGCCGCGCTGAACGCAGGAGCCATGCCCGTGAGTCGCCATGCCGATGCCGTTGCAGGATTCCCCACCGCCCGCATCCGCTCGTGTTCGGGTGGGCTTCCGGTCGAAGTGGTGCTGGTGGCGCAACTCGGCCACGGCGCCGGCGACCGCCTGCACCGGGACGCCGGCGCGCTGCAGCGCGACCACGCCGGCTTCGTCGACGGGCTGGACGAACCCTCCGTGCGGGTGGCGGCGCCGGATTTCGACGCGGGCGAACGCAGCGCGCTGTACACCTTCGCCGTGGGCGCCGCCGGCCACCCCTTCCACCGCCATGCCGGGCACCGGGTGTTCACCGCGATCAGCGGCAGTGCTGGCGCGCGCCTGCGTTTTTCCACCGCGTCCGACGCGCAGCTGGCGCGCGACCCGGCCCACTTCGCCGCCGCCCTGCACCATGTCGAGGTGCCGCCGGACTGCCTTTTCACCGTGCGCTTCGGCGGCGGCACCTTAGCACCAGTTCGCGCCGCTGCAGGCCGGTTCGCCGCATCCGGTGCTGTTCGCGCTGTCGTGCCACACCGACGAAACCGGCGGACTGGACGCCGGCGCGCTGCGCGACGAGGTCGCGGCCGGCGACGCCAACATCGCGACCCTGACCGAAACCCTGCCCGCGCCGGTCCAGGCGCTGGCTGGCAGCGCATCCGCTGGAACGCCGCGAAGTGCCGACCATGCGCCTGTCGCTGCATGCGCCGCCCGGCAGCTGGCGGCAAGGCCTGTGCGCGGCGGTGCGCCGCATGGCCGGCCGCCTGCGGGCGCACCTGCCTGCCGGCGATGGGTTCGTGGAGGGCCGCGCGCCGCGCGTGCGCGCGCTGCCCATGCCGCCGGACGGCTCGCTGCTGTCCGCACAATTGCCGGACTTCCACCACCAGGACACCTTCGTGCTGCGGCTGCAGGGCGAAGTGGCCGCGGGCAGCAACGCGGCGACCCTGCTGGCCGAACTGCTGGATGGCTTCCTCCGGTACCGCCCGGCCGGCGTCACCCGGCTGATGCGCCTGCGCAACGTGCTGGTGCGGCCGTTGCAGCTGCGCACCTCGCCGCTGGGCTGCCCGGTGTCCTCGCTGCTGTCGGCCGATCGCAGCCAGCTGTTCGCCGGACGCCATCCCGTGCTCGCGCAGCAGACCGACGCCGATGGCCGGCGCGCGCAGGTCATCCTGGGCGCGGACGACCGCCACCTGGCATTCCGGTCCTGCGTGGGCGTGCAGGTCACCCCGAACGGAGTCGAGATCAGCCTCGGCACCCGCGTGCGCTGCCGCAACGCGTTCGGCCACCTGTACATGGCCATGATCAGCGGCGTGCACCACGCCTACATCGTCCCGGCGATGCTGCGCATGGCGACCGAATCGCTCCCGCGCCGGCATGCCCTGTCGGCGACGCAGGGCCTGTTCGCCTGATCGTCGCCGCCAGGCTCAGCGCGAGCGCTGGCTGACCGCCACGCTGCCCAGGATCAGCAATCCGGCCAGCAGCATCCGCGCGGTCACCGGTTCGCCGAGGAACAGCCATAAGGCCAGCAGTACGCCGAATACCGGGATCAGGTACGCCACCACCGCGGTGCGCGGCGCGCCGATGCGCTGGATCAGCCGGTAGTACGGGATGAAGATCAAGCCGGTACCGACCACGCCCAGGGTCACCGCGCTGGCCCAGGCCGCGGCCGATACCGGCTGCGCCGGCCATGCGGCCAGCGCGAACGGCAGGACCAGCAGCGCACCGACCGACAGGGTCGCCCCTGCGGCCGCGGCCGCCGGCACGTCGCCGAGCCGGCGCTTCACCGGTTTCATGCCGATGCCGTAGCAGAACGCGGCGGCGGTACCGGCCACGACCGCCGGACCGAGAGCCAGTCCGGAGGCCTTGGCCGTGGCCAGCACGACCACGCCGGCGAAACCGGCGAGCAGCGCCAGCGCCCGCCGCAGGCCGATGCGCTCGCCGAAGGCGACGAACGCCACCAGCGTGGTGAACAGCACCGCCATCGCATTGCAGATCGCGCCGATCGCCGCCGGCGCACGCTGCGCCGCCCGGGCTGAACAGCAGGAACGGCACCGCCGCGTTGATCACCCCGATCAGCGCGATCACCGGCCAGCGCCGCAGCGGCAGATGCTGCCGGGCGCGCCAGACGAACGGCAGCAGCACCAGCGAGCCACAGGCCAGGCGCACGCCGACCAGTGCCTGCGGCCCCATCTCCGGCGCCGCCACCCGCATGAACAGGAACGAGCTGCCGAAGACCGCGCCGACCAGCAACAGCAGCAGCGGCGTCCGCCAGTCGCGGGTCGCGCCTGCGGCGCCGACCACCTCCGCCACGCCGCTCACGCCGTCGCTCCGGCGGCCGGCGCGGCGCGCTTGTGCGCTTCCTCGACGATGCGCACGTTGCCGATCGACACCGTGTCGACCATCAGCAGGCGCAGGTCGTCGATGACGTGGCACGCCAGCGCGGCCTCGTCGATCGAGGCACCGGGAACGTCCAGGCGGAAGTCGCGGCCGCGCAGGTCGCCACCGTTGGAGAACGTGATCTCGAAATCGAACAGCACCCGGTGTTGCACGTCGTTGCTCCCTGCAATCCGCCATCGCGGCCGCCAGCATCGGTCTGCCGGCGCGGCCGGACAAGCGCGTAGTATCGAACCAAGCCACAAATCTGACTCATGCCTGGACCATGAACCTGCGCCCGACCCTGCTGCCCGCCCTGGGCGTGTTCGCCGCCGCCGCGCGCCACCAGAACTTCGCCCATGCCGCCGAGGAACTGCACCTGACCCCGAGCGCGATCAGCCACCACGTGCGCAAGCTGGAGTCGCTGCTCGGCGCCCGCCTGTTCGTGCGCCACGCGCGCGGCGTCGCCCTCACCCCCGAGGGCCGCCAGCTCGCCGATGCCGCCAGCGCCGCGCTGGCCGACGTGGCCGCGGTGGCCGGCAACCTGCAGCCGAGGGCAGGCACGGCCGTGCTGCGGGTCAGCACCCTGCATTCGCTGGTCTACTGCTGGTTGCTGCCGCGGCTGTCGTCGTTCTGCAGCGCCCACCCGCACGTGCGCCTGGAAATGGACACCAGCCCGGCCTGGCCCGCTTCGAGGAAGGCGGGCCCGACCTGGCGATCCGCTACGGTGCCGGGCACTGGCCCGGCCTGACCTCCCACCACCTGATGGACGAGGAGCTGTTCCCGGTCGCCTCGCCGGCCCTTCCCGGCCTGGCCGCGGCGAAGACGCCGGGCGATATCGCCGCGCTGCCGCTGGTCTCCGACATGGGCCTGCAGGGCTGGCGCGACTGGTTCAACGCCGCGACGTGCGCGGCCTTGGCATTGCCGCCGATGCACACCTTCGCCGACAGCACCGACGCGATGCTCGCGGCCGTGCACGGCATCGGCGCGGTGCTGGCGCGCAGCCGCGTGGTCCAGCCCTACCTGCAACGCCGCGAGCTGGTGCGCCTGCCCGGACCGGCGGTGAAGGCGCGCTTCGCCTATTACGCGGTGCATCCGGCGCATCGCGCGCCGGGGCCGGCCGCCATGCTGTTCCTGGACTGGATCAAGCGGCAGGCGCAGGAACCGCTGGCGCCGCCGGACGCACCACGCCCGCGGCGCGCCGGCAGCGCCGCGGCTGAGCCCGGATTGCCACGCGTCCTCACCCGTCCTTGATCGCGCCGCCGGCACCCTGCACGTCCCCGCACGGAACCGCCGCCATGCCCCAGCTCCGCATCCGCATCACCGGCAGCGACGACGACCTGCGCGCAGTGGCCGACCTGCTGCAGAGCGTGGAGGGCATCGAGCACGTCGAGGAAGTGGACGACCTGATGCCGCACATGGACGACGAGGACTCCAGCTCGGCCGGCCTGTCCGACGACATGGGCCCGGGCACGCACGAACTGGAAGTGGAGGCGCCCAACAACTACACCGCCAACCGCGTGCGCGAGGCCGTCGAGGAGCTGGCGTTCCGGCTGGGCCTGGTGGTCGAGTTCGTCGAAGACGAGAGCTGAGCCGCACGCCCGTGTGCACTGGCTTCCGGCCGCGACGGACGGCAGCCTGCTTCAGAAACCCGCCCTGCAGCCGCTAGGGATCGCAACACACTCCCGTCCCTGGCTGCCATGGCGCCAGGGCGGGCGGCTGACAGGACAGTACGTTGTGACGCTCGACCCCACCTTCGCGACCGAAAGCCGCTGGCGCACGCTGGCGGGCATCGGAGTGCTCGCACTGTGGGCCGGCTGGATGGCCGCCGCGCCGGTGGCGATGCGCCGCCCGGCGCAGGATCTGCCGGCCGACGCGGTACTCGCGGCGCTGCACGACCGGCTTCCGCCCGGCACCGACACCTCGGCTCCCATTGCCATACGCCTGCCCGCGGGATGCGCCTGCCCCGGCGACGACGCCAGCTGGAACCAGCTGTCGCAGGCAATGCAACCACAGCACGGCACCAGCGTGACGCTGGACAGGCCGGTGGCCCCGCTCGCCGGCCACGACGTGGTGATCCTCGGCCCGGGGGCGACCTGCGCTACGCAGGCCCGTTGCAGCCTGATCCGTTCCTGTGTGGGACCGGCGTGACCTGGCCCGCTGGCTGCCTGCGCTGCTGGCCGCCTCCGCGCCCCGGCCTGCCATCGCCGGCCGTTGCCGCTGCTGATCCCCCTCCACTTTCCCGCATCACTTTCGAGACGACCATGATCCCAGCCAGCTCCCCGCAACCTTCTTCCCGGCTGCCGGGCTATTCCGACTACGCCTGTCGCCTGTCGGCGCGGGCGGACCGGCTGTTATAGTACTGGCCGCCGTGCAGGCACTGGTCTCGCTGGCGCTGGCGGCCTGGAAGGGCGAATGGCTGCCGTTCCTGGCCATCGTCCTGCCGGGACTGGCGGTGATGGCGGTGCAGGTCCGCCTGCATGGCGGCACCCGGATCGCCAGCACGACGGTGGCCTGGTCCTGATGGCGATGGTCGCGGCCACCATCCAGCAGTCGCATGGCCTGGTGGAGGCCCACTTCGGCGTGTTCGTGGTGATCGCGCTGCTGCTGTACTACCGCGACTGGCTGCCGGTGGTCGTCGCCGCGGCGGCGATCGCGGTGCATCACCTGGCGGCGTTCTGGATGCAGTCGCGCGGCCTGCCCGTGCTGGCCTTCGAATCCGGCGGCGGCTTCGGCATCGTCGCGCTGCACGCCGCGTACGTGGCGGTCGAGACCGGATTCGTCTGCGTCATGGCCATGCAGCTGCGCGGGCAACTGGTCGCGCTGGGCCACGACCCGCACCAGCTGTGTGAACTGGCCGGGCGCATCGCCGGCGGCGAACCGGTGCCGGCGGCGGTCGCGCGGACGCGCTTCGCGGAAGGCTCGCTGGCCGCCGCCCCGGTGCGGATGGGCGGACAGATCCAGGAGCGCGGCGAGCGCGAGCGCGCGAGCAACGAGTTCAACGCCCGCACCCGCGTGGCCGTGGATGCCTCCCGCACGGCGATCATGATCGCCGACGATGAGCACGTGATCCGCTACGTGAACCGCTCGCTGGTGGAGCTGCTGCGCCAGCAGCAGGCGGCGCTGCGCAGCCGGTTCCCCGACTTCGATGTCGACAACCTGGTCGGGACCAGCATCCATCGCTTCCATGTCGACCCGGACCGCATCCGCGGCCTGCTCAACGCGCTGGAACGCAACCTTATGGGGCGGATCCAGGTGGGCGGCGCGCACTTCAACCAGATGATCACCCCGGTGACCGGCGCCGACGGCGCGCGCATCGGCTTCGTAGTCGAATGGCATGACCGCACCGACGAGCTCAAGCTCGAACAGGACCTGTCGCGGATCATCGCCGCGGCCGCCGCCGGCGACCTCGGCCAGCGCGTGCATGTCGACCCCGAGCGAGGATTCTTCGCCAGCCTGGGCGACGGCATCAACCGCTTCCTCGACGCCACCCAGCAGGGCCTGCACGAAGTCCGCCACCTGCTCGCCGCGCTGTCCGAAGGCCGCCTCGACCAGCGCATCGAGCGCCAGCTCGGCGGTGACTTCGGGCGGATGAAGGACGACGCCAACGGCACCGCCGATCGCCTGGCGGAGATCATCGGCCAGCTGCAGCAGGCCTCGGCGCGCATCGACGGCGCTGCCGGCGAGATCGCCGCCGGCAATGGCGAGCTGTCGCGACGCACCGAACAGCAGGCGGCGAGCCTGGAGGAAACCGCCGCCTCGATGGAGGAGATGACCGCTACCGTGCGCCAGAACGCCGAGCACGCGCGCTAAGGCCAACCAGCTGGCGCAGGAAGCGGCGGACGTGGCCGGCACGGGCGAACAGGTCGTGCGCCAGGCTGTGGCGACGATGGGCGAGATCGATGCGTCCTCGCACCGGATCGCCGAGATCATCGGCCTGATCGATGGCATCGCCTTCCAGACCAACATCCGGCGCTCAACGCGGCGGTGGAAGCGGCCCGGGCCGGCGAGCAGGGCCGCGGGTTCGCGGTGGTCGCCAGCGAGGTACGCGCCCTGTCCCACCGCTCGGCGGCGGCCGCGCAGGAGATCAAGGCGCTGATCCAGGATTCGGCGACCAAGGTGTCCGCCGGCTCGGGCCCTGGTCCGCGAGGCCGGCCAGACCATGTCGACGATCCTCGCCGCCGTGCAGCGGGTCACCACGATCATGGGCGACATCGCCACCGCTTCGCGCGAACAGGCCGCCGGCATCGAGCAGGTCGGCCGCACCGTCATGCAGATGGACGAGACCACCCAGCAGAACGCGGCGCTGGTGGAAGAAGCCACCGCCGCGGCACGGGCCCTGGAAGAGGAGGCGGCCGCGCTGGCCCGGACCACGGCGATGTTCCATCTCGGCGGCGAAACCGCGGCCAACGAGGCCACAGGACCGGTGCGCCGGCGCGCCTGACCGGTGCGGCCCGGGGCCGGTGCGCCATGGCGGTGCACCGGCTCCGTTCCGTCAGAAGCTGGCGCCGTCGATCTGCGCGATCTTCAGCGACGCCAGGTCCACGTCCGGCAGGCAGCGCACGTTCACCGCCACGGTGGCCTCGCCGGTCTTCGGATTGGTGCCTTCGCTGAATGGTGCGATCCCGCATGCCGGGCAGTGGTGGTGGTCCAGGCGCTCCTTGTTGAAGCGGTAGGTGGCGAGGCCCGATTGCGGCGTCCTCAACTCCAGCGCCGTGCGCGGCGCGAACCAGAGCAGCCCGCCGCGCCGGCGGCACATCGAGCAGTTGCAGTCATAGGCCTCGGCGATCCCGTCACCGACCTCGACGTCGAAGGCGATGCGACCGCAGTGGCAGCTTCCGGCGAGTTTCATGCGCGTGCTCCGTGACCGGGACCACAGGGTAGACCCGTACCGGCCGGCGCGCACGCCAGGCCTGCATGCCACCACGTGCGCATCCGGGCCGGGCGGGCCTATGCTTGGGGCATCACGCCACGCCGGAATTCCCATGCGCCACTCCCTGCTCGCCCTTGCCCTCCTCGCCAGCCTGGCCGGCTGCCACAAGTCCGAGGAAACGCCTGCCGCCCCGAAGGCGGCGGATGAAGCCGCGACCGCGGCGGCCACCACGCCCGACGCGGCTTTCGCCGACCTGTCCAGGCGCGCCCTCGACGGCTGGTTCCAGCTGTCCCCGGTGGGCGCGACCCAGACCGGCGACCACCGCTACGACGTCGAACTCGACGACCTCAGCGCCGAAGGCCGGCAGAAGGCGCTGGACTTCAGCCACAAGCTGTTGGCCGAGCTGGAGGCGGTGGATGCATCGAAGCTGTCGCGCGAGAACCAAGGTCGATGCGGCGATCCTGCGCAACCAGCTCAGGTACGACATCTGGAGCGCGGAAACACTGCAGGCCCGGCCCAGGACCCGCAGGTGTACAACAGCCTCGCCGGCAGCGCGATCTACGGGCTGATGGCGCGCGAATTCGCGCCGATGCCCGAGCGGCTGGAGTCGGCCACCGCGCGCATGGAGAAGATCCCGGGCCTGCTCGCCTGGGCGCGGGCCAACCTCGATCCGGCCCGCGTGCCGAAGATCCACGCCGAGACCGTGGCCCGGCAGAACGCGGGGATCCTCGACATTGTCGAAACCTTCGTCACCCCGAACCTGGGCCAGTTGACCAACCCCGGGCGCGCGCGTGCCGAAAAGGCGATCACCGCCCTGAAGGCCGCCGTCGCCGAGCACCAGGCATGGCTGGACGACCCTGGTGCCGAACGCGAAGGGCGACTTCCGCACCGGCGCGGCGCTGTACGACCAGAAGCTGCAGTTCGCCCTGCTCTCCTCGCTGTCGCGCGCCGAGATCAAGCAACGCGCCGAGGCCGAGCTGGGGCGCGTGCGCGGCGAGATGTACGGCATCGCCCGCCAGGTGCTGGCCGGCAAGCCGGGCGCGCCCGAACTGCCCGAGAACCCTCGCCCGAACAGCAGCAGAAGGCGATCCAGGCCGCGCTGGAACTGGCCTACGCCGAGCGCCCGGCACGCAACAAGGTGGTCGTCGATGCCGAGGCCGCGCTGGCCCGCGCCACCGAGTTCGTCCGCGCCAAGGACCTTGGTCACCCTGCCCGACGCGCCAGTGGAGATCATCGAGATGCCGGAGTTCCAGCGCGGCGTGGCAGTGGCCTACTGCGACTCGCCCGGTCCGCTGGACAAGAACCTGAAGACCTTCTACGCCGTCTCGCCGATTCCTACCGACTGGAACCAGGAACAGGTCGATTCGTTCCTGCGTGAATACAACTCGCGCATGATCGAGCTGCTGAGCATCCACGAGGGCACGCCGGGCCATTACCTGGAAGGCTGGCACTCGTCGCGGTTCCCCTCGACCCTGCGCGCGGTGCTGCGCTCGGGCATGTTCGCCGAGGGCTGGGCGGTGTACACCGAAAAGATGATGGCCGACGCCGGCTACCTCGACAACGACCCGCTGTTCCGCCTGGTCCAGCTCAAGTTCTACCTGCGCACCATCGCCAATGCGATCCTCGACCAGGGCGTGCACGTGGACGGCTGGACGCGCGAGCAGGCCATGGACCTGATGATCAACCAGACCTTCCAGCAGGAGCGCGAGGCGGCCGGCAAGTGGACCCGCGCACAGCTCACCTCCGCGCAGCTGCCGACCTACTTCGTCGGCGTGCAGGAGCACTTCGACACGCGCAAGGCGGTGGAGCAGAAGCTGGGCGAAAAGTTCGACCTGAAGGCCTACCACGATAAGGTGCTGTCCTACGGCGCACCGCCGGTGCGCTTCGTCCGCGAACTGATGCTGGACCAGCCGATCGAGTGAGGCATCGCCGCGACCGGCGACCGTCGCCCAGCGATCACGGCCCGCCCGGGAAACCGGCGGGCCGTTGCTTTTCCGGCGCGCTCAGCGCACCGGCGTCAGCACCATATCCTGGAAGTCGAAGCTGAAATCGACCAGCTCCGAGGCCGGTTCCATCCGTGCCTCGCGCACCTTGCCGTCGGCATCGAGGGCGAAGGTCACGAACGCGTCGCCGTTGAGGGTGCGGTCGTCCCATTTCACCAGGAAGGTGTCGTGCTGCCAGTGCTGCAGGGTCCCGGTGAGCAGCGGGCTGGGCTTGAAGCGCATCCGCAGGCGGCCGCCCTCCTGCACGACCTCGACATCGCCGTACCAGGCGTCGCGGTAGCGGCCTGCATAGCCGGGCAGCGGCAGCGACGGCTTCGAACGGACGTCGCGGGCTTCGACCCGCGCCTGCTGGTACCACGTCGGCCTGGCACGGGCCTTGCCGGCCGCGGCCGCATACGCGGCGATCCAGTCGGTGCGCTTGGCCGGCTGCAGGAACGCGTCCAGGATGTGCATCGTCAGCGCGTTGAACGCGCCACCGGCTTCCTGGTTGGTCAGGACGACAATGCCCGGGTTGCGGCCCGGCACCAGGGTGACCCGCGAGACCATGCCCGGCCAGCCGCCGGTGTGCCAGACCAGCTTCTCGCCGCGGAAGGAGGAGCTGACCCAGCCCTCGCCGTAGCCGATGAAATCGGGTTTCGCCGCCGCCAGTTCCGGCACCGACGGCTCGGGGATCGGCTCCGGCGTGATCAGCGACCACATTTCCTTCTGCCGCTGCGCCGAGAACAGGCGCTGCTCGCGGCCCTGCCCGTCGGTATACGTGCCGCCGGCCAGCTGCGCGCGCATCCAGCGGCTCATGTCGTGCACGCTGGAATAGATGCCGCCGGCACCGGCGGCGTTGTGCCAGGTCAGCGGGAACGTCGGCTTCAGGGTGGTGAAGTCGGCCTTCGCATGCCCGCTGGCGGCCGCATCGCCCGGCTGCAGCGCGTCGACGTTGAAGCGCGTCCCGGCCATGCCCAGCGGGGTGAAGAAGCGCTGCTGCAGGAACTGCGCGTACGACTGCCCTGACACCTGCTCGATCACCCGCGTGGCGACCGCGTAGAGGATGTTGTCGTAGGCGTAGGTCTCGCGCAGCCCGGTCTTCAGCGGCACGTCCTTCAACCGGCGCACCACTTCCTCGTTGCCGTAGGTGCTGCCCGGCCAGAACAGCAGGTCGCCGGCGCCCGGCTGAGCCGCTGCGGTGGGTCAGCAGGTCGCGGATCCGCATCTGCCCGGTGACATACGGATCGGACATGCGGAAGTCCGGCAGGTGGTCGAGCACGCGGTCATCCAGTGACAGCTTGCCCTCGTCGGCCAGCATCGACAGCGAGGCGGCGGTGAAGGCCTTGGTGTTGGACGCGATGGCGAACAGCGTGCGCTCGTCCACCTGCCCCGGCTTGCCCAGCTCGCGCACGCCCCAGCCGCGCTCCAGCAGTACCTGTCCGTCCTGGACCACGGCAATCGCAATGCCCGGCACCTCGAAGCGCGCGCGCACCTGTTCGACCCCAGGCGTCCACCGCCACCGGATCGAGCCGCGCAGCGGAGGTGGCGACCGCGCCTTCGGCATTGGCGGCGTCGGCCGCAGCTGCAGGCAGCGGTGCGATAAGGGACAGGCCGGCGATCAGCAGCGTGGAACAGCGGAAGGACGACAGACGCATGCACGGACTCCGGACAGGAAAGCGCCGATTCTAGCGACGCCGCAACGCCACCCCGCCAGTGGCGGAAGTCCGGGCGCGGCGCCTCGGCGCCGTGTCCACCGGCCGGCGACTATGATCCGGTTCCCCGGCCCGTAAGGCCCGATCCGGCCCCGCCCATGCACGACCTGTTCGCTCCCGCCCCGGCCGAACGCCGGCATCCATCGATCCACGTCGGCATCGGCGGCTGGACCTATGCGCCTGGCGTGGCGGCGTGTTCTATCCGCAGGGCCTGGTCCAGCGACGCGAGCTGGAATACGCCAGCCGCCAGCTCACCGCCATCGAGATCAACGGCACCTACTACGGCGCGCAGAAGCCGGCGACCTACGCCAAGTGGCGCGACGAGACGCCGCAGGGGTTCCTGTTCACCGCCAAGGCACCGCAGCGGATCATGGCCAGCCGGCGCCTTGGCCGGCACCGGCGCGCAGATCGCGGATTTCGTCGGCGGCATCGCCGAGCTGGGGGACCGGCTGGGCGCGCTGCTGTGGCAGTTCGACCGCGGTAAGGCGCCGTCGCTGGACGAGCTGGGCGGCTTCCTCGACCTGCTGCCGGCACAGGCCGGAGGCCGCCGCCTGCGCCACGCGCTGGAACTGCGCGACCCGGCGCTGTTCACCCCGGAGCTGCCCGCGCTGCTGCGCGCCCGCAACGTCGCCCTGGTCTTCGCCGGTTCGGATGAACACCCGTCATTCGCCGACATCACCGCCGACTTCACCTATGCCCGGCTGATGCAGTCCCGTGCCGATCTGGAACAGGGTTATGCCGACGTGGAGCTGGATGCGTGGGCCCGTCGCGCCCGCATCTGGGCCGACGGCGGCGACCCGGACGACCTGCCGCACCTGGCCGCGCCGCAACCGGGCCGTGGTCCACGCGACGCGTTCGTGTTCTTCATCGCCAGCGCCAAGGAACGCAATCCGGCCGCCGCCCGGGCGCTGATCGGCAGGCTGTAGCGTCGGAAAGGCCTGCCGCCGGGCGATAATGCGCCGATGCCGACCAACGACCGCGCCCGCGCACAGCTGCAAATCCATTTCTGCGTGCTGCTGTGGGGCTTCACCGCGATCCTCGGCAAGCTGATCACCCTGTCCGCGCTGCCGCTGGTGTGGTGGCGGATGCTGCTGGTGGTCGTGGCGCTGGGGCTGATGCCGCGGGTCTGGCGCGGCCTGCGCGCGTTGTCGCGGCGACTGCTGCTGGCCTATGCCGGCATCGGCGTGCTGGTGGCGCTGCACTGGCTGACCTTCTACGGCGCGATCAAGCTGGCCAACGCCTCGGTGGCGGCGACCTGCATTGCCCTGGCGCCGGTGTTCACCGCGGTGATCGAGCCGTGGGTGGCGCACCGGCCGTTCCGCCCGCGCGAACTGGCGCTGGGCGTGGCGGTGCTGCCGGGCGTGGCCCCGGTGGTCGGCGGCGTGCCCGACGGCATGCGCCTGGGCGTGGCGGTCGGCGCGCTTTCGGCGCTGCTGGTGGCGGTGTTCGGCTCGTTCAACAAGCGCCTGGTCGAGCACGCCGATCCGCTGACCGTGACCGGCGTCGAGCTGGGTGCGGGGGCACCTGGCCCTGACCGTGCTGGCGCCGCTGATGCCGGTGCTGTTCCCGGCCTTCGCCGGCGACCTGCTGGTGGTGCCCACGCTGCACGACGGCGCGTTGCTGCTGGTGCTGTCGCTGGGCTGCACGCTGCTGCCGTTCGCGCTGTCGCTGGTCGCGCTGCGGCACCTCAGCGCCTACTCGGTGCAGCTGGCGACCAACCTCGAACCGGTCTACGCGATCGTGCTGGCGGCATTGCTGCTGGGCGAGCAGCGCGAACTGACCCCGCTGTTCTACCTCGGCGTGGCGGTGATCCCTGGGCGCAGTGTTTTTGGATCCGCTGCTGGGCCGCCGCAACCGGCGCGCGACACCGGCAGGAGAACCCGAGGTGCAGCACCCGGAAGTGCTGGGCACTTCCGAGGCCAAGCAGCTGGTCGACTGACGCCGGGCGCTACCGGGCCTCGTCGACCTCGACCCGGTCGCGGCCGCCATGCTTGGCGCGATACAGCGCCGCATCGGCACGGGCGAGGGTCTGGCCGGGTTCCTCGCCCGGCTGCCACTGGGCCACGCCAAGGCTGCCGCTGACCACCAGCCCGACCGGCAGCGCGGCGATGCCTGGCGCAGGAACTCGCATTGCAGGCGGGCCTGCTCCAGCGCCGTGTCGGGCATCAGCACGGCGAACTCCTCGCCACCGTAGCGGGCCGCCATGCCGGCCGCGGCGAAGTACGACTTCAGCAAGGTGCCGGTCTCGGCCAGCACCCGGTCGCCCTCGGCATGGCCGTGGACGTCGTTGATGGTCTTGAAGTGGTCCAGGTCCAGCAGGGCGACCGACAGCGGCAGGCCCTCGCCGCCGGCACGTTCGATCGCGGCACCCAGCGCGACGGAGAACGCGCGCCGGTTCGGAAGTCCGGTCAACGGATCGATCCGGTTCTGCTCGGTAAGGTCCGCGTTCCGTTCCTCCAGCAGCTGCGAGTACCGGTCGAGCTGCTGCTCGTACCAGTCGCGCTCGCGGATCTGCAGGTTCAGCGCATGCGTGGTCCGGCGCAGTTCGAGCAGGTGCGAGGCCTGCCGGGCCAGCGCGCGCAGCGCATCGGCTTGCGAGTCGCTCAGCGTGCCGGGCCGCTCGTTGAAGACGCACAGGGTACCCAGCGGCAATCCCTCGCCATTGAGCAGCGGCACGCCTGCGTAGAAGCGCACGCGCAGCCCGCCGGTCACCGCCGGATGGTCGTTGAAGCGCGGGTCTTCCAGCGTGTCCTCCACCAGCATCAGCCGCTCGGGTTCGAGGATGGCTTCGGCGCAGAACGATTCCTCGCGCGGCCCCTGGATCGAGTCGAATCCGTGCCGGGCCTTGAACCACTGCCGGTCCGCGTCCACCAGGGTCACCGCGCCCATCGAGGTACCGCAGATCGCGATCGCCACGTTCACCAAGGTCGTCGAACGCCTGGTCCGGCGGCGTGTCCAGCAGCCGGGTGGCCTGCAGCGCGAGCAGGCGTTCGCGTTCGTTGGCGGGTTTGGCAGGTCTTTGCATGCGCCTCGTCTCCCCTCCGCGTAAGCGCAGGATAGGCCAGCCCGGGAGACGGACGCGACCTTGCGGCGTGTCATCCGTGCCGGCGGAACCCCGCGGATCAGTGCACGACCAGCACCGGTACCGGACTGAGGGCGATGACCTTCTGCGTGACCGAGCCGACCAGCAGGCTCTTCAGCGCGCCCTTGCCCCGGCTGCCCATCACGACCAGGTCGGCCTTCACCGCGTTCGCCTCGGCCAGCACGGTGGGCACGATCTCGCCGATGGCCTTGCGCTCCTTGAACGGCAGCCGGGTACGTTTCAGCAGCGGTCGCAACGGCGCCAGCGCCGCCTCGGACACGCCGTCGTAGTAGCGCTCCGGACCGGCCTTGCCGAACTCCTTCTCCGCCGCCTTGGACAGCCGCGGGACGACGGTCAGCACGTGCAGCTCGGGCGCGTCCTTCAGTTCCCTGGCCAGCTTGGCCACGCGCCGGACCACCGCCGCGCCGACCGCGCTGTCGTCCACCGCCAACAGGATCCTCATGGTCCACTCCATCACGATCGGGGAATGCGGAACCGATGGTAATGCGCATGCTCGCGGCCGGGAATGCGCCGGATCGAGGCGGGCGCGGCCCCCTGCCGGACGCGGCCGGCTAGAGTTCGCTGCGTTCCGGCAGCAGGCCGCGCAGCTCGGCATCGGTCAGGTTGCGCCACTGCCCCGGCTTGAGCGCGCCGAGCTTGATGTTGTCGATGCGCACGCGGCGCAGCTGGGTCACCCGGTAGTCGAAGGCGGCGGCCATCAACCGGATCTGCCGGTTCAGGCCCTGCTCGAGCACGATCTTGAAGCCGAACTTGGCGATGCGCGTGGTCCGGCACGGCAGGGTCATCTGGCCGTGGACGCGCACCCCGCGCGCCATGCCGCGCAGGAACTCGTCGGTGACCGGCTTGTTCACCGCGATAAGGTATTCCTTCTGGTGGCGGTTCTCCGCGCGCAGGATCTCGTTGACGATGTCGCCGTTGCTGGTCAGCAGGATCAGCCCTTCCGAATCCTTGTCCAGCCGGCCGATCGGGAAGATCCGCTGCTCGTGGCCGACGAAGTCGACGATGTTGTCCTTCACCGCCGACTCGGTGGTGCAGGTGACACCGACCGGCTTGTTCAGGGCGATGTAGACATGGCGGCGCTTGCCGGCCTGGCTGCCCGCGCCTTCAGCGGCTGGCCGTCGACCAGCACGGTGTCGTCCTCGCCGACCACCGCGCCCACGCCGGCCGGCTGGCCGTTGACGGTGACCCGCTTCTCGGCGATCAAGCGGTCGGCCTCGCGGCGGGAACAGAAGCCGGTTTCGGCGATGTGCTTGTTGAGGCGTGCGGTCATGGCGCCATTATCGACGACCACGCCCCCGCCGTGGCGGCCTGGGGCCACCGAAGCACGGGGCGCTGCGGCCTCCTCGGCGATCAGCTCCTCGATCGGGCACGGCACGTGGATGCCGAAGCCTGGCCGCGGCGCACGCCAAGCAGGGGGCCAGGCGCCGCGCGGTGGCGTCCGAATCCACCCATTCGGCGATGGTGTCCTTGCCCAGCGCCTTGCCCACCTGGCTCATCGACCGGACGATGGCGATGTCGGCCTCGCCATTGGCCATGTCGCGGACGAACCCGCCATCGATCTTGAGGATGTCCACGTCCAGGCGCTTGAGGTAGCCGAACGAGGCCATGCCGCTGCCGAGGTCGTCCGGGGCGATGCGGCAGCCGCGCGCGCGCATGGCCCGGATGAAGCGGCTGGCATCGTCCATGTTGCCGATCACCGCGGTCTCGGTGATCTCGAAGCACAGCTTGGAGGCCAGTCCGGGATTGCGGTCGAACAGCCGGCCGAGGTGGTCCAGGAAGGACGGATCCACCACCGACTGCGCCGACACGTTGACATGGCACAGCTCCAGCCGCTCCAGGTGCGCGGGGTGGGTGGCCAGCAGCTTGGCCACCGCATCGACCACGTAGCGGTCCA
Organism: Pseudoxanthomonas sp. NC8; assembly: GCA_025232375.1. Lineage (GTDB taxonomy): Bacteria > Pseudomonadota > Gammaproteobacteria > Xanthomonadales > Xanthomonadaceae > Pseudoxanthomonas. Next base: position 2,228,904 of record CP060419.1, read on the forward strand.
CCAGCATGGCCTGGCCGTAGCGCTCGACCGCGGGCAGGAACGTCCCCGGCTGGACCAGCCTGCCGTCGCTCTCACGCAGCCGCACCAGCACCTCGTACTGCAGGCTTGCCTGCCCGTGCAGCGACTCGATCCTCTGCGCGTACAGCAGCAGGCGCTGCTCGGCGATGGCCAAGGCGCACCCTCGCCACCCAGTCGAGTTCGAGGCGGCGGTTGATCAGGGTCTGGTCGGATTCGCGGTAGCAGCGCACCCGGTTGCGCCCCTCCTCCTTGGCCACGTAGCACGCGGTGTCGGCGGCACGCAGCAGCCAGTCCACGTCCGGGGCGTCGGCACTGATCTCGACCACGCCGGCGCTGCAGTTCAGGTCGAACGCGCGTCCGCCCCATTCGAACGCGGTCGCGGCCAGCGCCGCGTACACGCGGGCCATCACCGTCTCGGCCTGCTCCGGGGTGGTGTCCTGCAGCAGCACGGCGAATTCGTCGCCGCCCAGCCGTCCCATCCAGTCGACCTGGCGCAACCGGGCCTGGACCGTGCTCACGAACCGGCACAGGTAGCGGTCGCCCGCTTCGTGGCCGCAGGTGTCGTTGACCAGCTTGAACCGGTCCAGGTCGATGTAGCACAAGGCGTGGCGACCACCGCGCAGCCTTACCAGTCCAGCAGGCAGGTCAGGCGGCGGCCGATCTCGCGCCGGTTGACCAGGCCGGTCAGCTCGTCGTGGCTGGCCCGGTGGGCCATTTCACTGGCCAGCGCGCGGGCTTCGGAAACGTCCTCCACCAGCACGAACACCAGCTCGCTGCCCGGCCCGCGGCCGGCGACCCGGGACGCCGTCCAGCGCACCCAGCGCATGCGCCCGCGCGCGCCGAGCATCCGCCGCTCGCCCGACTCCAGCAGCCAGTTCCAGTCGAGCGCGCCGCTGGCGTCGCGCGGCAGGTCCTCGTTGAGCATCACTTCCGCGAGCCGGCCCCCGCGCAACTTCGACAACGGGATGTCCAGCAGCAGCCGGGTAGGGCCTCGTTGGCCTGGACGAAACGGCCCGCGCGGTCGAGCTTGGCCATGCCGACCGCAGACTGGTGGAACGCGGTGCGGAAGCCGCTCTCGGTCTCGCGCACACGCAGCAGCGTGTTGCGCATCACCCAGACCGCGTATACCGCCAGCGCCACGAACACGCCCAGGCCCAGCAGCAGCAGGCTGCGCCGCATGAAGTCGCCGCCGTCGGCCAGCGACCTGGAGAACGCCAGCTCGATCGGCCGCAGGCGCGCGTCGATGGCGAGCACCTCGTCCTGGTACGCGCGCACGCTGCGCGCATCCAGCGGGCCGGAGGCCAGCCGCGCTTCCATCTCGTCGGCCAGGGCCATCAGGCGCAGGATCTGCGCGTCGCCCTCGACCCAATGGCCGACGGACTGGCGGAAGTAAGGCGCACCGGCCAGCAGCCGGTACAGCCAGACCATCCTGTCGACGTCGTGCGGGCGGTTGCCGCCGCGCAGGAACCCGGCCCGGGCAGCGGCCATGTCCACCGGCCGGCGGTCCAGCGCCATGCGCGCCGCCCGGTCGCCGAGCGGGACGTCCAGCGCCAGCCGCGCATCGGCCAGGTCGGCCGGGTCACCCTGCGCCGCGTACCGGTACAGCGCGTGCACGCTGCGCTGCTCGGCGCGGGACCAGTTGCCCTCGCCGACGATGTACGCCGTCACGCCGGCCTGGGTCTCCAGGATCAGCAGGGTCAGCAGCGTACCCAGCGCGCACAGCAGGATCAGCAACGCAACGCGGAACGGCAGGCGCTGCAACGCCTCGTCGGCGTCCAGCCCTGTCTTGTCCCTTCCCATGCCTCCACCCCTCCCAGTGGCGGGTGTCCGCTCGATCGACCTCGGCGTCGCCGAAGCAGCTCATCCCGGCAGGATCATCGGCCCCGCGGCGGAATTCTTGAGCGCAGCAGACAGTCCGCCCCGGCCAGGGCCGGAGCGGTCGCGCCGGACCCGGGCAAGCGGCGGCCCGGGCGGGGGCGGGCGGAACTCAGTCGCGCGGCTTGGGCGGGCCCTTGCGGTGCGGCTTGGCCTGACCGGCGCCGTGCTTGGCCGGGCGCGGGCCCTGCGGGCGGAAGCGGCCCTTGGGCGCCTGCTCCGAAGGTGCGTGGCTGCCGTCCCAGCGGGTGATCCGCAGCTGCTGGCCGACCACCTGGGCCTTCTGCAGGTGCGACATGATTTCCGGCGGCATGCCCTCGGGCAGGTCCAGGATGGAGTGGTCGTCGTGGATGTCGATGCGGCCGATGAAGCGGCTCTCCAGCCCGGCCTCGTTGGCGATCGCGCCGACGATGTTCCCCGGCTTGACCCCGTGCGCGTGGCCGACCTCGACCCGGTAGGTCTCCATTCCCGTATCCGGTGCCGAACGCGGCGGCTTGGCCGCGCGCGGCGGGCGCGCGCCGAATTCCGGATCGGCCGCACGCGGCGGGCGCGCGGCGAAGTCGGATTCGTGCGGGCGCTGCGGACGCGGCGTGGAATCGGATCCGTGCGGGCGTGGCGGGCGCGGCGTGAAGCCCTCGTCGTTCGATCGCGGCGGACGCGGTCCGCGGCGCTCGTCGGCACCCGCGTCGCGCGGCGCACGCTCGAAACGCGGCGCCGGCGCCGGCTCCCTCGCCTCCAGGAACAGCGGCGTCTCGCCCTGCAGCAACCGCGCGAGCGCGGCGGCGATCTCGTTGGAGCCCACGTCGTGCTCGCCGGCGTAGCGATCCATGAGTTCGCGGTACGGCTCCAGGCCGCCGGCTTCCAGCGCGCCGGAGATCTTCTCGAAGAAACGCGCCACGCGGCGGTCGTTGACCGCCTCCACCGTCGGCAGGCGCATTTCCTCGATCGGCTGGCGGGTGGCGCGCTCGATCGCGCGCAGCATGCCCTTTTCGCGCGGGGTGACGAACAGGATCGCGTCGCCACTGCGACCGGCACGGCCGGTGCGGCCGATCCGGTGCACGTAGCTTTCGGTGTCGTACGGGATGTCGTAGTTCAGCACGTGGCTGATGCGCTCGACGTCCAGGCCGCGCGCGGCCACGTCGGTAGCCACCAGCACGTCGAGCTTGCCGTCCTTGAGCTGCTGGATGGTGCGCTCGCGCTGCTGCTGCTGGATGTCGCCGTTGATCGCCGCGGCGGCCTTGGCCGCGCGCCTGCAGCTTCTGCGCCAGTTCCTCGGTGCCGGCCTTGGTCCGGGCGAACACGATCATCGCGTCGAACGGCTCGGCCTCGATGATCCGGGTGAGCGCGTCGAGCTTGTGCATGCCGCTGACGAACCAGTAGCGCTGCCTGATGTTGGCCGAGGTCGTGGTCTTGGCCGCGATGGTGACTTCGGCCGGATCCTTGAGGTAGGTCTGGGCGATGCGCCGGATCGGCGCCGGCATCGTCGCCGAGAACAGCGCCACCTGGCGCGTCGGCGGGGTCTTCTGCAGCACGGCCTCGACATCGTCGATGAAGCCCATGCGCAGCATCTCGTCGGCCTCGTCCAGGATGGCAGGCACTTCAGCTCGGACAGGTCCAGCGTGCCGCGGTTGAGGTGGTCGATCACCCGCCCCGGGGTACCGACGACGACGTGCACGCCGCGGCGCAATGCGGCCAGCTGCGGGCCGTAGCCCTTACCGCCGTAGATCGGCAGGACATGGAAGCCGGGCATCTTGGTGGCGTAGCGCTGGAACGCCTCCGCGACCTGGATGGCCAGTTCGCGCGTAGGCGCCAGCACCAGCGCCTGCGGCTTGCCCCGCGACAGGTCCAGGTTGGCCAGCACCGGCAGCGCGAACGCGGCGGTCTTGCCGGTACCGGTCTGGGCGGTGCCGAGCACGTCGCGCCCGCCGAGCAGGGCCGGGATGGTGGCCGCCTGGATCGGCGACGGCGATTCGTAGCCGACTTCGGCCAGGGCGGCCAGCAACGGCGCGGGCAGGCCGAGGTCGCCGAAACGCGGCGCGGCGGGGGTTTCTTGATCGGGGAGGACATCCGAAAGCTCCGGCGGCACGCCTGGCTGGCGCGGCGAACGTGCGGGGAAGGCCGCTTATTGTGCGCCCGATGGCCCGGGCTTGTCGCGTAGCGGCTGAATAGGCATGGGCCACCCATTCAGGCGGCCGCGCGCCAGGCCGCGGTGCAGGCGCCGGTTCAGCCGCCGCCTCCGGCCGCCGCAGGCGCCTCGCCCACGCCCACCGCCGGCGCGTCGCCGGCGGTCGATGCCTCGCCGACCGCCGGTGGCGGCGCCTCGGCCGGGAGCACTTCGGGCAGCTCGTTGAATTCGGCCAGCGGGCTCTCGGCCGGGCAGTCGTCGTCGGGAAAACCGAAATCGCGGCGCAACTGCAGGCCGCACGCATTGAGCGCGTACACCCCGCCCTGCATGCGGCAGCGCTCGTCGAAGGCGCGCACACCAGGCATCGCGGCGGCGCATGAAGTCGTCGCCGCACTTGTCCAGCAGCCGCACCCGGTCCAGGTCGTCCTGTGCGGCGTTGTTGCCGTCCAGCCCGTACAGCGCCAGCTCGTCGGGGGTGAGCAGGCGCAGGCTGCGGTTGGGTACGGTCTTCATCACGTCGGCCAGCAGCGGCGAAGCGCCGTTGCGCTCCAAGTACTCGCGCACCGTCGAATACACCGCCTGCAGCTCGGTGTTCAGTTCGGTGCGGCTGGTGGCGGTGGAACTGAGCCGGATGATGCGGTGGATGCCGACCCGCCCGGCGAGCCTGCGGCTGTCGCCACCGGCGAGCACGAACACGCAGGCGCTGTGGCAGACCGAATCCTCGCGCACCCAGATCGTCCAGTGGTTGGCACCGATCCAGTCGCCGGCGCGGACCGCGTCCTCGACCTGGCCGCCGGTGGAATCCAGGTCCAGCACACGGCTTTCGACGCCGAGGCTGTCGGCCACCCGCGTCACCCGCTCGACCAGCGCGGTGAAATCGTTGGCGATCTTGCCGCGGTAGCGCAGCCGCAGCACGTCGCCCGGACGGCACGGCTCGATCAGGTGTCGCAGGTTCGCGCGGGTCGGCGAGGACAGCGGCTCGCCATCGCCCCGCCGGTAGTCGAGCCCGCAATCGATCCAGGCCTGCCCTGACGCCAGCTGGATCGGCGACCAGTCCGCCGCCCGGGGGACCGGCGGCGGAGCGGTCGTGGCCGGCGCGGCAGGCAGGCTGGTGACCACCGGCGCGCGGCTGACCGCACCGCCCTCCTCCGGCGAGGCCACGGTCTGGGTCCGGATCTGGCCGGGCTGTTCGGCCGGCCCGGTCGTGGCCGGGCGATTGCAGCCGGGCAACAGGGACAGGCAGGTAAGGAGCAGGCAGGCACGCAGGATCGGCATCGCGAGGCAGGCACGGGGGACTGCGCCAGTCTAGGCGCTGGGTCCACGCAAGCAACCGGCACTGAACGCGCCGGCGTTCAGTGCAGCAACGGCAAGAGCACGGTCACCAGTCCCGCCATCGCCACGCCCCAGACCAGCGAGCGCACGTACGGTATGCCGGTAAGGTACAGCGGCACGTAGAGCACCCGCGCCCACAGGTACAGCTGCACGCCCCACGCCGTCGCCTCGCCGGTGCGCCCGGCCAGCACCACGCCCGGGACCGCCGCGGCGAAGAACGGGAAGGTCTCGAGGAAATTGCGGAACGCGCGCTCGGCGCGTCCGGCCGCGCCGGCCAGCGGACGCGGCTCGCCATCACGCGCGCCGACGTTCCAGCGGCTGCCGCGCTGCGCCGTCGCTGGGGTCGCCGCCAGCAGCAGCTGCACGAAGCCGAGCACGACCGCCCAGCCGAGGAATTGCAGTTCGATGCCCATGCCGTTTCCTTGCGTGGATGCGCGCGCAGCGTAGCAGCCCCGGCGCCATGGGACGGCTGGACGCTACGATGCGCGCATGAGCGTACCGGCCCCACCATCCCCGCCACCGCGTCCGGATGCGCGCACGCTGCTGGCGGAGATGAGGCGCATCCGCCCGGCTCCACCGCAGCGCGCGGGGTTCGCGCTGCGCGCGGCACTGGCGATGGGCGTACCGATCCTCGCCGGCTGGTACGCGGACGACACGGCGGCGGGACTGATGGCCACCATCGGCGGATTCACTGCGCTGTACTGCAGTGGCCGTCCCTACTACGCCCGCGGGATCGCACTGGCGGTGATCGCCGTTTCGTTCGCCGGCGCGGTGATGTTCGGCCTTGGGCTGGCACCTGGCCGTGGCTGGTGGTGCCGGTCCAGCGCTGGTCGCGATGCTCGCCACCTGGCTGTGCCGCGCTACCCGGATCGGACCGCCCGGCGCATACCTGTTCGTGCTGGCCTGTGCCGCCGGCACCGCGATACCGGCCCAGCACCTTTCGCCGTGGCATGCGGGCTCGCTGGTCCCCAGCCGGCGGCGCGTTCGCCTGGCTGCTGCACATGGCCGGCGCGCTGGTATGGCCGCGCGGGCCGGAACGCCGCGCGGTCGCGGCGGCGGCGCGGGCGGTCGCCGCCTGGATCGCCAGCAGCGACGGCGCGGCCCACGCCCCACGCCGCCACGCCGCGCAGGCCCTGCATGACAGCTGGCAGATGCTGGTCGGCTTCCAGCCCATCCCGGCGCGCGAACACGGCGAACTGGCCCGGTTGCGTGCGCTCAACCGGGAGCTGCACCTGCTGTTCGCTTCGACCCTCGACGGCGGAGCGTCGCCGGAACGCGACGCCGGGGCACTGGCACGTGCGCGGGCGATCGCCACCGAGGCAGGCCTGCCGGCGATCCGGCGCCCACCGTCGCTGCCGGCGGACGCGATCCCCCGGGGGTATCCGCGCTCGTGGACGCTGCTGCGCGAGGGCCTTGGCCCCGGGCTCGAACGCGCGGCGGGTGGTGCTGCGCGTCGGCCTTAGCCTGCCTGCTCGCCGGCACCGTGGCCGGCCTGCTGGACCTGGAACGTGCCTACTGGGCCGTCGCCGCGGCGCTGCTGATGCTGCACCGGGGCTTCGACTGGCCACGCACGCTGCAGCGCAGCCTCGAACGCACGCTCGGCACCTGGGCCGGACTGCTGCTCGCCGGCGCGATCCTGTGGCTGCACCCGTCCGGGCCCTGGCTGGCGCTGCTGGTCGCGATGCTGCAGTTCATCATCGAACTTGTCGTGGTCCGCAACTACGCGATCGCCGCGATCTTCATCACCGGCGCGGCCCTGACCATCGCCAGCGGCGGCCGTCCGGTGGACGACGTCGCCGGGCTGCTGCTGACCCGCGGACTGGACACCCTGCTCGGCTGCGCCTGCGCCCTGCTCGCCTTCCGCCTGCTGCCGCCGCGCACCGATGCGCGCACGGTCGCCGCCGGCATCGGCCAGTGCCTGTTCGCGATCCGCGAAGTCTGCGCGTGGCTGGTGCGCAACGACGTCACCCGCCCGGCCGCACGTGCCACGCGTCGCGACCTGCAGCACCACAGCTTCATCCTCGACCAGGCCTGGACGAGGCGATCGCCGGCTCCGACGCCGAACGTCGCGACGCGGCGGCATGGTGGCCGGCGGTGGCGGCCTGCCAGCGGCTGGTCTACCGCGTACTGGGAGCCTGCTGGGACATGGAACGCCAGCTTCCGGACGGCACCGGCGGCGGTGCAGTCGCCGCGGCACCGACGATGCAGGATGCGCAGCGGATCGATGCGGCCCTGCAAGACCAGGCCCACGCCTTGGCTGGGGCTGCAGTCGCCCCCGTGCTGCCGCCGCTGCCACCACTGCTGGAACCGGATATGGGCGACCTGCGCGAGCTCCTCGTGCAACTGCGCGAACGCGCGCTCACTCCGCCGGCGACCCGGGCTCCACCGCGTTGACCTGGGCTTTAGCCGCTTCGGCCTCGTCCTCGCCGAAGCTGCGCATCCCGGTCTGCGGAAAGAATTTCCCGGTAAGGTCGGTGGCCGACGCGATCCACTGCCGGCCGGTCACCACCGCGCCACGCGCGAAACGGTCGAACTGGCCGACCTTGCCCAGCGCGAAACGCAGGTCGCGCGCCAGCGCGGCGGGCGTGATGCCGGTGAAGTCGCGCAGGTCGCAGTAGATGCCGATGCGCGGATATCGCGCCAGCCGCGCTTCGAGGTCCCCGATGCAACGGTCGTAGTCCTCGGCGGTCAGCGTGCCGGAGAACCGGTACGCGCCCACGTGCGCCGGCCCGGGCAGGATCTCGATCATCGATAAGGCCTCGCTGCGGGAATCCCGCGCAGGATAGCGCCGGTCCTACGCCGATTTCACCGCACCTTGCCGCGTACTGAACATGCACCGGGCCACGCTGGCCTGCGCCGGCATCGGCCGCACCGATGCCTATAGCGCCGCCCCTCGCGGGCAGACGGCTCCCCGCCGCCTGCCCTGCCATCCCAGGAGAAATGCCATGGCCTACGTCGACGGTTTCGTGCTGGCGGTTCCCACCGCCAACCGCGAGAAGTTCCTTGCCCACGCCCGCGAATTCGATCCGGTATTCCTCGAATTCGGCGCCACCCGCGTCCCGGGAGTGCTGGGGCGACGACGTGCCGCACGGCAAGGTCACCGACTTCCACCGCGCGGTGCAGGCGGGCGACGACGAGACGGTGGTGTTCTCGTGGGTCGAGTGGCCGGACAAGGCCACCCGCGACGCCGGCATGAAGAAGATGATGGAAGACCCGCGCATGGACCCGAACGCCAACCCCATGCCGTTCGACGGAAAGCGGATGATCTTCGGCGGTTTCTCACCGGCGCTCGACCTCAAGCACTGACGCGTGCGCGCGCGGGCGATCCGTCGCCCGCGCATGCCGGAACGGATGCGCTCAGCCGGGCGGCAGCCCGCCCCCAGGCGCGCGCGAATCCCTGCCAAGGCAGCGGTGGCCGGGACCAGGTGGATCAGTACGAAGTTGGTCGCGAACAGCGCCAGCTGCACCACGAACGCGCTGCGTCCATGGCGGCCGCGGTCGCGCCAGACCAGCAGGCCGAGGATCGCGAACACCACGCCGTAGCTGATCCACAGCACGCCCATGCCCAGCTGCGGCGCCAGTCCGCCGACGATTCGCGCCAGCGCCGGATCGATCATCACCAGCGCGGTGCCGACCATGTAGCGCGCATGCAGTGCCACGTCGCGGCGGTGGACGATCGCCAGCGTCCAGAACAGCAGGAACATCGCCGCCGCGGCCAGGCCGAGGTAGAGGATCACGCACTGCATGCCGAAACCCTGCGGCGCCACCGCGGCCATGCGCACCTGCGACAGCAGCACGCAGGTCACCACGATCGCCGGCATAAGGCCGTAGGAGAGGCGACCGACCTGCCGATGCAATCTTAAGGCGCCGCGTGCGTATCAGCAGCGGCTGGACGAACAGCATCGCCAACCACGAAAGCATCAGTCCCGCGTGCAGGTGTGTCACCGCATCCATCGCGGCGACACGGCTGACATACGGCTTCCAGAAGCCGACCAGCGCCAGCGCCAGCAGCGCGGCGATCCACACCGGCGTGCCGGTACCCCACAAACCCGGGCGCCGCGGTGCGGCGCCGTCCATCGGTACTGCCATGACTCAGTCTCCCAGAACAATGGGAGCTCAAACGCCGCCACCCACCGCAACCGGACAGCCTGGATCGCTGCGCAGGCATGTCCCGCACAGGTGCACTGCAATGCGTCGCCGTGCCCGCGCCATCGACCGTCCGCAATCCACAGCCGTGCGAACGCGTATGGCCGCCGGCGTCCACGCATGCCGTTCGCGGGTGCCGGCCTTGCGCGCCGGTCCCGGCATGCGACAGGCACCGCGACGCCCCGGGCGCCTGCGGCGGATGAGGCGGATGCGGATACGCGCGGATTTCCGTTGCCTCGGCGAAGGCGTCGCGCACAAGCGCGGGCCATCTTCTTCGCCGCACGCGCGGCGCCGAAGCGGGCATGCTTCCGTGCGCGCGGCCGGCCCTTACGCCGGCAGCGACTGCCCTGGCCGGTGCAGCGCCCAGAAGCCGATGTCGCCGCGATGGCGGTAGCCCATCGCTTCGTACAGGCCCAGCGCGCGCGGATTGTCACGGCTGACGTGCAGGAACGGCGTACTGCCGCGGGCGAGCGTGTCGTTGCCCAGCATCGCGGTCAGCCGCCGCGCGTATCCGCGGCCGAGGAAATCCGGGTGGGTGCAGATCGCGCTCATCTCGCGGAAGCCGTCGGCGCCCGGGCGTTCGCCGATCATCGCCGCCAGCCGCCCGTCCATGGTAGATGCCGAAGTAGCGGCCCAGCTCGATTGTCCGCGGCCGGAAATAGTGCGGATACACCCGCGCGGTCAGGGCCAGCACGTCCGCGCGATGGTCCTCGCCCGGGGCCACGACCTGCGGCCCGGCCATCATGTCCAGCGGCGCGGCGCACACCATCTGCGCCAGCGGCCGGAACGCCTCCAGCCGCCAGCCCCGGGGCAGGCCCGCGGGCACAACGCCCAGCAGGTAGACCGATTCGCCCGGTGCCACCAGCGCGCGCAGGGCCTCGACCACGTCGGCATCGGCAGCGGCCACGCCCAGGAACGGCGCATGGTCGGCCGGAAAGCGCGCAGCGGCGCCCGCAGTGCGGGCCAGCCCGCGGTGCACGGTTTGCAGCGAGGACCAGAACGGGTTGTCGAGCTGGCGGGCGTCGGCGATCGAAGTCATTGCCTGCACCTGTTCCTGCCGGCGTCCGTTCGCATCACGGCGCTGCAGGCCGGCTGCGGTCGCCGAACAGCCACAGCATGGAGCGCCGGTAGGCTTCGCCGATGCTCGCCGAATGGGTGCCTTCGGGAAGTGCGATCAACTGCACCGTCCACGGCACGTCGTCGCGCCGCGCGCGGGTAGCCGCCCATTCGCGGGCCAGACGCACGCGTTCAACCGTATCGCGGCCACCGCTGGCCACGACCACGCCCAGGTCGTCGCGCCGGTGAGCGGCGGGCGCGGCGAACAGGAGCTCGCGCGCCGGCGACGGCGACGGGTTGCTGGCGATCCGGCCCCAGAACAGGTCCGGATCCCGCAGCGCCGACCAGAGCACGAAGTAGCCCCCGCGCGACTGGCCCAGCCAGCACGCGCCGGTCGGCATCGGCGTGGTAGCGGCGCTCCACCTCGGGCAGCAGCTGCTCGCGCAGGAACGGCAGGAACCGGTCCGCCCCACCCTGATCGGGCGCGGTATCAGCACCTTGCCCGGTGAAATCGACGTTGCGCTTGTTGGTCGCCGGGTCGAAGTCGCCATAGGCGATTCCCACCACGATTGCTTCGGGCAGTTTCTCGTCGTAATTCAGGAACAGATGGGTCGGCGCTAAGGATCGGGAACAGGCTGTCGCCGTCGAGCACGTACACGACCGGATACGCCTGCGCCCGGCTGGCGTCGTCGCCCTCGGGCAGGCGCACGTAGATGTGGTGGACGCGATCGGTGAAGCGCGACTGCAGCGGGAAATAATCCCCGCGCAGCGCCGGCAGGTGATCCAGCGGCACAACGGGCCGTTCCGGCGATGCCGCCTGCCCCGCCGGCGCTGGCGGTGCGCTCGCCGCGCATGCGCACGCCAGCACCAGCAACGCCATCGCCAGCCATGCGCGGATCGCGTCCATGGATCGCGTCATCCTCATGCCCTCGCCGCTCGCAACCACCCAGAGTCGATCAAAGCATGGGCAGCTTGAGCCCCTGCTCCCTGGCGCACTGGCGCGCGATCTCGTAGCCGGCGTCGGCATGGCGCATCACGCCAGTCCCTGGATCGTTCCACAGCACCCGCGCCAGGCGGCGGTCGGCCGCCTCGCTGCCGTCGCAGACGATGACCACGCCGCTGTGCTGGCTGTAGCCCATGCCCACGCCCCCGCCGTGGTGCAGCGAGACCCAGGTCGCGCCGCCGGCGACGTTGAGCATCGCGTTGAGCAGCGGCCAGTCCGACACCGCGTCGCTGCCGTCCTTCATGGCTTCGGTCTCGCGGTTGGGCGAGGCCACGCTGCCGCTGTCCAGATGGTCGCGGCCGATCACCACCGGCGCCTTCAGTTCGCCGTTGCGGACCATCTCGTTGAACCAAGGCCCAGCTTGTGGCGCAGGCCCAGGCCGACCCAGCAGATCCGCGCCGGCAGGGCCGGAAGCTGATCCGCTCGCGCGCCATGTCCAGCCAGCGGTGCAGGTGCGGATCATCGGGAATCAGCTCCTTGACCTTGGCGTCGGTCCTGTAGATGTCCTCCGGGTCGCCGCTCAGGGCGACCCAGCGGAACGGGCCGACGCCGCGGCAGAACAGCGGCCGCACATACGCCGGCACGAAGCCGGGGAAATCGAACGCGTTCTGCAGACCTTCGTCGAAGGCCATCTGCCGGATGTTGTTGCCGTAGTCCACGGTCGGGATACCCTGCGCGTGGAAGGCCAGCATCGCCTCGACATGGGTGCGCATCGAGGCCTTGGCCGCGTCTCGGACCTGTTCCGGATCGCTCTTCTGCGCGGCCAGCCACTGCTCCACCGTCCAGCCCAATGGCAGGTAGCCGTGCACCGGATCGTGCGCACTGGTCTGGTCGGTGACGCAGTCCGGGCGCACGCCGCGGCGCACCAGTTCGGGCAGGACCTCGGCGGCATTGCCGAGCAGCGCGATCGATTTCGCCGCGCCGCTGGCGGTGTATTTCGCGATCCGCGCCAGCGCGTCGTCGAGGTCGGTGGCCTGCTCGTCGACGTAGCGGGTACGCAGGCGGAAATCGATGCGGCTCTGCTGGCATTCGATGGTCAGCGAACTGGCGCCGGCCAGCGAGGCGGCCAGCGGCTGCGCGCCGCCCATGCCGCCCAGACCGGCAGTGAGTATCCACCTGCCGGTAAGGCTGCCGCCGTAGTGCTGGCGACCCATCTCGACGAAGGTCTCGTAGGTGCCCTGCACGATGCCCTGCGAGCCGATGTAGATCCATGAGCCGGCGGTCATCTGCCCGTACATCATCAGACCCTTGCGGTCGAGCTCGTTGAAGTGCTCCCAGGTGGGGCCCAGTGCGGCACCAGGTTGGAATTGGCGAGCAGTACGCGCGGCGCGTCGGGATGGGTCGGGAACACGCCGACCGGCTTGCCCGACTGGACCAGCAGGGTTTCGTCGTCGCCGGGGTCTTGAGCGTGGTAAGGATCGCGTCGTAGCTGGCCCAGTCGCGCGCGGCGCGGCCGATGCCGCCGTAGACGACCAGGTCCTCGGGCCTTTCGGCCACTTCCGGATCGAGGTTGTTCTGCAGCATCCGGTAGGGCGCTTCGGTGAGCCAGCTGCGACAGGTAAGCCGGGCGCCGCGCGGGGCGCGGACGACGCGGGACGGATCGTGGCGTGGATCGGACATGCCGGGATCTCGAAAGGATGTGCCGGCATTATCGCAGGGCGGCGCAAGCGGGCACGGTGCGGTCAGGGCCGCGACGGCGGCCTCGCTTCCGCGTCGGCGCGTTGCCGTTCGAGCTCTTCACGCTCGCGTTCGTAGGCCTGCCGGCGCTGCTCGTACTCCAGGCATGCGCTCGGATTCGGCGGGGTTGGGGGTCGCGGCGCGACGGCGCTCGGTGCGGGCGTGGTCGGCCTCGAGCTTGCGCTGGTTGGCATCGATCGCGAGCCCGATGCGGTCCTGCTCGGCCTCGCGCGACGCGTCGTCCTGGCGCCGCTGCGTGTCCTCGGTCGCCTGGCGCTGGCGTCCATAGGCCTCGCTGGTCGGCGGTATGGCCGGACTTCCATAGCGGTTGGGCGTCACCGACTGCGCATGGGCCGCGAGCGCCAGCGCGACAGACATGGCCAGCCCCACCACGCGCAAGCCGCGCCGGGACCTGCCGATGGCGAAAACGGGCGCCTGCGGGAATCCGGTTCGAACGTCCATGCCGCGGTTTATACGCCAGCCGGGCCGAGGTGGCGCCAAAGCGTGCGGAACGCTTCAGCGCACGCTCACCCCGCCGGGCATGCGCCGGCACGTTCCCGGTGGAACGCCTCGACCTAGCCGGCATCGGCGGGCTTCGGCGACAGGCCGTCATCGAACACCACGCGCCACACGCCATCCTCGCCACGCTGCCATACCGAACTGAAACGGCCGAGCAGGTACTGCCCGCTGACCACATCCTGGTACAGCGCAGGTCCGCTGGAGGCCACGACGCTGCCATCGCCTCCGGCCTGCACATGGTCCGGATACCACCACAGGCGGGTCTGCAGGCCGGCGATCAGGCCTGCCCACGCATCGAGGATCTCGCGCTCGCCACGCTGCGGATTGGGCCGGCTGACGCCGAACACCGCCGAAGGATGCAGGTGTGCGGCAAAGGCCGCCGCGTCGTGGTCGGCCACCGCCTGCGCGAAGGACAGCTCGCGCGCCCACACTACACAGCGCGCATCCGGCGTCGGCGCTGCCGGGCCGAGCGCCGACGCGGCGGCGGCCGGAAGCGAGAGCAGTGCAACCACCAGCATGCGCTTTAGGATCGTCATCGGATTCACCGTTCGGGCGTGTAGACGCGGCCGTTGCCGATGGCGCAGGCGCCCGCGCCATTGGCGCTGCGCTTGAGCCGCGTACCCGTGCCCTTCAGGCAGTCGCCCCGGGTGCTGGCGTCGCGCCCGCCCGCCGTGTACGTCGCCGAAAACGCGATCGGAGGTCGTTGGCCCGCCGGACCGGCTTCCGCCATGCGGCTGCGGCGCGGTGCGGCGACGTCATCCTGGCCGGCGCGTGCATCCGGAACGGCCTTGGTCGGCGGACTGGATCGGCAAGGCACCGGCGTCGCCCGCGCTGCCGATGGACGCCTGCGCGGCCAGTGGCACCAGCAGAAAGCACAGACCGAGGAAAGCAGGCTTCATTCGGCACGTCCTCTTGGATTCCACACCGAGCATCCGCGCGCCCGCGCCCCGGCGTCAAGCGCCCCCACCGCTGCTGTCATGCGCCGTGCGCGCGAGTCTGCGAAGCTGTGGCCAATCTTCCACTGCATCGCGCAATGTCCGGCCGCCCTCCGCCACCCGCCCCGTCCCTCCGTCCGGCCAGTCCCATCCCTCTCGCCTGCCTCATCCTGTCGCTGTGCCTGTGCGCGTGCACGGCGGCACCGTCGCGCCGGGACCTCGCCGGCCACGCGAACCATCCGGCCGCCACCGCAGCCCCGGCGTCGCTGCTGCTGGTCTCCATCGATGGCCTGCGTGCCGACGCGCTCGGCCGTGGCGACACGCCCAATCTCGACCGGCTCGCTGCCGGCGGCGTGCGGGCGACGAAGATGCGGCCGTCCTACCCCGTGCTGACCTTCCCCAACCATTACACCCTGGTGACCGGACTGCGCCCGGACCACCACGGCATCGTCCACAACTCGATGCAGGACGCCGGACTGGGCCGCTTCGTCGTCGCCGACAAGGAGGCCGGGCGCGTGCCGGGCTGGTGGCAGGGCGTGCCGCTGTGGACCAGCGCCGAGCGCGCAGGCATCGCGACCGGCGTATGGGCCTTAGTTTGGCGTGGCGGCGTCGCGTGACGGCGTGCTGCCGCGCTACTGGCACGACTTCGACGCGGGCATTCCGCTCGATGCCCGCATCGACCATGTAGTCGACTGGATGACCGCGGCGGACGGCCCGCGTCCCGGGCTGGTCGCCGTCTACCTGGAAAACGTCGATCGCGCCGGCCACGACCATGGCCCGCATGCCCCGCAAACGCGGGCTGCGATCCGCGCCGCGGACGCGGCGGTCGGCAGCCTGCTCGCGCACCTGGACCACGCCGCAATGGCGGAGCGCACCAACGTGGTGGTGGTGTCCGACCACGGCATGGCCGACGTGGCCGCAGACCACACCTGGCGGTCGAGGACATGGCCTCGATGGAGGAAGCCGAGGTGGTCAGCATCGGTAAGGTGATCGGCCTTGGTCCCGAGGCCGGGCCACGAGGCCGCGGTGACGGCGCGCCTGGCCGGACGGCACGCGCACTACGAATGCTGGCGCAAGTCGGAGATTCCCTCGCGCCTGCACTACGGCCAGCACCCGCGCGTGCCGCCGCTGGTGTGCCAGATGGACGAAGGCTGGAACGCGTTGCCGCGGACGACCGTGCAGAAGCGTGGCGCCGAAGGCGCGCACGATCGCGGCGCGCACGGCTACGACCCCGACTCGCCGGCGATGGGCGCGGTGTTCATCGCGCATGGGCCGGCGTTCCGCAGCGGCGTGGTGATGGCGCCGTTCGACAACGTCGATGTCTATCCGCTGCTGGTGCGCCTGCTGGACATCCCGCCGCAGCCCAACGACGGCGACCCGGCCACGCTGCTGCCGGCGCTGCGCGAGCCGTGACGCGGGCTGCCTTCCGCACTGCGCGCGAGGCGCGGGAAGTGGTCCGGCATCCATGTCCGAAAACGGCGAGTCCCATGCCGCGGGCGGTGCTAGCCTGCGTCCATGTCGTCGCTGCCCGCCCCCGCCGCCCCGTCCGTCGCGTCGCTTGATCCGCGCGTCTGCGAGCGCGCCAGGCTGAGCCGCGACCCGCGCTTCGACGGCCTGTTCTTCACCGCCGTGCGCAGCACCGGCATCTACTGCCGGCCGGTCTGCCCGGCGCCGGCGCCGAAACCCGAAAACGTGGACTACTACCCCAGCGCGGCAGCGGCCGAATCGGCCGGCTTCCGTCCCTGCCTGCGCTGCCGTCCCGAGCTTGCGCCCGGCGGGGCGCCTGGCGCCGCGGCGACGAGACCGTGGCCCGTGCGCTCAAGCTGATCGATAGGGGTTTCCTCGCCGAACGCCCGCTGTCCGAACTGGCCGCACGCGTGCACCTGGGCGAGCGCCAGCTGCGGCGGCTGTTCGTCGAACGGCTCGGCGCAGCGCCCGGCGGCGTGCATGGCACGCGTCGGCTGCTGTTCGCCAAGCAGCTGCTGACCGAGACCACGCTGCCGGTCACCGAGGTCGCGCTGGCTTCCGGCTTCTCCAGCCTGCGCCGCTTCAATGCCGCGTTCCTCGAGGCCTACCGCATGGCGCCGCGCGACCTGCGCAAGCGCATGCCGGAGGCGCCGGCCGGCGACGCCGCGCAACCGCTGGTGTTGCGGCTGGGGTATCGGCCGCCCTACGACTTCGCCGCGATGCTCGATTTCCTGCGCGGCCGTGCCCTGCCCGGCGTGGAACAGGTCGACGCACGCAGCTACGCGCGGGTCATCGGCACGCCGCAGGCGCCGGGCTGGCTGCGCGTCAGCGCCTTACCGGGCAATCGCGATGGGGTGCGCGTCCATGCGCTGAAGCTGGAACTGCACGGCGCGGCCTCCGCACAGCTGGCCGGCATCGTGGGACGGGTGCGGCGCATGTTCGACCTCGATGCCGATCCGCAGGCGATCGCCGCGGCATTGTCTTGCGACGAGCGCCTGCGGCCGCTGCTGCGCAAACGCCCCGGCCTGCGCCTGCCCAGCGGCTGGGACGGCTTCGAGATCGCCGTGCGCGCGGTGATCGGCCAGCAGGTCAGCGTCGCCGCGGCGCGCACGCTCACCGCGCGGCTGGCCCGGCGCCACGGCTACGCGCTGCAGGCCGAGCTGCTGCCCGGGCTGGGCCAGCTGTTCCCCACGCCCGATGCACTGGCCGACGGCGAACTCGATGGCCTCGGCCTGACCGCTGCACGCGCGGCCACGGTACGCGGCATCGCGGGGCGCTGCTCGATGGTAAGGTCGGATTCGAGGCCGAACACACGCTCGACGATTTCACCGCGGCATGGAGCGCGCTGCCCGGCATCGGCCCATGGACCGCGCACTACCTGGCGCTGCGCGCGCTCGGCCATCCCGACGCGTTCCCGGCCGAAGACCTGGTCCTGCAGAAGGCCGTGCCGCTCGATGGCAGCCGCATGACCGCACGCCAGCTGCGCGAGCGCGCCGAGGTATAGCGCCGCCTACGGGCCTATGCCGTGATCCACCTCTGGCGCGATGCGATGGCACCGCGCGATCCCGCGGAGAAGCAGCAATGAACACCATCCATTACCGCCGCATCCAGAGCCCGGTCGGAGCCCTGACGATCGCCGCGACCGATGCCGGCCTGCATGCGATCGAATTCCCGAGCAACCGCCATCCGCAACGCCGTGAAGGCTGGCGTGAGGGTGACCATCCATTGCTGCACCAGGCGCAGGCGCAACTGGACGAATATTTCGCCGGGCAGCGCCCGGGCCTTCGAGCTGCCGCTGGCGCCACGGGGCACGCCGTTCCAGCGCGAGGTGTGGTTCGCGCTGGCGACGATTCCCTATGGCCAGACCGCCAGCTACGCGCAGCTGGCCGCGCGCGTGGACCGGCCGGCGGCGATGCGCGCGGTCGGCGCGGCCAATGGCCGCAATCCGCTGCCGATCGTGCTGCCCTGCCATCGGGTGATCGGCGCCGACGGCTCGCTCACCGGCTTCGGCGGCGGCTTGCCGACCAAGCGCTTCCTGCTCGAACTGGAAGGCGCGCTGGCGCCCGAAACCACCGCCGAAGACCTGTTCCCGATGCCGTGAGCGGTGGGCGCTGACGCGCCCACCCGTCAGCGCGCGTCGATCGCCTGCCGCAACGGCGCAAGGAACGCCTTCGCCCGTGCCGCCGCCTCGTCCGCGCCGGTTGCATCGGCCAGCGTCGCGACCAGCGCACTGCCGACCACCACGCCATCGGCATCGACCGCCATCGCCGCGGCGCTGGCGGCGTCCTTGATGCCGAAGCCGGCCACGACCGGCACCTTCGCCGAGCCGCGCAGCTGCGCCGGGCGCTTGCCGGCCGCGCCGGTGTCCAGGCTGGTCGGCGCCGGTCACGCCCGCGTAGCTGACGTAGTACAGATATCCCTGCGCGTTGGCGCTGAGCATCGCTGCGCGCTCGTCCGAGGTGGTCGGCGAAGCCAGCATCACCAGCGCCAGTCCGGCCGCATTGAACGGCTGCTGGAAATCGGCCGCCTCCTCCGGCGGCAGGTCGACCAGCAGCACGCCATCGACGCCGGCGGCCACCGCCTCGGCGGCGAAGCGCGCCGCGCCGCGGATCTCGACCGGATTGAGGTAGCCCATCAGCACCACCGGCGTGTCGGCGTCGCGCCTGCGGAACTCGCGCACGCAGTCGAACACGTAGCCGGTGCCGGCACCGCGCGCCAGCGCACGCTCGGAACTGCGCTGGATCACCGGGCCGTCGGCCATCGGATCGGAAAACGCCACGCCCAGCTCGATCGCATCGGCACCGGCTTCGACCAGCGCGTGCATCACCGGCACGGTCGCCTCCAGCGAGGGATCGCCGGCGGTGACGAAGGGGATCAGCGCCTTGCGGCCGTCGGCGGCGAGGCGGGAAAACCTGGCTTCGAAGCGGCTCACAGGACGATCCCCTCGCGCGCGGCGATCGTGTGCACGTCTTTGTCACCACGACCGGACAGGTTGCACAGCACCAGCGCGTCCTTTGGCAGCTCGCGCGCCAGCTTGATCGCCTGGGCGACCGCATGGCTGGACTCGAGCGCCGGCAGGATGCCCTCGGTGCGGGTGAGTTTGTGGAACGCGGCCAGCGCCTCCTCGTCGGTGACGCCGACGTATTCGGCGCGGCCGGTGTCCTTGAGGAACGCGTGCTCCGGGCCGACGCCCGGGTAGTCCAGGCCGGCGGAGATCGAGTGCGTCTCGATGATCTGTCCGTCGTCGTCGCAGATCACGTAGGTGCGGTTGCCGTGCAGCACGCCGACCCGGCCGGCGGCCAGCGACGAGGCGTGGCGCCCGGTCTCGATGCCGTCGCCCGCCGCCTCGGCGCCGACGATCCGCACCGAGGCGTCGTTGAGGAACGCATGGAACAGGCCGATCGCATTGCTGCCGCCGCCGACGCAGGCGGTGATCGCATCGGGCAGGCGGCCGTAGTCGGCCAGCATCTGTGCCCTCGCCTCGCGCCCGACCACGGCGTTGAAGTCGCGGACCATGCGCGGATACGGATCGGGGCCCGCGACCGTCCCGATGATGTAGAACGTGTCCTGCACGTTGGTCACCCAGTCGCGCATGGCCTCGTTGAGCGCGTCCTTGAGCGTGGCCGAGCCGCTGGTCACCGGCACCACGGTCGCGCCGAGCAGCTTCATGCGATAGACGTTGATCTTCTGCCGCTCGATGTCGGTGGCGCCCATGTAGACCACGCACTCCAGGCCTGGGCGCGTGGCCACGGTCGCGCTGGCCACGCCGTGCTGGCCGGCGCCGGTCTCGGCGATGATCCGCTTCTTGCCCATCCGCGACGCCAGCAGCGCCTTACCGATGGTGTTGTTGATCTTGTGCGCGCCGGTGTGGTTCAGGTCCTCGCGCTTGAGCAGGATCTGCGCGCCGCCGGTTTCCCGGCTCAGCCGCTCGGCGTGGTAGATCGGGCTAGGCCGGCCGACGTAGTGCTTGAGGTCCTTCTCGAACGCGGCGACGAAGGCCGGGTCGACCCGGGCGGCGTCGTAAGCCGCGGCCAGCTCCTGCAGCGGCCCGATCAGGGTCTCGGCGACGAAGCGGCCACCGTGGCGGCCGAAGTGGCCGGCGGCATCGGGGTAGGCGTGGAAGTCCGCGGGGACGGTCATCGGCGGGGCAATCCGGGGTTCGACTGGGATGTCAGCCTAGCGCACGGATCTGCCCCTTGAAACCGACAATTGCGCACTGATATGTGAGATAAACTCACATCATGTCACGTCCCCTGCCGCCCCTGAACGCCCTGCGTGCCTTCGAGGCCGCCGCCCCGCCTGGGCAGCGTGAGCCGGGCCGCCGACGAGCTGCATGTCACCCACGGCGCGGTCAGCCGCCAGATCCGGACGCTGGAAGAAGCGCTGGGTGCTCCGCTGTTCGAGCGCGACGGGCGTGGCCTCGCCCTGACCCCCGGCGGCCTGCGCCTGCGTGATGCGGCCGGCGATGCGTTCACCGCGCTGCAGGCGGCCTGGGCGGGCCTGCGCCGCGATCGCCGCCCCTCGGCACTGGTGCTGGGCTGCCCGGGCAGCCTGCTGGCACGCTGGGTCATCCCGCACCTGGAGCGCCTGGCGACCGACCTGCCGGCACTCAAGCTGCACCTGTCGGCGCAGGAAGCCGGCTTCGACGCGACCCTGGCCGGGCTGGACGCCGCGCTGCTGCTGGGCGAGGCGCCGTGGCCGGCGGAATGGCAGGTGCATGTGCTGGCACCCGAGCGCATCGGCCCGGTGCTGAGCCCGCGCCATGCACGCCACGCGGTGCTGCGCGACGCCGCAGCGGCCGCCCTGCTCGACGAACCGCTGCTGCACACCGCCTCGCGCCCGCAGGCGTGGCCGCGCTGGTTCGGCACCCAGCACCTTGCGGCCACGTCGTTGCGACCGGGCACCCGCTTCGACCACCTCACCTATCTGCTCGAAGCCGCCGTCGCCGGACTGGGCGTGGCGATCGCACCGCAGGAGCTGGTCCAGGCCGATCTCGACAGCGGGCGGCTGGTCGCGCCCTGGGGCTTCGTCGAAACCGGCGGCCAGTGGGCGCTGTGCAGCGTGCGCGGCAACGACGATCCGCGCATCGGCCAGTTCGCCGGCTGGCTGCGGCGGCAACTGGCCCGCTAGAGAAGTCGGCGGGCGCAGGACCGCGCATGTACCGCGCGCCTGCAGCGACTGGATGTGCCCGGAAACACGTTGCCGTGTCGGCCATGCAGGCGGACGCGATGGCCCTGCGCGTGTACGGGCACGCAGGACGGCAGGCGATCCGGTGCAGACCGCGCAACATGCGGCAAGCGGGCCGCTGCCAGCGAAAGCGCCTGCAGGGCACCCAGGTCCGCCGGCCGGCTAGTCGCTGCTGCAGTCCGCCTTCCGCACCTCGGCGACGAAGCGGCGCATCTTCTCGCCGTCCTTGATCCCGGGCGAGACCTCGATGCCGCTGGCCACGTCCACCGCCCACGGCAGCGTCGCCAGGACTGCGTCGTGGACGTTGTCGGGCGTGATCCCGCCGGCTAAGGACGAACGGGCGATGCAGCCCGGTGGGAATGCGGGCCCAGTCGAAGGCATGGCCGGTGCCACCGGCCCCGCCCTTGCCGTGGCTGTCGAACAGGAAGCCGTCGGCATTGGGCCAGCGCTGCTGCAACGCGCGCGTCCTAGGCCGCATCGCCACCGCCCATGGGTATTGCCTTCATCCACGGCACCCGGAACGCGCGGCAGAACGCGTCGTCCTCCTCGCCATGGAACTGCAGCAGCGCCGGGCGCACCTGGCGCACCACCTCGCGCACCTCGGCGGCCGTGTTGTCGCGGAACAGCGCCACCACGCTGACCATCGGCGCCAGCGCCAGGCGCAGTTGCCGCGCCTCGGCCGCCGTCAGATGGCGCGGGCTGCCATGGGCGAAGACGAAGCCGACCGCGTCCACGCCCAGCTCGCCGGTAAGGCGCACGTCGCCCGGTCGGGTCATGCCACAGAACTTGATCCGGGTGCGATAGAGGGTGCGGTTCACAGGGTGACCTCCGTGGGCAGGCCCCACTCACGGGGATACAGCGGACGCAGGAAGACCAGACCCTGCGGTGGCGCGGTCGGCCCGGCGAGGGTGCGGTCGCGCCCTGCCAGCACCTCGGCGATCCAGCTTTCGCGCTGCACGCCGGCGCCCACTTCCAGCAGCGAGCCTACGATATTCCGGACCATGTGGTGGAGGAATGCATTGGCCTGCACCTCGATCTCCACCGTCTCACCGACCCGGCGGACGAGGATTTCCTGCAGGTCGCGCCGCGCATGCGGCGCCTGGCAATGCACGGTCCGGAACGCATTGAAGTCGTTCTCGCCCAGCAGCGCCTGCGCCGCGCGGTGCATCGCGTCGGTATCCAGCGGTCGCCGCCCCAGGCCATCAGTTGCCGGTACAGCGCGGGGCGCACCTGGCGGTTGACCAACCGGTAGCGGTAGCGCCGCGCGCGCGCCGAGAAGCGCGCGTTGAATTCGAGCGGAACGGGAACGCACCAGCGCACGCACACGGCAGGCGGCAGGCGACCGCTGACGCCCAGCGTCCAGGCCCGCGGGTCGCGCCCGGCGGTGCTGTCGAAGTGCACCACCTTGGCATTCGGCATGCACCCCCGCGTCGGTACGGCCCGCGCAGGTCACGGTGATGGCCTGGTCGGCCACCGAGCTCAGCGCGCGCTCCAGAGCAGCCTGCACCGTGGGCGGACCAGACGGCCCGAGTCCCTGCCAGCCTGGAATCCGCCGCCGTCGTATTCGACGCCCAGCGCGTAACGCATGTCGGCGGTACGTCCCCGGTCAGCCGATCTCGCGCAGCAGCTGGGTCGCTTCGTCGCGCGCGGAGGGATCCGCACCGACCGCGACCTCGCGCAGCAGCGTGCGCGCGGTTTCGACGTCGCCGAGGTCGAGGTAGGCGATGGCGAGCTCCAGCCGCTCGCGGCCCGCCGGCGCCGGATTCAGCGGCGCAAGGCCGATCGCCGCGCCGAGCGCGCCGGAATTTCCGGTGTGCCAGGCCGGCACGTGGGCGTCATCGGGATGCGCGGCGGCGGGGTACGCCGGCTCTTCGTCGAAGGCGTGGTGCGCTTCCTCCGGCGTATCGGCGGCGAGCACCGGATCGGCGGCCGGATGCGGCGACGGCACGGCCGCGGCCAGCGCGGCGGCGTCGAAACCGGTACCGCGGGCCACCGGGATCGGCAACGGCTTGGGACGGCGTGCCAGCCACCAGACCGGGGGGGCGGCGGCCAGCAGCAGGCCCACGCCGCCCCACAGCCACACCGGTACGGAGGCGGAGGCCGGCGCCGCGGATTCGGCATTGGTCCGCGC
Source organism: Pseudoxanthomonas sp. NC8 (assembly GCA_025232375.1). Taxonomy (GTDB): domain Bacteria; phylum Pseudomonadota; class Gammaproteobacteria; order Xanthomonadales; family Xanthomonadaceae; genus Pseudoxanthomonas. The sequence goes on from CP060419.1 coordinate 2,252,375, forward strand.
CAGCGTCTGCTGCGCGGCCGCCAGCTCGCTGTCCTTGAGCTTGATCAGCTTGAGCTGTGCCTCCTGCATCTTTTCCAGGTCGTCGACCCGGCTGCGCAGTTCCGCCAGCTCCGAATCGCGCGCAGCCAGGTCTTCCTGCGCCTGGCGCAGTTGTTCGTTTGCCAGCATGTCGCCCTCGCCACCGGTACCGAGTCCGGATTCTGTCGCCTGGGTCGCGGATGCCGCGGCCGCCGGCGCGATTTCCAGCCGTGCGCCAGCCGGCGCGGGAGCCGGTGCAGCCGCCGGCGCCGCCGCGGTCGCAGCCGCGGGTGCCACCCCGCTGTCGGCCGGCTGCGGGACCGGGCGCTGCGCCTGTCGCCACTGCGCGGTCTGTTCGCGCACCAGCGCCGCAGCCTCGGCGGCGGCGGCGTAGTCGTCCGCGCCGGGCACGCGCAGCACCGCACCACTGCGGACGCGATGGATGTTGCCGCCGATGAACGCCTCGGGATTGGCATGCAGCAGCGCGACCATGGCTTCATCGAGGCTGCGTCCGCCGCGGTCCATGCCGGCGGCGATCCGCGACAGGGACTGGCCACGCTCGACGCGGGCGAGCACCTCGCCGGGCGCCGCCACGGCAGCGGCCGGTGCGGGCCGGATGGCCGGCGGCGGCGGCGGAGCTGGCGTGGATGCCGGTTCCGCGCTGGCCGCGGGCGCAGCCTCGGGGGCAACGGCGACCGGCTGCGGCTCACGGACGATGGCGTCGGACGGCACCGCCTGCGGCGCCTGGATCGCCGGGGCCTCGATCGCCGCCGCGGTCTGCGGCGCGGCAACCAGTGCGGAGTATTCGCGGACCAGGCATGGGCCTGGCCCCAGTCGACCTCGACTGGGAAGCCCACCGACGGCACGTCGACCGGCGCGCTGCTGGTCACGCGGACGATCGCGCGGCTGGGCGTCGCTGGTGATCTCGAACTGCAGGTCGCTGACTAAGGCCGGACGGCGGCTGCAGGCCGACGCGGGCGAAGGTCTCCGGCGAAGCCAGGCGCGCACGCGCGTTTTCCAGTTCACCCGGTTCGTTGGAAATGATCGGGATCTCGGCCAGCAACGGCTGGCCCGGTGCCGACAGCACCTTTATCTGCCCGAGCCCGAGCGCCATCGCGCCGCTGCTGAGCAGCGACAGGCCGATTGCCAGCAACCAATGCCATGGGCGCGTGGCGCCCTGTCCCCTGATGCTCATGCGGCGCACTATAGCCGAGCCCATGCTGTTGTAGGAGCCGGCCTTGCCGGCGATACGCCACGTTGCCCAGGCGACGCCCTCGTGCTCGGGCACCCGGGCCGTCGCCTGCAGGCCGGGCGCCTGCAAAGCGGCGCGGGAACGAACCCGCGCCGCCAGCGGATCGATCAGCCGCCCTGCGCGACCAGCTCGGCCAGCTGCACCGCATTGAGCGCGGCGCCCTTGCGGATGTTGTCCGAGACGATCCACAGGTTCAGTCCGCGCGGGTGCGAAATGTCCTCGCGGATGCGGCCGACATAGACCGGGTCGTTGCCCGACGCGTGGGTCACCGGGGTCGGGTAGCCGCCGGCCTTGCGCTCGTCGACCACTTCCACGCCCGGCGACTGCTCGAGCAGCGCGCGCGCGGCCTCGGCGGTGACCTTCTTCTTCGTCTCGATCGCCACCGCCTCGGAATGGCCGAAGAACACCGGCACGCGCACCGCGGTCGGGTTCACCTGGATGCTGTCGTCGCCGAGGATCTTGCGGGTCTCCCAGACCAGCTTCATCTCTTCCTTGGTGAAGCCGTTGTCGAGGAAGTCGTCGATGTGCGGGATCAGGTTGAAGGCGATCTGCACCGGGAAACGCTGCGGATCCGGGTCCTGGAAATTGAGCAGCGCGCCGGTCTGGCGGCCCAGCTCCTCCAGCGCGGAACGGCCGGCGCCGGACACCGACTGGTAGGTGGCGACGTTGATCCGCTCGATGCCGTACTCGCGGTGCAGCGGCGCCAGCGCGACCAGCATCTGCATGGTCGAGCAGTTCGGGTTGGCGATGATGCCGCGCGGACGGTTCTTCGCCGCTTCCGGGTTCACTTCGCTCACCACCAGCGGCACGTCGTCGTCGTAGCGGAAGGCGGAGGAGTTGTCGATCACCACCGCGCCGGCCGCGGCGAACTTCGGCGCGTATTCCTTGGACACGCCGCCGCCGGCCGAGAACAGGGCGATGTCCACGCCCTTCGGGTCGAAGGTGGTAAGGTCCTGTACCTCGATCTTGCGGCCGGCGAAATCGACATCGCCACCGGCCGATCGTTCGGAAGCCAGCGCGATGATCTTTCCGACCGGGAACTGGCGCTCGGCCAGGATGGCCAGCATGGTCTCGCCGACCGCGCCGGTGGCGCCGACGACGGCGACGGTGAAACGACGTTCTGCATTGCTCATCGGATTGCTCTTCTTCTGTGCGGGTTCTGGGGTGTATGGATTCGATGGTCGCGCGGTGCGCGCGTGGTCCGTGTTCGGGGAACCTCCCTCCTCGTGCAGCCCGTCGGGCTAGATGGAGGTTCCCTGGCGTTTGCCGATCGCGGTTTTTCCCGCGGTGGCCATATCGGCAATGGCGCCGATCGCGGTTTTGCCCGCATCGGCAATATCGGCAATATCGGCAATGGAGGTAATCGGGGCTTTGATGGCGGTGACCGGGGTCGGCGGATTGCCGGCGCGCGGGCCGAAGCCCAGCGCCGCGACCAGGTTGTCCACCGCCAGCTGCACCATCGCCCGGCGCGTGGCCAGCGAGGCGCTGCCGATGTGCGGAGTCAGCACCACGTTGCGCAGCGCCAGCAGTTCGGCACGCACGGCCGGCTCGCCTTCGTATACGTCCAGCCCCGCCGCGGTGGGCGGCGGCCGTTGGCCAGGGCATCGGCCAACGCGGGTTCGTCGACCAGGCCGCCGCGGGCGATGTTCACCAGCGTCGCCGTCGGCTTCATCCTCGCCAGTGCGGCAGCGTTGATGATGTGGTGGCTGGCCTGTGAATACGGCAGCGCCAGCACCAGGTGATCGGCCTGCGCCAGCAGTTCGTCGAAGCCGACGTGGCGTGCACCGATCCCGTGCTCCACCGTTTCCGGCAGGCGCGAACGGTTGTGGTACAGCACCTTCATGCCGAAACCATGGTGGCCGCGGCGGGCGATGCCCTGCCCGATCCGGCCCATGCCGAGGATGCCCAGCGTGCTGCCATGGATATCGGCGCCGAGCATGGTCGAGAACGACCACTGCTGCCAGTTGCCTGCGCGCAGCCAGCGCTCGGATTCGGTGACGCGTCGCGCGGCGGCCATCAGCAGGGCGAAGCCGAGGTCGGCGGTGGTTTCGGTGAGGACGTCCGGCGTGTTGGTGGCGACGACGCCCGCCGCTTCCAGTGCGGGAATGTCCAGGTTGTTGTAGCCCACGCCGACGTTGGCGATCGCGCGCAAGCGCGGTGCCGCGGCCAGCTCGGCCGCACCGATGCGCTCGTTGAGCGTGACCAGTGCGCCCTCGGCCTCACGCAGCGCGGCGGCGACCGCGCCCGGGTCGTGCACGGTGACCGCGGCCACGGCGTCCACGTCGCAATGCGCTGCCAGCTGGTCGACGATGTCGTCGAACAGCGGCTGCGACACCCAGACGCGGGGACGCGTGGCGGCCATGCCGGCTAGTCCCGCCCGCCTTCGCCCAGCGCCGGACCGGCGGGGATGCGCGGGGTGATCGTGCCGACGTCGCCGCACTGCGCACGGTGGCGCAGCGCCTGGTCCATCAGCACCAGCGCGACCATCGCCTCGGCAATGGGCGTGGCGCGGATGCCGACGCAGGGATCATGGCGGCCGGTGGTGATCACTTCGACCGGGTTGCCATGGACGTCCACGGTCGGCCCGGGCAGGCGCAGGCTGGAGGTCGGCTTCAGCGCGATCGAGGCCACCACCTGCTGGCCGGTGGAGATGCCGCCGAGGATGCCGCCAGCGTGGTTGCTGGCGAAGCCGCCCGGTGCGATCAGGTCGCGGTGCTGCGTGCCCTTCTGCGCGACCACGTCGAAGCCGTCGCCGATCTCCACGCCCTTGACCGCGTTGATGCTCATCAGCGCCGAAGCAAGCTCGCCGTCGAGCTTGCCGTAGATCGGCTCGCCCCAGCCCGGCGGCACGCCGTCGGCGACCACGGTCACGCGCGCGCCGACCGAATCGCCGGACTTGCGCAGCGCGTCCATGTAGCTCTCGAGTTCATCCACCTGCGCCGCATGCGGCCAGAAGAACGGGTTGTCCTCCACCGCGCTCCAGTCGAAGCCGGCCGGCTTCACTTCGCCGATCTGGGCCATGAAGCCGCGCACGCTCACCCCATGGCGCTGCTGCAGCCACTTCTTGGCGATCACCGCCGCGGCCACGCGCATGGTGGTCTCGCGCGCCGAGCTGCGGCCGCCGCCGCGCGGGTCGCGGATGCCGTACTTCTGCCAGTAGCTGTAGTCGGCGTGGCCGGGGCGGAACTGCGCGGCGATGTTCGCGTAGTCCTTGCTGCGTGCGTCGGTGTTGCGGATCAGCAGCGCGATCGGGGTACCGGTGGTGCGGCCTTCGTACACACCCGAAAGAATCTCGACCTCGTCGGCCTCGCGCCGCGCGGAGGTGTGGCGCGACTTGCCGGTGGCACGGCGCTGCAGGTCGTGGGCGAACTCCTCCGGCGCGATCTCCAGCCCCGGCGGGCAGCCGTCGAGCACGCAGCCGATGGCCGGGCCGTGCGACTCGCCGAAGGTGGTGACCGACAGAAGTTTGCCAAACGTATTGCTGCTCAAGGCGCCGCTCCGCGGGGAGAACCGGTGGGTAGACGCGCAAGGATCGCATATCGGCGCCCCCTGCTGCAGTGCGGCAGGCGGCCGGAAACGTTGCCCCGGTAACGGTCGCGCGTCGTCAGCGCATGCACGGATGCATGCGCGGCGGCGAGGTCATTTCCGCGCGGCGGCCAGCTCGGCGATGCGTGCGTTGTGCGCGATCAGTTCGCGGCACTCCACCGCGAAGATGCCCATCTGCCCGACCTTGAACTCGATCCGTAAGGTCCACTTCCGGCAGCAGCTTGATAAGGTGCCGCTCGGACTCGCCGACTTCGCAGATCAGCAGGCCGTCCTGCGACAGGTGCAGCGGCGCGTCGCGCAGGATCTTCAGCACCAGGTCCAGTCCGTCCGGGCCGGCGCGCAGGCCCAGTTCCGGTTCGTAGGAATATTCCTTCGGCAGCGCGTCGGTCTCGTCGTCGGTGACGTACGGCGGATTGGTGACGATCAGCTCGTAGTGGCGCCCGGTCAGCCCGGCGAACAGGTCGGACTTGAGCAGGTTGACGTTGCCGGCATGCAGCCGCGCCTTGTTCTCCGCGGTAAGGGCCCAGCGCGTCGTCGCTGATGTCCACGCCGTCCACTTCCCATTCCGGCTGGTAGTGGCCCATGGCGATGGCAATGCAGCCCGAGCCGGTGCACAGGTCCAGCGCGCGCCGGACCTCGCGCCCGCCCAGCCACGGCTCGAAACCGGCTTCGATCAGCTCGGCGATCGGCGAACGCGGCACCAGCGCGCGCGAATCGCTCTTGAAGCTCAACCCGGCAAATAAGGCCTCGCCGGTAAGGCAGAGGCGGCCGGCACGCGCTCGTCGATGCGCCGCTGGAACAGGGCCAAGACCTTGCGCTTCTCCTCGCCGGTGAGCCGCGACTGTCCGTAGACCGGGCTCAGGTCATGCGGCAGGTGCAGCGCGTGCAGGACCAGCTGGGTCGCCTCGTCCATCGCGTTGTCGTAGCTGTGGCCGAAGGTCAGGCCCGCTTCGTTGAAACGGCTGCCGCCGTAGCGGATCAGGTCGATGATGGTGTGCAGTTCGGCGGCCGGGTCGGCGGTCATGGCGCGTGCCGCCTGGCGGCGGTGTCGGGAACGGCCGGCAATTATAGGCCAGCGGCGTGCTTTGCCCCGACCTTTGCCCGGGGCGCCGCTATCATGGCCGGCCTGGAACACACCGGATGCTGGACCGCATGTTCAACCGTACCTTCGGCTACGTCCTCGTCGCCGCGCTGGCCGCCGGCCTCGGGCTGCTGGCGGCCTTCCACTTCCTCGGCCGCCAGGCCGGCCCGGCCGCGCCGGCGCTGCAGACCGTCACCCTGCTGCCGCAGTCGCGGGAGCTGCCGCCGTTCAACCTGCGCCAGTCGGATGGCACCCCGCTGGTCCCCGGCGAACTGGCCGGGCACTGGACCCTGGCCTTCCTCGGGTTCACCTACTGCCCGGACGTGTGTCCGACCACCCTGTCGGAGCTGGCCCTGGCCCAGAAGCAGTGGCAGGCCCTTCCCGAATCCACCCGCCCGCGCGTGCTGTTCGTCTCGGTCGATCCCGGGCGCGACAGTCCCGGCAAGGCCGGCGAATACGCCCACGCCTTCCATCCCGACACCCTCGCCGCCACCGCCGACGTGCCGGCGCTGGAGAAGTTCGCCACCTCGCTGGGCTTCGTCTTCATGAAGGTGCCGGGCAAGAACTTCGAGCAGAATCCGCAGGACTACAGCGTCGACCACTCGGCCAACCTCGCGGTGCTCGACCCGCAGGGTCGCCTTAGCCGGCATCATCCGTCCGCCATTCCAGCCCCGGGCCATCGCCGACGACCTGGCCCACCTGACCGCGGCGGACCGCGCACCATGAGCCTGCTGACCACGCTGAGCTGGGCCCTGCCGCACCGGCTGCTGTCGTCGCTCGCGCGCAGCGCCGCTTACTCGGACACGCCGTGGCTGAAGCAGCGCTTCATCGACACCGTCGTACGCCGCTTCGACGTCGACCTGGCCGAAGCCGCGCAGCCGGACCCGGCTGCCTACCCCACCTTCAATGCGTTCTTCACCCGCGCGCTGAAGCCGGGGGCGCGCACGCCCGATCCGGACCCGCGCGCGCTGCTGATGCCGGCCGACGGGCGGATCAGCCAGCTCGGGCCGATCGAGGCCGAAGGCCGCATCTTCCGCGCCAAGGGCCAGTCGTTCACCGCCGCCGAACTGCTCGGCGACGCCGAGGCCGCGCGCGTGTTCGCCGGCGGCCGCTTCGCCACCGTGTACCTGTCGCCGCGGGATTACCACCGCGTGCACATGCCGTGGACCGGGATCCTGCGCGAAACCGTGCACGTACCGGGCCGGTTGTTCAGCGTCGGCCCCGATGCGGTCAGGAACGTGCCCCGGCTGTTCGCGCGCAACGAAAGGCTGGTCTGCCATTTCGACACCGACTTCGGGCCGATGGCCTCGGTGATGGTCGGCGCGCTGCTGGTCTCGGGCGTGGAGACGGTGTGGAGCGGCGAGGAGATTCCGCCTACGGCGACGACATCACCCGCAAGGACTGGCGCGGCAAGGGCATCGTGCTGGAGCGCTTCGCCGAGATGGCGCGCTTCAACTACGGCTCGACCGTGATCGTGCTGCTGCCGCCGGGCGCGGCGACGCTGGCCCCGGGCCCAGCCGCCGAATCGCCGGTGCGGCTGGGTAAGGCGCTGGCCCACCTGGCGCGCTGAACGCGGGCAGCGCCCGCACCCGGCGCCCGGATTACTTCGTGCAGCCTTCCAGCTTCAGCTGCTGGCCTGGCGCAGGCTGTAGCCGGGGGCCTTGAGCCCGTTGGCGCGGGCCAGCACCTTGACCTCGCAGCCGTGGCGCTGGGCGATGCGGCCGAGCGTGTCGCCCTTGGCCACGCGGTAGCTGCGTGCCTGCTGCGCCTTCGGCTTGGCCGGCTGCGGGGTACCGGTGGCGACGGTGGTGGCCACGCCGGGCAGCGGCGTGACGTCGCCCACGGCGACGGTGCCTGCGGGGGTGTCGCGGACGATCGCGGCGTTGACGTCGGCGGTCACCAGCGCCTGGGCCAGCTCGGTACGCTCGCCGCCGCTGCAGTACCGGTGGTAGAGGCCGGCCACGCGGGTGGTCGCGTTGAGCGTGGTCCCGGCCGGAATCCAGGTCTCGACCTCGTAGCGCGGGTTCAGGTTGCGCAGGGCGCGCATGTAGCCGTCGCGGTTGCCGCGATTGCCCGGGCAAATGGTCAGCGCGTAGATGCTCGCCGGCCGCACCAGCTTGAACGTGGCCGGACGCCCATCGACCTTGGGGAAGCTCACTCCGTACTGGCGCGGGTGCATGTAGATCCATGCCGCGGCGATGACCATCGGCACGTAGTCGCGGGTTTCGGCCGGGAACTGGCTGTAGGCCGAGGCGTTCCAGAAGCCGGTGCCGCCGCTGGACCGGTGCACGCGCAACGCCCGGCCCTCGCCGCCGTTGTACCCGGCCAGCGACAGCTCGACGTCGTTGTTGAGCTGCTGCAGGCGCTCGTTGAGATAGGCGGCGCTGGCCATCGCCGCGCTGCGCGGGTCGTAGCGGCTGTCGAAGCCGGTCCCGTCCGGGCCCAGGCCGAAACGGCGGCCGGTGGCCGGCATGAACTGCATCGGCCCGGCGGCACCGGCGCGCGACATGGCATGCACGCGGCCGTTGGATTCCTTGGCCATGATCCCGAACAGCAGCGCCTCGGGCAGGCCGCGACGCTCGAACTCCGGCCACATCAGGTGGCGCATGATTATAGTAGTTCTCGTAGCTGTCCATCAGCGACGGGCGCATGTCGGTCAGCCAGCGACGGATGCCGGCCTGGATCGCCGGGTTGAACTGGACCATGCGGTCGAAGGCATGGCGCTTGTCGTCGCCGAGCAGGCGCACGGTGCGTGCGGCTTCGGGAACGTCGGCGGCCAAGGCGGTGTCGGCTTCCAGCAGCCCGTCCTCGCCGGGGTCTTCGTCCTGTTCCTCGCCTGCCGCATCGACCTCGGCCTTGAGCAGGCGCTTCCACGCCGCCAGCAGGTCGGACATCGGGCAGCCCTTCTGCTTCACGCAGGCGTCGACCACGTCCTCCATGTCCTCCAGCGCGGCATTGCTTTCGGTCGTTCCCTTGGGATCGCCGTTGGCGGCCAGCACCAGCGCGTCGCTGTAGCGCTGTTCGGCGGCGGCCATGCGCTGGACCAGCAGGTCGGAGGCGGCCATGTCCTTGGCAGACACGCGCTGGGCGTGGGCGGCGGGAGCCAGGCAGAACAGCAGGAGGGCGGCCAGCGGCCAGTGCATGAGCAAGCGAGGGGGCATCGGGCACATCGGGAACGAAGCGACCGGCAGGGTAGCCGCCGGCGACGGCAGGCGGCAAGCCGCGGGGAGCGACTAGAATCGGCCGGCGCGTCAACCGCCGCGAGTTCGCCAGGAGGCGACGCATGGACCCGATCCTGCTGGGCAAGGGCATCACCGACGACATCCCCGTCACCCTGCTGCCGAAGTACGGCAACCGCCACGGGCTGGTCGCCGGCGCCACCGGCACCGGCAAGACCGTGACCCTGATGACGCTGGCCGAAGGCTTCTCGCGGCTCGGCGTACCGGTGTTCGTGGCCGATGTGAAGGGCGACGTGGCCGGCCTGGCGGTGGCCGGCGACGGCAGCGAGAAGGTGCTGCAGCGCGCCGCCGAAACCGGCGTGGCCGGCTACGCCGCCGAGGCCAACCCGGTGCTGTTCTGGGACCTGTACGGCAGGCTCGGCCATCCGGTCCGCACCACCGTCAGCGAGATGGGCCCGACCCTGATCGGCCGCATCCTGGAACTGAACGACACCCAGTCCGGCGTGCTCGACATCGTGTTCAAACTGGCCGACGACCGCGGCCTGCTGCTGCTCGACCTGGACGACCTGCGCGCCCTGCTCAACCTGGTCGTCGAGGAACGCAAGGACGTCTCCACCGAATACGGCCTGGTCAGCGCGCAGTCGGTCGCGGCGATCCAGCGGGCGTTGCTGCGCCTGTCGCAGGACGGAGGCGAAAGCTTCTTCGGCGAGCCGGCGCTGGAACTGGCCGACATCATGCGCGTCAACCACGACGGTCGCGGCGTGATCGGAATACTGGCTGCCGACCAGCTGATCCTCAAGCCGCGGCTGTACGCGACCTTCCTGCTGTGGCTGCTGTCGGAGCTGTTCGAGAACCTGCCCGAGGTCGGCGACCTCGACCGGCCGAAACTGGCCTTCATCTTCGACGAGGCGCACCTGCTGTTCGACGACGCGCCGGCGGCGCTGCAGCAGCGCATCGAGCAGGTGGTGCGCCTGATCCGCTCCAAGGGCGTGGGCGTGTACTTCTGCTCGCAGTTCCCCGACGACGTACCCGACGACATCCTCGGCCAGCTCGGCAACCGCGTGCAGCACGCGTTGCGCGCCTACACGCCACGCGACCAGAAGGCGGTGAAGACCGCAGCCGAGACCTTCGTGCCGAATCCGAAACTCGATGTGGCCGCGACGCTGTCGCAGCTGGCCACCGGCGAGGCGCTGGTCTCCACCCTGCAGGAGCGTGGCGTGCCCGCGCCCGTGTGCAGCAGACCAGGATCGCGCCGCCGCGCTGCCGCATGGGTGCGATCAGCGCGCCCGAGCGCGCCCGGGTCCGCGCCGGCAGCGTGCTGGGCACGCGCTACGACCAGTCCGTCGATCGCGAATCGGCCGCCGAGATGCTGGCCGCGCGGGCGCAGGCGGCCGCCGACCGTGCACAGGCGCCGCCCGCCCGCGGCACCCGCGACAGCGGTAAGGCTGCGCCGCCGCAGGCGGAGGGCGGCTTCGGCAAGGCGGTGAGCGACGTGCTGTTCGGCAACGGCCGTCGCCAGGGCGTGATCGAGGCCTCCGGCAAGCAGGCCGCGCGCACCATCACCAACCAGATCGTGCGCGGCATCCTCGGCGGCATCTTCGGTGGCCGGCGACGCTGAACACGGCAGGGATCGATCCGTCCATGAAGCCTTCCCCGCGCCATCTGGCGTGCGCGTTCGCACTGGCGATCATGGTCCCCGCGTGCGCCATGGCCGCGGACGAAACCCGGCAAACCGGGGCGGTGCTGTCCGGCACCTTCTTCGGCAGCATGCCCGTGGCCGGCTGCGAACAGGCCGACGCGCTGCTGCAGCTGGGCGCGGAGCGGCGCTACACGTTGCAGGCGCACTGCCGGATGACGCTGGAAAACCTGCCGCCCGAACAGGGTGACTGGTCGGTGGAGTGGAATGGCACCTGCCTGCGTCTGGTACCGGACGGCTTGCGTGGCGCCCGCGAATTCGCCCTGCCGGCGGACGACACGCTGGTGCTCGCGGACGGCTCCTGCATAGAGCCGGTCGAGGACCCGCGCGGACGCAGCCTGCATCGCATGCAGCCGGCAGCGGCGCGGCACTGACATGTCGCGCTGGCGTCCACCTCCCGAAAAGAGCACCGCGCTGATCACCCGCGGCGGCCACGACCGGCTCAAGGCCGAACTGGACGAGCTGTGGCGGGTGAAACGCCCGGAGGTGGTCAAGGCCCTCGCCGCCGCCGCCGCCGAGGGCGACCGCTCGGAGAACGCCGAGTACACCTACCGGAAGAAGCAGCTCGGCGAGATCGACCGTCGCGTGCGCTACCTGTCCAAACGGATTCCGGCACTGAAGGTCGTCGAAGGCCAGCCCACCGATCCGGAAGCCGTGTACTTCGGCGCGCGGGTGGAACTCGAGCGCGTGGATGACGGCCAGCTGTTGCGGTACCGCATCGTCGGTCCCGACGAGACCGACGCCGCGCTGGGCTATATCAGCATCGATTCGCCACTCGCGCGCGCCCTGCTGAAGAAGCGCATCGACGACGAGTTCCCGGTCGAGCTGCCTGGCGGCCCGGCGCGCTTCGTGCTGGTCGACATCCGCTACGCGGAGTGAGGCCGCAGGCTCGCGGCCAGGAAAAGTATCCGCGCATACTTCCGCATACGCGTGCGCATGGATCGCGTGGTCATCCACGTGAAAACAAAGGGGTATCTCCGCCCCGGCTGGACATACGTATACGTATTTGACGCCCGCGCCATACCCGTGCTTTTTTCCGCGCTGTTTGCCATGTATTCCGGGGAGAAAACATGTTTGCAGTGAAACCGAATCCGACCGCAGCCGACGCAGCCGAAGGCAACGCCGTGCGTCCGCTGGTACGTACCGGCATCGTCATCGACGCCTCGTGCGACGTATCCGCGGAATTCCTGTCCGATCCGGACGTGGCGGTGATCCCGATCCCGATACGGATCGGCGACTCCACCTATGTCGACCAGCATGACCCGGAAGCCAGCGCCCGCTACCTGCGCGAGAACGGCAAGGGCGAGGGTGTGGCCGGACAGTCGGTGCCGTTGAACGCCGAGCAGATGCGCAACCTGTTCATCGAGCGCTTCGCCTGGATTACGACTCGGTCTATTGCCTGACCATCACCGCCAGCCGCAGCCCGATCCACGAAGCCTCGAGCCAGGGCAGCGCGATGGCCCTGGCCCACGTCCGCGACATGCGCCAGGCCGCGGACATCAAGCGCCCGTTCCAGTTCCGGGTGATCGACACCAAGAACATGTTCGCCGGCTCGGGCCTGCCGGCCATGGCCTTGCGCGACATGCTCCGGCAGCAGATGCAGCCGAAGGAAATCCACGACGCGCTGTTCAAGGTCATCGATTCGACCTACACCTACTACGTGCCGGACGACCTGGACTACGCCCGCACCCGCTCGCGGGTTCGCGGCGACCGCAGCATCAACCTGGTCAGCGTGGTCCATGGGCGGCATGCTGGGGATCAAGCCGATCATCCGCGGCTACCACGGCGACACCCATCCGGTGAGCAAGTGTCGCGGTCGTGCCGAATATAGGGCCGCCTCTTCAGCTTTGCTGCCGGGCGCGTCGAGCGCGGCCTGCACACCCCGCACGTGATCGTGTCCTACGCCGGCCCGCTGGACGAGGTCGAACGCATCCCCGAACTGGGCGACCTGCGCGAAATCTGCACGCGCGCGGGCGTGTCGCTGCACGTGCTGCAGATGAGCATCACCGGAATGATGAACATCGGCCCCGGCGGCCTCACCTGGCCTTCGCCGCACCGGTGCACACGACACACCCTGATCCCGCAACCGGGCGCGCATCGCGCGCCCGGCCCGGTCAGGGCTGATCAGACCAGGCGCAGCCCCAGCGGGGCGGCGTCGCCGGCCTCGGCGTATTCGACCTCGCCGTACAGGTCGTGCTCGTCGCTGCCCATGATCCGCACGTCGACGAACTCGCCGACCTGCAGGCCGGCGTCGCGACCGTCCTGGATCTGGACCACGCCGTCGATCTCCGGCGCATCGGCCATCGAGCGGGCGATCGCCAGCTCGCCGTCGAGCGCATCGATAAGGCAGCGCTGCACGCTGCCGACCTTCGCCTCCAGGCGCGCGGCGGAAATTTCACCCTGCCGTTCCATGAAACGGGGTAAGGCGCTCCTGCTTGACCTCTTCCGGCACCGCACCGGGCAGGTCGTTGGCCGCCGCGCCGTCCACCGGCGAATAGGCGAAGGCACCGACACGGTCCAGCTGTGCCTCGTCGAGGAAGTCGAGCAGCTCCTGGAACTCGGCCTCGGTCTCGCCGGGGAAGCCCACGATGAAGGTCGAGCGCAGGGTCAGGTCCGGGCACATCGCGCGCCAGCGCTGCACGCGCTCCAGGGTCTTGTCGACCGCGCCGGGGCGCTTCATCAGCTTGAGGATGCGCGGGCTGGCGTGCTGGAAGGGAATGTCCAGGTACGGCAGGACCTTGCCTTCGGCCATCAGCGGGATCACGTCGTCCACGTGCGGATACGGATAGACGTAATGCAGGCGGGTCCACGCATCCAGCTCGGACAGGCCTTCGCACAGCGCCTTCATCCGGGTCTGGTATTCGCGGCCGCGCCAGCTGCGCGCGGCGTACTTCAGGTCCACGCCGTAGGCGGAGGTGTCCTGCGAGACGACCAGCAGCTCGCGCACGCCGCCCTTCACCAGGCGCTCGGCCTCGCGCAGCACCTCGTCGACCGGGCGCGACACCAGGTCGCCGCGCATCGAGGGAATGATGCAGAAGCTGCAGCGGTGGTTGCAGCCTTCGGAAATCTTCAGGTAGGCGTAGTGGTGCGGGGTCAGCTTGAGGCCGTAGTCCGGGACCAGGTCAGGAACGGGTCGTGCTTGGGCGGCAGCGCTTTGTGCACCGCTTCCATCACGCTGCCGTAGTCCTGCGGGCCTGACACCGACAGCACGTGCGGATACTGCGCGCGGATCAGCTCCGAGCGCTTGCCCGGGCAGCCGGTGACGATGACCTTGCCGTTCTCGTTCATCGCCTCGCCGATGGCGTCCAGCGATTCGGCCACCGCCGAGTCGATGAAGCCGCAGGTGTTGACCACCACCACGTCGGCGGCGTCGTAGCTGGGAACGATGTCGTAGCCCTCCACCCGCAGCTGGGTGAGGATGCGCTCGGAATCGACCAGCGCCTTCGGACAGCCGAGGCTGACGAAGCCGACTTTGGGGTTCTGCAGGGACATGGGGAAACTCGGGAGGAACGGGCTGCCGGAACGGTGGCGGACCCGGCGTGGCCGGGGCGCGGAATTATAGCGGCCATGCCCTGCCCGCTCCCTCCTGGCCGTTCAGGAACCGCCGGTGCGGCCGTACGCCCGCCACCGTCCGCCCCGCCAGCGCCTAAGATGAACGCCGATTTCTTCCGGGAGCGCAGCCATGGGCCAGTGGATCCAGCTCGATACGCCGCACGGCACGGTCGCCGCCTGGCAGATCGACCACGCGGCGGCGCCCAAGGGCGGCCTGGTGGTCATCCAGGAGATCTTCGGGGTCAACGCGCACATCCGCGAGGTGGCCGAAGGCTATGCCGCCGAGGGCTACGCGGTGCTGGCGCCGGCCTTCTTCGATCCGATCCAGCCCGGCGTGGAGCTGGACTACGATAAGGCCAGCTCCCTGCGCGGCCGCGAGCTGGTCGGCCAGCTCGGCCTGGACGCGGCGCTGGACATCGTCGCCAGCGCCGCGCAACACCTGCGCGCCCACCTTGGCCGCCCTGCAGGTGCAGCGGGCCATCGGCACCGTCGGCTACTGCTGGGGCGGCACCGTGGCGATGCTGTCGGCACTAAAGCTCGGACTGCCGTCGGTCAGCTACTACGGAGCGCGCGACCTGCCCTTCCTCGAGGACCCGGCACTGGTGGCCGCCCCGCGGGCGCCGGTGATGTTCCACTTCGGCGAGCACGACACCTCGATCACGCCCGAGGCCGTCGAAGCGCACCGGCGCGCCCTGCCGACCATGGCGGTGCACACGTATCCGGCCGGGCACGCGTTCAACCGCGACGTCGACCCGAACGCCTACGGCAAGGGCAGCGCCACCCCTGGCGCGTGCGCGCAGCCTGGACTTCTTCGCCGGGCACCTGCGGTGAGCGGCCCGGTCCTGCCATTCCCGCTGGATCCGCGCCTTGGCCGCCGACAGCGCGTTCATCGCCGACGGTCCGCTGTCGCAGATGCGGCTGATGGACGACACCCGCTTCCCGTGGCTGCTGCTGGTGCCGCGTGTGGAAGGTGCAGTCGAATGGATCGACTTGGACGGCGGCCAGCAACGCTGCTGCTGGCCGAGCTCAACCAGGTCAGCCAGCTGCTGCGTGCCGAAGCGGGCGTGGAGAAGGTCAACATCGGCGCGCTCGGCAATATCGTGCGCCAGCTGCACGTGCACGTGGTCGGTCGCCATCAGGGCGACCCGGCCTTACCGGGTCCGGTCTGGGGCAGTGGCGCGATGCAGCGCCATGACGCCGACACGCTCGCGGCGCGTGTCGCGCTGTGGCGTTCACGGCTAGGATAGGCGCCTCCATTCCACGACACCGACCTATCCCGCCATGGGCTCCAATATCTTCGCCGCGCTCATCCTGATCGTCCTGGGCCTGTTCTTCCTGGCCCGCAACCTCGGGTGGATCGACAGCGGACTGGGCAGCCTGCTGGCGACCCTGGTGGCCGGCGATCCCTGGTCGCGGTCGGCGTGGGCATGCTGCTGCGGCGGAAGTGATGACAGGGACGTTCCGGCGTCGTGAACCGCGGCGCCCAGGCCCGCACCGGCGCCCTGCAACGGGAAGTTGACTTCCGGCACCTGATCCTGGGCGCCGGCGGGCGCAGCATGGCGCCACACCCTTCCGAGGACGCCGCCATGCACCGCCGCCTGATCCCCGCCCTGGTCCTGATCGTGCTGGGCACGCTGTTCCTGCTGGACAACCTGGGCGTGGCCGGCATCGACGCCGGCCGCCTTCTGGCGACATGGTGGCCTGCACTGCTGATCGTCGCCGGCCTCGGCAAGCTGCTGCTGCCTGCCCGCGACACCGCGCGGCACTGCTGACGCGACGCCCGCCGGGCTCACGCCGGTCCGACGGCGTCGGCCACGGCCACCGAACATGCGCGGGCCAGGCGTGCCCCGTTCCCGGCACACATCCCGGCACAAACGGAAAGGGCGCGGAAATCCGCGCCCTTTTTTGTTCCCGCGACTCCGGCCTCAGGTCCGCGGCAGGGTCACCCCGGTCTGGCCCTGGTACTTGCCGCCGCGGTCCTTGTACGAGGTCTCGCAGACGTCGTCGGCGTCGGACTGGAAGAACAGCATCTGGGCCACGCCTTCGTTGGCGTAGATCCGCGCCGGCAGCGGCGTGGTGTTGCTGAATCCAGGGTCACGTGTCCTTCCCATTCGGGCTCGAGTGGAGTCACGTTGACGATGATCCCGCAGCGCGCGTAGGTGCTCTTGCTGGGCACACCACCAGCGTGTCGCGCGGGATGCGGAAGTACTCGACCGTGCGCGCCAGCGCGAAACTGTTCGGCGGGATGATGCACTCGTCGGCCTCGATGTCGACGAAGCTCTTCGGGTCGAAGTGCTTGGGGTCGACGATCGTGGAGTTGATGTTGGTGAACACCTTGAACTCGCGCGAGCAGCGCACGTCGTAGCCGTAGCTGGAAGTGCCGTAGCTGACGATGCGGTTACCGTCCGCCGCGTGCTTGACCTGGCCCGGCTCGAACGGCTCGATCATCCCGTGCTGCTCGGCCATGCGGCGGATCCAGCGGTCGCTCTTGATGCTCATGCGGTGTTTCCATAGGCGCGACGGCCCGCGACCCGGCGATTGTAGAGCCGAGCCCTGTCCTGCCGCACCCATCGCGCGCCGCGATGCCGCCGCGGCAGGAACCGGACGGGCCGGCGACGCGAAACGGTTGGGCGAAGGCGGCGCCGTTGCAGGCCTGCCGCCCCGTGTCGCGGCAGGCCCGGCGCCCGCAGGGATGCCTCGTTCAGAATGGGGTCGAGGCGATCGGCATCGAGGCCCGCGGCCGCGCTGCCAGGTGCGCCGCCATCGCCTGCGCGGCCGCCATGTACGCCTGCGCTGCCGCCGAATCCGGTGCGGCCGCGACAACCGGGGTCCCGGCATCGCCCTGCTCGCGGATGCGCAGGTCCAGCGGCAGCGAGCCCAGCAGCGGCACGCCGTACTGCGTGGCCATCGCCTGCCCGCCGCCCTGGCCGAACAGGTGTTCGGCATGGCCGCAGTTGCTGCACACGTGCACCGCCATGTTCTCGACGATGCCCAGCACCGGCACGTTGACCTTCTCGAACATCTTCAGCGCCTTGCGCGCATCCAGCGTGGCGATCTCCTGCGGCGTGGTCACGATCACCGCGCCGGCGACCGGGATCTTCTGCGTAAGGGTCAGCTGGATGTCGCCGGTGCCCGGCGGCAGGTCGACCACCAGGTAGTCCAGGTCGCCCCAGCGCGTGTCGGTGAACAGCTGGGTCAGCGCCGAGGTGGCCATCGGCCCGCGCCAGATCATCGGCATGTCGGCGTCGACCAGCAGGCCGATCGACATGGCCTCCACCCCGAACGCGCGCATCGGCTCGATCGACTTGTTGTCCGGGCTCTCCGGCCGCCCCGAGAGGCCGAGCATGGCCGGCACGCTGGGACCGTAGACGTCCGCGTCGAGCACGCCGACCTGGCGCCCAGCCGCTGCAGGGCAGGCCAGGTTCACCGCGGTGGTCGACTTGCCGACTCCGCCCTTGCCGGAGCCGACCGCGATCACGTTGCGGACGCGCGGCGCAGGCGACAGGCCGGGCTGCACGGCATGGGCGGCGATGCGCGGGCGCACCTCGAACGCGGCGAACCCTCCGCCGGCCGCCTCGACCCGCGCAGCGACCTCGTGGCGCAGGCCCGAGACCGCGTCAGCCGCCAGTGGATAGCCGGCCACCAGCTCGACGCGGCAGGCACGCAGGTCGCCCTGCACCTCCCATCCGGCCCGTGGAGGGGCCAGCGCCAGACCGGTGCATGGATCGACGAGCTGCTCGAGGGCCGAGACCAGGTTCTTGAAGTTGCTCATGAAATTGCGTCATCAACCGTGACGTTGGTCATTGTGTCAAATGGATGCACTTGGAATTAAAACCATGTTAAGTTTCTGTCAGGCCAAGCATTTCGGCCTCATTCATGATCGGCTTCGGGGAAGAAGAAGCCGATAAAGATCAACGATTTAGGGGATATTTGATGACCGAACAATCTTCCTCCGGCCCCGCCCGGAACCGCTTGAGCGCCGCGCTGCTCGCCGCCCTGGTCCTGCCGCTGGCCGGGCTGGCTTTTGCCCAGCAGGCCGACGCGGCCCAAGGGAACGCAGGTGAGCAGGCCACCGCAGCCGGCGGCACCGCCAACCTCGACAAGGTGACGGTTGTCGGTTCGCGCATCAAGCGCGCCGAGATCGAAGGCCCGACCGCGGTGACGGTGATCACCCGCGACGACATCGACCGCGAAGGCTTCCAGAGCGTCGGCGACATGCTGATGTCGCTGAGCCAGAACGCCACCACCTCGTTCACCGGCGACCTCGGCGTGACCGGCTTCACGCCGAATGCCCAGGGTGGTCAACCTGCGCAACCTCGGCCCCGGCTACACCCTGGTGCTGATCAACGGCCGCCGTCCGGCCCAGTACCCGCAGCCGTACAACCGCGACAACAACGTGGTCAACACCCGCGCGATCCCGTCCTCGGTGGTCGAGCGCGTGGAAGTCCTGAGCGGCGGCGCCTCGGCGATCTATGGTTCCGACGCGGTCGCCGGCGTGGTCAACATCGTGCTGCGCGAGAACTTCGACGGCAACCAGCTGCGCGTGACCGCCGGCACCACCACCAACGGCGGCGGTGATACTGGCGGCTTCGAGCTGCTCGGCGGCAAGACGGGCGACCGCTGGACCGCGACCTGGGCCCTGCAGTACCGCGCCACCGAGCCGGTGTTCGCCGACCAGCGCGATTTTTTGGCCGACACCCGCAACGGCCCGCTGGGCTATGACTTCACCAACCCGGCGCTGTCGCTGATCATGATCCGCGGCCTTAGCCAACGCCAACGGCCCGGTCAACCACAACGCCTACTATCCGGGCGCTGCGGCGTGCGACGCACTGGGCTTCGACACCCGCACCACTGCCGCCCGCGGCACTTACTGCGGCTCGTTCACCCAGTCGGCATCGCGTTCGATCTCCAACAAGCAGGAGTTCTGGAGCGCGTACGGTTACGGCACCTTCGACGTGACCGACACCACCCAGCTGTGGGCCAGCACTAACTACTACGGCAACAACGCGTCGGCCAGCGCCGGCACCGAGTTCTGGGGCACCAGCGGCGACCGCTTCAACACCACCCGCGCCGGCGCGGCGACGGCGTTCCTGTGGAACACCAGCACCCGTGACCTGGTCCAGCTGCAGCGCGTCTTCTCGCCCGAGGAGCTGGGCGGCAACGAGGCGGCGGTGACCAAGTACGACGAGTACACCTACGACGTCGCCGCCGGTATCCGTGGCAGCTTCGCCGACCGCTTCGACTGGGAGGCGTACGGCAACTACGGCTACTATAACTACCGCATGGACCGCCCGCGCCTGCTGGCCCAGGCCGTGCACAACTACTTCCTCGGCCCGCGCGCCTGGGCTGGGCCAGCTCCGGCGGCGCGATCAGCGCGACCGGCACCTACCCGGTCTACAACATCGACCTGGCCAAGTGGGCAGCGCCGATCACGCCGGAGATCTACAAGTCGTTCTCGACCCGGGTGATCAACACCTCCGAGACGTCCTCGTCGAACGTGGGCTTCAACATCGGCGGCGATCTGTTCGAACTGCCCGCCGGTGCGGTGGGCTGGGCGGCGGTAGCCGAGTGGAACCGCCAGACCATGGACCTATGGTCAGCGACCCGCGCACCGACCAGCTGCGCCCGATCGACGACCAGACCATCTACAACCTGACCAGCTCTGGTGAAACCCACGGCGAACGCGATCGCTACGCGATCGGTACCGAGTTCCGCATCCCGATTCTCGAGACCCTGACCGCGCAGGCCGCGGCCCGCTGGGACCAGTACGACGACATCTCCAACATCGGCGACGCGGTCACCTACAATATAGTATGGAATGGCGCCCGATCGACTCGCTTCTGTTCCGCGGGTCGTACGCCACCAGCTTCCGCGCCCCGGATATGCAGCTGATCTACGCCGAAGGCGCGGCCTCGTACGCCAACGTGCTCGACGAGTACGCCTGCCGTTCCGGCACCGGCGCCGGTGCGGCGCAGGGCCCGCGTACCCGCACCCAGTGCAACGTCAGCGGCGACCGACCGACCATCTACAGCACCCAGACCCTGATCGCGGGCAACCCGGAGCTGAAGGAGGAAGAGGGCCAGTCGTGGGGCGCCGGCTTCGTGTGGGACATCACCGACACCATGTCCGCGTCGGTCGACTACTACCGCATCAAGCTGGAAGACGCCGCGTCGCAGTTCTCCAATGACTACCTGCTGCAGACCGAGGCGGCCTGCCGCCCAGGCTCCTACAGCGACGGCACCGCGCCGCCGACCCAGGCCGTGTGCGACAACGTGTACACGCTGATCACCCGCGAGAACTCGCCGGGCGCCCCGACCGACCAGCGCGTCCAGAAGATCAACTCGGCCTACATCAACACCGCGCTGACCGACACCAGCGGCATCGACGCCACCTACCGCTGGAACTACGACACCGACCGCTACGGCACCTTCACCACCGACCTTGGCCTATACGCTGGTACTGACCAACAAGTACAAGCAGGTCGAGGCTGATGAGCTGATCGACTACCGCGACCTCGCGCCGTACTCCAACACCCCGCAGCGCAGCCGCGTCCGCGGCAGCGTGAGCTGGAACTACGGCGACTGGACGACCACCGTGTTCGGCACCCGCCTGGGCTCGGCGTACTCCAACGCCACGGTCGACGGCACCAACGCCGCCGGCGGCTGGTACCCGCGCCGACTGCCGCCGTACATGCTGTACAACCTGAGCGTGGCCAAGAAGTTCGGCGACAACGTGCAGGCCGACCTGCAGGTGATCAACGTTCTGGACAACCAGTACCGGGTGGACAACAGCTTCACCGCCTACCCGTTCTACCAGCCGTGGATCGGCGCCGACCCGCTGGGTCGCCGCTTCTACCTGTCGCTCACCTACCGCTTCTGATAGCCCAGGTGGAAAACGGAAAAGCCCGGCGAAAGCCGGGCTTTTCTTTGCTGAAACCCACAAGGAGAGTCAATGACCACCAGGACCGCAACCTTGCTGTTTGGACTCCTCTGCGCCGGCGCCGCCAGCGCCGCCACGCAGATCCCCATCCAGGACTTCGTCAGGCACCCGACCTACAGCGGTGTCAAGATTTCGCCCGACGGCAAGTACCTGGCGATGACCGTGGACCGGGACGAGCAGGACGTGCTCACCGTGATGCGCACCGACACCCTGTCGGTGGTCAAGATCAACCAGCTGCCCGACGACAAGAGCGTGGGCGCGTTCTACTGGACCAGCCCGGACCGGCTGCTGTTCACCGCGGTGCGCAAGCTCGGCAGCTACGAGCAGCCGTTCGGCACCGGCGAGTGGTTCGCGGTCAACGCCGACGGCAGCCAGCCGCGTCCGCTGATCTTCTACGGCACCCGCGACGCCACCCAGCGCGGCAAGCAGGTGGACAACGAGCGCTTCTCGCTGCTCGATACCCTCCGCGACGATGATCGCAACGTGATCATGGAGGTCAATTTCCCGCAATCGATGGAAGGCGCCGGCACCGAACTGGTGCTGATGGACACGGTCACCGGCCGCCGCACCCCGCTCGGGCGCGCGCCGAAGGCCAACTGCGACCTCGTGCTGGACGCCGGCAAGAAGCCGCGCTTCGCGGTCTGCACCTCCAGCCGCGACGAAGAGGGCGAGTACGACGAACGCAGCGAGCTGTACCGCCGGGAAGGCGACGGCTCGTGGGCCCTGGTCAGCGCCTCCACGGCCAACGGCAAGCACCTGAGCGTGGTCCGCACCACCCCGGACGGCACCGTCTACGCCTCGCAGAGCGACAACAGCGCGCCGGCGGCGATCGGGACGATCGACACCACCACCGGCGCCTTCACCCCGCTCCATAAGGACAAGGTCGCCGACATCTCGCGCATGATCTGGTCCACCGACGACCGCGCGCTGCTGGCGGTGGTCACCGAAGCCGGCGCGCCGAAGGTCACGATGATCGACGAGGCGCATCCCGATGCCGAGGTCTATGGCTCGCTCGCCGCGGCCTTCCCGGGCGAGATGGTCGACTTCGCCAGCGCCACCAGCGACGGCAACCAGATCGTCGTGTCCGTCTACAGCGACAGCAACCCCGGCGAGCTGTACCTGTACGACCGCAAGACCGGCAAGGCGCGCTTCCTCATGCAGGGCCGCGCCTTGGCTGGACAAGGCGCAGATGGCCTCGGTCAAGCCGTTTTCGCTGACGACCCGTGACGGCAAGACCGTGCATGGCTACCTGACCCTGCCCAAGGGTGGCAGCGGCAAGAACCTGCCGCTGATCGTGAACCCGCACGGGGGCCCGATCGGCCCGCGCGACTCCTTGGCGCTTCAACGGCGAGGCGCAGCTGTTCGCCAACCGCGGCTACGCGGTGCTGCAGGTGAACTTCCGCGGCTCCGGCGGCTACGGCGACGCGTTCCGCAATGCCGGCCACCGGCAGTGGGCGCAAGGCATCCAGAACGACATCCTCGACGCCACCCACTGGGCCATCAACCAGGGCTATGCCGACAAGGAGCGCATCTGCATCTACGGCGGCAGCTTCGGCGGCTACTCGTCGCTGATGGCCCCGATCCGCGAGCCCGGCCTGTTCAAGTGCGCGGTCGGCTATGTCGGCGTGTATGACATGGACATGATGTTCGTGAAGGGCGACATCCCCAGGCGCAGCTCGGGCCAGCGCTACCTGCGCCGCACGCTAGGTACGGACAAGGCCGAGCTGCGTGCCACCTCGCCGACCTTGCAGGCGGACAAGGTCGGCATCCCCGTGCTGCTCGTGGCCGGTGCGCGTGACGAACGCGCGGTGCCCGAACAGACCGAGGCGATGCGCGACGCGCTGGTGAAGGCCGGCAATCCGCCGGTGGACACGATCATCCAGTCCGGCGAAATGCACGGGTTCTACAAGGAAGAGAACAACCTTGGCGCTGTATACGAAGATGCTGGAGTTCTTCGAGCGCAATATCGGTGGCCGGGTCACCGTCGGCGCACCGGCGGCTGCGGCCGCGGAGTGAACATCGCCTTCCCGGCCCGGCACGCCCGGGCCGGGAACTCCGGCGGCGATGACAGTGACTAACGGCCGATCCGGCGTGGGCCGCACGCTGGCAGGATGGTCCTGCGCATGGTCGCGCGGGCCGGGAGGATGCAATGACTGCAAGGCAATGGAAGGCGACCGGGCTTGTCCTGCTCGCACTGCTGGGCGCGCCGGGTGCCAACGCCGCCGGGCGGTCGCCGGCACCGGACCCGACCGAAGACGCGCTGATGATGAGCGCCGGCTTCCTCAGCTCGCACCCCGACCTGAGGCTTCGCCTGAACGGGCAGGAACGCCTCAAGGACGGCAATCACGCCGAAGCCTTCCTGTTCTTCAAGCGCGCGGTTTGGTACGGCGACAAGCCTTCGCAGGGCATGGTCGCGGAGATGCTGTGGACCGGTAAGGGCGTGGAACGCGACCCTCCGCAGGCCTATGCCTGGATGGACCCAGCCGCCGAGCGGGGCTACGAGGGCTTCATCCTCCATCGCGAGCGCTACTGGGCGGCACTGGACGCGGCCGAACGCGCACGCGCGATCGAGATCGGTAAGGAGGTCTACGCCCGCTACGGCGACGCCGCGTCCGAACCGCGCCTGGCGGCGGTGCTGCGCCGCGAGCGGTCCCGCCAGACCGGCAGCCGCACCGGCTACAGCGGCGCGCTCAAGATCTACGTGCCCGGCCCCGGCGACACCTACGAGCAGATCGATGGCTCGAAGTACTACGACGAGCGCTACTGGGACCCGAAGCAGTACCGGCAGCTGCAGGATTCGATCTGGGCCCGCGCCTACACCGGCCGTGTCGACGTCGGCCCGGTCGAGCAGATCGGCACCGACGCCAATCCCAATTCGCGGATCCCGGCAACTGCGCCACAGGTCGACACGCCTGAACCGCAGACCCCGGAGGCCGACGACGCCGACCTGGGCACCGCCCCGCCCTGACCGTACGCAACCGTAGGCAGGCCACCGGCGCTGCGCTAGAGTGGCCGGACGGCCCGGCCGCCATGGCCGGGCTTCCACGTCCTGGAGGGGATATGCGCCGTACCGGTACCAAATCGCTTTTCGCCATCCTGCTGCTGCCCGCGCTGCTCGCGGCCGGCTCCGCCATCGCCGCCGACGCGGTCGTCGGTCGCTGGAAGACCATCGACGGCGAAACCGGCAAGCCCAAGTCCATCGTCGAGATCACCCAGGCGGCCAACGGCACGATCAACGGCCACATCGTGGAGCTGCTCAACCCGAGCAAGCCCAACCCGGTCTGCGACAAGTGCAAGGACGACCGCAAGAACAAGCCGATCACCGGCATGGAGATCATCCGCGGGATGAAGGCCGACGGTGGCGGCGAGTACTCCGGCGGCACCATCCTCAAGCCCGATGAGGGCAAGGTCTACAAGTCGAAGATGGAACTCATCGAGGGCGGCAGGAAGCTCGAGGTCTCCGGCTGCATCGCCTTCATCTGCAAATCGCAGACCTGGCTGCGGCAGTAAGCACCCCAGTCCGCAGTGCACGCTGACGACCCGGCTCCGGCCGGGTCGCTGCTTTCCAGCGCCCCCAACGGCGCCGACCCAGCCCTATGCCGGTTACGCCCGGCTACACGCCGCATGGGTCATGCGCCTGTGCGCGGACATCCGGTCGGGGTCAAGCAACGATCGATGCCACGGCCGCGCGTCGATCGACGCACTGGGCGGGTCACGGCCCCGATCCGGCCCCATGCGATAATCCCGGCCCCCAGTGGTATGCCTCCCATGTCCCGTTCCGCGCTCGTCACCAACGCCCTGCCCTACGCCAACGGCCCGCTGCACCTGGGCCACCTGGTCGGCTACATCCAGGCCGACGTCTGGGTCCGGGCGCGGCGCATGCGCGGCGACATCGTGCACTACGTCTGCGCCGACGACACGCACGGCACGCCGATCATGCTCGCCGCGGAAAAGGCCGGGGTCACCCCGGAGGCCTTCATCGCCGGCATGCAGGCCAGCCATGAGCGCGACTTCGCTGCCTTCGGCGTCGATTTCGACCACTACGATTCGACCAACTCGGCGGCCAACCGCGAGCTGACCGAACTGTTCTACGCGCGCCTGGAGGCCGGCGGCCACATCACCCGGCGCAACGTGGCCCAGTTCTACGATCCGGCCAAGGGCATGTTCCTGCCCGACCGCTACGTGAAGGGCATCTGCCCGAACTGCGGTGCGGCCGACCAGTACGGTGACAACTGCGAAGTCTGCGGCGCCACCTACGCACCGACCGACCTCAAGGAGCCCCGCTCGGCGCTGTCCGGCGCGACGCCGGAGATGCGCGACTCCGAGCACTTCTTCTTCGAAGTCGGCCGCTTCGAGGCGTTCCTGCGCAACTGGCTGGCACAGGATGTCGCCCTGCCCGGGGTAAAGGCCAAGCTGATGGAATGGCTGGACGCCGAGGGCGGCCTGCGCGCGTGGGACATCTCCCGCGATGCGCCCTACTTCGGCTTCCAGATCCCCGGCCAGCCGGGCAAGTACTTCTACGTCTGGCTGGACGCGCCGATCGGCTACCTGTCCAGCTTCCGCAACCTGTGCGCGACCAGCGGCGCCGACTTCGACGCCTTCCTCAAGCCGGACAGCGACGCCGAACTGCACCATTTCATCGGCAAGGACATCGTCAACTTCCACGGCCTGTTCTGGCCGGCGGTGCTGCACGGCGCAGGCCTGCGCGCGCCCACCCGCCTGCACGTCAACGGCTACCTGACCGTGGACGGCGCCAAGATGTCCAAGTCGCGCGGCACTTTCATCATGGCCCGCACCTACCTCGACGTGGGCTGGAACCGGATGCGCTGCGCTACTACTTCGCCTGCAAGTCCTCCGGCGGCGTGGATGACCTGGACCTCAACCTGTCCGACTTCGTCGCGCGGGTGAACAGCGACCTGGTCGGCAAGTTCGTCAACATCGCCAGCCGCTGCGCCAAGCTGCTGGAGACGCACTTCGGCAACACGCCGTGGACGGCTGCCAGTGGCACCCTCCCGGAGGGAGTACTGGCCCAGCGTTCGACCCTGCTCGACGCGGTCGCCGGACACACCCATGCGTCGCCGCCGCGCTGTACGCCGAGGACAACTTCGCCGCGGTGGCGCGAAACGCCATGACCGCCGCCGACCAGGTCAACGAGTACATCGCCCAGACCGCGCCGTGGGCGCTGGCCAAGGATCCGGCACGACGCGACGAACTGCATGTCGTGCTGAGTACCGCGATGCAGGCATTCGCCGACATCGCCGGCGTGCTCAAGCCGATCGTGCCGGCCACCGTCGCTGGGCCGAGGCCTACCTGGGCTGGAACTTCAGGTGGACCGCCGCGTCGACCTCGATGGCCGCACCCTGCCCGCCAGCTATTCGCCGCTGTTCACCCGTATCGACTCCAAGCTCATCGACGCCATGACCGACGCCTCCAAGGACACCCTCGCCCCCGCCGCGCCTGCCGCTCCCGCCAAGGCGGAAGCGAAGAAGACCGAGGCCGCGCCGACGGCAGCCGCACCGGCAACGGACGCGCCGCAGTACATCGGCCTCGAGGATTTCGCCAAGCTCGACCTGCGCATCGGCAAGGTGCTCGAGTGCGGCTTCATCGACGGCTCGGACAAGCTGCTGCGCTTCCTCCTCGACGCCGGCGACCTGGGCCAGCGCCAGATCTTCTCCGGCATCCGCGCCAGCTATGGCGAGCCGGAAAAGCTGGTCGGGCGCAACGTGGTGTTCATCGCCAATCTGGCGCCGCGCAAGATGCGCTTCGGCACCAGCGAGGGCATGATCCTTTCGGCGGGCTTCGACGGTGGCGCGCTGGCGCTGCTGGATGCGGACGCCGCCGCACAGCCCGGCATGCCGGTGCGCTGATCGGCGGTGTCCTTCATGCCGTTGCTGCGGCTCGCAGCTGCACGCTGAAGCACATTGCGGCGGCCTGACGAAGGACACCCATGGACCCTTGGCGCTGGTCGACTTCGACCACACCGTCACCACCTGCGACACCTACGCGCGCTTCCTGCGCGGCCTTAGCCACGCCTGCGCAGCTGGCCTCGGCGCGGTGGCGCGTCGGTCCGTGGCTGGCCGGTTATCGCATGGGTATGGTATCGGCCACGGCGCTGCGCGTCCGCGTGACCCGGCTGGTCTTCGCCGGTCGCGACCAGGCGGAAATCGAAGCGGCCGGCGAGCGCTACGCCGCCGACGTGCTGCCCGGCCTGCTGCGGCCGCAGATGATGGAGCGCATCGCCTGGCACCGCGAACGCGGCGACACGCTGGCACTGGTATCGGGCTCGCTGGATGCGTACCTGCGGCCCTGGTGCACGCGGCACGGCTTGGACATGATCTGCAACCGGCTCGAAAGCATGGACGGTCGCCTCACCGGTCGTTACCTCGGCGGCGACCGGGGCCGGCACAAGGCCACCGACATCCGCGCGCGCTACGACCTTGGCCTCGTTCCGGCGCATCCACGCCTATGGCGACAGCCGCGAGGACCGGCCGATGCTGGCCCCTGGCGCACGAGCGCTGGTATCGCGGCCGGCGCATCGCCTGATCGCCACGGCACCGGTGCGCGATAATCCGCATCCCGGCGCGACGTGCCACCACCGCCACGCATGACCGATCCAGCCGCTCCCGACCTGGTCGAACGCCTCGACCGCCTGCTGCCGCAGACCCAGTGCGGCCAGTGCGGCTATACGGGCTGCCGTCCGTATGCCGAGGCGATGGCGCGCCGTGAAGCCGGCCCCGACCATTGCCCGCCCGGCGGCGACGCCGGCGCACGGGCGCTGGCGCGCCTGCTTGGAGTGGAGCCCGTTCCCTACGATCGCAGCCGTGGCACGCACAAGCCGCCGCTGGTGGCGGTGGTGGTCGAAGCGGACTGCATCGGTTGCACCAAGTGCATCCAGGCCTGCCCGGTGGACGCGATCATCGGCGCGACCAAGCTCATGCACGTGGTCATCGACCCGCTGTGCACCGGTTGCGAACTGTGCGTGCCCGCCTGTCCTGTCGATTGCATCGTGATGGAACCGCGCCCGGGCGCGGCGTGATTCCCGCGGGCCGAAGAACGCACCGCCGCGCGCGACGGCGGCGAACAACCCGCGTCCTTACCTGCAGGAAAATCAGCGCGTGCAGGCCGAACAGATCCGCTCGACCTTGTACCCCTTGGCGCGCAGCTTCTCGACCACCCCGTCGTCGCCCAGCAGGTGCAGCGCGCCGACCACGACCAGGTGTCCTCGCCCTTGCGCGCCAGCCGCTGCTCCAGCACCGGCAGCCAGGCGTCGTTGCGCTCGATGTTGATCCGCCGGTACAGCGCCGGATAGTCGCGCTTCATCTCGCTGGCCATCCGCGTCCACAAGCGCTCGGCGTCACCGCTGCGCTAAGGCCGCGTGCACGGCACGGAACTCGGCCGGACCGCCCTCGGCTTCCTCGAGCGCCTCGGCCAGCATCTGCTTCTGCTCCAGCGGCGTCATGCCGGACAGCACCGCGATCTGCTCGCTGGCCCGCTCCAGCCCGGCCGCCGGCTTGCGCGCGCGCGCGCAGCCGCATCCATGAAATGCCGGTCCGGGCCCAGCGCCGGGTCCATAGGCCCATCTTGCCCATCTCCATGATGCTCACGGTCAGGGCCACGTACCACGGCTCGAACGACGCCAGCTGCGCCAGCGGCAGGCCGTTGGAAGCCGCATAGGCTTGCAGGCGCTTCCACAGCTCAGGGCCAAGGTCCTGCTGCAGGCTGCCCGGCTGCGTGCGCACCGCCGCCTGCATCATCTGCTGCGCCAGCGCGGGCGAGTTCGCCTCCGCCGGCGAGAGCTCGAATGCAAGCTGTTCGGCGTCGGCGAAGGCGGCATCGACATCGGCGGCCAGCGGATAGTCGTCCTTCTTCAGCAGGTGGAACGAGCCG
The DNA here is from genome assembly GCA_025232375.1 of Pseudoxanthomonas sp. NC8. Classification (GTDB taxonomy): domain Bacteria; phylum Pseudomonadota; class Gammaproteobacteria; order Xanthomonadales; family Xanthomonadaceae; genus Pseudoxanthomonas. Next base: position 2,281,525 of record CP060419.1, read on the forward strand.
AGCAGGTAGACCGAGTTGTCGGCATCGGACACTTTCCACAGCAGCGGCACCGGCGGTTCCGCCCGCGCGGGCGGCGCCGCGACGAGGAGGAACGCCGCCATCGTGACGGCTGGAACATGCGGTTCATGCGCATCTGCGCCTTCTGCTCCTTCGCTTATGGCGCACGTCAGTGCACCGGCGACACGTAGTTCTTCTCGCCCGCCGTGATCGCCAGGTCGAGGCGGTTCTCGGGGGCGGCAGCGGACAGGTCGCGAACAGGGTGAACGCACACGGCGGGTTGTAGGCACGGTTGAAGTCCAGCACCACCTTGCCGTCCGGGCCCGGCCACGCCGCGTCGAGGAAACGGCCAGCGGGGTAGCTGCCGTGGCCACTGGTGCGGTCGGCGAGGACGAAGAACAGCTCGCGCCCCGGCTCGCCCAGCGCTTCCAGGCGGAACGTGCGGCCGTCGCGCTCGAATTCGACCGCGCCGGGATTGGGTGAATCGCCCCAGGTGCCGACGATGTCGCCGATCGGCAGGGTCTTGCCCGGCGGATGCGCCACGAAACGGCCCTCGATCCGCCATGACGGATCGCCCGGCCAGTAGTCGAGCCCGGCGAACTGCAGCCGGGTCGGCGCATCGGCGTACTTGACCCGCAGCGCATCGCGGTCGCCGCGCTTGAGCAGGGTGACCTGGCCCTTGCCCTCGTCGAAGCCAATCACGCTGGGCTCCGGATCATGGTCGCTGTGCAAGGCAACGCGCCCCTTCAACGGCTCGCCGTTGAGGGTCAGCGCGACCCCGCTTTCCGGGACGAACGACCAGCCGCCGGCACCATCGCGCGAGATCATGCCCACCTTCGCGGGGCCGAATGCGAAGCGCACGCCGTTGCCGATGCGCTCGCCGCTGCCGATGTAGTGCGCCTGCAGCTCGAGCCAGTGCAGCCCGACCAAGGTGGTCCAGCCGTCGGGCCGCAGCAGGTCCTCCTTGCGATGGTCGCGCCATGCCTGCAGGTCGGCGGCGAAAGCCGGGTCGACCTTCGGCGTGGAGTCCTTTGCACCCGCCGCACCGTCGCCTTTCCCGGGACCGCCGCAGGCCACCACCAGGCCCGCCAGCAGCAGCGTCGCGACCGCGGTACGGGCTGCACGCATGGCACTCATCTTCCTCTCAGGAACCATCGATCGATTTCTCCCAGACTGAAACGCGCCCAGGTCGGGCGCCCGTGATTGCATTGGCCGGAACGCTCGGTGGCTTCCATGTCGCGCAGCAGGGCGTTCATCTCCGGCACGGTCAGCCGCCGGTTCGCGCGGACCGCGCCATGGCAGGCCATCGTCGACAGCAGTTCGTCGCGCGCGGCGGCGACGCGGCGGCTGGCCCCGTGCTCGCGCAGGTCGGCGAGCACGTCGCGCAGCAGCGCCTCCGGTTCCGCGTGCGCCAGCAGCGCCGGCACGCTGCGCACGCCCAGCGTCTGCGGACCGCTGCGGGTGACGTCGAAACCCAGCTCGGCCAGGGTCTGCGCCTCGCGCTCGGCCACGTCGGCATCGCGCTCGCCGACCGCCAGCACCAGCGGCACCAGCAGCGGCTGCGCACGCAGGCCGATGCCGTCGTGCGCGCCCTTCAGCCGTTCGTAGCCGATGCGCTCGTGCGCGGCATGCATGTCCACGACTACCGGGCCCTCGGCGTTCTCCGCCAGGATGTAGATGCCGTGCAACTGCGCGATCGCATAGCCCAGCGGCGGCACCTGGCCATCGCTGGCCGGAAGCGCGGTGTCCTGCCGCGGCAGCGACGCCGGCGGGAATCCGGTGGAGCCGCCATCCGGCGCCGCGTACAGCGACGCATAGGCGCCCACCGCTTCGTCCACGCGCAGGCCGAGCGGTTGCGGACGCGGGGTCCAGCCCGCCGGTCCCGGGATCGCCGCGCCCGTGCCTGCGGGAATCGGTGCGAATGGCGCCGTTGCATGGCCCGCGCCTGCCACCCCGGCGCCGGCGCGGGTCTGCGCCAGCGCGTCCTGCAGCGTGCGGTAGACGAAGTCGTGGATCAGCCGCCCGTCGCGGAAGCGGACCTCGTGCTTGGCCGGATGCACGTTGACGTCGACCCGCGTCGGATCGACCTGCAGGAACAGTACGTAGGCCGGCTGGCGGCCGTGGAAGAGCACGTCCTGGTAGGCCAGCTTCACCGCATGGGCGACGCTGCGATCGCGCACCGCGCGACCGTTGACGTAGAAATACTGCTGGTCGGTACTCGCGCGCGAGTAGTGCGGCTGCGCGATCCAGCCGTGCAGCCGCAACCCCGCGCCGCTGTGGTCGATGCGCAGCGCGTTGCCGGCGAACTCCTCGCCCAGCGTCTCGCCCAGCCGCGCCGCCGCTTCCGCGTCGCCCGCCTGCGCATCGGACTTGTAGCGGCGCGACGGCTTGCCGTTGTGGCTCACCCGCAGTTCCACGTCCGGGCGTGCCAGCGCCAGCGAACGCAGCCATTCCTCGATGTGGCCCAGCTCGGTGCGCTCGGCGCGCAGGAACTTGCGCCGCGCCGGCACGTTGAAGAACAGGTCGCGCACTTCCACCGTGGTGCCCGGTGCGTGCGCCTTCGGTGCCACCTCGCCGACCCGGCCGCCATCGACCTGCAGTGCGGCGCCGTGCTCGTCCCCGGGCCGGCGCGAGGACAGCTGGAAGCGGCTGACCGAAGCGATCGAGGGCAGCGCCTCGCCGCGGAAGCCCAGCGTGGCCACCGCCTCGAGATCGTCGAGCGAGGCGATCTTGCTGGTCGCGTGGCGCGATACCGCCAGCGGCAGTTCCTCCGGGGCGATGCCGCCGCCGTCGTCGCGGATCCGGATCAGGCGGATGCCACCTTCCTCAAGGTCGATGTCGACCCGGCGGGCACCGGCATCGAGCGCGTTCTCGACCAGTTCCTTGACCACGGATGCGGGCCGTTCGACGACTTCGCCGGCGGCGATCTGGTTGATCAGGGTGTCCGGAAGCGGTCGGATCGGCACGGCATCGCGGCGTCGCGCGCCGGTTCGGAAGAGGTCCGTGGATGATAGCCGCTGCAGGCGCCAGCCGCGCCCGCGACTGCGTCAGGGCGTGCCGCCGGCACCGGCCATGGCCAGGTGTCGGCCTCGGCACGCGCGGCGAACAGCGTGCCCGGCGGCGGCTGCCGGGTGAAATAGGTGTTGATGCCGTCCACCACCGCGCCAGCGACCTTGCGCTGGTAGGCCGGGTCGGTAAGGCGCTTCTCTTCGTCGGCGTTGGAGATGAAGGCGGTCTCCACCAGCATCGCCGGCATGTCCGACGTGCGCAGCACGGCGAAATTGGCGCGTTCGATATTCGGCTTGTGGTTGTTGCCGACCCGCTTGAGGCCGCCCAGCACGTGGGTGGCCACATCCTCGGAGGCACGCATGTGGCCACTCTGGGGTAAGGTCGAGCAGCACGCCGGCGAGCACGTTCTCGGTCTGCTGCAGGCGCACGCCACCGACCAGGTCGGCCGCGTTTTCCTTGTCGGCCAGCCAGCGCGCGCGCTGCGACGACGCACCCTTGGTCGAGAGCACGTACACCGACGAGCCCCGGGCGCTGCGGTTCTCGGCCGCATCGGCATGCAGCGAGACGAAGATGTCGGCCTTGGCCGCGCGGGCGCGCTGGGCACGCATCGGCAACGGGATGAACACGTCCGAATCGCGCACCATAGGAAGGCCTTGAGGCCGGGTATGGCATTGATCTGCCGCGCCAGCTCCCGGGCCATGGCCAGGTCACGTCCTTCTCGCGCTTGCCGGTGGGACCGATAGCGCCGGGGTCCTGTCCGCCATGGCCGGCGTCGATGGCCACGACCAGCGTGCGCATGCCCGCGGCGGAGATCGCCGGCCGCGGAGCGACCACCCGGGGCGGTGCCGCGACAACCGGCGCGGGCGCCGCGACTGCCGGTGCCGGCGTGTTCATGGGCGCGGTCGCGACGGCTGCCGACGTTGCGGCCGGCGAAGCCTGCGCGATCGAGCGCCCTTCCAGGATCGCCTGCGGCGAAACGGTGGAAGCCGGCTGCTGCGGCGGGGCGGCGGCGGGTGGCTGCTGCGATGCGCCGGCGACCCTGGCGGCCAGCAGCGCAGTGGCTCTTGCGGCCTCTTCGCGATCGACCGGGGGCGCCGGGCTCGCGGCGGACACCGAAGGTGCTGCCACGGCCGCGACCGGAACCTGCGCTGCCACGGCGGGCGCCGCCGGGCCATCGCCCGGCCACTCGATCAGCAGGCGGGCACCACCGGCCGACGGCTCCATGCGCAGCGGCAGTGCCGCCACCGGCGCAGCGAGCTCGAAAACGATGCGCAAAGTGCCCGGCACCGGCTGGCCGGTCCGGACCGCACTGACCACGCCGGCCGGGGCAGGAAGCGACAGGCCGCGCGCGGCGCTGGATTCGGGCAGGTCCAGCACCAGCCGGTTCGGCCCGGTGAGGGACAGGGTCTTGTAGGCGCCCGCACCTTGCAGCTGCACTTCCGCCCGGGTCCCGGTGGCCCCTTGCCGGAGCACGACCGAGTCGACCTGGCCGGTCCAGGCGCTGCCGGCAAACGCCAGCGCGGCGAGCACGAGGCCCACCTTGGATCGGTCAAACCGGGCAATCTTTGGCGCATGGGCTGGATTCAATCACCACGCCTTGGGGAATGCAAGACGTTTTCCCTTAATAATCCGTGGTATAGGATACCTTTCTAGGGCCGACTCACAGAAAGGCCCTGCAAACGACCGGTTTCCTGCATCCGCAGCAGCCAGTCGCGGCCAGCCACCGTACCCGCCTCGAGCCGGCCTAGCCGTCCGCTGCCGTCCTGCGCCAGGTGCACGTGCAGGTCCGGCTCCGGCAAGGCGGCCGCGCCCCGTTCCGGCCATTCGACCAGCCACAACGTCGCCTCGCCGCCATCCAGGCCGAGGAAATCCAGCTCGCCCGCGTTGCCGATCCGGTACAGGTCCAGGTCTTAAGGCCTCCCCGCCCGGTACCGGATAGCGCTCGACCAGGGGGTGTAGGTAGGGCTGCGGATCGGCCCCTGCACACCCAGCTCGCGCAGCAGCGCACGGGCCAGCGTGGATTTCCCCGCGCCCAGGTCGCCGTGCAGGTGCAGCGCCGCACTCGCCGGACGGGTGGTCGCGAGCAGGCGTCCCAGCGCCTCGGTGGCATCGCTGTCAGCCAGCGCGATCTGCATCAAGGGTTCCCCGGATTGGCCAGCTGGCGCAGGCAGGGCAACAGGTCCGATGGCAACAGCCCGCGCTGGCCACCGTGTGCGGCTGCGACGTCGCCGGCCAGTCCGTGCAGCAACGCGCCGGCGCAAGCGGCCTCGAATGCCGGCAATCCCTGCGCACGCAGCGCCGCGAGCACGCCGGTGAGCAGGTCGCCCATGCCGCCGGTGGCCATGCCCGGATTGCCGGCGGCCAGCACCCGCGGCAGCTCGCCGCGCGCGGCGATGAGCGTGCCGGCGCCCTTGAGTACCACCACGCAGCCGAAGCGTTCCGCCAGTGCCGTCGCGGCCGCGAACCGGTCGCGCTGGATCGACGCGGTGTCCGTGTCGAGCAGCCGCGCGGCCTCGCCCGGATGCGGGGTGAGGATCGCGTCGGCGGGCGCGCGCGACGAGGCCGCGGCCAGCAGGTTCAACGCATCGGCGTCGAGTACCAGGGGCTTGCCGCTGGCGAGCACGCGCGCGAACAGCGCCGTCCCCCACTCGCCGCGGCCTGGGCCCGGCCCGCACGCGACCACATCCGCCGCGTCGAGCAGGGAAGCGAATTCCGCGCTGCCCTCCACCGCGTGCACCATCGCTTCCGGCCGCCTCGGGATCGCCGGCACGTGCGCCGCGCGCGTGGCGACGCCCACCAGCCCGGCTCCGCTGCGCAGCGCCGCTTCGGCGCACAGCGCGATCGCGCCACCGCCGCCGTGGTCGCCGCCGACGCACAGCACCCGGCCGGACCGGCCCTTGTGCGTGTCGCGCGGGCGCGGCGGCAGCCAGCCGCGCAGGGCGGACGCATCCAGCAGCATGGCCATCGGCGGCGCGGCATGGGCCGCGGCCGCGACATCCAGCGTGTCCAGCAGCAGCTCGCCGGTATGGTCCAGTGCACCGCCGGTACGCAGTCCGGCATGCGCGACGATGAACTGCAGCGTGCATTGCGCATGCACCGCGACGCCGGGGACGCTGCCGCGATCCGCGTCGACGCCGCTTGGCACGTCGAGCGAGAACACCGGCGCCGCGGCGGCGTCCAGCGCCTCGATCAGCGCGGCCATGGCCGGACGCGGCGCCTCGCGCAGCCCGATGCCGGACAGCGCGTCGACCAGCACCTCGGCATCGTCCAGCGACGACGGGAAAAGCTCGACGTGGCCACCGGCGGCGAGGTAATCGGTGCAGGCCCGCTGCGCCAGCGGCGTGCGCGGGCCGCCATCGGCCGGATGCACGATGCGCACGCGACGGCCGGACTGCAGGGCCAGGCGCGCCAGCACGTAGCCGTCGCCGCCGTTGTTGCCAGTGCCGCAGGCCACCACCAGGCGCTGCGCCTGCGGCCAGCGCTGCAGCAGCACCCGCCAGGCCGCCTGTCCGGCGCGCTGCATCAGCACGTAGCCGTCGCCGCCCAGCGCCACGGTGGCGAGTTGGTCGACCTGCCGCGCGGCAGCGGAGTCGTGGAGGGCGGATTCGGCGGGCACGCGCGGATTCTAGCCGCGCGACTGCCGCGTTCGCGACCGGCCGCGAACGGTCCTGTCCCTATAATTCCGCCATGCCCGTCGCAGTGCCCGCCCCGCCTTCCCCGCCCGCCGATCCGGTCGCCGTCGCCGCTCGCCTGCGCGAACTGGCTGCCGGACTCGGCTTCCAGCGCTTCGGCATCTCCGGCGTCGAACTGGGCGATGACGAAGAGCACCTGCGCGACTGGCTGGCCAATGGCCTGTACGGGACGATGGAGTGGATGGCCGCGCATGGCGACAAGCGTTCGCGGCCGCAGGAGCTCATCCCGGGCACGCTGCGGGTGATCTCGGTCGGCCTGGACTACGGCCGCAACGACAGCGACGACGCCTGGCAGACGCTGGCCGAACGCGAGCGCGCCTACGTGGCCCGCTACGCGCTGGGCCGCGACTACCACAAGCTGATGCGCAACCGGCTGCAGAAGCTGGCCGAACGCGTGCAGCAGGAGATCGGTCCGTTCGGCCACCGCGTGTTCGTCGATTCGGCACCGGTGCTGGAGCGTGCGCTGGCGCGCAATGCCGGCCTGGGCTGGATCGGCAAGCACACCTGCCTGATCGACCGCGACGGCGGCTCCTAGTTCTTCCTCGGCGAGATTTACGTCGACCTGCCGCTGCCGGTCGACGCGCCGGCCACCGCCCACTGCGGCACCTGCGCGCGCTGCATCGACATCTGCCCGACCCAGGCGATCGTTGCGCCGTACCGGCTGGACGCGCGTCGTTGCATCTCCTACCTGACCATCGAGCACGACGGCCCGATCCCCGAGGAACTGCGCCCGGCGATCGGCAACCGCATCTTCGGCTGCGACGACTGCCAGCTGGTCTGCCCGTGGAACAAGTTCGCCAGGCGCAGCGACGAGCCGGACTTCCGCGCGCGCAACGACCTGGACACCGCCACGCTGCCGCAGCTGTTCGCGTGGGACGAAGACGAATTCCTGCGCCGCACCGAAGGCAGCCCGATCCGGCGCAGCGGCCACGAGCGCTGGCTGCGCAACATCGCCGTCGCACTGGGCAACGCGCCGCCGACGCCGGCGGTCATCGCCGCGCTGGAGTCGCGCCGCGACCATTCCTCGCCGCTGGTACGCGAGCACGTGGAATGGGCGCTGCACCGCCACGGACAGCCCTGAGCCCGCTTCGCGCTATCCTGTCCCGCCGGCCCGCGCGCGCCTGATGCCCGAGCAGAATCCCGTCCTGACCCCGAGCCAGCTCAACACGCTGGCGCGCGACCTGCTGGAAAGCGCTTTCCCGCTGGTCTGGGTCGAGGGCGAACTGGGCAACATCACCCGCCCCGGCTCCGGGCACCTTTACTTCACCCTGAAGGACGCACGCGCGCAGGTACGCTGCGCGATGTTCCGGCCCAAGAGCCAGTGGCTGAAGTTCGTCCCGCGCGAAGGCCTGAAGGTGCTCGGCCGCGGCCGGCTGACCCTGTACGAGGCGCGCGGCGACTACCAGCTGGTGTTCGACCCCCTGGAGGAGGCGGGCGAAGGCGCGCTGCGCCGCGCGTTCGAGGCACTCAAGGTAAGGCTCGAGGCCGAAGGCCTGTTCGACGCCGCGCGCAAGCGCGAGCTGCCGGCCTACGTGCGCCGGCTGGCGGTGATCACCTCGCCCACCGGTGCGGCCGTGCGCGACGTGCTCAGCGTGCTGTCGCGGCGCCTGCCGCTGCTCGAAGTGGACGTCCTGCCCAGCCTACGGTCCAGGGCGAAACCGCGGCGGCGCAGATCACCGACCTGCTGCAACGCGCGGGCGCCAGCGGTCGCTACGACGCGGTGCTGCTGGCGCGCGGCGGCGGCTCGCTGGAAGACCTGTGGGCGTTCAACGACGAACGCCTGGTCCGCGCGATCGCGGCTTCGCCGGTACCCGTCGTATCGGCCATCGGCCACGAAACCGACTTCACCTGGCCGACTTCGCCGCCGACGTGCGCGCGCCGACACCCTCGGTGGCCGCCGAGCTGCTGGTACCCGACCGGCGCGATCTGCAGGCGCGCCTGCGCACGCTCGCCTCGCGCGTCCGGGCGTCCAGCGCCAGCACCTGCGCCAGGCCATGCAACGCGCCGATCGCGCGGTGCTACGCCTGCAGGCGCAATCGCCACAGTCACGACTGAGGTTGCTGCGGCAGCGCCAGGGTGAACTGATGCGCCGGTTGCAGGCGCTTTGGCGCGAGCGGCTGCAACAGCGCAACGCCCGCCTGCGCCATGCCGATGCCGTGCTGCGCGCGCACCACCCCGCACGTCGACTGGCACAACTGCAGGCGCGCCTGCAACGCCTGCAGGCGCGGCCGCGGGCGGCAATATCGCGCACGCTGCAGCGCGATGCCCTGCAGTTGCGTGCGCTCGCGCGCTCGCTGGAGGCCTGCAGTCCGCTTGCCACCGTGGCGCGCGGCTATTCGATCCTGACCCGCAGCGACGACGGGCGCCTGGTCCATTCGGTCACCCAGGTCGCGCCGGGCGACCGCCTGCAGGCGCGCGTGCGCGATGGCGTGCTGTCGCTGTCGGTGGATGCGGTCCGGCCGGACGAACCGGCGGATGCGCCCGACCCCATGCCCTGAACACCGGCTGGCGAAGCCAGCTGAGGTCACGTGACGGTAACCCCACGGTAACCCCCGCTCCATGCATGCGCTCCAGTCTGGATAAAACCGGAGCCACCGCATGCGCTACACGCTCGTCACCGAAACCTTGGCCGCCGGAGGTCAACGGTGTCGCCCTGACCGTGCAGGGCCTGGCCCACGGGCTGTGCGCGCGCGGCCACGCGGTGGAGGTGGTGCGCCCGCGCCAGCCCTGCGACCGGCACGACGCGGCAACCGGCGAGGGCACGCTTGCGACGTTACTGGTGCGAAGTGCGGCGCTGCCACGCTATCCGGGGCTGCGCTTCGGCCTGCCGTCCGCCCGCATCCTGGCGCACCACTGGACGCGATCGCCGCCGGACGCGATCTACATCGCCACCGAAGGCCCGCTGGGCTGGTCGGCGATGCGCGCGGCGGCACGGCTGGGAATCCCGGTGGCATCCGGCTTCCACACCCGCTTCGACCACTACATGCGCGACTACGGCATGCCGTGGCTGGAGGGCACCGCGCTCGCCTGGATGCGGCGCTTCCACAACCGCGCCGGCGCCCTTTATGGTGCCGACCACCGAGCTGCAGGAGTTCCTGCAGGCCTGCGGTTTCCAGCGCGTGGTCCGGCTGGCGCGCGCGGTCGACACCGCACAGCTCTCGCCCGCGCTGCGCGACGCCGGCCTGCGTACCGCGTGGGGCGCCGCCGCGGACAGCCTGGTGGCGATCCATGTCGGCCGGATCGCACCGGAAAAGAACCTGGAGCTGGCGGTGCGCTCGTTCCGCGCGATCCAGCGGCAACGACCGGATGCGCGTTTCGTCTGGGTCGGTGACGGCCCCGCGCGCGAGGCGCTGGCACGGGCCAATCCCGACTTCATTTTCTGCGGAGTGCAGCGCGGCCCGGAGCTGGCACGCCATTTCGCCAGCGGCGACCTGTTCCTGTTTCCCAGCCGCAGCGAGACCTTCGGCAACGTCACCCTCGAAGCGATGGCCAGCGGCGTGGCCACGGTCGCCTTCGACTCCGGAGCCGCGCGCGCGAGCACCTGGCCGGGGGCGTGCATGGCGCACTGGCCACCACCGACGCGGATTTCCTCGACGCGTCGGTACGACTGGCCGCGGACAACGCAGCCCTGCGCGCGATGGGCCATGCCGCGCGCGCGGCGATGCTGCGGCTGCGCCCGGAGCAGGTCGCCGCCGACTTCGATGCCTTGCTGGCGGGGCTGGCCCGCCGTGGAGACCACCATGCCGCTCTCGCCGCCTGACCGCTCCCGTCCAGGATTCGTGCCGGCGCGCTGGCGTCGCACCGCACGCCTGCGTGCCCGGGACCGTGGCTGGTGCGTGCGCGCCAACCGCTGGGGCGCACGCGGCGCCGTGCGTCGCTACTTCGCCGTGGTCAGCCGGCTCGGCGACGGCGTGTTCTGGTACGCGCTGATGGGGGCGCTGGTGATCTTCGACGGCATGGCCGGACTGGCCGCGTCGCTGCACTTGGCCATCACCGGCGTGGTCGCGCTGACCCTGTACAAGCGGCTCAAGCGCTGGACGCGCCGGCCGCGACCGTTCGCCGCCGACGGCCGCATCCAGTATCAGGTCGCGCCGCTGGACGAGTTCAGCTTTCCCTCCGGCCATACCCTGCACGCGGTCGCGTTCACCGTGGTGGCACTGGCCTACTACCCGTGGCTGGCGGCGCTGCTGATCCCGTTCACCGCGTCGGTAGCGGTATCGCGCGTGGTGCTGGGCCTGCACTACCCGAGCGACGTGCTGGCCGCGACCGGGATCGGCTCGCTGCTGGCCGGCGTATCGCTCGGCGCAGGCGCGCTCCTGCTGTAGGCGCTGGTCCTCTACGGCGGCGTGAAACCCTCGACGCGGGCACGCACCAGCGCGGGCGCATGCTGCCCTGGCCAGTCGCGGTCGTTGGCGACCTGGGCATGGCCGCGCGCCCCTTCGAGCAGGCCGAAGTCCAGCTCGGCCACCGCCCAGGCCGCGTCGCCGCGGGTGCGGGCGAGGATGCCGTCGGCGGGGAACCCCGCATCCATCGGTGCGTACAGCGTGGCCTCGCCGGTGTTCTCGTCCAGCGCCGGACTCCACGCCGCCTGTCCGGCGGTGACGGCCTGGGCGACGAACATCCGGTTCTCGAGCGCGCGCGCGGGCAGCCGACCTGCACGCGGGTAGCGCCGGCGGCCGTGTCGGTGCAGCTGGGCACCAGCAGCAGGCGTGCGCCCGCCTCGTACTGGGCGCGCACCGGCAACGGGAATTCGCTGTCGTAGCAGATCGAGATGCCGGCGCGGACGCCGCCGAGCTCCACCACCTTGAGCGCGTCGCCGCCGGCGATGATGCCGGTCGCCCTCTCGAAGCCGGTCAGCTGCAGCTTGTCCTGCCACATGTGGCCGCCATCGGGTGCGAACAGGTCGCTGCGGTTGCGGTAGCGCCCATCGGCGTGGGCGAGCAGGAAACTGCCGGCGAGCACGTGCATGCCGGTCGTGCGGGGCAGGTCGGAAAACAGCGCCAGCCACTGCGCGCGCAACGGCTGGAGCGCCGCCAGCGAAGCGTGCAGGTCGCGGGCCAGGTCTTATGGAACGTCGCCGCCAGTTCCAGCGACAGGTACTCCGGCAACACCGCCACCTGCGCACCCTGCGCGGCGGCGGCGTCGAGCAGGCGCCGCTGCTTGTGTGCGAACGCGGCGAAATCGGCCGGCTCCCCGACCGGATACTTGCAGACCGCGACTTTCATGCCGCCACTCCCGACCAGTCGCGCAACCAGAAGGTCAGCGCGTGGCCGACTTCGCCGCGGCCGCGTTCATTCCACGGCAGCTGCATGGTCATGCCCGGCTGCCGGGCGTAACCGCGCCCGTGCCAGAACGCATCGTTGGGCCGATGGCCCGCCGGCCGGCGCGGATCGTCCTCCTCGCGGTCGACCGCGCAGAACGCGGTCCAGCGGAACCCGCCCAGCGCGCGCGCATGTGCTTCGCGCCGGTCGAAGAACGCATGGCCCACGCCCAGGCCGCGGTACTCGGGCAGCAGCACCGATTCGCCGAAATAGAACACCTGCTCGACGGGTGGACCCGAGGCGCGGAAAGGCTCGGCGAAAGCGGGCGCGTCGTCGGCCAGCGGCAGCCCGGTCGACGCGCCGACCACGCGATCGCCGTCGATGGCCAGGACGAAGACGCTGTCCGGCGAGCGCGCGTACGCGGACAGGTAGTCGCGCTCGTAGGCGGCATCGCCCTCGTACAGGTAAGGCCAATCGCGGAACACCGCGATGCGCAGGCGCGCGACGTCGTCCAGCCACGGCTCGATGGCGGTGCCGCTGACATGGCGGATGCGGGGAGTAGAAGGCATGCGTCGATTCTAGCCGCCGTCGCGAAAACGAACGGGTCGCGCCGCCCCGCGACCTCCGGTCAACGCGCCGGGGCAATGCGACCGAGCGCGGCCGCCATTTCCCACGACTTCAGCCCGCGCGGGCCCGGGTGGTGGGCCAGCACGGCCCGCAGCGGCATGCGCAGACTGGCCAGGTCGGCCTGTTCCGGGCGCGCATCGGCCGCCAGTGCGAGCAGCGCCCGGCCGGTGGCCGCGGCGCTGCGCTCGGACTGGCCGCGATCGCTGAGCAGGCGCCGCGGACCGTGCTCGGGATCGAGCAGGTAGCGGGCGGCCGGGTCGATCGCCTCGCCATCGCCGTCGCTGTGCAGTTCGAAACCCACGCCCAGCGCGTCGAGCAGGTCGCGCTCGAAGCGGCGCAGGGTCCAGGCCAGCGCGTCGCCGGCACGCAACCGTTCGCGCGTGCGCGCGTAGGCCGCGTCCAGCTCGGGCAGCGGGTCCTGGCGCGGCGCGAGGCGCAGCACCAGCTCGTTGAGGTAGAACGCCGCCAGCAGCGCATCTCCGGACAGTACCGGCGCGGCGTCCAGCGCCTCGGCGGCGCGCAACTGGGCCAGTTCGCCGGCCAGTACCGCGTCGAAACGGATGTATTGCAACGGCTGCAGCGCCGCGCGCAGCACCTGCCGCTTCGGCGAATGCACGCCGCGCGACCAGGCCGAGGCGGCGGCCTGGCCCGCGCTCAGCACTTCAACCAGCAGGCTGGTCTCGCGCCACGGCCGCGCATGCAGGACGAAGCCGGTTTCGCCTTCGATCCGCATGCCGGCGGCCGCGATGGCGGTCAGTTCTCGCCGTAGCCGAAGGCCTTCAGCGCCGCCTCGTCGTCGGACCAGCCTTCGCGCACGCGTACCCAGGTCTCGAGGAACACCTTGCGCCCGAACAGGCGTTCCATCTGCTGGCGCGCCTTGCTGCCGATCTCGCGCAGGCGGGTGCCGGCCTTGCCGATGACGATCGGCTTCTGGCCTTCGCGCTCGACCCAGACCACCGCGCCGATCCGCAGCAGCTCGCCGTCCTCGGCGAAGCGCTCGATCTCAACCGTGGTCGCGTACGGCAGCTCGTCGCCGAGCTGGCGCATCAGCTGCTCGCGGACCAGCTCGCCGGCGAGGAAGCGCTGGCTGCGGTCGGTGATCTCGTCTTCCTCGTACATGGGCGGTGCCTCGGGCACCAGCCGCAGCAGGTCGCGCACCAGCGCGTCCAGGCCCTTGTGCTTGAGCGCGGATACCGGATGGATCGCGGCGAAATCACGGCCTTCGCTGACCTATAGGTAGGAACGGCAGCAGCGTGCTCTTGTCCTTCAGCCGGTCGACCTTGTTGACCGCCAATACAACCGGGATGCCGCCGTCGCGCAGGACCTTGAAGACCAGCGTGTCCTCCTCGTCCCAGCGCCCGGCCTCGACCACCATCAGCGCCGCATCCACGTCCTCGACCGCGCCGCGCGCGGTGCGGTTCATCACCCGGCTCATCGCCGAGGCCTTGAACCGGCCCTCGCCGCGATGCAGCCCGGGCGTATCCACCAGCAGCAGCTGGCCGCCTTCAACGGTCGCGATACCCAGCAGCCGGTGCCGGGTGGTCTGCGGCCGGTTGGAGACGATGCTGACCTTGGCACCGACCAGGGCGTTGACCAGGTCGACTTGCCGACGTTGGGCCGGCCGATCACCGCGACGCTGCCGCAGTGGTGGGGGATTCCTGATTGTTTTCGGAGTTCACTTTGGCCTGAAGCTGGAGAGAAGCGCTCATGGATGCCGGGGCGAAGGCTCCAGCCGTTCCAGCACTGCGGCTGCGGCGGCCTGCTCGGCCAGCCGGCGCGAAGTGCCCTGCCCGTCGGCATTTACCGGGGTTCGTTCAGGGTACACCGGGAAACGAAGACCTTGGCGTGCTCCTCGCCGCTTTCGGAAACCAGTTCATACGCCGGCAAGGGGCGCTGCCGCGCCTGCAGCCACTCCTGCAGCCGGGTCTTGGCATCCTTTTCCGGGCGGCCGGCCGGCAGCGCGGCCAGGGCCTGCTCGAACCAGGGCAGGACCACGCGCCGGCAGGCCTCGTAGCCGGCGTCCAGGTAGATCGCCGCGACCACCGCCTCCAGCGCATCGGTAAGGATCGAGTCGCGGCGGAAGCCGCCGGATTTCAGTTCGCCCGGTCCGAGGGTGAGGCGTTCGCCCGGGTCAGGTGGCGTGCGATGGCCGCCAGCGAGGCTTCGCGGACGAGTTCGGCGCGCGCCCGGGTCAGCACGCCTTCGTCGGCGGTGGGCCAGCGCTGGTACAGCGCCTCGGCGACGAACAGGTTGACCACCCCGTCGCCGAGGAATTCCAGGCGCTCGTTGTGCGGCATGCCGGCGCTGCGGTGGGTCAGCGCCTGCGCAAGCAGCGCCGGATCGGCGAACTCATGGCCGATCCGGTCGCGCAGGACAGTGCGGTCAGTCCGTAACACCACGCCGCGTCAGCTCCTGCGTGCTGTCGAAGCGGCCGACCACGTCCAGGTTGCCGACCAGCGGACGGCGCACTTCATAGTAGACCCGCATCTTCCAGCCGCCGTCACCGCGCTCGAACTTGACGTTCTGCGGCTTCACGTTCTCGGAGTAGTTGATGAACAGGCGACGGAAGAACAGGTCCTGGATCTTGGCCGGGTCCATGTCGCCCACGCCCGGCTCGTTGGTAAGGCCCTTCATCGCGGAACGCACCGCGTAGTACTCCTGGTACATCGGGAACAGCTTCATGCCGAGGTAGGCGGCGAAACCGGCTACCGCCAGCACGACCAGGAACCCCAACAAGCTCAGACCGCGTTGCTTGCGCTTCATTGCCAATCCCCCATGAACTTGGATGCGTGCGTGCACGCCGCCAGTTGTATTCGAATCCGGCGACGCGTTACTTGATCGGCGTCCCGATCCGGGAAGGATCGAAACTCCCCTGCAGAACCACCCCTCACAGTTCAGCCAGATCAGGAACGCCCTGCCCCGCAGGTTCTCCTCGGGCAGGAAATGGGTCTGGGTCCAGAACCGGCTGTCCTCGCTATTATCACGATTGTCGCCCATTACGAAATACTGGCCCGGCGGCACCGTCCATTCGCCCTGGCCGGCCGGGTTGGCGCGGTCCAGCCACTCCAGCACCTTGTGCTCGCGGCCCGGCAGCTCCTCCAGCAGCAGGGTAGTGCCGTTCATCTCCGCCCCGCGGCCCTGGCCGACGAATTCGCCCAGCTCCTGGTACCGAATCGCCTCGCCATTGATGTACAGCGTGTCGCCATGGAAGCCGATCTTGTCGCCGGGCAGGCCGATCACGCGCTTGATCCAGTTCTGGTCCGGCGCGTGCGGCGGCTTGAACACGACCACGTCGCCACGCTCGGGCTCGCCCAGCGCGAGGAACTTGTGGTTGTTCACCGGCAGGCGCAGGCCGTAGGCGAACTTGTTGACCAGGATGAAGTCGCCGATCAGCAGGTTGGGCATCATCGAACTGGACGGGATCTTGTACGGCTCGGCGACGAAGCTGCGCAGCACCAGCACCAGCGCAAGCACCGGGAAGAACGCGCGCGAGTAGTCGACGATCACCGGTTCTTCATCCAGCAATCCGCCGCCGGCGGCGCGGCGCTTGGCGAAGAACAGCCGGTCGACCAGCCAGATCAGGCCGGTGGCAAAGGTCAGCACGACCAGTCCAAGCTCAAACCATTTCATTCGTTGTCCTTGGCGACGGAAGCGGGAATCTGAACGGGATAGGGAACGGAAATGCGGGCCATGGCCGGCCGCAATGACCGGAGTCCGGACTTACTTGCTGTCCACCTGCAGCACGGCGAGGAAGGCCTCCTGCGGGATTTCCACCCGGCCGACCTGCTTCATCCGCTTCTTGCCTTCCTTCTGCTTCTCGAGGAGCTTCTTCTTGCGGCTGATGTCGCCGCCATAGCACTTGGCCAGCACGTTCTTGCGCATCGCCTTGACCGTGGAGCGGGAGATGATCTGCGAACCGACCGCTGCCTGGATCGCCACGTCGAACATCTGCCGCGGGATCAGGTCCTTCATCTTCTCGCACAGCTCGCGACCGCGCCGGTCGGCGTGGCTGCGGTGCACGATCAGCGACAGCGCATC
Organism: Pseudoxanthomonas sp. NC8; assembly: GCA_025232375.1. Classification (GTDB taxonomy): domain Bacteria; phylum Pseudomonadota; class Gammaproteobacteria; order Xanthomonadales; family Xanthomonadaceae; genus Pseudoxanthomonas. The sequence goes on from CP060419.1 coordinate 2,298,149, forward strand.
CACGCGGTCACCGTTGATCAGCGTGTCCAGGCGCACGAACGGGCCCTCCTGGAAGCGCAGGAAGTGGTAGTCCAGCGAGGCATAGCCACGACTGACCGACTTGAGCTTGTCGAAGAAGTCCAGCACCACCTCGGCCATCGGCAGCTCGTAGCTGATCTGCACCTTGGCTGGCCATGTAGGTGATGCTGATCTGCACGCCGCGCTTTTCCTCGCACAGCTTGATGATGTTGCCGATGTAGGCTTCGGGCGTGAGGATGTTGGCGCGGATGATCGGCTCGCGCACCTCGTTGATCAGGTTGGGCTGCGGGAGCTTGGCCGGATTGTCCAGCAAGGCGACCGTGCCGTCGGTCCTGAGGACTTCATAGACCACCGTCGGCGCGGTGGTGATCAGGTCCAGGTCGTACTCGCGCTCCAGGCGCTCCTGCACGATCTCCATGTGCAGCATGCCGAGGAAGCCGCAGCGGAAGCCGAAGCCCATCGCCTCCGAGCTTTCCGGCTCGAAGCGCAGCGCCGCGTCGTTCAGGCGCAGCTTTTTGGGAGCCTCGCGCAGCGCCGGGTAGTCCTCCGCATTGACCGGGAACAGGCCGGCGAACACGCGCGGCTGCATTTCCTGGAAGCCGGGCAGCGGCTTGGGCGCCGGATCGCCGGTAAGGGTCAGGGTGTCGCCGACCGGCGCGCCATGCACGTCCTTGATCGACGCATTGATCCAGCCCACTTCGCCCGCGCGCAGCGCCGGAAGCTCCTTGCGCTTGGGGGTGAACACGCCGACCTTGTCGACCAGGTGGGTGCGTCCGGTCGACATCACCAGGATCTTGCTGCCCGGCTTGATCTCGCCCTGCATCACGCGGACCAGCGAGACCACGCCTGGGTAGTTGTCGAACCAGGAGTCGATGATCAGCGCCTGCAGCTTGTCGGTATCGCGCGGCACCGGCGGCGGGATGCGGTGGACGATCGCCTCCAGCACCTGCTCCACGTTCAGGCCGGTCTTGGCGCTGACCGCGACCGCGTCGTCGGCATCGATGCCGATCACCGCCTCGATCTCGGCCTTGGCACGGTCGATGTCGGCGGTGGGCAGGTCGATCTTGTTCAGCACCGGCACCACCCAGGCCCTGCTCCACCGCGGTGTAGCAGTTGGCGACCGACTGCGCCTCCACGCCCTGGGCGGCGTCGACCACCAGCAGCGCGCCTTCGCAGGCGGCCAGCGAACGGCTGACCTCGTAGGAGAAGTCGACGTGCCCGGGGGTGTCGATGAAGTTCAGGAAATAGGTATTGCCGTCCTGCGCCTTGTACGGCAGCGAGACGGACTGGGCCTTGATGGTGATGCCGCGCTCGCGCTCGATCGGGTTGGAATCGAGCACCTGCGCTTCCATCTCGCGCGCCTCGAGGCCGCCGCACAGCTGGATGATGCGGTCGGCGAGGGTCGACTTGCCGTGGTCGACGTGCGCGATGATGGAGAAATTGCGGATGAACCGCATGGAATCGGAAGACATGGGGGCGGCGGTCTCGTACCGTCGTCGGACAACGGCGGATTATCGCACGCCGGACGTGGTTCCAGACCCGACCGGCTCGCCGGGCGGTGGACACGGCTTCGGCGGCGCCCGTGAAGGCGCCGCCGCCCGTGGCGACTCAGTCCCCGGAACCCACGGTCAGGGCCACGTAGGTCGTGGTGCCGGCCGGGGTGCGCACCAGCAGCATCACCGCATCACCTTCGCGGGCACCGCCCAGCTCGCGGTCCAGTGCGGCGACGCTGCCGACGGGGTGCGGCCGACCCGCAGGATCACCATGCCGGGCTGCAGGCGGGCCTCGCGCGCCTCGACGCTGTCCACGCCGGTAATGCGCACGCCCTCGCCCGGATCCAGGTTCAGCTGGCGGCGCGACTGCGCGTCCAGCTCGGCGACGCGCAGGCCCAGCTTGCCCACCGCCGAGGCGGTGGCCGGGCTGGCGTCGTCCTCGTCAGGCGAGGCCGCCGCGCGCTGCGCGTCGCTGGGCAGTTCGCCGAGGGTGACCGCCAGTTCGCGCGGCTTGCCATCGCGGATCACACCGACTTTGGCCTTCGTGCCCGGCGCCAGCATGCCGACGATCGGCGGCAGGTCGGCGCTGGTGGTCACCGTGCGGCCGTTCACCGAGACGATCACGTCGCCGATCTCGACGCCGCCCCTGTCCGCCGCGCTGCCCGGCTCGACGCTGTTGACCAGCGCGCCGTCGTTGCTGGCCAGCCCCATCGCCCGCGCGCGGGTCGCGTCCAGGCCTGGACCTGCACGCCGAGCATGCCGCGGCTGACCCGGCCGGTCTTCTTGATCTGTTCGACCGCGGCCATCGCCAGGTCCATCGGGATGGCGAAGCTCACGCCCATGTAGCCGCCGGAATTGCTCAGGATCTGCGAATTGATCCCGACCGCCTCGCCCGAGGTGTTGAGCAGCGGGCCGCCGGAATTGCCGCGGTTGATCGCCACGTCGGTCTGGATGAAGGGCACGTACTGCTGGCCCGGGTTGCCGGTGCGGCCGACCGCGCTGACGATGCCGGCGGTCACCGACTGGTCCAGGCCCAGCGGCGAACCGATCGCGACCACCCACTGGCCCGGACGCAACGCTCCGGACTGGCCCCTGGCGCAGCACCGGCAGGCCCTTGCCCTCGACCTTGAGCACGGCCACGTCGTAGGTCTCGTCGCTGCCGACCAGCCGGGCGGTGAGCTCGCGGCGGTCGGACAGGCGGACGGTAATGCTGTCGGCGCCATCGACCACGTGGTGGTTGGTCAGGATGTAGCCGTCCGCCGAGATGATGAAGCCCGAGCCGACCGAACGGCCTGACGGCGCGTCCGGACCCGGCTGTCCGGGCCGGCCCGGCATGCCCGGGAAGTCCGGGCCGAAGAAGCGGCGGAAGATCTCCGGGATCTGCTCCTCGTCCGGCGCGCCGCCGTCGGCCGCGGCGGTACGCGGACTGATCCGTGCCTCGATGTTGACCACCGCGGGCGCCACCTGTTCGACCAGGCGGGTGAAATCGGGCAGGCCGGTCACCAGCGGCGCGGCCGGGGTGGCCGCAACGGTGGTCGCGGGCGCCGCGGACTGCGCGGCGGGCGGGCCGGCAGGCTCGGGCGCACGGGCGCACGCCACCAGGGGGAGCGGTCAGGACCAGAGCGGCGAGCAGGCTTGGACGGACACGGGAATTCATCGGGATCTTGCCTTCAGGGTCGGTGGGGAACGGCCACGGTTGACCGCGCCGTGGAACACGGATCGGGGGAGTGCACGGGAAAAACCTGCGCCGGCGCAGGCGACGCACGGGCGTTCAGCGCCCGTCGCCCTCCGGCGGCGGCAGGTCATCGGTCTGTTCGGCGGGCGTCGGAGCGACGACCGCAGGCAGGCCCGGTTCGAACGGATAGAACGGGCGCGATGCGACCGGTTCACCGAAGCTGGCGGTGAAGGCGCCCGACGAAGGCTGCGCCAGCACCGCCCGCGGCCACGGGCGCGCATGCAACGGCATCGCCGAAGCGAAGGGATCGTCGGGGACAGCGCCACCGCGCCGGCTTCGGCGACGGCAACTGCGACCGGCGCGGCCACCTGCGCCGACGCGACGGCCGCGGCCACGCGCGACGGTCCGCGACGGGACGCGACGGCGGGCTGCGTCGAAGCGATGGCCGCCCGCGAGGGAAGTGCCGCCTGCACCTGCACCGGCGGCATCGCCACGCGCGCCTCGGTGGACGGCAGGGTCTGCATGGCCACCATGGGCGCGGACGTGCCGGCCGGCTGCGGCAATTCCTCGCGACCGGCCACCATCATCGCGATCGCGGCGACCGAAGCGGCGAGTGCGGCACCCCCGCCCCACCGCAGCAATCCGCGCCGTGGGCCCGCGGCTGGCAGCCCAGGCGATGCGATGTCCGCTGCCGGCAGCGTCGCGATTGCCGCGGCGATGCGTTCGGACAGGTCCGCGGCGGCCGTGCGCCGCACCTGCCCGCGCAACACGTCGCCGCTCAGCTGCCAGCGTTCATAGCGGCCGGACAGTTCGGTGTCGTGCTGCAGGCGGCGCAGCAGGAAGCGCGCCTCGTCGGGCGCGAGCTCGCCATCGACCAGCGCCGACAACTGCTGGCGGGCGTGGAGCTCGAGTTTGTCGACGCTGGCATCGGCGTTGATGGCGTGGGATTATGGCTCATGGGCGGTTTCGTTCGCGGGTGGCGCTCTGGATGTCGAGCAGGGGCCGCAATTCGGCATCGATGGCCTCGCGCGCCCGGTAGATGCGCGAGCGCACCGTGCCGATCGGGCTTGCCATCCTCTGCGCGATCTCCTCGTAGCTCAGGCCGTCCACCTCGCGCAGGGTGATGGCGGTCCGCAATTCCTCCGGCAACCCGTCCACCGCCTTCATCACGGTCCGCTCCAGTTCCTCGCGCATCGCCTCGCGCTCGGGCGTGTCGGTATCGCGCAGGCGCGCGCCGGCGTCGTACTGCTCGGCGTCGCTGGCGTCGATGTCGTCCGTGGGCGGACGGCGGTTGTGGGCGACCAGGTGGTTCTTGGCGGTATTCACGGCGATGCGGTGCAACCATAGGTATAGAACTGGGCGTCGCCGCGGAAATTCCCCAGCGCGCGGTAAGCACGCAGGAAGGTTTCCTGGGCCACGTCCTGACATTCACTCCAGTCCGCGATGTAGCGCCCGATCAGCCCGGTGATCCGGTGCTGGTACTTGCGCACCAGCAGGTCGAATGCCGCGCTGTCGCCGCGTTGCACGCGACGGACCAGTTCGAGGTCCAGCTCCTGGGTCGGATCCTTTGGCGTTCCTTCGGCCATTCCGGGCCACACTCCTGATCGGCCCGGCGTTCCGGACCTTGTGACCGCCGTTTCCGGAAAAAGTTCAGCGACCTGGCGGAAGCCGCTGCCCGGTGGGACATGCAAGGGAATCCGGGCCTCGTGCCGCCCGCGGCGGTGCCGCTGGAAAGCGTCATGCAGGACCTTAACCGCGCGCCCAGTATGGTCGGGCTCGCCGCCGTCCGCGACGACCCGTTTCCCTTGATCGGGATTTGACGTCGCGGAAACAACCTCGGGATGATAGCGGCCTCCTCCATACACAACCGGATGGTCAGGCCATGCTCCCAGGCTTCGATGGACTGCGATTCAGCCACTGGCAAGCCGCGCAGCGCGACGACGGCGTGGTGGTGCTGTCGCTGGATCGCCAGGGCGCGCCGGTCAACGCACTCTCGCAGGACGTGCTGATCGAGCTGGGCGACATCGTCGAGCGGCTGGCGATCGATCCGCCGAAAGGCGTGCTGTTCCGTTCGGCCAAGGCCTCCGGCTTCATTGCCGGCGCCGACCTGAAGGAATTCCAGGAGTTCGACCGCAAGGGCACCGTCAACGACGCGATCCACCGCGGCGGTAAGGCCGTGTTCCAGAAGGTGGCCGAGCTGCCCTGCCCGACCGTCGCCGCGATCCACGGCTTCTGCATGGGCGGCGGCACCGAGCTGTCGCTGGCCTGCGATTACCGCGTCGCCTCGAACGATCCCTCCACCCGCATCGGCCTGCCCGAGACCAAGCTCGGCATCTTCCCCGGCTGGGGCGGAAGCGCGCGCCTGCCGCGCCTTGGTCGGTGCTCCGGCGGCGATGGACCTGATGCTGACCGGCCGCACGCTCTCGGCTGCGGCCGCACGCGGCATGGGCCTTGGTCGACAAGGTGGTCGAACCGGCGCTGCTGGAGGATGCGTCCGCCACGCTGGCACTCAACGGCACGCAGCGGCCATTCAAGCAGCGCCTCATCGGCTGGGCCACCAATACCTTGGCCGGCGCGCAAGATCCTGGCTCCGCAGATGGCCAAGCAGGTCGCGCGCAAGGCGAAGAAGGACCAGTACCCCGCCCCGTACGCGCTGATCGGCGTGTGGGAACGCGCCGGCGGCAGCGGCATCCAGGCGGCGCCTGGACGCTGAGCGCAAGGCGGTGGTCAAGCTGGCCGGCACGCCGACCGCACGCAACCTGATCCGGATCTTCTTCCTCACCGAGCGGCTCAAGGGCCTGGGCGGCAAGGACCACGGCATCCGCAACGTGCACGTGGTCGGTGCCGGGGTGATGGGCGGCGACATCGCCGCGTGGTCGGCCTACAAGGGCTTCGAGGTCACCCTGCAGGACCGCGAGCAGCGCTTCATCGACGGCGCACTCGGCCGCGCGCAGGAACTGTTCGGCAAGCGGGTGAAGGACGCGGTAAGGCGCCCGGCCGTGGCCGCGCGGCTGAAAGGCGATCTCGACGGCACCGGCGTGGCCGAAGCCGACCTGGTGATCGAAGCGATCATCGAGAGCCCGGAAGCCAAGCGCGCGCTGTACGAGACCGTCGAGCCGCGGTTGAAGGCCAACGCGCTGCTGGTCACCAACACCTCGTCGATCCCGCTGGACGAACTGCGCGAGCACATCGACCGGCCGGCACAGTTCGCCGGCCTGCACTACTTCAACCCGGTGGCGATGATGCCGCTGGTCGAGATCGTCCAGCACGACCGCCTGGATCCGGCGGCGGTCAAGCGCCTTACCGCGTTCTGCAAGGCGCTGGACAAGTTCCCGGTGCCGGTCGCCGGCACGCCGGGCTTCCTGGTCAACCGGGTGCTGTTCCCGTACATGCTCGAGGCGGCCACCGCCTACGCCGAGGGCATCCCCGGCGTGGTCATCGACAAGGCCGCGGTGGCGTTCGGCATGCCGATGGGCCCGGTCGAACTGATCGACACGGTCGGTATGGACGTGGCCTGGGGCGTGGGCGCGGAACTGTCGCCGTTCCTCGGCCTGCAGGTGCCTTCGACGCTGGCGACGGTCGAACCCGGCAAACGCGGCAAGAAGGACGGTAAGGGCATCTACAAGTGGGAGCAGACCGACAAGGGCAGCAGGCCGGTAAAGCCCGAAGCGCCGGCCGGGTACCAGGCGCCGTCCGACCTGGAGGACCGCCTTGGTCCTGCCGCTGCTCAACGAGGCGGTGGCCTGCCTGCACGACGGGGTGGTCGCCGATGCCGACCTGCTCGATGCCGGGGTGATCTTCGGCACCGGTTTCGCCCCGTTCCGCGGCGGCCCGATCCAGCACATCCGCGCCACCGGCGCCGACGCGCTGGTCGAACGGCTGAAGGCCCTGCAGGCACGCCATGGCGACCGTTTCGCGCCGCGTCCGGGCTGGGACAACCCGCTGCTGCGGCAGCCGCCGGAGTAGTCCGTCTTTCCGTAGAGCGGGGCTTGCCCCGCTGCTCTCGCCGATCGGGGCCTGAAAGGCAGCGGGGCAAGCCCCGCTCTACTCCATGCCCGCCTCGGCCAGCATCCGCTCGAGGAACGCCAGCTGCGCATCGCGACGATCCGGGCCGTCGTACTTGCGCACCACCCACCACTGCCGCGCGGTGGTCGCTGCGGCCGGCTCCAGCGTCGCGTACGGGCTGTGCACTTCCAGTTCGAACAGGCCGGTGTCGGCCTGCCCCGGCCGCCAGTCGAGGTAGAGCTCGACCTACTTTGGTCGGGATGGATCCGCTCCAGCGGTTCGGGCTGGAAACGGATCAGGAACGCCTGGCCGGCCCTGAACCCGGCGATCCAGCCGGCGCGCGGCTGGATGAATACCTTGCCGCGTCGCCCCTGCAGGTCCCCGGACGGGGGCAGCAGTTCCAGCGAGAACAGCCCGTCGGCGCTGCTGCTGACTAAGGCCGTCGAAACCGTCGCCGGTATCCGCGCGCACGCGCACGCCGCTGCCATCGCGCGCCACCGGCACGAACACGCGCGTTTCCGGCGGCACCCGCGAGTTGAACCAGATGTCATGCCCGACCGGCACCTTGCGGATGTTGCGCATCTCCACCGCCAGCTCGGCGGTGCCGGGCCGGTCCGCTGCGATCGAGAACGTCTTGGTCAGCTGCACGCCACTGACCGGACTGGCGGCGCCCTGCAGCACCAGCCGGTCGCGGTCCTGCGCCAGCACCTGCGCCGGTGCGTGCGCCAGCCACGGATCCGGCGGCCATTGCGCGGCGGCCTCGCGCCGCGCCGGATTGAGCGTCTGGTCCAGCCACCAGGCCGCCTGCGGGCCAACCCAGACCTCATGGCCGAGATACGGGATGTTCTCGCCCGCCGCGTCGACCCGGGGATCGGGCTGGCTCTCCACCGCCTCGCCGGCAAGCAGCAGGTTCGGTTCGCCCGGCAGCGAAAGATGCAGCATGCGCCCGCCCAGCCGCGGCGATACCTCGACCACCAGCTGCGGGCTTTGCAGGCGCACCCGCGAGGGCACCGGGTCCGCCGCGGCCGCGCGCGTGCACGGCAGGACGACCAGCAAAATGGTCAGCAAACCCGCGGCAAAGCGCATGCGCATCCTCCCGGACATTCCTGCGGAACCGGCGCAGGCACCGGTCACATGGTCTGGGTCGGCTTGTCCGCGTTGAGCGTGCCGGCCAGCAGGATCTCGATCCGGCTCTTCACCGTCTCACCCTCCGGCCCTTCGGGGAACTGCACGCCGATGCCGGCGGTGCGGTTGCCCTGCGCACCGGCCGGAGTCACCCAGACCACCTTGCCGGCGATCGGCAGGCGGTCGCTGGAATCGGGCAGGGTCAGCAGCAGGAACACCTCGTCGCCGAGGAAATAGCGCTTGGGCGTGGGCACGAAGATGCCGCCATGCCGGATGTACGGCATGTAGGCGTTGTACAGCGCCGCCTTGTCCTTGACCGCCAGCGACAGGATGCCCTGACGCCCACTCGCAGCACTCATCGATTGTCCCCTTTGCCCGCCTGCGGTCGCGACGCGTCGCGCCAGGCCAGCAGCAGATCCGCCATCACAAGGTCGGCACGCACCGTGCTGCGCAACAGTTCGCGGGCACGGTTGGCGGCGTCAAACCACGTCGCCAGCTTGTGCAATCGGTCCGGATCGGTCAAGCCGTCGCCGGCGGCCTGCCCGCGCACGCGCCCGAGTGCATGTTCGGCGGCATGGCGCAGGCGCTCGCCGGCTTGCTCGTCGCCGGCCCAGCGCAGGGCCGCCTCCAGCGGGTCCGTGCGTCCGGCCTCCATCGCGGTAAGGTCGGCGACAACGTCACGGCGCAAGGCCAGGCCGTCGCCGCGAAGCCACTCGCTGGTAAGGCCCGGGTTGTTGCCTGGGCCGCATCGAGCGCTTCGCTGGCCGCCGCCGCATGTCCCTGCCCCTGCAGCCAGCCCAGTGCTTCGCTACGAGGGGGCAGGCGGATTTCAGGCGCTGGCAGCGACTGCGGATGGTGGCCGGCAGCCGCCCCGGACGCGCGCTCACCAGCCACAGGTAGCGCCCGGGGGCCGGTTCCTCCAGGGTCTTGAGCAGCGCGTTGCAGGCCGCGGTGTTGAGCGCGTCGGCCGGGTCGATGATCGCCACCTGCGCCTGTCCGTACTGCGGAGTCAGCGCGAGCTGCTGGCCGAGTTCGCGGATCTGCTCGATCACGATCTCGGTCCGCAGGCGCGTACCTTCCTTGTTGGGCACGAACGAGACCACGTGCAGGTCCGGATGGGTGCCGGCGGCAATCAGGGGGCGGTTGCGCGCCTCGGCGGCCGGCGCACCGCCGGACAGCACGTAGGTGGTAAGGCGCTCGACCACCGTGCGCTTGCCCAGCCCGGCCGGTCCGCTGAGCAGCAGCGCATGACCCAGCCGGCCGGCGGCCAGCGTCGCCATCGCCTGGTCATGGGCACGCTGCTGCCACGGCGCCAGCGCTTCGCTCACGCCTGCGATTCCAGCCATTGCGCGACGGCGGCGGCGACCGCCTCGCCCACCTCGCGCGGTGGTCGCGCGGCATCGATCACGCAGAAGCGTTGCGGTTCGGCCGCGGCGCGACGGCGGAAACCGGCGCGGACGCGCTCGAAGAAATCGTCCTGCTCGCTTTCGATCCGGTCGGGCCACAGGTCGCGGCCGGCGGCGGCGCGCGCGGCCCTCGCGCACATCAAGGTCCAGCAGCAGTGTCAGGCCCGGACGCAGGCCGACCGCGCGCCGCTCGAGTTCGGCGATCCAGGCCGGATCCAGGCCACGACCGTCGCCCTGGTAGGCGTAGCTGGAATCGGTGAAGCGGTCGCTGACGACGAACGCGCCGCGTTGCAGCGCCGGACGGACCACCTGGCGCACGTGCTGCGCGCGCGCGGCGAACACCAGCAGCAGCTCGGCCTCCGCCGACAGCGGTTCGTCCTCGTCGCTTTCGCCGCGCAGTGATTCGCGGTTGTCGAGCATCAGCGCGCGGATGCGCTCGGCCAGCGGCGTGCCGCCGGGCTCGCGGGTCAGCACCACTTCGTGGCCGCGCTGCTGCAGCGCATCGCGCAGCGCGGCGATCGCGGTGCTCTTGCCCGCGCCCTCGCCGCCTTAAGGCTGACGAAGCGGGAATGGGTCAGGATCGCCTCGCTCATCGCTGCCGCGCTCCGTCCTGTGCCTTGGCCGGGAACCACGCCGGCCGGGCAACGCCGGCGCTGGTAGCAGTCCACCGCCGCGTTGTGCTCGGCATAGGTGGCCGAGAAGATGTGGCTGCCGTCGTTGCGGGCGACGAAATACAGCGCGTCGCCGGCAGCCGGATTCACCGCCGCCTGCAGCGCGGCGCGGCCGGGCATGGCGATCGGCGTCGGCGGCAGGCCCGGGCGCGTGTAGGTGTTGTACGGCGTATCGGTGGTCAGGTCGCGCTTGCGGATGTTGCCGTCGTAGCCGTTGCCCAATCCGTAGATCACGGTCGGGTCGGTCTGCAGCAACATGCCCTTCTGCAGGCGCCGGGCGAACACGCCGGCGATCTGCGGCCGCTCGTGCGCCTTGGCCGGTCTCCTTCTCGACGATCGAGGCCAGGATCAGCGCCTCGTCGGGCGACTTCAGCGGCAGGTCCGGTGCGCGCGACGCCCAGGCCTGCGCCAGTGCGTCCTCCATCGCGGCATGGGCGCGGCGCAGGATGTCGAGGTCGCTGTCGCCGCGCTGGTAGAGGTAGGTTTCGGGCAGGAAGCGTCCTTCGGGATGCTGGCCGGGGTGACCCAGCGCCGCCATCACCGCCGGATCGTCCATGTCGCCGGCCTCGTGCTGCAGCGGCCCGGCCGCTGCCATAGCCACGCGCAGCTGGCGGAAGCTCCAGCCCTCGACCAGGGTGACCCGGTACTGGATCACGCGGCCATCGCGCATGCGCTGCAGCAGTTCGCGCGGGGTCAGGCCGGGGTCGAGCGCGTACTCGCCGACCTTGAGCCGGCCGGCCGCGTCCATCCGCCGCGCCAGCAGGCGCCATTCGAGGTCATGCCCCGCAGCCACGCCCGCCTCGCGCAGGCGGCCGAGCACCGTGGCGAAGCCATCCCCACGCTCGATCCGCACGCTGGCACCGGTGTCGCCGACGACGACCGGCGCGTCGGCGAAACGCTGGAAGCGCGACCAGCCCCAGCCCGCCAGCGCGGCCACCACGAGCAGCAGCAGGCACGACACCCCAAGTCCCCAGCGCAATGCGCTCTTACGTCCGCCGGCCACGTCCACCTCTTCGATCACGATCCGGCCAGCATACCGCGAGCGCCCGCCGCACTTGCGTGCGGTGGCACCCGCATCGGACAACGGTCACGGCCGCTCCAGCGCACGCAGCAGGCCGCGCGCCTTGGCCCGGGTCTCGTCGAGCTCGCGCTCGGGCACCGAGTCGGCCACGATCCCGGCGCCGGTGCGGAACAACGCTTCGCGCCCCTGCACCTCCGCGCTGCGGATCAGGATGTTCAGGTCCAGGTCGCCATTGCGGTCCAGCCAGCCGATCGCGCCGGTGTAGGCGCCGCGTGGCGTCGCTTCCAGTTCGGCAATGATCTGCATGCAGCGGACCTTCGGGCAGCCGGTGATGGTGCCACCCGGATACACCGCGGCGATCACCTGCCCTGGCGTGGCGTCCCCCGAAGGATGCCGCGCACGTTGCTGACGATGTGGTGGACGTGCGCGTAGCTTTCCACCGTCATCAGCTCGTCGACCTGCACGCTGCCAGGCTCGCAGACGCGGCCAAGATCATTGCGCTCCAGGTCGATCAGCATCACGTGTTCGGCACGCTCCTTCGGGTGGCCGACCAGCTCGCGGATCCGTGCGGCGTCATCATCGCCCTCGAAACGCGGGCGCGTACCGGCGATCGGGCGGGTTTCCACGACACGCCCCCGCACCGACACCAGCCGCTCGGGAGAAGAACTGGCCACCGCCCAGCCGTCGCCGGCGAACAGGCCGGCGAACGGCGCCGGATTGGCCTGGCGCAGGCGCGCATACAGCGCGGCGGGATCCAGCGGCGCGTCGAAGCGCGCGCGCCATGCCCGCGACAGGTTGACCTGGAACACGTCACCCGCGCGGAGGTACCAGGATCCGGCCGACGCCGTCGAGGAAGCGCTGCGGCTCGTCTTCGACGATCGCCGCCGGCGCCTGCCATGGCGGCAACGGCTCCAACCCGCGTGCGGCGTCCAGGTCGTCGACGATGGCCTGCAGCAGCGCCTCGTGCGCGTGCTCCGCAACAACGATGCATTCGCCGCTGGCGCGATCGCGCAGCACGGCGGCGGGACAGCGCAGCGCCAGTGCCGGTGGCCGTCCGGCGCCGCCGCGCCGCGGCAGGTCGAGCACCGGCTCGACCTGCGCCGCCAGCTCGTAGTCCAGCAGCAGCGCCCAACCACCGTGGAACGGCCAGCGCGGTTCATCGGCGGCGACCTGCGCACCCCGCCAGTGCGTATCCAGCACGTCGAGGAACGTGCCGTCGCAGGCGGCACCGGCCAGGTCGCGCGTGGTTCCGTCATCGCCCAGCTGCAGGCCGGTGCCGTCGGTGGCCAGCAGCAGGTCCCAGCGCCCCTGCGCCGTGCCCGAGGCGACCGATTCCAGCAGCAGCGGATAGCGCGCCGGCGCCTGCCGGTGCAGCGCCAGCAGGTCGGTGTCGGCGGGGAGCGGATGGAAACGGAGCATCGCGGCGGGCGCGCCGTCCCGGATCAGATCCGGCGGAACACCAGCGTGCCGTTGGTGCCGCCGAAGCCGAAGCCGTTGGACACGGCCACGTCGACCTTGGCCTGGCGTGCCACGTTGGGCACGTAGTCCAGGTCGCAGCCCTCGCCCGGGGTCTCCAGGTTGATGGTCGGCGGGATGATTCCCTCGTGGATCGCCAGCACCGAGAAGATCGCCTCGATGCCGCCGGCCGCGCCGAGCAGGTGGCCGGTCATCGACTTGGTCGAGCTGACCATCATTTTGTAGGCGTGGTCGCCGAAGGCGCGCTTCATCGCCAGCGTCTCGGTAAGGTCGCCCAGTGGAGTCGAGGTGCCGTGCGCATTGAGATAGCCGACCTTGGCTCGGATCAAGCTTCGCGTCGCGCAGCGCCGCGGCCATGCAGCGCGCCGCGCCGTCGCCGTCCTCGCTCGGTGCGGTCATGTGGTTGGCGTCGGCGCTGGCGCCGAAGCCGACGAGCTCGGCATAGATGCGCGCGCCGCGCGCCTTGGCGTGCTCGTACTCCTCGATCACCAGGACGCCGGCACCGTCGCCGAGGACGAAGCCGTCGCGCCCGGCGTCCCACGGGCGCGAGGCGCGCGCGGGATCGTCGTTGCGGGTGGACATCGCCTTCATCGAGCAGAAGCCGCCCATCGAGGTCGGCGAGGAGCCGCGCTCGGCGCCGCCGGCGACCATCACGTCGGCGTCGCCGTGCTGGATCATGCGCATCGCCGTGCCGATCGAATGGTTGGAGGTGGCGCAGGCCGAGACCGCCGAAAAATTGGGGCCCTTCAGGCCGCGGATGATGCTCAGCTGGCCCGGCAGCATGTTGATGATGGTGCTGGGTACGTAGAACGGCGAGATCTTGCGCGCGCCGCCCTCGAGGTACTTGGCGGTCTGTTCCTCGATGCCGAGGATGCCGCCGATGCCCGAACCGACGATCGCGCCCACGCGTTCGGCGTTGGCTTCGGTGATCTCCAGCCCGGAATCGTCCAGGGCCATGAACGAGGCGGCCAGCCCGTAGTGGATGAAGGCCTCCATCTTCTTCGCGTCCTTTGGCGACACGAAGGTGGTGGGATCGAAGTTGCGGATCTCGCCGGCAATCTTGGTGGTGAAGCCGGTGGTGTCGAAATGGGTGACCGGACCGATGCCGGAGCGGCCATTGACGATGCCGTCCCAGGTGCTGGTAAGGTCGTTGCCCAGCGGCGTGACTGCACCCATGCCGGTGACGACGACGCGACGATGGCTCATGGACGGCTCCTCGTGATCTCTGGATGTGTTGCAGTCCGCGCGGCGCGCGATGGCGCCAGACGCGCACGGGGCCGCACGCAGCGGCCCCGGTTGTGATGCGGCGCCGCGGGCCGGTACGGCCCGCGGTCGCAGCGTACGTCAGCTCTTGACGTGCGCCTTGATGTAGTCGATCGCCTGCTGGACGGAGGTGATCTTCTCGGCCTCTTCGTCCGGGATCTCGCACTCGAACTCTTCCTCGAGGGCCATCACCAGCTCGACGGTATCGAGCGAGTCGGCGCCCAGGTCGTCGACGAACGATGCGCTGTTGGTCACTTCATCTTCCTTGACGCCGAGCTGTTCGACGACGATTTTCTTGACGCGCTCTTCGATGGTGCTCATGGGTTTGCTGCTCCAGGCGGAGTGGTTGTCGATACGATGCGCCGACGATGCGCCGGCGCGGGGGTCACTTTCCAAGGCGGATAGTGTAGTCAAAAGCCGCGGCAGCGGGCACTGCCCGGCAACCGCAACCAGATCAAAAGCTTACGAAGCTTTTGAAATCCTTCTTCTGGCCGTCGGGGCTCAGGCCATGTACATGCCGCCGTTGACGTGCAGGGTTTCGCCGGTGATGTAGCCGGCATCGGGGCCGGCCATGGGAAGGCCACGGCACGGGCGATGTCGGCCGGCTCGCCGAAGCGGCCGAGGGCGATCTGGCCGAGCATCGCGTTCTTGGCGTCCTCGGGCAGCTCGCGGGTCATGTCGGTGTCGATGAAGCCGGGCGCGACCACATTGACGGTGACGTTGCGGCTGCCGATCTCCTTGGCCAGCGACTTGCTGAAGGCGATGATGCCGGCCTTGGCCGCGGCGTAGTTCGCCTGCCCGGCGTTGCCGGTGGCGCCGATCACCGAGGCGATGTTGACGATGCGGCCCTTGCGCGCCTTCATCATGCCGCGCATCACCGCCTTGGAGGTCCGGTAGACGCTGGTCAGGTTGGTGTCCAGGATCGCCTGCCAGTCTTCTTCCTTCATCCGCATCAGCAGGTTGTCGCGGGTGATGCCGGCGTTGTTGACCAGGATCGAGACCGGGCCGAACTCCTTGCCGATCGCATCGATCAGCGCATCCACCGCGGCCGCGTCGGTGACATCCAGCCTGCGCCCGTGCCCGCCCTTGCCGGTAAGGCGGCTGCCGATGGCCTCGGCGCCACTGTCGCTGGTCGCGGTGCCGATCACGGTCGCGCCGCGCGCGGCCAGCTCATCGGCGATCGCCGCGCCGATGCCGCGGCTGGCGCCGGTGACCAGCGCGATCTCACCGGTAAGGGACTGGTTGCTCATGGTGGGCCTCGTTGTTCGTGGAAAGCGGCGGCGCATGGCCACCCGTGGCGTAAGCGGATCAGCGCCAGTCGGCCAGCGCGGCTTCGAAGTCGCCGACCGTACCCAGCGCACGCGCGTCCAGCGACTTGTCGATGCGCTTGACCAGGCCGGACAGGACCTTGCCGGGGCCGCATTCGGCCGCACGGGAAGCGCCACGCGCGGCAAGCGCCTGGACGCAATCGGTCCAGCGCACGGGCAGGTACAGCTGGCGGACCAGCGCGTCGCGGATCGCCTCGACGTTTCCGTGTGCCTGCGCATCGACGTTCTGCACCACCGGCAGGGTCGGCACGTGCCATTCCATCCCGGCCATGGCCTCGGTAAGGCGATTGGCCGCTTCGCGCATCAGCGGCGTGTGCGACGGCACGCTTACCGCCAGCTTCACCGCCTTGCGCACGCCGCGCTCGGCGAGCAGCGCCAAGGCGCGATCGACCGCCGCCGCGTCGCCACCGATCACGATCTGGCCGGGCGAATTGAAGTTCGCCGGCACCACGACCTGGCTGCCGGACGCCTGCTCGCAGACCTCCTGCACCACCGCGTCGTCGGCACCAAGCACCGCCGCCATCGCACCGGTACCGGCCGGCGCGGCGTCCTGCATCAGCTGGCCACGCAGGCGCACCAAGTGTGCGCCGTCCTTCAGCGACAGCGCACCGGCAGCCACCAGCGCGGTGTATTCGCCGAGGCTGTGCCCGGCCAGAACGAACGGCTGCGCGCCGCCTTGCGCCTGCCATGCGCGCCACACGGCGATACCCGCGGCCAGCAATGCCGGCTGGGTGTATTCGGTGCGGTTGAGCATTTCCTCGGGGCCACCCTGCGAGAGCGCCCACAGATCGACACCGGCACCGTCGGAAGCTTCGGCGAAGGCTGCGCGTACCTGGGGATGCAGTTCGGCCAGTTCGGCCAACATGCCCATGGACTGGGAGCCCTGTCCGGGAAAAACGAAAGCGAGCGTCGGATCGATCACGCGCAGCTGCAGATCAAGAAAGAGCGGCGATGATACGGGCGATCCCGCGGGTTTGTCTGTACCCGCCCGTATGTGCACGCGGCACGCCGGATCGCACGGTGCCGCTTGCTGGAAAAGCAGAAGGCCGCGCAATGCGCGGCCTTCGCGGACCCGAAACGGACGTCGACCACCCGGTCAGTAGCGCAGCAGCGCCGAACCCCAGGTGAAGCCGCCACCGAAAGCCTCCAGCAGCAGCAGCTGGCCGCGCTGCACGCGACCGGAACGGACCGCCTCGTCCAGCGCCAGCGGCACCGAGCCGGCCGAGGTGTTGCCGTGGCGATCGACGGTCACGATGACGCGATCCATCGACATGTCCAGGCTGCCTTGGCCGTGGCCTCGATGATGCGCAGGTTGGCCTTGGTGCGGAATCAGCCAGTCCAGGTCGTGCTTGTCCAGGCCATTGGCATCGAGGGTCTCGTCGACCACCCCGTCCAGCGCCTTGACGGCGTGCTTGAACACCTCGTTGCCCGCCATGACGATGTGCACGCCGGCGTTGTGCTCATGCTCCTTGAAACCGCTGGACACGCCCGCCGGGCAGCACAGCAGGTCCTTCTTGCTGCCATCCGCATGCAGGTGGGTGGACAGGATGCCGGTCTCGGCGTCGGCCTTGAGGATCACCGCGCCTGCACCGTCGCCGAACAGCACGCAGGTGGTGCGGTCGTTCCAGTCGACGATGCGGGTCAGGGTTTCGGCGCCGATCACCAGCGCGGTCTTCGCCGCGCCGCTGCGCACGAACTGGTCGGCCACGCTCAGTGCGAACACGAAGCCCGAACAGGCCGCATTGACGTCGAACGCCGCGCAGCCCGCGATACCCAGCTTCTGCTGGATCAGGCAGGCGGTGGACGGGAAAACCACGTCCGGCGTCGTGGTGCCTACGACGATCAGGTCGATCCCGGCGGCATCGATGCCGGCGGCTTCGATCGCCTTCAGCGCGGCCTAGTAACCCGGGTCGCTGGTGGTCTGCCCCTCGGCAGCCACGCGCCGTTCGCGAATGCCGGTCCGGCTGTGGATCCATTCGTCGCTGGTGTCGACCACCTTGGTAAGGTCGTCGTTGGTCACCACCTTCTCCGGCAGATAGCTGCCGGTTCCGGCGATGCGCGAATAGATCCGCTCGCTCATGCGCGTTCCCGCTGGAGGCTCCCGCGGAGCCGGGATGTCGTGTACCGCAAGATGCGGCGCGCGCGATGCGCGCGCGCCGGGGTCACGCTCAGTCTTCTTCGACGACCGAGGTCTTGGCCGCGATGACCTTCTTGCCGCGGTAGTAGCCGTCAGCGGTGACGTGATGGCGCAGGTGGGTCTCACCCGTGGTCGGGTCGGTCGCCAGCTGCTTGGCCGTCAGCGCATCGTGGGAACGGCGCTGGCCGCGGCGGGACGGGGTGACTCGGGATTTCTGCACAGCCATGGGATTGCTCCAAACTCGTTTGATTGCGTTTTTGTGGGACCTGCAAGCCACCCGCCGGTGCCGTTGGGGCGCCTTCGGCGGCGGCGCGGCCGTCTACTTCTTCTTCAGCGAAGCCAGCGCCGCGAACGGGCTGGCCGCCTGCATTTCCTTCTCGCCCGCCGACCAGGTCTCCTCGACCGGTTCGCTGCCCGGGGCCATCGGCACCACCGGCAGCGCGAGCACGAGCTCGTCCTCGACTAAGGTCGGCCGGCCGCAGCAGGCCGTCCTCGGGCACCAGCAGCGCTTCATAACCCGGCGGCAACGCGGCCTCGTCGGCCTCGTCGCGGATCAGGCCGAGCCGCTGCACGGTCTTCACCGGGAACACGAACCGCTCAAGGCTGCGCTGGCACACCAGCGGCAGACCCGCATCGATGGACAGTTCGACGAAGGGCACCTGCAGAACGTCCTGACCGAACTCCAGCGCGAAGCTGCATTCGCCCATTGTATCTGCTAAGGCTGCCACTGAGCCGGGACATCGCCGCCAGCGGCAGACGCCCTTCGAACTGACGCCTCGCGGCGACCATCCGCCAAGCATCCAATGTTTCGGGAACCTGCACGGCGGACGCACCAGCGGACATAAGCCGCTGAATGTTAAGGACCCGACCGCCCCCTGTCAAACAGGTTCAACGCGCGCCCGTACAGCATTGCCCCACCCCGCCCCCACGCCCAGACTGGGCACCCCGCCCCTGGACCCGGTCATGCTGATCCTCGCTTCGACCTCCCCCTACCGCCGCGAGCTGCTGCAACGCCTGCGGCTGCCGTTCGACTGCGCCCGTCCCGAAGTCGATGAAACGCCGCTGCGCGCGGAGAACCCGGCCCAGCTGGCGCGCCCGCCTGGCCCGGGCCAAGGCCGAGGCGGTCGCCGCCCGCCATCCCGAGGCTGGGTCATCGGTTCGGACCAGGCCGCCGAAATCGACGGACAGATCCTCGGCAAGCCGGGCGACCGCGCGACGGCCATCGCCCAGCTGAGCGCAATGGCCGGACGCACCCTGCGCTTCCATACGGCCGTGTGCCTGCACCGTGGCCCCCACGCGCTGGAAGCGCTGGACCTGACCCAGGTGCGGGTCCGGCGGCTGTCGCCGGTGGAGATCGAACGCTACGTCGATGCCGAACAACCGCTCGACTGCGCCGGCAGCTTCAAGTGCGAGGGCTGGGCATCTCGCTCTTCGAGACCACCATCGAGTCGCACGACCCCACCGCGCTGGTCGGCATGCCGCTGATCGCGCTGGCCGGCCTGTTGCGCGAAGGCGGCTACGCGGTGCCCTGACCCTGAACCGCATGTTCATGAGTGCGCCGGTACCGCACGGCACCACTGGTACGGGTGCGATTGCTGGCCAATCCGGCTGTCCAGCGCCATGCACGTCGCCGGGTCCAGGCGCAGGCCGTATCGCGCCAGGATCGCAACGCCCCGGTCGCGGATGATTCGATCGGCATCGGCGGTGTCCGCGACCCGCGCGGTCGCCTGGGCGAATTCGCACCGTCCGCTCTGCGCGCGCGCCGGCTCGACCAGCTGCATGCTGCGACTCCGTTTCACCAGCCAGCGAAGTGCCCGACAGTCGCCCGTGTCCAGCCCCAGTCGCCTGACCCAGCGATTGCGCCGCTGGACGCTTTCCGCATGCCGGTTCGCCGTCATCGGCAGAATGACGCCGGCCGCGCCTCCATGCATGCGCACGAGCTCGTCGATCCGCGCGGCATAGGCAGCCGATTCCGGAAAGTTGGAACCCACCGCGGCGTAGACAGGCTCCTGCGGGAGATAGGGAATCCATGGGAATGCGGCTCGTCCCCGACCAGCAACACTATAGGCCCGGCATCGGCCCCGATGGCCGCTCGACACGGAACGCGGTGCGCGACCAGCCGGCATGGCCCCAGTCGTTCCAGCCGCCCAAGGCCACCATCGCAGCCAGCGCGATCGCTCCCGCGGCCACGCGACCGGCAAGGCGCGTCGGCACGATGGCGTTCAGCAGCAGCCACAGTGCCAGCGGGGCGAGCAGTTCCAGCACCACAAGATAGCGATGGATGCTGAACACCGGCAGCCAGATCACGAACGCGACCACGAAGAAGACGCCCACGATGCGCCGCACCGCCACGACATCCGCGATCAAGGGAAGGACGGCGCGCCTGCGGACGAAATAAGGTGACGCCAGCGACAATCGCGGCCACGTAGAGCAGCGCCCAGGTCACCTGCGGCAGTGCGATTTCGCTGACCAGGTAGGGGTTTGCGGTAAACAGCAACGGGCGCACCAGCGCCTCGGCCCAACCCCGGGGCACCCAGCGCATGTCACCGACCGTCACCGGCGATGCCAGCGGCGCTATGGAACCACGCGTTGAACTGCGGGAACAGCGGATTGCCGAACGTGCTCCACAGCCGGTACAGTATGGGGCCCTGCCAATACCGCGAACACGGTAAGGGCGGCCAGCGCCAGACACAGCCCGCTGCGCAGGCGCTGACTCCACGGACGAGGTACCGCCAGCACGGCCAGTCCCAGCGCGACCGCATAGATCGCATTGGTCAGCTTGAAAGCCACCGCCATGCCGAGCAGCACCCCGGTAAGGACGGTGTTGCGCGTGCGCCACCGCCCATCCTCCGCCGGCAGCACCAGCGCAACCGCGCCCAGCACCAGCGGTGCGGTGGTGTTGTCACCCATGGTGTTGCCCAGCTCGGACAGGAATGCCGCGCTGGCTGGTAAGGCCGGCCAGCCCCAGCAGGGGCGCCAGCCAGTGGCGACGCGGATCACTGGCCAGCGCGCGCCAGGCGATCCACGCCGCGGGCAGGAACGCCAGCCCGTGCAGCAGTCCCAGCAGCGCCCCTGCCAGCGGCGCGGGCGCGTGCTGCACGAGCAGGAAGTAAGGCACGTCCAGCAGCGGCACGAAGTAGCTCTGCATCTGCGCGGGGGCAATAAGGTCATGAGCCGATCCGGCCTTCAAGCAGCGCCCAGGCGTTGTAGACGTGGTAGTTGCGCAGGTCCCAGTTCGCGTCCTGCCCACGCAGCAGGGACAGCAGCGCGCACAGCATCGACACGGCGATGGTGGCCTGGTCCGGCCGCGACGTGTGGCGAAGCCGAACCCCTCCTGCACCGCCGCGAGCCACCGGACCAGCCGGTCACGCACGCGCGATGCGCGACCTCGTTCAGCGGGCATCGGCGGCAGCCTTCGCGGCCAGCGTGGCGTTGCCGTCGTCTTCTGCCCCGGCACCCCGCATCACTCCGCGGGTGGCCGGTATGGCGAGATAGGCCAGGCGCTTGGCCTCGACGCGGCCGCGGGTGACGGTGTCGAGGATCAGGCCACAGGCCAGCAGCAGGGCCGAAAGCAGGACCAGCGCCGAGCACAGCACCGCGGTCGGCAGGCGTGGCACCAGCCCGGTATCCAGCCATGTGGCCAGCAACGGCACGGCCAGCAGCAGCGACAGCAGCAGGGTCGCACCGGCGCCGAGTGAGAAGAACAGCAGCGGCCGCTCGGTCTTGAACAGACGGACGATGGTCGCCAGGATGCGCGCGCCGTCGCGGTACGTGTTGAGCTTGCTGGCCGAACCTTCCGGCCGCGCGCCGTATGCAGTGGGCATCTCGGCCACGGGCATGCGCAACTGCAATGCATGCACGGCCAGCTCGGTCTCGATCTCGAAGCCGGCCGCGTGCGCCGGGAACGACTTGACGTAGCGCCGCGAGAACACCCGGTAGCCGGACAGCATGTCCTCGAAGCTGTCGCCGAACAGCCGCGCCACGCAGCCGGTCAACAGGCGGTTGCCGAAGCGGTGACCGGCGCGATACGCGGCCGGATCCCTGGTCGACGCGCGTGCCCACGACCATGTCGAGGCCGTCATCGAGCAATCGACGCACCAGCGCCGGGGCAGCCGACGCGTCATAGGTGGCGTCGCCGTCGACCATGACGTAGACATCTGCTTCGATATCGGCGAAGGCGCGGCGGATGACATTGCCCTTGCCGCGCAGCGCCACTGGATGCACCGTCGCCCCCGCCGCGCGCGCCAGCGCGGCCGTGTCGTCCCCGGAGCGGTTGTCGAACACGTGGCAGCGTGCCTCCGGCAGGCTTTCGCGGAAGGCGGCGACCACGGCGGCCACCGTCGCGGCCTCGTTCCGGCACGGCACCAGCAGCGCGACCCGCAACGGTGCGGCGGCGCTTCCCGCTGTTCCCTTCCCGACTGCGTGCATCCCGCGTTGCTCCCCTATCCACTGGGCGCGCATGTTACCCGTGGTTGCCGTCGGCGACGATCCGCACCGCCTGCTGCGGCCATTCCTCGATGCTGCCGTCGCTGCCATGCAGGCGCAGGCCCAGCCAGCGATGTCCGGCCTGGCTGGCCGGCACGTCGTCGAGGGCGCGGAAACCGACCTGCGGAAGCCGCGGATCGGCCGCCTCCGGGAACGCGCCGGATACATCGAACGGCAAGCCGTATTCCGCCTCGGCGACGACCGCACCATCCGGGGTGACCTCCACGCGGGACAGCCCGACACCTTGCCTGAACGCCCAGCCCTTCACCTCGAACCGCAGCGGCAGCGCCTGCCCGGGGGCGGGCGCGTCGATCCAGGCCAGCGCCGGCGCGACGCAGGCCCCGGCCGGCGGCGGCGACTGCGGACGCGGCGGCAACCGCAGCAGCAGGAAGCGTTGGGTACCGTGATCCACCATCACCGTGCGCGTGGGCGACGGCAACGGCCCCAGCGCCGCGCACAGGGCCTAGTAACGCTTCAGCAACGCCTTGAACGGCACGTCGCCGGGTGCAAGCACCAGCAGCGCGGGTGCCTGCGGCGCGGCATCGGCCTGCAGTCCCCACAACCGCAGCTGTGGTGCGCGCCCATGCGCATGGTTGAGCGGATGGTCGAGCACCGCGATGCGCGGGTCGTCCAGCGCAAAACCGAGCTCGGCACCGACCTTGAAGTTGTCGGCAAGCAGTCGCGTGCCTGGCGGCATCGCCGCCAGCTCCTCGCGCACCGCCGCGGCCAGCGGCCCCCAGCCGGAAAAATTGCGCGGGTAGTACTTGGAGCCGGCGCTGGCCTCGCGCAGCCCGGGCGATCCCACGGTAAGGCACAAGGCCAGCGCCGCGAACAGACCCATCGCCATGGGACCGGGCCGCACGCCGCCAGGCCACATGCCATCCATCCAGCAGCATCGCCGCCGCCGGCAACAGCGCCAGGTAAGCAGGCACGGGCCAGTGGAAACTCACCCGCCTGTTGTCGGCGAAAAACCCCAGCACGAACAGGCCCGCCAGCACGACCGTGCCGAACAGGGCGAGAAAGCGCCATTGCGGACGCGCCGGCCGCCGCTTCCAGCCGGTCAACCACGCCGCCTGCAACATCACCCAGCCCAGCAGCGGCGTGACCAGCAGCGCCTGCACCGGCAGGAACGCAAGGCCGCCGGCGTGCAGTGTCCACGGATGCCGGTCGAGCAGCTGGAAACGCAGCCCGGCCTCGCCGTTCTCCAGGTTCCACAGCAGCAACGGCAACCACGCCAGCATGCCCACCAGCAGCGCCAGCAGCACGCGCGGGTCGCGCAGCAGCCGCCTGCCCGGCGGCAACCACAGCATCACCAGCGCGCCGACCACCACCACGCCGGCGAACCGGTAATGGCTCAACGCACCCTGGGGCCAGCCCCAGCGCCAGCTCGATAGCGCCGAACGGGGTGACCTGGTGGAGCAGCCGCGCCCCGGCGTGCAGGCACAGCACCGTGGCCAGCGCCAGCGGCACGTCGGGCAACGCCATCACCCCGAGCATGCCGACCAGCGGCAGCAGTACCGCCAGCGTGCCCGCGCGCCAGCCGGTGATCACGCCGAACCAGCGTTGCCCGATCCGCGCCACCCACCAGGGCAACAACGCGCCCATCAGCAGGAAGGGCAGGCGCAGCGCGAGCACATGCCCGCCACCGAGCGAGATCCCCAGGCGCGCCAGCCACGCCGACATGCCCGGCAGGTCGGAGTACGCGGACGCGAGGTGGCGTCCTTCCTGCCAGTAGAAGGCCTCGTCGACGAACAGCGGCAGCCGGGCCGCCACGACCAGTTTTAGCGCGCATGCCAGCGTCCACCACACGATGAACGTCCGCCGCGCGCGATGCTCAGCCTCCATCTCTGCCGCTACACTCCGTCCGAACCCAAGGTGCAGGAAGACGATGACGCTGTCCGCGGAACCCTTGACCCCCATCCTAACCGACGCCCTGCGCGGGTCGCTCGCGCAGGCGCAGCGGCAGGTCAACAGCCTGGTGCTGGGCAAACCGCAGGAAGTGCGGCTGGCGTTCGTCGCGCTGCTGGCCGGCGGCCACGTGCTGATCGAGGACCTGCCCGGGCTGGGCAAGACCACGCTGGCCCACGCGCTGGCCGCCACGGTCGGGCTGTCCTTCCAGCGGATCCAGTTCACCTCCGACCTGCTGCCCGCCGACGTGCTGGGCGTTTCGGTCTACGAAGCAGGCTCGCGCCAGTTCCAGTTCCATCCCGGCCCGGTGTTTACCCAGGTCCTGCTGGCCGACGAGATCAACCGCGCCCCGCCACGCACCCAGAGTGCGCTGCTGGAAGCGATGGCCGAACAGCAGGTCAGCATCGACGGCATCACCCATCCCCTGCCCGATCCGTTCTTCGTCATCGCCACGCAGAATCCGGTCGACCTGTCCGGCACCTTCCCGTTGCCGGACTCGCAGCTGGACCGTTTCCTGCTGCGCTTCTCGCTCGGCTACCCCAACGCCGAATCCGAACGCGCCCTGCTGACCGGCGCCGACCGCCGCGAACTGATCGCCCAGGCGATGCCGCTGCTCGCCGACGGCGACGTGCAGGCCTTGCGCCGCGCCGCCGAACAGGTCCACGCGAGCGAAGCGCTGGTCGGCTACGTGCAGGCCCTGCTGGCGCGCAGCCGCCAGCACCCGGGCGTGCGCGTCGGCCTCTCGCCGCGCGCGGGCGCAGCCCTGCTGCGCGCCGCGCGAGCGTACGCGTTGTTGCTCGGCCGTGGCCATGTCCTGCCCGAAGACGTGCAATCCCTCTTCATCGGCGTGGCCGGGCACCGGCTGGTCGGAGAGGCCGAGGCCGGCAGTGGCACGGCACTGGCCAAGGCGATCCTGCACGCGGTGCCGGTGGACTGATGCCGGAGGTGCTGCGCGGATTCCGCACGCGACTGGAGGCATTCGAACGGCCGCGCGCACCCGAGCCGCTGCCGGTACGGATCGGCCGTCGCCGCATCTACGTGCTGCCGACGCGCTTCGGCCTGTTCTATGGCGTGCTGGTAGCGGCCATGGCCCCGGCGCGCTGAACTACAACAACAATCCGGCGCTGATGCTGGCCCTGCTGCTCGGCGCCACGAGCCTGGCCAGCCTGATCGCCGCCCACCTCCAGCTTTCGGGCCTGCAGCTGGACGCGATATCCGCCGAACCGGTCGCCGCCGGCGAGGTCATGTGGTTGCGCCTTGGCCCTGTCCAGCCGTGATGGCCGGCGCCGGCGCGGCCTGCGCGGCGACCTTGGCCACGCGCTGGCGTGGACCGGCACCGGCGAGGACGGCACCGCGGAACTGGCCCTGGCCGTACCCACCCGGCGTCGCGGCTGGATCCACCCGGGGCGCATCCGCCTGTCCACGACCCAGCCGCTGGGCCTTGGCCCGCGCGCCTGGTCGCGGCTGTGGCCGCGGCAACCGCTGCTGGTCTATCCGCGCGCGGAGGCAAACCCGCCGCCACTGCCCGACACCGGCACCGATGCGCAGCGCAGCCGGGTGCATCCGCTGGGCGACGAGCCGCACCAGCTGCGCGCCTACCGCGCCGGCGATGCCCCGCGGACGATCGCTGGAAACACAGCGCGCGCCGCGGCAGCCTTGGTCGTTCGCGAATACGAGCGCGCCCAGCAGCAGGACGTCATGCTCGACTGGCCGGCACTGCGCGCGCTGGCGTACGAGGACCGCATCTCGCGGCTGGCGGCATGGGTCAACCTGGCCGAACGCGAAGGCCGCCGCTACCGCCTCGGCCTGCCGGCGCAACCACCGCTCGGCCCAGGTCGCGGCCCCGAGCACCAGCACGCCTGCCTGCGCGCGCTCGCGCTGCTGCCGTACGCATGACGCCCCGCCCCGCCACCGCCGTGCCGCTCGACGCCGGCAGCCGGGCCTGGCCCGGCGGCCGCCGCGCTGGCCCTGCTGCCGCTGCTGGCGACACTGCCCCCAGCCTCGGCATCGGCTTCGGCCTGACCGCGCCGGTCGTGGCGGCGATGGCGTGGCGCAAGCCGCTGCCGGCCTGGCTGCGCGCGCTGCTGACGGTGGCCATGCTCATGGCCGTGGTCGCGGTGATGGGCACGCGGCCGGGACGCGATACCGGCGGCGCCCTGCTCGCGGCGATGCTGGCGATCAAGCCGGCCGAGCTGCGCAGCCTGCGCGACGCGCGCAGCCTGGTCGGGTTCGCGCTGTTCGCGCCACTGGCGGCGTTCCTGCTCGACCAAGGGGCCGCTGGTGATGGCCTGCGCGCTGGCGGCCGTGCTGGCCGGGCTGCTGACCCTGCAGCGCCTTGCCGACCTGGAGGCATCGGTCGCGCCGCCGTCGCTGCGCGAACGGCTGGGCACGACCGGCAGGCTGGTGGCGATCGGACTGCCGCTGGCCCCTGGTCGGGTTCTGGCTGTTCCCGCGCCTGTCCTCGCCGCTGTGGGGCGTACCCGAGCGCGCGGTGACGCGCCCGGGCCTGTCCGACGAGATGAGTCCGGGCGGCTGGGCGGACCTGATGGCCGACGACACGCCGGCGATGCGGGTCCAGTTCAATGGACCGGCGCCGGCGCTGGACCAGATGTACTGGCGTGGGCCGGTGCTGCTCGACTACGACGGCCGCACCTGGACCCGCGCACGCTGGCTGGAAGGGCTGCCGGCGCCACCCGTGGACTCCGGCCCGGTGAGCTGGAGCTACGTGATGGAAATCGAGGCCACCGACCGGCGCGACCTGCCGGCGCTGGACCTTAGCCACCGTCGCGCCGGAAGGCAGCCAGATGGTCCACGGCCGCAGCCTGGTCACGCAGCAACCCCTGTCCGCCCCCAGCCGCTGGCGACTGCAGTCGGCACCACCGCTGCGCTTCGAGCCGCAGCTGCGTTCCACCCTGCGCCAGCGCACGCTTGACCTGCCGGTCGATCGCGATCCGCGCACGCGCGCGCTGGGGCGACAGTGGCGCTAAGGAAGCCGGCAGCAACGACCTAAGGCCATCGTCGACCGGGCGCTGGCCATGATCCGCGCCGACTTCGTCTACACGCTCGACGCCGAGCTGCCGGTGCGCGATGCGGTGGACCAATTCCTGTTCCAGACCCGCAGCGGCTACTGTGAACACTTCAGCTCGGCCTTCACCGTGCTGATGCGCGCCGCGGGCATACCGGCGCGCGTGGTGACCGGCTACGTGGGCGGCTATCGCAACCCGCTGGGTGGTTACTGGGTCGTGCGCAGGATGGATGCGCATGCCTGGGCCGAGGTCTGGCTGGAGGGGCGTGGCTGGGTGCGCGTGGACCCGACCGCGGCCGTCGCGCCGGAGCGCATCTACGACACGCTCGAACAGCGGGTGGCCGCGGGCGGCGTGCTCGATGCGCTGAGCATGGACAACCTCGGCGATCTCGCCGACTGGATGCGCCGCGGCTGGAACGACTGGGTGCTCGGCTTCGACGCGGCCCGGCAGCAGGCGCTGCTGCGCCCGCTGGGCCTGCGACGGCTCGACCACTCGCAGCTGCTCGCGCTGTTCGCCGCCTTCGCCGCGCTCGCCCTTAGCCGGCATGATCTGGCTGCTGGCGCGGGGCGAACGCGAGCGCGACCCGCTGCTGCGCGCCTTGGCACCGGCTCGGCCGACGCTATGCGAGGCTGGGTCTGGGACGTCCGCCGCACGAACCGGCGTTGGCTGGGCCCGGCGCGTGGCCGCCGCGCATCCCCGATCGGGTGAAGCCCTGCTCGCACTCAGCCAACGTTTCGCCGAAGCGCGCTACGCTCGCGCTACTGGGGGATGCGGCAGCTGCTGGACGAGCTGAAGCGACACCGCCCCTGAAACATCCGGAGGCCACATGTCTGCCCGCATCCTGTTCCGACTTTCCCTTGCCGCGGCCACCGCCGTGCTGCTCGGCGCGTGCGCCACCGCCCCGCAGCCGCTGCAGGGCAACTTCCTCGGCCTCACCCCCGAGCAGGCCGTGGCCGGCCAGCAGACCGGCGCGGCCGTGCGCTGGGGCGGACGCATCGTCGAGACCACCACCGGCCCGGGCAGCACCTGCTTAAGGTCGTGTCCACGCCGCTCAACTCCACTGGCCGCCCGGACAGCGACAGCGCCGACATGGCGCAGGGCCGCTTCCTCGCCTGCCGCCATGGGGCTTCTACGATCCGGCCGTGTTCACCGCGGGGCGCGAAGTGACCTTCGTCGGCCGCGTGCAGAGCACCACCGAATCGGTGCGCATCGGCGAGTACGACTACCGCCTGCCGCTGCTCGCCGCCGACGTGGTCTACCTGTGGCCGGTGATCACCGAGGTCCGGGTCGTCGCCGATCCATGGGGCCCCTGGGGTCCGTGGGGCTATCCCTATGGCCCGTGGGGTCGCTGGGGCTACTGGGGCTGGTAAGCCCGCACGGCCCGTCGCATGACCTGGTCGCATGAAGAAACGCCGCCCGATGGGCGGCGTTTCTCTTTCCATCGTGCCTCGCGCAGCGCCGGTCAGGGCGTGCCGAAGTGTCCCAGCGGCGCGCCGGCGAGCAGGTGCAGGTGCACGTGGAACACGGTCTGTCCGGCGTGTTCGCGGCAGTTCATCACCACCCGGTAGCCATCGCGCGCGAAGCCTTCGCGCCGCGCGTACCCGGCCGCGGCCAGCATCAGCCGGCCCAGCAGCGTCGCCTGCTCCGGCGTGGCGTCGTCCAGGGTCGGAATCACCGCGCCCTTGGGCACGAACAGCACGTGCACCGGCGCTTGCGGGGCGATGTCCTTGAAACCGAGGATGTCGTCGTCCTCGTAGACGATCGTCGCGGGGATCTCGCGGCGGATGATCCTGCCGAAGAGCGTGTCGTTCATGGCCTGTCCGTGGACGCGTGGAAGAAGCGGCAAGGATAACCGCCACCCATGTCACCGCACCGTGCGCGTCAGTCGCGCATCTCGCCACGCGTACCGAACGCGTGCGACAGCGTGCCGCGGTCGACGTATTCCAGCTCGCCGCCCAGCGGCAGGCCCTGCGCCAGCCGGCTCGGCCGCGCGCCATGCTGGCGCGCCAGCTGCGCCAGGTAGTGCGCGGTGGCCTCGCCCTCGACCGTGGAACTGGTGGCCACGATCAGTTCGGTGACCTCGCCTCCGGCCAGCCGCGCGGCCAGCGCCAGGCCCAGCTCGCGCGGACCGATGCCGTCGAGCGGCGACAGCCGGCCCTGCAGCACGTAGTACAGGCCGCGGTAGCCGGTGGCGGTCTCGATGGCCAGGCGGTCGGCGGGCGATTCGACCACGCACAGCTGCTGGCGGTCGCGGCCGCCACTGGCGCAGACCGTGCAGACGTCGGTCTCGCTGAAGTCGCGGCACTGGCTGCAGTGGCCGATCCGCTCCACCGCCTCGGCCAGCACCTGCGCCAGGCGACGACCGCCGTCGCGGCCGCGCTCGAGCACGTGGTAGGCCATGCGCTGGGCGGTCTTGCGGCCGACACCGGGCAGCACGCGGAACGACTCGATCAGCTGTTCGAGCAGCGGCGAACTCATGGTCGTGCGGTACGCGCGTGGATCAGAACGGCAGCTTCATGCCCGGCGGGATCGGCATGCCGGCGGTGGCCGCGCCCATCTTCGCCTTGGATTCGGTGTCGACCTTGTTGGCCGCGTCGTTGAACGCCGCCGCGACCAAGGTCCTCGATCATTTCCGGGTCCGGATCGGACAGCAGGCTCGGATCGATCCGCACCTTGCGGCACTCCTTGGTGCCGGTGAGGGTCACGCTGACCATGCCGCCGCCGGCGCTGCCGGTGACTTCGAGCTTGGCCAGTTCTTATGGGCGCGCTGCAGGTTCTCCTGCATCTTCTGCGCCTGTTGCATCAGCTGGGCGATATTGCCGCGCATGGTTCAGTTCTCGTCGAGAGGTCGGATGGAGTCCGGCACCACGCGGGCGCCGTGCTGCTCGATCAGGCGCTTGACGCCCGGATCGTTGAGGAAGGCCTGCTCGGCCGCGCTCTGGCGCGAGTCGCGCTCGCTGGCCTTGGCGCTGGTGCAGGGTGTCGGCCTGGACGGCGCCGGCCGGATCGCGATCTTCGGCACGCCGCCGAGCGAGCCGGCCATCGCCTCGGCCAGCGCGGCGACCGAACGCTCGCTGCGCAGGTATTCGAAGCCCGGATCCAGGCCAGGGTCAGCACGCCGTCGGCGTGGCCGACGAAGGCGGTGTGCGCGGCCAGCTGGCGGGCCGGGCCATTGAGCTCGCAGGCGGCCACGCGCCGCAGCCAGTCCTCGGCGTCGGCGACCACGGGGCCCGCTGCTGCGGCCTGCGCGCCTGCGGCCGGCGCGGCAGCGACCGGTGCGGCAGCCACGGCTGCCGGCGACGACGAAGGCATCACGATGCCCGGTGCCAGCGCGGCGGCCGCCGCCGGCGGCGCGGTACCTGTCGAGGACGCTACGGCAGGCGCGTCGAGATCATCGAGCGCGGGCGCACGCCGCGCGACCGGCGGCGGCACCGCGGCCATCTCGGGGGCGACCACGGTCGTCGCTGCAGGACGCGCCGACATGGGCACCTCCCACGGCGGCGGATCGTCGGTGGCGGTGGCGAGCGAACGCGCGGACACCGGCTCGACCGGGGCGACGGCCGGCGTCGGCATCGCACGCGGCGGCGCGGTTTGTGCCGACGACACACCGGCATCGCCGGAAGCCGCCGACACCTGAGCAGGCCGCGAACCGGCACCGCCGGCATGGCCGCTGGCACCGGTGGCCGCCACGCCACCGGCGGGACCGGCATCGGCCTCCGGCCGGAACGCCAGCATCCGCAGCACGCTCATCTCGAAACCGACCCGCGGCGCCGGCGCCAGCTCCAGGTCGCGGCGGCCGTTGACCGCCATCTGGTACCAGAGCTGGACCACTTCCGGGCGCAGCTGCGCGGCGTAGCGGCCCACATCCAGGCCCTCGTCGTCGCGGCTGGCGCCGGGCACCAGCTGCTTCACCTGGATCCGGTGCAGCGCCTCGGCCAGCGCCTCCAGCACGTTGCCCCAGTCCGGGGCGAAGCCGGCCACGGCCTCGATGGTGTCCAGCAGCTTCACCCCGTCCCCGTCGGCCAGCGCATCCAGCAGCGCGGCGACCCGGTGCGGTCGACGCTGCCGAGCATCGCCCGCACCGCGTCGTCATGCAGCGCACCACCGGCATAGGCGATGGCCTGGTCCAGCAGCGACAGGCCGTCGCGCAGGCTGCCGTCGGCGGCCCGGGCCAGCTGGCGGATCGCGCCGGCATCGGCCTCGATCTGCTCGGCGGCCAGGATCTTCGTCATCTGCCCTTCGATCTGGCCCTCGTCCAGCCGCTTCAGGTTGAACTGCAGGCAGCGCGACAGCACCGTCACCGGCAGCTTCTGCGGGTCGGTGGTGGCCAGCAGGAACTTCACGTGCCCCGGTGGTTCCTCCAGGGTCTTGAGCAGCGCGTTGAACGCCGCCTTGGACAGCATGTGCACTTCGTCGATCAGGTACACCTTGTACTGCCCGCGCGAGGGCATGTACTGCGCGTTCTCGATCACCTCGCGGACGTCGTCCACGCCGGTATTGGAGGCCGCGTCGATCTCCAGCAGGTCGATGTAGCGCCCGGCGTCGATGTCGGTGCAGGCCCCGCAGACCCCGCAGGGCTCGGCGCTGGTGCCCTTCTCGCAGTTCAGCGACTTGGCGAAGATCCGGGCGATGGTGGTCTTGCCCACCCCGCGGGTGCCGGTGAACAGGAAGGCGTGGTGGACCCGCCCGGTGTGGGGCGTTGCCCAGCGCGCGCACGACATGTTCCTGCCCGACCAGCTCGGAAAACCGCTTCGGGCGCCACTTGCGGGCGAGGACGAGATAGGACATCGGACACCGTTTCGACCGGGACCGGCATTGTGCCACGCCCGCCCCCGAGCCCGTCCCCCGCCCCGCCCGCGCTTGTGGCAAGTGCCCGCGAGCGCTAGAATTCGCGGCCCTGACGGGAGCCGGACGGCCCCTGACCAGGTTCCGGAGAGGTGTCCGAGTGGTTGAAGGAGCACGCCTTGGAAAGTGTGTAAGCGTCTAAACCGCGCTTCGGGGGTTCGAATCCCCCTCTCTCCGCCAGATTATGAAACAGGCCCCTCGTGGGGCCTTTTTCATATCTGGGGGTGTGAGGGGACTTGATGAGAACCCCAACGGGTTCGACCACCCGCGAAGCGGGTGGACACGACGGCGAAGCCGTCGCCCCGAAGGGGCAAGGCGCGAAGCGCCGCAGTGCATCCCCCTCTCCACGTGGCAAGGCATTTGAATTGCACTTGCCCATGAGGGGGTCTTAGGCCACATCGACCGGAAGTGCACTCTGACCCCTGCTTCCGGCACATGATGATCAGGCCGGCGCGAGCCGCACAACCTTTGCGGCCAGTTGCGCCAATGAGGCACGCAGCGTTAGGGGCGTAGCGACCCCGCCGACTTCGGGTTAGGCTTCAGCGGTCTGCGTGCGGGGAACGGAGATGCCCACAATGGTGGAAGCGGATGGCTAAGATGGCGGCGCCGCCCCCGAGTTACTGGGTGACATCAACGTAATCTTGGGACTGCCCAAATACTGGGTCTCCGCTCCTGAGATCCAGTGGCGTGATGCTGGCGGTCGACCACGCGGATTCACCTTTAGGGAGCGACTCTCGATCTTGGGAGAGCTGCCCGCAGGCTTGTATATCGAGTGCTACTACAAGCCACCGACCATTCCTTAGTGGTGACGACAAGCTCAGTCTTGGCTTGTTCTACCGGACGCATCGCATTTACGCGATAGATGTTGGCGGGCCATCACGCCACTTCAATGCGACGGGCGTAGGCCGGCCCTTTCACGGAAAATTTGTCGGACACCCCCATCTTCACACCATCAGCGTCGACGCCATCGACGGATATGCCGAGCCAATCGACGTCGTCAACTTCGAAGACTATTGGTCCATGTTCTTGATCGGAGCACAGATTCTTGGCGCGCCCCCTTCAAACTCCCACCAATGCAATTCGGACTGCTGCCATGAACCACGACGCTATCAAACACGCGCTTTGCGGTCGGTACGTCCCCCTTACGGAAAGTTCGGGCTACCTTGAATCAAATTGGGCACTCCCAAACGACGGAACCCTGATCGGCGCGTACGTGATCGCCGCGGGGGACGATCGGGTCCACCTGACTGATGATGGCGACGTCATGTTCAACGCCGCTGCTGCTGGTTCCGACATAACGCCTGCACGCGCCGCGAGCTACCGCAAGGTTGCTGAAAGCTTCGGCGTTTCGCTTAGCGAGAATGGAGCAATAGGAACAACCTGTCTTGTCCAAGAGCTGCCGCAGACAATTGCACGGTACGTGCAGGCAGCTTGTGCGATCGCCAATACGAGCCTGAAACACCGCCCACAGGAGGAAGACGAGCGCTTTGAGCGGATCGTCGGAGCCTTGCTTTCTAGGCAGTTCGGAAACAGGGTCACGCGGCGCCCAGAACTCATCGGGATCAGCGGACATCAGCTCCGGTTCCCGTTTGCCATTGATTTCAACAGGGAGCGGCCTGTACTAATTCAAACCATCGGCGCTGAAGACGGCCGGCTCAATTGGAAAGTAATCCACGAAGCCGGCGGCAAGATCATCGACCTAAAGCCTCTCGATCGGCCGTATCGATTCGTCGCGGTGCTTGAAGCGGCAAATGACAGTGAGCAGGCGAGCCGGTACTTTGCCGACACTGCGGACGTGGTCATCTACGATGGCAGCCCAATCCTGCGTATTGCAGTCGGATAATTGGAACTCTGACCACGTTTATCTGACCCGCATGTAAACAACGCGGCGCATCTTCATTTCTTGGATGAAGGCAGGAGAATTGAGTGCGAGCTTCATTGACGCAACTATTATCTAGTCGAATTGTGCTGTGTACATTCTTCTTTACTCTTGGCTTTGGCGCATGCGCCATTGGCTTTGGAGTTCCTGCAATAGCAGAAGCGCTCGAAAGGGAGGTCACCGCAAATTGGGTCGCGGCCATAGCTACATTTATTGCGGCCGCAATCGCGCTAGCTCTTGGTCTAATCCCGATCCTGGACACCGAGAACATCCGGCGCCGGCGTTCTAAAGCCCTCAGCTACATCACCTATTCGAGGGTCGACACTGAGGTAGGCTTTGTTCGCGCTGCTCAGATCCTATTTGAACGCTGCCCGGACGACGTCCACTACAACACAGCCATGGGATTCGCCCTGCGCGCAGATAGTGAAATTTTTGATGGATTGGTCGCAGCATTCGATTGCATCCCGGAAGAAGTCACAGTAGCGATTGCACATGTGGTCAGCGAAATCGAGCGATTCCGCCAAATCACCGCCCCGAAAGGAACACCCCTGATTGCTCCGGACGACTTCATCACTCTTCCGCCGCTCGACCAAGTTATGCAGCCTATGGTGGACGCGCTACTTGATGTACGCACAGTGCTGTTTCAGCACGCGGCAGGCAGGGAGCCTCCTCCCCTCGAGGTTGGGGCCAAGAAAGTAGCGGAAAAACTTGAGGCTGGGCTTCAAGAGGTCCTCGCCGAACACCGGTCCGGTGCCCGGCGCGAGGACGATCCCGGCCACACGTAACAGGGCAATCCCCCTTCAGGCCAGAAGAACGGGGTCAGATTCACTTCACCCGGAGCAGGGCGCGAAGGGAAACAGGGGTCAGAGCCCACTGTCCGACGAAGAACGGGATCAGGTTCACTTCTCCGTTGACGTTTTCTCCAGCACCTCATTCAACGACCAGCTACGCTTACCCCCTCACCGACGCCCCGCTTTCGATCGGCGATCTGGAGCCTGATCCCAGCGAAGACCGGAAGTGAACCTGACCCCGTTACCCCGTTTGGATAGTGGATAGGAAGTTCCGGTCAGTCTCGCGGCAGAGAATAGCCAAGTAGACGCCCACCCTTCGTGCCGACGACGAGAAGGCCCTGGAAGGCGACCGCTCGGACACGCGGCTCCAGCGCCAATCGCTCCTCCAGTGCGTAGTCCCGAACGGTAGCTCCGGTGGCCGGGTCCAAGGCCTGCAGGTGCGTGGCGCCCTGGGGATTCTGGACCAGAATCCAGAGGCGGCCGTTCTGATGGATGAGACCCGCAACCACGAGCATTCCAGGGTCGAAGGAGCGCTTCCACTGGACATCGAGGGTCTTCAGGCTGACGGACTGGAGAACTCCCATTCCACCGTCGACCTTCTTACCCCAGAAATAGGCCGCATCGCTCGCCACGGCCATCCCGCGATCGACCAACCCCGGGTTGCACCCTTCTTGAGCACCTTATGCGCGGCGAGGTCCACCACGGCGTAAGACCCATCATCGAAGGGGTTGTGCAGCACCGCGAGAGAACCACTGACGTCGGACATGGAGCTTCCGAAGCCGAGGGTTTCACGCGCCAGGTCTGCCGGCCTGTGGCTGGATCGAAGGCCACGATGAACGGCCCGAAGGAAGAGAGCCCATGGAAGAACAGTTCGCGCCCGTGCGTGAGCACGCCGGCGCTGACATTCCACTCAAACGGAAGATTGAAATGCTGCACTTCCTTGCCTTCCGCATCCAGCCCCAAAGATGCGGTCCCCACGTTCCGTTCGCGGGTGTAGAGGTACACGCGGTCACCCAGCAGGACCGGACTTTCCGCGGATCGCCCTTCCCACTGAGCGGTCCATCGAGGCGCACCGGTGGCTTCATCGAGGAAAGTCACCTTGCTGTCCGTCTTCTGACTGCGGGTGAAGTCCGCGTTGATGGAGTGTGCGGTGCCAGATTCGGTCAGCAGGAACCCGCCAGAGGTGGCACTGATTCGCCCCGCCCCGGCCACCGCCTCAATCTGCCAGGTCCCGTCTCCCTTGGAGTGGATGAGGGAGAATCCCCGTTTGCAACATCCTTGGCCAGCAGGGCGGAATCCGTGGCCGACCAGCTGCCCTGGTAAGGGAAAAGCGTGGGCGCGGCGATCTTCTCAACCCCCACTTCCAAGCTGGGCTTAAGCGTGACGGTCTCGGTTGCGCAGACGTTCGCCCCTATCATCGAGCTGAGAAGGCCGGCCAACCAGACAACGCGCAAAACCGCTCTGGGCGCGGGCTGCGCGGTGGTCCTTGAGTTCATTGCATTCATCGGGCTTTACCAGACTCCTATGGATATGACGGGAGAAGGCCTGACACCTGAATTGAGCCGACCCGCGAAGCGGGTTCCAAGAACGGGGTCAGGTTTACTTTTCCGCTCGGGAGCTACCCGCACGGGGAGACAGGGGTCAGGGTGCACTTTCCCTTCCCAAGGCTCGAAGCGGGAAAGTCGAACCTGACCCCTGTTTTTTGTTTTTTGGCCATGGCGGAACACCATTGCCGGGACTGGGCCCAGGCGCCCTTCCGCAACCGTTTCACCGCTTCAGCCCCGCCACGATCTCCGGAACGCTAAGCCCGATCTCCAGCTGCACGCGCACGTAATCACGCTCCTTGCGCGACAGCGGGCGGCCGACCTCCAGGCGGATGTCCTCCGCCATAAGGATGCGCATGATCCGGGGAAGCGCCGAGCCGATGGCGTCCTTGGCCGTAACCGGCTTCGCGCAGAGCGGTGCGGATGAGTGATTCAGCGTCCATGGAGCGTCCGGATGATGGTCGGGCGTCGCATTGTGCGCTATCGGCGAAACAGGGGTCGGAGTGTGCGAAGAACGGGGTCAGGTTCACTTCCTAGAAGCATGACCCGCTGGCTCGCGGCTATCGGCCGACCCCGCTACCGGCCAGCGGTTCAACCCGCCCCGCTCCCCGTGCGGGGAGCGGCGTGGTCAGTGCTGGAGGCCACGCGGCCGAAGGTCCGCGGCGGCGCATCCAATCCACCGTCCTGCCTACAACTGCACCTGACCCCGTTTTCCTGCCTGCAACTGCACCTGACCCCGTTCTCAGCCATCCGGATCAGAGGGCCTTGGCTGACGGGGGAGGATTCCAACTACCCTCCGTAATGGCGGCGTCTGGCCAGTACGCACGTATGTACAGCGAGAACTCGTCCGCCGGCGCCGGCAGCCAGTTGCTTTCCTTGTCGGGACCGGGGAGGCATGCTGGATGTACAGCGTCAATGAGCCGTCATCGCCAAGCTTGAGATCCTTGTTCTTGGTGCCCACGCCGAACCGGTTCAAGGCATTGGGCTCGAACAGGTGGTGCTTGTTGTAAAGCGTCAACGACCAGAAGCCCTTCACAGGCGGGGTCTGGCCTTTCGGGAATGTCACCGTGTAGGTGCGGCCTCCCGCACCGTCCCAGGCGCGTACCGGCCGAGTCTACGTCGGTGTAGAGGTAGCGCGTTTCATTGGAGGCGTTGTCATAGATGTTGGACTTCGCCGAGGCCGCGCGCGAAAGGTAATCGAACCCCCATCGTGCGCCATTGGGCGGCGAGGTCCAGCCGTTTCCGACGGGCCGTCCGTTGTTCCGGAATTCGAACAGCGGTGCGATCACCTCCTGCTCGGTCGCCGCGGCGATGCGGACGAGCTGTTCCTTGACCCTCGGGTCCGCCGCCGCCGCATCAAGCAACGACTGGGCGGTTGCGTAGATGGCCTCTTCCCCGGGCAACGGCGGAACGCCTTTGAGGATGACCGGAAGCTCGTCGAAGAACTTCTCGGGCAGGACGAACTTCATCTCGCCCTGGCCTTCGGTCTTCGGTGCCGGGAACACCGGCGTCCGGACCCAATCCTTGACTTTCATCGTTCCGTCGAACTGGTCGAGCGGGTACAGAACGACCTGGTTCACCAGCGGGCGGACCGCTTCGCGATCCGCGGGGGTGTCATCCATGAAGATGCGCGGCAGTACCGCGACCAGGTCGGTCGAAGACCGGCATACGTCGTTGATGCCCTCGGGCACTTCGCCTTTCCAGTTGGGTCCGACCAGCAGGTAGAAGCCCGGCTTTGTCCCGTACTGTTGCCCGATTCTGCAGAATGATTCAGTGCGCGAGTCCGCCATCTGATAGACGAAGAAGCGATCACCGAAATCAGGCACCTGGATGACGACCGGTTTCGTGTCGAGCCGCTGGTAGCCTGCTCCGTAGACCGTGTCCTGGTTCGGGCAAGTCACGAATTTCTGGTCGGCCTGGATGTAGTCGGTGAGCATGCTGATCGACCCGGGCGGGGCTACCGGCAGCAGCGCCGCCGTTGCGCCCGGGCTCGGGGACATCGGCCATCGCCCGGGAGCGGTTGTAGTGGTTGACCAGCGGCCAGCCCCATACGTAAACCATGCGGCCCGCCGTTTCGAGGTAGCCGGGTGGCATGACGGTTCCGGCTGGCGTGCCGGAAATGTCGGCGGCGGATGTGGGCGCTGGAACCTGCGTCGACGAGATCGCCGCGGCGGCCCCGGACTTGGGCCGCCAGGCCACCGCTTGGTTGCGATGGCTCATCACGCTGGCAACCGATGGAAACTCCGCAGATCGCGATCAGGGCGACCAAAGCGATGTGTGTCGAGCGCATGGCATCCTCCTTTCGATTCCATTGGCTGTTACGGGAAAGTTGCGGTGACAAGACCCTGATTGCCGCGGGCGGCTACTCACGTCCACCATCCCTGTCAGTGGCTGCCCAAGCACCGAAACAGGAGGCAGAGTGCTCTTTCCCACCCTGCGACTGCCAAGGAAGCCACAGATGGGCGACCACGAAAAGCCGCACCCCTGACCTTGGCGCCGCGATGACACATTCCCCCTAGTCCACCACCCCCACAAACGGATCCGGCAGGTCGATGCTCACCCCCAGCGTGCGGGCCATCGCCTCCTCGCTGCGATCGGTGGCGAACTCGACCCACAGCGGCAGGTGGTCGCTGATGCGCGGCGAGACCTGCGACTGGACCAGCTCCTTGAACACCGCGCCGGCGAAGTCTATGGTGCCGGCGCGGCCGCTGGGCCGCAGGCCGAAATCGTCACCGCGGAAAGCATGACCTGGTCGTAGTGCTTGGCCGCCTTGGCCGGTGGTGGTCTTCACCGACTGCAGCGCTTCGGGCACCCACAGGCCGGTCTCGACGAAGGCATCGAACAGCGGGTTGCCTGGCGCAGGTCGATGTTGAAGTCGCCCAGCACCAGCAGGTTGGGCTCCTCGCGGCTCTGCCCGGTGCGGGTGCGCTCGCGCAGCTCCTGCGCGGTGTGGCGGGCCAGCGCCCGCAACTCGGGGATGCGCGCATCGGGTAGCGCGCCGTAGCGGATGTGCGCCGTAAGCAGGGTGAAGTGCTCGTTGCCGGCGCGGAAACCGGCGATGTACGGCGTGCGGTCGAACTGCTCGGGCAGGCCGGCCGGCGCGGGCGGCAGTACCAGCTCGCCCGACAGCCCGGACAGGACCACCCGGCGGGTGTCATACAGATAGGCCAACCGCTCGTTGTTGCCCTTGTCGCCCGAGGTCACGTCGCTCAGCAGCACCGCCCAGTGCGTCCCCAGGAACTGCTCCATCAGGTAGCGCAGCGCCGTGGTCTCGCGCTGCACCTCCTGCACGGCCACCACGTCGAAGCAGTGGATGACCTCGGCTCGGCGATCAGCGTAAGGCAGCGCAGGTTGCGCTTGGGACTGGACGGATTCTCCGACCACTGCAGGTGCAGCCCGCCGAACTTCTGGATGTTCCAGGTGCCGACGATGATGTTGCCGTCGGTGCGCCGCGGCGGCAGTCCCGCCCGCTGGATGCGGCGGCGCAGCCGGATGATGTCCTCCACGACCTGGGCGGGGTATTGGGCGTGGTCCACGGGCGCCTCCTTGCAGGGCGAGCGGGCGGAAGGAAGGCTCCGCGCCTGCCGTGCCCGTTCAACTCAGGAAACGCGCTCCGGGTCCTGTTTCAGAACACCGCCCGATCCTTCGCGTGGAAATGTCGCCATCCGGCCACAAACGGACATCGACCAGCGCCGGAATCAAGCCGAACCGAGAAGTCGCCTCGACTTTGATCTGTCAGACCCGTCCACTGGGGAAACTGGACGGAGCGATGCCGGGAGAGTGATGTCCGGGGCAAGGACGCATGCGCCTCGGGCTGGGGATGGAGGAGCTGCCTGGATCAGACGCAACGCCTGACAGGAGCCTCACCCCGTGGAAGGCACGCCATTGCACTGCACACTGGCGGAAGAGCCTGCGCCGCAAGCAGCGTCAGCTGCTGGGCCACCTCGCCCACCACAGGCAATACGTCGACGCGACCCTCAGCGGCGCGCGGTCCGTGTGCGCTTCCCATCGCCGCGTTGCGCAGTCACACGACTTTGCACGAACTCGGGGAATATCTCTGCCAGCGGGGCCGTGTCCGGCAGGATGTAGAACAGCCCGCCCTGCTCGAACGTCGGCCGGATGACCCCCTCGTAAAACTCGGGCGAGACGTTGATGCAGCCATGGGTGATGCGGTTGTCGTCCGGCGAAGGCGATGCAAGGCGTTCGGCGCGTTTCTCCGCCGGGACGCCGGTGGCCGTGGGGTGCATGGAGACCGCGGAATCGTAGTCCACCCACAACACGCGCCCGGCGTCGATTGACGGACCGAAACCGCCCACGAAGCGACCGGCAGGCGTCGTGCGATCCCGGCCCGGAATCTCCCGAAGCGCCAGGCCGGCGACGCCGGGGGCCGTATGGTCACCGACCGCCGAGCCAAACAGTCCCGGCGCCGCGCCACGAAGCCGGCCGTCGCCATCGAATACTGGGATCTGCGCGGCGGCCTTGTCGATGACTGCGAACGGATAGCCCTGGCTGTCGCTGGTTGCGACCACCCAGCCGGCGAGATCGATCACCGTGTCGGACACTTTGGCCCTTGCGGAAGCTGGTCGACGGTGGCGTCCGGCGGCGCGACGGCCTCCTCGGCGCTGGCCACGCCGAAGCTCGCGAACGCCAGCGTCAACGCCAGCGCACCACAGGCGGCCCGGATCGCAGTGTTTATGGACATGCGGATGGGACGGTTCCTTGGAACGAAATACCGGATGAAGAAAGAAGACCGGTGGCCAGCTAAGGCCACCAGTCCCGGGCTCAAACTTCTCGTCACAAATTTTGCAAAAGCGGTTAACCGCGTGGCTCGCGACGCGGCTTCGCTTCGAGCGCCTGGACGCGGCTTTCGATCTGATCCAGCCGCTGGTTGGCCTGCTGCGCGGACTGGTTGGCGGATTCGGCGCTCTGGGCGGCGCCCTGCACCCGCGTGTCGAGTTGATCGAGGCGCGAGTTGATCGTTGCGAACTCGTCATCGTAGGTGGCGCAGCTGGCAAGGCCCAAGGTGACGACGATCGCCACACCGAGGGGACGCAACATAGCTAGAGGTTGCCTTGGTCAACATTTCCAATCCTCCTTCTCCGTCTGGGGTCTCGGAATATAGCGGCCTTATCTGCCGAAGCCATGATCCACCTTCAGCCTACGTTGGAATACGTAGATGGATTGTGAAGGTGCGGCGGCCATCGACAGTTGCGGCTGGACGGCCCGCTTCGGGTCGGCAGCGGACATCGGTCCTGCTCGCTCAACGCCACCGCTTGTCCGCTACCAACCAGGGGACGGGCATGGTGCGAGCGACCCGCACAACCGCACGTCAGTGCACGGGGGGTGGCAAGCCGGACTCAGCCGCCTTGAGGCCTCGCGGAACCCGTTCCCGAGCGTGCCTGCTTGCTTACCGCCCATGGGAACTCGGGATCCGGACGGCTCCCGACCTGCTCTGTCCGCGCCACCACGCGACCGTCCGCATCCAGCAGGATCAACGCGCTGGTGTGGTTGAACTCGCCGTCTTCCAGCTTGCGGTATCGCACCCCAGTACATTCGCGACGTCGCGCACCAGGACGGTGCGGGACTCGCGAGCGTCCATTGGCGGGTATCCAACCCCCGTTCCTTGACCACCGCGGCCAGCGCCTTGGGCGTATCACGGTCAGGGTCCATGCTGACGAGCAGAATGCCGATGCTCGCGCGCTCGCCAGGCGTCAACGTGCGCTCGATAGCCTTGCCGCTGTCCACGATCAGCGGGCAGATGTACTGGCAGGATGTGTAGAACATGGCGACGATCTGCGGCCGGCCACGACGCGCGCTCCAGGCCCATGTCTTTCCGGACTGATCCGTCAGCTGCACCGGCAACTGGTAGACCGAGTCCTTGGGCAGGGCCGGGGCACTGGCACCGGCGAACTCGATCGTGATTGCCGCAAGCAGCACTGCCAACGCGAAGGGCATACGCCTCATGGCTAATTCCTCGCACATCGAAATCCCAGGTTGAGGGTGACGTCCCGCCCCCCGGGGAAGAGAGCATCGCTACGCGCATCATCACCGCGTAGTTCTCGCGATCATCCATCGAGAGCGCACCCGCTCCGCAGAACTGGGTCTTGTCCGGGTCGCCCTGGTCGCGGTTGTCGGCCGAGACCAGCAGCGAGGAGTAGTCCTCGGTCCATTCCCAGACCAGCCCGTGGAGATCCTGGACACCGTACGCATTGGGCGTCTGCAGTCCGGCGCGCGGCAGAGCCTGATTGGATGGCTTGGAGTACATAAGGCAAGAATGCGCTCCCGCCACGCCGGGTCCCGCCGCGCATCGCGCCGTGTCTCGTCTGCAGCTGCCGCGTACTCCCACTCCGCCCATGTCGGCAGGCGGGCATCGATCGATTCGCAATAGGCGCTTGCGGCAAACCAGCTGACCTGGGTGACCGGCTGCTGCGGCAAGGCCCCGGGGCCAAGGGACGTTGCCGACTCCCAGTGCGACAGGTAACGCGGTTCGGTAAGGACGGTGGCGACTCGATCGCGCCGCCATTGCGGATTGGCCTGCACGAACGCCAGGAACTCGGCATTCGTGACTGGCTTTCGCATCAATGCGAACGGCGCAACCGGCACCCCTGCTTTGCGTCCTCGTACTTCAACACCGACTTGAACACGCCGCCGGGCAGGCCAGCGTATCGCGCCGTGCCACCGGCCAGCCCGGCCAGCGGCACGGCGATCAGCAGCGCGGTGAGCAGCAGCCTGCGCATCGCATCAATGGCCCTCCGAGGCGCTGGCCGGCTTGGCCTTGGCGGATCTGGGCAGCCTCCGCGCTGGTCACGCGGCCACCCGGGTTGCCCCAGCTGTTGAGCACGTAGGTCGCGATGTTGGCGACCTCGTCGTCGGTCAGCTGGCTCATTGGCGGCATGTTGGAGTTGTAGTCCTGGCCGTTGACCTTCACCGGCCCGACCTAAGGCCATGCAGGATCACGCTCGGCACGCGCTTGGGATCGGCGGCGATGTAGTCGGACTTGGCCAGCGGCGGGAAGACGCCTGCCATGCCCTGCCCTTCGGGCTGGTGGCAGGTCGAGCAGGTGCCGGCGAACAGGGCCTTCCCGGCTTCAACCTGCTCTTCCACCGACAGGGCCCCGGTCTTGGCCGACGCGGCCGCGTTGGCCACCGCCTGCAGGTTCGGCTGCGCGCGGTCGCCCGGGTAGACGTCATCCACTTCCTTGCCGGAGTAGATCGCTTTGTTTTCCGGGCCATCGGCCTTGAGGATGGCCAGGGCACCCTTGTTGAAAGCCCGGAAGATCGAATGGTCGACCAGCACGTAGCTTCCCGGCACCTCGAGTTTGAATTCCATCATTGCCGCGCCACCGGCCGGAATCAGCGTGGTCTGCACGTTCTCCCTGGAACCGCGTGCCACCCTCGAACCAGACCTTGTCGAAAATCTCGCCGATGACGTGGAAACTCGACACGAGGTTGGGACCACCATTTCCGACGTACAGGCGCACCGTCTCGCCGACATTGGCCTTCAGGGCCTTCTCACCGGTGAGCGTACCTTCGCTGCCGTTGAACAGCACGTAGGTGGGCTGCTCGATGATCGCCTTCTCCATGTCAAAGGGCTGGTGTCCCTTTTCGCGGTACTTGCCGGTGGTATAGAAATCACCCTGCATCACGTAGTACTCGCGAGTGACGGGCGGCAAACCCTCCGGCGGTTCGACCAGGATCAGGCCGTACATGCCATTGGCGACGTGCATGCCCACCGGCGCGGTGGCGCAGTGATAGACATACAGACCCGCGTTGAGTGCCTTGAAGGTGAAGCGGGACGAATGGCCCGGCGCGGTAAAGCTGGAGGCCGCCCCGCCACCGGGTCCGGTCACACCGTGCAGGTCGATGTTGTGCGGCATCTTCGAGTCGGGCATGTTCCGCAGATGGAACTCGACCGTGTCGCCCTGGCGGATACGGATGAAGCTTCCGGGCACCGTGCCGCCGAAGGTCCAGAAGGTATAGGTGACGCCTTCGGAAATCGGCATCTCCTTCTCGATCACGTCGAGCTTGACGATGACCTTCGCAGGAGCGCTGCGGCCGGTGGGCGGCGGCACGTTCGGCGGTGCGGTCAGGACGGCTTCCACGGGTTCGCCTTGCGGCGGACCGAAATCGGCCTTGGGCGAAGCAGAGCTGTCGGACGCCTGCGCGGTCTTGGCGGCGTCATCGGGCTTGCCCCGACAGCCCCCAAGGCAAATGCAGCCAACGTGAGCGCGACAATAAACCAGCGTGAATGCACTGCCTTCATTTCCGACTCCTTTGATTGCTCAGAAGGGCGTGGACATCAGGGGCGGTGGCAATTTCGGAACCGCTGAACAGGTCACGAGGCAGTCGACGCCGCAGCGACATACGGCGGCGGCACGCGTGACCAGAAGCAAATGAACCCAGACGGTTATATGACGCGTGCGTGTGGACTCATGCTACGACTGTGGACGGCAGGGGTCCAGCTTGAAACCACGAGGGCAGTCAGCCGTTTGCGCTCGACCCGTCGGGAAAGGGAATTGCTGGCCGAGGCAGCTGCAGCACCGACCTTCCGTCACGCAACCTTAACCGTGCGGCCTTCCGCGGGAAGTGAAGCTGCCCCTCCTTCCACAGACCACCCTCGACAGCTGACCAGCTTCCTGCGGAGTCCAGGCCGACCTTATGGCGCGGTAGACCTGCTCCTGGGCGAATCCCTCGCGAGCAGCCGGAAGAACTGCAGGCCCGGCCGCATGCGTCGCCGGCGCCATCTCTAACC
The DNA here is from genome assembly GCA_025232375.1 of Pseudoxanthomonas sp. NC8. GTDB lineage: Bacteria > Pseudomonadota > Gammaproteobacteria > Xanthomonadales > Xanthomonadaceae > Pseudoxanthomonas. Next base: position 2,342,996 of record CP060419.1, read on the forward strand.
ATGGCCCGCGTCGCATTGCCGGGGACCTGGGGTGCGGCGACTTGCCCGGGCGGATCAGGCAATCGTATGTTGGTCACACCGGCGATGGCGTCGGCACCTGGAGGCAGTCCGGACGGTGGCCCATCTCGGCATGGAAGAGCACGAAACGACGCGACCGGCGGGACGCGAGCCCCGGCTCAGCCGTCGGGGAGTGACCGTCCTTGGCGGCATGGACGCTGGTCGCGATGCTCTTCGCGGGGCAGGCTGGTTTGCCGCACAGGTGCGCGGCGAACCGTTGGCCTGGACCCGAGCAAGTGTCATCTGGCTCGTCTGGGCCGCGGCCTGGGCGGCCCTGACTCCGATCGCCCTGCGGCTGGCGGCGCGCTTCCCGCTCCAGCAGCCCAATGTCCTGCGCGCGATCGCGATCCACGCCGTCGCATCGGCGACCTGCGCCCTGGCGAACCTGGCCCTGTTCGCGCTGGCGGCGCCCGTCATCGGCGCCACACCAGGTCGAGCCCACCTGGCTGGGCACCCTCGGTCGCCTGCTCGGCACGACGTTTCTCCTGAACCTTCCCGTGTATTGGCTCATCGTCGCCGCGGCGCATGTGGAGCGACTGGTGCGGACCGCCCGGGAACGGGAGCGCCGCCAGCTTCGCCTCGAAGCCCAGCTGGCAGATGCCCGCCTGGAGGCACTGCGCGCCCAGTTGCAGCCCCATTTCCTCTTCAATGCCCTCAACACGATCTCGGTGCTGATGCACGAGAATGTCGACTCGGCGGAACGGATCCTCCTGCAGCTCAGCGCACTGCTGCGCCGGTCGCTGGACAGCAGCGAGGCACATGAGGTGGCGCTTGGCGAAGAGATCGGCTTTCTCGAAAGCTATCTCGAGATCGAACGGGCCCGCTTCGGCGGACGCCTGAGCTACGAGGTCCTGGTTCCCGACGAGGCCCTCGGCGCGCGGGTTCCAACGCTGATCCTCCAACCACTGGTCGAGAACGCGCTTCGCCACGGCATCGCCATGCGCGCCGGCCCGGGGCGCGTGGAGGTCAAGGCGCGCCGGCATGGCGACACCCTGCTGTTGAGCGTCTCCGATGACGGACAAGGCTTGTCGCAGGCCTCTGGCGAGCGCGTCGGGCTGGCGAACACGAGGGCGCGGTTGCGCCTGCTGTATGCGGACAGGCAGCGTTTCGGGTTGCGCAATTCCGACGACGGCGGCGTCATCGCCGAGATCGAGCTTCCTGGCGACGTGCCGAATGACCATCCGCGTGCTGATCGTCGATGACGAACCGGTGGCCCGTCGCGGGCTGGTGCGGCTGCTGCGGCAGGAACCGGACATCGAGGTCGTCGGAGAGTGCGGAGACGGCGGATCGGCGATCGCCGCCATCGGCGCACTTTCGCCCGATCTCGTCTTCCTCGACGTGCAGATGCCCGAGCTCGATGGCTTTGCCGTGATCGAGGCCATCGGCGGAAACCGCATGCCCGCGGTCGTGTTCGTGACCGCGTTCGACCAGCACGCCGTGCGGGCGTTCGATGCCCAGGCGATCGACTACGTACTCAAGCCGGTCGATCCGGAACGATTCCACCGCGCGATGCAACGCGCCCGTTCGCGCCTGTCCCACCCGGACGACGGCTTTGTCCGCCAGGTGGCCGAGGCCTTGAAGCTGATCGACCGGGGAGAACTGCGCAACTACCCGACGCGACTGGCAATCCGTTCCGAGGGTCGCGTCCGATTGCTCGACATCGATGAAGTCGATCGCATCCTCGCCGCGGGAAACTACGCCGAAATCCATGCGGGCACCAGACAACACCTGCTGCGCGAGACGATGAACAGCCTTGAGGCCCGCCTCGATCCGCAACGTTTCGTGCGTGTCTCGCGCGCGGCGATCGTCAGCATCGCCAGGATTCGCGAAGTGCAGCCGCTGTTCAACGGCGACTTCGTGGTCCTGCTCAAGGATGGTGCGCAGGTCAACGGGAGTCGCCGGTATCGAGCGGCACTGGATGTACTGATCAGCTGAGTCCCGTTGCCGGGCGACTCGAGGTCTCCGGAGCGGGCGACGCGGCCGATTTCCCTGCGCCGTGCACCGCGAACTGCCGCGCCATCCGTCGTCCGGGCCACGCCAGCCCTTGGCGCAGGAGCCCGGCCCATCACTGCGCGGCCCCCACTCCCCACAGCCCTGCCTCCGCCTGTCACCGGCAGGGCGCCAGCGGCCTTGAAACGCCCCCATCATCCGCGCCACGCAATTCCGCGCCCGGGAGCTGGTCATGAGAACACTCGATATTCTGCTGTCCGCTGCAGCGACTTTTGCCGCCATTTCCTGCGCAATGCCGTGCGGGGCCAATGCGGCCGGCGCTGCCCGTGAGGAGTCGCTCGAACTCAACAAGTCGATCGCCCGCAGGGTCTACGAAGAAGGCCTCAACCAGGGGCGGTTCGAGGTTCCGTACAGCGAAAACTTCGTGGGGCACGGCGGCAATTCAACCTTCACCCACGCCGACGGCATGGCCGAGGCCAAGGGATGGCGCGACGCATTTCCCGATATCAACATCACGGTCGACAAGCAGGTTGCCGAGAAGGATCTGGTGGCCGTGCGCTGGACGGCACGCGGGACCAACACTGGCACCGGGAACGGCCTCCCCGCAACCGGCCGGGCAGTGCATATCACCGGTACGACGCTGTTCCGGATGGCCGATGGGCGCATCGCCGAAGAGTGGACCTGCGCCAACTCCCTTGGCCTGATGAAGCAGCTGGGAATGCTGCAGACGACCGCGGCAGCACCCTCCTGGCGGCAGCGCGCCAGCTCCTGGGACTGCCTCTACTCACCAGAGTTCGACGCCATCATCCGGGGGCGAATAGAGAGCATCACCGGGCCATACGTCAAACGCCTCGTACCAGGCTGGTCGTCGAAGCCAGCCTATTACGAGTGCCGAAATTCTCAGCCACATCGACAAGGGGTTGATCGCTCGCGTGCTTGCCAGCGGGGTCGCATTCGCCTTCGGGCGTAGAGGCTTCATAGAAAACCTGGATGTCCGCTTCCGGCAAGAAGCAGACATCGTCAAACGCCGGATATATGCCTCACGCCAGCGTAACCAACGGAGGGCCACTTTGGCTGAAGGACGACTTCACCGCGATGGCGTAGATGATGCACCCCGGCACCGACGAGAGCCTGAAGCAATCAACAGCCATCCCGCCCGAAACAGAGCATCAAACCGGGGAGCAGGAACGGCGGGCCCAGGATCAGAATTCGGACGAAGGCGGAAAGCAAAGAGTATGGATGCGCCACCGAAAGCTACCTCGAAGGCCGCGCATCGCGCGGCTTTTTTGTCGGCCCTGACTGACTACGAGCAACATGCACCGCCCCGTTTCGTTCCCGCTTTCCCCATAAGGCTCAGGTCCGCACCATGATCACCGGAACGCCGATTCGGCCATACAGGACGCGGGACACGTTCGAACACGAGTTCCATGCCGTCATGGAATGGCTGCGCACCTATAACGGCAATGACAAGACCTACCGCCAGTTCGAAGACGAATATCAAAAGGCGGCCAAGACCCTGGAGGGCCTGTTCAAGCTCAAAGAGCTTCCGGAGGACCTCCGGACCTGCCGCCGTGAGCTTTACAACACCATTGCTGGACTTGGCCTCAGTCGCCTCACGCAGAGCGGCGAGCCGTCGGATGGAGAGTTGATTCGCGACCACCAGATACCGGGTGGAAAGCCCGTGAACCAGCACCGAGCCCCGCCGCGACCGAACATCCTGCGCATGCTGGCCGATATCGAGTTTGGAAACCCGGGAGCACAGCCGACCACTCTCAGCGATCGCATAGGCAAGGGCCGGGGGCATTTCGCAACACTCTGGCTATCCGAACGGGATGCCGCCTGGATCGAGCGCGAACTGCAGCGCATGGGTCGCGTGCCGGAGCCCATGCACAGCTGATCCAGAACGCGGCCTGAGGACGTGATGCGCCTGGCCCATAACAAGGCAAGGCTCGCGGCGAGCGCAGCGGATCTTCGGCAACTCCCAATACAGAGCGCCACTGCAGGGCATCGTCCGCAGCACCGCGGAGTGAATCCACCGGGTCTGTGACGCTACGGACAGCAGTGCATACTCCGTAAAGGACCTGCTTCAACCGGGCGGCTTGCCAGGCATACGCCAGCGGATCGCCCCCTCAGGAAACAATGCAGGCGGCCCCGGCTCGTCCGGTACTCGCACCCCCACAAGCGCACCACTACTACAAGCACCGGAAGGTCACATGAGCAACACGCCCGCCTTACTTGACCAGCTCCATGACTGGATCGTCGCTGGAATCCAGCGGGAAAAACACATGCCGAGTTCGGCAACGAACTGAGGGCCGCCAACTCCAAACTGGAAGGGCGCGTAGACCGGGACGAGCTCACTGCCGATGAGGTGGAGGCCTACAGCGCCCTGTTGTCGATGGCCGATGTTCGAGGCTTCTTCCCGGCGCAAGAATCTCCGGACGAACCGATCATCTCCGCGGAGCCGTGACGCCACCCGAAGGACGAACGCCGCGGAACCAGGCTTGGAGCCGCGCCGGGCAGGCATGCCCGAGAGGGATCGAGAAAAGGGCTCTCCCTACCCCCTGATTCCTGGCCCTGCTGATATCGCCTCCAGCCAGAAGCCGGCGGGCGAACACCTGGACAGTTCCCGACCGGAGAAGCCGGATCGGCTTGATAATGAATCGTTGTAAGCCCGGCCAGGGCCACCCCAGGCCTGCCGCCCTTGCACGTCCGTCAGGGGCGCCGCCGCCCGGGGTCCGAAGACCCGTTGCCCGGACCACCCCCGGCTCCACATCGGCTTTACAAAGCTCCGTCGACACTCTGCTGCCCGGCAACGGTGCCGAGGCGACAAGGAGCCCCACCATGGCAACCAATCAGAACCAGCAGCGCAGGAACGACCTCATCGGACCGGGCCAGCCGTACGGGGACGAGGAGCGGGACCATAGGCCGGTCAGCGCCAGCAGGGCGGACGACCTGATGAAGAAGAAGAATGAATCGTTCGGATTGCGATAAAGAAGGCCCCCAACCGGGGGCCTTCTGCATGATGCGCAACGGAAACAGGGGTCGGAGTGCACGTCCCCGCGGGCTTCAGCCCGACCCCACCGCAGCGCGGTCCGCGTCATCGCCCCAGATAGAACTCCAGCGGAACAAGCTCCACCGTCCACCCGCACTCCTCCCCCAGCATCGCCGCCGGATGCATGGACGCGATCCGCAGCGCCTCGTCCATGGCTGTCCGCCTCGATGATGAAGAGGCCGCCCACCACCTCCTTCGACTCGGTGTAGGGTCCGTCGCTGACCGGCGTCGTGCCGCCGCGCGGTCGAAGCGTCTTCCAGGTATGCAGGTCACCCAGCGAGGCGGAGACCAGGACCTTTCCGGTCGCCTGCATCTTCCCGTCCAGCGCGGGGCATTGGCGGGTCAGCGCCTCGACGGCGTCCGGCGTCATCGCGGCGAAGGCTCGGGGGTGTAGTAGGTAAGGCCAAGGTATTTCATGGCAGTTCCTTGCGGTTGGATGCAGGAATGACGAAGCGGGTGAGCGGAAATCGACGAAACAGGCGATCAGAATGCGCTTCCCAGCCTGCGCCGACCAAGCGGCCATGCGACGACCCTGCCGCTACATGCGCGGCCTGCGGGAAACCCTCCCGCCAAACCCGCACGGATACTGCACTCCGAGCCCTGTTCCGGTTCCCTGCGCCACCGAAGCCCCCAAGGGCTAGGCACACCGCCCGAAACCATGACAATGGCTCCCCGTTCCGGCCAGCCCAGGTCGAACGGCCTGCGCAGTGCCGCAACAAGGGGAAACGATGAAGCTCCAACCAGGCCTGCGTCCGCCCCCGGAACGGCACGATGTGATCGACGCATTGCGCGGCTTCGCCCTGCTGGGCGTCTGCCTTAGTCAACCTCGTTTCGCTGAGCCTGTACGAATTCCTCGATCCGCAGCAGGCCGGATCGGCGGACAGCGTGTTCAGTACCGTGGCCGTCGAGGCGATGAACTGGCTGGTGAACATCAAGTTCATCACGCTCTTCTCGCTGCTGTTCGGGCTGGGCTTTGCGCTGCAGCTCGAACGTGCATCGGCCCGTGGCCACGACGGCGTGCGCCGCTACGTGCGGCGGCTGCTCGTGCTGCTGGCCATCGGTGGAATCCACGCGTGGTTCGTGTGGTGGGGTGACATCCTGTTCACCTATGCGGCCGTCGGCCTGCTGCTGATCCCGTTCCGCAATGCGTCCGACCGCGTCCTCCTTGGTCGCCGGGGTGCTCTTCGCGATCCTTCCGCCACTTCTCGCGCCGGCGGTCCGCGCCGTCCTGCCGGCATTGGCGTCGCAGGCGGAGATGTACGGCGGTGCGCTCGAAGCGTTCTCATCGCCTTCGTGGTCACGCGCGCTCGCGTTCAACATGGGGATGTCCACGTGGGCGCGCCTGTCCAACTGGGCCCCGGTGTGCTTCGTGCTGGGCCGGTTCCTGCTCGGCTACTGGGCCGGGCGGAAGGGCCTGCTGCAGTCGCCCGAGCGGCACCACGCGCTGCTGCGTGCCATCTTCGCCGGCGCGCTGGTCGCATGGTCCCTGGCCACCGTGCTGTCGCTGGTGCAGGCGCCGATGCGTGCAGCCTTAGCCAGGCAGGCATCGACGTGGAACCGGTGAAGATGGCCATCCGCATGCTGCTGCGGGTGGCGCCGCTTGCGCTGGGCATCGCCTATGCGGCGGGGTTCGTGCTGCTGTTCCGCCGACCCGGCTGGTCGCGGCGGCTCGCCTTCCTCGCCCCGTTGGGGCGCATGGCGCTGAGCAACTACCTGGCCCCAGAGCCTTGGTCGGGATCGCGGTGTTCTACGGCATCGGCTCAGCTATGGGCCCCGCGCAGGGGATGGCCCCGGTACTGCTGGCCGGGGCATTGCTGCTCGCGCTGCAGATCCGGTGGAGCCGCTGGTGGCTCGATCGCTTCCGCTTTGGTCCGGTCGAATGGCTGTGGCGATGGCTCACTTATGGTGAGCGGCCGCGATTCCGGCGGGACACGCCGGCGCACGCCGGCATGCCATCGGCCTGACCTAGCGCGGCGGCGGCGCCGACACCCCCGCCTCCGTCTGCACCACCGGCCTCATCGTGCCGTCGGCGTTGTACTGCAAGTGCTCGACGGTGACCGCGCGCCGGCCGATCGAGCCGTTCTGGTCCCCGACGGTCAGCGCGGCGTTGTGCAGGAACAGGTACCAGTCGCCCTTGAACTCGGCGATGCCCGGATGGATGGTGAAGCTGTACTTGCCCGAGCCGGTCAGCTCGCCGCGGTAGGTCCACGGCCCGTGGATCGACGGCGCGGTGGCGTAGGACACCTTCTCGTCGCGGTGGGTGGCGCGGTCGAGCGACGCATAGGTCAGGTAGTACAGGTCGCCGCGCTTGTGCAGCCACGGGCCTTCCTCGAAATGCGGCGGGGTGATCTCGGTGACCGGGCCGTCGATCTCGATCATGTTCGGCTTGAGTTTGGCGATGTAGGCCTTGGCGGTTGCCCCAGGCGATCCAGGTGGTGCCGTCGTCATCGGTGAACACCGTCGGATCGATGTCTTCCCAGCTGTGCGTGCCCTTGGGCGTCATCTCGTTGGTGATGAGCGCCGAGCCCTTCGCGTCGACGAACGGGCCGGTGGGTGAATCGGATACCGCGACCGCGATCGCCTTGCCCGGGTGGGTGTCGTCGTGCTCGACCGCGGCGTAGAACCAGAACCTCCCGTTCTTCTCGATCGCCTGCGAGGCCCAGGCGTCGGCCTTGGCCCACCTGAAGTCGGCCACCTTCATGATCGGGTCGTGGCCGGTCCAGGTCTTCATGTCGGTGGTCGAATAGACCAGCCACTCGCGCATGTTGAACATCTCGTCGCGCTGGGCTTCGTCATGCCCCACGTAGAGATAGAGCCGGTCGCCGACCACCAGCGGTGCGGGATCGGCGGTGAACCTGTCGCGGACGATCGGATTGGATCCGGGCGCGGTGCCGGGTTGCGCCCGCCCGGCGACCGGCAGGATCGCCAGTGCCAGCAGGATCATCGACATCACCGGCGTGGTCCGCCTTTCGCTGTTACCCATTGCTGCCCCTTCTCGCTGACGAGCCCGTCGCAGGCCGGCCTGTCGCAGGCCGGAAAATTCCCGAACCACCCTCGACCGCGCTCAACGCGCGGCGGCCTGCGCGCGCGCACCGTCCTGCTTGCGCGCCAGGTATCCATGCATCTTCATCCAGCTGGCGAAGGCCTCGAACCAGCCCGTGCTGGTGGTTTCCTTCGGATACATGCCGAAGCCGTGGCCGCCCTGTTCGTAGAAGTGGAACTCGACCGGGCGCTTGGCCGCGCGCCAGCTGTCGATCAGGCCGAAGCCGCTGTTGGCGAACAACCCATCGTCGGCCGCCAGCGCGACGAACAGCGGCGGCGCATCCGCCGGCACCTGCAGCGGCGCCAGCGGGCCGTAGATGTCGCCGATGAAGGCCGGGCCTGGCGTCCTCGCCGGCGATGGTGGTGGCGATGGTGAGCATCGCGCCGGCGGAGAAGCCGACCATGCCGATGCGATCCGGGTCCACGTTCCACTCGGCGGCGCGGCTGCGCACCGGGGCGAAGGCGGCGCGCGCGTCGGCGATCTGCGGGCCGAGGTTGGCGATCGACGCCATCGGATCGACGCGGTGCGCCGGCACCGGGCCGGACAGCATCTCGCGGATCGACTTTCCGAAACCGTCCAGGTCGGCCGGGGTCTGGTTGAGGCGGTACTTCAGCACGAACGCGGCCACGCCGCGGTCGGCCAGCGCGCGCGCCACGTCCCAGCCCTCGTTCTGCATCGACAGCGAGCGGAAGCCGCCGCCGGGGGCGACGATCACCGCAGTGCCGGTGGCCTTGGCCGGATCGGGCAGGAACGGGGTCAGCGTGGCGACGGTCACGTTGCGCGCGAACACGCTGCCGTACTGGCGGTGCCAGGCCTCCGGGTTCTTCGCCTCGGGCAGCGCCCCGGTGCCCAGTTCGATCGCGGCCGGCTGCGCGGGAATGGCGATGGAGGTCATCGCATCGTCCTGCGCGCTGGCCGGCGCGGCGATCGCCCACGACAGGAACGTCGCCAGCGCGACCCGGCCGAAGCTGGGCATGAAACGGAACTTCAAGGGCATCGGTGTTCTCCATTGGGCCGCGGATGCGCGGATGGGCGAAATCGATGCCGAGTGTAGGGGCCGGCCCGCCGCGCACTGATCGGAAGTTCGCGCGCTGCGATATGCGTTTGCATATCGGCGGTGCGATGCCGTGGACGCATGACACCGCTTACCTGGCCCGTGTCGCGGCGGCGGGAACGTGCCGCCTCGCGGGCGCCGGCCTCGCCGCCCGCACCCTCGCCCCGCTATGCTCGCCGCACTGGGAGCAACACCGTGGACGCGCCTGCCGGCGAGACGGGCGGCACGTCGCTGTCCTGATGGGGAGCCTATGGAAAACGTCAGCTACACCCCGCGCATGGAGGGACTGGATGCGCTGCGCGGGTTCGCCCTGTTCGGGCTGTTCATCGTGCACATGCCGGAACTGTTCGAGCTGTACTGGGACCACCCGGCCACCGACCCGCTGCAGCTGGCGGTGCACGACACGGTGTGGCTGCTGTTCGCCGGCAAGGCCTTCGCCCTGCTGGCGCTGTGCTTCGGCGTGAGCTTCTTCATCATCATGGACCGCGCCGCGCGCCGTGGCGTGGACTTCACCGGGCGCTTCGTCTGGCGGCTGGCGCTGCTGGCGGCGATGGGCCTGCTGCACGGGCTGTGGTACCGCGGCGACGTACTCGAGGTGCTGGCGGTGATGGGCCTGTTCCTGCTGCCGTTCCACCGGGTGCGCTCGAACCGCTGGCTGCTGGCGATCGCGGTGTTCTTCCTGCTGCAGCCGCTGATGCTGGTGCGCATCGTCGCGGGGCTCGGGGGCGCCGGCCCTGCACTGGGCGAATGGGCGAACCAGCCGTTGCGCTTCTGGAGCGCGACCACGCCGCAGGTCTACCTGGACGGCGGCTTCGTCGAGACGCTGCGCACGAACATCCTGGACGGCTGGGGCTTCAAGTGGCTGTTCATGTACGAATCCGGGCGCCTGAGCCAGATCCTGGGCCTGTCGCTGATCGGCATGCTGCTGGGGCGGATCGGCTTCTTCAGCCGGCCGCGGGACTTCGCGCGAGCGCGCATCGTCGGCGTGCTGGTCGCGCTGGCCGTGGCGGTGGCGCTGCACTTCCTGCGCGAGCCGATCGCCGCGCTGGTGCCGGCGACCGAGGCCATGTTCATGCCGCGTGCGCTCGCCAACGCGCTGCTGGGCAGCCTGTCCGACCTGGCGGTGATGGCGGTGCTGATGCTCGGCTTCGTCGCGCTCTACTACGGCGGCGCGCACCGGGCGCTGGGCGTGCTCGCCCCGGCCGGGCGGATGACCCTGACCCTGTATGTGGTCCAGTCACTGGTGTTCGTGCCGGTGTTCTACGGTTACGGGCTGGGCCTGCATGCCAGCATGACCCAGCTGCAGGCGGTGCTGCTGGGACTGGCGGCGTTCGCCGTGCAGGTGCTGGTCGCCCACCTGTGGTTCCGGCGCTTCTACTACGGGCCGCTGGAGTGGCTGTGGCGGGCCGGCACCTACCTGACCCTGGACGTGCCGTTCGTCAGGCGCGGCGGCGGTACGGGCGAACGCGTGCCTGCCTGAATCGCGGCCCCGATGGCGGCGTGCAGGCGCCGCCATCCCGGACGGATGCATGGCGCCCGGTGGCGTCGATAGGGCTAGAATTCGCACCGCTTCGACGCGGCCATGGACCGCCCGGGGCATCCGCCTCCAGGCCGCGCTTCACGGCCGGAGCGCGCCAGACATACGGGTCGCGCGTCGCGCTACCCCGTCCTATGGTGGCCCCGTCGGCCCCTCGCGACGCTAGATCGAAAATCCCGCCGGGGCCGGAAGGCAGCAACGGTATCGGTCGATGCGGGCGCCGAGGCCAGCCGGCGGGGCCGCCACCTTTTCAGGGGCGCGAAAATCATCCCCTCTCCCTGCAGCAGGCCCGTGGCGACGGGCCGGACCGTCCTGCATCGGGTTCGCGCCGAGGGCGCGGCAGCAACGGTATCGGTCGATGCGGGCGCCGAGGCCAGCCGGCGGGGCCGCCACCTTTTCAGGGGCGCGAAAATCATCCCCTCTCCCTGCAGCAGGCCCGTGGCGACGGGCCGGACCGTCCTGCATCGGGTTCGCGCCGAGGGCGCGGCAGCAACGGTATCGGTCGATGCGGGCGCCGAGGCCAGCCGGCGGGGCCGCCACCTTTTCAGGGGCGCGAAAATCGTCCCCTCTCCCTGCAGCAGGCCCGTGGCGACGGGCCGGACCGTCCTGCATCGGGTTCGCGCCGAGGGGGCGCGGCAGCAACGGTATCGGTCGATGCGGGCGCCGAGGCCAGCCGGCGGGGCCGCCACCTTTTCGGGTGCACTGCAGAGCAGCGCCAGCCTGTTCGTAACGCGGGGCCGTGGCGACGGCCCGGGTGCATCTCGCGACGGGTGGACGCCGGGGGCGCGGCCGTTACTCCGCGGGCGCCACCGGCTCCGGATGCAGCCAGCCGGCGTCGCCGTCGGCGTAGCGCTCGTGCTTCCAGATCGGCACGCGCGCCTTGACCTCGTCGATCACGAAGCGGCAGGCGTCGAACGCGGCGCCGCGGTGGCCGGCGCTGACCCCGACCCATACCGCCAGATCGCCGATCGCAAGCTCGCCGGTGCGGTGCACGCAGTGCACGCCGGTGATGGCGAAGCGCACGGCGGCTTCCTCGACGATGCGCTGGCCCTCGGTCGCGGCCAGCGCGGCGTAGGCCTCGTAATGCAGGCCACGCACCGGGCGGCCGTCGTTGTGGTCGCGCACCCAGCCTTCGAAACTGGCGTAGGCACCGGCCCTGTCGTCGAGCAGGCGCGTGCGCAGCGGCGCGATGTCGAACGCCACTCCGGACAGTTCGAAGCGGGCCGGGACGATGCCCTGGTCGCGTGCGCCCATCTCAGCCTCCCGAGACCGGCGGGATGAAGGCCACTTCGCTGCCATCGCGCAGGCCGTCGTCCCAGCGCGCGAACGCACCGTCCACCGCCACCCGCAGGCGCTCGCGCGGCCAATGCAGGTCGTGGCGCGCGGCCACTTCGGCATAGAGCGCGGTAAGGTCCGGCGCGGTGCTGTCCACGGCTTCGGTGTCGCGGCCGGCGGCCTCGCGCAGGCTGGCGAAGTACAGCAGGCGCACGGTCGCCATCAGCCCGCCTTCCCGAAATCGCGCTTGCCGCCGTGCTTGCCGAGCAGCTTCGCCGGGCCGAGCACGATCGCGTGCGACAGCGCCTTGCTCATGTCGTACACGGTCAGCGCGGCCACCGTGGCACCGGTCAGCGCTTCCATCTCCACCCCGGTGCGCGCGGTGGTGCGGGCGCTGCACTCGATCCGCAGCTCGCGTTCGTTGTGCCAGTCGATGGCGATGCGCAGTCCCTCCAGCGGCAACGCGTGGCAGAACGGGATCAGCTCATGGGTGCGCTTGGCCGCCAGCGTGCCGGCGATCACCGCGGTCTCTACGATGCCGCCCTTGGCCGCGCGCAGGCCGCTGGCGCGCAGCTGCGCGGCGACGTCGGCCGGAAATTTCACCCGGCACTCGGCGGTCGCGCTGCGCGCGGTCACGGCCTTGGACGACACGTCGACCATGGCCGGGCGCCCTTCGGCGTCCAGGTGGGTCAGCGCGCTGCGGGAAGACTTGGTTCGTGCCACTCAACCTCCGATCAGGCACATCTCGATGTGCTTGCGCGGCGCCAGCGGGTTGCCGCGGATTTCGCTGTAGCGGTCGCCCCGGCGCGACCACAGCGCGGCCACGTGGCTGGCCAGCGCCGCCTCGCCCTGTTCGAGCGCGGGCCTGAGATCGTGGCCGTCGGCGGCGAACAGGCATGTGTACAGGCGGCCGTCGGCGGAGACGCGCGCGCGGTGGCAGTCGCCGCAGAACGGCGTGCTGACTGAACTGACGAAACCGACCTCGCCGCCGCCATCGGCGAAGGCATAACGTTCGGCGACCTCGCCACGGTACTGCGACTGCAGCGGCCGCAGCGGCCAGCGCACGGCGATGCGGTCGCGCAGTTCGAGCGACGACACCACCTGCTCCGGACGCCAGCCGTTGCAGGTGCCGACGTCCATGTATTCGATGAAGCGGACCACGTGGCTGCTGCCGCGGAAGCGCTCCAGCAGCGGCAGCACCTGGTCCTCGTTGGCGCCGCGCTGGACTACGCAGTTGATCTTCAGCGCGGCGAAGCCGGCGGCCTCGGCGGCGGCGATGCCTTCCAGCACCGCGCCCACCTCGCCACGTCCGCCGGACATGGCCCGGAACACGCCGGGATCCAGCGCATCGAGGCTGACCGTGATCCGGTGCAGCCCGGCTGCGCGCAGCGCGTGGGCCTGGGCGGCCAGCAATGAACCGTTCGTGGTCAGGGTAAGGTCGTCGATGCCGGGAATCCGCGCCAGCCGCGCCACCAGGTCCGGCAGGCGCTTGCGCAGCAGCGGCTCGCCCCGGTCAGGCGCAGCTTGTGCACGCCGACCGCGGCGAAGCCGCGCACCACCGTCTCGATCTGCTCGAAGGACAGCCGCCCGGCCGCGTCCAGGCCATGGTCGTCGGGGATGCGGTCGGCCGGCATGCAGTAGCCACAGCGGAAGTTGCAGGCGTCGATCACCGACAGGCGCAGGTCGTGCAGAGGCCGACCGAGGCGGTCCTGCGGCAACGCCTGCAGCGGCCGGGCCATGAAGGTTCATGGCAGCAGCGGCATCCCGGTCTTCGGCTCGGCCAGCGGCCACGACTCGCCGGGACGGGCGACCCGGCACCCGCGCGCGACCATCGCCGCGGCGTCGGCATGGCCGGCGTAGTGATACAGCAGCATGCGCTGGCGCAGCGCGGCGGGATATTCGCGCTCCAGGTCGTCCAGGCCGGTATGCGAGGGATTGCCGTGCAGCGCGCAGTCGTGGGCGATCAGCTCGCCGGCATCGGCGTGGCGCGCCAGCATCTCCGGGATCGGCCGGGTATCGCCGCTCCACACCAGGCTGCCGCGCAGGCGCAGGCCGAAGGCGGTGTCGGGCCAGTGGTGGCGGACCGGGAACACTTCCAGGCGCAGGCCGTCGTGCCAGAACGCGTCGCTCACCGGCACCAGCTGGAACGCGTCCCAGAAGTTGGCGCCGCCTTCGGCCAGCACGTTCGGATAGTCGGCGACCCGTCGCTGCAGCAGCGGCACCACCGGCGCCGGCACGTACAGGCGCACGCGGCCACGGCGCTGCGGATCGAAATAGGTGGACACGAACAGCCGTTCCAGCCCGGCGACGTGGTCCATGTGCACGTGGGTGATGAACACCGCCGCGGGCTGGCTGCCGTAGCGCGACTCGAACGCGCTAAGGCCTTCGGCGCCGCAGTCGATGGTCAATGGGGCTGGCCGTCGCGCTCGATGCTGGCCATGGCCGAGCCCAGCTCCACCGCGGAAGCGTTGCCGACGCCTAGCAGTCGCAACGTCCAGGCAGCCATCAGCAGCCCCGCTTCCAGGCCAGCTCGTAGGCGCGACGCAGGCGGGCGAAGTCGGCCTCGACCTCGGCGGAGGCACGTTCGCCGCGCAGCTTCAGCAGCGAGCGCAGCAGCCGGCGCAGGTTCTCCTCGCGCCAGTGCGTGGCCGGGATGCGCAGGCGGCCGCGGTCGAAATCGATCATCCAGCCGCGGCCGTTGCCGTCGAACAGCAGGTTGTGGGCATTGAGGTCGGCATGGTCCAGGCCTTCGCGGTGGAAGCGCGCGATCAGCCGGCCGGTCTCTTCCCATGGCGCGCCGTTGCCGGCCACCAGCGCGCGGTCGGCCAGCGAACGCACGTCCAGCAGCCGCTCCAGCAGGATCGCGGCGCGGTAGCCGTAGCCCTCGCGCACGTAGCTGGCGGCCAGCGGACGCGGCACCGGCAGGCCGCGCACGACCAGCTCGCGCATCAGCCGGAACTCGGCGAAGCTGCGAGTGTGCGAGGCACCGCGCCACAGGTAGCGGTCGCGGCTGAAGCGTGCGGTAAGGCCGCCACGGAGGTACTGGCGCAGCACGCACGGACCGAACGGCGCATCGACGAACCAGGCACCGCCGCGACCGCCGGACCCCACCGGCCGCGCCCGCTCGCCCTAGGCCGCGGGCGAGAACAGTTCGGCACCGGCTTGCCGCAGTCGCTGGCGGTCGAAGAGAATGGCCCCGTACCCGCTCTCCGCGCGGTACGGCATCAAGGCTTCGCTGGCATCAAAGGCGACCATTCCGCACGAGTCTAACAACACACTGCAAGCGAATGCGCCCGTCACTGTGCCTGCTGCGCCTGTCCGCCCTCGGCGACGTCACCCATGTCGTGCCGCTGGTGCGCACCCTACAGAACGCCTGGCCCGCCTCGGCTGATGCGCCGCCGCTGCACTGGGTGATCGACCCCGCCGGTTTCCGCCTGCTCGATGGACTCGAGGGCGTGGCCTTCCATGTCTACGACAAGCGCAGCGGCGGTGGCCGGCATGCGTGCATTGCGCGCCGCGCTGCCGGCGGACGGCTTCGACGTGCTGCTGCAGATGCAGGTGGCTTTGCGCGCCAACCTGCTGTCGGCACATGTCCGCGCTGTGCGCCGGATCGGCTACGACCGCTCGCGGTCCAGGGACCTGCACGGCCTCTTCATCAACGAGCGCATCGCCGACCGGCCGGGCATCCACGTGCTCGATGCGATCGGCAGCTTCTGCGAACCGCTGGGGCTGGTGGGACGCGGTGCGCTGGGACCTGCCGGTGCCGGCGGCGGCGCGCGAATGGGCCCGGGCGCAATGGCCCGACGACGGCACGCCGGTGCTGATGGTCTCGCCCTGCTCCAGCCACGTGCGCCGCAACTGGTACGCCGACCGCTACGCCGCGCTCGCCGACCACGCCGCCTCGCGCGGCTGGCGGGTGGTGCTGTGCGGCGGCCGCAGCGAACTGGAACGCAGCACCGCCGACGCGATCCTCGCGGCAATACGTGCCCCGGCGCTGGACCTGGTCGGCAAGGACACGCTCAAGCAGCTGCCCGCCCTGCTCGAACGCGCGCGCCTGCTGGTCACACCCGACTCCGGGCCGATGCACATCGCCAACGCGATGGGCACGAAGGTGCTGGGCCTGCATGCGGCCAGCAACCCGGCCCGCAGCGGCCCCTACTCGGACCGCCGCTACTGCGTGGACCGCTACGACGACGCCGCGCGCCGGTACCTGGGCAAGCCGGCGGCCGCGCTCAGGTGGGGCGCCAAGATCGAACGCGACGGCGTGATGGAGCTGGTCACCGTGGATGACGCGATCGATGCGTTCGAACGCTACCGCGCCGACCACGGCGGCTGACCGCGCGCGCCCGGCGCAGGGGCCGGCCGCGTGAACCAGGGCGCGGCGCAACCTGTCGCGGTGCCCCCTTCCCTGCCCGGCGCGGCGGTCCTCGCCCTGTTCGTGGTGTCCGGCTTCGCCGGGCTGGTCTACCAGTCGCTGTGGTCGCACTACCTAGGCCTGGTGCTGGGCCATGCGGCGTACGCGCAGAGCCTGAGTACTGGCGATCTTCATGGGTGGCATGGCGCTGGGCGCCTGGCTGGCCGCGCGCCTGGGGCTGCAGTGGACGCGACTGCTGCATGCCTATGCGCTGGCCGAAGCCGGCATCGGCCTGCTCGGCCTGGCGTTCCATCCGCTGTTCCTCGGCTACCTCGGCCTGTCGGAGGCGGTGCTGCCGGCCCTGGGCGACGGGGCCTTCGGCCGCCTGTACCCGTGGCTCTCGGCCGCGCTGCTGATCCTGCCGGCGTGCCTGCTGCTCGGTGCGACCTTCCCCTTGCTCAGCGCCGGCTGGCTGCGTGCCGGACGCGGCGCCAGCGGCGCGGGCGGCCAGGATGCGCGCGTGCTCGGCGGCCTGTACTTCGCCAACAGCTTCGGCGCGGCGCTGGGCGCGCTCGGCGCGACCTTCCTGCTGCTGCCGCGACTGGGCATGCCCGGGGCGATGGCGGTGGCAGGGGTGGCCAACCTGCTGGTGGCGGCCGCCGCGTGGGCGCTGTCGCTGCGGCACGAACGCATCCGCTGCGATGCGCCAGCCGACCTCGCGGCGCCCGCCTCCGGGAAAGCCGCATCGACGCACGACGCGCTGGTAAGGACCGTGCTGTGGATCGCGCTGGCCTCGGGCGCCTGCTCGTTCGTGTACGAACTCGGCTGGATCCGGCTGCTCAACCGGGGCCTGGGCACCACCCTGCACAGTTTCGAGTTGATGCTGGCCGCGTTCCTGCTCGGCCTGGCCTTCGGCGGCGCTGGGTCCACCGGCGCGCGCCACGACTGGCCGATCCACTGCGCGTCGCCGGCCTGCAGCCCAGGTCGCGATGGGCGTGGCCGCGCTGCTGTCGCTGCTGGCCTTCGCCCATTCCTTCGAGTGGACCGCGGGGCTGGTGCAGTCGCTGTCGCGCACCGATGGCGGCTACCGGCTGTACCTGCTGGGCAGCGCCGCCATCGCGATGGCGGTGATGCTGCCGGCCGCGTTCTTCGCCGGCACCACCCTGCCGCTGTTCACTTTGGCGCTGCTGCGCAGCGGCGCGGGCGAGACCGCGATCGGGCGCCTGTATGCGGCCAACACCATCGGCGCGATCGCCGGCGTGGTGCTGACGGTGCACGTGCTGGTGCCGCTGGCCGGCGTGCGCATGGCGATCGTGCTGGCCGCGGCCGGCGACGTACTGCTCGGCTTCTGGCTGCTGGCGCATGGCCGCGGCGAGGTGGCGCCGCGGCGCGTGGCGGACTCGCACTGGTGGCCGCGGGCGCCCTGGTCGTGGGCCTGGTCTGGGGCAGGCCGGATCCACGGGCGCAGCTGTCCGGCGTGTTCCGCACCGGCTTCGCCAGCCTCGACCCTGCATTGCAGGTGCCGTTCCTGCGCGACGGCAAGACCGCCACCATAGGCGTGGCCCGCTCGCCGGCGCAGGGGATGCTGTCGCTGCTGACCAATGGCAAGTCCGATGGCGCGATGTCGGCGACATTGGCCGGCCCGCCCGGCGGCGACGAACTGACCATGGTCAGCCTCGGTGCGCTGCCGCTGGCGCTGCATCCGCAGCCGCGCCAGGTCGGCGTGATCGGCCAGAGTATGGGCCTGTCGACCCATACCCTGCTCGGCAGCGACCGGGTCGAGCGGGTGGCGACGGTCGAGATCGAGCCGATGGTGCACGCCGCCGGCGCGCGCGTGTTCGCCGCGCGCATCCCGCGCACGCTGCACGACCCGCGTTCGCGGATCCACTTCGACGACGCGCGGCACTTCTTCTCCACTCACCAGCGCCGCTACGACGTGATCGTCTCCGAGCCGTCCAACCCCTGGGTCAGCGGCGTGGGCGGACTGTTCACCACCGAGTTCTACGCATTCCTGCACCGGCACCTTGGCCGACGACGGGGTGCTGGTGCAATGGCTGCAGACCTACGAGATCGACGACGCGCTGCTGGCACGGATCATCGCCGCGGCCCTGCAGTCCTTCCCGGATGCGGAGGTCTACCTTACCTGGGACAACGACCTGGTCGTGGTCGCCTGCCGCAGCCGGTGCCCGGGCGCCGATGCCGGCCGCCTGCACGCGACGGCGGCGCTGGCGCGCGAGGCCGCACGCGTCGGCCTGGACAGCGACGCGGCGCTGCAACTGCGCAGGATCGGCGGTCGCGGCCTGCTGCAGACCTATGCACGCGCCCTGCACGCCGAACCGCACAGCGACTTCCATCCGGTGGTCGCCTTGCAGGGACCGCGCACCCGTTTCCGCAGCGACCGCGCCGATACCCTGCAGCGCCTTACCGACAACGGCCTGCCGGTGCTGGACGTGCTCGAGGGCCGCACACCGCCGCCGTCCAGCGATACGGTGGCGGCGTTGCCGGGCCACAGCCTGCTGCTGGGTCGCCGGCGCGCGATCGCGCTGGCTTCGGCGCTGCGCGACCGCAGCCACGCCAGCACGCTCGCCCTGCGCGATCGCGACGCACCGCAGGCCGAGCTGGCACTGCAGGCCCTCCTGGGGCTTTCGCATGGCACGGTCCAGGACCCGGCCACCTGGGCCGAGGCCGCCTCGACCGTGGCGATGGCGACCATCGGCCACCTGCCCGCCACCGACCTGCAGGGCGCGTGGATAGGACCGGGCTGGATCGACGCCTCGCTGCAGTCCGAACCGGTCCGGCGCATGCTGGCGATGTACGCCGCCGCCGCCGCACGCGATGCGGCAGCGATGCGCAGCAGCGGCGAAGCCCTGCTGCAGCTGCCGCAGGCGCTGCCGGTGGAGGTGCAGGAACAGGCGCTGGTCATCGCCCAGCTCGGTGCGCTCAGGCTGGGCCGGCCGGGCGAGGTCGAACAGCTGCACGCCGGCTACGGCGTGGCGCTGCCGCACAGCCCGCAGCTGCGCATGGTCCGCCACATGATCCGGATCCGCGCGCTCGAACTGCGCGCGCAGTCGCCGGTGGCGACCGCGACTCAGGGCGTGGAGCCGCCCCGGTAGTCCTGGTAGGACTTCTCCTCGACGTAGGCCGAGCCCAGCGCCAGGTTGATTTCCTTCTTCACCCGCGCGCGCTCGTCGTTCTCGAAGTAGACGCTGCGCGCCAGGCGCACGAATTCCTCGTCGAAGGCCTGCGCCTTTTCCTTGACCCGGACCTCGTCCTCGATATCCCACAGCCGCTCGTTGACCGCCTTGAGCTGCGCGCGCAGGAGGGCGATGTCCCTGCCGGCGGCCGGATGCTGCATCCAGCTGCGCTCCAGCGCGGACAGCTCCTTGTGGACGTTGGCAAGCTTGGCCGGATCGGTCATGCGCTCGGACTTGATCTGCAGGATCGCGATCTTGTCGAGCAGTTCGCCGAAGGACACGGGCACGAGGATTTCGGACATGGCGGAAACACTGGAAGAACCTACGCCAGTCTAGCGCCAACGCAGGCACGCCCGCGCACGGAGGCCCGGGAAGGCAGGCCGCGCGCGTGGTGCAACCCATTGAAATCGTTGGGCGAGCGCGATGGACTCACGGAGCCTCGCCCTGCGGGTGGCTTCGCCGCGCAAACCGCGGCGCGGATGAATGCCCGCCCGAGGCCCCGCAGTCAGGTCCTTTCATCCGGGGCGCAGCGAGGGAGGGATTCACTCGGCACTGCGTGCCTCGCCCTGCGGGCGGCGGCTTCGCCGCCGTGCAATCCGCTGCGCGGATTGTCGGACCAGGAGCTCCCATCAAGGCCCGCCCACACCCCAGATACGCAAAAACCCCCTTGCGGGGGCTTTTGCGTATCTGGCGGAGAGGGAGGGATTCGAACCCTCGAGGCGCTATAAACGCCTGCCTGATTTCGAGTCAGGTACATTCAACCGCTCTGCCACCTCTCCGTGGCCCCGGCCTTACCGGGGGCGCAAATGATACGGGGCCGGCGGTTCCGGAACAAGCCAGCGGCGGTGGACGGGTGCAGATGCCGGTCGATCTTCCCGCGCCGTTCACGTTTTCCTTGTCCTCTGTCCTGTCCGCCCGGATCATTGCGTAAGCATCACTTGAGCATCCCTGCCCGCAGGCAGCCATGATCGAATTCGGACACCTGACCCACGTCGGCCTGCGCCGTCAGCTCAACGAAGACACCTACTACGGTGACAGCGACCTCGGGTTGTGGCTGGTGGCCGACGGCATGGGCGGGCACGCCTGTGGCGAGGTGGCCAGCGCGCTGGCGCGCGAGACCATCGTCCGCGAGATCCGCAGCGGCACCCCGCTGACCTGGGCCATCCGCATCGCCGACGAGGAGATCATCCGCGTCTCGCGCCGCCGCAACGACGCTCTGCCGATGGGGACCACGGTGGTCGCCGCGCGTGTGGGGCCAGCGCTTCGAGGTCGCCTGGGTCGGCGACAGCCGCGCCTACCTGTGGCGCGACGGCAAGCTGGCCCAGCTCAGTGGGACCACAGCTACGTGCAGGACCTGATCGCGCAGGGCACGCTGACCCCCGAACAGGCGCGCTCGCATCCGCACCGCAACGTGGTCACCGGGCGCTGGGCGTGACCGATCCAAACCACCTGAACGTGTCGGTCATGGCCGGCGAGCTGCGCCCGGGCATGCAACTGCTGCTGTGCAGCGACGGCCTCACCGAGGAAGTCGACGACCGCCACATCGCCAGCACGCTGTCCGAGCAGGACTGCAGCGCGCAGGAATGCGTGGATACTCTGGTCGCCGCGGCCTGGATGGCGGCGGCTCGGACAACGTCACCGCGGTCCTGGTGCGCTGCCAGTAGGCCGGGTCCCGGCCGACCAGGTGATGGTCAGCCCGGTACGGGCTCCACCACCGGCGGCGACTCGACGGCCATGTCCCACACCGCGCGACCCGCCTTCTTGCGCAGCGTTTCCAGCCGCCGCAGGTGCGCCGATGCCTCGTCGGGATGCACGCCGATGCGCGGACGCTCGCCGGCGACGGCGACGAAGCGGGTAACGGCGACAGGTCGCGCGGCCGCGGCCTGCACATCGCCAAAGCCGATCTCCTCCTGGCCGGAGGTCAGGGCGATGTAGACGTCGGGCAGGATCTGCGCGTCGAGCAGAGCGCCATGCAGCTGCCGGTGCGAGTTGTCCACGCCCAGGCGCTTGCACAGCGCGTCCAGCGAATTGCGCTGTCCGGGATAGCGTTCGCGCGCCAGCAGCAGGGTGTCGACCACGGTGGTGCGGTCGGCCATCCGTCCGTACTGGCTGCCGGCCCGCGACAGCTCGTTGTCGAGGAAGCCTATGTCGAAGGCCGCGTTGTGGATGATCAGCTCGGCGCCGTCGATGTACTCGAGGAACTCCTCGACCACCTCGTCGAACACCGGCTTGTCGGTAGGAACTCCAGGGTCAGGCCCGTGACCTCCTGCGCGCCGGGTTCGAAGTCGCAGTCGGGCTTCAGGTAGCGATGGAAGTTGCGTCCGCTCGGGCGTCGCTCAAGCAGCTCCACGCAGCCGATCTCGACCACGCGGTTGCCCTTCTTCCACTCCAGCCCGGTGGTTTCCGTATCGAGGATGATCTGGCGCATGCGCGGTCAGTGTATCGCGCCGGTGTCTCGCACCCGCTGCGCCGCCGTACGCGCCAGTTCGTCCACCCGCTCGTTGTCCGGATCGCCGTTGTGGCCCTTGACCCAGCGCCATTCGATCCGGTGCCGTCCGGCGGCCGCGTGCAGCCGCTCCCACAGGTCGCGGTTCTTGACCGGGTCGCCGCCGGCGGTCTTCCAGCCGCGCCGGACCCAGCCGGGCATCCATTCGGTGATGCCTTGGCGCACGTACTGCGAATCGGTCTGCAGCATGACCTCGCACGGTTCGCTCAGCGCCTCCAGCCCCCTGATCGCAGCCATCAGCTCCATGCGGTTGTTGGTCGTGTCCGGCTCGCCGCCGGCCAGCTCGCGCTCATGCGCCTTGTAGCGCAGCAGCGCCGCCCAGCCACCCGGCCCGGGATTGCCCGAGCAGGCGCCATCGGTATGGATCTCGATCTTCTTCATGGTTCCCTGTTATCCGGATTTCATGCCGCCGGCGCGGCGCCGCGGCGCCATGCGACCGGCGTCGGCGTCATCGGCGCCACGCGCTTCTCCGCGACCAGCACGCAGCAGGCACGCAGCAGCGAACCGTTGCGGCCATCCCCCTGCCATGCGCTGGCATCGGCGCCAGCCGCCGGCACCCGCCAGCACGGCCCGATGAAACGCGGTGGCTCGACCTGCAGGCCATGGCCGCGCAGGTGCGGCTGCCATGCCGCCGTGAACGCCACCGGGATTCCGCGCCGCAACCGGTACGGGCTCCACGGATTGCCGAGGATCAGCCACAGGCGGCCGCCATCGACCAGCACGCGGGCGCATTCGGCCAGCAGGGGGCCGATGCCATGCGTTTGCGGGTGTTGCAGCACGACATCGCCCATAGGCACTCGTTCGGCACCGGCAACGGCAGGCCGCAACGCACGGTGCCGGCATAGCCGCCCTCCTCCTCGCGCAGCCACAGGCCACGCGGCGCCGGCATATCCGCCGACGGCCGTTCCGAAGGTGCGAGCCACAGCCAGGGACGCGCGGGGCGTGTCGCCAGCTGGCCCGCCAGCCAGCCCCGTTCGCCGGCCAGCAGTCGTTGCGCCTCACTCCCGCTGAACCGGTTCGAGGCGCCGGGTTGACGGCTGGGCGCGGCGGCGGGCATGGTCGCGATTCTATGCGACTGAGCGTGCTGCCCGCATTCGGGGACAACTACATCTGGGTCCTGCGGGACGGCGGCCCTGCGCTGCTGGTCGATCCCGGCGATGCCGCGCCGGTGCTGGCGGCCGCGGCCGATGATGGCCTGGAGCCGGCTGCGATCCTGCTCACGCACCATCACCCTGACCATTGCGGCGGAGTACCGGCGCTGCTGGAGCGATGGCCGGCACTGCCGGTGTTCGCCCCCGACGACGCGCGCATCGACCTGGACTGCGAACGCGTCGGCGAAGGCGACACGCTGCGTCTGCTCGGGCATGACGCACGGGTGATGGCGGTGCCCGGACATACGAGCAGCCACGTCGCCTATCTCGTGGATGATCACGTTTTCTGTGGCGACACGCTGTTCAGCCTGGGATGCGGCCGGATGTTCGAAGGCACGGCGGCGCAGATGCACGATTCCCTGCAACGGCTGGCTGCACTGCCCGGCCACACCCAGGTCTGCTGCGGCCACGAATACACCCTTGCCAACGCCAGGTTCGCGACCGAGGTCGAGCCGGGCAACGCGGCACTGGCCGCGCGCCTTGTCGAGGCCATGGACCAGCGCGCGGCCGGCCGCCCGACCCTGCCCAGCACGATGGCCAGCGAGCGCGCCTGCAATCCGTTCCTGCGCTGCGACATGCCGCAGGTGCGCGCGGCGGCGGCACGCCAACTCGGCCACGCACCGGCCGATGGCGTCGAGACTTTCGCCGCCCTGCGCGGCTGGAAGGATGTCTTCCGCGCATGAACAGGACGCACGCGCTGCTCGTCCCCTGCATGCTTGCCGCGGCGCTGTCGGCCTGCACCACCGCCCCCGTACGCCCAGCGGACACAGACCCGCGCGTACCGGCGACAACGCCCGTACAGGAAGCAGCGCCGCAGGTCGAACCCCCTCGCCGCGGACAGCCGAGGCCGCAACACAGCCCGCCAGTCCGCCCGCCGCAAGCGGCCTGGACATCTACGAGAATTTCCGCGCTGGCCTTGGCCGAACCCCAGTGCGACAATGCGCAGCCGCGCTGGCAGAAGCACTTCGCGCATGCACCCGGGCACCCTGGGCGACCCGCATGCCAATACCCTGCCGCTGTTCGGTTTCGTCGTCGAATCGCTGCGCCAGGCGGGCCTGCCTACCGAGTTCGCGCTGATCCCCTTCATCGAAAGCGGATACGCCCCCGGTGCCCGCAGCAAGGCCGGCCCCGCGGGTCTGTGGCAGTTCATTGCGGTCACCGCGCGGAACCACGGCGTTCGCATCGAAGCCGGCTATGACGGCCGGCTTTCGCCCGCCGAATCGACGCGGGCAGCCGTCAGCTATCTGAAAACGCTCAACAACATGTTCGACGGCAACTGGCGGCTGACCCTGATGGCCTACAACGCCGGCGAGTACCGGGTGCTGCAGGCGCTCCGGCGCAACGGCGGCAACGCCGCCGATGCCACTCCTGCGGCCGTCAAGGGACTTCCCTCGCTGACCTACAACTACGTCGAGAAGCTGCACGCGCTCGCATGCCTGCTCGAGGATGCAGGCCAGCAACCGCAGTGGCGGGCGAGCCTTGGTCGCACGGTCCCGCAGCTGCGCGCAATGCGCCTGGAAGACGCGCGATCACTCGATGCCTGGGCCCATGGGAACGGCGCGGATGCCGTGGTGTTGCGGCAACTGAACCCGGCGCTCGCCGGCGGCTGGCCAAGCCGCGTGGCGCCGTGGGCGCTTGTTCCCGACACCGCTCACGGCCCCGTTGCAACGCAGGCGCCAGCGCCCGATCGCACCCCGCCTGGCGCAGCGGGCGTCGACACGAAGACCCATACCGTCCGCAAAGGTGACTCGGCCTGGAGCATCGCACGACGATACGGCGTCACCACGCGACAGCTGCTCGAAATGAACGACCTGCGCGTCGACAGTGTGCTCCGCCCCGGCATGGTCCTGCGGCTGCAGTAGGCGGCAATAGGCGCCTGTCGGACGAAGAGAACGTCGAGGAACGCACGGAAGCCAGCCGCAGAAAACGAAAAGGGGCGCGGCAGTCACCTGCCGCGCCCCGCCGTTCCGAATTTACACCGCCGCGCCGGGCAAGGCCCGGCGCTCCCGCTGCAGGTTACAGCTGGCTTTCTTCCACCACGACGATCTCGAAGCTCTTGCGAACCCCGCTCACGTAGCCTTCGACCGCCGAGGCGCCATCGATCTGCGCGAACTGCTTGCGCGCCATGTCGCGCTGCTCCTGCGGCAGCTCGGCCGGATTGCCAGGATGGACCGCGGTAACAGCGAATACGGCATGGCGCCCGCCGGGCAGCGCGAAGCGACCGGCCGCCACCTTGCCCTCCGCCGGAGCGGTCGCAGCGAAAATCGCCCGGTTCGCTTCCGGCGACGGTGCCGGCGCACCGCGCGGGAGACCCGGAACCGGCATCACCTGCGCGCCGACAGAGGCGGCCACTTCGGCCATCGCCTCCCCGCCCTGCAGCCGCTTGACCAGCGCGTCGGCAGCCACCGCGGCGGCCTTCTGCACGCGATCGGCACGGATCGCCGCGACGACCTGCTCGCGGACCTCGTCAAGCGGACGGGTCTGCTGCGGCGTGTGCTCGAGCACGCGGATCACCACCGCATGCTCGGGACCCAGCTGGATCGGATCGCTGGCCGTACCGTCTTCGATCATCGCTTCGGAGAACGCGAGCTTCTTCACTTCCGGCGCCGCACCGATGCCCACAGTGTCCTCGCGCGTGAACGGCCCCAACTTCTGCACCTGCAGGCCAACCTTTTCGGCTGCCGGCGCCAGTGAAGACGGGTTCTGGTAGACAAAGGTCGGTGAGGCGGCCGGTAAAGTCGCTGAAGGCGCGCTCGCGGTCGGCCTGCGCCTGTTCGCGGGCCAGCTCCTCGCGCGCCTGTTCGAAGCCGGCCTGCGCGCCCTGCTTGAGCTCGCGCAGCTGCAGCACGTGGTAGCCGAAGTCGGTTTTCACCGGACCGCGCACTTCGCCGGCCTGCATCGAGAACAGCGCCTCCTCGAACGGCGCCACCATCGTGCCGCGTTCGACCCAGCCCAGGTCGCCGCCATTGTCGCGCGAGCCGGGGTCTTCCGAATTGGCCTTCGCCAGAGCGGCGAAGTCCGCGCCCGCGGCGCGGGCCTCGTTGGGTAAGGCGCTGCGCCTTCTCCTCGGCGGCCTTCTGCGTGGCCGCATCCGCGCCCGCATCGACGCGAATCAGGATGTGCGAGGCCAGACGCTGCTCGGGTTCGATGAAGCGCGCCTTTTCCTCCTCGAAGCGCTTGCGCAGCGTGGCTTCATCGGCCGCCGCAGGCGCAGGCAGGTTGGCCGCGTCGATCTCGACGTACTCGATCGTGACCGCTTCCGGCCGGATGAAGTCGGAGGGGTGTGCCTCATGCCACGCCTTGATCTGCGCCTCGCTGACCTCCGCGGTGTCTTCCGGCAACGGCGCTAAGGAGCGCCAGCTCCACGTCGCGCTTCTCGCCGGACAGACGCACGATGCGGTCGAATTCGGCATCGGTCACGAAGGCAGAACCGGTAAGGCCCATGGGAACCAGAGATTGCTGCAGCGAATCGCGCACGAGCTGCTCGAACTGTGCCGGCGTGCGCCGCGGCGCCTGCGAGGCCAGGGCCAGCTGGTAGCGGTTGGCGTCGAACTTTCCATCCACTGGAACGCCGGGATCGATGCGATGTATTCGCGGACGGCCGCATCACCGATCACCACGCCGGCACGATCCGCGGCCAACAGCAACGCCTTCTCGTCGATCAGCTGATCGAGCACCTTGCGCTTGTTCTCAGGGTCTCGAATGCGCGCGGATCGAAGGCCTCGCCCTGCTGCTGGCGCTGGTCCATTCGCTCCTGCTCGAAGCGCTGCCGGAACTCCTCCACGCTGACCTCGCGATGCTCCCACAGCATCGACGCCGGCCACCATTTCGGCGCACCTTCCCACCACGTCGGCGGCGCCTTGACCTGCGCCACGTTGTTGGCACCCATGCCACCGAGATAGCGCTGGTCGATGACGAAGAGGAACGGGACCATCAGCAGCGCGATGATGATCGTGGCGACCCAGCCCGATGTCCGTTCGCGGAGTTTCTGCAGCATTGTTGCCAGCCTTGGTGATTAAGCGACGAAAGGGAAGCGGCGCAGTGTAACCCGTCGCGGCCGGACGGAGCGCCGGTTGATGGGGCTGGCCCGGCCACGCCGCCACGGTCCGCCCGGGTTGCGCGATCGGCGGCGCCGGCAGGACGCGCAGAGAAAGGGCCCCCGGTTTCCCGGGGGCCCTTTCGGATAATGGCGGAGTGGACGGGACTCGAACCCGCGACCTCCGGCGTGACAGGCCAGCATTCTAACCGACTGAACTACCACTCCGCGCTGAGACAGCTATTGTAAGGCGATTTACGCCATTTGCGCTAGACCACCCGACAATTTTTTTTCTACTTCTTCGCGCCGCCGAAGCTGGTGGGTGCTGAGGGTTTCGAACCCCCGACCCTCGCCTTGTAAGGGCGACGCTCTACCGCTGAGCTAAGCACCCGGGTGCATGCACCCTGCCGGCGGCAGCGAGTCGATTAGTTTACAGCGTCCTTCAGGGCCTTGCCAGCCTTGAACGCGGGATTCTTCGAAGCCTTGATCTTGATGGTCTCGCCGGTCTTCGGGTTGCGGCCGGTACGGGCGGCGCGCTTGCGCACCTGGAAGGTACCGAAGCCCACCAGCGTCACTGCGTCGCCCTTCTTCAGCGCCTTGGTGATGCTGTTGATGACCGCGTCAACCGCGCGGGCGGCCTCGGCCTTGGTGACTTCGGCTTCGCCGGAGACGGCATCGATCAGATCGGTTTTGTTCATTCTTCTTTGCTCCCTGTGCGGCTGTGCCGCGAGATGAGTTGACGGGTCCGCGCCGTTCCGGGCGACCCGATTGGTCCGGTGCCACCGCACGACCTCCCGTCGGCGGATGCGCCCGTTATACAG
Source organism: Pseudoxanthomonas sp. NC8 (assembly GCA_025232375.1). Taxonomy (GTDB): domain Bacteria; phylum Pseudomonadota; class Gammaproteobacteria; order Xanthomonadales; family Xanthomonadaceae; genus Pseudoxanthomonas. Next base: position 2,371,026 of record CP060419.1, read on the forward strand.
GTCGCCGGCCCCATGCGGCAAGCCGGAAATGCAGCAACGGCGCGGGTTTTGCCTCCCGCGCCGTTGCATTTTGCAATGCCGTTCTTCAGTGTTTGACGCCGGCCTGATCCTCGGCGGGACGCTGGCGTCGCCCCCGGCCTTGCTGCTCCGTCCCGCCTTGCCCGAGGTAGGCCGCAGCGGGCGCTCCAGCGCCAGATCGAGAACCTCGTCGATCCAGCGCACCGGCACGATCTTCAGCCCGTCGGTGACGTTGGCCGGGATATCGGTAAGGTCCTTGCGGTTCTCCTCCGGGATCATCACGGTGCGGATGCCGCCGCGCAGGGCCGCCAGCAGCTTCTCCTTGAGGCCACCGATGGCGGTGACTTTGCCACGCAGGGTGATCTCGCCGGTCATGGCGATGTCCGCGCGCACCGGAACCTTGGTCAGCGTGGAGACTGGGGCGGTGACCATGGCGATGCCGGCGCTGGGGCCATCCTTCGGCGTGGCACCGTCCGGCACGTGCAAGTGCACGTCGTGCTTCTGCAGGAAATCGACGTCTATGCCCAGCGCTTCAGCGCGCGCACGCACGACCGAAAGGGCGGCCGATGCGGACTCCTTCATGACGTCGCCGAGCTGGCCGGTCAGGATCAGCAGCCCCTTGCCCGGCACCAGCGTGGCTTCGATCTGCAGCAGGTCGCCACCGACTTCGGTCCATCTTAAGGCCGGTGACTAAGGCCGACTTCGTTCTGCTCCTCGGCCCGGCCGTAGTCGAAGCGGCGCACGCTGGGTACTTGTCGAGGTTCTTCGCGGACACTTGCACGAGCGCGCCCTTGGCTTTCCGGGCCGGTTTCTTCGCCACGTTCTTCACAGGCTGTGGGCCGCGCAGGGCTATTTCCTTGACCACCTTGCGGCAGATCTTGGCGAGCTCCCGCTCCAGGTTGCGGACGCCGGACTCGCGCGTGTAGTAGCGCACGATGTCGCGCACCGCATCCTCGGCAATGGCCAGTTCCTCGGGATTCAGGCCGTTGGCCTTGAGCTGCTTGGGCACGAGGTAACGCAGCGCGATGCTGAGCTTTTCCTCCTCGGTGTAACCCGGGATGCGGATGACTTCCATGCGGTCGAGCAACGGGCCGGGAATGTTCAGCGAATTGGAAGTCGCTACGAACATCACTTCGGACAGGTCGAGATCGACTTCAAGGTAGTGGTCGTTGAACGAATGGTTCTGCTCGGGATCGAGCACTTCCAGCAGCGCCGAGGACGGGTCGCCGCGGAAATCCATCGACATCTTGTCGATCTCGTCGAGTACGAAGAGCGGATTCTTCGTGCCGACCTTGTTGAGGTTCTGCACGATCCGGTAAGGCATCGAACCGACATAGGTACGGCGGTGGCCACGGATCTCGGCCTCGTCGCGCACGCCGCCGAGCGACATGCGCACGAACTTGCGGTTCGTCGCCTTGGCGATCGACTGGCCCAGCGAGGTCTTGCCCACGCCCGGCGGTCCGACAAGGCACAGGATCGGGCCCTTCATCTGCTTCACGCGCGACTGCACCGCAAGGTACTCGAGGATGCGCTCCTTGACCTTGTCCAGCCCGTAGTGGTCGGCGTCGAGCGTGTCCTGCGCGGCCTGCAGGTCCTTGCGCACCTTGCTGCGCTTCTTCCAGGGGCACGCCCAGCAGCCAATCCAGGTAGTTGCGCACGACCGCGGCCTCGGCCGACATCGGCGACATCTGCTTGAGCTTGTTCAGCTCGGCACGGGCCTTGGTTTCCACCGCCTTGGGCATGCCGGCCTCGGCGACGCGGCGCACCAGTTCCTCCATCTCGCCGGGCGAGTCGTCAAGGTCGCCCAGCTCTTTCTGGATCGCCTTCATCTGCTCGTTGAGGTAGTACTCGCGCTGGCTGCGCTCCATCTGCGACTTCACGCGGCCGCGGATGCGCTTCTCCATCTGCTGCACATCGATCTCACCCTCGACCAGCCCGACCAGCAACTCCAGTCGCTCGCCGACGTCCGCGCTTTCCAGCAGGCGCTGCTTGTCAGCCCAGGCGCACGCCGATGTGCGCAGAGATCGTGTCGGTAAGGCGGCCGGGATCATCGATGCCCGACAGGGTCTGCAGCAGCTCGGGCGGCAGCTTGCGGTTGGTCTTGACGTACTGTTCGAACAGGCCGGTGAGGGTCCGCGCGATGGCCTCGACCTCGCGCTCGCTGCGGCCGCTGCCGGCCTCGATCAGCTCGCCGCGGCCATGCAGAGCACCATCGCGCTCGGCGATGCGGTCGACATGGACCCGCGCCGTACCCTCGACCGGGACCTTGATCGTGCCGTCCGGCAGCTTGAGCAGCTGCAGGATATAGGCCAGGTGCCCACCGCATACAGGTCTCCGGCCTCCGGGTCATCGGTTTCGGCCGATTTCTGTGCGACAAGCAGGATCTGCTTGTCGGACTCCATCGCCTGCTCCAGCGCACGCATGGACTTGTCCCGGCCGACGAACAGCGAGATGACCATGTGCGGGAACACCACCACGTCGCGCAATGGCAGGACGGGCAGTTCGAGGGCGTCGGATCGGTTGCGGGACATGGAAGCTCCGGGGAAAACGTGGGGCGACGGCCTCAGCCGTCCTGACTCCGTTATGGGGGCAAGCCCGAGGCGATGCAAGAAGGATAAAAATCCCTTTCGGGATCACGCGGATGCAAGAAGCCCCGGACTGGCCGGGGCTTCTTCACGTTCCTGAACGAAGGCCGCCCAGCCTCGGCTGCCTTACTCCGCCGAGGCCACCTTGGGCGCGGGCGGAGTCTGGTAAATCAGGTACGGATCGGTCTTGTGCTCGATCACCGACTCGTCCACCACCACCTTGCTCACGTTCTCCTGCGACGGCAGGTCGTACATGGTGTCCAGCAGGACCGATTCGACGATGGTGCGCAGGCCTCGCGCACCGGTCTTGCGCTTGAGCGCCTTCTTGGCGATCGCCGACAGCGCGTCCGGGCGGAACTCCAGCTCCACGCCTTCCATCTCGAACAGCTTCTTGAACTGCTTGGTGATGGCGTTCTTCGGCTCGGTCAGGATCTTGACCAGCGCCGGCTCGTCCAGCTCCTCCAAGGTCGCCACCACCGGCAGGCGGCCGACGAACTCGGGGATCAGGCCGAACTTGATCAGGTCCTCGGGCTCGACCTCGGCCAGCAGCTTGCCGGTGTCGGCCTTGCGCGCCTGGCTCTTCACCTTGGCGCCAAAGCCAATGCCGCCGGCTTCGGTGCTGCGCTGCTGGATGATCTTGTCCAGACCGGCGAACGCGCCGCCGACGACGAACAGGATGTTCTTGGTGTCCACCTGCAGGAATTCCTGCTGCGGATGCTTGCGCCCGCCCTGCGGCGGCACGCTGGCCACGGTGCCTTCGATCAGCTTGAGCAGCGCCTGCTGCACGCCTTCACCGGACACGTCGCGGGTGATCGACGGGTTCTCGCTCTTGCGCGAGATCTTGTCGATCTCGTCGATGTAGACGATGCCCTGCTGCGCCTTGTCGACGTCGTAGTCGCACTTCTGCAGCAGCTTCTGGATGATGTTCTCCACGTCCTCGCCCACGTAACCGGCTTCGGTCAGCGTGGTGGCGTCGGCGATGGTGAACGGCACGTTGAGCAGGCGCGCCAGCGTTTCGGCCAGCAGCGTCTTGCCCGAACCGGTCGGGCCGACCAGCAGGATGTTGGACTTGGCCAGCTCCACGTCCTCGTTGCGCTGGCGGCTCTCGATGCGCTTGTAGTGGTTGTACACGGCCACGGCGAGCGTCTTCTTCGCCCGCTGCTGGCCGATGACGTACTGGTCGAGAACTTCGAGGATCTCGCGCGGCTTGGGCAGCGAACTGCGAGCGGACTGCGCCTTCTCCTCGAGTTCCTCGCGGATGATGTCGTTGCACAGCTCCACGCATTCATCGCAGATGAACACGCTCGGGCCCGCGATCAGCTTGCGCACCTCGTGCTGGCTCTTCCCGCAGAAGGAGCAGTACAGGATCTTGTTGCTGTCGCCGGAACGGCCTTGCCGGTCTTCGCTCATGCTTGGTTTTTCCAGTATCGCAGCCCGCTGGGACGGACTCCGGTTCGAGAATAGCACAGGGCCGGAACCGCGCCAGCGGCGCGCCGGACCCTGCAAAAAGGTGCCACGGACAGGCCCGCAGGCCGGTCCGGGAAGGCTTCGGCGACGGGAATCAGCCCGCCTGGATCGATTCGTCCGGACGGCGCTCCAGCACCTCGTCAGTAAGGCCGTAGGCCTTGGCCTCGGCCGCGCTCTTGAAGTTGTCGCGCTCGGTGTCGCGGGCGATCGTCTCGATCGACTGGCCGGTGTGGTGGGCCAGGATCTCGTTCAGCCTGGCGCGCATGCTCAGGATCTCGCGCGCGTGGATGTCGATGTCGGTCGCCTTACTTTAAGCCACCCAGCGGCTGGTGGATCATCACCCGCGAATTCGGCAGCGCATAACGCTTGCCCGGCGCACCGGCGGCCAGCAGCACGGCACCCATGCTCGCCGCCTTACCGACGCAGATCGTGCTCACGTCCGGCTTGATGTACTGCATGGTGTCGTAGATCGCCATGCCGGCCGTGACCAGGCCGCCCGGCGAGTTGATGTACAGGCTGATGTCCTTCTCGGGATTCTCGGCCTCGAGGAACAGCATCTGGGCGATGATCACGTTGGCGACGTGGTCCTCGACCGGACCGACTAGGAAGATCACCCGCTCCTTCAACAGGCGGGAATAGATGTCGTAGGCGCGCTCGCCGCGGCTGGTCTGTTCGACCACCATCGGGACCAGGTTCAGGGCTTTGGTCGGGATCATGCTCATTGGTGCGTACGCTCCTGGGCGTGCCTGGTTCGGGGGCTGGGCGCCGGTCTTCCGGCATCCTCGGGCAGCATAGCGGGCGCGGCGGTCAAGCCGCACCCGCCACCGCCATCATCCCCGGATCGCTTATGGAACGACAGCGGCGTCTCGGTGTGCTGGGCGCGCTCGGAGATCCAGTCGATCACCTGCTCTTCCATCACCCGGTTCTGCAGTCCCTGCATCAACTGGGGGTCGTTGCGGTACATCTCAATGACCTGCTCGGGCTGCTCGTAGGTCGAGGCGATCAGGCGCAGCGTCTCGTTCAGGCGCTTGGGATCCAGGCGCAGGTCGTGACGGCGGGCCACCTCGCCAACCAGCAGGCCGGCCAGAACCCGCTTGCGGGCTGCATCCAGGAACGCCTCGTGGGCATTGGCCGGCGGCTGGCCCGGGTCGCGGCCACTGCGACGGATCTGCTCCAGCTGCTGGGCCAGCATGGCGCGCGCCTCATTCTCCACCAGGCGCGGCGGCAGCTCGACGTGGGCCCAGGTCGAAGTCAGCTGCTCGCCGACCGCACGACGCAGGCGGCCCATCAGCGCACCCTTCAGTTCACGCTCCAGGTTGCTGCGGATGTCCTCGCGGAACTTGTCCGCGGTGCCGCTGCGCACGCCGAAGCTCTTGATGAAGGCCGCATCGACCTCCGGCAGCACCGGCTCCGAGACCTGGGTCAGGGTGACGTTCACCTGGGCGGTCTTGCCGGCCAGCTGCGGCTGCCTCCAGCCTTCCGGGAAAGCGACATCGATGATGGTCGCTGCGCCCTGCTCCGAGCCGGCGAGCGCGTTTTCCAGCGCCGGCAGCAGCTGGCCCGAGCCGATCACGGTGCTGAACTGCTCGGCGCCCTCGGCGGGCTGGCGGAAGTCATCGACTGGGTCCACAGCGAGCCTGCGACCAGATCACCCTCTTTCGCCGCGCGCTCGACCTTGCTCCAGGTGCGGCGCTGCAGCCGCAGGTTCTCGATCATCTGGTCGATATCGGCGTCGTTGACCTCGGCGGTATTGCGCTCCACGGTCAGCTTGGACACGTCGACATCGCCGAAATCCGGCACCACTTCGAAGGTGGCGACGAACTCCAGGTCGCCCTCGCCGGCGCGGTCGATGCGCGGATTGCCGGTAAGGCGCAGGTCATGCTCGCGGATGGCCGAATCGAAGGTCTGCCGGACCAGGCCCCCGAGTACTTCGGCCTTGACCTGCTCGCCGAAGCGCTGCTCGATCACTTTGGCCGGGATCTTGCCGGGACGGAAACCCTTCATCTTCGCGGTGCGCGCGATTTCGCGCAGGCGACCGCTGACGCCGGACTCCAGCTGCTCCGCCGGCAGGCTGAAGTTCATGCGACGTTCGAGGTTGCCGGTGGATTCGACGGAAACTTGCATTGCTCTGGCTCCTGCGGCCGGGGCTCCTGCCGCGGCGGAAATCGACGGTTTGTTGGATGTGGGACCGGTTTTCCCGCCGGTCCCCTGCGGAACGCGCTAGTTTCACCTATCGGCCGCGCCTGCGCCAGTCTGCGGGCATCTTCGGCATTGACAGCCCCGGCGCGCTTCACGAACAATAGCCGGCCTTCCACGGAGCCTGCGGGCACCTTGGAGCCGGACCCGGCGGGCAGGAATCAAGGGCGATGCCGGACCGACCCAGCACACCGGGGTATAGCGCAGTCTGGTAGCGCGCCTGCTTTGGGAGCAGGATGTCGGGGGTTCGAATCCCTCTACCCCGACCATTCCGCCTCCGGGCGGTCGATGTGACACCGAGTTGTGCGCCCGTAGCTCAACCGGATAGAGCACCGGCCTTCTAAGCCGGCGGTTGCAGGTTCGATTCCTGCCGGGCGCGCCATCAAGGGTGCCGGCGGATGCGGTTTTTACGGTTTTACTGTGGTGGCTGTAGCTCAGTTGGTTAGAGTACTGGATTGTGATTCCAGTGGTCGGGGGTTCGAATCCCCTCAGCCACCCCACTCGTTCGACGCGACGCATGTCGTGGAGCTTGCCATAAGGAAAGCGAAATCCGCTAGAATGCGCAGCTCGGTTGCACCCAAGTTGTCCGGGCCGTTAGCTCAGTTGGTAGAGCAGTTGACTCTTAATCAATAGGTCGAAGGTTCGAATCCTTCACGGCCCACCATCCCGAAGAGAACGCCCGGCCTGCCCGGGCGTTTTTGTTTTCGCGGGATGCGGACCCGCAGCCGCGCCCGGCTAGAATGCGGCAGGCCTCGCGAAAGTGGCGGAACTGGTAGACGCACTGGATTTAGGTTCCAGCGGGTAACCCCGTGAGGGTTCGAGTCCCTCCTTTCGCACCACGCCGGGAATGCCCGGAACTGGCGACCACGAAGAACGAGCCGTTGCGGGTTTCGCTTCCGAAGCACGACGGCCCTGAGCCACGTGCACCACCGCGCGCCGGCGACGCCGAGCGCGCGTTCGCGAGAGGCGAAACCGGCGGCGCGACGCTGGCCACGGCAGTCGCGAGCTGCCCCGGACCGCCACAGTCGCATGTCACATTGCAACGGAAACTCGCGCCACGCCAGCGGAATCCGCAGGCGTGCGGAAAACATCACGGTGGCAGCGCATCCCGTCGGCCGCGCCCTGGCCGGCCGGCGGAACGCCGTCGACAGCAAGTCACGAGCAGTCGCCGCACCGGGCTTCGCACAGCCAGCCGTCCGTCCCGGAGCCGCCCTCGCCTCCCGCATCAGATGGAAGATCCGCCGATCCGGATGCCAACGCTCGCCCGTGTATGCTTGCGCCATTCCTTCCAACCACAGACGGAGCAGTGGCATGCGCAGCGGCAATCCCGCACTCAGGGAATCCACCTTCCTCGACCTCGGCAGCGGCTCGGTCGTCTCGCGCGACGGCGGGACCATGACCCTCGCCGGCACGACCAACAAGACCGGCGTGCTGCTCCTGCTGGCGGTGCTCACGGGAACCCATCCTGGAGGTAAGGCCTTCGGCGCCGACGGCGCGATCAACCCGGCGATCAGCGCCTACCTGTGGGGCGGCGTCCTCGCCGGCTTCGTGCTGGCCCTGGCCACCATCTTCAAGAAGACCTGGGCACCGGTCACCGCGCCGCTCTACGCGCTGCTGGGGGGGCGTATTCCTGGGCGCGATCTCGGCCGTCTATGACGCACGCTTCAACGGCATCGTCATGCAGGCGGTGCTGCTGACCATGGGCACCCTGTTCGCGCTGCTGTTCGCCTACCGCAGCGGCCTGATCAGGGCCACCGAGAACTTCAAGCTCGGCGTGGTCGCAGCCACCGGCGGCGTCGCCCTGGTCTCTGGCGTCGATCGCGCTGGGCTTCTTCAACATCCAGATCCCGCTGATCCACGAGTCGGGCCTGATCGGCATCGGCTTCAGCCTCGTCGTGGTGGTCATCGCGGCGCTGAACCTGTGTGCTGGACTTCGACTTCATCGAAACGGGCGTCGAACAGGGGGCGCCGAAGTACATGGAGTGGTACGGCGCTTTCGGCCTGATGGTCACCCTCGTGTGGCTGTACCTGGAGTTCCTGCGCCTGCTTTCGAAGCTGCAGTCGCGCTGACGGCTGCGCAAGGCAGGCAGAAAAAGGGCGCCATCGGCGCCCTTTTTCGTTTTCCCGGCCGAACTGGTCAGACGCGGCTGGCGATCGCCCCATGAAGTCCAGGTGCCGGCGCTGCCGCCGAGGTCGCCCGTGAGCGAGTCCTTGGCCTCGAGCGTGGCGACGATGGCCTTGCGCAGGCGCTCGGCGTTCTGCGGCTGGCCGATGTGGTCGAGCATCTGTGCGGCCGCCAGCAGCAGCGCGCACGGATTGGCGATGCCCTTGCCGGCGATGTCCGGCGCGGTGCCATGCACAGCCTCGAAGATCGCCGCGTGCTCACCGATGTTGGCACCCGGGGCCAGGCTATAGCCGCCGATAAGGCCGGCGCACAGATCCGAGATGATGTCGCCGAACAGGTTGGTGGTGACCAGGATGTCGAACTGCTCGGGGCGCATCACCAGCTGCATGCAGGTGTTGTCCACGATCATTTATGGAACTCGATGTCCGGGTACTTCGCCGCCACTTCCCGGGCCACGGTCAGGAACAGGCCCGAGGTCGACTTGATGATGTTGGCCTTGTGCACCGCGGTGACCTTCTTGCGGCCGGCGCTGCGGGCCAGCTCGAAGGCGTAGCGGACGATGCGCTCGGAGCCCTTGCGGGTGATCCTGGTGCCGGAGATCGCGGTCTGGCCGTCGGCCGAGACCTCCTGGCCCTCGGCCAGCAGTAGGCGCCTTCGGTGTTCTCGCGCACCGTGATCAGGTCCACGCCGGCACCGAAGCGCGACTTGGTGTTCGGGAACGACTTGGCCGGGCGCACGTTCGCGTACAGGTCGAAATGGCGACGCAGGCTGACGTTGATCGAGGTGAAACCGCCACCGATCGGGGTGGACAGCGGGCTCTTCAGCGCGACCTTGTTGCGCTCGATCGAGTCCAGGGTCTCCTTCGGCATCAGGTCGCCATGCTTCTCGAGCGCCACTACCCCGGCATCGGCGAACTCGTATTGAGGCCGGCGCCCAGCTGGTCGAGCACATACAGGGTGGCGTCCATGATCTCCGGGCCGATGCCGTCGCCGCGGATGACCGTGATCTTCTGGGTCATGGGTAGATTTCCGGAACAGGCGCGGGCCCGGAAGACAGGGCGCGGCGCGTGGGGGGAGGGGAAAGTTGTCCGTGAAATTATGCCCCATCCCCGCTGAATGCCCACTTCGACCTTGGGAGGGCCCCGCCCGTGCCGGGGCGCCCGGCCGGCCTCAGCCGTGGTCGTGGGCGGGCGCCGCAGGTGCGTCGCCGGCCTCGAGCTGGTCGAGGAAATCCACCGCCCTGCGCAGGTGCGGGATGACGATCGAGCCACCGACCACGAGGCCGACCGAGAAGGTCTCGAAGAACTCGTCGCGGTTCACCCCGGCGTCCTTGCACTGGGCGACGTGGTAGCTGATGCAGTCGTCGCACCGCAGCACCAGCGAGGCCATAAGGCCCAGCAGCTCCTTGGTCTTCACGTGGGGCGCCGGCCTGGTAGGTCTGCGTGTCGAGGGCGAAGAAGCGACGGACGACCTGGTTGGGCTCCGCCCATGATGCGCTGGTTCATGCGCTGCCGGAACTCGGTGAATTCGCGGACCCGGTCCTGGCCGGCGTCGTCGCCACTGCTCATGCCGAACCCTCCGCGGCCTGCCCGTCCAGCAGCGGCAGCAGCGCGCCGGCGCGATGCAGGGCCATCATGTCGTCGTACCCGCCCACGTGGACGTCGCCGACGAAGATCTGCGGCACGCTGGTCCGGCGCGCCAGGCCGACCATTTTGTCGCGCTCGGCCGGATCGAGGTCGACGCGGACCTCGGTCCATTCCCGGCCCTGGCTCTTCAGGAAATTCTTGGCCGCCACGCAATACGGACAGATGGCGGTGGAGTAGATCACGATCGGCGGCGGGGAAGATGCGTGGTGGTTCACGGGGAAACTCCGCGGGACGGATGGGGTCAATACCGAATATGGTAGCGGCGCTGCCGGTGACAGCCTGCATGGATGGAACACAGCGGGTTAACCGCTGATTCACCCGCTGCCGCCATGCTGCCGATCACCCACGGAGAACCCGTCTTGCGCATCCTGCTGCTGGCCGCCGCCCTGTCCCTGTCCCTGGCTCCCCTGCGGTCGCCGGCCCAGGAAGAGCCGCGCCTGCCCGACATCGGATCCTCCGCCGGCGAGCTGCTGACCCCGGCCAAGCAGGCGCAGTACGGGGCGATGATGCTGGCGGAACTGCGCAACTACGACTACCTGCTGGAAGACCCGCTGCTGGAAGACTGGCTGCAGACCATGGGCAACCGGCTGGGCGCCAACGGCGACCGGCCCGAGCAGCCGTATACGTTCTTCATGCTCAGCGACCGCCAGATCAACGCCTTCGCAACGCTTGGCGGCTATATCGGAGTCAACGCCGGCCTGGTGCTCACCGCTCAGCGCGAAGACGAGGTCGCCGCGGTGCTCTCGCACGAAATCGCCCACGTCACCCAGCAGCACGTGCTGCGCGGCGTGGAGCGTGCCCAGCGCGACCAGATCCCGATCCTGCTCGGCATGCTGGCGGCAATCGTCGCCGCGCAAGCCGCCGGCGGCAGCTCCTCGGGCGAGGCCTCGCAGGCAGCCGTCGCCAGCGCCATGGCGCTGATGCAGCAAAACCAGATCGACTACACCCGCTCCAACGAATCGGAGGCCGACCGGCTGGGCATCCGCACGCTGTCGCGCAGTGGCTACGACGTCGATGCGATGGCCGACTTCTTCGCGCGCATGTCGTTCGCCATGCGCGGCAACGAAGGTGGCTACACGGTGCCCGACTACCTGCGCACCCACCCGGTCAACACCACCCGCATCAGCGAAGCCAAGCAGCGCGCCGAACAGCTCAAGCACGGCTCGGTCACCGCGGTCACCTCGGTGCCCGGTGGCGGCGAACGGGTCGAGCGGCTGGATCCGTTCAAGGTCCAGGCCCCGCCTTCCACCAGCGGCAACCCGCTGCTGCCGGCCGGGTTCCGCCTCGATCCGTTCGACCCGACCGCCGAGCCGGTGGGGAGCCAGTTCGCCCTGGGCCCCAGGAGCGGCTGCGGGCGCTGACCGCCAATACGCCCGACGCCGCAGTCCGCGAGTACGAATCGCTGCGCCGGGCCAGCGCCACGGGCCTGTCGGATGCCCGGGAGTACGGACTGGCGCTGGCACGGCTCGTCAGGCAGCCGGCGGTGGCGGCAACCGCGCTTGGCGGGTTGCTGGACAAGCATCCGGACAACCTGTGGCTCGCGCTGGCGCTGGGCGAAGCCGAATCCCGCTCCGGTCGCGGCAGCCGGGCCAACCACCGCTTCGACGAGCTGCTGCGGCGCATGCCCGGCAGTCGCCCGGTCGCGCTGACCTACGCCCAGGCCCCATGGTCGAACAGGGCGGTACGGACGCCGGCCGCCGCGCCTGGACGTGCTGCGCCCGCTGCTGTCCCGCTCCGGCAGCGATCCCGTGTTCCAGCGCACCTTCGCCCGCGCCGCCGAACTGGCCGGCGACACCAACCGGGCCGCGGAAGCCTATGCCGAGGCCGCGTTCCTCAATGGCCATCCCGAGCAGGCGCTGATCCAGCTGGAAACGCTGAAGAAGCACGGCGGCCTGGACTACGTGACCCGCGCCCGGGTCGACGCAGGATCGTCGCCATCACCCCGACCGTGCTGGAGCTGCGCCGGCAGGGCATCCGCGACCCGGACATGCAGCACTGAAGCCCCTGCACCGCACACCGGCCGGGGCTTGTCACAATTCGGTCATCGGACGGTAGTCTAATCCCGCCGTTGCCCCAACCCCGGTACTGCCGTGCAGAAGCAGATCCTGATCGTCGACGACGAACCCGCGATCCGGGACATGGTCGCCTTCGCCCTGCGCAAGGGCGACTACGCGCCGGTGCATGCCGGCGACGCGCGCGAGGCCCAGGCGGCCATCGCCGACCGCGTTCCCGACCTGATCCTGCTGGACTGGATGCTGCCGGGCACCAGCGGGCTGGACCTGGCCCGGCGCTGGCGCCGCGAGGCGCTCACCCGCGAGGTGCCGATCATCATGCTCACCGCCCGCGGCGAGGAGAACGACCGCGTCGGCGGCCTGGAGGCGGGCGTCGACGACTACGTGGTCAAGCCCTTCTCCGCCCGCGAACTGCTCGCCCGGATCCGCGCGGTGATGCGTCGTGCGCGCGAGGACGACGAGGACGGCAGCGTCGCGGTCGGCCCGCTGCGCATCGACGGCGCCGCGCATCGCGTGTTCGCCGGTGACGCGGCGGTTTCCATCGGACCGACCGAGTACCGCCTGCTGCACTTCTTCATGACCCATCCCGAGCGGGTCTATACCCGTGCGCAACTGCTCGACCATGTCTGGGGCGGCAGCGTCTACGTGGAAGAGCGTACGATCGACGTGCACATCCGCCGCCTGCGCAAGACCCTGGAGCCGTTCCACGTCGAGAACATGGTCCAGACCGTGCGCGGTGCCGGTTACCGCTTCTCGACCGCGACCTGAGGGCGCAGGATGCGCCGCACCGGATGACCGCCGACAACGCCACGCCACCACTCCGTACCCGCGGCAACACCACGACCGAACAGATGCCGCCGCACCTGCGCGCGGCCTGGCGACGCACGCTGGCGATGCTGGCCCTGTTGCTGGCGTGTGCGGCCCTCGTCGGCCTGCTGGTCGGTAAGGCCGGCTGGGTGCTGGCGGGCACCGCGCTCGGCATGCTGGCCTTGGCACTACTGGCGGCTGCGGCGCGTACTGCTCGGGCTCACCGCGCGGCGACGCTGGGAGCCGGCCCGCGGCGAAGGCGCTGGAACGAGCTTGACCACCTGCTCTACCGCAGCCAGACCGAGATGCGCGCGCGCAAGCGCCGCCTGCTCGACATGCTGCGCGCCTACCGCGCCGCCGCCGCCGCCCTGCCCGATGCCGTGGTCGTGGTCGAGCGCAATACCCAGCGCACGATCTGGTTCAACCGCGCCGCCACCGACCTGCTCGGCCTGCACCATCCGCGCGACCTCGGCGCGCCGGTGGTGGAGCGGCTGCAGCCGCTGCCGCTGGCCCGCTGGCTGGCCGCGGGTCGCAATGCGGAACCGATCCTCGACGCACCTTCGCCGGTCGACGACCGGCTGCGCCTGAACCTGCGCCTGATCCCCTATTCGGAGGACTACTGGCTGCTGGTCGCCCGTGACGTCAGCAAGCTGCTGCGCGCTGGAGCAGATGCGGCGCGATTTCGTCGCCAACGTTTCGCACGAACTGCGCACGCCCCTGACCGTCGTCCACGGCTACCTGGACATGCTCGACCCGTCGGACTTCCCGCAATGGCAACCGATGCTGGCGGAGATGCAGAAACAGTCGCAGCGGATGACCCGCCTGGTGGAGGACCTGCTGACCCTGTCGCAGCTGGAGTCGCGCGACAGCCTGCCGGAGGAGCCCGTGGCGATGGCGCCGATGCTGGCTACGCTGCGCCGGGAAGGTAGGCCTACAGTAAGGGCCGGCACACGATCGAGTTCCATGACCGCGCCGGCTGCGACCTGGTCGGTTCGACCCAGGAACTGCACAGCGCGTTCTCCAACCTGGTGACCAATGCGATCCGCTATACCCCCGCGGGCGGCCAGATCGACATCGACTTCGCACGCCTGCCCGGCGGCGGCGCGATGCTGGCCGTGCGCGACACCGGCTACGGCATTCCCGAAGCACACGTGCCGCGCCTGACCGAACGCTTCTACCGGGTCTCCAGCAGCCGTTCGCGCGAAAGTGGCGGCACCGGTATAGGGCTGTCGATCGTCAAGCACGTGCTCGGCCTGCACCAGGCCCGACTGTCGATCCAGAGCACGGTCGTAAGGGCAGCGTGTTCGCCTGCCACTTCGGTCCCGAGCGCGTGCAACCGCGCCAGGACGACCCCCTCGCCCTGCCCGCCGCCGAACACGCCAGCCGCTGACATACCCGGACTCGCACGCCATGGACAACGACAGCCGCCTGCACGACTCCCCGCACTCCGCGCCCGAGCACTACTCCGGCGCCGAGGCGCTGCGCGATCCGGCGCTTTACCTGAACCGCGAACTGTCGCAGCTGGACTTCAACTTCCGCGTGCTCGCGCAGGCGCAGGACCCGCAGGTGCCGCTGCTCGAACGCCTGCGCTTCCTGTGCATCTCCTGCACCAACCTTGACGAGTTCTTCGAGATCCGCGCCGCCACCGTGCGCCACGCGCTGGATTTCGGCCTGCCCGCGCAGCCGGACGGCATCGCCCCGGCGCAGTTGCTGGACCTGATCCATGACCGCGCCGCCGCCCTGGTCGACGCGCAGTACCACTGCTGGAACAAGGTCATCCGGCCGGCGCTGGCCGAAGCCGGCATCGGCATCCTCGGCCGGCACAGCTGGAACGCGCGCCAGCGCCGCTGGCTGCGGGCCTACTTCCGCAACAAGGTCATGCCGGTGCTCTCGCCGCTGGGCCTGGACCCCTCGCATCCGTTCCCGCGCATCCTCAACAAGTCGCTGAACGTGGTGGTGGTGCTGGAAGGGATGGACGCGTTCGGCCGGCCCGGCCACCTTGGCCATCGTCCGCGCACCACGTTCGCTCAGCCGCATCGTCGAGCTGCCGCCGAGCCTGGCCGGCAAGGGCCGGCAGGCGTTCGTGCTGCTGTCGGCGATGCTGGCCGCATTCGTCGACGAGCTGTTCCCCGGCATGACCGTGCGCGGCGCCTACCAGTTCCGGGTCACCCGCAACTCCGAGCTGGTGGTGGACGAGGACGAAGTCGAGAACCTGGCCTCGGCGCTGCGCAGCGAACTGGTCGGCCGTGGCTACCGGCCGGCGGTGCGGCTGGAAATCGCCCACGACTGTCCCAAGCCGATCGTCCGCACCCTGCTGCAGAACTTCGAACTGGGCGAGAACGCGGTGTACTACATCGACGGTCCGGTCAACCTCAACCGGGTCATCCAGGTCAATGACCTGGTCCAGCGCCCGGAACTGAAATACCCGCCGTTCACCCCGCGCAACCCGCTGGAGGACGAGAACGTCTTCGGGACCGTCGCCCGCGGCGACGTGCTGCTGCACCACCCGTTCGATTCGTTCTCCGGGGTGCTCGAGCTGCTCAAGCAGGCATCGACCGATCCGGACGTGCTGGCGATCAAGCAGACGTTGTATCGCACCGGCAAGGATTCGGCGATCGTCGAGGCGCTGGTCCAGGCCGCGCGCAACGGCAAGGATGTGACCGTGGTGGTCGAACTGCGCGCGCGCTTCGACGAGGACGCCAACCTCGGCGTTGCGGATCGCCTGCAGGAAGCCGGCGTGCAGGTCGTGTACGGCGTGGTCGGCTTCAAGACCCACGCCAAGATGCTGCTGATCGTGCGCCGCGAAGGCCGTCGCCTGCGCCGCTACGTGCACCTGGGCACCGGCAACTACCACTCCGGCACCGCACGCGCCTACACCGACCTGAGCCTGATCACCGCCGATCCCGACATCGGCAACGACGTGAACCTGCTGTTCCAGCAGCTGTCGGGCCTTAGCACCCTCGATCCGGCTCAAGCGCCTGCTGCAATCGCCGTTCACCCTGCACAGCGGGATCCTCAAGCGCATCGAACGCGAGACCCCCGCCTGGCCACCGCCGGCCGCCCCGGCCGCATCATCGCCAAGATGAACGCGCTCAACGAGCCACAGGTGGTGCAGGCGCTGTACGCCGCCTCGCAGGCCGGCGTGCAGATCGACCTGATCGTGCGCGGCGCCTGCACGCTGCGCCCGGGCATCCCGGGCGTGTCCGACAACATCCGGGTCCGCTCGATCATCGGCCGGTTCCTCGAACACAGCCGCGTGTACTGGTTCGGCAACGACGGCGAGCCCGAGCTCTTCGGCGCCAGCGCCGACTGGCTCGAGCGCAACCTGCTGCGGCGGGTGGAGACCTGTTTCCCGATCCGGGACCCGGCGCTGGCTGAACGGGTGCAACGCGAAGCCCTGCTGAACTACCTTGCCGACAACACCAACGCCTGGGAACTGGGCGCCGATGGCCGCTACCGGCAGCGCGCGCCCACCGAGGGAGAGGCTCCGTATACGGCCCAGCAGGTCCTGCTGGAGTCCCTGTAGGGTGGCCATGCGGCGCGGGGAATGGCGCCGGTCATCCGCTAAAATTCCCGGCATGCCAAGTTCCCTCACTTCGCGCCCCCATAGATCCAGGACGGCGACGCGCTGGCCGCGATCGACCTGGGCTCCAACAGTTTCCACATGGTCCTGGCCCAGTACACGCTGGGCCAGTTGCGTGTGGTGGATCGCCTGCGCGAAACCGTGCGCATGGCCGACGGCCTGGATGGAAACGGCGGACTGTCCGAACCGGCGCGACGGCGCGCGCTCGACTGCCTTGCCTGGCCCGCTTCGGCCAGCGCCTGCGCGGCGTGCCGCGCCTGCACGTGCGCGCACTGGCGACCAATACCGTGCGCCAGCTGCGCGATCCGCAGGCCTTCCTCAAGCAGGCAGAGGCCGCGCTGGGCGCGCCGATCGAAGTGGTCTCCGGCCGCGAGGAGGCGCGCCTGATCTACCTTGGCGTGGCCCACGCGCAGCCGCCCAAGCCCGGCCAGCTGCGCCTTGGTCATCGACATCGGTGGCGGCTCGACCGAATTCATCATCGGCCGCGGCTTCGACCCGGTGGAACGCGAGAGCCTGCAGGCCGGCTGCATCGCCAGTACCCGCCGCTTCTTCCCCAACGGCCGGCTGTCGAAGAAGAAGTGGAAGGACGCGCTGACCGAGATCAGCGCCGAATTCCAGCAATTCGCCGGCCTGTACCGGGCACTGGGCTGGCAGGAGGCGCTGGGTTCCTCCGGCACGCACAAGGCGATCGGCGAGATCTGCGCGGCGATGCGCCTGACCAAGGGCGCGATCACCGCCGAGGCGCTGCCGCAGTTGCGCGAGCGCCTGCTCCAGGCCGAGAGCATCGACCAGATCGACCTGCCGGGACTGTCCAGCGACCGCCGCCCGATCATCGCCGGCGGCGTGCTGGTGCTCGAGGCCGCGTTCCAGGCGCTCGGCCTGCAGAAGCTGCTGGTGAGCAAGGCGGCCATGCGCGAAGGCATCCTCTACGACATGCTCGGCCGCGGCGGCGGCGGCAACGACCCGCGCGACGCTTCGGTGGCCGCATTGACCCAGCGCTACGGCATCGACGAGGCCCTGGGCCGCGCGCGTGGAAGGCACCGCGATGCGGCTGTGCGAACAGGTCGCCGATGCTTATGGCCCTGGATGACGACGACGCGAACATGCTCGGCTGGGCCGCGCGGGTACACGAGCTGGGCCTGGTGATCGCCCACAGCCAGTACCACGTGCATGGCGCCTACGTGCTGGAGCACTCCGACATCGCCGGTTTCTCGCGGCAGGAGCAGCAGGTGCTGGCGGCGCTGGTCCGCACCCATCGCCGCGGGGTGCCCAAGAACGCCTTCGACGCCCTGCCCGACCGCCTGCTGCTGTCGGCCCGGCGCAAGGCCGCCCTGCTGCGCGTGGCGGTGCTGCTGCACCGCGCGCACGACAGCGACCACATTCCACAGCTGGACCTGTCGGCCGACGGCAACCGCCTGCGCCCTGGTGGTGAGCCGCCAGTGGATCGCCAACCGCCCGCTGCTGCGCGCCGACCTGCTGGTGGAAAAGGAAGGCATGCCCGGACTGGGCATCGAGTTCCAGCCGATGGTGGTCTGAGGCCGCGTCCCGGCGCCATCGCCCACCCGGTCGGGCCAACGCCGCGGCGCCCCCGGTCCCGCGACCGCCGCGGACGCGTTAACCCCACCGGCCACAGCCAGGCGTTCGATCTCCCGTCCAACCCGGGAGTCCCGCCATGCGCACCAGATCCATGTTTCCCGTTTCCGTCGCCCTTGGCGCCGGCACGCTGCTGTTCGTCCTGGCCCTGTCGGCCTGCCGCTCCAGTCCGCCCACGGCCGTGCGCGAGGACGCCGACGCCGGCGCGAAATCGGCGGCGACTGACCTATGGCCGAACCGGTGGCGGCCGACGCCTACGCTCCCGCTGCCCCACCGCCCCCGCCGGCACCGCTCACGGCACTGGAAGCCGCGCGCGAAATGCCCGCCCCCGGGTGGCCAACGCCGCAGTCGGCCGGGCTGCGCCGGCAGCGATGACGTTCATGCCCGCTGCCGCGCCGCCCGAGGTCAACACCGAGCGCTACGAGGGACGCACCGACAACCCGGTCCAGCGCGCGAGCGAGCAGCCGCTGTCGACCTTCTCCGTCGACGTGGACACCGGCAGCTATGCGAACGTGCGGCGGATGCTGCGCCCAGGAGTGCGGCCGCCCGCCGACGCGGTGCGGGTGGAGGAATTCCTCAACTACTTCAGCTACGGCCACCCGGCTCCGGCCACGCGCGCCGTCCCGTTCCGGGTGACCACAGAACTGGCGCCCTCGCCCTGGCACCCGAAGCGGCAGCTGCTGATGGTCGGGATCAAGGGTTACGACGTGGCCAAGGCGACCCTGCCACCGGCGAACCTATGGTGTTCTGGTCGACACCTCCGGTTCGATGCAGTCGCCGGACAAACTGCCGCTGCTCAAGCAGGCCTTCGCCCGGCTCGTCCCGCAGCTGCGCGAGCAGGACCGCGTCTCGATCGTGGTGTACGCCGGCGCGGCAGGCCTTGGTCCTGCCGCCGACGCCGGGCAATCGCCACGCCGAGATCCTCGCCGCGCTCGACCGCCTGGAAGCCGGCGGCAGCACCAACGGCGGCGAAGGCATCCGCCTGGCCTACGCGGTGGCGCGGCAGGCCTACGCGCAAGGCGGCGTCAACCGGATCCTGCTGGCCACCGACGGCGACTTCAACGTCGGCACGGTCGATCGCGGCACCCGAAAACCTGGGTCGCCGACCAGCGCAGGTCGGGCATCGCGCTGTCCACGCTCGGCTTCGGCGAAGGCAACTACAACGACGCGATGGCCGAGCGCCTGGCCGATGCCGGCGACGGCAACCACGCCTACATCGACACCCCCGACGAGGCCCGCAAGGTGCTGGTCGAGCAGATGCAGGCGACGCTGCTGACGATCGCCAACGACGTGAAGATCCAGATCGAGTTCAACCCGGCGCAGGTGGCCGAATACCGGCTGGTGGGTTACGAGAACCGCCTGCTGGATCGCGAGGATTTCGCCAACGACCGGGTCGATGCCGGCGACATCGGCGCCGGCCACGAAGTCACCGCGCTGTACGAGATCGCGCTGGTCGGCTCCGGCGGCGAGCGCCTGCCGCCACTACGCTACGGGCACGCATCGACGGGCAGCGACGCGAAAAGCGGCGAGCTGGCCCATCTGCGCCTGCGCTACAAACTGCCCTGGCAGGAAAACAGCCGGCTGATCGAGAGCCCGATCCGGCGCGCGTCGCTGCAGGCCCGCTCCAGCGAATCGCTGCGCTTCGCCACCGCCGTGGCCGGCTATGCCGACCTGCTGCGCGGCGGCGGCAATGTCGGTGACTGGGACTGGAACGACGTGGCCGCCAGCGCGCGCAGCGCGATCGGCGAGGACCGCTGGGGTCTTCGTGGCGAGTTCGTCGGCCTGGTCGAGTCGGCGCGGCACATCACCGCGGCCGATGGCGGTGCCGCACAGGCCATCGCCGGGGAATGAACCCGGGGCGCGGTCGCCAGCGGCGGCCGCGCCGTTTCCCGCCGGGCGCGATGCCCGGACCTTCAGCCGAGCAGATGCTCCAGCACGGCCATGCGCACGGCCACGCCATTGGCGACCTGGCGCAGCACCCACGACTGCGGGCCGTCGGCCACCTCGTCGGTGATCTCCACGCCACGGTTGATCGGGCCCGGATGCAGCACCGCCGCGCCCGGCGCGGCGCGCGCCAGGCGCTCGGCGGTCAGCCCGTAGTGGACGTGGTAGTCCTCCAGCGAAGGCACCAGTCCCTCCTCCATCCGCTCGCGCTGCAGGCGCAGCATCATCACCGCGTCCACGCCCTCGAGCATGGCATCGAAATCGGTGCCGACCACGCAACCGGCGGTGGTGCCGGCATCGGGCAGCAGCGAAGCCGGGCCGCAGACGCGGACTTCGCCGGCACCGAGCGTGCGCAGCGCGTGCAGGTCCGAACGCGCCACGCGCGAGTGCTTCACATCGCCCACGATCAGCACCTTCAGCCGCGAGAAATCGCCGCCGCAGGCCTGGCGCAGGGTCAGCATGTCGAGCAACCCCTGGGTCGGGTGCGCGCTGCGGCCGTCGCCGGCGTTGACCAGCGCAGTGCCCTCGCCGGCCACGTCGGCCAGACGCTGTACCGCGCCGTCGTCGGGGTGGCGCACGATGAAGCCGCGCACGCCCATCGCCTCGATGTTCTTCAGTGTGTCGCGCGCGGTCTCGCCCTTGCGGGTCGACGACGTGGAAGCGTCGAAGTTGAGCACGTCCGCACCCAGCCGCTGCGCGGCCAGCTGGAACGAACTGCGCGTGCGCGTGGACGGCTCGAAGAACAGCGTGCAGACCGCGCTTCCGGCCAGCACCGTGCGCTTGCCCACGCGCCCGACCGCCGCGTCGCGGATCTGCCCGGCGCGGTCGAGCAGCTGCACCCGGGGTGGCGCGCGGCAACCCTTCCAGGGTGAGCAGGTGGCGGAGGCGGCCGGTCGAATCGATCTGGGGCGTCATGGTCGGTCTGCGTGCGGGACGGAATGGGTGGGGTGCCGCCGCTACAGCGGCGTGGCGTTGTCGGGGGCGGAAAGCCAGCGTTCGATGATCACCGCCGCCGCCGCGGCGTCGAGCGCCTCGGCATCGCGGCGGCGACGGTTGCCGGCGGCGCGTTCGCGGGCGAAGCGCTGCGCGGCTTCGATCGAACTGGAGCGCTCGTCGACCATCACCACCGGCAACCTGTAGCGGGCCTTGAGCTCGTGGGCGAATGCGCGGGCACGGCGGCGGATCGGCTGGTCACCGCCGTCCAGGGTCAACGGATCGCCGACCATAAGGCCGCGCGGGCGCCACTCGCCATGCAGGCGGTCGAGGGCCTTCCAGTCGGGACCGGCGGCGTGCACGTCGACCACGGCCACCGCGCGTGCGCCGCCCGGGGCACTGCCGACGGCCACGCCAATCCGTCGCGAACCGACGTCGAAACCGAGCACGATCGCGTCGGCCGGCGGTGCTCCCGTGCTCACGGACGGATCAGGCATGCCCGCTGTAGTCGGTAAGGCGGAACAGGTTGTCCACGCCAATGCGCCCGGCCGCGGTCTGCCAGCGCCGTTCCAGCGGCAGGTCGAACAGCAGCTCGTTGTCCACCGGTGCGGTCAGCCAGGTGTTCTCGCCGAGTTCGAACTCCAGCTGCCCCGCGCCCCACCCGGCGCAGCCCGGGGCCACGACCGCATGCGCCGGCCCTTCGCCCACCGCCATCGCCTCGAGGATGTCGCGCGAAGTCGTCAGGTACAGGCCGGTGCCGACCTGCAGGGTGGAATCCCACTCCTGCATCCCGTCATGCAGCACGAAGCCCCGCTCCTGGTGCACCGGGCCACCGTGCAGCACGGCCCGCGCGCACAGCGTCTGGTCGTCGCTGCCGATGCCCATCTGCGAAAAGACCTTGGCCAAGCGTGTATTCGGAGGCGCGGTTGACCACCACGCCCATCGCGCCCTGCTCGTCGTGCTGGCAGATCAGCGCCACGGTGCGGGAAAAGTTCGGGTCGGACAGCGCCGGCAGCGCGATCAGCAGCTGGTTGGTAAGGTTGTCGTTCGGCGCGGACATGCCGCCATTCTAGCGCCGCGCGGCGTGCACGGCCCGTGGCGCTGCCATAATCGGGCCTCTTCCGGCCCCGGCTCGACCATGTCCGGCTACTGCGACTTCGCCCCCGGCCATCCCCTGCATGGCCCGTACCACGACGCCGAATACGGATTCCCGCAGCGCGAGGAACGCGTGCTGTTCGAGCGCCTGCTGCTGGAGATCAACCAGGCCGGTCTGAGCTGGGAAACGATGCTGAAAAAGCGCGAAGGCTTCCGCCGCGCCTACGACGGTTTCGACGTCGAGAGGGTCGCCGCCTACGGGCCGGCCGACCGGACGCGGCTGCTCGCCGACCCGGGGATCATCCGCAACCGGCTCAAGGTCGATGCAGCGATCCACAATGCCGGCGTGATCCTCGGCCTGCGTGCGTCGCATGGCGGTTTCGCCGCGTGGCTCGACGCGCACCATCCCCTGGACAAGGCAGGCTGGGTCAAGCTGTTCAGGAAAACCTTCCGCTTCACCGGCGGCGAGATCACCGGCGAGTTCCTGATGAGCCTGGGCTACCTGCCCGGTGCGCACCGCGAAACCTGCCCGGCCCATGCGCGGATCGCCAGGCTGGCGCCGCCGTGGATGGCCTGATGCGGGCCTGACCCCGGGCCCGGCACCGGACCGGTGGAACCCGCCCGGTGCCCGCGGTCACACGCCCATGTAGCGGTTGGGCCGGTGGTTGAACATCAGCACACCAGGCTCAGCACCACCGCGCCGATCGCCGAATACAGCACTTTCGGCGGCGACAGCACGAACAGGGCGCCCGCCATCAGCAGCGTATCGAAGGCCAACTGCACCTTGCCCGCGCTCCAGCCGCGGTCGCGCTGCAGGTACACGGCGAGGATGCCGATGCCACCCAGGCTGGCGCGGTGGCGGATGAAGAACAGGACCGCCAATCCACACAACGCTCCGCCGACCACCGCCGAGTACAGCGGGCTCATGTACGCCCAGCCGGCCCAGCGCGGCAGCAGGTCGGTGAGCAGGCCGACACCGCCGACCGCCGCGAAGGTCTTGAGGGTGAACTCCCAGCCCATCCGCCTCACCGCGATCCAGTAGAACGGCAGGTTGACCAGCACGAAAACGAGCCCGAAGTTCCAGCCCAGCGCGTAGTGCAGCAGGAACGACACGCCGGCCATGCCGCCGATCATGATCCCGCCCTGGGCGAACACGGCCAGGCCGAGCGCCGCCACCAGCGTGGTAAGGACCATGCCCGCGTCCTCGGCCAGCGAGTGGTGGAACGCGCGGTCGTCGGCCCGGGTTCCGGCGGAGTCGGGGGCGGGGTCAGCGGGCCGGCGGTGACGACGGCGCCGTCTTCGGGCAGGGGGTGCCTGGCCGGGCCTGAGGTCCGGATCGGTACTGTTCACGTGGGCGGAGGGCGGTGCGATGGGGCGCGGATTCTAACCGCACCGGCATCCCGTCGCCGCCCGCCGGATGCCCGCCCGCGCGACCGGGCAGCGCCGCACGCGGCACCGCCCGCAATCCTTCCGCTCAGCGCGTCTCGGCGATTTCCACGCCGTCGAGCCCCTGCGTAAAGGTGCGCGCGTCGCCACCCTGCGACAGCTTGATGCGCAGGCGCACCTCGTTCTGCGAGTCGGCGTAGCGCAGCGCGTCCTCGTAGCTGATCTCCCCGGCCTGGTACAGCTCGAACAGGCTCTGGTCGAAGGTCTTCATGCCGAGGTTGGTCGACTCCTTCATCAGTTCCTTGAGCTTGTGGATCTCGCCGTCGCGGATGTAGTCCTGGACCAGCGGCGTGCCAAGCAGGATTTCCATCGCCACGCGACGGCCCTTGCCGTCCGGGGTCGGGATCAGCTGCTGGGCGACCACGCCCTTGAGGTTCAGCGACAGGTCCATCAACAGCTGGCTGCGCCGGTCCTCGGGGAAGAAGTTGATGATGCGGTCCATCGCCTGGTTGGCGTTGTTCGCATGCAGGGTGCACAGCACCAGGTGGCCGGTTTCGGCGAAGGCGATGGCGTGGTCCATGCCCTCGCGGGTGCGGACCTCGCCGATCATGATCACGTCCGGCGCCTGGCGCAGGGTGTTCTTCAGCGCCGCGTCCCAGCTGTCGGTATCGATGCCGACCTCGCGCTGGGTGATGATGCAGCCCTCGTGCTTGTGCACGAATTCGATCGGGTCCTCGATGGTGATGATGTGGCCGGTCGAATTCTGGTTGCGATAGCCGATCATCGCCGCCAGCGAGGTCGACTTGCCGTGGTGCCGGTGGCGCCGACGAAGATGATGATGCCGCGCTTGGTCATCGCCAGCGTCTTGATCACCGGCGGCAGGTTCAGCTCCTCCACCGTCGGGATCTTGGTCTCGATCCGGCGCAGGACCATGCCGACCTGGTTGCGCTGGTAGAAGCAGCTCACGCGGAACCGGCCCACGCCGGCCACGCCGATGGCGAAGTTGCACTCGTGGGTCTTCTCGAACTCCTCGCGCTGCGACGGCGTCATCACGTTCAGCACCAGGTCGCGGCTCTGCTGCGGCGTCAGCGGCGTCTGCGTGATGGGGCTGATCTTGCCGTGCACCTTCATCGCCGGCGGCATGCCCGCGGTGATGAACAGGTCCGACGCCTTCTGGTGCGCCATGAGCTTGAGGAACGAGGTGAAGTCGATGGTACTCATCGCGGTGCTCCGGGTATGCGTGGGCGTCGGGCCGGGCTATGCCACGGCCGTCACTCGAACAGGCGCTTGTCCTTGGCGTATTCCCGGGCCTGGTGGCGGGTGATCAGGCCACGCTTGTAAGGTCCTGCAGGTGCTGGTGGGGTCATCATGCCGTACTGCTGGCCGGTCTGGATCGACGAATACATCTGCGCGACCTTGTCCTCGCGGATCAGGTTGCGGATGGCGGGGGTGCCGACCATGATTTCCCACGCCGCGGTGCGGCCGCCGCCGACCTTCTTCAGCAGCGCCTGCGAAATCACCGCGCGCAGCGACTCCGACAGCATCGAGCGGACCATCGGCTTCTCGCCGGCGGGGAACACGTCGATGATGCGGTCGATGGTCTTGGCCGCCGACGAGGTGTGCAGGGTGCCGAACACCAGGTGGCCGGTTTCCGCGGCGGTCAGCGCCAGGCGGATGGTTTCCAGGTCGCGCATTTCGCCGACCAGGATGTAGTCGGGGTCTTCGCGCAGCGCCGAGCGCAGCGCCTCGTTGAAGCCGTGCGTGTCGCGGTGCACCTCGCGCTGGTTGATCAGGCACTTCTGCGAGGTAGCGAACTCGATCGGGTCCTCGACGGTGAGGATGTGCCCGTATTCGTTCTTGTTGATGTGGTCGACCATCGCCGCCAGCGTGGTCGACTTGCCCGAGCCGGTCGGACCGGTGACTAAGGATCAGGCCCTGCGGCTGGTCGATCAGCTCGCGGAAGATCGGCGGGCAACCCAGGTCTTCCAGGCTCAGCACGTCGGAAGGAATGGTGCGGAACACCGCGCCGGCGCCGCGGTTCTGGTTGAACGCGTTGACGCGGAAGCGGGCCAGCGAGGGGATCTCGAACGAGAAGTCGACCTCGAGGAATTCCTCGTAGTCGCGCCGCTGCTTGTCCGACATGATGTCGTACACGAGGGCGTGCACCTGTTTGTGGTCCAGTGCCGGGATGTTGATCCGGCGCACGTCGCCATCGACGCGAATCATCGGCGGCAGGCCCGCCGAGAGGTGCAGGTCGGACGCCTTGTTCTTGACCGAGAAAGCCAGCAGTTCGGCGATATCCATGCGCGTGTTCCCCGTGATCCAGCCGCCAATCGACAGTCCGCGATCTGTCGCGGACTGGAACGATACATCCCCGCACGGCAGTATAGCGCTCCCGCCGCTGCCGCCAATGGCCCGCCACGCCAATGCCCGACGATCGCCTGCGAAACGTGATGCAGCGCATCCTGAACGCGGCGGACGCGGCGAAGCGGCCAGTCCCTGCCCTGCTGGCCGTGTCCAAGACCCAGCCGGCCGAAGCGGTGGCGGCTTTGGCCGCTGCAGGCCAGCAGGCGTTCGGCGAGAACTACGTGCAGGAAGCGGCGGCCAAGCGCGCCGCCCTTACCGCAGTCCATCCGGCCTTGGAGTGGCACCTGATCGGCCACCTGCAGTCGAACAAGGCCGCGCTGGCCGCCGAAACCTTCGACTGGGTGCAGAGCATCGACCGGCCGAGCGTGGTCGATGCCCTCGCCCGCCATCGCAGCACCGGGCGCGGGCCGCTGAACGTGCTCATCCAGGTCAATGTCGAAGGCGAGGCCGGCAAGGCCGGCTGCCGGCCGGAAGACCTGGACGCACTGGCCGCACGCGTGGCCGCGCAGCCGCGGCTGGCGTTGCGCGGACTGATGTCGATCCCCGTGCCGTATCCGGACCCCGAACAGCGGCGACCGGCGTTCCGCCGCATGCGCGCGCTGCTCGAGGATCTGGCTACCCGCCATCGCGGGGTGGACACCCTGTCGATGGGCATGAGCGACGACTTTCCCGTCGCCATCGCCGAGGGTGCGACCCTGGTGCGGATCGGCACCGCCCTGTTCGGGCCACGGACCAGCTGAGCCACTTCCCCCTTTCCACGGAATCGCCTGACGATGAGCGCACCCACCCACGACCACGACACCTGGCCTTTGTCGGCGGCGGCAACATGGCTCGCAGCCTGATCGGCGGCCTGGCGCGGCGTGGCGTGGACACGCGCCGGATCCGCGTCGCCGAACCGGTCGCGGCCGCGCGCGAGGCGCTGGCGGCCGACTTCGGCGTACAGGTCTTCGAGCACGGCGAGGACGCCGTTGCCGGCGCCAGCCTGTGGCTGCTGGCGGTCAAGCCGCAGATGATGCGCGCGGCCTGCGCTCCGCTCGCCGGCGCGGCGCAGGCGCAGCGGCCGCTGGTGGTATCGATCGCCGCCGGCATCCCGATCGCGCGCCTGCAGCACTGGCTGGGCGGCGCCCTGCCCGTGGTGCGCTGCATGCCCAACACCCCGGCCCTGCTCGGCGCCGGGGTGACCGGCCTGTATGCGGGCGACGGCGTCGACGCCAGCCAGCGCCAGCGTGCCCAGGACCTGCTGTCCAGTGCCGGCGCCACCGTCTGGGTCGATGCCGAGCCCCTGATCGACGTGGTCACCGCGGTCTCCGGCAGCGGCCCGGCCTATGCGTTCCTGCTGGCCGAAGCGATGGAGGCGGCGGCGATCGCCGAGGGCCTGCCCGCGGCCGACGCCCGCACCCTGGTGGTGCAGACCCTGCTCGGCGCCGGGCGCATGCTCGACGAAGCCGGGGAAGCTCCGGCCGAGCTGCGCCGCCGGGTCACCTCGCCCGGGGGTACGACCCAGGCGGCGATCGAGACATTCCAGGCCGGCGGCTTCGAAGCCCTGGTCGCAGCCGCGGTGCATGCCGCTCGCGAACGCGGCGCCGCGCTGGCCGCGGCGGGCGAACCGTGAGCCGCATGCGGCTGGCCGCGGCGCTGGCCATGGCGATGACCGTGGCCGGCTGCGGCAACCCGGCGCCGGAACCGGCCCGTTTCGTCCCGCCAGCCCCGAGCGTGGTCGAACTCGACGGCACCCTCCGCGCCCACTACAACCTGCTGCCCCCCCCCGCCCTGGGCGAAGCGGTGGCGCGCGAGTACGGCGTGGAACGCGATGCCGCATCGGCACTGCTGATCGTGGCCCTGCGCCATCCGGGCGCCGATGGCGAGGAAACCACCGCTGCCGGCGAAGTGACCGCCGAAGTGACCGACCTGGCCGGGCGCCGGCAGGCCGTGACCCTGCGCCGGGTATCCACCGGCGACTATGTGGACCATGTGGGCACCGTGCGCGCCGGGGCGCACGACACCTTGCGCGTCCATGTGGTCGTGGTCGCCGGCGGCCAGCGCCGCCAGTTCGATTTCCAGCGCAACTTCTAACGAAATATTTGCATCCGGGGAGCCCGCTAGGTAAGTTCGCTGCGGGGGACCGGACCGTGGGCTGTCGATACGGGAAACGTCCGGGGGAAAGCAAGCGTGCGAGCGCGATCCATCGCGCTGGCGACGGCATGCGTAGTACTGCCCGCGCCAGCTCCGCCGCACGCACTCATCCGACAATCGCGCCCGCTGCCCGCGGGCCAAGGAAGGGATAGCGTGATGAAGAACCTCTGTCTGCTCGGACTGCTGCTCATGGCCGCGTTCGATGCCCCCGCGCAGGACGCCGCCTGCCCCGCACTGCCCGACGGTTCCAGCCTGCGCTGGGAAGCGAAGGCGGGCAATGGCTTCACCGTCTGCCGCGCGCTCGACGGGGAGCGGCAGGTACTGGGGCTGATGCTCACCGCCAGGCCGACGGTCGACCTGCAGCGCCGCAACCGCGAGGAAGAGGGCCACGTCGGCCCGCATGAAGTGCGCTGGTACCAGCCGGAAATCGCGGCCGGCAACGGGGAACTCAACCGGGTGACGGTCGTGGAGCTGGGCTAGGACCGCTACGCCCAGGTCTGGATCGATGCGGGCAGCGACGAGGAGCTGCAGCGGCTGCTCGTCCTTGGCCGGTGGCCTCGCCCTGAACTGAGCGGCCGCGTGCAGGCCACGGCCTGCACCGGCATCGTCTACCAGGCGTCGTTCAGAACCGGCCTTCTGGAAATCGACGAAGGCCTGCATCAGCTCCTGGCGCGTGTTCATGACAAAGGGCCCATGCCGCGCCACGGGCTCGCGCAGCGGCGTTCCGGCGACCAGGATCAGGCGCGCGCCAGCGCTGCCGGCGCGCAGTGACAACGCAGTGCCGCCACCGAGCACGCCCATCTCGCGGGTCTCCAGCGCGCGTGCGGCATCGCCTTCGCCGAGGGTGGCCGCGCCTTCGAACACGTAGGCGAACGCGTTGTGGCCCGCAGGCAGCGCGTATTCCCAGGCCGTGCCCGGCGCCAGTGCGATGTCGAGGTAGACCGGCTCGGTGGCCGGTTGCGCGATCGGGCCGGTGGTCTCGCCGACGCGGCCGGCGATGACCTTCACCTCCACGCCCGCGGCCGGGCGGGTGACCGGGATCCGGTCCGGGGCGAATTATGGTAGCGCGGCGGGGTCATCTTCTCCCGCGCCGGCAGGTTCACCCAAAGCTGGAAGCCGCGCATGAGCCCGGATTCCTGCTCGGGCATTTCCGAATGGACCAGGCCACGGCCGGCGGTCATCCACTGCACGCTGCCGGGGGTCAACAGGCCCTCGTTGCCGTGGTTGTCCTTGTGCCGCATGCGCCCGTCGAGCATGTACGTCACCGTCTCGAACCCGCGGTGCGGGTGGCTCGGGAAGCCGGCGATGTAGTCCTCGGCCTTGTCGGTGCCGAATTCGTCGAGCAGCAGGAACGGATCCAGGTCCGGCAGTTCGGGGCCACCGATCACCCGGGTCAGCCTGACCCCCGCGCCGTCCGAGGTGGCACGGCCTGGACCTTGCGCAGGATGCGGGCGGGGCTGGTGTCGGCGGTCGTACTCATGGCAATCGCTCCGGTTCGGTGTCACGGAAGATGACGGCTGCGCCCCCGCGACGGAACCACGTGCGGGCGTAACCGTCTGTTCCATCGCCGGCACCTGTCGGCGCGGTGCGATGCGCCCGTCAGGCCGGCGAACGCACCATGGCACGGCGCCAGCGCGGCGGCGTCGCGCTGTCCGCCAGCATCCCGCGTGCGCGCCGCGAGCGCAGAAACAGCTGCGCGAGCACCGGGTTCGGCACCCAGCATAGCCAGGCGATCACGGGGTAGGCGACGGTGAAAGGGATACCCGCGACGAGGCTGGCCGGCAGGTAGATGCGCAGGGTCACCGCGCCAGGGTCAGCGCGTAGCTGCGCACCATCCAGTCGCGGTGCGCCGCAAGCCGCTGCTGGCGGATCGCACGTACCGCCAGCGCCGTGGTCGCCAGCCGCGTAAGGCCCAGCAGGGCGAACCCGGAGGCGGCTACCGCGCCCGTGGACGCGTGGGCGGCCAGCGCCAGCGCCGCCAAGCCGCCGACGGCGACCGCGAGCGCATAGATGCGCCCGATCCAGCGATGCAACCCGAGCCGGCGATTGCGCAGGCCGCCGTGCAACTGGAACGCGCCGGTCGCCAGCGCCGTCCCACCGCCGAGGAAGTGTTCCCACGCAGCCAGTGGCCGCAGCGCGAACAGGTCGCGCACCAGCGGCGGACGCCACTCCGGCACGAACGAGACCGCGACGGCATAGCCGGCGACCAGCAACGCGAGCAAGGTCATCACATACCAGCCGAGGCTGCTCCAGCGCATCTTCCACTCCAGGCCGGTGGCGCTCAGGCCACGTAGATCGACTTGATGTTCATGAACTCGTGGATGCCGTGTTCGGCCAGCTCGCGGCCGAAGCCCGAACGCTTGGTCCCGCCGAACGGCAGCCGCACGTCGCTGCGCACGATCGCGTTGACGAAGGCCGCGCCCACCTGCAGCTGCCGCGCCACCCGCTCGCCGCGTGCCGCATCTGCAGTCCACACGCTGCCGCCAAGGCCGAAGGTGGTGTCATTGGCCACGCGCACCGCTTCGGCCTCGTCCTTCACCCGCAGGATGCTGGCCACCGGCCCGAACAGCTCTTCCTCGTAGGCCGGCATTCCCGGCGCCACCGCATCGAGGATCGATGCAGGGTAACCGGCGTGCGAGGCATCCGGCTCGCAGCCCAGCAGCGCACGGGCGCCCCGCCCGAGGCTGGCCTGCACCTGCTGGTGCAGCTTGTCGCGCAGGTCCTGGCGCGCCATGGGCGCCAGCGTGGTCGCCTCGTCGGCCGGATCGCCCAGGCGCAGCTTCGCCGCAGCCGCGACAAAGCGCCGGGTGAACTCGTCGGCGATCGGCTCCACCACGATGAAGCGCTTGGCCGCGATGCAGGTCTGCCCGGTGTTGCCGAAGCGCGAGGCGACCGCTCCGGCGACCGCCTTGTCCAGGTCGGCATCCTCCGGGACGACGAACGCATCGCTGCCGCCGAGTTCCATTACGCACTTCTTCAGCTGCTGGCCGGCGTTACCGGCCACCGAGCGGCCGGCCAGCTCGCTGCCGGTCAGGGTCACCGCCGCGACCCTCGGGTCGCGGATCACGCCGGCCGCCTGCTCGTTGTCGATGTGCAGCACGTCGAACACGCCCGCCGGCACGCCCGCCTCCGCCAGCACCTCGGCCAGCAGGTCGGCGCTGCGTGGCACGTTGGTGGCGTGCTTGAGCACCGCGACATTGCCGGCCATCAGCGCCGGCACTATAAGCGGCATACCTGCCAGACCGGGAAATTCCACGGCATCACCGCCAGCACGCAGCCCAGCGGCTCGTAGCGCACGTAGCTGCTGCGCCCCTCGGTGGCGACCGGCTGCTCGGACAGGTAGCGGCCGGACTGGGCGGCGTAGTAGTCGCAGGCATCGGCGCTCTTGTCGACCTCGGCCAGCGCCTCGCGGCGCAGCTTGCCCATTTCGGCGGTCATGGTCCGCTGCAGCTCGTCGCGCCGGCGGCGCAAGGCCGCGCCGACCGCGCGCATCACCTCGCCCCGCGACTCCAGCGTGCGCTGCGACCACGACGGGAATGCCGCCTGCGCCGCGGCCTGGGATTGCGTCCACCCGGTCCGGGGCCATCATTTCGTACCGGTACTCGACCTGTCCGGTCGCGGGATTGATCGTCTCGATGGTCATCGGTCCTCATGGGATGGGCCAGGCCAGTGTGGCCCGCGCAGCGTTAGGGCGTCGTGGCGCCGGTGCTGCGGCCGCCTCAGCCGTTCTCCTGCAGCGCCAGCTGCATGTCGCGCTGGCGGCGCTGGTCTTCGCGGAACATCAGCCACCAGCCGATCACCGCGGCGACCGAGACGGCCATGATCATCAGCGTGGCCAGCGCGTTGATCTTCGGGCTCACGCCCAGCCGCACCGAGGAGAACACCTTGATCGGCAGCGTGGTCGAATCGGGGCCGGCCACGAAACTGGCGATGACCACGTCGTCCAGCGACAGGGTGAAGGCCAGCAGCCAGCCGCTGACCAGCGCCGGCGCGATGATCGGCAGGGTGATCAGGAAGAACACCTTGACCCGGTTGGCGCCGGGTCCATCGCCGCCTCTTCCAGCGACTTGTCCAGCTCCTGCAGGCGCGAGGACACCACCACGGTGACGAAGGACACGGTCAGGGTCACGTGCGCGATCCAGATCGCGACCATGCCCTTGGACGGGATGCCCAGCGCCGCGCCGGCCGATACCAGCATCAGCAGGATCGACAGGCCGATGATCACCTCCGGCATCACCAGCGGCGCGGTGATCAGGGCGCCGAACATGGTCTTGCCCGGGAACCGGCGGAAGCGGGTCATCACCATCGCCCCCAGCGTGCCGATCACGGTCGCCGCGGTCGCGGTCCAGAACGCGATGCGGATGCTGACCGGGCCGCGGTAAGGATCTGCCGGTCGCGCAGCAGTTCGCCATACCACTTGGTCGAGAAGCCGGCCCAGACCGTGGTAAGGCGCGAGGAATTGAACGAGTAGACGATCAGCAGCACGATCGGCAGGTAGAGGAACGCATAACCGAGCACCAGCACCGCCCAGCGCAGCAGCTTCTGTCCAAGGGTCGGGTTCATGTCAGCCGTCCCTCCATTTCCTTCTGCTGGTAGCGGTTGAACACAGGATCGGCACCAGCAGGAGCAGCAGCATCACGATCGCCACCGCCGAGGCCGCCGGCCAGTCGCGGTTGTTGAAGAACTCGCCCCACAGCACCCGGCCGATCATCAGCGTGTCCGGGCCGCCGAGCATCTCCGGGATCACGAACTCGCCCACCGCCGGGATCATCACCAGCATGCAGCCGGCGATGATGCCGGCGCGCGACAGCGGCAGGGTGATCCGCAGGAACGCCTGCCACGGCTTGGCCCCGAGGTCGTAGGCGGCCTCGAGCAGGCGCAGGTCGAGCTTGACCAGGTTGGCGTACAGCGGCAGCACCATGAACGGCAGGTAGCAGTAGACGATGCCGATGTAGGCGGCCAGCGGCGTGTAGAGGATCCGCAGCGGCGCGTCGATGATCCCCAGCGACATCAGCGCGCGGTTGAGGATGCCATTGGCGTCGAGGATGCCGACCCACGCATATACGCGCAGCAGGAACGAGATCCACGACGGCAGCACCACCGCCATCAGCGCGATGTTGCGCGTGGACGGCTTCATCCGGGCGATGAAGTAGGCCATCGGGTAGCCGATCATAAGGCACAGCAGGGTCGAGATCGCCGCGATCTTGATCGAGCTGAGATAAGCCACCACGTACTGCGAGTCGGAGGAATGGGGCCACGTAGTTGCCCAGGTTCAGGCGCAGGGTCAGCGCCTTGTCCACGTACTCCACGATCGGCGTGTACGGTGGCATGGCGATGGCCAGCCGCGAGAAGGAGATCTTCAGCACGATCAGGAACGGAATCGCGAAGAAGAACAGCAGCCACAGGAACGGCACCGCGATCACCGCCCAGCGGCCACCCGGCAGGAACCGCTTGAGCGCGCGCGCGTTCATGACGTGAGCACCACGCCGTCGTTGTCGTCCCACCACAGCCACACCCTGGTCGCCCCAGGTCATGCCCTCGCTGGCCCAGCGCTTCTCGTTGGCGAAATTGGCCATCAGCTTGATGCCGCCGGGCAGGCGCACGTGGTAGACCGAATGGCTGCCGAAATAGGCGATGTCCTCGATCGTGCCGCGGGCCTTGTTGTGCGGCTGCGCCGGCTCGTCCTTGGCGATGTCCAGCTTCTCCGGACGCACGGCGAAGGACACCGCCTTACCGGGGAAACCGGTGATGCCGTGCCCGATGTAGATCGGCGCCTCGAACGCCGGCGTCTTCAGGGTGACGTAGTCCGGTTCGTCCTCGTCGATGGTGGCATCGAGCAGGTTGACCGAGCCGATGAACTCGGCGGCGAAACGGTTGGCCGGCTGCTCGTAGATCTCGTCCGGGGTACCGACCTGCTGGATCCAGCCCTGGTCCATCAGCGCGATGCGGGTGGCCATGGTCATCGCTTCTTATGGTCGTGGGTGACCATCACGCAGGTCACCCCGGACGTCTCGATGATGTTGACCAGCTCCAGCTGCATGCGCGAGCGCAGCTTCTTGTCCAGCGCGCCCATCGGCTCGTCGAGCAGGAGCAGCTTGGGCCCCTTGGCCAGCGAGCGGGCCAGCGCGACGCGCTGCTGCTGGCCGCCGGAGAGCTGGTGCGGCTTGCGCTTGGCCAGCTTGCCCAGCTGGACCATCTCCAGCATCTCGCCCACGCGCTTCCTGATGGCGTCCTGGGTAAGGCCGTCCTGCTTCAGGCCGAAGGCGATGTTCTGCTCCACGGTCATGTGCGGGAACAGCGCGTAGGACTGGAACATCATGTTGATCGGCCGCTCGTACGGTGGCAGCTCGTTCATGACCTCCCCGTCGAGCACGATCTTGCCCTTGGTGGGTCGCTCGAAGCCGGTAAGGCAACGCAGCAGGGTCGACTTGCCGCTGCCCGAGCCGCCGAGCAGGGCGAAGATCTCGCCCTTGCGGATGTCCAGGCTGACGTCGTCGACGGCGACGAAGCCGTCGAACTCCTTGCGTACGCTCTCGATCCGCAGGTAGCGCTCGGCGCCGGCTTCGGCCGGTGCCCCGTTCGCGCGCTCGTTGATCGCCATGGCCGCTCCAGGTTGGGGTGGGCGGGCCGCCCGGAGGCGGCCCGCACCTGCGTTGCATAGCCTAGCGGCCGGTCTTCAGTTCGGTCCACAACCGGGTGTAGTGCCGGTCCACCTCGGGCGGGAGGATCGCAAGGGTGAACAGCTTGGCCGCGGTTTCCGCCGGCGGATAGATGGTCGGGTCGTTGCGGATCGCCTCGTCCACCATCGGCAGCGACGCCGGCACCGGATTCGGGTAGCTGACGTAGTTGCTGTTGGCCGCCGCCACCTCCGGGCGCAGCAGGTAGTCGATGAAGGCGTAGGCGTTGTCCAGGTTCTTCGCATCCTTGGGGATGGCGAGCATGTCGAAGAACAGCGCGGTGCCTTCCTTCGGGATCGAGTAGGCCACTTTCACCCCGTTGCCGGATTCGTCGGCGCGGTCGCGTGCCTGCAGCACGTCTCCCGACCAGCCGATCACCAGGCATGCGCTGCCGTTGGTAAGGGCGTCGATGTACTGCGACGAGTGGAAGCTCTGGATATAGGGACGCAGGGTCTTCAGCAGCGCGGTGGCCTTTTCGATCACCGCCGGATCGGTGCTGTTGGGATCCTCGCCCAGGTAGTTCAGCACGACCGGGATCACCTCGGAGGGCGCGTCCAGGAACATCACCCCGCAGTCCTTCATCTTGCTGAGGTTCTCCGGCTTGAACACCAAGTCCCAGCTGCCGGCGATGTCGGTGCTGCCGAACGCCGCGGTGAGCTTGTCGACGTTGTAGCCGATGCCGGTGGTCCCCCACAGGTACGGGACCGCGTACTGGTTGCCCGGATCCTGGACCGCGATACGCTTCATCAGCTCCGGATCGAGGCCGGCGTAGTTCTTGAGCCGCGCCTTGTCCAGCGGCTGGAACACCCCGGCCTGGACCTGCCGGCCGAGGAACTGCAGCCCGGGCACCACCACGTCGAAGCCGGACGCGCCGGCCAGCAGCTTGGCCTCCAGCACTTCATTGCTGTCGAACACGCCATAGTTGACCCGGACCCCGCGCTCGCGCTCGAAGTTCGGGACGATGTCCTCGGCGATGTAGTCGGACCAGTTGTAGACATTGAGGGTGCCGGTGTCGGCCGTCGCGGCGGTTCCGCCACCTGCCGCCGGACCGGCTGCCTCATCCTTCTTGCCACATGCGCCCAGCGCGACTGCCGCCAGCGCAACGCACAGCCATTTCGGTGTCCACATCGCCATCGTCGCTTTCCCTGGCCCCGCAGGGCCGTTCGGTTGTCCACGACGCCGCCGCCGAGGCGGCAGGCGCCCCGGGTTCCCCTCCCTTCGCTTCCACCACCTGTTGCCCAGATCCTGCAATGCGGATCGGCAGCGCCGCAGCGCCCCGCTCCCGGGCTCCGTGCCCTGACCGGCTCCCGCGGAGGAAGCCGGCCTTCCGCCCGACCGCGCTCAGCGGCCGGTCTTGATCTCCGTCCACAGCCGCGTGTACAGCTTGTCGGTTTCCGGCGAGTTGATCGCGTAGGTGAACAGCTTGGCCTTCACGTCGTCCGGCGGGTAGATCGTCGGATCGTTGCGGATCCCCTCGTCCACCAGTGCCGTGGCCGCGGTGACCGGATTGGCGTACTGGATGTAGTTGGTGTTCTTGGCAGCCACCTGCGGCTCGAGCAGGTAGTTGATGAACGCGTAGGCGTTCTCCGGGTGCTTGGCGTCGGCCGGGATCGCCAGCATGTCGAACCACTGCGGCGCGCCTTCCTTCGGGATCGAGAAGCCGACGTTGACGCCATTGCCCGCCTCCTCGGCGCGGTCGCGCGCCTGGATGATGTCGCCCGACCAGCCCACCACCAGGCAGGTGGTGCCGTTGGCCAGCGAGCTGACGTACTGGCTGGAGTGGAAGTTCTGCACGTAGGGGCGGATGCCCTTGATCAGGTCGGCGGCCTTCTGGATCACCGCCGGGTCGGCGCTGTGCGGGTCCTCGCCCAGGTAATGCAGCGCGATCGGGATCATGTCCGACGGGGTGTCGAGCAGGGTCACGCCGCAGTCCTTGAGCTTGCTGATCTTGGCCGGGTCGAACACCAGGCTCCAGCTGTTGGCCACGTCGGCGCTGCCGAACGCCGCCTTGACCTTGTCGACGTTGAAGCCAATACCGGTGGTGCCGGACATGTACGGCACGCCGAAGCGGTTGCCCGGGTCCTGCGCGGCGATCAGCTGCATCACCTGCGGATCGAGGTTGGTAAGGTTCGGGATCCTGCTCTTGTCCAGTTCCTTGAACACGCCGGTATGGATCTGCCGGCCGAAGAAGTTCAGGGTCGGCACCACCACGTCGTAGCCGCTGGAGCCGGCCAGCAGCTTGGTCTCCAGCACCTCGTCGCTGTCGTAGACGTCGTAGGTGACGCGGATGCCCGACTGCTGCTCGAAGCTGGGAATGGTGTCCTCGGCGATGTAGTCCGAGTAGTTGTAGACGTTGAGGACCTTCTCCTCGGCAGCGGGCGCGCCACCGGCGGCGGTCTTGTCGCCGGCCGCACCCCCGTCCGGCTTGCCTCCGCAGGCGGCCAGCAGGGTGGCGGCGATGCCGGCCGTCAGCAGGCTCAGGGTCAGCAGGCGCAGCTTCATGGGGGAGCTCCTTGTCACGGTTCGGGGTATTGCGGATCGGCGCAGGGTAGCGCCGCCCTGTTCATTTGCCCAGCTGCGCGGCCGTCTCCTCCAGCGCTTTCCACGCCTTGTCG
Organism: Pseudoxanthomonas sp. NC8; assembly: GCA_025232375.1. Taxonomy (GTDB): domain Bacteria; phylum Pseudomonadota; class Gammaproteobacteria; order Xanthomonadales; family Xanthomonadaceae; genus Pseudoxanthomonas. Next base: position 2,408,207 of record CP060419.1, read on the forward strand.
AACAGCTCGTCCACCTGCCCCGGCTGAGCACCAGCGGCGGCGACAGCAGCATCGAATCCCAGGTGGCGCGCAGGATCAGCCCGTGGCGCAGGGCGATGTCGCGGCACAGCGCACCGACCTTGCCGCGCTCCTCGAAGAACGCGCGCCGGCCCTTGTCCGGCACCAGCTCCAGCGCGCCCATCAGCCCGGCAATGCGTGCCTTACCGACTAAGGCGGTGTTCGCCCAGTTCGGCCCAGCGCTGCGCCAGGTACGGGGCGATGTCGTCGCGGGCGTGCTCGACGATGCGCTCGTCCTGCAGGATCCGCAGGTTCTCCAGCGCCACCGCCGCGCACACCGGATGACCGGAATAGGTGGCTCCGTGCGCCAGCTCGCCGCCGTGGTCCTTGAGCACGCCGGCGACGCGGTCGCTGAACATGGCCGCGCCCAGCGGATGTAGCCGGAGGTGATGCCCTTGGCGATGGTCATCACGTCCGGCCGGAAGCCGAAGTACTGCGAGCCGAACCATTCGCCGGTGCGGCCGAAGCCGCAGATCACCTCGTCCGCCACCAGCAGCACGTCGTACTTGCGGCAGATCCGCTCGATCTCCGGCCAGTAGGTCATCGGCGGGATGTGGACGCCGATCGCGCCCATGATCGGCTCGCCGATGAAGGCGGCGACCCGCTCCGGCCCCAGTTCCAGGATCTTCTCCTCCAGCCGGCGCGCCGCGACCAGGCCGTACTCGTCCTCCGACAGGTCGCCGCCATCGGCGAACCAGAACGGCGGATCGACGTGGTGGATGTCCGGGATCGGCAGACCGCCCTGCTTGTGCATGCCCTTCATGCCGCCGAGGCTGGCACCGGCCACGGTGGTGCCGTGGTAGCCGTCGTGGCGGCCGATGAAGATGTTCCTGCGTGGCTGGTCCTGCACCGCCCAGAAGTGGCGGACCAGGCGCAGGATGGTGTCGTTGGCCTCCGAGCCGGAATTGACGAAGAAGGCGTGGTTGATGTCGCCCGGCGCCAGTTCGGCCAGCTTCGCCGCCAGGTGGATGGTCGGTTCGGTGGTGCACTGGAAGAAGCTGTTGTAGTAGGCCAGCTGGGTCATCTGCTTCGACGCGGCCTCGCCCAGCTCGCGGCGGCCATAGCCGATGTTCACGCACCACAGCCCGGCGAAGGCATCCAGCAGCTTGTTGCCCTCCGCGTCCCAGACGTAGCAGCCCTCGCCGCGGGTGAGCACGCGGGTACCCTTCTTCGCCAGCGCCGCATTGTCGTTGAACGGGTGCAGGTGGTGGGCGGCGTCGAGGCGCTGCAGTTCGCGCAGGTCCGTGGCTTGCATGGATTGTCCGTCGGGTGGGGTCATACGTTCAGCAGCAGGAACTCGCGCTCCCACGAGCTGATCACGCGGAAGAAGGTCTCGTATTCCTTGCGCTTGACCGAGATGTAGGCGCGCACGAAGCGCGGCCCGAGCATCTCCTGCAGCTCGGCGCAGCCCTCCAGCCCGTCCAGCGCCTTGGTTGAGCGAGCGCGGCAGGGCGAAGCCGGCGTCCTGCGCGCTCAGCGCCATCGCCGGCATCGGCTTGAGCTTTTCGCGGATGCCGAGCAGGCCGCAGGCTGGGTCCCGGCCATGGTAAGGTACGGATTGGCGTCGGAGCCGGCGAAGCGGCTTTCCACGCGGGTGTTCTCGGGCGTGTCCATCGGCACGCGCAGGCCGCAGGTGCGGTTGTCGTAGCCCCAGTGCACGTTGATCGGCGCCCGCCTGGCCCAGCGCCAGGCGCCGGTAGGAATTGACGTTCGGGGCGAAGAACGCCATCGCCATCGGCACGTACTTCTGCAGGCCGCCAGGTACTGCATGAACATCGTGCTGGAGTCGCCGGCCTTCCTGCCGGCGAACACGTTCGCCCCGGTCTTCACGTTCATAAGGCTCTGGTGGATGTGCATGGCGCTGCCGGGCTCGTTCTCCATCGGCTTGGTAAGGAAGGTGGCGTACACGCCGTGGCGCAGCGCCGCCTCGCGCATGGTGCGCTTGAACAGGAACACCTTGGTCGGCACGCGAGAGCGCGTCGGAATGGGTGAAGTTGACCTCCAGCTGGGCCGCGCCGGACTCGTGGATCAGCGTATCCACGTCCAGCTCCATCGCCTCGCAGTAGTCGTACATCAGGTCCAGGATCGGGTCGAACTCGTTGACCGCATCGATCGAGTACGACTGCCGCGCCGTCTCCGGCCGTCCGTTGCGGCCGGCCGGCGGCAGCAGCGGGAAATCCGGGTCGGTGTTCTTCTGCACCAGGAAGAATTCGAGTTCGGGCGCCACCACCGGCTGCAGGCCCAGTTCCTCGTAGGCGGCCAGCACCCGGCGCAGCACGTTGCGCGGGGCCAGTTCGTGCGGCTGCCCGTCCTTGGTCTGGCAGTCGTGGATGATCTGCGCGGTCGGGTCGGTCGCCCACGGCACCATCCGCACCGTGTCCGGGTCCGGCCGCAGCAGCATGTCCGAGTCCGACGGCGAGGTCAGCTCGTAGTAGTCGTCCGGATAGTCGCCGGTGACGGTGGTGGCGATGATGCCCTCGGGCAGGCGCGTGCCGTAGTCGTGGCTGAACTTGTCGGCCGGGATGATCTTGCCGCGCGCATTGCCGGTGATGTCCGGGATAAAGCACTCGACCTCGGTGATGTGCCGCTCCTTCAGCCAGCGCCGCAGCGAGCTCTCCTGCTGCTGCGCGGTGGCGGGCTTGCGGCGGTTCGGGCGGGTGCTCATGCGTGTTCCGTAAGGCTTGCTCGGGGCGTGGCCGCGCGCCGCGCCGCGTAGGCACGGCAGGCGTCGCCGAAGGCGTGGAAGATGCCGAGGTAGAACGGATTGCGCGTGACCTGCCATTCCGGGTGCCACTGCACGCCGAGCAGGAAACCACCGCCGTCGCGGCGGAACGCCTCGATCGCCCCGTCCGGCGCGATCGCCTCGACCACCAGCCCGTCGCCGAGCCGGGCCACGCCCTTACCGTGCAGCGAATTGACCCGCACCCGGGCGCCCGCCGCGATCGACGCCAGCAGCCCGCCCTCGGTAAGGCGGATCTCGTGCGATGGCGCGTACTGCACCTCGAGCGGGTCGTCCGGATTCTCGCGATGGTCGGCAAAGCCGGTGGCCTCGTGCAGCTTCTGGAACAGGCTGCCGCCGAAGGCGACGTTGACCTCCTGGAAGCCCCGGCAGATCGCCAGCACCGGCAGGCCTGGGGCGATGGCGCGCGGGATCAGCGCCAGCGTGGTGGCATCGCGCACCGGGTCGTGCAGGTTGCCCTCGTAGCTGGGCTCGTCGGTGTAGTGGTGCGGCTCGATGTTGCTGGTCGCGCCGGTCAGCAGCAGCCCGTCCAGGCTGGCCCAGCCAGTCGTCGACCGCGAGCGGGGGTTGCAGGGTCGGCAGCAGTACCGGGGTGGCGCCGGCCCCGTCGACCACCGCGCGCACGTACTTCTCTCCGACCGCGAGGAACGGATGCGGGCCGATCTGTTTGCGGTCGGTGGGCAGGCCGACCAGGGGCGGCAGGGCCATGCGCGGAGGGTTCCGGTGGCGTTCCGGCAACTTACCCCGGCCGTTTTATTTTTACAACACGAAGCCCGCCGCGAGGCGCCATGCCCCAGTCTGGTGCACAAAATCACCCCGATTGCGGGCCGTGCCGTTGAGTATTCTTGACGACATCCGCCCTGCTACTCTCCCCAGCGCACCTGTCGAGGCCATCCGATGAACCGCGAACCTGCCCCGTCCGCGCTGCCGCCCGAGGACCTTGGCCACCCTGCATGCCCTGCCCGGCCACGGCGACGCCCACGTGGACCTGCTGCTGCCCGACTGCAACGGCGTGCTGCGCGGCAAGCGCGTCACCGTCGAGGCGCTGGAGAAGGTCTACGCCGGCGGTGTGTGCCTGCCGATGTCGCTGGTCGCCGCCGACATCACCGGCAACACGGTCGAGGAAACCGGCCTGGGCTACGACATCGGCGACGAGGACCGGATCTGCCGGCCGATCCCCGGCAGCCTGCGCCCGGTGCCGTGGTCACCACGCCCGGCGCTGCAGCTGCTGCTGGCGATGGAGGACGGCGCCGGCGGCTGGTTCGAGGCACATCCGCGCCGGGTGCTGGAGCGCGTGCTCGCCCGCTACCACGCGCTGCAGCTGACGCCCGTGGTCGCGGTGGAGCTGGAGTTCTACCTGTTCGACCGCCTGGCCGATGCCGACGGGCGGCCACAGCCCACGCTCAACGCCAGCGACGGCGCACGCAACGCCAGCACCCAGGTCTATTCGATCGACGACCTCGACGAGAACGCCGGCTTCATCGACGCCGTCGCCCGGGCCTGCCGCGCGCAGCGGATCCCGGCCGACACCGCGGTGGCCGAATACGCGCCGGGCCAGTTCGAGATCAACCTCAAGCACCGCGCCGACGCGGTCGCCGCCTGCGACGACGCGATCCTGCTCAAGCGCGCGATCAAGGCGATCGCCCAGCAGCAGGGTGCGATGGCCAGCTTCATGGCCAAGCCGCTGGCCGGCCAGGCCGGCAGCGGCCTGCACCTGCACGCCAGCGTGCTCGATGGCGACGGCCGCAACATCTTCGCCGGCACGCAGGAGGCACCGGCCGACGCCCTGCGCCACGCCGTCGGCGGGCTGCAGGCCAGCGCGCGCGACAACCTGCTGCTGTTCGCCCCGCACGCCAACAGCTACCGGCGTTTCGTCGCCAACGCCTTCGTCCCGCTCAACGACAGCTGGGGCTTCAACAACCGCACCGTGGCCATGCGCATCCCGCACAGCGACGCGGAAAATACCCGCATCGAGCACCGCATCGCCGGCGCCGACGCCAACCCGTACCTGGTCGCCGCCGCGGTGCTGGCCGGCATGCTCGACGGCATCGAACAGCAGCTCGAGCCCGGCGCGCCGGTGACCGGGAATGCCTATGAGCAGTTCCCGGTGCGGACCCCGCACTGGCGCCAGACAATAGACGACTTCCTCGGCAGCGCATTCGCCGCACGCTGGTACGGCGAGGCGTTCCGCCACATCTACGGCCAGCAGAAGCTCAAGGAGATGCACGACTTCCACGCGCAGGTCCCCGACCTCGACTACGCCTAGTACCTGCGCACGGTGTGAGCGCGACCATGGCTGCTGCGCCGGCTTCCGCCTATCCGCCCAGCTGGTACGCCGCCAGCGCCACGCCGTTGCCGGAGCAGCCGGTGCTGCAGGGCACGCTGGAAGACGTCGACGTCTGCATCCTCGGCGCCGGCTATACCGGCCTGTCGGCGGCGCTGGAACTGGCCGAGGCCGGCTACCGGGTGGTGGTGCTGGAGGCGCAGCGCGTCGGCTGGGGCGCCTCGGGCCGCAACGGCGGTAAGGCCATCGTCGGCTACGGCTGCGAACAGTCGACCTGGAAAACCTGCTCGGCCACGATGCCGCGCGGGCGCTGTTCGACCTCTCGCGCGAAGGCATCGACCTGCTGCGCGCGCGCATCGCCCGCCACGGCATCGCCTGCGACTGGCGCGACGGCCACGCCCACGTGCCGATCAAGCCGCGCCAGGAACGCGACCTGCGCGCCGGCATCGTCGAGATGGCCGAGCGCTACGACTATCCGCTGCAGTGGTGGGACCGGCGCCGCCTGCGCGACGAACTGGCAAGCGACCGCTACCTCGGCGCCGTGTATGACGGCGCCAGCGGCCACCTGCATCCGCTCGAGTACGCCTTCGGCCTGGCCCGTGCGGCGCTGGCGGCGGGCGTGCGCATTTTCGAGCACTCGCGCGTGGTCGAGCTGGTCCGCGGCGCGAAACCGCGGCTGCGCACCGCGTGCGGCGAGGTCGTCGCCGACTTCGCGGTGATCGCCGGCAACGCCTGGCTGCGCGGCATCGCCCCGGAACTCGAATCACGGATCATGCCGGTGGGCACCTATATCGCCGCCACCGCTCCGCTCGGACCCGGGCGCGCGGGCGCGCTGATCCGCAACGACATGGCCGTGGCCGACGTGAACTGGGCGCTGGACTACTTCCGCCTCAGCCGCGACCACCGCCTGCTGTTCGGCGGCCGCGCCAGCTATTCGAGCTACCCGCCGCCGAACCTGCGCGCGGTAATGCGCCGGCGCATCCATGCGGTGTTCCCGCAGCTGGACGACCTGCCGATCGAATACCTGTGGGGCGGCTACGTCGACATCTCGCGCAACCGCGCCCCGCACTGGGGCCGGCTCGCGCCCAACATCTATTTCGCCCGGGGCTTCTCCGGGCATGGCGTGGCCAGCACCGGCCTTGGCCGGCCGGCTGCTCGCCGAGGCGATCAGGGGGCAGTCCGCGCGGCTGGACCTGTTCGCGAAGATCCCGCATGCCACCTTCCTGGCGGCCGCGCCCTGCGCACCCCGCTGCTGGTGCTGGCCATGGCCTGGTACCGGCTCCGCGACGCGTTGTGGTGACCGGCGGCGAGGGCGGGGGAAGAAAGGCGTAGCCGCCTCCCCTAAAGTTCATTCCTGCCGCGCCGCTACCGCACATGACGGAATGCACGAACCGCTGCGATGCACGCGCTGCCACTGATGACCGAGTCTTCTCCCCTGCCGCAGCGGGTGCTGCTGGTGGAGAACTCCCGCGCCTACACCCAGGTGGTGGCCCAGGCGATCGAACAGCAGCTGGAACTGCCGGTCACCGTCGCTGCGACCCTGGCCGAAGCGCGCGCCGCACTCGAGCGCCATGACGACTGGTTCATGGTCCTCACCGGCGCAATCCTGGCCGATGGCGACCGCGACACCGTGGTCGACTTCTTCCTGCGCCGCGGCCTGCCCACGGTGGTGGTCAGTGGCATGTACGACGAAGACCTGCGCGAGCGCATGCTGCGCCGGCAGATCATCGACTTCGTGCTCAAGAACACCCCGGCAACCTCGACTACATCGTCTGGCTGGTGCAGCGCCTGGAGCGCAACCGGCGGATCTCGGCGCTGGTGGTGGACGACTCGGCGGCGGCGCGCATGCACGCCTCCTCGCTGCTGGAGCTGTACGGCTACCGCGTGATACAGGCCGAGGGCGGCGAAGCGGCGCTGGCCGCGATCGAGGCAGATCCGACCATCCGCCTGGCCGTGGTGGATGGGAGATGCCGCTCATGCAGGGCATCGAACTGACCCGCCGGTTGCGCGCCGTGCGCACGCGTGACCGGGTCGCGGTGATCGGCGTGTCCGGGCGCGACGATCCGGACCTTGGTCGCGCAGTTCCTCAAGAACGGCGCCAACGACTTCCTGCGCAAGCCATATTCACGCGAGGAATTCTTCTGCCGGGTCTCGCAGAATGTCGACCAGCTCGAGCTGATCGGCAGCCTGCAGGACCTGGCTACCCGCGACTTCCTTACCGGCCTGCCCAACCGCCGGCATTTCCTCGAGCAGGCCGAGCGCCTGGTACCGAAGATGCGCATCTCGGGCGAGCCGCTGGCGCTGGCGATGCTGGACATCGACCACTTCAAGCACATCAACGACTGCTGGGGCCACGAGACCGGCGACCACGCGCTGCGCGCGGTGGCCAGGCCGTATCCGGCCATGCCCGCCGCCACGATAAGGTCGCGCGCTTCGGCGGCGAGGAATTCTGCATGCTGGTCTCCGGTATGGACGACTCCGGCCCAGGGATCTATTTCGACGGCCTGCGCCGCCGCATCGAGGAACTGCGCGTGCCCGTGCGCGGCGGCGAACTGCAGATGACCGTCAGCATCGGCGTGTGCCCGGCCAGTCCGGGGACGACCTGCACCGCCTGCTGGCCGATGCCGACCGCCGCCTGTACCTGGCCAAGGCCGGCGGCCGCAACCAGGTGATCGCCGCCGGCTGACGCCGCCGGCCGCGGCGGCAGGCAGGCGCGGGCTCGCCGTCGCCGGCACCGGTTGGCATTGATCGCGATCAAGGCCACTGCCGGCGCCGCCCACTAGCCTGCACGCACCCCCGCATCCAGGTGCGCCCGCATGGCTCTGCTGCACTGGCAGGACAACCTCGACACCGGCATCGAGGTGATCGACGACCAGCACCGTCGCATCGTCTCGATGATCAACCAGCTGCACTAAGGCTGGGGCGGCGCCTCTGCGCTGCTGGTGGCCGACGTGATCGACGAACTGGTCGACTACACCCTCTCCCACTTCGCCTTCGAGGAGGAGCTGATGGAAGAAGCCGGCTACCCGTTCTGCGCCGCGCACAAGCGGGTGCACGAGGTGTTCACCAAGCGGGTATCCGAGTACCGGATGCGCTTCCAGGCCGGCGAGGACGTCGTCGACGAGCTCAAGAGCATGCTCTCGCGCTGGCTGTTCAACCACATCCGCAACGACGACAAAGCCTATTCGATGCAGGTGCGCCAGCACCTGGACCGGTTCGCCCGCGAACACCAGCAGGGCGGCTGGCTCACGCGCACGGTGATGCGCCTGTTCCGCCAGGCGCCGGTTCGGCCGTAGGCACCGCTCCCGACGCCGGCTCGGGCGATCCGGCACGGCGTCCGCACCGCCACGCGGCAGGCTCCGGCCGCCTGCCCCGCCATCGCAGGACCGCAGCGGCCTGCGTCGCGCCGCTCATTCGCCGGGGTTTTCCCGCACCAGCAGCAGCGCCAGCAGGGTCAGCGCGGCCATCGCGCTCATGTAGGCGCCGACCGCGCCGACGCCGTGGCTGCCGGTAAGGCTGGGTGGCGATGTACGGCGCCGGCGAGGCGCCGAGGATGCCGGCGAGGTTGAACGCCAGCGAGGCACCGGTATAGCGCACCGGGGTTGGGAACATCTCGGTAAGGATCGTGCCGCACGGCCCGTAGGTCAGGCCCATCAGGCCTGAGCCAGGCACAGGAACAGCAGCACCTGCCACGGGCTTCCGGCGGCGAACAGCGGCTGGAACAGCGCACCGAAGGCGATGATCCCCAGCGTGGCTAGGATCATCGCCCGGCGCCGGCCGCTGCGGTCGGCGTATCGCGCCGACAGCGGGATGGTGACGGCGAAGCACAGCACGCCGGCCATCTGCAGCAGCAGGAATTCCTGGCGGCCGTAGCCCAGCTGCGAGGTACCCCAGCTGAGCGCGAACACGGTCATCAGGTAGAACAGGACGAAGGTGGCCATCAGCGACAGGGTGCCGACCAGCAGCGTGCCCGGATGCTTGCGCAGCAGCGTGGCCATCGGCAGGCGCTCGCGCTCGTCGCGGTCCAGCGTGGCTGGAACGCGGGCGTCTCGGTGATCCGCAGCCGCACCCACAGCCCGACCAGCACCAGCGCGGCGCTGGCGATGAACGGGATGCGCCAGCCCCATAGTAGGAACTGGGCCTCGTCCAGGAACTGCGTCAGCAGCAGGAAGATGCCGGTCGAGCACAGGAAGCCCAGCGGCGCGCCCAGCTGCGGGAACATGCCGTACCAGGCGCGCTTGCCGGGCGGCGCGTTCTCGGTGGCCAGCAGCACCGCGCCGCCCCACCCCCGCCCAGGCGGGCGCCTTACCGAAGCGGCACAGCGCCAGCAGCGCCGGCGCCAGCACCCCGACCTGCGCATGGGTCGGCAGCAGGCCGATCAGCACGGTCGAGATGCCCATGGTCAGCAGCGCCGCCACCAGGGTCGCCTTGCGCCCGACCCGGTCGCCGTAGTGGCCGAACAGGGCCGAACCCAGCGGCCGGGCGAAGAAGGCCAGGGCGAAGGTGGCCAGCGACTGCAGGGTCGCCGCGGTCGGCTCGGACGCCGGGAAGAACAGGTGCGGGAACACCAGCACCGCCGCGGTGGCGTAGATGTAGAAATCGAAGAACTCGATCGTCGTACCAATGAGGCTGGCGAACAGGATGCGGCGGGACGAAGCGGGTGCACTCATCGGCAGTCAGTGAAGATGGCGTGAAGTCGGGCCGATTCTGGCAGATCCGGCGCACCGGAAAGACGGCTCGCGGTTCTTTCGGGGGCCGGCGGTGCCCGGCCGCGCCCGGCGCGGCGCGGCTGTCCACGGATCCGGCGCCGGCGCAAGCGTTGCCCCGCAACCCCGTCGCCGGCGAGAATCCAGCCCGCCACCTCGCATCGCGGCCGCAGCCGGCACCCGCCGCCTCCCGCCGCCAGAACCATTCACGCAACGCCCCGCACGGGTCGCCGACGCTCCACGCGCCGGATCGGCCTGCCCCTTGCCTGAGTAGAAGAACGGAATCGCCATGGCCCCACGCACCCCGTCCACCGTTACCGCACGCGCGCCGTCCTACACGCGGCGCATGGCCCTGATGCTGATCGGCGTGGCCGTGATCTTCGGCGGCGTGTTCGCGATCAAGGCATTCATGGCCAAGGCCACCAACGACTTCTTCGACAACATGCCGCAGCCGCCGGTGGAGGTCAGCACCTTCCCGGCACGCAACGAGCGCTGGGCAGGCAGCGCCGAGGCGGTCGGCACGCTGGTGGCCGACAACGGCACCGACGTGACCACCGAGGCCGGCGGCGTGGTCCAGGCCATCGCCTTCGAATCCGGTAAGGCCGTGCGCAAGGGTGACCTGCTGGTGCAGCTCAACACCGCCAACGAGCAGGCCCAGCTCAGGGCGCTGGAGACCGCGGCGCGACTGGCGGTCACCCAGCGCGACCGCTGGCGCGAGCTGGGCCAGCAGAAGCTGGTCTCGCGTTCGGAAGTGGACGAGCGCATCGCCGACGCCGCGACCACCCGCGGCTGAGGCCGAGGCGCAGCGCGCGCTGATCGCGCAGAAGACCATCCGCGCGCCGTTCGACGGCGTGCTCGGCATCCGCAAGGTCAACCTCGGCCAGTACCTCAACCCGGGCGACCCGATCGTCAGCCTGCAGGCGCTCGACCCGATCCACGTCGACTTCACCCTGCCCGAGCAGCGCATGAACCAGGTCGCGATCGGCACGCCGGTGCGGCTGGAAGTGGACGCCGCGCCCGGCAAGCCCTTCGAAGCGAAGGTCACCGCGATCGAACCGTCGGTCGACGCAAGCACCCGCAACTTCAAGGTCCGCGCCAGCCTTGCGAACCCGGGCGGCGAACTGCGCCCGGGTACCTTCGGCCGGGTCGGCTTCGACCTGGGCCAGTCCAGCGCGGTGGTGGTGGTGCCGCAGACCGCGGTCAGCTTCAACCCGTACGGCAACTCGGTGTACGTGGTGGTCGCGGCGCCGAAGAAGGCCGGCGCCGAACCGGCCGAGGGCATGCCGCAGGCCACCCACGTGGTCAAGCAGCGCTTCGTCACCACCGGCCCGTCGCGCGGCGACCTGGTCGGCATCATCGACGGGCTCAAGCCCGGCGAGGTGGTGGTGACCAGTGGCCTGCTGCGCCTGCGCAACGACGCCGGGGTGACCATCAACAACAAGGTGCAGCCGGCCGCGCAGGACAGGCCCGAGCCCGAGAACCGCTGATGCGCCGCGACGGCGGGCCCGCGCCACGCGCGGCCCGCCGCCCTTCCTTTCCTGCCGCGCCGCCAGCGCGCGGCGGAGGACCCGGATGAAATTCACCGACATCTTCATCAACAAGCCGGTGCTGGCGATGGTCGTCAGCCTGTTCATCCTGCTGCTCGGGCTGCGCTCGTTCAATGAACTGAACGTGCGCCAGTACCCGGAGCTGCAGAACGCGGTGGTCACGGTCAGCACCGCCTACTACGGCGCCGACGCGGACCTGATGCAGGGCTTCGTCACCACCCCGCTCGAACGCGAGGTGGCCTCGGCCGAGGGCATCGACTACCTGACCTCGACCAGCGCCGCCGGCATCTCGACGATCCAGGCCTACATCCGCCTGGACCATGACGCCAACGAGGCGCTCACCCAGGTCGCGGCCAAGGTCAACAAGCTGCGCAGCCAGCTGCCGGCCGAATCCGAGGACCCGGTGATCGACCTGCAGCAGGGCCAGCAGATCGCGGCGATGTACGTGTCGTTCGCCAGCGACCAGCTCGACAACAACCAGATCACCGACTACCTGATGCGCGCGGTCGAGCCGCGCATCGCCACCATTCCCGGCGTGCAGCGCGCCGACATCCTCGGCGCGGGCACCTTCGCCATGCGCGTATGGATGAAGCCGGACCGGATGGCGTCCCTGGGCGTGACCGCCAGCGACGTGCACGCATCCCTGCAGGCCAACAACGTGCTCTCTGCGCTGGGTTCGACCAAGGGCCAGATGGTCGCCGTCGACCTGACCGCGCGCACCGACCTGCGCAGCGCGGAGGAGTTCCGCCAGCTGATCGTGCGCGAGCACGACGGCGCGATCGTGCGCCTGGGCGAGATCGCCGATGTCGAGCTTGGCTCGGAGAACTACGGCGCCTCGGTGCGGATCAACGGCGACGCTGCCACCTTCATGGGCATTTTCGTCTCGCCCGACGCCAACTCGCTGGACGTGATCGCCGAGGTCCGCCGGGTCTGGGACGCGGAAATCCTGCCGCAGCTGCCCGAGGGCATCATCGCCACCATCCCCTACGACAGCACCGAGTCGATCCAGGACGCGATCAACGAGGTGGTCAAGACGATCATCGAGGCTGTGGTCATCGTGATCGTGGTGATCTTCCTGTTATGGGCTCGCTGCGCAGCGTGGTCATCCCGGCGGTCACCGTGCCGCTGTCGCTGGTCGGCGCGCTGTTCCTGATGCTGCTGATGGGCTTCACCATCAACCTGCTGACCCTGCTGGCGATGGTGCTGGCGATCGGAATAGTGGTGGACGACGCGATCATCGTGCTCGAGAACATCCACCGCCACATCGAGGAGGGCATGAGCCCGCACGATGCGTCGATCAAGGGTGCGCGCGAGCTGGCCAGGCCGGTGGTGGCGATGACCACGACGCTGGTCGCGGTGTACCTGCCGATCGGCTTCCAGGGTGGCCTGACCGGCGTGCTGTTCACCGAGTTCGCCTTCACCCTGGCCGGCTCGGTGCTGCTGTCGGGCATCATCGCCCTGACCCTGTCGCCGATGATGTGCGCCAGGCTGCTCAAGCCGCACAGCGCCCACGGCAAGAGCCGGCTGGAGTCCTGGCTGGACGCGCGCTTCGAGTGGCTGCGCACCGGTTACGAACGGCGCCTGCACAGTGCACTGGAAACCCGCGGCGTGATCGCCGTGTTCGGCGCACTGGTGCTGGTGTCGTGCGTGTTCCTGTACATGACCGCGCCCAAGGAGCCCGCGCCGCTGGAGGACGAAGGCTTCATCTTCGCGGTGGGCAGCGCCGACGCGTACACCACCCTGGACTACGTCGAGCGCTACACCGAGGAACTGGAAACGGCGGTCAAGGCCATCCCCGAGGTCAACGACTTCTTCCTGTTCAACGGCGGCTTCGGCGGCGGTGGCGGCGCGAGCAACAGCGCCATGGGCGGGTTCGTGCTCAAGCCGTGGAGCCAGCGCGACCGCTCCACCAACCAGATCCTGCAACAGGAACTGCAGCCCAGGCTGTCCTCGATCACCGGCCTGAACACCTTCGCCCTGGTCCCGCCCTCGCTGCCCAGCGCCGGCGGCGATGGTGGCGGCAGCGAGTTCTTATCCTGGGCATCGGCAGCCTGCAGCAGCTCAACGAGCTGTCCGACGCGATCCTGCAGAAGGCGATGGAGAGCAAGCGCTTCATCTTCCTGGACAAGGACCTGAAGATCGACAAGCCGCGCATCGAGGTGCAGATCGACCGCGAGAAGGCGGCCTTGCTCGGCATCGACATGCGCACCTGGCCGCGGACATGGCGGCGATGCTCTCGGGCGGCTACGTCAACCGCTTCGCCATGGAGAACCGGTCCTACCGGGTGATCCCGCAGGTGCAGCGCAGCGACCGGCTCAACGCCGCGCAGCTGGAGAACTACTACACCCGCACCCGCGACGGCGAACTGGTGCCGCTGTCGACCCTGGTGACGCTGAAGGAAACCGCCCAGCCACAGACGCTCAAGCGCTTCCAGCAGCTCAACGCGGTCGGCATCACCTTCGCCCCGCGCCCCGGCGTGTCCAAGGGCGAGGCGCTGCGCGTGCTGGAGGAGGCCGCGGCCGAGGTGCTGCCGCAGGGCTACAGCGTCGACTACGCCGGCGAGTCGCGCCAGTTCAAGCAGGAAGGCGCGGCGATGCTGGTGACCTTGGCCTTCGCCCTGATCGCGATCTTCCCATCCCATGGCCGCGCAGTTCGAGAGCTTCCGCGATGCGCTGATCATGCTGATCACCGTGCCGATGGCGATCTCCGGCGCGCTGCTGGTGCTCAACGCGCTGGCGCTGCTGTCCGGCGTGCTGCAGTTCACCGGGATCGAGGCGTTCCCGGGCATGAGCATCAACATCTACACCCAGGTCGGCCTGGTCACCCTGATCGGCGTGATCGCCAAGCACGGCATCCTGATCGTGGAGTTCGCCAACAAGCTGCAGCAGCAGGGCCTGTCCAAGCGCGAGGCGATCGAGCAGGCCACCGGCATCCGCCTGCGCCCGGTGCTGATGACCACCGCCGCCCTGGTGTTCGCGATGATCCCGCTGCTGATCGCCAACGGCCCCGGTGCCGCCGCGCGCTTCTCGATGGGCATGGTGATCGCCGCCGGCATGACCATCGGCACCGCGTTCACCCTGTTCGTGCTGCCGGCGGTCTACCTGTACCTTACCCGCGACCACAGCATCGACCGCGCCAGCGCGATCGAGGTCGCCGCCGGCGACGCGCCGGAACCTCAGGCGTACTGAGGTCCATCGTTGCGCGACGGGCTCCTGCAGGAGCCCGTCGCTGGCGGGCCGGCGGAAGCGTGCTCCTGGCCTGCTGGAGCATTCCCGCAGCCAACGCGGCGCACACCCGTGCGTGGGCGAAGCCCCGGCCTGCGCTATCTTCGGCCGCGATGCCTTCCCCGGACATGGGCACGCCAGATGGACGCAGCCGATCCCGAAGTGGTCGCAATGCTCGATGCGCTGGAGGCCAGCCTGCCCCGGCTCATCATGGACACGCCGCCGTACGAGCTGATGGATGCCTTCGCCGACGCGGCCGAGGCGATCGCCGAGGTGGCCGGCCCCGAACACGCGTCCTACGTGAGCACCCGCCTGCAGGCGATGGCCGGGTCGCTGCCGCTGGGGTACTAGCGGCGGTCCTGCTGCCGGTCCCCCGCGTGGAGCGGTCATGCGATGGCGGCTCCCCCGACAGTGGCCCGGAGGTGGAAGGCGCGCGCACCCCTGCCTCACGTCGCCCCACCTCCGGCACATGGCCGGGCGGCGCCTGCGGGCTATCGTCGGATCGACGTCGAACGGGAGACTCCGGGATGCCGCACGTATCGACCCTGCGCCTGTGCCTGCTGCGCGGCATGTACCTGCTCATCGCGGTCGGGCTCGGCCTGACGATCTGGCCGTCGATCATCGCCCCGGGCCATCCCGCGGCCGATCCGCACTCGGTGATCCGCGCCCTGCTCGGTGGCCTGTCACTGATGTGCCTGCTGGGCCTGCGCCACCCGTTGAAGATGCTGCCGCTGCTGCTGTTCGAACTGGCCTGGAAGGTCATCTGGGTGGTCGCCTCCGCGCTGCCGGCCTTGGCGCGCCGGCAGCCTGGATGCCTACGGCAGCGAGTCCCTGTTCGCCTGCATGATGGGCGTGGTGCTGGTGCCGCTGGTGGTGCCGTGGGGCCATGTCTGGCGCACCTACGTCCGCGGCCCGGGCGAGCCGTGGCGCGCGCATGCCGGGGCCGCCACCCGGCGCTAGCGCCCGTGTGGCGCATGCTTGCAAGGCATGCGCGAGGGCTCCGATTGGCCGCCACGGACCGGAGATGCGAAAATCGCGCATCCACGACCGTGCCCGCCACGGCCCACCTTCCGGAATCCAGTGAGAACACCCCAAGGCCTGCAGGCGCTGATAGACGACGGCGTCATCGACGAAGTGCTGCGCCCGCTCAAGAGCGGCAAGGAAGCAGCGGTATACGTCGTCAGCAGCGGCGGCGAGGTGCGCTGCGCGAAGGTCTACAAGGACATGGCGCAGCGCAGCTTCCAGCAGCGCGTGCAGTACCAGGAGGGCCGCAAGGTGCGCGGCAGCCGCGAGGCGCGCGCGATCGGCAAGGCCACCAAGTACGGTCGCAAGCAGCAGGAAACGGCCTGGAAGAACACCGAGGTGGACGCGCTGTACCAGCTGCGTGCTGCCGGCGTGCGCGTGCCCGAACCATTCGGCTACTTCCACGGCGTGCTGGTGATGGAACTGGTCACCGATGCCGAAGGCTTCAGCGCGCCACGCCTGGGCGAAGTCGAGCTCGAGCCCGGTAAGGCGCGCGAGTACCACAAGGTGCTGGTCCGCCAGGTCCAGCTGATGCTGTGCTGCGGGCTGATCCACGGCGACCTGTCCGCGTACAACGTGCTGGTCGGGCCCGATGGCCCGGTGGTGATCGATTTCCCGCAGGTGGTCAGCGCCGGCGGCAACAACGCGGCCCGCACGATGCTGCTGCGCGACGTCAACAACCTCACCGCCAGCCTCGGCCGTTTCGCGCCGGAGCTCCTGGACACCTGGTTCGGCGAGGAGATGTGGGCCCTGTTCGAGGCCGGCGAACTGCATCCGGACACCGTGCTGAGCGGCGAGTTCACCCCGGACGAAAGCAGCATCGACCTGGACAGCGTGCGCCACGCGATCAACGACGCCCGCGAGGAAGCGCTGATCCGGCAGCAGGGGCGCGAAGCGGCGGCGGAAGACGACGCCTAGCAACAGGCGCGATCGGCGACCCGGGGCGACGCGTCGCGAGAAGTACCGACGGCGGCGGCACCGGCGCCCGGAGAGCGCGCCACAGCGACGGAATCCGACGTTGCCGTGCAGGCGGCGGCAGATGGCGCCGCGACGTGCGGACGGCAGGAGGGCGGCGCGCAGGCACCGCGCCGCACGCGACCTCAGAAGCGTTCGCCCACCGGCAGGTAGCGCCAGGCACCCGGCGGCATCGCCCCGTCCGGGCCCTTGCCCAGCGCGACCTTGCCGATCCGCAGGCGCCGGATCGACACCACCCGCAGGCCGACCTGGCGGCACATGTCGCGCAGCTGCCCGCCCTGCACGCCCTTGATCGCGAACCGCAGCCGGGTTTCGTTCTGCCAGCTGACCTTGCACGGCGGCAGCACGCGGCCGTTGTACGACAGGCCCTGGCCGAGCCTGTGCATGCCATACGGGGCGAGCTCGCCATCGACCTCGACGACGTACTCGTGCTCGATTTCGTCGCCGTCCTCGGTCAGCCGGCGCCAGACCCGGCCGTCCCAGGTCAGCACCATCAGCCCGCTGGCCTCCGCATCCATCGACACCAGCGGCGTCAGCCGGTGGAAGTGGCGCTGCAGCGGGCGGATGCCGGACGGATCGTCGGGCCAGCGATTTTCCGGGATCACCAGCGCGCTGGCGGGCTTGGCTCCGGAGATCGCATCCCACCCGGACGGCTTGTGCAGCAGGATCGTGGCCGGCTCCACCGCCTCCAGGCTGGCGGCGGGATCCAGCTCCACGCGCTCGACCGTCACCCGGTACTGCGGCGCCTCGACCACCTTGGCCGTCCACCGACACCCATCCGTTGCGGATGTACTGTTCGGCCTCGGCGCGCGTGCAGCCGGCGAGCTGGGCAACGCGATGGGCAAGGCGGACCGGGTCGGACATGGCAGGCATCGCGGACGGGGGCGCGCAGTGTAACCACCCCAGCGTCCGCCGCACGTCGCGCCGGGCCGAACCGCCCACGACCCGCGCCTCAGAGCCCGCCACCCCAGCGATGCTGCCAGGACACCCCCACCGCATCGAATTCGTTGCCGGTGCGCGCGTACACGCCGCTGCTGACGGCGAGCTTGACCGAGTTCCTGCGGTCCACCGGCAGCGACAGCGAGGCGCCGACGCGCCAGTTCTGCTGCAGGTCGCGGTTGTAGCGCCCGTCCAGCTGCGAGCGCCCGCCGGCGAAGTAGGTCGCGTCGAACGACCACCACGCCCCCGACGGCAGGCTGCGGATCAGGTTGCCCTGCAGGGCGTACACCGGCTGCTGGGACCGCGTGACGCCGCCGTAGAAGTCGTCGTTGTCGGTGAAGAAGGTCGCCCCCAGCTTCACCTCGCCGATCCACGGGCCCGTGGCCTTCGACAGGCCGAGCTCGGGCTTGAACGACCAGCGGTTGGCGGTGATGTTGACGATCCGGTCCTCGTCGTACTGGCCAAGCGGCGGCGATACCTGCAGGCTCGCGCCGATGATCAGGTCCTGGTTCCAGTCCCGGAACTCGGCCATCGACAGTGCAGGCGCCCCATGGAAGTTCATCGACAGGCGCATCACCGGCCGACCGAAACCGGTGACCTTGCGCTCGACCGGCAGGCCCGGGTAGTCGGCGCTGCCGCTGAGCCGGGTATACGGCACCGCCGCGTCGAACTTGGCCGACCGCCCCCACAGCGCGAACGCGTGCGCATAGCCCAGCACCAGGCTGGTCGTGCGCAGGTCCTCGTTGGTGGCCGGTATGGACGCATCGAAGTTCAGGCCGCCGCGCGTGTGTACGCCGCCCACCACCGCGAAGTTCATTCCCACGGGGACATTGCCATAGGCGCGCGGCTCGAAGTCCTGTGCGGCCGCGTGTCCGGCGGCCGCCAGTAGCGCCGCGGTGGCGATCCACCGCTTCGATGCCGATGCCCGCGCGATCCGCCCCGGCCGAAACGCCATCGTGCCCGATCTCCATCCCGATGCTGGACCGAGTCTATCCCGGGTCGGGCAGCAGGTGCCGGGCGCGGCGTCAGCCAGCGACCCCGGCGAGCACCCCGCTCTCCGCCTTGGCGCAGCCGCTGTTCCTGCACAACCCTTCCGCCATGCATCACCAGCACGCGATCGGCGCTGGCGATGGTCTCCGGTCGGTGCGCCACGATCACCCGGGTCAGGGCAAGCCGCTGCACCGCGTCATTGACCGCGCGCTCGTTCATCACGTCCAGGTGGCTGGTCGCCTCGTCCAGGAACAGCAGCTTCGGTTCGCGATAGAGCGCGCGCGCCAGCACCACCCGCTGCTTCTGCCCACCCGACAGGGAGCTGCCCATGTCGCCGATAAGGCTGTGGTAGCCCATCGGCATGGCGACGATCTCGTCATGCACCGCGGCCAGCCGCGCGGCCGCCTCGATCCGCGCCTTGGTCGTAATGCGGGTCGAAGAACGAGATGTTGTCGGCAAGACTGCCGGCGAACAGCTGGTCGTCCTGCATGACCGCGCCGACGATCGCGCGCACGTTGCGCGGCCCGACCTTGCGCAGGTCGTAGCCGCCGACGCGGATCGTGCCCGTGGTCGGCCTGAGCAGGCCCAGCATGATCTTGACCAGGGTGGTCTTTCCGCAACCGGACGCGCCGACCAGCGCCACCGACTCCCCGGGCTCGACCGTGAAGCTGCACTCGCTCAGCACCCACGGCTCGCCCTCGCCGTAGCGGAACGAGAGATTCTCCACCTCGATGCGCGTGTCCGGCGGCGGCGGCAGCTCCGCGGGTCCGCGATCGTCGTCCGGCGGACACAGCACGATGTCGGTAAGGCGCTCCCCGTGCAGGCGCAGCATGCGGAATTCCATCCACCTGTCGATCAGCGCCGAGGCCCGCGCGGCGAACTGGTCCTTGTAGGGCAGGTAGGCGATCAGCATGCCGACCGAGAACACGCTGTCCATCGCCAGGGGTGGCACCGATCCAGACCACGGCGATGCGCTCGATGCCGAACACCAGCTGGCTGGCGCTACCGAAGCCCAGCCCCATCCGCGCCAGCCGGACCTCGTTGTTGACCGTGTCGACCATCAGGTTCTCGTAGGTCGAGCGACGCCCGGGCTCCTCGCCGGCCACCTTCAGGCTCTGCATCCCGCGCAACGACTCCAGCAGGTGGCTCTCCTGCCGGGCCGCCGCCACCAGCTGCCGCTCCGTCCCGTCGCGCAGCGGCCGGTACGCCAGCCAGCGGATGCCGAAGTACAGCGCCACCGCCGACAGCGTCACCAGGGCCAGCTTCCCGCTGTAGACCAGCATCAGGCCCAGCGTGACCACCGCCATCAGCCCGTCGATGAGCGCCTCGACGAAACTGGTGGTCAGCGTGTGCTGGATCGCCTGCACCGACGACATGCGCGAGGTCACGTCGCCCAGGTGGCGTTTCTCGAAGAAGTCCAGGGGCAGCCGCAGCAGGTGCGCGAACACGTTCCCCGTCCACTGCAGGCCAAGCCGCGAGGACAGGAACACCACCGACCAGCCGCGCAGCAGGCCGATGCCGATCTGCAGCAGCAGCGCCAGCCCGAACCCTGGGCCCAGCACCGCCAGCAGGTCGCGGTCGGCGGAGACCAGCACCTGATCCACCACCCACTGCATGAAGAACGGCGCGAGGATTACGAATACCTGCAACGCGGCAGACAGCAGCAGGATCTGCCCGAGCGCCGGCCACAGCCCGCGTACGGGCCCGGTCAGCTGGCCAACCGAAAACGCGGGGACCGCCTTCCGCGGCTTGAAGTCATGCCCGGGGAGAGCTCCAGCGCCACGCCGGTGAAATGCCCGGAAAACTCCTTGAAGTCCAGCGTGCGCTCGCCGAAGGCCGGGTCGAAGACCGTCGCCTTCGACCTGCCGACCCTGGCCAGCACCACGAAATGGTTCAGGTCCCAATGCAGGATGCACGGCAGCGTGAGCCTGCCCAGGTCGTCCATGTCCAGGCGCAACGGGCGGGTGGAAAACCCCAGCGCCCTGGGCGACATGGATCAGCTGGTTGAGCCTTAGCACCCTTGAGCGACATCGGAAAGCGGCGGCAGTTCGGCCAGCCCGACATGCAGCCCGTGCGCACTGGCCACCATCGCAATCGATGCGAGGCCGCATTCGGCCGACTCGGATTGGAGCGTTGCAATGATTTTCGACATGGGGTTCCGGGCACCCTCCTGGACAGCCGGGAAACAACACAGACGCTGGAGTCGAGCCGTGCCGGACGTGGCAGCCGGGCGCCGGATCTCCACATCGACGACACCGGCAAATCGCCGGATCACCGCGGGACCACCGGCACGACCCGCTCGAGCAGCCGTTTCCCGGCGACTATTTTCTATCGCACGCTGACAGGGGCACGGCCCGCGGCAGGTCCATCGCGAACCGGAACCCGCAGCTCAGTCATTCCCGATCCTTCCCTTGAGCGAATACAACGGCTCGAACACCCATTCGATCAGCCGACGCCTCTCGCCGAGGATGTCGGCATCCAGCACCATGCCGGGCTTCAGTGGCTCCTCCCTGCCGAAGGCGGTGACCGCCTGCCGCGCAAGCGCGACGGTTACGCGGTAGTACGGCTCTGCCGCCTGCGCCGCGGCCGGCCAGCGCGCCGGGCTCGCCGCCGCCCAGCGCACTTCGGCTGATCCGCACCACCCGGCCGCGGTGGTGCCCGAACTTCTGGTACGGAAACGCCTGGTAGCGCAGCAGGACGGCATCGCCCGGCTCGATGAAGGCGATCGCGCGACTGGGCACGAGAAGTTCGGCCTCGAGTCCGTCCTCTTGCGGCAGCAGGCTCAGCAGCGGCTGCCCGGCCTGCACGGCCTGGCCCGGCTTGACCAGCTGCGCCGATACCGATCCGGTGACCGGCGCGTTGATGGTGAGCGCACCACGCGCCTGCGTTTCCACCCGTTCCTGTTCGAGCTGGGCCAGTTCGCGCTCCAGGCCGGCGTCGCCGGCCCGACCCTACCCGGCAGCTCCTGGATCGATTGCTGCAGTTGCGTGATCGTCCGGCGGACGGCGATGGTATGGCGCTGCAGCGCCTGCATCTCGCCTTGCCACGACAGCGCATTGGATTCCTGCTGCTTGATCTGCAGCAGGCTCACGTAGCGCTCGCCTTCCAGCTGCCTGAGCCGCTGCAGGGTTTCCTCGGCGATGCGGATCTGCGCGCCGCGCGTAGCGGCTTCGGCTTCGAGCTGTGCCAGCTCCTGCCGGGCCACGGCCAGCTGCGCGCGCAATCCGGCGCCCCGGGTTTCCAGCAGCTCGCGCTGCGCGTCCTGTCCCTCGATCAGGCTTTCGCGGCGCCGGGCGAGCCGCTGCTCGAGGGCGACCAGCGTGTCGCCTTCGGCGACCGTGGCGCGCGGCACGGTGACAACGGCGAGCACCTGCCCGTTGCGCACCCGATCCCCTTCGACCGCGTCCAGCCGCGAAACAATCCCCGTCGCCGGCGCCAGCACCGTGGACAGGCCCTTCGAGGGCACCAGCTGCCCGGTGACGGTGGAACGTCGCGTGTAGGTGCCCAGCACCAGGAACAGGGCGACGAGCGTCGCCGCCAGCGCCGCGGCCAGGGTCAACCACCAGAGCCCCGTCGGCCGGGCGAGCGAGATCCCGCCCAGCCAGCCGCGACGCTTCGCCTCCAGTGCCTCCCTGCGGAACAACTCGTGGTTCATGCGAAGGCGCTATCAGGCCATGTCGAGGGAAGAGCCTCCCATCGACCCGCGGCGGGCCTCAATCGGGAAACACACTGCTGGCGTGTCAGCCCTTTCTGATCGCGCGCATGCGATGTCCGCGCGGCACCGCCTTGCAGGGCCCGCGTGCAGGCATGTGGAAACAGACCCGGGTACGCGCCGCTTGCCGGACCGCGCCACCCCCATCGACGGCCGCGTGGTCCGGCGGACGTTGCGCGCGGCGCTCCGGCGTCGTATCGCCACGCGCACAGTCCACGCCGGGCCGGACGCTGCCGGCTCAAGCCCCGCGCGGTCGGCCACGCCGGCCGGGCTTCAACCCGCCAGCAGCCCCGCTTCGCGCAGTGCCGCTTCCACCTTGGCCTGGTTGCCCGGCTCCAGCTCGGTCATCGGCAGGCGCAGGGTGCCGCCGCAGCGGCCGAGGCGGGCCAGGGCCCACTTCACCGGAATCGGGTTGGCCTCGACGAACAGCTGCCGGTGCAGCGGCAGCAGCCGGCGCTGGATGGCCGTGGCGGTCGCGATGTCGCCCGCCAGCGCCGCCACGCACAGCTCGTGCATCAGCCGCGGCGCGACGTTGGCGGTGACGCTGACGTTGCCATGGCCGCCCAGCAGGATCAGCGCCACCGCGGTGGCATCGTCGCCCGAGTAGATGGCGAAGCCTTCCGGCGCCTCGCGGATCAGCCACTGCGCGCGCTCCGGGTTGCCGGTGGCTTCCTTGATGCCGACGATCCCCGGCACCTGCGCCAGGCGCAGCACGGTGTCGTGCTGCAGGTCGGCCACGGTGCGGGTAAGACGTTGTACAGCACGATCGGCAGGTCGCCGGTGGCCTCGGCGATCGCGCGGAAATGGCGGTACTGCCCTTATGGCCGGGCTTGTTGTAGTACGGCACGACCTGCAGCTGGCTGCTGGCGCCGACCCTGGCGCGCGAACTGCGCCAGCGCGATCGCCTCGGCGGTGGAATTGCCGCCGCAGCCGGCCATCACCGGCACGCGCCCGGCCGCCTGTTCCACCGCCACGCGGATGATCTCGCAGTGCTCCTCCACGTCCACCGTCGGCGACTCGCCGGTGGTGCCGACCACGCCGACGCAGTCGGTGCCCTCGGCCACGTGCCAGTCGATCAGCCGGCGCAGCGCGTCGTAGTCGACGCTGCCGTCCTCGTGCATTGGCGTGACGAGGGCGACGATGCTGCCGCGGAGGGAGGGAGAGGAAACAGTCATGTCGGTATCGGAATGCAGGAGCCGGTCGAAGGCGCAGATTCTAGTCGGATGCGCGCCGCATTCCTTCGCGCCGGCCGCGCCGCGCGGATGATTTCAACGGAAACCTTGGCCGGTACGAGGCATCGAGGCCGCGTGCGCCTCAGGCGTGGCACGTCCCTGTGCCACCTGCACCCGGGGGCGCTTTGCCTTCCTTGAACAGGGTGCGCCGCGCCGGTTCCGGCGCGGCGCGGTGGTCAGCCCGCCTCGCCGGACACCGCGGTGCGATCGGCCGGCGGCTCCAGCCGCACCATAAGGTAACGCAGGAAGAACTGGGTCAACGGACCCACGCCGAACGCGAAGACCACCGTGCCCACGCCGACGGTGCCGCCCAGCAGCACGCCCACGGCCAGTACGCAGACCTCGATCAGGGTGCGCACGCGACGCAGGGGCCAGCCGGTGCGCCGGGTCAGGCCGGTCATCAGGCCATCGCGTGGCCCCGGCCCCAGCTGGGCGCCGACGTACAACGCGGTGGCCAGTGCACACAGGACCACGCCGGCCAGCAGGTAGGCCACGCGCAGCGGCAGAGTGTCGGGCGTGTCCAGCCAGCCCAGCTGCAGGCCCGCGAACGGCCCCAGCAGCAGGGCGTTGGCCACCGTGCCCAGGCCCGGCATCTGCCGCAGGGGAATCCAGGCCAGCAGCACCGCGATGGCGGCGATCACCATGACCAAGCCGAAGGACATCGACAGCTGCCGCGACAGGCCCAGGTGGAGCACGTCCCACGGCGAGGCGCCGATCGCGCCCTCGACCACCAGGGCGATGGCCAGTCCGTAGAGCCACAGGCCAACCAGCAGGCGCAGCAGGCGTTGCGGCAGGCGCCCGGCGCGCAGTTGCGCGAGCGGACCGAGGTTGACGAGGCCAATCGGGGAGGTCTGGGCGTTCATGCAGGCTAGGATGCCGAATATTGGACTCTCCACACATATCCAATCGTGCGATAGTGGCCTCATGAACCGCTCCATTGCCCCCGAGCGCTTGGCCAGCCTGGTCGGCCCCTTCCATCGCGACCCCGCCTACCGCGGCCTGTCTTAAGGCCCTGCAGGCGCTGATCGGCGACGGCCGCATCCCGATCGGCACGCGCCTGCCCAGCGAGCGCGCGGTCACCGCCGCGCTGGACGTATCGCGCACCACCGTCACCCGCGCCTACGCCGAGCTGGTCGCCAGCGGCTTCGCGAGCGCGCGCCAGGGGGCGCAGGCACCTTCGCCGCGGTCCCGCCGGAACGCGAACGCGCGCACCGCCACGTCCTGCAGTCGCCGGCCGCGGCCACGGCCGGCGACGCCATCGACCTGACCTGCGCCGCGACCTCCGCGCCCTGCGGTATCGAACAGGCCTACGCGCGCGCCCTGGCCGCGCTTCCCGCCTACCTGGGCACCGACGGCTACCTGCCGGCGGGCCTGCCGCTGCTGCGCGAGCGCATCGCCGCCTCGTTCGCGCGGCGCGGGCTGGCCACGGATGCGGAGCAGATCGTGGTCACCTCCGGCGCGCTGCCGGCGCTGGCCATCGTCGCCCGCGCACTGTCGCGTCCCGGCGACCGGATCGCACTGGAATCGCCCGGCTACTCCAACGCGATCGAAGCGCTGCGGCTGGGCGGCGCGCGACTGGTGTCCTCGCCGCTGGCCGACCCGCTCGGCGAAACCGGCTGGGACATCGAAGGCATCGAGGCCACCCTGCGCCAGACCTCGCCACACCTGGCCTACCTGATTCCCGATTTCCAGAACCCGACCGGCTTCCTGATGGATGACGCGCTGCGCGCGCGCTACGCCGCCGCGCTGGGCGCCACCCGCACCGTGCCGATCGTCGATGAGACCCTGCAGCCCACCGCCCTGTCCGCGGCGCCAATGCCGGCGCCGTTCGCCGCGCACGCGGCGACGGCGATCACCCTCGGCAGCGCCTCCAAGCTGTTCTGGGCCGGCCTGCGCGTGGGCTGGATCCGCGCCCCGCGCGAACTGGTCGAGCGCATCCTCGCCACCCGCATGCAGATGGACCTGGGCACCTCGCTGTTCGACCAGCTGGTGGTCGCCGACCTGCTGCAGGCGCCGGACCCGTTCGCGTCGCGCCGCGACGACATGCGCCAGCGCCGCGACGCGCTGGCCGGGGCGGTGCGCCAGCATCTGCCGGACTGGCGCTTCCGCCTGCCCGACGGCGGCCTCAGCCTGTGGCTGCAGCTGCCGCACGGCAGTGCCACGCGGCTGGCCGCGGAAGCGGAACAGCGCGGCGTGCACGTGGTGCCCGGACCGGTATTCAGCGTCGAAGGCGGGCTGGACCACTGGCTGCGCCTGCCCTACACCCGCCCGGGCGAACAGCTGGTCGAGGCGGTGCGGCACCTCGCCCATGCCCTGGGCGAAGGTGGCGGATGAACCGGATCCGGGACGCGCGCAGTCGCGGCCGGTGATCGCCTGAGCCGCGCGTCCAGCCCCTGCGCCGCGGGTCCCGACGTGCGTCTCCCTGCCGGCGTTCGCTCGCGGGTCGCGCCCCGCCGCGCAGGCCACGCGCGGCGGCAATCGGGTGCCGCGCCGCCCGCGTCGTTCCGCGCTAGCATGCAGTCCCTCCCCCTCCCGGCAGTTCACCATGCCTTCCTCCGACGGAAGCAGGCTGGGCCGTCTCCTCCTGCGGGAATGCGTGGTGGCGATCGAAGCGCTGGCAGCCGCCGTCAACGATGTGCACGTGCACGTGCACGCGGCACGCAAGGCGATCCGTCGCGCCCGCTCGCTGGCCGCGCTGGCCGGGTCGCGGTTCAACCTCGAAACCGCCGACGAACTCCTGCACCGGGTGGGCGACAGCCTCGGCGCGCTGCGCGACGCGCATGTCGTCGCCCTGGTCGCCGCCGGCCTTGGCCAGCGGTCCACCGGTACCGGCTGGGAAAACGCCGCCGATCGACTCGCAAGCCGCGCCGACCGCCTTACTAAGGCGCGAACTGGCGGCCGATCCGGGTTTCGCCAGCCGGCGCCGGACGCTCCGGCGCGCGGCCCGGCTGCTGCAAGCGCCGCCCCTGGTCCACGCTGACCGAATCCGACATCCGCGAAGGGCTGGTACGCCAGAGCCGCCGCACCCACAAGGCCGCGCGCCGCGCAGACAAGCATCCCGAGCCGGAGAACCTCCATCGCTGGCGCCGCCGCGTACGTCGCCTGCGCATGCAGGTCGATGCGCTGGACCACCTGAAGATCGATGCGCTCGACCACGATCCGGCGATATCGAAGCGGCTGCACCGGCTGGCCGATGAACTCGGCGCGCACCAGGACCTCGCCGTGCTGGCCAATGCGCTGCGCCACATGCGCAGCCTGGAGGACCGCAGGCAACTGCTGGAGCAGCTGCAACCGGAGCACGGCGGAATCCGGCCGCCCCGGGCCGCGCCCCGGCCACGCGGCGAACGCTCGCGGCCGCATCCCCAGCACCTGGGATAGGCTGCGGCCGCTTCCTCATGGTCGACGGCGCGGGCGATCCGGACGACTCGCCCGCCTATGCCGCGACCGGCGCAGGCGGGCGCGTCCCGTCGGGACAGGATCGACGACGCGAAGGACGCCGGTCGATCCACAGCTGCCGCAGCCGCTCAGCGCGCCTTGGCGGCCTCGACCATAAGGTCCAGCCGGTCCCGCAGGGGATCGGGCCCGACCACCGGCCCGGCCACGGTGAAGTCGTTGAGCACTTCGTTGCCCGGCGCGAACGCCTGCCAGCCCGGGGTGCCGGTCCTGGCGAAACGCACCCAGGTGTCGTGCACCGCATCCACCGCCTGGCGGTCCTCCGCCGAAGCGTCCCGGTTCGCCGTGCCGAAGACATACGGCAACTCCGCGGCGTGGTGCGCGCCGGACACGCTGGCGCGATCGCGGGTGGCCACGTAGGAGAACCGGTATTATTGGGAGGGCTGGTGCTGGCGCGCGTAGTAGCGCGCCGGCTCGACGTTGCCGGCATCGGAGGTGATCCGGACCAGCGACTCGACCGGACCGGCGTGCTCGATGCCGTAGACACGACGTGCCGCATCCGCCTGGGCCGGATAGGCGGCAAGCAGGCCGTCCAGTCGTTGCCTGGCTTCTTCCGCCGGCATGTGGCCCATCGCTCCCTCTTCGCGATCATTGGCACCGATAGGAACGGCACCGGCGCCGTACGACCCGCCGCGAAGGCGGCGGCGGCCGGCTGCTCGGCCATGGTCGTTCCGTCTAGCATCGGGCCCGCGTAGGTGTTCTCGCGCGGGATGCCGACGATCACGTCCGCCGGCAGCGCGCGCAGTGCGGAGATGTCGGCGGCACCCGCCGCCCGCGCCAGCCGTTCGCCTGCCGCGACCGCGTCGACCAGGCGCTCGGCCTGCGACTCGCCCGCCGACTGGCTGATGGCACCGGCGAACAGGCCGCGGGCCCCGGGCGACGCCATCAGCACCGTCACCGCCATGCCTCCGGAGGACTCGCCCATCAGGGTCACGCGGGCGGGATCGCCACCGAAGGCGGCGATGTTGTCGCGGACCCAGTGCAGCACCGCGATCATGTCCATGTAGCCGAAATTTCCGCCCCCGGCAACTGCGGATGCGCGAAGAAGCCCAGTTGGCCGAGACGGTAGTTGAGCGTGACCAGCACCACGCCGTCGCGGGCGAAACGCGAGCCGTCGAACGTGGGCTGGGAGCCGCTGCCCGCGATGATGCCGCCGCCGCCATGTATCCAGACGGCGACGGGCAGGTTTTTGCCGCCCTGCGGCGCCCAGACGTTCAGGGTGAGGCAGTCCTCGGACTGCGGCACCTCGCCCACCCACGGCATGGGGGTTGCGGGCAGGCCGGATCGGATCGGGTGGCGTCCCTCGCGGCCTGCCACGGGACGACCGGCTGCGGAGGACGCCAGCGCAGCGGACCGACCGGTGGCGCCGCATACGGAATGCCCTTGAAAGCCATGACGCCGTCCAAGGTCGCGCCGCGCACGGGGCCCGAACCGGTGAGCCGTTCCGGTACGGCTTCGGCGCTTCCCGCGAGCAGCGCCCCCAGCAGGAGCACCGGCGGCACCACGCCCCGGCGCAGCAGGACAGCAGGACGATCGGAATTCTTGTCGCGCTTCGGCATGGACACCTCCGTGGAAAGGAGCGCCATGGTGGGTACCGCCAAAGCAGCCCGGCAAGGCGATGCGACCAATCGCGGCCTGCGGGGAATGAAACACGGAACGCCGCGACGAAGCCAGCGACCTGTGGCCCGCGCTGCGCGGCTCGGCCGCCCGGGCACGCCGACACCCTGCACCGCGGGCATGGGATCACGGGCCATCCCGGCGTTTCCGGACGCGCTCGCGATGTGGGACTAGCGCGCGATGCCCGGCCAGCTCGTGTGATGCGTCGACGCGTACCACTGTTGCGCCCGCGACAGCGCCTCGGGCTTCGTCAGGCCGGGCCCGGCAAAGAAGAACCAGCGTACGTCGCCCTCGCGACTCGCTTGCTCATGCACCAGGCGGTAGGCATCCAGGCGCGCGTCCGTGTCGGGATCCAGGCGGCCTCGCACGTATTCCACGCCTTCCAGTGAAATGACCAGGAGATGCTGCTCACGGCCGCGAGGCCTGTGCGCCCGCATGCCACTGGATCGCCCCCACGTGGCGCGTGGGCAACACGATGCGCCGGTATGCGCAGGAACGTCCGGACTGGAAGTGGATCCCGCCCGCCGGTTGCCCGCCCATCTGCGCAGTGGCGCAGTGGACGACGCTGGCCTGCGCCATCGCCAGCAGCGGTTCCGGCGCGTCGCCCGGAATGGGCCAGCCCTCATTCTCGGCGCACTGCACCGCACGATCCTGCAACGCATTGGCGACGCCCTGGAACGGGGATTCGCTCGCGACGACGCGATGTCGCTTGATGTTCATGTGACCTCCGGCGAACTGTGCAAGCCGGCACACGGCGGGCGCGGAAGGTAACCGGCATCGGAATCACGCGTGGAGCCACGCTAGCACACCGCCATGATGCGTGGCGCTGTTCGAAAAACGCATCACGCGACGGTAACGACGAAGGGCGCACGGTGCCTTCGCTACGGTGCAATACCGTATCGGCTGCTCAGCCGCGCTCCACTTCCCGCCCACTCTCCGCATTGAGCTCGTGCCTGGCATTTCGCCAGGCTACGGCCTTGGCCGTCCGCTTGACCCGAAACGGGTCCATTCCCCGGGAATTCCCATGCAGATGCAACATAAGACGGCGTCACCCAACAGAACCTGGTGGGCACGCTGAAGAACAGCGAATCCTTCTCCACCTTCATCAATGCGATCGACAAGGCGGGATTGACGTCCTCGCTCGACGGCGCCGGGCAATACACGTTGTTCGCACCGACGGACGAAGCGTTCTCGGCCCTGCCGGCAGGCACGCTCGACCGGTTGCTCCAGCCCGCCAACAAGGACGAACTGGCATCGCTGGTCAACTACCACCTGGTCAATGGCCGCAAGACCACCGCCGATGTCGGCAAGTGGCAGGCAGCACGAACGGTGCAAGGCCAGACCGCGCCGGTCCGGGTCGCCGACGGCAAGCTCAGCATCGGCAGCGCCCGGGTCACCCGTCCTGACATCATGGCCAGCAATGGCGTGATCCATGGCATCGACAAGGTCAACATCCCGGATTCCAGACCTCACTGAGGGAAGGCAAGCAAGCAGCGGCGGCGGGGAGAAATCCCCGCCGCTTCCCGTTTGGCCTGCAGCCAGCAACGCGGGCGAGGCGTACCCAACGTCGGCAACGGCTCGGCCCGGGCGACACCGCCCACCCGCAGGTGTTGGCGGACGAACGCAATGAGCCGCAGTGCAGGGCGAAGTGGCACGATGGTTCCGGCCGACCGCAAGCGGCCAGGGATCGAAGAAGGATCGCAGCGGGCCGGCAACACGCGGCTCGACCTGGACATCTTCGCAGGCGCCAACCCATCAGTTCTGGCCGCACGGACCCGGGCCGGCGCCCGCTCCAAGTACGCCGGGCCCGTTCCCGCCTGCGTACCCGGCTTCCTCGACACGATCAGCACGTGGATCGCCACGACCAGCGACGGCGCCATAGGCCGGAGGCGCAAGCCCCGGCGCATACGGACGATACGGGCCCGGGACCGGCATCCTGGCGACGCCTGCGCCCGGCCGGCTGCGATCCCTCAATCGCCCAGGTTGATCCAGGTCGCCTTCATTTCGGTGTACTTGTCGAAGGCGTGCAGCGACTTGTCTCGGCCGTTGCCGGACTGCTTGTAGCCACCGAACGGCGCGGTCATGTCGCCGCCGTCCCAGTAGTTGACCCAGACGCTGCCGGCGCGCAGGCCGCGCGCCATGCGGTGGGCACGCGACAGGTTCGCGGTCCACAATCCGGCGGTAAGGCCGTACTCGGTGTCGTTGGCGATGCGCAGGGCCTGCGCTTCGTCGTCGAACGGGATCACCGCCAGCACCGGGCCGAAGATCTCCTCGCGCGAGATCGCATGCTCAGGGCGCACGTCGTCGAACACGGTCGGCTCGACGTAGCAGCCGCCGGCGACCGGCTCCACACGCTGGCCGCCGGGGCGAGCCTTGCGCCTTCGGCCTGCCCCCTGGCGATGTACTCGAGCACGCGCCGGGTCTGGCCTTCGTCGACCATCGCGCCCATCGGTGCGCCGGGCTCGAGCGGATGGCGCGGCTGCATCTTCCTGCCGGCCTCGACCACGCGGGCCACGAACTCGTCCTTGATCCCGCGCTCCACCAGCAGGCGCGAGGCGGCGGTGCAGACCTCGCCCTGGTTGTAGAAGATGCCCATCGCCGCCGCCTCGGCGGCCTTGTCCAGGTCCGGCGCATCGGCGAACACGACATTCGGACTCTTGCCGCCGCACTCCATGTAGGCGCGTTTCATGTTCGACAGGCCGGCGCATTGCAGCAGGCGCTTGCCGACCGCGGTCGAGCCGGTGAACACCAGCCCGTCCACGTCCATGTGCAGCGCAAGCGGTTCGCCGGCCTCCTTGCCGAAGCCGGGTACGACGTTGAACACGCCGTCGGGGATGCCGGCCTCGGCGACCAGCTCGGTAAGGCGCAGCACGCTCAGCGGTGACTTCTCCGACGGCTTGAGCACCACCGAATTGCCGCAGGCCAGCGCCGGCGCCAGCTTCCACGCGGCCATCAGCAGCGGGAAATTCCAGGGGAACAATGGCGCCGACCACGCCCAGCGGCTCGCGGGTGATAAGGCCCAGCTCGTCGTTGCCGGTCGGCGCCACCTCGCCATAGACCTTGTCCAGCGCTTCGGCGGTCCAGCTGAAGCAGCGGATCGTGGCGGCAAGGTCGACGTTGCGCGCGTCGTCGATGGGCTTGCCCATGTCCAGCGATTCCAGCAGCGCCAGTTCGTCGGCGTGCCGTTCGATCAGCGCGACCAGCGCCTGCAGGGTCTTCTTGCGCTTCACCGGCCGCGCCTGCGACCAGCCGCCGGCCTCGAAGCTGCGCCGCGCCGCACGCACCGCGCGGTCGATATCGGCCTGTCCGCCACGGGCGACCTGGCCCAGCACGCGGCCGTCGATGGGACTGGTGCAGTCGAAGGTGGCGCCGTCGGCGGCATCAACGTACCGGCCGTCGATGAAGGCCTGCGTGCGCAGGCGCAGGCCGTCGGCCATGGCCTGCCAGTCGGACTGGGTGCGGGGAGCGTTCATGCGTTCACCTCGGGTGGTTCGGCGGGAGCGCGCGCGATGCGCGGTCGCCCGTGACAGTCAGAGTTCTTCGAGGCCGTCGCGTGCGGCGGGCAGCCGCAGGCGCCAGATGCCCAGCGCCAGCACCGGCAGCCCGATCCACAGCAGCAGTGGCTTCCAGCCGGAAAGCGTCGCCATCTGCTCCCAGGAGCGCAGGCCCACGATGACGGCAAGCGGCGCGGACACCAGCATCGCGACAATGGCCAGGGCGAGTGCGCGCCGGTTGCGCCACACCATCGCTTCGTGCCGCCAGCGCCGCCGCAGCCGCTCGCTGCGCGTCGCCTGTTGCCGTTGGCGGCCCTGCTCCAGCAGCGCATCGGCCACGGCTTCGGCCTGCTCGCGATCCATCTTCGTCTCCATTTCAGAATGTCGCCGGGGTATTCGCGCTGACGATCACCGCGTCCTCGTTGCCGACGTTGCGGAAGCGGTGCGGGACCTTGCTCTCGAAGTAGTAGGCCTCGCCGGGGCCGAGCACGCGCACCTGGCTGCCGACGGTGACCTCGACCCGGCCGGCGATGATCACCCCGCCCTCCTCGCCCTCGTGCTCGATCATCGCCTCGCCGGTGTCGCTTCCCGGCGGCATCACTTCGCGCAGGATGCACATCTGCCGTTGCGGGCGGTGCTGGCCGACCAGGTAGTAGTGGATGTCGTTGTTGCCCACGTCGGGCAGCTCGTCGGCCGCGTAGAACGGCTGTTCCGGCGGGCCCGGGTCCATATCTCAGGGTGAAGAAGTCGGCCAGCGAGATCGGGATGCCGTCGAGCACCTTCTTCAGCGAGCTGACCGACGGGCTGACCTTGTTCTGCTCGATCAGCGAGATGGTGCTGTTGGTGACGCCCACGCGCCGGGCCAGCTCGCGCTGGCTGAGGTTGCGGGCGGTGCGTACCCGCTGCAGGCGTGCGCCGATGTCCATTCCGTCTTTCGGCTCCGATCTGGTAAGGTCCGGCGGCATGCCGGCGTGTTGCGGGATACTTTACATGCCACCCCGTCCGGGTCAATTTTTGGCGTAGACTCGGCCCGAGCGTTGAATTTTTAAAACGGCAATGCCCCGGCGGCCCC
Organism: Pseudoxanthomonas sp. NC8; assembly: GCA_025232375.1. Classification (GTDB taxonomy): domain Bacteria; phylum Pseudomonadota; class Gammaproteobacteria; order Xanthomonadales; family Xanthomonadaceae; genus Pseudoxanthomonas. The sequence continues at coordinate 2,441,272 of CP060419.1, forward strand.
GTGCCGTTCCGGCTGGACCCGCCTATGGAAGCGCCCCCGATGAGCCAAGACGACACCCCCTCCGCGCCGCCCCGGCCGACCACTACGCCGCCCAGAACCTGTCCGCGCCGGCGGCGATGGACGCGTTCTGGATGCCGTTCACCGCCAACCGACAGTTCCGGCAGAGTCCGCGCCTGCTCGCCTCGGCCGAGGGCATGTACTACCGCGACGTCGAGGGCCGGCCGATCCTCGACGGCACCGCCGGCCTGTGGTGCTGCAACGCCGGCCACGCGCGGCCGCGGATCGTGGAGGCAGTGGCCCGCCAGGTCGCCACGCTCGACTTCGCGCCGAACTTCCAGATGGGTTCGCCGCTGCCGTTCGTGCTGGCCGAGCGGCTGAAGGCGATCGCACCGCGGCCGCTGGACCACGTGTTCTATACCAACTCCGGCTCCGAGGCGGTGGACAGCGCGCTGAAGATCGCGCTGGCCTACCACCGCGCCCGCGGCGAGGGCCAGCGGGTACGCCTGATCGGCCGCGAGAAGGCCTACCACGGGGTCAGCTTCGGCGGCATCTCGGTCGGCGGCCTGCCCAACAACCGCAAGTGGTTCGGCGCCGGCCTGCCGGGCGTGGACCACCTGCGCCACACCCTGGACATCGGCCGCAACGCGTTCTCGCGCGGCCTGCCGCAGCACGGTGTCGAGCTTGCCGATGACCTGGAAGCGGCTGGTCCAGCTGCATGACGCCAGCACGATCGCCGCGGTGATCGTCGAGCCGATCTCCGGTTCGGCCGGCGTGCTCCTGCCGCCGCCGGGCTACCTGCAGCGGCTGCGCGAGATCTGCGACCGGCACGGCATCCTGCTGGTGTTCGACGAGGTGATCACCGGCTTCGGCCGCGTCGGCGAGCCGTTCGCGGCGCAGCGCTTCGGCGTCACCCCGGACATGATCACCGTGGCCAAGGGCATCACCTCCGGCTGCGTGCCGATGGGCGCGGTACTGGTCTCCGAGGCGATCCACGAGGCCTTCACCCACGGCCCGGACAACGCCATCGACCTGTTCCACGGCTATACCTACAGCGGCCACCCGCTGGCCTGCGCCGCCGCGCTGGCCACGCTGGACACCTACGCCGAGGAGGGCCTGCTGACCCGCGCCCGCGAGCTGGAGCAGTACTGGGAAGACGGGCTGCACGCCTTGCGCGACCGGCCGAACGTGATCGACATCCGCAACTTCGGCCTTGGTCGGCGCGATCGAGCTGGCCCCGCAAGCGGGCAAGCCCGGCGCGCGTGGCTACCAGGTGCTGGAACGCGCGTTCCGCAAGGGCCTGCTGGTGCGCACCACCGGCGACACCGTGGCGCTGTCGCCGCCGCTGATCGCCGAGCGACAGCACATCGACGACATCTTCTCCATGCTCGGCGAGGTCCTGACGGGCCTGTAGCGCCGGGTTTCCCCCGCCGCAGTCATCCAACCACGGAGCCAGACCATGCTGATCGGCGTTCCCCGGGAGATCAAGAACCACGAATACCGCGTCGGCCTGACTCCGGCGGGGGCACGCGAGCTGTCCTCCCGCGGCCCACCAGGTGCTGGTCGAGCGCGATGCCGGCGCCGGCATCGGCCGCGGCCAACGATGCCTACGAAGCGGCTGGCGCGCTGATCGTCGACACGGCCGCCGAGGTCTACGGACGCGCCGACATGGCCATCAAGGTCAAGGAGCCGCAACCGGCCGAGTGCGCGATGCTGCGCCCCGGCCAAGGTGCTGTACGCCTACCTGCACCTGGCCCCGGACCCGGAGCAGACCGCCGCGCTGCTGGCCTCCGGCTGCACCGCGATCGCCTACGAGACCGTCACCGACGACCGCGGCGGCCTGCCGCTGCTGGCGCCGATGAGCGAAGTCGCCGGCCGCATGTCGATCCAGGCCGGCGCGCACGCGCTGGAGAAGGCCCTGGGGCGGCTCGGGCATCCTGCTCGGCGGCGTGCCCGGGGTGAAGCCGGCCGAGGTGATGGTCATCGGCGGCGGCACCGTCGGCCTCAACGCGGCGCGCATGGCAATGGGCCTGGGCGCGCACGTCACCATCCTCGACCGTTCGCTGGAGCGGCTGAAGTACATCGACGAGCTCTACGGCGACCGCCTGACCACGATCTACTCCACCCGCGACGCGATCGAGGAGCGCCTGCCCTACACCGACCCGGTGGTCGGCGCGGTGCTGATCCCCGGCGCGGCCGCGCCCAAGCTGCTCGTGCGCGAGCACCTGAAACACCTGCGGCCCGGCTCGGTGCTGGTGGACGTGGCCATCGACCAGGGCGGCTGCTTCGAGACCAGCCGGCCGACCACGCACTAAGGAGCCGACCTACGAGGTCGACGGGATCATCCACTACTGCGTGGCCAACATGCCCGGCGGCGTGGCCCGCACCTCCACCTTCGCCCTGACCAACGCCACCCTGCCGCACGCGCTGGCGCTGGCCGACAGCGGCGCGGTGCAGGCGCTGCTGGACGACGTGAACCTGCGCAACGGCCTGAACGTGCACGCGGGCAAGCTGACCTACCGCGCGGTGGCCGATGCGCTGCGCCTGCCGTACACGCCGGCGAACGAGGCGTTGGCGTCGTAGCCGCCGGCCTGCGGCGACGCGACCGGCCCGGGGCCCGTGGCGCCGTCATGGCCGCGCTCGCGCACCCCGCCCGCACGCCGGGCGCCTGCGCAACGCCGCCGCCAGGCGCAGGCCGCGGCGCCGGGTTCGCAGCCGCCGGCTTATCCGGCGCGGCGACGCGGCCAGCGCGGGCGACGACGTGGTGCTGTCGATGGCGTCGCACCCGCCGCATGGCCGGCCCCGCAAGAAACGCGTAGAGGAGACATGGCCATGACCCGACAACTCCACCACCACATCGGTGGCCGCCAACAGACCGGTGCCGGCGATCGCCACGGCGAGGTGTTCGAGCCGGCCAGCGGCCAGGTCGCCGCGCACGTGCCGCTGGCTGACGCCGGTAAGGTGTGCGCGCGGCGGTCGATGCGGCGCAGGCCGCGTTCCCCGCGTGGGCGGCGACGACGCCGTTGCAGCGGGCGCGGGTGATGTTCCGCCTGCGCGCGCTGATCGAGCGTGACGCCGACGCGCTGGCGCGCACGATCACCGCCGAGCACGGCAAGACCCTGTCCGACGCGCGCGGCGAAGTCACCCGAGGGCTGGAGGTGGTCGAGTTCGCCGCCGGCATTCCGCACCTGCTCAAGGGCGAGTACTCGGCCGAGGTCGGGCGCGGCGTGGACAGCTGGAGCGAACGCGCGCCGCTGGGCGTGGTCGCCGGCATCACACCGTTCAACTTCCCGGTGATGGTCCCGCTGTGGATGGCGCCGGTGGCGCTGGCCTGCGGCAACAGCTTCGTGCTCAAGCCCTCCGAGAAGGTGCCGTCGGCGGCGCTGCACCCATGGCGGCCCTGCTCGGTGAGGCCGGCCTGCCCGACGGCGTGTTCAACGTGGTCAACGGCGACCGCGCGGCGGTCGATGCGCTGCTGGACGACGAACGGGTGCAGGCGCTCAGCTTCGTCGGCTCCACGCCGGTGGCGAAGTACCTGTACCAGCGCGGCAGCGCGGCCGGCAAGCGCGTGCAGGCGCTGGGCGGGGCCAAGAACCATGCGGTGGTGCTGGCCGATGCCGACGTCGGCATGACGGCCGACGCGCTGCTCGGCGCCGGCTACGGCTCGGCCGGCGAGCGTTGCATGGCGATCTCGGTGGCCGTGTGCGTGGGCGATGCCACCGCCGATGCGCTGGTCGCCGCGCTCAGGCAGAAGGTCGAGACGTTGCGCATCGCCCCGGGCCTGGATGATCCGGACATGGGCCCGCTGGTGGACGGCGCGCATCGCGAGCGCGTGCGCGGCTACATCGACCTGGGCGTGGGTGAGGGGGCGCAGCTGGTGGTCGACGGACGCGCCCATGCCTGCGTGCAGCGCGCGGGCTTCTTCCTCGGCGGCAGCCTGTTCGACCGGGTCACCCCGACCATGCGGATCTACCGCGAGGAAATCTTCGGACCGGTGTTGTGCGTGGTCCGGGTGGCGGACTTCGAAGCGGCGCTGGCGCTGGTGGATGGACACGAATACGGCAACGGCACCGCCGTGTTCACCCGCAGCGGCGGCGCGGCGCGCGAGTTCGCGCGGCGGGTGCAGGCGGGCATGGTCGGGATCAACGTGCCGATCCCGGTGCCGATGGCCTTCCACAGCTTCGGCGGCTGGAAGCGCTCGCTGTTCGGCCCGCTGCACATGCACGGCCCGGATGGCGTGCGTTTCTACACCCGCATGAAGACGGTCACCGCGCGCTGGCCCGACGGCGCCACGGGTGCCGCCGCAGGCACCCGCGCCGCGGGCGCCGAATTCGTGATGCCGACGATGCGCTGACCCCGGCAACGGGACAGGCGCCGCGATGCCGCCTGCACGCGCCTGCCGCTAGACTGCGGCCAGACCCGCCGCCGGCCCCAGCATGACCGACGATCCGCGCCGCGCGCAGTTGCGCCGCATGAAGTCCATCGCCCTTAGCCATGCTGCTGGCGATGCTGGCCGGCTTCGTGCTCAGCCATGCGATGGGCAACCGCGGCGCGTGGGGCCAGGTGTCGGCGTTCTGCGAAGCGGCCACGGTCGGTGCGCTGGCCGACTGGTTCGCGGTGGTGGCGCTGTTCCGCCATCCGCTGGGCCTGCCGATCCCGCACACGGCGGTCATTCCGCACAGCAAGGCCCGCATCGCCGACAGCCTTGGCCGCGTTCGTGCGCGACCATTTCCTCGAACCGCAGACCCTGCTGGCCAAGCTGGAGGTGTTCGACCCGGCGGGGCAGGCTCGGCGAATGGCTGGCGCGGCCGGAGCAGTCGCGCACGCTGGCGCAGCTGGCCCGCGGCTGGGCGTTGCAGGCGCTGGACCTGCTCGACGAGCGCGCCGTGCGCGAGGCGATCCGGGGCTTCGTGATCGAGCGCCTGCGCAACTGGAACGCCGCCGCCACCGCCGGCGACGTGCTCGGCCTGCTCACCGCCGACGGTCGCCACCATAAGGCACTGCTGGACGAGGCGCTGAAGCGGCTGGCCGGCTACCTGGACAACGAGGCGGTCAGGCAGCGCGCCTCCGCGCTGATGGTCAAGCACGCGCGCAAGGAGTGGCCGCGGCTGGTGGGCACGGTGGATTTCGTCAGGCCGGTGGAGGGCATCGCCGACAGCCTAGCCGACCGGATCGCCCGCGCGCTGCTCGACGAACTCAACGAGATCCTGTCCCGGCCCGAGCATCCGCTGCGCCGCGACTACGCGGACTGGCTGCAGGACTACGTGGCGCGCCTGCGCACGGACCCGGCGCTGGCGGCGAAGGTCGAGCGGATCAAGCAGGACCTGATCGCCCATGAAAGCGTGCAGGACTACGTGCGCGGCCTGTGGGACCAGGTCCACGCCAGCCTGCGCCGCGACCTGGAGCGCGAGGACGGCGTGCTCGCCGGCCACCTGCAGCAGTCGCTGGCGGGTATAGGTAAGGCGCTGGGCCGCGACCCGGCGCTGCGCGAGGCGATCAACCAGCATGTCCTCGGCGGCGCGGAAAAGCTGGCGCTGCGCCTGCGCGGCGGGGTGACCGACTACATCGCGCAGACGGTCAAGGGCAGGACGAACGCCACCTTGGTCGAACAGCTGGAACTGAGCGTGGGCCGCGACCTTCAGTACATCCGCTTCAATGGCACCCTGGTCGGCGGCATGATCGGGCTGGTGCTGCACGCGCTGATCGTGCTGCTGGAGCGCACTCCGGCCAGCTAGCGCGTGCGGCGACGCAGCATCGATCGTGCTCAAGGCCCTCCCGGCGCGGCCGCTATGCCCTACAGGGGACCCATGTGCCCGCCATCGACAGGGGAGAACGAGATGACCGCACGACCGACTGTGCTGCTTTGCGACGATTCACGCGCGCTGCGCATGCTGGCCGCCGGCCAGCTCGAGGAGGCCGGCCAGGGGTGGCCGGCGAGGCCGGCAACGGCCTGGACGCCTTCGCCCAGTACCATAAGACTGAAGCCCGACCTTATGGTCCTGCTCGACCTTGGTCATGCCCGAATGCGACGGCCGCTGGGGGCTGGCCCGTATCCTCGAGGCCGACCCGAAGGCGCGCGTGGTGATCCTCAGCTCGCTCGGCGCGCAGAGCGACATCGAGGAATGCCTGCGCCTGGGCGCCCTCTCCTACCTGCAGAAGCCCATCGACCCCGAGGCGATGGAGCGCGTGCTGCGCGACGCGCTCGCCTGAACCACGGGTACCATCCGGACAACGCAAGGGGCACATCGATGGCTGTCAAATTATGGGCCAGTTCCTGCTGGAACGTGGCGTGATCTCCTCCCAGCAGCTGCTGGAGGCAATCGAGGCGCAACGCGCCTCCAATCCGCTGCTCGGTGAACTGGCCGTGCGCCGGGGCCTGCTGACCGAAGCGCAGGCGCGCCGGATCAACGACCGCCAGCGCGCCGACGATCGACGTTTCGGCGACATCGCGCTGGAAATGGGCCTGCTCGACACGGTGCAGGTCGAAGCACTGCTGGCCGCGCAGAAGGCGGGTCGCAAGCTGTTCGGTAAGGTGCTGCTGGAGCGGGGCGTGATCGATCCGGCCCGGCTCGAATCGGAGCTGGCCGCGCACCGCGCCGACCAGGACGCGGCCAACCACGCACTGGCCGTGGGCGTGGCCGACCATGCGCTGGCCGAACTGGCCAACGGCGCGATCCAGCTCTGCGGACGGCTGTTCCCGCGCATGCTCGAAGGCCAGTCTTAAGGCCGCCAGCGTGCTCGGTCCCGCGGACATGGATCTGTTCCCGCACGTGGCGCACGTGCGCATCGACGGCGAACGGCCGATGTTCATCGGCATGGCCTGCAACCTGCAGACGATGCGGGCCATGGCCTGCGCGTTCCTGAAGATCGGCCCGGAGCGCTGCGACGACGCGCTGGCGCTGGACGGCCTGGGCGAGATCGTCAACGTGCTGATGGGCTATGTCGTGCGCAACGTGTTGCCGGACGACGTGCAGTACCGCGCCTTCCCGCCCGACCTGTCGATCGCCGCCGCCGAACTGCTTGCCGACCGCGACCGCAGCCTGGCCCTGCTGATGAATTCGCAGCTGGGACCGTTCGTGCTGCTGGTCGGCGACTGACGCGCGCGCCGCGGCCATCCGGCCAGCCGCGGCAGCGATCCGCGCGCGCCCGGACGCACCGGGCCGCCCCGCGCCTACGTCGTCAACCGCCAGGCCCGGTGGATTCGCGCGTTGCGCTCGAAGTCCGGCGGAATCGTCGAGGCGCTGATCTCTTCGCAGGCGGCGAACTGGGCCACCGCGTCGGCATCCAGGCGGAAGCGGCGGAAGTTGTTGGAGAAGTACAGCGCCCCGCCCTGCGCCAGCCGCGCCGCGGCGGCGCGCAGCAGGCGCACGTGCTCGCGCTGTATGTCGAAGTCGTCGGCGCGGGCGGAGTTGGAGAACGTCGGCGGGTCGCAGAAGATCACGTCGTACCTGCCGCGCTCGGCCTCCAGTAAGGCCAGCGCGTCGGCCTGCACCAGCTGGTGCGAAGCACCGCCCATGCCATTGAGCGCAAGGTTGTCGGCGCACCACTGCAGGTAGGTGGCCGACAGGTCGACGCTGGTGGTGCTGGCCGCACCGGCCACCGCCGCCTGCACGCTGGCCACGCCGGTGTAGCAGAACAGGTTGAGGAAACGCCGTCCCTTGGCTTCCTTCGCCATCCGCCTGCGCAGCGGGCGGTGGTCGAGGAACAGGCCGGTGTCCAGGTAGTCGAACAGGTTCACCCACAGCCGCGCGTCGTTCTCGCGCACGACGAAGCGTTCGCCCTGCTGCAGGTACTTGCCGTACTTTGAGCCGCCCTTGCCGCGCTCGCGGGTCTTCAGCGCCAGCCGCTCCGGCGGTACGGCGAAGGTCGCGCGCGCGGCGGCGAGCAGTTCGTTGCGGCGGCGGCGCACGTCGGCCTCGGGAATCTCGGCCGGCGGCGCGTATTCCTGCACGTGCAGGAAGCTGCGCTGCTCGCCGCCGTCCTCGGTGTAGAGATCGACCGCCGCGGAATATTCGGGAAGGTCGGCGTCGTAGGCCCGGAAACAGGCCACGCCCTCGCCGCTGCGCCAGTTCTTCAGCTTGCGCAGGTTGCGCTGCAGCCGGTTGGCGACCATCTGCGCGCCTTCGGACAACTCCGCGGCGCGGCGTCGCGCTGCGGCGGACGCACCGGTTCGCAGATGATCAGCGCGCACTCCAGCGCGCCGTTGAACAGCTGGTACTTCTTCGCCGCGCGCAGGCCGGTGGCATGGGGCCAGGTCGGCGTCGCCGCACAGCAGGCTGGCGCGCCATTCCGGCACCGCGCGCTGCAGCGCCTACCTAGGCGCCGGTACAGCGCACCGTCGGCGGCAAGGCGGCGGTCGTACGGCGGGTTGCACACCACCAGGCCCCGTGGTTCCGGCCGCAGCTGCACGTCGTCGATGTCGCGCACCTCGAACACGATGGCGCCGGCCACGCCGGCCGCAGCGGCGTTGGCACGCGCGGCAGCCACGGCCTGCGGGTCGAGGTCGCTGCCATGGAACGCCGGACGCAACGCGGGTAAGGCCGGCCTGCGCGCGGGTGCGCGCAGCGGCGACCAGTGCGGCCCAGCCAGCGGCATCGAAACCGGTCCAGCGGGTCGGCGATGGCGTGTCGACGGCAGGCGCCGTGTCTTCGCCGGAAATCGCCACATCGGCTGGCACGATCTTCGCCAGCCCGGTCGACCACGGGTTGGCGGGCGCCGCGGCGCCATCGGCGGGCCCATCAACCACGGCATCCGTCCTGCGGTTTTCCGCGACCGCCTCCGTGTTCGCCGCCGCCTGCATCCTGCCCAGGCCCGGCGCCACGTCCGCCGCCATCAGCGCACCCTCGATCAGCAGCGTGCCGCTGCCGCACATCGGATCAAGCAGCGCGCCGCCTTCGGCGGCATACAGGTTCGGCCAGCCGCCGCGCAGCAGCACCGCCGCGGCCAGGTTTTCCTTCAGCGGCGCCTCGTGCGCCGAGGCGCGCCAGCCGCGCCGGTGCAGGGGACCGCCGCCGAGGTCGACCGACAGCGTCGCCCGGCCCTTGCGCAGGGAGAGGTTCAGGCGCAGGTCCGGCGCGTCGACGTCCACCGACGGCCGCTCCAGTCCCTGCGCGCGGAACACGTCGACCACCGCGTCCTTGACCCGCTGCGCGGCGAAGCGCGCATGCGTGATCGCCTCGCCGGAGACGTGCGCATCGACGGCGACGGTGTCGCCTTCGCGCAGGTGCTCGTGCCACGGCACTGACGCGCTGCCGTCGTACAGCGCCTGTTCGTCCGGGCATTCGAACTCGGCCAGCGGCCACAGCACGGCGGCTGGTAAGGCGCGACCACAGCACCGCGCGCTGCGCATCGGCCAGCGTGCCTTCGGCATTGGCGCCGGCGATCGTGGCGGTGGCCTTCGCCGCGCCCAGTGCCACCAGCTCGTCGGCGAGCAGGTATTCCAGCCCTTGGCGCAGGAGACGAAAAACTTCATGGGAAATCCACGGATGGAGGGTGCGGTCGGCCGGAACGGCGCGGCGGGTGCGCCGGAGGCGGCCACCCCCACCGGGAGGTCAGGGCACGCGGGACGGGCGGGAATGGTCGGGCATCGGGACAGGCAAAGCCAGCCCGGCGCCCACCCACGGTCACCACCGCGTCAGCTGCCAGCGGTCGCGGCCACGCCTGCAGGCTGGCGCGGCCGGGTGCAGGTCGAAGCGTTGATCGCCGTCCGGAACGGGGTCCGGCAGCCGCCCCGCGGGCCGCGCGGCGCGCTCCGGCACCGGCAACGGATGGGCCCTGTGGCCCCGATGCGACACATCCCAGTCCGGGGCGGCCACCCGGACAGCGGAGCGCCGGGCCGGCTACGGGGCACCGGCGCATCGTGCGCCGCCCCGGGGAGCCACCGCGGACGGCCATGGACCCGGCCGCATGCGCGGCGGACCGGAACGGGCGCCGCCCGGGCCGGTTCAGTCCGGCAGCGATCCGAGCAGTTCAGCGAACGCGCGCGCGGTGGCCTCCACGTGCGCGGTAAGGCGGTGGTTGTCGTCGAGCAGCAGCAGCCGCGCCGAACGCGCGCGCGCCCATTCGATCACCTGGGCCGCCGGGATGAGTTCGTCGTGCCAAGGCGTGCACCACCGACAGCGGCACCGGCGCGGCGTCCAGCGCCGGCATCGGCCCCATGTGCAACGGCGGCACCATCAGGAACAGCGCGCGGGTGGGCACCTGCAGCGAGGCGATCGCGGACACGTAGGCACCAGGCTGGACCCTCCCAGCACCACCGGGCCACCACGGGCGATGGCGCGGCCTGCAATGTCGACGAGGCGCTGCAGGCGCGCGTGCACGTCGCCGACCCGGCTGACCTCCACGCGCGCGTCCAAGTCGGTGTAGTCCGGCCGCTCGGTGGTCCAGCCCAGGCGCTCGGCGGCTTCGGCCAGCGCAGTGACCTTGGTCGCGTCCGGGCCGCTCTCGAAGCCGTGCGAAAGGATGCAGTGGCCGCGGCTCACAGTGCTTCCACCACGTCGCCGAGGTGCAGCGTGCCGCCCTCGACGATCCGCGCGCACAGGCCGCCGTGGCCACGCATCGCGTTGAAGCCGCCCGGACCCAGCGCCGCTTCCATGCGCGAGCACGGGTCGCAGGATTCGGTGCCTTCGAGCACGACGTCGCCGATGCGGAAACGCCGGCCCTTCAGTGCCACCAGCGGAATGCCGGAGACGACCAGGTTGCGGCGCAGGATCACCGGCGCAAGCGCATCGTGTCCGGCCAGCGCCGCGATCACCGGCAGGTGCTCGGCCTGGATCAGGGTCACGCCGCGTTCGCCGCTGCCACCCTTGTAGCGGTCGCCATCGAGGCCGCCGCCGGTGGTCGCGCGCACCGCGTCGACCTCGACCATCGTGGTCTCGCGCGCCGGGCGCAGGCCGATCCATTCGACCCGCCCGCGGTGCGGCAGGGTCGCCATCAGTCGTCCGATCGGACTGTCCGGATCGGGTCGCGAAGAAAAGCAGGCATGTGCGAATGCTAGCATCCGGCCCATGCCGAACGTTCCCGCGCCGACCATCGTCGACCAGCCGCTCCCCTACGTGGAAAAGCTGGAACAGCGCCCGCTGGAGCAGGTCGACCTTGGTGGTCATCCACTGCACCGAACTGCCCGACCTTGGCCACCGCGCGCGAATATGGCGAGCAGGTGCGCTACGACAGCGGCACCGGCAACAGCGGCCACTACTACATCGACCGCGACGGCACCGTGCTGCGCTACGTGCCCGACGCGCGCATCGCCCACCACGTACGCGGCCACAACCCGCGCGCGATCGGCATCGAGCTGGTCAACACCGGCCGCTTCCCGCACTGGCTGGATTCGCGCCATAAGGCCATGGACGAGGCGTACCCGGAGGCGCAGCTCGATGCGCTGGTCGCGCTGCTGGGCGACCTCGCCACGCGCCTGCCGGCGCTGCGCCTGGTCGCCGGCCACGAAGACCTGGATCGTGAACAGGTCCCCGCCAGCGACGACCCGGCGGCGCGGGTGCAGCGCAAGCTCGACCCGGGACCGCGGTTCCCGTGGCAACGCATCCTGTCCCGGATCGCCCTGCGGCGGCTGCCGTCGTAGCCGCCCGACCCGCCGGCGAGGCGCGCGTCGCGCCGGGGCACGCCTGACCGGTCTTTCCACGCCGCAGCCGCCGGGCGGGGCCGGCACCGCGGCCGTACCGCTTCAGCCAAGCGTCCAGCCCTGCGCCGGTATAATCGCGGCCTTTCCCGCACGCATGGCTCCGCCCTTGTCCCCCGCCCTCGGCCCCGTGGTTTCCGAACTGATCGACCTGCTCGCCCTGGAGCGCCTGGAGGACAACCTGTTCCGCGGCCAGAGCCGCGACATCGGCACGAAATACGTGTTCGGCGGACAGGTGCTGGGGTAAGGCGCTGGCCGCCGCCCAGGCGACCATCGACAACGGCCGCCACGCCCATTCGCTGCACGCCTACTTCCTGCGCGCCGGCGACATCGACCATCCGATCGTCTACGACGTCGACCGCACCCGCGACGGCGGCAGCTTCTCGGTGCGGCGGGTCACCGCGATCCAGCACGGCAAGGTGATCTTCTTCTGCGCCGCCTCGTTCCAGGACGACGAACCCGGCGCCGAGCACCAGCTGACGATGCCCGAGGTACCGCAGCCGGAGGACATCGCGCCGGCGCCGCCGGTGCCGCTGGAGGTGATGGCGACGCTGCCGACCAAGGTCCAGCGCTGGCTCGCGCGCGGCGGCCCGTTCGAGTTCCGCCATGTCTACCCACGCGACGAGCTCAACCCGCCCAAGCGCCCGCCCTACCAGCAGGTCTGGTTCCGGCTGCGCGAGAACGCCGGCGACATTCCCGTGGAACTGCATAAGGCGCTGCTGGCCTATGCCTCGGATTTCCACCTGCTCGGCACGGCGACCTTCCCGCACGGGATCAGCTACTACACGCCCAACGTGCAGATGGCCTCGCTCGACCATGCGCTGTGGTTCCACCGCCCGTTCCGCGCCGACGACTGGCTGCTGTATTCGCTGGACAGCCCGAGCACGCAGGGGTCCCGCGGCCTTGGCCCGCGGTAAGGTGTTCGACCGGCAGGGCCGGCTGGTGGCCAGCACCGCGCAGGAAGGCCTGATCCGGGTCGTGCCCGATCCGGGCAGCGCGCGCCTGGTGCCGGCGAAGGACTGACCATGCGCCAGATTTTCACCAGCCAGCGGCTCGAGACCGTCGAAGGCGTAGCCGGGATGCTCGAGGAAGCCGGCATCCCGGTGCACGTCAGCCAGCCGCGCTCCTACCACAGCAGGCGCCGCGGGCAGTTCAGCTATTCCGAGCCGGCGCCCATGAACCAGCAGCCCGCGGTATGGGTGCGCATTCCCGAAGACCAGCCGCGCGCGCGCGAACTGCTGCGCCAGGCCGGACTGCTGGCGACCACGCGTTCGTATTCGGGCCTGCCGCACGCGGCGACCGAGCCGCTGCCTTCGCGTTTCGAGGAAGGCGCCGGCAAGCGCTGGGCCTGGCGCGTGCGCATCGGCCTGCTGCTGGTGATCGCCGCCGTGGTGGTGTTCATCTGGATCGGCCGGCATCCGAAGCCGGCTGCGCCGGCGACCGCACCCGCCGCCGCCCCCGCGGCGGCGCCAGCGACGGAGCCGCAGAAGGCCGGCGACGAGGACGAGGAGGTCCGCGTGCGGATCTCGCCTCCACCGGCCCGCTGACCGGTCCGCGGCGCCGCGGGAATCACCCCGCCGCGCCGCGTCCACTGCCTTACTTCGACGCCGCATCCTTCGCCGGCGCCGGCGCCGGACCGTGGCGCCAGCCGCCGCGACCGTGGCCGTCGCCGTCGCGGCGGACGGAGGCCGCATCGAACTCGGCCTTGCTCAGGCTGCCATCCCGGTTGCTGTCGGCGGCCTTGAACCACTCGTCGCGATGCTGCTTCATCGCCAGCTCGCGGTCGGCGCGATCGACGAAGCCGTCCTTGTTGGCGTCCATCTGCGCGAAGCGCTCCGCGAACTCCGGCTTGGCGGCCGCTTCGGCCTTGCTGACGCGGCCATCCTTGTCGGTGTCGAGGTCGGCGAAGGGCCCGCCACCGTCGCCGTGCCGGCCGCCGCGCGTGCCGTCGCGCCCGTGCTGCGGCCTTTCGCTGCGGTCGAGCTTGCCGTCCTTGTTCTTGTCGAGCGTGTCGAACTGCGCGGTAAGGCGTGGATGCGCCGCCGCTTCGCCGCGATCGATCACGCCGTCGTTGTTGGCGTCCAGCGCCTTGCGCGGCGGCGGGGGCGGCGGCTCTTTCGCGGCCGTGGACGTGGTTTGCGCCAGGGCGGCCCCGGCGGTGATGGCCAGCAGCGCGGCGGCGATCAGTGAGGGGGTCTTGTTCACGCGGTTCTCCGATGGGTGGTGACCGTGCTGGCCACGACAGGGAAAACGCCGGGCCGGTACGCGCGTTGACGCCCGCCCGGTTCCGTTCAGCCGCCAGCCGGATCTGCGGCCCCGGTCGCGCCGCCTGCGTCGCGCCACCTGCTGGACGGGCGGGGTATGCTGCCGGCAACCGTCGAAGCCACCGCCATGGGCCACGACTCTCCAACCGAGGACCTTCGCCTGTTCCAGACCGGTGGCCACGCCTGCGGCTACTGGCCCGAACGCAGCGCGCGCGACCTGGTACTGGATCCACGCGACCCGCGCCTGGCGCAGATCTATCCGCAGGCGCTGGACTGGGGCTTCCGCCGTTCGGGCGACCTGGTCTACCGGCCGCACTGCGCGCACTGCCGCGCCTGCGTGGCGGTGCGCATCCCGGTCGCGGAGTTCGTGCCCGACCGCAGCCAGCGCCGCTGCCTGGGCGCACAACGCCGACCTGCAGACCCGGATCGCGCCGGCACAGCGCAGCAGCGAGCATTTCGACCTCTACCAGCGCTTCTGGCGGCGCGCCATCGCGATGGCGGCATGGACGGACACGGCACCGCCGAGTTCGACCAGTTCCTAGTCGGCAGCTGGTCGGACACGCGCTTCGTCGAAATGCGCGAAAGCAGCGACCACGGTCCCGGCCGGCTGCTCGCCGTCGCGGTCACCGATCGGGTCGGCAGCGGCCTGTCGGCGGTCTACACGTTCTACGACCCGGAACTGGCGCAGCGCGGGCTGGGCACGCTGGCGATCCTGCGCCAGATCGAATGGGCGCGGCGCGAGGGCCTGGAGCACCTCTATCTCGGCTACTGGATCGAGGGCCACGCCAAGATGGACTACAAGCGCCGCTTCCAGCCACTGGAAGCATTCGACGGCCAGCGCTGGCGGCGCTTCGCCGGCTGAACATCCTCGCGAACCCGGCCGGGACGGACGCGGCATCACCACCGGCGCATGCCAGAATCCGCGCATGCATGCCCTCTTCCGCCTCCTGCCCGTGCCGCTGGCAACCCTCGTGCTGAGCCTTGCCGCCTGCGCCGGCACCCCGGACGCCGCGCCAGCCGCCGGCGCACCCGCGACGCTGCGCGTGGCCACCTACAACACCTCCCTCTACGACGATGCCGAAGGCGGCCTTAGTCCGGCGCCTGCAGGCCGGCGATGCCGGTGCACGCAAGATCGCCGCGGTGCTGCAGCAGGTGCGCCCGGACCTGGTCCTGCTCAACGAGTTCGACTACGACGCCGACGGCAAGGCCGCCGACCTGTTCCAGCGCGGCTACCTTGAACAGCCGCAACCCGGTGGCGGCGCCGCGCTGCACTACCCCTACCGCTACCTCGCCGAGGTCAACACCGGCGTGCCCAGCGGCCTTGACCTGGACCGCAATGGCACGGTCGGAGGCGAAGGTCGCAATCGCGGCAACGATGCATGGGGCTTCGGCCTGCACCCCGGCCAGTACGGCATGCTGGTGCTGTCGAAGCATCCGATCGATGCGCAGCAGGTGCGCAGCTTCCGCCTGCTGCGCTGGGCCTCGATGCCCGATGCGCGGCGCCCGGTGGACCCGGGACCGGCGAAGCCTGGCACGACGACGCGATCTGGGCGCAGCTGCGGCTCTCGTCCAAGTCGCACTGGGACGTGCCGGTGAACACGCCGGGCGGCACCGTGCACTTCCTGGTCTCGCATCCGACCCCGCCGGTGTTCG
Source organism: Pseudoxanthomonas sp. NC8 (assembly GCA_025232375.1). Classification (GTDB taxonomy): domain Bacteria; phylum Pseudomonadota; class Gammaproteobacteria; order Xanthomonadales; family Xanthomonadaceae; genus Pseudoxanthomonas. The sequence continues at coordinate 2,456,821 of CP060419.1, forward strand.
ACGGCCCGGAAGACCGCAACGGCGCGCGCAATGCCGACGAGATCCGGCTGTGGCAGGAATACCTGTCGTCCGGCACGCAGGTACTGGCTGTGCGATGACGCCGGCCGCTGCGGCGGCCTGGCGGCCGATGCGCGCTTCGTGATCGCCGGCGACCTCAACAACGATCCGGTCGATGGCGACGGTCGCCATGAGGCCATCGTCGGACTGCTCGAACACCCGCGCGTGCTGCGCATGGCCACGCCGCGTTCGGAAGGCGGGGCGGAAACCGCGCGCGCCTATGCGGCCAAGGGCCTGCTGCGCCACGGCGCGGCGGAGCACGTCACCGGCGATTTCGGCCCGAAGGCCGGTGCGATGCGGCTGGACTACGTGCTGCCGTCGGCCGGCTTCACGCTGCGCGGCAACGGCGTGTTCTGGCCGGCCACGGCCGACCCGGCCGCCGCGATCGCCGACGGCAGCGACCACCACCTGGTCTGGGTCGACCTGGCGCTGTAACGCCTGGCCGAGGCGCGGATCAGTCGATCCGCAGCTCGATTCCGATCGCCTCGGCCGCCTCGCGCGCGACCGCGCGCGCCGCGTCGATGCCGTCGGCGCGGGTAAGGTCACGCCGACCCGGCGGTGGCCCTCCACGCGCGGCTTGCCGAACAGGCGCAGCGCCGTGTCGGCGACCTGCAACGCGGCCTCCACGTTGGAGAACACCGGCACGCCATGGCCGTGCGCCAGCAGCGCGCACGAAGCCGACGGGCCGTTCTGGCGGATCACCCCGCCCTCCGCGGCGCCGACGGGCAGGCCGAGGATGGCGCGCGCGTGCAGGGCGAACTCGCTCAGCTCCTGCGACACCAGCGTCACTAAGGCCGGTGTCGTGCGGGCGCGGCGAGACTTCCGAGAACCACACCTCGTCGCCCTTCACGAACAGCTCCACGCCGAACACGCCCCAGCCGCCGAGGTCGTCGGTGACCGCGCGCGCGATCGCCTGCGAACGCTCCAGCGCCAGCGCCGACATCGGCTGCGGCTGCCAGCTCTCGCGGTAGTCGCCATCGCGCTGCAGGTGGCCGATCGGCTCGCAGAACGAGGTGCCGCCGGCGTGGCGCACGGTCAGCAGGGTGATCTCGTAATCGAAGTCGACGAAACCCTCGACGATGCAGCGGCCGGCGCCTGCGCGGCCGCCGGTCTGCGCGTATTCCCACGCCGCGTCGATCTCCGCTTCGCCGCGCACCGTGCTCTGGCCCTTGCCCGAGGACGACATCACCGGCTTGACCACGCACGGCAGGCCGACCGCGGCGATCGCCGCGCGGTAGTCCTCGTAGGTGTCGACGAAGCGGTACGGCGACGTCGGCACACCCAGGTCTCGGCGGCCAGCCGGCGGATGCCTTCGCGGTCCATGGTCAGGCGCGCGGCGCGCGCGGTCGGGATCACCTTCTGGCCGTGCTCCTTTTCCAGCTGGATGGGGTCTCGGTGTGGATCGCCTCGATCTCCGGGACGATCAGGTCCGGCTTCTCGCGCGCGACCAGCTCGCGCAGGGCGAAGGTGTCGAGCATGTCCAGCACGTGGCTGCGGTGGGCGACCTGCATCGCCGGCGCGTCGGCATAGCGGTCGGCGGCGACCACTTCCACGCCCAGCCGCTGCAGCTCGATGGCCACCTCCTTGCCCAGTTCGCCAGAGCCCAGCAGCAGGACGCGGGTGGCGTGGGGGAGTTCGGGGTGCCGATGCGGACCATGGGCGGCGGTATCCGGGAAAGGGCCGCACAGTGTAGAGCGGGGCTCGCCCCGCTGGCCCTTGCTCCCTGCTTGCCCCCTTGCTCCTGTAGAGCGGCTTGCCCCGCTGCGATGACGGTCGAGGCAACCGCGCGCGGGCCCGGGTCGTGCAGCCGGGCAAGTCCCGCTCTACGGGCGTTGACATCTGATATCACAATGATATCGTTTCTCCGAAACCTAGGAGACCCGCCATGAAAGAGCGTTCCGTCCGTTCCCTGTCCGGCATTCCCGTCCTCATCGTGGCCCTGCTCGCCAGCGTGGCTGCGGCCTTGGCTGTTCTTCAGTGGCATCGTCGGCGTCAAGCAGGGCGGCAGCCCGTGGCCGCTGGTCGGTTCGCTGGTGCTGGCCGTGGCGATCCTGCTGCTGCTCTGCGGCTTCTACTCGCTGCAGCCCAACCAGGCCGCGGTGCTGAGCCTGTTCGGCGAGTACGTGGGCACGGACAAGGACCCCGGCCTGCGCTGGAACAACCCCTTCTACTCCAAGCGCAAGATCAGCCAGCGCGTGCGCAACTTCGAGAGCGGCAAGCTCAAGGTCAACGAGCTCGACGGCAGCCCGATCGAGATCGCCGCGGTGATCGTGTGGCAAGTGGTCGACGCGTCCGAGGCGGTGTTCAACGTCGACGACTACGAGAGCTTCGTGCACATCCAGTCCGAATCGGCGCTGCGCGCGATGGCCTCCAGCTATCCCTACGACCAGCACGACGAAGGCCAGATCGCGCTGCGCAGCCATCCCAAGGAAATCTCCGACCACCTGCAGGCGCAGATCGCCGAGCGCCTGGGCACGGCCGGCGTGGAAGTGATCGAGGCGCGGATCAGCCACCTCGCCTACGCCCCCGAGATCGCCCAGGCGATGCTGCAGCGGCAGCAGGCCAATGCGGTGATCGCCGCGCGCACGCGGATCGTGGCCGGCGCGGTGGGCATGGTCGAGATGGCCCTGGCCGAACTACAGAAGAACCAGGTTGTCGAACTGGACGAGGAGCGCAAGGCGCAGATGGTCAGCAACCTGCTGGTGGTGCTGTGCGGCGACCGCGGCACCCAGCCGATCGTCAACGCCGGTTCGCTGTACTGAGCGCGCACGGATCATGGATGCGCTGGTGCCCCTGATCGTCGCGCTGACCGGACTGCCAGCGCTGGCCGTCGCCGCCTGGTACGCGCGCGGCGCCACGGCCCACTACGCGCGCGGGATCGCGCTGCGCTGGGCGCTGGTCGCTCTGGTGCTGTTCCTCGGCGCGGCGGGGCTGTACTGGGCCGGTGGCGAGCCGACCCGCACCACCGCGGTGGTGGTGGCGATGGTGGTGGCGGCCAACGCGCTGGCGGTGTCGCTGGTCCTGCACCTGCGCCGTGGCGACCGGGACGCAGGCCGATGAATGAAAAGAAGGCCTATCCGCTGCGGATCAACGCCGAGGTGCTGGCGGCGGTGCAGCGCTGGGCCGATGACGAGCTGCGCAGCGCCAACGCCCAGATCGAATACGTGCTGCGCGACGCACTGCGCAAGGCTGGCCGGCTGCCAAAGCCGGGAGATGCACCGGAGAAGGAAGAATGAGCACGCGCTGGCAGTACCAGGTGGTGGAGATCAAGCCGAGCCTGATGGGCTCCTTCAAGCAGGATGTGCTGCAGGAGGCACTCGTCCGCCAGGCAGCTGGGCTGGGAGCTGGTGCAGATCGTTTCGCCCGGGCCGCTGGTAGCCCTGCTGGCCGTGTTCAAGCGCGAAGCCTGAGTCCCCTGCCGGAGCCACGCCGTGATGCATTCCGTCGATCCCCGTCTCCGGCTCGCGGCCCCTGGCGCGAAGGCCGGTACCTGGCTGCTCGTCCTGTGTTTCATCGTACCGGCCGTGCTTGCCGCATTCGGCCTTAGCCGTACCGGCGCTGCGCGGCGATCCGGTAAACCCGGTCGCCGACAACCCGGTCCCGACCATGGCGATCGCGTTTCTCGCCGTGGTACTGGCCGGCGCCGTCCTGTGGCGGGTCATGGCGTGGTTCATGCACCGGCGCTCGCTGGCACTTACACCGGCCCAACTGGAGATACGTTCCAGCTTCTATCGCTGTCGCATGCCGCTGGCCGAGATGAAGCTGGACCAGGACGCATTGTGGACCTGGACGAGCACACCGAACTGAGGACCACGATCAAGACCAACGGTTTCTCGATCCCGGGTTTCCACAGCGGCTGGTTCCTGCTGCGCAACCGGCGACGCACGTTCGTCGCAATCACCGATGGCCGGCGCAAGCTGTGGCTGCCGGGCAGCGGCCGGCACGACCTGCTGATCGAGCCGGTGGACCCGGCCGCAGTGCTCGCGCGCCTGCGCGAACTGGCGGCACCTTCCCGCCGCGGCTAACCTGCGTCGATGCGCTCGCCACCCGCCCCCTGCACGCCCGCCTCCTCAACACCGCCGACGTCGAACTGTGGCCGGCCGGCCTGTTGCGCGCGCGCAGCAATGCGGACGCGCGCGCCCTGTCGCGCGCCCACGCCGTGCTGCGGCGCAAGCGCGATGGCCGCTACCTCGCCGCCGCAGTGCCCGAAGGCCTGCTGCCGCTGGTGCCGCGCCTGGCGCGGGAACCGGGCATCGACGCGGCGCTGGACCTGCTCGATGCCGCCGGCACGACCCGCGGCCCGGCCGGCGCGCCGATCGACCTGCCGCTGCACCGCCTGCAGGAGCGCTGGAAACGCTGGGCATCGACGGCGGCTATGCACAGCGCACCGGGCTCGGCTTGGTCGCCGAACCTGACTGGCTGCTGCTGGCCGGCTTCGACCGCTACCGCCGCCCGCTGTGGCTGCGCCCGTCCGCGGCACGGGCCCGGCAGGCGATGCGCCGCGCCGCCGCGGCCGACGGAGTCGTGCTCGAAGCCGTTTCCGGGTTCCGCAGCCACGACTACCAGCTGGGCATCTTCGAACGGAAGCTGGCGCGCGGCCAGACCGTCGCGCAGATCCTCGAGGTCAACGCCGCGCCCGGCTACAGCGAGCACCACGGCGGCGAAGCGCTGGACATCGGCACGCCGGGCGAACCGCCGGCGGAGGAGTCGTTCGAGGCCACGCCGGCGTTCGCCTGGCTGGCCGTGCACGCCGGCGCGCACGGTTTCGCGATGAGCTACCCGCGCGGCAACCCGCACGGCATCGTCTACGAGCCCTGGCACTGGCGGTTCGCCCGCTGACCCCGGTGCCGCACCCGGGATTGACCCGGATCAAGGCCGCCCGGAGCGGAACCGCTGGATACTGCCGGTCACCTACATCCCCGGTGCCACCGCCATGTCCCGGAAGTCGATAAGGCGCTTCCCGCGCGGCCTCATCGTCCTGCACTGGCTCACCCTGCTCCTGCTGGTCGCGGTCTACGCCACGATGGAACTGCGCGGCATGTTCCCGCGCGGCAGCGCATCGCGCGAAGCGATCAAGACGGCGCATTACTTCCTCGGCATTTCGGTCTTCGCCCTGACCTGGCTGCGCCTGGGCCTGCGCCTGGCTGGCGGCACCCCGCCCATCACGCCGCGCCCGCCGCGCTGGCAGTCGGCGCTGGCCGTGGCCGTCGCCCTCGCGCTCTATGGCCTGCTGCTGGCGATGCCGGTGATCGGCTACCTGCTGCTCAATGCCGAAGGCACCGCGCCATCCATCGGCGGCCTGCAGCTGCCGCGGCTGATCGCCGAGAACGCCGCGCTGGCCGAAAGCCTGGAAGGCTGGCACGAACGCATCGCGGACGCCGGCTACTGGCTGGTCGGGCTGCATGCGCTCGCCGCGATCTACCACCACCACGTGCGCCACGACGACGCCCTGCTGCGGATGTCGCTGCGCCGCTGAGGCCGGTCAGTCCTGCGAGCGGTTGACCGGCGCCTTCGCTTCGGCGGCGAAGTCGGCGATCCGCCACAGGTACAGGCTGGCGTAGGTCCGGTACGGCCCCCACTTCTCGCCGCGGACGGCCAGCTCCTTCGGCGTGGGCATCGCCTCCTGCCGGTCGACCTTCTGCGCGCCCTTGCGGATGCCAGGTCATCGACCGGCAACACGTCGGGGCGGCCGAGGCGGAACATCAGCATCATCTCCACGGTCCAGCGGCCGATGCCACGCACCGGCACCAGCGCGGCGACGATCTCGTCCTGGTGCATGGTCGACATGCGCCGCAGGTCGGGAATCTCGCCCCGCGACTCGCGCGCGGCCAGGTCGCGCAGGGCCAGCGCCTTGTTGCCGGACACGCCGCAGGCGCGCAGCGCCGCATCGTCGACCCGGCCCAGCGTGTCGTGGTGCAGGCGGGTGCTGCCGATCGCCGCTTCCACGCGCCCGACGATCGTCGCGGCGGCCTTGCCCGACAGCTGCTGGAACAGGATCGCGCGAGCCAGCGCATCGACCGGGTCGAAGGACTTGCGCCAGCGCGGCTCGGCCGGCAGCGGCCCCAGCCGCTTCATCCACGCGCCGAGCCTGCGGTCGCACCGCGCCAGGTGCTCGTAGGCCGCATCGACGTCGAAACCGCGGGCATGGCGCGGCATGGTCAGCGCCTCACCGCGTCGACGGCCAGCAGCAGCCAGCTGGCCATAAGCAGGGTGCCGCCAACCGGCGCAAGCCGCGTCGGCCACCCCAGCAGCGCGCCGGCGGTGGGCTGCCGGCGAACAGCAGCGTGCCCAGCAGCAGGCCGCCCAATGCCAGTGCGTGCAGCCGGCGCGCCGGCGTGCGAGCCAGCACGACCAGCGCCGCGCCATGGCCGAAAGCATAGAGGGCTGCGGTCTGCAGGTTGCCGCGTGCGTGCCCGTCGGCAACGCCATGCGATGCGTAGGCCGAAGCCGCGATCGCCACCGCGGCCAGCACGGCCCCCGCCGCCGCCAGCCAGCCACCATGCGTGCTCCGTTGCATTGCCACGCTCCGCCTGCCGGACCCTGGCGGCGAGCCTAAACGAAAAAGCGCCGCTTGCGCGGCGCTTTTCGTCGGGTTCCCGTATCCGTTGCCGGCGACGCCGGCGACCGGTTACTTGATCGCCCAGTAGATGTCGTAGGTGCCTTCGGCGGTGAAGGACTTGTCCACGCCACCCTTCCAGATCTCGTACGGACGATCGGTGACTTCATAGCCGTTGGTCAGCGCCCAGGCACGCAGCGCGTTGCGGGCCGCGTCCAGCTCGGCCATGTAGCCGGTGTACGAGGCGAACGCGGCGCGACGCGGCTCGGTGCGGATGTACTCGACCGGGGCGCCTGCCGGCACGCTGACCTTCAGCGGCTCGCCTTCGGCGGCCTGCTGCACGGCGACGTTCTCGGCCGGGGTGTCGACCGGCGCTTCCTTGACCTCGCCAGCGAGCGGAGCCTGCGGAGCCTGCGGAACCTTGCGGCGGACCGGCACGGCGACGTCGAACGCGTACTTCTCGGCGCCGAAGTCGGTGGTGACGATGCGCACCGGACCGGCGGCCTCGAGACCCGGGTTGGCCTCCAGGGGTGCGCTTGATCCATTCCTGGTTGTTCTTGATCGACTGCTTGATCGCATCGTTGTTGCGATCGATGTTGCCGGCATTGACGACCAGCAGGTCCAGCGCCGGCACGTCGACGACCTTCAGGCCGGTCAGCGGAACGCCCTCGGCGCGGTAGTCGAAGTTCGGCACGGTGGCCAGCATGTTGGCCATGCGGCTCAGGCCCAGCTTCACGTCGTCGCCGACGTGGCGGCTGACGTACAGGCCGGCGTAGCGGCCGAGCAGGTTCCAGCCGTAGTCCACGTCATAGGTCTGGGTGATCTTGACGTTGCGGTTGTTCTTGCCGGTCGGCTCGAGCAGGAACTGCATGGTCTTGTCATTGCCGCGGCGCTCGTCCTCGACCTTGATCACGACCTTTTCGTTGGGGATGCTCTCGACGATCTCCCAGCTGCCCTTGCCCACGTGCGCCTCGTTGGAGGCGTAGTCCAGGCGCGCGCCGACACCGGACTCGGCACCGGTGACGTTCAGCTGGATCCTCGGATCGCGCAGCGCCAGCGGGTTCCAGTCCTTGAAGCGGCGAAGGTTGTTCACCGTGTCATAGGCGATGGTCATCTTGCGGTTGGTCTCGACGCTTTCCGAAATGTGTCGGTGCGACGGCAGGACCAGACCGACCACCAGGGCCAGAACAGCCACGATGCCCAAGGCGATCAGGAACTCGATAAGGCGGGTCATTCAGCAGTCTCCGGGGCCGATCCACGGCAAGTTGGCAATGCGAGCCGCGAATCGTAGCAGGCTTCGCCACCCGCGCGCAGCCGGCGGGGTGGACGAAGGCTAGATAAACGGAATTCTTACAAGGGGGTTCGCCGATGTCCCCCATGGACAGCCGGCGGGACAGCGAAGTTCCAGCCAGGCCTGCCGCCCCCTGAACAGCTTCGGCGGGGGCGCCCGTACCGTGCCGCCCTCGCCCGCGGGCACCTGCCCGAAGGCCAGTAACCGTCCCGATGCGCGGCGCGACGGCCCGCCGTCCTGCCGCTCAGACCAGCTGCAGCTCGAAGGCCTTGAGCACGGCCCGGGTGCGGTCGCGCACGCCGAGCTTGCTCAAGATGTTGGAGACGTGGTTCTTGATCGTGCCCTCGGCCACGCCCAGCGAATTGGCGATCTCCTTGTTGGAGAAGCCGGACGCCATCAACCGCAGGATCTCGGTCTCGCGGTCGGTCAGCGGATCCGGGCGGTCGAGGCTGACGAAGTCGTTGCGCATGTGTTCCAGGCCCGACAGCAGGCGCTGGGTCACTGCCGGCTGCACCAGCGAACCGCCGTCGGCGACGGTGCGGATCGCGCCGACCAGCTGTTCCAGCGACACGTCCTTGAGCAGGTAGCCCTTGGCCCCGGCCTTGAGCCCGGCCAGCACCAGCTGGTCGTCGTCGAAGGTGGTCAGGATGATGGTCGGCGGCAGCTGCTCCTGGCGCGAGAGCACCTGCAGCGCCTCCAGCCCCGACATCGCCGGCATGCGCATGTCCATCAGGACCACGTCCGGCCGGACCTGCGGGATCAGCTCGACCGCCTGGCGGCCGTCGCCGGCCTCGGCGACCACCTCGATGCCGCCGTCGAGTGCGAGCAGGGAACGGATGCCTGGCGGGCGGGACTGGGGTCTGGTCGTCGACCAAGGCAGACTCGGATCATGGAAGCGCTCCTTCGATGGCCGGATGGGCCGGGGTGGAGACGGGGATGGACAGGCGCAACCGGAAACCGGCCCCGCGCCGGGTCTGGATGTCGAGAGTACCGCCGCACTGCTGGAGCCGTTCGCGCATGCCGCGCAGGCCGTTGCCGGGCACCATGCCATCGGCGCCCTTGGCCGTCGTCGCTGGCCTCCAGCACCACCGCGCCGGCCTCGCGCCAGACCCGGATCGCCAGGTGCCGCGCGCCGGCGTGGCGCACCGCATTGGTGATGATTTCCTGCGTACAGCGCAGCATGACGTGGGCCTGCTCGGGATCGTCGATGGCCAACGGCGATTCGACGTCCAGGGTGACGTCCAGCGACGGCACGTGGTCGGCCAGCGGGCGCAGCGCAGCCGACAGGTCGATGCCACCGCTGGCGTCGCGCAGCTGGCTGACCGCCTCGCGCACGTCGGTCAGCAGCAGGCGGGCCAGGGTATTGGCCTTGGCGCACGTGCTCCTGGGCCCGGCCCTCGGTCATGTGGCTGGCCACCTCCGGGTTCAGGCTCAGCGCCGTCAGGTGGTGGCCGAGCAGGTCGTGCAGCTCGCGCGAGATGCGGGTGCGCTCGTTGACCCGGGCGCTCTCGGCCAGCAGGGCGCGGGTCGCGCGCAGTTCGGCATTGAGCCGGCGCTGCTCGTCGCGGGCCTCGGCCTGCTGCTTGGCGACGTAGCCGGTGGTGAGCACGAATGCCGAGAACCCGACATAGAACAGCGACTGCAGCAGCGATTCCCAGAAATTGAAGTCGTCCCGGGCCATGAACGACGGCACCAGCGCCACGTGCGCGGCCACCAGCCAGAACACCGCGCCGCGGATCCCGGCCAGCCACGGCAGCACGCCGGCCATGATCATCAGCAGCACCGCGCCCAGCCCGGTCTGGGTGTAGAAGCCGACGCCGATCGCCGCCGCGTTCATCGCCAGCAGCAGGACCATGTGTAAGGCCGCCTCGCGGCGCCGTTCGGCCAGGGAGCTGGTCGCCAGCCAGTAGCAGATGCCGAAGCCGAAGTAGGTCAGCGCCGTCATCGGCACGTGCACCCCGTTCCCGTCCACCCCGCGCGACGGCGGCAGGAACCAGATGTTCAGGATGATCGGCAGGCCGACCAGCGCCCAGGTGTAGATCCCGGCGTAGCGCAGCAGGTTGGTGTGACTCAGTCTTCCCAGCATTCCGGAACGCTCATGCATTGATGCCACAGGCGCATGTGCAAGAAGGCATGCCCATGCACGGACAGGGGCGGCGCCCCTGCGGGGTGCGATCCGGCTGTTCCCTAGCGCCGCTCCCGGGAAGGCGTTCCGGCCGGTAAACCGGGCCGGCCCGGCCTCGCGGACGCCAGCACCCGCGCAACGGCGCCAGAACCGGCGGACCGGACATGGTCGTCGATCACGCGCGCGTGTTCCTGCATGGGGTCACTCCTGTGAACGGACCGGTCACTTCAGTGTGACGGGCCAAACTGTCGCAACCCTTCGGGCCTGTCAAGCCGCGCACGGCGCCGCCGTGCCGGGCGCTTCCGCCCGTGCGATAATCCGGGCCGGCCGCGTCGCCGGCCGGTTTTACCCCTCACGGAGTCGGTTCCACCCCATGTCCATCGTCATCCGCGACGTGCGCGAACACGAGCTGGATTCGGTCCTTGGCGCTCAACAACAATGCCGGCTCGGCGATCCTGCCGCTGGACTCCGCCAAGCTCCGCAGCTTCTACGACAGCGCCGAATATTTCCGCGTCGCCGAACGCGACGGCAACCTTACCGGCTTCCCATGGTCGGCTTCGGCAGCGGCAGCGAGCACGACAGCAGCAACTTCGCCTTGGTTCAAGGCCCGCTATCCGCATTTCTTCTACATCGACCGGATCGTGGTCGCCAGCCGCCGCCGCGGCGGCGGCGTCGGCCGGGCGTTCTACGCCGACGTTCAGAGCTATGCCGAGCTGCGCTATCCGCAGCTGTGCTGCGAGGTGTTCCTCGACCACGGCGCCGACCCCGCGCTGCTATTCCATGGCAGCTTCGGCTTCCATGAAGCCGGCCAGAACCTGATGCCCGACGTGGACGTGCGCGCGAGCATGATGACCAAGCAGCTGTGCAGCTATCCCTGGGTGCACGAGACCTACGGCGACAACCTGCCCGACCTTCCTGGGTCGGCGCCCCCGCCAGCGGCAGCCGCGCGACAGTCGCGCGACGGGTACCTGACGTGGCGTTGGCAGCGAACGATTACGAGCAGGCGGGCGAACTGAAGATCGGGTAAGGTCGGCATCGCCAACCTGCGCATCCGCACCCTCGACGTGGAGCAGCTGGTCCGCGAGATGCGCGAACGCGTGGAGCGCGCGCCCAAGCTGTTCGGCCGCGCCGCGGTGATCGTCGACTTCGGCGGCCTTGGCTCAGACCCCGGACCCGGCCACCGCCCGCGCCCTGATCGAGGGCCTGCGCGAGGCTGGCGTGTTGCCGGTGGCGCTGGCCTACGGCACCCGCGACAACGATGCCCTGGCCGAGGCCTGGGCCTGCCGGTGCTGGCCAAGTTCCGCGCCCAGTACGAGCACGCCGGAACCGCGCCGGCGCCTGCCCCGGCACCGCCGCCGCGCGAACCGGCGCCGGCGCCGCGTGCCGCCTCCGGGGCTGCGCCCGCCGAGAAGCCGCGCGAACCTTGGCCGCATCCAGAAGACGCCCGTGCGCTCGGGCCAGCAGCTGTACGCCGAGGGCTGCGACCTGACCGTGCTGTCCACGGTCGGCGCCGGCGCGGAGGTCATCGCCGACGGCTCGATCCACATCTACGGCACCCTGCGCGGTCGCGCCCTTGGCCGGCGCGCAGGGCAATACCGAGGCACGCATCTTCTGCCGCGACTTCCGCGCCGAACTGGTGGCCATTGCCGGCCACTACAAGGTGCTGGACGATATCCCCGAGAAGCTGCGCGGCAAGGCCGTGCAGATCTGGCTGGAAAACGACCAGCTCAAACTGGTCGCACTCGAATAACCCCCGTCGCGCCGGCGGCCCGCCGCCAGTAGCCCGCGCATCCACCGCACGCAGTACCAGGAGACATCCATTGGCTGAAATCATCGTAGTCACGTCCGGCAAGGGCGGCGTCGGCAAGACCACCTCCAGCGCGAGCATCGCCATCGGCCTTGGCCAAGCGCGGCCACAAGGTCGCGGTGATCGACTTCGACGTCGGCCTGCGCAACCTCGACCTGATCATGGGCTGCGAGCGCCGCGTGGTGTACGACTTCGTCAACGTCGTCCACGGCGAGGCCACGCTCAAGCAGGCCCTGATCAAGGACAAGCGCTTCGACACCCTCTACGTGCTGGCCGCCTCGCAGACCCGCGACAAGGACGCGCTGACCAAGGAAGGCGTGGAGAAGGTGCTCAGGACCTGGCCGCCGACGGCTTCGACTACATCGTCTGCGACTCGCCGGCCGGCATCGAGAAGGGCGCGTTCCTGGCCATGTACTTCGCCGACAAGGCCGTGGTCGTGGTCAACCCGGAAGTATCCTCGGTGCGCGACTCCGACCGCATCATCGGCCTGCTCGACTCCAAGACCCGGCACGCCGAGAACGGCGGCACGGTGCCCTCGCACCTGCTGCTGACCCGCTACAGCCCCGGGCGCGTGGCCACCGGCGAGATGCTCAGCATCGCCGACGTGGAAGAGGTGCTCGGGCTGAAGGCGGTCGGCGTGATCCCCGAATCGTCGGACGTGCTCAACGCCTCCAACAAGGGCGAGCCGGTCATCCTGGAATCGGAGTCCGAGGCCGGTAAGGCCTACGATGACGCGGTCGCCCGCCTGCTGGGCGAAGATCGGCCGATGCGCTTCATCACGCTGGAGAAGAAAGGCTTCTTCAGCAAGCTGTTCGGAGGTTGAGCATGGGACTGTTCGATTTCCTGAAGGCCAAGAAGGACACCGCGGCCACCGCGAAGAACCGGCTGCAGATCATCATCGCGCAGGAGCGCAGCAGCCGCGGCGCGCCGGACTACCTGCCGCTGCTGCGGCGCGAGCTGCTCGAGGTGATCAAGAAGTACGTGAACGTCGATGTCGACGCGGTCAAGGTCGACGTGATCAAGGACGGCGACCACGACGTGCTCGACATCTCGGTGGCCCTGCCGGAAGGACCGGGCTGACCCTGTCCCACGGCAGCCACCCTCGCGGTGGCTGATCGGCACACCAGCGCCGCGCACGCCCCGATGGAACCTTCCGCTGCCGACATCCTGTGCCTGCGCGACATCGCGCTGGCCGATGCCGCCGCGCTGCTTGCGCGGCACGCGTTGACGCTGTCGCCCGTCGACGACGGCGCCCCCATTCCCGGCAGCTACTGGGGCGAGCCCGAGGCGGGGATCATCGGTTCGACCGTGTACGCGCGCGGCGACACGCCGGTGCATTCCATGCTGCACGAGGCCTGCCACCTGATCGTGCTGCCGCCGGAACGCCGCGCCGCGGTGCATACCGATGCGACCGACTCGGTCGCCGAGGAAGACGCGACCTGCTACCTGCAGATCGTGCTCGCCGATGCGCTGCCGGGTGTCGGCAGCGCGCGGCTGATGGCCGACATGGATGCGTGGGGGTACACGTATCGATTGGGATCGACGCGGGCGTGGTTCGAGCAGGACGCCGAAAACGCGCGGCAGTGGCTGTTCGAACGCGGGTTGCTCCCTGCCTGACGTCGCACGGCGGCATTGCCGCAGCGCGTGGCGACGCGCCAACCCTCGCCAGCGCATCGATGGGAGAGCGGCGCGGCTGTTCGAACGCGGGTTGCTCCCTGCCTGACGTCGCACAGCGGTGATGCCGCAGCGCGTGGCGACGCGCCAACCCTCGCCAGCGCATCGATGGGACAGCGGCGCGGCTGTTCGAACGCGGGTTGCTCCCTGCCTGACGTCGCACAGCGGTGATGCCGCAGCGCGTGGCGACGCGCCAGCTCCCCGCCAGCCCCTCACCGCACGGCGGCGCCCGTTACCGCCTGGCTGCGCGCCAGCGAACTGCCCAGGTCGAGCTCCGCGCGCGTGCCCTGCGGCTGCCGCGATGCGAAGGACAGCCGCCATCCCGGGTGCCCGCACAGCCGCGCGATCAGTTGAGGCCGATCCCGTCGGCCTGCCCTTCGCCGGACCGGCGCGCCAGCCGCGCATGGATCGCGCTGATCTCTTCAGGCGGCATGCCATGGCCGGGATCGTCGATGGTCGCCACCGCATCGGCCGACAGCGACACCCGGACCACGCCGCTGTCGCTGTTCTCGATCGCGTTGCGCAGCAGGTTTCCGATCGCCGCCTGGGCCACGCCCGGAGGGGCGAGGATCGTGCAGGGCGACACCTCGCCATACTCGATCGCCAGCTGCTTGTCGCCGAGCAGGTGCGCATGGTCGTCGACGATCTCCCCGATCACGCCGTCCAGTTCGATCTTTTCCGACATCGCCGCCAGCCGCGCCGGTTCGCGCGCGAGCACCAGCAGCAGCTGGAGCAGCTGCTCGACGCCTTGCACGGTACGCAGCACCCGCTGCATCTGCTGGCGTGCCCTCTGCGGCAGGTCCGGATGTTCCAGCGCCAGCTCGGTGGCGCCACCGATCACCGCCATGGGCGTGCGCAACTCGTGGCTGGCGGTGGTGATGAACACCCGCTCGCGTTCGACGAACTGCGCGTTGCGCTCCAGGTAGTCGTTGACCGCGTCGGCGATCACGTACAGCTCGGAACTGCCGCCACGCGCCACCTCGACCCGCTGCGCCTGGGCGCCTGGGCGCAGCCCCACGATGTCGTCGGCCAGCGTCGCCAGCGGACGGACCAGCCGCCCGACACCCAGCCACGCCGCCAGTATGGTCACCACGATCAGGACCAGACCGCCGAGCAGGGCCGAGCGCTCGGCGAAGGCCTCCAGTTCGTGGAAATCCTCGATGTCGAAGACTGGGGCGAGCGGCCCCAGCCGCTCGCTCCTGCGGACCATGGCCACGCTCAGCCGCCCGTCGATCCGGAGATCGTCGTGCAGGCCGTTGTGCAGGCCGCGCAGCGCCTCGGGCACCGCATCGCCCGCGTCGAGGTGGTACAGCCGCAGCGTGTCCGAATCCTGCCAGCGGTAGTCGGGGTTCTGCGCGGTGTGCTCCTCCAGCGCCGCCAGTTCCGAGTTCAGCAGCGATCGCCACGCCGCATGCTCGGCGTGTTCGTGCACATGGGTGCCGGCGGCGAACACCAGCAGCGAAACCAGCGCGGCGAACGCCAGCAACCACAGCACCAGGCGCCGGCGCAGCGATGTCGGCCTGCGCATGCGATCAGCCATCGACAACCTCCTCCCGCGGCGCCGGGGCCAGCCGGTAGCCGACCCTGGGCAGGGTGTGGATCAGCTTGCGCTCGAACGGGCCATCGACGACGCGACGCAGCTCGTACACATGCGAGCGCAGCAGGTCGCCTTCCGGCGGCTCGTCGCCCCACAGCGCGTATTCCAGTTCGCCGCGGCTGACTGCCGCCGGGCTGGCGCGCATCAGCACCTCCAGCAGCTTGCGGCATGCCGGATACAGATGCAGCAGCCTGCCGTCGCGCCGTGCCTCCAGGGTCATGGGTCCAGCACCAGTCCGTCGACTTCCAGCACCTTCTTCTGCTGGCGTCCGCGGGCGCGCAGCAGCAGCGCCTCCAGCCGTATCTCCAGCTCGGGCAGCGCGAACGGCTTGGTCAGGTAGTCATCGGCACCGGCGCGGAAGCCGGCGATCTTGTCCGTCAGTTCGTCGCGGGCGGTGAGCATGATCGTCGGTGTCTCGGAGTGGTGCTGCTCGCGCAGGCGCCGCAGCACTTCAGGCCCGTCCATGCGCGGCAGCATCCAGTCGACGACGATCGCGTCGTAGGCCGGCTCGTGGCAAGGTGCAGGCCGGTCACGCCATCGGGCGCGACATCGACCACGTGGCCGCGCGCCTCGAAGTAGTCGAACAGGTTGGCGACCAGCTGCCGGTTGTCTTCGATGACCAGAAGCCGCATGGGCGACGCACCGCGATGACGATGGTCCATCTTACTTGCCCACCCGCGGCGCCCGTCGGAATTTCGTCGGAACGTCCGGCGGACCCTGAGCGCGCGCATACCGGTTAACCCTTGCGGAACGCCGCTCCGACCACTCTCCGACGGATGCGCCATGAGCATGGCGCATCGTCCTCGCGCCCATGAGCCCCTGGTGTCCGCGCATCCCGCCCGTTTCGCCCCCGGCATCGCCCTGCCCTCGAGCTTTCTCGCCCGCCACCTATGGTTTGGCCGCTGCTGGCTGCCGTGCTCGCCAGTGCAGTACTCATGCACGGCGGTGACCGCTGGCTGGCCGACCTGCTCTTCCACCTCGAAGGCGGCCGCTGGGCGTTGCGCAACCACTGGCTGACCAGCGGCCTCATCCATGGGGGCGGTCGCATCGCCAGCACCCTCGCCTGGCTGGCGGTACTGGGCCTGTACCTGCGCGCGCTGCGTCGCGCCGACCAGGCTTCGTTGCGCCGGCCGCTGCTCTACCTTCTGGTCGCCGTCGCGCTGGGCGCCGGCGCGGTGTCGGCGCTCAAGTCGATCACCCATGTCGACTGCCCGTGGGACCTGGTGGGCTACGGCGGCGCGCGGACGCCGCTGAAGATGTTCGCGCCACTGCCGGCGGGCGCACGTGCCGGCGCCTGCTATCCGGCCGGCCACGCCAGCGCCGGCTACGCCTGGGTGGCGCTGTACTTCGCCGCGTTGCGGTGGTGGCCGCGCTGGCGCTGGCATGGCCTGGCCATCGGACTGGCAGCCGGCCTGCTGTTCGGCATCGGCCAGCAGCTGCGCGGTGCGCACTTCCTGTCGCATGACGTGGCAACGCTGGCGGTGTGCTGGCTGGTGTCGCTGGGGCTCTTCCACATGCCCGCGGCGGGCGCGGCCCGCGCCATCGGCAGCACGAGGGCCGCATGAGCACCTGGATCCTGCGACGCCCCGCGCTGGCCGCATCGGCGACCCGGCGGTTTCCGCGCCCCACGCTGTCGGTGGAAGCACTCATCGCCAGCGCGGCCCTGTTCTTCACCATCGCCTGCAACGGCCTGTTCTGGAGCAGCGCGCTGGCCGTCCATCCGGGAAGCCTGCGCCTGGGCGTGGCGCTGTTCCTCCTTCTGACCGGACTGCACGGACTGCTGCTGGGCCTGCTGGTGTGGCGCTGGAACGCGCGCGTGCTGCTGACGGCATTGCTGCCGCTCGCGCTGGTCGCAGCGCACTACATGGGCCGCTACCACCTCTATCTCGACGTGGACATGCTGCGCAACGTGCTGGCCACCGACCGGGAATCCGGCGAGCTGCTGACCCCGTCGCTGCTGTGGCCGCTTGCGCTGGCGATCCCTCCGGTGTGGGTGCTGTGGCGGGTACGGCTGCGGCGCCACGGCGTAGCGCACACCCTCGTGCGCCGGGCGGTCTTCGTGCTCGCCGCGCTGTTCACGACCGTCGGCGGCGGCCTGCTCGCCTCGCAGGATGTTTCCTCGATCCTGCGCGGCCACCGCGAAGTGCGCTACCTCGCCACGCCGGCCAACATCATCGTCGGCCTGCCGCGCGCCCTGCGTGGCGACAGTCCGGTGCGGCACGCGCCGAAACTGCCAATCGGCACCGACGCGCACGCCACGCCGCGCGCGCCCGGCAGCCGTCCGCGCCTGCTGGTGATCGTGGTCGGCGAGACCGTCCGCGCCGCGAACTGGGGACTGAACGGCTACGCCCGCCAGACCACGCCGGAGCTGGCGGAAACCGGCGTGGTCAACTTCCCGGACATGCAGTCCTGCGGCACCGCGACCGAGGTGTCCCTGCCCTGCATGTTCTCGCCATGGGGCCGCCACGACTACGACGAGGCGCGCATCCGTGGTCACCAGTCGCTGCTGCACGTGCTCGAGCACGCCGGCATCGCCACCCTGTGGCGCGACAACCAGTCCGGCTGCAAGGGCGTGTGCGAAGGACTGGCGATCGAGCACCTGGACCGTGCCGGCGATCCGGCCCTGTGCGCCGACGGTCGCTGCATGGACGGGATCCTGCTGGCCGGTCTTCCGGAGCGCGCCCGCGCGCACCCCGGCGACCGCGTGCTCGTGCTGCACCAGCTCGGCAACCATGGCCCCAGCTACTTCGAGCGCTACCCGGCCGCGTTCCGCCGTTTCACCCCGACCTGCGACACCGCCGAACTGGGCGACTGCAGCCGCGCGCAGATCGTCAACAGCTACGACAACGCGGTGCTCTACACCGACCACCTGCTGGCCCGCACCATCGACACGCTCGGCAGGATGGACGACTACGACACCGCGATGATCTACCTGTCCGACCACGGCGAGTCGCTCGGCGAGAACGGCCTGTTCCTGCACGGCATGCCACGCATGGTCGCGCCCGAGCAGCAGACCCGCGTGCCGATGGCGATGTGGTTCTCGGCCGGCTTCGTCGCCAGCCGCAGGCTGGACCTGTCCTGCCTGCGCGACCGGGCGACCCGGCCCGCCGACCATGACCTGCTGTTCTCCTCGGTGCTGGGGCTGATGCAGGTCCACACCTCGCTGTACGACCCACGGCGCGACGTGTTCGCCGGATGCACCCCGGCCACCTGATGCCGGGCGGTGCCGCGGGCTCGCCGGCGCCTTGCGGCGGCGCGGCCCAGCCACCAGCCTGCCGGCACCGCATCCTTCCGGAATTCCATGTGAAGTACCGCCACCTGCTGCTTCCGCTCGCCGTCACGGCGAGCCTGCTTTCGCTGTCCGCCTGCAGGAAGGAGGCCTCGCCCGAGGGCTCCGCCGCCACGGCTCCCGCCGCCCCCGCCGCCGCGACCGGCGAGACCGCCGACGCGTTCGTCGCCCGCATCAACGCCGAGTACAAGGCCGCCTTCCCGGAGATCACCTCGGCGCAGTGGCTGTCGCAGACCTACATCACCGAGGACAGCCAGCGCGTGGCGGCCAAGGCCAACGAACGCTCGCTGACCCAGCTCAACGCCTGGATCGAGGAGGCGAAGAAGTTCGAGGGCCAGCCGATGTCGGAGGACAGCCGGCGCACCTGGCGTTGCTGAAGCTGATGAACCCGATGCCGGCCCCGGGGATCCGGCCAAGCTGGCCGAGCTGACCGCCGTCGCCATAAGGATGGAAGGCGCCTATGGCGCCGGCACCTACTGCACCGGCGAGGGCGAAGCGAAGCAGTGCCGCCAGCTGGGCGACCTTGAAGACGTGCTGCGCTCCAGCCGCGACTACGACGCCCAGCTCGACGCATGGCAGGGCTGGCACTCCACCGCCAAGGAAAGCCGCCGCGACTACGCGCGCTTCGTCGAACTGGTCAACGAAGGCGCCACCGAACAGGGCCATGCCAACGCCGGCGCGATGTGGCGCGCCGGCTACGACATGCCGGCCGAGCAGTTCGCCGCCGAGACCGACCGCCTGTGGGAGCAGGTCCGTCCGCTGTACGAGCAGCTGCACTGCTTCGCCCGCGACCGCCTGCAGCAGACCTATGGGGTGGAGAAGGGCCAGGTCGGGGGCGGCCTGATCCCGGCGCACCTGACCGGCAACATGTGGCAGCAGGACTGGGGCAACCTGTGGGACATCCTGCAGCCGTACCCGGGCGCGGGCAGCCTGGACATCACCGCCGCGCTGGAGAAGCAGTACCAGCAGGATATGGGCGCGGCGCTGGCCAAGCGCGGCAGCGGCGCCGACGCGAAGGCGCGATTCGAGGCCGGGCGCGAGGCGCAGCTGCAGGTCGCCCGGCAGATGACCGAGCGCGCGCAGGACTTCTACGTGTCGCTGGGCATGCCCAAGCTGCCGGAGAGCTACTGGGCCAAGACCCAGTTCATCAAGCCGCTGGACCGCGACGTGGTCTGCCATGCCAGCGCCTGGGACATGGACATGGGCGGCGACGTGCGCACCAAGATGTGCATCAAGCCCAATGAAGAGGACTTCACCACCATCTACCACGAGCTGGGCCACCTGTATTACGACCCTGGCCTACAACCCGCAGCCGCCGCTGTTCCAGAACGGCGCCAACGACGGTTTCCACGAGGCGATCGGCGACACCATCGTGCTGGCGATGACGCCGAAGTACCTCAACTCGATCGGCCTGGTGGACACCCCGCAGGAAAGCCGCGAGGCGGTGCTCAACAACCAGATGCGCATGGCCCTGGCCAAGGTCGCGTTCCTGCCGTTCGGGTTGATGATCGACCGCTGGCGCTGGGGCGTGTTCGACGGCTCGATCAGCCCGGACCACTACAATAAAGCGCTTGGTGGGAGCTGAAGGCGAAGTATCAGGGCGTGGCCCCGGCGACGCCGCGCGGCGAGGAGTTCTTCGACGCCGGTGCCAAGTACCACGTGCCGGCCAACACGCCGCCACGCGCTACTTCCTCTCGCACGTGCTGCAGTTCCAGTTCTACAAGTCGCTGTGCGACGCGGCCGGCCACACCGGCCCGCTGTACGAATGCAGCTTCTACGGCAATCCGGAAGCGGGCCGGAAGTTCCAGGCGATGCTGGCGCGCGGCTCCAGCCAGCCATGGCAGGCCACGCTGAAGGAACTGACCGGCAGCGAGCAGATCGATGGCGGCGCGGTGCTGGAGTACTTCGCCCCGCTGCAGGAGTGGCTCAAGCAGCAGAATCAGGGCAAGCAGTGCGGCTGGCAGGCGACGACGGCTGCGCAGGCACCGCCGGCACCCGCCAAGCAGGGCTGACCTGCCGCATCAATGCGGAGCATCACGAGGCCGGCGCAAGCCGGCCTCGTGCATTGCGGGAACGGGATACGGCGACGGACCGCCGGGCCCCGGGCTTGCGAAGCGAGGCAAGTCCCGATGCACGGGCTTCACCCGACGCCCCACCGTCGAGCCAGGCTTGCCTCGCTGCTTCCTGCGGCATCGCTCAATCCGGGAAGCAGCGGGGCGAGCCCGGCTCTACGACCGCCGGGCTGACATCAGTGCGACGAGGCGGAACCGTCGCCCGGCGTCGCCGGCTGCGCTGCGGCCATCTCTTCTTCCAGCTGCGCCTCGTAGTCGGCCAGCGACTTGCCGTGGGTGGCGGCCTCCAGCTCGGCCTCGTCGCGCAACGCATCGGAATAGACCAGCTTCACCGGCACGCCCTGTTCGTCGTGCAGGCGCTGGGCGCGGCGGATCAGCATCAGCACCTGCGCGGCGCTGTCGCTGCTGCCGACGATGCGCCCGTCCATGCCCAGCACCCACACCCGGACTGGCGGACGATGCCGGCCAGCAGGTTGTCGTCGCGGTCGCGCAGTTCGGCATGCGGTTCGATCGGCGTGGCGCCGGCACGGGCCAGGTTGCGTTCGCGCAGCGTCTTGCGCTTGCGGGCGTCGCGGCGGGCCTTGGACTGGATGGACATGCGGGAATACTCCGGAAGGGGACGGATCAGAGCTGCTCGCCCGGCTCCAGCGTAGGCGTGGACGGTGGCGGCGGGAAGCGGCGCGACACGCTGGCTTCCCAGCGCCAGAACAGCCAGCCCAGCAGGACGAAGCCGGCCATGCCAGGTAAGGTACAGGCCGTGCTGGCTGAGCAGCGGCGACAGCACGCCGGCCACCAGCGCATTGAGCACCAGCTGGGTGAAGGCCTGCAGCGAGGACGCCGCGCCGCGCTGGCGCGGGTACATGTCCAGGATCGCCAGGGTCAGGATCGGGAACGCTAAGGCCCACGCCGAAGGCGACCGCCAGCATCGGCAGCACCGCCCACGGCACGGCCAGCTGCGGCGCCAGCGCGCTGTAGGCCAGGTTGCCCAGCGCGGCCACGGCCATGCAGGCATAGCCCACGCCCACTTATGGTAGGCCGGACGCCAGCGCCCGGCCACGCGCCCGGAAACGAACGCACCTGGGGTCATGCCGCTGATGGTGGGGAAAAACAGTAAGCATGAACTCCTGTTCGCCGGGCCCAGCAGGTCCATCACGAACGCCGGTGCCGAGGCGATGTACAGGAACAGCCCGGCGAAGCCGAACGCGCCGGCCGCCGCCAGGCGCTGGAAGCGCGGGTTCAGCGCGATGGCCACGTAGTCGCGCAGCAGGCGGTCCGGCCGCAACGGCATGCGCGATTCGTGCGGGTGCGTTTCCGGCAGCCACAGGGCGGTGCTGGCCAGCAGCAGCACCGAGAACGCGACCAGGAACCAGAAGATCCACGGCCAGCGCCCGGCGCCGAGCATCCAGCCGCCGATGATCGGCGCGATCGCCGGGGCGATGCCGAAGATCATCGAGACCTGGCTCATCAGCCGCTGCGCGTCGCTGCCGTGCAGCACGTCGCGGATCACCGCACGCCCGACGATCAGGCCCACGCCGGCCGACAGCCCTTGCATGGCGCGGAACAGCAGCAGCGTGGGCAGGTCGCGGGACAGCGCGCAGCCGACCGAGGCAATGATGAATATCGACAGGCCGGTAAGGATCACCCGGCGCCGGCCGATTGCATCCGACAGCGGCCCGTGGACGATGCTCATCAGCGCGTAGGCGGTAAGGTAGACGCTGATGGTCTGCTGCATCGCCAGCTTGTCGGCACCGAACTGCGCGGCCACCTGCGGGAAGGCCGGGAAGATCGTGTCGATCGAGAACGGGCCGAACATCGCCAGCCCGCCCAGCAGCACGGTAAGTAAGGCCTGGTCGACGGCATGTGACGTTCGTTCACGGCCGGGTACCGCTTCCCGGTGCCGGCAAGGCGGCATCCACGGCACACGCGGACACCCCGGCACGGCCCGGGCCACCTGGCAACCGCCGGCGGCGCCGCGGCCGCATCCGCACGCCCCGGCCCGCCGGCAGGCGCGTCCAGGGTTTGGGGGAGAGTGGTGGAGTCCTGCATGCCGTCCGTCCGGAATTCCTGTCCGCTGCGGGCATCCGCCCGGCCGGGTCCTGAATACGACGCCATGTTAAGCCATCCCCCGGGCGGGCGGACCGTGGCCCGACGTATAATTCCGCGCACACCGCGTGCGGTGGGAGAAGCGGGGCGACCCGCTGCCGAAGGCGCAAACGCCCGTAATCGCTCAGGCTCCCATACCACCGCGCCGAACACACACTCTGGAGAGACCGGCCGCCCGCGAGGGCCGCGCCGGCGCCGAAGGGGCACGAAGCCGCGACCTCGTCCGCGCAGCTTCCAAACTCTCAGGCAAAAGGACAGAGGGGCACCCGTCGCGCGACCGCGCGGCGCCTTCCTGCCCCTGTCCGGACTCCAGCCATGTCCCAGCCCTCCCCTTCCCTGCGCGAGCCCAGCCTTCGCGAGCTCGAACAGCACGACGCCTTCGTCGGCCGCCACATCGGCCCCAACGACGCCGAAATCGCCACGATGCTCGCCACCGTCGGCCATCCGTCGCTGGAGGCGCTGACCGATGCGATCGTTCCTGCGAGCATCAAGTCGGCCGCCCCGCTGGCCCTGCCCGACAGCCTGACCGAAGAAGAAGCGCTGGTAAGGATCCGCGCGATCGCGCTGGAGAACCAGGTGTTCCGCAGCTTCATCGGCCAGGGCTACTACGGCACCCACACGCCGAAGGTGATCCTGCGCAACATCCTCGAGAACCCGGCCTGAGTACACGGCCTACACCCCGTACCAGGCGGAGATCTCGCAAGGCCGCATGGAAGCGCTGATCAACTTCCAGACCCTGTGCGCCGACCTGACCGGCATGGAGATCGCCAACGCCTCGCTGCTGGACGAAGCGACCGCCGCGGCCGAGGCGATGACCCTAGTAAGGCGTTCGGCCAAGTCGAAGTCCGACACCTTCTTCGTCCATGACGCCGTGCACCCGCAGACTTTGGAAGTGCTGCGCACGCGCGCCGAGCCGCTGGGTATTGTTTTGCGCGTGGGCACCGCGCACGAAGCGCTGGAAGCCGACTCCTTCGGCGTACTGCTGCAGTACCCGGACACCTTCGGCCACGTCGGCGACCACAAGGCGCTGGCCGATGCCGTGCATGCGCGCGCGGCGGCGCGGTCGCCGTGGCCACCGACCTGCTCGCCCTGACCCTGATCGCCGCACCCGGCGAATGGGGCGCCGACATCGTGGTCGGCAACTCGCAGCGCTTCGGCGTGCCGTTCGGTTTCGGCGGCCCGCACGCGGCATTCATGGCCTGCCGCGACGCGTACAAGCGCTCCATGCCCGGCCGCCTGATCGGCGTGTCGGTCGATGCCGCCGGCAACCCGGCCTACCGCCTGACCCTGCAGACCCGCGAGCAGCACATCCGCCGCGAGAAGGCCACCTCCAACATCTGCACCGCGCAGGTGCTGCTGGCGGTGATGGCCTCGATGTACGCGGTCTACCACGGCCCTGAAGGCCTGACCCGCATCGCCCGCCGCACCCACCGCCTGGCCGCGATCGCAGCCGCGGCGCTGCGCACGGCCGGCGTCAACGTGGGCGAGCGCTTCTTCGACACCCTGCACGTCAAGGACGTGGACGCCAACGCGATCCTGGCCAAGGCGCGCCGGGCCGGCATCAACCTGCGCGAGATCGACAGCGAAGCGCTGGGCATCAGCCTGGACGAGACCACCACCCGCGCCGACATCGTCGCGCTGGGTGCGCTGTTCGGCGCGCAGGTCGATGTCGATGCGCTGGACGCGGCCACCGCCGACGCGCTGCCGCCGGGCCTGCTGCGCACCAGCGCGTTCCTGACCCACCCGGTGTTCAACACCCACCACAGCGAGCACGAGCTGCTGCGCTACATGCGCGCCCTGGCCGACAAGGACCTGGCGATGGACCGCACGATGATCCCGCTGGGCTCGTGCACCATGAAGCTCAATGCCACCGCCGAGATGATCCCGGTGACCTTGGCCGGAATTCGGCGCGATCCATCCGCTGGTGCCGGCCGAGCAGGCGCAGGGTTACGCGCAGCTGATCGGCGAGCTGGAAGCGATGCTGGCCGAGTGCACCGGCTACGACGCGGTCAGCCTGCAGCCCAACTCCGGTGCGCAGGGCGAATACGCCGGCCTGCTGGCGATCCGCGCCTGGCACCGCTCGCGCGGCGAAGACCACCGCGACATCTGCCTGATCCCCGAGTCGGCGCACGGCACCAACCCGGCCTCGGCGCAGATGTGCGGGATGAAGGTCGTGGTCACCCGGTGCGATGCCAACGGCAACGTCGACGTCGAGGACATCCGCCGCGCCGCGCAGAAGCATTCGGCCAACCTGGCCGCGATCATGATGACCTACCCGTCCACGCACGGCGTGTTCGAGGAGGACGTGGTCGAGATCTGCCGCATCGTCCATGAGCACGGCGGGTAAGGTGTACACCGATGGCGCCAACATGAACGCGCTGGTCGGCGTGGCCAAGCCGGGCAAGTGGGGTTCGGACGTCTCGCACCTGAACCTGCACAAGACCTTCTGCATCCCGCATGGCGGCGGCGGCCCGGGCGTGGGCCCGTGCGCGGTGAAGTCGCACCTGGCGCCGTTCCTGCCGCGCACGCTCGGCGGCGAGGGGGCGGTCGGCATGGTCTCGGCCGCCAGCTTCGGCTCGGCGTCGATCCTGCCGATCAGCTGGATGTATGTGGCGATGATGGGCAGCGCCGGCCTGCGCAAGGCAACCCAGGTCGCCCTGCTCAACGCCAACTACGTCTCCAGCCGCCATGGCGCCGCACTACAAGACCCTCTACACCGGCCGCAATGGCCTTGTCGCGCACGAGTGCATCCTCGACATCCGCCCGCTGGAGAAGGCCACCGGCATCTCCGCCGAGGACGTGGCCAAGCGCCTGATCGACTTCGGCTTCCACGCGCCGACCGAGCTTCCCGGTGCCGGGCACGCTGATGGTCGAGCCGACCGAGAGCGAATCGCTGCACGAGCTCGACCGCTTCATCGACGCGATGATCGAGATCCGCCGCGAGATCGCCGCGATCGAGGACGGCCGCCTGGACCGCGAGGACAACCCGCTCAGGCACGCGCCGCACACCGCGCTGCAGGTATCGGGCAGCGAGTGGACCCACGCCTATCCGCGCGAGCTGGCCGCCTTCCCGCTGGCGTCGCTGAAGCTGCAGAAGTACTGGCCGCCGGTGGCCCGCGTGGACAACGTCTACGGCGACAAGAACGTGTTCTGCGCGTGCATCCCGGTGGATGCGTACCGGGAAGACGCCGAGGCCTGAACCTCGCCCGCCCGGTTCCCGTTCACGCAAGGCCCCGCATCGCGGGGCCTTCGCGTTTCCGGCGCCTGGCCGCGACCGCCGACCGGTCGACGGAGCCCGCGCCTGGCTGGCGTCAGTCCCGCAGTTTCAGGGCCTGGGTCTCGTCGATCGAACCGTCGGGTTCGAGCACCACGAAGCGACTGCCGTTGCGGTCGAACAGCACCGGAATCGGTGCTGGAACAGCGGCCGGCGGACGAAGCGCAACTGCCAGCTGAACTGGCGCATGGTGTCCAGGGTGGCCAGCTGGGCGGGGGTAAGACCGGCTTCCAGCGGAGCCGGGCCGGGGAAAGTTGCGGCATGCGCCGCTCCTTCTGCAACGTTGACATGACGCACCTGCTCCTTCTCATCACGGCGCGGTCGCCGACGTGGCCTTCCGCGCTGACGCCTGTGGATGCAAGTCCCGTGCCGACGTATCGGCCACGCCATGGCGGGCTGGTGACGCAGCGCGGGGCCGCTTCGGATGGACGAACGGGTCGCACACGGTCCGGGATTGCCACAGCACGTCACCCGGGCGTTACCACGCGCGGCGCAACGCGCGTCGACAACGCCACGACGCCATGGCGATGGGCGGAAGACGCAACGTTCACGTCGCGGCACACACGATGCGGTGTCGCCGATGCACAAGGTCCCGTTCATGGCTACCCGCAAGACACCCACCGCCACCGCACCCGGGCGCCAGCCCGACCGCGCGCGCGCGCCATCCAAGCCGAAGACGCCCGGCAGCACCGGCCGTCGCGCAGGGCCCGATCCCGACGCCGGCGCCCCCGCGGCAACGGTGACGAACTCCAGCAGCAGGCCGGCGGCACCCATCCGCCGCTGACCACCAACCAGGGCGTGGCGGTCGCCGACAACCAGAACTCGCTCGTCGCCACCCCACGCGGCCCGACCCTGCTGGAGGACTTCATCCTCCGCGAGAAGATCACCCACTTCGACCACGAGCGCATTCCCGAGCGCATCGTCCACGCCCGCGGCAGCGCGGCCCACGGCTACTTCGAACTCACCCGCTCGCTGAAGCGCTATACCACCGCGCGGCTGTTCACCGCGGTCGGCCAGCGCACGCCGGTGTTCACCCGCTTCTCCACCGTGGCCGGCGGCGCCGGCTCGGTCGACACGCCGCGCGACGTGCGCGGCTTCGCGGTGAAGTTCTACACGGAGGAAGGCAACTTCGACCTGGTCGGCAACAACATCCCGGTGTTCTTCATCCAGGACGCGATGAAGTTCCCGGACCTAGTCCACTCGGTGAAAATGGAACCCGACCGCGCCTTCCCACAGGCGGCCAGCGCCCACGACACGTTCTGGGACTTCATCTCGCTGACCCCCGAATCCATGCACATGATCATGTGGGCGATGAGCGACCGCACCCTCCCGCGCTCACTGCGCATGATCGAAGGCTTCGGCGTGCACAGCTTCCGGCTGCTCGACGCCAAGGGCAACAGCACCTTCGTCAAGTTCCACTGGCGCCCGAAGCTGGGCATCCAGTCCACGGTCTGGGATGAAGCGTTGAAGCTGCAGGCCGCAGATAACGACTTCCACCGCCGTGACCTGTTCGAATCGATCCAGGCCGGCGCGTTTCCCGAGTGGGAACTGGCGGTGCAGCTGTTCACCGAGGAACAGGCCGAGGCGTTCCCGTTCGACCACCTCGACCCGACCAAGATCGTGCCCGAGTCGCTGGTGCCGCTGCAGGTGATCGGACGCATGGTCCTGGACCGCTGGCCGGACAACTTCTTCGCCGAGACCGAGCAGGTGGCCTTCTGCCCGGCCAACCTGGTGCCGGGCATCGAATTCTCCAACGATCCGCTGCTGCAGGGCCGCCTGTTCTCCTACCTGGACACGCAGCTGATCCGGCTTGGCGGGCCGAACTTCCACCAGATCCCGATCAACCAGCCCAAGTGTCCCTTCGCCAACCACCAGCGCGACGGCCACATGCAGATGCAGGTGCACAAGGGCCGGGTCAACTACGAACCCAGCTCGCTGCAGGAAGACAGTCCGCGCGCCGACCGCCGCACCGGTTTCCGCCACCACGCCACGCCGCCGGACGACGGCGCCAAGGGCCGCCAGCGCCCGGAAAGTTTCGCCGACCACTACAGCCAGCCACGCATGTTCTTCACCAGCCTGGAAGCGCCCGAGCAGGCGCACCTTGGCGTCGGCGCTGGTGTTCGAACTGTCCAAGGTGGAGACGCCCCGGGGTGCGCGAGCGCATGGTCGGCCACCTGCGCCACATCGACCCGGGGCTGGCGCAGCGCGTAGCCGACGGGCTGGGCCTGGACGAACTGCCGCCGGCGCCGCCGGCCGCGGTGCCGCCGCAACCGATGCCGGCGGTGCCCGAGGTCCGGATCATCGGCCGCACCCGGCAGACCCTTGAAGGACGCAGCGTCGGCATACTTTTCGACGAAGGTTCCGACGCGGCGCGCTGCGCGCGCTGGCACGCGCGGCCACCGCAGCGGGAGCCACGGTCAAGCTGGTCGCGCCCCGGCTGGGCGGCGCGGTGCTGTCCGACGGACGCAGGCAGGCCGCCGACGGGCAGCTGGCCGGCACGCCCTCGGTGCTGTTCGACGCGGTGGCCGTGGTGCTGTCGGCGCAGGCCGGCGCACGCCTTACTATGGGGACAGCGCGGCGGTGGACTTCGTCGCTTTCGCCTTCGCCCACCTCAAGGCCATCGCCCATGACGAGGGCGCCGCGCCGCTGCTGAAGGCGGCGAACGTCGAAGCCGACGCGGGCGTCCTGCCCGTGCGCGATGCGCAGCGCTTCATCGCCGCGGCCGGCACCCGCCAGTGGAAGCGCGAGCCGAAACTGCGGCTGCTGGCGTGAACGCCGCGCCGGCTGCGAACACGCGGCCGTCATGACGCGAGCGTCGCCAGCGCAGCAATACCCGCGGGCAACCCTGTCCGGACGCGTGCCTCGACGCAGCCTGCGCGCCTGGCCACCCGCTCCGGCGACGGTGGATACCTGTCCAGCAATCGCCCGGGGCGGAGCGGACGCGGGCTGAAGTGGCCGCCGCGGTTCGGACCGCGACCGCGCAGGAGGCCCTGCGCGTAGTGCTGCGGAAGGTGCATTCGAAGCTGCAGATGACCGCCGCGGTCCACTCCGGCGCCAGGCCGCGGTCGCAGCATTCGCCGTGGGGCCGGATCTGCAGCATGGGTTCCTCCGCCGGTTCGTCAGCCGACGGGCAACCGGTACCTGAGCCGGTGCGCTTCGGCCGCGCCCAGCCTGCGGTAGAAGCGCGCCGCACCGGCGTTCCAGTCCGGCGTCTGCCACTGCATCTCGTCGATGCCGCGTGCCCGTGCCTCGTCGCGCAGGGCCGCGAGCAGGCGCGCGCCTATCCCCGCGCCGCGCTGCGCCGCGCGCACGTACAGGCAGTCCATGTGCAGGAACTCGCGTGCACGCCAGGTCGAGAAATCGATCGTGGCCGTGGCATAGCCGACGATTCCGTCCGCTTCGGCGACCCGGCACAGCAGGCGCGGCACGGCCGCGGACAGTGCATCGCCCAGGCCCGCCGCGCAGCCGGCCCGGTCGAAACCGGAGCGCTCGTACGCGGCGTGCTCGGCACACAGGTCGAGCACGTCCGGCAGGTCCGGCGGCAGGAACGGGCGGACGACGAGGGCCGCGCCACCGCGGGTGGTCATGCCACGGCCGCTTCGCCGGTGGCCAGCTCGAAGCCTTCGTCGATCCAGCCGGTGATCCCGCCGGCCATCAGCTTCACCGGGCGACCGAGTCCGGCCAGCCGCACGGCCGCACGCGCGGCGCCATTGCAGTGCGGGCCGGCGCAATAGACCACGAACAGCGCGTCCTGCGGCCACTGCGCCATCCGCGAGGCGATGATCTTGCGGTGCGGCAGGCTGAGCGCGCCGGGCACGTGCCCCGCCGCGTAGGCCTCGTGGCTGCGCACGTCCAGCAGGACGAAGCCGGGTCGCGTGGCGCGGAGGGCCTCGTGCGTGTCCCAGCAGTCGGTCTCGAAGGCGAACTGCGCGCGGAAATGGGCAAAAGCGAGCGCGGGCTCGGCGGCGGGTACGGCGGTGACGGCGTTTTCCATCTGCGGCTCCATCAACGGGTGACGCGGCCATTGTCAAAGCCGGCGGCCGCGGGAAGAATTGGCACGAATGCCATTGTTGGATCAGAAAATGCCAAAGCCCGGCAAGTCGGCCCCGTCCAACCCGCTGGTGGTCGTGCTGGTCTACGACGGCCTGTGCATGTTCGAGTTCTCCTGCGCGGCCGAGGTATTCGGCCTAGCCCGCCCGGAGGCCGGCCCCGGCTGGTACCGCTTCGCCACCGCATCGATCGACGGACGCGGCGTGCGCACCCAGTACCGCGGCCAGCTCGCGCCGGACGGCGGCTGGAACTGCTGCGCAAGGCCGGCACGGTGGTCATCCCCGGCTGGACCGGCATCGATGCCGCCGTGCCGGATGCGCTGGTGCGCGCCCTGCGCCGGGCGCATGCCCGCGGCGCGCGCCTGCTGTCGATCTGCTCGGGCGCGTTCGTGCTCGCGGCCACCGGCCTGCTCGACGGCCAGCGCGTGACCACGCATTGGCGCTACGCCGACGCACTGGCCGCGCGATTCCCGTCGCTCTGCGTCGATCCCGGGGTGCTGTATGTCGACGAGGGACAGCTGCTGACCTCCGCCGGCAGCGCGGCCGGGCTCGACCTGTGCCTGCACCTTGGTGCGCCGCGACTTCGGCGGCGCGCTGGCCAACCAGGTCGCGCGCCGGCTGGTGATCCCGCCGCACCGCGATGGCGGCCAGTCGCAGTTCGTCGAACGGCCGGTGCACGCACACGCACGGCACGGCCTGTCGCCGCTGCTGGACCAGCTGCAGCGCACGCTCGAGCGCACCCACACCATCCCCGACCTGGCCCGGCGCGCGCACATGAGCGAACGCACCTTCATCCGCCAGTTCAAGGCGGCGACGGGCTCGCCGCCGGGCCAGTGGCTGACCGCGCAACGGCTGCAGGCCGCGCGCGACCTGCTCGAACGCTCCGACCTTCCGATGGACGCCATCGCCGGGCGCTGCGGGCTGGGCACCGCGACCACGTTCCGCCACCACTTCGGCAAATGGCTGGGCACCTCGCCGGCCACGTACCGCCGGCGCTTCAGGTTGCCCGGCTAGCGCCCGCGCCGGGCCAGCGCGCTGCCCGCGGCGATCACTGCGGCCAATGCGGCCATCGACAGGAACTGCAGCCGGGTTTCCGCACCGGCCAGCAGCAGCACGAAAATCACGCCCAAGATCGACAACGCCAGCACGGTCAGCAGCGGGAACCCCGCCATGCGGAATGGCAGGCGCGTGCCGGCCCGGTCCGCGCGGCGGCGCAGGACCAGCTGCGAGACCAGCGCGATGGTCCAGACCAGCAGGCAGGTCGAACCGACGATGTTGAGCAGCATTGGCAACACGCGGTCGGGGAACAGCAGCTCCATAGGCCGACGGCGACAAAGCCGAAGGCGACGCTCGCCAGCATTGCCGCCACCGGCACCAGGCGCCGGTCGCTGCGGCCGAGCAGCGCCGGCGCTTCGCCGCGCTGCCCCAGCGACTGGATCATGCGCGAGGCGCCGTACAGGTTGGCGTTGAGCGCGGACAGCAATGCGACCACCGCCACCAGGGTGATCGCGGTGGCCGCACCGGGGATGTTGGCGACCAGCAGCACGGCGGCGAAGGGCGACTTCAGCGCCGGGTCTGTCCACGGCACCACTGCGATGATCACGGCGAGCGAACCGATGTAGAACACGAGGATGCGCCAGGCCGCGGTGCGGATGGCGCGGGCGACGCTGCGCTCGGGATCCTCGGTCTCGGCCGCGGCGACGGCGACGATCTCCGTGCCGCCGAAGGCGAACACCACCACCAGCAGCGCAGCGCCGACGCCGGCCAAGGCCGTTCGGGGCGAAGCCGCCATGCGCGGTGAAGTTGGACAGCCCCGGCGAAGCCACCCCGGGCAGCCAGCCCAGCAGCAGCGCCGCGCCGACCAGGATGAAGGCACCGATCGCGGTGACCTTGAGGATCGCGAACCAGAACTCGAACTCGCCGAAGTTGCGCACGCCCATCAGGTTGACCACGGTGAAGCCGACCATGAACAGCAGGGGGGCCGGCACCGACAGCCCGGGCCACAGCATTGCCAGCAGCCCGGCCGCACCCACGGCCTCGGCCGCGATCACGATCACCACCTGCACCCACCACAGCCAGCCGACCGTGGCCCCGGCGGTCGCACGGGGCGTCGGCCGCGTAGACCGAGAACGCGCCGCGGGACGGCGCGCGGCGGCCATCTCGCCCAGCGCGTTCATCACGATGACCACCAGCGCCCCGGCCACCAGGTAGGACAGCAGCACGGCCGGGCCGGCCAGCTGCACGCCCACGCCGGAGCCGAGAAACAGGCCGGCGCCGATCGCGCTGCCCGGGCCCATCATGACCAGCTGGCGCGGCTTGAGGGTGTGTGCCGGGCGCGGAGTCGCAGCGGAAGTGGCAGGCAGGTCGACGGACATCGGGCGGTACCAGACAACGAGGGGCATCACGATACAGGTCGGGCGGCGCGAGCTGCAGTGCCGCATCAACCGTCCCCTTCCGGGCCGGACTCGAAACGCGGCGAAGAGGTGTACGGCGCCTGCCCCTTCGCCGGGCGCGCGTGTTGCGCGACCAGCCGACCCACGCGGCCGCGCAAAGGTCCTGTCGAATGAGGTGCGCCGGCCGCAGCAACGGCTGCGGACACGCGTGCAACCATGCATCTGCCTTTTCACGGTCGCGTGACCGCACCGCGTTTTAGCTGACCCCTGCACGACGGGTGCATCGCAGGAGATCCCCCATGCCACGCGGCGACAAGTCCAGCTACACCGACAAGCAGAAGCGGCAGGCCGAGCATATCGAGGACAGCGAGAAGGAAGAGGGTCGCAGCCAGGAGGATGCCGAGCGCATCGCCTGGGCCACCGTCAACAAGCAGGATGGCGGCGGCAAGCAGTCCGGCTCTGGCCGGAAGACGACCGCAAGGAAGAGCGACGGCGCTAAGGAAGGCCGCGAAGAAGGCCACCGGCACAGCGACGAAGAAGACGGCGAGGAAGTCGACGAAGGCCGCAAAGAAGGCCACCAAGGCGCCGGCCCGCAAGGCGGCGAAGAAGACCATCGGGAAGACCGCAAAGAAGGCGACCCGGAAGACGCCACGGAAGGCCACGAAGAAATCCGCGCGCTCGACAGCCGGAAACGGGACCAAGGGCTCCAGCAGCCGGAGCAGCGGCACGACCCGGGCGCCGTCGCGAAGGAAGACGGCGAAGAAGGCGACCGGAAAGCGGGTCACGCGCGGCACGGGTAGCGCGAAAGCGTAGTCGGCCGGAGGCTGGCCACGGCGGGCCGCGACTCCCGCCGGTCCGTTCCATTCGGCGTGCGAGTGACTGGTTCAGGCGCGCCGGCGGTACCACCCCAGCACCGCCGGCGCCAGCCACCGGGCGGGATCCAGGCCGAGCATGAGGTAGCCGTCGAGGACATCGCGTACGCGCCGCTGGGCCGGTGTCGCGCCGCACAGGCCATCGAGTTCGTCGGGCGAGAGCTGCGCCAAGGTCCATTCCAGCAGCCGGTCGGCGCGACGCTGCAGGACGGCGCGTGCCCAGCCCTCCAGTGCGAGCACGCGGTAGCCGCGCGATAGCAGCACCCCGAGCTTGGCCTGCAGCAGGCTTTCCGCGCCCCGAAACCACTCGGTATGGCCCCCGGCAGGAACATGGATCGCGAGTGGCGCCGGTGCGTTGTGCTCGCCCAAGCCGGTGCGCAGTTCCAGTTCCAGGTCGCGCGCGTCACGCACCGATTCGGCTTCCACCAGCACGCCGCGTTCGAGGTCGAAGAACTCGAACCAGCGCGGATGCAGCGTGGCGATGCGGGACAGCGGATCGTTCGAAAAGCCGATCTTGCAATGGTCCTCCCAGCGGCACGGGAAGACGTAGGCGTAGCAGCGGCCGTCGGTGGGCACGGGCGTGGCCTCGGCCTCATCCACGCCCCGCCCCGCACCGGCATCGATGCAGCGCCGGCTCATGCCACAGCATCCGTGATCCGCGCATACGGATCACGCCGCCCGCGCGAGGCCCGGGCGTCCGGGCGGGCGCGGAACACCACGCTCATCCGCGGCGCCACCGCCCGCGCCGTCTTCGGAATGCCGTGTTCGTGGGTCAGCTGGCTGGCGTGGCTCATCACCAGCAGGCTGCCCGGCTCCAGCTCGATGCCCAGCGCGCGGCCACCGGCCTTGGCGCGGATGTTCATGCGCCGCGGGGCGCCGAGCGAGACCAGCGCCAGCGGCTCCCCGGGTACCAGATGGTGCAGCGTGTCGTTGTGCATGGCCACGCTGTCGTTGCCGTCGCGGTAGAAGTTGAGCCCGACCGAGGTATAGCCGCCGGGCACGCTGGCCTGCACGCGTTCGAGCATGTCCGCCAGCGGCAGGCCCGGCGGCAGCTCGTGCAGCAGGTACCAGGCCTGCAGCCGTGGCACGTCGACGATGCGGTCGTACATCGGCCGCCGTTCGCTCTGCCAGTGGCAGCCCTCGCGCAGCGCTTCGAACCAGGCCTGCGCCTGCGCCTGCGCGACGAATGCCGGCCAGTAGCGGATGCCGCCTTCGGCATCGGCCATAAAGGGTCTGCGGACAGTGGGCGAACAGGTCCATGGCTCAACTCCGGCGATGCATCGTTGCGAGGTTCAATCGGATCTCCTCAATGGAAATCGCGCGAATCGACCGGCAGGCCGCCGAGCAGGCCGCTGAGGTCCTCCATCCGCCCGGCGACCAAGTGCTCGACGCCGTCGACGCGTTCCCAGCGCCCGCGCACGGCCAGCAGCCGCGACTGCAGCAGCGGCTTGCGCTGGCGGATGGTAAGGTGCGGCCAGACGATCACGTTGACCATGCCGTGCTCGTCCTCGAGGGTGACGAAGATCGTGCCCTTGGCCGTGGCCGGGCGCTGGCGCTGGGTGACCAGCCCGGCCACGTGCACGCCGCTGCCATGCGGACGGCCGTGCAGTTCGCGCGAGCCGAGGATGCGCCGCTGCACCATCTGCGCGCGCAGCAGCGCCATCGGATGGGTGCGCAGGCTCAGGCCGGTGCTGCGGTAGTCGGCGGCCAGTTCCTCGCCCAGGCGCGGCGCCGGCAACTCGATCCATGCTTCGTCCGGACTGCCGGGCAGCAGCGGCCGGCGCTGCTCGACGCCGGCCACCGCCCAGCGCGCGGCGTTGCGATGGCCGGCCAGCGAACCCAGCGCGCCGGCCTCGGCCAGTGCATCACGCGCCTTCGCGTCCAGGCCGGCGCGCAGGCACAGGTCGCGCACGTCGGCGAACGGGCGCTGCGCGCGCGCGGCCACGATCGCGTTCGCCACCGCTTCCTGCATGCCTGCGACCTGGCGCAGGCCCAGCCGCAGTGCCGGCTGGCCGCCGTCATCCGGAGCGGTGCGCGCATGCCCGCCTTCCAGCGTGTTGTCCCAGTCGCTGTGGACCACGTCGACCGGCCGCACCTCGATGCTTCGCCGGTCGCCGCGTCCGCGCCGCGCGTCCTGCACGATCTGGCTGGCCGAGTAGAACCCCATCGGCTGCGCGTTGAGCAGCGCGCAGGCGAAGGCCGCCGGCTCGTGCCGCTTCAGCCAGCAGCTGATGTAGACCAGCTTGGCGAACGAGGCGGCGTGGCTCTGCGGGAAGCCGTAGGAACCGAAGCCCTTGATCTGCTCGAAGATCTGCTCGATGAACCCGGAGGAATATCCCTTCTTCTGCATCAGCCCGCGGATCTTCTGCCGGTGCGGCTCCATGTCGCCGCCGCGCTTCCACGCCGCCATCGAGCGGCGCAGCCCATCGGCTTCGTCCGGGGTGTAGCCGGCATGGATCACCAGCTCCATCACCTGCTCCTGGAACAGCGGGATGCCCAGCGTTTCGCCAAGGATTTCGCGCACGCCCTCGGACGGATAGCTGACCTCCTCCCTGCCCATCCGCCGGCGCAGGTACGGATGCACCATGCCGCCTGGATCGGGCCGGGACGCACGATCGCCACCTGCACCACGATGTCGTAGAAGCGCGCCGGCCTGAGCCGCGGCAGCATGCTCATCTGCGCGCGCGACTCGATCTGGAACACGCCCACGGTGTCGGCGGCCTGCATCATCGCGTAGGTCGGCGCGTCGTCGCCCGGGACGCCGGCCATGTCCAGCGCCAGCCCGCGGTGCCGGTGCACCAGGTCGAAGGCCTTGCGGATGCAGGTCAGCATGCCCAGCAATAAGGCAGTCGACCTTGAGCAGGCCCAGCGTCTCCAGGTCGTCCTTGTCCCACTGGATGATGGTGCGGTCGACCATCGCCGCGTTCTCCACCGGCACCAGCGCCGACAGCGGCGCGTCGGAGATCACGAAGCCACCGACATGCTGCGACAGGTGCCGCGGCCGGCCCTCGATCATCATCGCCAGGCCCAGTACCTTGCGGACCAGCGGGTTTTCCGGATCGAAACCGGCCTCGCGCAGGCGCTGCTCCATCGGCGTCTCGCCATTGCCCCAGCCGAAGCATTCGGCGAGCAGGCCAGCCTGGTCCGGCGGCAGGCCGAAGGCCTTGGCCACGTCGCGCACCGCGCTCTTGCCGCGGTAACTGATCACGGTGGCGGCCAGCGCCGCACGCTGGCGCCCGTACTTGGCGTAGACGTACTGCATCACCTCCTCGCGCCGCTCGTGCTCGAAGTCCACGTCGATGTCGGGCGGCTCTTTCCGCGCGCGCGACAGGAAGCGGGCGATCAGCAGCCGGGTCTCCGCCGGGTTCACCGCGGTGATGCCCAGCGCGTAGCACACCGCCGAATTGGCCGAGGACCCGCGACCCTGGCAGAGGATGTGCTGCGACCTGGCGAACTGGACGATGTCGTGCACGGTGAGGAAGAACGCCTCGTACTCCAGCTCGGCGATCAGGACCAGCTCTTCCTCGATCTGCGCGCGCCTTTTCCGGCACGCCTTCCGGCCAGCGTTCGCGCATGCCGGCCTCGGTCAGCGCGCGCAGGTGGCTGGACGGCGTGTGGCCTCCGGGCACCAGCTCCTTCGGATACCGGTACTTCACCTCGCGCATGCTGAAGGTGCAGCGCCGCAGCCAGCGCCGCGGCCGCTTCGAGCAGGTGGGCGGGGTGGATATTGCCCAGCGCGCGGCGCGTGCGCAGGTGGCGCTCGCCGTTGCGGAACAGCAGCGCGCCGGCCTCGGCCAGCGTGGTGTTGTGGCGGATCGCGGTCAGCGTGTCCTGCAGCACGCGCTCGCGGCGCCGGGACATGTGCACGTCGCCGCTGGCCAGCGCCGGCATGTCCAGCTCCGCGGTAAGGTCCAGCAACCGCTGCAGGCGTGCGGCATCGTCCTGCTCGCGGTGCAGTTCCACCGCCAGGTGCGCGCGCGGGCCGAACACGGACTGCAGCCAGCGGCCCTGCGCAGGATCGGGTTCCGCGCCCGGGATCCACAACGCGAACAGGCCGCAGGACGGCACGGGAGCGGATGCGTCCGCCCCTGCTTTCGTAGAGCGGGGCTCGCCCCGCTGCTCTTCGTCACGCCGCTGCGCCAGGGGTGGCGAGCCGGGCAAGCCCGGCTCCACGACACCGTCGCCCGACCCACGTAGAGCGGGGCTTGCCCCGCTGCCTCGTGCGCCTGCGGCAAGTACCCGCTCCACGTCCGCGCGCGCGCCAGCCGGTAGCCCTTCTTCTCCACGCTGCGCCGGGCGACGGTGATCAGTTCGCACAGCCGGGTGTAGCCGGCGTGGTTCTCCACCAGCAGCACGCACTTCAGGCCATCCGCTAGGGTGAACTCGCTGCCGACCACCAGCGGCACGCCGGTGGCCTCCGATGCTTCCAGCGCGCGCACGATCCCGGCCAGCGAGCATTCGTCGGTGATCGCCAGTGCGCCGTAGCCGCACCGCTGCGCACGCCCGAACAGCGCCTCGGCATCGCTGGCCCCGCGCAGGAACGAAAAGTCCGACACGCAATGCAGTTCGGCGTACGCCGGCAGGCCGTCGTCATCGGCGGTGGTGTCGTCATTGGCCGCGCGCAGGCCCAGCCGCTGCGCCACCTCCCACGCGCGCGGCGCCCGCCCGCCGGGGGTGTCGCGGTCCACGCCGCCGACGGCTTCGTCCCAGCTCATGCGAACCACCCGTGCAGCATCCAGCCGCCCTGTTCGCCTCCCTGCTCACCCGGGGGCGCGAACGCCCAGGCGCGCTGGCCCTGCGCGGTTTCCAGCACGTAGTAGTCGCGACGCGCGTCGGCATCGTCCCACCAGCCGCTTTCCAGCCGCTCCGGGCCACTGATGATGTGCGCTGTGCCACGCAGCGGGATCGGCTGCGACAGCAACCATGTCGGACGCGGTGGTCGCGCAGGCGCGACAGCGATCTTCGCCTCGTCGCCCTGCACCCGCCGCCGGCAGGCGCGCTCCGGGCGCGGATCGCCGGATGGCGCGACCCGGTACACGGATTCGTCGCCCAGCCGCGCGCGCAGGCGTTCGCGCAGTTGTGGCCACGGCAGCTGCTGCTGGTTGCGGGTGTCGAACAGGTCGCGGCTGGCCGGCACGAACGGCGGCAGCTGCCGCGCCAGCAGGCGCATGGCCACCACCGGCGCCCGGATCTGCACCCGTTCCAGCCGGCTGCGCGCCAGCTCGAACAGCATCGCCGGTTCGCGCTCGGCGGCCAGCAGGCCGACCTCGACGTCGGTGTGCGTGCTCGCGGGCGCGCTGTCCATGCCTGCACGCCCGCACCTTGGCCAGCTCGGCCCGCTCGTGCTCCAGCCGCAGCACGAAGCGCTGCACACCGCCGTCGCGGATCGACAGGAAGGTGCACAGGTCGCCGATAAGGCGGCGCAGCGGGAACAGCAGCGCGGCGTGGTTCTCGACCTCGTAGCCCAGCTCGACCCGCGCGTCGAAGTGGTCCGGCGGCTGGTAGAAATCCAGCGGATCGTCGGCCTGTCCGTACAGCCGGTCCAGGTGCTCCAGCAGCGGCAGGCCGAAGCGCCGGCGCAGCGCATCGCGCGGCAGCATGCGCAGGGTGCGCACATCGGCAATGCCCATGCGCTGCAGGCGCGTGCCCAGGTCGTCCGGCAGGCAGGCGCGGCGCACCGGCACCTGCTCCAGCTGCGCGGCCATCGTCGCCGCGTGCGGGATCGCCAGGCCGTCGCGCAGGCCGGCGAACACCCGCGCCGCGCGCGGCGTCGGCGCCAGCGCGAGGCGATGGCGGAAACCGAGCGCCTCGAGTTCGCCGCGCAGCCGCGCCTCGATCCGCGGCCACGGTCCGAGCAAACCGAAGCTGCCGCGCACCTCCAACAGCAGGCAACCGGGCCATTGCATGCTGACCAGCGAGCTGTACCGGTAGGCTGGGCGGCGAGGAAGCGCTGCACCCGGGCCTCGGCCGCCTCCTCGTACTCGACCATGGCGAAGTCGCGCAGCAGCGCGTGCGCGGCGACGACAGGCGCATGCCGGGGCCCAGGCCCCGGCGGCGGCCGATGCATTCACCGCATGCAGTGTGCGCAGCTGCGCCGGCCCGCCGACCAGCGCCAGCGGTGCATCCGGATCAGCCCGGCGGCGAAGGACGGCGTCGAGCGCCAGCTGCGGCAGCAGCACACAGGCCCAGAGCATGGCGCCGCCTCACGCCACGCCCGGAAGAAAGGCCCGCGCCGGGGCCGGGCCGCCGCGGCACTTGCGCACCTGCCACGCGCTGGCGCCGCGCGCATCGCGCACGCACTCCAGCCGCAACGCCGCCGGCGAGGCATTGACCGCGTGTTTGCGGTCGCGCAGGGCGAAGCCGGGCAGGCGCCACTGTCGGCCGCCACCTGCAGCCGCCGCAACGCCGCCGCATCGGCCTGCAGCGGCCAGCCCAGCACCGCGGCGCAGGCACCGCTGCGCAGGCACTGCTCGAACGCCCACAGCGCATCGCGCGGCGCCGCTTCGATCACCTGCAGCGCGGTAAGGTCCACGCCCGCGACCTGCCAGGCCGGCGCATAGGGGATATACGGCGGCGCGACCAGGGCCACGGTGCCGCCCTCGCCGGTGATGCGCGCCAGCGTCGGCAGCAGCAGCGACAGTTCGCCGACGCCGTCAGCCGGCAGCAGCAGTTCGGTCAGCGCCCGCCGCGGCCAGCCGCCCTGCGGCAGCAGGGCGTCGAGTGCGGCATGGCCGGTGGGCTCGCCATCGGCGGCGATCGCTGCACCGCGCCCGGCATGCCACAGCGTGCGCGCGGCCAGCAATGATTCGAGGGCAACCACGGACGCGGCCATCTCAGCCCTTCCGCACCAGGCCGCAGTACACGCCCTCGATGGCGAAGTCCTGGCCCGGTTCGACTTCGATCAGCGCGTGCGCCGGGTTGCGCGGCAGCAGGCGGATTTTCCTGCGCGCCCGCTGCAGGCGCTTGATGGTCAGCTCGCCGTCCACCCGCGCGACCACGGTCTGGCCGTCGCGCGCCTCCGGCGTGCGATGCACGCCGACCAGGTCGCCGTCGAGGATGCCGTCGTCGATCATCGAATCGCCCTGCACCCTGAGCAGGTAATCGGGCGTGGGCGAGAACAGGCGCCGGTCCAGCCACAGCTGGTCGCTGGCGTCGGCGTGCAGGCCAAGCTGTGCCACGCCCTCGGCGCTGATCGGCATGCCGGCCGCGACCCGGCCCAGCACCGCCAACGGCAGCAGGTCGGCGCCGCCGCCGGGCAGGCGCAGGCCGCGCTTCTGCCCGGCCGCCTGCTCGATCAGGCCATCGGCAACCAGCGCCTGCACGTGCTTCTGCGCGGCATTGCGCGAGGCGAAGCCGAATGCCAGCGCGATCTCGGTAAGGCTGGGCGCGCGCCCGGCGGCCAGCTCGGCACGCAGGAAGGCCAGCACGGCGGCGCGCTGGGGCGGAAGCTCGGTCGGGCCGGTCGGATTCATGGTGTACATTTGTACACCTTCTGGTCGCAGGAGGCGAGATTGACCTGTGACCTGCCAACTGATTACACGATCCGTCTCAGGTCAGAAGGGCTCGCCCCGCCAGCCTTAGCTGGACCGGGAACGGGAGCGTTTCTGCGTGCTCAACTGCGGCCGGTGGACTTTATTCTGGCGCAAAGAAGAAAACCCCAGCCGTGAGGCTGGGGTTTCGGATAAAGACCCTGACGATGACCTACTCTCGCATGGGAAACCCACACTACCATCGGCGCTGTTGCGTTTCACTTCCGAGTTCGGGATGGGATCGGGTGGTTCCACAACGCTAATTTCATCAGGGAGACGGTTGGAGCGTGCTGGTGAACATGGTCGCCCGTGAGGGACCGACCGTGCATACCGCACCGTCTCGCATAAGTACTTGTGATGTAGTGAGCGGCGGATGGCTATCGACGTCATCGTCGAGTCCAAGGCCACTTGAGGTTATATGGTCAAGCCACACGGATCATTAGTATCAGTTAGCTCAACGCATTGCTGCGCTTACACACCTGACCTATCAACCACCTAGTCTTGATGGTTCCTTTAGGGGACTTGTGTCCCGGGAGATCTCATCTTGAGGCGCGCTTCCCGCTTAGATGCTTTCAGCGGTTATCGCTTCCGAACGTAGCTACCCGGCAATGCCACTGGCGTGACAACCGGAACACCAGAGGTTCGTCCACTCCGGTCCTCTCGTACTAGGAGCAGCCCCTCTCAAATCTCCAACGCCCATGGCAGATAGGGACCGAACTGTCTCACGACGTTCTGAACCCAGCTCGCGTACCACTTTAAATGGCGAACAGCCATACCCTTGGGACCGACTACAGCCCCGGGATGTGATGAGCCGACATCGAGGTGCCAAACACCGCCGTCGATATGAACTCTTGGGCGGTATCAGCCTGTTATCCCCGGAGTACCTTTTATCCGTTGAGCGATGGCCCTTCCATACAGAACCACCGGATCACTAAGTCCTAGTTTCCTACCTGCTTGATCCGTCGATCTTGCAGTCAAGCACGCTTATGCCTTTGCACACAGTGCGCGATGTCCGACCGCGCTGAGCGTACCTTCGAGCTCCTCCGTTACTCTTTAGGAGGAGACCGCCCCAGTCAAACTACCCACCATACACGGTCCCCGACCCGGATTACGGGTCTAGGTTAGAACGTCAAGCACATCAGGGTGGTATTTCAAGGATGGCTCCACCGAAGCTAGCGCCTCGGTTTCATAGCCTCCCACCTATCCTACACAGACGAACTCAACGTTCAGTGTAAAGCTATAGTAAAGGTTCACGGGGTCTTTCCGTCTTGCCACGGGAACGCTGCATCTTCACAGCGATTTCAATTTCACTGAGTCTCGGGTGGAGACAGCGCCGCTGTCGTTACGCCATTCGTGCAGGTCGGAACTTACCCGACAAGGAATTTCGCTACCTTAGGACCGTTATAGTTACGGCCGCCGTTTACTGGGGCTTCGATCAAGAGCTTCGCCTTGCGGCTGACCCCATCAATTAACCTTCCAGCACCGGGCAGGCGTCACACCCTATACGTCCACTTTCGTGTTTGCAGAGTGCTGTGTTTTTGATAAACAGTCGCAGCGGCCTTGGTTTCTGCGACCCTCCCCAGCTATAGCCCGCATGGGCCACCAAAGAGGGTGCACCTTCTCCCGAAGTTACGGTGCCATGTTGCCTAGTTCCTTCACCCGAGTTCTCTCAAGCGCCTGAGAATTCTCATCCTACCCACCTGTGTCGGTTTACGGTACGGTCTGCGTGAGCTGAAGCTTAGGAGCTTTTATGGAAGCGTGGTATCAGTGACTTCGTCCTAAAGGACTCGTCTCGGTGCTCGGTCTTAAAGGATCCCGGATTTGCCAAAGATCCAAACCTACCGCCTTTCCCCGGGACAACCAACGCCC
The DNA here is from genome assembly GCA_025232375.1 of Pseudoxanthomonas sp. NC8. Lineage (GTDB taxonomy): Bacteria > Pseudomonadota > Gammaproteobacteria > Xanthomonadales > Xanthomonadaceae > Pseudoxanthomonas. The sequence continues at coordinate 2,499,378 of CP060419.1, forward strand.
GGTACACCTAACCTTCTCCGTCCCTCCATCGCACTCACGCGAGGTGCAGGAATATTAACCTGCTTCCCATCGACTACGGCTTTCGCCCTCGCCTTAGGGACCGACTAACCCTGCGTCGATTAACGTTGCGCAAGGAAACCTTGGGCTTTCGGCGTGCGGGCTTTTCACCCGCATTATCGTTACTCATGTCAGCATTCGCACTTCCGATACCTCCAGCGGACTTCTCAATCCACCTTCGCAGGCTTACGGAACGCTCCTCTACCGCGCATAACAAAGTTATGCACCCCAAGCTTCGGTTTATCGCTTAGCCCCGTTAAATCTTCCGCGCAGACCGACTCGACCAGTGAGCTATTACGCTTCTTCTTTAAAGGGTGGCTGCTTCTAAGCCAACCTCCTGGCTGTCTGTGCCTTTCCACATCGTTTCCCACTTAGCGATAATTTGGGACCTTAGCTGTGGGTCTGGGTTGTTTCCCTTTTCACGACGGACGTTAGCACCCGCCGTGTGTCTCCCATACAGTCCGTCTCGGTATTCGGAGTTTGCAATGGTTTGGTAAGTCGCGATGACCCCCTAGCCATAACAGTGCTCTACCCCCGAGAGGATACATATGAGGCGCTACCTAAATAGCTTTCGAGGAGAACCAGCTATCTCCGGGTTCGATTAGCTTTTCACTCCTAATCACACCTCATCCCCTACCTTTGCAACGGGAGTGGGTTCGGGCCTCCAGTACCTGTTACGGCACCTTCACCTGGGCATGACTAGATCACCCGGTTTCGGGTCTACAGCCCGCGACTATGCGCCCTATTCAGACTCGGTTTCCCTTCGCCTCCCCTATACGGTTAAGCTTGCCACGAACTGTAAGTCGCTGACCCATTATACAAAAGGTACGCAGTCACCCTTGCGGGCTCCTACTGCTTGTACGCACACGGTTTCAGGGTCTATTTCACTCCCCTCTCCGGGGTTCTTTTCGCCTTTCCCTCACGGTACTGGTTCACTATCGGTCGGTCAGGAGTATTTAGCCTTGGAGGATGGTCCCCCATGTTCAGACAGGGTTTCACGTGCCCCGCCCTACTCGTCTTCACTGGTATGGCCCTTTTAAATACAGGGCTATCACCTTCTATGGCCAACCTTTCCAGGTTGTTTTTCTAAAGCCATACCAGCTTAAGGGCTAGTCCCCGTTCGCTCGTCACTACTTAGGGAATCTCGGTTGATTTCTTTTCCTCCGGTTACTTAGATATTTCAGTTCACCGGGTTCGCTTCCAGCAGCTATGAATTCACTGCAGGATACTGCCGAAGCAGTGGGTTTCCCCATTCGGACATCGCGGGATCAAAGCTTATTGCCAGCTCCCCCGCGCTTTTCGCAGGCTGTCACGTCCTTCATCGCCTCTGACCGCCAAGGCATCCACCGTGTGCGCTTATTCGCTTGACCATATAACCCCAAGTCGCCTCGGAGTTAATGACGTGCCAGTGGGGTACAAAGCCACCAGCGCGAACATACGACTCAATTTTTAGGGGCTCGAAGCCCCCGCCTTAGCCTCAACGACACGTCGAGATAGACATCTCAAACGCTCGCTACATCACAAGTTTTAAAAAGAACACGTACTAAGGCCTCAACGCCTTGGCGCGTAAATTCGAAAGTGTGTGCGCTTGTCATTCAGAGTGGTGGGTCTGGGAGGACTCGAACCACCGACCTCACCCTTATCAGGGGTGCGCTCTAACCACCTGAGCTACAGACCCAAAAGTCGATACTCATATGGTGGAGCCTGTCGGGATCGAACCGACGACCCCCTGCTTGCAAAGCAGGTGCTCTCCCAGCTGAGCTAAGGCCCCTAAAAGGGACTTGCCTAGCCCGATCGCGGGCCAAGGAACTCTGAATGCAAGTAACTTGTGAGGACGCCCGACAGGATGGTGCTGCCGTGCTCAAAAGGAGGTGATCCAGCCGCACCTTCCGATACGGCTACCTTGTTACGACTTCACCCCAGTCATCGGCCACACCGTGGCAAGCGCCCCCCTTGCGGTTAAGCTACCTGCTTCTGGTGCAACAAACTCCCATGGTGTGACGGGCGGTGTGTACAAGGCCCGGGAACGTATTCACCGCAGCAATGCTGATCTGCGATTACTAGCGATTCCGACTTCACGGAGTCGAGTTGCAGACTCCGATCCGGACTGAGAGAAGGTTTCTGGGATTGGCTCCCCCTCGCGGGATTGCAGCCCTCTGTCCTTCCCATTGTAGTACGTGTGTAGCCCTGGTCGTAAGGGCCATGATGACTTGACGTCATCCCCACCTTCCTCCGGTTTGTCACCGGCGGTCTCCTTAGAGTTCCCACCATTACGTGCTGGCAACTAAGGACAAGGGTTGCGCTCGTTGCGGGACTTAACCCAACATCTCACGACACGAGCTGACGACAGCCATGCAGCACCTGTCTCACGGCTCCCGAAGGCACCAATCCATCTCTGGAAAGTTCCGTGGATGTCAAGACTAAGGTAAGGTTCTTCGCGTTGCATCGAATTAAACCACATACTCCACCGCTTGTGCGGGCCCCCGTCAATTCCTTTGAGTTTCAGTCTTGCGACCGTACTCCTGGGGCGGCGAACTTAACGCGTTAGCTTCGATACTGGGTTCCAAGTTGAACCCAACATCCAGTTCGCATCGTTTAGGGCGTGGACTACCAGGGTATCTAATCCTGTTTGCTCCCCACGCTTTCGTGCCTCAGTGTCAGTGTTGGCCCAGGTGGCCGCCTTCGCCACGGATGTTCCTCCCGATCTCTACGCATTTCACTGCTACACCGGGAATTCCGCCACCCTCTACCACACTCTAGTCGACCAGTATCCATCGCAATTCAGGTTGAGCCTGGGGCTTTCACGACAGACTTAATCAACCACCTACGCACGCTTTACGCCCAGTAATTCCGAGTAACGCTTGCACCCTTCGTATTACCGCGGCTGCTGGCACGAAGTTAGCCGGTGCTTATTCTTTGGGTACCGTCATCCCTGTCGAGTATTAATCAACAGGATTTCTTTCCCAACAAAAGGGCTTTACAACCCGAAGGCCTTCTTCACCCACGCGGTATGGCTGGATCAGGCTTGCGCCCATTGTCCAATATTCCCCACTGCTGCCTCCCGTAGGAGTCTGGACCGTGTCTCAGTTCCAGTGTGGCTGATCATCCTCTCAGACCAGCTACGGATCGTCGCCTTGGTGGGCCTTTACCCCGCCAACTAGCTAATCCGACATCGGCTCATTCAATCGCGTGAGGCCTTGCGGTCCCCCACTTTCACCCTTAGGTCGTATGCGGTATTAGCGTAAGTTTCCCTACGTTATCCCCCACGACAGAGTAGATTCCGATGTATTCCTCACCCGTCCGCCACTCGCCACCCACAGTATTGCTACTGCTGTGCTGCCGTTCGACTTGCATGTGTTAGGCCTACCGCCAGCGTTCACTCTGAGTAAGGATCAAACTCTTCACTTAAAATTACAGACCCGAAGGTCAATACTTTCAGCTGCAGAAGTTCTACCCAGCTACGTATCGCTTGCTATAAAGCATTTGACTTGTTGCTGTTTCAAACGTCTGCAAGATGGACAGTCATCCTTCCTGCAGGCGTCCGCACAAGTTACTTGCGCACACTTTCAAAGAGCAGCGGAATCGGCCTCAGCGCCTTCATCCGTGTCCCGACGTTTCCGTCGAGGTGAGCCGCACATTCTGGCAGCTCGTTTTGGAAGTGTCAACCCCGCGTCGCGGTGCCTTCATCTTCCCCTCAACTTCCGCAGCAAGCCGCTTCGTCGAGGTGAGCCGCACATTCTTCCGATCCGCGAGCCGAATGTCAACATCCCGCAGAGGGTGATATCTCTGTGCCCCCGTTAATGGGAGGGCATACGGCAGAGCGCCCAGCCGGGTTTCGTAACTCATCGCCCGGAAAGCGGCCGCAAGTGCGCGCAGTTGCTTGGCGCACGCACTCCAGCCGCAACGCCGCGGGTGAGGCATTGACCGCGTGTTTGCCCCTGCCTGTTTCCGCCATCGCGTGCAGACAGAACCATCTTCTCTACCACCGGTGGCGGAGCGTGCACGGGCAGTAGCCACGCAGACCGCCCGGACCGATCCACCACGGCGCAGCGCTAGTGCACCAGCGTCTGGATCGCGTGCGCCGGGATGACCACCCGGGTGGAGGCGGTGCCGACGTAGTAGTTGTAGGTGATTTCCTTGTCGCTCGGGTTCATCACCACCGTCGCCAGCGTGCCGTCCTTGTTGACGAACGCGGTCGCCAGCAGGTTGCTGCGGCTGCTGGCCGCACTGACCCGGGTCGCGCCCGGCCGCAGGAACTTGGAGAAGTGGCCGATGTACCAGTAGCTGGGCGTGTAGACCAGCTTGCCGCTGCGGGTGTCGGCGTGGATCGGCGCGAAGCAGTAGTTGCCCACGTGGTTCGGGCCGCCGGTCTCGTCGAGCAGCATGTTCCAGTCGATCCAGCCGGACGCACCGTTGTTGAGGTCGTTGATGATCGAGGTGCCGTAGCGCTCGCCGTTGGCCCAGCGCTGCACCTGCGACCAGTCGAACTTCTCGACCGTGGCCTCGGTCAGCAGCAGCACCTTGTCCGGATACGACTCGTGCACGCGGCGCACGTTCTCGAACATCGGATCGAAGCCGGCCCCAGGTCTCGTACCAGTGGAAGCCCATGCCCCAAGCGTACTTGGCCGCCTCCGGGTCGCCGAAGATCACGTTGGCGCGGTGGACCATCATGTCGCGGTTGTGGTCCCAGACGACGATCTTGGTGTCGGCGTGGGTGCTGGCCCTGATGGTCGGGCCGAGGTGGTTCTTGAGGAAGTCGCGCTCCTCCTCGGCGGTGAACAGCATCGACTCCCAGGTCTGCTTGGCCATCGGCTCGTTCTGCAGGCTGATCGCGAACACCGGGATGCCCTCGGCCTGGTAGGCGTCGAGGAACTTCACGTAGTACCGCGCCCAGGCGCCGGCGTACTGCGGCAGCAGCTTGCCGCCCTGGAGCATGCTGCCGCTGTCCTTCATGAAGGCCGGCGCGCTCCACGGGCTGGCCATCATCGGCAGGGTGCCGCCGGCGGCGGCGATCGCGCGCTTGAGCAGCGGGATGCGGTACTTGCGGTCATGCTCGACCGAGAAGCTCGCCAGGTCCGCGTCGCCGTCCTTGATGTAGGTGTAGCTGCCGCTGGCGAAGTCCGAGCTGTGGATGGTGGTGCGGCCGAGGCTGTAGCCGATGCCGTTCTTGCGGTCGTAGTAGGCGCGCAGCAGTTCGGCCTTGGCGCTTCGGGCCGAGCCTGGCGAAGGTCTCGGCGGTGGCGTCGGTGATCGCGCCGCCGATGCCGAGGAACCCCTGGAAGCGCCGCTGCGGCTCGACGAATACCGAGTTCTCGGCCTCGGTCAGCGGATGGCCGGCCTTGAGCGGCGCCGAGCGGCCACGCGCCATCTGCTGCTTGGCCCCCTGCGCGGTGGTGTAGATCGTGACCACGGCGCCCCCTTGCCACTGGTGCCAAGCCCGGACTGCGGTGTTGCAGCCTGCGCCGGCAGCGCCAGCATGACCAGCGCTGCCATCAGAAAATACTTCACGGCTCCCCCTCCTCGTTGTCGTGAGCGGGAGAGGGTAACCCGGCGCGCCGGTCGCGCGCCCGATGTCCACCGGTCGTCATGTCCTCCCGCAGAGCCGGGCTCTGCCCGGCCGTCACGCGTGGCGAAGCGACATGCCGCGCCGGCAGCGGGGCCAGAGCCGCGCTCTACGGCGTCGGCAGCGGAGACAACGCGCGGACCGGACGCAGCGCTCAGAACGGCTTGCCGATCTCCAGGAACAGCACGCCCTCGCCGCCTTCGCGCATGCCGTAGCCGAACAGCATCGGCCCGATCCACGAGTCGAAGCCGATGTAGGCGCTGCCGTTGAAGATGCCGTCCTTCCAGTCCATGTCGCGGCGCAGGTTCCAGGCGTTGCCGTACTCCCGGGGTGGAGCCGACCACCGCCGAGCGGCCGAAGACCTCGGCCAGCTGGTAGCTGTAGCCGACCGTCACCACCGCGTAGTTCTGCCCGGTCAGCTCGTTGTAGTGGAAGCCGATAAGGCGCCCGCGCCCGCCCATGCTGTAGCGCTCGTACAGCGGCAGCACGCCGGACAGGGTGGTCTGGTAGCTGGCCCCGTACTGGATCGCGTGGCGCCCGAACGGCACCGCGCCGAGCACGTCGATCCCGGCCTCCTCGAAGTCGGCCTCGCCGCCGAGCCAGCTGGCGGTGGCGCGGTAGTCCAGCCGCGCCGAGTAGCCACTGCGCGGGAAGTACAGGCTGTCGAGCCGGTCGATCGAGACGAAGCCGAACACCGCGCCGGTGCCGACCTCCAGGTCCGGCAGCACCGGGTTACCGACCTCAAGGTCCGAGCGGGACTCGGTGCGCTGCACACCCAGTTCGGCCGCGCCGAACAGGCCGAAGGTGCGGCCCAGGCTGATGCCGCCGCCGCCGACCACGGTGTCGTAGGTGGCGATCCGGTGGCCGCTGTCGTTGAACAGCGGCGTGGTGCGGTTCTGGATGCCGGCCCGGCCATAGAAGTACCAGCGCGCCTGCGGATCGAACGGGTGGTAGTACTCGCCCCACAGGCCCGCCTCGCTGCCCAGCGCGGTAAGGATGCGCGCCTCGGCGCCGTACTCGGTGACCGGCGAGCGCAGCAGCGCCACCCGCAGGCTGGACTCGTAGGTGCCGCTGAAGTCGGTCTGCAGCAGGAAGCCGGCCTGGATGTAGTTCGGCCCCTGCGGCTTCTCGCGCGCCTTGACCACCACGCCGGTGCGGCCGTCTTCCTCCACCACCTCGTAGGTGACGCTGGCGAAGGTGCCCTGGCTGTAGGCGCGCAGGGTGGCCTGCTCGAGTTCGTCCGTGACTGACCGGGCGGCCGACCGGCACGTCGATGATCGCGGTGAGCACCTCGTCCGAGTAGCGGCTGTTGTTCTCCAGCCGCACGAACTCCACCACCGGCGTCGGCGGCGCCTTGAACGGCGCCGGCGCCGCGCCGCGGTAGCGCGGCAGCGCGGCCAGCCGGCCATCGCTCACCGCCGCGTCCGCGGCTTGGTCGCCGATCGCCAGCGCTTCCTTGGCCTTGGCGAAATCGCCGGTGGCCACGGTCGTGCCCAGCTCCGGCACGATCAGCACGTCGCCCTCGCCCAGCTTGGCCACCGAGGTGCGGGTATTGCCCACGGTCAGCATGCCGGTCAGCTGCGAGATCACCTGCAGCAGGCTGGCGTCCTCGTCCAGCGCGGTCAGCGGCGTGCCCACGTCCACCGCGATGACGATGTCCGCGCCCATCCGCCGCACCGTATCCACCGGCACCTGCTCGGCGATGCCGCCGTCGATCAGCACGTGGCCGTCGATCACCACCGGCTGGAAAATGCCCGGCAGCGACATCGACGCGCGCATCGCCTCGGCCAAGGCTGCCGTAGCCGATCTCCACCACCCGCCCGGTATTGAGGTCGGTGCCGGTGGCACGGAACGGGATCGGCAGCTTGTCGAAGTCGCTGACCGTGCTGACCGCCAGGGTCTTGCGCTCGAACATCGACAGGATCCGCTCGCCCTGCAGCATGCCCGGCGAGATCTGGACCTCGCCCTTGTTGATGCCCACGCCCGGGGTGGCGACGCTGTCGCGGTCGTCCTGCTTGCGCCGGTAGGAACGCTCCTCGCGCGGGATGGTGTCGTCGAACAGGCGCTTCCAGTCCGTTTCCGTGACCAGCGCCTCCATGTCCTCGATCGTGCCGCCGGCGGCATACATGCCGCCCACCAGCGAGCCCATGCTGGTGCCGGCGATGCAGTCGATCGGGATCTTCAGTTCCTCCAGCTTGCGCAGCACCGAGATGTGGGCCACGCCGCGCGCACCGCCGCCGCCGAGGGCCAGGCCGATGCGCGGCCGCGAGGTGTCGCCGTCGCGTTGCCGGCAGGACTGTCCGGGCGGATGCAGCGCCGCCGGCGCGGCGGTCGCCGGCGCGGGCGGGTCGGCCGGGGTATGGGCCCACGCCACCGGCGCGAACGCCAGCGCCAGGCACAGGCCGGCACGGCCGATGGAGAGGAAAACGGGCAGGCGCGATGCCCCGCCCCCGGTGGTGCGATCCTGCCCTGCGCCTAGCTGCATGCCGCGGCTCCGTGACTCGACCTGGGTCAACACCGCCCATGGTCGCATCATGCCCATGCCCCATGACGGCAAGCGCATCGTGCACGGACCACCGATGCCTTGCCCATACGACCATGGGGCATGCCGCCGCGCGGCATCGCCCTCGCAGGGTGGCGCGGACGACGGTATCGGCCGGATCACCGCCGCCGGCGCGTCCTGCCGTGGCCCGCGACAGGATGCCGGTGGGCAGCGCGGTACGCATGGGATTCACCGGCGCGGGAACTGCCGTGCACGCCACGCCAGCATCACCCGCAGGTACTGGCCTGCGACGGCGAAAGATGCATCGACCCGCCCACGCGGCAGCCCGTGCGCCGCACGTCGATCCTGCGTGCACGCCGGGGTGCAGACGCTGCGCGCATGAACAAGAACCGCGCGTACCACTTGTAAAGCAGCCCTTCACCGCCAATGCGCCGCGCGGATAACGCGGTCTGCGCCACTGTGCATGCACCAGGGCATTCCGCCGTGGTCCCACATGAGGAACGCCGAGATGGCCAACCAGCAGAACCGCGACCCGAACCCGCAGGACCAGAACCGCAAGCAGAACCAGCAGAACCAGCAGAACCAGCAGGGCGGTAGGATAAGGACAAGAATCGCCAGAACCCGAACGATCCGAACCGCCAGCAGCAACAGCAGGACCAGGCCCGCCGCGAGAAGGAACCGCAGGAGCGGCAGAACCAGCAGCGTTGATCGCGGGCCGGCCGGAGGAACGGGCCGCGTCCGCAGCCCGTTCAGTCCGCCTCCACGCAGGCGGCTTCCACTCGCACGACTTCCCTCCTCCCCTTCCCCCAGCTACGGAATCACCGCCCATGAGTGTCAAGAACCTCGAAGAACTCTTCATCCACGAACTGTCCGACATCTACAGCGCCGAGAAGCAGCTGACCCGCGCGCTGCCGAAGCTGGCCCGCGCCGCGGACAATCCCGCGCTGGCCGACGGCTTCACCAGCCACCTCGGCGAGACCGAGGGTAAGGTCGAACGCATCGACCGCATCGTCGAGATGCTCGACATCCGCCTCAAGCGCATCAAGTGCGCGGCAATGGAAGGCCTTGGTCGAGGAGGGCAAGGAAATCATCGAATCCATCCAGGCCGGTCCGGTGCGCGATGCCGCGCTGATCGGCGGTGCGCAGAAGGTCGAGCACTACGAGATCGCCGCATACGGCACCCTCGCCGCGCTGGCCAAACAGCTCGGCTACAAGGACGCGCTGAAGCTGCTGCTGGAGACCCTCGCGGAAGAAAAGGCCACCGACGAGAAGCTGACCCGGCTCGCCGAGCAGGGCGGCAACCAGCGCGCCGCGCGCGAGCAGAAGGCCGCCTGAGCCCCGCCACGACCACCCCTTCGGTCACGGCGGATTGCAGGCCCGGCACCCGATGCCGGGCCTGCTTTTTGCGTGCGCCGTAAGGCATGGCACTGGATGGCAGCCGGGAATTCTCGGGGGCAAGCGGTGCAGTGACGCCGCGCCGCACGGACGCCGCCGGTCGCGGCCTCCTCGTCGAGAAGGCGCGATCTTAAGGCTGCGCCGGGTGAGCGTGCGGTCGCGATGGACTGCACGCATTGCGGGAAGACGCGCTCAGCCGCCGACCGGTGCGTGCGCGTCCGGACGCGCACCACGCACCCGCGCCACCGCCGCGCGCAGGTCCTCGATCCCGTACGGCTTGCGCAGGATCTCGATACCCATCGCCTCGGCCTCGCGCGCACCGGCGCCGGCGTAGCCGCTGGTCAGCAGCACCGGCAGCGTCGGCTGGCGCTGGCGGATCTCGCGGGCCAGGTCGATGCCGCTGGTGCCGCCGGGCATCATGATGTCGGAGAACACCAGCCCGACTTCGCGACCATCGGCCAGCGCACCCAGCGCCGCCTTGGCGCTGGCCGCACGCACCACGGCATGGCCCAGGCTGTGCAGCAGCTCCTCGACGAACGCGGCGACCTCGGCATCGTCCTCCACCAGCAGCACGCAGGCACCGGGCCCGTCGGCCGGCGCACCGGCCTGCCCGTCGGCGGCGCTGGCCTCGGCGACGGCCTCGTGCGAGCGCGGCAGCAGCAGGGTGATGGTCGCGCCCTGCCCGGGCGCCGAATCGATGACCACGCTGCCGCCGGACTGGCGGACGAAGCCGTACTTATAGGTAAGGCCTAGGCCCGAACCCTTGCCCACGTCCTTGGTGGTGAAGAACGGCTCGAACACGCGCGCCTTCACCTCCTCGGTCATGCCCGCGCCGGTGTCGCGCACCGTAAGGCGCACGAACTGCCCGCGCGCCCGCGGCGCATGCGCCGCCAAGCCGTCGTCCGGCCCATGCGCATGCCCGCCCGCGTCCCCCGCGCCGGGGCCGTCTCCCGCATCGGTATCGGCGACGACGTTGTCCGCGGTGACCGTCAGCGTGCCGCTGCCGTCCATCGCGTCGCGCGCGTTCACCGCCATGTTGAGGATCGCCATTTCCAGTTCATGGGATCGACGAACACCGGCCACAGGTCCGCACCCAGCTCCACCTGCAGGCGGATGTCGCCGCGCAGGCTGCCATGCAGCAGCTCGGCCATGTCGCCGACCAGCCGGGTCAGGTGCACCGTCTCCGGGTGCAGCGCGCGGCTGCGCGAGAACGCCAGCAACTGCCGGGTCAGGCCGGCGCCGCGCTGGGTGGCCTTGGCGCATGCCCTGCATCAGTTTCTGGCGACGTTCGGGCGAGTCGTTGCGCTCGAGCATCTCCAGCCCGGCGTTGACCACCATCAGGATGTTGTTGAAGTCGTGGGCCACCCCGCCGGTGAGCTGGCCCAGCGATTCGAGCTTCTGCGTGCGCCGCAGGGATTCCTCGACCCGGATGCGCTCGGCCATCTCCTCGCGCAGCTGCGCGTTGAGCGCCTGCAGCTGCGCGGTGCGCCGGTCCACCAGCGCCTCCGGGTTGGCGGCCGAGGCCTTGCGCGCCTCCATCAGCTCGCAGATTTCCAGCTGGCGCCGGCGCGCGCGCAGCGCGGCCTGCATCACGCTGACCAGGGAGATCGGCTCGACCGGGCGCTCGATCAGGGAGACATTGCCCAGCCGTGCGACCTGCTCGCGGCGCCAGTCGGCCACGGCACGGTGCGGGTGGTCGCTGGTGAGCATCACCAGCGGCAGGTCCGACCGGGGCGGCTGCGCGGCGACCCACTCGGCCAGCTGCTCCAGCGGGCGGCCGAACAGCCCCTCCTCGGCGACGAACAAGGCGCCGGCGCCCTCGTCCAGGCGCAACATCATCGCGGTGAAGTCGGCACAGATGGCGGCGGTGATCCCCGCACGCTGCAGCAGTCCGGCCACCGTGGCCGCGTCGCGGCCGATCGGCGCCAGCACCAGCACCCGCAGCGCGTGCTCAGTCAACGCCACGGCCATCGCCCTGCAACAGTGGCCCGTCGGCGCCCACGTAGGTGGGCGTGCCGGAGAAGATGCCGCTGAACTCGCGCAGTGGCGGCCCGAGCACGAGTCCCCGCGTGCCCAGCTTGAACTCGCGGATGGTGTGCTCGTGGTCGCCGCTGCGCTTCTTCACCACCGACAGCGCGCGCCGCACCATGCCGCCGTGCTCGAAGTAGCGCAGCATCAGCACCGCGTCGCTGAGGTAGCTGATGTCCACCGGCGTCTCCATCGGGCCGACCAGCCCGTGCTGGGCCAGGATCAGGATGCTCAGCACGCCCTGCTGGGCCAAGGTAGGTCAGCAGCTCGTGCATCTGCAGGATCAGGAAGCGACCGTCCGGCATCGCGTTGAGGTAGCCGTTGAGGCTGTCGATCACCACCAGCCGGGCGCCGTCCTGCTCCACGCGCCGGCGCACGATGGCGGCAAACTCGCCCGGCGACATCTCCGCCGGGTCGATCTGCTGGAACAGGACCAGTTCGGCGTCGATCGCCGGCTGCAACGGCAGGCCCAAGGTCCGGGCCCGCGCCTCGATCGTGCCGCGGCCTTCGTCGAAGGCGAAGATGGCGGTGCGCTCGCCGCGCTGCGCGGCGGCGATGGCGTAGCACAGTGCCAGCGACGACTTGCCCACGCCGGCCGCGCCGATCAGCAGCGCGTTGGTGCCGCGTTCAAGCCCGCCACCGAGCAGCTTGTCCAGTTCGGCGTTGCCGCTGGAGGTGAAGTCGCCGGCGAACGTCGCGTGGTGCTCGGCCGCGATAAGGCGCGGATAGACGTCCAGCCCGCCGGTGACGATCTTCATGTCGTGGAAGCCGCCGCGGAAGCCGATGCCGCGCATCTTGACCACGCGCAGGCGCCGGCGCTCGGCGCCATACTCGATGGCCAGCTGCTCCAGCAGCACCACCCCGTGGCAGATCGAGTGCAGCTGCAGGTCGTTCTCCTGCGAGCTCATGTCGTCCAGCAACACCACCGTGCAGCGGCGGCGGGCAAAGAAGTGCTTCAGTGCCAGCACCTGCCGGCGGTAGCGCAGCGGGTTCTGCGCCAGCAGGCGCAGCTCGGACAGGCTGTCGATCACCACCCGGGCCGGCGAGGTGCCGGCGATGCGGTCCAGGATCAGCTGCGTGGTCTCGGCCAGCTCGATCTCGGCCGGGTGCAGCACGGTGATCTCGCGGCCCGGGTCCAGCGTGGTCTCCGGCGGCACCAGCTCGAAGATGTCCACGCCCGAAAGGTCCCAGCCATGGCGGCCGGCGACCAGGTGCAGTTCGCTCTCGGTCTCGGACAGGGAGATGTACAGGACCTGTTCGCTTGGCGTACCCCTTCCAGCAGGAACTCCAGCGCCAGGTGGTCTTGCCGGTACCCGGGGTGCCCTCGTAGAGGTACATGCGGTCCGCGTCCAGGCCGCCGCCGAGGATGTCGTCGAGCCCCGCGTTGCCCGAGGAGATCCGCGATCCGCTGTCGGCGACGGATCGATCGCCGGTGATGCTGGAACCACGCTGCATGACGTCTCCCTCCTGCCCGTCCTTGTCGTTGGACCTGCAGTCCGCATGACCACCGGGCTGCGCCTTATGCGCCGGGAACTGCGGACGGGGCCGTCCAGCACCTCCGGATCCGGAACTCCTGCCCGACCCACCGGCACGCACAGTGCGCGCGACCACGTGAAGGCAAGGTCCCCGCTCGCCGGCACGACCCGAAGCGCGCGGGGCCGGTGAAGAAGGCTCAACGCCGCAGGAAAGAAGCCGGGCGAGGCCAGGACTTCGTCGCGGGCCGAGGCCGCGGCACCTGCCGCCGTGCGGCGTTACCATCGATCCACCGCACCGCAATCCCGCCGGGAGGCATCGACGATGCATCGCAGGGAACTGATTGCCCGCGCTGGCGACGCTGCCGGTGGCGATGGCCTGGCCGGGCCTGGCACGGGCCGGCAGCGTCTCCGCCGGTACCGGCGGTAAGGTGATGACGGTGACCGGGCTGGTCGATGCCGCGTCGCTGGGCATGACCCTGGCCCACGAACACCTGTACGCCGACCTGCGGCCCTACGCCGAACAGGTCGCCAAGCCGATCGCAGCCGATACGGAGGAGGTGCTGCGGGTGGTGCTGCCGCAGCTGCAGGAGATCCACCGGCGCGGCTGCCGCACGCTGGTCGACTGCACGGCGACCACGCTCGGGCGTGATCCGGCATTGCTGCGGCGGCTGTCGCAGGCCAGCGGGTTGCAGATCCTGACGGTGACCGGCGCCTCCCTGGCCGCCGGCGGCCGCTTCATCCCGCCCTACGTGGTGGACGAAAGCGAACAAGCGCTGGCCACGCGCTGGACCGGCGAATGGCGCGACGGCATCGGCGACAGCGGCGTGCGCCCGGGGCTGATCAAGCTCGGCATCGAGGGCGACCCGCCTTGGCGCGCTCGAACGCAAGGTGCTGCTGGCCGCCGCGCGCACGCATCGCGCATCGGGCCTGCCGATCGCGGTGCACACCGGCCCCTGGGCGCCGGTCGAGCCCGGACGCAATGCGCGCTGCGCCTTCGCCCAGCTGGACCTGCTGGAAGGCGCCGGCGTCGCGCCCTCGGCGTGGATCTGGGTGCATGCGCAGAACGAGGCCCAGCGCGAGCACCACGTGCGCGCGGCCCGGCGCGGCGCGTGGGTGTCCTTCGACGGCTTCAGGCCCGGGCAGGAAGCCGACTACCTTACCCTGCTCGGCCGCATGCGCGACGAAGGCCTGCTCGACCACGTCCTCGTCTCGCAGGATGCCGGCTGGTTCAACGCCGGCCAGCCCGGCGGCGGCGAGTTCAATCCGTTCCATCCGCTGTTCACCGCGCTGATCCCGGCCCTGCGCAAGGGCGGCTTCGACGAGGCGCAGGTGCAGGCGCTGTTCGTGCGCAACCCGGCGCGTGCATTCGCCATGCGGACGCCGGCGCGGACTTCCGGGTAGTCGTCGAGACGACGAAGCCCCGCGTTCGCGGGGCTTGCGTGGGGCCAGCAGATTCCGGGGTTGCGGGTATCCGCCAGCGGAGAGCCCGCGCGCGGTGGCCCGTGGCTCAACCGTCCAGCGCCGGCGTCGCTTCCGCGGCGTCGGCCTTCGCCTGCAAGGCCGCCTCCCCGCTCGCGACCCAGTCGGCGAAGATCGTGTAGCCCACCGCCAGCAGCACCGCACCGATGAACAACCCGGCAATACCGGCGGTGGCCATGCCGCCGATGGCGCCGATCAGGATCACCAGCATCGGCGCCTCCACCCCACGGCCCAGCAGCAGCGGCTTGAGCACGTTGTCGACCATGCCGGCGAGGACGAAGTACGCGGTCAACACGATCTTGAGCAGGGTCGACATCTCGTCGTCGCCCCACCACAGTAAGGCGACCACCGGCAGCGAGACCACCACCACCGGCAGCTGCAGGATGGTAGGAACAGCACCACCAGCGCGAGGATGCCCGCGCCGGGCAGGCCGGCGAACAGGAAGCCCATGCCCAGCAGGATCGCCTGGATCAGGGCCACGCCGACCACGCCGGCGGCCACCGAGCGCACCGTGGCGACCGAGAGCCTGAGCAGCCGCGGCCCGCGCTCCGGACCGGTCAGGCGCACCACGATGCGGCCGATGGCGCGGCCGCCGCTGCGCGCGTACGCCATCATCGCGCCGGCCACGACAATGGCCGCGAAGAACACCAGCGTCGCCGCGGCGCCGCCGGCAGCTAGCGACAGCACCGTGCCCGTGTGCTTGCGCAGCACGTCGCTGTGCTTGTGCACGAAGACCGGCAGGTTGGCCGCGGCCTCGCTCCACATCGAGAACAGGCGCCCGCCGACGACCGGCCAGTGGGCGACCCGGGCGTCGGGCGCCGGAATGGGTAAAGGGTATTGTGTTCGAACGCGTCGTAGAGCTTGCCCACCTGCTCGGCCAGCGCACCGGCGAGCAGGATCATGGGGATGCCCAGCAGCAGCAGGGCCACCACCACGAACACCACGCCCGCCAGCCGGCGCCTGCCGCCGAGCAGCCGCACCAGCCACTCGTACAGCGGATACAGTGAGATGGCCATGATCATCGCCAGGCCGACCAGCCCGGCGAACGGCATGAACACCCGCACGCACACGAACAGCAGGAACGCGATCAGGCCGAGGCGGATCAGCGTCTCGGTCAGGTCGGCGGTCACCAGTTTGCGCAGCGTCGCCTTAGTCGGTGTCCATGAGGGTCTCCGCGGGAACGACCGCGACGGGCGCGGGCCAGCACCCCCACGGTGCCGGCTTCGCCCGCGACGCTAGTCGCCATGCCATGCACGGCGGAATTGGCTCTTGGCCCCACGCTGCATTGCGGCGCTGTGCGCACCGGCTGCACACAGCGGTTGCGGCGATGAAGTGCACGCGGCGGCGGTTTCGCCCACCTCACGGCGACACGCCGATCCGGCGCCCGCCATGTCATCCGCCCGGCAATCCGCCAGGCAACGTTCGGCCGAACCGGGGCAAGCCCTCGTTGCCGCCCTATTTCCTGCCCTTCGACCCGGGCTGCGGCCGCGGGTGCGGCACGTGGTCCGACCCGACCGGACGGTCATGACCGCCCTGCTCGCGGCGCACCTGGGCCTCCTCCGCCGTCGGATTGCCGCGATGCCGCTGCATCGCTTCGTTCTGGCGCTGCTCGGCGGTCTCCTGCTGCGCCTGCTGGCCGGTGCGGCTGGCGTCCACGCCGGCGCCCTGCTTCGGGCCGGTACGCGTCGGTCTTTCGGTCGTCATGCGGGTTCCTGTGTGGCGCGGCGGCATGCGCGCCCCACCACCTTCGCCGACGGCTTGTTAGCGCAGCGGCGTACGCGGCGTGAATGCCGCTTTACTAAACCGGCAGAGGCAAAGCCGCGCTCACGTGGGCTTCGCAGGCGATGCCGCGCCGACCGGGCCCGGCGGCAGGCCAAGCCGGTCGGCCTCGGTAATCGGCCGCATGACCCTGCACGGCACGCCGGCGGCGATCACGTTGGCCGGGATATCCCGGGTCACCACGCTGCCCGCCGCGATGATCGAATTGTCGCCGATGCTCACCCCGGGCACGATCGTGACCGAACCCCGATCCAGACCCGGTCGCCAATGGTTATGGGCAGCGCGCGTTCGTAGCCCTGCTTGCGCTCCTGCGCATCCACCGCGTGATTGGGCGTGTACAGGCTGACGTTGGGTCCCAGCAGGACGTCGTCGCCGATCGTGACCGGCGCGCAATCCAGGATCGTGCAGTTGCTGTTGGCGTAGAAATTCTCGCCCACGGTGATGTTGCAGCCGTAGTCGCAACTGAACGGGGACTCGATCCAGGCGTTGCCGCCCATCGCGCCGAACAGCCGTTGCAGGATCGCGTTGCGCTCGCGGCGCATCGAAGGCTTCATCGCATTGAACTCGAACAGCAGCTCCTTCGCCCGCTCCCGCTCCTCCACCAGCGCCGCATCCCAGCTGATGTACCAGCCTGGCTCAACATCTTTTCCTTTTCCGTCATCACGTCCTCGCTTTGCGTTCCAGCGTGTCGCCCCTGCGGCGTATCGCGCAGGTGGATGCACCGTGCGGGCTCATGTCCGGGGCAGCATAACAACCGTCGTCCGGAGCTCAGGTCGAGCAGAAGCCATACCCGCACGCCAAAAAGAAGGCCGCCCGGAGGCGGCCTTCCCGTGACGCATGCACGCCGGCTCAGGCCGGCTCGGTCTCCGCCACCACCGTCTCGCCGCGGCGGCCGCGGGTGAAGCGCGCCGACAGCATCTGCCGCAGCCCATCCAGGCCGGCGCCCTTGCCGGCGACCTTGAGCACCGCGTAGCCCTCCAGCGAGGCGGTCATCAGGTCGCTGCCCACCGCCATCTCGCTGTCCTCCAGCAGCTCCTGCAGCCGGCCCAGCCGCTGCCGACGCGGGCGCAGCGCATCGAGCGTGGTAAGGTCGCGCTGGTAGGCGGTAAGGTCGAAGTTGCGCGGCAGCACCTCGGCGTTCTGGCTGAAGGCCACCACCGCCTGGCGGCAGAAGGCTTCGGACTTGTCGCCCATCTTGGTCAGGCCGCGGCGCGCGGCCGGGTCCAGCCCGAGCAGCGGGGTGAGCTGGGCTTCCAGCGTAGCCAGCGCCGCGTCGATCGCGGCCAGGGACTCGGCGGACAGCTCCAGGTCGATCAGGTTCTGGGTCATTGGATGAGGCTTCCTTGTCAGTGGGGCCGGGCTGATTGCCGGCGCGCACGCTCCTCCGGATGCTCCGCCCCAGCCATCGGCCGGCAACCCGACGCCGTCCCGACAGGCCAGATAGGTAGACCGGCCAAGCCGGCCCGGAACACTGCCCAGCAGGACGTCGGGACTGGGCCGTGAGCCGCGGAGGCCCTGCCCACGGCCGGTTCGGGCCGGCGCCCACCCCGTTGGCTACGCGATTGCGGCGCCCCGGCCTGTCCGGCCCAGAAAGCAAGCTGAACTGTTTCTCCTGGATACGACCGTTGGATGCTGCGATAATTTTCCCCCAGCCCATCCGGCCGCCCCTCGCCGCCCCCGCAACCCGCGCACCCGGTCCCAGACAAACTTTGGACACCCTTACGACCTCGGAACGCAGCGAACGCATGTCGCGGATCCGTTCCGAGAACACCAAGCCAGAGCTACTCGTCCGCCGGTACCTCCACGGCACGGGCCTGCGCTACCGCCTCCACACCAAGGACCTACCTGGACGGCCAGACCTTGGTTCTGCCAAAGTACGGAGTAGTGGTCTTCGTACATGGCTGTTTTTGGCATGCGCATAGTTGCCAGAAGGGGCGCATTCCCGGAACCCGGGGCGGGTTCTGGCAGGCAAAGTTCGAAGGGAACCGAGCCCGCGACGCACGCAACGAGCGTGCGCTCCGCAAGCTCGGGTGGCGTGTCCTGCGTATTTGGGAATGTGAGCTCACCTCGGCGGCCACGCGTGAACGGGCGCTTGCCAAGCTGGAACGAAAGATCCGTCTCAGCGCCTGAGAAGCGGCGGTGAGACCCTAAACAAGAGTGATGTTTTGGCCCGGAGGCCTCGATTGGATAGCAAGACCCTCAAGGTAATGGACCTGTTCGCCGGCTGCGGCGGCTTGTCGCTTGGCCTGGAACAGGCCGGGTTCGCCCCGGTGTTCGTCAACGAGCTCAACGACGACGCACGCGCCACCTACATCCGCAACCGGGAAGAACGCCACCCTTGGCTGGCCGAGCCGGGCTTCCACTCTTCCGACGTCAAGAAGCTCGTCGCCGACAAGAAGTACCTGCCGGCCCTGGAGAAGCGCTTCGCCAGCACCTTCGGCATCCAACACGGCGAGTTGGACCTGCTCGTCGGCGGCCCGCCGTGCCAAGGCTTCTCCGGCATCGGCCACCGCCGCTCCTATTCGGTGGACAAGGAACAATTGCCCTCCAACCACCTCTACCTGGGACATGGCCGGCATCATCCACCGCTTGCGCCCGCGCGCCTTCGTCTTCGAGAACGTACGCGGCCTGCTCAACAGCAAGTGGACGGAAGGCGGCGAGAAGGGCGAAATCTTCAAGGACATCCTTGGCACCTACCAAGCAATCCCTGGCTATTCGGTCGCCTACTCGTTGGTATTTGCCAAAGACTACGGGGTACCGCAAAACCGCCCCCGGGTCCTGATGGTCGGCATCCGCGACGACGTCGGCACCGACAACCTGCAGCGCGAAGGCAATCCCGGCGATGCAATCTTGCGTGGCTACCTGCCGAACGCCAGCACTCAGGCTGCTCCCGACCTCGTCGACCTGCTCGGCGACCTAGTCGACGACACCTATGAGAACGGCGGCTCCACTACGGCATATCCATCCGCCGCGAAGACCAAGGCGCAGAAGATGCTGCGCACGCCGGTCGGCGGCGGCACGCCCTCCCGCAAGGGCGACCCGCTGACGGAGCACGACTACAGCAAGCACAACGACAAGATCCTCGCCAAGTTCCGTGCGATGCACGCCAATGGCGGCGTGGTTCCTTCGGAATTCCAGACCAAGAAGTTCGCCCAGCGCCTGTTGCCCGCCCACTGGGGCAAGGAAGGCCCGACCATCACCGCGACCTCCTGGCCGACGACTACGTGCACTTCTCGCAACCCCGCGTCCTCACGGTCCGAGAGTGGGCCCGCCTCCAAATGTTTCCGGACTGGTACCAATTCGCCGGCAAGCGGACCACCGGCGGCATTCGCCGGGCGGGCAACCCTCGGGAAGGCATCTTCGACCGTGAGGTTCCGAAATACACGCAGATCGGCAATGCGGTGCCGGTCGGGTTGGCACATGCCGTCGGCACCCACCTTGCTGGCATACTCAAGGGCAAATAAGGCCCTCGGGGGGAGGGGCATGCTCAGCGCAGCCGACGTCGATATTCCGGAAGTCATCCGCTACTTCACCCGGCGCGGCATAGAGGCAACCTTCCTCGTGCCGACGGAAACGGGCCTCAAGAGCATCATGGATGCCACTGCGCCAGTGAGGGTCTTCCTCAAGCAGGCCGGCATCCATGACTTCGACGAGCAGCCCCATGGGGGCAAGAGCACAAACGGCTGGTTCCTACCCGGATCATCACCAACTCCGGGATCTACCGCACGGAAACCAGCCTCTATCGACCCGTGACCAAGCACGGGGACCCGCGCATCTGGGTGAAGGGCCTCAAGGCCTACGCGATGCCCGGCAACGTACTCGCGCTGGTTGCGACGGGGGACGGGGAACTCCTGGTAATCAACGCGTCGCTGCCGGGACTCGTGTAAGGCGTCGCACCACCGGACGGAACGCACGTCTTCATCAGGGACGCCGAGTGCGTGGACCTCGATCGCGTACTGGCCGACTTCGTCCGGAAGGCAGAAAGCGCTGCCCAAGAACTCCTCGAGATGATCCGTGCCCTCGCCGGCCGCTGGCATCAGGGGAGGCCCGGCCAAAAGCGGGACTTCGAGGTGGGAAGACTCCTGGAAGAGTTGCTGGGAATCCCTGCAAACAGCTCAAAGTCGCCCGATTACAAAGGCATCGAGATCAAGGCCAGCCGGCGGAACGCCGGAACCCGGCAAACCCTTTTTGCCAAGGTGCCCGACTGGTCCATAAGCCCACTCAAGTCAAGCGCCCAGATTCTGGACGCGTTCGGCTACCAGCGGGCTGAAAAATATGCTCGCCAGCTCCGCTGCACCGTCTCGGCCAAGGCGCCCAACACCCAAGGCCTCTTCCTCGTGGTCGAGAATGCCTCGGGCCTCCTGCTCGAAGCGAGCACCGTGCCAACACACCCGAAGGTTGCGTACTGGCCTGTTGAAGGCCTCCAAGCAGCATTGCTCGCGAAGCATCCAGAAACATTCTGGGTGTCGGCGGCGTGCAAGAAGGATGGAGATAGAGAGGCCTTCAAGTACGAGCACGTACTTCACACCCTGAAGCCCATGGCATCCGCGCTTCCCACGCTCCTTGAAGCAGGCACGATCACGGTCGACCACTTGATCACACGGAAGCTGGACGGACACGTCTCCGAACAAGGCCCGCTATTCAAGATCCCCAGGAAGAATTTCGACCTCCTGTTTCCACCCGGCGAGCTCTACACCTTGTGATAGGACACACCCCATGTAGCCTCCGGCGAACGTGGAGCTCGGGCTTGGTGTGTTGGCCCCGGATACGGGCCATTCGTTCGCTTCGCTGGGCGGGGGAGAGAGTGTCGGCCACACAGGTATTGAAGGGCTGTGCTGGCCCGCGTGGCCTCGGCCCCGTAGGGGGTCTTCGGACTGACATCGGGTCGGGCCAATCAGGTTCATGAAATCGGCGGGGCCGTCCGCTTTGCGGCATGCGAAGATGCTTTTTGATCTTCTGGAGTGCTAGATGGCTGGTTGCGGCGGGCCATCCCATGCGCCGAGACGGCTTCGGGGTTTCATTTGGGCCAAGGGCGCAGGGGCTGTCGCAGTGCGGCTATCCCGCCGACGGATCAGGCCGAAAGGTTGGCGGGTCTTTTCACTCGCCCGAGTTGCCGGCATGCATGTGCGACCCCATCGCGTCGTGCGCCAGCCATTGGATGGCTTGGTCACTCGTGGTGAGGACTGCCAACCGGGCCGTCGGGCGGGTGCACGCCACGTACAGGTCTTCTTCGGTCAGCGGGCTCCCCATCGACGGCACGTCCGCGTCGACCAGGATGACGCCTGTCGCCTCGATGCCCTTGAAAGACCGGATCGTCGAGAAGTGGACGGTTCCCGGGCGGCCGAACCGCTCGATGTCATTGGTTAGGACCAAGCCGTGGCCCCGTGGAGATCCCGCCATTGCCGAGTGTTCCAGCCGGAAGGGGGACAGGATCACGACCCCGTTGCCGGAATCCCATTGCTTGGCGAGCTCCCATGCCCGCAGAGCCATGGCCTCTCGCGATGGGCACCTCTCGACGGTTGGGGGCGTCCCCGCGGGCATGCCCGGCATTGAGTCGATGTGCTGCCTGAGGTAGGTGTTCGTCGCGCTGTTGACGCTCGATGTGTTGCGGCAGTTATGGTGCAGGCGGAAGACCACGTCAGCCCCGACCGCCCCACCTTTTCCAGCCCGGAACAAGTCCCAGCGCCAGTCCGCGAAAAACGCCCACTGGCTTGCGGCGTCTCTCAGCAAGTCATGCAGCGCGATTAGCTGCTCCTCGCTGAAGTCTTGCCCTTCGTCGACGATGATCGCGTCGTACTTCAGTTCCGTTGGCAGGGTCGCGGCTGCGTCGAGCACCAGCGACGGGAGCTCCTGCCGGAAGAAATCAGAAACTTGGGCCGGGGCCGCGGGCGTTCGAACCGTTGCCGGTACGAGCCCGCGGAACAACTTGTCGACGTTCATGATTGCTTCGGATTCCTCGGGATTGCGTTGCCGGAGCGCCGCGGCGAGATCCTTGTTGAAGCAAACGAACAATGCGCGCTTTCCTTCCTCGCGGCGGAGCGCGCAGCCGCCAAATGGCGAGGAGCGTTTTGCCGGATCCGGCCGGACCTACTACTGCAACACGGGGCAAGTCGAAGATGCCACGCAGCGCGGCGTACTGCTGGGACGTTAGTTCATCGACGCGACCAACGTCCTCGCGAAGGTCCTCGGGCGTGTCGGCCTTGGTCACCACGAACGGCCGGCTCGTCAACAACTCGGCGATGCGGGACGCGACGGGCGCGGTGAATTCAGTTGAGCGATGGCCGAGACCGCGGCGGTCGATCGAATGCCGCAGTCGCCGCGTGAGCTCGTGCATCTGGCGACTGGTCACCAGAGTCGATTCATCGAACATGGTGGGGACCCGGCTTGCCTCTCCGTTCGGGTAGGCCACTACGTAGGAGTAGCGCCCGGGAAAGCCCGCCCCCCTTGGTGCGCACGACCTCGGCCAGCTGGTGCATGTTTCGCATGGCCTGCTCCGGCGGCGATTCGGGCACCAGCACAGCGCCCCCGTTTTGCGCCTTGCGGTACCAACGCCCGTCCTCGCCGATCCAGAACTCGCGCGTTCCCCTTCACCTCCACCACGACCATTCCCAAGCCCGGCGCCAGCACGACGAAATCAGCCTGCCCGTCCCGGACATAGCTACCGTCGGTGGATAGCGTCCACGTGACGTTGGCGACGACGATCCAGTCCGTTGGCAGTTGGAGCTTGAGCTGGTGGTAGACGTTTTTTTCCCACCTGTCTCCGGGCACGGGCCCGAGCATGCGTGCCATTCGCTTTCCTATGCGGCCACAGTTACGCGGCGCGCGATGACTTTCAGGCTGGCGGCTTGGGTGGGCTCCAGCCAGCTACCGCCAACCTTGCGGATTTTCGAACCGTCCATGCCCGGCATCCTCCTGATCTGGATCGCCAGCAAGGCGCCAGCGGCGTCCTGCGCAAGCCAGTCGCCGGGCGCCGCGGCGAGCGCCCGTGTATCGGCGACGCGCTCCCATGCCTGCCCGTCGTGGTCGAACGACGCACCCATTGCGGCCGGCACGCCGGCGGAAGCTATAGCGTTGCCAGCGGTGACGGCGCGGGGCGGGGACGGGCGAGTCGCGGGCGGCGCCTTTTCGTCCACGACGCAGGCGGGGAATTCAGCCTTAGTTACCCCGGACCCAGACCATGCGGCGCGAGAGATTGAACGAGTCGACCAAGCGGACGCTCCGGGCCCCCTGACGGGCGGCCCATTGCGTGGCGAGCTCCACCGCGTTGTTCGGCCCCGCGTAGCCCGCCCAGAGGGGGTGAACGACGACGGTCATGTCGACGCCTTCTTGCCAGCCGCTCAACCTTTCACATTGCAGCGGCCGGCAGCCGGGGAATGCAGCAGCGTATTGGGATACGAGTTCTCGCGCATGTAGCTCCCATGCGGATGGGGCCGATGCATCACCAGCCAGCACGTCATCGAGCCCGGGCCGGAAGCTTTCGTCGAACAAGGTTGCGAGGAGATCGAGCCCGAGTCGCCAGTCCAGCAAGCCATGCACCTGACGGTTCCGGAATCCGCGCAAGAGGATGTCCGGGCTGCGCCACGGCTCCCTTCCCGCCCGCGCGAGCTCGTCCCGGATGAGGCGCCCCATCCGTGACGCATCGCCCGTTCCCCGAACGCAGCCTTCGAGCAGCGTGCTCCAGTTGCGCTCGCCCCATTCGACGAGGCCGGCGCCGTTGGGGTGGGCGTCGGCGAGGTACAGCTCGGCGCCGTGCCCATCATCGACCAGCACCCGGTGCACGGAAGCGATCTCGATGTCCAGGAGTCAACGTCCAGTTCCAGTGCGATGGCGCGCTGGAGGATGGTTGCCGCCGAGAACTAAGGCCGCGCGCCGCCGCGCGAGCGATGGCTTTTCGTCGAAGAATTCCAGCCCTGCTTGGGCGAGCTTGCGCACGGCTAAGACGTCAGTCGTCTTCGGCGACGTGATCGCCACCCGGTGGTCGGCATTCGGGTCGCGCGGCGGCACCCCTTTCCACAGCGTGCCATTGAGCCCCGGCGCGTTTCCGTGGCGGATGGAGTCGACCGCCTGGAACGCGTATAGGTCGCCTCGGTTGGTATTGCTGCGGTAGACCTGCTCTGGCGCCCGAGCGCTACTTTGCAATTCGCCTTGCGCTCGTAGCGTGCCCGTTCCGACAGCGAGGGCGACGCGATGAAGGTTGGGCTGCTCCGGCCGCTGCGGTCTCCCATGCCCGTCGCCGGCCGGCTGGTGTCGAGGTCGGAGACGAAGGCTTTCGGCGCGACGGCCACGTAAGGGCGCGCGTTCGAGCCGCCGCAGGAAGGGCAAGGAGCGCCACTTGGTGGCAGCAGGTCCCACCCCGGCTGCCACCAATCGGTGGGGGCCGCGGGCTCCAGTGTGTCGGGACGGGCACGCGCGACCTTCAACTGTCGGCAATCGGGGCAAAACAGGTGCAAGAAGGCCGCGCCGACGGGCCCGCCATCGGTTTGCCAACGCTGGGCCCACGGGCGGCTTGGGTCGTAGAAGGCCGAACCGCTAAGGCCGATGGGCCTGATTTTCCGCTTGTCCCATGTGCGCTCCGAACCCGGCACGAATTCAGCGACGGCTTGGTCGAACGGCCGGTCGAGGACAAGGGGTTCCGGCGTCAAGCCATGGGCGTCTGCTGCCGGCAACGAAAAATACAGGTTGCGCACACTGGTGGGCATGCCAAACATCGGCAGGATGCCCCCTCCGCGAGACGGTGGGCGAGGGTCTGGGCTACGAATTCTGCTCCATCCACTACTTCCCGAATGCGGCTTGGCAAATCCATCGTGCGAGCGACCACCGCGTCGGCGTCGATTTCGGTTCCTTTGCAAATCACGCGTGCCACGGCGTCCACGTCGTCCGCGTGCTGCTCGAGCCAAGTGGTTAGCCGCGGAAGGCGGCCCGCTGCGTCGTCGACGAGCCCCATCTCACCATGCGTGTCGGGCGGCGTGCCGGAGCCGGCCCACGTCAGTCCCATGTCGCGGAAAGCGCGACGCAAGACCTCCTTTGCAACCAATCGTTCGGCGAGCAGCCGCTGGTCGTCCGTCGTCGCCACGCTGGGCTGCGGCGGCGTACCGCCGGTCATCTCATCAGGATGCTCGAAATGGATGCGGTCGTGGGTTTGGCCGCGGCAGTAGGTGAACACTGCCGAAAACGCCTGGTTCTTGCGGCCTGCCCGGCCTGCGCGCTGCTGGTAATTGAAGCGCTCGGGCGGCATGTTGGCCTGCAACACTGCCTGGAGCGAGCCGATGTCCACACCCACTTCCATGGTCGTGGTGACCGAAAGGAAGTCGATGCCGTCGACGTTGCGATATGCCGGCCGTTCACCGATGTCACTGATCTCTTCCGCGTCGAAGAAGATGTCGCGGAAATGCCGCTGGCGTTGCGCCTGGTCGTGTGTTTGACCCGTTAGCTCCTCGGCGTGGATCCGGAAGGCCGTCCCCGCCTCGCTCGCTTCCCTTGCGTTGTAATGGTTGTCTGCAATCTCGCGCGCGGTGAGGTCGCCATTTGGTGTCGCGGGCAAAGCATGCGTGCAGCGCGAGCACGCGCCAGCGGAGCCATGCCAGTGGATCTGGTTGCAGCGCGGGCATTGCCATGGCCGGTCGGTATCAGCCACCCCGCGAACCCACAGATGCTCCAGGCTCAGGACGGCCCAACCACCATGGCCTTGATGGCGTGCCTGCCGGAAGGCTTCCTCCACCTTGTCCCGGAGAAGGCCGGCATCGATGCGGCACGCGGCCGCCACCGCGCGGAGGTACGCATGCACGCGCTTCTTCGCGCGCCCTTCTTGCGGAGAACCCGTCGGCTGCCCTTGTTGCCACGGATCCACGGATCGATCCCCTTGTTGCGGGTCGGTGCGTCGTTCCTCGGCAAGGATGCGAAGGACGCTATTGCACGCCTCGCGGAATCTGTTCGAGTCCATACCCGGTGGCGCGGAAGGCGCGGGCGAGGGAGGGAATGACAAGTGCCCGAATCCCTGGGCCTCCAAGTCGTAGAGCAAGCGCCCGGTGAGTGCCCGCCAGGCAGCTTGACGAAGCCGCAGCCCCAATTGGCCGACACCGGCACGCTGGGCGGCCGTCAAGTCCTCCCGAAGCCGTGGCAATAGCATCCCGCCAGACGGTTCAAAGATCGACGTCCAGTCCCGGTTCCCGCCCAGCGTGCGCTGGTCGAGGCGGGCGCCGCCGGGATTCACGCCGACACCGAGCATTGCGTGCCAGATGGGGGTGAGGGCGGCGCCCGCGATGGCATCCGGCGCGGCAAGAATGTCGTCCACGCGCACCAACCCATGGCCTCCAGCGCGCGCGGCTTGGATCTCCGCGCGGTCGCGCTCATCGAGTGGCTCGCCCTCGACGGCGTCGCGCGCGATGTGCAGCAAGTGCCTCAACAACCGCTGCTCCTCTGCCGAAACGGTCGCGCTGCTCAGGTCGATCAATTGCCTCGCGGCGGGGATATCGCCCGACTCGACTAGTTCCAGGAGTCGCTTCTGCAGCGGGGCGAAGCCCCCATTGCCCGGCGCCGGATTTCGCGCAAGAGGAACACGCGCAACAGGTGGCTCCACTGTTCGCCCTCCACGCCGACGGCGAGGTTCGCCGCTGCTTCGCGGCTGTCCGAAAAGGCAACCAAGCGGCGCGTGCTGCCTTCGGGCAGGACGCCCATGAGGTGCTTGGCGAGCAAGTGCGAGGTACGTGCCAAACCAGTGACGAACGAACGGATGGGCGCACTGCGGCCTCCTCGACGCTCCGAATAATCGATGAGGCACGAGGGGCACCGCTGCGGCATCGCCCCTAGAGCTGGCCCAGCGTGGGGTTCTGTAGCCTCGAACCAAAGGCAATCGATTCCAGCGGACTGCCTGCGCTCGATCGTCACCACTCCCGTGCGCGGATCCAGCCACGCCGGCTTCCATGACGCATCGCCGCGGCCCCAGGGGTTGCCTTTATCGTCCCGCTCTTCGCTCGCCTGTTTCCATTCGTAGTCTTCGGCGGGCCCGGCTTTCCAGCCGGGCGGGACCAGCCAGATGACCCCGACATCACGATATGGCTGGGCATCGGTGCGGGTTTCGGCGGTTACTTCCGGCAACCCTTCGATGCGCGCGCCGCCAGGCGTCAACTCGTAACAAACAGGGGCGCCCCCGCCCTTTCCGGGCAGGCGAGGCGGGTTCGGCGAGGCATCCCGCTCGGCACGGGTCAACGGGATCTTGTGGCCACTCAGCAGTTGCGTGCCACAACATTCGCAGTACAAAACCTCCAGCACGCGGTACCCGGTTGAAGCCATCGTCGGTTCCGGCAAGAGCTCTCCGACGCGGCGATTCGGATCCGCCGCATCGAGGGCCGCGGTTGCCCACAAGCCGTCGATGTTCTTCGCCATCCAATGGAAACGGAGGCGCGGGAATGCCTCGCGAACGAGGGCATCATCCCCAAGGGCGATGAAAAGCCCCCGCGTAGCCTCGATGCGTTCCTTCAAGCCGGGGCTGGGAAACCATTGCGCGGCGAGGTCGGGCAGGGCGCGCGCGCGGGTGCGGTCTTGCACCCGGAAAGCGGAGAGGATGCGATCGCGAGCACTTTGATCGGCGCACAGCAATGCAGCAACGGCACCAACGGCCGCTGATTGTTCCGGCCCGCCTGACGCCGTGCCCAAGCGCCTGCAAGCACGCGCAAGCTCCTCGCCGAGCGCGCTCGGTGAGTCGACGTCGCCGTCTTTCAAAACCCCTGACTCGATATGGAAGCGCTCGCGGGCGGCGTTTTGGCCAAGCCCGAAAAAGCCGCCAAGAAAATCGAACGTGCGGGCATCCTTGGCATCCGGGAGGCGCTGGAAGCGAGGATCTGCAGCTGCGGGCTGTCGGGCGATAGCCCGAGCCGGTCGAGCAACAACCGGATCAAGTAGGCTACTTCGGTGCCGGCAGTCCCGCGGTATAGATGCAATTCGTCGATGACGAGTTGGAAGACGTTGTTGTCACGGTCGGACGCGAGCCACTCACGCGTGGCATCGAAAACCTGCGAGTCGGCACGATCCGACGGCATCTCTGGGTCACGATGCCGCATGAGCATGATCGAGAGCATGCTCACATTGGTGATGAGCAGGTCCGGCGGGGACGCTTGCATCTCCCATCGGTGGAAGCATTCCGCCGCGTTCGGATCCATGCGCGGCATGAATGTGCTCTGTTCGAGCAGTTTGTTGAGGTCGTTCCGCGCGGCATCTTCATTGGGCGAGCCCATGCAGGACTCAAGCGTTGCTCGCGCGGCATCGATCTTCCGCCTGATCGCGAGGTGGTCATCGACCGCCTCCCGCATGGCGGTCTTGAGCTTGCTTCGCGCGCTGGTATTCGCCGAACCATCGGCAGCCTTGAACGGATGCCCGGAAACCGGCGTCGAGCCGTTGTACCGGCCGAACCGGATGCGATTGCCGCCGAGGTACTCGTCCATGGCGGCGTGGGCTTCGTCGGAATCAAGTGCCCCCTTAGGCGAGAGACCTGGTCCTCGACCAGCGCGTTCATCGGGTACAAGAGCAGGGCACGGACTGCTGCTGGACGGCCCTCCCTGGCGCATGTCTGGGCGAACCTCGTCCCAAGAGGGGAGATTGCTCCGGGTCCAAGGCGCCGGTCTACGCGTTGCCGCGCTCCGGGCTGTCGCCTCCCGCTTGGCCTCGCGGACGACGGAGGCAATGACCGGCAGGAGGAACGACTCGGTCTTGCCCGAGCCGGTCCCAGTAACCACTACGCAATGCTTGCCTTCGAGCGCTTTTTCCAGCATCCGCTGCTGGTGCACGTACAAGGGGAATCGTTCCTTGAACAAGCCCGCGCTTGCGACCACGCCAAACGCGGCGCCAGCAGCAGGAGTCATGCCGGGCAGCCCGCCGTCCACGAGTTCGTCGAGCGTCTGGCCCGACTCGTAGCTCGGCAGCGGTTCGACATACGGGTGCTGGAAGAACACGCCGGGCGTGTCAAGCAGGGTTTTCCGGTCTCGCTCGAAGCTTGGTGAATTGGTGGCGAACGCCGAGGTGACGTAGCGCTTGACGCTGTCTTGGATGCGCTCGAACGCGCCGATCGGATCCTTCACTACTTCGCCCTCGATGCTTTTTTAGCTAGAACGTTCTAACCGGCTTCAAGCGTCCGCCAATGATGCACCGAGCTTGTCGGCGACCTCTTCAGCTACCTGACGCGGGACCCACCGGTATGCCAGCCACTTGCCCGTCGCCATCTCGGAATACACCGAACTCACCAGCGGGGTTGGGAGATTCAACCGGCCGTGCCGGAGCACGATGCCATTCGGGCCAAGCTCGCCCGCGGCCTCGACGACTTCCGGTGCGACGCCGCTGCACAACGAGAGCGCGCGCTCCAGCACCGCAGGCACCCCCGCCCGCGCGGGCAACCACACCGTTCCGCTTGCCGCAGAATACGGGATCGGCCAAGGCGACGCATCCTCGAGTCGGTAACGGTGTTTTACGAAGTCCCCGAACGACGCCATGGCAAGCCACACGCCCCAGCGGGAATCACGAACGAACGCGAAGCACGGCGACTTGCCATCCCGCAGGAGCGCGAGTGCGTAGACATCGTGACGCCGGGTTTCCCGTCCTCGATCTTGAACAGCTGGCAGCCAATGTCGCCGTTGACCACCAATCCTTGCGAGGAATGGAAAAAACGCGCCTTGGCCGGATTGAACTTCCGCACATCCTCGCCTGGTTCACCGAGGCTTTGGACTGCCCACTCCTCGATCGCACGGCGAACGTCACCGTGTCGCGGTGCCCATTGCGCAATTCCCAGGGAGGACGCTTCGTACCAAGCCAATCCGGCATCGCTCGCCAATGCCATGCCCGCAGCAGGACGTTGCACCACGATCCGCCAACAATCGAGAACCCGCTGGCCGTCGGCCCCGCAGAACACCGAGGCGTTCCCTTGCAAGCTCCCGAGCCACTCCCAGTGACGCAGGCGCGGTGTCCCCAGCAAGCCGAGCACTTGCTGCCCCCAAGGGTCAAGGACGTCGGGTACAAGCCTGGTGCCACCGAGTGCACCCTCGTGAGGTGCCCCTTGTAGTCGGCTTCTAGCTCGAGGTGCCCCATGCTGCGCAAACGAAAACAGCACGTGCTCCGGCGACTGGGCCCGGCCCGCCTCGAGTAGAAAGCGGGCCAACTGGTCCCTTGCCGTGCCGAATGCGATCGAGCCTGCCTGTGTCTGGGCCAGGGCGTCGAGGAACAGGGCAGCTGGTGAGGCAGCTCCCTTGGTTGCAAGGGCGCCGTCGCCCATCCGGCCGAGATCAGTGCTTGAGACGCTAAAGGCGGCAGGCACCGGCTCGGCGATGGAAAGCCCGACCAAGGTACCTCGAAGGCCCCGGCCATCGCGTGCAGGGACGCCCATAGGGTCGAGTGCGAAGACGCCACCTGATTCCACGGCCATGCCACTGTCGGCCGCGATTCGCAGTCGGGCTTCGTCCAACGGTTGCCTTCCATGGATGGCCTTGAAAGTGAACGACAGAACCCCGGGGCAAGGCGCCTGATCCGGAAGCGCCGGATGCCCGATCTGGACCCGCCCTGCGCTTCTTCCTCCAGGAGCGCCTCGTCTGCCTGGATCCTGCTTTTTGCGGGGGCGCGTCGAGCTCCAGCATGGGCAGGTCGTACGACAAGTACTGGCGGACACCGGCGCGGCGCACCGAGCGGCCGCCCACAAACCGCAAGGCCCGTGGCGATGGACGCTCGCTGGCGCCGTCCGGCAGCGTGGCCCGTTGTTCCTCCGTGAGCTTGGAGCAGTCAAGAACGCACGCCATCATCCAGCCGGCGGGCAATCCGTCGGCCGGGATGAGCTCGTGATTCAGGGATTGTCGCGATAGATAGCCGGCCAGACGCGGCGCGTTGTGGGGCGGAGCGAGCAAATAGGCAGGTCCGTTCAAAGGCAGCGAGTGCTCGCGCAACTCGTCCCTCTGGTGCTGCGAGTCGTAAGACCAGACCAACACGCGGAGCAGCTTTTGCGGCAGTAACAAGGGGGCGACGGGCGCAGGTTCTCCATCCTCCTGCAAAAAGCATGCTTCGAAGGCGACGTCTCCATGCCCGGACTGCGACAGGCACTCGGCGGAGGCCGACTCAGCTCGGCGGCAAGATCGTCTGTCGTCGTGGTGGCCTCGGTCCCTGCCAATCGAACACGCCAGCGGGAGCCCCCGCGCTGCAAGATGAGTTCGCCAGAGTCGCGGATTGCCGGCGCGCGAAGGTGGATGCGTAAGGAAAGTCATCGTCGTCGCCTAAGGAGAGGGCAACCTCGATGTCGCGATTGGAGTCCGCCTGCGTTGACGACTTGCCGTCGCCAGCGACGGCTTGACCGAGGCCGGGAACCGTGCCGTCCCAGTCTTGGAACAATGCATCCACCCGTGCATTTATCGGTTCGTCGTACTCGCCCTTTTCGAGGGCCTCACGGAGGCCGGCGCTGAGGAAAAACGAGTCTAATGCCCGCGCCTTGATGTCATCGTGTTCTGAATTGCCCAAGCGTTGGCCTTGGTCGAAGGCCAACCTGCGCGAACACGCGACCGAAGAGGCTGCTATCCCGTGGTGACACGATGCTTTGCGACCGCGGCACGCCAATCTGCCGGTAGCCACCGAGGACGCGCAGCTTGAACAATCCGAAATAGCCATGGCACTCGGTGGTCCAGAGTTCGAGATCCTTCCATACGGGCTGCAGGCTTGCCATCTCCTGGGATCCCCATTGCCCCCTGAATCCCATCGCCTGGGACAAGTGCTGGTAGAAGCCATCGCGCGCAACGGCGGCGGACCTGACCAGAGCCGCCAAATAGGGGAGGTAAACAGGCGCATTCCTCCCGTTGTAGGTGCGCGACGCCTGCCCGGGATCCAAATAGCCGGTAGGCCTTATCGTTCTACAGCAGCGCTGGTCGACGAGCGCGTTGGTGCGTTGAACGAATGCTGCGCCCGAGTCCTGCGCCGCCCGCGACCGGGGCGGCCCGAGGCGGACGGCCCTGCAAAACCCCTCGTCACCCCGAGATCTGGTCCGAGCGAATCCAGCTCGGCCGGACTGACTTGCAGCCATACCTCATCCCCACCCGACGCAGGGGAAAAAAATGCCTTGAGCAGCCTGAGGTTCCAGAGCAAGAAGGGATGCTCTGGAAGCGGCTCCTCGTTGCCAACTTCCAGCCGAATCGACACGTCTTGCAAAGTCTGCCCCCTGCGTTCTGCGGCCGCTCCGTGAACAGTCCAAGTTCAACAAGTCCACGGATAAGGCAGCTGGTGCAATGCATGGTAAGCAAAGGTCAAGACGGAATTACAGCCCCCCGAATTGGGTTGCTTTGGCTTGACCTTCGTCAAGAACCGCCAATGCTGGCGAGGCGATGGGGGCACTGACGGATCCCTGACGCACTCCTTCCCCTTCCTGATGGTGGGCACACCGGAACGGTCTCGACTTCCTCGCCCGGCGACCGATCTGTGGGCTTCTGGAGGGCCCGGGTCCAACGAGTTCGCGCATGGGGGCAGCCCAACAATGACAATTGCCGACGTACTTCATCATTTCGACCATGCACGGCTAGTCGTCGAACATGTCGATGCAATTGTTACGTGAGCCACACGCCCCTCTCGGCGATAACATCAGTAAGCCTTCAACGACCGCAAAGAAAAAAACCCCGCTTCCGCGGGGCTTTTCCATCTACAGCGATACCGCCTCAACTCACGCAAACGGATCCCGCAACACCATCGTGTGATCCCGATCCGGGCCGGTGCTCACGATGCTGATCGGGCACCCCGCCAGTTCCTCCAGCGCGCGCAGGTAGGCGCGCGCGGCCGGCGGCAGCTTGTCCCACTCGGTGATGCCGTGGGTGTTCTCGCTCCAGCCGGGGAACTCCAGGTAGACGGGGTGATCTCATCCCAGCCCTGGGCGTCCAGCGGGGCGTACTCGGTGCGCTTGCCGCGGTACTCGTAGGCGATGCAGATCTTCAGCTTCTCCATGCCGTCGAGCACGTCGAGCTTGGTGATGCACAGGCCGGAGATGCCGTTGATGGCCACGCCGCGCTTGAGGGCGACGATGTCCATCCAGCCGCAGCGGCGCGGGCGTCCAGTCGAAGCGCCGTACTCGGCGCCGCGGTCGCGGATGCCCTGGCCGATCTCGTCGTCCAGCTCGGTCGGGAACGGGCCGCCGCCAACGCGGGTGGCGTAGGCCTTGGCGATGCCGAGCACGTAGTCGATCGCGTCCGCGCCCACGCCGGTGCCGGCCAGCGCGCCGCCGACGGTGGTGTTGGAGCTGGTGACGTACGGGTAGGTGCCGTGGTCGATGTCGAGCAGGGCGCCCTGCGCGCCTTCGAACAGGATGCGCTTGCCCTGCTTGCGCAGGTCGTGGCAGATGCCGGCCACGTCGGACTTCATCGGCTCGACGTATTCGCCGAAGGCCAGCGCCTCGTCGTAGGTCTTCTGGAAATCGACCGCTTCCACGCCCAGGTACTTGGTCAGGACGAAGTTGTGGTAGTCCAGCGCGGCCTTGAGCTTCTCGGCCAGCTGGTCGGGGTAATGCAGGTCGGCGATGCGGATGCCGCGGCGGGCGACCTTGTCTTCGTACGCCGGGCCGATGCCGCGGCCGGTGGTGCCGATGGCCTTGCCGCCGGCGGCGGCCTTCTCGCGGGCCTGATCCGGGGCGATGTGGTACGGCATGATCAGCGGGGCGGCCGGGCTGATCTTCAGGCGGCTGCGCACTTCCACGCCGGCCGCTTCCAGTTCGCCGATCTCCTTGATCAGGGCCGCGGGCGAGATCACCACGCCGTTGCCGATCAGGCACAGCGCGTCTTCGCGCAGGATGCCGGACGGGATCAGGTGCAGGACGGTCTTCTTGCCGTTGATGACTGGGGTGTGGCCGGCGTTGTGGCCGCCCTGGAAGCGCACGACGGCGCCGATCTCTTCGGTGAGCAGGTCAACGATCTTGCCTTTGCCTTCATCGCCCCACTGGGCGCCGATGACGACGACTGACTGGCCCATGGCCTTGACTCCTTTATCTGGCGGCCATCGGGGCCGCGGGATGGGACCGTGGCCGGGCCCTTGCCCTGCCCATTCCCTCCTTGCTCATCAAGGATGGGAACACGAGCCGCCATCGGGGCGGCCGGGACATTGCAGGAACCCAGACACGGAAAAAGCCGGGCGGGTGGACTTCGTGCGAAGCGACCCCGACCGGCTTTTGCGGATTATCCGGGTTTTGCCCGGCGGCCACCACCCGCCGGGTGAACGGCGGATGGCTCGCGGCGTGGACCGGGCCGCACCTGCAGCAGTTGCCGGCGACACCATGCGCTGGCCACGGCCATCGCCTGCGTGGAATCGATCCACCGCGCCTCGCCGGCAGGACGAGCCGGCGCAATGCCGCGCGCGGCGCGGTCAGTCGGCCTGGTACACCGGCTGGCCGTCGACCCAGGTGGCCTTGACCTTCAGCTCGTCCAGTCCGGCGGCCGGGATCGCCAGCGGGTCACGGTCGAGGATCACGAAATCGGCGCGCAGGCCCGGCGCCAGCCGGCCGACCTCGCCCTCGTCGTGGCCGGCCCAGGCGGCAGTAGCGGTAAAGCCGCGCAGCGCTTCGGCGGCGGTCAGCTTCTGTCCGGGCAACCAGCCGCCCTGCGGCTGGCCGGCACGGTCCTGGCGGGTCACCGCGGCCAGCAGGCCCAGCCGCGGATCGACCTGTTCGACCGGGAAGTCCGAGCCCAGCGCCAGCGGCACGCCCAGGTCGAGGAAGCGGCGCCAGGCGTATGCGCCTTCCAGCCGCGCGTGGCCAAGCCGGTCCTCGGCCCGGGGCATGTCCGAGGTGGCGTGGGTCGGCTGCATCGAGGCGATAAGGCGCAGCTGGGCGAAGCGCGGGATGTCCTGCGGATCGACCACCTGTGCGTGCTCGATGCGCCAGCGCGGGTCCGGGCGCACGCCGCTGCCGGACAGGGCCTGCTGGTAGGTGTCCAGCACGATCCGGTTGCCGCGGTCGCCAATGGCATGGGTGGCGAGCTGCACGCCGCAGTCGCGCGCCTTGACCACGGCGATGGCGAACGCGGCCGGGTCGGTGACCAGCAGGCCGCGGTTGCCGGGCTCGTCGCTGTAGTCGGCCAGCAGCGCCGCACCGCGGCTGCCGAGCGCGCCGTCGATGTACAGCTTCACCCCTTCCATCTGCAGGCGGCCGCCGGGGTGGTGGTAGAGGCCGTGCGCACAGAGGTCGGCCAGCGCGTCGCGGTCGCCGTCGGCGTAGGCATCGATCCGCAGCGGCAGGCGGCCTTCGTCGGCGAAGCGGCGCATCAGCGCCAGGTCTTCGCGCGAGACGCCCATGTCGTGTACGCCGGTCAAACCATGACGCACGGCGGCATCGAGTGCGCGCCTGAGCGCTTCCTCGCGGTAGGCGGCGGTGGGTGCGGGGATCGCGCGTTCGACCAGGCGCATGGCACCGTCGACGAACACGCCGGTGGCGGCGGTGCCGTCGCGGACGATGCGGCCGCCGTGGGGCTGCCAGTCGCCGGCCAGCGCGCGGGCGCCCTGCACTGCTTCGGCGGCACGCAGCGCGGCGCTGTTGCCCCAGCCGGCGTGGCCATCGATGCGGCTGAGCCAGACCGGGCGGTCGGGGAACGCGACGTCGAGGTCGGCGGTGGTGGGGAATTGCTGCTGCGGCCAGTCGTTCTGGTCCCAGCCCCAGCCGATGATCCAGGCCTCGGCCGGCGCACTGGCGGCGAACGCACGCAGGCGTTCGACCACCTCGGTGGCGCTGGCCGCACCGGTGAGGTCGGCGCGCATCAGCGCATAGCCCAGCTCCATCACGTGGCCGTGGGCGTCGATCAGGCCGGGGACGACGGTGGCGGTGCCGGCGTCGACGCGTTTCGCCTTCGGGTAGCGCGTGCGCAGCTCCTGGCGCTGCCGGTGGCGAGGATGCGGCCCTGCCCGTCCCAGGCGATCGCGGTGGCCTGCGGGCGGGCACGGTCTTCGGTGTGGATGCGCGCGGCGGTGAGGACGGTGACCTGGCCGGCGGCCGGCGCGGCGGCCGGCGTGTCCTGCGCGGTCGCGGCGGTGGTGGCCAAGGCCCGAGGTAGGATCAGGGCGAGTGCGGCGCACGGGCGCATCGGTTTCTCCGGCAAGCAATCAGCGCCCGACTATGCCGGCCCGGCGGCCACCGCGGCAACGCTGCGCCGCGACATGCGCAGATGGAAACGGCCGCGGGAGCGCCGCGGCCGTCGGTGTTGCGGGGTACTGGCGGGCTCAGCCGAGCAGTTCGGCTTCCAGCGAGATCGGCACCGCCGACAGCGCCTTCGACACCGGGCAGTTCTGCTTGGCGTCATCGGCAATCGCGCGGAACTTCGATTCGTCGATGCCGGGGATCGAGGCCTTCATCTTCAGGCGGATGTGCGACAGGGTCGGGCCGCCTTCCAGCGACAGGTCGACTTCGGCGCGGGTGTCGATCGAGGCCGGGGTGAAGCCGGCTTCGCCGAGCTTGGCCGAGAACGCCATGGTGAAGCAGCCGGCATGCGCGGCGGCAATGAGCTCCTCCGGGTTGGTGCCCTTGACGTCGCCGAAGCGGGAGTTGAAGCCGTACGGCGTGTCGGCCAGCAGGCCGCTCTGCGGGGTGCTGAGCTTGCCCTTGCCGGTCTTGAGGTCGCCTTCCCAGTGTGCGGTGGCGTTGCGGGAGATACCCATGCGTGCGATTCCTTGCGGGGTTGGGGGGAGCGGCAGACTAGCCCGGCGGACGTTAGCGGGCTGTTGCGTGCATGGCTTGCTGCGGGTGCGTGCTCAGCCGCCCGGCTGCTGCTGCGCCAGCCATTCGCGCGGCGACACGCCCATCCGCCGGCGGAAAGCGCGCGACAGCGTCGGCGCATCGGCGAAGCCCCAGGTCCAGCGCGACCTGCTTCACCGGGCGCCCGGCGCGCAGGTGCGAAGCGGCGACGTTGAGCTTCCAGTCCAGCGAATAGGCCGCCGGCGTGATCCCGGTGGCGTGCTTGAACGCGGCGGCGAACGCGCTGCGCGACATGCCGGCGGTGGCCGCCATGCGTTCGAGCGTCCAGTCCGCCTCCGGCGCCGCATGCAGCGCGAATGGGGCCTTGGTAAGGCGCGGTTCGGACAGGCCGCGCATCATGCCTTGCGGGATTCCGGCCGCGCCGGGATGGTCGATGATCCAGCGCAGCACCTGGATCAGGACCACCTCGAACAGACGGTTGGCCAGCAGTCGCGAGCCGCAGCGCACGCGGTCGGATTCGGCGAACAGCAGGTCCAGCGCCGGCTCCAGCCCCTCGATCTCCTCCAGCGGCAGGACCACCGCGTCCGGCAGCGACTGGACGATGGGATTGCGCGCGCCGCCGTCGAAATCCAGCGTCGCGCAGGTGAAGTCCGAGCCGTCGACCGGCGGGTTGATGAACTCGTGGTGCACCGCGCGCGGAAAAAGCAGCAGGCTGGGCCGGGCAAGGTGGGTGCGTGCCAGCGCGCCGCCCCGGCGATGGAGCATGTCCATCTCGCCACGCCGCAGGACGTGGAGGAAACCGCGCCCCGGGCGCGCATCGAACACCTGGTGGCCGCACAGCTGCCCGGAGTGGAACAGCGAGGCCTGGACCCGGAAGCGCTCCAGCACCGGCGTGAGGCGGTCGATCGAGGCGCTGGACGGATCGGGCTGCCGGCGGCATCTCTGGATGAAATGACATCATCAAGCGACATAAAGCCACCAATCGTCCCGTCCGGGTTCCTAGTATGACCGCCAACCGGCCACCCCGGCCGGTCCATCAAGAGGAATCCACCGTGTCCCGCATCCCCCTGATCACCCCTGCCGACAGCACCGGCGAACGCCAAGGCCCTGCTCGGCCAGATCCACGCCGCCTTCGGCGCCACCCCGAACATGTTCCGCGCCGTGGCCAACTCGACCGCCGCGCTGAAGAGCATGTGGGGTTCGTTCGGCGCCCTCGGCGGCGGCGTCATCCCCGCCCGCCTCGGCGAACAGATCGCCGTGGCCATCGCCAACCGCAACGCCTGCGAGTACTGCCTTGGCCGCGCACACCGCGCTGGGCCGCAAGGCCGGCGCCAGCCACGAGGAGATAGCCGCCGCCCAGGCCGGCCAGTCGGACGAGCCGAAGACCGCCGCCGCCCTGCACTTCGCCCTGCGCGTGGTCGAAGCCCGCGGTAAGGTCGACGCCGCCGAGGTGGAGCAGCTGCGCGCGCACGGCTACAGCGACGAGGAGATCGTCGAGATCCTCGCCCATGTCGCACTGAACCTGTTCACCAACTACGTCAACGTCGCCTTCGCCGTGCCGGTCGATTTCCCCGGCGTGAAGCTGCGTTGAGTCCGTTGCGCGGAACCGGCCGGCAACGCGTGCCGGCCGGCGATGCACCGGCGCGTCCGCGCGGTCGCCGCCCGCACCACCTGCTCCACCGAGGAGTCGCCATGTCCCCCGCCTACCTTCCCGTCAACTGCGAATTCCATGACGTGCTCGAGGCGACCGCGATGCGCGGCCGTCCCACCGCCATCCACCACCGCCGCGCCGACGGGCAAGCCGCCGTGTCGCACGCACGCATCGTCGACCTGCATGCGCAGGACGGCATCGAATACATGGACCTGGACGACGGCACCCGCCTGCGCCTGGACCACGTCGAAAGCGTCGACGGCATCCAGGCCGGCGCCTTCGGCCCGGCCTGCGCGGTTGCCGACGGCGCGGGTAGCGGCAACCACTGATCGAGGCCGCGGCCTGCCGCCCGCAAGGCCGCAACGGGCGGGGGATGCCGCGCAGGCCACCATGGATGCCCCCGATGCGGGCAAGCGCCCGCGCCTGGGGACCGCGACGCCCCGGCCCATCGCCTCCCTCCCGCAGCGGTGCCTCCGGCGTCGCCGGCGCGGTTGCCCCGAACCGTTGCCGCCGCGCGTCCTGCTGCGCCGCAACGTGCCCGCCACATCCGACGCGCTAAGGTGGCCGTCCGCCATGACCGCCCGCCGGGTTTCCGCCCCGGGCTGCATCGATACGGCACCTCCAGGCATGCGTTCCCGGCCCGGACAGCCATGACGGCCCTTCGAACCCCAACCTTGGGAGGAACGGCCTCATGTCCTACGCAACCCATGACATCCGCAACGTGGCCCTCGCAGGCCACCCCGGCGCCGGCAAAACAACCCTGTTTGAAGCCCTGCTGCATGCCGGCGGCGCCCTGACCACGGCAGGCAGCGTCGAACGCGGCACCACGGTGTCCGACTTCGATCCGATGGAAAAGGCGCGCGGCCACTCGATGGACATCGCCATCGCCAGCATCGACCACGCGCCCGACAGCGACCACAGCTACCACCTCAACTTCATCGACACGCCCGGCTATCCGGAATTCCGCGGGCCGGCGCTGGCGGCGCTGGCGGCGGTGGAGACCGCGGCGATAGTCGTGGACGCCGACACCGGCGTGGAGCACGGCACCCTGCGGCTGATGGAGCGGGCGCGCGAACGCGGCCTGTGCCGGGCGATCATCGTCAACAAGATCGACCACGAGCACGCCGACTGCGTGCGGGTGATGGAGCAGCTGCGCGAGGCCTTCGGCAACGCGGTGCTGCCGCTGAACCTGCCGGCGGACGGCGGCCGCCGGGTGGTCGACTGCTTCACCCGCAACGACGGCGATTCGATATGGGCCCGGTCGCCGAGTGGCACCAGCGCATCCTCGACCAGGTGGTGGAAGTGGACGAGGCGGCGATGGAGCACTATCTGGACAGTGGCGAAGCCGGGATCCCGCCGCAGGAACTGCACGACGCCTTCGAGAAGGCGCTGCGCGAGGACCACCTGGTGCCGGTGTGCTTCGTCTCCGCGCGCAGCGGCGTGGGCGTGGCCGAACTGCTGCAGGTGGCCGAGCGCCTGTTCCCCGACCCGACCGAGGCCAACCCGCCGCCGCTGCTGCGCCGCAACGGCCACGGCGACGAACCGCTGCAGCTGCAGGTACGGCAGGGTGACGCCGGCGGCCACGTCATCGCCGACGTGTTCAAGATCGTCAACGATCCCTTCGTCGGCAAGCTCGGCGTGTTCCGCGTCTACGGGGCACGGTGCGCCGCGACACCCAGCTGTTCGTCGACGACGGGCGCAAGTCGTTCAAGGTCGGCCACCTGTTCAAGCTGCGCGGTCGCGAGCATGCGGAGATCGACGAGGCCATCCCCGGCGACATCGCCGCCGTGGCCAAGATCGAGGACCTGCACTTCGACGCGATGCTGCACGACAGCCACGACGAGGACGGCGTGCGCCTGGCGCCGACCGAGTTCCCCAAGCCGATGTTCGGCCTTGGCGGTGCAGGCGGCCAGCCGCGGTAAGGAGCAGAAGCTGGCGCAGGCGCTGCAGAAGCTGGCCGAGGAGGACCCGGCGTTCCTGGTCGAGCACAACGTGGAGCTCAACGAGACGGTGATCCGCGGCCTGTCCGAACTGCACCTGCGGGTGATGCTGGACCGGCTGAAGGACCGCTTCGCGGTGGACGTGGCGACGCGGCCACCGCGCATTGCGTATCGCGAGACCGTCTCCTCCAAGGCCGAAGGCCACCACCGGCACAAGAAGCAGACCGGCGGCGCCGGCCAGTTCGGCGAGGTCAGCCTGCGGATCGAACCGCTGCCGCGCGGGACCGGCTTCGAGTTCGTCGACGAGGTCAAGGGCGGGACGATCCCCGGGCAGTTCCTGCCGGCGGTGGAGAAAGGCGTGCGTAAGGTGCTGCAGGGTGGCGCGATCTCGGGCCACGCGCTGCAGGACGTGCGGGTGATCGTCTACGACGGCAAGCACCATCCGGTGGACAGCAAGGAGATCGCCTTCGTCACCGCCGGGCGCAAGGCCTTCCTCGACGCGATCGGCAAGGCGCGGCCGCAGGTGCTGGAACCTATAGTCGACCTGGAAGTCGGCGCGCCGGAGACGCAGCTGGGCGACGTCACCGGCAGCCCTGGCGGCGCGGCGGGCGAGAATCGTTAGCACGAACACCGGTACCGACAGCACGCGCGGCGAGATCGTGGTCAAGGCGCAGGTACCGATGTCGGAGCTGGAAGGCTTCGCCGCCGAACTGAAGTCGCTGACCGCCGGCAAGGGCCGCTACGCGCTGGACTTCAGCCACTACGAACCGGTGCCGCCGCCGGTGCAGCAGAAGCTGGTCGAGGCGTACAAGCCCATAGGCACGAAGAGGACTGAGCCCCGCTGCGCCCTGCCCGCGCCGCGCTGGAAGAGCCGGGTTCGCCCGGCTCTTCGCCTGTGGGGGACCGGTGCCGCGGAATGCGCGGCTAGCGGGCCTGCGGACGGGACGCGCGGCTGACCAGCAGCACGCCGCCCAGCACCAGCAGCGTGCCGGCCACCTGCCACGGGCCCATCGGTTCGCCGAGGATCAGCATGCTCAGCACGATCGTCGACACCGGGCCGAGCATGCCGATCTGCGAGGCCGGGCCGGAACCCGGCGGGCGATGCCCAGCATCACCAGCAGCACCGGCGCCACCGTGCACAGGGTGCCGTTGAGCAGCGACAGCACGTACACCTCGTGCGGCAGCGCCAGCGCCGACAGCGGTCGCAGCAGCAGGAACTGGCCGATGCACAGCGCGCTGGCCACGCCGCTGGCATAGGCGGTCAGGCGGACCGCGCCGATCTTCGCGACCATCTCGCCGCTGCCGGTCAGGTACAGGGCGTAGGCCAGCGCGCTGCCGAACACCAGCGCACCGCCGAGGACGATGCTGCGGTCGCCGGACTGCAGGTCGTGGCCGAAGGCCAGGGCCACGCCGAGGTAGCTGACCAGTAGCGCGATCCACTGCGTGCGGCTGGGCCGGCGCCCGAACGCGGCCCAGCCGATCAGCAGGACCAGGGTCGGGGTGAGGTAGAGGATCAGCCGCTCCAGCGTGGCGCTGATGTAGGCCAGCCCGGCGAAGTCCAGGAAGCTGGTAAGGTAGTAGCCGAAGAAGCCCTGGGCCGAGGATCCGCCAGCGCTCGCCAGGCGTCAGCGGCCGCGGCGCGCGGCGCGCCGCCCACCCGCCCATCAGCAGGAACAGCGGCGAGGCGACCAGCATCCGCAGCGCCAGCAGGGTCATCGCATCGGCGCCATGGCGGAAGCCGAGCTTGACGATGATCGCCTTGCCCGAGAACAGGATCGCGCCGCCCGCGGCGAACAGCACGCCGGCGGCGCGGCGACGGCGTGCGTGTGCGGCTTCGCGTGCGGCCCCGTCGGCGCTGGCAGCGCACGCCCTGGCGGCGCTGGGCGACGCCGGCGCGGCTTCGGCGCCGTCGACCGCGGCGGTTTCCGGATCCAGCGTCGCGGCGGCCATTTCGTTGGCCGCGTCGCCCTGGGCTTCCTTCCCCTCTTCCAGAACTTCCCGAACGTCTCCAGTCACGCCAGCGTAGCCTCCAGCAATGCGCGGATTACCCGCTGCAGCTTCTCCGCCTTGTCCGGCAGGTACTCGAAGCTGTCCTCGTCCATGTAGGCATGCTGGGCGATCTCCAGCTGCACCGCCTCCACCCCGATCTCCGGGTCGCCGTAGTGGCGGGTGATGTAGCCGCCCTTGAAGCGACCGTTGACCACGTGGCTGTACTCGGCCTGCGCGTCGAGCACGGCGGCCAGCCGCTGCTGCAGCGCCGGCGTGCAGCTGGTCCCGGCGGCGGTGCCCGGGTTCAGCACCGGCAGCGCACCCTCGAACAGGAACGGCAGCGTGCCGCGGATCGAATGGCCTTCCCACAGCACCACCCGGCCGTGCTCGCCGCGGATGCGCTGCAGCTCGGCGTCGAGGGTGTCGTGGTACGGGCGCCAGTACGTGTCCACGCGCGCGGCGATCTCGGCCGCGTCCGGCTCCACGCCCGCGCGGTACACCGGCTCGCCGCTGAACTGCACCACCGGGCACAGGCCGGTGGTGTTCTGCCCCGGATACAGCGAGGTGTCGTCCGGCGGCCGGTTGAGGTCGACCACATAGCGCGAATGGCGCGGCACCAGGATCGAAGCGCCCAGCTCGCGGGCGAAGGCGTACAGGCGGCTGACGTGCCAGTCGGTGTCGGGC
This sequence comes from Pseudoxanthomonas sp. NC8, assembly GCA_025232375.1. Lineage (GTDB taxonomy): Bacteria > Pseudomonadota > Gammaproteobacteria > Xanthomonadales > Xanthomonadaceae > Pseudoxanthomonas. The sequence goes on from CP060419.1 coordinate 2,542,589, forward strand.
ACGCGGCGCGCGCGGTCGGTCAGGCGCGCGGCGATCGCATCGGGCACCGCGGTGCCGTCGTGCGGCAGGCTGACCAGCAGCGGCGCGGTACCGCGATGGAGCTCGTAGATGTCCATGCCGCGATTGTACGCCTGGCCCCTGTGCGCCTTCAGCGCATCAGCACCACTTCCTCGGCCGAGGTCGGATGGATGGCGACGGTGTCGTCGAGCTGGCGCTTGGTCACGCCCAGCTTCAGCGCCACCGCAAAGCCCTGCAGGATCTCGTCGGCCGCCTCGCCGAGCAGGTGGATGCCGACCACGCGCTCTTCCTCGCCCACGCAGACCAGCTTGAACAGGCTGCGCTGCGGCGAATCGACCGGGGCGGTGAGCATCGGCCGGAAGCGCGAGGTGTAGACCCTGACCGCATCGCCGTGCAGGTCGCGCGCGCGCTCCTCGCTCAGGCCGACCGTGCCCAGCGGCGGATGCGAGAACACCACGGTGGGCACGTTGCGGTAGTCGAGCTTTGCGCCGCTGCGGCCGCCGAACAGGCGGTCCATCAGCCGCCGCGCCGCGGCGATCGCCACCGGGGTCAGCTGCAGTTTCGCGGTGACGTCGCCCACGGCGTGGATGCCGGGTACCGAGGTGTCCTCGTAGTCGTCGACCACGATCGCGCCGCCGTCGCCGAGCTTCACCCCCAGCGCTTCCAGGCCGGGCCATCGGTGTTCGGCCGGCGGCCGGTGGCGAACAGCACGCTGTCGAAGGCGTCGGGGGCGGCCGCGTCGCCCTCGGCGCCCTTGTACAGCACGCGCACGCGCCCGCCTTCGGCCTCCAGCGCATGCACCGGCGCCTGCAGGTGCAGGTGCACCCCGTGCTGGCGCATGTCCTCCTGCAGCTGCTGCACGATCTCGCCATCCATGTCGCCGAGCAGGCGCGGGCCGCGGGCGAACAGCTCGACCCGGCTGCCCAGCGCCTGCAGCACGCCGGCCAGTTCCACCGCGACGTAGCCGCCGCCGACGATCGCCACCCGCGGCGGCGCGGCGCAGAGCCGGAAGAAATCGTCGGAGACCCCGCCCAGTTCCGCGCCTGGGATGTCCGGGCGCAGCGGTTGCCCGCCGGTGGCGACGAGCACGTGGCCGGCCTTGAGCCGCACGCCGGTATCGGTCTCGACCATGTCCGCGGCGACCAGCCGCCCGCGGCACGGCATCCAGGCCACGCCGGCCTTCTCCAGCAGGCCGCGGTAGATGCCGTGGATGTTGCCGATGTAGCGCTGGCGCTGGGCGACCAGTTCCTTCCAGTCCAACGCGGGCGGGCGGGTATCGAAGCCCAGGTCGGCGGCCAGCGTGATCCGCGAGGCCAGGTCGGCGGCCAGCCACATCGCCTTCTTCGGCACGCAGCCGCGGTTGACGCAGGTGCCGCCGAACTCGTGCGGCTCCAGCAGCGCCACCCGCGCGCCGTGCGCGGCCGCGCGCAGCGCGCCGGCCAGTCCGCCCGAACCGCCGCCGAGCACGACCAGGTCGTAGTCCACCTGCGGAGGCGCGTCGTTGCGGGCCATGCGGGATCTCCTGCGGTGCGGGCTACTGGAAGCGTTCGACGCGGTACGGCGCCGGGTCGATGGCCGGCTTGCGCCCGGTCATCAGGTCGGCCACCAGCTGGCCGCTGGCGGTGCTCATGCTGATCCCGAGCATGCCGTGGCCGGCCGCCAACCAGACGTGAGGATGCTTCGGCGAACGGCCCAGCGCGGGCAGGTCGTCCCAGGTCATCGGCCGCCAGCCGTACCACTTCTCCTGGATCATGGACGCGTCCGGCGGCTGCTGCAGGTATTCGCGTGCGGCGCGTTCGAGCGCGGTAAGGCGCACTTCGTTGAGGGTGCTGTCGTGGCCGGAGAATTCCATGGTGCTGCCCAGGCGGAAACCGCTGCCCCAGGCGGTGATGCAGACCGAGCGGTCCTTCAGGACCAGTGGCCGCCGCGGCAGCCGGTCCAGCCGCGAATAGGTGATCGAGTAGCCCTTGCCCGGCTGGATCGGCAGGCGCAGGCCGAGCGGGCGGATGATCTGTGGCGTCCACGCCGCCATCGCCACGACCGCGTCGCGGCCACGGCGCTCGCCGCGCCCGCCCGCCTGTCCGGCGATGCGCACGCGCACGCCGTCGGCGCCGGGCTCGATCGCTTCGACCCGGCAGCCCTCTTCGATCACGCCGCCGCGCTCGCGCACCGCGCGGGCCAGTTCGGCGACGTAGCGGTCCGGGCGCAGGTGGGCGTCATCGGGGAAGCGGATCGCGCCGACGATGCCGGGCTTGAGCGCCGGTTCCTGGCGCAGGTAGTCGGCGCCGTCGATGGTCTCGGTGGCGATCCCCATCGCGTTGAGCGGCGCGCACTCGGCGACGTAGTGCTCGAAGTTGCGGCGGTCGCGGAACACGTAGTCCAGGCCGGTCTCGCCGAATTCGCAGTCCAGGCCGTAGCGCCCGATCCACTGCACCAGCCGCGCGCGCGAATCGTCCAGCAGCGCGGCGCGGGCACGGGCGCTGGCCATCCAGTCGCGGCTGTTGCAGCGGGCGGTGAAGCGCGCCAGCCAGTGCCACAGCGCCGGGTCCACCCGTGGCTTGAGGTACAGCGGCGCGTCGGGGGTGAACATCCACTTCAGCGCGCGCATCGGCACGCCGGGCGCGGCCAGCGGCGGTGCATGGCTGGGCGTGATCGTGCCGCAGTTGCCGTGCGAGGTGGCGCCGCCGACGGTGGCCGCCTCCAGGATGCGCACGCCGCGGCCGGCTTCGAGCAGGGACAGGGCGGTGGGTAAGGCCGATGGCGCCACCGCCGAGGATGAGGACGTCGTCACGGGAGGAATTCACCCGCCGAGTTTAACCGTCGCCGTGCATCGACCGGATGCCGCGCCGGTGCTACGCGAACCGTTGCAGCCGCATCCATCGCCGCCAAGGCCGGGCCCGGCGTCGGGCCCGGCCCGGCGCGCGGGAACTCACTCGCGGTCGAGGCTCACGCGCAGGCCCTCGGCGGTGTTGCGCACGACCACGATCTCGAAGTCCGGTGTGCTGCCGCGCTTCTTGACCAGCACGTCCTCGCCGTCGTCGGTCGCGACCTTGTACACGTTCTTGCCGTAGGCCTTCTTGATCGCGTCGCGCACCAACTGCGCGGCGCGGTTCTCGTGGGTGCCCTTGGGAATGGCCACGACCACGCTGCTGGCGGTACCGCCCTTGGGCGTGAACGACAGCTCGACCTCGCCATCGACGTTGGCGCTGCCACCCAGCTGCACGCGCCACTTGTTCGACGGGGTGGCCAGCGCGGCGAACGCCACTGCCAGCGACAGCACCAGCAGCGCCAGCACCTGCATCACTCGCACCTGCCTGGAATGGATCTGCATCTTCATCGCCTCTCGAGGTCGGGATCGCCGGGAAGGAATCGTGCGCGGTGCCCGGCATGCACCCGCGCGCAAGGGTCAGAAGCGGAAGCCGTAGCCCACCACGGGGCCGCTGAGGTCCAGGGTCACGTCGGCGTTGTCGTTGCCCAGCTTGCCTTCGAGATAGCGGTAGCCGAACAGCCAGGCGCCGTTGCCGGTGCGGTAGTTGCCCATCGCCGACGCGCTCCAGGTGCCGTCGGTCTCGCCCACAGAACCGTCGCCGCGCAGGACCAAGGCCCCAGCGCTCGTTGAGCGCCCAGGTGTAGCGGGCGCCCAGCAGCAGGTCGAGGTAGCGGGCGCCGGCGTCGAGGCTGCTGGGCGGCCGGGCCGGGTTGTTCGGCTCGAAACGCACGTTGAGGTCCAGGTCGATGTAGCGCACGCCGCCGAACAGGTCCAGGCCGCGGTCGCGCTCCCCGCTTGCCCATGGGAGAGCGCCGCGTCGAGCAGGCGTGCATCGATGTCGTTCTCGGTGCGCGCGAAGCGCCGTTCCGTGCTGTCCGACAGGCCCGGGTAGATGAAATCGGCGAAGGCGCCCCACTGCTCGTTGCGGCCTTCGACCCGCACCATGAACACACCGTCCAGCTCGGAGAAGGACGACTCGCTTTCGGCTTCGGTCGGCGGATCGATGGTCCGCAGGTCGGTGCCGATGCTCGCCGCCCACAGGTAGGGCTCGGCCATCCAGTCCCAGTCGCCGGCCTCGCCGGCCGACGCCGCCGTGCCGGCGCCGAGTCCGGCCAGCAGGAATCCGGCGCGCATCGCATTGGGAAAGGTCGATCGGTACATGGCGGCTCCCGAGGGGCGCGGACTGCGCCAGTGTCGTGCGCCATGTTGACCCAGGCCCGCGGCGCGCGACATTGGACCGAAGGGCACCAGTACCGGGCCCATGGGACCCGCCCGCGTCCCGCCGCGGTGCTCGGCGCACCCGCCCTGCCTCAGCCCCGCAGCATCGCGGGCGATTGCCGCGCCGGTTCAGCCGAACGGCCCCCAGGTGCAGGGTCATGTTCGCGATGGCCACCGCGCCTGGGACCAGCAGCAGGATCGCGGTGACCAGGGTCATCGACGGCGGGAACGGGCCCTCGCCGTGGATCAGCCGGTCCTCGGCCATGTCGCGACGCTGCTTCCTCAACGCCCGCATGAACCAGGCGTGGTAGCCGATGCCGATCAGCAGCATGACCACGCCGAGCAGCACCAGCGACACGCCGAAGTTGCGCGCCGATGCGGCATGGGCGATCGCGCCGCTCTCCTTCAGCCCCTCGAACACCTTGTGGATGGTGAAGCCGAAACTGATCAGCGACAGCGACGTCCGGATCACCGCCATCAGCGTGCGGTCGGCGGCCAGGCGCGTGCGCTGGAACGCCATGCCGGTGCGCCGCGACGCGAGTTCGGACGACACGTCCTGGAACAGCTGTTTCCCGTTGGATGGCCGTGAGTTCATCGGTGCCTCCTCGGTGGGTGGGGATGCCGTGTCGGCGTGCCCGGTCGCGCCGCCGTGCTACTGCAGTGCGGGCCGGAGCGGCAGCCGCATCGGCTGCAGCCTGGCGTAGGTGAGCGAGCGCCACAGCCACTCGGCCGGACCGAAGCGGAAGCGCTGCAGCCACCAGCGGCTGCACAGCACCTGCAGCGCGAACAGGCCCAGCGCGAACGGGATCTGCCACGACCGCGGCAGCTGCTCGAAATAGCCTAATCCGTAGCCGTAGAACAGCAGTGTGCAGATGATCGACTGCAGCAGGTAGTTGGTCAGCGCCATGCGCCCGGCCGGCGCCAGCCAGCCCAGCCAGCGGGCACCGGCCTGCGTCTGCAGCGCATGCATCACCTGGCGCCTGGCAGTAACCTATAGGCACATCAGCGCCGCGGCGCAGGGCCCAGCGCTGGGGCAGCGCCTGGCGCGGACCGAAGGCATCGAACGGCGCGGTCGGCTCGAGCAGGAACGAGGCCAGCATCGCCAGCAGGCCCGCCGGCAGCGCGATAAGGCGCAGCCAGCGGTACAGGGATCGATGCAGGTCCGGCCGCTGGATCGCGCCGCTGCGCAGGAACGCCGCACCGATAAGGAACATGCCCAGCACCATCGCTCCGGTGACCGGCAGGTTGGACAGGGTCATGCCAAGGTCGCGGACGCGCTGCGCGACCGCCTGCGCGTAGCTGCCGGAACCGCTGGCCTGTCGCTGCGCCTCGAGCATGGCCTCCAGCGCCTTGCCTGGGTGGCCATGGCCTCGTCCCAGCCGGGCGTCACGCCCGAGAGCAGTCCCAGGCCGAGCAGCAATGCCGGCGCGATAAGGTAGCAGGCGACGCCGACCCAGGCCAGCATGCGCGCCGGCGCTTCGCGGAAGGCCGGCAGCAGCATCGCCAGCACGGCATAGGTCACCAGCACGTCACCGGACCACAGCAGCAGGGCGTGGGTAAGGCCGATGCCCAGCAGGCCCAGGCTGCGGCGCCAGTACAGGGCGGTGAACGGGCGACCGGCGGCATCGGCACGCTGGGCCATCATCGCGAAGCCCATGCCGAACAGCATCGAGAACAGGGTGATGAACTTGCCTGGACGAAGAAGTAGACCAGGCCGTCGGCGATCCGGTCGGCGCCGGCGAGCGCCGGGTCCAGGCCGGTGTACGAGCCCATCACCGGACCGACGAAGGCCTCCATGTTCATCAGCAGGATGCCGGCGAGGGCGAAACCGCGCAGCACGTCGAGGGTGGCGATGCGTTCGGCGGGGGCGACGGGCGCCAGGTGTGTCGGGTTCGGCACGGTCGTCGATTCGTTGGGCTGGCGCGATGATGGACCAAAGCCGGCGGCCCGGGCAGCGGCACGCGCCCGCGGCCCGGCCGGGTGCGATCGCGCGCGCCGTCAAGCCTTGTTCGCCCTCCCCCCGCCGGTACCCTCCTCGCCGCATGTCCGGCTTCGTCCACCTCCGCGTCCATACCGAGTTTTCGCTTGCGGACTCGACCATCCGCGTGCCCGAAAAACCCGAGCAGGCCGACCCGGCCAAGGCCAAGCAGGCCAACCTGCTCAGCCGCGCGGTGGAACTGGGCCTGCCGGCGCTGGCGGTCACCGACCTCAACAACCTGTTCGCGCTGATCAAGTTCTACAAGGCGGCCGAGGGCGTGGGCATCAAGCCCATCGCCGGTGCCGACCTGGCCGTGGCCGCCGGCCCCGGCGAGGCGCCGTGGCGGCTGACCGCGCTGTGCCGCGACCACCGCGGCTACCTCAACCTGTCGCGCCTGCTGACCCGCGGCTGGATGGAAGGCCACCGCGCCGAAGGCGGCGTGGCGGTGGCGCCGGAGTGGTGCGCGAATGCGGCGACGGCCTGATCCTGCTGGCCGGCCGCGAAAGCCTGGCCGGGCGCCTTACCGCCGAGCACCGCCACGACCTGGCCGAGCAGCAGCTGGCCGACTGGCAGCGGACGTTCGGCGACAACCTGTGCCTGGAGCTGGTCCGCACCGGCCGCGACGGCGAGGAGGCGTTCAACACCTTCGCCCTGCACGCCTCGGCCGCGCGCGGCATCCCGGTGGTGGCGTCCAACGACGTGCGCTTCCTGGACAGGGACGGCTTCGATGCGCACGAGGCGCGGGTGTGCATTGCGTCGGGCCGCGTGCTCGACGACCCCAAGCGGCCGCGCGAGTACAGCGCCGAGCAGTACCTGAAGTCGCCGGAGGAGATGGCCCGGCTGTTCGCCGACGTGCCCGACGCGATCTCCAACACGGTCGAGCTGGCGCGGCGCTGCAACCTCGAACTGACCCTGGGCAAGTACGCGCTGCCGGATTACCCGGTGCCGTCGGACGAGACCCTGGACAGCTGGATCCGCAAGCAGTCGCACGAGGGGCTGGACGCGCGCCTGGCGAAGAATCCGCTGGCGCCCGGCAGGACCCGCCGGGACTACGTCGAGCGGCTGGACTTCGAGCTCGACACCATCATCAAGATGGGCTTCCCCGGCTACTTCCTGATCGTGGCCGACTTCATCCAGTGGGGAAAGAACCAGGGCATCCCGATCGGGCCGGGCCGCGGTTCGGGCGCCGGCTCGCTGGTGGCCTGGGCGTTGCAGATCACCGACCTGGACCCGCTGCCGTACAACCTGCTGTTCGAGCGCTTCCTCAACCCGGAACGCGTGTCGATGCCCGACTTCGACATCGACTTCTGCATGGACCGGCGCGACGAGGTGATCGACTACGTCGCCCGCAAGTACGGGCGCGAACGGGTCAGCCAGATCATCACCTACGGCACCATGGCGGCCAAGGCGGTGGTGCGCGACACCGGCCGCGTGCTCGGCTTCCCCTACGGCTTCGTCGACGGCGTGGCCAAGCTGATCCCGAACATCCTCGGCATCTCGCTGAAGGACGCGATGGGCGAAGGCAAGGACAGCGAGATGCACTCGGCCGAGCTGATCCAGCGCTACGGCAGCGAGGACGACGTCCGCGACCTGATCGACCTGGCCCGCCAGCTCGAGGACCTGACCCGCAACGCCGGCAAGCACGCCGGCGGCGTGGTGATCGCGCCGACGCCGCTGCACACCTTCTGCCCGCTGTTCGCCGAACACGACCACGACGGCCTGGGCCGCAACCCGGTCACCCAGTTCGACAAGGACGACGTCGAGGCGGTGGGCCTGGTCAAGTTCGACTTCCTCGGCCTGCGCACGCTGACGATCATCGACTGGGCGGTGAAGGCGATCAACGAACGCCACGCCCGCGCCGGCATCCCGCCGCTGGACATCGCCACGCTGGAGCTGGACGACGCGCCGACCTACAAGGACATCTTCGCCAACGGCAACACCGGCGCGGTGTTCCAGTTCGAATCCTCGGGCATGCGCCGGCTGCTGAAGGACGCGCGCCCGGACCGCTTCGAGGACCTGATCGCGCTGGTCTCGCTGTACCGGCCGGGCCCGATGGACCTGATCCCATCGTTCAACGCGCGCAAGCACGGGCAGGAGGAGATCGTCTATCCCGACCTGCGCACCGAGGCCATCCTCGGCGAGACCTACGGGATCATGGTCTACCAGGAACAGGTCATGCAGATGGCGCAGATCGTCGGCGGCTACTCGCTGGGCGGCGCCGACCTGCTGCGCCGGGCGATGGGCAAGAAGGTGCCGGCCGAGATGGCCAAGCACCGCGAGATCTTCCGCGAGGGCGCGGCCAAGGGTGGCGTCGGCGAGGCCAAGGCCGACGAGATCTTCGACCTGATGGAGAAGTTCGCCGGCTACGGCTTCAACAAGTCGCACGCCGCCGCCTACGCGCTGGTCAGCTACCAGACCGCATGGCTCAAGCGCCATTACCCGGCCGAGTTCATGGCCGCCACGCTGTCCTCTGACATGGACAACACCGACAAGGTGGTCGGCTTCCTCAACGAGGCGCGCGGACTGGGCCTGACCGTGCTGCCGCCGCAGATCAACGATTCGCCGTTCATGTTCGAGGCGGTCGCCGCCGACACCGTCCGCTACGGCCTGGGCGCGATCAAGGGCGTCGGCCGCGGCCTGTGCGAGGCGATCGTGGCCGAGCGCGACAAGGGCGGCGACTACCGCGACCTGCTCGATTTCTGCCGGCGCGTGGACTCGACCAAGCTCAACCGCCGTGCGCTGGAAGCGATGGTCAACGCCGGGGCGCTCGACGCGCTGGGCCGCAACCGCGCCACGCTGATGCTGCAGCTGCCGGAAGTGATCAAGGCCACCGACCAGATGGCCAGGGAAGCGGCCGCCGGGCAGGTGTCGCTGTTCGGCGCGCCATCGGCCGAGGCCGGCCCGGCGCTGACCTGGACCTGCCCGAAGCCGACGAGTGGCCGCTGCGGCAGCTGCTCGACGGCGAGCGCGAAACGCTCGGCCATTACCTCAGCGGCCACCCCTTCGATCCGTACCGCGAGGAAGTGCGCGGCCTGGTCGGCAATGACTGGGCGAACTGGACAAGCTCTGGGCGGCCGGAACTGGCGGCGAGAAGCGCGGCTGGCGACCGGAAGTGCAGGTGGTGGTCGCCGGGCTCGGTGGTCGGCCTGCGCCGCAAGGGCGACAGCCAGGTGTTCGTGCAGCTGGAGGACGGACGTGGCCGGCTGGAGTGCGGCGTGTTCGCCGAGGCCGCCGCCGACCTGTCCAGCCTGCTGGTGCGCGACCGCGTGCTGGTCGTGCAGGGCGGCCTGCGCGAGGACGAGTTCAACGGCGGCTACAGCCTGCGCCTGAAGGCCGCATGGGACTACGAACAGCTGTGCGCGCAGCACGCGCAGCGGCTGTCGCTGCGGGTGGACATGCGCGATCCGCAGATGTGGCAGCGGATCGACGCGGTGCTGGCCCGCCACCGCCCCGGCCCGACGCCGCTGCGCCTGCACCTGCAGGTCGGGCGCACCGGCGATGGCGCCACCGGCGTGCTCGACCTCAACGGCGCCAACGCGGTGCGCGTGGCCCCGCCGCTGCTCGACGCCCTGCGCGCCCAGCCCGGCGTGCGCGCGGTGAAGGTCGCCATCGGCCGACCTGGGTGCACTGAGGCACGCCCCGCGCCCCTTCCCTCCCTGTTCGCCGAAAGGCGGAGGAGAGGTTCAAGAGGGTGCTGTTGCTCTGCTTCGCCTTGCTCCCCACGCTCCACTCCACCGAAGCCACGCCCCCAAAGCCGCCGGGGCCGTCGTGTCCTGGGGAGAGGGCGCAAGCGGCACATGGATGTGCCGCGGTCGCGAGTAAAGGCAGGAAGCCGTCCCGAGGGATGCGCCCTCTCCCCGGGACGCGGCGGCCCACCCCGAAGCCAGCGCCCTCAGGCGTGGCTTCGCCCATAGCCTTCCGTACCGTACGGTCCGGTCGTTTCGCGGGCCTTCGGCTACACTGCCCGCCTCATGCACCCTCCGGCTCCGCCGGCTTACGGATGAATCCGAACTACCTCGATTTCGAGCAGCCCATCGCCGACCTGGAAGCCAAGATCCAGGAATTGCGCAGCGCCAGCACCGGCCCGGCGGTCAACGTGGACGCCGAGGTGCGCGCGCTGCGGGACAAGCTGCGCAAGCGCACCGCCCAGATCTTCCGCGACCTCAGCCCCTGGCAGGTGTCGCAGATGGCCCGCCACCCCGCCCGGCCGTACACCTGGACTACGTGCGCGAGGTCTGCGACGAGTTCCAGGAACTGGCCGGCGATCGCGCCTTCGCCGACGACAAGGCCATTGTCGGCGGCCTTAGCCCGCATCGACGGCCGCCCGGTCGTGGTGATCGGCCACCAGAAGGGCCGCGACACCAAGGAAAAGATCCGCCGCAACTTCGGCATGCCCAAGCCAGAGGGCTACCGCAAGGCGCTGCGCCTGATGAAGCTGGCCGAGCGCTTCGGCCTGCGATCCTGACCTTTATCGACACCCCGGGCGCCTGGCCGGGCATCGACGCCGAAGAGCGCGGCCAGTCCGAGGCCATCGCCCGCAACCTGCTGGAGATGGCCGAGCTGAAGGTGCCGATCGTCTGCACCGTGATCGGCGAAGGCGGCTCCGGCGGCGCGCTGGCCATCGGCGTCGGCGACAGCACGGTGATGCTCGAATACAGCACTTACTCGGTGATCTCGCCCGAAGGCTGCGCCTCGATCCTGTGGAAGGACGCGGGCAAGGCCAAGGACGCCGCCGAGCAGCTGGGCCTGACCGCCCGCCGCCTGCGCGGCGGCTGGCTGGTCGACAAGGTCGTGCGCGAGCCGACCGGCGGCGCCCACCGCAACCCGCGGCAGATGGCCCGACGCCTGAAGGCCGTGCTGCTCAACGAACTCGACGCGCTGGTGGACCTGCCGGTCGAGGAACTGGTCCAGCGCCGCTACGCGCGCCTGCACGGCTATGGGGCGTACGAGGCCGCGTAACCCGCGCGTCGCCTGGACGCCGGCCGCGCCGCGTGCCGGTCGGCGCCCCGCCGCAGCATCCGCCCGCCCCCTGGAACGGCGCCGATGAGCGCGCTGCCCGCGTGGGTCCTGCCGCTGGCGCGGTCCCTGGTGCCGTGCCGCTGGCGCCGGTGGCGAACCGGCTGTTCCGCCACCGCCGCGGGATCGCCTCGATCCGGGTGCTGGCCTGGTTCGTCACCGTCTGCCGGGTCTTCGCCCCGGGTGGTGATCCTGCGCCAGGTCCGCTGAGCCGCCACGGCGGCCGGCTACGATAGACCGCATGGCCGCAGACCCGGTTCCCGAGCACTTTTTCGCCCTGCCGGAGCTTCCCGCCGCTGCGACGGGCGCGCTCGTCGTCGGCTACAGCGGCGGCCTCGACTCGACCGTGCTGCTGCATCGCCTTGCCGCCGAGCCCGCGCTGCGCGCGCGCGGCCTGCGCGCCGTCCATGTCCACCATGGCCTGCAGGCCGGCGCCGCGGACTGGGCCGCGCACTGCGTGCGCCAGGCGCAGGTACTCGGCGTACCGGCGCAGGTGCTGGACGTGCAGGTACGGCGCGATGCCGGCGCCGGCCTCGAGGCGGCCGCGCGCGAAGCGCGCTACGCGGCGCTGTCGGCCACGCTCCTGCCCGGCGAGGTGCTGGCCACCGCGCACCATCTCGACGATAAGGCCGAAACCTTCCTGCTGCGCGCGCTGCGCGCGTCCGGTCCGGACGGACTGGCGGCGATGCGGCCGCTGCGGCGCCTCGGTGAGGCCTTGGCAATGGCGGCCACTGCTGGAGGTCCCCGCGCAAAGGCCCTGCTCGCCTATGCGCAGGCGCACGGGCTGGCGTGGATCGAGGACCCGAGCAACGCTGTGGCGGACGCGGACCGCAACTTCCTGCGCCTGCAGGTGCTGCCGCTGCTGCGCCAGCGCTGGCCGCATGCGGCCGCGTCGCTGGCGCGCAGCGCCGGGCTGTGCGCGCGGACCGATGCGCTGCTGGCCGCGGAAGATGCCGCGCTGCTGCGCACGCATGCGGGCGAGGATCCGCGCACCCTGCGCGTGCCGGAGCTGCTCGCGCTGCCGGCGGCGCGGCGCGCGCGCGTATTGCGCCACTGGATCCGCACGCTTGGACTGCCGCCGTTGCCGGCCGCGGGCGTGGAGCAGATCGAGCGGACGCTGCTGCAGGCGCGTGCCGACGCGGAGGCCCGTTTCGCCTGGGCCGGCGCGCGCGTGCTGCGCTGGCGCGACCTCCTCCATGCCGACCACCTGCGCAGTCCGTTGCCGGCCGACTGGAGCGCGGAATGGGACGGCCGCGCGCCGCTGCACCTGCCCGACGGCGGCACGCTGTCGCTGCGCGGCGGAGGCGGCCTGGCGACCGGGGGTTCGACGCACCCGCGCGCGTGCACGCGCGGCAGGGCGGCGAGCGCATCACCCTGCCCGGCCGCGCGCACTCCCACCCGCTCAAACACGTGCTGCAGCAACGCGGCGTCCCGCCCCTGGCGGCGCGCGCACCTGCCGCTGCTCTCCGGCGCCGACGGCCAGCTGCTTGCCGCCGCCGACGTCGCCTGCTCCCGGGACCTTGCGCGCTGGCTGCTCGCCCGTGGCTGGCAGCTGGCCCGGCAGCCGCCCGGCATCGACGCGCCCACGCGTTGACCCTCCCCCGCCGCACCGCGCACACTTTGCGCATGCCGAAGAAAGCCACCCCCGACGCCTCGCCGGTTGCGCAGTTCGAGCAGTCGCTGGACGAACTCGAGCAGCTGGTCGAGAAGATGGAACAGGGCGAAATGAGCCTGGAGGATTCGCTGGCCGCGTACGAGCGCGGCGTCGGCCTCTACCGCCGCTGCCAGTCCGCGCTGGAACAGGCCGAACTGCGCGTGCGCCTGCTCACCGATCCCGACCAGCCCGACAACGCGCAGCCTTTCGCCGGTCCCGATGGCGAGTGAGGCCTTCGCGCGCTGGACCGCGCGCACCGAGGCGACGCTGCAGGCCCTGCTGCCCGACCCGGCCATCGAACCGTCGCGCCTGCACGCAGCGATGCGCCACGCCACCCTCGGCGGCGGCAAGCGCATGCGGCCGCTGCTGGTCTATGCCGCCGGCAGCGCGCTGGGTGCGGACGAAGCCCTGCTCGATGCGCCGGCAGCGGCGGTCGAGCTGGTCCACGCCTACTCGCTCGTGCACGACGACCTGCCGGCGATGGACGACGACGACCTGCGCCGCGGCCAGCCGACCGTGCACGTGGCCTTCGACGAGGCCACCGCGATCCTGGCCGGCGACGCCCTGCAGACCCTGGCCTTCTCCGCACTGGCGGACGCCGACGCACCGGCGCCGCTGCGCATCGACTGGGTGCAGGCACTGGCCGCCGCGTCCGGCGTGGCCGGCATGTGCGGTGGTAAGGCGCTGGACATCGACGCCACCGGCCGCAGCCAGGCCCTCGAGCAGCTGCAGCGCATGCATGCGCTCAAGACCGGCGCGCTGATCCGCGCCGCGGTCCGCATGGGTGCGCTCGGCGGCGGCGCCGACACGGGCACGCTGGCCGGGCTGGATGCGTTCGCCGCCGCGCTCGGCCTGGCCTTCCAGGTGCGCGACGACCTGCTCGACATCGAAGCCAGCTCCGAGCAGCTGGGCAAGACCGCCGGCAAGGACGTGGCCCAGGCCAAGTCGACCTATCCGGCGCTGCTCGGCATCGACGGCGCGCGGGTAAGGCTCGACGAGCTGGCCGTGGCCATGCGCGATGCGCTGGCGCCGTTCGGCGAACGCGCCGCGGCCTGGCCGCGCTGGGCGAACTGGCGGTCACCCGCTCGCACTGAGCGCCGCCCTGGCCGACAAAAAGAAAGGGCCCGGTCATGCCGGGCCCTTTCCGTGTCCGTTGCGTGCGCGCTTACTTGATCAGGCGCAGCGCGAACGGGTAGCGGTAGGCCTCGCCCTTGTTGGCAGCCAGGCCGGCGATGATGCTGAAGATGATCGAGGCGACCGGGCCGCCAGGTTGACCAACGCACCAATCAGGATCACGGTCAGGATGGTGCCGACGATGTACACGAGAAACACCGTGATCTGGAAGTTCAGCGCTTCCTTGGCCTGGTCGTTGAGGAAGCCCTTCTCCGGCTTGTCCTTGTTGAGCAGCCAGACGACAAGCGGAACGATGAAGCCGAGGAGGATCCCCGACAGGTGGGTCAACAGTGCAAGGGTGCGGTCATCCTGCGGCGCGTCGACTGCGGGCGCCGGCGGCGGCGCGGTAACATTATCGAATTCACTCATTGTGATTCCCCGTTGTTGTGGTTGGTGGGTGGCTCGCCAGAGACGTTCCTTGGCCCACCGCGGAGGATACTCAATCCGACCCGGCAACGGTCATCCGTCCCACAAGAATCGGACCGGAACGGATGTGCGAACGCGGGTCGAACTCCGCGCCGACCGCCTCGATCCCGGCGAACATGTCGCGCAGGTTGCCGGCGATGGTCAGTTCGTCGACCGGTAAGGCGATCTCGCCACCCTCGATCCAGAAGCCGGCGGCACCGCGCGAGTAGTCTCCGGTGACACCATTGACGCCCTGCCCCATCAGCTCGGTCACCAGCAGGCCGCGGCCCATGCCGCGCAGCATCTCCTCCAGCGAACCGGCATTGGCCGCGACCTGCAGGTTGTGCACGCCGCCCGCATTGGCGGTGGTCGGCAGGCCGAGCTTGCGTGCCGAATAGCTGCCCAGCACGTAGCGCTGCAGGACGCCGCCGGCCACCAGCGCGCTGTCGCGGGTGGCCACGCCGTCGGCGTCGAACGCGGTCGAACGCAGCCCGCGGCGCAGCAGCGGACGCTCGTCGATGGCGAACCACTCCGGGAACAGGCGCGTCCCCGCGCTGTCGAGCAGGAAGCTGGCGCGCCGGTACAGGGCGCCGCCGGACACCGCACTGAGCAGGTGGCCGACCAGCGAACGCGCGACCTCGGCCGAGAACAGCACCGGTAAGGCGCCGGTCGGCGCGCTGCGCGGATCGAGCCGCGCAGCGGTCCGCCCGGCCGCGCGACGGCCGATCGCCGCCGGCGCCTCCAGGTCACCGCGGGTAAGGCCGATGCTGTACCAGCCGTCGCGCTGCATGCCGTCGCCCTGCCCGGCGATCAGCGCCAGGCCGAGCGAATGCTGGGTTTCGCGCTCGTGGCCGATGAAACCGTGGCTGTTGGCGTACACCGACAGGCTGCCGCCGCTGCCGAACGACGCACCATCGGAATTGCTCACCCGCGGATCGGCCTCGCGCCCGGCCGCTTCGCAGGCCAGCGCCAGGTCGACCGCCTCGTCGGCGTCCAGCCGCCACGGATGCCAGGTGTCGAGGTCGGGAAACTCGCGCGCCATCAGCGCCGCGTCGGTAAGACCGGCGGCCGGGTCGTCCTCGGTGTAGCGGGCGATCGCGCAGGCCTGTTCGACCGTGGCCTCCAGGCTCGCCTCGTGCAGGTCGGCGGTGCTCGCGCTGCCCTTGCGCTGGCCGAAATAGACCGTGACCGCGATGCCGCGGTCGCGGCTGGACTCGACCGTTTCCACTTCACCCATGCGCACGGACACGTTCAGGCCGTACTCCTCGCTGCAGCTGACCTCGGCCTGGCTGGCGCCAAGCGCCTTCGCCCGGGCGAGCAGGCGTTGCGAGATCCCGGCCAGCTGGTCCAGCCGCGCGTGGCTGTCGTCGTTGCGCGCGATATCGTTCACGTGTTGCACCTCTGGAAAATCCTCTGTTCGGTCCAAGACCGGGATCGGCCACCTGCGTGCCGATGGCGGTGGCGGCGGGGCTGCCGCGATGGGCGCCCCGTCGCTGCGGAAAGGCGATTCAGGCCGCGCCGGGTAGAATCCGCGCTACCCGAAAGAGCCCCAGCCCCATGCGCGGACGCGACGAAGACACCGGCGAATTCCTTTCCCCCAGCCGCAGCCAGCAGCGCCGCGAAGCGCTGGAAGTGCTGGAGCTGGCCGAGAAGCTGGCCGCGCTGACCCCGACCCAGCTGGCGAAACTGCCGATCCCCGACGACCTGCTGCCGCACCTGGAGCAGACCCGGAAGATCACCGCGCACATCGCCCGCAAGCGCCAGCTGGCCTTATAGCCAAGCAGATGCGGCGCGAGGACGACGAGACCCTGGAGGCGATCCGCGACGCGCTGGACGAGGACGGCAAGGCCGCCCGCCGCGAGGTGGCCGCGATGCACCGGGTCGAGGACTGGCGCGAACGGCTGCTCGCCGAGGGCGACGCCGCGCTGGCCGAACTGCTGGAAGAGCATCCCGGCGCCGACCGCCAGCACCTGCGCCAGCTGGTGCGCAACGCCAACGAGGAGAGGCTGCGCAACAAGCCGCCGCGTGCGTTCCGCGAACTGTTCCGCGAACTGCGCATGCTGCTGCTGGCCGGCAGGAACGACGGCACCGGGGCAGCGGACTTCGACGACGTGGAGTCCGGCGTGGACGACGGGGCCGAAGCGCGCGGGGACTGAGCCTGCACGGCTCACGCGCCGCGCCTCACGTCCTCGTCCCGCCCACGGTCAGGCCGTCGATCAGCAGCGACGGCTGGCCCACGCCCACCGGTACGCTCTGCCCGTCCTTGCCGCACACGCCCACGCCTTCGTCGAGCGTAAGGTCGTGGCCGACCATGCGCACCTTCTGCATCGTCTCCGGGCCGTTGCCGATCAGGGTGGCGCCCTTCACCGGCGCGGTGACCTTGCCGTCCTCGATCAGGTAGGCCTCGGTCGCCGAGAACACGTACTTTCCGCTGGTGATGTCGACCTGGCCGCCGCCGAAATTGACCGCGTACAGGCCCTTCTTCACCGAACGGATCATCTCCTCCGGGTCGTGCGTGCCGGCGCGCATGTAGGTGTTGGTCATCCGCGGCATCACCAGGTGCGCGAACGACTCGCGGCGGCCGTTGCCGGTCGGGGCCGTGCCCATCAGCCGCGCGTTGAGCGTGTCCTGCATGTAGCCGACCAGCACGCCGTCCTCGATCAGCGTGGTGCAGCGCGTGGGCGTGCCCTCGTCGTCGATGTTGAGCGAGCCGCGGCGGCCCTCGAGCGTGCCGTCGTCGACGATGGTCACCCCGGCGCGGCCACGCGCTGGCCGATGCGGCCGGCGTAGGTCGAGGTGCCCTTGCGGTTGAAGTCGCCTTAAGGCCGTGGCCGACCGCCTCGTGCAGCAGCACGCCCGGCCAGCCGGCGCCCAGCACCACTGGCATCGTGCCGGCCGGCGCATCCACCGCGTCGAGGTTCACCAGCGCCTGGCGCAGCGCCTCGCGCGCCAGCTTCTCGGGCCGCCCGCCGGAGAACAGTTCCTCGTACGAATAGCGGCCGCCGCCGCCGGCGTAGCCGGATTCGCGGCGCCCGCCGTGCTCGACGATCACCTGCACGTTGAGCCGCACCAGCGGCCGCACGTCGGCGGCCATCACTCCGTCGCTGCGCGCCACCAGCACCGTATCCACGCCGCCGGACAGGCTTACCGACACCTGGTTCACGCGCGGGTCGGCCGCGCGCAGCAGCCGGTCCAGCGAACGCAGCAGCTCGACCTTGTCCTCGTTGCCCATGCCGTCGACCGGATCCAGCGCCGGGTACAGCGCGTGGCCGCCGCTGCGCACCAGCTGCCGCGGCGCGTGCGCGCTGCCGTCGCGGGCGATCGCGCGCGCCGAACCGGCGGCCAGCCGCAACGCCTCGGCGTTGATGTCGTCGGAATAGGCGAAGCCGGTCTTCTCGCCGGAGATCGCACGCACGCCCACGCCCTGCTCGATCGAATGCGCGCCGTCCTTGACGATGCTGTCCTCCACCGTCCAGCTCTCGCGGCGCGAATGCTGGAAATACAGGTCGCCGAAGTCGATGCCCGGGCCGAGCAGCGCGCCGAAGGCGCGGTCCGACCGGACGGATCGAGGCCGCCGGGCACGAGCAGGCGGGTTTCGGCGAGGGTCAGTGCGGAATCGGTCATCGTCATCCAATGGGGGCGGGAATTGACCAGGGCAAGCGTGGCCGGGGCAAGCGCGGTAAGGGCGAGCGCGGCCGCCTATGATGACAGCCCCGTCGCAACGGTCCGTTATCCGGGCGACGCTCACCCACCACCGGCTCCGGAACGCAGCGCATGAAGGTCACCGCCCACGTCCTCGATGGCCACACCCTGGACATCCGCCCCGCCCCGCGCGAGCGCGACTGGATGGACCGCACCGACCAGCGCTACGCCTATCGCTGCCTGCCGCTGGACATGGCCAATGCACATGGCTGGGAGCTGCTGTGTAAGGCCGGCTTCCACGCCGAATGGGACGGCGGCGACGCATTGGAATCGATCCGCGTGCTGGCCGATCCCGGCACCCATGCGCCGGCGACGAGCCACTTCGGCTATGGCGTGCTGACCTTCCACGTGCCCTGCCTGTTCCGCACCGACGCCGGCATCGAACTGATGGCGATGGCCCCGATCAACCGGCCCAAGGACGGCATCGCCGCGTTGACCGGGCTGGTCGAGACCGACTGGAGTCCGTACACCTTCACCATGAACTGGAAGTTCACCCGTCCCGGGCGGGTGCGCTTCGACGCCGGCGAGCCGTTCTGCCACCTGCTGCCGTTGCAGCGCGCGGTACTGGCGCAGGTGCAGGCCGAATGGCGGCCGATTTCCGAGACGCCGGACCTTGGCCGAGCAGCACCGCCGCTGGACCGACAGCCGCGGCCATTTCCTCGCCGAGCTTCCCGATCCGGATTCGGCCGCCGCGCGCGAGCAGTGGCAGCGCGGCTATTTCCGCGGCGTGGACATGCACGGCTGCCCGGCCGCGGAACACCGGGTCAAGCTGCGCCTGCCGGGTTTTGTCCGCGCCGGCGGCGACACGGCGGGGGAAAGCGGACTGTCCTAGTCCATGCCGGCGTCGTGGCCGGTGGCGTCGCCGGCGTCGCGACGCGACTGCTCCCGGCTGATCACTTCCACCTTCGGCTCCTTCCACGGACCGGTGACCTTGTAGGTCTTCGCGCCCATTTCGCCGATCGGCTTCGACAGCACGGCATTTGCGGCAGCACCCACCGCCGCGCCCACCGGGCCACCGGCCACCGCACCGACCACGGTCAGCAGGTTGCCCGACTTGGGCAGCACGTCGATGGTCTGGTCGAAGCGCTGCGCGCGCAGGTCGGTGTTGCCGCGGATGTGGATGTCGGCGGCCGGCCCGTCGATCAGCATGTCCCCGGTATGGGCCTCGCCGTCGGCGAAGTCCACCCGGCCTTCGAGCCGGTCAAAGGCGAAACCCTTGGAAAAGAAGTCACGGAAGTCGAGCATCAGTCGGCGCGGCAGCTGGGCCAGGCTGAACAGTCCGAGCACGCGGCCGGCCCCGGATCCACTTCCAGCAGCTGGCCGTCACGGGCGGCGATGTGCAGGCTGCCCTGCAGCTCCGCCAGCCGGAAACCTGCGGGCGTGCCCGGCCAGCTGGCGTCGAAGCGCACTTCGCCTTCGCCACGCGCCAGCCAGTTGCGGTAACCGAGGCCGTCCATCAGCCGTCCCATGTTCTTGCTGTCGACCTGCAGCGCGATGTGCGTGCGCGCCGCGTCGCCGCGGCCGAGCCACTCGCCGGTCGCCTCGATCGCCTGCTCACCGGCCTGCACCTGCAGCCGCTCCACGCGCAGTCCGCCGGCGACCGGGCGGGTGCGCAGCGAGGCGCTGCCCAGCACGGCGTCGCGATAGCGCAGGTCGTCCACGTCGACCACCAGCGGCGGGATCGCGGCAGGATCGAAACCGGCATCGGCCTTAGCGACCGGTGCGCCGGCCCCGTTCCTTAGCGCCCGCGAGCGATCGCTCCGCATCCGCCACGGCCGTTGCGTCGTTTTCCGGCTGCGCGGCGGCGGCGGCCGGCGGCGGTTGCCAGTGCAGCCGCGTGAAACGGCCCTGCACCGCCGCACCCTTCGCCTCCGGCACGGTGAGGCTGCCGGCCAGCCCCGGGCCATCCACCGCCACTTCCAGCGCCTGCGTACCGGGCCGCAGCTTCAGCCGCGTCGCCGGGAACGCGCCGCCGAGCAGGCGCAGCTCGTCGGCCAGCACGTCGACCTCGCGCAAGGGCACGCCATCGCCGCCCCCTTGGCCATGCCGATCCATTCCAGCGCATCGAACGAACGGGTGTGGCCACCGACCACCATGCCGCTCGCCGGCGGCTCGGCCGCCACGGTCGCGCTGCCCAGGTCACCCGCACGCCGGTGTTGCCGCCGCGCTGGCGCGCGCGGATCGCCACGCGCTCGCCGAACACCACGTCCACCGGTCCGCTGCCCAGCGGCATTCCAAGCTGCACGGTGGCGGGCAAGGTCTCGTCCGCCGGCTTGGCCAGCGGCGCGGGCAGGCTCAGCGTGGTCCCGGCCAGCGACGAACGCAGGCGCAGCGTGCCCACGCTGTCGCCCGCAGGCTGCCTGGACAGCGACATCGCCAGCGACCACGGCGAACGGCCGTGTATGTACGGCCGCAGCCAGTCCAGTTCCGGTGCGCGCGCCAGCAGCTCGGAGGCGTCCATCGGCGCATCCAGGCCGGCTTCGAACGCGTTGCCGGCGTCGTCCACGTGGCGCCCCGAGCGCAGCGCGAGCACGCCATCCTGGCCGCCATAGCGCACCGCCAGTGCCGGCGCCGCGAAGCCGCTGCCGTCGTAGTGCGCCTCGCCGCGCGTGGCCTCGAACACCAGGTTCCAGCGCTTCTCGGTAAGGCGCACGCCATCGAGCATGACCCGGCCATCGATCACCGCCGGGGCCGCGCTGCCCAGCGGCAGGTGGGGCGAAGGTGGTGGCCGCCGGTCCGCCGGCGTCCAGGTTGGTAAGGGTCTCGCGGTTCTCCCTGGCCAGCGGGCTGCGCCGCAACAGGTCGAGCATGCGCGCCGCATCACCCTTCGCCTCGGCGCGCACCAGCAACGGCGCATGGCTGAAATCGGCGATGCCGGCCTGCACGCGCTGGACGCCAAGGCCGGCGACGCGGCCTTGGCCCAGCACGCTGAAGCCATTGCCGACGAAGGCCACGCCGGCCTGCATCGCCTCCAGTTCCGGCCAGTCCTTCCGGAAGCGGATGCGTCCGTCGCGGATGCTGGCGGTGGCCTCGAAACGCCCGTTGTCGTCCACGAACGGCCAGTCGTCCAGGTCGCCGGCGACCAGTCCGCGCGCGCCGGCCACCGTGCCGCCCTGCAGCGCCATGTCGAGCCAGTCGATGGCCGCCTTCGGCATCTTGTGGTGGATCCAGAACTTCCTGGCGACCGGCACCCGGGCATCGTCGATGTCCGCGGCGATCCCGATCCATGGCCGCGTGCCGTCGCCCGGAACCAGAGTCCGCCGCGCACGTGCGCGCCATAGTCGCCGCCATCCAGGCGCAGCGCCGGCGTGGACACTTCCCAGCCGTCGCCCTCGCGCTAAGGCCATGACCTTAGCCGTCGAGTTTCAGCTCGTGGACCACGCCGAAGCCGCTGGGCCAGTCGAAGCGCAAAGCGCTGTGCGGATCCAGCGCCAGCTGCCAGCCCTGGCCATCGCCTTCGAACGCGCCGGCGGGGCCGTCGATCCCGGGCGCATCGCCGACGGCGGCGAAAGCCACCCGCTCCAGGCGGCCGCGCATGCGCATCGTCCCGCCGCGCACGCCGGCCACTTCCAGCCCCGACAGTTCCGCCCCCGGCGCGGCCCGGGTGATCCAGCCGCGCAGCGCCGGGGAAAGGCCCTCGCCCAGCGCGGCGATCGCCAGCAGCGGCCGCGCATCGACGCGATCGACCCGCAGCGCGAAGCGCGCACCGCCGGCGGCCACCAGGCCGTCGAGCGTCTGCGCGCCGCGCTGGTCGGCGATGCGCAGCAACGGCGCATCCAGCCGCCAGCCATCGGCGGTGACCCGCCAGCGCGCACGGCCGCGCAGTTCGTCCAGGCGCACCTGCGGCAGCTGGCCGTCGGCCAGCGGCGCGCCGGACAGCAGCACGTGGCGCAGCTGGAAGGCGGTGGTGACCAGCGCCACGCGCTTGCCGCGCACCTCGACCCGAGCCTGCACGCGGCCGCGGCCGTCGACCGGCGCGATCCCGGCGTGGTGCAGCAGCGGGGCCCAGGGCGCCGAGCGCTTCGGTGTCCAGGTCGAAATAGGTGCGGCCATTGCCGCGGTCGCGGTCGAACTCCAGCGCCAGCGCGGCCGGGGACGCATCCTCGCGGATCCAGGCCAGCGCACCGGCGCGGACGTGGCGGCGATCGACGCGCAGGCGCAGGTCGATCTTCGGAATGCGCGTGCGCAGGCCCAGCTGCGGCGCGCGCACGTCCAGCTGCCCGCCGATCACCTGCAGTTCGCCGAGTCCTTCCAGGTACTCCAGCGGGTCGTCGTCGCCGCCACCGGCGGCGGGCAGGCCGCGCACCGCCCAGCGGCCATCATCGGCCCGCTCCAGGGTCAGCGCCGGTCCGCGCAGGCGCAGCTCGGTGAACGAGCGCCCGGGCAGCAAGCCGCCATACATCGACACCAGCACCTCGGCCTTGGCCGATGCGCACGCCGCCATCGGCCTCGCCGATGTGCAGGCCTTCCAGTTGCAGCAGCGGCCCGCGCCGGGTCCACTGCGTGTGCATGCGCTCGAAGCTGACCGGCCGGCCGGCCTTCTCGGCCAGCCACGCGGCGACGCGATCAGGGTTCCGCTCGACCAGCGGCAGCAGCTGGCTGGCCGCGCCGAGCACCAGCGCCATCAGCACCAGCACCATCGCCAGCAGGTGCATCGACCAGCGGCGGATAAGGCGCAACCGACGGTGCAGCGAAGTCGGCATCACGCCACCACGAAGTGCTTGTGCTCAGAGCAGGACCACATCGAACTGCTCCTGCAGGTACTGCTCGTCCGCCTGGAAGCGGATGCTCTTGCCGAGGAACTCCTCCAGCTCGGCCACTGCCACCGACTCCTCCTCGGTGATCCGCGCCACCACCTTGGCCGAGGCGATCACCAGCAGGCGCGCGGCATCGAACTGGCGCACCGCGCGGGTGATCTCGCGGAAGATCTCGTAGGTCACCGTCTCGGCGGTCTTCACCGAACCGCGCCCGCTGCATTGCGGGCAGGTTTCCGACAGCTGCCGCTCCAGGCTCTCGACCGTGCGCTTGCGGGTCATCTCGATAAGGCCCAGCGGCGAGAAGTCGTAGACCGTGGTCTTGGCGTGGTCGCGCGCCAGCGACTTCTCCAGCGTGCGCAGCACCTGGCGGCGGTGCTCCGGATCGATCATGTCGATGAAGTCGATGATGATGATCCCGCCCAGGTTGCGCAGGCGCAGCTGGCGGGCCACCGCCTGCGCGGCCTCCAGGGTTGGTACGGTACACCGTCTCCTCGAGGTTGCGCTGGCCGAGGAACGAACCGGTGTTGACGTCGATGGTGGTCATCGCCTCGGTCTGGTCGATGACCAGGTAGCCACCCGACTTCAGCGGCACCTGCTTGTCCAGCGCGCGACCGATCTCGTCCTCCACCCCGTACAGGTCGAAGATCGGGCGGTCGCCGGAGTACAGCTCGATCTTCTCGGCCAGTACCGGCATGTACTTGGCGACGAAGGCCTGCAGCCGGTCGTACGTGTCGCGCGAATCCACCCGCACCTTCTCCACGTCGCGGCGGATCAGGTCGCGCACCGCGCGCAGCGGCAGGCTCAGGTCCTCGTAGATGATCGTGCCGGCGCCGGCATCGCGGCCGCGGCGCTCGACCACGTTCCAGACCCGCGACAGGTAGGCGACGTCCTCGGCCAGCGCCTCGGCCGGCTGGCCTTCGGCGTTGGTGCGGACGATGTAGCCGTGGCCGCCGTGGCTGGTCGACAGTTCCGATACCAGCGTCTTCAGGCGCAGGCGCTCGGCCTCGTCCTCGATCCGCGCCGACACGCCGATGCTGCGCGACTGCGGCAGCAGCACCAGGTAGCGCGAGGGAATGCTGATCTGCGTGGTCAGGCGCGCGCCCTTGGTGCCGATCGGGTCCTTGACCACCTGGACCACGATCTCCCTGGCCGTCGCGCAGCAGCTCGACGATCGACGGGGTCGGCGTCGGCTGCGACGGCGCGTCCTCGGCCTTGGCCGGCGTCCACCGGTGCCGTGCGGACCACGTCGTTGGCGTGCAGGAAAGCGGCCCGTTCCAGCCCCAGCTCCACGAACGCGGCCTGCATGCCCGGCATCACCGCTGCACGCGCCCCTTGTAGATGTTGCCGACCACCCCGCGCCGCCAGCCGCGCTCGATGTGCAGCTCCTGCAGCATGCCGTTCTCGACGACGGCCACGCGGGTTTCGCGCGGGGTTACGTTGACCAGGATCTCTTCGGACATTGAGGCCCTCACCCGGCCGTTGCGGCGCAGGCGCCGGTGTCTGCGGGCGCGCCCGCGCGGTTGCGGAGCAGGCGCGCGGTGTCGTGTACGGGCAGGCCCATCACCCCGGAATAACTGCCAGTAAGGTGTTCGACGAAGGCTTCGGCACGGCCCTGGATCGCATAGGCCCCGGCCTTGCCCATCGCCTCGCCGGTAGCCACGTAGGCGGCGATGTCGGCATCGCTGAGCGGCGCGAAGCGCACTTCGGTCACCGACAGCACCTCGCGCTCGCCCGCGGCGTCGATCACCACCACCGCCGACAGCACGGCGTGGCTGCGCCCGGACAGGCGCCGCAGCATCGCCGCCGCGTCGGCGGCGTCGGCCGGCTTGCCGAAGACCTCGTCGTCCAGCACCACCTCGGTGTCGGCGCCGAGCACGCAGGCGTCGGCCTCGCCGGCCACGTCCGCCCAGCCGGCGCGGGCCTTGTCGCGGGCCACGCGGCGCACATAGGCATCCGCACCCTCGCCCGGCGCCCGGACTTCCGGGACGTCGACATCGAGGAGGCGGTAGGTCAGCCCAAGCCGTTGCAGCAGCTCGGCCCGGCGGGGGATTTCGAAGCCAGATACAGCATGGGCACAGGATAACCTGCGGCAGCTGGCTGAACCGTGGCCCATGGCGCTCCACCGGACCCCGACCCCGCGCAAGCTCACGGCGCGTTCATCCCTGCGAACCGACCCTGCCGCGCAGCCTGCGCACCGTCACACTCCAAGGAGGAACACCATGCGCCACCCCCTCGCCGTCCTGCTCGCCGCCGTCGCCCTGTCCGCACCGGCGGCCGCGGCCCGCGCCCAGGTAGCCCCGACCATCCCCGCCGACGCGACCCTGCTGTCGGTCTCGGCCCAGAGCCGAAGCCCGGCGCGCCCCGGACATCGCCACGATCTCGGCCGGGGTGGTCACCCAGGCCGCCGATGGCAACACCGCCATGCGCCAGAACGCCGAGCAGATGAACCGGGTGCTGGCCGCGGTGAAGGCCGCCGGCGTCGCCGACCGGGATGTGCAGAGCAGCGGCATCAACCTCAATCCGCAATACCGCTACGAGGAGAACCAGCCGCCGCGGATCACCGGCTACCAGGCCAGCAACACGGTCACGGTCAAGCTGCGCGACGTGGCGAAGATGGGCAAGGTGCTCGACGCGCTGGTCGCCAGCGGCGCCAACCAGATCAACGGCCCCAGCTTCGGCATCGACAATCCCGAGCCGCTGTACGAGCAGGCGCGGCTCGATGCGCTCAAGCGTGCGCAGGCGCGGGCGGCGAGCTACGCCGATGCGCTCGGCCTGCGCGTGCGCCGCATCGTCAGCATCGGCGAGGGCGGCGGCGGCATGCCGGTACCGATGCCGCGCATGGCGATGGCCAAGGCCGAGGCCTTCGACAGCACGCCGGTGGCGCCGGGCGAAAGCAGCGTATCGGTGCAGCTGGACGTGGTGTTCGAACTGGGCCGCTGAGCGCGCCTGCCGCCGTTCGTGGAGCCGCAGCCCGGCGCCTGCCGGGCTTTCGCGCCACTTCACACTCCCGGCCGACCCGGGAAAGAGCCGTCATGCGCAACCCGTTGCCCGCCCTGCTCCTTGCCCTGTCCGTCCCGGCCGTCGCACAGCAGGCCGCGCCGTCACCGCCACCACCGGGCCATCCCCATCACCCCATGCCCGCGCGGGCGGAGGCCTTGGCGCATATCGGAATCCGAGCCCGCCACGATCTCCGCCGTGGTGGTCACCCGGCAAGCGACCGCGATGCCGCGCTGCGCCAGAACGCCGCGCAGGTGACCCGGGTCCGCGCCGCGCTCAAGGCCGCCGGCGCCGCGGACCGGGACGTGCAGACCCTTGGCGTCAGCCTCAGTCCGCATGTCCAGTACGACGAAGGCCAGCCGCCACGGATCATCAGCTACCAGGCCAGCAACAGGATCAACGTGAAGCTGCGCGAGGCATCGAGGATGGAACCGTTGCTCGATGCACTGGCGGCCAGTGGCGCCAGCCAGATCAGCAGCCCGGGTGGCGTCCCGCTGTACTGAGCAACGCCTGCAACGCCCGGCGCGCTCGATCCGCGCGTGCGCCGCGTCATCAGCGACGGCCGGGACGGCATGCCCATGCCGCGCGAGGCCGAGGCCTTCGACAACACGCCGGTGGCGCCGGGCGAAAGCAGCGTATCGGTGCAGCTGGACGTGGTGTTCGAACTGGGCCGCTGAGCGCGGGCACCGGCCTGCGCCTCCGCGAAGCCCGGCCTCGGCCGGGCTTCTTCGTTGCCGGCGGGCTGAATGCCACCCGACCGGCATCCACCGACGCTGGTCGAGTGGTGCATCGCCCCCTTGTTTCCGCGATCCGGCCCGGCGCAGTCTGGAGCCGGCCATCGCGGCCAACCCCGGCCGCCCTGTCCGTGCGTTGTTCCTCCCGTCATTCCTGCAATGGAGGTGGATCATGGTTCGCACGTTGCCGTCCGATGTGTCCCCGCGCCT
This sequence comes from Pseudoxanthomonas sp. NC8, assembly GCA_025232375.1. Taxonomy (GTDB): domain Bacteria; phylum Pseudomonadota; class Gammaproteobacteria; order Xanthomonadales; family Xanthomonadaceae; genus Pseudoxanthomonas. Next base: position 2,569,440 of record CP060419.1, read on the forward strand.
GGATGCCTCGCGCATCCTCGCCATCAGCTTCGCCATGGCGGTGCACGCGATGGCGCTGCTGGTCCTGCTGCTGCCGTTGACCCAAACGCCCCTCGCCGACGTCCCCGCGAACCCGAACCTCCACGCTGGACCGTGCAGCCACCGGTGCCGGTCACCCCGCTGCCGCCGCAACCGGTGCTGCAGCCGAGAACGACGCCACCGCGCTCGCCGTCGACGGCCATCCGGCAACAGCCGCAGGTGCAGCAACCGGCGATCGTCGACCAGGGCGCGCTGCCGGCCGATCCGGCGACCGACGTGGCCGGCCCGCCCGACATCACCCCGCCGTATGACGGACAGCCCCTGCAGGGCGCGCAGCTGCGCTACGCGGTCGCGCCACCGCCGTCCTATCCGCGCGACGCGCTGCGCATCGGTGCCGAGGGCACGGTGCTGCTGCGCGTGCTGGTCGACGTCGACGGCAAGCCGCTGCAGGTGGTCGTGGACCGCAGCAGCGGCCACCGTTCGCTGGACCGCGAGGCGGTGCGCCAGGTGCAGCAGCGCTGGCGCTTCGAGCCGGCCATGCGCGACGGCCAGCCGGTGCAGGCCTGTGGCCCGGGTGCCGATCGGCTTCAGCCTGCAGTAGCTCCATGCGCGTGCCGGCGGACACCGCCGGCACGCCGCGGTCACGCGCTCAGGCGCGGTGGTACGGATGGTTGGCCAGCAGCGCGGCGGCGCGGTACAGCTGCTCGGCCACCACCAGCCGCACCAGCATGTGCGGCAGGGTCAGCGGACCCAGCGACCAGGATTCGGACGCGGCGGCCAGCACCTCCGGCGCATGGCCCTCGGGTCCGCCGATCAGGAAGGCCAGGTCGCGGCCCTGCTGGCGCCAGTGCTCCATGCGTTGCGCCAGCTGCTCGGACGACCACTGGCGCCCGGGCACGTCCAGCGCGACGACGTGCGCGTTCTTCGGCAAGGCGGCGAGTACGCGCTTGCCCTCGTCCTCGATCGCGCGCTGCGGATCGCGGCCCTTGCCGCGCAGGCCAGGCTCGACCTCGACCAGTTCCAGTGGCAGCCAGTGCGAGAGCCGCTTGCGGTACTCGCCGAAACCTTCCGCCACCCGGGACGGAGCGCGTTCGCCGGTGGCGATCAATCGTGCCTTCATGCGCCCATGATATCGCCGCGCCCGCGTCCGCCCGCCATGCCGTTCGCTGCTCCAGCTATTACGGGGCGTCAGCGCTGATATGCCTGCGAACCCGCGTGCTACGGTCCGGCCATCCACACGCCGTCCCGGGAACACGACATGCGCCGCACTCCGTCCGCCTGTGCACTGTTGCTTGCCGCCGCCGTGCTCGCCGGCGCGATGCCGCTGCGTGCCGCGACACCGGGCAACAGCGCGCCCGAAGCGGTGTTCGACTGGTTCCAATACGACGGCAGCGACCCCGCCGATGCGACGCATGAAGCCGGCCCCGGCCAGTTCCGCAATCCGGTGATCAAGGGTTTCTACCCGGATCCGAGCGTGGTCCGTGTCGGCGCCGACTACTACCTGGTGAACTCGACCTTCGGCTGGTTCCCCGGCATCCCGGTGTTCCACAGCCGCGACCTGGTCCACTGGACCCAGATCGGCAACGCCATCGACCGCGTCGACCAGCTCGACTTCGGCAAGCACGACCTGGTCAACGGCGTGTTCGCCGCCTCGATCGCCCACCACGACGGCCGCTTCTGGATCGCCAATACCTGCTTCCCGAACTGTGGCGGCAATTTCGTCATCACCGCCACCGATCCGGCCGGGCCGTGGTCCGATCCGGTGTGGCTGCCCGACCTGGCTGGCGGCATCGATCCGTCTCTGTTCTTCGATGACGACGGCCGTGCCTGGATCGTCAACAACGACCTGCCCGCGGGCGGCACGGAGCGCTACAGCGGGCATCGCGCGATCTGGCTGCAGGAATTCGATGCGAAGGCGATGCGCACCACCGGCCCGCGCACGGTGATCCTCGACGGCGGCATCGTTCCGGCCGAAAAACCCGAGTACGTCGAAGGTCCGCACCTGTACAAGCGCGACGGCTGGTACTACCTGAGCGCGGCCGAAGGCGGCACCGGCGAGATGCACCGCCAGGTGATCCTGCGCAGCCGCGCGGTGACCGGCCCGTACGTGGCGTGGGACCGCAATCCGATCCTGACCCAGCGTGACCTGCCAAGCGGGCGCCGGTTCCCGATCACCTCCACCGGCCACGCCGACCCTGGTACAGACCCAGGACGGCGACTGGTGGGCGGTATTCCTCGGCAACCGCCCGTACCCGCCTGCGGGGGGCATCACGTCAGCACCGGGCGCGAGACCTTCCTGCTGCCGGTGAGCTGGCTCGACGGCTGGCCGCGGATCACCGCGCCGGGTAAGGCGGTGCCCTACGCGCATGACATACCGAAGCTGCCGGCCGGCACCGCCGCATTGCCGACCAGCGGCAGCTTCGCCATCAACGACGAGTTCGACGGCGATCGACTTCCCTTCCACTGGATGACAGTGCGCAACCCGCGGAAGCACTGGTACCGGCTCGATGGCGGCGCGCTGCGCCTGCAGGCGCGCGAAGTGTCGCTGGGCGCGCGCGACAATCCGTCCTTCCTCGCCCGCCGCCAGCAACACCAGGACGCGACCGCGACCACGTCGCTGGCGTTCGCACCGCAGCGCGATGGCGACATCGCCGGGCTGGCCGCGTTCCAGAACGAGGCGTACTGGTACCTGCTCGCGATCACGCGCGAGAACGGCAAGGATGTGCTGGTGCTCGACCGCCGCGATGGACGCGAAAAGCGCGAAACAGCCGCCGGCACTCGCCTGACCACGGCACTGCTGCCACCGGACCGCGCCGGACAGCCGTTGCAGCTGCGCATCCGCACGCGTGGTGCGAAGGTCAACTTCGACTACGCGCTAAGCGATGGCATCTGGCACACGTTCGCCAGCGATCTCGATGCGACCCTGCTCAGCACCTCGGTCGCCGGCGGCTTCACCGGCGCGGTGTTCGGCGTCTATGCCGCGCGACAGGAAGCGCCCACGCGATAACCGATCCGGCGTTCGATGGCGGGATGGGCGGACAAGAGGCGAAACGACACCGCCGGGCAACGCCGGCGGTCGCGACTCAGGCGCGGTCGGCGTCTTCCGGCTGATCGCCGACGGTCCACAGCCGCTCCAGCGCGTAGAACTCGCGCACCCGCGGCAGCATCACGTGGACGATCACGTCGCCAAGATCGACCAGCACCCACTCGGCCTCGCGCTCGCCTTCCACGCCCAGCGGCATCGCACCGAGCTTCTTGGCGAACCTGACCACTTCGTCGGCGATCGACTTCACGTGGCGGGTCGAGGTACCCGAGACGATCACCAGGTGGTCGGCCACGCTGGTCTTGCCGCGCACGTCGATCTCGACGACATCCTTGGCCTTGATCTCCTCCAGCGCGGCGTGGACGTTCGCCAGCAGGACTTCCACGGGCGGCGGCGGTTCGGGGAGGCGGGTCTTGATGACGTGGGCTTGGCTGCTCAAGGAGGACTCTGGCGAACGGGGGAGCGGGACAAGTCGCGATTATACCGGCGCGGGCCGGCCGCCCGTGTTCACGGTGCCGGCGACCGGTACAGGCCGCGGGCGCCGATCCAGGCAGCGACCGCGGCTGGCACCTCGTCGCGCCAGCCCGGCGCGCCGGCGGCAATGGCCTGGCGCAACGCGGTGGCCGACTCGCCGCGCAGCGGCTGGTGCAAGGCATGGATGCGCCCGGCCGGCACGGTCGAAAGTTCGCCCGGGGCGTCGCTCCAGCGGCCGGCGACGGCTTCGGCCAGCTCCACGGGCAGGTCGTCGAGGTCGCCGCCGGCATGGCGGGCGGCGACGATGAGATGGGCCAGCTCCGGTATCTGGCGCCACGCCTTCCAGGTCGGGAGCGAGCGGAAGCTGTCGGCGCCCATCAGCAGTGCCAGCGACGCCGACGTCCCCAGCGCCGCGCGCAGCTCGCGCAGCGTGTCGATCGTCCACGACGGTCCCGCGCGTTGCAGCTCGCGCCGGTCCACGCGCAGCCTGTCGTCGCCGGCCACGGCCAGGTCGAGCATGTGCGCGCGTTGCATCGCGTCGGCACCGGTCGCGCCGCGGTGCGGCGGATCGGCTGCCGGCGCCAGCGTCACCGGCACGCCGAAGGTGTCGGCGGCGGCACGGGCGACGGCCAGGTGGCCGTGGTGCACCGGATCGAAGGTCCCGCCGTACCAGATCGTGAGCACGCCGGCGTGCGCGGTCAGCGACCGCTGCCGGCGAACAGGCCCGCGCCCTTGAGCAGGTGCGTCGCCGGTGCCTCGGCGATCGCCAGCAGCAGCCGTTCAAGGAGCTGCCGGGGATCGCCCGGCCCGCGCCCCTTGGCCGCGCGGTCGACGCGCGAGGCGTAGGCGGCGAACCGGTTCCAGCGCTGCGGCGTGGCATGGCGCTGCAGCGCGCGCTTGAACGGCGCCCTGGCGCGACTCCCACAGCCCCTGCGATTTCATCTCGGCCGCCAGATTGGCGCCGCGCGCCTGCGCGCGTGCCAGCGCGGCCGCGCGCAGCACCTCGCGGATCACCATCGGCATCAGCCCGGCCACCTGCTCGCCTTCGGCGCGCAGCCCGGCGAGCATGCGCCGCGCCTGCGCCGCCTGCCCCGACAGCGTCGCCTCGATCAGGCGGAACACGTCATAGCGCGCGGCATCGGCGACCAGCGATTGCATCGTCGCCAGGTCCAGCGTGCCTTCCGGCGCCAGCAGCGCAAGCTTGTCGATCTCCTGCGCGGCGGCCAGCAGGTTGCCTTCGACCCGCTCGGCCAGCCCCTGCACCGCGTCCGGCGTCGCGCGCAGGCCGCGCTCGCGCAGGCGGCGGTCGATCCAGCCCGGCAGCTCGTGCGGCTTGAGCGCCCAGGCGATCGAGACCACGCCGCGGCGCGAGATCGCGTCCACCCACTTGCCGTGGTGCGCCTTGCTCCAGTCGCCGGCGACGATCATCAGGGTGACGTCGCCGGGCGGGTTCTCGCAGAATTCGCTGATCACCTCGGCACCAGTCTTGCCCGGCTTGCCACCGGGCAGGCGCAGTTCGATCAGGCGCCGGCTGCTGAACAGGCTCGGCGCATTGAAACTGGCCGCCAGGCCGTCCCAGTCCGGATCGCGGCCTTCGCCATCGAACACTTCGCGCTCGGCGCCCTCGGCGGCGCGCGCGCGCGCACCGCATCGGCGGCCTCGAGCACGTGCAGCGTCTCCGTTCCGGCCACCAGGTAGGCGGCCTGCAGCGGCTGGTTGCCGACCTGCGCGGCCAGCTGGTCGGGCCGCAGCTCCATCAGGGCGTCGTCAGCGTGGCCGGAGCCGGCTCTGCTGCCGGCTCCGCGGCAGGCGCCGCTTCGCCCGGCGGCGTCGCCCCGGCCGCCTCGCGCGCCAGGTTCGCCCGCACCACGCTGTCGACCCGGCGCAGGATCGAGGCGGCCATCTCGCGGCGCAGTTCGTCGGTAAGGATCTCGCGCTCGGTGCTGGTGCCGGTGGCGTCTTCCGGCGGCGACACGTAGTCGCGCGACAGTTCCACCACCTGCTGCGGCACCAGTTCGCGGCCGTCGGCGAGGCGGAAGGTGAAGATCGTCGCGTAGCGCAGGCTGAACTCCTGCGCCCGGCCCTGCTCGTCGATCGCGATCGGCAGGTCGCCCCAGCGCTCCGAGAGGATGTCCAGCCGCGACACCTTCGCCTCGGGATCGATCAGCTTGTTGTCCCGGTCGCGCTCGGCGACAGTCGCCCCGGCATTGCGCAGGCTGCGCTCGAGGATGGTCACCAGCTGGCTGTAGGGCGTGGTCGAGACGACCTGCACCGGCGGCGAATCCGCCGGCAGGGCCAGCTTGTCGCGCAGGTGGAACCCGCAGCCGGCCAGAGCCAGGGGGCGAGGAGGACAGGCAGCGTCTTTCGGATCATGGGCGCAAGTCTGGACGAGCCGACCGGGAGCGGCAACAGGCGCCAGCCTGCACGATGCGACGTGAACATCCATTGAGGTCCCCGATCCGCCCAGCGATGCGGGTTGGGGCCTGCGATGACCATCGCCCATTCCAGCGGCGGCGCGGCGCCGGCAAGATCGGCTCCCACCACCAGAGCGCAACCCTGATCGGCCTCAAGACAGAGCCGGAATCATCGAAGCGACTCAGCCCCCTAGAGTTGGGGGCGATCCGCGCGACAGCGCGGATGGGGGATGGAAGCTCAAGGCACGGGGCCCGAAGTTCCGCAACCGCGGAACTTTGGGGGCTAGGCCGCCGCAGGTGGCTTAGCCCGCAACGATATTGACGATCTTCCCCGGCACCACGATCACCTTGCGCACCACCAGGCCCTCGAGGAACTTGGCGGTGTTCGGCTCGGCCCGGGCCAGCGTCTCGACCTGCTCGCGCGGCGCGTCGGCGGCGACCTCGATGGTGCCGCGCAGCTTGCCGTTGACCTGCACCGCCTGGGGTGACCGCATCGCGCACCAGCGCGGCCGGGTCGGCCTGCGGGAACGGCACGTCCTCCAGCAGCGCTTCGGCATGGCCCAGCAGCTGCCAGAGCGAATGGCTGGAATGCGGGGTGATCGGGTTGAGCAGCAGCACCGCCGCTTCCAGCGCTTCCTGGCGCACGGCGCGGCCGGCATCGCTGGCATCGTCGAACTTCGCCACCGCGTTCATCAGCTCCATCACCGCGGCAATGGCGGTGTTGAAGCTGTGCCGGCGACCATAGTCGTTGCCGACCTTGTCGATGGTCTCGTGGGTCTTGCGGCGCAGCGCCTTCTGCGCGGCGTCGAGGGCCGAGGTGTCCAGCGCGGGCGCGACGCCTTCGGCGGCGTGCTTCTGCACCTGGGTCCACAGCCGGCGCAGGAAGCGGGCCATGCCGTCGACGCCGGCTTCGTTCCACTCCAGCGACTGCTCCGGCGGTGCGGCGAACATCGAGAACAGGCGCACCGTGTCGGCGCCGTACTTGCCGACCATCGCCTGCGGGTCCACGCCGTTGTTCTTCGACTTGGACATCTTCTCGGTGCCGCCGATCAGCACCGGCAGGCCATCGGCGCGCAGGGTCGCACCGGTCACGCGCGCCTTGTCGTCGCGCTGGATGTCCACGTCGGCCGGGTTGATCCAGTCCTTCGAACCGTCACCGTTCTCGCGGTAGTAGGTGTCGGCGATCACCATGCCCTGGGTCAGCAGGTTGGTCGCCGGCTCGTCGCTGTCCACCATGCGCGCGTCGCGCAGGAGCTTGTGGTAGAAGCGGAAATACATCAGGTGCAGGATCGCGTGCTCGATGCCGCCGATGTACTGGTCCACCGGCAGCCAGTAGTTGCCGCGCTTGTCGACCATGTCGCGGGCCTTGGGCGAGGTGTAGCGCGCGTAGTACCAGCTCGACTCCATGAAGGTGTCGAAGGTGTCGGTCTCGCGCTCGGCGTCGCGGCCACAGTCCGGGCACTTGCACTTGCGCCATTCCGGATCGGTCTTGATCGGGGAACCCGTCCCGCTGAATTCCACGTCCTCCGGCAGCACCACCGGCAGCTGGTCTTCCGGCACCGGCACCGCGCCGCAGCGCTCGCAGTAGATCACCGGGATCGGGCAGCCCCAGTAGCGCTGGCGGCTCACGCCCCAGTCGCGCAGGCGGTAGTTGACCCGGCGCTGGCCACGGCCCTGGCGCTCGAAGCGCTCGGCCAGGGCCTCGAACGCGCCCCAGTAGTCCAGGCCGTCGAACTCGCCGGAATTGACCAGCTCCAGGTCGGTGCGGGTCTTGTCGGTGTACCAGTCGCGCCAGGTGGTCGAATCCCAGGACTTCTCGTCCTCGTTCTTCGGTTCCTTCAGCGCGATCACCTGCACGATCGGCAAGGCGTACTTGTTGGCGAACTCGAAGTCGCGCTGGTCATGGCCCGGCACGGCCATCACCGCGCCGGTGCCGTAGCCCATCAGCACGAAGTTGGCCACCCAGATGGCGACCTTCTCGCCGGTGACCGGGTGCACGGCCTTCAGGCCGGTGTCGATGCCGCGCTTCTCCCTGGGTCTCCAGCTCCGCTTCGGACACGCCGCCGTGCTTGAGTTCCTCCAGGAACGCGGCCAGCGCCGGGTTGGTCGCGGCCGCCTTCAGCGCCAGCGCATGCTCGCCGGCGATGGACACGAAGGTCACGCCCATCAGCGTGTCCGGGCGCGTGGTGAACACGCGGATCGGCTCGAGGGCATTGCCGGCGCCGTCGACCACGTCGAACTGGATCTCCAGGCCCTCGGAGCGGCCGATCCAGTTGCGCTGCATGGTCTTGACCGAGTCCGGCCAGCCCGGCAGCTCGTCCAGGCCGTCCAGCAGCTCCTGGGCGTAGTCGGTGATGCGCAGGAACCACTGCGGGATCTCGCGCTTCTCCACCAGCGCACCAGAGCGCCAGCCACGGCCGTCGATCACCTGCTCGTTGGCCAGCACGGTCTGGTCGACCGGGTCCCAGTTCACCACCGAGTTCTTGCGGTAGGTAAGGCCCTTGCGCATCAGCCGGGTGAACATGCGCTGCTCGTGGACGTAGTAGTCCGGCGTGCAGGTGGCGAACTCGCGCGACCAGTCGATCGCGTAGCCCAGCGACTTGAGCTGGCTGCGCATGTGGTCGATGTTCTTGTAGGTCCACTTCGCCGGCGCGACCTTGTTCTTGATCGCCGCGTTCTCGGCCGGCAGGCCGAACGCGTCCCAGCCCATCGGCTGCAGCACGTTGTGGCCGGTCATGCGCTTGTAGCGGCTGATCACGTCGCCGATGGTGTAGTTGCGCACGTGGCCCATGTGCAGCGCACCGGACGGGTACGGCAGCATCGACAGGCAGTAGTACTTGGGCTTGTCGGAGGCCTCGTCGACCTCGAAGGCGCGGGTGCCATCCCAGAACTGCTGGGCGGCGGATTCCACCGCGCGGGGATCGTAGGACGGGGCGTTTTCGGGGGCGGCGGACATTGCGGGTCGCGGTGGCTGCGGCAAAGTCGCCAAGGGTACCGCAGCGCAGCATGGCGCTCCACTTCACGGCTTGGCCCGGGGCCGCGTCCGTGACTCCCTGCGGACATCCGTATGGACGGGGCCGGCAGCGGCTAACATCGGATGAAACCATCCCGGAACCCCGCCGCATGCGTATCGCTCCGCTGAAGCCGGCCCTGCTGACGCTGGTCCTGCTGTCCCCCCGCCGCCTGGCGGCGGCTCCGCCGGCACCGCCCAGCGCCGAACTGCACTGCGGCCAGCTGTTCGACGCCCGCAGCGGCCGCCTGCTGGGCCCGCACACCGTCCAGGTCCGCGACGGCCGGATCGAAGCGGTGGCCGCGGGCATTCCCGCCATCTCCCCGGCACCGCCGTGGACCTGCGTGGCCACACCTGCATGCCCGGATGGACCGACCTGCACGTGCACCCTACCTGCAGGAGTCCAACCCGCAGAGCTACTCGGAGGGCTTCCGCCTGGATCCGGTCGACTACGCCTACCGCAGCGTCGGCTATGCCGAAAAGACCCTGCTGGCCGGCTTCACCAGCGTGCGCGACCTGGGCGGCGAGGTGGTCCCGCACCTGCGCGACGCGATCAGCGGGGCCGGGTGCGCGGGCCACGGATCTTCGCCGCCGGCCGCGCCATCGCCACCACCGGCGGCCACGCCGACCCGACCAATGGCTGGAACCACGTGCTGTCCGACCTGGCCGGCGCGCCGGGACCGACCGAGGGCGTGGTCAATTCGGCCGAAGACGCGCGCTAAGGCCGTGCGCCAGCGCTACAAGGAAGGCAGCGACGTGATCAAGATTACCGCCACCGGCGGCGTGCTCAGTTACGCCCGCTCCGGCGACGCGCCGCAGTTCACCGTCGACGAGATCAGGGCGGTGGTCGACACCGCGCACGATTACGGCTACCGCGTCGCCGCGCATGCGCACGGCACCGAAGGCATGAAGCGCGCGGTGCTGGGCGGCGTCACCAGCATCGAGCACGGCACCTACATGGACGACGAGGTGATCCGGCTGATGAAGCAGCACGGCACCTGGTACGTGCCGACCATCTCTGCCGGGCGCTTCGTCGCCGACAAGGCCAGGCTCGACGGCTACTTTCCCGAAGTGGTGCGGCCGAAGGCCGCACGGATCGGCGCACAGATCCAGGACACCTTCGCCAAGGCCTACAAGGCCGGGGTCAGGATCGGGTTCGGCACCGACATGGGCGTGGGCCCGCACGGCGACAACGCGCGCGAGTTCATCTACATGGTCGAAGCCGGCATGCCCGCCGCGGCGGCGCTGCAGAGCGCCACGATCCGCGCCGCCGAAGTGCTCGGCGTGGACGACCAGGGCGTGATCGAACCGGGCAAGCGCGCGGACATCGTCGCCGTGCCCGGCGATCCGCTGGCCGACATCGCCCGCGTGCTGCAGGTCGACTTCGTGATGAAGGACGGCACCATCCATCGCCAGCCGGAGGCGGCCACGCCGGCGGGAATGCCATGAAAGGCGAATGGATCGGCTACATCGCCGCGACCCTGACCACGGTTGCGTTCGTGCCGCAGGCGTTGAACCCTGCGCACGCGCGACACCCGGGCGATTTCGCTGGGCATGTACGTGGTCTTCGCGGTGGGGCTGTGCTTCTGGCTGGCCTACGGGATCGTGCGCGATTCCTGGCCGATCATCCTGTCCAACATCGTCACCCCTGGCGCTGGCGCTGGTGATCCCTGGCACTCAAGCTGCGCCACGGTTGAAGCGGCAGCCCCGCCGCCCGCAAGGCCGCGCGCGGCACGGTGGTCACCGCCCGCGCGCCGGCACCGCGGCGCACACTCCCCAGGCATGAGCCACACGCCGAATGCGACGCGTTGTGCCAGCGCCGCGCCGGCCCAGCCGCTGCCCATAAAACCCGCCCGCCACCACCAGCAGGCCCGCCGCGCCGGCGACCGGGGCGAAGCGGCGCCAGCCCGGCGCGCGCCACAGCTCCATCGCCAGCAGCAGCGACCCGGCGGGAAAGGCGAGTGCCCACAGCAGCCAGGCGGCGGCGGCGTGGTAGCGGCTGCTGCCGCCGTCCAGGTTTTCCAGGTCCAGCGGCAGCAGGCCCTGCGCGGCGAAAGCCAGCGCCGCCAGCACCAGCAGCTGGGCGCCGATCCCAGCGGTCCAGCCGGCGTCCGGCGGCAACCGGTCGCGCAGGCCCAGTGCGATCCAGGCGCCAGCCAGTCCCGGCAGCACGAAGGCGAACAGGCCGAACACCTTCGCCCCGTGCACCCTGGCGCGCACCGAGCAGCGCGAGCGGATGGTGCAGGTGCGAATAGCCTTCGACCGCGGCCCCGGCGATCACCGCCGCCAGCACGCAGCTGGCGATCGCGCCCACGGCCGCCGGCACGCGCCAGCGTTCGATCGGGTTCATGGATCCCTCCAGTGGAAAACATCCTCGACGCCGGCGCCGAATGCGCGGGCGATACGGAACGCCAGCTCCAGCGACGGAGCATAGCGCCCCGCCTCCAGCGCGATGATGGTCTGGCGGGTCACCCCGCAGGCATCGGCGAGCGCCTGCTGGGTCATCTCGCCGCGCTCGAAGCGCCAGCGGCGGATCTCGTTGCCCACGGGCGTGCCGGTCACCCGCGTGCCTCGCGACGCTGCGCCCAGTACATCAGCGCCGTCGCTGCGTATTCCATAAGGCAGTGCCACATCAGCGCGAACACCAGCAGGTTGGCGACCATGAAGTGCGTGGCCCACTGCAGCCGTTCCGGCGGCGAGAAGCCCAGCATCACGGCGATGCCGATAAGGCAGAACACCAGCGCGCCGCGCCCCCAGCCGGCCGCGCGCGTGGCGATCCCGCGGTCGCGCTCGTCTTCGTCCACGCGTCCCTTCCAGCGCGCGGCCAATGTCGAGGACAGCACCGTCCACGCCACCAGCAGCAGGACCAGGTTGCGCGCCACCGCACCGGCATGCGGATCGCCCCAGTGGCCGGTGCTGAACAGCGAGGCGCGGCCCAGGAAATAGAGCACGCCGACCAGCATGAAGCCGGTGCCGATCCACGCCTTCCACTCCGCCGGCGACGCGCCATCCAGGCGTTCGCGCGGGGTACGTGACAGCAGCAGCAACGCCCCCACCGTGCTGGCCACCGGGGCGAACATGCCCGGCGGGCCGGGGTCGATGCCGAACAGCGCGCGTGGCGAGGCCAGCAGCGACCACAGGCCGAAGGCCGCCAGCGGCAACAGCAGGAACCAGAGCCGGTTCGCCCACTTCATGGGAGTCACTCCCGCCAGACAAAATGTAATGTACACGTTACATCTACAGGACCCGATGTCAACTGGATTTGACATCGACTTGTAAGCTCGCCCGCCCGGCACCATCTCGGCGCCATCCACCGCCCCTACACACCCGGAACCGCCATGGCCGACCTGCCCCACGTCGTCGACATCACCACCGACACCTTCGAAACCGAAGTCCTGCAGAGGTCCATGCAGACGCCGGTGCTGGTCGACTTCTGGGCGACCTGGTGCGGGCCGTGCAAGTCGCTGACCCCGATCCTGGAGAAGCTGGCCGGCGAATACGGCGGCGCCTTCATCCTGGCCAAGGTCGACGTGGACAAGGAGCAGCAGATCGCCGCCGCGTTCCAGATCCGCTCGGTGCCGACCGTGTTCCTGCTGGTCGGCGGACAGCCGGTCGATGCGTTGGGGCGCGCTGCCGGAAGGCCAGCTGCGCCAGTTCCTGCAGCAGCATGGCGTCGAGCCGCTGGCCGATGCCGGCGCCGAACCGGCCGAACTCGCGCCGCCCGATCCGCACGAGGAGGTCGTCCGCCTGCGCCATGCCGTCGAAGCCGAGCCGGACAAGGCCGAACTGCGCCTGACCCAGCGCTGGCGCTGCTGAAGACCGGCGCCGCCGGCGAAGCCGAGCAGCTGCTCGACGCGCTGCCGGCCAACCTTTCCACCGATGACCGCGCGGTGCGCGCCCGCGCACGGCTGGGTTTTGCGGCCCTGCTCAAGGACGCCCCGCCGGTAGCGGTACTGGAGCAGGCGATCGCCGCCAACGAGGGCGACCTCAAGGCCCGCCACCTGCTCGCCGTGCACCACCTGGTCGGTGGCGACGCCGCCGCCGGGCTCGAGCAGCTGATCGAGATGCTGCGCCGCGACCGCGCCTACGAGGACGGCCTGCCGAAGAAAGCGCTGATCGACGCCTTCCGCATCGTCGAGGACGAGGACCTGGTCGGCCAGTACCGGCGGAAGATGGCGTCGCTGCTGTTCTGAACCCGATGCCGGCGCCAGTGCGCCGGCGCGCTACATCCCGCGAAAGCGGTGCAGGAACGCACCGCTGACCGGCAGGCACTCGGCATGGCCCTTCAGGCTCAGCGTGTGCCTGCCCAGTTCGTTCTTCGAGACGCGGTCGATCGCCTGCACGCGCACCACCGTGCCGCGGTGCACCTGCCAGAACTCGTCCGGGTCCAGCCCGGCGAGCAGGTCCTTCAGCGGCGTGCGGATCACACCCTCGCCGCCCGCCGTCACCACGCGCACGTACTTCTCCTGCGCCTGGAAGAACAGCACCTCGTCGATGCCGATCATGCGCACGCTTTCGCCGGCGCTGGCGGTGATCCAGCGGACCAGCCGGTCGCCGCGCGGGCGCAGCAGCGACTCCAGTCCCTCGATCAGCGCCTGCAGGTCCCGGGCGCCCGTACCGGCCTTGGCGCTCCTCCAGCCGCTCGCGCAGCCGCGCCACCGCCTGTTCCAGCCGCGCCGGCTGCACCGGCTTGAGCAGGTAGTCGGCGGCGCCGGCCTCGAACGCGCGCACCGCGTAGTCGTCGTAGGCGGTCGTGAACACGACCAGCCCGCCCTGCTCGACGACTGCACGGGCCACGTCCAGCCCGCTCACGCCCGGCATGCGGATGTCGAGGAACGCCACCGCCGGCCGCTGCACGCACACCGCCTCCAGCGCCGAGATGCCATCCTCGCAGACCGCCACGACCGTCAGCTCCGGCCACGCCTGCAGCAGCTGCTCGTGCAGCGCGCGGCGCTGCGGGGCTTCGTCCTCGGCGATCAGCGCGGTGACCGCGTCCCTTGCCGCGCTCATGCCCGCGGCTCCGCCAGCAGGCCGCGCGGCAGTTCGATCTCGGCCACCACGCCGCGGGCGGCGGGCCGCAGCCGCAGGCTGGCCTGCGCACCGAAACGGTGCGCGAGCTGTTCCCGGACATTGGCCAGTCCCATCCCTCCCCGATCCCCGGCTGCAGCCCGGCGCCATCGTCGGCCACGCACACCCGCAGCCGCTCGCCCTCGATCGCGGCCGACACCTCGATGCGCCCCGGCCCGGGACGCGGCTCGATGCCGTGCTTGATCGCGTTCTCCACCAGCGTGATCAGCAGCGACGGCGGGAACGGCAGCGCGCGCAGCGAGTCGTCGGCGACGACCGTCCGGGACAGCCGCGGCCCCATCCGCACCTGCATCAGCGCCAGGTAGCTTGCGCAGATGTCCAGCTGCTGGCCCAGGGTCGAATGCAGGCCGCGGTCGTCACGCAGCTTGGGGATGGTGGCGCGCAGGAAGGCGACCAGCGCGTCGAGCGTGGCCTCGGCCTGGGCCGGATCCTGCCGCACCAGCGCACGCACCGACGCCAGCGTGTTGAACAGGAAGTGCGGCTCGACCTGCGCCTGCAGCACGCCCAGGCGCAGGTCCGCCTCGTGCACGCGGCCCTCGAGCTCGTTCACCACCTCCGCGTGGCGGTGCGCATCCCAGCGCCGGCGTTCGCTGAAGTAGGCGCGCAGCGCCGTACCGCCGCCGAACAGGCCATAGACCACAACCAGCGCCGCGACGTTCAGCGCCAGGCCGAACGCCTTGACCAGCGGCCCCAGCTCCGGCGCCTTCGACGGCGCCATGCCGAGCGCGGCCAGCTGCGGCTGCACCAGGTCCATGATGTAACCGGATGCGATGCGGTCGATCGCGTAGCTCAGCACCATGCCGGTAGGACCGCCAGCACCACCGCCTTGCGTTCGCGCGTCTCCGGCCAGCGGCCGTGGCGCACGATCGTGGCCAGCGCGGGGCCGAGCAGCGCCATGAGACTGAACGCGGCGAACTGGGTGACACCGACCTGGATGCCGATGCCCGCATCGCGCACCGCCACGCCCGTGCCGGCGCCGGTGAACCCCGTGACCAGCGCGATCACGCTGCAGAACAGCAGGCTGCGCCCGGCCAGCCAGCGTGCGCTGAAGACCGGGTATTGCCGGTAGCGGCTCCACACCGCGTTGCCGCCGACCAGCACCTCGGCCGGCAGCACCTGTTGCAGCGGATAGCCGGAGCGGCCCTTCATCTCCATTCCTTCGACCTCCTAGTTCCTTCGCCCACGCGGGCCGCCGGGCGGCAGCAGGGCCAGCAACGCTGCCAGCGGCGACAACAGGATCATGATCGTTTCCATGGGTGCGTCCTTCAATGCCCGAGGGATTGCCGCCTATTGCCGGGCGCCGCGCAGCACGTGGCCGCCCTGCTGCAGCTCCAGCGACTGCACCCTGCCGGCGCCGTCGCGCTGGAAGCGGATCTCGATGCCGTAGGCCGGCGCCTCGAAGGTGTCGACCGCGGTCGCGGCCAGCGGGAACGCGCCCTGCCCGGTCGCCTGCGCCTGCAGCTCGCCGCCATGCTCGCGCACGGCCAACGAAAACCCGGGCATCAACGCATAGTCGCCCGCGTACGCACCCAGATGCGCCGGCGTCAGCGCCGGTGCCGCGGCCGTGGCGCGGTCGATGCGCTGCGCCGGGATCACAGCTCCCATCTGCGCCCAGGTGAAGCCATAGCTGCCGTCGGCCTTGCGCTGCGGGTGCAGCACCGCATCCAGTGCCAGCGGGTAGAAGTCGCCGGCATCGTCATGGCCCATCTCGTATTCGTCCTGGCCCTCGGCCGGACGAAGAGCCGGCCGTCGCGCGCGCGCAAGGTCATTTTCATCGCACCCTGCAGCTGGTACTCGCCGGCCAGCGCGTGCAGCAGCGCCGGATCGGCCGCCACGGCCTTGCGCGGCCTGCCCAGTGGCAGCGATTCGTCGACCAGGTGGAGGCCGAGGCTGCCCAGGCTGCCGATCGAGGTCCAGGTCGTGTCGGACAGGACCACCACCCCGCGCTGCCGCTGCGGATCGAGCGAGACGAAGGCGGAGAAGCCGCCGGTGCCACCCTCGTGCATCAGCACGGTGCGGCCGTTCACTGGCACGCGCATCCAGTTCATGCCCATGGCCGGCTGGGCGGAAACCTGCGCATGCGTCGTCGCCAGCGCGGCGCGGATCGGCGCGTCGATCCCGCCCAGCCCGCCCTGCACGTAGCGGACCATGTCATCGAGGGTGGCGCGCACGCCACCGACCCCGGCCAGGTCGGTGGCGAAATGCCGTACCGGCACGGGCCGCGTGTTGGGCGCATGGCCGATGGCGGCGCACGCCGGCCGGCGGATCGTTGATGTACGCATGGTCCATGCCCAGTGGCGCGAACAGCTCGCGCCGCGCCGGGCCCTCGAAGTCGGTGCCCGCGCGCCGGGCAACCGCGTACGACAGCAGCATCGAGGCGAAGTTGGAGTACTCGAAGCGGCTGCCCGGCGCGGCAGCCAGTTGCGCGTCGCCGAGCGAGGCCAGCAGGGCTGCGGCGTCGAGGTTGGCGTAGGGATTGTCCATGCTCGTCGCACCCAGCCGCGAGGGCAGCGCGGGCAGGCCGGACGTATGGGTGACCACGTGCCGAAGCAGGACCGGCTGCCCCTGCCAGTCGGGCACCTTCGTGCCTTCCGGCAGCCATGCGGCCAGCGGATCGTCGAGCGAGCCCTTGCCCTGCTCGATCAGCCGCGCGAGCAAGGCTGCGGTCATGGTCTTGCTGACCGAGCCGATCTCGAACGCCACGTCCGGCCCGATCCGCCTGGACTGAGCCGCGTCGGCGCACTGGAAGCTGCGGGAGACGCGGTCCTTCTCGACCACGGCCACGGCCATGCAGGCGCCGGTGCGGTCGCCGAGCAGGCGCTGTTGCACCAGCCCGGTAAGGCGCGCGTCGGTCATCGCCGCGGCACCGGCCGGCGGCACAAGGGCGATGGCGGCCGCAGCCACCGGGAGGAAGCTAAGGCGAAATTCCATTGCGCACCTCCTGAGTCGGGATGCGGCCATGGTCGGCCGGCGCGTGAGGCCGGGTGCGGGTATGCGACGAACAGCGGCGCGCCGGCGACGGACGCCCGCCGTGCGCGACGGACGCGTTCAGTCCGCGAGCAGCGCGGCCACTACCCGGTGATAGCGCCCGGTGATGGCGTCACGGTCGCGATGCCGCCCGTCGGCCACCACCGTCGTGCCGGCCACCCGTACCTCGCGTACGAGGGGACGGTTGCCGGCGAACAGCCAGCGGTCCACCACGTCCTCCGGACGTGCGCCGGCGAACGCCGGCGCCTGCTGGTCCAGCGTGATCCAGTCGGCCGCATTGCCGCTTGACAGCGCCCCGACCGGCTGCCCGGTCGCGCGCTGGCCGCTGGCCAAGGTGCCGTGCAGCAGGGTCTCGCCGACGCTGCTGCTGTCCGTACCCACGGCGATATTGCGATGCCGCGTGTGCAGGCGCTGTCCGTATTCGAGCCAGCGCAGCTCCTCCACCGGCGATACCGACACGTGCGAATCCGAGCCGATGCCCCAGGCACCACCGGCATCGAGGTAGTCGCGCAGCGGGAACAGGCCGTCGCCGAGGTTGGCCTCGGTGGTCGGGCAGATCGCCACCGTGGCGCCACTGCCGGCGATCCCGGCGATCTCGCCGGCTGTCAGGTGCGTGGCATGCACCAGCGTCCAGTCGGCATCCACCGGGGCATGGTCGAGCAGCCACTCGACCGGTCGCGCATTGCGCACGGTAAGGCAGTCCTGCACCTCGCCGATCTGTTCGGCGATGTGGACATGCAACGGGATGCCCGGCGGCAACGCATCCAGTGCGGCCGCCATCGCTTCGGGCGGCACCGCGCGCAGACTGTGGAAGGCGACCCCGACGCGCAGCGTGTCGTCCTCGATCGCACGCAGCGACTCGAACAGGCGCAGGAAACCGTCGAGGTCGTGGCCGAAGCGGCGCTGCCGCGCCGACAACGGGCGCCGGTCGAAACCGCCGGTCATGTACAGCACCGGCAACAGGGTCAGGCGGATGCCGGTGCCGCGGGCGGCGGCGACCAGCGCCTTCGACATCGCCGCCGGGTCGGCATACGGCGTGCCATCGGGCGCGTGGTGCAGGTAGTGGAACTCGCAGACCGAGGTGTATCCGGCTTCGAGCATCTCGGCATACAGCTGCGCGGCGACCGCGTGCAGGCTGTCGGGATCGAAGCGCGCGGCGATGCGGTACATCGTCTCGCGCCAGGTCCAGAACGAATCCTGCGCGTGGGTCTGGCGCTCGGTAAGGCCCGCCATCACCCGCTGGAAGGCGTGCGAATGCAAATTGGCGATACCCGGCAGCAGCCAGCCACCGTTCCCGCTCGGCTCGGCCGGCACCACGCGTGCGACGCGCCCGGCGGCCAGCTCCAGTCCGGCGTCGCCCCGCCAACCGGCGGGGGTCCACAGCAGCGAAGCGTCGCGCAGTTCGTCCATGGCCGCATTCTCGCGCGAACGGCATCGCGTGGCATGGGCCCATGACCTCCCCGTACAATCGCGCCATGGACACCCTGCCCGCATGCCGCTGGGACGGCCTGATCGTCAACGCCCGCCCGCCAGCCACCTGGCCGGGGACTCCGGCTATGGCGTGGTCGTGGACGGCGCGCTGGGCTGGCAGGACGGCCTGATCAGCTACGCCGGCCCGGCGTCCGGGTTGCCGGGCGCGCCGCAAGCATTGGCCACCGAGGTGATCGACGCCGCTGGACGCTGGATCACGCCCGGCCTGGTCGACTGCCACACCCACCTGGTGTTCGGCGGCGACCGTGCCGGCGAGTTCGAGCAGCGCCTGCAGGGCGCCAGCTACGAGGCCATCGCCCGCGCCGGCGGCGGCATCGTCTCGACGGTACGCGCCACGCGCGCCGCCGACGAAGACACCCTGCTCGCGCAGTCGTCGCCCCCGCGCGCGCATTGCTCGCCGACGGCGCGACCACGGTGGAGATCAAGTCCGGCTATGGCCGGATTTCGAGGGCGAGCGACGCATGCTGCGCGTGGCGCGGCGCATCGGCCATGAACTCGGCATCGAGGTCCGCACCACCTTCCTCGGCGCGCACGCGCTGCCACCTGAATTCGCCGGCCGCGCCGACGCCTACATCGATGCCGTCTGCGAATGGCTGCCACGGCTGCACGGCGAGGGCCTTGGTCGATGCGGTCGACGCGTTCTGCGAGCGGATCGGATTCGATGCCGCGCAGACCGGCCGCGTGTTCGAGGCCGCGCGCGCGCTCGGCCTGCCGGTGAAGCTGCATGCCGACCAGCTCAGCGACGGCGGCGGCGCGGCGCTGGTGGCGGAGTTCGATGGCCTGTCGGCCGACCACGTCGAGCACACCTCGCCCGACGGCGTCAGGGCGATGGCGCGCGCCGGCACCGTGGCGGTACTGCTGCCCGGCGCGTTCCACGTGCTGCGCGAAACCAAGCTGCCGCCGCTTGAGGAATTCCGCGCCCTCGGCGTGCCGATGGCGGTGGCCACCGACTGCAATCCCGGCACCTCGCCGCTGCAATCGCTGCGCCTGGCGATGTCACTGGCCTGCACCCACTTCCGGCTGACGCCCGAGGAAGCGCTGCGCGGCGCCACCGTCAACGGCGCACGCGCACTGGGCCTGGCCGACCGCGGCCGGCTGCAGGCGGGCCTGCGCGCGGACTTCGTGCTGTGGGAGATCGACCAGCCAGCGGAGCTGGCCTATTGGCTGGGCGGCGCGCTGCGCGCCGGCAGCTGGATCGGCGGCCGCCAGATCACGGCCTGAACGGCCGTCGGCGCAAACCGCGCAAAAAAACGCGGCGTAAGGCGCCGCGTTCTTCTCAACCGGTAGCAGGCACTCAGGCCTTGGCGACGGTCTTCTTGGCCACGGCCTTCTTCACCACCGGCTTGGCGACGGTCTTCTTCGCCGCGGGAGCAGCAGCGCCAGCAGCGGCGCGGGTACCGCCCGCACGGCGCGAATTGCCATAGCTGGCGTTGTAGCGCTTGCCCTTGGCGGTCTTGCGGTCACCCTTGCCCATCTTCGACTCCTTCAGGTTTTGCAGATTTGCATGAATTTGCCAGCGCACGGCCGCGCGGCAGGCCGGCAAGCCTAGCACGCGCACTCAATGGGCGCAGCTGGCGTCATGAACGTGGCCGTGGTTCAGCCGCAGGTTCAGCAGGTGCGCCAGTCCAACCAGCGTGCCACCGAAGGTCATCACCACCGCGTGCGGAGCGACCGAGTGATGCAGCGGCGCATAGAGCAGGCCCGCCCAGAGCGCCAACAGCCCGGGCACGAGCAGGCCGAGCGCGCGCAGCGCGGTGGCGGCGATAGCTCCAGCCCAGGCTGAACAGTCCGAGCAGGGTCACGAACGACACCAGTACGCCTTCCAGGCCGCCGTTGAACCACAGTGACAGCCCGAGCGACGGCAATGCCGCCAGCAGCAGCGGCGTGAACGCGCAATGCAGCGCGCACAGCAGCGAGCCGGTCGCACCGAAGCGATCGAACAGGGGATGGGGACCGTGCGGGACTCGGGTCATCGGCCAGCCATGACGTTTGGGGGTGTCGGCAACTTGGGATACATTATAACATTCTTGCCCGCTTGTCACCGTCCCCTCCGGTCACCCATGTCCCACGCCTGCATCCGGTTCGCCACGCCAGCGGGTCACCGCCTGGCCGCCGCACTTGTCCTGGCCTGCTCCACTCTCCCGGCCGCCGCCGCGGACGAAGCCACCGATCTGCCCACCGTGCAGGTGACAGCCTCGCCACTGGCGGGCGATGCCGAATCCCTCGCCCGGCCGGTCGAAGTCCTTCAGGGCGACACCTGGACCGGGCCAAATCCGCCACCCTCGGCGAGACCGTGTCGAAGTTGCCCGGAGTGCAGGCTACCTATTTCGGGCCCGGCGTCGGCCGGCCGATCCTGCGTGGCCTCGACGGCCCGCGCGTGCAGGTGCTGTCGAGCGGCATCGGCAGCATGGACGCCTCCACCGTCAGCGCCGACCACGCCACCAGCGTCGAGCCATTCCTGGCCGACCAGATCGAAGTGCTGAAGGGCCCGGCGACGCTGCTGTTCGGCAGCGGCGCGATCGGCGGCGCGGTCAATGTCGCCGACGGCCGCATCGCCCGCGACCTGCCGGAGGAACCGCTCAGCGGCCGCGTCGAGGTCCGCGGCAACACAGTCAGCGACGAGCGCGCCGGCATGTTCCGCCTCGACGGCGTCAACGGAAACTGGGTCCTGCACGTGGACGGCCTGGTCCGCAACACCGACGACTATGCGATCCCCGGCGTGGCCCACGCACCGCACGAAGGCGACCACGACGACGAGGCGCAGGTTCCGGGCCGCCTGGACAACAGCGCTCTCAGGACGCGCGCGGCCGCGCTGGGCGCGACCTGGCTGGGCGAGGCGGGCTACTTCGGCCTGTCGGCCAGCACCTACCGCGGCAACTACGGCATCCCGGCCGG
Organism: Pseudoxanthomonas sp. NC8; assembly: GCA_025232375.1. Lineage (GTDB taxonomy): Bacteria > Pseudomonadota > Gammaproteobacteria > Xanthomonadales > Xanthomonadaceae > Pseudoxanthomonas. The sequence goes on from CP060419.1 coordinate 2,590,861, forward strand.
CGCGCACCTGCATGCGGACGACGACCACGACTATGACGCCGGCGACCACGCGGAGGAAGAACATGGCGAGGTCCGCATCGACCTGGCCCAGAACCAGCTCGCGCTGAAGGCCGGCATGTATGACCCGCTGCCGTTCCTGCAGAGCGTGGAACTGCACGGCGCCTACAACGACTACGAACACGTCGAACTGGAAGATGGGTAAGGTCGGCACCCGCTTCACCAGCGAAGGCTACGACGCACGGATCGAGGCGGTACAGCAGGAAACCGGCGGCTGGCGCGGCGCATTCGGCCTGCAGCTGGGCCGGGTCGACTTCGGTGCGGTGGGAGACGAGGCCTTCGTGCCGGCCACCGTGACTGCCAGCAGCGGGATGTTCGTCGTCGTGCAGGAGAAGAACTTCGGGCCGGTGAAGGTCGAACTCGGCGGCCCATGGGACCGGATCCGCCTGGACCCGGCCGGCGGCCAACCGCACCGCGAGTTCGATGCCACCAACCTGTCCGCCGCGGCGATCTGGCGGATCGACGAGGCCTTCGACCTGCGCTTCGGCATCGACAGTTCCGAGCGCGCGCCGACGCAGGAAGAGCTGTACGCCGGCGGCCTGCACGTGGCGACCGGTGCGATCGAGATCGGCGACAACGCCCTGGATCCCGAGCGCGCGCTGCGCGGGGAGATCGGCCTGCACGCGCACAACGAACGCGTCGATTTCAAGGTGTCGGTCTACCGCAGCGACTTCGAGGACTTCATCTACCTGGCCGACACCGGCATCAAGGAACAGGGCACGCCGGTGCGGCTGTGGACCCAGGCCGACGCGGCATTCACCGGTGCCGAGGCCGAGGCGATCGCGCACCTGGCCGAGAACGCCAGCGGCGCATGGGACCTGCGCCTGTTCGGCGACACGGTGCGCGGCAGGCTGGACGGCAGCGGCAGCCGTGCGGTCGGGTTCGACGTGCCGCACGGCGAACACGCACACCACTACGAAGCCCAACTGGCCAACAGCGGCTACCTGCCGCGGATCGCACCCGGACGGTTCGGTGCGGATCTGTCCCAGGAGCTGGATGGCTGGCGCGCTTCGCTCGGTGCGGTGCGCTACCAGCGCCAGGACCGGGTCGCGCAGAACGAGGAACCCAGCCCCGGCTACACGCTGGTGGATGCGCACCTGGCCTATCGCCGGGAGCGCAGCTCCGGCAACAGCTGGGAAGTGTTTATGGATGGCAGCAACCTGGGCGACAAGGAAGTCCGGCCGCATACCTCGCTGCTGCGCGATTACGCGCCGCTGCCGGGCCGCGCGGTGGCATTCGGCCTGCGCGCCTGGTTCTGAGCCGGCGGGCCACCGGACCCGGGAAGGGCGGCGCATACCGCCCTTCCCCACGCGCCCACATACGTGCATATGCACGTATGATGGTCCCGCCCCCTCCGCGCCCAGCACCGATGGCCACCCGCGACGCATCTCCCTGCACGTGCTTCCGCCTGCGCCGCGCGGCTCGGCAGGTCTCCCAGCTGTACGATAAGGCGCTGGCCGGCGCCGGCCTGAGCGTCAACCAGTATTCGATACTCCGCCACGCCCGCGCGCCGCGCACGCTGGGTGAACTCGCGTCGCGGCTGGGCATGGACCGGACCACGTTGACCCGCAACGTCGAGCCGCTGCTGCGCGCTGGCTGGCTGGCCGAAGCACGCGGCGCCGATCCGCGCCAGCGCGTGCTGTCGGTCACCGGCGAGGGACGGGAGCGCTGGAACGGGCACGCCCGCTGTGGCGCCGTGCCCAGCAGCGCATCGACCAGCTGCTCGGGGACCCCGCGCGCGAGCGCCTGCACGCAGACCTCGACGCACTCGATGCCGCCCTGTCGGCGGAGCGGCAGGCATGAACGCGTCCCGCACCGCCGGCGGCACCGGTATGGTCGTGGCCGCGGCGGCCATGCTGATGCTGACCATGGGCGCGCGCCAGACCACCGGCCTGTTCGTCGCTCCCATCCACCTGGACACCGGCGTGGGCATCGCCACCATCAGCCCTGGCGCTGGCAATCGGCCAGTTCGTCTGGGGCGCGGTCCAGCCGGTGTTCGGCGCCATTGCCGACCGGCACGGACCCGAACCGGTGCTGGTGGCCGGCGGCCTGCTGCTGACCGCTGGCCTTGGCGCTGGTGCCGTTCCTGCCGACGGGTCCGGGACTGATGCTGACCTGGGCATGCTGACCGCCGCCGGCGCCGGTGCCGGCAGCTTCTCGATCCTGATCGGCGCCACCGCCGGCCGCTTGCCCGCGGAGCGGCGCTCGTTCGCCGCCGGCTTCATCAACGCCGGCGGTTCGCTCGGCCAGTTCGTGTTCGCACCGCTGCTGCAGCTGGTGATCGGCGCCGCCGGCTGGACCGCGGCGATGCTCGGGATGGCGGCGACCTCGCTGCTGACCCTGCCGCTGGCCCGCGTGTTCCGCCGTCGACCCGGCTAAGGCCGCCGTGGTGCACGAAGGCACCGAGGACCGCGGCCTGCGCCACCAGCTCGGCATCGCCCTGCGCGACCGCAGCTACTGGCTGCTGCACCTGGGCTTCTTCACCTGCGGCGTGCACGTGGCCTTATGGTCACCCACCTGCCGGGCGAAGTGGCGCTGTGCGGGCTGCCGGCCAGCGTCTCGGCGGTGTCGATCGCGCTGATCGGGCTGTTCAACATCGCCGGCAGCCTGCTGGCGGGCAAGCTCGGCGAGCGCTTCCGCATGAAGTGGATCCTCGCGCTGATGTACGCCAGCCGCGCGCTGCTGATCGCGCTGTTCCTGCTCGCACCGAAGACCGCGCTGACGTTCTACCTGTTCGCCGCCGGCCTCGGCTTCACCTGGCTGGCGACCGTGCCGCCCACCGCCGGCCTTGGTCGGCAAGCTGTTCGGCCCGCGCTACCTCGGCACGCTGTTCGGACTGACCCTGTTCTCGCACCAGGTCGGCGGCTTCTTCGGCGCCTGGCTGGGCGGCATCGCGCTGGAACGCTCGGGCAGCTACGACTGGATGTGGTACGCGGACATGGCGCTGGCCACGGTCGCCGCGCTGGCCCACGTGCCGGTGCGCGAGAAAGCGGTCGCCACGGCTCCTGCCGCGGCCTGACCTGCGCCAGCCCGGCCATGCCCCGCACGACCGCGGTTATTCTCGGGGGCCAATCGCACAGGAGGCTCCATGGAACGGAACCGTCGCCGCAACCGCACCGCACTGGTGTTCGCACTCTGGACGGCGCCCTGCGCCCTGCTGGCCGCGACCACGGCGCCACCGGCTGACCCTGGCGTCGTCATCCCGGTCGACTTCGCGCGACCGCTGACGGTGCAGGTCTCGCTGGCCGTCGGCGACAACAGCGGCAACCTCGGCCCGATCGCCGGAATCCTTGCTGAGGCCGGATTCGAATACGAGGTGCATGTCGCTGAAGGCCACGGACCCGGCGGCGTCTCCGTATCCAGCGGCCTGCTCGCGACCCGCTCCGGGATGTTCTCGAGCGCAGGGTTCAACGCGCTGAGCAGGCGGCTTGGGCCGGCGGCCGCGCGCATCGGCGGTACGCTCGAGTGGAGCTTCCGCCAGCGGGCCGCGGCGGTCGGCGACTAGACCTCGCCCGCACAGCGCGCGCAGAGCCCGTGCACTTCCAGGGTCTGCGCCTGCGGCCGGAAACCCAGCGCCTTGGCCCGCGCCTCCAGCTGGGTGACGACCTTGGCTGTCCTCCAGCTCCACCGCGCTGTGGCAGCGGTCGCAGATCAGGAACGGCACCGAGTGCTGGACGCTGTTGGGATGGTGGCAGGCGACGAAGGCATTGACCGACTCGAGCTTGTGCACGAAGCCGTTGGCCATCAGGAAATCGAGCGCGCGGTACACCGTGGGCGGCGCGTCGGCGCCGCCGCCCTTGCCTTCGCGCACCTTCTCCAGCAGCTCATAGGCCTTGACCGGCTTGCCGGCATCGGCGATCAGGCGCAGCACGTTGGCGCGGATCGGGGTCAGCCGCAGTCCGCGCTCGTTGCACGCACGCTCCACCGCATGGACGAACGCGTCGGCGCCGTCGACGTGGTGGTGCGGATCGGTGCAGGCATGCGTGGCGGACATCGCGGACTCCGTGGACTCAGGCCGTCGCCACCTTGGTGAGCGCCGCATCGATGCGTTTCAAGGCCTGCTCGCGCCCGGCCAGATGGACCGTGTGGGAGATGTCCGGGCTGACCTGGGTACCGGTGATCGCCACGCGCAGCGGCTGGGCGACCTTGCCGATGCCGAGGTCCAGCGCCGCGGCCGCGTCGTGCAGCGCGGCCGACACGCCCTCGACGGTCCATGCCGGCAGCGCTGCCAGCAGCTCGCGCGACTTGGCCAGCGGCGCCCGGGCGTCGGCCTTCAGGTGCTTGGCCACCGCGGCCTCGTCGTAGTTCTCCAGCGGCAGGTAGAACACCGCCGCCTTCTCGGCCATTTCCTTCAGCGTGTGAACGCGCTCGCGCAGCGCCACCACCACGTCCGCCGGCGCCGGGCCCGCGGCGACATCCGCGCCCAGCTTTTCCAGCTGGAAGACCAGGTGCGGCGCGACCTTCGCCGGGTCGTCGGTCTTCATGTAGTGCTGGTTGATCCAGCCCAGCTTGGCCATGTCCAGCCGCGCGGGCTTGGAGTTGCAGTCGCTCAGGTCGAACAGGTCGATCAGCTCCTGCCGGCTGAAGATCTCCTGGTCGCCATGCGACCAGCCCAGCCGCGCTAAGGTAGTTGAGCAGCGCATGCGGCAGGTAGCCCATGTGCTTGTACTGCATCACGTCGGCGGCGCCATGGCGCTTGGACAGCTTGGCGCCTTCCTCGTTGAGGATCATCGGCATGTGGCCGAACCTCGGCAGCGGCGCGCCGAGCGCCTTGTAGATGTTGATCTGGCGGGGTGTGTTGTTGACGTGGTCGTCGCCGCGGATCACCTCGGTGATCTTCATGTCCCAGTCGTCGATCACCACGGCGAAGTTGTAGGTGGCCCAGCCGTCCGGACGGAAGATCACGAAGTCGTCCAGCTCGGCGTTGGCGATCTCGATCCGGCCCTTGATCAGGTCGTCGAGCACCACCACGCCGTCGAGCGGATTCTTGAAGCGGATGACGCGGTTGGGATCGTCGCGGTACGGCAGGTTGAGGTCGCGCGCGGCGCCGTTGTAGCGCGGCTTCTCCTTGTTCGCCAGCGCCGTCTCGCGCATGGCTTCCAGTTCCTCGCGCGTCTCGTAGGCGTAGTAGGCCGTGCCATCGGCGACCATCTGTTCGGCGACTTCGCGGTAGCGGTCCAGGCGCTGGGTCTGGTAGATCGGGCCCTCGTCGTAGTCCAGCTCCATCCAGTCCATCGCCTCGAGGATGGCGTCGATCGCGCCTGGGTGCTGCGCTCGCGGTCGGTGTCCTCGATGCGCAGGACGAACGTGCCGCCCCTGGTGGCGCGCCTGCAGCCAGCTGTACAGCGCGGTGCGCGCGCCACCGATGTGGAGGTAACCGGTGGGGCTGGGAGCAAATCGGCTTCGGCACGTCATGGCACGGCTCCTGCGGCGGGGGTTGGGCGCCGATTCTACCGCTCCCCATCCCCCGCTGCTGGGCGCGGCGGAGCGCTCCCCGGGCCTACAATTCCCGGATGACCACCCTGCTCGTTTCCGACCTGCACCTGGACCCGGCCCGCCCCGCGGTCACCGCGCTGTTCCTGCGTTTCCTGCGCGAGGAGGCCGCCGTTGCCGATGCCCTGTACATCCTCGGCGACCTGTTCGAATCCCTGGGTCGGTGACGACGATCCGTCGCAGGCCGGTGCCGAGGTCGCGACCGGCCTGCGCGCACTGGCCGACGCCGGGGTGCCGGCGTACTTCATGCACGGCAACCGCGACTTCCTTGGTCGGTGCGGATTTCGCTGCGCGCTGTGGCATGCGCGTGCTGCCGGACCCGGCCGTGGTGTCGTTCTACGGCGAGCCGGTACTGTTGATGCACGGCGACCTGCTGTGCAGCGATGACACCGCCTACCAGGGCGTTCCGCGCGCAGACCCGCGCCCCGGAATGGCAGCGGCGGTTCCTCGCCCAGCCGCTGTCCGCCCGGCTCGCCTTCGCCGAACAGGCGCGCTAAGGCCAGCATGGCCCGGCAGCGCGAGATGATCGACGGCGACCGCGCCACCTTCGAGTCGGTCACCGACGTGACCCCCGCCGCCGTGGAGGCCACCTTGGCCCGCCACGGCATCGCCACGCTGATCCATGGCCACACCCACCGGCCGGCGATCCACGCGCTGCAGGTGGGCGACCGCGCCTGCCGGCGGGTCGTGCTGGGCGACTGGTTCGAGCAGGGTTCGGTCCTGCGGGTGGACCGCGACGGCATGGCGCTGAGCGCGCTCTGACCCGGCCGCGGCCGGGTCACCGCGCGGCGCCGGCCTCCAGCGCGGCCAGTTCGTCCTCGTCGAATCCGGCCAGCAGCCGCGCCTCGACGTTGAACGGGCCGTGCAGGTAGCCACCGGCGTACTCGTGCAGGAGTTCACGGAAGCGCGCTCGCGGCTCGATCCCGTCGCGCTCGCAGTACCAGCGATACCAGCGCGAACCGGCGGCCACGTGCGCGACTTCCTCGCGCAGGATCGTCTCTGGGATTTCGACGGTGCGCAGGTCGCCCATGCCGCGCAGCCGCGCGATCATTCCCGGGGTCACGTCCAGGCCACGCGCCTCCAGCACGCGCGGCACCGGGGCCATCCGCGCCAAGGCCGTCGTGCGCGGTCTTCTCGGTCATCTCCCACAGGCCGTTATGCGCGTCGAAGTCGCCGTAGTCGCGGCCGAATTCGCGCAACCGCTCGCGCAGCATCACGAAGTGGCGGGCCTCGTCGTCGGCCACCTGCACCCAGTCGCGATGGAAGTCCGCCGGCAGGCCGCGGAAGCGGTAGACGGCATCCCATGCCAGGTCGATGGCATTGAGCTCGATGTGGGCGACGGCATGCAGGAACGCGGCGCGGCCCTCGTCGCTGCCGAGGCCGCGGCGCGGCAGGTCGCGCGGATGCACCAGCCGCGGCCGCGGAGGCCGGCCCGGCATGCGGATCGGGTCCGGCGGCGGTGCGTTGGCGGGAACGCGCAGCTCGCCACGCGCGAACGCGGCGGCATGCTGTCGCGTCAGTGCGGCTTTCTCCGCAGGATCTGCGGCGTCCAGGCACTGGCGGGCTGCAGCGAAGATCGAGTCCATGGAGTGCCGCCGCTCCGGCGCGGGAGCGGACTGCCGGGTCAGGAGGCGCGACGCCTGCGCTTGGCTTCGTCCGAACGCATCTGCTGGATGCGTTCGAAGTAGCCCGGTTCGATGCCGGTGACGTAGTCGCCGTCGAAGCACGAGGAATCGAAGCGCTCCAGGTCCGGATTGCCCTCGCGCACCGCCGCCTCCAGGTCTTCCAGGTCATGGTAGATCAGCCAGTCGCAACCCAGCTCCTTCTCGATCTCCTCGATGCTGCGCCCGTGCGCGATCAGCTCGTCGGCCGAGGGCATGTCGATGCCGTAGATGTTCGGATGGCGCACCGGCGGCGCGGCGCTGGTAAGGTAGACCTTGCGCGCGCCGGCATCGCGCGCCATCTGCACGATCTGCTGGCTGGTGGTGCCGCGCACGATCGAGTCGTCGACCAGCAGCACCACCCGGTTGCGGAATTCCAGGTGGATCGGGTTGAGCTTGCGCCGCACCGATTTCACCCGCTCGCCTGGCCCGGCATGATGAACGTGCGGCCGACGTAGCGGTTCTTGATGAAGCCTTCGCGGTACTTCACCCCGAGCACGTTGGAGATCTCCAGCGCGGCGTCGCGCGAGGTGTCCGGGATCGGGATGATCGTGTCGATGTCATGGTCGGGGCGCAGGCGCAGGATCTTCTCGCCCAGCTTCACGCCCATGCGCATGCGCGCCTTGTGCACCGAGACATTGTCGATCATCGAATCGGGGCGGGCGAAATACACGTACTCGAAGATGCACGGCGCCTGCTGGGCCGGCTCGGCCACCACCTCGCTGAACAGTTCGCCGCGCGCGGTGATGACCAGCGCTTCGCCGGGTTGCACGTCGCGCACGCGCGCGAAGCCGAGGATGTCCAGCACCGCCGACTCGGACGCCACCACGTACTCGGTGCCTTCGTTGTGCTCGCGCTTGCCCAGCACCAGCGGGCGGATGCCGTGCGGATCGCGGAACGCGACTAAGGCCTGCGAGCCCAGCACCACGCTGACCACCGCATAGCCGCCCCTCACCCGCCGGTGAACGCCGGCCACGGCGCGGATCGCCGCCTCCGGCGACAGCGTGCGCTGGGTGTCCAGCTCGTGCGCGAACACGTTCAGCAGCACTTCGCTGTCCGAACCGGTGTTGATGTTGCGCCGGTCCTGGGCGAAGACCTGCTCGCGCAGGGCCTCGGTGTTGATCAGGTTGCCGTTGTGCGACAGGGCGATGCCGTACGGCGAATTGACGTAGAACGGCTGCGCTTCGTCCATGCCTTCCGAGCCGGCGGTCGGATAGCGGCAATGGGCGATGCCGACCCGTCCTTCCAGCACGCTCATCGCCTTGGGACCGAACACGTCGCGGACGAGGCCGTTGTCCTTGTGCACGCGCAGGCGCGTGCCGTCGGCGGTGGCGATGCCTGCCGCGTCCTTGGCCGCGATGCTGGAGGACGGTCAGCCCGTCATAGAGCTGACCGGCAACGTTCTGGTTGCCGACGATTCCGACGATGCCGCACATGATCCGTAAATCTCCGCTGCGGTCTCAGTGACCGGGGGTGGACGGGGGTGGCGGCTCCGCGCCGGACGAGGTTTCCTTTTCGTCCACCGGGACGGGCAACGCCCCGGTGATCGTTTCGACGACGGCGCCTGTGCCGTCGAGGAGTGCCTGCTCCACGGGGGAATTATCCCCGCTCGGCCGGCCATTGCCAAAATCCAGCTCCTGGACGGCCCATCCGGGCAGCCAGTGCGCGATCCACTGCGCTCCCGGGAGCAGCACCGGCACCATCCGCGAGCGCGACCAGCCCGGATCCTGCGGCAGGTCGCTGAACGCCATCAGCAGGACCAGCATGCAGGCCACCGGGGCGCCGCGCGCCAGGCCGAGCAGCAGTCCCAGCGCTCGGTCCACGGTGGACAATCCGATCGACTGGACCAGCTTGCGCATTGCCCAGCCGACCAGGCTCACCAGTACCAGCACCGCGATGAACGACACCACGTAGGCACCAAGCAGCTCGGTCGCACCCGGCCGGCCGTCGTCGCTGAACCAGAACGCCAGGTCCGCGCCATGGCGGAACGCGAACCAGCCGGCGCCGAACCAGGCCACCAGCGAGGCGACCACGCCGACGAATCCGCGCACCGCGCCCAGCAGCACCGATGCGGCGATAACCGCCAGCAATACCAGGTCGATCACTTCCATCCGGCGCACCGCCTCCGTGCGTCGTCGCCATGCTTCACGGGTGCGTCACTACCATGCCGGCGCCGAATCCGCCGGTAAGGCGCGTCTTCAGCTGCTCGGCCTCGGCGCGGCTGGACACCGGTCCGACCCGGACCCGGTTGAGGGTGCCCTTGTCGGTCCTCACGGGTTGCACGATCGCACTGAAACCGCCGGCGCGCAGGCGATCGCGCAGCGCGTTGGCTTCAGTGGCACTGGCGAAAGCGCCCATCTGCACGGCGAAACCGACACTGGCAGCGGCGGGCGTCGAAGCGGGTGCCGGAGCCGCCGGCGCGCTCGCCGCCGGCTTGGGTGCAGGCGTCTGCTGCGGCGCGGCTGCGGTCGCAGCCGGCGGTGGCGTGGTCGGGCGCGCGGGTGCGGGCTCGGGCGACAGGGGTTCGGTGCGCGGCGCCGGCGTCGACGGTGCCGCGGCCGCCTGGCTGGCGGACGTCGCGGCCGCAGGGGCGGGTCCGGCTGCCGGGGCAGGTGCGGGACCGGCCGCGGCGTTGTCGCCGCCGGCGTCGAGGGCGATCACCTGCGCGTTGACGTCGTTGCGGATCCGCACGGCCTGCAACCGGCCCGCCTCGGCCAGCGCCCGATCTGCATAGGGGCCGACGCGGACGCGCCATGGTACCTGGCGACCATTGATGGTGTCCTGCTCGCTGAAGCCGGGCAGCCCCCCCAGCGCAGGCGCGAAAGCACGGCCTGCGCGTCGCGCTCGCCGGCGTAGGCGCCGAACGTCACCGCCCACTGGCCCGCCGCCACGGCCGGATCCGGTCGCGCTGCAGCCGCGGTGGCTTCAGGCGCCGGGGCGGCGGGCTGGGCCGGCTCGGCGGCCGCCGGTGCGGGCAATACGGACGGTCCGGACACGCCCGCCGCATCGGGGCCGAGCGGCAATTCGCGGGTTTCGTACTCGCCACCCGGCGCATCGGGCACGCGCGTGGACACGTCGGCCACGCCGCTGTCGGGCGCCGGTCCCTGGACCAGCATGGGCAGGAAGATGACCGCCAGTGCGACCAGCACGGCGCCGCCGATCAGGCGTTGTTTCAGCTGGGTATCCATTCGGCTCGCAAAGGACGCGGCGGGAATGGCCGCGATTATAGGCCGCGATCACGCGGTAAGGCCGTCATCGGCCTGAACGCAACGTCTCGATCGCCGCCGCCGCGGTATGGAACGAACCGAACACCAGCACGCGATCGCCGCGGCCCGCTTGCGTGACGGCGCGATCGAGGGCGCCGGCGACGTCGGAATCGCGGCTGCCCCCGGCAGCGGGTGTACCAGCCAGGCGCGCCGCCAGTGCCGCCGCGTCCTGCGCGCGGGCGATGCCATGCAGGCTGGCCAGATGCCAGCGCGCCACCACACCGGCCAGTGCCGTGACCATTGCCGCCGCATCCTTGTCCGCCAGCGCAGCAAATACCGCGGATGTGGCGCCGCCCGTCGGCTGCGCGGCCAGCCACGCGGCCAGCTCGCGTGCGGCCTGCGGGTTGTGGGCCACGTCGACCACGATCTCGACACCGTCGCGTTCGAAGCGCTGCAGCCGCCCGGGCAGCGCTGCCGCGGCCACGCCGGTGGCGAATGCCTCGTCGGGCGGCACGCGTGGCAATGCACGCAGCGCGGCGACCGCCGTGGCGGCGTTGGCCCGCTGCACCGGCGCCGCCAGGCGTGGATGCGGCAGCAGCAACTCGGTACCGACCTCGCGCCAGCGCCACCGTTCGGCATCGACCGGCTCATGGAAGAAATCGTTGCCCAGCTGGACCACGCCGGCGCCGATCGCATAGGCGTGCGCCAGGACACTGGACGGCGCCGTCACCTCGCCCAGCACCAGCGGCTTCCAGGCCTGGCGATCCCCGCCTTCTCGCGGCCGATGGCCTCGCGGTCACTGCCCAGCCAGTCGGTGTGGTCGATGTCGACGGTGGTGATCACCGCGACGTCGGGATCGACCAGGTTGACCGCGTCCAGGCGGCCGCCCATAGGCCGACCTCCAGCACCGCCAGGTCCAGCCCGGCGCGCTGGAACAGCCACAGCGCGGCCAGCGTGCCGTACTCGAAATAGGTCAGCGGGGTGTCGCCGCGGGCGGCTTCCACCGCCTCGAACGCCTCGACCAGCGCCTGGTCCGAGGCCTCCTCACCGTTGACGCGCACGCGCTCGTTGTAGCGCAGCAGGTGCGGCGAGGTATACGCGCCGACGTTCCAGCCCGCGGCGCGCGCGATCGCCTCGATGAAGGCCACCGTCGAGCCCTTGCCGTTGGTGCCGGCGACGGTGATCACCTGCGCGGCGGGTCGTTCGAGGCACAGGCGGCCGGCCACCTCGCGCACGCGCTCCAGGCCCATCGCAATGGCACTGGGATGCTGGCGCTCGATGTACTCAAGCCAGTGGATCAGGGAGCGCATGCAGACCTCGATGGCCGCACGAGCGGCCCTCCATCACAACGCGCGGTGCTTGGCCTCGCCGAAGAACGGGGTGTGGTGGGCACAGTCGTTCAGGCGCACCACCTCCCAGGCTCTCGACATCCGGGCCTTCGAGCAGGTTCAGCGTGGTCGGTGCCTGACGGAAGGTCCACAGCTTGCCGATCGGCAGGCCGAGGATCCGGCACAGCAGCACGCGGTTGACCGCGTCGTGCGCGACCACCAGCAGGGTGTCGTCGTCGCCCAGGCCTTCGCTGGCCCGGACCAGCCCGCGCCACGAACGATCCAGCACCTGGCGCAGCGATTCGCCGCCGGGCATCAGCACCGTGTCCGGTTCCTCGCGTAAGGCGCGCAGGCGGGCCGGATCCTTCTCGCCGATCTCGCTGGCCAGCAGGCCCTCCCATTCGCCGTGGGCGATCTCCGGATCTCCGGATCCAGCTGCAGCATCGGCGTGCGCGCCTCGCCCAGCGCCAGCTCGGCGGTGCGGCGCGCGCGCGACAGCGGCGAGGCCACCGCGCGGGTGATCGCCACCTCGCGCAGGCGCTCGCCCAGTGCGCGCGCCTGCGACTCGCCCACCGGCGAAAGCGGAATGTCGATCTGGCCTGGTAGCGGCCTTCGGCGTTCCACGGCGTTTCACCGTGACGGGCAAGCAGGATGCGCATGGTGTCCCCAATAAGAAAAAGCCCGCGCCGGCACGACGCGGGGGTGCGAATCATACCCCGCCCGGCGACCCGACCGGGCCTCACTGGGCGGTCCGTTTGTGGTAGCACCGGAAACGAAAAAGGCGCCGGCACGGGGCCGGCGCCTTTCCGGGCTGCCCGCGCGGTCAGCGCGCCGGGGCGACGTTCAGTTCCCGCAGCAGCTGCGGCGCCGGGGCGACCTCCTGCATGATCCAGCGCAGGTAGCGCTGGTCGACCGAGATCATCCGCGTCATCGACGGATCGAACACCCAGTTCGACGCCACCGACTCCCAGTTGCCGTCGAAGGTAAGGCCAACCAGGCGGCCGTGCGCATCGAGCACCGGCGAACCGGAGTTGCCGCCGGTGATGTCCAGGTCGGAAAGGAAGTTCACCGGCACCGAGCCCAGGCGCCCGTCGGTAAGGCCGCCATGGCGCCTTGGCCGCCACCGCATCCAGCAGCGCCTTGGGCGAATCGAACGGTTCGGCGCCGGTCTGCTTGGCGACCACGCCCTCCAGCGTGGTGAACGGGGTGTACTTCACGCCGTCGCGCGGCACGTAGCCGGTGACGTTGCCGAAGGTGATGCGCAGCGACAGGTTGGCGTCGGGATACACGAACTCGCCCCTGGCTCTTCTTGTAGTCGGCCAGCGCCTGCAGGAACAGCGGCCGTGCCGCCGGGTTCTCGCCGGCGCGGGTCTTGCGCTCCTCCTCGAGGCTGAGCAGCGTGGGCATCACCGCCACCGCATACTGGATCGCCGGATCGGTACTGGCCTCGAACGCGGTGCGATCGGCGGCGAACCACTTCAGGCGCTCCGCGGTACTGCCCAGCCGGGTCCCGGCCAGCCGATCGAGCGCACGCCCGACCGCCGCCGCGTCGTTGCCACCCAGCCACTGGTCGACTGCCGCCACGCGCTGGCCAGTCGGCAGCTTGAGGTATTCGTTGAGCCAGTACTCCTGCAGCTGCCGGTCCATCGCCGCCACGTAGCGGCGTTCGAGCTGCTTCAGGCCGCCTTCGATCGCCGGCAGGTCGCGCTCCTGGTAGCCGGATTCGCGCTCGGCGTTGGGCTTGCCGCGCTCGATCGACAGGCGATAGAGCTGGGTGGCCGCACCGACGGTAGCGGTGTTGTTGAACATCGCCAGGGTCAGGTCGCGCTCGCGCGTGGCCCGGGCCTGCTCGAGCAGCGCGATGAGCCTGCCATGCGCAGCCAGCGCGTCGGCACCCTTGGCGCCCTGCCCCTTCAGTAAGGCCAGCACCTCGGCTTCCTCGGCGTGCTTCTGCCCGGCCGCGTCGATGCGCTTGAAGCCTTCCAGCTGGCCTTCGTAGTTCTTGCCGGTGTTGTTCCAGCTGGCCATCGTCGCGGCATACCGCACCTGGATGTCCGGATCCTTCTTGCCCGCTGCTTCAACCAGCGCGATCTGGTTCCTGTAGTGGCGCGCGACGGTCGGGTAGGTCCACTGCGCGGTGTTGTCGAACTCGGCCGCCAGCGCATAGCGGTTGGTCGAGCCGGGATAGCCGGCGACCATCACGAAATCGCCCTCGCCCAACGGCTTGTCGGCGATCTTCAGCCAGCGCTTGGGCCTGAACGGCACGTTGTCCGGGGAATACGCCGCCGGCTTGCCGTCCTTGCCGACATAGGCGCGGTAGAACGAGAAGTCGCCGGTGTGGCGCGGCCACATCCAGTTGTCGACATCGCCGCCGAACTTGCCCACGCTGTAAGGCGGCGCATAAGCCAGGCGCACGTCCCTGATCTCGAGGTTCTTGAACAGGCGATAGGTGTTGCCGCCGGAGAAGCTGTACAGACGGCAGCGGAAGCCGGCCTCGGCCTCGCATCCGGCGATCAGCTTCTTCTCGAATGCCTCCAGCGCCTTCGTGCGGCCCAGCGCATCATCGCCCGCCGAAGCGATCGCGGCCTTGGCTTCCGTGGTGACGTCGGTGATCTCGTCGAGCACGTACGCGCGCGTTCGGGCCGGCGCTGGGCTCATCGGCAAGCCTCGGCGCGTTGAAGCCGTCGCGGATGAGGTTCTTCTCGGCGGTCGAGTTGAGCTGGATCGCACCGTACGCGCAGTGGTGGTTGGTCACCACCAGGCCGTTGGGCGAGACGAAACTGGCGGTGCAGCCCCCAGCGCGACCACCGCACCCATCGGGTCGCCGGTCAGGTCGGCCAGCTGCTCGGGTGACAGCTTCAGCCCGGCCTGCTTCAGCGGGCCTGCGATCTCCGGCAGCTGCTGCGGCACCCACATGCCCTCGCCCGCCTGGGCGGCAGGAGCTGTGGCCAGCGCGGTAAGGACGGAGGCGGTGAGCAGGCGAAGACGCATCGGGACTGTTCCACTTGAAAGGATTGCCGATTCTAGCGGTGCCCGCGGGACGTCCGAGGCATGACCTTCGGCAGGGGCGGCCGGGATCCTCCGGTCGCGAACCGATGGTTTCCCGGGCAACCTATAATGCCAACCTCCCCGACAGGTCTCCGACGATGTCCCGAACCATGAAGGCGCTGGTCAAGCGCGAAGCCGCCAAGGGCATCTGGCTGGAAGAGGTGCCGGTGCCGCAACCCGGCCCGAACGAGGTGCTGGTCAGGGTCGAGAAAACCGCCATCTGCGGCACCGACCTGCACATCTACCTGTGGGATGACTGGAGCCAGCGCACGATCAGGCCGGGCCTGGTGATCGGCCACGAGTTCGTCGGCCGCATCGCCGAACTGGGCCCGGGCGTGTCCGGCTACAAGGTCGGCCAGCGCGTGTCGGCCGAAGGCCACATCGTCTGTGGCCACTGCCGCAACTGCCGCGGCGGCCGTCCGCACCTGTGTCCGCATACGGTCGGCATCGGGGTGAACCGCGACGGCGCGTTCGCCGAGTACATCGTGATGCCGGCCTCCAACCTGTGGCCGATCCCCGACCCGATCCCGTCGGAACTGGCCGCGTTCTTCGACCCCTGCGGCAACGCGGCGCACTGCGCGCTGGAATTCGACGTGGTCGGCGAGGACGTGCTCATCACCGGCGCCGGTCCGATCGGCATCATCGCCGCCGGAATCTGCAAGCACATCGGCGCGCGCAATGTCG
The DNA here is from genome assembly GCA_025232375.1 of Pseudoxanthomonas sp. NC8. Classification (GTDB taxonomy): domain Bacteria; phylum Pseudomonadota; class Gammaproteobacteria; order Xanthomonadales; family Xanthomonadaceae; genus Pseudoxanthomonas. The sequence continues at coordinate 2,606,338 of CP060419.1, forward strand.
TGGTCACCGACGTCAACGACTTCCGGCTCAAGCTGGCCGCCGACATGGGCGCGACCCGCGTGGTCAACGTCGCCAACCAGTCGCTCAAGGACGTGATGGCCGACCTGCACATGGAAGGCTTCGACGTGGGCCTGGAAATGAGCGGCAACCCGCGCGCGTTCAACGACATGCTCGACTGCATGTACCACGGCGGCAAGATCGCCATGCTCGGGATCATGCCCCGGGGCGCCGGCTGCGACTGGGACAAGATCATCTTCAAGGGCCTGACCGTGCAGGGCATCTACGGCCGCAAGATGTACGAGACTATGGTACAAGATGACCCAGCTGATGCTGTCCGGCTTCCCGCTGGGCAAGGTGCTCACCCACCAGCTGCCGATCGACGGATTCCAGCGCGGCTTCGAGCTGATGGAACAGGGCAAGGCCGGCAAGGTCGTGCTGAGCTGGACCTGACCCCGGGATTCCTGCTCGAAGAAAAAGGCGCCTTTCGGCGCCTTTTTCCGTCCAGGCCGAGGCTGACGCGGCCGCGGATCAGTTGCCGACGGTCAGGGTGAGGACGACGCGGTCGTCGGCCCAGTCGCCGTAGATGTCCTTGCCGCTGCCATCGGTGCCCACGTACGACAGTGCAGCGGTGACCATGCCCCAGCTGCGGTTCACGCCGATGTTCCAGTCGACATAGTCGTCGCCCAGCGCATCGTCGGTCAGGTTGTAGCCGACGCCGGCGCTGAGTCCGAACTCGTGCGGCAGCTCCCAGCTGCCGCCGGCGTTGAAGTACCACGCATCCTCGTCGGTGCCGGCATAGTCGTCGCTGTAGGCGACGGTCAGCGCGTAGGTGTCGATGAAGGTGGTCTTGGTGATCAGCTCGTTGAAGTTCAGACCGCCCGCATCCGGGTACATGTAGCGGTTGACCATCACGTCGAAGTTGACCGATTCGCTGAAGTCGGTGTTGTAGCCGATGAAGCCGTCGACCTCGAAGTCCGGCTTGCCCGAACCGAAGTCCACGCCCGAAGCCCATGTGCCGACGTAGAAACCGGAGTCATGCGAGTAGGTCACGCCGGCCTGGCCGGTCGGATCCTCGTCGGACTGCGAGACGCCGCGCCAGACATAGTCGGACACCGCGGCGATCGACCAGGTGAAGGGGGAGGATTCTTCCTCGGCTTCCTGCGCGGAAGCGGCGAACGGCAGGGCCGACAGCACGAGGGCGGCGGCTAGGCTGAGCTTGGCGATTTTCATCCGGGTCTCCTGAGTAGTGGTGGGAGAAGCGAGCGTGGGTTCGCCTCGTGCCGCGGCCTCCGGCATTCCTTGCCGCCACCCGGTGGCGTAGCGGAAGCGTAACCGTCGATTCACGAGTTCTTAACCGCGAATCGATAGTGCGGCGCACCAATCCGACCGTCAAGCAGATCGGGAGCGCGATCGCAAAATTTCCGGGTCCGCGCGGAATTGGCACCACAAAAGGGCAGCTTTGCACCAGATGGATGCGATGACTCCGGAAATGCTCCGCTCCGGAGCGGCAGAGCCGCCCCCCTTCCATCGGGCGGCCCCGACCTCTTCGCCTCAGACCGCCGGGAAGGCCCCGAAACGGACCGGCAGCAGCCCCACCTGGCTGCCGGCGGGGTGCGCATGCTCGGCTTCCACCGGCAGCTCGAGCTCCACTTCTTCGCCGGCCTCGCCGTGCAGGCGCGCACGCACGCGCAGGCGCGGGCCACTGCGCTGGGTACCGACCACCGTGGCTTCCCAGCCGCCCTCGCCTACGCGCAGGTCTTCCGGGCGCACGTACAGGTCCAGCTCTCCGTCGCCGGAACCGATACCCGCGGCCGGCAGCGCCAGTCCTGCGACCTCGATGCGGTCGCCGCTGCGGCGTCCCCGCAAGCGGTTGACCGCCCCGACGAAGGAGTAGACGAAGGGCGTGGCCGGCCGGTCGTAGGCCTCGGCCGGCGTCGCCAGCTGCTCGATCCGGCCATGGTTGAGGATCGCCACGCGGTCGGCCAGTTCCAGCGCTTCTTATGGTCATGGGTCACGAACACCGTGGTCAGGCCGGTGCGCTCGTGCAGGCCCCGCAGCCAGCCGCGGAGGTCGCGCCGCACCTGGGCATCGAGCGCACCGAACGGCTCGTCCAGCAGCAGCACGCGCGGCTCGATCGCAAGGGCACGCGCCAACGCCACGCGCTGCCGCTGTCCGCCGGAGAGTTGCGCGGGATAGCGGCCGCCCAGCCCCCTGGAGTTGCACCAGCGACAGCAGTTCCTCGACCCGCGCCGCGATCTTCGCTGCCGGCCAGCGATCACGGCCACGCCGCACTTTCAGGCCGAAGCCGATGTTGTCGGCGACGGTGAGATGGCGGAACAGCGCGTAGTGCTGGAACACGAAGCCCACGCGCCGTTCCTGCACGCTGAGCTGGGTCGCGTCCTCGCCACCTATCAGGATGCGTCCGCCATCGGGATGCTCCAGGCCGGCGATCATGCGCAGCAGCGTGGTCTTGCCCGAACCTGAAGGCCCGAGCAAGGCCAGCAGCTCGCCCCCTGGCGGATTTCCAGGTCGATGCCGTCCAGCGCGGCGAACGCGCCGAAGCGCTTGTGCAGGTGTTCGATACGGATCGCCATGTCTTCTCGTCCTCAGTGGCGGTGATTGGCAGCCAGCGACTCGCCGTGGCGCCATTCCAGCCAGGTCTTCAGCACCAGGGTGACCAGTGCGCTCAATGCCAGCAGCGAGGCCGCGGCAAACGCGGCGCTGTAGGCGTATTCGTTGTAGAGGATCTCCACGTGCAGGGGCAGCGTGTTGGTGCGCCCGCGGATGTGGCCCGACACCACCGATACCGCGCCGAACTCGCCCATCGCCCGCGCAGCGCACAGCAGCACGCCATACAGCAGCGCCCAGCGGATGTTGGGCAAGGTGACCCGCCAGAACGTCTGCCAGCCGTTGGCGCCGAGGGTCAACGCCGCCAGTTCCTCGTCCGCGCCCTGCTGCTCCATCAGCGGCATCAGTTCGCGGGCGATGAACGGGAAAGTCACGAAGGTCGTGGCTGTAAGGATGATGCCCGGCAGGGCGAAGATCATCCGCGGCAGCTGCAGGTGGACCTCGCCCAGCAGTGGCAGGCTGAAGCGCCAGCCTTCTTCGATCAGCGGGTATGCCCAGCCCTGAGCGCCGAAGATCAGCACGAACACCAAGGCCGGCCACCACCGGAGAAACCGCGAACGGCAGGTCGATGAGCGTCACCAGCCAGCGCTTGCCGCGGAATTCGTGCTTGGACACCGCCCAGGCCGCCGCGACCCCGAACGCGAGATTCAGCGGAACGACGATCGCGGTGACCAGCACGGTCAACCTGACCGCGGCGAGCGCGTCCGGCTCGCTCACCGCATCGACGAATGCCTGGACGCCGCCGCGCAGGGCTTTCGGTGAACACCAGCAGCAACGGCAGCAGCAGGAACGAAAGCAGGAACAGCAGCGCGCCGATGATCAGCACCACCTGCACCCAGCGTGGCTCGGTGGTCGGCGACGCCGGCCGGGCGGGAATGCGTTCGTGTCCGCGCTCCATCGGCGCCTCCCCGGCATCGACGACGAGCACGGCGCCCGCCACATTGCCCGATATGTGGCCCATGTCAGCCTCCTCCACGCCGTTCGCCGCGGGCGATGCGCGCCTGCAGCGTGTTGATCACCAGCAGCAGCGCGAACGACAGCAGCAGCATCGCCGCCGCGATGGCGGTGGCGCCGGTGTAGTCGAATTCCTCGAGCTTGATCGTGATCAGCAGCGGCGCAATCTCCGACACCTGCGGAATGTTGCCCGCGATGAAGATCACCGAACCGTACTCGCCGACGCCACGGGCGAACGACAGCGCGAAGCCGGCCAGCACCGCCGGCCACAGCGCCGGCAGCACCACCCTGCGCACGGTCTGCCAGCGGCCGGCGCCGAGGGTGGCCGCGGCTTCCTCCAGTTCGGTTTCCACTTCGGCCAGTACCGGCTGCACCACCCGCACCACGAACGGCAGGCCGATGAACACCAGCGCCACCGTGATACCCAACGGGGTGTAGGCGACCTTGATGCCGGCCGCTTCCAGCCACTGGCCGAGCCAGCCGTTGGGGCCATACAACGCCGTCAGCGCGATGCCGGCGACCGCGGTGGGAAGTGCGAACGGGAGGTCGATCATCGCGTCGAACAGGCGCCGGCCGGGAAAGCGGTAGCGCACGAACACCCGAGCCCACCAGGGTGCCCATCACCGCATTGAACGCCGCTGCGGCCAGCGCGGTTCCGAAACTGATCTTGAGCGCGGCGAGTACCCGCGGCTCGGTCCAGATGCGCCACAACCCTTCCGGGCCCAGCTGTGCCGAATGCACGAACAGGCCGAGCAGTGGAATAAGGACGATCAGGCCCAGCCAGCCCATCGTGTAGCCCAGGCTCAGGCCGAAGCCGGGCATCACCCGCCGCCGGCGGCCACGCACAAGCACGCCGCCCGGGGGCGGCGCGCCATCTGCTTCTATTGCGGTGCTGCTTGTCATCATCGTTGCGTATAGATCCGGTCGAACACGCCGCCGTCGGCGAAATGCTTTTTCTGGGCTTCGGGCCAGCTGCCGAACGCCGTTTCCACGCGGAAGACGTTGAGCCTCGGGAAGGCCGCGCCATGCCGCTGGAGGACGGCATCATCAACCGGGCGAAGGTAATTTTTCGCGAAGATCTCCTGGGCGGCCGGCGAATAGTGGTATTTCAGGTACGCGGCTGCCAGCGCCGCGGTGCCGTGCTTCCCCGCGACCTTGTCCACCACCGCAACCGGATTGTCCGCCCGCACGGTCAGCGAAGGCACCACCACCTCATAGTCCGACGCACCCAACTCGGTGCGCAGCAACCCGATCTCGTTCTCGAAGGTGAGCAGCACGTCGCCGATGCCGCGCTGGACGAACGTGCTGGTGGCTCCGCGGCCACCGGTATCGAGCACCGGCACGTTGGCGAACAGCTTGCGCACATAGGCTTCGCCCGCCGCGTCGCTGCCGCCGCCGGCACGCCTGGCCCATTCCCAGCCGGTAAGGTAGCTGTAGCGGCCGTTGCCCGAGGTCTTCGGATTGGGCAGGATCACCGCCACGCCCGGGTGCACCAGGTCGCCCCAGTCACGGATCTTCTTCGGGTTGCCCTTGCGCACCAGGAACAGGATCGTCGACCACGAGGGCGCGCTGGCATTGGGCAGCCGCCCCGCCCAGTTCGCCGGCAACAGGCCCGCCTTGGCGATCTGGTCGATGTCCAGCGGGTTGTTCATGGTGACCACGTCCGCTTCCAGCCCGTCGATCACCGCACGCGCCTGCTTGCTCGATCCACCGTGCGACTGGTCGACATTGACGGCCTTGCCATTCTGCTGGCGGTACTGCGCGACGAAGGCCGGGTTGAGGTCGCGGTAGACGTCGCGGGCGACGTCGTAGGAGGCATTGAGCAGCTCGGCATCGGCCGCCTGGGCCGACGCCGCCGACAGTGCCACCGCCAGGCCTGCCAGCACGATCCGCCATGTCGCTTTCGCTCGTGCCATTGCAGGGCTCCTCCTCATATCGCTGGTCGCGGGACCGCTTACTTCTTCGCCTGGAGCTGGTCGAACTCGCCGCCGTCGGCGAAGTGCTTCTTCTGCGCCGCCGCCCACGAGCCGAACACGCCATCGATGGTCACCAGTTCGACCTTCGGGAAGCGCGCGACGTCGGCCGGGGCGGCATGCTGCGGGTAACGCGGGCGGTAATAGTGCTTGGCCGCGATGCGCTGCCCTTCCGGCGAGTACAGGTACTGCAGGTAGGCCTGCGCGACCTCTCGGGTGCCGTGCTTGTCCACGTTCCGGTCGACCAGCGCCACCGGTGGTTCGGCCAGGATCGACAGCGAGGGCACGACGATGTCGAACTTGTCCGGGCCGAGCTCCTCGATCGACAGGAACGCCTCGTTTTCCAGGCCAGCAGCACGTCGCCGATGCCGCGCTGGACGAAAGTGGTGGTCGCGCCGCGCGCACCGGTGTCGAGCACCGGCACGTTGCGGAACAGGGCGGTCACGAAGTTGCGGGTCTTGGCCTCGTCACCCTTGAAGATCTTCAGGCCGTAGGCCCCCATGGGCCAGCAGTAGTTCCAGCGCGCGCCACCGGAGGTCTTCGGGTTCGGGGTAATCACCGACACGCCGGACTTGAGCAGGTCCGGCCAGTCGCGGATGCCCTTCGGATTGCCCTTGCGAACCAGGAAGACGATCGTCGAGGTGTACGGGGTGCTGTTCTCCGGCAGCCGCTTCTGCCAGTTGGCCGGGAACAGCTTGGCGCGCTCGGCGATCGAATCGACGTCGTAGGCCAAGGCCAGGGTGACCACGTCGGCTTCCAGTCCGTCGATCACGGCACGGGCCTGCTTGCCCGAGCCGCCGTGCGAAGTCTCGATCGAGACCTTCTGCCCCTTGGTCGCCTGCCAGTGCTTGGCGAAAGCCTCGTTGAAGTCGCGATAGAGCTCGCGGGTGGGGTCGTAGGAGACGTTGAGCAGCTGGGCATCCTTGGCCGTGGCACCCAGTGCCAGCACTAGGCCAAAGGCGGTGGCGGCGAGGCGGAATGCGAATCCGCGGCGATTGTGGTTTTTCATGTGCGTCGCTCCGGGTGTCGGGGGAGGGCAGGTCAGAACGCGACCTGCAGCCGGGTGAACACTGCCTTTTCGGTTTCACGGTCGGCACCGGCCGCGGCACCACCGTCGAAACTGGTCTGCAGGTAGTTGGCCACCAGCTTGAGGTTGCTGTTGAGATACCAGTTGACGCCGACCGTCCAGGACTGGGCGCTGCGCGCGGCCGCGACCGGGTCCGCGAACAGCGGGAAAGCGGCCCTGTCGACATCCAGCTCGCCGTAGCGGCCAACCAGCTCCCATGCGCCCCAACCGCCCTTGCCCGGGCTGAAAGCACTGGAAGGCTTGACCACACGCCGCGATAGCTGGCGTCCTCGCCGGTCAGCACCCAGCTGACGGTCGCCTGCCAGGCGCTGTTCTCCAGTTCGGCCTGCGAGGCGCCCACGCGCACTTATGGGCCGATTCGATGTACTCGGCCAGCAGGCCGAAGTTGTTGCGATAGAAGTAGCCCTGCGGCGACCAGCGGGTGCGGCGGCCATTGGCGGCCACGGCCGAGCGGTAGTTGAAGAACTGCACCTGGCCCGGCGTGCGGTAACGCGGCAGGAAGTTGCTGCCAGTGCCCTCGGTGTCGCCGATGCTGCCGCCGATACCGAAGCCCAGCCCGGACCAGAAATTGGCGTCGTTCTTGAACGGTTCGAAGAACAGGCGGCCCGCATATTCAAACTCGTTGTCCGGATTGGTGGTGACCGCGTCGCGGCCATCCACCGTGCCGTTGAACACGCCAAGGCCGTAGCTGACGGTGCCGCCGGCAAGCTCGCCCTGCAGCTGTGCGCCGATGTCGCGGTTGGGCGCCAGTTCGCTGGGCAGCGCACGTTCGATCTCCGACAGCGCCGAGGACGACTGCAGGCGCTCCAGGCCGACCGGCGAGGTGAACTTGCCGACCCGGACCGTGGCGGCCGGGGAGAACTTCAGGTCGGCGTAGACATCGACGATCGTCGCGCTGTCGCCGGCGAATTCCGGAGTGAAGCGGTAGCCGATCCACTTGCCCAGCGTGCCCTCGATGGTCGGGCGCGCGGTGCGCAGCAGGAAGGTATCGTAGGTGCCGGCCGGCTCGCCGGCGCTGTAGAAGCGTCCATCGCCCTGGAGCAGGCCACGGATCTTGACCTCGTAGTCGCCATTGGCCGACTTGAAGGAGGCGCCCTTGTCGTTGACGGTCACCACCGCGGCTTCCTTCTCCTTGGCTACGCGCGCCTCTTCCTGCAGTTCCAGGTTGCGCTCGAGGACGCGCAGGCGCTGGTCCAGCGCGGCCACATCCAGCGACTGGCCATCGGCGGTCTGCGGCGCGGCGCCGTAGCGCTGTTCCAGCGCCTCCAGGCGGCGCTGCAACTCTTCGACCGTCGGCTTGGACTGACCGAAGGCGGGGCCCGCCAGCGCCAGGGCGATCGCCCCTGCCAGCCAAGGTGCGGTGGCTGGTGGCCGTGCGTGCCGCATTGACTCGATGTCGCATGTTCGGTACCCCGTCGGTTCGTGGCCGGTACTGGCTGTGGTGAGATAGTCCGTATTCAGGTTCGCATCTGGAAATGAATAAGGGGTCGCAGCTTATAGCTGATATGCATGAGTGAATCCGGGCACGCCAGCGTCCGGGTAAAATTCCGGTTTTCCCTTTTCCTTTAAGGATTTACCCCATGTCCGCAGCCGCCATGAGCCGCTACGCCGCGCAGCTGGATGCCCTGCGCACGCAAGGGCTGTTCAAGTCCGAGCGCGTCATCACCAGCCCCCAATCGGCACGCATCACGCTCGACGACGGCCGCGAGGTCCTCAACTTCTGCGCCAACAACTACCCAGCCTTGGCCGACCACCCCGAGGTCATCGCCGCAGCCAAGGAGGCGCTGGACTCGCACGGCTTCGGCATGGCCTCGGTGCGCTTCATCTGCGGCACCCAGGACCTGCACAAGCAGCTGGAGCGGACCATCGCCGGGTTCTTCGGCACCCGGGACACGATCCTCTACGCGGCCTGCTTCGACGCCAACGGTGGCCTGTTCGAGCCGCTGCTGGACGAGAACGACGCGATCATCTCGGACGCGCTCAACCACGCCTCGATCATCGACGGCGTGCGCCTGTGCAAGTAAGGCGCTACCGCTACGCCAACTGCGACATGGCCGACCTGGACAAGCAGCTGCAGCAGGCCCGTGCCGACGGCGCGCGCACCATCCTGGTCACCACCGACGGCGCATTCTCGATGGACGGCTTCATCGCCCCGCTAGACGAGATCACCGCGCTGGCGAGGAAGTACGACGCACTCGTCCACATCGACGAATGCCATGCCACCGGCTTCCTCGGCGCCACCGGCGCGGCTCGGCCGAGGTCAAGGGCGTGATGGACCGGATCGACATCTTCACCGGTACGCTGGGCAAGGCGATGGGCGGCGCACTGGGCGGCTTCACCACCGCGCGCGCGGAAGTTATCGAACTGCTGCGCCAGCGCTCACGGCCTTACCTGTTCTCCAACTCGCTGCCGCCGCACGTGGTCGCCGCGGGGATCAGGGCGTTCGACATGCTGGCCTCGGCCGGGGACCTGCGCAGCCGGCTGCAGGAGAACACCACGTATTTCCGCGAGCGCATGAGCGCCGTCGGGTTCGACATCAAGCCGGGCGTTCACCCGATCTGTCCGGTGATGCTGTACGACGCGCCGCTGGCGCAGGAGTTCGCCCGGCGCCTGCTCGAGGAGGGCATCTACGCGATCGGCTTCTTCTTCCCGGTGGTGCCGCAGGGGCAGGCCCGGATCCGCACGCAGATGAGCGCGGCGCACAGCCGCGAGGACCTGGATCATGCGATCGGCGCGTTCACCCGAATCGGCCGCGAACTGGGCGTGATCGGAGCCTGAGGATCGCCGCCGCCAGCGGCCGGCGGCCGGTCAGTCGCGCGACGGCTTTTTCGCGACCGTCGTCGCGGCGACCTTCTCCGGCTTGGACCCGGGCTTTGCCTTGGCGGCGGTCTTGGTGCCGCTCCCTGGCCGCCGGCTTGGCCTTGCCCTTGGCCACGTGCAGGCCGTTGGCCCGCATCCAGGCGTCGAAGTCCTCGGCACTCATCTTCCTGCCGTGCTGGGTCATATTGAAGCGATAGCCCTTCGCGTCGCCGCGCTTGGCGACAACCGGCTGCGAAGCGGTTTCGGCCTTGGCCGACTTGTGCTGGGTGCCCGCGCAGGCGCCCAGCGCGACCACCACGATCATCGCCACGAATGCCCGCAGCGCCCGGATCCTGAACATGGTGCAGCTCCCCGCGTGCCCTTGGATGCCGGAGTCTAGGCACAAAACGGCGCGGAAAAACGTGCCGGGGTGCGTATTTGTGGCCTGGAATCAGCCGCGGCCCTTGCCCGGGGCCAGCGCATCACGCTCGCCATCCTCGAGCATGCGCCATGCTCCCTTCTCGAGCGTGCCCAGTGACAGGTCGCCGATCGCCACACGCACAAGCCGCAGCACGCCCACGTCGAACGCGGCAAGAAGACGCCTGATCTGCCGGTTGCGTCCTTCGTCGAGCACGATCTCCAGCCACGCATTGCGCGCACCGCTGCGCAGCAACGAAGCCGACCTGGCACTCAGGCGTTCACCCGCTTCCCCGGTCACGCCTTCGCACAAGCCCTGCAGCAGCGCCGGGTCTGGAAGGCGGTCGATCTGCACGTGATAGGTCTTGTCCGGCCCGCCTTCCGGATCGAGAACGGCAGCAGCCCATTGCGGGTCGTTGCTGAAAAGCAGCAGGCCCTCGCTGGCCTTGTCCAGGCGGCCGACCGGCGCCAACCACGGCAACCCGGCGCCATCGAAGCAGCGGTAGACGGTGTCGCGCCCCTGTTCGTCGCGCGTGGTTGTCACCAGTCCGCGCGGCTTGTTGAGCATCAGGTACTGGCGCACCGGTTGCGTCTGGTCCTCGCGCCCCTCCACGCGCACACGGCGCATGCCATCGTGAAGCGGATACTCGGGATCACGCACCACCCGCCCTTCGACGCGCACGCGCCCTTCGCGGATCCAGTTCGCCGCTTCGGTACGCGAGCACAGGCCAGCCTTGGACAGGACGCGCGCGAGCCCATGTCGCGGCGCACCGTCCCGGTTGCCACTGGCTGCTGTCCGTCCGGGGAAAGCGCCTGGACGGGAGGCCTTCCCGCCCATCGCCGTGAATCAGTCCTTCGCCGGCGGTGCGGCGGGCGCCGGTGCCGGCTGGGCCGGAGCCGGCTTGCCCGTGGCGACGCGCGCACCGCGCGCCTTCATCCACGCATCGAACTCGTCGGCGGTCATGCGCTTGCCACCTGGGTCATATTGAAACGCCAGGGCGTGTTGTCGTACTGGGTCTTGGGCTTGTAGGCGGCAGGATCGTTCGGATTCACCGCCGGCGAAGCCGGCATCGCCCTGGCGATGTTGCGGCAACCTTCGATCCGCAAGCGCAACAGCACGCGGTCGAGCGACTGGGCCGGATCGGCTACCGGGGCGAGCACACCGCTGGGCATGCCCAGTTGGGAGGTCCGCGAACCCAGCTCCGGGGCCACGGGAGCCGCGGCGGTCGCCGGCAGCGGCAGCGGCGCCTGCACCATCGGACCGGAACAGTCGGTAGCGGCGATGGCGGCAGCCGGGACGTAAGCGAGGCCGATCAGGCCGGCAGCGACGAAGGCGCGCATCGGGACGACTCCTGGAGATGTCGAGGCGAGTGTAGGCAGCGCCCGCAGTCGATTCAAGGACGCAGGGCGCAAATCACGCGCTCGCCCCATTCCGTCACGTGCGGAAAAAACAAGGCCCGGCAGATGCCGGGCCTTGTGGTCTTGCCGCTTTGCGTCCGGATCAGTTCTGGACGTTCAGCTCGGTACGACGGTTGGTTTCGTTCTTGCAGCCCGGCAGGGTCTGCGCGGTCGGTTCCAGCGGACGGCTCTCGCCGTAACCCACCGGACCGGCCAGACGCGAGGCATCGATGCCGTTGCTGGTCAGATAGTCGTACACGGTCTTTGCGCGACGCTCGGACAGGCCCTGGTTGTAGTCCTCCGCACCGCACAGGTCGGTGTGGCCGGCCACTTCGACCTTCAGCTGCGGATAGCGGCGCAGGATCTCGGTGGCTTCGCCCAGAGTGGCCAGCGCGTCAGGACGCAGGGTGGCCTTGTCGAAGTCGAAGTTCACGCCCTTCAGGTCGATCGACACCGGCACCGGACAGCCGTCCGGACCGACGACCGTACCGGCCTAGGTGCCCGGGCACTTGTCATCGCAGTTGTTGACGCCGTCACCGTCGTCATCCAGGTCGGCGCAGCTCGGAGCGACCGGCGCCGGAGCGACAGCGGCAACCGGGGCCGGGCCAAGCGGGATCACCATAGGCCGACCGAGGCGAGAACGTCACCGAACCAGTCTTCATTCGGAGCGTTGGCGCTCTGGTCGTCGAAATCGGCGCGATAGGCGACTTCGGCACGCACGGCGACGCGCTGGTCGAAGGTGGTCTGCAGACCGACGCCGACCTTGGCAGCGAGGTTGCCGTCCTCACGCTCGCCCGGCGAATTCGGGTTCGGGAAAGCGTCCCACTCTTCCTCGGCCTGCTGGTAACCGACGCCGAACAGGAAGTAAGGGTTATAGGCGCGGCCGTCCTGGATCAGGAAACGACGGAAGTCCAGCGAAACGCCGTACTGGCTCCAGTTCAGATGCCGGTTGCTGTTGAGGCCGGGATTCTGATAGTTGAGCTCGCCGTCGATCGCCCAGTTCGGGCTGATGAACTTGCCCACGCCGAGGCCCAGGAACGGAACGTCTTCGGTGCCGCGTCCGCTGTCCTGGAAGTTGAAGCCCGCCGAACCGGTCAGGTACCAGCGGTCATCGAACTCCTGCGCGGAAGCAGCCTGCGCGACGGTAAGGCCGCCAAGCAGTGCAGCGGTCAGAAGTTTCTTGTTCATCTCATCTAGCTCCTTGCTGATTCGGGGTAAGAAACCGTGTTGCCTCAGGTCACTGCAGATGCCCACACATCGAATTTCCGGCGGACATCCCTGACGGCCGTTCTACACGTCGTCCCGCGGAAGCCTAGGCGGGACGAGGTGAAGACGGTGTTAACAGTACCATAACATGTGAAAACCGTCGAACCGGCTGCACTTTTGCTTATTCCAGCTGGCTTTCGCAAGCGACTTTGTGCTTACGCCAGTGATCCGGTGGGCCCCGGACAGTGACGGCATACTCCCCGGGAAAGCCCGCCAAGGAGAACGCATGAAGGCCGTCGCCCTGACCCGGTATCTGCCCATCGACGACCCCGCCGCTTTAGAGGACGTCAGCCTGCTCCGGCCGGACCCCGGTCCGCGCGACCTGCTGGTCCGGGTCGAGGCGGTATCGGTCAACCCGGTCGACGCCAAGCTGCGGGCACCCAGGCCACAGGCCGAGGCTCAACCCCGGGTGCTGGGCTTCGACGCGGCCGGCGTGGTCGAAGCGGTAGGCGAGGAAGTGTGCCTGTTCCAGCCGGGGGACGAGGTGTATTACGCAGGCGACGTCACCCGGCCTGGCTGCAACGCGCAATACCAGGTGGTCGACGAACGACTGGCGGGCGCCAAGCCGACCACGCTCGACTTCGCCGAAGCCGCGGCTCTGCCCCTTGCCACGATCACCGCGTGGGAGCTGCTGTTCGAACGCATGCCGTTCGACTTCGATGCCGAGGACAACACCCGCAGCCTGCTGGTGATCGCCGGCGCCGGCGGCGTGGGTTCGATCGCGATCCAGCTGGCGCGCCACGCCGGCTTCAGGGTGATCGCGACGGCCTCGCGCCAGGAGAGCGCGGACTGGTGCCGGAAGATGGGTGCACACGATGTCATCGACCATCGCCAGCCGCTGGCACCGCAGCTGCAGGCGCTGGGACTGGCAGCGGTGGATGCGGCGATCAACCTGGCCGACACCGACCGCTACTGGGACGTGCTGGGGGAACTGCTGGCGCCGCAGGGCCACGTCGGGCTGATCGTCGAACCCGCCGGCGCCCTGCGTATCGGCGACCCCTACAAGGCCAAATGCATCGGCATCCACTGGGAGTTCATGTTCGCCCGGCCGCGCTTCCGCACCGACGACATGATCCGCCACCACCAGATCCTCAGCCGGGTCGGCAGCCTGGTCGAGGCGTGCGCGCTGCGGACGACACTCTCTGAAGTGCTCGGGCCGATCAACGCGGCGAACCTGCGCGAAGCCCACCGGCGCATGGAAGCCGGACGCACCATCGGCAAGCTGGTGCTGGCCGGCTGGGAGTAGCGACCCGGAGACGGCCGGCCCGGCGCCTTGGCCGACGCCGTACTTGCCGATCCCGGCGTTTGGCGGGAGGATGCGCCATCCGTACGCCAGCGTATCCGCGCAATGACGCCAGCTTCGCCAGCCCCTACCCCCATCTCTTCGCCCCGCTGGATATGGGCTTCACCACCCTGCGCAACCGGGTGCTGATGGGTTCGATGCACACCGGGCTGGAAGACCGCGCCCGCGACTTTCCCAGGCTGGCCGCCTACTTCGCCGAGCGCGCCGCCGGTGGCGCCGGACTGATCGTCACCGGCGGCTTCGCGCCGAACGTCGTCGGCTGGCTCAAGCCCTTCGGTGGCAAGCTGTCCGCAGCGCAGGAGGCGACGCCGCACCGGCAGGTGACCCGGGCGGTGCACGAACACGGCGCAAAGATCTGCCTGCAGCTGCTGCACGCCGGCCGCTACGGCTACCACCCGCTCCAGGTCGCCCCTTCGAAGCTGAAGGCGCCGATCAACCCGTTTACTCCGCGCGCCCTGTCCGCACGCGGTATCGAGCGGCAGATCGACGCCTTCGCCAGTGCCGCCGCCCGCGCCCGCGAGGCCGGCTACGACGGCGTGGAGGTCATGGGCTCCGAGGGCTACCTGATCAACCAGTTCACCGCGCCGCGGACCAACCGCCGCGACGATATGGGGCGGCAGCCCGGAAAAGCGCATGCGCTTCGCGGTGGAGACCGTGCGCCGCGTGCGCGAAGCCTGCGGCCCGGATTTCATCCTCATATACAGGTTGTCGCTGCTGGACCTGGTCGAGGACGGCAACGCGTGGGACGAGATCGTCGCTGGGGCGCGGGCCGTCGAAGCCGCCGGCGCGACCATCATCAATTCCGGCATCGGCTGGCACGAAGCGCGGGTGCCGACCATCGCCACCTCGGTGCCGCGCGGCGCCTTCGCCGGCATCACCGCCCGGCTGAAGCCGCACGTGTCGCTTCCCCTGGTGGCGGTGAACCGGATCAACATGCCGGAGGTGGCCGAAGATATCCTCGCCGCGGGCCAGGCCGACATGGTCTCGCTGGCACGGCCGCTGCTGGCCGACCCGGAATGGCCGAACAAGGCCCGCGCCGGCAAGGCCCATGCAATCAACACCTGCATCGCCTGCAATAAGGCCTCTGCCTGGACCATGTGTTCGAGAACAAGCTCGCCAGCTGCCTGGTCAATCCGCGCGCCGGCCACGAGACCGAACTGCAGTACCGGCCCGCCGCCAGCAGGAAGCGGATCGCCGTGGTTGGCGCGGGCCCGGCCGGCCTGGCCTGCGCCACAGTCGCCGCCCGGCGCGGCCATGCGGTGACCCTGTTCGATGCCGCCGGCGAGATCGGCGGCCAGTTCAACCTTGGCCAAACGCATCCCGGGCAAGGAAGAGTTCCACGAGACGCTGCGCTACTTCCGTCATCTGATCGCCGAGACCGGCGTGGACCTTCACCTGGACACGCAGGCGTCCGCCGACATGCTGGCCGGTTACGACGAGATCGTGCTGGCCACGGGCATCGCGCCGCGGCGCGTGGATTTCTGGCTCGGACCACCCGAGGGTGGTCAGCTACCTCGATGTCCTCACTGGCCGCACCGAAGTCGCCGACCGGGTCGCGATCATCGGCGCAGGAGGCATCGGCTTCGACGTCGCCGGGGGTTATGGTGGGAGGGTCCCTCGCCCAGCCTGGACCCGGCCCGCTGGCGCGCCGAATGGGGCGTGGATGTAGAGGGCCGTACCCGCGGTGGCCTCGCCCCGCCCCGGCCGGAGCCGGCTGCACGCGAGGTCTGGCTGCTGCAGCGCAGCCCCGGCCGGCCCGGTGCGCGCCTGGGCAGGACCACCGGCTGGATCCACCGGGCCACGCTCAAGGCCAAGGGCGTGAAGATGCTGGGCGGGGTCGAATACCTCGGCGTCGACGACACCGGCCTGCACATCCGCGTGGACGGCGCCGAACAGCGGCTGCCAGCCGGGACCGTTGTCGTATGCGCCGGGTAGGAGCCGCGGCGCGAGCTGCAGGCGACACTGCAGGCCGCCGGCGTGACCGCGCCGGTACACGTGATCGGCGGAGCCGACGTGGCCGCCGAACTGGATGCCAAGCGCGCCATCGCCGGGGCAGCCGACTGGCAGCCGCGCTCTAGATCCCGCCCGAAGGCGCGGGCTAGCCGCCCTTCGGGCGGACGGGTGGCCGCCGCCCAATCGGATCGACGTTGCGGAAGTAACTGAATCCGTTTAGAAAATTTGCGGCCGCTCACAGTTTCACACCTCGTGCCAAGGCGGCCTGTCAAGCAGAAGCATTCAGTTTCGGTTCGGAAACCGACCCCTATCTTGCGCGCCACTTCCCCAGTCCGCCCCCTTCTTCGGGCTGACCCCGCCGGACTCCAGATTTGCCGGCACCCCGGGCGGCCCGTGGATTTTTCGGCTGCCTCCCCATGACGCCCCGCGTCGCCAAGCCCATCCGTTCCGGGATGACGCCAGGCGCCGCGCAGACGGAGCAAGGAGAAACAGATGAAACTGGCATGGATCCTCTGGCTGTCGCAGCTCCTGCCGCAGCCGGCCGCCGACTCGCTTTGCCTGAGCACCACCGTGTTATGGAAGCTCGCGACCAGAGCGTGCGCGGTAAGGAAGCCGTCGCCGAGGTGGCCCTGCGCCGCCGTGACAGCGGCCTCTGGGGCAATTCGATGTGCGACGTGGTCACCGCGCGCAAGCAGTTCGCACCGACGATCGTCTCGCCCAACACCCAGCTGGGCAACATGCAGGCCTGGGACCGCTCGGTCGACGTGGCCCTGCGCGCCGAGCGCAACTGGGCCCTGCCGGTCGGCCAGCGCCGGGAGATCGTACCCGGGGCCAGCCACTTCGCCGCCCACGCCATCGCCAATCCCAGCTGGAGCAACGCCTACCAGGTGGCGACCATCGGCGACCACACCTTCTACCGGGTGCAGCGGCTCAAGCCGCGCACCTGAGGACCGCGCAAGGCGGGCCGGCACGACGGTCCGTTGCGGTATCCGGCACGCGCAGCACACGACGGGCCCGTGATAATCGCGGGCCCGTTGCTTTTCCGCTGACCGAGGATCCCGCATGAAGCTCTATACCAAGCCCGGCGCCTGCTCGACTGCCGTCCACATCGACCTGCGCTGGACCGGCGAGCCGTTCGAGGTGGAGGTGATGGACGCCGAGTCGATGAAGGCCCCGGCGTTCCGCGCGCTGAACCCCTCGGGGTCGGTGCCGGTGCTGGTCGACGGCGACTTCGTCCTGACCCAGAACGCGGCCATCGTCGGCTACATCGCCGACCGCCGTCCGCAGGCCCGGCTGGGCGGCGACGGCAGCCCGCGCCAGCGCGCCGAGGCGGCCCGCTGGCTGGCGTTCGTCAATTCCGACCTGCATCCGGCGTTCAAGCCGCTGTTCGGACCGGGCAACTACATCGACGACCCGACCCAGCACGACGCGGTCAAGGCGGCCGCGCGCAAGCGCGTGCGCGCCCTGTTCGAGACCGCCGACCGGCAGCTGCAGGGCCGCGAATGGCTGGCCGGCTTCCGCAGCTTCGCCGATCCCTACCTGTACGTGACCCTGCGCTGGGCCGCGCGCACGGGCGTGGACCTGTCCGGGCTGGAGGCGCTGGCCGCCTTCCCAGGCACGGATGGACGCCGATGCCGGCGTGCAGCAGGCGCTCAAGGCCGAAGGCTTGGCCTGACCGGCGTAGCGGGGCGGCGGCCGTTGCGGCCGCCCGCCTTCTAGCCGGCCGCAGGGCGCTTCAGGCCCGTCGCATCAGGCCGGCTGCTCCAGCGTCCGCTCCCAGTCGGCGGCGAAGCTCTCGCCCTTGGCCTTGGCCAGCGCCACGCGCAGCTCCGGAAGCAGGGCCTGCAGGCCGTCCGCATCGGTGCAACGCTCGACCTTCAACTGCAGGAAGTAGCCACGCAGCCCAAGATGGGTGCGTACCGCCTCGCTCATCCGCTCGTACATGTACACGTAGCGGGCCGAGCGACCCTCGCCTGCCGGCTTGTCTGGCGCCGGCTTGTCCGGCGCCGGCCTTAGCCGTTTCGGCCATGACCACGCTCGGTGGCCGGCTGGCCGGCCGTGGCGCGACCGCCCCGACCAGGCCGGCCACGTCGAAGCCCGACGGCACCAGCTCGATCAGGCCGTTGGCCAGCAGCGATTCCAGCGCGTCGTCCGGGGCCTTCATGCCGGCCATCACTTCGCGCAACTGGGCCAGCGGGCGCTGGCCGTCCACCATCAGCAGGACAGTACGCAGCGGCGGCGACAGCCTCCGGCCGCGGTCACGGATTTCGTCCCGTCCCGCATCGGTCTTGCGGTAGATACCTTCACGCATCGCTCCCCCGAGCTTCCGCGTCTTCAGATTTTTTTATCCCCTACCCCCGCCGGTCGATCGGGACGAACTCGAGGTTCTCCGGACCGGTGTAGTTGGCGCTGGGCCGGATGATCTTGCCATCAATCCGCTGCTCGATCACGTGGGCGCTCCAGCCGGAGGTGCGGGCGATCACGAAAAGCGGGGTGAACATGGCCGTCGGCACCCCCATCATGTGGTAGCTGACCGCGCTGAACCAGTCCAGGTTGGGGAACATCTTCTTGATGTCCCACATCACCGTCTCCAGCCGCTCGGCGATGTGGTACATCTTCATGTTCGACTGCTCGGCCGACAGGTCGCGGGCCACGTTCTTGATCACCTGGTTGCGCGGGTCGCCGACCGTGTACACCGGGTGGCCGAAGCCGATCACCACTTCCTTGCGCTCGACCCGGGCCTTGATGTCGGCCTCGGCCTCGTCGGGGTTTCGTAGCGCTTCTGCACCTCGAAGGCGACTTCGTTGGCACCGCCGTGCTTGTGCCCGCGCAATGCGCCGATCGCGCCGGTGATGCAGCTGTGCATGTCGCTGCCGGTGCCGGCGATGACCCGCGCGGTGAAGGTCGATGCGTTGAACTCGTGTTCGGCGTACAGGACCAGCGAGGTGTGCATCGCCCGCACCCACGACTGGCGCGGCGGCACGCCGTGCAGCAGGTGCAGGAAGTGCCCGCCGATGGAGTCGTCGTCGGTCTCCACGTCGATCGCGCGGCCGTTGTGCGACCAGTGGTACCAGTACAGCAGCATCGAGCCCAGGCACGCCATCAGCTTGTCGGCGATGTCGCGCGCGCCGGGATGGTTGTGGTCGTCCTTCTCCGGCGCCACGCAGCCCAGCACCGACACGCCGGTGCGCATCACGTCCATCGGGTGAGCCGACGGCGGCAGTTCTTCCAGCGCGGCCTTCACCGCCGCCGGGATGCCGCGCAGCGACTTCAGTTTGGCCTTGTAGCCGGCCAATTCGGCGGCACTGGGCAGCTTGCCGTGGACCAGCAGGTGCGCGATCTCCTCGAACTCGCTGGTCGTGGCGAGGTCGAGGATGTCGTAGCCGCGGTAATGAAGGTCGTTGCCGCTGCGGCCGACCGTGCACAACGCGGTATTGCCGGCGGCGGTTCCGCTCAGGGCGACCGACTTCTTCGGCTTGAACGGAGTGGCGGTGGTCTCGCTCATCTGGATGCTCCCGTCGGGAATACTGGCCGCCCCCCCGCGCAGGAGGAGCGGCAGGAAAGAAGGCTACTTCTTCGCCGCGAACAGCGCGTCGAGCTTCGACTCGAAGGCGTGGTAGCCGATCCGGTCGTACAGCTCCTCGCGGGTCTGCATGCTGTCGACCACCGCCTTCTGGTGGCCGTCGCGGCGGATCGCCGCGTACACGTTCTCCGCCGCCCTGTTCGCCGCGCGGAACGCCGACAGCGGGAACAGCTGGATCGCCACGCCGGCCGAGGCCAGCTCGTCGCGCGAGAACAGCGGGGTCTTGCCGAACTCGGTGATGTTGGCCAGTACCGGCACCCTCACCGCATCCACGAACCTGCGGTAGGTGTCGAGGTCGTACGCGGCCTCGGCGAAAATGCCATCGGCACCGGCTTCCACGCAGGCGATGGCGCGCTCGATCGCCGCGTCCACGCCATCGACCTGGATCGCGTCGGTGCGCGCGATCAGGAAGAAATCCGCATCGGTCCTGGCATCGGCCGCCGCCTTGACCCGGTCGACCATCTCGCCGGCGCTGACGATCTCCTTGCCCGGGCGGTGCCCGCAGCGCTTGGCGCCGACCTGGTCCTCGATGTGGCACGCCGCCGCGCCGGCCTTGATCAGCGACTTGACCGTGCGCTCGATGTTGAATGCGCTCGGGCCGAAGCCGGTGTCGATGTCGACCAGCAGCGGCAGCTCGCACACGTCGGTGATGCGGCGCACGTCGACCAGCACGTCCTCGAGCGTGTTGATGCCCAGGTCCGGCAGGCCCAGCGAACCGGCCGCCACGCCACCACCGGACAGGTAGATCGCGCGATAGCCGGCACGCTTGGCCAGCAGCGCGTGGTTGGCGTTGATCGCACCGATGACCTGCAGCGGCGATTCGGCGGCGAGTGCGGCGCGGAACCCATCCAGGAGACGTGCCTTCCTGAAGCCCGGGCGCGCCGGCGGAGGGGGCGGTGGAACGGGACATGGGCGGCTCCTCGGCGCGCGGAAGTGCACGCGGCCGGGGCAATGTGTCACCCTGCCAACGGTTGATCAATCTTGATCGAGTCGATCAATATTTCATGATGGACCGCGACCTGATTCCCGCCGCCGAAGCCTGCCGGATCCTCGGCATCAGCGCCGCCACGCTGTACGCCTATGTCAGCCGCGGCCTGCTCGAGTCGCGCCCTGGCGCCGACCACCGCAGCCGCGTGTACCGCCGCCAGGACGTGGAGCGGCTGGCCGAGCGCAAGCGCCTGGGCCGCGGGCCGGCGCGCGGCGCCGCGCAGAGCCTGGACCGCGGCCTGCCGGTACTGGAGACGCGGATCTCGCTGATCCGTCCGGACGGCCCCTACTATCGCGGCCGTTCGGCCGTGGCCGCCGCCGAGGCCGGCGCCACCCTGGAGGACATCGCCCGCCTGCTGTGGGACTGCGGCAATGGGATCCGTTCGCCGACCCGCCCGGCGACTGGCCGGCGCGCATCGCCCCGCTCGCCGGCGATACCGAGCTGCCGCCGCTGAGCCGCTCGATGGCGGCGATCCCGCTGCTGGCCCTGCACGTGCCGCACTCCTTCCAGGCCGACCAGCCGACCCGCCGCGCGGTGGCTGCCACCCTGCTGCGCCAGAACGCTGCGCTGCTGGTCGCGCGCCGCCCCGCCGGCCCGGTGCACCGGCTGCTGGGCGAGGCCTTAGCGCCCCGGCGATGCGAACTTCGCCAGCCCTGGTCCGCGCCGCCCCTGGTGCTGTGCGCTGACCACGAACTCAACGTCTCGGCCTTTGCCGCGCGCGTGGTCGCCTCGACCGGTGCGCACCTGCACGCCACCGTCTGCGCCGGCCTTGGCCGCGCTGTCGGGCCCGCGCCACGGTGGCGCCACCGCACGCGTCTATGCGCTGGTCGAGGGCGCGCGCGACTCGAGCGACATCGACCGTTTCATCGCCACCCGCTGGCAGCGCGGCGAGGACCTGCCCGGCTTCGGCCACGCCCTCTACCCCGACGGCGATCCGCGCGCGGCCACCCTGCTGGCGATGCTGCGCGCCAGCGCGGCCGACGCCGGCACGATGCGCACGCTCGAAGCGGTGATCGCCGCCGCCGAAGCCGCCAGCGGCCGCCGCCCGAACGTGGACTTCACCCTCGCCGCGATCTGCCTCACCCACGGCCTGCCGCCCGCACCGGCGCTGGCGATGTTCGCAGCCGGACGCCTGGCCGGCTGGCTGGCACATGCGCTGGAACAGCAGGCGCAGGGGCATCTGATCCGGCCACGGGCCAGTTACACGGGCCTGCAACCGGATGCGGATGCGGACGTGGCACACGACTAGCGCGAGGCAGGCCTGCTCCCGGCTGCGGGCGGACATTCCACCCACGCCGACTGCGAGTGCGCAGGCGGATCGGTCGCGATCGCCGGGCATCATCAGCGGACCCAAGCCGGCCGGCGTGCCGGCACGGACCATATGTTCGATGGATGGGGCGCACTTTCCCCTGCCAAGCGCAGCCGTCGAACAGGTGCGCGCCGCACGGAACACGTGCACCGGTGACCTGGCAGTCGTCCGCGCGGACTCCTGAAACCGGAACTCAGGCAGCCGTTTGCCCACCCGCCCCACGCCGCCGCACCAGCCGCTGTCCCAACCACGCCGCCGGCACGTAGGCGAACACCACGTCGACGACGTTGAACCACATCGGCCCTGACAGCAGAAATACGTTGGCGACGCCGCCACACAGGAACAGCGCACCCACCACCAGGCCGGGACGGCGCTGCGCCCGGGCGCCAGCAGGGTGGCCACGATCGCGCCTGCGAACGTGCCCAGCGCGTGCGCTGGGAACGGGAACACGAAGTGCCGCGGCTCGAACAACGGCAACGCCGCCTTGAGGCCTTCGACGGTGGCGACGTCGGCGCCAGCCGGAGGCGGCACCACGCTGGCACCCACGTGGAGCAGGCCCATGTTGACCACGCTGCCGGCGATGAGCCCGGCCACGACTGCAAGCACGTAACGGAAGATGCGTCCCATGGTGCCTCCTGTGGAGTGGCGACGGCGACTGCTTCAGACCGCACGCATGGGCCCTCGTGCCTCATCCGCCGTCGCATCCTCTTGCGGCGGTGCGTCACAGGGCCTCCTGCCGGCTGCCCGCCTGGCAGGCAGGTGCCCGCACCTACGATAGCGCGGGACCGGTGCCGGTTTGCATGCCGGCTGTTCCGGGCAGGCGGATCGTATTCCGTCGCCCTCTTCCCGGAATGGGAATCCGGCGTACCGGCCGTGGCCCGCGCGTCCGCCGGGGCCGGCGGATGCGTGCCATCGACCCGTGCGTTCCGGTCGCACCGCGGCCCGCTCGCCGACCGCCGCGATCGCTTCCGCGGCAGCGCGTGGTCACCGGGACCGGTGGTGGCTTGGCAGCACAAGCACGGCGACAGCACTTCCGCCGCCCCGGGGCGCTGGCTGCACGAATTCGGCGTCGAGAACCGCCTGGCGGGCAACCCGCTGATGGTGTCCGGATCGATCACGTTCTGACTGCAGACGAGGCCACCATGGACCGCGTGTCCGTTCCAGCCGCCAGTCCGGTCCCGATGCTCTTCGCACATCCTTAACTCGCGAGCCCTTGCACTCTGGGCCGCAAGGCGCGCCGGGGAAGCTTCCAGGCCGCAGGCCGCGCGACGCGGCTTTCACCGTCGCCCGCAATCCACGCACCATCCATGGTTCGTTCCGTCCTCACGAAAGGGAAGCAAGATGGGCACGCCACCTGAACCAGGCGACGTCGTTCCCGGCCCCGTCGCCGGCACCCGCTTCACCGAGTCCTGCGTACGCATGGTCGCGCGCGACGTGTATTATGGGCGTCGCCGATGGTGAGCCTCCACAAGCGGCGGCTGGCTTCCGTGGCCTGCCGGGCCCGGCAGGCTGCGTGGCCCCGCCGGCGGCGCCCAACCACATTGACCATGCCCACCCAAATTCCGCGGTAGCCTCCGGGAGACGTGATGTGAACACCGTCCGCTCGATGTCCTGCCTCGCATTGATCGCCGTCGCGTCCACCGCCTGCAACCGCGCACCGCCGGACGCGACGCCTGCCACGGGCACAGCCGCGTCGCCGGCGCCCGCCGCCCAGGCGACCGGTCCTGCCTACACCGACCATGGGACATCAGCGATGCTGGATCTACCTGCTCGGCCGCCTGCTGGTGCTGCGCCAGCAGAAGGCCGACCTGGCCGAGGGCTTCCAGTGGAACGGGATCGTCCACCGCAAGCCCGGCGAGGTGGACTGGCCCAATCCCAATCTCGACGTCGCCTACTCCGAAGCCTGGGTGGCGGTGGACGAGGACAGCTGCACGCTGGTGTCCGTGCCGGAAATCAAGGGGCGCTACTACACCGCGCAGTTCCTCAACGGCTGGGGCGAAACGGTCGCCAACATCAACGAGCGCACGCAGGCCAGGCGCCCGGCCGGCGAATTCGCCCTGTGCCTGGAGGGCGCGAACGTCACTTTGCCCGACACCACCGTGCGGATCGACGTGCCGGTGAAATACATGCGCATGCTGGCGCGCGTCGAACTCGGCGACAACTGGGACCAGGCGGTCGCCCTGCAGCACAGGTTCTCGCTGCGCGCGACCGGTGCGATCGAGCCGCCCACCCTGCCCACGTTCCCGGATTTCGACCAGCAGCATCTTCCCGGCGTGGAAGCGTTCGAGAACGCGGTCGCCGTGCTGGACAGCGAGAAGGACATCAATCCCGGCATGGAGGCCATCGCCGCCAAGGTGCGCGCCATTGCCGCCGGCATCCAGGATCCGGCCGAGCGCGCCCGGGTGGACACCGTCGTGCGCCAGAAGGCGCAGGCCGACCTGCACACCGCTGCGGCCACCATCGGCCACGGCACCATCCGCAATGGCTGGGTGCGCCCGGCGGTGGCCGGCACCTACAACGACGACTGGCTCGGCCGCACTTTGGTCAACCTCGGCGGCATCTGGGCCAACCGGATGGACGAGGTGGTCTATTACAAGAGCAACCTCGACGGTGATGGCGTCCAGCTCAACGGCGCCCACACCTACTCGCTGACCTTCCCCAAGGATGACCTGCCGCCGAAGTATGCGGACTACTTCTGGTCGGTCATCGCGGTGGACCCGGTGTTCGCCCGCGTCCTGCCCAATCCGAAGAACCGCTTCCTGCTCAACCGCGAGTCCGGCCTCAAGTACAACCCGGATGGTTCGCTCACGCTCTACTTCGGACCCGAAAAGCCCGCGGACGCATCCGACTCGAACTGGCTGCCGACGCCGAAGGAATGGGACTACCGCCTCACCTTCCGCTTCTACGGACCCAAGGGCGGCGTGACCGATGGAAGCTACTTCCTGCCGCCGCTGGTGAAGCGCCCATGAGGCGCCACTCCCTGCGCGCCGCATGCACGCTGGTTCTGGCCGCGGGCCTGGCGGCGTGCGCCGGCGAGGCCACGCGCCGGTCCGCGCCGGCGGCCCCCGAACTCAAGCCTGGCGTGCCGGCCGGCTATCTCGGGCAGTCATTGCCCGACAGCCTCGCGCTGGTGCCACCGCCGCCCGCCGAAGGCTCGGCCGGCTTCGCGCAGGACGTGGCGGTGCACGCCGCCGCGCAGGCCCTGCGCTCCGGGCCGCGCGACGTGCTGGCCACGCGCGACGCTGAACTGGGCTTCCCGCAGGCCGCGCAGACGTTCGAATGCGCACTGGGCATCTCGATCACGCCGCAGGCCACGCCGCGGCTGTACCTGCTGCTGCAGCGGTCGATGGTCGATGCGGGGCTGACGACGTACCACGCCAAGAACCACTACAACCGCCAGCGCCCGTTCGTACGTTTCGACGAGAGCACCTGCACGCCCGGCGAGGAAGCGTTTCTGCGCGGCGACGGCTCCTACCCGTCCGGGCACACCGCGATCGGCTGGGCCTTGGGGCTGATCCTGGTGCAGCTTGCACCGGACCGCGCCGATGCGGTGCTGGGCCGCGCCCGCGCGTTCGGCGAAAACCGCCTGGTCTGCAACGCGCACTGGCAGAGCGACGTGCTGGCGGGGCGGACGGTCGCCTCGGCCACGTTCGCCCGCCTGCAAGGCGACGAGGCGTTCCTTGCCGACGTCGCCGCCGCGCGCGACGAGCTGCAGCGCGCCGTCCCGGTCGATGCCGTCCGCTGCGCCACCGAGGCCGCGGCGATGCAACCGATCCCGGGCGTCCTGTAGCCGGCCGACCGCGACGCACCCGGCGCGGCATGGAGACGGCCACACCACACGCGCCCGCCGCAGCGCGCCGCGCGCGCGTCAGCCGCCCGCGTCGGCGCCGCGCTCCAGCGCGCGCTTCACCTCTTCCAGCGCATTGGGGTCGTCGAGGGTGGACAGGTCGCCCGGGTCGCGGTGCTCGGCCAGCGCCTGCAGCGAGCGACGCAGCAGCTTGCCCGAGCGGGTCTTGGGCAGCGCGTTGACCACGTACACGCGCGAAGGCCGCGCCACCGCGCCAAGCTGTTCGGTGACGGTGCGCATCATCTGCGCGGCCGACTCGGCCGGGTCGCCGTCGCTGCGCCGGAGCGTGGCGAACACCACCGGCACCTGTCCCTTCAGTTCGTCCTGGACGCCAATGACCGCCGCCTCGGCCACCGCCGGATGACTGGACACCGACTCCTCGATCTCGCGCGTGCCCAGGCGGTGGCCGGCAACGTTGATCACGTCGTCGGTGCGGCCGAGGATGAAGGTGTAACCGTCCTCGTCGCGGATCGCCCAGTCCAGCGAGCTGTAGAGCAGTTCGTTGAAATGGCCAAAGTAGCTCGACAGGAAGCGTGCGTCGTCGTTCCACACCGTGGTCATGCAGCCCGGCGGCAGCGGCGGCTCGATCACCAGCACGCCCTTCTGCCCGGCAGCGGCAGCCTTGGCCGGTGGTCTCGTCGATGACCCGCAGCTTGTAGCCGAGGTTGGGCAGGCCCGGCGAACCGAACTTCACCGGTTTCATGTCCACGCCCGGCAGCAGGCACAGCACCGGCCAGCCGGTCTCGGTCTGCCAGTAGTTGTCGATGACCGGCTTTCCCAGCGCGGTCGTGATCCACTGCGCGGTCGGCTCGTCCAGCGGCTCGCCGGTAAGGAACAGGTAGCGCAGCTTCGACAGGTCGTGGTCGCGGATGTGCGAGACGTCGTGCTTCTTCAGCACGCGTACGGCGGTGGGCGAGGAGAACATGGTGCGCACGCCGTAGCGCTCGCACAGCGACCACCAGATGCCCGGGTCCGGGTTCACCGGCAGGCCCTCGTAGAGCAGCGAGGTCGCGCCAACCAGTAGCGGCCCGTACACGTTGTACGAATGGCCCACCGCCCAGCCGACGTCGGACGTGGAGAACATCACCTGGCCCGGGCCGACGTCGTAGACCGTGCGCATCGACAGCGCCAGCGCCACCGCATGGCCGCCGACATCGCGCTGCACGCCCTTGGGCTTGCCGGTGGTGCCAGAGGTGTAGAGCAGGTAGCTGGGCTCGTTGGATTCCAGCCACTCCACGGGAACGTTCACGTTCCCGGCATGCTCGTCCTCGACCTGCACGCGCAACGCGGCGTAGTCCTCGTCGCGACCCTCCACGCGCGGCTGCGCCGGGTCGAGCCCGCGCGACACCAGCAGCACCTTCGGCGGCGGGAACTTCGCCTCCGCGCAGGCCTGGTCGACCAGCGGCTTGTACGGGATGACCTTGCCACCGCGGCTGCCGGCGTCGGCGGCGATCAGCAGTCGTGGCTTTGCATCGTCGATGCGCAGTGCGAGGTTGTGCGCGGCGAAGCCGCCGAACACCACCGAGTGGATCGCGCCGATGCGGGCGCAGGCCAGCATCGCGAATACCGCCTCGGCCATGTTCGGCAGGTAGATGACCACGCGGTCGCCGCGGCCAACGCCGAGCTTCTTCAGCACGGCGGCGAACGCGTTCACCTCGCGGTGCAGGTCGCGATAGGTGATCTCGCGGGTGACGCCGGTCTCGGTGGACACCACCACCAGCGCCAGCTGGTCGCCGCGCTCGGGTAAGGTGCCGGTCGACCGCGTTGTGGCACAGGTTGGTGGTGCCGCCTGCGAACCAGCGCCGGAATGGCGGGTTCGTGTATTCGAGGATCGCCCCGGGCGGCTCGCGCCATTCGATGGCGGTGGCGGCTTCGGCCCAGAACGCTTCGGGCTGTTCGATCGAACGCCGGTACAGGTCTTCGTAGCGCATGGCTGTCTCCCTCCCAGGCAGGACGGACTGGCGATGGCCGGAGCATAGTCCCGCCCCTGCCCCGCGGCCCTGCGACCTTGGTCGAAAACCATCCACGGAAACGCCGCCGCAAAGGAAAGGCCGGGATATCCCGGCCTTCTCCATGGACGACAGGTTGACCGGTCCGATCAACCCGTGGCGTTGCCCCGCCTGTCCGCCCGCGCTCAACGCGCCGCGGTCTTTGCCTTGGGCGGAGGCGCATCCTTCACGTAGCGATCGAAATAAGGCCAGCATTTCGGCGACGAAATGCTCATTGATTCGCGCGCCGCATACCAGTGCGGCTCGAACGGCAGCATCATAAGGCGCGTGGTGCCACCGTTGCCGCGGATGGCTGGAACAGGCGCGGCGACTGGGTCGATTCGGTGCCCGGGTTGGCGTCGTCGGCGCCATGCACGATCAGGAGCGGCTCGTTGATCTTGTCGGCGTGGAAGAACGCAGAGGCCTGGTCGTACACCTGCGGCGCGGCCCAGAACGAGCGCCGCTCGTTCTGGAAGCCGAACGGCGTGAGGGTCTTGTTGTAGCCGCCGCTGGAAGCCACGCCGGCGCGGAACAGGTCGGTATGCGCCAGCAGGTTCGCGGTCATCAGCGCACCGTGGCTGTGGCCGGTCACGCCGATCCGCTCGCGGTCGACCACGCCCAGCTCCACCGCCTTGTCCACCGCCGCCTCGGCATCGGCGACCAGCTGCTCCAGGTAGCTGTCGTAGGCGGTCTTGGGATCGCCGACAATCGGGAACGAAGCATTGTCGATGATCGCGTAGCCGGCCAGCAGCAACAGGCGGTAACCGCTCAGGCGGGTGAAGGTCTGCTCGGAGCCGCTGACCTTGGCCGGCCTTGGACGGATCGGCGTAGTCGGCCGGATATGCATACAGGATCGCGGGCAGCCGCGTGCCTTCCTTATAGTAACCCGGCGGCGTGTACAGGGTGAACGACAGGTCCACGCCGTCCTTGCGCTTGTAGGTCACCAGGCGCTTTTTCACCCCGCGCACTACCGGCGTCGGATCCGGGAAGCGGGTGACCACGGCTGACGTGGAGGCGACCGCGGCCTCGCCCCTGGACCGGCGCAGCCACCGCGTCACCGAGCGTGCGCAGGTACAGGTTGGGCGGATCGATCGGCGACTGGTGCCAGGTCAGCAGTTTCGAGGTGTCGCCGCCGGCAAAGCCGACGAAGCTCTCGAACGCCTCGGGCGCGCTGCGGAACAGGCGCCGGGTCTTGCCGGTGGCCAGCTCGTAGCGGTCCAGGAACGGGCGGTTGCCCTGCGGCGTGGCACCGCCGCCGGCGAGGAACAGCGCCCCGCCCTCTTCGCGCAGTACCCAGGCGCCATTGGCCAGTCGGCGGTACTGCGGACTGCCCGGGTCGGCGTAGAGCTCGTCGGTGGACAGATCCCACAGCACGCGGCGCTCGCCATCGGGACGGTCGACGTCCACCAGCGTGGTGGTCCGCCAGTTGCGGTTGGCGTCGTACTCGTGGGCCAGCGCGCGGCCGCCGCCGGCGAAGAAGTCGAGGCCGGCATAGCGCTGCTTCAGCCGCGCGATCTCCTTCGGCCTGGCGGTGAACGGCGCGGTAAGGCTCACCAGCCGGTCGCGCGCGGGCACCTCCACTTTCCAGTCGCCGCCATCCAGCGCCTCGGCCCAGACCAGCGTGGCCGGCTGGTTGGCGCGCCAGCCGTGGCTGCGCGGTCCGGTCGGCACGCCACGCACCGGCACCCGGTCGGCGACCGGCAGCTGCGCGATCGTGCGCGTGCGGCCGTCGGTAAGGTCGAGCACAGCCACCTCGCGGGCGAAGCGATTCCAGGTGGTCACATACGAATAGGGTCGCGCCAGCGTCTCCACCAGCACGTGGCGGCCGTCGGGCGCGGCATCGACCTCGCCGATCACGGCGGGCTGCCCGATCGCGGCGACCGCGCCCGTGGCCGCGTCCACCGTGGCCAGCTGCGAGGTCGCGTAGTAGTCGAACAGGGCCTCGTCTTCCGGCCCCGAGAGGGTGTCGCGGGCTTCGTAGGTGCTGCTCTCGCCCTTGCCGGCGATCGCCTCCTTGACCTCCGGCCCCGGCGGCACCGTGGCCTTCAGCGGCGCCGGGCCTGGCCCTGCGGCACGCGCTTGACCAGCAACGCCTGCTGCGCGCCCAGCCACTGCACCTCGCTGCCGAGCATGGTGTTGAGCTGCACGCCCTCGACCCGCTTCACCGCGCCGCTGGACGCCTCGCCGACCCACAGCTCCACGCCGCTGCCGGTGGTGTTGTCGAAGGCGAAGCGCTGGCCATCCGGCGACCACGACGGCATGCCCGGGCAGGCACCGGCCGGCAGCGCCACCGGCGTCTGCGTGCCGCTGGTAAGGTCGAGCAGGTCGAAGCCATCCAGGCAGGTGCGGATGCCGTAGCCGCTGGAGCGGTCGTGACGGCTGTGGTTGCGCGGCTCCACGCGCACGCCGGCCAGCTTGAGGTAGGGCTCGGCGACGCGCTCGACCGGCGGGTACAGCGACTGCCGCACCAGCAGCGCGCGGGTGCCGCTGGAATCGACCACCGGCGACGGGTTCAGCGGCGCACGCAGCACGCCCAACAGCGGCTCGGGCGGCTGCAGGTAGCCACCGCCTTCCGCCGCCTGCGCCGGCAGCGCGAACCCGCCGCCTGCCAGTACCGCGATTCCCAGTCCCAGCCCCAACGGGCACCACGTGGTGCGCATGCGTGTCCCCTGCAATCGTGAAAGCCATGCAACCTAGCACGGGGAAAAGGCCGTTTTTCCCGCGCAGGCAGCGCATGTGCCATCGGTCACGCGTAGCCGGGTGGCGCCCGCAGCGGCCGTCACCGCCGCGAGCGACAAAAAAGGGCGGCCGAAGCCGCCCCTCTTGTCGTGCAGTGCGCCGCACCGGTCAGAGCAGGTGGGCCACGCCGCTGCGCTCTTCTTCCAGCTCGGTAAGGGTCTTGTCGATCGCGGCCTGGCTGAAGGCGTCGACCGGCAGGTCCTTCACCCGCGTGTAGGTGCCGTTCTCGGTGGTCACCGCGACGCCGAAGATCACGCCTTCCGGAATGCCGTAGGAGCCGTCGGACGGAATGCCCATCGTCACCCACTTGCCATTGCTGCCCAGCACCCAGTCGCGGACGTGGTCGATGGCGGCGTTGGCGGCCGAGGCGGCCGAGGACAGGCCACGGGCTTCGATGATCGCCGCGCCGCGCTTGCCGACCTTCGGGATGAACTCGTTGGCGTTCCAGTCGGCATCGTTGATCTTGTCCTTCAGCGACACGCCATTGGCGGTGGCGAAGCGGTAGTCCGGGTACATGGTCGGGCTGTGGTTGCCCCACACCACCAGCTTCTCGATCTCGCCCACGGCCACGCCGGCCTTGGCGGCCAGCTGGCTCAGCGCGCGGTTGTGGTCCAGGCGCAGCATCGCGGTGAAGTTCTCCGGCTTGAGGTCCGGCGCGGACTTCATCGCGATGTAGGCATTGGTGTTGGCCGGGTTGCCGACCACCAGCACCTTGACGTCGCGCGAGGCGACCTTGTTCAGCGCCGCGCCCTGGGCGGTGAAGATCTTGGCGTTCTCCAGCAGCAGGTCCTTGCGCTCCATGCCCGGGCCGCGCGGACGCGCGCCGACCAGCAGGGCCACGTCGACGTCCTTGAACGCCACTTCCGGGTCATCGGTGCCGACGATGCCGGCCAGCAGCGGGAACGCGCAGTCCTCGAGCTCCATGATCACGCCCTTCAGCGCGGCCTGGGCCTTGTCCAGCGGCAGCTCCAGCAACTGCAGGATCACGGGCTGGTCCTTGCCGAGCATCTCGCCGGAGGCGATGCGGAACAGCAGGGCGTAGCCGATCTGGCCGGCGGCGCCGGTGACGGCAACTCGAACGGGGGTCTTCATGGGTGGGAGGTCCTTCGGTGGGTGCGATGTGTCACGTGGAAAGAAATGCGGGCCGCACGGGCGGCGCCGCGCAGGTTAATAGACGTCGTAGCCGAGCGGGCTCAGCCTTTGGTCGAGGGCGCCGGTGTCGTAGCCGCGGACCACGGACTGGCCGATCACGGTCACCGGCACGCCGCGCGCACCGAGCGCACGCATGGCGCGGTCGCCGTCCTCTGTATCGATGTCGATGACGCGGTAACGGACTTGTGCGCGTTCGAAGTCGCCCTGCTGCTTGCGGCAGTAGCCGCACCACTCGGCGGCCAGCATGACGATACCGGCCTCGCCGGTGCCCAGGCGCGGATCATCGGGAAGCAGCTCGGGCTGGCGGTCCTTCGACCACCAGGCGTACAGCCCGCCGGCAATACCGACGATAAGCAGGAGACCGAGGATGCGCATGGGACCTTCAGGTCGGAGCAGGTAAGGTCATGGACCCTTCGGCTCGGGAGCAGGCCGGGTCCGGGGCCGGTGATTTTATCACGCGACCCCGGCTCGACCGGCCCGGCGGCCCGCGTGTGTCGGGTGCACGCCGGGCACGCCATGGCGCCGATCAGGCGCTCAGGTAACGGTTCCACTCGGCGACGCGGTCGGCCTTGGCGGCCAGCACCGCCGCGGCGTCACCTTCGATCTTCACCGAATTGATCTTGTCGCCCTGGACGACGGCATCGACCACGTCCAGGCCCTCGACCACCTTGCCGAACACGGTGTGGCGGCCGTCCAGCCACGGCGTGGCGACGTGGGTGATGAAGAACTGGCTGCCATTGGTGTTCGGGCCGGCGTTGGCCATGGACAGGACGCCGCGCTCGTGGGCCACGCCATTGTTCGTCTCGTCCTCGAAACGGTACCCCGGGCCGCCGCGGCCGGAACCTTCCGGACAGCCGCCCTGGACCATGAAATCGGCGATGACGCGGTGGAAATTCAGGCCGTCGTAGAAGCCGCGCTGGACCAGGTTGACGAAATTGGCCACGGTCAGGGGGCCTTTTCGGGCAGCAGCTCGACCCGGATCGGGCCGCGGGCGGTGTCGAAAGTGGCGATCAGGGACATCGGGAAACTCCTGCGTTGGGCGTGAATCGGGCGAAATAGCGGAATCCGGGGCGACCTTCGGACCCGGGGCAGGACCGGCGAAGACCGGTGCGCGAAGGGACCCTGTTCAGGTTTACAGCCCGTGATGCGCTTGAGGGCGCATTGGCCCGCTATAATAACCGGCTTCCTTTCTCCCCTGCCCTGCGCGCTGACGGCGCGTCCATCGCCATGTCCATTGAAAAACTGCGCAATATCGCCATCGTCGCCCACGTCGACCACGGCAAGACCACCCTGGTCGACCAGCTCCTGAAGCAGTCCGGCACCCTGTCCGAACGCACCGTGCTGGCCGAGCGCGTGATGGACAGCAACGACCAGGAAAAAGAACGCGGCATCACCATCCTGGCCAAGAACACCGCCATCACCTTGGCAGGGCAACCGCATCAACATCGTCGACACCCCCGGCCACGCCGACTTCGGTGGTGAGGTCGAGCGCGCGTGCTGTCGATGGTCGACACCGTGCTGATCCTGGTCGACGCGATGGACGGCCCCATGCCGCAGACGCGCTTCGTGACCCAGAAGGCGTTCGCGATGGGCTTCAAGCCGATCGTGGTGATCAACAAGGTCGACCGCCCCGGTTCGCGCCCCGAGTGGGTCGTGGAGCAGGTGTGGGACCTGTTCGATCGCCTGGGCGCCACGCCCGAGCAGATGGACTTCCCGATCGTCTACGCCTCGGCGCTGAACGGCTATGCGGGCCTGGAGGACTCGGTGCGCTCCGGCGACATGACCCCGCTGTACGAAGCGATCATGCAGCACGCGCCCAAGCCCGAAGTCGACCAGGAAGGCCCCTTCCAGATGCGCATCAGCCAGCTGGACTACAACAGCTTCGTCGGCGTGATCGGCATCGGCCGCATCCAGCGCGGCACGCTGAAGAAGAACATGCCGGTCGCGATCATCGACCGCGAAGGCAAGAAGCGCCAGGGCAAGGTCCTGCAGGTGCTGGGCTTCATGGGGTGGGGAGCGGATCGAGCAGGAGACCGCCGAGGCCGGTGACATCGTCGCCATTTCCGGCATTTCCGAGCTGACCATCTCCGACACCGTCTGCGCGCTGGACTTCCCGGAGTCGCTGCCGGCGCTGACCGTCGACGAGCCGACCATCTCGATGACCTTCCAGGTCAACAACTCGCCGTTCGCAGGCAACAAGGACCTGTCGGGGGCAAGTTCCTGACCAGCCGCCAGCTCAAGGACCGCCTGGACCGCGAGAAGGTGCACAACGTCGCGCTGAAGGTTGAACAGCTGGAAGACGCCGACAAGTTCCTGGTCTCCGGCCGTGGTGAGCTGCACCTGTCGGTGCTGATCGAGAACATGCGCCGCGAAGGCTACGAGCTGGCCGTGTCGCGCCCGGAAGTCATCATCAAGGAAATCGACGGCGAGCTGATGGAGCCGATCGAGCAGCTCGTCGTCGACGTGGAGGAAATCCATAAAGGGTGGCGTGATGGAGAAGCTGGGCACCCGCAAGGCCCAGCTGAAGAACATGGAATCGGACGGCAAGGGCCGCGTGCGCCTGGACTATGAAATCCCGGCGCGGGGCCTGATCGGCTTCCAGAACGAGTTCAAGACCCTGACCCAGGGGGTCGGGCCTGCTGTTCCACGTGTTCGACCACTACGGCCCGAAGGAACAGGGCGCGATCGCCAAGCGCATCAACGGCGTGATGATCGCCAACGCGCCGGGCGCCACGCCGGCCTACGCGCTGGGGCCGCTGGAAGAGCGCGGCCGCCTGTTCGCCGCCGAAGGCGACAACGTGTACGAGGGCCAGCTGGTCGGCATCCATTCCAAGGACAACGACCTGACCGTCAACGCGATCAAGACCAAGCCGCTGACCAACATGCGCGCTTCGGGCAAGGACGACGCGATCAAGCTGACCCCGGCGATCAAGTTCTCGCTGGAGCAGGCACTGGATTTCATCGAGGACGACGAGCTGGTCGAAGT
This sequence comes from Pseudoxanthomonas sp. NC8, assembly GCA_025232375.1. Taxonomy (GTDB): domain Bacteria; phylum Pseudomonadota; class Gammaproteobacteria; order Xanthomonadales; family Xanthomonadaceae; genus Pseudoxanthomonas. Next base: position 2,640,708 of record CP060419.1, read on the forward strand.
CACCCCGAAGGAAATCCGCCTGCGCAAGAAGATGCTGACCGAAAGCGACCGCAAGCGCGCCTCGCGCGCCGCCTGACGTCGCCACCGCCCCCGGCCGCACTGGCGACATTGCCAGCCGCGGCCGGCGGGCGTAGCCTCGGTCCGTCGCCTAGGGGAAGCGTATGGGCCGGGTCGCGCTGCTGTCGGTGGCGCTCCTCTGCACCTGTGCAGCGGGTTGCCGTCGCGAGAATCCTTCCACGCCAGCGCCGCCTGCGCAGACGCCGGCGGCTGCGGCTGCGTTCCCCTACGCCGAGGCCAGCATTGCCGACCTGCAGGCGGCAATGGGCCGCGGCGAGACCAGCAGCCATGCGCTGGTGCAGGCCTATCTGGCGCGGATCGTCGCGCTGGACCGCAACGGGCCAAAACTCCATGCCGTCATCGAGCTCAATCCGCTGGCGCGCGCCGAGGCCGCCACGCTGGACGCCGAGCGCGCGGCCGGCCACCTGCGCGGCCCGCTGCACGGCATCCCGGTCCTGATCAAGGACAACATCGACGCCACGCCGATGGCGACCACGGCCGGCTCGCTGGCCCTTGGCCGGCTTCCATCCCGGCAACGACGCCTTCGTGGTCGCGCGCCTGCGGCAGGCCGGTGCCGTGATCCTGGGCAAGGCCAACCTCAGCGAGTGGGCGAACTTCCGTTCCACCCACTCGACCTCCGGCTGGAGTTCGGTCGGCGGGCAGACGCGCAACCCGTATGTACTCGACCGGTCGCCCTGCGGCTCGAGCTCGGGCACCGCCGTGGCGGTCGCGGCCAACCTCGTAGCCGCCGGGGTCGGCACCGAAACCGACGGGAGCATCCTCTGCCCGGCAGCGGTCAACGGGCTGGTGGGACTGAAGCCGACGGTCGGACTGGTCAGCCGCAGCGGCATCGTGCCGATCTCCGGAAGCCAGGACACAGCCGGCCCGATGACCCGCAGTGTCGAGGACGCGGCATATCTGCTGTCCGCGATCACCGGCCGCGATCAGGCAGATCCGGCTACCTCTGGATCCCGCTCCCTGCACGTTTCCGACTTCGCCGAACGACTGCACGGCAGCAGCCTGCGCGGCGTGCGTATCGGCCTGCTGCGCGACAGGCTCGCGATATCGCCGGAGGCGGCGGCCGCGACCGAACGCGCCGTTGCCGCCATGCGCGAGGCCGGTGCGACCGTGGTCGACGCACACATTCCTACCCAGGGACAGTGGGAGGCCGATGAACTCGAGGTGCTGCTGACCGAGTTCAAGCCCGCCCTCGAACGCTACCTGCAGCAGCGTGCAGCACCGCTCGGCACCCTCGATGCACTGATCGAATACAACCGCGAACATGCCGCGCAGGTGATGCCGCTGTTCGGGCAGGAGCTTTTCGAGCAGGCGGCCCGGCGCGAGGGCCTCGCCTCGCCGGCGTACATCGCCGCACGCATGCGCGCGCGCCGCCTCGCCGGCCCCGAAGGCATCGACGCCGCCTTGCACGCGGCGCAGGTGGAAGTGCTGGTGGCACCCACCACGGGGGTGGCCTGGCCGATCGATCCTAGCCACGGCGACCGTTTCCCGGGCGAAGGCTACGGAGCAGCCGCAGTGGCCGGCTACCCGGCGCTGACCGTGCCGATGGGGCACAGCAACGGCCTGCCGCTGGGGCTGGTGTTCGTCGGCCCGGCGTGGAGCGAAGCGCGGTTGCTGGAGATCGGCTACGCCTACGAACAGGTCACGCGCGCGCGCCAGCCACCGACCTTCCGTGCCAGCATCGGCACCGCCGCCGGCCGCAGCAACGGCGTCGACTGAGCACTGCAGCCAGCACGCGGCTCTCCAGCTCAGACCCGCGCGTCAACCTGGCGCTGGCCCTGCTTGCGCACGATCGCCAAGGCGATCTCCAGCGACTGCTCGTAGTTGAGCCGCGGGTCGACCGTGGAACGGTAGGCCCGCCCCAGGTCCACTTCAGTGAGTTCGCGCGCGCCACCCGTGCATTCGGTGACATCCTCGCCGGTCAGCTCCAGATGCACGCCACCCAGGCGCGTACCGGCGGCGGCGTGCAGATCGAACGACTGCTCGACCTCGGTAAGGATGTTGGCGAAGCGGCGGGTCTTGTAGCCGTTAGCGGTGCTCTCGGTGTTGCCATGCATGGCGTCGCACACCCACAGCACCCGGCGGCCATCGCGGCGCACCGCCTCCAGCAGCGGCGGCAGCTTCTCGGCGATCTGCGCCGCGCCCATGCGGTGGATGAAGGTCAACCGGCCGGGCTCGTCGTCGGGGTTGAGCACGTCGATCAGCCGCAATAGCTGGTCCGGCTGCACCGAGGGGCCGACCTTGATCGCCAGCGGGTTGCGGATGCCACGGAAGTACTCCACGTGCGCGCCCTCGAGCGCCGCCGTGCGCATGCCGATCCACGGGTAATGCGTGGACAGGTTGAACCAGCCCCACTGACGCGGCACCTGCCGGGTCAACCCTTCCTCATATGGCAGCAGCAGCGCTTCGTGCGAGGTGTAGAAATCGATCCGGTTGAGGTTGTGCACCTCGGCGCCGGCAAGCGCCTCCATGAACCGCACCGCATCACCGATCGAGTTCACCATCTTCTGGTAGTCCTCGGCCAGCGGCGAGCAGCCGACCCAGCTGAGGTTCCAGTATTCCGGATGGTGCAGGTCGGCAAAACCGCCATCGATCAGCGCACGGACGAAGTTCATGGTCATCGCAGAACGCGCGTGCGCGGTGATCATGCGCTGCGGATCGGGCACGCGCGCCTGCGCGGTGAATTCAGGGCCGTTGACCACGTCGCCCCGATAGCTGGGCAGGCTGACATCGCCGCGCGTTTCCATGTCGGCCGAACGCGGCTTGGCGTACTGGCCGGCGAAACGGCCCACGCGCACCACCGGCAGGCGCAGGCCATGGACCAGCATAAGGCTCATCTGCAGCAGCACCTTGAGCCGGTTGGAGATCGTGCCGGATTCGCAGTCACTGAAATTCTCGGCGCAGTCGCCACCCTGGAGAAGGAACCGCTTGCCTTCCTGCGCCTCGGCGATCTGCTTCTTCAGCGCGAAGATTTCCCAGGAGGTCACCAGTGGTGGCAGCTGGCGCAACTCGGCCAGCGCGGTGTCGAGCGCAGCCGCATCCGGATAGTTCGGCATCTGCAGCGCGGGACGGCTGCGCCAGCTGTCCGGCGACCAGCCTTCGGCCAGCTTGACGGGGTGCAGGTTGCGTTCGGGCGTACTCATGGGGGACTCGCGATTCTGTGGGGGATGTGACTCAGAGCCGGTTGCGGTTCTTGCGCCGGCGGAACGCCGCCTGCAGGCCCCAGATAGCCAGCGCGATGAAGCAGATCAGGCTCCAGGCGGGCATGCTCAGTCCCAGCAGGGTCCAGTCCACATCGCCGCAATTGCCGGTGCCCGTGAGCACCTTGCGCACCAGCTCGAGCGGACCGTGGGTTTCCTGCAGGAACGACAGCGGCGGCCCGCAGGATGGCGCCAGCTCCGGCGGCAACGTCTGCAGCCAGACGTGGCGGCCGGCGATGCCGATTCCGACCAGGGAAGCAACCAGCGCCAGCACGCCGTAGAAGCCGCGTACGCCCGGCGTGCGTGGCGCATGCAGGCCACCGATAGGAACACCAGCGCCAGCGCCGCGTACGCGATCCGCTGGAAGATGCACAACGGGCACGGCTCCAGGCCTGGTAGAGCTGCGTGTAGATCGCATAGCCGACCAGGGCGACGCAGGCGACGGAACCGACGAGGAACTGCGCGCGAAAACTCCAGCGGAACGGATTCATGGGCGGGAAGTGACCGGTACGTGGAAGAATCGCCCGATTATTCCGCATCCGGGGCGACAACGGTAATCGTGGCTCATGAAACGAAAAACCCCGGCCGGGGCCGGGGTCTTCGATCACGCCTGCCGCGTGGAGCGGCGAGCAGAGTATTACTCGGCCGCCTGCGGGCGGTCGACCAGCTCGACATACGCCATCGGCGCGTTGTCGCCGGCGCGGAAGCCGCACTTGAGGATGCGCAGATAGCCACCCGGGCGCGCCTGGTAGCGCGGGCCCAGCATGGTGAACAGGTTGCCGACGGCTTCCTTGTCGCGCAGGCGCGCGAAGGCCAGGCGGCGGTTGGCAACGCTGTCGACCTTGGCCAGGGTGATCAGCGGCTCTGCGACACGGCGCAGTTCCTTGGCCTTGGGCAGGGTGGTCTTGATCAGTTCGTGCTTGAACAGCGAGGCAGCCATGTTCTTGAACATCGCTTCGCGGTGGGCACTGGTGCGGCTGAACTTGCGGCCGGCTTTCTGGTGACGCATGGTCGTGATTCCTGTCGAATGTTGTGGCGGTTGTTGTTCGCTGTCGCCATCCAGGCGTTGGAGCTGTGGACTGCGCTGGTCCGATCCGGCATTCCTGGCCGGTGAGTCGCCGCGGACCTTCAGGTCCGTCGGCGCCGAAGCACCCGCATCACGATGGATGCGGGTGCGATGCTGCGTACTGCTTAGCCGAGCATGCCGTGGGCGGCGACGCCGGCCGGCGGCCAGTTCTCCAGCTTCATGCCGAGGGACAGGCCGCGCTGGGCGAGGACTTCCTTGATCTCGGTCAGCGACTTCTTGCCCAGATTCGGCGTCTTCAGCAGCTCGACTTCGGTCTTCTGGATCAGGTCGCCGATGTAGTAGATGCTCTCGGCCTTGAGGCAGTTGGCCGAACGCACGGTCAGCTCGAGATCGTCGATCGGGCGCAGCAGCACCGGATCCACGCCGGTCGGAGCGGCCTTGGCGGCGCCACGGTCGCGATGGGTGAAGTCGCCGAAGACCGACAGCTGGTCGCTGAGGATGTCGGCGGCGGTGCGCACGGCTTCCTCGGCGTCGATCGTGCCGTTGGTCTCGATGTCGATGACCAGCTTGTCCAGGTCGGTACGCTGCTCGACGCGGGCGGCTTCGACCGCGTAGGCGACGCGGCGGACCGGCGAGAAGGTCGCGTCCAGCATCAGGCGGCCGATCGTGCGGGTTTCCTCGTCCGGACGGCGACGGGCGGTGGCCGGCTGGTAGCCGAAGCCGCGCTCGATCTTCAGGCGCATGTTCAGCGCCGTGTCCTTGGTGAGATGGCAGATCACGTGGTCGACGTTGAGGATCTCGACGTTGTGGTCGGTCTTGATGTCGCCGGCGGTGACCACGCCCGGACCCTGCCTGGACAGGCTCAGGGTGGCGCTCTCGCCGTTGTGCATGCGGATGGCGACGTCCTTCAGGTTGAGAAGGACTTCCAGCACGTCCTCCTGCAGGCCTTCGACCGTGGTGTACTCGTGCAGCACGCCGTCGATCTCGACCTCGGTGATCGCGAAGCCGGGGATCGAGGACAGCAGGACGCGGCGCAGCGCGTTACCCAGCGTATGGCCATAGCCGCGCTCGAGCGGCTCGATCACGATCTTGGCGCGATTGTCGGTGAGGCGTTCGATCTGCGGTCCGCGGGGACGCAGGACCTTAGTTGGCGGTAACCGTCATGTTGCGGATTCTCCTGCAATGAGCCGACGATCAGGGGAACCGCCGGCTCTGACTTGTGGCCCCGTTATCCGGGGGCAGCCGGAAGGCGGGGCAACGCGATCCGGCCGGGGCGTGGAATGCGGCGCCGCGCCCCTTCGGGACGCGGCAGCCAAACCACAATTACTTCGAGTACAACTCGACGATCAGCGCTTCGTTGATGTCCGCCGGCAGGTCGGCCCGATCCGGGACGGCCTTGAACACGCCAGCGAACTTCTTCGCGTCAACCTCGATCCACGACGGGGTGGTGTCGTGCTGCTCGGCGACGGTCAGCGCTTCCTGCACGCGAAGCTGCTTCTGCACCTTCTCGGACAGCGCGATCGCGTCACCGGCCTTGACCTGGTACGACGGCAGGTTGACCGGCTTGCCGTTGACCAGCACGCCACGGTGGCTGACCAGCTGGCGGGCGGACGGACGGGTCACCGCGAAACCCATGCGGTAGACGACGTTGTCCAGGCGGGTTTCCAGCAGCTGCAGGAGGTTCTCGCCGGTGTTGCCCTTCTTGGTCGAGGCCTTCTTGTAGTAGTTCCGGAACTGGCGCTCCAGCAGGCCGTAGATACGCTTGACCTTCTGCTTCTCGCGCAGCTGGGTGGCGTAGTCGGACAGCTTGCCCTTGCGGGCAGTCGCGCCGTGCTGGCCGGGCTTCTGCTCCAGCTTGCACTTGGAGTCCAGCGCACGCGCCGGGCTCTTGAGGGAAAGGTCGGCGCCTTCGCGGCGCGCGAGCTTACAGGTAGGACCGATATAACGAGCCATTTCTTATCGCCCCCTTAGACGCGACGCTTCTTCGGCGGACGGCACCCGTTGTGCGGGATAGGCGTCACGTCGATGATGTTGGTGATCTTGTAGCCCACGTTGTTGAGCGAGCGGACGGCCGATTCACGACCCGGACCCGGCCCCTTGATGCGGACTTCAAGCGACTTCACGCCGTAGTCGAGCGCGGCCTTTCCGGCCTTCTCGGCGGCGACCTGCGCGGCGAACGGGGTCGACTTGCGCGAACCGCGGAAACCCGCGCCGCCCGAAGTGGCCCACGACAGCGCATTCCTGGCGATCGGTGATGGTGACGATGGTGTTGTTGAAAGAAGCGTGGACGTGGGCGATGCCGTCGGTGACGACACGCTTGATCTTCTTCTTGGTCTTGGCAGCAGCTGGCTTGGCCATTGTCTTCTAGTCCCTTACTTCCTGATCGCCTTGCGCGGGCCCTTGCGGGTGCGGGCGTTGGTACGGGTGCGCTGACCACGCAGCGGCAGGCCGCGACGGTGACGCAGGCCGCGGTAGCAGCCCAGGTCCATCAGACGCTTGATGGCGATGCCGATTTCGCGGCGCAGGTCGCCTTCGACCACGTACTTGCCGACTTCGGCGCGCAGGCGCTCGACTTCCGGCTCGGACAGGTCACGGATCTTGGTGTTGGAAGCCACACCCGCGGCTTCGCAAACCTTCTTCGACCGGGTGCGGCCGATGCCAAAAATACTCTGCAAACCCACCCAGACGTGCTTGTGGGTCGGCAGGTTGACGCCTGCAATACGCGCCATGACGCGATCTCCAAACTTGAGGGTCGGCACGCGCCCGGGGCACGCCCGACAGGATTGGTTCAAAAGTGAACTGCGAATTCTATCAATGTCTCGGATTACTTGGAAGCCCAAGGCCCGAAGACCCTGAACCCGGCATGGGGAGTGTGCCCATGCTCCGGCGCCGGACTCTGCTGGCGTTACCGGTTGCCCGGCCCCACCGGCCGCGCTACTCCAGCGCGGCACCGCATCGTCTCACCCGCGCGCGAGACGTCGCACGGGCCGCCCATTTCATTTGGATGATCCGGTTGCACCGGATGCCGGCGGAATGGGTCCGCCGGGATGAAATCTGTGCTCAGCCGCGGGCCAGACCACCGCCGCGAGAGCCACCCTTCAGGTTGGCCTTCTTGAGCAGACTCTCGTACTGGTGCGACATCAGGTGGGCCTGGATCTGGGCAATGAAGTCCATCACCACCACCACCACGATCAACAGCGAGTACCGCCGAAGTAGAACGAGGTCCCCAGCTGCGTGCGCATCACTTCCGGCAGCAGGCAGACGATGACCAGGTACGCAGCGCCCGCCGCGGTAAGCCGGGTCAGCACGCCGTCGATATAGTCGGCGGTGGCCTTGCCGGGGCGGATGCCCGGGATCAGCGCGCCCGACTTCTTCAGGTTGTCCGCAGTCTCCTGCGAGTTGAACACCAGCGCGGTATAGAAGAACGCGAAACCGGTGATCAGCGCCGCGAACACGATCATGTGCAGCGGCTCACCCGGACCCAGCGCATTGGACACCCGCTGCAGCCAGGTCGCCTGCGTGGCCTGGCCGGACCACATGCTCAGCGTCGCCGGGAAGGCCAGGATGCTCGAGGCGAAGATCGCCGGGATCACGCCCGCCATGTTGAGCTTGAGTGGCAGGAATGAGGTCTGGTTCATGTACGCGTTGCGACCACCCCTGGCGCCGCGCGTAGTTGACCGTGATCCGGCGCTGCCCGCGCTCGACGAACACCACAAACCAGGTGAACGCCAGCACTACTGCCACGATCAGCAGCAGCGACAGGAAGTTCATGCTGCCGTTCTGGTAGGCCTGGACGGTCTGGATGACCGCTGCCGGCAGGCCGGCGACGATGCCCGCGAAGATGATCAGCGACACGCCGTTGCCGATGCCGCGCTCGGTGACCTGCTCGCCCAGCCACATCAGGAAGATCGTGCCGGCGGTCAGCGCAACCACCGCGGTCAACACGAAGCCGATGCCCGGGGTATACACGACCGGTACGCCGCCCGCCGCGCTCTGGTTCTGCAGCGCGAGGGCGATGCTGCCGCCCTGCACCACCGCCAGCAGCACTGCGCCGATGCGCGAGTACTGGGTGATCTTGCGACGGCCGGACTCGCCTTCCTTCTGCAGCGCCTTCAGCGCCGGGAAGATGTGTACGCCGAGCTGCATCACGATAGATGCAGAAATGTACGGCATCACGTTCAGCGCGAAGATGCTGAAACGGTGCAGGGCGCCGCCGGAGAACATGTTGAACATGTCCACGATGCCGCCACCCTGCTCCTGCATCATGGCGAGCATGGCATCGGGGTTGACGCCCGGCACCGGCACGAAACAGCCGATGCGGTAGACGATCAACGCACCCAGCACGAACAGCAGGCGCTGGCGAAGTTCCGTGAACTTGCCCAGGCCGCCGCCGAGATTGCCGATGCCAGCTTGCGCCATATGCCGCTTACTCCTCGATGCTGCCGCCGGCGGCTTCGATCGCGGTCTTGGCACCCGCGGTCACCTGCACGCCCTTGATGGTCAGCTTGCGCGACAGTTCGCCCTTCTTGACGATCTTGGCGCGCTTGGCCGTCGACGGAACCAGCTTGGCCGCCTTCAGCGTCGCGAAGTCGACGACATCGCCCTCGACCAGCTCGAGCTTGTACAGCAGCACTTCGGCGGTGTCCTTGGCGGTCGCCGAGCGGAAGCCGATCTTCGGCAGGCGACGCTGCATCGGGGTCTGGCCGCCTTCGAAGCCGGCCTTGATCTTGCCCTTGCCGGCGCGCGCGAACGAGCCCTTGTGACCACGACCGGCAGTCTTGCCCAGGCCGGAGCCGATGCCGCGACCGACGCGGGTACGTTATGGCGGGCGCCCTCGGCGGGCTTGAGAGTATTCAGACGCATGGTGTTCTCCTTAGTCCTCGACCCGCACCAGATAGTGCAGCTGGTTGATCAGACCGCGGACCTGCGGGCTGTCCTTCAGCTCGCGCACGTCGTTGAGCTTGTTCAGGCCCAGCGCCTTCACCGACAGGCGGTGGCGGGACTGGGTGCCGCGCAGGCCGCGCACCAGGCGCACCTTGACGGTCTTGTTCGACTCGTTAGCCATTGACGAGGTCCTCCGCCTTCTTGCCGCGCTTGGCCGCGATGCGGGCCGGCGACTGCATCTCGCCCAGACCCTTCAGGGTGGCGCGGACAAGGTTGATCGGGTTGCGCGAGCCGGTGGCCTTGGCCAGCACGTTCTTCACGCCAACCGCTTCCAGGACGGCACGCATCGCGCCGCCGGCGATCACGCCGGTACCTTCCGAGGCCGGCTGCATGAACACGCGAGCCGCGCCATGGCCGGACTTGACCGGGTGCCACAGGGTACCGTTGTTCAGATCGACGTTGAGCATGCCCTTGCGCGCGTACTCCATCGACTTCTGGATGGCGACCGGAACCTCGCGGGCCTTGCCGTAGCCAAAACCGACCTTGCCGTCGCCGTCGCCGACCACGGTCAGCGCGGTGAAGGTGAACTGGCGACCGCCCTTGACGGTCTTGCTGACGCGGTTGACCGCGACCAGCTTCTCGATCATGCCATCGTCGACTTTCTCTTCGCGGTTGCGGTCGCGATCGCGGCCCCGCGGCTGACGCTCTTCTGCCATTGCTGTAATTCCTTGGGTTGTCTGGATATGTACGGCTCAGGGCCGCTTATGGTTGTGGGCTGAAGCGGTGAAACGACGTACGTCCACAGAAGGGACGCCGCGTCCGACGCAACCCGCGCCGGCGGGAGCCGGGCCGCCCGAAGGCGACCCGCCCGGTCAGAACTGCAGGCCGCCCTCGCGGGCAGCGTCGGCCAGTGCCTTGATGCGGCCGTGGAAGCGGTAGCCCGAGCGGTCGAAGGCGACCTTCTCGATGCCCGCAGCCTTGGCGCGCTCGGCGATCAGCTTGCCGACCTTGGCGGCGGCATCGCTGTTCTTGCCGTTCTTCAGGCCTTCCTTGACGTCGGCCTGGAGGGTGTTGGCGGCCGCGATGACCGTGGCGCCATCGGCGGTGAACAGCTGGGCGTACAGATGCTGGCCGGTGCGCAGCACCGACAGGCGCGGCACGCCGAGCTTGCGGATGTGTGCCCGGGTCGACTTGGCGCGGCGCAGGCGGGCGTCGTTCTTGATGCTCATATAGGTGTCCTCGGAAAGCGGATCGGCCGTTAGGCCTTCTTGGCTTCCTTGCGAATGATGACTTCGTCGGAGTACTTCACGCCCTTGCCTTTGTACGGCTCCGGCGGACGGAAGCCACGGATCTTCGCCGCGACTTCACCAACGCGCTGCTTGTCGGCGCCCTGCACCAGGATCTCGGTCTGGGTCGGGGGTGACCAGGGTGATGCCTTCCGGCGCCTGGAACACGACCGGATGCGAGAAGCCGAGCGACAGGCTCAGGTCCTTGCCCTGCATCGCAGCACGGTAACCGACGCCGACCAGCTCGAGCTTGCGCTCGAAGCCTTCGGACACGCCCTTGACCATGTTGGCGAGGATGGCGCGGACGGTGCCGGTCAGCGGGACCAGCGAGGCATCGTTGGCCGACAGGACGGCGTTGCCGTCTTCGACGGCGATCTGCACGCCAGCCGGCTTGGCCAGCGACAGCGTGCCCTTCGGACCCTTGGCGCTGACGCTGGTGTCCTGGATGTTCAGTTCGACGCCCTTCGGCAGGGCGATCGGCTTCTTGGCTACGCGGGACATGTCGTCGTAACTCCTTAGGCCACGTAGCACAGGACTTCACCGCCCACGCCGGCGTTGCGCGCCTGCTTGTCGGTCATGATGCCCTGAGAGGTGGAGATGATGGCCACGCCAAGGCCGCCAAGGACCTTCGGCAGTTCGCTCTTGCCGCGATACAGGCGCAGGCCCGAGCGCGAGGCGCGCTTGAGCTGGTCGATGACCGGACGGCCTTCGAAGTACTTCAGCACGATCTCGAGTTCCGCCTTGTTGTTCTCGCCTGGACGACGCGCAGGCCCGCGATGTAGCCCTCGTCCTTCAGGACGTTGGCGATGGCAACCTTGATCTTGGACGACGGCAGCTTCACCGTCTGCTTGCCCACAGCGGCCGCATTCTTGATGCGGACCAGCATGTCGGCGATGGGATCAGTCATGCTCATGAATGGTTCCTTGAGTGCACCGATATCCGCTTTCGCGAAATCTGGATTGTGTTATGGAGAGGTAAGGCCCTTCTGCCACGTCCCGGAAGCATCCAGGGAGCAGGAAAGTATAGCGGATAAAACCGGCCATAGGGCCGGCTTTATCCCGTCCTGCTGGAACGGGCAGCCAAGGCCGCCCGCCCTTCAGTTACCAGCTGGCCTTGCGCAGGCCCGGAACGTCGCCACGCATGGTGGCTTCACGCAGCTTGTTGCGGCCCAGGCCGAACTTGCTGTAGACGCCACGCGGACGACCGGACAGCTCGCAGCGGTTGCGCTGGCGGCTCGGCGAGGAATCACGCGGCAGCTTGGCCAGCTTGGTCGCCGCCTCGATCTTCTCTTCGTACGACGCGGTCTGCGACGAGATGACCTTCTTCAGGGCATCGCGCTTGGCCGCGTACTTCTTGGCCAGCTTTTCCCGCTTCGCGTCGCGGTTGACCATGGAGGTCTTTGCCATGTCTCTAACCCTTAGTTGCGGAACGGGAACTTGAACGCTTCGAGCAGCGCCTTGGCTTCGGCGTCGGTCTTGGCGGTGGTGGTGATGGCGATATCCATACCGCGGATCGCGTCGACGGCGTCGAAGTCGATTTCCGGGAAGATGATCTGTTCCTTCACGCCCATGTTGAAGTTGCCACGACCGTCGAACGAGCGGCCCGACACGCCGCGGAAATCGCGGACGCGCGGCAGCGAAACGCTGATCAGGCGGTCCAGGAACTCGAACATCTGGTGCCGGCGCAGGGTGACCTTGCAGCCGATCGGCCAGCCGTCACGGATCTTGAACGACGCCACCGAGACGCGAGCCTTCGTCGTCACCGGCTTCTGGCCAGTGATCTTGGTAAGGTCGGCGACAGCGTTTTCCAGCACCTTCTTGTTGGCAGCCGCTTCACCCACGCCCATGTTCAGCGTGATCTTGACGAGCTTGGGGACTTCCATGGGATTGGTGTAGCCGAACTTCTCCATGAGAGCCGGCACAACCTGTTCCTTGTAGATCTTTTCGAGCCGCGTGGTCATGACTTCATTCCTCAGGCGTCAAGCGCCTCACCACTGGAGCGGAACACACGCAGTTTGCGTCCATCCTCCAGGACCTTGAATCCGATGCGCTCACCCTTGCCAGTGGCAGGGTTGACCGGCATCACGTTGGAAATGTGGATCGAGCTCTCGCGCTCGACCACGCCGCCGGCGATGCCCGCCTGCGGGTTCGGCTTGGTGTGCCGCTTGACCAGGTTGACGTTGGAAACGACCACACGGTCGCCATCCACGCGCACAACCTCGCCCTGCTTGCCCTTGTCCTTGCCGGTCGTGACGACCACCTGGTCGCCCTTCTTGATACGGTTAGCCATGTCTGCTTCCTCCGCTCAGAGCACTTCAGGCGCGAGCGAGACGATCTTCATGAACTTCTCGGAACGCAGCTCACGGGTCACCGGTCCGAAGATACGGGTACCAATCGGCTCCTGCTTGTTGTTCAGCAGGACGGCAGCGTTGCCATCGAAGCGGATGAGCGAGCCGTCGGCACGACGGACGCCCTTGCGGGTGCGGACCACGACGGCGTCGTAGACTTCGCCCTTCTTGACCTTGCCGCGCGGGATCGCGTCCTTGACGGTCACCTTGATGATGTCACCGATGCCCGCATAGCGGCGCTTGGAACCGCCGAGCACCTTGATGCACATCAGTTCCTTGGCGCCGGAGTTGTCGGCCACGTCGAGGTAGCTCTGCATCTGGATCATGATTCAGATCTCCCTTATTGCGCCGCGCGGGTGACGATTTCCACCACGCGCCAGTTCTTGGTCTTGGACAGCGGCGCGATCTCGGTCACGCGCACCACGTCGCCTTCGTTGCAGCTGTTGTCCGCATCATGGGCGTGGAGCTTGGTCGAGCGCTTGATGTACTTGCCGTACAGCGCATGCTTGACCTGACGTTCGACCAGGACGGTCACCGTCTTGTCCATCTTGTTGCTGACCACGCGGCCTTCGACCGTGCGCAGCGTCTTGTTGTTGTTGTCGCTCATCGCTGCGATCCCTTACTGGTTGCTGCCGAGCAGGGTCTTCACGCGAGCAATCTCGCGGCGCACCTATGGCGGGTTTCGTGGGTCTTCGACTGCTGACCGGTCGCCCGCTGCATACGCAGGGAAAACTGCTCCTTGCGAAGATCCAGCAGGTGGGCCTTCAGCTGGTCGGCCGACTTTTCGCGGAGTTCGTTGATCGTAGCCATTAGCGCACCGTGCGGGTCACGAAGGTGGTGGTGACCGAGAGCTTGGCGGCCGCCAGGCATGAAACGCCTCACGCGCCTGGTCTTCCGGCACACCCTCGATTTCATAGATCATGCGGCCCGGCTGGATCTGGGCGACCCAGTACTCGACGTTACCCTTACCGGAGCCCATGCGGACTTCGATCGGCTTCTGGGTGATCGGCTTGTCCGGGAAAACGCGAATCCACATCTTGCCGCCGCGCTTGACGTAGCGGCTGATGGTGCGGCGCGCGGCCTCGATCTGACGGGCGGTGAGGCGACCGAAATCGGTCGCCTTCAGGCCGTACTCGCCGAAGGACACGGCGTTGGCGCTCCAGCTCAGGCCATCGTTACGGCCCTTGAACTGCTTGCGGAATTTGGTTCGCTTGGGTTGCAACATCGCCGTTACCTCGCTTCACGTGCAGGACGGGAGGGCCGTTCGCGGTCGCTGCGCTCGGGGCGCGGCGAAGCGTCTTCCTGCTTCTCCTGTCCGACTTGGGCGAAGTCGAAGATCTCGCCCTTGTAGACCCATACCTTGATGCCGATCACGCCATAGGTGGTGTGAGCCTCGGCAAACCCGTAGTCGATGTCCGCGCGCAGGGTATGCAGCGGCACGCGGCCTTCGCGGTACCACTCCGAGCGGGCGATCTCGGCGCCGTTCAGGCGGCCGGCGACGTTGACCTTGATGCCCAGGCACACCGGGCGCATCGCGTTGCCGACGGCGCGCTTCATCGCACGACGGAACATGATCCGACGCTCAAGCTGCTGGGCGATGGACTCGGCGACCAGCTGCGCATCGAGCTCCGGCTTGCGGACCTCGGTCACGTTGATGTGCGCCGGGACGCCCATCAGCTCGCTGACTTCCTTGCGCAGCTTCTCGATGTCCTCGCCACGCTTGCCGATCACCACGCCCGGGCGGGCGGTGTGGATCGTGACGCGCGCGGTCTTCGCCGGACGTTCGATCAGGATCTTGCTGATCCCGGCCTGCGCCAGCTTCTTGCGCAGCATCTCGCGCACCTTGAGGTCGGCCGCCAGGTACTGGGCGTACACGCCCTTGTCGGCGTACCACTTCGAATTCCAGTCCTTGGCGATGCCAAGACGGATGCCGGTGGGATGAACTTTGTGACCCATATTACTTGCCCTCTCCCACGACGACGGTGATGTGGCTGGTCCGCTTGAGGATGCGGGTGCCGCGACCCTTCGCACGCGCCATGAAGCGCTTCAGCGAGGGACCCTCGTCGACCATGATGGTCTTGACCCTGAGTGCGTCGACGTCGGCACCTGGTTGTTCTCGGCATTGGCAATCGCCGACTCGACGACCTTCTTGATGAGGGCCGCGGCCTTCTTGTCTGAGAACTTCAGCAGGTTGACGGCGCGTTCGTTCGGCCGGCAGGCCACGCACCTGGTCGGCGACCAGGGCGGGCCTTCTGCGGAGAGATGCGCGCGGTGCGCAGGATGGCTTTCGCTTCCATGGTCATCTCCTTACTTGCCCGACTTCTTGTCGCCGCCGTGACCCTTGAAGGTCCGGGTGACAGCGAACTCGCCGAGCTTGTGGCCAACCATGTTCTCGTTCACGAGGACCGGAACATGGTTCTTGCCGTTGTGCACGGCGATGGTGAAACCCACCATTTCCGGCAGGATCATGGAACGGCGCGATAAGGTCTTGATCGGCTTCTTGGTGCCGCCCGCAGCCTCCACCTTCTTGACGAGGTGGTGATCGACGAACGGGCCTTTCTTGAGGGAACGTGGCATGGTCGATTAGCCCCTACGATCACGAACGATGAACTGCTGGGTGCGCTTGTTCTTGCGCGTCTTGTAACCCTTGGTCGGGACACCCCACGGGGTGACCGGATGCGGATTACCCTGACCGGCCTTGGCCTCACCACCACCGTGCGGGTGGTCGACCGGGTTCATGGCCGCACCGCGAACGGTCGGGCGGACACCACGCCAGCGCTTGGCACCGGCCTTGCCCAGCTTCTCGAGGTTGTGCTCGTCGTTGCCGACTTCGCCGATGGTGGCGCGGCACTCGACCGGCACCTTGCGCATTTCACCCGAGCGCAGCCGCAGGGTTGCGTAACCCTGCTCACGGGCGACCAGCTGCACGGCCGCACCGGCGGCACGGGCGATCTGCGCACCCTTGCCCGGCTTCAGCTCGATGCAGTGCACCGTCGTACCGACCGGGATGTTGCGCAGCGGCAGCGTGTTGCCGGCCTTGATCGGCGCATCGGAACCCGCGACCACCTGGTCGCCGGCCTTCAGACCCTTCGGCGCGATGATGTAGCGACGCTCGCCGTCGGCATAGCACAGCAGGGCGATGTGCGCGGTGCGGTTCGGGTCGTACTCGATCCGCTCGACGCGCGCGACGATGCCTTCCTTGTTGCGCTTGAAGTCGATCAGGCGGTAGTGCTGCTTGTGGCCGCCGCCAACGTGGCGGGTCGTGATGCGGCCGTGGTGGTTGCGACCACCGGACTTGCTCTGCTTCTCGACCAGCGCGGCGTGCGGGGCACCCTTGTGCAGGTCGGGCGTGACCACGCGGACCGCGGAACGGCGGCCGGCAGAGGTGGGCTTGAATTTCATCAATGGCATGGGTTTACCCTCAGGCCTTGGCGGACACGTCGATGCTCTGGCCATCGGTAAGGCGCACGTACGCCTTACGCCAGTCGCCGCGGCGACCGGAACGGAAGCGGAAGGACTTGTTCTTGCCCTTCACGTTGACGACGTTGACCGACTCGACCTTGACGTCGAACAGCTGCTCCACGGCGGCCTTGACGTCGGCCTTGGTGGCGTCGCTCGAAACTTCGAACACATACTGGTTGCTGACTTCCTGCAGGCGCGCGGTCTTTTCCGACACGCGCGGCGCGAGCAGCACGCTGAAAACCTTCTCGTTGGCGCTCATGCCAGCCACTCCTCGACCTTCTTGACCGCATCGGCGGTGATCAGCACGGAATCGGCGCCAACCAGGGCAACCGGATCCAGCCCCTGCACGTCGCGGACCTGCACGTAGGGCAGGTTGCGGGCCGACAGGAACAGGTTCTCCGAGGCGTCCTCGGTGACGATCAGCGGACGCTTGCCCAAGTCCAGGCCAGCGAGCTTTTCAATCAGCCCCTTGGTCTTGGCGGAGCCGATCTCGAACGACTCGACGACCTTCAGGCGGCCCTGGCGGTTGAGCTCCGACAGGATCGAGCTGATCGCAGCGCGGTACTGCTTGCGGTTGACCTTCTGCGCGAAGCTGCGCGGCTTGGCCGCGAAGGTCACGCCGCCGCCGACGAAGATAGGGGCCGTCAGGGCGCCATGACGCGCGCCGCCGCCCTTCTGCTTCTTCGACTTCTTGGTGGTGCCGTTGACTTCGGCGCGGGTCTTCTGCGCTTGCTTGGTGCCGGCACGACCGGCGTTGCGGTAGGCAACAACGACCCGGCGGGACCAGGTCCTCGCTGAAATCGCGGCCGAACACTTCGTCGGAAACCGACAGCTTGTTGGCGCTACCCGTAATGGTGAGTTCCATCGTGATTCTCCTTACGCCTTGCTCGCCGGGCGCACGACCACGTCGCCACCCGGGGCACCCGGGACAGCGCCGCGAACGGCGATCAGGCCGCGCTCGGCATCGACGCGCACCACTTCGAGGTTCTGCGCGCTCTGGACTTCAGCGCCCATGTGGCCGGACATCTTCTTGCCCGGGAACACGCGGCCCGGCGTCTGGCGCTGGCCGATCGAACCCGGCGAGCGATGCGACAGCGAGTTACCGTGGGTGGCATCGCCCATCGTGAAGTTGTGGCGCTTGATCGTGCTGGAAGCCCTTGCCCTTGGTCACGCCCTGGACGTCGACGATCTGGCCAACTTCGAAGATGTCAGCCTTGATCTCGCCGCCAACAGCGAAGTCACCGAGCTTGTCGTCGGCAACGCGGAACTCCCACAGGCCACGACCAGCTTCAACCTTGGCCTTGGCGTAGTGACCAGCAAGCGGCTTGTTGATCAGAGCGGCGCGGCGCGAGCCGGCCGTCACCTGGACGGCGCTGTAGCCGTCGGCTTCGACGGTCTTGATCTGGGTGATGCGGTTCGGGGTGGCCTCGATCAGCGTCACCGGGATGGAACGACCATCATCGGTGAACACGCGGCTCATGCCGGCCTTGCGGCCGACCAGACCCAACGAATATTTCTTCGTCATGTCGGCAGTCCTCAGGCGAGCTTGATCTGGACGTCGACGCCAGCCGCGAGCTCGAGCTTCATGAGCGCGTCCACGGTCTTGTCGTTGGGGTCGACGATGTCGAGCACGCGCTTGTGCGTGCGGGTCTCGTACTGGTCACGCGCATCCTTGTCGGCGTGCGGGGAGACGAGAACGGTGTAACGCTCGATCTTGGTCGGCAGCGGGATCGGGCCACGCACCTGCGCGCCGGTCCTCTTCGCCGTCTCGACGATCTCGCTGGCCGAACGGTCGATCAAACGATGATCGAACGCCTTGAGCCGAATCCGGATCTTTTGGTCCGCCATGACGGAGTTCCTTCGTTAAAGAGCGACGGGCTAGGCCTCTGGGATGCCTGCCCCGGTATGGTTCGTGAAGCTTCGGCCGGTTGCCGCGGACGGATCCGGTAAGGCCTTCTGGCCCAAAAACGCGGGCAGACCAGCAAGCCGGTCTGCCCAGACGGAAAAGTATAGAACGCGTAAACAGGCGCGTCAACAGCCTGTGAGGCTGCCACGCGCGTACGTCACGCGACCCTTCCCTGTCCGGCGAACACGAGGCACTTCCTGTGCCTCTTTTCGCTGTGAGGTCGCCACCCACCCGGGGAGGCGACCATAAATTACTGAATTACTTGATGATCTTGGCCACGACGCCGGCGCCGACGGTGCGACCGCCTTCGCGGATCGCGAAGCGCAGGCCTTCGTCCATCGCCACCGGGTTGATCAGCGTGACCACCATCTTCACGTTGTCGCCCGGCATCACCATCTCCACACCCTCCGGCAGCTGAACCGCGCCGGTGATGTCGGTGGTGCGGAAGTAGAACTGCGGGCGGTAGCCCTTGAAGAACGGGGTGTGGCGGCCGCCCTCGTCCTTCGACAGCACGTACACCTCGGCCTCGAACTCGGTGTGCGGGGTGATCGAACCGGGCTTGGCCAGCACCTGGCCACGCTCCACGTCGTCACGCTTGGTGCCGCGCAGCAGCAGGCCCGCGTTGTCGCCCGCCTGGCCCTGATCCAGCAGCTTGCGGAACATTTCCACGCCGGTCACGGTGGTCTTCTGGGTCGGACGGATACCGACGATCTCGATTTCCTCGCCCACCTTGATCACGCCGCGCTCGATACGGCCGGTCACCACGGTGCCGCGACCCGAAATCGAGAACACGTCTTCCACCGGCATCAGGAACGGCTTGTCGACGTCACGCTCCGGGGTCGGGATCCAGGTGTCCAGCGCGTCCACCAGCTTCAGGATCGCCGGCACGCCGATCTCCGACTGGTCGCCTTCCAGCGCCAGACGGGCCGAACCGTGGATGATCGGGGTGTCGTCGCCCGGGAACTCGTACTTGCTCAGCAGCTCGCGGACTTCCATCTCCACCAGCTCCAGCAGCTCGGCGTCGTCCACCATGTCCGCCTTGTTCAGGAAGACCACGATGTACGGCACGCCGACCTGGCGCGACAGCAGGATGTGCTCGCGGGTCTGCGGCATCGGGCCGTCGGCGGCCGAGCACACCAGAATCGCGCCGTCCATCTGCGCCGCACCGGTGATCATGTTCTTCACGTAGTCGGCGTGGCCCGGGCAGTCCACGTGCGCGTAGTGGCGCGCCGCCGATTCGTATTCCACGTGCGCCGTCGAGATCGTGATGCCGCGCGCCTTCTCTTCCGGCGCCGCGTCAATCGCGTCGTACGCCTTGAACTCGCCGCCAAAACGCTCTGCGCCGATCTTCGTCAGCGCCGCCGTCAGCGTCGTCTTGCCGTGGTCAACGTGACCGATCGTGCCCACATTCACGTGCGGCTTGGTGCGCTCGAACTTACCCTTGGCCATTGTCTTGTGTCCTGTATCTGCTGTTTTTGGTCGAGCCGGAAAACCGGCTTAGTTCTTCTTGATCACCGTCTCGGCGATGTTGTTCGGCGCTTCCTCGTAGTGGTCGAACTCCATCGAGAAAGTCGCGCGGCCCTGGCTCATCGAGCGCAGCGTGGTCGCGTAACCGAACATCTCACCCAGCGGGATCATCGCGTTGATGATCTTGCCCGACGGGCTGTCGTCCTGACCCTGCAGCACGCCACGACGGCGGCTCACGTCGCCCATCACGTCGCCCAGGTAGTCCTCGGGGCTGACGATCTCGACCTTCATGATCGGCTCGAGCAGCACCGGCTTGGCCTTGGCGAAGCCCTGCTTGAACGCCATCGAGGCAGCCAGCTTGAACGCCATTTCCGACGAGTCGACGTCGTGGTACGAGCCGAACACCAGCTTGGCCTTCACGCCCACCACCGGGAAGCCGGCCAGCGGGCCGCTGGTGATGGTCTCGCGCATGCCCTTCTCGACCGACGGAATGAACTCCTTCGGAATCACGCCGCCGCTGATCTCGTTGAGGAACAGGAAATCGTCCTTGATGGCGTCCGCGTGCTTGGCACGGTCCTCGTCATTGATCGGCGAAAGCTCGATGACGACATGGCCGTACTGGCCCTTGCCACCCGACTGCTTGGCGTGCTTGTAGTCCGACTTGACGTCATTCAGGCGGATGGTCTCGCGGTACGCGACCTGCGGCTTGCCGACGTTGGCCTCGACGTTGAACTCGCGCTTCATGCGGTCAACGATGATGTCCAGGTGCAGCTCACCCATGCCCGAGATGATCGTCTGGCCAGACTCTTCGTCGGTCTTGACGCGGAACGAGGGGTCTTCCTGCGCCAGGCGGCTCAGGGCGTTGCCCATCTTTTTCCTTGGTCGGACTTGGTCTTCGGCTCGACCGCCATCGAGATCACCGGCTCCGGGAACGCCATGCGCTCCAGGATGATCGGGGAATCCTGCGAGCACAGGGTATCGCCGGTGGTGACGTCCTTCAGGCCGACGGCCGCAGCGATGTCACCGGCCAGAACTTCCTTGATCTCTTCACGGTTGTTGGAATGCATCTGCAGCAGGCGGCCGATGCGCTCCTTCTTGCCCTTCACCGAATTCAGCACGGCGTCGCCGGCATTCAGCGTGCCCGAGTAGACGCGGAAGAAGGTCAGCGAACCGACGAACGGGTCGGTCATGATCTTGAACGCCAGCGCCGAGAACGGAGCCTTGTCGCTGGACTCGCGGGTCAGCTCCTTGGTCTCGTCGTCGACGTCGAGGCCCTTCACCGCCGGGACATCGACCGGCGACGGCAGGAGGTTCACCACGCCGTCCAGCATGGCCTGCACGCCCTTGTTCTTGAACGCCGAACCGCAGAACATCGGCACGATTTCGGTGTTCAGGGTGCGCGTGCGCAGGCCACCGATGATCTCGTCCTCGGTGAGGTCGCCCTCTTCCAGGTACTTGTTCATCAGCTCTTCGCTGGCCTCGGCCGCGGACTCGACCATGAACGCGCGCTCTTCCTCGGCCTTCGCCTTCAGCTCGGCCGGGATATCGCGATATTCGAAGGTCAGGCCCTGCGAGGCGGTATCCCAATGGATCGCCTTCATCTTCAGCAGGTCGACCACGCCCTCGAAGCCGTCCTCGGCGCCGACCGGCACCTGCATCGGCACGGGCACGGCACTGGGGCGGGCCTTCAGCTGGTCACGAACCTTGTAGAAGTTGGCGCCGGTGCGGTCCATCTTGTTGACGAACGCAATGCGCGGCACGTGGTACTTGTTGGCCTGGCGCCACACGGTCTCCGACTGCGGCTGCACGCCGCCCACGGCGCAGAGTACGAACACCGCGCCGTCGAGCACGCGCAACGAACGCTCGACTTCGATGGTGAAGTCGACGTGCCCGGGGGTATCGATGATGTTGAAGCGGTACTCAGGCAGGGACTTGTCCATGCCCTTCCAGAACGCGGTCGTGGCGGCGGACTGGATCGTGATGCCACGCTCCTGCTCCTGCTCCATCCAGTCCATGGTCGCAGCGCCATCGTGCACTTCGCCGATCTTGTGGCTCTTGCCGGTATAGAACAGGATGCGCTCGGACGTGGTGGTCTTGCCGGCATCGATGTGGGCCATGATGCCGAAGTTGCGGTAACGCTCGATGGGAGTGGTACGGGCCACGGGAGCCTCTCGTTTGCTTTTGGTGTTTCGGGTGAAGGAGCGGCGCGCGGCGCCGGCTTCCTAAATACGGAGGGCGCGGAACCTGCCGCGCCACCCGTGGACTGCTGGTCGGAAGGGCCGCTCAGGGCCCCTTCCGGCTTACCAGCGGTAGTGGGCGAAGGCCTTGTTGGCCTCGGCCATGCGGTGCGTCTCTTCGCGCTTCTTGATCGCGCCACCGCGGTTCTCGGAAGCGTCAACCAGTTCGGCAGCCAGCTTGCGGGCCATCGAATTTTCGCCACGCTTGCGGGCCGAGTCGATCACCCAGCGCATGGTAAAGCGGTGCAGGCGACGGGACGAACGCACTTCGACCGGCACCTGGTAGGTGGCACCGCCGACACGACGGGACTTGACCTCGACCGCCGGAGAAACGTTGTCCAGCGCCTTCTGCACCAGCTCGATGGCGTTGGCATTCTTCTCGCCGATCACGTCCATCGCGCCATACACGATGTTTTCTGCGATCGACTTCTTGCCGCTCTTCATCACCATGTTGATGAAGCGGGCGATGGTCTCGCTCCCGTGCTTCGGATCGGGAAGGACGGCGCGCTGGGGGTAGAACCTTTACGGGACATGTCGTGCTTCCTCGATTAGCTCTTCGGGCGCTTGGCGCCGTACTTGGAACGGCTCTGGCGGCGCTTGGTGACGCCGGCAGCGTCGAGCGAACCACGAACGGTGTGATAGCGCACACCCGGCAGGTCCTTCACGCGGCCACCGCGGATCAGGACGACCGAGTGCTCCTGCAGGTTGTGGCCTTCGCCGCCGATGTACGAGATGACCTCGTAGCCGTTGGTCAGGCGGACCTTGGCGACCTTGCGCAGGGCCGAGTTCGGCTTCTTCGGGGTGGTGGTGTAGACGCGCGTGCAGACGCCGCGGCGCTGCGGGCACTTCTCGAGTGCCGGCGAGGCGCTCTTGTACGTTTCCGCTTTCCGCGGCTTGCGGACAAGCTGGTTGATCGTTGCCATTGGGTAAGGTTCTTCTGCTTGGGGCCCCACATTGCTGCCAGGGGCCGGTACGTGAAAACGACGGCAGGCCGAAGGACGGCCTGCCGAGACAGGAGAGTATAGCGGCCGGCTCAAAAGTGCGTCAACCGACCCCATCCTTGGAAGCCTTCGCCACCGGCAGACCGGCGGCAAGGACCCGGGCGGAGCTCCCTCCCCGCCCGGGATCCGACCCGGAATTTACCGGGCGGGAGACTTACTCGTCCGACGCGCCCTCTGCCGCCTCGGCCGTGGCCTCGGTGACGACAGGCTCGACGCTGCCGGACAGCGCAGCCATCTCAGCCTCGGTGAGACCGGTGGCGGTACGACGGCGCAGGCTGTGGTACGCCAAGCCGGTACCGGCCGGGATCAGGCGGCCGACGATGACATTTTCCTTCAGGCCGCGGAGGCTGTCGCGGGTACCGCGGACGGCAGCCTCGGTCAGCACGCGGGTGGTCTCCTGGAAGGAGGCCGCGGAGATGAACGACTCGGTCGCCAGCGATGCCTTGGTGATGCCCAGCAGCACCGGGTCGAAGCGGGCCGGCAGCTCCTTGCGGTTGCCCAGGCGTGCGTTCTCCTCGATCACGCGCTGCTTTTCGACCTGCTCACCGTTGAGGAACTTGCTCTCGCCCTGGTCGGTGATCTCGACCTTGCGCAGCATCTGGCGGGTGATCACCTCGATGTGCTTGTCGTTGATCTTCACGCCCTGCAGGCGGTAGACGTCCTGGATTTCCTTGACCAGATACGCAGCCAGCGGTTCGATGCCCAGCAGGCGCAGGATGTCCTGCGGGCTCGGCTCGCCGTCCACCACGGTTTCGCCCTTGGTCACGTGCTCGCCTTCGAACACGATGATCTGGCGGTACTTCGGGATCAGCTCCTCGTGCTCGCCGCCCTCGTTGTCCTTGATGATCAGGCGCTGCTTGCCCTTGGTGTCCTTGCCGAAGCTGACCACGCCCGAGCGCTCGGCCAGGATCGCCGGATCCTTCGGC
The DNA here is from genome assembly GCA_025232375.1 of Pseudoxanthomonas sp. NC8. Lineage (GTDB taxonomy): Bacteria > Pseudomonadota > Gammaproteobacteria > Xanthomonadales > Xanthomonadaceae > Pseudoxanthomonas. Next base: position 2,664,526 of record CP060419.1, read on the forward strand.
TTGCGCGCTTCGAACAGGTCGGCCACGCGCGGCAGACCACCGGTGATGTCGCGGGTCTTGGACGCTTCCTGCGGGATCTTGGCAACCACGTCGCCCACGCCGACCGGCGCGCCATCCTGCAGGTTGACCAGCGAACGCGGCGGCAGCAGGTACTGCGCCGGCAGGTCGGTACCCGGGATGGTAAGGTCCTTGCCGTCCTTGTCGACAATGCGGACCAGCGGACGCAGATCCTTGCCCTGCGAGCCGCGACGCTTCGGATCGGTAATCTCGCGCGAAGCCAGGCCGGTCAGTTCGTCGGTCTTCTCGATGACGGTGACGCCATCGATGAAGTCGACGAAGCGGATAAAGCCAGCCACTTCCGACACGATCGGGTGGTTGTGCGGATCCCAGTTGGCCACCGACTGGCCGGCCTTGACCTCGGCACCGTCCTTGACGGTGATGGTCGCGCCGTAGGGCAGCTTGTAGCGCTCGCGCTCGCGACCGTGCGGATCACGCACGGAGATTTCACCCGAGCGCGACACCGCCACCGGGTGGCCGGCCGAATGGGCGACCGACTTGAGGTTGTTGAACTTCACCGAGCCGGTGGTCTTCACCGTGATGTTGTCCACCGCAGCCGCACGGGATGCCGCACCACCGATGTGGAACGTACGCATGGTCAGCTGGGTACCCGGCTCGCCGATCGACTGCGCGGCGATGACGCCGACCGCTTCGCCGATGTTGACGATGTGGCCACGGGCCAGGTCGCGGCCGTAGCACTGTGCGCAGACGCCGAAGGCCGATTCGCAGGTGATGGTCGACCGCACCTTGATGGTCTGGACGCCGGCGTCTTCCAGCTTCTGCACCCAGGTCTCGTCGAGCAGGGTGTTGCGGATGACGATCGGATCCTCGTCATTGCCCGGCAGGAACACGTCCTCGGCCACGACACGACCCAGCACGCGGTCGCGCAGCGGCTCGACCACGTCGCCGCCTTCCACGATCGGGGTCATGGTCAGGCCGTGCACCGTGCCGCAATCGACCTCGGTGATCACCACGTCCTGAGGCCACGTCGACCAGACGGCGCGTCAGGTAACCGGAGTTCGCGGTCTTCAGCGCGGTATCGGTAAGGCCCTTTCGGGCACCGTGCGTGGAGTTGAAGTACTCCTGCACGTTCAGGCCTTCGCGGAAGTTCGCCTTGATCGGCGTCTCGATGATCGAGCCGTCCGGACGCGCCATCAGGCCACGCATGCCGGCCAGCTGGCGGATCTGTATAGGAACCACGCGCGCCCGAGTCGGCCATGATGTACAGCGAGTTCATCGACTTCTGGCCGATCTCCTCGCCCTTGGCGTTGATCACCTTGTCAGTGCCGATGGTGTCCATCATCGCCTTGGCGATGCGCTCGTTGGTGCGCGACCAGATGTCGACCACCTTGTTGTAGCGCTCGCCGGCGGTGACCAGGCCGCTCTGGTACTGCTCCCTGGATCTCCAGCACCTCGGCCTCGGCCTCGGTCAGGATGCCCTTCTTCTCGTCCGGGATCAGCATGTCGTCGATGCCGATCGACACGCCGGCGCGGGTCGCGAAGGCGAAGCCGGTGTACATCAGCTGGTCGGCGAACACCACGGTGTCCTTCAGGCCCAGCTGGCGGTAGCAGGAGTTGATCAGGCGGCTGATGTTCTTCTTGGTCAGCTCGGTGTTGGCCAGCGCGAACGGCAGGCCCTCCGGCAGGATCTCGGCCAGCAGCGCACGGCCGATCGTGGTGTCCACGATCGAGGTCGTCTTCTGCTTGTTGCCGGCCTCGTCGGTCACGACCTCCGCGATGCGGACCTTGACCTTCGCGTGCAGCTCGACGGTGCGGTTGTCGTAGGCGCGCTTGACCTCGGCGACGTTCGCGAACGCCATGCCCTCGCCCTTCTTGTTCTCCGGGGCCCGGGTCATGTAGTACAGGCCGAGCACGACGTCCTGCGACGGCACGATGATCGGCTCGCCGTTGGCCGGCGACAGGATGTTGTTGGTCGACATCATCAGCGCACGCGCTTCCAGCTGGGCTTCCAGCGAGAGCGGCACGTGGACGGCCATCTGGTCACCGTCGAAGTCGGCGTTGAACGCGGTGCAGACCAGCGGGTGCAGCTGGATGGCCTTGCCCTCGATCAGCACCGGCTCGAACGCCTGGATGCCCAGGCGGTGCAGGGTCGGCGCGCGGTTCAGCAGTACCGGATTGCTCGCGGATCACCTCCTCGAGGATGTCCCACACCTCGGCCTCTTCACGCTCGACCAGCTTCTTGGCGGCCTTGATCGTGGTGGTAAGGCCGCGACGCTGCAGCTTGGCGAACACGAACGGCTTGAACAGCTCCAGCGCCATCTTCTTCGGCAGGCCGCACTGGTGCAGGCGCAGGTACGGGCCGACCACGATGACCGAACGGCCGGAGTAGTCGACGCGCTTGCCGAGCAGGTTCTGGCGGAACCGGCCCTGCTTGCCCTTGATCATGTCGGCCAGCGACTTGAGCGGGCGCTTGTTGGTGCCGGTGATGGCGCGGCCGCGACGGCCGTTGTCCATCAGCGCGTCCACCGACTCCTGCAGCATGCGCTTCTCGTTGCGCACGATGATGTCGGGCGCGTTGAGCTCCAGCAGGCGGCGCAGGCGGTTGTTGCGGTTGATGACGCGGCGGTACAGGTCGTTCAGGTCGGAGGTCGCGAAGCGGCCGCCATCCAGCGGGACCAGCGGACGCAGGTCCGGCGGCAGCACCGGCAGCACGGTCATGACCATCCACTCCGGACGGTTGCCGGACTCGATGAACGCTTCGATCAGCTTGATCCGCTTGGTCAGGCGCTTGAGCTTGGTCTCCGAACCGGTCGCCGCGATCTCCTCGCGCAGGCGGGCCATCTCGGCCTGCAGGTCGATCGTGCGCAGCAGCTCGTAGATCGCCTCGGCGCCCATGGCGGCGTCGAAGTCGTCGCCGTGCTCCTTGGCGCGCGCTCAGGTACTGCTCCTCGGTCAGCAGCTGGCGGCGCTCGAGCGGGGTCAGGCCCGGCTCGGTAACCACGAACGCCTCGAAGTAGAGGATGCGTTCGATGTCGCGCAGGGTCATGTCCAGCATCAGGCCGATGCGCGACGGCAGCGACTTGAGGAACCAGATGTGCGCGACCGGCGAGGTAAGGTCGATGTGGCCCATGCGCTCGCGGCGCACCTTGGCCAAGGTCACTTCGGTACCGCACTTCTCGCAGACCACGCCACGGTGCTTCATGCGCTTGTACTTGCCGCACAGGCACTCGTAGTCCTTGATCGGTCCGAAGATGGCGGCGCAGAACAGGCCGTCACGCTCGGGCTTGAAGGTACGGTAGTTGATCGTCTCCGGCTTCTTCACCTCGCCGAACGACCACGAGCGGATCAGGTCCGGCGAAGCCAGCGCGATCTTGATCGCGTCGAAGTCCAGCGTCTGGCGCTGCTGGTTGAAGAGATTGAGCAGGTCTTTCATTTCTTGTCTCCGTCAGGAGTGAAGGCGTGTTTGGCGGTTCGATGCGGGATCGCGGCGGCCCGTCGCAAGCGACGGACCACCACGCGCCTTACTCGTCCTCCAACTCCATGTTGATGGCCAGCGAGCGGATTTCCTTCACGAGCACGTTGAAGGACTCCGGCATGCCCGCGACCATCTCGTGGTTGCCGTCGACGATGTTCTTGTACATCTGGTTGCGGCCCTGCACGTCGTCGGACTTCACCGTCAGCATTTCCTGCAGGGTGTAGGCCGCGCCGTAGGCTTCCAGCGCCCAGACTTCCATTTCACCGAAACGCTGGCCGCCGAACTGCGCCTTGCCGCCCAGCGGCTGCTGGGTGACGAGCGAGTACGGGCCGGTCGAACGGGCGTGCATCTTGTCGTCGACCAGGTGGTTCAGCTTCAGGTAGTGCATATAGCCGACCGTGGTCTTGCGGTCGAACGCCTCGCCGGTGCGGCCGTCGTGCAGCTGCATCTGGGTCTTGCTCGCGTTGAAGCCCAGCAGCGCCGTCTCCGGATCAGAATCCGGGTAGGCCAGCTCCAGCATGCCGCGGATTTCCTCTTCCAGCGCGCCGTCGAAGACCGGCGTGGCCATCGGCACGCCGCCAGTCAGGTTGCGCGAAAGGGTGAGCAACTCCTCGTCGCTGAACTGGTCCAGGTCCACGCGTTGTCCGGCAAGGCCGGAGTCGTGGTTGTAGACCTTGCCCATAAAACCGCGCAGCTCGGTCACCGCACGCTGTTCGTCCAGCATCTTCTGGATGCGCCTGCCCCGAAGCCCTTGGCGGCCCAGCCCAGGGTGCACCTCGAGGATCTGGCCGATGTTCATACGCGACGGCACGCCCAGCGGGTTGAGGCAGATGTCGACCGACGTGCCGTCGGCCATGTACGGCATGTCCTCGACCGGCACGACGTTGGAAACCACGCCCTTGTTGCCGTGGCGACCGGCCATCTTGTCGCCCGGCTGGATGCGGCGCTTCACGGTAGGAACACCTTGACCATCTTCAGCACGCCCGGAGCAAGGTCGTCGCCCAGGTGATCTTGCCGCGCTTGTCGTCGAAGCGACGCTCGAATTCCTTCTCGTGCGCCTGGATCTGCTTCTGCGCGCGCTCGATGGCCTCGGAGGCGTCCTCGTCCTTCATGCGCAGCAGGAACCAGTCAGCCTTCTTCAGCCCGTCCAGATAGGCGTCGGTCAGGGTGTCGCCCTTCTTCAGGCCCGGGCCGCCGTTGGCGACCTTGCCCACGATCTGCGAGCGCAGGCGCGCGTAGATCGCCGCTTCCAGGATACGGAACTGGTCGTCGAAGTCCTTCTTGACACGCTTGATCTCGCTTTCTTCGATCTGCTTGGCGCGCTTGTCCTTCTCGATGCCATCGCGGGTGAAGACCTGAACGTCGATGACGGTGCCGTCCATGCCCGGGGGCACGCGCAGCGAGCTGTCCTTAACGTCGGAAGCCTTCTCGCCGAAGATCGCGCGCAGCAGCTTCTCTTCCGGGGTCAGCTGGCTCTCGCCCTTGGGCGTGACCTTGCCGACCAGGATGTCACCGGCGCGCACTTCGGCACCGATGTACACCACGCCGGACTCGTCGAGGCGGTTGAGCGCCTGCTCGGACACGTTCGGGATGTCGGCGGTGATCTCCTCCGGGCCCAGCTTGGTGTCGCGGGCCGCGCAGGTCAGCTCCTCGATGTGGATCGTGGTGTAACGGTCTTATGGACCACGCGCTCCGACAGCAGGATCGAGTCTTCGAAGTTGTAGCCGTTCCACGGCATGAACGCGATCAGCATGTTCTGGCCTGGGGCCAGTTCGCCGATGTCGGTGGACGGACCGTCCGCCAGCACGTCTCCACGCGCCACCACGTCGCCTACGTGCACCAGCGGACGCTGGTTGATGCAGGTGTTCTGGTTGGAACGGGTGTACTTGGTCAGCGTGTAGATATCCACGCCCGCGTCATGCTCGCCCGAGATCTCGACCTCGTTGACCTTGACCACGATGCGACCGGCGTCGACCTGCTCGATCACGCCGCCACGGCGGGCGTTCACGGTCACGCCCGAGTCGCGCGCCACGGCGCGCTCGATGCCTGTACCGACCAGCGGGGTCTGCGCACGCAGCGTCGGCACGGCCTTGGCGCTGCATGTTCGCGCCCATCAGTGCGCGGTTGGCGTCGTCGTGCTCCAGGAACGGCACCAGCGCCGCGGCGACCGACACGGTCTGCATCGGCGAGACGTCCATGTAGTGGATCTCGGACGGCGGCTTGAGCAGCGATTCCCCCTGGTAGCGGACCGGAACGAACGCCTCGGTCAGGCGGCCATCCTTGTCGTGCGCGGCATTGACCTGGGCGATGACGTACTCGTTCTCCTCGATCGCCGACAGGTAGTCGACCTCGTCGGTGAAGCGGCCGTCCACGACCTTGCGGTACGGCGTCTCGAGGAAGCCGTACTGGTTGGTGCGGGCGAACACCGCCAGCGAGTTGATCAGGCCGATGTTCGGGCCTTCCGGCGTCTCGATGGTGCAGACGCGGCCGTAGTGGGTCGGGTGCACGTCGCGCACTTCGAAGCCGGCGCGCTCGCGGGTCAGGCCGCCCGGGCCCAGCGCCGAAACGCGGCGCTTGTGGGTCACTTCCGACAGCGGATTGTTCTGGTCCATGAACTGCGACAGCTGCGAGGAGCCGAAGAACTCCTTGATCGCTGCGGCCACCGGCTTGGCGTTGATCAGCTCCTGCGGGGTCAGGCCCTCGGACTCGGCCATCGACAGGCGTTCCTTGACCGCGCGCTCGACGCGGACCAGCCCGACGCGGAACACGTTCTCGGCCATTTCGCCGACCGAACGCACGCGGCGATTGCCCAGGTGGTCGATGTCGTCGACCACGCCGCGACCGTTACGGATCTCGGTCAGCACGCGCAGCACGTCGAGGATGTCGGAGGTATTGCCCTGCTTGGCGACCAGCGACTTGGAATCTTCGTCGTTGCGCTCGCCGAAGTACTTCGAGTCGAACAGCACGGCGGGACCCAGCACATCCTTGCGACCGACGCGACGGTTGAACTTCATCCGGCCCACGGCCGACAGGTCGTAGCGCTCGAAGGTGAAGAAAAGGTTGTGGAACAGGTTCTGTGCGGCTTCCTTGGTCGGCGGCTCGCCCGGACGCATCATCCGGTAGATCTCGACCAGCGCTTCGAGCTGGGTGCGGCTCGGATCGATGCGCAGGGTATTGGACAGGTACGGGCCACGGTCGAGGTCGTTGACCCACAGCGTGCCCACGCTCGCCACGCCGGCCTTGCGGAAGTTGGCCAGCTGCTCTTCGCTGATCTCGTCGTTGGCGCTGGCCAGCAGTTCGCCGGTGTTCGCGTCGACCACGTCATGGGCCACGATGCGGCCGAGCAGGTACTCGTCCGGCACGGCCAGTGCGGTGACCCCCGCCTGCTCGAGCTGGCGGACGTGGCGCGCGGTGATGCGCTTGCCGGCCTCGACGATGACCTTCTCGCCATCGGCCAGGTCGAAGTTCAGGGTCTCGCCGCGCAGGCGCTCGGGCACCAGCTCCAGCTGCACGCCTTCGCTCGGGTCGATGTGGAAGGTGTTGATCTCGAAGAACGCGCGCAGCATTTCTTCGTTGTTGTAGCCGAGCGCACGCAGCAGGATCGTTACCGGCAGCTTGCGGCGACGGTCGATGCGGGTGTACAGCGCGTCCTTCGGGTCGAACTCGAAGTCCAGCCACGAGCCGCGGTAGGGGATGATGCGGGCGCTGTACAGCAGCTTGCCCGAGCTGTGGGTCTTGCCGCGGTCGTGGTCGAAGAAGACGCCCGGCGAACGGTGCAGCTGCGAGACGATGACGCGCTCGGTGCCGTTCACGATGAACGTGCCGTGCTCGGTCATCAGCGGGATCTCGCCGAGGTAGACCTCCTGCTCCTTCACGTACTTGATCGCCTTGGTCGACGACTCGCGGTCGTAGATCACCAGGCGCACGGTCACGCGCAGCGGCGCGCCGTAGCTCAGGCCGCGGTTGCGGCACTCGCGCTCGTCGAACACCGGCTCGCCGAGCTTGTAGCCGACGTATTTGGGGCGGCGTTGCCGCTGTAGCTGCTGATCGGGAAGACCGACTTCAGCGCGGCATGCAGGCCCTGGTCGCGGCGCTTGGCCGGATCGGTGTCAGCCTGGAGGAAATCCCGGTACGAATCGACCTGGATGGCGAGCAGGAACGGCACCTCGAGGATCGAGCGCTGCTTGCCGAAATCCTTGCGGATGCGCTTCTTCTCGGTGAACGAGTACGTCGTCATGGGTGTACCACCTTTGGCAGTGCGGGCCGCGCGTCCGCGAACCCGGGGAACATGAAGCTGTCAGTCGGTAGTCGCTGGTATTGCCGGCACCAGCACGCCCTATCCCGCTACTTCCGACTACCAGCTCCGCGTGTGCGTGAGACTGGGTTTCCTGTTGCTTGCGGGCCGCCTGGAGCGCATGGCTCCGGAACGACCAAAGGCCGGGGCTTTCGCCCCCAGCCTTCGCGCATCACCGAGTAAGCCGGCGATGCAAGATGCCGCTTACTTGAGCTCGACGGTCGCGCCGGCGGCTTCCAGTTCCTTCTTGAACTTGGCGGCGTCGTCCTTCGACACGGCTTCCTTGACGTCCTTCGGTGCGCCTTCGACCAGGTCCTTGGCTTCCTTCAGGCCCAGGCCGGTGATGGCACGGACGGCCTTGATGACCTCGACCTTCTTCTCGCCGGCGGCCTTCAGCACGACGGTGAACTCGGTCTGCTCTTCGACGACGGCAGCGGCAACCGGGCCGGCGGCCACGGCAACCGGGGCAGCGGCGGAGACGCCGAACTTCTCTTCGATGGCCTTGACCAGCTCCATCACTTCCATCAGGGTCTTGCCGGCGATGGCTTCGACGATCTGCTCGTTGGAAAGGGACATTGTGATTACCTTCTGAATGTTTTCTGGAAAGGGATTTCGGAAATCGTCGACGCGACTCAGGCCGTCTCGGCCGGGGCCTCGGCGGACGCAGCGTCTTCAGCCGGCGCGGCTTCGCCACCACCCTGCTGCTCGGCGACGGCCTTGACCGCGCGGGCAAACATGGTGACCGGCTCGGCCAAGGCGCGGGCGACCATGGTAAAGGCCTTGGTCGAGCGTCGGCAGCGAAGCTGGGACCTCGACATGGCTGGCCGGGTACAGCTGGCCGCCCACGGCAACCACCTTCGGCTGCAGCTTGTCGTTGGTCTTGGCGAACTCCTTGATCAGGCGACCGGCTGCGCCGGGCTCCTCGGTCGAGAACGCATACAGCAGCGGACCCGTGAGCACATCCTTCGTGCACTCGAATTCCGTGCCTTCGACGGCGCGCGCGGCCAGCGTGTTCTTGACAACTTTCAAGAAAACGCCGTTCTCGCGAGCCTTCTTGCGCATCGCGGTCATCTGGGAGACCGAGGTGCCTGCGTATTCGGCGGCGATCAGGGAGTGCGCCTTGGCGGCGACGTCGGCCAGTTCGGCGACGACTTCCTTCTTCTGGGACAGATTGAGAGCCATAACACTCCTCCGTAGTAACTCCGCTCACAGCTCCTGCCGCTTGCGGTCCTGGGCGGCGCCCTTCCGTGCGCGCCGGGGATGCCTCGGGCATCCCGGTGCTGGCCTTTCTGATCCGTACGCCCGATTGGTCGGTCGGCCGGGAAAACTTCCAGAAGGCGGCACCATCTGCGCAGGCTCAGGCCCTGACGGACCTTCGATTAAGCGATCCCGCTGCGTCGACGGCGATTCCCTGCCAGTGCGAGCATCCGTGCCCGTCGTCGATGTGCGCAGACCGCACCTGCGGTCTTTGACGGCTGTCGCCGGCGTTCGCCGACGACTGCCCTCAAAACTTGCACCCGGGGCCGCCTTCGGCGCCCCCGGGGTATTGCATTACTTCAGGGTCAGCGAAGCCTGGTCGACGGTCACGCCCGGGCCCATGGTCGAGCTCAGCGAGATCTTCTGCAGATACTGGCCCTTGGAGGTCGCCGGCTTGGCCTTGATCAGGTCCAGCAGCAGCGCCTGCAGGTTCGACTTCAGCGCCTCGTCGGTGAACTCGGCCTTGCCGATGGTGGCGTGGATGATGCCGGCCTTGTCGGTGCGGTAGCGGACCTGGCCCGACTTGGCGTTCTTCACCGCCTCGGCCGGGTTCGGCGACACGGTGCCGACCTTCGGGTTCGGCATCAGGCCGCGCGGACCCAGCACCTGGCCGAGCTTGCCGACCACGCGCATGGCGTCCGGGGTGGCGATGACGACGTCGTAGTTCAGGTCGCCGGCCAGCATCTTCTCGGTAAGGTCATCCATGCCCACGGCCTCGGCACCAGCGGCGGCGGCCTCATCGGCCTTCGCGCCGGCCGGCGCGAACACCGCCACGCGCACGCTCTTGCCGGTACCGGCCGGCAGCACGGTCGAACCGCGCACCTGCTGGTCGGACTTCTTGGCGTCAACGCCGAGGCGCACGGCCACGTCCACGGCCTCGACGAACTTGGCCTTGGTGAAACCCTTGATGATCTTCAGCGCCTCATCGATGGAGTAAGCCTTGCCCGGCTCCACTGCCGTCTTGATCGCCTTCTGTCGCTTGTTCAGTGCCATGTTCTCAGCCCTCCACCACAAGGCCCATCGAACGGGCCGAACCCGCGATGGTGCGCACAGCCGCGTCCAGGTCCGCCGCGGTCAGGTCGGGTTCCTTCGCCTTGGCGATCTCCTCGAGCTGCTTGCGGGTGACCTTGCCCACCTTGTCGGTGTTCGGGCGCTTGGAACCGGACTGGATACCGGCAGCCTTCTTCAGCAGCACCGTGGCAGGGGTGCTCTTGGTGATGAAGGTGAAGGTACGGTCCGAGTAGGCCGTGATGATGACCGGGGTCGGCAGACCCGGCTCGAGCTTGGAGGTCGCTGCGTTGAACGCCTTGCAGAACTCCATGATGTTCAGGCCACGCTGGCCCAGTGCAGGACCAACCGGCGGCGAGGGGTTGGCCTGGCCGGCCTTCACCTGCAACTTGATGTAACCGACGACTTTCTTTGCCATTTCAGTGCTCTCCGGGTGCTAGCGCCTGCATGCAGGCTCCCCATCGTTCCGGGAAAATCACGCGTCCCGGCGTCGCGTTGAAACCGTGTTTTCCGTCCGCGCGAATGGCCGCCAAGGCGGCGGCCATTGCGGTTGCCCGGCTGTCCCGGGCAGGGAGCCGCGCAGTATAGCAGGGTTTCGGACGCCCCGGGCGAAGCCGGGGCAGCCCCGGTCAGGCCTTCTCGACCTTGGCCGAATTCGAGCTCTACCGGCGTGGACCGGCCGAAGATCAGCACCGCCACGCGCAGGCGACTCTTCTCGTAATTGACTTCCTCGACGACGCCGTTGAAATCGTTGAACGGACCATCGGTGACCCGGACCATCTGGCCGGGCTCGAACAGGACCTTCGGACGCGGCTTCTCGACACCTTCCTGCACGCGCTGCAGGATCGCATCGGCTTCGTCATCGCGGATCGGCAGCGGGCGGTCGGCGGTGCCACCGATGAAGCCCATGACCTTGGAGGTCTCCTTGATAAGGTGCCAGCTCTCGCTGTCGATGCGCGGGATGCCCGCCTCGTCGTGGGTCTCGATCTGGACCAGCACGTAGCCCGGGAAGAACTTGCGCTCGGAACGGCGCTTCTGGCCGGAGCGCATCTCCACGATCTCTTCGGTCGGGACCAGCACGTCGCCGAAACGGTCTTCCATGCCGTTGCGGACGATGCGATCACGCAGCGCCTGCGCAACGCCCTTCTCGAAACCGGAATAGGCGTGAACCACGTACCAACGCTTCACTGCGACATTCTCCTCAATGACCCAAGAACCACTGGATCGCCTTCTGCACGAAGAAATCGAATCCAGCCAGGATCAGGCTCAGGATCACGACCACCGCGATCACGACCCAGGTCATGCGCGTGGTTTTTTGGCGCGTCGGCCAGACCACCTTGCGCAGCTCGAAGCGCGATTCGGAAAGGAACTCACGTACGTCATGGCCCTTGCCGCTGGTGAGAAACACCAGCGCGCCGCCCACGAGACCCACGGCAACGGCCAAGCCGCGCAGCTGCGCGGACCAGGAACCGAGCTGCGCGGCACGCGCCGCGTCGGAGAACCAGAACCAGACGAACAGGCCGCCGACGACGAGCAGTGCGGCGATGACGTACTTGACGATATCGCTACCGGAAGCGGCCTGTGCCGGATTGATCTTGCTGTTCAAGTCGCTTGTGCTCTTCTTGTGCCGTTGCGGCCGTGCCGGCCCTGTGGGGTCGCGGGAAATGGCACGCCAGGAGGGACTCGAACCCCCAACCTGCGGTTTTGGAGACCGCTGCTCTGCCAATTGAGCTACTGGCGTACGTCTGAAACCGGACTTCCCTTAGACGGCGAAGGCGGACCGAGGTTCCGGCCCGCCCTTCGCGCTTTCCGGCGAACCCGTCGCCGGGGCCCGCAGGGTCTTACTTGATGATCTTGGCCACGACGCCGGCGCCGACGGTGCGACCGCCTTCGCGGATCGCGAAGCGCAGGCCTTCGTCCATCGCCACCGGGTTGATCAGCGTGACCACCATCTTCACGTTGTCGCCCGGCATCACCATCTCCACACCCTCCGGCAGCTGAACCGCGCCGGTGATGTCGGTGGTGCGGAAGTAGAACTGCGGGCGGTAGCCCTTGAAGAACGGGGTGTGGCGGCCGCCCTCGTCCTTCGACAGCACGTACACCTCGGCCTCGAACTCGGTGTGCGGGGTGATCGAACCGGGCTTGGCCAGCACCTGGCCACGCTCCACGTCGTCACGCTTGGTGCCGCGCAGCAGCAGGCCCGCGTTGTCGCCCGCCTGGCCCTGATCCAGCAGCTTGCGGAACATTTCCACGCCGGTCACGGTGGTCTTCTGGGTCGGACGGATACCGACGATCTCGATTTCCTCGCCCACCTTGATCACGCCGCGCTCGATACGGCCGGTCACCACGGTGCCGCGACCCGAAATCGAGAACACGTCTTCCACCGGCATCAGGAACGGCTTGTCGACGTCACGCTCCGGGGTCGGGATCCAGGTGTCCAGCGCGTCCACCAGCTTCAGGATCGCCGGCACGCCGATCTCCGACTGGTCGCCTTCCAGCGCCAGACGGGCCGAACCGTGGATGATCGGGGTGTCGTCGCCCGGGAACTCGTACTTGCTCAGCAGCTCGCGGACTTCCATCTCCACCAGCTCCAGCAGCTCGGCGTCGTCCACCATGTCCGCCTTGTTCAGGAAGACCACGATGTACGGCACGCCGACCCTGGCGCGACAGCAGGATGTGCTCGCGGGTCTGCGGCATCGGGCCGTCGGCGGCCGAGCACACCAGAATCGCGCCGTCCATCTGCGCCGCACCGGTGATCATGTTCTTCACGTAGTCGGCGTGGCCCGGGCAGTCCACGTGCGCGTAGTGGCGCGCCGCCGATTCGTATTCCACGTGCGCCGTCGAGATCGTGATGCCGCGCGCCTTCTCTTCCGGCGCCGCGTCAATCGCGTCGTACGCCTTGAACTCGCCGCCAAAACGCTCTGCGCCGATCTTCGTCAGCGCCGCCGTCAGCGTCGTCTTGCCGTGGTCAACGTGACCGATCGTGCCCACATTCACGTGCGGCTTGGTGCGCTCGAACTTACCCTTGGCCATGGCTGCCTATCTCGCTGACGGTTGTAGATGGAGTGCTGCTGTTTGTAACACCCGGCCCTGAGAGCCGGGCTTGCGCGGACGGATCCGCTGAAGATGGTGCTCACGAAAGGAATCGAACCTTCGACCTCCTCCTTACCAAGGAGGTGCTCTACCGACTGAGCTACGTGAGCGTGAAACCTTTACTGCTTCCCGGAACAACTTGGGCGGTGCAATGGAGCGGGAGACGGGAATCGAACCCGCACCATCAGCTTGGAAGGCTGAGGTTCTACCATTGAACTACTCCCGCGAGGGGAACCGCTTCCCGGTCTGCCGCTCCGGGCCTTGCCTTGTTGTTGCCGGTACCGCTTTGAAACTGGTGGAGGGAGGTGGATTCGAACCACCGAAGGCGTAAGCCAGCAGATTTACAGTCTGCCCCCGTTGGCCGCTTGGGTATCCCTCCGGGACCTGCCACCGCGACCGATACGACCGGGGTGAAACAGCCCGCAATTCTGACGATCCCCCTCGCCGCTGTCAACGTTTTGGCGACGACTTTTTACGAATCAGACGTTGAAGCGGAAGTGGAGGACATCGCCCTCCTGCACCCGGTACTCCTTGCCCTCCAGGCGCATGCGCCCGACTTCCCGGGCCCCGGCCTCGCCCCGATAACGGATGAAGTCGTCGAAGGCGATGGTTTCGGCGCGGATGAAGCCCTTCTCGAAGTCGGTATGGATGACGGCGGCCGCCTGCGGCGCGGTCGCTCCGGCCTTTACCGTCCAGGCGCGGACTTCCTTCACGCCCGCGGTGAAGTAGGTCTGCAGGCCGAGCAGGCGGTAGGCCGCGCGGATCACCCGGTTCAGGCCGGGCTCGTCCGCGCTCAGGTCGGTAAGGAAGGTGTCGCGGTCGTCGTCGTCCAGCTGGGCCAGCTCTTCCTCGATGGCCGCCGACACCGGCACCACCTCGGCACCTTCGGCGGCGGCGCGGGCACGCACCGCCTCGAGCAGCGGATTGTCGTGGAAGCCATCTTCCAGCACGTTGGCGACGTACATGACCGGCTTGAGGGTGAGCAGGAACAGGTCGCGGACCAGCGCGCGCTCCTCCTCGTCCAGACCCAGCGCCCGGCCGGGCTTGCCCCTCGCTCAGTCCGGCATGCAGCTTCTGCAGCACTGGCTTGCGCGCGATGGCGTCCTTCTCGCCAGCCTTGGCCGAACGCTCGGCACGGTTGAGCGCCTTTTCGACGCTGTCGAGGTCGGCCAGCGCCAGCTCGGTATCGATCGTTTCGATGTCCGAGATCGGGTCGACCTTGCCGGCGACGTGGATGATGTCCGGGTGGTCGAAGCAGCGGACCACGTGCGAAATGGCGTCAACCTCGCGGATGTGGGTAGGAACTTGTTGCCCAGGCCTTCGCCGCTCGCCGCACCGGCCACCAAGCCGGCGATGTCGACGAATTCGACCGCCGTGGCGACGACCTTTTCAGGCTTCACGATCTCGGCCAGCTGGCCCGGGCGCGGATCCGGCACAGGAACCACGCCCACGTTCGGCTCGATCGTGCAGAACGGGAAATTGGCCGCGGCGATGCCCGCCTTGGTCAGCGCGTTGAAGAGGGTCGACTTGCCCACGTTGGGCAGGCCGACGATGCCGCATTTGATGCCCATGGTTTTCTGTTGTCCCGCAGGAGATTGGGGGCTGGGCACCGGCCGACGCCGGACCCCAGCCCCCAGCCACCTAGGCCTTCGGGGTATGCAGCCGCTTCATCGCTTCATTGACGTCGCCCGCCACCGCCAGCGGCAATGCCGCCATGGCGTCATCGATCGCCCGATCGATCAGCACCGCGTCGTCCTTGCCCGGCCGGCCCAGCACCCAGCCGGTGACCCGGTCCTTGTGCCCGGGATGGCCGATACCGATCCGCAACCGGTGGAACTTGCCGTGCCCGAGGTGCTGGATGGTGTCGCGCAGGCCGTTCTGCCCGCCGTGGCCGCCATCGAACTTCAGCCGCGCCGTACCCGGGGCCAGGTCGAGCTCGTCGTGGGCCAGCAACGCCTCTTCGGGGGCGATCTTCCAATAGCGCAAAGCGGCGGCCACCGACTTGCCGGACAGGTTCATGAACGTCGCCGGCTTCAGCAGCCAGACCGTGTGCGACCACCGATGTCGACCTTGGCCGTCTCGCCGAACAGCTTCGATTGGCCGAAGCGCACGCCAGCCTCCGCCGCCAGGGGCGTCGACCAAACGAAACCCGGCGTTGTGCCGGGTGTTCGCGTGTTCCGGACCCGGATTGCCCAGTCCGACGATGAGTCGAAGTTCTGCCATCGCAGGTCAGGCAGCCAAGCCCCGTCCGGCAAGGCGGACGGGGCCATGACGGCTTACTTCTTCTCGGTGCCTTCGGCAGCAGCCGGCTCTTCCTCGCCGCGGGCGTGCTTGGCGATCACCACCGCCAGGTCGTGGTCGGCACCCAGCTTCAGCTCCGGGATCTCCACGCCAGCCGGCAGCTTGAGCGCCGACAGGTGGATGACGTCGCCGACCATGGGTCCGACAGGTCGACCTCGATGGCCTCCGGCAGGTCCTTCGGCAGGCACGACACGGTGACTTCGTTCAGCTCGTGGGTGATGACCACGCCAGCCGACTTGCCCGCCGGCGACTTCTCGGCGTTGACGAAGTGCAGCTGCACGGCGGCGCGCAGCACTTCATTCTCGTTGACGCGCAGGAAGTCCAGGTGCATGACCAGCTGCTTGTACGGGTGGCGCTGCATGTCACGCAGCAGCACGCGCTGCACGTCGCCATTGAGGCTCAGGTCCAGGATCGACGAGTAGAACCACTCGTTCTGCTGGGCCAGCCAGATCTGCTCGTGGTCGAGCTGGATGTTGACCGGGTTCAGGTCGCCACCGTAGACGATGGCCGGAATCTTGCCGCCGCGACGCAGGCGGCGGCTCGCACCCTTGCCCTCGTCCTCGCGACGTTCGACGTTGATCACATGAGTTGCCATTTCGATATCACTCTTCAAAGGTTGGAGGGCTGCCTCGCGGCGCCCGGATGACTCGTCCGCGACCAGACGAGCCTTGCGGATCCCGGGGATCGGGAATCCGGAACCGGCGCTTCCGGTTCCGCATTGCCGTCCCCGGCGGCCGGCATTCCGCCGGCCCGGGTATTGCCGCCGACCTCAGTCGACGTAGAGCGAGCTGACCGATTCGCCGAACGCGATGCGGCGGATCGTCTCGGCCAGCAGCTCCGCCACGCTGACCTGGCGGATGCGGCCGCAGGCGCGGGCGGCCGGCGACAGCGGGATGGTGTCGGTGACGACCAGCTCGTCCAGCTGCGAGCCGGTGATGTTGTCCACCGCGGGACCCGACAGCACCGGATGGGTGCAGTACGCGGCCACCTTGGTCGCGCCCTGCGCCTTCAGCGCCGCGGCCGCGGCGCACAGCGTGCCGGCGGTGTCGACGATGTCGTCCACCAGCACGCAGGTCTTGCCCGCGACGTCGCCGATGATGTTCATCACCGTCGACACGTTGGCGCGCGGGCGGCGCTTGTCGATGATCGCCAGGTCGGCGTCGTCCAGGCGCTTGGCCACCGCGCGGGCCCGGACCACGCCGCCCACGTCCGGCGAGACCACGATCAGGTTTTCGGTGCCATGCGCGCGCCAGATGTCGGCCAGCAGCAGCGGGGAGGCGTAGACGTTGTCGACCGGGATGTCGAAGAAGCCCTGGATCTGGTCGGCGTGCAGATCCACGGTCAGGACCCGGTCGGCTCCCACGGCGTTGAACATCTTGGCCGCCACCTTGGCCGTGATCGGCACTCGCGAGGAACGCAGGCGACGGTCCTGCCGCGAATAACCGAAGTACGGCACCACCGCGGTCACGCTGGCGGCACTGGCGCGCTTGAGCGCGTCGATCAGCACCAGCAGCTCCATCAGGTTCTCCGCAGCCGGCGCGCAGGTCGGCTGGACCACGAAGACTTATGGCGACGCACGTTCTCCTCGATCTCGACCTGCACCTCGCCATCGGAGAAGGTCGACACCAGCGCCTTGCCGGGGCGCACGCCCAGCTCGCGACAGATGCTCTCGGCCAGCGCCTTGTGCGCGTTGCCGGAGAAGACGAGCAGGTTGCGATCTTCTTGCATCTTCTTCATTCCGGCGACTCGGATGGGGGAACTTCATGGGACACCGCGTTCCGTGCGGTTTCCGGCGAATCCACGCAGCGGCGAAGACTCGCCGGCGTGGCAGGGGCGGCAGGATTCGAACCTGCGGATGCCGGGATCAAAACCCGGTGCCTTGGACCTCTTGGCGACGCCCCTGTGTCAACTCCACTACAGGCGCGCCAGCGCACCACGCAATGGCGAATCCGACACACCGGCCGCGACCCGGGCACGCAACCGTCGCGGCAATCGCGCCAGTGCCTCCTGCGCCGCGTCCGGATCGGCGAACTCGACGAAGCAACCGCTGCCAGTGCCGGTCAGGCGCGGCAGTCCGATCCGCGCCAACTCGGTGAACACGGCCTCGACGGCCGGTTCGCGGCGGCGCAGGACCGGCTCGAACGCATTGTCGAGAGCCGTTCCGGCAGCGAAGTCCGACATTTTCGCGGGCTGGGAATCCCGCGTCAAATCCGGGGACCGGAACAACAGCGCCGTCGGCACGTGCACGCCCGGATCCACCGGGACATAAGGCCGGGTCCAGCGGAATCGGCTGCAGGCGCTCGCCCACCCCTTCCGCCCAGGCGCTGCGGCCGCGAACGAAGACCGGCACATCAGCCCCCAGCCGCAGGCTGGGGCCGCCAACCGGTCCTCCCCCAACCCCAGCCCCCAGAGCCGATCCGGGGCGCAGAGCACGGTCGCCGCGTCGGATGACCCGCCGCCGAAGCCACCACCGGCAGGTATGCGCTTTTCGACGAAAATGTCTGCGCCTTGGCTACAGTTAGACTCGTTTTTCAGCAACTCGGCGGCGCGCAAGGCCAGGTCGTCCGGATCCGCCACTCCCGCCAGCCGATCGCCGTGGCGAAAAAAGGCCATCGGCGCGCGGCCGCAGCCGGATCCGGTCGCCCCAGTCGAGCAGGCGGAACACCGTCTGCAGGTCGTGGTAACCGTCCGGCCGGCGTCCGGTGATGCGCAGGAACAGGTTCAGCTTGGCTGGCGCCGGCCATTCGCTCCAGCCGTCGCTCATGGCCGTCGCTCCCAGCCGTCCACCACCAGCCGGACCCGGGCGCCCTCGCGGCTGGCCTGCAGCCGCCGCGGCATTTCCGGCCAGCCGCCGGCGGCCGGCAGCCATTCCTGGTATTCGACCGTCCAGCCACCAGCCACCATCGACTGCAGGCGGCCGTCGGCGCCGAACACCAGCGCTTCGTTCCCATCCGACGGCAGTGCCCGCACCCAACGGACCATGGCATCGACCGGAATCGGCCAGCCGGTCGCCCGGTACAGCAGTTCCGCGGCATCCGGACCGGACTGCGGACCACCCTCGAGGCCCTCCAGGTCGCCCCGCCCGGCTCCGCGGACAGCTGCCAGCTCTGTCGGGTGACCGGCGCGCTCAGCACGATCCGGTACCCCTGCCCCTGCTGCTGCCAGTCCAGCCGGCCGCTGCCGCCCTTGTCGCCGACGCTGACCGCGATCCGGCCCTGCATCGCCCAGTCCGGAACGGCTTCCAGCTGCTGCTGGCGCTGGTCCTGCCTGGCCTGCGCCAGGGCGGAGTCGACCGTCGGCGCCGAAGTCCTCACCGACGGAGCGGCGCAGCCGGCGAGCAGGACCATGGCCAGCACCGGGCCGGCCGCGCGGAAGCGGGCGTTCACGGCGCCGGCTCCGGCTTCGGTTCGGACTTCGGTTCCGGCAACCCCAGTCTTTCGAGCGTCCGCCGCAGCGACCGGTTGTCCGGGTCCAGCTTGTACGCGTCGTCGAAGTAGCGCCGGGACTCGTCGTGGCGCCCGAGCACCCACAACACCTCGCCGATGTGCGCGCCGATCTCCGCATCCTTCATCAGCCCCCCAGGCCCGGCGCAGCTCGACCAGCGCCTCCTCGGCGCGTCCCAGCCGGAACAGCACCCAGCCGTAGCTGTCGACGATGGCCGCACTGTCCGGCTCGGCGGTACGGGCGCGATCGATCAGCTCCAGCGCCTCCCTGGTAGCGCTGGGTGCGGTCGGCCAAGGGTATAGCCGAGCGCATTGAGGGCGGCCACGTTTTCCGGGTCGGCGACCAGCACCTGGCGCAGATCGGCCTCGGCGCGGTCGATCCGGTCCTGCCGCTCAGGCCAGCGCACGCGCATACAGCAGGGCGCCGTCGTCGGGATAGGCCCGCCAGGCCGCGGCTGAGCGCCTCGATCTCGCCCTCGATGTTGTCGGACCGCTGGCGCAGCTCGCCTTCCAGCAGATAGGCATTGCGACGCGCTTCGTCGTCGCTGCCGGCATCGTTCTGCAGGGCGTGCGCCTCGGCAAAGGCATCGTCCGCGCGACCCAGCTCGTACAGCGCGGCGGCCATGCGGATCCGCGCCTCGGCCCGCTCCGGACCACCCGGCACGCCCCGGTACCAGTCCACCGCCTCGGCCGGCCGCTTCAGGAATTCGGCCATGCGCCCGAGCAGCATCCGCCGCGCCGGATCCGGCTTACCGCCGTCGGCCGCCGACAGCTCGCGGTACAGGTCCGACAACGTTGCGCTGTCGTCGCTGCGCGCCAGCAACGAGGCGCGCATCCCGTAGCTCTGGGTGTCCTGGGGACCGGGGCCATGATCCGGGCCGCGGCATCGTAATCACCGAGGGACTGGTAGGCCACCGCCAGCATTCCACGGACTTCCGGGTCTGCCGCCGCACGCGGCTCGGCCAGGCCAGCATCGCCCGCGCCGCATCGACCTTGGCCTGCCTGGCTCAGCTGCCCCGCGCGCAGCACCGCCACCCGCGGCTCACCCGGAAAGCGCCGGACCATCTCGTCGACGATGCGCTGCGACAACCGCGGCTGCTCCAGGCGCAGCGACAACCGGCCGAACTCCTGCTAAGGCCAGCAGCTCGTCAGGGATCACACCCTGCTCGACGAGCTCGCCCATCACCTGTCCGATCACGACGGGGTCGCGACCGCCGGCAAGCGCCACCACCGCATACCGCCAGGCACGCGGGTCCGGTGCCTTCAGTACCTGCACCAGCTCGCGGCGGGCCTTGCGTGCCTGGCGCTTGGCGCAAGGCCAGCGAAGCGGTGGCCGCACGCAGCGCCAGCGAATCGGGGCGCGCTGGCGCCACAGGCGCAGTGACGCCTCGGCCCCTGGCGTCGTCGTTGGCCAGCATCGCAATGCGGGCGGCGCGCTCGGCCATCAGCACATCGCCCCGGGCCAGCCGCGCCGCTTTCCAGGTACCAGTGCGCAGCCTCGTCCAGCTGGCCGGCCTGCAGGGCATACTCGCCTGCCATCACCTGCTCCAGCGGCACATCGACGGCAGCGGCGGCCTGCAGCGGCCCCGCCGCCAGGAGCGCAAGCAGCAGCCCGGTAAGGCGGCCACGGGCACGAACAGGCGGACGCGGGTGTCCAGATGCGGTCGCGGAAAGCTCAGGTTCGGGCATTGGCACCCACCGGGCCGTAAAATGGCGGCCCAAAGAAGCCAGCAGATTAACGCAAGCCACCGAACATGACGCTTTGGCTCCTCGGCCTCAACCACCAGACCGCGCCGGTCGACCTGCGCGAACGGGTCGCTTTTGCCGGTGACGCGCTGGCCCGGGCGCTGGCCTCGCTGCGCGCCTTGCCCGAGGTTTCCGAGGCGGCCTTGCTGTCGACCTGCAACCGCACCGAGGTCTATGCGGTGGCCTCCGACGGCGACGCGCTGGCCGCATGGCTGGACCAGCAGGCGCAGGGCCTGGGCGCCTACCTGTACCGGCACCAGGATGCCGACGCGGTGCGCCACCTGTTCCGCGTGGCCACCGGCCTGGACTCGATGGTGCTGGGCGAACCGCAGATCCTCGGTAAGGTGAAGGACGCCTGGGTGCAGGCGCGCGAACACGGCGCGCTCGGCGGCCGGCTCGACCGGCTGTTCCAGCAGACGTTCTCGGTGGCCAAGCGTGCGCGCACCGACACCCGCATCGGGGTCAACCCGGTCTCGGTGGCCTCCACCGCGGTGCGGCTGGCGCAGGACTCCTTCGCCAGTCTGCCCGACTCCACCGTGCTGCTGGTCGGCGCCGGCGAGACCATCGAGCTGGCCGCCCGCCATCTGGCACGGGGCGGCGTGCGCCGGCTGCTGGTCGCCAACCGCACCCTTGCCCATGCCCGGAATCTATGGCCAGTCGCCACGGCGGCTATGCCCTGCCGCTGACGGAACTGGACCGGCACCTTGGCCGAAGCCGACGTGGTGTTCTCGGCCACCGCCAGCCGCGAGCCGGTCCTGCGCCAGGCACAGATCGAGGCCGCGCTGGCCGCACGCCGGCGCAAGCCGGTCCTGCTGTTCGACCTTGCCGTGCCACGCGACATCGAACCCGGCGTGGCCAGCCTGGACGACGCCTACCTGTACACCGTCGACGACCTGGAGCGCGCGGTCGAGGACAACCGCCGTGGCCGCCACGAGGCCGCCGAAGCGGCCGAGGCGATCATCGACCTGCAGGTCGCCCGCTACATGGAGACCATGCAGGCCGGCGGCCGCCAGGAGACGCTCAAGAGGCTGCGTGCGCTCGGCGACAGCACCCGCGACGAACTGCTGGCCCGCGCCCGCCAGCAGCTGTCCGGCGGGCGCGATCCGGACGAGGTCCTGCAGTTCCTCGCCAACACCCTGACCAACCGCCTGCTGCATCCGCCGACCGCGGCGTTGCGCGAGGCCGCGCTCACCGGCGACACCGAACTGGCCCGCGCGGCCGAGCGCCTGTTCCCCGCCAAGGCGCCCTATTCCCACCCCATTTCCCCATCTCCCACGCCCGATGACCCCGAGCCTGCGCCGTAAGCTGGAAGCGCTGGCCGAGCGCCGCGAGGAACTGGAACGCCTGCTCGCCGACCCCGGCGTGCTGGCCGACAACACGCGCTTCCGCGACCTGTCGCGCGAGTTCGCCCAGCTCGAGCCGGTCGCCACCGCGCTCGCTGCCGAAGCGCGGGCCAAGGCAGACCTGGCCGCGGCCGAGGCGATGCGCGGCGACCCCGAACTGGCCGGACTGGCCGAGGAAGAGATCGCCGGCGCGCGCGCGCAGCTCGACGCGCTCGACGGCGAGCTGGCCCTGCTGCTG
Organism: Pseudoxanthomonas sp. NC8; assembly: GCA_025232375.1. Classification (GTDB taxonomy): domain Bacteria; phylum Pseudomonadota; class Gammaproteobacteria; order Xanthomonadales; family Xanthomonadaceae; genus Pseudoxanthomonas. The sequence continues at coordinate 2,686,742 of CP060419.1, forward strand.
GTACCGAAGGACCCGCGCGACGAGGGCAACCTGTTCTGGAAGTGCGCGCCGGCACCGGCGGCGACGAAGCGGCGATCTTCGCCGGCGACCTGTTCCGCATGTATGCGCGCTATGCCGAACGCCGGGGCTGGAAGGTCGAGGTCGAATCGGAGAACCCGGGCGAACACGGTGGGCACAAGGAGATCGTGGCCCGCGTGGTCGGCCGTGGCGCGTATTCGCGGCTGAAATTCGAATCGGGCACCCACCGCGTGCAGCGGGTGCCGGCGACCGAATCGCAGGGGCGCATCCACACCTCGGCGGCGACCGTGGCGATCATCCCCGAGGCCGACGAGGTCGAGGAAATCGCGATCAACCCGGCCGACCTGAAGGTCGACACGTTCCGCTCCTCCGGCGCCGGCGGCCAGCACGTCAACAAGACCGACTCGGCGATCCGCCTCACCCACCTGCCGACCGGCGTGGTGGTCGAAAGCCAGACCGAGCGCAGCCAGCACGCCAACCGCGACAAGGCGATGAAGCGGCTGAAGGCGCAGCTGCTCGACGCCGAGCGCAGCCGCCAGCAGGCCGCGCAGGCCGAGTCCCGGCGCCTGCAGGTCGGCAGCGGCGACCGCAGCCAGCGCATCCGCACCTACAATTTCCCGCAGGGCCGGATCACCGACCACCGCGTCGAAGGCCTGACCCTCTACGACCTGCCCGACATCCTCGCAGGCGCGCTCGACCCGCTGGTCACCCGCCTGCAGCAGGAACACCAGGCCGACGAACTGGCGCGGCTGACCTCCGAGTAGCGCCCGTTCCGCCTCCCATGCAGCAAATGCTCCCGCACCGGTGGAAGGCCGCGCCACGCCTCCGGCACCGCGGCTTCGGCCGGTATAGGCTATGGCCATGAGCACCGGAACCGACTTCATCCCCTGCAGCTGTGCGTGCTGACCGTGTCGGACACGCGCACTCCCGCCAACGACAGCTCCGGCGACTACCTGGTCGAGTCGCTCACCGGCGCCGGCCACGTCCTGCACGCGCGGGCGTTGCTGCCCGACGACCGCTACCGGCTGCGCGCCATCGTCTCGCAGTGGATTGCCGAACCGGCGATCGACGGCATCCTCGTCACCGGCGGCACCGGCTTCACCGGCCGCGACTCCACGCCCGAGGCGCTGCTGCCGCTGCTGGACAAGCAGATGCACGGCTTCGGCGAGCTGTTCCGCGCGATCAGCGTCGAGGAAATCGGCACTTCCTCGCTGCAGTCGCGCGCCTTCGCCGGGGTCGCCAACGCCACCTTCCTGTTCGCCCTGCCCGGCTCGACCTCGGCCTGCCGCACGGCGTGGGAAAAGATCATCGTCCACCAGCTCGACGCGCGCACGAAGCCGTGCAACCTGGCGACGCTGCGTCCGCGGCTGCGCGAATAGTCCACCCGTCGGGGCACCGGGAGAACGGCATGGCCGGCCACGGCAAGCACGGAAAAAGCACAAGGCGGCGTCCGGCACGCTCGGCAAGGGCGACTACAAGGACCTGCTCGAGCCGCTGCAGTTGGAGCTGGTGCGCATGGCCGAATGGCTGCAGGCCACCGGCAGGCGCCTGGTGGTGCTGTTCGAAGGCCGCGACACCGCCGGCAAGGGCGGCGCGATCAGGACCCTGGCCGAGCACCTCAACCCGCGCCAGTGCCGCGTCGTCGCACTGCCGAAGCCGACCGAGCGCGAAGCCACGCAGTGGTACTTCCAGCGCTACGCCACGCACCTGCCGGCCGCCGGCGAGATGACCCTGTTCGACCGCAGCTGGTACAACCGCGCCGGTGTCGAACGGGTGATGGGCTACTGCACCGATGCCCAGTACGCCGCATTCCCATCCAGGCCCCGCGGTTCGAGCGGATGCTGGTCGATGACGGCGTCCTGCTGTTCAAGTACTGGCTGTGCGTGGATAAGGCCGAGCAGGAGAAGCGCTTCGCCGAGCGCCGCGAAGACCCGCTGAAGGGCTGGAAGCTCTCGCCGGTGGACATGGAGGCGCGCCGCCGCTACGCCGACTACACCCGGGCGCGCGAGGAGATGCTCGCCGCCACGCACACCGCGCACGCGCCATGGACCCTGCTCGACTTCAACGACCAGCGCCGCGGCCGGCTGACCCTGATCCGCGACCTGCTCGACCGGCTGCCGGACGTGGCCGTGCCCAGCGACGTGCCGCCGATGGAACCGCTGCCGGGCAAGCCCCGGCGCGAGCGCTATACCGTGCTGGAACCGATCGCGCCCTATGCCCCGCCCAGGCGCAGCTGAGTCAGGCGACCGCGAAACCCGGTGCGACCTCGTCCGGCGTGGGTGCCGGTACCGGCTCCAGCCCATCGACCCGCGCCCGCGGCGGCCCCTGTCGCAGCCAGGCTTCCAGTGCGGCCAATGCCTCGGGCCTACCCGATGCCACCACCTCGACCCGGCCGTCGGCCAGGTTGACCGCGCTGCCGTCAATCCCAGCCGCAGCGCCTGCTCGCGGGTGGAGGCGCGGAAGAACACGCCCTGCACGCGTCCGGACACGTACCAGCGCGCGGCGGCGCGGCGCTCGCTCATTGCAGCTTGCCGGCGGCGGCTTCCACCGCCGTCTCGATGTCGTAGGCGGTGACCGGACCAACGAAATGCCGGGCGACCTTGCCATCCGGCGATAGCAGGTAGGTGGTCGGCAGGCCGCGCGGCGTGGCGAAATCCTGCGGCGGACTCATCGGATCGAGGATCACGATCGGATAGGACACCGGATGCTCGCGCAGGAACTCGCGCATCTCCTCCACGCTGATGTCCTCGTAGGTAAGGCCAACGACCTCGATCTGGTCGCGCATGGTGTGCAGCGCGGCCAGTTCGGGCATCTCCTTCAGGCACGGCCCGCACCAGGTCGCCCAGAAGTTCACCACCACCCAGCGCCCGCGGTACGCAGCCAGGTCGTAAGGCTTGCCGTCGACCGCCGTGGCGACCAGCCGCGGCATGTCGGCGGTACGCTCGACCACGCCCGGCTGCGACTGGGGGGAATGCCCTCGTCCTGGGAGGGCGCGGCAGGCGCGGTGGTCGGCGGCTGCGCGGCCGGCGCCACGGGTGTCGGCGACGACTCGGGCCGGCACGCGGACAGGACCAGCAGCGCCGGCAGCAGCAGGAGGGAAACACGCATGCTCAGGTCCCCGTTCGTTCAATGCTGGAAGGATAGAGGTTGCCGACCCGGCGCTTGAGTGCGTCGCGCAACGGCAGGCGCAGGTCGTCGAGTACCGCATACGCGGCCGCGCCCAGCTCGTCGTCGCGGCACGGCAACCAGGCCTCGTCGATCGGCACGCGCAACTGGCAGGCCTCGTAGAGTTCGGTAAGGGTCAGGCCGTCCAGATCGCGCGCCAGCAGCCATTCGCCGCGTTCGTCGCGCCGCACCAGGCTGATCCCGTCCAGACTGCCAAGGAATTCCTGCAGCAGCGAATCGGTCAGCATCGGCTCCAGCGCCAGCATCTCGCTGGGTATGCAGGCCCCGTCCTTCGCGACGCGCCTGCTGGAAACGGCCGATCAGCCGCAGCAGCGCATAGCCCTCGTAGCCTTGCGGCAACCGCATCGACGCGGGCTGGTAGCGGAACGCGGCCAGCGAGGACGCCAGCGAGGCACCGAGCAGGATCGCGACCCAGCTGAGATAGATCCACAGCATCAGGACCGGCACGGCGGCGAGCGTGCCATACAGCTTCTGGTAGCTGCGGAAGCTGCCCAGTACAGGCCCAGCCCCGCCTTCACCGCCTCCAGCAGCACCACCGCCAGCAGCGCGCCGGCGAAGGCATGCCGCCATTGCACCGTGTGGTGCGGCACCACGCGGTAGGCGACCATGACCGCGGCCATTTCGATCAGCACGGGGGTCATGCCAGGCTCAGGTCGACCAGCCACTGCCCGCCCGGCCAATCGAACACCCCTGACGCGAGGAACTTCGCCGACACCGACAGCGAGGCCGCCGCGAGCAGCGCGCCCAGGTCAGCACGGTCCAGTAGATAAGGTACCGGGACAGCCGCGGACGGGCGCTGGCCACGCGCCAGATCCGGTTGAAGGTGGTCTCAACGCTGTGCAGGGTGACCAGCAGCGAGACGACCGGGGCCACGGTGCCGGCGGCGGTGAGCTCGGTGATGCTCGCCTTGACGGAGACAAGCCTGGCCTCGATCGCCCGCGCCGAACTGGGCACGAAGTTGGCGAATACATAGTCGACCAGCGCATCGCTCAGTTTCGCGAACACCGGGAACGCAGCCAGCACCCCCAGCACCACCACCGCCAGCGGCACCAGCGCGAAGGCGGTGGTGTAGGCCAGTGAGCCGGCCATGGAACAGGTTGTCGTCGAGGAAGCGGCGCCACAGGAACCGGGCGAACGTGGCCGCGCGCGCGCGGTCGCGCACGCGTTCGCGCCAGCCAGCGATGATCCCCTTGATGCCCATCCGCGCAAGCCTACCCGAAGCACCGTGACCCCCGCATCGCGGCGCGATCGCCGATACTTGCCGGCCCATCCCTGCCCGACGGACGCCCGATGCCGGAGATCCTGGTCCTGTACTACAGCCGCGGTGGCTCGGTCGCACGCCTGGCACGGCAGGTCGCGCGCGGCGTCGAGGAGGTCCCCGGCATGCAGGCGCGCCTGCGCAGCGTGCCGCCGGTGGCCGCGGTGACCCAGCAGGCCGCGCCGCCCGTGCCCGAGGACGGCGCGCCCTACGTGCAGGCCGGCGACCTGGTCGACTGCGTCGGCCTTGCACTGGGCAGCCCGACCCGCTTCGGCAACATGGCCGCGCCGGTGAAGCACTTCCTCGACGGGCTCGGCGCCGAATGGGCCAGCGGCACCTGGCCGGCAAGCCGGCGGCGGTTTTCACCTCCACCGCGACCCAGCACGGCGGCCAGGAATCGACCCTGCTGACCATGCACGTGCCGCTGCTCCACCACGGCTGCCTGATCGTGGGCATTCCCTATACCGAGCCGCTGCTCACCTCGACCCGCAGCGGCGGCACGCCCTACGGCGCCAGCCATGTCGCCGGTCCCCAGGACGATCCGCAACCGACCGACGAGGAGGCCGCGCTGGCACGCGCGCTCGGCCGGCGCCTGGCCGACGTCGCGGCGAGGCTGGCGCGCTGATGGCCACGCCGCGTTCGCACCGGCTCGCCGGCGTCGCCCTGCTGGCGGTGGCGCTGCTGTACATCGCCTGGTTCCACGACGACCGGCATGCCGCCGCCGCGCTGCTGGTGTTCGCGCTGCCGCCCCTGCTGCTGGCGTTGCCGGCCTGGCGCGGCGGCCGTCGTGCGGCGTTCTGGGGCGGCGTCCTGGCCCTGTTCTGGTTCAGCCATGGCGTGATGGTCGCCTATACCCGGCCCGCCGAAGGGTTCTTCTTGGGGCGGGATCCTGCTGTCGCTGCTGGTGGTCGGTGCGGCCAGCTGGCCGGGACTGCATGCCCGCTTCGGCCGGCGCTCCGGCTGACGCCGCGACCTGCCACCCGCCGTCGCCGATAATGGCCGCACTCCGCGGCCCGCCGACTCCGTCGCGACCGCCCCACCACATCCGCCCGGGCGCTGCACCGGGCACAGGGCACCGACATGGAAGAACTGCTGATCGTCACCACCGGTGGCACCATCGACAAGATCTACTTCGACGACAAGTCCGACTACCAGATCGGCGATCCGCAGATCGGCACGATCCTGCGCGAGCTGGGCGTGACCTTCCGCTTCAGCGTGATCCCGATCCTGCGCAAGGATTCGCTGCACATCACCGCCGAGGATCGCGAACTGGTGCGCGCCACCATCGCCGCGCAGCCGACCCGGCACGTGCTGGTCACCCACGGCACCGACAGCATGGTCGATACCGCGAAGGTCCTGCAGTCGATCCCGGGCAAGACCATCGTCCTGACCGGCGCACTCAACCCGGCGCGGTTCCGCGGTTCGGACGCGGAGTTCAACATCGGTTGCGCGGTCGGCGCGGTGCAATCGCTGCCGGCGGGCGTGTACATCGCCATGAACGGCCGCATCTGGGATCCGCAACGGGTGCGCAAGAACGTGGCCGCCAACCGCTTCGAAGCCGGCTGAGCCGCGCCGTGTCCATGGCCACGCGCGCCACCCGCGCGCTCGACGCCGCAGGCGTGGCCTATCGCCTGCACCCGTACGACTACGAAGCCGACGCGGCCGGCGGCAAGGGCGTGCACGCCGCGCTCTCGCTGGGCGTGCCGCCGGGCCGGGTGCTGAAGACGCTGATGGCGTGGATCGACGCCAGCCCGGTATGCGTGGTGATTCCCGCCGACCGCCAGCTGCAGCCCAAGGCGCTGGCCGCGGCCGGCGGCGGCAAGGCGGCGCGGATGATGGAGATCCCCGAAGCCGAACGCCGCAGCGGCTACAAGGTCGGGGGATCAGTCCGTTCGGCCAGCAAAGGCCGCCGGCGGTGTGGTTCGAGCAGGACGCGATGGCCGAGGACAGCGTCTTCATCAACGCCGGCCAGCGCGGCCTGCTGCTGGAGCTGGCGCCCGGCGATGCGGTCCGCCTGCTGCGGGCGCAGCTGGCTTCGATCAGCCGATAGCCGCGCCGGTCAGCCTGGATGGCGCCGCATATTCCTGCCGTCCATATCCAGATGACAATCAGTAAATAATCAAACACCGTTTTTTTAACAGAATGCGCTTCTCCATTGTGCAGGTCCCGCCCTCGCGATGGAAAACGTTCCAATGCAGTTGCTCCGCAGCGACCTCGCCCGTCCCCGACGCTCCCTCCTTACCACGGCCACCCTGCTCGCCCTCGCCGCCGCCCCTGCCGCCTTCGCCGAAGGGGCGACTGCCGCCGCCGGCGGCGCCGACGATGCGGTCTCCAATCTCGATGCGGTGCTGGTCACCGGGTCACGCGCGAGCAATCGCACCGTCGCCAACAGCGCCGTGCCGATCGACGTGGTTTCGAGCAACGAGATCGTCGCCACCGGCAAGTCCAACCTGCTCGAAGCGCTGCAGGTGCTGCTGCCGTCGCTGAGCCAGCAGGCCCGCCAGTCGGACGTGGAAGGCAACATCCCGGGCGCGCAGCTGCGCAACCTGCCACCGGGCTACACCCTGGTGTTGATCAACGGCAAGCGGCGCAACACCAGCGCCTACGCCTCGGTCGGCACGTTCCCGGGCCAGTCGTGGACCGACCTGTCGCTGATCCCGGTCTCGGCGATCGAGCGCGTGGAAGTGCTGCGCGACGGAGCGTCGGCGATCTACGGCTCGGACGCCATCGCCGGCGTGTTCAACATCATCCTGAAGACCTCGCCGGACGCCGGTTCGGCCTCGCTTGAGCTGGGCACCAGCTACGAAGGCGACGGCGACCGCCTGATCGCCACCTTCAACCACGGCTTCGCCCTGGGCGAGCGCGGCTTCCTCAACCTGACCGCCGAGTACACCGATAAGAATACGCCGTCCGCAGCCTCGAGTACCGCGACACCTACCTTTCCTACCCGGCGATCAACGCCAGCGGCAACCCGGTCAAGCTGGGCATCAACAACAGCCTGCCGGCCGGCACCACCCCCAATCCGGCCGAAGCCACCCGCAACCGCTACGCCCAGAACAACCAGGGCGTGGCCGAATTCGCCACCATGGCGGTGGCCGCGAACTGGAACGCCGGCATCACCGAGGCCGTCGACTTCTACGGCTTCACCACCTACTCCTCGCGCACGTCGGCGCAGCTGCAGAACCATCGCCTGCCGGCCACCATCTTCGCCAGCAACAAGGGGTTGCTGTCCGTGTATCCGGACGGGTTCACCCCTCGATTGACACCGACGAGGTCGACTATTCGGTGGTGGGCGGCTTCACCGGCACGGCCGGCGGCTGGAACTGGGACGCCAGCGCGACCTACAACCGCAACTACATCGACATCTACACCCGCAACAGCGCCAATTTCAGCCTGGCCTACCCCGGCGCGAAGACCGACTTCTACGACGGACGCCTGGACTACGCGCAGTGGATCGGCAACTTCGACGTCAAGCGCTCGTTCGAGAACACCGTGTTCGCCTCGCCGATCGACCTGAGCCTTGGCCTGGAGTACCAGCACGAGGACTACCAGCGCTACGCCGGCGAACCCGATTCGTACTTCGGCAGCGGCGCGGTGGCCTACCCGGGCAACGCGCCCCGCGACGTGGCCGAGTCGACCCGCCACCGCGTGGCCGCCTATGCCGGCGCCGCCGCCAACCTGACCGAGCGCTGGTACCTGGACCTGGCCGCCCGCTTCGAGGACCATTCCGACTTCGGCAACGTCTCCACCGGCCGCATCACCAGCCGCTTCGACTTCAACGAGAAGTTCGCCGTGCGCGGCACCATCAGCGACGGCTTCCACGCGCCGGCCTGGCGGCGCAGAACCTGCAGATCACCAAGGTCACCCCGACCACCAGCGAACTGACCGCGCGCGTCGGCTCGGCGGTGGCGGTCGCCCTCGGCGCCACCCCGCTGGAGCCGGAGAAGGCGGACAACTACAGCGTGGGCGTGGTGTTCAGCCCGACCCGCAGCTTCCACGCGGCGCTGGACCTGTTCCAGATCGACATCAGCGACCAGATCGGCCGCTCCAGCAACATCGGCTACAACGCCGCCAACCCCAACGCCGTGGTCGATGCCTCCAACACGGTGCTCACCGCCGCGCAGAAGCAGATCGTGGACTCGCTGCTCGGCGCCGCCAGCGTGGCCATCCCCGCCGGTGGTTCGTACTTCGTCAACTACTACACCAACATCGGCGACACCCGCACCCGCGGCGTCGAGTTCACCCTTGAATCGTCGCATTCGCTGTCGTGGGGCAACCTGCGCTGGAACTACGGATTCAACCGCAACCTGACCGAGTTCACCCGGGTCCAGCCGGTGTCCCCGGTCCTGCAGGGACTTCCGAACATCACCCTGCTCAGCCAAAGCGCCCAGTACGACGTGCGCTACCGCGTGCCGGACTACCAGCACGTCGCCGGTGCGTACTGGAGCAACGGCGGCTGGCGCGCCAACATCAACTTCATCTGGGGGCCGACCCGGCATCCCTGGGCGGCACCGTGCAGTGGGAGATCGACCCGGAGCTGGTCACCAACATCGGCGGCGGCTACGAGTTCGCCAACGGCTGGTCGCTGGACGCGGGCGTGAACAACGTCACCGACGAGTACCCGAGCAAGGTGCCCGAGGCCGCCCTGAGCGCCGCCTCCAACGCGGTCTACAAATGGCAGTACTCCGGCGGTTCGCTGAACAGGCTCGGCGGCTACTACTACGCACGGGCGTCCTACCGCTTCTGAAGCACGCGCGGCGGCGCCTTCCTCCCGGAAGCGCCGCCGCATCCGCCGTCGGTCCGCGGTGAGTCGCTTTGCTCATCACCTGCGGACGACATCTCATAAATCGCTAGCCGCGTGCGCCCGCTCCGTGACCTAGGATCGGATCGCTGCGGATGAACCATGGAATCGGCTGGTGCGAGCTTCGCGTGGATTGATCGTCTACCTGTTCGGCGTCTCGTTGTGCGCGGTCGCGCTTGCCACCTGGTCGCAGGAAACGCCGGGCGGTTCCTCAGCGGTCGACCACATGTCCGCATCGAAACACCACAACCTGCAGGTGCTGCCCGGCGACGTGTCCGTGCCGATCCCAGTAAGGACGATGAAGCGCTACGAGCGCGACCTCGGCGTCACCTGCGCCTACTGCCATGTCGAGGACCGCGGCACCGGCAAGTTCGACTACGCCTCGGACGAAAACCCGAAGAAGGAAACCACCCGGATCATGATCGCCATGCTCGACGACATCAACGAGCGCCACCTTGGCGCGGATGGGCGGGGACCAGCGCTACGCTGCGGCGGTCACCTGCGGCAGCTGCCGCCGGGGCCGCGCCAGTCCGCCGGCGTGGGAGGGCAAGCGCCAATGACCGTAGGCCCGGACATTCCCCGCGGCAACGGCAAGCGCTGGCCCACGGCGCTGGCGGCGACGCTGGCCATCGTGTCTGGCGTGGTCCTGCTGGCACCGGCCGACGCGCAGATCGCCGTGCGCAACCAGGGCTACATTCCCTACGACGATGCGCCGATCCACTACCGCTCGGAAAACATCGACGACCCGGTTTCGGTGCTGCAGCGCAAGCTGGAAGCGGGCAAGGCGCGCCTGGTCCACGACGGCAGCGCGCACGGCTACCTCGAGTCGGTGCTGACGCAGCTGGACATCCCGGTCAGCTCGCAGACCCTGGTGTTCTCCAAGACCAGCTTCCAGTACCCGCATATTTCGCCGGAACACCCGCGCGCGCTGTACTTCAACGACGACGTGTACATCGGCGTGGTCAACGAGGGGTAAGGAGATCGAGGTCGTCTCCTTCGACCGCAACCAGGGCGCGATCTTCTTCATCCTGCACGAGCAGGCGACCGAGCGGCCGCGCTTCGAACGGGCCGAACTGGACTGCACCCAGTGCCACATCGCCGCGGGCACCCGCGGCGTGCCCGGGGTCCTGGTGCGCTCGGTGTATCCCACCACCAGCGGCACCTGGTGACCGGGTCGAAGTCCTATATCACCGACCAGGACAGCCCCTCCTCGCAACGCTGGGGCGGCTGGTACGTGAGCGGCCCGCTGGCCACCGGCAGCATGGCCAACGCGATCGCACCGGACGGCGCGGCCTCCCTCAAGCCCGCGCTGCAGGCGCTGCCGGAGCACAGCTTCGATCCGGCCAAGTACCTGGCTCCCGGCAGCGACGCGGTCGCACTGCTGGTCCTCGGTCACCAGACCGGGCCCACAACCTGATCACCCTGACCAACTACCGCACCCGGATCGCGCTGCATGCTGTCGGTGGCGACGCGGCGCTGGCCTCGCCGCCGCCGCTCGAGAGCCTGCCGGAGGAGGCGCGGGAGAAGATCGTGCGACCGGCCGAGCAGCTGCTGCGCTACCTGCTGTTCGCCGACGAGACCCCGCTGCACGGTGCCAACGGCGCGCAGGCGATCGCCGCCTCGCCGTTCGCGCGCGAATTCGCCGGGCGTGGCCCGCGCGATTCGCAGGGCCGCTCGCTGCGCGACTTCGACCTGGATGCACGCCTCTTCCGCTACCCGCTCAGCTACCTGGTCTATACGGACGCCTTCGACGCGCTGCCCGAGCCGGCCAAGGGCTACGTCTACCAGCGCCTGCTGCAGGTGCTCAGCGGTAAGGACGACAGCGGCGAGTTCGACACCATTTCCGCCGAGGACAAGCGTGCAGTCCTCGAGATCCTGCTGGAAACCAAGGCGGGACTGCCGCCGCAATGGCAGGCATACGCACGCAGCAACCACCTGCGGATCGCAGCGGCCACTCCGGCCGGACGACCGCTCCGCCGCTAGACCACCCAAGCGCCACCACCCACGAGGAAGCGACCATGAAACGCCTCATCCGAACCACCAGCCTCGCGCTGCTGCTCGCCGGCAGTTCCACCGCATATGGGCCGACTCCCCGGTCGATGGCCGCTGGGACGCCCAGCTGGTCCGCGGCGATACCGTCATTCCGTTCCGCCTCGACATCGCCGGCGAAGGCGCGGCGCTGAAAGGCACCTTCTACGACGGCTTCAAGCCGTACGAGACCACCACCGGCGCCAGCTACAAGAACGACACCCTGGTGCTGGACATCGGCCACTACCTGACCCGCATCACCGCCCACCTGGAAAACGGGCGACTGGTCGGCGACGTGGTCGCGCAGAACCGCGGCGCGCGTTCCGAGTACGAGTTCGTCGCCGTGCGCCATGATCCGAAGGCCGCCGCCGCGGCGGCCGCGGTGCAGGCGCCGTCGATCGCCGGCAACTGGGAGATCCCGCTGTCCGATCCGTCGGCCAAGGGCGAGAAGGCGTTCCGTTTCATCGTCGAGCAGAAGGGCGCCGAAGTGGCCGCCTCGATCCTGCGCGTGGACGGCGACACGGGCGCCTACAGCGGCGTGTTCAAGAACGGCGCGTGGCAGCTGAGCCACTTCGACGGCTCCCGCCCCGGCGTGATCGAGGTGACCCCGCAGGCGGACGGCACCCTGCGCATCGTGCAGGGCGGCGCCCGCGCGCAGCGCAGCGCGGCCGACGCCTATGCCGCCGCACCCGACGGCCGCGCTGCGCGGGTGTTCACCGCGTACCGCCCCGAAGTGGCGCGCGCCAAGGGCCTGCCGCAGCCGGCCAACCACCTGACCCACAGCACCGCGCGCGACGCGGGCGAGAAATTCACCTTCAGCTTCCCCGACCTGGATGGCCGCCTGCGCAGCCACGACGACCCGGGCTTCAAGGGCAAGGCGGTGATCGCGGTGGTGACCGGCACCTGGTGCCCCAACTGCCATGACGAAGCCCAGTACCTTGGCCGAACTGGACCGCAAGTACCGCGACCAGGCCTGGCGGTGGTGGCCCTGAACTTCGAGGAGGTCGAGCAGCAGCAGTCGCTGCAGCGCGCACGCGCCTTCGTCAGCCAGTACAACGTGGAGTATCCGTACCTGCAGGCCGGCTCGCCGGAGGAGATGTGGGCCAAGGTTCCGCAGCTGGTGAACCTCAACACCTGGCCGACCACGCTGTTCATCGGCCGCGACGGCACCATCCGCGCCGTCCACTCCGGCTTCGGTTCGCCGGCCACCGGCGACTTCTACGCCAAGCAGGACAAGGAGTTCACCAGCCGCGTGGAACAGCTGCTGGCCGAGAAGGCCCCGGTGGCGGCGGAAACCCCGGCGCCTGCCGATCCGGTGGCGGTGGCCGACCACTGAGGCAAAGGATCCGCCGGCCCGGCCCGGCCGGATCCGGAAAAACGAAGGCCCGCCTTGCAAGGCGGGCCTTCTCTTTGCGGAACGCACCCGGCAAACACGTGCCAAGGCGGCGGTCTCAGAACATCCCGGTTTCCAGCCGCGCCGCCTCGGACATCATGTGCCGGCCCCACGGCGGATCGAACACCAGCTCCACGTCGGCCTCGGCGATGGTCGGAATCTGCTCGAGCTTGCTGCGCACGTCATCGACAGGATCTCGCCCATGCCACAGCCGGGCGCGGTCAGGGTCATCTTCACCTCCACCATGCGGCTGCCGTCATCGCGCGGCTTCAGGCTGGCCTCGTACACCAGGCTACAGGTCGACGATGTTGAACGGGATTTCCGGGTCGAAGCAGGTGCGCAGCTGGCGCCAGACCATGGCCTCGACCTCGCCGTCGCTGGCATCGGCCGGCAGTGCCAGCTCCGCCGCCGGCTCCTTGCCGATGGCGTCGGCGTCCTTCCCGGCGATGCGGAACAGGTTGCCTTCGACGAAGACGGTGTAGCTGCCACCGGGCCTGGGTGATGTAGCCGACGCTGCCGGCGGGCAGGGTCACGGCTTCGCCCTGCGGCACCATGACGGCGGCGCAATCGCGCTCAAAACGGACGGGTTCGCTGCTGCGGGAATACATGCGTGCTATATGGGGCCGCTGGCGGCGCGGACAAGGCGCGGCGGCGGCAAGCTGGAGGGCGAGATTCTAGCCGATGCGGGCTGCGCGTATTCTTGGCGCCCCATCAGGTCGCCACCATGACGCCGGTCAAGCCCAGCCCGTCCACCCCGTCCCGCCCCGCGCCATGGCTATGGCCGTTCATGCTCCTGCTCGGCAGCACCACCTTGGTGGTGGCCTGGAGTTCGCTGGCCCTCGCAACAGGCCGCCAGCATGGCTGGGTCGCGCTGCTGGCCGCGCTCGAGGCGGCGTGGATGCTGCGCCTGGGAGGGATGCCGGCCGGCTGGCCACGGGGCCTGCTGGCCGCGGCGGCGACCGTGGCGATGGCCATCGCGGTGCAGTGGATCATCGTCTCCGGCCACATCGGCGCGCAGATGGGCATGGCGCCGTGGGAAGCGGCGCCGAAGATGGGCGCGTTCTTCGTCTGGACCCTGTCGCGGCTGGCCAACACCGGGCTGGACCTGCTCTCTGCCAGGCCTAGCGCCGCTGCTTGCGCTGCGGGCCGCGCGCTGAGGCGACGGCCCGTCCCGCGAAGGTGCGGCGGGCTCAGTGCCCGCCGCCGTCCAGCGCCTTCAGCTCGCTGATGGGGCGCTGGCCATTTCAGCGCCGTCGCCGTAGAGCATGCGGGTGTTGTCGGCGTAGAACAGCGCGTTCTCGATGCCGGCGAAACCGGTGCCCTTGCCGCGCTTGATGACAATGGTGTTCTTCGACTCGACCACGTCCAGGATCGGCATGCCATAGATCGGGCTGGCCGGGTCGGTCTTGGCCACCGGGTTGACCACGTCGTTGGCGCCGATCACCAGCGACACGTCGGTGTTCGGGAACTCCGGGTTGATGTCGTCCATGTCTGCGATCAGGTCGTACGGGACGCCGGCCTCGGCCAGCAGCACGTTCATGTGCCCGGGCATGCGCCCGGCGACCGGGTGGATCGCGAACTTGACCTTCACCCCGCGCTCGATCAGCCGCTGCGCCAGTTCCCAGATCTTGTGCTGGGCTGGGCCACGGCAGGCCGTAGCCGGGCACGATCACCACGCGCTCGGCGTAGGCCATCATCGCGGCCACGTCGCCGGCCTCGATGGGCTTCTGCGCGCCGGTGATCTCCTGCTGCTGGCCGCCACCGCCGAAGCTGCCGAACAGCACGCCGGTAATCGGCCGGTTCATCGCCTTGGCCATCAGCCGGGTCAGCAGGATGCCGGCCGCGCCGACCATCATGCCGGCGATGATCAGCGCCTCGTTGCCCAGCACGTAGCCTTCGAACGCCACCGCCAGGCCGGTGAACGCGTTGTACAGCGAGATCACCACCGGCATGTCGGCGCCGCCGATCGGCAGCGTGGTCAGCACGCCCAGCGCCAGGGCCACGACGAAGAAGGCCACGATCGCCCACGGCTGCAGCGTCACCGCCGCCATTACGCCCAGCACGACCATGGCCACCGCGACCAGCAGGTTGAAGGCCTGCTGCCCCGGGAACACCACGCGCCGGTCGAGCCGGCCATCGAGCTTGGCCCAGGCGATGACCGAGCCGGACAGCGACACCGCACCGATCGCCGAGCCGAGCACGGCCAGGGTCAGCACTACCGCGTTCGGCTGCGGCGGCGTGCCATCGGGCCCCAGCGAGCCGTGCGCGAGCGAGGCGAAGCGCAGCAGTTCCACCGCGCCGATCGCGGCGGCCGAACCGCCGCCCATGCCGTTGTACAGCGCGACCATCTGCGGCATGTCGGTGATCGCCACCTTCTTGCCGGAAATCCATGCGGCAACCGTGCCGACCACCAGCGCGGTGACGATCAGCGGCATGTTGTGCAAGCCCGGCAGCAGGAACGTCGCCGCCGTGGCGATCAGCATGCCCCAGCCCGCCCACTGGATGCCGCTGCGCGCGGTGGCCGGCGAGGCCATGCGCTGCAGGCCGAGCAGGAACAGGGTCGCAGCGATAAGGTAGCTGGCGCCCACCAGTAAGGTACGGAAATCGAAGCCGGTGCTCATGCCTTCGATCCCGGCTTCTTGGACGACTTGAACATCTCGAGCATGCGCTCGGTGACCACGTAGCCGCCGGCGGCGTTGCCCGCGCCCGGGACCACGGCGATGAAGCCGACCGCCTTCTCGAGCGTGGTGTCGGCGTGGCCGAGCACGACCATCGCGCCGATCAGGACGATGCCATGGATGAAGTTGGAACCCGACATCAGCGGCGTGTGCAGGATCACCGGCACCCGCGAAATGATCACGTGGCCGGCGATCGCCGCCAGCATGAAGATGTACAACGCAACGAAACCGTCGTTCATTACCGCATCGCTCCCCGGGGCACGGCGCCCGCCGCGATGATAACCGCAGCATGAACCGATCGCAGCCCGGTCAACCAGTTACATGCGCATGCGTTTCCAGTAGCGAGCACCCCCGGAGATGCCATGAGGCGCATGCTCTCGTTCGCCCACCGCCGCCGTCGCCTCCCCGTCCCGGTCGCCGCCGACACGGACGCGTCTAAGCTGTGCTGGTGACCACGCCCCTCGATCCCGGCCGGGAGCTGCAGGCGACGCCCCGCTGGGCGTCGCTGGATGCATTCCTGGCCGAGGTCGGCCCGCGCGCCTTCCGCTTCGCCGAAGCCGGCCTGCGCAACCGCGACGATGCGCTGGACGCGGTCCAGGACGCGATGATGAAGATGCTCGCCTACCGCGAGCGCCCGGCCGCGGAGTGGACGCCGCTGTTCTGGAGCATCCTGCGCCGGCGGATCATCGACCTGCAGCGCCGCGCGCGGTTCCGCCTGCGCTGGGTGCGACCGGCCATCGATGCGCCCGGTGGCGAGGACGCCAGTGTCGACTGGGCCGATCCGGGACACGGGCCGGCGCAGGCGCACGAGCAGCGCCAGGCCTATGCCCGGATGGTGGAAGCGCTGCGCGCGCTGCCGGCGCGACAGCGCGAGGCATTCACCCTGCGCGTGCTGGAAGAGCTGGACGTGGCCACCACCGCACGCGCGATGGGCTGCTCGGAAGGCTCGGTAAAGACCCACCTGTCGCGTGCCCGGCAGGCGCTGCAATCACAACTGGAGGACGTCCGATGACGACCGCACCCGACAACCACGACCCGTTCGACGCACGGGCTCGGCAACTGCACGCCGCCGCGGTCGCGCATGTTTCCCCTCCGACGCTGGCGCGCCTGCGCGACGCCCGTCGCGGCGCGTCCGCACCCCGACGCACAGCGCTGGTGCCATGGCTGGCCGGCGGCGCGGTGGCCGCGGCCCTGGCCGTGGCCGTCCTGCAGCAGCCGGGACACCCCGGCTCCCGACAGCGGCGGCGCCCGCCGCGCCAGTGGTGGCCGCGACCACGCCTGTTCCTGCTTCCGCGACGGCCGCCGACCCGGCCGCCCCCTGCAGGAGGACCCGGGCTTCTACCTGTGGCTGGATTCGGTCGACGCCACCGCCCTCGCAATGGAGTAAGGCCATGAAGCCGCTTCGCATCGCCGCCTGCCTGATCGCCCTTTCGCTGCCGGCACTGGCCGCCGCCGGGGCGCCGCCCCGCCCAAGCCCCCGGCCCAGCACGCGGCCGACGCCCGCAGCGCCGCCGCGCTCCCGGCCTGGGACCAGCTCAGCGCCGAGCAGCGCGAAGCGCTGGTCGCGCCGGTGCGCGACCGCTGGAACGAGTCGCCGCAGGACCGCCAGCGCATGCTCGACCACGCCCGTCGCTGGAAATCGATGCCGCCGGAGGAGCGTGAACGGGCCCGCCGCGGCATGCACCGCTTCGAACAGATGAACCCCGAGCAGCGCGAACGCGCGCGCGCGATCTTCGAGCAGACCCGCGAGATGACGCCCGAGCAGCGCCGCGACTTCCGCCAGCGCTGGGAGAAGATGACCCCGGAGCAGCGTATGGGAATGGCTGCGCGCGCATCCTGCGCGCGCGCAACCGCAACCGCCGCCGGGGCCGTAGCCCGGCAGGAAGGCGATCGCATGCCGGGCCTGGCGACAGCCCCGGTAAGGGCATGCCGCCTCCGTGGCCCTCAGGCCGCTGCGGGTGCTTCCGCCGGCGCGGCCGGCCAGACCGTCTTCGCCAGCAGCTCGTCGCCCCAGTCGAACGACAGCGCACCGTCCTTCACGAACAGCGCGACGAAGTTGTACACGTTGCGCGCGTACATCTCGCTGGCGTGCACCGCGCCCATGCTGGTAAGGTCGAGCGGGCCGGCGATGGTCACGCCGTCCAGCTCGTAGCTTTCGCCCGGGCGGGTCAGTTCACAGTTGCCGCCGGTCTCGGCGGCCAGGTCGACGATCACGCTGCCCGGCTTCATGCCCTTCGCCATCGCCGCGCTGATGATCTTCGGCGCGGGGCGTCCCGGGACCGCGGCGGTGCAGACCACCACGTCGATACCCTTGAGATGGTCGGTAAGGCGCCGCTGCTGCTCGGCGCGCTCCTCGTCGGTGAGCTGGCGCGCGTAACCGCCTTCGCCGGCCGCGCTCACGCCCAGGTCGAGGAACTTGCCACCCAGCGATTCGATCTGCTCGCGCGTTTCCGGACGCACGTCGAAGCCTTCGACCTGCGCGCCAAGACGGCGCGCGGTGGCAATGGCCTGCAATCCGGCCACGCCGGCGCCGACGATGAGCACCTTCGACGGCCGGATGGTGCCGGCGGCGGTGGTCAGCATCGGAAAGAAGCGCGGCGCCAGCTGGGCGGCGATCAGCACCGCCTTGTAGCCGGCCATGCCGGCCTGCGAGCTGAGCACGTCCATCGCCTGCGCGCGGGTGGTGCGCGGCAGCTTCTCCAGCGGGAAGGCGCGGATCCCGCGCGCCTGCAGTGCCGCCGCGCGCGCCTCGTCGGCCTGCGGATGCAGCACGCCGACCAGCGTGGCGCCCTGCTTCAGGCCGGCGATCTCTTCGGCCGGCGGCGCCTGCACGCTCAGCACCAGGTCGGCGAACGCGCGCGCGCCGGCCGACGCGACCTGCGCGCCCGCATCGACATAGGCCTTGGTCGGTGATGCCCGCGCCGAGGCCGGCACCGGATTCGACCTGCACCCGCGCACCGGCGGCAAGCAGCTTCTTCACCGTTTCCGGCGTGGCTGCCACGCGCTTCTCGCCACGCGCGCCTTCCTTCAGCACCACTACTTCGACCGCCATGTGTTCCCCTCGCCCAACTCCGGACCGAGCGGCGATGCTAGCAAAACGCGCCCGCAGAACGGGCGCGTGCAAATGGTTTCATGCGTATCGCTGGTACGCCGCGCAGGCGACGCGGACCGAGGGCTCAGTGCAGGGTGACCGGCTCGCGCACCGCCGGCATGTCCAGACGGTCGATCACGCCCTGCATCGCGCTGTCGAAGGCGCCGTCATCGGCCACGTGCATGCGCAGCCGGCCGAGGCGGACCATCACCGCAAGCTCCTCGGGCGAGGCGACGCAGAAGCGCACGCCGCGGCGGTTGACGAACAGCAGCCGCGAGGAAATGGGGCTGACCCACGACAGCTTGCCCGGCTGCACGCGACCATCCTTGTCGATGAAATCCAGCCAGGTGCCGACCGGCAGCGCGCGGATGCGCTCGGCGTCGGCATTGTCGAAACCGGGGTGTCGGTGCCGGCGACGATCTCGATCGCGTTGCGCTCCACCGGCGCGGGCTGCGGCAGGGCCACGGCCGGCAATTCCGGAAGCGGCCGCTCCATCTCGGGCCGTGCATCGGCCACCGCCTGCAACGTGTCGTGCAGGGCGCCGATCGCCGCTTCCGCCGCATCGCCATGCAGGCCGACGCTGGCGAAGACCTTGCGCAGGCCCGGCTGCCAGTTCTGCAGCCACAACTTGCCGACGATGTGGCGCTGGGCCTCGGCCACCTCTTCGAGGATGCCATCGGCCAGCTCCAGCGATTCGGTGAAGCCGTCGCCGACCTCGCCCTCGCGCAACAGCGCCGGGGTGATGTGGTGCTGCCACGGGTTGCCGAGGAACTCGGCCACCGCCTGCGGCAGCTGCCGGCCCTCGCTGCGCGCGGCCAGCTCGAACTCGGCACGGTTGCGGGCCAGCTCCAGCCGCTCCTGCCCGCGCTGGATCTCGGCGGCGCGGCGCTCGGTGATCTCCACGCGACGGCGGTGCTGGTCGAGGAAGTCGCGGAACTCCTCTTCCAGGGTCATGAAGATGGTAAGGTTCTCGTTGAACTCGGCCACCAGCCGCTGGATGATCTCCTCGACCTTGGCCAGCAGCGTGCGCTCGGCCGCGCTCTCGCCCCTGGTTGCCTTCGCAGGCCTCGGCCAGCGCATTGAGCAGGCGCCGGGCCGGGTGGGTCTTCTGCACGAACATGCGCCGGTCCAGCAGCGCGACCTTCACGAACGGCACGAGCAGCCGGCCGATCAGCTCGCGCGGGCGACCGGGTAAGGTCGCGCTCGTCCAGCAGCACGTCGAACAGCATGCCGACCAGGTCGATCGCGTCCTCGTCCTTGGGGTCGAGGCGGGCGTTGGACGGGTCCACGCCGAGCTGGCTGGCGTTGAACAGCACCTCGCTCTTGAGCCGCTGCGAGAGCGACTCCTTGGTCGTCGCCGATCGCCGCGCTCAATGGGGCGCTGGGCGTGGCCTGCAGCAGCGACAGCACCGACATCATCTCGCGCTGGCTCAACGGACGCTGGTTGGTGTGCCCCCTGGGTGCCGGCCTGTTCCTGGCCCGCGCCGCGATGTTCGCGGCTCTGCTGCAACATCTGGTGCAACGCATCGAGCAGCACGCCCGGATTGCCCGGCCCGGTCGTACCGGGCAGGCCTTCGGGCACGTCGAAGCCGTGCGTCTTCATCGCGCCACGGGTTTCCTGCCAGCGCTGCATGAAGCGCGCCGCCCAGGCCGGGGAATATTCGTCGGCCGCCTCGCCCCAACCTGGGTCGAAGAGCGTGCGGAGTCGTTCGCGCGCGTCCCGGCGGGGTCGGCGCCAGCGGGCGGCGCGCCCGCCAGCACGCCTTCGCGGACCAGGCGCAGGTCCAGCGCCTCGTACAGCTTGGCCACCGTCGACGCCAGGTCGCGCTCGCACAGCTTGAACAGCACCAGGCGCACTTCCGGCGCCAGTTCGCAGGTCGCGAAGGCATCGTGCACGGCCACGCCGATGTGTTCGGGGCCGATCGGATTGCTGTCCGCGTCCAGGCTCAGGCCGCCGGCGATCCAGCCCAGGCGGCGATCCAGCCGCGCCAGCACCGACTTGCAGTCGCGCAGCATCACGCTGGTAAGGTTGCGCACGGTAAGGCGTGATTCGAGTTCGTGTTCGGCGATCAGGCTCAGGCTGCCGGCCTGACCGGACAGGGCCACTTCGGCCGACAGGGGCTCACCCGACTCCAGGGTCTGTAAGGCGGTGGAAAGCTGGTTGCGGAACCGGGTGGCGACTTCCTCGCGGCGGCGGCGCAGCTCGCGCATGCCATCGAGGAACGCCAGCTGCGATGAGCCTGCGCGTTCGGCACGGTCGAACAGCACATCGTCGTACCGCGCGACCGCCTCGGCGAAGGCCACGCCCAGCGGCGGCAGGAACGCATTGCGGACCGCCGCCAGAAGGAGCGGGTCGCGGGCGTGATGACGATGTGGGTCTTGGTGGGTCGGGCTCATACGCGCAACTCCGGCGCGGGCACAGGGAACAAGGGACTGCGGCTCCCCATTGCCGCACAGACATCGTACGTTGCCCTTGGCTTTGGCGACCGTGACCCAGTGGGCATTTCCTGCCCCCGAGGGCAATACTAGCCCATCCGGGTCAGGCCGCAGTCGACGGCCTGTCCAGCAGATCGACGACCGACTGCATGGCGCTGTAGAACGCGTCCTCTTCGCGGTGCAGGCGCAACCGGCCGAGGCGCACCATCGCCGCCAGCTGCTCGGACGAGGCCACGCAGAGGCGGGCCCCGCGCCGGCTCACGAACATGCGCCGGCCGGAGATCGGACTGACCCAGGCCAGCTTTCCCGGCTGGACCCGCCGGGCGGTCGACGAAATCCAGCCAGGTGCCCAGCGGCAGGGCCTGGAAGTACCCGGCCGTGTCGATGTCGAACCCCAGCTGGTCCGGCGACTCCTCTGGCAGCGGCGAGCCCGCATCCTCGTCGGCCGGGACCTGCGGCGGCGGTGCAGGCGGCAGCTCCGGCACCGGCGCATCCTCCGCCCGCACGCCGCTGAGCACGCCCAGCAACGCATCGGCGGCGGCCTCCGCCGATGCGGGGGCGAGCCCGGCCTCGGCGTAGATCCGCTGCAGGGCCGGGCGCTGGAGGTCCAGCCAGGCGTCGTCGCGAGCCACCCGCTCCACCCCGCCGAGCAGGCCGTCGGTAAAAGCTGGGCGGCCGCCACGGCTGGCCCCTCGGCACCACCTTCGCGCAGCGCGGCCCGCTCGAGGTGCTGCGCCCACGGCCTGCGCAGGAATCCCTCCAGCACCGGCGGCAACGTCCGCCCCTCAGGCGGACCTCGATCGCCGCGGCTGCCAAAAGCGCCTGGGCGCCGACGCGTCGCTCCTCCGCGCGCTGCAGTTCCGCGGCGCGGCGCTCGGCGATCTCCACGCGGCGGCGATACTGCTCGTAGTAGGCGCCGAATTCGGATTCCGCCTGCAGGAACACGCCGAGGTGCTCGTCGAAGTCCTGGACCACGCGCGCGGCCACTGACTGCACCTGGGCCAGCACCGCCAGCTCGGCCGCGGTCCCGCCCGGGTTGCCGTCGCAGGCCTCGGCCAGCATGTTCAGCAGGCGACGCACCGGATGGCTGTCGCGCGCGAACAGGCGCGGATCCTGCAACGCGACCTTGGCCACCGGCGCAAGCAACTGGCCGAGCACCGGGCGCAGCTCCGGGCTCAGCTGCGATTCGGACAGCAGGGCTGGAACAGCATCGCCACCAGGTCCAGCGCATCGGCATCGGCCGGATCCAGCCGCACCGATCGCGGGTCGACGCCGAGCCTGGCGGCATGCGCGAACACCTCGCGGCGCAGGCCGGAACGCAGGTCTCCGCCCTGCTCGATCTCGTCGAACCCGCCATGCGAAGCGGTCTGCAGCAGCGACAGCGCCGACGCCAGTTCGCGTGGCGACAGCGCGCGTGCGTCACCTGCGACATCGCCGTCCGCTCCATCGCGGGCCCGGGCGCCACGCAGCAGCCGGTGCAGCCCGGCGGGCAGCAGCTCGTGATCGCCACGCAGGTGCACGTCGATCGCAGCACCGGCCGCGCCGGCCGCCCTCCCGCCGCCCTGCCACTGGCTGAAGAAGCGGCTGATCCAGTCCGGCGCGTCGCCAGCGCCCCCGTCCTGGCCGGGGATGCCGCGGCGCCGGCCCCGGCCTTCTGGCAGATCCACGTTGCGGCCGATGGCGACCAGTTGCCGTTCCAGCGCCGCATACAGCCCGCCGACCCGCTCGACCATGCCGGGCTCGACCAGGCGCACCGCCGCCAGCTGCGCCCGAACTGCGAGCCGGGACCCGGAAAACGCACTGTAGACCGCCGCACCCAGGTGCTCGGGACCGATCGGATCGGTATCTCCATCCAGGCGCAGGCCGCCGGCGATGAAAAACCCAGTAGCGGTCCAGCCGCATCAGCTCCGGACGCCATTGCTGCTGGATCGCGCCGGTAAGGTTGCGTATGGCCAGCCGCACTTCCAGCTCGCTGTCCGCGACCAGGTCAGGTCGTTGCCGCGAGCCAGGGTCCGCTCCACCGACAGCGGACGCCCCGCTTCCAGCGCCTGCCGGGGCGCTTTTACTAGTTGCATGCGGAAACGGGCGACCAGCGATTCGCGCTCGCGGCGCAGTTCCGGGACCGCCTCCAGATAGTCCTTCTGCAGCGCCGGCGACGCCTTGTCGGCAAGCTGGAACAGTCCGCCACCCAGCGCGTCCAGCTCGGCGGCGAAGGCATCGGACAGCGGCAGCAGGATGCTTTCCCGCACCTGGTTCAACAGGTCCAGGTTGCGACTGGGAAGGTCGTCGGCGTAGGGCGGTGTCTGCATCGGCCTGTAATTAGAGGCGCGCACATGAACCGCGTGTGCAGTCTCCGTCCCGGACGGGCGGGCGCCTATACTTCTTCAGTCTTTCGGCACGACGCGGCCGGGCTTGAGCGAACTGAGATTATGCGCACACTTTCCGGGCTGCAAGCCCTCGACCAGCGCCGCTCGGTGCCTTCGATGCAACTGGGCGAACCGGGCCCGGACGAGGCGACCCTGCTGCGCATGCTGGCCTCGGCGGTGCGCGTCCCCGACCACGGCAAGCTGGTCCCGTTCCGCTTCCTGCGCATCGCCGGCGATGCCCGGCATGCGCTCGGCGCCTTCCTCGCCGAACGCGCCGTGCAGCGCGACCCGCACGCGCCCCAGCACCAGGTCGACAAGGACCGGCAGCGCTTTTCGCATGCGCCGCTGGTGGTGGCCGTGGTCGCCCGGCTGCAGGCAGGGCACAAGGTGCCCGAGCAGGAGCAGTTGCTCGCCGCCGGGTGCGTCTGCTTCGCCCTGCTCCAGGCCGCGCAGGCCTGCGGCTTCGGTGCGCAATGGCTGACCGCATGGATGGCCTACGACGCCGAGGTGGCACGCGTGCTTGGCCTGCAGGCCGACGAGAAGGTGGTCGGCTTCATCCATATCGGCACCCCGCTGCAGGACGTGCCCGAGCGGGAGCGACCGGATCCGGCGCTGCTGCTGACGGACTGGAATCCGTGAACCACGAGCTGCCTGCGACGTCCCGCCCGGCGCTGCACCTGGTCGACGCCAGCCTGTACGTGTTCCGGGCGTGGCATTCGATGCCCGACGAATTCCGCGACGCGCACGGCTGGCCGACCAATGCCGTGCACGGCTTCGCCCGCTTCCTGCTCGACCTGCTCGAGCGCGAGCGGCCGCGCCATATCGCGATCGCCTTCGACGAGGCGCTGGACAGCTGCTTCCGCAACCGGATCTACCCGGCCTACAAGGCCAACCGCGAGCCTGCGCCGGAGGAGTTGCGCCGCCAGTTCAGCCATTGCAAGGCGCTGTGCGCCGCGCTCGGCCTGGCGGTGCTGGCCGACCACGACTACGAAGCCGACGACCTGATCGGCAGCGCCCTGTACCGCGCGCGCCCGGCCGGCTATCGCGGCGTGATCGTTTCGGCCGACAAGGACCTGTCGCAGCTGCTCGGCGAGCACGACGAGCAGTGGGACTACGCCCGCGCGCAGCGCTGGGGTGCAGCCGGGGTCAAGGCGCGGCACGGCGTGCACGCGCACCAGATCGCCGACTACCTGGCCCTGACCGGCGATGCGGTCGACAACATCCCCGGAGTGGGCGGGGTCGGGCCCAAGACCGCGGCGGTGCTGCTTGCCCATTTCGGCAACCTGGACGAACTGCTCGCGCGGGTCGACGAGATCGCCTTCCTGCGCCTGCGCGGCGCCGCCCAGGGTGGCCGTGCGCCTGCGCGAGCAGCGCGAGCACGCGCTGCTGTGGCGGCAGCTGACCACGATCGCCTGCGATGCGCCGCTCGGCTACGAGGCACCGGTCGCCATGCGTGGCGAGGCCGACCCGGAGATGCTCGACGCGCTCACCGCGACCCTGCGCTTCGGGCCGATGACCCGGCGCCGGCTGCGCGCAGCCGCGGGACTGGACCTCGACGGCACCCCTGACGCGCATCCGTCACCGCTTCCCGCTTAGCATGGCTCCATGACCCACGATTCCAGCTCCGACCCGCGCGCCGCACCCGCGACGCGCTCCGACCCGCCCCGCACCGTCTACGAAGGCCGCTACCAGCGCATGGTGGTGCGCGGCACCTGGGAGTATTCCGAGCGTACCCACGCCGGCGGCCTTACCGCGATCATCATCGCCGTCACGCCCGACGACCACGTGCTGTTCGTCGAGCAGTTCCGCGTCCCGCTGCAGGCACGCACGATCGAGATGCCGGCCGGCCTGGTCGGCGACGTCGACGCCGGCGAGTCGATCGAGCAGTCCTCGATCCGCGAGCTGGAAGAGGAGACCGGCTGGACCGCCGAACGCGCCGAGGTGCTGATGGTCGGCCCCACCTCGTCCGGTGCCAGCAGCGAGAAGATCGCCTTCGTCCGCGCCACCGGCCTGCGCAAAGTCGGCGAAGGCGGCGGCGATGCCAGCGAGGACATCACCGTGCACGAGGTCCCGCGCCCGCAGGCCGCGGCTCGGCTGGCGCGCAAGCTTGACGAAGGTTACGAGCTGGACCCCAAGCTCTGGGCCGGCCTGTGGATGATCGACCACAACCTCGATGGCAGCGCGCGTGCCTGCTGATGCCGCGGCTGCTGCTGCAGCCTGGCGACCCGCCGCCATTCGAACTGCTGAATCCGGCCGGCAGCTCGCTGGCTGTTCGTGGTCGACCATGCCGGTAAGGCGATCCCGCGCGCACTGGGCGACCTCGGCCTGCTGCCGGGGAGATCGACCGGCACATCGGCTGGGATATCGGCATCGCCGGCGTCGCCCGGCAGCTGGCCGTCGCGCTGGATGCGTGGACCATCCTGCAGACCTATTCGCGCCTGGTGATCGACTGCAACCGGCCGCTGGCGTCGCCCACACTGGTAGTCACCGCCAGCGACGGCACCCCGGTGCCGGCCAACGCCTCGCTCGATCCCGCAGGCCGTGAAACGCGGGTGCGCGAAATCTTCGCCCCGTACCACGCCCTGATCGCGAAGGCGCTGGACGACCGCCGGGATGCGACGCGGCCGACCCTGCTGGTCACCCTGCACAGCTTCACGCCGGCGATGGGCGGCACCGCCCGGCCCTGGCATTGCGGCGTGC
This sequence comes from Pseudoxanthomonas sp. NC8, assembly GCA_025232375.1. Taxonomy (GTDB): domain Bacteria; phylum Pseudomonadota; class Gammaproteobacteria; order Xanthomonadales; family Xanthomonadaceae; genus Pseudoxanthomonas. The sequence continues at coordinate 2,712,697 of CP060419.1, forward strand.
TCTACCACCGCGACACGCGCCTGGCCCACGCCCTGCGCGATGCGCTGCAGGCCGAAGGCGACCTGGTCGTCGGCGACAACCAGCCCTATGCAGTCAGCGACAGCAGCGACTACGCCGTGCCCGTGCACGGCGAAGCACGCGCGCTGCCGCACGTGGAACTGGAGATCCGCATGGGACCTGATTGCCGACGAGACGGGCCAGCTGCTGTGGGCGCAACGGCTGGCCCGGCTGCTGCGCTCGCTGGAGCCGCGCTTCCTCGCAGCCTGAGTCGCAAATGAATCTGTGAACGGCGCCCCTGAAAACGGTACCACCCCGGTGCATTCAGCCCACCCGCGATCCGGCATACTCCCTCAGGTTTCCAGATTCCGCGTGATCCGCACGATGCCCGCTCCGCGTCAGATCCTCCTGCCAGTGCTGTTGGCCGCCTCGCTGGGTGGCTGTGCGATGGGTGGAAGCACCAAGCCCGCCCAGAGCGCCTACGAGGCATTCGATTCGTCCAATACCTATTCGCGCAGCCTGGACCATTCGCCGGCGCAGGCCTGCGAGGCGGTGCGCCGGGCACTGCTGAGCCAGGGCTTCGTGGTCGGCCGCGCCGATACCGACGTGGTCGAGGCGCGCAAGTACTTCCAGCAGGAGGAAAGCCACGAGCAGGTCGAGTTCCGCGCGGTGTGCATGCCGCAGCTGCGCGGCGAGCAGCAGACCGTGGTGTTCGTCAACGCGGTGCAGGACCGCTACGCGCTGCGCAAGAGCAACACCAACGCCAGCGTCGGCGTGAGCGCGCTGGGCTCGCTGTCGCTGCCGATCGGCTCGACCGACGACTCCCTGGTCAAGGTCGCCAGCGAGACCCTGCAGGACCCGAACTTCTACAAGCGCTTCTTCGCCGTGCTCGACCGGTTCCTGCCCGAGGAGATCGATCGGCCGGTAAGGCCGGCGGCATCGACCCAGGGGCAGCCGAGCCTGTTCCCGGTGCAGCCGTATCCGCAGCCGGTTCCTGCGGAGTTGCCCGCCGAACAGGCACCTGCACCGGCGCAGCCGGCGCAGGTGCCGGCCGACGCGCCACCCGCGCCGGCCGCCGTCATCACCGGCGGCTGAGAACCACGGCCCGGACGGCTCCGTCAGGCGAACCCGTCGGTCGCGCGCACCAGCGCGTCGATGTTCTCCGGCTCGAAGGCCGAGTGCCCGGCGGCCGGGCTGACCACCAGCCGGGAGGCCGGGTAAGGCCTTGTGCAGTTCCCACGCGTTCTGCATCGGGCAGACCACGTCGTAGCGACCGTGGACGATCACGCCGGGAATGCCGGCGATCCGGTGCGCGTCGCGCAGCAGCTGGTCCTCGACCTCGAAGAACCCGCCATTGACGAAATAGTGGTTCTCGATGCGGGCGAAGGCCAGGGCAAAGTGCGCGTCCCTGGTGGCTGTTGACGAAGTCCTGGTCCACGTGCAGGAAACTGGTCGCCCCTTCCCATACGCTCCAGGCGCGCGCGGCCGCCAGCTGCACCGACTCGTCGCTGCTGGTCAGGCGGCGGTGGAAGGCCGAGATCAGGTCGTGGCGCTCCACCGGCGGGATCGCAGCGATGTAGTGCTCCCACGCCTCCGGGAACAGGCGGTTGGCGCCCTCCTGGTAGAACCACTCCAGCTCCCAGCGGCGCAGCATGAAGATGCCGCGCAGGACCAGTTCGGCGACGCGCTGCGGATGGGTTTCGGCATAGGCCAGCGCGAGCGTCGAGCCCCACGAGCCGCCGAACACCTGCCAGCGCCCGATGCCGAGTTTTTCGCGCAGCTTCTCGATGTCGGCGACCAGGTCCCAGGTGGTGTTGTCGACCAGGTCGGCGTGCGGCGTTGAACGGCCCGCGCCGCGCTGGTCGAACAGCACGATCCGGTACTTCGCCGGATCGTGGAAACGGCGCATCTTCGCGCTCGACCCGCCCCGGGACCGCCGTGCAGCAGCACGACCGGCTTGCCGTCCGGATTGCCGCACTGCTCGTAGTAGAGCTCATGGCGGGCATCGACCTTCAGGGTGCCGGTGTCGAACGGTTCGATCTCGGGATAGAGCGTGCGCATGCGCGGGTCCTTGCGAATGAGCCGCTGATTCTAGCCGAGCCCCCATCCGACGCCGGCAGCCCCGCCCGCATGGGGGCAACGACGACCGCGGCGGCGAACCGTCTTTGCGGCACGCCCGCTGTGCCCGCCGGACGGCCTGCTACAGCGGCATGCGACCGAGGGTGACGCGGTCGCGCTGCTCCAGGTCAGGGGCCGTCCGCACCTCGACCATGCCCGCCTGCGCCAGCAATGCGCGCACCGCCGCGCCCTGCTCGAGGCCATGCTCGAGCAGCAGCCAGCCGCCGGGCACCAGGTGCCGCGGGGCGGCGCCGACAATGGTGCGGATCGCATCCAGCCCGTCGACGCCGGAGGACAGCGCGCGCGCGGGTTCGTGGCGCAGGTCGCCCCGGTCCAGGTGCGGGTCGCCCTCGGCGATGTAGGGCGGATTGCTGGCGATCAGGTCGAAGCGGTCGCGGCCGAGCGCCTGGTCCCAGTCGCCGCGCCGGAACCAGATGTTGTCCACGCCCAGCGCCTTGGCGTTGGCCACGGCCACGGCCAGGGTCGCCTTGGCCACGTCGGTGGCCACCACCGCCGCCTGCGGACGCTCGCTGGCAATGGTAAGGGCGATGGCGCCGCTGCCCGTGCCCAGGTCGGCGATCCGCGCCGGCAGGTCCGGCGCGATCAGGGCCAGCGCGAGTTCGACCAGGAGCTCAGTCTCCGGCCGCGGGATCAGGGTGTCCGGGCTGACCTGCAGGTCCAGCGTCCAGAAGCCGCGGCGGCCGGTGAGGTAGGCGACCGGCTCGCCCGCGGCGCGGCGTTCGACCAGCGCGCGGAAGGCGGCCGCGGATTCCGGCGCGAGCGGCTCGGTGGCGTGGGCGAACAGCCAGGCGCGGTCGCGCCCGGGGCATGGACCAGCAGCGGCTCGGCATCTTCGCGGCCGATGCGGGCGGCGGCCTCGCGGAGCAGGGTGTCGGGGCGGTCAGGGGCGGAAGCGTCCATGCGCGGCACGATGGACCAAGCACGGGTTGCTGCCAACCGATCCCGCGATGCACCAAAGATGCTTCATTCGCTATTGATAGGCAATGTCTATCTATTCAATCCCATCAATTGATTTGATCTGTCTATCGCAGCGGACTAGCATGGCCGCCATCGATTCACCCACCCAGCAGAAAGGACCCACCCATGTCCCTGATCAACACCCCGGTCAAGCCGTTCAAGGCCACCGCTTTCCAGAACGGCGAGTTCATCGAAGTCACCGACGCCAGCCTGAAGGGCAAGTGGTCGGTCCTGATCTTCATGCCGGCCGCCTTCACCTTCAATTGCCCGACCGAGGTCGAGGACGCCGCCAACAACTACGCCGAGTTCCAGAAGGCCGGTGCCGAGGTCTACATCGTGACCACCGACACCCACTTCTCGCACAAGGTGTGGCACGAGACCTCGCCGGCGGTGGGCAAGGCCCAGTTCCCGCTGGTCGGCGACCCGACCCACCAGCTGACCAACGCCTTCGGCGTGCACATCGCCGAGGAAGGCCTGGCCCTGCGCGGCACCTTCGTCATCAACCCGGAAGGCGTGATCAAGACGCTGGAAATCCACAGCAACGAGATCGCCCGCGACGTCTCCGAAACCCTGCGCAAGCTGAAGGCCGCACAGTTCACCGCCGCCAACCCGGGTAAGGTCTGCCCGGCCAAGTGGAAGGAAGGCGCCCAGACCATCGCTCCGTCGCTGGACCTGGTTGGCAAGATCTAAACGACGTACCCGCCCTCCCCGCCCATGCGGGGAGGGCAACCCTCCCGCAGTGCATCGCGGGGGTGGACCGGAGCCATCGCTCCCACGCCGCCGCGGTACGCCACGCAGGTCGCGTCGGCTCCGGTCCACTCCCTCGCCCGCAGCGCCCGTTCCGACGGGCGCGACGGGAGCGGCTTGCCCCGCCTCGCCGCCCAGCCCCTGTCCGCCAGTCCCTCTCCAAGGAGCCGCGCCATGTTGGATGCCAGCCTCAAGACCCAGCTCCAGGCCTCTACCTGGAACGCCTGACCCGCCCGGTGCACCTGGTCGCCTCGCTCGATGACGGCGCCAGCTCGGCCGAGATGCTCGCGCTGCTGCAGGACATCGAAGCACTGTCGCCGAAGGTCAGCCTGGACGTGCGCCGCGACGATGCCGAGCGCAAGCCGTCCTTCGCCGTGACCAGTCCCGGCCACGACATCGCGCTGCGCTTCGCCGGGCTGCCGATGGGACACGAGTTCACCTCGCTGGTGCTGGCCCTGCTGCAGGTCGGCGGACACCCGTCCAAGGCCGCGACCGAGGTGATCGAGCAGGTGAAGTCGCTCGACGGCGAGTTCGTGTTCGAGACCTACTTCTCGCTGTCCTGCCAGAACTGCCCGGACGTGGTCCAGGCGCTGAACCTGATGGCGGTGCTGAACCCGAAGGTCCGGCACGTGGCCATCGACGGCGCGCTGTTCCAGGACGAGGTCGAAGGCCGCCAGGTGATGTCGGTGCCGGCCGTGTTCCTCAACGGCGAGCTGTTCGGCTACGGCCGCATGGGCCTGGAGGAGATCGTCGCCAGGCTCGACACCGGAGCCGAGAAGCGCGAGGCCGGGAAGATCGCGAAGAAGTCCGCGTTCGATGTGCTCGTCGTCGGCGGCGGTCCGGCCGGCGCGGCGGCGGCGATCTACGCCGCGCGCAAGGGCATCCGCACCGGCGTGGCCGCCGAGCGCTTCGGCGGTAAGGTGCTGGACACCATGGCGATCGAGAACTTCATCTCCGTGACGCACACCGAAGGCCCGAAGCTTGCGGCGGCGCTGGAACAGCACGTGCGCGAATACGACGTGGACGTGATGAACCTGCAGCGCGCCACCGCGCTGGTTCCGGCCGGCGATGACGGACTGGTCGAAGTGAAGCTCGCCAACGGCGCTTCGCTGAAATCGAAGAGCGTGATCCTCTCCACCGGCGCGCGCTGGCGGCAGATGAACGTGCCCGGCGAAAACGAGTACCGCAACAAGGGCGTGGCCTACTGCCCGCACTGCGACGGCCCGCTGTTCAAGGGCAAGCGCGTGGCGGTGATCGGCGGCGGAAACTCCGGCGTCGAAGCGGCGATCGACCTGGCCGGCATCGTCGCCCACGTCACCTGGTCGAGTTCGACGGCAAGCTGCGCGCCGACGAGGTGCTGCAACGCAAGCTGCGCAGCCTGCCGAACGTGCGCATCGTCACCAGCGCGCAGACCACCGAGGTGCTGGGCGACGGCCAGAAGGTCACCGGCCTGGTCTACACCGACCGCACCAGCCACGATTCGCACCGGGTCGAACTGGAGGGCGTATTCGTGCAGATCGGCCTGCTGCCCAACACCGAATGGCTGAAGGGCACCGTCGAGCTGAGCCCGCGCGGCGAGATCGTGGTCGACGAGCGCGGCCAGACCAGCGTGCCGGGCGTGTTCGCCGCCGGCGACTGCACCACCGTGCCCTACAAGCAGATCGTGATCGCGATGGGCGAAGGCTCGAAGGCCTCGCTCGCCGCGTTCGACCACCTGATCCGCACCTCGGCACCGAAGGCCGAAGCAGTCGCGGAAGCCGCCTGAACGCGATAGGGTGGGCCTTGGCCCACCTGTGGCGGTCATTCGTGGGCCCGGCCCACCCGCCATCGCGTCGCAGGGGTGGAAGCGCGCTCCGGAGGGAATGCGATGAACCTGCGCGACCTCAAGTACCTGGTGTCCCCTGGCCGACCACAAGCACTTCGGCCGCGCCGCCGCCGCCTGCCATGTCAGCCAGCCCACGCTCTCCACCCAGATCCGCAAGCTGGAGGACGAACTGGGCGTGCCGCTGGTCGAGCGCGCGCCGCGCAAGGTGATGCTGACGCCGGCCGGCCGCGAGGCCGCCGAGCGTGCGCGCCGGATCGTGGCCGAGGTCGAGCAGATGAAGGAGGCCGCGCGGCGCAGCCGGGATCCGGAAGCCGGCACGGTGCGCCTGGGCATCTTCCCGACCCTCGCCCCGTACCTGCTGCCGCACGTGATTCCGCGCGTGCGCGCCCGCTTCCCGCAGCTGGAGCTGCTGCTGGTCGAGGAGAAGAGCGACGAGCTGCTGGCGCGCCTTCGCGAAGGCCGGCTCGATGCGGCGGTGCTCGCCTTGCCGGTGCACGACGAACAGCTGCACACCGAGTCCCTGTTCGAGGAACCGTTCGTGCTCGCGGTGCCGGAGAACCACCCGCTGTCGCGACACGACACGCTGACCTGGACGAACTGGCCGACCAGCGCCTGCTGCTGCTGGAGGACGGCCATTGCCTGCGTGAACAGGCACTCGACGTGTGCCGCCTGTCCGGCGCGCACGAGAAGACCGAGTTCCGCGCCACCAGCCTGGAGACGCTGCGGCAGATGGTCGCCGCCAACGTCGGCGTGACCCTGCTGCCGACCCTGGCGGTCAAGCCGCCGGTGGCCCGCTCGGACAACATCCACCTGCTGCATTTTTCCGGCTCTCCGCCCAGCCGCAGCATCGCCATGTGCTGGCGCCGCAGCTCGGCGATGGCGGACTTCCTCGGCCGGCTGGCACAGGTGTTCCGCGAACTGCCCGCCGGCCTGCTTGCACCTGCTGATCCGGTCGCGGCACCGAAGCGACAGGCCAGCGCGGCGCCGCCGCCACGCAGCGATTGGGGCTGAACGCGGGGCCGGCGCACGGTTGAAACGACCCGCGTTCCGGGCTACGGTGGTTCCACAAAACGACGATCGGAGGCGGGGCGGAAACGCGCCGCCTTTTTCTTGATGCGTGCACTGCGCGCAGCCACCACAGGAGCCACCATGCCCAACCAGCCCACCAGCGGCCTGCCGCCATCGCTGATCATCTCCAGCCGCGATCTTGCCCGGCTCGAAGCCCTGCTCGATTCCCCGGTGCTGAGCCGCCATCCGGCCGCGCTCGCGCTGATGGACGAACTCAACCGGGCCGAAGTCCTGCCCCCGAGCAGATCCCCGCCGACGTCGTGACCATGCATTCGCGGGTCGAATGCGAGGACATCGCCAGCGGCGAAGAACACGTGCTGACCTGGTCTATCCCAACGAGGCCGACGTCGAGCGCGGCCGCGTGTCCGTGCTGGCCCCGGTCGGCACCGCGCTGCTGGGCCTGTCGGTCGGCCAGAGCATCGACTGGCAGGCCCCGGCGGTCGCCCGCTGAAACTGCGCGTGAAGGCCGTCCGCTACCAGCCCGAAGCAGCCGGCGACCTGCATCGCTGATCCGCACGCCGGCGCCTCCGCGCCGGCCCTGCGCCCGCTTCGACCATCCCGGCATCACTCCGCGCACCTTGCGGAACAAAAAGGCGGCCCGCTGCCGGGCCGCCCTTGCGTGCGCTTCGGAACGACTCAGCCGCGCGCGTCGAGCGCCGCCACCGCCGGCAGGGTCTTGCCCTCGAGGAACTCGAGGAACGCGCCGCCGCCGGTGGAGATGTAGCTCACCTGCTCCTCGATGCCGAACTTGTCGACCGCCGCCAGCGTGTCGCCGCCACCGGCGATCGAGAACGCCTTCGAACCGGCAATCGCGCGCGCCACCGCCTCGGTGCCGCCGGCGAAAGCGTCGAACTCGAACACGCCGACCGGGCCGTTCCACACCACCGTGCCGGCGTCAGCGATCAGCTGCGCGTAGCGCGCGCCCGTCTGCGGGCCGATGTCCAGGATCAGGTCGTCGTCGGCGACCCCGTCGATCGCCTTGACCGTGGCCTGTGCATCGGCAGCGAACGCCTTGGCCACCACCACGTCGCTCGGCAGCGGGATGTCGGCACCGCGCGCCTTGGCGTCGGCGAGGATCTTCCGCGCCGTATCGAGCAGGTCCGGCTCGTACAGCGACTTGCCGACCGGGTGGCCGAGCGCGGCGAGGAAGGTGTTGGCGATGCCGCCGCCCACGATCAGCTGGTCGACCTTGCCAACCAGGCTGGTGAGCAGTTCGAGCTTGGTCGAGACCTTGCTGCCGGCCACGATCGCCAGCAGCGGCCGTGCCGGGCTGGCCAGCGCCTTGTCCAGCGCATCGAGTTCGGCCATCAGCAGCGGGCCGCCGGCGGCGACCGGCGCGAAGCGGATCACGCCATGGGTCGAGGCCTGGGCGCGGTGCGCGGTACCGAAGGCGTCCATCACGAACACATCGCACAGCGCGGCGTACTTCTTCGACAGGGCTTCGTCGTCCTTGCCCTCGCCGACGTTCATGCGGCAGTTCTCCAGCAGCACGACCTGGCCCGGCGCCACGTCCACGCCATCGACCCAGTCGCGCACCAGCGGCACGTCCACGCCGAGCAGCTGCGACAGGCGCGCGGCGACCGGCGCCAGCGAATCGGCCTCGCTCCACACGCCTTCCTTGGGCCGGCCCAGGTGCGAGGTGACCATCACCGCCGCGCCCTTCTGCAGCGCCAGCCTGATCGTGGGCACCGAGGCGGTGATGCGCTGCTCGGAGGTGATGCGGGCCGGCTGTCCGTCAACGTGGTCGATCGGCACGTTCAGGTCCTGCCGGATCAGCACGCGCTTGCCGGCAAGGTCGAGGTCGGTCATCCGCAGGATCGTCATCGGTACGGTCTCATCTCGTTCACATGGGGGAACCACGCAGGCGCGTACGCCCGGCGGGACGGGCATTGTCACGCCCGCGCCGGCGCGCGGCAAACCGCCGGCTCACTCGCGCGGTGGTTGCGGACGCAACAGGCTCAGTCCGAGCGCCGCCACCAGCACTGCACCACCAACCAGCAGCGCCCACAGCAGGCCGCTCTTCCAGTCGATGTTCCGCTGCGGCTTGAGTGCGCGTTCACCGGCCAGCTCTTCCGGCGCGGCGGCAGGTAGGCCGGCGCGGGTTGCCAGCCGGCGCCCCGCTGGCGGCGCAGCGCGTCGAGCAGGGCCGGGATCGGCGCATCGGCACGGCTCGCATTGGCGCTGCCGGCGGCCAGCGCGAACGGCGGCGTGCCTGGGCAAGGAACACCACCACCTCGGGTCGATAGCCCAGGCGCAGCACCGGGGCCGCGTCGCCGGCGGGACTGCTTGCGGTCAACCGCCAGTGGCGGTCGCGTACCACCGAAGCCAGCGGCTTCGGATCCGACTGGCTGGTCGTACCGGATCCGCCGCCACCGACTGGAAGGCCATCCACGGCCCGGCGCGCCACAGTAAGGCGCCATCGGCTTCGCGGCTGTGCAGGGTCCATTCGACGGCGCTGTTGCCTGGCAGGCGCACGTCGGCGCGCTCGACCGGGAAGCGTCCGGGCAGGGTGAACTCGAAGTACGTCCGACCGCCCTCGCTGCGGCGCTCGCCGGCGATTTCCTGCCATTCCCAGTGCGTATCCGGCGGCGGCGGGGCCAGCTCCGCGGTGACCGCAGTGAGCACCGGCTCCTCGCCGGCGCGCAGCGGCAGCAGGCGCAGGTAGCGCGCCTGTCCGTCCAGGACCACGCGTCCCCTGGCGCAGGCGCTCGCCGCCGCGCTCCAGGTCAAGCAGCGTGGTGCCCTCGTTGAGCGTGCGCCACTGGCGCAGGTCGTTGCTGCCCTCGACCCGGTAGCGCGCCTGCAGCGACTGCGCCGGATGCTGCCATTCCAGCAACAGCGCGCGCACCGGCTCGCGCAGGCGGCTGGCATCGACCAGCCACTGCCCCGGAGCCCGGACGGCCGCATCCGGCGCACCGATCCCGGCCTCGATGCGGACGATCCCGCCGTCCGCGTCACGCTCGGCCACCAGCCGCAGGTCGCCGCCCCCGGCGGCGGGATCGGTCGCCGGCAGCGGGAACCACGGCAGCGCCAGCAACCGCGGCGGCTGCGCCAGCGGTTGTGCCGGCGACAGCACCGCCGCCGGCAACGGCTGGCCATCGCCGTTGAACACCTCGATGTCGCCCAGCGAAGCCTGGCTGGCGCTGCGGTACACGGCCGCATCCAGCACCACGCGGTACGCGCCACCTTCCTCCTTACCGACGGTCAGCGGCCACTGCCGCGCGTAGTCGTCGCGGGTACCGGCCATGGCCACGGGTGCCGACAGCAGCAGTGCGCTCGACAGCGCGGCGACCAGCCAGCAGGGGGGTCCGGCTCATGCCTGCGAACGCCCCGGAGAGGGTTCTGCCGCCAGGTCGGGCGTGCGCGGCGGCGCCGGCGCCAGATAGCCGACGATGGTGCACAGCACGCCGTAGGCAATGAACGAAACGATGCCGAGCATGCCGCCCAGATGCTGGCGGTCGACCAGCAGCAGCTTTGCTTAAGGACCACGCCCATCAGCACCGCGCTGGCCAGCCACAGGCCGCGCCGGCCACGCCGCGATCCCACCACCCAGCCGATCACGCCGAGCACGCTCCAGACCACGGTCAGGCTGGTCTGGGCGAGGCTGGTGGAGGGCAGTCCGCCGTCCCACGCGATGCCGCCCCAGTGGTGCACGCCGCGCAGCGTGCTCACGCTCAACAGCAGGAAACCGCCGAGCGCGACCACGCCGGTGCGCAGGCCCCGCAGGTCTTTCGGCGCATCGCCCGACCACAGCCAGGCCGCGCCGAGCGCCAGCGCGAGCAGCTGCACCAGTTCGAGCGGATTGAGCAACGGCAGCCACGCCAGCGGCGCGGACGATGCGGGCGTCGGCAACGCCAGCAGCCAGCCGACCGCGGTCAGGGCGAAGGCCACGACCAGCAGCGGCATGCGCAACGGCGTCGCTTCACCCGCGCGCGGGAAGGCCAGTCCGTCAAAACGCCACAACGCCAGTGCGGCGAGCGCCAGCCACGGCAGCGCCGCCAACGCCACGCGCCAGCCCTGCTCCAGCCCGGCCTGTCCGCACCACCACCAGGCCGACAGCGACAGCAGCAGCGGCCACAGCAGCCACCAGGCGAACTGCGCCGCGCCCGCACCGGCGCCGGCGTCCTCGCGCAGGCACCACAGGCTGCGCAAGCCGAACAGCGCGAACGCGATCCACGCCACCAGGCCGTAGTCGCCACCGAACGGATGCGCGTGCACCGCGTCCTGCCACAGCGCGATCGGCAGTGCCGCCGCCATCGCCGCGAACACGGTGGCCGCCAGCGCACGCGCCGGCCGGCGCCGCTGCACTTCGGCAGCCAGCCAGCCGGTGAACGCGGCAAACACCAGCAGCACGTCCGCTCGCGCGGCGGCATCGACGAAGCAGTCGACCTCGTGGATCGCGTTGCCGGTCCACCACAGCAGGCCCCACAGGTAGAAAGCCGTGGCCCGGACGCTGCCATGCGCGCGCGACGCCCACGCACTGGTAAGGCCGGCCAGTGCGATGAGCAGGGCGCCCATCGCGGTGGGGTTGAACACCGCGCGCACGTCGGCGCCGGCATCTTCGACCCCGACCAGCAGCGCGAACGCCGCCAGCAGCTGCAGTACCGTGCCGGTGAACTGCGGCAGGGCGCGGTTCTGGCGCAGGCCCAGCCAGACCAGGCCGGCACCTTCCAGCGCGAACACACTGGCCGTGGCCCGTGCCGACAGCGCCAGCGGCACCGCCAGCGTGGCGAAACCCACCGCTGGGATCGCGTGCGACTGCCCGAGCACGGCATATCCCGCACGCCGCAGCAGCAGCCAGCAGGCCAGCGCGGCATACAGCACGCCGAGGCCGAGCGCGCACAACGCCAGCGGCATCCGGTCGCCGGCGTGGAACATGTCCTCCATCAGCCCGGCCTGCAGTGCGAATGCGACCAGCGGCGTGCCGAACACCAGGCAGCCGTCGATGAAATCGCGGCGGCCTTCCGGCTGGCGCCGCACGAACAGGATCGGCACCAGCAGGTAGAAGACGAAGAACAGCGCCAAGGAACGGCTGCGTGGTGGCGTAGTGCTCGGGCTGGTAGGCGCTCGCTCCCCACAGGCTGCCGATGCCGAAGGTGAAGACGAAACCGAGCAGGTTGAGGATGCGCCACGCGCGGAACCAGGCGATGGCCACGATCGCCGCGTTGAGCAGCGCGTAGTACGAAAACAGCGCCACGTGGCTGCCGCTGCCGGTGGACAGCCACAGCGGTGCGAGGAAGCCGGCCAGCAGCGCGAATACCGCCAGTGCCTTCGCATCCTGCAGCACTGCCAGCAGGCCGGTGCCGGCCACCAGCAGGATGCTCAGCGCGAACGCCACGCCTGCCGGGAGCAGCCCATAGAGCTTGAACGCTGCAAACACCGTCAGCAGCAGCACGCCGATGGCGCCGCCCTGCAGGCTGAGGGCGAACACGCGGTTGCTTTCCCGCCGGCGTAAGGCGAAGCCGAGCGCGGCCAGCGCCGCCGTGGCCACGCCGGTAAGGCGCAACTCCATCGGCAACACGAACAGGCCCTGGTCGCTGGCGTACTTGAGCAGCGCGGCAACGCCGGCCAGCAGCACCAGCATGCCGATCTTCACCGGCACGTTGCCGACGGTGAACCAGCGCTTGACCGTGCGCAGCAGTGCATCGCCGCGATCCGGTCCCGGTTCCCGCGGCGGCGGCATGCGCGGTGTTGGCGGCAACGGCGGCGGCAGCGCGGCGTCACCGACCGGACCTGCCGGTGCGGCAACGGCTGCGGTAGCCGGTGCAGTGGCGACTGGTCGCGGCAGCGGCGCCGGGGCCGGCGTGGGCCCATAAGACGACCGGCGGACTCGCTGGGCCGGCGTGCGCATCAGCTCGGCAAGCGTCGGTGCGGCAGCGGCGGCTGCGTCGCCTGCCGCGTGCGGCGAGACCTGCGTGGCAACCGCCGCCGCGGCACCCGCCGGCATCGGCCGCGCTTCCGCGCGCTGCAGATCGGCCAGGGCCTTCTCGAGCGCGGCAACGCGGGCCTTCAGGCCGGACAGCGACATCAGCGCAACCACCAGCAACACCGGCATGGCCAACAGGGCCAGGCCCACGAGCACCAGTATCCCCACCATTCCCTCCATCCCTCACCCGTTCCGTCGTTGCGCCCGTACCGCAGCGGTCACCGGCGTATCCCTGCCGGCATGGCGCAGGCAGGGTCAACGATGCGGGGGCGGTTTGCAAGGCGACCGGCGCGGGCCGGCCGCAGGGGCGCACGCACAAAAAAGGGCGCCCGGAGGCCCCATGGGTTCCAGCGGTCGCGCGCTTACTTGCCGGCGACGACCCGGACCATTTCCATAAGCACTTATTCGAGTAGCCCCACTCGTTGTCGTACCAGGCCACCAGCTTGACGAAGGTCGGGTCGAGCTGGATGCCGGCGTCGGCATCGAAGATCGAGGTGCGGGTATCGCCGCGGAAGTCGGTGGCGACCACCTTGTCCTCGGTGTAGCCGAGGATGCCCTTCAGCGCGCCTTCGCTCTGCGCCTTGATCTCGGCCTTGATCTCCTCGTAGCTGGCCGGGTTCTCCAGCTCGGCGGTCAGGTCGACGACCGACACGTCCGAGGTCGGCACGCGGAAGCTCATGCCGGTCAGCTTCTTGTTCAACGACGGGATCACCACGCCGACCGCCTTGGCCGCGCCGGTCGAGGACGGGATGATGTTCTCGAGGATGCCACGGCCGCCGCGCCAGTCCTTGTTGGACGGGCCGTCGACGGTCTTCTGCGTCGCAGTGGCGGCATGCACGGTGGTCATAAGGCCGCGCTTGATGCCCCACTTGTCGTGGATGACCTTGGCCAGCGGCGTAAGGCAGTTGGTGGTGCACGACGCATTCGAGACGATCGCCTTACCGGCGTAGCTCTCGTGGTTGACGCCGAACACGAACATCGGCGTGTCGTCCTTCGACGGCGCCGACAGCACCACCTTCTTCGCGCCCGCATCCAGGTGCTTCTGCGCGGTGGCCTTGTCCAGGAACAGGCCGGTGGATTCGATGACGACTTCGGCGCCGACCTCGTCCCACTTCAGGTTGGCCGGGTCGCGTTCCTAGGTCAGGCGGATCTTCTTGCCGTTGACGATCAGGGTATTGCCTTCGACCTTGACGTCGCCCTTGAAGCGGCCGTGCACGGAGTCGTACTGCAGCATGTAGGCCAGGTAGTCCGGCTCGAGCAGGTCGTTGATCGCGACGATCTCGATGTCGTTGCCGAAATTCTGCACCGCCGAACGCAACACGTTGCGGCCGATGCGGCCGAAGCCGTTGATGCCAACCTTGATCGCCATTGCTGAGGACTCCTGACGCCGCGCGCGCGCGGCCGTGTGGAAAAGGACTGAATGGAACTGGAACAGGGGCGGCCATTCTAGCACCGCGCCATGGGGCGGCCGGGCGTGCCTTGACTGCGATCAAGGCATGCGGCGGGCAGCGGCCGGAAACTGGCCCCCATCCCCACGAGACGACGAGCGTTGCCCATGAAACAGAAGCTTCTTCCCGCCCTGCTGTGCGCTGGCCTTGGCCGTCGCCGCCACCCCCGCGTTCGCCCAGTCAGCCGGCGACTGGACCCTGGGCGTGGGTGTGCACCAGGTCGACCCGAAATCGGACAACGGCGCGCTCGCCGGCGGCACCCTGCCGCTGTCGATCGGCAGTGACGCCAAGCCGAGCGTGACCTTCGAATATTTCGTCCGCGACAACCTCGGCATCGAGGTGCTGGGTGCGCTGCCGTTCAAGCACGACATCGCAGTCAAGGGCGTGGGCAAGGTCGGCGAAACCAAGCATCTGCCGCCCACCATCGCCCTGCAGTACCACTTCAACAGCGCCGGCAAGGTCTCGCCGCTGCTGGGTGCGGGCCTGAACTACACGACCTTCTTCAGCGAAGACACCACCGGCGCACTGGCCGGCACCGACCTCAAGCTCGACGACTCGTGGGGCCTGGCCGCCCATGCCGGCCTGGACTTCAAGGTCAGCGAACGCAGCGCGGTGCGCGTGGACGTGCGCTGGGCCGACATCGACACCAAGGTCAAGGTCGACGGCGCCAGCCTGGGCACGGCCAACATCGACCCGCTGGTCTACGGCATGGCCTACGTGCACACCTTCTGACCGTTGCTGGCGGGCAGGCGGGAGGGGTGCGGGCGTGTCGGTTAAAGTGCCGGCATGACCCGCATCCCCACCCGTTTCCGCCGCTCCACCAATCCCTTGCGCCGCCCGGCCCCTTGGCTGGCGGCGCTGCTGGCGTTGTCCTGGCCTTGCCCGCGCAGGCATGGGGACCGCTGGGCCACCGCCTCGTCGCACGCCTCGCCGAGGACGGCCTGACCGCACAGGCACGCGCCGGCGTCAGGCGCCTGCTGCAGGACGAAGCCGACCCAAGCCTGCCCGGCATCGCCAACTGGGCCGACGAACTGCGCGCCAACGACCCCGGGCTGGGCAAGCGCTCCGCACGCTGGCACTACGTCAACATCGGCGACCCCGGCTGCGCCTTCGACGCGGCCCGTGACTGCCCCAACGGCGACTGCGTGGTCGCCGCGCTGGAAACGCAGACCCGTATCCTTGGCCGACCCGAAGCGCAGCGAAGCCGAGCGCCGGCAGGCGCTGAAGTTCGTCGTGCACCTGGCCGGCGACATGCACCAGCCGCTGCATGCCGGCAGTGCGCGGGACCGCGGCGGCAACGACTACCAGGTCAGCTGGCGCGGCAAGGGCAGCAACCTGCATTCGCTGTGGGACAGCGGCATGCTCAACGCGCAGGGCCTGGACGAGGATGCCTGGCTGGCGCGGCTGCGGGCCCTGCCCGCGCCGGCACCGGTGTCGCCGCTGCCGGCCGGCGCGCCGCGGCTGTGGGCCGAGCAGTCCTGCAAGCTCGCATCCGCACCCGGCTTCTACCCGCAGGGCCACGTGATCGAGGACGCCTACGTCGCCGCGCACCTGCCCACCGCCGAGGCGGCGCAGCTGCGCCTTGGCCGGTGCACGGCTGGCGGCGCTGCTCAACGCCGCCTTCGGCGGTGGGGCTGAGCCCGGAATCGCCGCGATGTTCTTGGTCGACCCGTGCGACGGCAAGCCGCCCGGCCAGTACACCCGGCCGTCGCGCCTGATCGTGCCGGACGACGGCCGCCCGGCGCGCGGCCGGCAGATCGAGAGCATCACCGGCCTTTCCCCTTAGTACCGTTCCCACCGGAGAACGACGACATGACCGCTGCACGTGCCTCGACGCTGTTGACCACGCTCCTGTCCACCCTGGTGCTGGTGGCTGGCCCGCGCTTTGGCCATGCGCGACCCGCGCCGCCGAGGGCACGCCGCTCACCGTGTTCGCCGCCGCCAGCCTCAAGGAATCGCTGGACGAAGCCGCCGCCGCCTATGAGCAGGCCACCGGCACGCCGGTACGCGTGTCCTACGGGGCCAGTTCGGCGCTGGCCCGGCAGATCGAACAGGGCGCGCCGGCGCAGGTGTTCGCCTCCGCCGACCTGGGTGGATGGACTACCTGCAGCAGCGCAACCTGATCGACGCCGGCAGCCGCCACAACCTGCTCGGCAACCGGCTGGTGCTCGTTGCGCCACAAGCCAGCACCGCCAGGTCGAGCTGGCCAAGCCCGGATCGCTTGCCGCAGCGCTCGGCGAAGGCCGCCTTACCATCGGCCAGACAGCGACCGTGCCGGCCGGCAAATACGGTCGCGCGGCGCTGGAATCGCTCAAGCAGTGGGACGGCGCCAAGGGCCGGCTCGCCGAATCGGAAAGCGTGCGCGCCGCGCTGATGCTGGTGGCGCGCGGCGAGACGCCGCTCGGCATCGTCTATGCCTCCGACGCGAAGGCCGAGCCGCGCGTGCGCGTGGTCGCCACCTTCCCCGCCGGCAGCCATCCGCCGATCGTCTATCCAGTCGCAGCCTTGCGCGGCGCTCCGGCATCGGCGCGCGCGTTCGTGCGCTGGCTGTCCTCGCCGGCGGCACGCGCGATCTTCGAGCGGCGCGGCTTCGACGTGCTGGACTGAGGCGCGCACCCGCTTGGACTGGTTCTCGCCAGAGGAAACGACGGCCATCGGCCTGAGCCTGAAGGTGGCCGTGGTCGCCGCGCTGGCCAGCCTGCCGTTCGGCGTGGCGGTGGCCTGGCTGCTGGCGCGGCGACGCTTCCCCGGCAAGGGACTGCTCGATGCGCTGGTCCATCTGCCGCTGGTGCTGCCGCCGGTAGTGATGGGTTACGCGCTGCTGGTGATGTTCGGCAACCAGGGCCGGCCGGCCGCTGGCTGCACGACACGTTCGGCATCAGCCTGGCTTCCGCTGGACCGGTGCGGCACTGGCCTGCGCGGTGATGGGGTTCCCGCTGATGGTGCGCGCAATCCGGCTGTCGATCGAGAACGTGGACCGGCGCTGGAACAGGCCGCCGCCACGCTCGGTGCCGCACCCTGGCGGGTGTTCCTCACCGTGACCCTGCCGCTGGCATGGCCGGGCCTCGTCGCCGGCGGTGCGCTGGCCTTCGCCAAGGCCCCTGGGCGAATTCGGCGCGACCATCACCTTCGTTTCCGCCATCCCCGGCGAGACGCAGACGCTGTCGGCGGCCATCTACGGACTGATGCAGGTGCCCGGCGGCGAAGCGGCCATCTGGCGCCTGGCGGCGGTGTCGCTGCTGATCTCGCTCGGCGCGCTGCTGCTGTCGGAATGGCTGGTGCGGCGCCACCGCCGCGCGGACGACGAGGAATGAGCATGTCCCGCACCGGACCGGAAGGCGCCAGGGTGCGCCGATGCTGAGCCTGGACCTGCAGCTGCGCCGCGGTGCGTTCCGGCGCCATGTGCGGATCGAGGAACAGGCCCGCGTGGTCGCGCTGGCCGGGCCCTCGGGCGCGGGCAAGACCACCGTGCTCAACGCGATCGCCGGCCTTGGTCCGGCCCGAATCCGGGCATATCCGCATCGACGACCGCGTGCTCTACGACAGCGCGCGCGGAATCGACCTGCCCGCCCACCGGCGCCGGATCGGCTACGTGTTTGGGACGCGCGCCTGTTCCCGCACCTGGATGTGCGCCGCAACCTGCGTTACGGCCGCCACGGCGACGCGCAGGCGCGCTTCGGCTTCGATGCGGTGGTCGAACTGCTCGGCATCGGCCACCTGCTGGCACGGCGCACCGCCAACCTGTCCGGCGGCGAGGCACAGCGCGTGGCGATCGGTCGCGCCCTGCTCTCGCAGCCGGCGATCCTGCTGTTCGACGAACCGCTCACCGCGCTCGACCAGGCCCGTCGCGAGGAACTGATCCCGTACCTGCAGCGCGTGCGCGACGAGGTGCGCCTGCCGATGCTCTACGTCAGCCACCACCCCGACGAGGTGCGGCGCCTGGCCGACGCGGTGCACGTGTTCGATTGATGCGGCCTCGCCGGGGCACCGTGCGGCAGGCCATCGGACCGTCCGCGATCCCGCCACCGCCCGGCCGCGCACGTCAGCGTTTCGGTTCGCCCGCGCCCGGCACGGCGGTACTGCTCGGCATTGCGTCGGCGACCAGCGCACCGCCGTGACCTGCCACTGGCCAGCCTGGCGCTCGCCGGACATGCCGGAACGGCGCGGACCATGCACACACCGCCCCGGCGGACGCCGCGTACCGGCAGCTGGCATGATCGCGCGGATCCGGGGAGGACGAGCGATGGCTGGCAGCAGTGCGACGGGCATGGCATGGGCGCTGGTGTGCCTTACCGCGGCGATGGGTGGCGACGCCGTGGCTGCGACCCGCAACGAAACGAGCACCGCGCCACGCGCCGCGATCGAGAATGAAGGCGCGGACTGCACCACGACGGCCGCTGTCGCCGGGCTCCAGGCTTCGCTCCCCGATCCCTTTGCCCGAGGCGACGGCAGCCGCCTCGCCAGGCTGCGCGCCGACTGGCGCTGCCAGCGCCAGCAGACGCTGCGCGCGCTCGAGGAGCAGGTCTACGGCGGCAAGGGGCCTGCGCCGGACCGCGTCACCGGCAGTGTCCTGCGCGACCGCATCGAAGTGACCGTAACCCGCGGCAACCGCCATGGGAGAGCTTCAGCGCCGCGCTGCATCTTCCCGATGGTCCCGGCCCGTTCCCGGTGATGATCGTGGTCGGCGGCATGGCGGGCGTCGACCACGCCCTGCTCGATGCCGAGGGCGTGGCATGGATCGACTACCCCAATACGGTGATCGGCGCGGAGACCGGCACCAGTCGCGCGCGCGAGGGCGCGTTCTTCCGCCTGTACGGCAACGAAGTGCGCTCCACCGGCACCCTGATGGCGTGGGCCCAGGGCGCGAGCCGGATCATCGACGCGATTGCCGGCGACCGACCAGCACCTGCTGCGCGCCGATGCGGTAGCGGTCACCGGCTGCTCGCGCTACGGCAAGGGTGCACTGGCGGCCGGTGCATTCGACCAGCGCGTGGCGCTGACTATCCCGATCGAGTCGGGCAGCGGCGGCGTGCCGTTGTGGCGCGGCGTTGTCGCGGGCGAGGGCGCGCAACCGCCGCACAGCGCGTTCGGCGAGCAGCCTTGGCTGGGCGATGCCTTCGCCGCGTTCGCCGGCAATGTCGATGCCCTTGGCCACCGACCAGCACCAGGTACTCGGCCTGGTCGCACCGCGCGGCCTGCTGATCCTGGACAACCCGCACGTCGACTGGCTGGGCGCGAGCGCCGGCCACGCCGGCGCACTGGCCGGTGCCGAGATCTACCGCGCGCTCGGAGCGGGCGGCAACATCGGCTACTACTCCGCGGTGGAGAACCCGAAGCACTGCGCATGGCGGCCCGAATGGGACCAGCCTGCGCGCGATGCGATCCGGCGGCACCTGCTTGGCGTCGATGCGGACGACCTGCACCTGCAAGCGGCAGATCCCGCGAAGGCGGCGGCCATGCCCGCGCGCGACTGGCAGGCACCGCCGTTGCGCTGAAATCCGCAACCCAAGCGACGCCGCGCGCATGCTCACTGCGCCTGGCGGGCTTCGGATTCGGGCGGATCGAGCGAGAAGGTGACCGGCACCCGCTGCCGACCCGCCACCGGCCGGCCGTCGCGCAGTGCGGGCTCGAAGCGCCACTGCCTTGCGGCGGCGATCGTATTGGCATCGAACACGCCGGGTGGCGTCGCCTTTTCGACCTGGACGTCTGTCACGCGACCGTCGGCATCGATGTCGACCAGCAGGATCACTTCACCGGCGATGCCGTTCTGTGCGGCTTCGACGGGGTACTTCGGCGGCATCGGCGTACCGACAGGTTGGAGCAGATCCCACGGACCATCGCCCTTGTTCCCGACTGCGTGGCCGTCGATGGCTGTCGCGGCACTGGGCGACTGGACAAGGCCGCGCATGCGCGCCTCGGTCGCTTCGCGGGAGCCGGCCATTGGCAACAGCACGAACTGCGACCGATAGACGAGTTTGCCGGAATCGTCGCGTTGCTCGATCGCGCCTTCCTCGCCGTAACGGATGGGACGACCGGCTCGGCGACGACCATGCCCGGCTCACCATGTTCGATCCGCATCCGTATCACCGCAGTACCCGTCCCCGCGCCCGCTTCGACTACGGCCGTGTTTTTCCATTGTTGTTGGCCCGAGCCGTGGACCGACACGACCGGCTCCCCCGCCTTCACCCACTGGTTGAGGACTCCTGGCCTGCAACTCCGCCATAGCTGTTCTGTCGCGCAAGCAGGAACAGCCCGTCATGCGCGCCGTTGGCGACTGCAGGAATATCCGCCGGTTGCGCTGCCCAGGCCGCATACCCGGCCGAGGCACTGAGGCCGATCGCAAACAGGGTGGCCGCCATCCAGTGCAGCCGCGTGGGCGTGGGACGCTTGAGCATGTCGATCCTCTCCTTGATCGGGTGCCGTGCCTGCCAGTGGCAGCCGAGCGGCAGCGGGAACTCGTCGAACTGGGTCTTGAGCATCGCTTCGCCGTACTGGCGCCGGGCGCGTGGGTTGCGGGCGATCACCGCCTCGTCGCAGGCCAGTTCCTGGTCCAGCCGGAAGCGGCGCAGCGCGAACGGCAGCAGCGGGTTGAACCAGAACAGGCAGCGCAGCAGCGCGGTAAGGGCATTGGCGAACAGGTCGCCGCGACGCACGTGCAGGCGCTCGTGCTGCACGACCAGTGCCTGCTCGCCCGGCGTATAGCGCTGCTCGAAATCCACCGGCAGCAGGATTCGCGGCCGCAGGACGCCGGAAACCGCCGGCAGGCCGGCACTGGCGATGCCCGACTGGAGCAGGCCGTCGTCGCGGCGTTGCAGCGGACCGAGGGCACGGTGGAAGCGCCGCTGCTGCTGCCAAGGCCATCACGACCACCGTGGCCAGTGCCCCAGCCAGCCACAGCGAGCCCAGCAGCAGACGCCACTCGATGCCCGGAGCGGCATCGGACGCCGCGGCAACGCCGACCACCGGGCCGACCTGTAAGGCAACCGGCAGCGCGGAAGGCGCCGCCGCCGCGCGTGGCAGCAGCACCGCGACCAGCGCCACCGGCACGCACGACCACAGCACGTAGGCGGCGCCGGCACCGAGCATGCGCCTCACCGGCCGACGCAGGGCCAGCACCAGCAGCACGGCGAGGGTGCCGGCGAGCGTGGTTTCAAGCAGCAGCGGAATCGGATCAACGTCCATCATCGTTCTTCTCCCCGTCGTCCAGTTCGGAGACCAGCCGCTTGAGTTCGGCGATGTCGGCCGCCGACAGCCGGCCGCGTTCGCTGAAGTGCGCCACCAGCGGCGCTACCCGTCCGCCGAACAGCCGTGCCAGCAGGCCCTCGCTCTGCTGCTGCACCCAGGCCTCGCGCCGCAGCACCGGCGAGTAGAGGTAGCGGCGTCCGTCCTTGAGCGCGCTGATCGCGCCCTTGTTGAGCAGGCGGTTGAGCAGGGTCTTGATGGTCGGCTCGGCCCAGCCGGTGCTGTCGGCAAGGGCGGCGATCACTTCCTCGGCGCTGCGCGGGCTCGATCGCCACAGCACCTCCATCACCGTCGCTTCGGCGTCACTGATCGGGGTCGTGTCCATTGCGCCTCCGTTTACATGCGTAATCCATTGTCGATTACATTCGTAAACCATAGCACTGTCAACACCCCCGCCGGGCCTCCTCCGACCGATGCCCTAAGCTGGCGCCATGACCCTGCATTTCACCGACCTCGACGCCGCGCTGGAGCACCTGCTCGGCCGGCTGCCACCCGCCCTGCGCGTCGCCGCGCCGCTCGCGCTGGGCAAGCCGCATCGCCTGCTCAATGCGCTGTACGCCCGGATCGAAGCCGACCCGGCGCGACCGCTGCACCTGTACACCGCGCTGTCGCTGGACCCGCCCGCGCCGGGAAGCGGCCTGAAGGCGCTTCCTGCGGCCATTATGGCCCGCCATTTCGGCGAGGATTTCCCGCGCCTGGCCTACGTGCAGGCGATGAAGCGCGACGCGCTGCCGGCGCACGTCGCAGTCGAGGAGTTCTACCTGCAATCCGGCGCCCTGCTCGATTCATGCCAGGTCCAGCGTCGCTACGCCAGCCTCAACTACACCCACGTCGCCAACGCGCTGGCGCAGCGTGGCCTGCACATGATCGTGCAGAAGGTCGCGCGTGAACCCGGCGGCGAGCGGCTGTCGTTCTCCTGCAACAGCGACCTCACCCAGGACACGGTCGACGCGCACCTGGCCCGCGGCCTGCCGCGCCCGCTGCTGGTGGCGGAGGTCGATCCGCAGTTGCCCTGGCTGGGCGGAAGCGCGCTGGCGCCGGAGGACTTCTTCGACGTGGTGATCGACCTGCCCGGCCCGCATCCACGCCTGTTCGGCCTGCCCCGGCAACCGGTCGATGACGCCGACTACGCGATCGGCCTGTACGCCAGCGCGCTGGTGCGCGACGGCGGCACCCTGCAGATCGGCATCGGCACGCTGGCCGACGCACTGTGCCATGCGCTGGTGCTGCGCCACACCGACAACGCGCGCTACCGGCAGCTGCTGGGTGCGCTCGATCCGCAACTGGAATCGCATCCGGCGGTACGCGAGAGCGGCGGTATGGAGCCGTTCGCGATCGGCCTGTACGGCTGCAGCGAGATGATCAACGAGGGCTTCAAGCACCTGGTCGAAACCGGCGTGATCCGGCGCAAGGTGGTGGACGACGCGGCGCTGATGCGGCGGCTGGCCGAAGGCAGCGCCAACCTCGGCGACTAAGGCCCGCCTGGAGCGCGACGGCGAGTACCTGCACGGCGCGTTCTACCTCGGTTCGCCCGCGTTCTACGCCTGGTTGCGCGAATTGCCCGATGACCAGCGCCACGCGATCGGCATGCGCCGGATCGGCCAGGTCAACCAGATCTACGGCAATGACGAGGCGCTGGAGCGGCTACAGCGCCGCGATGCACGCTTCTTCAACAGCTGCATGATGGCCACCGCGCTGGGGGCGGCGGTGTCGGACGCACTGGAGGATGGACGGGTGGTGTCCGGCGTCGGCGGCCAGTACAACTTCGTGGCGATGGGCCATGCCCTGCCCGCCGCGCGCTCGGTGCTGATGTTCCGCGCGCTGCGCGAAGCCCACGGGCGCACGGCATCGAACGTGCGCTGGAACTACGGCCACACCACCATCCCGCGCCACCTGCGCGACGTGTACATCAACGAATACGGCATCGCCGACCTGCGCCACGCCAACGACGAGGACTGCGTGGTGGCGATGGCCGGCATCACCGATGCACGCTGGCAGGCGGAGCTGCTTGAGACGGCGAAGGCCGCACGCAAGCTGCGCGCCGACTTCCACGCGCCTTCGTCGTGGCAGCGCAACACCCCCGTCGCCTGCGCGAGGCCGCAGCGCCGTTCCGCGCCGACGGCACCCTGCCGGACTACCCGCTGGGCAGCGACTTCACCGCCGTCGAACAGCGCATCGTCCGCGCGCTGGCCTGGCTGCAGGCGAACACGGCCACCCCGGCCGCCAGGCTGCGCACGGTGCTGCAGGCGCTGGCCGGTGCGCCGCCGGCGGACCCGGAGGTCCTGGAACGCATGGACCTGCGCGCGGGCGCGGGGCCTGGCTGCAGGCGCGCCTGCTCGGCCTTGGCCTGGGCCGGATCGCGCGCGACCATTGATTCGCCGCCCGCTGCCACCATCCTCTCTGCATACCCGATCGCACACCGGTAGCCCTGCATGACCACCCGCGCCGACCAGATCCGCGATGCCCTGTCCGCCCTGCAGCCGGTCCACCTCGAGGTGATCGACGAGAGCCACATGCACAGTCGCGGGCTGGAAACCCACTACAAGGCGGTGATCGTCAGTCCCCTGTTCGAAGGACGGCGTGCGATCCAGCGGCACCAGGCCGCCTATGCGGCGATGGGAGCGTTGATGCAGCAGGTCCACGCGCTCGGCCTGCACACCTACACGCCGGCCGAATGGGACGCCGACGCGAGCGTCCCGGACTCGCCGCGGTGCCGCGGCGGCAGCAAGCACGATCCGGCCTGATCGCCATCGTTTGCGGGCGTGGCCACCGGCCCGCCGCGTTCGCACGCGCTCGACGACGCTGAACGATGGCACCGCTCCTTCACGCCGGCTGCGCAGCTGGCTCAGCAGCGTAGCGGCACCTCTCCCCGGTGCCGCCGCATGCGCCCCACTTCCCTGCCCCTCGCCATCCTGCTCGCCCTGTCCGCGTCGACCGCCTTCGCCGGGCAAGCGGGCGACGACATGCCACCGCTGGCGCGGGACGCGGAGGACCACAGCCTCGACGAGGGCGACGGCGCCCTGCTCCGGCTGCAGGTCCTGCTCGATCGCGCGCGCTTCTCCCCGGGCGAGATCGACGCGATGGCCGGCTCCAAAGGCCCGCGCCCTGCGCGGCTTCCATAAGCACGGGGCTTGCCCGTCACAGGTGAAGCCGACGCGGCCACCTGGCAGGCCCTTGCCGCCGATACGGCGCCGGTGCTCGCCGAGTACACCGTCACTGCGGCCGACATCGCCGGCCCCTACGCCTCCATTCCCGACGACATGATGGCGCAGGCGCAGCTGCCCGCGCTTGGCTATGGCTCGCTGCTGGAAGCTCTAGGCGAGCGCTTCCACGCCAGTCCGGAGCTGCTGCGCCGGCTCAATCCCGGCGCCGCCGAGGCCAAGGCCGGCGCCGTGCTGAAGGTGCCCGCGATCGCGCCTGGATCGACCCCGGCGAAGGCGGCGCGCGTGGTCGTCGACCGCAGCGATTCGGTGCTGCGGCTGGTCGACGGCGACGGCCACCTGCTCGCGCAGTACCCCGCATCCACCGGCAGCGAGCACGACCCGCTGCCCATCGGCGAATGGAAGATCGTGGCCATCGCTCCCGACCCGACCTTCCACTACAACCCCGGGCTGTTCTGGGATGCCGATCCCGCCCACGACAAAGGCAGGCTGGCCGCCGGCCCGAACAATCCGGTCGGCACGGTCTGGATCGACCTGTCCAAGCCGCACTACGGCATCCACGGCACACCCGAGCCGCGCGGCGTCGGCAAGCGGCAGTCGCACGGCTGCATCCGCCTCACCAACTGGGACGCGACCCGCGTGGCCGCGATGGTCGGCGCCGGCGTCCCGGTCACGTTGCAGGAATGATCCACACCCACAGGCAGGAGGGAACCTCCGCATGAAGGTGCTGTTCGTGCTGCTCCTGTGCGTGCTGCTGGCGCTGTTCGCCCTGACCCGCGTCCCGGGCGACGGGGACGCGGCGCTGATCGACATCACGCCCACGCCCATGGCGAATACCCCGCCGGCGGCCGTGGCGCCATCACCGACCGGGCCGCCCGCGGCGGACGTCACGCACCGCACCGCAGCGCCCATCCCGGCCGCAAGCCGCCAGGCCAGCGCGCCCGCGGCATCCGCTGCACCAGCGCCAGGCAGCGACGGCGCGCCCTGGTGCCGGTGGGGCGTCGGCATCGGCCAGTTGCGCGACACTTTCAGCGACGCGCGCAGCGAGGGCCGCCTGCATGATGCGATCGACATCATGGCGCCGGCCGGGACACCGGTGCTGGCCGTGGCGGACGGCACGGTCGAGAAGCTGTTCGACAGCGAACGCGGCGGCCTGACCATCTACCAGTTCGAGCCCAGCGGGCGCGCCTGGCCTACTACTACGCGCACCTGCAGCGCTACGCGGACGGCGTGGCCGAAGGTCAGCCGGTGCGCCGCGGCCAGGTGCTCGGCTACGTCGGCTCGACCGGCAATGCCGACCCCGCGGCCCCGCACCTGCATTTCGCCATCTTCCTGCTCGGCCCCGAAAAGCGCTGGTGGGAAGGCACCGCGATCAATCCGTATCCGGTGCTGCGCGGCGAAGCGCGGCCATGAGATGCCGCCAGAACGACACAGGCCGGGCATGACCCGGCCTGTGCGTGCACCTTTCGGCGGCAGCTGCGGTCAGAGCGACTTCGCCGCCTCGACCACCTTCTCGGCGGTGATGCCGAAATAGGCGTAGAGCTCGCCGGCCGGTGCCGAGGCGCCGAAACGATCCAGGCCGATCACCGCGCCATCCAGGCCGACGTACTTGCGCCAGAAATCGGTGATGCCGGCTTCCACCGCCACGCGCTTGCGCACGGCCTTGGGCAGCACCGACTCGCGGTAGGCGGCGTCCCGGCGGTCGAACACGTCGGTCGACGGCAGCGAGACCACGCGGGTCTTCAGGCCAGCCGCGTCGAGCACCTTCTTCGCCTCCACCGCCAGCGACACTTCCGAACCGGTGCCCAGCAGGATCACGTCGGGGTTGCCGCCCTCGGCGTCGGCCAGCACGTAGCCGCCGCGCTCGATCAGCTTGACCTGCTCGTCGCTGCGCGGCTGGTGCGGCAGGTTCTGGCGGCTGAACACCAGCACGCTCGGACCGTCCTGGCGGGTGATCGCGGCCTTCCAGCTCACCGCCGACTCGACGGCATCGCACGGACGCCACACGTCGTTGTTGGGAATGTGGCGCAGCGAGGTAAGGTGCTCGACCGGCTGGTGGGTCGGGCCGTCCTCGCCCGGAGCCGATCGAGTCGTGGGTGTAGACGTGGATCACGTGCGCCGGGATCAGCGCGCTCATGCGCAGCGCGTTGCGCGCGTAGTCGCTGAACACCAAGGAAGGTGGCGTCGAACGGCAGGAAGCCGCCATGCAGGGCGATGCCGTTGGCAATGGCGCTCATGCCGAACTCGCGCACGCCGTAGTGCACGTAGTTGGCGTTCGGATCGGCCTCGGTGACCGACTTGCTGGCCTTCCACTGGGTCAGGTTGGACGGGGCCAGGTCGGCCGAGCCGCCGATGATTTCCGGCAGCAGCGGGGCGAAGGCACCGATCGCGTTCTGCGAAGCCTTGCGCGAGGCGATCGTCGCGCCTTCGGCCTGGACCTTGGCGATGTATTCGTCGGCGGCGGCAGCGAAGCCCTCCGGCAGTGCGCCGCTGCTGCGACGCGCCAGCTCGGCGGCCGCTTCCGGATGCGCCTGGGCATAGCGGTCGAACAGCTGCTGCCACTGGGCCTGCTGCTGCGAGCCGGCGGCATTGGCGCGCCAGCCGTCGTAGATCGCCTCTGGCACCTCGAACGCGGCATGCGGCCAGTCCAGCGCCTTGCGCGCGCCTTCCAGCTCGTCCTTGCCCAGCGGGGCGCCGTGCGACTCTTCCTTGCCGGCCTTGTGCGGTGCGCCGAAGCCGATGATCGTCTTGCAGCAGAGCAGGCTCGGCTTGTCGCCGACCTTCAGCGCCGCTTCGATCGCGGCCTTGATCGACTCCGGATCATGGCCATCGACATCGCGGACCACGTGCCAGCCATAGGCTTCGAAGCGCGCCGGCGTGTCGTCGGTGAACCAGTCGTGCACCTCGCCGTCGATCGAGATGCCGTTGTCGTCCCAGAACGCGGTCAGCTTGCCCAGGCCAGGTGCCGGCCAGCGAAGCGGCTTCGTGGGAGACGCCTTCCATCAGGCAGCCGTCGCCCATGAACACCCAGGTGCGGTGGTCCACGACGTCGAAGTCGGGTGCGTTGTAGCGCTGCGCCAGCAGCTTCTCGGCCAGCGCGAAACCGACCGCGTTGGTAAGGCTCTTAGCCGAGCGGACCGGTGGTGGTCTCGATGCCCGGGGTCTCGTAGCGCTCCGGATGGCCGGCGGTCTTGCTGTGCAGCTGGCGGAAGCGCTTGAGCTCGCCGATCGGCAGGTCGTAGCCGCTCAGGTGCAGCAGCGCGTAGTGCAGCATCGAGCCATGGCCGTTGGACAGCACGAAGCGGTCGCGGTTGGCCCAGCCCGGATCGGACGGGTTGTGCCGCAGGTAGTCGTTCCACAGCACTTCGGCGATGTCGGCCATGCCCATCGGCATGCCGGGGTGTCCGGACTTGGCGGCTTCGACCGCGTCGGCGGCGAGGAAACGGATGGCGTTGGCGAGCTGTCGGCGGGTCGGCGTCGTCATGTCAGGTGGCAGGTTCGGGGGAAGGCACCCGCGGGATGCGGGCCAGCCATTGTCCCATCCCTTGTCCACTCCTGTCCCGCAACGCGTGCAAAAAAGCCGCACGGCGCCGACAGACGCCCGCGCATGGTTGGCCTTGAAACGTTCCGCAGCGCCGCCCGGGTCAGCGGACGGTGTCGTGCTCCTCCACCGGTTCGGACACGGACTCGTCCGACTCGCGGTGGGCGACCAGGTCGCCGGGGTCAGGTCGCCACTGACGTTAAGCGTGGTCCGGCACATGTCCAGGAAGTGGTTCACGCCAAGGATCAGGCCGATGCCGATCGGATTCACGCCAACCATCGCGCAGATCAGCGCGACCACCGGCAGCGAACCGGACGGGACGCCGGCGGTGCCGATGCCGCCGAGGATGCACACCAGCATCACCATGAACTGTTGCGCCAGGCTCAGCTCCACGCCGAAGAACTGCGCCAGGAAGATCACGGTCACGCCCTCGAACAGGGCGGTGCCGTTCTGGTTGGCGGTCGCACCGACGGTCAGCACGAAGCGCGAAACCTTCCGCGGCAATCCCATCCGGTCGGCGACGCGCAGCGCGGTGGGCAGGGTCGCATTGCTCGATGCGGTGGAGAACCCCATCACCGCTGCTTCCTGGATGTCGCGGAAGAACTTCAGCGGCGAACGCCCGACCATCCGCACGGCCACGCCGTAGCTCACGAACATGTGCAGCGCCAGCGCCAGCACCACCACGCCGACATAGGCGCCCAGCCGGACCAGCAGGTCGAAACCGAACAGCGCGGCCAGGTTGAACATGAAGCAAAACACCGCGTACGGCGCCAGCCGGATGACCAGGTTGATCAGGGTCATCGAGATCTCGAACACGCCCTCGATGCCGCGCTTGAGCGTGGCGACCTTCTCGGCGGGAGTGAGCACCATGCCGATGCCGAACATCACCGCGAAGAACATCAGCGCCAGGATCGAGCCGTTCTCCGACGCCGCCTGGACGATGTTGCTGGGCACGATCGACAGCACCATCTCCAGGCCGGTCGGCTGGCTGTCGATGCTGGCGACGATCTCGCGGCTGCGCTCGGCGTTCTGCACCAGCAGCTGCTGTGCCAGCGCCGGATCCACGCCGGCACCGGGCTTGAACGCGTTGACTGGGATAAGGCCCAGCAGCACCGCCACGCCCGACAGCAGCACGGTATAGGCCAGCGTCTTCCAGCCGATCCGGCCCAGCGCGCGGATGTCGCCCATCTCGGCGATACCCATCACCAGCGCCGAGAACAGCAGCGGCACGATCAGCATGAAGATCAGGTTGAGGAACAGGCGCGAGGCCGGCGTGGTCACCCAGGTGGTGAACGCCTGTACCCAGCCGGCATCCGCGCCCACCGTCAGGTGCACGATAAGGCCGAGCAACAGGCCCTGGGCCGAAGCCCAGCCCCATCTTCCACGGCATCGGTAAGGCGCGGCGTGCGGTTGCGGTCATGCGCGGGTTCCCAGGGAAAACGGTTGCCAGCTTAACAAACCGGTGCAGCGGCTCAGCGCGGCGGATAGAGCGGCGGCAACGGCGCGGTCGCCGCGCCGCCTCCGGCCTCCCAGCGCGGGCCGTCCCGGAACGCGGCACGCAATGCGGCGCGCGCGCGCGCCGGCTCGCCGTCGCCGGCCCACAACGCGCGCCGCATCGCAGCGAGCGCCTCGCGCTGCGCCGGGTCGCCCAGTCGCGAGATCACCTCGTCCAGACCGGCCGCGGGCGGTGTCGCCATCCGCTGCAGCAGCTGCACCGCTTCGTCGAAGCCGCCTGCATCGAGCACCCTGCGCAGATCGGCCGGCGCCGGGCGACGAGGTGGCGCCGACGCCACCGCAGCGTCGCGCACGGCATCGCCGCGCCGGTGCCGCGACCACAGCAGCAACGCCAAGGTGAGCAGCCACAGCAGGGCGAACGCCATCGCCAGCCACCGCCACTGGCGTCCGGCGCCCGGTCCGGCAGCGGAATCCGGTACGCGGACCGGTGCCGCCACGGCAGCCACCGGGGCGTCCGCCCGGGATGCGTCCGCGGCCGCGGGTGCGGCCGCACCCACGACGACCTGCAGTTGCAGGTCGGGCAGCCTCGCCTCCTGCGCGCTGTCGGCGGACGCGTCCCACCAACCCATCCGCGGTCCCGGCACGCGCAGCGCGCCCGCGCGCAGCGGAACCACCGAGAAGCGCCGCACGGCCGTCAGCTGCGGCCCGCCATCGACGAAGCGCTCGCTGTTCTCGGCCCGCTCGGCGAACACCTGCGCGCCCTCCACCTGCGGCACCGGAATCTCCGGGAACTGCGCCTCCGTGGCGCCTTGCGCGACCGCCTCCACCACGATCTCCGTCGCCTCGCCACTGCGCGCCTGCGCGGGCGCCGCCAGATAGCGCAGGCGCAGGCCGCGCAACGGCAGCCATGGCTGTGGCGCGCCGGCAGGCTGGGCGCGGACCTCCAGGGGGCAGCGCGGCGCCTTGCGCCGACAGGACGCGGTCGGTCCCGAAGAAATCATCGAAGAATCCCGCCACACCACGCCCGCGGAAGCGCGCCGGCGGCAGCTCGAGCCGGCCGCTGCGTTCGGGCACCAGCAGGTAGCGACGCTCGACCATATGGTAGCGGCGGTCGCCGACCTGCCGGCTGCTCTGCACGTCGTCGCCGATCCGCTGCAGCGAGGCGCCAGCCGGGGCGTCCTGGGTCAACTCGCCAGACAGCAGCGACGTGGCGTAGTACAGCCGCACGGTCAGGCCGACGCTCTGCTGCACGAACGGCGAGGTGACGTCCACGCGCGACTCGATGAACACGTCGCCATGCGGCACGCTGGCCTGCGCCGAAGCGACCTCCAGCACCAGCGGTGCGGTGTGCTCGGCGCCCACCTGCAGCGCCGGCACCTGCACGGTGCCAGTGCGCTGCGGCGTGAGGGCGATGCCGAACAGGGTCCATTCGCCGCCGGCGGCGCTGTTGCGGTAGGGCGGTCCGAGCGCGAACTCCGCCTGCAGCGGTGAGTAGTCCGGAGCGACGCCGCGCTGGTCGGTTTCGATGTTGAGGGTGACCGCTTCGCCCTGTGCGGCAGCAGGCCGGTCCAATGCAGGCGCGGGTTTCCGCGCTCACCGTGGCTGTCGTCGCCAGGAGGGCGAGCAACAGCACGAGCACGCGCGACACCGCTCCGCTGCGGACGCAAGGGCGCGCGGCGTTTGCCGGGCGGCGATCAAGGCTCATCGGCCCTCCTGCTGGCGACGGTCGTATTCGAGCCGGAACTTGGCACGCAGCAGTCCGCCCGGATCGTCCGGCACGCGCCGCAGCCAGGCTTCGCGCGCCTGTCGCTGCTCGCGCGTCTGCGCGTCCTCCACGGCGGGCTGTTCCGGTCGGGCCCGGGATTATGGCCTTGCTCCAGCGCACGCTGCATGCGCTCACGCTGCTCGCGATCGGCCTGCTCCTGTCGCTCGCGCGCCTGCGCATCTTCGGCCTGCGGCGGAGGTTGCGTATCCGGCTGGCGAGCGCCGTCCTGCTGCGGCGGGTCCTTCGGCGACGGCTGTCCGCCCTTGCCCGGCGATGCCTGGCCGGAATCCTGCGGCGGGCCGTCCTTCGGCGACGGCTGACCCTGGCCCTGCTGCGGGCGCTTCTGCCCGCCGCTGCCTGACTGCGGCGGTTGCCGCCGGCGCGCGGCTTCGACCACGCGCCGGTTGGCGATCGCATCCTCCATGCCCGGCGACTGCGCCAGTGCGCGATCGTAGGCGGCGATCGCCTTGTCGTAGTGACCCTGCCGGGCCAGCGCGTTGCCAGGGTTGTACTGCGCCTCCGCGCCGCGCGCGCCGGCAGCGCCGAAATCCTGCGCGGCGGAATCGAAGTCGCCCTGCCTGTAGGCATCCACGCCCTGCGCGATGCGTGCCTGTGCCTGCTGGTCGGGGCGACGCCACCAGCCGCCCTCGCCCGAACCCTCGGCGGCCCTTGCGGGCGTCGGCCACGAGAACATGATCGCCAGCGGCAGCAAGGCGAGCACGCCGGCACCGCGGCGGAACG
The DNA here is from genome assembly GCA_025232375.1 of Pseudoxanthomonas sp. NC8. Lineage (GTDB taxonomy): Bacteria > Pseudomonadota > Gammaproteobacteria > Xanthomonadales > Xanthomonadaceae > Pseudoxanthomonas. The sequence continues at coordinate 2,744,709 of CP060419.1, forward strand.
CGAGCGCGGCCAGCACCAGCAACGGCAGCAGCAGCCAGTAGCCCTGGTCCAGCCATACGCGCTGGCCGGTACCGCGCCCGGTGGCCGCATCGACGGCCGGGTCCAGCACGCCCAGCGCACGCAGGTCGGCACCGTCCACGCCCAGGCGTGCGTAGCGACCGCCGCCGGCCGGCCGCGGCCAGGTCGCGCAGCGACGCTTCGTCGAGGCGTGCCGGCAGCGTGGCGCCGCCACGATCGCGGTACATCGCACCGGCGGTGGTGCCCAGCCCGAGCACCGAAATCCGGTATCCCTGCGCGGCCACGGCGGCAGCGATCACCTGCGCCTGTGCATCCGCCTGCCCGGTTACCAGCAGGATGTCGCCACGCTCGAAACCCGCCTGGTGCAGCAGCGTGGCCGCATGCGTGATCGCCCGGTCCGGGCGCTGGCCGTCCACCGGCATCACGTCCGGTGCGAGCGCATCGAGGAACAGCACGATGTTGCCGGCATCGGCGGTCAGCGGGGCCACCGTGTAGGCGTCCTCGGCCCAGGCGACGAGGCCGACTTCGCCGCCTTCGCGTTCGCGCAGCAGCGCGGAAATCTTGGCCCGCGCGCTATAGGTAAGGCGCGATGGCGGCAGGTCCGGGGCGAGGATCGTGGACGACAGGTCCAGCGCGATCACCAGCGGCGCCCGCGTTTCCCACTGCGGACGTTGCTCCTGGCGCCAGCCGGGACCGGCCAGCGCGACCACGGCCAGCGCCAGCGCCAGCGACACGCCGGCCCGGCGCAGGCCGGTGCGGCCACCGGCCGGCTCCAGCAGGTGCGGCAGCAGGTGTGCGTCCACCACGTCGCGCCAGCCCTGGCTGCGGCGGCGACGCCAGAGGATCCACAGCAAGGGCAACAGCAGCAGCGCCCACAGCCACAACGGGCGCTGGAAGTGCAACGTCGGGACCTGCAGCGCGTCGAACGACCATAGGCACTCATGCGCTGCGTCCTTGCCGAACGATGCGCCGCAACGGTAAGGCGAGGACCGCCAGCGCAAGCGCGGCGGCCAACGGCCACGGATAGCGTTCGATGCGTGGCCGCACCGGCGCGGCGGCCACGGCCACCGGCTCCAGCCGGTCGAGTTCGGCATAGATGCCCGCGAGCTGGCCGGTGTCGCGCGCGCGGAAGAAGCGGCCACCGGTCGTCGTCGCGACCGTGCGCAGGGTGTCCTCGTCGACTTCCTCGCTGCCCTGGATCGGCAGCGGCACGCCGAACATCGAATAGCCGCTGCTGCCGCCAAAGGCGATGGTGTGCACGCGCACGCCTTCCGCTGCGGCCAGTTCCGCCGCCTTGCGCGGATCGAGCACGCCGGAGGTGTTGACGCCGTCGGTGAGCAGGATCAGCACCCGCTGTCCCTCGGGCTGTTCGCGCAGGCGCTTGACCGCCAGGCCGATCGCGTCACCGAGCGCGGTCTCGCGCCCGGGTAAGGCCGGCGACGCTGTCGCGCAGCTGCATCCGCACCGAATCGCGGTCCAGGGTCAGCGGGGTGAGCATGTATGCACGCTGGCCGAATACCAGCAGGCCTACCCGGTCGCCGGAACGACGCTGCAGGAAATCGGCGATCACCGACTTGGCCGCGGTGAGGCGGTCCACGACCTCGCCACCAAGTTCCATGTCGGCTTCGCTCATGCTGCCGGACAGGTCGACGGCCAGCAGCATCTGTCGCCTGGTGTGGCGGCACCTGCGCCTCGCCGAGTTGCTGCGGGCGCGCCGCCGCGGCACACAGCAGCACCCAGGCCAGCACGGGAAGCAGCCAGGTGCCGCGCATGCCGGCGACGCCGGCAGCGCCCATCGCATCGAGGTCGTGATCCCACGGAACCCGGAGCGCCGTCGCGCTGCTGCGCCTCGCCGGCAGCAGCAGCTGCACCAGCAACGGCAGCGGCAGCAATGCCTGGGCCCACGGTAAGGCGAAACCGGCGAAGCCGTCCTGCCAGGCCGGTCGACCACCACGCGCTCACCGGCCCCGCTCCATCAGGTCGATGAAACGCACACGTGCGAGCCTTCGCGCGGCCGCGAATGCCTCCGGGTCCAGCTCTGGACGGAAACCGCCGTCAAGCAGCAGGCGGCCGGCACCGACAGAGAACTCCATGCCGTCGCGCCCGTCCAGGAAGCGCAGCCACGCCTCGCCCTCCAGAAGCTCGGTGCCGGTATGGTGCCGGCGCGCGGCACGGCGGAGCAACGCGGACATCGATGCGAGCTGCTGCGGAAGCGTGCCGTCCGCGCTCTCCCTCTCGAACCAGCGCAGCCAGCGTCGCCGCCGCGCATGGCGCCATGCGCGCCACCCCGCCCACGCCAGCACCAGCAGCAGGACGGCCGCGGCCAGCCACCACCAACCTGGCGCCGGCGGCCACCACGGCGGCTGCGGTGGCAGGTGGACGTCGCGCAATGGCAGCCGGGCCGGATCCACGTGCATTCTCAACCGGCTACCGGCGAGGAGCCGCCATCGGAACTCTCCTGCGGCACGGCCGCCGGATCCTGGCGACGCAGCCAGTCGCCGGAATCGGCATCACAGGACAGCAGGCGCACCTGCCAGCCCAGACCGGGCAACGTGCGCGCCAGCGCGTGGGCGGGTGCGACGAACGCATCGTTCCAGCGCGCACGCACGCCTGCGTGGTCCAACCCGAGCTCGACCCGGCGGGCACCGGCACGGAACGCCAGTTCACGCCGCGGCGGCGACGCCTCCAGTGGATCCTGCAGCAGCACCAGCGTGGCCCGGTGGTGGCGCGCCAGCGCGGTCCAGCGCAGCGTCGGCACGCCGACCGCGCTGGACGCGTCGGCCAGCACCACCAGCTGCGCGCCGGGACGCAGCAGTCGCTGCGCATGCTCGAGCGCATCGGCAAGGCCGGCGTCCTCCTGCGGAGGTCGCGCATACCAGCGCACCAGCGCATCCAGCACGCGCATCGCGCCGCGCAGGCCGGTGGCTGGCGGAATGGCCGGTTCGCCGGCGCGCAACGCCGCGATCCGATCGCCGGATTGCAGCGCCGACCACACCGCGATCGCGCCCGCACGCGCGGCCTGCACGGACTTGAAGCGCACGCGGGTGCCGAAATAGAGGACGCTGGCGGTGTCGGCCACCAGCAGGGTCAGGCGCTCGCGCTCGGCCTTGGAAGAGCTTGGTATGCGCGCGCCCGGTCCGCGCGGTCAGGCGCCAGTCCATGCGGCGCACGTCGTCGCCGATCGTGTACTCGCGCGACTCCGCATATTCCATGCCGCGACCACGGAGTGAGGAGGGTGCCGGGCCGTGGACGCCATGCCGGCCCTGCCGCGGCGCCCGCGCGCGCAGGACCTGCGCACGCAACGCGACCAGTTCGGCCAGCGTCGGCACGATGCCCTCCCGAGCGGCATCGGCCACGGCGACCGCCGGGCCAATGTCGTTCACGGCGACGATCCGGTCACGGCGGTGGCACCCGTTCCAGCAGGGCCGCGACCAGCCGCTCGCCATCCCAGCCCTCGGCCAGGGCCTCGTAGCTGGGCAGCACGCGATGGCGGAGCACGTCAGGCGCGACCGCGCGTACGTCCTCGGGCGTGACGTAGTCGCGCCCCGCCAGCCAGGCGCGCGCCCGCGCACAGCGCTCGAGCGCGATCGAACCGCGCGGGCTGGCGCCCCATGCAATGCGGCGCGCGAGTGCAGCGTCGTAGCGTGCCGCGTCGCGCGACGCCAGCACCAGTTCGATCAGGTAGCGCTCCAGTGCGGGCGCCATATGCAATTCGAGGATCTGTTCGCGCGCGGCGAACACCTGTGCCTGCGGCATGCGCTCGAGCGGCGCGGCTGGCGCATGCAACGATTGCCGCGCCCGTTCGCGCGCGAGCCGAAGAATCTCCGTTTCCGTGCCCGCATCCGGATAGCCGATCCGCACGTGCATGAGGAAACGGTCCAGCTGTGCTTCCGGCAGCGGGAAGGTGCCTTCCTGCTCGATCGGATTCTGGGTGGCCATGACCAGGAACAGCGCCGGCAACGCGTAGGTATGGCGACCGACCGTGACCTTATGGCGCTCGCCCATCGCTTCCAGCAGTGCGGACTGGACCTTGGCCGGGGCACGGTTGATCTCGTCGGCCAGCAGCAGCGGATGGAACACAGGGCCGGGCTGGAACTCGAAGCGTCCCTCCTGCGGGCGCCAGACCTCGGTTCCGGTCAGGTCGGCCGGCAGCAGGTCGGGGGTGAACTGGACGCGGGCGAAATCGGCGTCCAGCTGCGCCGCGAGCGTGCGGATGGCCGTGGTCTTGGCCAGGCCGGGCGCGCCCTCGACCAGCAGGTGGCCATCGGCGAGCAGCGCGATCAGCAGCCGTTCGACCAGGGCCGACTGGCCGACGATGGCCGCCGAAAGGCTTTCGCGCAGGGACGCGAACGCGGCGTGCAGGACGCCTGCGGGCGGAGCTTCGGAAACGACGGGAGGCTGAGTGTCCATGGCCGCATTCTGACCCATCGGCGCCCACCGAGTTCCCGCACTGGATGAACGCCGCAAAAGCGGACGGGGCCTTTCGGCCCCGTCGCTTAGACAGCTTGCGCTCGCTCGCCGGTCAGGCGCGCTTCTCGACCCGCATGACCTTGGGGGTCAGGAAGATGAGCAGCTCGGCCTTTTCCTTGGTACGGCTGGTCTTCTTGAAGAACGCGCCCACGAACGGGACGTTGCCCAGGAACGGCACCTTGGCCACGCTGTTGGCGTCGGTGAATTCGTACACGCCGCCGATCACCACGGTCTGGCCGTCGTCCACAAGCACCGCGGTATTGATCTCGCGGGTGGCGATTTCCGGGACCTTGGCCGATGCTGGTGTCGATATAGCGCAGCACCTCGTCCTTGGTCACGTGGACGGCCATGAACACGCGGTCGTCGCTGGTGATGGTCGGGGTGACCTTCAGCTCGAGCACCACGTCCTTGAATTCCACGGTCGGGGTGGGGAAAGCCTGGTTGCCGGCGCCGGTCAGGGTCACATAGCCCACTTCTCGGCCCTGGCGGATGATCGCCTCGCGCTGGTTGGAAGTCACCACGCGCGGGTTCGACAGGACTTCACCACGCCCTTCCTGCTGCAGCGCCGACAGCTCGATGTCGATGGCGAAGTTGGCACCGAGCAGGGTGTAGGCCAGCGCACCGACATTCATGCCGCTGGCCGTGGTCGCCGGCAGGTTGAAGTTCAGGCCACCCGGGATGCTGTATTCGCCGTTCTGGATGATATCGACATTGTTCTCGAGCGAGCCGCTGATCACCCGGGTGTTGTTGCCGATCTCGCGGCCCTGCACGCCGAAGCGCGCACCAGGTCACGGGCGAACGAATCGGTGGCGATGACGATGCGGCTTTCGATCAGCACCTGGTCGACCGGGCGGTCGATCACGCTGATCAGCTCGCGCATCTGCGCGACCTTCTTCGGGATATCGCTGATCATCAACGTGTTGGTGCGCTCGTCGGCGACGATGCGACCGCGCGGCGACAGGAAGCCGTTTTATGGTCGTTGCCGTTGCCGCCGCCGCCGCTGCCGCTGCCCTGATTGCCGATACCCTTGGCCTCGGTCAGTGCCTTGAAGATCGCCGCAGCATTGTGATAGTTGATCTGGATGTAGTCAGTGACCAGGTCGACGCGGTTTTCCAGGTCGATGCGCGCGTCTTCCTTGGCCTTCTCGAAGGCCGCCAGCTCGGGCTGAGGCGCAACCCAGATGACGCTGCCATCACGTCGCTTGTCCAGGCCCTTGGCCCGCAGGACGATATCCATCGCCTGGTCCATGGGAACATTGACCAGCCGCAGGGTCACGTTGCCGGTGACCGTGTCGGACGCCACGATGTTCAGGTTGGATTCTTCGGCGATCAACTGCAGGACGGTGCGTACCGGCACGTCCTAAATTGAACGTGACCGGCCGGCCGGAGTAGCCCTGCTTGGCCAGCCTTACCTGGGCACTGGCCACGGCGGCACCGCTTACCGCACCCACCGCTGCCGCGCCTGCACGCGGCGAAATCTCCACCACGTACTCGTTGCCGGTCTGGTAGGCCAGCGACTCGTAGTCACCGCGGGTGCTCAACACCAGCTGGGTACCGCCCCCGTAGGACCTGGCGTCGATGCGCTGGACCGGAGTGGCGAAATCGGTGACGTTGATCGGCCGCTGCAGTTCGGCGGGCAGACTGGCATTGGCCACGTCCACCACCACGCTGCCGTCCTGATTGCGCAGGTCCGGCGCAGCGCCTTGGCCGTCGAAACGGAGGATCAGCCGACCGGCGCCATCATCACCACGCTTGAAGTCGATCTGGGAAACCTTCGACGGGGCGGCCGCGGTGGCGGCGGCTGGCGTGGCCGGCGTAGCCGCGACCGCGAGGAAAGGCGTGGTCAGGGCCAGCGCGAGCCCCAGGCCGCAGGCCCGGATGATCTCCGGGCGCCGACAGGTGCGCAGGCTCTGGGCATTGGAAAAGGTCATCGTGCTATCCCCTAATCATTGATCTTCGAGCGCGATGGAGGCCGGACGTTCCAGCCAGCCGCCCGCACCATCCGGCACCAGTTCAACCAGTTCGATCTTTTCTTCGTGCACCGACGTGACCCGGCCATCACTCTGCCCGGGTAGGCGCCCGGACGGATCCGGTGGGTCACGTGATCCGGTGCCATCACCAGGGCGACCAGTCCAGGACCAGCGCCGATGGTGCCGATCATGTCCAGGCTGTCCAGCGGGTACTGCTCGAGCGGCTCCTTGCGCCGGTTCGGGTCCGGCCGCAGACCGGCACCGCCATCCGGGTTGCTCCAGGCATCGCTGAACGGATCACGCATGTCCTGGGCGGCATATTCGAAAGTCTCGAACTGCTGCATCACCGGGAGTGGATCGAGTGGGGGCGCGGGACGCGCACGCACGTCGGCCACCCATTTTTCCAGGTTGGGCGCATCGCCCGGCGTACTGGTCACGCTGCGACCACAGGCGCCAAGGCTCAACACCAGCAAAGCCCCCCAGCCAGCGCAGCGCCACGGAGCGGCCATTCCGTTCCATGTTCATTCACCGCCCCCATTCGCAGCCGGCTGCCCGGCAGTGGCCGCAGCGGCCTTCTCCTGCTCGGCAATTTCCAGGTCATCGAGATAACGGTAGGTCTTGACGGTGCCGGACAGCTCCAGCGCACCACCACGCGTGATGGCCTTGCCATCCTTGGGCTGCAGCTGGATGTCGTGCATGGTCAGGATCACCACCCGCGGAAGGGATGCCACGCCACTGACGAAGGCACCGAACTGGTGGTAGTTGCCGACCATGCGCAGCGCGATCGGCTTCTCCGCGTAGAACTCCTTGGGAGTTTCCGGCCCCGGCTGGAACAGCTCATTGGTAAGGCCGCTGGACAGCGCGGTCTGCGAAATGTCGATGATCAGGTCCGGCATTTCCGTCTTGCTCGGCAGCTGCCGCAGCATCTGCTGGAGGACCTGCTCCATCTGCGCGAGCTGCTGGCGCAACGGCTCGAGGTTGGCGGCCTTGCCCTGCTCGCGCTCGAATTCTTCCCGGAGGCTGGTTTCCTGGCTCTCGAGTCCTTCCAGTTCCTCGACCTTGCCGCGGACCAGCAGCAGGTAGGCCATGACCAGGATGAACAAAGCCAGCAGCACGCAGAAGACGATCTTCGGCTGCTGCGGCCATCCACCGATGTTGTTCAGATCGAGATCGCTGAACGCGCTCTTCTTCTTCTGACTCATGACGCAGGCCTCCCCTCAGTCTGCGCGGCCGGCTGCTGCGGCTGGGTGGTCTCTACCGGCGGTGCCGACGGTGCGGTGGCGGGAGCCGCCGCGGGTGCGGCCGGCGCCGTGGGCGGAGCTGCCGCCGGGACTGGTGCGACCTCGCCGGGCGTCGTGCCCGTCGCTGCCGGGCCTGGCTCCACTCCCGGCGCGGTGCCTTCGGCGGTGGCCGCGTTCGGATTGGCCAGCTGCACCTTCAGGCTGAAGCTGTAAGGCAGGGTCTGGCTGGCACTGGTGGCAACCGGGGTGTTCTTGTCGTTCTTCTTGACCTCGATGATCGACAGATCCGGCTTGGTCATCCAGCCAGAGACCTCGAGGTTGCGCATATAGGCGCTGACGCGCGCGTTGGACTGCGCACTGCCCAGCAGGGTCAGCACTTCGCCTTCCTGCTTGATCGAATTCAGGGTCACGCCATCCGGAATCGTGCGGACCAGCGAATCGAACAGGTGCACCATCTGCGAACGGTTGGCCTGCAGCTCCTCGATGACCTTCTTGCGCGCCAGCAAGCGGTCCTTCTTGGCGTCGAGCTCCTTGATCTCCTCGTTCTGCTGCTTGACCTTGGCGATCTCGTCCTGCAGGAACGTGTTGCGACCCTGCTGGCCGGAGATCTGCTGGTCGTAGTAGAACCAGAGCAGGAACGAGAGCACCACGCCAGCCAGCGCAGCGATGCCCAGCATCCCCTGGAACTCGCGCTGCCGCTGTTTGCGGCGCTCCGCGCGCCACGGCAGAAGATTGATTCTGGCCATCAGTCGAAGCTCCTCAGGGCCAGCCCGGTGGCGATCATCAGCGCCGGCGCATCCTGTGCCAGCGCGTGCGCCTGCACGCGGGGACCGAGGGTCATCTGCGCCAGCGGGTTGGCGATCTGGGTCGGCACGCCCAGTTGCTCCTCGACCATTTCGGACAAGCCCAGGATCGACGCGCAGCCGCCCGCCAGCACGACCTTGGTCGACCCGGTTGAATTCGCTGCCTGCGTAGAAGAACTGCAGCAGGCGGCTGATCTGCTGGACGGTCGCTTCCTTGAACGGCTCCAGCACCTCGACCTCGTAGGTCTCGGGCAGGCCGCCCCTGGCGCTTAGCCGGCCGGCTTCCTCGTAGGTCAGGCCATAGCGGCGCATGACCTCGTCGGTCAGCTGCTTGCCGCCGAACACCTGTTCGCGGCTGTACAGGCTGCGGCCACCGCGCAGGACATTGAGCGTGGTCATGGTCGCGCCGATGTCGACCAGGGCCACCACGCCGTCGCGTCCGACCGGCAGCTCGTCGGCGATCAGGGCGAAGGCGTTCTCGACCGCGAAGGCTTCCACGTCCATCACCCCTGGCGGTCAGCCCGCCGAGCTCGAGCGCCGATTCACGCAACTCGACGTTCTCCGAGCGCGAGGCGGCCAGCAGGACCTGGACCATCTCCGGGTTGCTGGGCATCGACCCGAGCACCTCGAAGTCGAGGTTCACTTCCTCGATCGGGTAGGGGATGTAGTTGACCGCCTCGAGCTCGACCTGGCTTATAGGTCGTTCTCGTCCAGATCGGCGGGCATCGGGATGATCTTGGTGATCACCGCCGAGCCTGCAACCGCTGCGGCGGCACTCTTGGCCTTGGTACCGGAACGGTTGACGGCGCGGCGGATGGCCTCGCCCACCGCCTCGACCTCGACGATGTTCTTCTCGACCACCGCATTGGGCGGCAACGGCTCGACCGCGTAATGTTCCACGCGAAAGCGATTGCCACTGCGCGACAACTGCAGCAGCTTTACCGCAGTCGAACTGATGTCGACGCCAATAAGCGGCGACTGACTTTTCGGGATGAGCCCCACGGTTTCTCCCCTGCCGACGGGCACTTGGCTGAACTACTTGTGCCCGCGCATTAGATAACGGTTATTTCAGGCTTGGCAACACCCCCATGTGCAGGCTGGGATGCCTGTCACGGGTGGCCTCGGCCCACGCCCCTTTCTGCCCCCGGACATTCCCCCTGTGGATGTCCTTGTCTCATCTATACTCTGCGGCCGCGAAATCTGCAATCGGACCCTTTTCGATGCCCCGTCTCCGCCGCCTGCTGCGCTGGGCGCTGATCGCCTCCGCAGGCCTGGCCCTGCTCGCCGCCATCGGCCTGGGATCCCTCTATATCGCGGTCTCCTCCCGACTCCCCGACGTGGAATCCCTGCGCGAAGTCGAAATGCAGGAGCCGCTGTACGTCTATACGGCCGACCAGCGGCTGATGGCCGTTTTCGGCGAAAACCGCCGTTACCCCGTCGCCATCGACGAGGTGCCCGAACGCCTGCGCCAGGCATTCATCGCCATCGAGGATGCGCGTTTCTACGAACACGGTGGCGTCGATTACAAGGGGTCGCCCGCGCGGTCTGGCTGCTGGCCACCACCGACGGCAAACGCGTACCGGGCGGCTCGACCATCACCCAGCAGGTGGCCCGGCAGTTCTTCCTCAGCTCCGAGTACAGCTACCAGCGCAAGCTCGCCGAAATGCTGCTGGCGAGGAAGATGGAGCAGGCGCTGAGCAAGGACGAGATCCTCGCCCTGTACCTCAACAAGAGCTTCTTCGGCAACCGCGCGTACGGCGTCGCCGCCGCGGCCGAGTACTACTACGGCAAGAAGCTGGGCGAGCTGTCGCTGGATGAGATGGCCTCGCTGGCGGGCATTCCGAAGTTCCCGTCCAGCGGCAATCCGATCAGCAACCCGGAACGTGCGCGGATCCGTCGCGACTACATCCTCGACCGCATGGCCGAGCTGGGCTTCGTCAGCGCCGCGGAAGCCGTCGCCGCCAAGGCCGTGCCGATGCATGCGACTCCGCACGAGCCGCCGGTGGAAGTCTCCGCTCCGTACGTGGCAGAGATGGTCCGCTAAGGAAATGATCGCCCGCTACGGCCCGGAAGCGGTCACTCGCGGCTACCACGTCACCAGCACCATCCAGTCGGCGCTGCAGGCCGCTGCCGAACAGGCCGTGCGCGACGGATTGCACCTGCACGATCATCGCCATGGCTGGCACGGCGTGGAGCGCCAGGCCGAGGTGGCCGCGGATGCCGACGACGCGGCCCTGGCCAAGGCCTTGGCCGGCACCCCGGCGCAGGGCCCGCTGCTGCCGGCGATCGTCGCCGCGACCACGGCCGATGGCAGCGCCCGGGTCGTACTCGCCGACGCCAGCAGCGTCACCCTGCCGGCCTCCGCTTCCCGCTGGACCAACAAGAACCCGGCCGGGCTGCTGAAACGGGGCGACGTGGTCCGCGTCCGCCGCGGCGAAAAGGAGGGCGAGTACCTGCTCGATAAGGTGCCGCGCGGCCAGTCCGCGCTGGTTTCGCTGGATGCGAACAACGGCGCGCTGCGCGCGCTGGTCGGCGGCTACAGCTACGCCGGCAACAAGTTCAACCGCGCCACCTGGGGCACGCCGCCAACCCGGCTCCAGTTTCAAGCCGTTCGTCTACGCGTCGGCGTTCGAGAAAGGCTTCAATCCCGCTTCCATCGTGCTCGACGCACCAGTCGTTTTCAGGGACCGCCGCAGCAACACCTGGTCGCCCCAGAACGACGACGGCACATTCAGGGGGCCGATGCGCCTGCGCGAGGCGCTGGTGCAGTCGCGCAACCTGATCTCCGTGCGCCTGCTCGACGCGATCGGAGTGGACTTCGCACGCAGCTACATCGCCCAGTTCGGCTTCGACGAAGCCGAGTTGCCCCCAACCTTTCGATGTCCCTCGGCTCCGCCTCGCTGACTCCGCTGTCGATCGCACGCGGCTACGCGGTGTTTGCCAACGGCGGCTCGCGCGTGGATACCTTGGTTCATCGACGAAGTACGGGACCGCAGCGGGCAGGTGCTGTTCAAGGAATCCCCCGCCGTCGCCTGCCGCAGCTGCGGTACGGCCGGAGGCACCGCCACGGCGGCGCAGTCGCAGGTGGTGGACGGATTCAACTTCGGCTCGCCCGCGCGGGCGGCACCGGCGGCGCCGAAGGCAGCCGCCCCGGAAACCGCGGCAGCCACTGCTGCTGCGCCCACCATGCCAGCCGCGGACGCCAAGATCGCTCCCCGGGCCATCGACGAGCGCACCGCCTACCAGCTGGTGTCGATGATGCGCGACGTCGTCCAGCGCGGTACCGGCACCGCTGCCAAGGTGCTGGAGCGCGAGGACGTGGGTGGCAAGACCGGCTCGACCAACGACCACCGCGATGCCTTGGTTCTCCGGCTTTGGCGGCCCCTACGTCACCACGGTCTGGGTAGGACGCGACGATTTCCGGTCGCTGGGTTACCGCGAGTACGGCGGCAAGGCCGCGTTGCCGATCTGGATCGACTACATGCGCGTGGCGCTGAAGGACCAGCCGATCGCCGTCAACGAACCGCCCGCGGGGATGGTCAAGATCTACGTGGACGGTTCAGGGCACGTGTCGACCGACGGCGGTGGCGTTGCCGAGTTCGTCAAGGTCGAGGACCTGGACCGGATGCGCAACAATCTGGATTTCCTGGCCCCGGAACAACGCGACGAAGAAGCGTTCGACATCTTCTGACGGCAGCCGGCCGGGCGTGGCGGCGTGATTGATCCGTCACGCCGATGCGCTACAGTCGGAGCAGGTTTCCTCGGGGAATGCCGCCATGCATCACGCCCAGCATCACGCCGAGACCCGCACCCGCGAGCGCCGCCGGCGCCTGGCCCATGAGGCGGCCCGGCTGATGGCGGAAGGCGGCATCCGTGACTTCCATAAGGCCAAGCTGAAGGCGGCGGCCCGGCTCGGCATCCATGACGACGCCTCGCTGCCGCGCAACCGGGAGATCGAGGATGCGTTGCGCGAGTACCAGCGCATTTTCCTCGGCGATACACAGGCCCGGTCGCTGCGGCGGCAACGGGAGGCGGCTGCCCGGGCGCTGGAGTTCCTGGCCGACTTCGAGCCGCGACTGGTCGGACCGGTGCTGGAAGGCACGGCGGATGCGACCTCGCCGGTGATGCTGCACGTCTATGCCGACGACGCGGAAGCGGTGGCGCGCTTCCTCGACGAGCACCGTATTCCGGCAGAGTCGCGCGAGCGCCAGCTGCGCCTGGACCGCGAGCGCCGCGCCGACTTGCCGGTCTGGCTGTTCAGGGCCGAGGACCTGGCCTTCGACGTGACCGTGCTGCCGCTGCAGGCACTGCGCCGCAGGCACCGCTGTCCGCGGTAGATGATCGGCCAATGCAGCGCGCCTCGCTGGCCCAGGTGCGGCGGATCCTGGCCGAGGACGAGATTGCCGCCTACGAAGGCTCCCGCTGACGCAGATCGGCACGGTCGCGGCATTGCCATCGCCGGATCCACGCCCGACACCCCGTGTCCGACCACAAAAAGAAACGCCCCGCATCGCGGGGCGTTCCTCGTCGCTGGCGGGCACAGCGCTTCAGCGCTGGTCGAAACCCTTGTAGTCGCGCACGTCGTGGCCGGTGTAGATCTGGCGCGGACGGCCGATCTTGGCTTCCGGATCGACCTGCTGCTCCAGCCAGTGCGCCACCCAGCCGGCGGTGCGGCCGATGGCGAACATGACCGTGAACATCTCGGTCGGGATCTTCAGCGCCTTGTAGATGATGCCGCTGTAGAAATCGACGTTCGGGTACAGCTTGCGCTGGATGAAGTACTCGTCCTTCAGCGCCGCTTCTTCCAGCTTCATCGCCACTTCCAGCAGCGGGTCGTTGACGCCCAGCTCGCCGAGGACCTTGTGGGTCATCTCGCGGATGATCTTGGCGCGCGGGTCGAAGTTCTTGTAGACGCGGTGGCCGAAGCCCATCAGACGGAAACCCGACTCCTTGTCCTTGGCCTTGGCGATGGCGCTCTCGACCTTGTGGGGGGTGCCGATCTCCTCGAGCATCTTCAGCACCGCCTCGTTGGCGCCGCCGTGCGCGGGACCCCACAGCGCGGTGATGCCGGCGGCGATGCACGCGTACGGGTTGGCGCCGGTGGAACCGACCAGGCGGACGGTCGAGGTCGAGGCGTTCTGCTCGTGGTCGGCGTGCAGGATGAACAGCAGGTCCAGCGCCTTGGCCACGACCGGGTTCAATTCCAGCGGCTCGCTGGGCACCTCGAACATCATGTGCAGGAAGCGGCTGACGTAGTCGAGGTTGTTGCGCGGGTAGCGCGACGGCCAGCCGATCGAATAGCGGTACGCGGCCGCGGCCAGGGTCGGCACCTTGGCGATCAGGCGGATCGCGGTACCGGCGGCGCTGCTCCGGATCGTTGAGGTCCAGGGTGTCGTGGTAGAACGCCGACAGCGATGCGACCGTGCCGGCCAGCATGGCCATCGGGTGCGCGTCGTAGTTGAAGCCCTGCAGGAAGTTCTTCAGCGACTCGTGCATCATCGTGTGATGCGTGATCTCGTGCTCGAACTTCTGGAACTCGGCCGGGGTCGGCAGGTCACCGTTCATCAGCAGGTAGGCGACTTGGGAAGCTGGAATGCTTGGCCAGCTGCTCGATCGGGTAGCCGCGGTACAGCAGCACGCCGTTGTCGCCATCGATGTAGGTGATGGCCGACTTGCAGCTCGCCGTCGCGGTGAAACCGGAGTCGTAGGTGAAAAGGCCGGTTTCCTTGGTCAGCTTCGAAATGTCGATGCAGTCGTTGCCCTGGGGTCGGCTTGAGAACCGGCAGGGCCACCGACTTGTCGCCGGCATTCAACGTGACCTGGTCGAGATTGGACACGGTGTGCGCTCCTCTGTGGGGTAAGCGTCGCACGTCGCGCGGATGCGCCCGGTGCGGTTGCGAGGGAGTCCGCGGCCACGGCCGCGAAGCCCCGGGATTATCGCATACCCCACAGTCCAGAATCCCTCGGACGGAAGTCGTAGTCCCCTCGCCCCGGAAATCACGCACGACCTGACGGGCCGCGCCGGTGCGGCCGGAACAGACAATGACTGGTCACACGACCGTGACCGGCGCGCACAGCAGAACGGCCGCGCAAGCGCGGCCGTTCCGGCGTCATCGGCATCCGCACCGCCCGAGGGACGATGCGGAGACAGGACTCAGCGTGCGTAGCGACGCTGGAACTTGTCGATGCGGCCGCTGGTGTCCATGACCTTGTGCTTGCCCGTGTAGAACGGGTGCGAGGCCGAGGAGATTTCGATCTTCACCAGCGGGTATTCGTTGCCGTCTTCCCACTTCACGGTTTCCTTGGCGCCGCCGGCGAGGGTCGAGCGGGTCAGGATCTTGAAATCGGAGGTGACGTCGTGGAAGACGACTTCGCGGTAATCGGGATGGATGCCGGCCTTCATGGCGCACACCTACTGAGCAGTTGACGGAACAGAGCCCGGCATTCTAGCGGCCTCGGCGCCCCAAGCGCAAGACCGGGAGCCGGGCTGACCGGGGCAACCGGTCAGGCTGCGGCCAGGGCGGCCTGTACCCGGGCCTCGAACCGGGCCTGATCGTAACGCAGCAGGATCCGGGCGTTGTCCGCTGCGCCGGTCTGCCGGTTCCAGTCCACAACGGTCATGCCGCGGGCCAACCCGCCCCCGGTCTCCACCGCCAGCGGCCGCTCGACATGCTCCAGCGCGCCTTCCGGCTCCAGTGCCTGAGGCCATGGTAAGGGCGTCGGCGGAATGCCACAGCTCGCCGCGGCGGTCCTCCGACCACAGCCGGGTCTGCCGCGAAATCGCCTCGTAGAACCGCGCCCGAGGCGAGTCCGCCGCCAGCCAATCCTCGGCCCGGCGATGGTGGAAGCCATGCGCGATGGTCGCTTCCCAGTCAGCCAGGTCGTAGTCCGGGAACCCCGACAGGACCACGTGGGCCGACTCCGGGTCGAAGCCGACGTTGAATTCCGCCACTGGAGTGATGTTGCCGTGGCCGGTCACCGCACCGCCCATCACCACCAGGCGCGCCACGCGCTGCGGCAGGGTCGGATCCAGGCGCAGCGCCGGGGCAAGGTTGGTCAGTGGGCCTGGGGCGACCAGCAGCAGGCGCCCGGCGTGTTCGTGCGACAGGCGCAGGATCGCCAGCGCGGCATGTTCGCCGGTCGCGGCCCCGACCGGGTCGGGATAGCCGATGTCACCAAAGCCGTCGCGACCGTGCACATGCGCGGCGTCCTCGCGCGGTGCGTGCACCAGCGGCCCTTCGCAACCCGGAAACACGGGCACGTCCGGACGGCCGACCACTTCGCGCAGCTTCAGCGCGTTGCGGACCGTATGGCCGAGGCCGACGTTGCCCGCGGCGATCGTCAGGCCCACCACGTCGTGGGCATCGGAATCGAACGCCATCAGCAGCGCCAGCGCGTCATCGACGCCAGGGTCGGTGTCGATCAGCAGCGGGATCTTTTCGCTCATGCGGGACTCGTGCGGAGGGGGCTGGCCAGTGTCGCCATTCCCCGGGGATCGGGCAACGCGATCGGGCGAGGCGGCTGGGCAAGGCAAGTCAGGCCGCGGCGTAGCGCGCCGCGCCGCCGACCCAGCGCGCGACCACCCGGTCCGCCACCTCGGGGAACTGCGCCAACAAGCGCTCGGCCAGCGCATGCACCTGCGGCAGCAGGCCGGCATCGCGTGCAAGGTCGGCGATGCGGAACGCGGTAAGGCCTGTCTGGCGGGTGCCGAGCAGCTCGCCCGGACCACGCAGCTGCAGGTCCTTTTCGGCGATGACGAAGCCGTCGCCGGTCTGGCGCAGCACGTCCAGCCGCTGCCTTAGTGGGGCCGACAGCGGCGCTGGTACAGCAGCACGCAACTGGACGCGGCCGCGCCACGGCCGACCCGCCCCCGCAGCTGGTGCAGCTGTGTAAGGCCGAGCCGCTCGGCGTTCTCGACGATCATCAGCGACGCGTTGGGCACGTCCACGCCGACCTCGATCACGGTGGTCGCGACCAGCAGGTCCAGCGCGCCGTCCTTGAACGCGCGCATCGTCGCCTGCTTTTCCGACGCCTTCATCCGGCCGTGGACCAGACCCACGCGCACGCCCGGCAACTGCTGCGAAAGCTGCTCGAAGGTGCGCTCGGCCGCCTGCGCCTGCAGCTTCATGCCCTGCCCCGGCTTGCCGTCCTCCTCGGCCTCCTCGATCAGGGTACAGACCCAGTACGCCTGCCGACCCTCGGCGCAGGCCGCGCGGATCCGCTCGACCAGCTCGGGCCGGCGCTCGGCGCTGACCGCCACCGTGGTCACCGGGGTGCGGCCCGGTGGCAGCTCGTCGATCGCCGACACGTCCAGGTCGGCGTAGGCAGTCATCGCCAGCGTGCGCGGAATGGGCGTGGCGGTCATCACCAGCTGGTGCGGCACGTGGCCATGCGTGGGTCCCTTGTCGCGCAACGTAAGGCGCTGCTGCACCCCGAAGCGGTGCTGCTCGTCGACGATCATAAAAGTGCAGGTCGTGGAAGGCCACGCCCCTCCTGCATCAGGGCATGGGTGCCGACCACTACCTGCGCCGCGCCTGAAGCCACCTCGGCCAACGCCTGCGTGCGCGCCTTGCCGGTGACCTTGCCGGCCAGCCACGCAACGCGGATGCCGAGCGGCTCCAGCCACGCGCGCAGGTTGGTAAGGTGCTGCTCGGCAAGCAGCTCGGTCGGCGCGGCCAGCGCGACCCCAGCAACCGCGCTCCACCGCCAGCGTGGCGGCCAGTGCCGCGACCACGGTCTTGCCCGAGCCCACGTCGCCCTGCACCAGCCGCTGCATCGGGCTTGCCAAAGCTGGTAAGGTCGGCACGCACCTATGGGCGAACACGCGCCGCTGCGCGCCGGTGAGTGCGAACGGCAGCTGGTCCAGCAGGCGCTCCGCAAGCACCCCGGACCATCCAGCGCGCACGCATGCAGCGCCTGCTGCGCCAGCCGCTGGCGGCGCAGGCTCAGGTGGTGGGCGAGAAGTTCCTCCAGCGTAAGGCGTCGCTGCGCCGGATGGGTACCGCCCGCCAGCGCGGTAAGGTCGGCACCGGGTGGCGGCCGATGCAGCAGCAGCAGCGATTCACGCAGGCCGGGCAGGCCGGCGATCCCGGGCAATGCGCTCGGCAGCAGCTCCAGCGCGGCCGCCTCGGGCAACAGGTCGAGCGCCTGCCCGATAAGGCGCCGCAGGGTCGCCGGACCGACGCCTTCGACCGCCGGATAGACCGGATCGAGCGAATCGCCCAACGACGGCTCCTCGTCGTCGCCGAGCACGCGGTAGCTGGGGTGCACGATCTCCAGCCCATGCTGGCCCGGTCGCGGCGTGCCGAAGCAGCGCAGCCGCACGCCGGGCCGGAACTGCGCCGCCTGCGCCGCGCGGAAGTGGAAGAAGCGCAGCACCGGGGTGGCATGCGAACCGTCGCCGACGGCCACGCGCAGCACCGGCCGGTAGCGGAAGCCGCGCTCGACCGCCTCCACCGTGGCGTCCACCTGCGCCGGCACGCCGGATTGCAGCTCGCGGATCGGGGTCAGCCGGGTACGGTCCTCGTAGCGCAGCGGCAGGTGCAGCCACAGGTCCTGCACCGAGCACAGGCCACGCGCCGCCAGCTTTTCGGCAACGCTGGCCCCGACGCCGCGCAACGCCGACAGCGGCATGGCACCACCGGCCAGCGCCGGAGCGGCCGCACGCGATGTCTTCACGCGCGCGCGCACCACGCCGGGATCCGGCCCGCCCAGCCGCGCGTGCTCAGTCGAGCACCATGACCGCATCGGCCTCGAACGCCACGCCCTTGGGCAGCGCGGAGACGCCAATGGTCGAACGCGCCGGGAACGGTGCGCTGAAGTATTCCTGCATCACCGCGTTGACCGCGGCGAACTGCGCCAGATCGGTCAGGTACAGGCCCAGGGGCGCACGACCCGGTCCAGCGAGCCGCCAGCCGCTTCGGCCACCGCCTTGAGGTTGTCGAACACCTGCCGCGCCTGCGCGGTGATATCGCCGGCGACCACTTCGCCGGTGGCCGGGACCAGCGGGATCTGCCCGGAGAAATACACGGTGTTGCCACTGCGCACGGCCTGCGAATACGGGCCGATGGCAGCCGGTGCGCGGTCGGTCTGGATGATCTGGGACATGCCGGTTCCTGCAGCGAGGGAGATGCCGGGGATTCTAGCGGTTCCACCCGCCCGTTCCCTTCCCTCCCGCCGCGCCGGGCGCTACTGCCGGCGCACGCCCTGCACGACGCTGAGCCGGCGCAGGCGCCGGATCACCTCGGTAAGGTGGTTGCGGTCACGGACCTGGATGGCGAAGCGCAGCTGCGCGGCATTCATGTCGCGGTCCAGGTAGTCGACCCGCTCGATGTTGGACTGGCTCTGCGCCACCGCCGCGGCCAGCTGCGCCAGCACGCCGGTGTGGTTCTCCACGTCGACGATCAGCGAGGTGTCGTAGTCGCCGGTCACGTTCGGGTCCCAGTCGATCGGCACCCAGCGCTCGGGCGACTTGCGGAACTCGGCCAGGTTCGGGCAGTCCATCCGATGCACCACCACGCCCTTGCCGGCAGTGTGGTAACCCATGATCTCGTCGCCCGGGATCGGCTGGCAGCAATTGGCGAAGCTGACCACCCCGCCTTCGGTACCGTTGATCAGAATCTTTTCCTGCAAGTGCTTGGAATGACCGCCACCGCGCAGCTCGGCATACGCCATCAGCGCCTGCGCGGCCTGGCTGGGCATCCAGTTGCCCAGCGCGACCTCGGTAGGAACACCTCCAGCCGCGGGAAACGGTGCTCGACCAGGAACGACTCCAGCCGCTTGGCCGGCAGCTTCTCCAGCGAACTGCCCATCGCCTCCAGCGCGCGGTCGAGCATGCGGTGGCCCAGCTGCACCGCGTCCTCGTGCTCGAGCTGCTTGAGCTGGTGCCGGATCGCCGTGCGCGCCTTGCTGGTGACCACGAATTCCAGCCACTGCGGCTTGGGCGCGGCGGACTTGGCGGCGATGATCTCCACGGTCTGGCCGCTGGCCAGCTTGGTCCGCAGCGGCACCAGCTTCTTGTCCACGCGCGCGGCCACGGCCCGGTTGCCGACGTCGGTGTGCACCGCATAGGCGAAGTCCAGCGCCGTCGAATTGCGCGGCAGGGCTAGGATCCGCCCCTTCGGCGTGAACAGGTAGACCTCGTCGGGGAACAGGTCGACCTTGACGTTCTCGAGGAACTCCAACGACGAACCGGCTGCGCGCTGCGAATCGATCAGGTCCACGATCCAGGCGTGGGCACGGCTTTGCGCGCTGTTGGGCGTGTCGCCACCGTGCTTGTAGGTCCAGTGCGCGGCGATGCCGCGCTCGGCGATCAGGTCCATCTCCTCGGTGCGGATCTGCACCTCGATCGGCGAGCCGTACGGCCCGAACAGCACCGTGTGCAGCGACTGGTAGCCATTGGCCTTGGGAATGGCGATGAAGTCGCGGAAGCGCCCGTCAAGCGGCTTGAACTGCGCATGCACCGAACCGAGCGAGCGGTAGCAGTCCGGCACGCCGCGCACGACCACGCGGAAGCCGAACACGTCCATCACCTGGTCGAAGCTTTTCCCCTCGCCCTGCATCTTGTGGTAGATGCTCCACGGGGTCTTGATCCGGCTGATAAGGCGGTGCTCGAGGCCTTCGCGGGTAAGGCCCTGCGACAGCTTCACCTCGACCTGGGCCATCGATTCGCGGCGCACCACCGGCTGGCTGCGGATGTGCTTTTCGATGATCGCGTGGCGCCACGGGTGCAGCGCGCGGAAACCCAGGTTCTGCAGCTCCGACTTCACCAGGCTCATGCCCAGCCGCTGGGCGATGGGCGCGTAGATCTCCAGCGTCTCGCGGGCGATGCGGATGCGCGCCTCGGTACCCTGCGCGCCGAGCGTGCGCATGTTGTGCAGGCGGTCGGCCAGCTTGATCATGATCACGCGCAGGTCGCGCGACATGGCCAGCAGCATCTTGCGGAAGCTCTCTGCCGCCGCTTCCTTGCGGTCGCGGAACTTGAGCTTGTCCAGCTTGGTGACGCCTTCGACCAGGTCGGCCACGTCCACGCCGAACTGGCCGGCGATGTCCTCGCGCCGCAGCGGCGTGTCCTCGATCGTGTCGTGCAGGATCGCCGCGATCAGCGTCTCCACGTCCAGGCCCAGCTCGGCCAGCACCCCGGCCACGGCCACCGGATGGGTGATGTAGGGTTCGCCCGACTTGCGGGTCTGCCCGGCGTGCGCGGTCGCGCCGACGCGTTAGGCCTCGCGCAGCAGCGGCAGCTGCTCGCGCGGCAGGTAGGAGGCGACGCGCTCCAGCTCGAGGACGTAGTCGGGCACCGGCTCGCCGGCGTGCGGGGGCACGGTCTCGACTGCGTCGGCGGATTGGTAAGGATTCATCGCGAGAGACTATGCCAGCGCCCGGTCCGCGGCAAACCGCGCGGCGCATCGATAAAGCGGACAGATCGATTCCATTGCCATTGCCACCGCCACATCCCCGCGTCCGTGCGGCTCAACCCAGGCGCTGCGCCCGTTCCACGCCCGGCAGCGCATCGAGCTTGCCGAGCAGCGTGGACAGCTGGCCGTAGTCGGATACGCGCAGGCGCATGCGCAGCTGCACCAGCCCGTTGGCGCGGGCCTCGCTGCGGATGTCGGCCACGTGCGCGTCCTCCTGGGCGATCACGGTGGTGACGTCCTTGAGCAGCCACTTGCGGTCCACGCCGCTGACCGCCACGTCGACTTCGTAGCCGCCGCCGGCGCGGCCCCACTCCACCGGCAGCACCCGCTGGGGCTGGGCGGCGGTAAGGCGCGCGAACGCGGCGCAGTCGGCGCGGTGCACGGTCACCCGCGGGCGCGGGTCAGGTAGCCGACGATCGGCTCGCCGGGCACCGGCTGGCAGCAGCGCGCCAGTTGCACCAGCAGGTTGCCCACGCCCTGGACGGTGAAACCGGCATCGGCCTTTTTGTTCCGGACCTGGCGCGGCACCGGCCGCGCGGCGGCGGCCTGCGCCGGCTGCGGCGCCGCGGCGCGCTCCAGCTCGTGCAGCGCGCGCCCGACCTGGTGCGGACCGACGTCGCCAAGCGCGACCTGGATGTACAGGTCGTCCACGGTCTCGGCATGGAACTTCTTCGCCACCGGCAATAAGGTCGGCCTGGTGCAGGCCCAGCCGCTTGAGCTCGCGCTCGAGCATCTCGCGCCCGGCCTGGACATTGCGCGAGCGGTCCAGCTTGTGGAACCAGGCGCGGACCTTGTCGCGCGAGCGGCCGCTGGTAAGGTAGCCGTTGGCCGGCAGCAGCCAGTCGCGGCGCGGATCGGGCTCCTTGCCGGTCATGATCTCGACCCGGTCGCCGCTGCGCAGGCGGTGGCCCAGCGGCACGATCCGGCCGTTGACCTTGGCCCCGCGGTAGCGGTGCCCGACCATGGTGTGCACGTGGTAGGCGAAGTCCAGCGGCGTGGCGCCTTGCGGCAGGTCGACCACCTCGCCCTTCGGGGTCAGCGCGTAGACCCGTTCCTCGACCAGCTCGGCATCCAGCGCCGGCGAGGCCGTCGTCGCGTCCGCCCTCGGCGGCCTGCTCGAGCAGTTGCCGCATCCAGGCGATCTTGCGCTCGAACGCGCGGCCGGCGCCCTTGCCCGCGGCGCTGCCACCGGTCTCCTTGTAGCGCCAGTGCGCGGCCACGCCCAGTTCGGCCTGCTCGTGCATGTCGCGGGTGCGGATCTGCACCTCCGGGTGCGCCCCTCGGGGCCGACCACGGCGGTATGCAGCGAGCTGTAGCCATTGGCCTTGGGCCCTGGCGATGTAGTCATCGAATTCGCCGGGCACCGGCGCCCACAGCGCGTGGACCACGCCCAGCGCCGCGTAGCAGGCGGCGACGTCGTCGACCATCAGCCGCACCGCGCGCAGGTCGTAGAGCTTGTCCAGCGGCAGGTGCTTCTTCTGCATCTTCCGCCAGATGCTGTAGATGTGCTTGGAGCGCCCGCTGATCTCGACGGCCAGTCCCTGCGCGCGCAGCGCCCTGCCCAGCAGCGCCTTCACCGCGGCGATGTAGCGCTCGCGTTCGCCGCGGGTCTCGTCCAGCTCGCGCGCCAGGTGGCGGTAGGTGTCCGGCTCCAGGAAGCGGAACGCCAGGTCCTCGAGCTCCCACTTCAGCTGCCAGATGCCGAGCCGGTTGGCCAGCGGCCCATGGATGTCGCGGGTGAGCTGGGCCAGCGCGCGGCGCTCGGCCTCGGGCACGCGGTCGGCGACCCGCAGCCGTGCCAGCTGCCGCGACAGCAGGATCGGCACCACGCGCAGGTCCTGGATGATCGCCAGCAGCAGCCGGCGCAGGCCCTCGCCGTTGCGCCCCGCCTCGCGGCCGGCATGCAGGGCCCAGACCTGGTCGGCCGCATCCCGGCCTTCGAGCAGGCCGGCCACCGCCGGGAACTCCGCCACAACAGCTTTGGCGGCGACCGCACGCAGTCCGGGCAGGTCGAACAGCAGCGCGGCGACCAGCGCCGATTCGTCGGCGCCCAGGCCGCCCAGCGTGCGCAGCGTGTCGGTGATGAGCGGCCACGAAAGGCGCTGCTCGTGGCTCGTGCCTTCCGCATCCCACGCCAGCAGCAGGTTCGCGCGCAACGTGGCCGGCACCAGGTCCGCGCCCGGACCCTGCAGCAGGGCATGCAGACCGTCGATGGCAGAGCGGGACAAGGCCGTTCCGGCGTGTGGGGATGCCGACTACACTAGCGGCCAACCTACCGGAGGAACAAGCATGGAGCGTCATCCGTTGCGGAAATGGTCCGTCCTGCTGCTGGCGATCGCACTGGCCGCCTTCGCCTCCGTTGCCGGCGCGCAATCCTCCGATGGCGCGGCGCTGCACCAGCAGATGACGCCGGAGGAATTCAAGGCCGCCGGCCTGCACAAACTCAGCGCCGACGAGCTGGCGACGCTGCAGCAGTGGATCCGGCGCCAGCAGGCGCCTGTCGCCGCTGCCGCGACGGCTGCGCCCGCGGCGGCTGCACAGGTGGCGACCACACCGCAGGCGGCCGGCACCGCCGTTGCCGCGGGCGCGACCGCGCTGAGCGCCGCCGAAGTCGAGCGCATCCGCGAGGAAGGACGCGAGCAGGGCCGCAAGGAAGTGAAGCAGGAGAGCCGCGGCTTCTTCGACTTCGGCTCGGACGAACCGATCAGGAGCACGCTGGTCGGCGAGTTCCGCGGCTACAACAAGGGCAACAAGTACACGCTGGCCAACGGTAAGGTCTGGGAACAGATCGAGCCCGCGCGGCTGGACGGGGTGAAGAAGACCGACCCCGCGGTGACGATCAAGTAAGGCATCCTCAACGTGTGGTTCCTGCGCATCGACGGCTACAACACGCCGGCGAAGGTGCGTCGGATCAAGTAAGCGCGGCCCTGGCGCCGGCATCGCGCCGGCGCCACCGTCACCGCAGCGACGCCAGGCGCTGGGCGAGCTTCTTCGGCGACACCCGCCGCGCGAGCCCAGTTCCTGCGCGAACAGCGACACCCGCAGTTCTTCCAGGTCCCAGCGCAGCGCCTGCCAGCCGGGCTCCCCGCCCTCGCCGCGCGACTGTGCGGCGGCCAGCGCGTCGGCGAACGGCTTCAGTTCCAGCATCCGCGCCTGGTCGCGCGCCGGATCGCGCAACGCGCGTTCGGCGCGCAGCAGCATTCCCTTGAGCCAGCGCGGGAACTGGGCCAATGCCTCGGCCGGCGTGCCGCGCAGGAATCCCGGATGGACCAAGGCCGTCGAGCTGCGCGCGCAGGTCATCGAGGTTGCCGCTGGCCCAGCCCATCAGCGGCGCTTCCAGTTTCGGCTTCAGCTCGGCGACTGCGCCCGGGATCTGCTCGGCCAGCTGCAGGCGCGCCATCGCCTCGGCGAACAGCTGCCGGCCCGCGGCCTCGCTGCGGCGCTGGAACGCACCGGCATCGCGGATCCCGGCCAGGCCTTCGGCCAATACCGCATTGAGCGCGGCCTCGACCAGGTCGGCCCGCAGCTGTTCCTTTTCCTTCGCCCTGGCGTCCGGCCCGGTGCCGAACTGCTCGATCGCCGCATACAGAAGGCCGAGCTTGGGCGACACCGGCAGCTGCTTGCGCGCCTGCCGCGCCTTGTCGGCCAAGGCGATGCGCAGCAACCGGTCGACGCCACGCGGATGCGCGGCCTCGGCCCAGGTGCGATCGGCGAACACACGCAGCACCGCGTGGTCGCCCGCGTCGACCAGCGCCGGCCAGCCGGGGACGCCCGCCTCGCCAGCGACCTGCAGCGGAATCGGCGTATCGGGAAACCCGCGCAACTCGCTCGCCGCGGCCGCCAGCGCACGGCCGGCGCGTGCGGCAAAGGCGCGGCCGGCGCGTTCGCCGAACTGCGCCCGCAGCGCGTCGAGGTCGCGTGATTCGGCCAGCACCCGTCCACCGCTGGACGGGTCCTCGCGCAGGCGCAGGTTCATCCGCAGGTGCGGCTCCAGCGCGGGCTCGTCGAAATCCAGCGCCGCCACCTGCACGCCGGTGGCACGCGACAGGAAGCGCGCCAGCTCGCCGGTGACAGCGTCCGCCGATGGCTTCGGGAACGCCTCGAAGAACGCGCGGCCGAAATCCGGGGCCGGCACGTAGTTGCGCCGCATCGCCTTGGGCAGGCTGCGGATCAGGCCGGCCGCCTTGTCGGCGACGAAACCCGGCGCCAGCCAGGAAAGCCGCGCCGGATCGAGCGCATTGAGCAGCGGCAGCGGCACTTCCAGGGTCACGCCGTCGTCGGCCGCGCCGGGCTCGAAGCGGTAGTGCAGCGGCAGCCGCGCATCGCCCAGCGGCAGGTATTTCGGATACAGGTCCTCCTGCCCGCCTTCGCCCGGCAGCAGGTCCGCCGCGGTCCAGCGCAGGCCGCGCTTCTGCACCTCGCCCAGCCGGCCATACCACGCATCCAGGCCGGCAGCCGAATGGATCTCGCCCGGCACCCGGTCCAGGTACCAGCGCGCCTGCCAGTGCTCGTCGGCGACCAGGCCGGCGCGGCGCAGCTTGGCTTCCTCCTCGCGCGCCTGCTCCAGCGTCTTCAGGTTGGCGGCGAGGAACGAGGCCTTCGTGTCGATCTCACCGGTGACCAGTGCCTGGGTGCACGAACAGGTCGTGTGCGCCGGCCGGATCGATCCGTCCGTAGTGCACCGGCTTCTTCGGCGCGAGCACTAAGGCCGAACAGGCTGACCTGCTCGGAGGCCAGCACATTGCCCTGCGCGCGCGACCAGCGCGGATCGAAGTGCTTGCGCGCCAGCAGCGGCGGCAGTTCGGCAATCGCCCAGTCCGGCTCGATCGCCGCGGCAGTCAGGCCCCAGACCTTCTGCGTATCCAGCAGGGTGGCAACGAGCACCCACGGCGGCGGCTTCTTCGCCAGCGGCGAAGCCGGGAACAGCTGGAACCGGCGCTGCCGCGGCGCCTGGTAGTCGCCCTTCTCGGTGCGATGGCCGACCTGCGTGGGCAGCCCGGCAAGCAGTGCGCGGTGCAGCGACTGGTAGGCGGCGGCGCGTTCGCGGGCGCCGAAGCGCGAAGCAGCGTCGGGGGTCGCGGCTTTTTTCCTGGCGCCGGCCGCCTTCGCGACCGGTACCGGCGCACTCTCCGCGGCTTTTCCCTCACGCGCCAGGCGCGCGGCGCGGTGCAACTCGCCGCGCGTCGGCCGGTCGGCCGCGGCGCGCTCGTCACCCGCCGGCGTGCCGGCCAGCAGTGGCAGCACCGCGTGCTCGACCGTTTCCTCGCGCCAACCCAGCTCCTCGCACAGCAGCTTCAGCTGGCGGTGCAGCTCGCGCCACTCGCGCATACGCAGGAAGCCGAGGAAGCGCTTGCCGCACCAGTCGCGCAGCTTCGACTGGGTGAGGTCCTCGTGGGCGGTGTCGTAGGCCTGCCACAGGCGCAGGATGCCGACGAATTCGGAACGTGCGTCGGCGAACTGCGCATGCGCGTTGTCCGCGGCTTCGCGCGCTTCCGGCGGACGCTCGCGCGGATCCTGCACGCCGAGGAAGGCGGCGATCGGCAGCATCGCACGCAGCACGCCATGCGCCTGTGCGGCGACCAGCATCCGCGCCAGCTTCACGTCCACCGGCAACCGGGCCATCTGCCGGCCGATCGCGGTCAGCCGCCGCTGGCCGTCGCCAGCCTCTCCATCGCTTGTCTCGATCGCGCCCAGCTCCACCAGCTGCTGCCAGCCGTCGGCGATGGCGCGCTCGTCCGGCGGCTCGAGGAACGGGAAATCCTCGATCCGTCCGAGCCCCAGGTGCAGCATGCGCAGGATCACGCCAGCCAAGGCTGGAACGGCGGATCTCCGGATCGGTGAACTCCGGTCGCACCGGGAAGTCGGCTTCGGTGTACAGGCGATAGCAGATGCCCTCGGCGATGCGGCCGCAGCGGCCCTTGCGCTGGTTGGCGCTGGCCTGGCTGACCGGCTCCACGTGCAGGCGGTCGATCTTCGAACGCGGGCTGTAGCGCTTGATCCGCGCGTCGCCCGGGTCGACCACATAGCGTATCCGCGGCACCGTCAGTGACGTTTCCGCCACGTTGGTCGCCAGCACGATGCGCCGCTGCGGGCCGGGATTGAACACCCGGTCCTTGGTCGCGCACCGACAGCCGCGCGTACAGCGGAAGCACTTCGGTGGAGCGGTACTGGCGCCTTTCCAGCGCGCGATGCAGGTCGCGGATTTCGCGCTCGCCGGGCAGGAACACCAGCACGTCGCCGCGCGGATCGGCGGCGGTGATCTCGTCGACGGCCCGGGTGATCGCCGCCAGCGGATCGAGCTCGCGGCCCGCCTCGGCTTCGCGGCGTCCACGACCGGGCCCCGTGCCTCTTCCCGCCTCGGGCACGGCTGCCGCTTCGTCGCCGTCGCCGCCCGGCGGCCGGTAGCGCACTTCCACCGGATAGGTGCGCCCGGCCACTTCCACCACCGGCGCATCGTCGAAATGCTTCGAGAAGCGCGCGGTGTCGATCGTGGCCGAGGTGACGATGATCTTGAGGTCGGTGCGTTTGCGCAGCAGCTGCTTGAGGTAGCCGAGCAGGAAGTCGATGTTGAGGCTGCGCTCGTGCGCCTCGTCGATGATGATCGTGTCGTAGGACGACAGCCAGCGATCGGAGGCGATCTCGGCCAGCAGGATGCCGTCGGTCATGAACTTGATGCGGGTGTCGGCGCCGACGTTGTCGGTGAAACGCACCTGGTAGCCGACCTGGCCGCCCAGCGCCGTCTTCAGCTCCTCGGCCACGCGCGCGGCCACCGCACGGGCGGCGATGCGGCGCGGCTGGGTGCAGCCGATCGTGCCGGCCACGCCGCGACCGGCGGTAAGGCACAGCTTCGGCAGCTGGGTGGTCTTGCCCGAGCCGGTCTCGCCGGCCACGACCACCACCGGGTGCGCGCGGATCAGCTCTACGATGTGTTCGGCTTCGGTGGCGATCGGCAGCGCCTGGTCGATCGCCACGACGGGAATGCCGGCAGCGCGCGCCTGGCGTGCCGCCACCGACGCGGCCAGCAACTGCTCGAAGCGCGCGCGCAGCCCGGTGTCCGCCGGTTTGCCGCGCCAGCGTGACCACAATCCGTGCAGGCGACCGCGGTCGCGGCTCAGCGCCTGCTCGATTCCGTCGCGGCCGGCTTGCAGCTGCGTGCGCAGTTCTGGGGGATCGATTCCATCAGTGGGGCCGTGTGAAACTTTGCATAACGCGCCGGGGTTTAACGTCTATTGTGACAGCCCCATGCATGACCTGTGGACCCATCCGAAGGAGCGAACCATGGCCAAGAGCAAGCCTGCCAAGAGCAAGAGCCCCGCGCCGGGCAAGAAAACCACCGGGCTGAACCCGGTCGCCTCGACCTCGCGGATCGACATCGGCATCGCCGGCAGCGACCGCAAGGAAATCGCCGAGGGCCTGTCGCGCTATCTCTCCGACGCCTTCACCCTGTACCTGAAGACCCACAACTTCCACTGGAACGTGACCGGGCCGATGTTCAACTCGCTCCACAACATGTTCGAGGCCCAGTACACCGAACAGTGGAACGCGCTGGACGAAGTGGCCGAGCGCACCCGCGCGCTGGGCTTCAACACCCCCGGCTCCTATGCCGAGTTCATCCGCCTGACCTCGATCCGCGAGGAACAGGGCGCCGATGGCGTGCCGGACTGGAAGGGCATGGTCCAGCAGCTGGTGTCGGGCAACGAAGCGGTGTGCCGCACCGCGCGTGCGGTGCTGAAGACCGCCGACGAGGCCGGCGACGATCCGACCGTGGACCTGCTGACCCAGCGCCTGCAGACCCACGAGAAGTACGCCTGGATGCTGCGCTCGCTGCTGGAGTGACCCCTCGTATCGGGCCGGGCACCCGCCCGCCCGGTACGCACACCCGACGGCCGCCCTTCCGGGGCGGCCGTTCTGTTTCCACCTCCGGCCTCAGCCCTTGGCGAACACCAGCTGCCCGCCTTCGGCGTCGACCTTGACCGTGTCGCCGGTGACGAATTCGCCTGACAGGATCTTCTGCGCCAGCGGATTTTCGACCTGCGCCTGGATCGCGCGCTTGAGCGGACGGGCGCCGTAGACCGGATCGAAGCCTACGTTCCCCAGCAGCTCGAGCGCCTTCTCCGACAGCTCCAGCTTCAGCCCGCGCTCGGCGAGCCGCTTCTCCAGCCCGCGCAGCTGGATCCGCGCGATCGACCTGATCTGCTGCTTGTCCAGCGGATGGAACACGACGATGTCGTCGAGCCGGTTGATGAACTCCGGGCGGAAATGCGCCTGGACCACGCCCATCACCGCCGCCTTCATCTGCGTGTAGGCCTCGGCGCTGCCGTCGCCGCTGAGCTCCTGGATCTGGTGCGAGCCTGGGTTGGAGGTCATCACGATGACGGTGTTGCGGAAATCCACGGTGCGGCCCTGGCCGTCGGTCAGGCGGCCGTCGTCGAGCACCTGCAGCAGGATGTTGAACACGTCCGGATGCGCCTTCTCGACCTCGTCGAGCAGGATCAGCGAGTACGGCCGGCGGCGCACCGCCTCGGTCAGGTAACCGCCCTCCTCGTAGCCGACGTAGCCGGGAGGCGCACCGATCAGGCGCGCGCCACCGAGTGCTTCTCCATGAACTCGCTCATGTCGATCCGCACCATCGCGTCGGCCGAGTCGAACAGGAACTCGGCCAGCGACTTGCACAGCTCGGTCTTGCCCACGCCGGTCGGGCCTGGGAACAGGAACGAGCCGATCGGCCGGTTCGGATCGGACAGGCCGGCGCGCGAGCGGCGCACCGCGTCGGAGACCACGCGGATGGCCTCTTCCTGGCCGACCACGCGCCGGCCCAGGTCGCCCTCCATGCGCAACAGTTTCTCGCGCTCGCCTTCCAGCATCCGGTTGACCGGAATGCCGGTCCAGCGCGAGACCACCTCGGCGATCTCCTCCTCTGTCACCCGGTCCTGGACCAGCCTGAATTCCTTCTGCTCGGCTTCCTGCGCGGCGGCCAGCTGCTTCTCCAGCGACGGCAGCGTGCCGTACTGGATCTCGCTCATCTTCGCGTAGTCCATGGCGACGCTGTGCCGCCTCCAGCTCCAGCCGCGCCTGCTCGATCTGCTCCTTGATCCGGGTCGCGCCCTGCAGCGCGGCCTTCTCCGACTTCCAGACCTCGTCCAGGTCGGAGAACTCGCGCCCGAGCTTGCCGATGTCGCTTTCCAGGTCGGTAAGGCGCTGCTTCGACGCGTCGTCCTTCTCCTTCTTCAGCATCTCGCGCTGGATCTTCAGCTGGATCAGCCGGCGCTTCCGGGCGGTCGAGCTCCTCCGGCTTGGAGTCGATCTCCATGCGGATGCGGCTGGCGGCCTCGTCCATCAGGTCGATGGCCTTGTCCGGCAGCTGGCGGTCGGTGATGTAGCGGTTGGACAACGTGGCTGCCGCGACGATCGCCGGATCGGTGATCTCCACGCCGTGATGCACCGCGTAGCGCTCCTTGAGGCCGCGCAGGATGGCGATGGTGTCCTCCACGCTGGGCTCGCCCACGTAGACCTTCTGGAACCTCCTTTCAAGAGCCGCGTCCTTCTCGATGTACTGGCGGTACTCGTCCAGGGTGGTGGCGCCGATGCAATGCAGTTCACCCCTCGCCAGAGCGGGCTTGAGCATGTTGCCCGCGTCCATCGCGCCATCGGCCTTGCCGGCGCCGACCATGGTGTGCAGTTCGTCGATGAACAGGATGATCTGGCCTTCGTTCTTGGACAGGTCGTTCAGCACGCCCTTCAGCCGCTCCTCGAACTCGCCGCGGAACTTGGCGCCGGCGATCAGCGCGCCCATGTCCAGCGACAGCACGCGCTTGCCGCGCAGGCCTTCGGGCACTTCGTTGTTGATGATGCGCTGGGCCAAGCCTTCGACAATGGCGGTCTTGCCCACGCCCGGCTCGCCGATCAGCACCGGGTTGTTCTTGGTCCGGCGCTGCAGCACCTGGATCGTGCGGCGGATCTCCTCGTCGCGACCGATCACCGGGTCGAGCTTGCCGCTCTCCGCGCGCGCGGTCAGGTCGATGGTGTACTTCTCCAGCGCCTGGCGCTGGTCTTCGGCATTTTCGGACTGCACGGTCTCGCCTCCACGGATCTTGCCGATTGCCGCCTGCACCTTGGCCTTGTTCGCGCCGGCCGCCTTCAATGCTTTGGCCGACCGCGCCGCCGTCCTCCAGCGCGGCCAGCACGAACCATTCGCTGGCGATGAACTGGTCGCCGTTCTGCTGGGCCAGCTTGTCGGTCAGGTTGAGCAGGCGGGTCAGGTCGTTGCCCACCGACAGGTTGCCGGCCTTGGCCGGACACCTTGGGCAGCTTTTTGGGGCTTCGCCCAGCCGCTCGCGCAGCAGCGGCACGTTCACCCCGGCCTGGGCCAGCAGCGACTTCGTGCTGCCGCCGGACTGGTCGAGCAGCGCGGTGAGCACGTGCACCGGTTCGAGCAGGTTGTGGTCGCGGCCCACGGCCAGCGACTGCGCGTCGGCCAGCGCCTGCTGGAAACGCGAGGTGAGCTTGTCCATCCGCATCGGGAAGTCCTCGTGGAAACCCTGGCCGGCGGCGCCGGCAATGCTAACCAGATGAGGTTGCGGGTGAATGTTTCAAGAGGGCGTGAGATCGCCCGCAAGCGGCGAGTGGATGGGCTGCCAGCGGGGAACCGGCAGGAACGCCGCGCCAGGGCGGCCTTCGGGCGCCGGTGACGGGATAATGCCGTCATGTCCGAGTCCCGCCCCTGGTTCCTGTACCTGCTGCTGTGCCGCAACGGTGCCTGCTACGCCGGCATCACCAACGACCTGGACGCACGCTTCCGCGCCCATGCCAACGGCACCGGCGCACGCTACACCCGGGCCAATCCGCCGGTCCGCATGCTCGGCA
The DNA here is from genome assembly GCA_025232375.1 of Pseudoxanthomonas sp. NC8. GTDB lineage: Bacteria > Pseudomonadota > Gammaproteobacteria > Xanthomonadales > Xanthomonadaceae > Pseudoxanthomonas. The sequence continues at coordinate 2,776,489 of CP060419.1, forward strand.
GTCGCGCCTATCCGGACCGCGCGGCGGCCTCGCGCGCGGAATGGGCGATCAAGCGCCTGCCGCGGGAGCGCAAGCTGGCCTTCCTGCTGGACGGGGCCGCGCCCGAAGCGGACGCGCTTGCGCGGACAGCCGGCGCGGACAGATGAAGGACAGGGACGCGGCACCGACACCACTTCGTGTGCTGGTGCTCGGCGGATACGGGCATTTCGGCGGTCGCATCGCCCGCACGCTCGGGGCCGACCCACGCTTCGAGGTCCTGGTCGGCGGACGCGACGGCGACCGCGCGAGCGCCTTCGTCGCCGCCAGCGGCAGTGCCGCTGCCCAGATGCGCGCGGTGGCGCTGGACGCGGACGCGCCGGACCTTAGCCACGCACCTGCGGACACTGGACACCGGGCTAGTGATCCACGCCGCCGGTCCGTTCCAGGAGCGCGACTATGCGGTCGCGCGCGCCGCGCTGCAGGCCGGCGCGCACTATGTCGACCTGGCCGATGCGCGGGACTATGTCAGCGGATTCCATGCGCTCGACGCGCAGGCCAGGGCCGCCGCGCGGCTGGCCGTGACCGGCGCCAGCAGCGTGCCCGGCTTGAGCGCAGCGGTGATCAGTGCGCACCTTGCGCGCTTCTCCGCGCTGACGTCGGTGGACATCGGCATCAGTCCGGGCAACCGGACCCCGCGCGGCCTTACCAGCCACCACGGAGGCCATCCTCGGCTATGTCGGCCGACCACTGCCGGTGCTGGCCGGCGGCCTGCGCCGTCATGCGCATGGCTGGCAGTCGCTGCGCCGCGAGCGCTATGCCGGCGTCGGCGTGCGCTGGCTGGCGCGCTGCGACGTGCCGGACCTCGATGTGCTGCCAGCGCGCTACCCGCAGCTGCGCGACTGCGACTTCCGCGCCGGACTGGAACTGCGGCGGATGCATTTCGGCCTGTGGCTGGGCAGCTGGGCGGTGCGTGCGGGGCTGCTTCGCAGCCTGCGCCCGTGGGCGCGCCACCTGCTGGCACTCAGCGAGCACTGGGGGACGCCGGCTCGGACGTGGGCGTGATGCACGTGGACATGCGCGGCACCGGCCCGGACGGGCGCCCGCTCGCGCTGCGCTGGCAGCTGGTCGCCCGCGATGGGGACGGTCCGCAGATCCCGTGCACCGCCGCAGTGGTGCTGGCGCGCCGGCTGGCGACGGGACAGCTGCGCGACACCGGTGCGCGCCCATGCCTGGACCTGTTCACCTGGACGACTACCTGGCAGGACTGGACGGTTTCGCGGTCCAGGCGACGCCGTTGCCGCCGGCTCCGCTCAGTCCCCGATGAAGCGGTGGCGCTCGGCCGGATCCGGCACGCGGCAGGCGTCATGCCGGCCGAACCAGCGGTAGCGATTGGCGGCCAGCGTGCGATAGAGCGCATCGCGCAGCCGCCGCGGGGCAAACCGCACCAGCGTGGCCGCACGCCAGGCCGCCCAAGCCGGCCAGCACCCGCACGATCGCGTCGCTGCCGGTATGCGCGCCCGCTTCGTCCAGCAGCAGGAATGAGGCGGGGTCGTCCGGATCCAGTCCGTGCGCTACCAGCAGTGCGCGTCCCGGCGGAGCCTGCATCGCGGCGAACCGGTAGCGCCCGCGCCGATCGCGGGCCAGCAGGAAATCCACCCAGCCATTGCACAGCGCGCAGACGCCGTCGAAGACGACGATCGCGCCATCGGCGTCACTCCGCGCCATCGGCAACCGGTTCGAGCCAGCCTTCGTAGCGGATCAGCGGACCGAGCAGCGGCAGCTTCGCCTCGACCCGGAATTCGTAGCGCCCGGCATGCTCGCGCTCGCGGCACTGGACCTGGCCGAACAGCGCCACCGGCAGCGGCAGCAACCCCAGCAGGCGCGCGCCCGCCGGGTTCCAGTAGATCGCCCCGTCGGCGGTATGCAGCAGGAAGCGGAACTGGAGCGGGCCGAGCCGCTCGCAGAGCAGGCCCTTGCGGCACTTCAGGCGCGAGGTCATCGGCCGGTCACCGAAGTGGCGACGCCAGGTCTCTCCGCGCGCATCGGCGGTGAACTCGACCCGCAGCGGAGCATCGGCCATCGCCGGGGCAGCCCGGCGATGGCGCCGCACAGGCGCGCCAGCGCATTGCCGCCGCGTTCGATGCTGACCTTGGCCGGCGTACTCGCGGCGACCGCGGATCGAGTGCAGCGCGCGCAGGCTGTCGGGCAGGTTGAAGAACGGCGCGCGCAGCACCTGCTGGAACACGGTCGGCTCGATGGCGGGGGAAGCGGCGGGGGTCTTGGCCATGCGGGCGCAGCGGCAGCGGGTCGCACAGGATAAGCCGTCGGGTGGCGGCCGCGACGCCCGGTCCGCCGCCCGCCTGACCCGGTCGTCCGCCGCCGGCCTGCGGCTGTGCGCGGCATGGCTCGTACCGGAACCCGCCACGCGCGTGGCGCGTGGCCTCAACCGGTGCCGCGGCTCGGCTTCTGCAGGGAAAGCAGCAGGAACAACGCCGCCAGCGCGACATAGGCGGCGGTGAACTGCTGGGCGATCAGCTTCGGCACCCCTTCCAGCGCCCACGGCAGGTAGATGCCGCCGCGCGGGTCGACTGAATGGATGACGCCGAACAGGGTCAGCCCCGCGCCCACCAGCAGCACGCCGGCGGCCCGGCGCAGCTGGGCTTCGATCATCGCCACCAGCGCGCTGGCCCACAGCATCGCGGTGATGATGAAGCCGTTGCCGAGGGTGACGATCGCGGCCAGCTCGGTAAGGCCGTGGCCGTCGGTGGCGGCGTAGAGCGCGGCATGCTGCGCCGGCGCGATCCAGGCCGGATTGCCCAGCTTGATCACCAGCAGGTAGGCGATCGAGGGCAGGAATGCCAGCGCCACCGCCGGCGCGTGGCGGCGTTCGGTGGCATGGAACGCCTGCAGGGTGATGTCCAGGCCGACGTAGACGATGATCGGCGCCAGCACCGCCACCGGCAGCCACTGCACCAGTCCGGTAAGGTAGCCGAACACGCCGCCCAGGCCGATGAACAGCCCGGCCACCAGCGTGTAGCCCTGGCGCGCGCCCATGTGCTTGTACGCGGGCTGGCCGAAGTAGGGCGTGGTCTGGGCGACGCCGCCGCAGACGCCGGCGACCAGCGTGGCCACCGCCTCCACCAGCAGCACGTCGCGGGTGCGGTAGTCGTCGCCGGCCACGCGTGCGCTCTCGGCCACGTTGATCCCGCCGGCCACCATCAGCAGGCCGAACGGCAGCAGCAACGGCAGGAACGGCACGGTCGCCGGCAGCCCGGCGATGAAGCCCGTGTTCGGCACCGGCAGCGCGAACGTCAGGGTGACACCCTGCGGCAATGCGAAGCCCGGCATGCCCAGCCCGGTAAGGCCCAGCGCGTAATAGAGCGTCGTGCCGACCAGCAGCGCGACCAGCACGCCCGGCAGCCGCACCGGCAGGCGGCCGCGCGCGACCAGCACGTAAAGCAGCAGCCCGAGCGTGACCAGCCCGGCCACCGGCGAACGCAGGGTCTCGACCAGCGGCAGGAAGCCGAGCAGGGTCAGCGCCGCGCCGCCGATCGATCCCAGCAGCGCCGCGCGCGGCACCTGCCGGGTGATCGCGTCGCCGCAGAACGACAGCACCAGCTTCAGCAGCCCCATCACCACCAGCGAGGCCATGCCCAGCTGCTAAGGTCGCGATCGCGGCGGCCTGCTCGTCCAGGCCCTGCTGGCGGAAGCCGAGGAAGCCCGGTCCCAGCACCAGCAGCGCCATGCCGATGCTGGTCGGCGCATCCAGGCCCAGCGGCATCGCGGTGACGTCGTCGCGGCCGCTGCGCGTGGCCAGCCGCCGCGCCATCGCCGTGTAGGCGAGGTTGCCGACCAGCACGCCCAGCGCGGTGCCTGGGAACATCTTCGTGTACACCACCTCGGCGGGAAACCCGAAGATCCCGACCAGCGCGAGCGCGATGAAGCCCAGGATCGACAGGTTGTCGAACATAAGGCCGAAAAAGCCGTTGAGGTCGCCTGCGACGAACCAGCGCGGAGGACGGGATTGCGCCATCTGGAGCGGCCTCATCTATGTGGCGGAAAAAGCGCGGCGACCGGCCGGCGCGTGCGGCGCCGGCCGGTCGATACCTGCTCAGAAGTTCCAGCGGAGCTCCGCGCCCCAGGTCCGCGGCTCGTTGATGAAGCCGGTCAGGTTGTTGAAGTCGATGCCGCCGACGATCCGGGTCTGGTCGGTGATGTTACGACCGAACAGGGCCAGGTCGTAGGCGCCGTCGCCCCAGCCATAGCCCACGCGCAGGCCGCCTTCCAGCGAGGAGCGGCCACGGAACTCGGCCGACTCGTACAGGAAGAAGTTGACCTCGCTGCGGTACGCCCAGTCGGTGTAGAAGTACAGCTCGCCCTCGCTGAGCGGCACGCCCCAGCGCAGGGTCAGGTTGTGGATCCACTCCGGCGCCTGCGGCAGCGGGTTGCCGTCGATCAGCGCGTAGGTGCCACCGCCGATGCTGACGGTCGGATCGGTCACGGTGCAGCCGCCACCGCAGACCGCCACGGTAAGGTCCTCGTCGTCGATGCGCGTGTCGTTGTAGCTGCTGCCCCAGGTCAGCAGCAGGCCCTCGGCCAGTAAGGCCTCCAGGTCCAGCCCAGGCCTTACCGACGGTCTTGTCGGCGTTGAGCAGGGTGGCGATGTTGGCGCCACCGCCGACGGCGATCAGCTGCTGGTCGCTGACCTCGTAGCGGAACAGGTTGAAGCCCACCCGGGCGCGGCGGTCGAACAGTTCGGCCTTGATGCCGCCTTCGTAGGAGATGACGGTCTCCGAACCGGCGGTGGACACGCCGCCGTTGGGCGCGGCGGCGGAGGCGAACAGCAGGCGGCCCTGGATCGACGGCGCACGGAAGCCCTTGGCCACGCGGCCGTACAGGTTCACCGCGTCATTGACCTCGTAGACGGCGCTGGCGTCCCAGCTGACGTCGTCGGCGTCGGTATCGACGTTGTACGGGCCGCCGACCGGCGCGCCGAACGGCGCGCCTTCCAGCACGCTGGCCGAGAAGTCCTTGTCGTCCTGGGTGTAGCGCACGCCGCCGCGCAGCTTCAGCTTTTCGGTGGCCGCGTACTCGGCCGAGGCGAACAGCGCCCAGGCGGTGTTCTCCTGCTCCTGCACGGCGTGGCCGGCCTGCGGGTTGCCGGGGCTGAGCGAGTCGTAGTTGAAGCTGTCGATGGTCAGGTCTTCGCGGTACCAGAACAGGCCGGCCTGCCAGTCGAAGCGGCCGCCGTAGTCCGATTCCAGGCGGAACTCCTGGCTGAGCTGGCTGTGGTCGGGAATGCCGTCGGCCGACTCGGAGGCGAACGGGATGAAGCCGGGCCCGGACAGTCCCGGCGGCAGGAACGCCGCGCCGTAGCCGCCGTCGATGTCGCCGCGGTTGAGCGACTCCAGCGTCTCGTAGCCGGTGATCGAATGCAGGCTCAGGTCGCCGAAGTCCCAGCGCAGGCGCGCGCTGCCGCCCCAGGTTTCCAGGTCGGAGAAGTTGACGCCGTCCAGCGCCACCTCGTCCTTGTCGAAGCCCGGCACGAAACGGTTGCTGCCCGGTTCGATGATGTTGGCGCGGAACAGCCGCGCGGTGCCGTTGAGGTCGCGCCGGTGCAGGTTGAACAGCGCCTCGAAGGCCTCGCCCTCGTACAGGAACTGCACCCGCGCGGCGGACTCGTCATAGCCTTCGAAGCCGTCGTTCGGACCCGGGTGGGTGTTGCTCACCCAGTCGTCGCGGCGCTGGTACAGGGCCGACACGCGGCCGGACCAGTTGCCGCCAAGCGCGCCGCCGACGGCGCCCTCGAAGTTGACCATCGCGTCGCTGCCATAGGCCAGCTGGGCATAGCCGTCCAGCTCCTGCGACGGCCGCACCGAATCGAACTTGACCACGCCGGCCGGGGTGTTGCGGCCGAACAGCGTGCCCTGCGGGCCACGCAGCACTTCCACGTGCTCGACGTCGAACACCGGGAAGCCCTTCAGCAGCGGGTTCTCCTGGACCACGTCGTCATACACCAGCGACACCGGCTGGGACGCGTTGAGGTCGAAGTCGGTGTTGCCCAGCCCGCGGATGTAGAAGCGCGGGAACGCGCGGCCGTACGAGGACTCGATGTTCAGGCTGGGCACGCGCGCCGAAAGGAAGCGGATGTCGGTGCCGCCGGAGCCGAGCACGTCCAGCTTCTCGGCATTGATGCTGGTGATGGACACCGGCACGTCCTGGATGTTCTCGACCTTGCGCTGCGCGGTGACCTGCACCGCGTCCAGCGTGGTGGTCGAATCCTGCGCGAAGGCGGAGCCGGTGAAGGCCAGGGCGATGGCGAATGCGAGGGTGGCGCGTGGCGGCACGGCAGGGCGCGACGATCGGGTCATGGCGGGATGTCCTGGGGGTAGTGGGGTGGACGGGGTCAACGATGCAACATTTATGGCGCTGCGCTGCTCAGAACGACACCTCGACCGGCTGCCGCGACCACAGCACCGACTGGTGGCCGGTGGCCTGCTTCCGAAACCTAAGGCGGATGGCCTCGATGTCGGCGCGGCGCTGCGGCGTGTCCTCGTGCAGGACCACCAGCACCTTGGTGCGCAGGCGGTTGGGCGCGGCGGCGCCACGGAACAGCCATTGCCCGTACGCATCGAACACGGTCAGGCCGTCGGGGAAGCGCGGGGTGACCTCGGCGTCAAGGAAGGCGCGCCACTGCTCCTCGCTGATCGCATCGGTCTGGCTGCGGGTGGATGGCCCGTCCTCGCTGCCCACGCCGAAGTAGAGCTCGCTGCGGACCCAGCCCTGCGCCTGCGCGGGACGGGCGGTATCCCCCTGCAGGCTGGCGGTGGCGGCGGTGTCCGTGGCCGGCGGCAACGAGGCGCAACCGGCCAGCAGCGCGACGGAAATTACCAGGGCGGGAATGCGCAGGCGCATGCGGGGTTAGGACGAGGGCGGCAGGGTGTCGGTGGGCACGCATGCCGGCAAACAACGCGACGGCATAAAGACATGCCGCCCGGTGACTTCGACGGATGCCGGCCCGGGGCCATCATATCTCTTCATCCGGATGGATGTGTCCTCAAAAACGGAATACCGAGATGCCGCACCCGACCCCCGCCCCGCTCCCGCCCGCCGCGCGCCGGCTCGCGCCGCTGATGCCCCTGTCCGCGCTCGCCCTCGCGCTTGCGGTGGCCTTGCCCGCGGCCGCGCAATCGACCACCACCCTCGACCAGGTGATCGTCACCGGCACCCGCGCCACCGACCGCACCGTGCTCGAATCGACCTCGCCGGTGGACGTGCTCACCGCCGAGGACATCCGCCGCGCCGGCGTGGTCAACGGCGAGCTGGGCAGCGCGCTGCAGGCCCTGCTGCCTTCGATCAATTTCCCGCGCCAGTCCAACTCCGGTGGCGCCGACCATGTCCGCGCCGCGCAGCTGCGCGGGCTCTCGCCCGATAAGGTGCTGGTCCTGGTCAACGGCAAGCGCCGCCACACCACCGCCCCTGGTCAGCACCGACAGCAAGATCGGCCGCGGCAACACCCCGGTGGACTTCAACGCGATCCCGGTCAGCGCGATCAGCCGGATCGAGGTGCTGCGCGACGGCGCCGGCGCCCAGTACGGCTCCGACGCGGTCGCCGGCGTGATCAACGTGATCCTCGACGACGGCGCCGAGGGCGGCGCGCTGGAAGCCGGCTACGGCCTGCACCACACCGACGTGGCGCCGATCGACCGTACCGTCAGCGACGGCCAGACCAGCTTCCTGTCCGGCAAGGTGGGCACCACCCAGGTAGCGACGGCTTCCTGCGCGTGGGCGTGGAACTGAAGAACCGCGAAGCCACCAACCGCGCCGGCTTCGACCAGATCCCGCCGTGGGAACAGACCGACACCAACCCGGCGCTGCAGGGCCAGCGCAACTACCACCTCGGCGACGGCGATTCGCGCGACCTCAACGCCTTGGTTCAACAGCGAGGTACCGCTGGGCGACGACGCCGACCTGTATGCGTTCGGCACCTTCAACCAGCGCGACACCGAAGGCGCCAACTACTTCCGCTACCCCGAAGGCAGCTCCAACTGGCCCGAGGTCTACCCGGACGGGTATCGGCCGGTGTCGATCGGCGAGAACCGCGACATCGGCCTGGTCGGCGGCGTGCGCGGGCGCTGGAGCGCATGGGACTACGACGCCAGCCTCAACCACGGCAGCAACGACTTCACCTATCGCCTGCGCGATTCGCTCAACGCCTCGCTCGGCCCGTCCAGCCCGACCCGCTTCCGCACCGGCGATTTCGCCTTCGACCAGACCCTGGCCAACGTGGACTTCAGCCGCGGCTTCGACGCGGGCGCGGCCTTCCACACCCTGGCCGTCGGCGCCGAGTTCCGCAGCGAGCACTACCGGACCGGCGCCGGCGACCCGGCCAGCTACGCCGTCGGCCCCTACACGGACCGGCCGGCGGGCTCGCAGGCCGGCGGCGGCCTGACCCCGCGCGACGAAGCCGACCTCGACCGCGACGTGGCCAGCGCCTACGCCACGGTGTCCTCGCGCTTCGGCGAGAAGTTCAGCTCCGACCTCAGCGCACGCTACGAGCACTACCGGGACTTCGGCGGTAAGGTCACCGGCAAGCTGGCCGCGCGCTACGAATTCGCGCCGGCCTTCGCCCTGCGCGGCGCGGTGTCCAACAACTTCCGCGCGCCGTCGCTGGCCCAGATCGGCTTCGAGTCGACCAGCACCGGCTACAACGCCGCCGGCCAGATCGTCGAAGGGCGGCTGCTGTCGGTGAACAACCCGATCGCACGCGCGCTCGGCGCCACCGACTGGAACCGGAGGAGGCGGTCAACCTCAACATCGGCTTCACCAGCCTCATCGGCCAGCACTTCGACCTGTCCTTCGACCTGTTCCAGATCCAGATCGACAACCGCATCGCCCTGTCCGAGACCATCACCGGCGACGCGCTCACCGATTTCATCGACGCCAACTTCGACGTGGCCCGGATCGAGAGCGCGCAGTTCTTCGTCAACGCCGCCGACACCCGCACCCGCGGCGCCGAGCTGGTGGCCAACTGGCGCGGGGAACTGGGCGGTGGCGGCCTGCTGCTGACCGGGGCCTGGAGCTATGCGGAGACCGAACTGCGCAACGTGGTCGCCACCCCGCCGCAGCTGGCCGCACTCGACCCGGAGTACGCCCTGTTCGGCGTGGAGGAGAGCAATACCCTCACCGATGCGGCACCGCGCACCCGGGCCCAGTTCAGCGCCAACTGGAACAACGACCGCTGGAACCTGCTGGCCCGCGTGCAGCGCCATGGCAGCGCCAGGCGCGTGTTCAACTTCGGCGGCGGCTTCGAGCCCGAACAGCTCTACGGTGCCGAATGGCAGCTCGACGCCGAAGCCGAGTACCGCTTCGGCACCCGCTGGAGCGTGGCGCTGGGCGGGCAGAACCTGACCGACGAGTATCCGGACCTGTCCAGCGAGGACATCAACTACTTCGGCAACCTGCCCTACGACGTGCTGTCGCCGATCGGCAGCAACGGCGCCTACTGGTACACGCGCGTGCGCTACACCTTCTGAGTCCGCTATGGCGGCGCCGCGGCCGACGGCCCGGCGCCGTACACGCATGCCCGGCCGCCGCTGGCGTGACCCGGGCATCACATGCCGGTCGTGCAGAATGCGGCCATGGTCGACGCGATCCCCCACGCACGTCGCCACCGCCGCTCGACGACGCCTGCGCGCTGTTCCTCGACGTGGACGGCACCTGGTCGGCTTCAGCGTCGACCCGGCGGCCGTGCGCGTGCCACCCCGGGTCCTCGAGGCGCTCGGCGCGCTCAGCGACCGCCTGCACGGCGCCGTCGCGCTGGTCAGCGGACGCCCGCTGGCCCAGCTCGACGCGCTGTTCGCGCCGCTGCGGTTGCCGGCCGCCGGCCTGCACGGCCTCCAGTTCCGCGACGATGCCGACGCGGCCGCCGGCATTCCGGAGGACACCTCCGCATTCCTGCACGCGCTGCACGTCGCCGCCGCGCACCTGGCGGCGACGCATCCGGGCGTGCGGATCGAGGACAAGGGCGGAGCCCTGGCCCTGCACTGGCGCGCCGCGCCGCACGCGGGTGATGCGGTCACCGCGTTCGCGCAGTCGCGCATCGCCGGCCTTGGCCGGCTACCGCCTGCAGTAAGGCAACCACGTGATCGAGTTCGTCCCCGAGGGCGCCCACAAGGGCCTGGCGGTGGAGCGGATGATGAGGCATCCGCCATTTGCCGGACGGGTACCGGTGTTCGTCGGCGACGACCTCACCGACGAGTCGGGCTTCGATGCCGCGCACACCCATGGTGGCTGGAGCGTGCTGGTTGGCACGCGCGAACCGAGCGTGGCCCGCCACGCCCTGCCCGGCGTCCATGCCGTGCATGCGTGGCTGCTGGCCGGCGCGGCGCAACCGGAGGCCCCCACCCGGTAGCGCCGCGCATCCCACCGGACGGACGAGGGAAACCCATGGACCTGCACGTATACGAATCGGACCTGCACCTTATGGGCGTGATCGGCAACGGCAGTTTCGGCGCGCTGGTCGACGCGCGCGGCCGGGTCGTCTGGGCCTGCCTGCCGGCCTTCGACGGCGATCCTGCGTTCTGCGCCCTGCTGACGCCACGCGACCATGAAGGCGGTGACTTCGGCATCGAACTGGAGGATTTCGCCCGCGCCGAGCAGGCCTACGTGCCGAACACCGCGGTGCTGCGCACCGTCCTCCACGACCGCCACGGCGGCGCGCTGGAGATCCTCGACTTCGCCCCGCGCTGGAAGCAGAACGGCCGCGTCTACCGGCCGGTGTCCATCGCCAGGCGGATCACGCCGCTGTCGGGCAGCCCGCGCATCCGCGTGCGGGCGCGGCCGCTGGCCGACTGGGGTGCGCGCGTACCCGAACACTTATGGGGCAGCAACCACCTGCGCTGGCTGCTGCCGGGCTTCACCCTGCGCCTGACCACCGACGTGCCGGTGCGCTTTGTCCGCGACGGCCTGCCGTTCGTGCTCGGCCACCGCCTGCACCCTGGTCCTCGGCCCGGACGAACCGATGGCGCGCTCGATCGGCGGCTACGTCGAGGAGGCACTGGGGCGTACCCTCGAATACTGGCGCGAATGGGTGCGTTACCTGTCGATCCCGCTGGAGTGGCAGGAGGCGGTGATCCGCAGCGCGATCACCCTGAAGCTGTGCCAGTACGAGGACAGCGGCGCGATCATCGCGGCGATGACCACCTCCATCCCGGAGGCGCCCGGCTCCCCGCGCAACTGGGACTACCGCTACTGCTGGCTGCGCGACGCGGCCTTCGTGGTGCGCGCGCTCAACCGGCTGGGCGCGACCCGGAGCATGGAGGAGTTCCTGCGCTACATCTTCAACATCGCCACCCACGACGGCACCCTGCAGCCGCTGTACGGGATCGGTTTCGAGGAGCAGCTCGAAGAGCACGAAATCGAATCGCTGGCCGGCTACCGCGGCATGGGCCCGGTGCGGCGCGGCAACCTAGCGCTGGATCCAGAAGCAGCACGACGTCTATGGCAGCGTGGTGCTGGCCTCGACCCAGCTGTTCTTCGACCAGCGCCTTGGTCGATCCGGGCGACGCGGACACCTTCGCCCGGCTGGAGCCACTGGGCGAACGCGGCTTCGCCCTGCACGACGTGCCGGACGCAGGGCTGTGGGAGTTCCGCGGCCGCGCAGAGGTCCACACCTACACCGCGGCGATGTGCTGGGCCGCCTGCGACCGCCTGGCCAAGATCGCGCTGCGGCTCGGCTGGACGGTCGCGCCGGTTACTGGCGCGAGCGCGCGGACGCGATCCGCGAGACGACGCTGGCCCGCGCGCGCAGCGCGCGCAGAGCGGCCAGTTCAGCGCGTCGTTCCAGAGCGACTACCTCGACGCCTCGCTGCTGCTGCTGGCCGACATCGGCTTCATCGCGGCAGACGACCCCCGCTACGTGGCCACCGTCGAAGCGATCGGCCGCGAGCTGCGCCATGGCGACGGCGTGTTCCGCTACGTCGCCCCGGACGATTTCGGCACGCCGGAGACCAGTTTCACCATCTGCACGTTCTGGTACATCGACGCGCTGGCCGCGATCGGGCGCATGGACGAGGCGCGCGAGCTGTTCGAGCGCGTGCTCGCCCGCCGCAATCCGCTGGGCCTGCTCTCGGAGGACATGGCCTTCGAGGATGGCGAAGGCTGGGGCAACTTCCCGCAGACCTATTCGCACGTGGGCCTGATCATCGCCGCCATGCGCCTGTCGCGCCTGGCAGGACGCCTCGTGAGCCGGCTGGTGGTCGTCTCCAACCGCGTTTCCCTGCCCGGCGAGCACCGCGCCGGCGGGCTGGCCGTGGCCCTGCAGGCCGCGCTGGGCGAACGCGGCGGGATGTGGTTCGGCTGGAGCGGCAAGACCGTGCGCGGCGCCAGCGGCGAGACCCACGAACAGCGCGAAGGCGACATCCGCTACGTCACCCTCGACCTCAACCGCACCGACCTGGACGGCTACTACAACGGCTTCTCCAACCGCACTCTGTGGCCGCTGCTGCATTTCCATATGGATCTTGGTCGACTACGACCGCGCCACGCGCGAGGGCTATCGCCGGGTCAACGCACTGTTCGCCGACAGGCTGGCGCCGCTGCTGCGCGAGGACGACACGGTCTGGGTCCACGACTACCACCTGATCCCGCTGGCTTCGATGCTGCGTACGCGCGGCATCGGCTGCCGGATCGGCTTCTTCCTGCACGTGCCGATGCCTTCGGCCGACCTGCTGATGGCGATGCCCGACCACGAGCGGCTGATGTCCACGCTGTATGCCTACGACCTGCTCGGCTTCCAGACCCGGCGCGACAACGACCGCTTCCAGTCGTACGTGCGCCTGTACGGGGCGGCCGGGTCCTGGACGATGACGTGGTGGAGGCGCCGGACGGACGCCGCTTCCGCACCGGCGCATTCCCGATCAGCATCGATACCCGCCACATCGCCCGGCAGGCCACCGCGGCGATGGCCAAGCCGGCGGTGCGCGACCTGCGCGCCAGTATGGAGCGGCGCATGCTCGCGATCGGGGTGGACCGGCTGGACTATTCCAAGGGCCTGCCCGAGCGGTTCCATGGCTTCGAGCGCTACCTGCAGCGCCACCCCGACCAGCGCGGCAGCCTGACCTACCTGCAGATCGCGCCGATCACCCGCGGCGAGGTCGACGAGTACCAGCAGCTGCGCAGCCAGCTCGAGCAGATCGCCGGCCACATCAACGGCGGCCATGCCGAACCGGAGTGGACCCCGCTGCGCTACGTCAACCGCAACTTTCCGCATGCCACCCTGACCGGCTTCTACCGCAGCGCGCGGGTCGGTATGGTCACGCCGCTGCGCGATGGCATGAACCCGGCGGGGCCAAGGAATACGTGGCCGCGCAGGACCCGCAGGATCCCGGCGTGCTGGTGCTGTCGCTGCTGGCCGGCGCGGCGCAGGAAATGACCGCCGCCCTCCAGGTCAACCCGCACGACCTGGACGGCGTGGCCGATGCGATCGCCGCGGCGGCGACGATGCCGCTGGCCCGGCGGCGGGAACGCTGGCAGGTGATGATGGAGCACCTGCTCCGCCACGACATCCATGCCTTAGCGCCGCGACTACCTGCACGCGCTGGAGTCGGGCTGAAACGCGCCGGCAGGGCCTATTCGCCCTGCCAGTAGTCGCTGATCGTGCCCTTGCGGTAGCGCACGTCGGAAAAGGTGGCGGTGAATCCGTCGGAGAACGGGGCCTGCGCGGAGAAGCCGATGCGCACCGGGTCGCCACACGGCAGCGCGAAGCTGCGGACGAAGTTCCAGCCGGTTCCGTCCGTCGAGGTGTAGAAGATGTAGGCCCCGCCCTGCATGGACCAGCTTCAGGTACTGCACCCCGGCTTCGCGGGTGCCGTGGTAGGCGTCGTCGCCGCCGGCACCGCGCGAGGTGGTGGTCGCGATCCCGTTGTGGCCGGATTCGAAGCGCTCGAACAGCAGCTTGCCCCAGCAGGCCGGCCCGGCATAGGCGACCAGGGCACCCCCTTCGTAGGCCGCACCGCCGAAGCGCGGGGACACCCGCGCCGACAGCACGAAATCCCCCTCGGCCACGAACAGCGCGCGCGGCGCGTTGTCGGCCGCTTCCTTGCCGGTCGGATCGGTGAACAGGTCGGTGCCCTTGTCCGCGGCGATCTCCAGCACATCGCCAGGGAAGCGGATGTCGCCATGGGCGGCCTCGAGGTCCAGCTCGTGGGGCAGCGGCGGCAGCGCCGCGGCGGACGCGGCGATCGGCAACACTGCGAACAGCGGGACTGCGAGCCTTGCGATGAAGCGCATTCCTTCGTCTCCCTGCGGTGATGTGGTTTCCCGGACCCTCGCGTGGCGCAGCGCCCGTCCGGCCGCGCGACGCGGTGGCCGGGTGCGCCGACTGCCGTGCTTTCCCCGGGTCATGCGCCGCTGCGGTGCGGCGCATCCGCCGAGGTTAACGCGCGCCCGGATGGAGCGAAGCGTCCGCCACGGCGCGCGCAGGCGTCTTGCGCGCAGATCGTTTGATGGCCGCCACCGCGCCCGCATCCGCGGGAATCCCGCTTCAGCGCGGTGGCGTGATCCACGCCACCGTCGCCATCCGCCCCGTGCGCTGGTCGCGCCGGTGCGAGTAGAAGCGGTCCGCGTCGCTGATCGTGCACAGGCCGCCGCCATGGATGGCGTCGGCGCGGAGGCCGGCGGACTGCAGGCGCATCCGCGCCAGCGCGTACAGGTCAACCCGCCAATGGCCGGGACGCGTGGCGACGAAGGCCGATGCCGCGGCCGGATCAGGGCGGACGAAGGCATCGTGCACCTCCGTGCCGATCTCGTAGGCCTGCGGTCCGGCCGCCGGCCCCAGCCAGGCGAGCAGTCTCGATGCGGGCGTGCGCATCGCCGCCACGGTGGCTTCCAGCGCGCCCGAGGCCAGCCCGCGCCAGCCTGCATGGGCGGCGCCGACTTCGCCGCCGTCCCCGGCCGCCAGCACCACCGGCAGGCAATCGGCGGTGAGGATCGCCAGGACCGTGCCCGGCACCGAGGTCACCGCGGCGTCGGCCTCCGGCTCATCGTCGCTGGCCACCGTCGCGCCGGCGGGTGCGTCGAAACGCAGCACGCCGGTACCGTGCACCTGGCGCAGCCAGTGCGGCGGCGATGGCAGGTCGAAACCACGGACCAGCGCGTCGCGGTTGGCCGAGACCGTCGCCAGGTCATCGCCGCTGCGCGCACCGAGGTTGAACGTATCGAACGGCGGATGCGAGGCGCCGGCGCCGCGGCGCAGCGTGGTGAACGCGGTCACGCCCGGCGGCGCCGGCCAGTCGGCAGGCAGGATGGCCGCTGCGGCGATGTCGTGATGGGCGGGCACCGTGGTTCCGCTCAGCGCCGCTGGCTTTCGTCCCACGCGCGGGTGTCCTCGCGCAGCACGCGCAGCAGTTCGACCAGGTCGGTGGGCAGCGGCGCGGAAACGCGCACCGGCTGGCCATGCACCGGATGGGCGAACTCGAGGGTTTCGGCATGCAGGGCCTGGCGCCTGAAGCCGCGCAACCCGCCCGCCAGCGCCTCGGTCGCGCCCTTGGGCAGCTTCAGCGGCCCGCCGTAGAGCGGATCGCCGACGATGGGGTGGCGCAGGTGCTGCATGTGCACGCGGATCTGGTGGGTGCGGCCGGTCTCCAGCCGGCACTCCAGCGCGGTGTGCGCGCGGAAGCGCTCGCGCAGGCGGAAATGGGTGACCGCCTCCTTGCCGTCCTCGCGCACGCCATGCGCAGGCGGTCGCGCGGGTGGCGGTCGATCGGCGCATCGGCGGTGCCGCCGGAAACCAGCGCGCCGACCACCACCGCAGGTACTGGCGATGGACCTCGCGCGCGGCCAGCTGCGCGACCAGGCCGGTGTGCGCCGGCAGCGTGCGCGCGACCACCATGACCCCACTGGTGTCCTTGTCCAGGCGATGGACGATGCCGGCGCGCGGCAGCAGCGCCAGGCCGGGTCGCGGTGCAGCAGGGCATTGACCAGGGTCCCGGCGGGATTGCCCGCGCCCGGATGGACCACCAGCCCGGCCGGCTTGTCGAGCACGAACAGGTCGGCATCCTCGTAGAGGATGTCCAGCGGATGTCCTCGGCGACCGCCTCGGTCTGGATCTCGGCCACCGCGGTCAGGGTCACCGTCTCGCCACCGCGGACCGGGTCGCGCGGACGCGCGGACTCGCCGGCCAGCAGGACATCGCCGGACTTGATCCAGGACGACAGGCGCGAGCGCGAATATTCGGGGAACAGTTCGGCCACGACCGCGTCGAAACGGCGGCCGGCGGCCTCGTCGGGAACGACGGCCTGGCGGGGAGGTCGGGAGACTGGGACATGGGGGAGCCGGTGCGGGGACGGTCCGGACGCGGAAGTCAGTCGCCGGACAGGCCACTAGGCTATCATCGGCCCTCCCGTTTCCGTGCTGCGCGCCCCCTTCCGATGGCCCACCGCTCCCGCTTTGCCCTCCCCGCACCCCTGCGCCTTGGCAGCCCTGCTGCTGGCCCTACTTTCCTGGCCACCGGCTGCGGCCGCAACAGCAAGAAGGACGCCGACGAGGGCCTGCCGGTCACCGAGCTCTACGAAAAGGCCCATGGCCAGATGCAGCGCGGCAACTGGTCCGACGCCGAGAAGACCTTCAAGCGCCTGACCGCCCAGTACCCGTACGGTCCCTACACCGAGCAGGCGCTGATGGAAACGGCCTACGCCGAGTTCAAGGCCGGCAAGCACGAGGACGCGGTCTCGACCATCGACCGCTTCATCCGCACCTACCCGACCCACCGCAACATCGCCTACTTCTACTACCTGCGCGGCCTGTCCAACTCCAACCGCGACGCGGTGTTCCTGCAGCGGGTGTGGTCGCTGGACCCGGCCCGTCGCGACCTGGCCTCGCCGCAGCAGGCCTATGACGACTTCTCGCGGGTGGTGCAGCGCTACCCGAACAGCAAGTACGCCGCCGATGCGCGCCAGCGCATGGTCGAGCTGCGCGACCTGTTCGCCCGCCACGAGATGGACACCGCGCTGTACTACATGCGCCGCAGTGCCTGGCTGTCGGCGATCAGCCGCGCCCAGTACATCCTCGAGACCTATCCGCAGAGCGCGTTCCAGAACGACGCCGTCGCCGTCCCAGCCGCGGCGCACAAGGAACTGGGCAACGAGGCGCTGGCCGCCGACGCGATCCGCGTGCTCCAGCTCAACGATCCCCAGCACCCGTTGCTGCACGGCGACTGGCCCGACTACCCGATGACGATCCGCCGGCTGAATCCGTTCGCCGGCGAGGTCTCGCCGACCGGCCAGCGCAACGCGACCCGCGACTGAACGACGCGACACGCCGCATCATGAAGATCGACGACAGGCGCACTCCGGTGCGCCTGTCGCGTTTCGGGCCCGCCGCTGCGGTCAGCCGGAGAAGCCGTTGCTGATCGGGTAGCGCCGCTCGCGGCCGAATGCCCGCCGCGACACCTTCGGCCCCGGCGCGGCCTGGTGCCGCTTCCATTCGCTGGTACGCACCAGCCGCAGCACCCGGTCCACCACCTCGGCCGCGTAGCCGGCGGCGACGATCTCGTCGCGCGACTGTTCCTGGTCGACGTAGCGATAGAGGATGCCGTCGAGCACGTCGTAGGCCGGCAGCGAATCCTGGTCGGTCTGGTTGGCGCGCAGCTCGGCCGATGGCGGCCGCGCGATCACGCCCGGCGGGATCACCGGCGCCCCGCCCACGGTGTTGCGCCACTTGGTAAGCCGAAGACTTCGGTCTTGTACAGGTCCTTCAGCGGCGCGTAGCCACCGCACATGTCGCCGTAGATCGTGGCGTAGCCGACCGCGTACTCGCTCTTGTTGCCGGTGGTCAGCAGCAGGCCGCCGAACTTGTTCGACAGCGCCATCAGGATCGCCCCGCGGCTGCGCGACTGCAGGTTCTCCTCGGTGACGTCCGCATCCTGGCCCGCGAACATCGCTTCCAGCGCCTGCAGGAAACCGGTGAAGGCCGGCTCGATCGGCACCGATTCCAGCTTCACGCCGAGCGCGGCGCATTGCTGCACCGCCAGGTCGTTGGACAGGCCGGCGGTGTAGCGCGACGGCAACCGCACCGCGGTGACGTTGGCAGCCCCCAGCGCATCGACCATGGGGCCAGCACCAGCGCCGAGTCGATGCCGCCGGACAGGCCCAGCCACGCCTTCGAGAAGCCGTTCTTGCCGCAGTAGTCCTGGATGCCACGCACCACGGCGCGCCAGGCCAGTGCGTCCATGCTCTCGTCGCCGTCGTCCATCCACTGCACCGGCGCGAAGCGGCGTCCGGCGACGTCGTAGTCGACCACCAGCCATTGGTCGGTGAAGGCGGCTGCGGCCGGATGCACGGTGCCATCGCCGTCGGCCACCACCGAGGCGCCGTCGAACACGACCGCATCCTGCCCGCCGACCAGGTTGAGGTAGGCCAGCGCCGCGCCCGACTCGCGGGTGCGCTCGGCCAGCAGCGCGTCGCGCTGGGCATGCTTGCCGCGCTCGAACGGCGAGGCATTGGGCACCAGCACCAGCTGCGCGCCGGCGCGGACGGTGTCGGCCAGCGGCTCGGGGAACCACAGGTCCTCGCAGACCACCACGCCGATCGGCACCCCCGACCTCGAACACGCAGGAACCGCCGTCGGGATCGACCTCGAAGTAGCGTCGCTCGTCGAAAACCGCGTAGTTGGGCAGTTCGCGCTTGCGGTAGGTGGCTTCGACACGGCCATCGCGCAGCACGCTGGCGGCGTTGTAGAGCACGCTGCCGACCGGCTCGGGCCAGCCGACCACCGCCACGATCCCGGTCGCCGCCTTCGCCACCTCCTGTAGCGCCTGTTCGCAGGCGGTAAGGAACGAGGGCCGCAGCAGCAGGTCTTCCGGCGGGTACCCGCTGATCGCCAGCTCGGGGAACAGCACGACGTCGGCACCGAATTCGTCGCGCGCCTCGGCGATCATCTCCGCGATCCGCTCCGCGTTGCGCGCCACCGCCCCGACCGGGAAGTCGAACTGGGCCATTGCGATACGCAGGGATTCCTTCATGGCGAAAGACCGTTCGGGTGATGCGGCCATGATACCGGCGCGGCCCCTGCGCCTGCCGCGTCCTTCCTGCAGGAGGAATACGCGCGGCGACCGGAGAGCGTCGCCTGTGCCGGGACCGTCATGCGACCTGCAGCAGCGCGCCATGCGGGAAACGCTGGCCCCCTGCAGGCCGGGTCGCGCCCGCCCTGGCCCGGCCCCGTCTCCCGCTTCCGACCGGCCACAAAAAGGCCGCCCGGAGGCGGCCTTCTTCGCATCGCGTGTCGCGCCGGGATCAGCCGCCCAGGCGCTTCTTGATCGCCGCGCCCAGGTCGCCCGGCGAACGCACCGTGGTCACGCCCGCCGCTTCCATCGCGGCGAACTTGCCCTCGGCCGTGCCCTGGCCGCCCGACGCGATCGCGCCGGCGTGGCCCATGCGCTTGCCCGGAGGGGCCGAGGCACCGGCGATGAAGCCGACGACCGGCTTCTTGACGTGGTTCTTGATGTACTCGGCGCCCTCTTCCTCGGCGCTGCCGCCGATCTCGCCGACCATGATGATGCCTTCGGTCTGCGGATCCTCGTTGAACAGCTTGAGGCAGTCGACGAAGTTCAGGCCGTTGATCGGGTCGCCGCCGATGCCAATGCAGGTCGACTGGCCCAGGCCCACGTCGGTGGTCTGCTTGACCGCTTCATAGGTCAGCGTGCCCGAGCGGGAGACGATGCCGATCTTGCCCGGCTTGTGGATGTGGCCCGGCATGATGCCGATCTTGCACTCGCCCGGGGTGATCACGCCGGGGCAGTTCGGGCCGATCAGGGTCACGCCCTCGTAACCCTTGAGCACGTTCTTCACGCGCAGCATGTCCAGCACCGGGATGCCCTCGGTGATGCAGACGATGACCTTGATGCCGCCGGCGGCGGCTTCCAGGATCGCGTCGGCCGCGAACGGCGGCGGCACGTAGATGACCGAAGCGTCGGCGCCGGTGGCCTTGACCGCGTCGGCGACGGTGTTGAACACCGGCAGGCCGATGTGGGTCTGGCCGCCCTTGCCCGGGGTGACGCCGCCGACGACCTTGGTCCCGTACTCGACCATCTGTTCGGCGTGGAAGGTGCCCTGCTGGCCGGTGAAGCCCTGCACGATCACCTTCGTGTTCTTGTTGATAAGAACGGACATGGTTTTAGTCCTTAGTAGTTCGTATTGGACGCCGGCTCCGGATACGCGGCATCGGCTGCGCCGATGCCCCGGGGCGTGCTTCCAGATCCCCACGTCCCACCGCTTCGCGGCGGGCCACCCCCTTGACTCAAGGGGGATGGGGGTCGGGATTCATGCCATCCGGATGCCGTCGAAAATAATCAGGCGGCGACCGCGGCGACCGACTTATAGCGCCGTCGTTGATGTCGTCGGCGGGGATGATGGCCAGGCCGCTTTCCTTCAGCAGCTTCTTGCCTTCTTCCACGTTGGTGCCTTCCAGGCGCACGATCACCGGGATCTTGACGCCCACGTCCTTGACCGCGGCGATGATGCCCTCGGCGATCATGTCGCAGCGGACGATGCCGCCGAAGATGTTGACGAAGATCGCCTTGACCTTGTCCGAGGACAGGATCAGCTTGAACGCGGTGGTCACGCGCTCCTTGGTGGCGCCGCCGCCGACGTCGAGGAAGTTCGCCGGCTCGCCGCCGTTGAGCTTGATCACGTCCATGGTCGCCATCGCCAGGCCGGCGCCCTTGACCATGCAGCCGATGTTGCCGTCCATGGTGACGTAGTTGAGGTCGTGCTGGCTGGCCAGCACCTCGGTCTCGTCTTCTTGGCTCTTGTCGCGCATGGCGACCAGGTCGGCATGGCGGAAGCTGGCGTTGTCGTCGGAGTTGACCTTGCCGTCCAGCGCGTACAGGTCGCCACTGTCGAGGATGGCCAGCGGGTTGAGCTCGATAAAAGTAAGGTCCTTCTCGTTGAACAGCCGGTACAGGCCGGTCATGATCTTGACCAGCTGGCCGGTCTGCTTGGCGTTCAGGCCTGGGGCGAAGCCGACGTCGCGCGCCTGGTACGGCTGCAGGCCTTCGACGAAGTTCACGTTCAGGGTCTGGATCAGGTGCGGGGTTTCGGCCGCGACCGTCTCGATGTCCACGCCGCCCTCGGACGAGGCGATGTAGGTGATCGACTTGCTGCCGCGGTCGACCAGCACCGACAGGTAGAGTTCCTTGGCGATCTCGCCGGCCTCGGTGACCAGCACCTGGTTGACCGGCAGGGCCACGCCGCCGGACTGGTAGGTGGCCATCTTGGTGCCGAGCATGCCGATGGCGGCATTGAACACGTCGTCGGTCGTCTTGCAGAACTTGACGCCGCCGGCCTTGCCGCGGCCGCCCGCGTGGATCTGGGCCTTGACCATCCAGGGGCCGCTGCCGAGGGACTTGGCCGCGTCTACCGCTTCAGCCGGCGTGGAGGCGACACGTCCGGCCGGGACCGGAATGCCGTAGTCGGCAAACAGTTGTTTCGCCTGGTACTCGTGGAAATTCATGCTTCACCAGTGGGGTGGGGAACGGCCGCCGGGCCGGCCATGGGTCCGGGCCGGAAGGGCCGGGGGCTTGCGGGGCGGGGGGCAGTATTGTCGCCGACAAGGCCACGGCGGTGCAAAACGCAGGCCCGGTGGGCCTTCCGGGGGTTCGATCGACTGTGCCTATACTGGCGCCGGCCGCCACGGGAGCCACGGCTTGTCCCCCACTCCGCTCATCGACCGCTTCGAATCGGTCCTCCGCCGCGAGCTCTACTTCTTCAGCCTGTACCGGGTACTGGAAGCCGGGATCATGGCAGCCCTGGTGTTCAGCCCGGTCGCGGACGTGATCGGCGAAGCGCGCAGCACCACCCCTGGGCGGCGCGGTCGCGGTGGCCTACATGATCGCGGCGGTGATCCTGCTGCTGATCGGTCGCAACGAACGCTGGCTGGTGCCGCTGGTGTTCGGCGGTGCCTGCATCGACATCCTCGCCGCGACCCTGGCGACCCACGCCCTGCCACCGGTCGCGGCCGGCATCGCGATGATGCTGCTGTTCAACGTGGCCGCCGCGGCGATCCTGCTGCCGCTGCGCTACGGCATGACCGTGGCCGGCCTTAGCCAGCCTGGCGCTTATCATGGAATACCTCTGGTCAAGCGTGGCCAGCGGCGCGGCGCCGCGCTCGATCGCCGAACTGTCGATGTTCATCACCAGCTACCTGCAGCGCGCAGCGCGCTGGGCCACCAGATCGGCCACCGGGCGCGCTCCAGCCAGCGCCTTGGCCGAGCGGCGCACGGCCGAGGTGGCCAACCCTGGTGGAGATCAACGAGCTGATCATCCGCCGCATGCGCACCGGCGTGCTGGTGGTCGATGCGGACAACCGGATCACCCTGGCCAACGAGGCGGCCTCGCTGCTGCTGGCCGACGGCGGCGACGCCCAGGCCGGGCTGAACCAGATGGCGCCCGATCTGGCCCGCCGCCTGCAACGCTGGCGCAACGGCTGGCAGGTGGACGACACGCCGCTGCAGCTGTTTCCCGACCAGCCGGAGGTGCAGCCGCGCTTTGCCCGCCTGCTCGCCGACAGCGACCTGACCTGGTCTTCCTCGACGACACCACGGTCGTCTCCCGGCGCGCCGAATCGCTCACCTGGCCGCACTGGGCCGGTTCTCGGCCAGCCTGGCCCACGAGATCCGCAATCCACTGGCGGCGATCAACTACGCGGTGCAGCTGCTGGAGGAGTCGCGGAACGTCGACGACGCCGACCGCCGCCTGCTGCAGATCATCCACCAGCAGTGCCTGCGCACCAACGGCATCGTCGAGAGCGTGCTCGGGCCTGGCCCGCCGCGAGCGCGCCAACCCAGAAAACATCGACCTGGGCGGTTTCGTGCGCCGCTTCGTCGAGGACTACCGGCAGACCCTGTCGATCGAGACCGACAGCCTGGAGGCGATCGTGCCGGCGCAGCCGGTGCAGGCGCTGGTCGACCCCGGCACCTGCAGCAGATCCTCACCGCGCTGGTCCACAACGCGCTCAAGTACGGACGGATCATGGACGAGCCCTCGCGGGTGCGCCTGCGCGTGTTCCAGGACGGGCGCAACGCCTACGTCGACGTGCTCGACCGCGGCCCGGGCATTCCCGAGGCGGTGGTGGCGCAGCTGTTCCGGCCGTTCTTCACCACCTCCGAGCACGGCACCGGCCAGGCCTGTACATCGCCCGCGAACTGACCCGCGCCAATAAGGCCGGGCTGGACTACGTGCCGGTGCCATGGCGGCGCCTGCTTCCGGGTCGCGCTGGCCGGCCCGAACACGATCCTGTCCCTGTGAACGCGGCGGCAGGCTTGGCCGCCCCCGCCGACTCGGCTATCGTTCGGCGATGAGCCAAACCCGCAGTGCCCTGATCGTCGACGACGAGCGCGATATCCGCGAACTGCTCGTACTCACCCTCGGTCGGATGGGCTTGCGCGTGGACACCGCCGCCAATCTCTCCGAGGCCCGCGAACTGCTGGCCGGCAACCGCTACGACCTGTGCTTCACCGACATGCGCCTGCCGGACGGCAGCGGCATCGACCTGGTCGGCGAGATTTCCCGCCACTACCCGCAGACCCCGGTGGCGATGATCACCGCCTTCGGCAGCATGGACCTGGCGGTGGAAGCGCTGAAGGCCGGCGCCTTCGACTTCGTCAGCAAGCCGGTGGACATCAACGTCCTGCGCGGCCTGGTCCGGCACGCGCTGGAACTGAACAATGCCGAGCGCCCCAAGCCGCCGCCGCAGGAGCAGGCCAGCCGCCTGCTCGGCGATTCGGCGGCCATGGCGACCCTGCGCGCCACCATCGGCAAGGTCGCGCGCAGCCAGGCGCCGGTCTACATCCTCGGTGAATCGGGCGTGGGCAAGGAGCTGGTCGCCCGCACCATCCACGAACAGGGTGCGCGCGCGGCCGGGCCGTTCGTCCCGGTCAATTGCGGCGCGATCCCGGCCGAGCTGATGGAAAGCGAGTTCTTCGGTCACAAGAAGGGCAGCTTCACCGGCGCCCATGCGGACAAGTAAGGCCTGTTCCAGGCCGCCGGTGGTGGCACCCTGTTCCTGGACGAGGTCGCCGAACTGCCCCTGCCGATGCAGGTCAAGCTGCTGCGCGCGATCCAGGAAAAATCGGTGCGTCCGGTCGGCGCGGCCGGGGAAGTGCCGGTGGACGTGCGGATCCTCTCGGCCACGCACAAAGACCTGTCCAGCCTGGTCGCCGACGGCCGTTTCCGCCACGACCTCTACTACCGGATCAACGTGATCGAGCTGCGGGTGCCGCCGCTGCGCGAGCGCACCGGCGACCTGCCGCAGCTGGCCCACGCCATCCTGCAACGCCTGTCCGCCGCGCAGGGCCGGCCGGCGCCGGAGCTGACCCCGGCGGCGATGGCCGCCCTGGCCGGCTACGCCTTCCCCGGCAACGTGCGCGAGCTGGAGAACGTGCTCGAGCGTGCGCTCGCACTGGCCGAGGGCGACAGCATCGATGCGCCGGACCTGCACCTGCCGCAGTCCACGCAGGCGCGCGCCGGCGCCACGGCCGAGGGCGGATCGGCGCCTGTCACACAGACCGAAGCGGTGCTCGACATCGAGCCCGGCACCGGCGCCCTGCCCTCCTACATCGAGCAGCTCGAACGGGCCGCGATCCAGAAGGCGCTGGAAGAGAACCGCTGGAACAAGACCCGCACCGCCGCGCAGCTGGGCATCACCTTCCGCGCCCTGCGCTACAAGCTCAAGAAGCTGGGCATGGACTGACCGGCGCCCGGCGTGGCCCCGCCGCCGGGCCTGCCGCGCCGCGCACCGCACCACCCTTGGCCGGCGATAATGGCGCATGAGCACCAGCCACCAGCCCAAGAAATCCCTCGGCCAGAACTTCCTGCACGAACGCGTCTACATCGAGCGCATCGTCCAGGCGGTCGATCCGAAACCCGGCGACCGCCTGGTCGAGATCGGCCCCGGCCAGGCGCGATCACCCTGCCGCTGCTGCGCCGCCACGGCGCGCTGACCGTGATCGAATTCGACCGCGACCTGGTCGGCCCGCTGGCGGCGATGGCCGAAGGCATCGGCGAGCTGACCATCGTCCACCGCGACGTGCTGTCGGTGGACTTCACCGCGCTGGCCGCCGGCACGCCGTTCAAGCTGTGCGGCAACCTGCCGTACAACATCTCCTCGCCGATCCTGTTCCATGCCTGGACCACGCCGCGGCGATCTCCGACATGGTCTTCATGCTGCAGAAGGAAGTCGTCGACCGGATGGGCGCCGGCCCAGGCAGCAAGGTCTACGGGCGACTAAGCGTGATGCTGCAGGCGTACTGCCAGGTGCAGCCGCTGTTCGTGGTCCCGCCCGGCGCGTTCCGACCGGCGCCGAAGGTCGATTCGGCGGTGGTGCGGCTGGTCCCGCGCGACCCGGCCACGGTCGGCATCGACGATCCGGCACGCTTCGCCGACGTCGTGCGCGCCGCGTTCGGCCAGCGCCGCAAGACCTTGCGCAACGCCTTGAACGGGTCTGCGACGGCATCCAGTTCGAGGCCGCCGGCATCGACCCGCAACTGCGCGCCGAGCAGATCGACGTGCCGTCGTTCATCCGCCTGGCGAAGGCGAAGGGCGCCGAATAGGACCATGGCGAACGGCACCGCCGAAGCGCCGGAGGGGCTGGCCCCGAAGGTCGGCGTGCCTTGAAGCGGATCGCAAGCCTCTCCCTTTGACGGGGCCATGGCGACGGCCCAAGCCATCTGTACGACGGGCAAGCCCCGAGGCGCGGCCATCACACGCTTTTTGCTTACACTGTGGCCATGCAGCAATCAACGACGCCCTACGCGATCGACGTTGAAGTGGAACCGCGCTTCCTCGCGGCCCAGTCCGAGCCCGACGCCGGACGCTACGTTTTCGCCTACACCATCCGCATCCACAACCGCGGCAAGGTCGCCGCGCGCCTGATCGCGCGCCACTGGCACATCACCGACGGCAATGGCCGCACCGAGGAAGTGCACGGCGATGGCGTGGTCGGCGAGCAGCCTGGCTGGAGCCGGGCGATGACTACGAATACACCTCCGGCGTGGTGCTGGAGACCGGCGACGGCGCGATGCAGGGACGCTACGACATGCTGGCTGCCGACGGCACCCGCTTCGACGCCCCCATCGCCCCGTTCCTGCTGACCGTGCCACGGACCCTGCATTGAGGGCGCCGCGATGAGCATCTGGGCCATCGGCGACCTGCAGGGCTGCTACGACGCCACCCAGCGCCTGCTGGAAAAGATCCGCTTCGATCCGGCGGCCGACACGTTGTGGTTCTGCGGCGACCTGGTCAACCGCGGCGGCCAGTCGCTGGAAACGCTGCGCTGGTCCATTCGCTGCGCGAGCGCAGCATCGTCGTCCTCGGCAACCACGACCTGTCGCTGCTGGCAATCGGCGAGCGCCCGGCGGCGGAAAAGCGCAAGGTCAACCCGGACCTGCAGCGCGTGGTCCCGGCCGAGGACGCCGACGAACTGCTGGGCTGGCTGCGCCGGCAGAAGCTGGTGCACGCCGACCGCGCGCTGGGCTGGATGATGGTCCATGCCGGGCTGGCGCCGCAGTGGACCACCCAGCAGGCCGAGCAGTACGCCGCCGAAATCGAGCAGCAGTTGCGCGGCGACGGCTTCCGCGGCCTGCTGCGCAACATGTATGGCGACAAGCCGAACTGGTCGCCGGGGCTGCGCGGCCACGAACGCTGGCGCGCGACCATCAACTGGTTCACCCGCGCCCGCTACTGCACCCCGCGCGGCCGCATCGCGATCGAGGAAAAAGGCCCGCCGGGCACGCAGGCCGCCGGCCTGTATCCGTGGTACGAGGCGCCGGGCCGGGTCGAGCGCGACCTGAAGATCGTCTGCGGGCACTGGTCCACGCTGGGCCTGACCCTGACCGGCGGCATCCACGCGATCGATACCGGCGCGGTGTGGGGCGGCAAGCTCACCGCCCTGCAGCTGGACAGCGAGGAATTGCGCGTGGTGCAGGCTCCCGGCCGCGACGTGGCGGCACTGCCGCCGCACCTGCGCAAGGAATAGGCGCCGCGTTCGCCAGCCGCGGTCAGCCGCGGCGATACTCGACGAATTCGAACGCGTGCGCGTGCCGGTCATCGGTCGCGTGCGCTTCGCGCGCGACTTCACGCCACTGCGCCGCGTCCCACTCCGGGAAGAAGGTGTCGGCATCGGCGACCCGCGTGTCCACCTCGGTCAGGTGCAGCACGTCGGCGCGCGACAGCGCCAGGGCATAGATCTCGCCACCGCCGATCACGCACAACTCCTGCGCGCCTTCGGCCTGCGCCACCGCCGGGGGCTTCGTCGATCGAGGCCACCGCGCGCATGCCGTCGAACGGCACCTGTCCGCCACGGGTCAGCACCAGGTTGGTACGCCCGGGCAGCGCGCGACCGAGTGATTCGGCGGTCTTCCGCCCCATCAGCACCGGCTTGCCTGGGGTCAGCGCCTTGAACCGCTTCAGGTCGTCGGGCAGGCGCCACGGCAGGTCGTTGCCGCGGCCGATGCCGCGACGCCGGTCCAGCGCGGCGACCAGCGACACCCGCACGCTCACACCGCCACCGGTGCCTTGATCGCCGGCAGCGGGTCGTAGCCTTCGATGGCGATGTCGTCGTAGCTGAAGGCGAACAGGTCGGTCACGCGCGGATTCAGCTTCAACGCCGGCAGCGCGCGCGGGGTGCGTGCCAGCTGCTCGCGTGCCTGCTCGTAGTGGTTCGAATACAGGTGCGCGTCACCGAGCGTATGCACGAAGTCGCCGACCTGCAGCCCGGTGACCTGCGCGACCATGTGGGTCAGAAGCGCGTAGCTGGCGATGTTGAACGGCACGCCGAGGAAGATGTCGCCGCTGCGCTGGTACAGCTGGCAGCTCAGCCGGCCGTCGGCGACGTAGAACTGGAACATCGTGTGGCACGGCATCAGCGCCATCTTCGGCAGGTCGGCCACGTTCCAGGCGCTGACGATCAGCCGGCGCGAATCGGGATTGCGGCGGATCTCGTCCACCACCCAGCGGATCTGGTCGACCTCGCTGCCGTCGCTGCCGGTCCAGCGGCGCCACTGCTTGCCGTACACCGGGCCGAGCTCGCCGTGCTCGTCGGCCCACTCGTCCCAGATGCTGACCTTGTTCTCCTTCAGGTAGGCGATGTTGGTCTCGCCCTGCAGGAACCACAGCAGCTCATGGATGATCGAGCGCAGGTGCAGCTTCTTGGTGGTGACCAGCGGAAAGCCCTGGCGCAGGTCGAAACGCATCTGCCAGCCGAACACGCTGCGCGTGCCGGTGCCGGTGCGGTCGGCCTTTTCGGGGCCGTGTTCCAGCACGTGGCCGAGCAGGTCCAGGTATTGCTTCATTTCGCCTCCCGCACCGGGTGCGGCATGGGTTGTGGCTGCAGCACCGGCGCGCGGTGCGAACGCCACAGCAGGAACAGGCCCAGCGCGACCAGCGGCAGGCTCAGCACCTGGCCCATGGTCAGCCAACCGAACGCCAGGTATCCCAGCTGTGGATCGGGCACGCGCACGAATTCGACGATGAAGCGGAACACGCCGTACAGCAGCGCGAACATGCCGGACACCGCGTAGCGCGGCTGCGGCCTGGCCGAGAACCACCACAGCACGGTGAACATCACCAGCCCCTCGAGGAAGGCCTGGTACAGCTGCGAGGGATGGCGGGCGAAGGCGTCGAGCGCGCCGGCGTCGAACTGCGCCTTCAGCGCCACCGGATCCAGCCCGCGGTACGGGTCCGGGACGCCGGTGCGAAAGACCACGCCCCAGCCGGACTCGGTGTACTTGCCCCAGAGCTCGCCGCCGATGTAGTTGCCGAGCCGGCCGAAGCCGAGCCCCGGCGGCACCAGCGGCGCGACGAAATCCATCGTGTCGAAGAAATGCAGTCCGCGACTGCGCGACCACAGCCAGCACGCGACCAGCACGCCGACCAGGCCACCGTGGAAGCTCATGCCGCCATCCCAGACGCGGACGATCATCAGCGGATCACGCAGCAGTTCGTCGAGCCCGTAGAACAGCACATAGCCCAGGCGCCCGCCCGGGACCACGCCGAGCATCGCGTAGAACAGCAGGTCGGCGAAGGCGTTGCCGTCCACGCCAGGCAGACGGCCGGCGTGGATCCGCCGCTGGCCCAGCCACCAGGCGGCACCCAGGCCGAGCACGTACATCACCCCGTACCAGTGCACGCGCAGTGGCCCCAGCGAGATGGCGATCGGGTCGATCTGGTGCAGGACGATCATTGCGCGGTGGTCTCCGGAGCGATGCGCCTATTGTGCCCGAGCGATCCTGACCACGAGGAGGCGGTACTACAGCAGCACCGGCCGGTCCGGCAGTTCGTCGCGGCCCGCGCCGTTGCCCGGGAAATGGGTGGCCAGCAGCGCCGAGATCCGGCCGATGCCGTCGATCACCGCCGCCTCCAGCCCGCCACCGGCGATGCCGGCCTCGACCGCGTGGCAGACCGCGGTCCATTGGTCGTCGCTGACCCGGCCGGCTAAGGCCGCGGTCGGCGACGATCTCGATCGCATGGTCGGCCAGCAGCAGGTACAGCAGGACGCCATTGTTGGCCTCGGTATCCCACACGCGCAGGCGGGCGAATACCTCCTGCGCCCGCGCACGCGGATCCATGCCGCGCAGCGCCTCGCCCGGTGCCAGCCCGGCCTCGACCGCGAACACCACTTCACCGCCATGCAGGCGCTCGCCGGTGGCGATCGCTTCGCCGATCCGGGCCAGGCTGGCCGCCGGGAACCGGCGCGCCGCCGAAGGCGCGAACAGATGGCGCAGGCAGCGCATCGGGTCGACCATCACCATCGCCCCGAGGCCCCGCCGCCGCCGGACATGCCACCACCGCCCGACCAGCCGCCACCCCCGCCGAAACCGCCACCGCCCCAGCCGCCTCCGCCGAAGCCGCCACTGCCCCATCCGCCGCCACCACCGCGGTAAGGCCGGACGTAGCGGCCCGCTCTGAAACTGGTAAGGCCGACCAGCAGGCCGACCAGCGCACCGAGTCCTGCGGCAACCAGGCTCGAAGCGATCCACCAGCCGATCGCGCCGCCGGCGACGGCCACCAGCGGCGCGCGCAACGGCGCCGGCAGCCAGCCGAACACGGCCCGCAACACGTTGGCGGCAAGGAAGGCGAGCACCAGCGCCGGCAGCACGCTGCCACCGCCATTTCGCCGCTCCGGCTGGTTGCGGCTGACCGGCGCCGGCAACGGTTCACCGTCGACCAGCTTCACCAGCACCGCGGTCGCATCCTCGATGCCGCCGCCGTAATCGCCCTGCCGGAACTTCGGCACCAGGCAGATTCCTGGATCACCCGGTTGGCCGCGATGTCCGGAATCGCGCCCTCCAGGCCGTAGCCGGTCTCGATCCGCACCGCGCGGTCGTCCTTGGCCACCAGCAGCAGCACGCCGTCGTCCACGCCCTTGCGGCCGAGCTTCCACGCCTCGAACACCCGCACCGCGTACTGCTCGATGCTCTCCGGCTGCGTGCTCGGCACGACCAGCACCTGCAGCTGGCTGCCCTTGCGCTGCTGCAGCGCGCGCGCCTGCGCATCCAGGCGCTGCACGGTGGCCGCATCGAGCGTGCCGGTGGTGTCGACCACCGGCGAGTCCAGTGCCGGGATCGCCGCGTCCGGCGCCGGCTGCGCGCCGGCCAGCGCGCTGGCCAGCAGCAGGCATGCGGCGGCGAGGCGTGGCAGCAGTCCGCGCACGGGCGGCGCTCAGTTGGTTGGCCGGCGCGGGCGGCGGGGGCGTGGCTGGCTGCGGTTGCGGCGTGGTCGGCGCGGGCGTGCCGAAATCGACCGCCGGCGCGTGCCGGATCTGCGCCTCGTTCTCCACGCTGAAGTTCGGCTTCTCGCGATAGCCGAACAGCTTGGCGGTGACCAGCTGCGGGAACGAGCGGATGAAGGTGTTGTAGTCCTGCACCGTGTCGATATAGCGGCCGCGGGCCACGGTGATCCGGTTCTCGGTACCTTCCAGCTGCGCCTGCAGGTCGCGGAAGGACTGGTCGGCCTTGAGCGTGGGGTAGTTCTCGCTGACCACCAGCAGCCGCGAAAGCGCCGAGGACAGCTCGCCCTGCGCGGCCTGGAACTGCTGCAGCGAGGCCGCATCGTCGGCGTTGACCTGGATCTGGCCGACGCGCGCGCGCCTGGGTGACGTCGGTCAGCACCTGGCTTTCGTGCGCGGCGTAGCCCTTCACCGTGGCGACCAGGTTCGGCACCAGGTCGGCGCGGCGCTGGTACTGGTTGAGCACCTCCGACCAGCCGGCCTTGACCGCTTCGTCCTTCTGCTGGATCGCGTTGTAGCCGCAGCCGGACAGCAGCAGTGCGGCGACGACGGCCATGGCCGCCAGTGCGACCTTCCTGCGAAGAATTCCCTGCATGGCACGGCTCCTCTATCCGGGATGGCGCGCCCGGCCGCGGCCGGTCGCCGGGCCATTGCAGCACCCGCCCGGACACCACGCAAGCGATACCGGGCCTGCCCTGCAGTGCCTCCCGGCCACGGCCACCGCGTTTGCGGTGGCCGCAATACGGCGGTCGCCGCCCGGGCCGGGGCTCAGAACTCGCCGGCGCCCGGCACGTGGCGGCGCTGCGCGTGCTTGCGCATCGCCAGGTTGAGCACTTCCACCAGCACCGAGAAGGCCATGGCGAAGTAGATGTAGGGCTTGGGCACGTGCAGCTCGACGCCGTCCAGGATCAGGACCACGCCGATCAGCAGGATGAAGGCCAGTGCCAGCATCTTGATCGTCGGGTTGGCGTCGATGAAGCGGCCCAGCGGATTGGCCGCCAGCAGCATGATCGCCACCGCCAGCAGGATGGCGAAGATCATCACCGGGATGTGCTGGGCCATGCCCACGGCGGTGATCACCGAGTCGAGCGAGAACACGATGTCGATCACCGCGATCTGCGCGATCACCATCCAGAACACCTGCGAGCTCTTGGTCGTGCGCGGGTCCTCGTCGTGGCCGCCGGTGATCAGCTCGCGGATCTCCATCGCGCCCTTCACCAGCAGGAACAGGCCACCGAGGATCAGCACCACGTCGCGGACCGAGATGCCCATGCCGGCCACGGTGAACAGGTCGTACTGCATCCGCGCCTGGGAACGCGAGCGAAACCAGCAGCGCGATGCGGGTGATGCAGGCCACCGCGATGCCGAACCGGCGCGCGGTGGCGCGCTGGTGCTCCGGCAGGCGGCCGACGGCGATCGAGATGAACACCAGGTTGTCGATGCCCAGGACGATCTCCGGGGCGCTGAGGGTCACCAGGGTCAGCCAGACGTTCGGGTCGGTAATAATTCGAAATTCATCGCGGATTGCTTCCTACAGTCGTTTCAGTCAGAGCAGCCGGGGACCGAGCACCAGTCCCCAGCACAGCAGTACGTTCATCATCAGCACGAACACCGCCGCCGAGCCCATGTCCTTGGCCCGGCCGGCGAGTTCGTGGTGTTCGGGGCCGTAGCGTTCGATCACCGCCTCGATCGCCGAGTTCAGCAGTTCGGCCGACAGCACCAGCACCATCGGGCCGATCAGCAGCACCCGCTCGACGCCGTCGGCACCCAGCCACAGCGCCAGCGGCGCCAGCACCACGAAGAGGTACACCTCGAGGCGGAACGAGGACTCGTGCAGCCACGCCGCATGCAGTCCCTGCAGCGACCAGACGGTCGCCTTGAGGATGCGTCCGGGGCGGCGCGGCAGATGCCCGGTTTCGTCGGCCACAGCTCAGGCGCCTGCTGCGGCGGCGTGCGCGCGGCCGGACCGGGCACGGGTCGTCGGGGGCGGAACGGGCGGGAGCGGCATGGCGGGTCGGGTCGGCGACGGACTGGCGATTTTGCCACATCGGGCCTGCCGACCCGATGGCGGATGCCCCCGCAAGGATCAGGACATGCGTCGAACGCCGCCGCGGGTACACCGCCCGGTCCCGATCGGGCGGCGATGCGGGCCCCGTGGCGGGCTACTTCTTCGCTGCGCGCAGCGCCTGCTGCTCGGCCAGGGTCAGGGCGACGTTGTCGCGCAGGTAGGCCGGCTCGACGAACTCGGGAGCGAGCGTCTCGCCGCGCGCGAAGGCCACCGCCGCCAGCCGGGCCAGGTCGGCGGCGCGTGGCAATGCCGTCGCGTCGACCAGGGTCCCCGCGCCGGCGCGCGCGGCCAGCAGCCCCCGGCCGCAGCGAAACCCGTGCCTACGCCCTGCCATCCGCTCCCTGCCTGTCCGGGCAGCACGACCGCGTCGGGCGGCAGTACCCGCTCGGTTTCCAGCATCGCCAGCCTGTCGGCCTCGCGGCGGAAGGTCGCGGTGTAGACCTCGCCCATGCGCGCGTCGATCGCGGCCATGACCAGCGCCGGTCCATCCGCGCGCGCGCCGGCGGCCAGCACCGCCAGCGTCGAGACCGGCACGACCGGACAGTCGAGGGTAGGGCAACCCCTGCGCCAGCGCGATCGCCAGGCGCACGCCGGTGAACGCGCCCGGCCCGCGACCGACCGCGACCGCATCCAGCTGCGTGCGTGCGACGCCGGCTTCGGCCAGCAGTGCGTCGGCCCACGGCAGGGCCAGTTCGGCATGCCGGCGCGGCGCGACCTCGAAGCGCTCGCGCACTTCCCCGTCCAGGTACAGCGCGACCGAACAGGCTTCGGTGGCGGTTTCGAAGGCGAGCAGCTTCATCGGGTCGGGAATCGCTGGGCAGTGGCCGGAAGGGTAAACGATGGCGTCATGGCGGCCGTCACTGGCGGGCGAAGAACGCCTGCACGTCCTCGATCCGCCGGGTCACGCCGAACGCCGGCAGCGAGTCCATGAACACCCGCCCGTACGGCTTGCCGGTCAGGCGCGGGTCGCACAGCACCAGCACGCCGCGGTCGGATTCGGTGCGGATCAGCCGGCCCACGCCCTGCTTGAGCGCGATCACCGCCTGCGGCAGCTGTTCGTCGCGGAACGGGTTGCCGCCGCGCCGGCGCACCGCGTCCAGGCGCGCCTCGAACACCGGATCATCCGGTGCGGCGAACGGCAGCTTGTCGATCACCACCACGCTCAGCGCGTCACCGGCCACGTCCACGCCTTCGCGGAAGGTCGCCGAGCCGAGCAGGACGCCATTGCCCGACTCGCGGAAACGGCGCAGCAGCTCGGCCTTCGGCGCCTCGCCCTGCACGAACAGCGGCCATGGCGCGCCACGCAGC
This sequence comes from Pseudoxanthomonas sp. NC8, assembly GCA_025232375.1. Lineage (GTDB taxonomy): Bacteria > Pseudomonadota > Gammaproteobacteria > Xanthomonadales > Xanthomonadaceae > Pseudoxanthomonas. The sequence goes on from CP060419.1 coordinate 2,810,624, forward strand.
GCCTCGGCCGCTTCGCGCAGCGCGCGGTGCGAAGCGAACAGCAGGAAGGCACGGCCACTGGAGGCCTCGAGCACCGGCCGCACCGCTTCGAGCATCGCCGCGCCGAAGCCGCGCGTGTTCGGCTCGGGCAGGTTCTTCGGCAGGTAGCACAGCGCCTGCCGCGGCCAGTCGAACGGGCTGGGCTCGAGCAGCGTGTCCGGATCGAACAGGCCCAGCTTGCGGCCGACATGGTTGAAGCCGCCGCCGACGGCCAGCGTGGCCGAGGTGAATATCCAGGCCGCGTGCGAACGCTCGCGGTGCGCGCGCAGCGGCGCGGACACGTCCAGCGGCGTGCGCTGGCAGCGGAAGCCACGCGCGCTCAGCTCGTACCAGTAGACCTCGCCACCTTTGGCGGCGGCGGCCGCAAGGCGCGCGGGATCCAGCGCGGCATCGGCGCCCTCGCCGGCCACCGCTTCGACCACGGCGGCCTCGTCGGCATCATCGGCGGCGAACGCATCGGAGGCCGCGTCGCCGTCGCGCCAGCGTTCGAGGCGCTCGCGCAGGTCGCGCGCCCGCGCCACGCAGGCGTCGAAGCCGGGCGAGGTCGTGGCCAGCGGCGCCATCGCATCTTCCAGCGTGGCCAGCGCATCGGCCAGCACGTCGAAGCCGTCGGCCACCGCAGGCAGGGTCAGCGCGCGGTAGCGGGTGCCGCGCGGCGGCAGCGCTTCCATCGCCGCGCGCAGCTCGCGCATGGCCTGCTCCAGCATGCGCGCCGGCGCCTGCACGACCGCCAGCGCACCGGTGGTCTGCTTGCACTCGGCCACGCAGTCGCGGCCCAGTTCCTGGATCTGGCGCATGCCGAAGCCTTCGCCGAAGAAGCTGGCGGCCAGCTCCGGCAGCTGGTGGGCCTCGTCGATCACGAACGCCTGCGCGCCGGGCAGGATCTCGCCGAAGCCCTCCTGCTTGAGCGCCAGGTCGGCGAGCAGCAGGTGGTGGTTGACCACGACCAGGTCGGCGGCCTGCGCGCGCTGGCGCGCCTGCACCACGAAGCATTCCTCGTAGAACGGACACTCGCTGCCCAGGCAGTTGTCGATGGTGGAGGTGACCAGCGGCAGCAGTGGCGAGTCGTCGGTAAGGCCTTCCAGCTCGGCCATGTCGCCGAACCGCGTGCGCCCGCCCCAGGCGACCACGCGCTGGAACTGGCTGGCCTGCTCGGGACTGGAAAAGCGCGCGTCGCCCTTGGCCTTAGTTGAGCCGGTACAGGCACAGGTAGTTGGCCCGGCCCTTGAGCAGCGCGCTGCGCAGGCCGATGCCCAGCGCCTCGCGCACGCGCGGCAGGTCGCGGTGGTAGAGCTGGTCCTGCAGTGCGCGGGTGCCGGTCGACACGATCGTCTTCAGCCCCGACAGCAGCGCCGGCACCGGGTAGGCGTAGGTCTTGCCGGTGCCGGTGCCGGCTTCGGCCAGCAGCACCTCGCGCTGGTCGATGGCGTCGGCCACCGCCGCGGTCAGCCGCTGCTGTGCCGGGCGCGCGACGAAACCTTCGACGCGCTCGGCGAGCGCGCCGCCGTCGCTGAGCGCTTCGCGGCTGGCGTGGGCAAGACGGGACATGGGGATGGGGAATGAATGTGGGATGCAGCGACACGCACGCATCACCGATCGCGGCACGCCCGGCGGGCGATGCCGCGACGGCGTGCTACATGCGCTTGAACCCCGGCACCGTGCAGTTGGCGATCTGCGCCCGGGCCGAGGCGGCATTCTCGGCCTGGCCACGCGCCAGCCGCGCCTGCTCGATCGTGGCCCAGTGCCGGCGGCACAGCGGCCCAACCCTGGCGCCGGCATCGAAGGCCTTGCGCGACAGGGCCTCGGCGCGGTCGTACTGGCCCTGCAGCAGCGCCACCTCGGCACGCTCCTGCAGCACCGCCGGATCGTCAGGCACCAGCAGCAGGGCCTTGGTTCAGCGCATCGGCAGCAGCGCCGGTGTCGCCACCGGCCAGCGCGCGGGTGGCCTTCTCGCGCAGGTCCTCGACCTGCGGATCGCGCAGCGGCTGCACGTTCAGTTCGGTGTCGTCGACACCGGCGGCCGCCTGTACCGCGGCGAGCCGTTCCTGCGCACTGGGACCCGGCGCGGGCGCGACCGGCTGGACCGCGGTGCCGCAGGCCGTGGATAGCAGGCACAGCGCCGCGGCGGCGAAAAAGCGGATGGGGAGTGTCATGCCGCCATTATGGCGCAGGCGACGTGGCGGGCTGTGCAGGCTCGGCCGGCTTGTCGCGTCCGAACAGGCGGCTCCAGAAGCCCGGCTCCTCCGTGCCGGTACCGTCGGCGTCCGCCGGCTCGGCATAGCTCGGCGCGCACGCGGCATAGGCAGGCGCGGCACCGGCCACGAACGGGAAGCGGCGCGCGCCGGCGCAGTCGGCATCGGTGGACGACGACCCCTGCGGCAGCACCCATTGCCAGTCCAGGCCCTTGCCGGAGACGCGCAGCGGCGCGCTCGGCAGGCGCGCGAACAGGCCGGACCAGACCCGCATCGCGCCGGTGGCGCCGTACAGGCCGGTCTGCGCGTTCTGGTCGTTGCCCATCCAGACCACGGTAAGGTGGTCGCCGGTGTAGCCGGCGAACCAGCTGTCGCGGCCATCGTTGCTGGTGCCGGTCTTGCCGGCCGGCGACAGCCGGCCCAGGCCATCGGCCAGCAGCCGGCGCGCGGTGCCTTCGGTGACCGCCTGCTGCAGCGCCACGGTCACCAGGTTGGCGGCGATCGAGTCGCCTTCCTGCGCCGGCGCCGGTTCGCTGTCGTAGCGCTTGAGCAGCTTGCCCTGCGGATCGAGCACGCCGCGCACCGCGCGCAGCGGCTGGATCTGGCCGCCGGAGGTGGGAACTGGTACAGCTGCGCCATCGCGTACGGGCTCTGGTCGGTTGAGCCCAGGATCAGCGACGGATTCGGTTCGGCCTGGATCCCGGCCAGCGCCTTGACCAGCTGCGCCACCCGCTCCGGGCCGACCTGCATGCCGACCCGGACCGTGGCCTGGTTGTACGAATGCGCCAGCGCATCGACCAGCCGCACCGTGCCATGGCTGCGGTTGTCGGAGTTGTCCGGCGACCAGGTCTTGCCGCGGGCCAGCTGCACGGTGACCGGGGTGTCCTCGACGAAACTGGCCAGCGAGAAGCGCTGCGGCTGGGCCAGCGCCAGCAGGTAGACGTAGGGCTTGAGCAGCGAGCCGACCGGCCGTTTCGCCTCGACCGCACGGTTGAAGCCGTGGATGGCGGCGTCGCGCCCGCCGACCACGGCCAGCACGTCGCCGGCGTGCACGTCGGTGACCACGATGCCGGCCTGCAGCGGCGGCCGCTTGCCGGTCTGCAGCGACTCGGTCGCATGCGCCACCGCGCCTTCGGCATAGGCCTGCGCCGAGGGCGACATGCCGGTCAGCACGGTCAGGCCGGCGCCCTGCAGCGCGCTTTCCGGGTAGTCGTTGGCCAGCTGCCGGCGGACCAGGTCGATGTAGGCGGGGAAGCGGTTGGCCGCGGCCACGCCCGGCTGCGCGGTCACGCCCAGCGGTGCCTTGCGCGCGCGCTCGTACTCGGCGTCGTCGAGCAGGCCGGTGTCGTGCAGCATCGACAGGGCGATGTTGCGCCGCTCCAGCGCACGCTCGGGATGCCTGCGCGGGTCGTAGTACGACGGCCCCTTCACCAGCCCGATCAGCAGCGCCATCTGCTCGGTGGTCAGGCTGCCCAGCTCGCGGCCGAACCAGAACTCGGCGCCGGAGGCCATGCCATGGATAGCCTGCCCGCCGCGCTGGCAGGTAGACCTGGTTGAGGTAGGTCTCCAGGATCGTGCGCTTGTCGTAGCGCGACTCGAGGATGACCGCGTACAGGACCTCGTTGAACTTGCGCGTGTAGGTCTGCTCCTTGCCGATGCCGAGCAGGCCGCTGCGCGCCAGCTGCTGGGTCAGGGTGCTGGCGCCCTTGGCGCTTTTCGCCGGCAAGCAGGTTGACCCGGGCGGCGCGCGCCATGCCCGAGAAGTCGATGCCGTGGTGGTGGGCGAAGTCGCGGTCTTCCACCGCCTGCAGGCCGGTGACCAGCAGTTCGGGCACCTCGTCGATGCGGACCAGGCGCCGCTCTTTATGGCGCTGGCCGTACAGGGTGGCGATGCGCGCAGGATCGAGCCGCGCGGCCTTGACCGCCTTGCGCGTCCCTGCATCCCGCAGGCCGGTCACACGCCCCCGGACAGGGTGACCTCGAGGCGCCGCGCCGGCACCTTGGCCATCGACATCGGCGTAGCCGCGGCTGGAAATCGTGAAGCGGCCGCCGTCGACCCTGTAGCTGCCGGGGCGCTCGCCGCTGCCGTCGTCCCTGGTAGCTGGCCGCGGCCAGCTCGGTCTTCAGGGTGCGCGCATCCATCGCCAGCTGCGGCCGCAGCTGCAGCGGGCGCCCGTAGACGCGGGTCGGGATCTGCCACTGCAGCGCGGCAAAGCGCTCGCTGACCTGGTGGTTCAGGTACAGCGTGTACGGGATCAGGAATCCCGCCGCCAGCGCGGCGGCGGCCAACAGCGCGGTCAGCAGGTGGCGACGCCAGAACGGCGTGGCGACGTCGTCTTCCTCGATGTCTTCGATGTCGTCCGGCTCGTAGCGTCGGGGCACGGGAATGCGAGAATGCTTCAGTCGGCCGAGTCTAGCGCAGCCGTCCACCTGCGCCGCGACGGGCGTCCACCTTCCTTCAGTCGGAGTTGCGAACCGGGATGCCTTCCACGCCGCTGGCCGAAGTCCGCTACTGGCTGGCGCATGCGCGCGGCCTCCTGCGCCGCGGCCTGTCCAGCCTGCGCAGCCGGGGCTGGCGGGCGACCTGGCAACGGGTCCTGCTGCAGCTGCAGCCGCCACCGCCGCCGCCGCGCAGGCCGCTGTACCGCCCCGATCCGGCAACGTTCGCGCCGTTGGCCGTGCCCGCCACCGCGATCGACGCCGTGCCCCGCGCCAGCGTGGTGATCCCGGTCTACAACCACGCCGACGCAACCCTGGCCTGCCTGCGCGCGCCCTGGCCGCGCACCCGCCGGCCGCCGCCTGCGAAATCATCGTCGTCGACGACGGCAGCAGCGACGCCACCGCCGGGTGGATGGCCCAGGTCGCCGGCCTGCGTTACCACCGGCGTGCCACCAACGGCGGCTTCATCGCCGCGTGCAACGACGGCGCGGCGCTGGCCCGTGGCGAACTGCTGGTGTTCCTCAACAACGACACGATCCCGCAGCCGGGCTGGCTGGACGCGCTGCTGGAGACCTTCGCCGCGCGGGCGGACGCCGGCCTGGTGGCGGCCCAGCTGCTGTACCCCGATGGCAGGCTGCAGGAGTCCGGCGGCGTGGTGTTCGCCGACGGCAGCGCCTGGAGCTACGGCCGCTTCGAGGCCGCCGACGATCCGCGCTACGCCTACCTGCGCGAAGCCGACTATGGCTCCGGCGCGGCGCTGGCGATCCCGCGCCCGCTGTTCGAGGCGATCGGGGGTTTCGACCCGCGCTACGCGCCGGCCTACTACGAGGACACCGACCTGGCCTTCGCCGTGCGTGCGGCCGGGCGTCGGGTGCTGGTGCAGCCCGCCAGCCGCGTGCTGCACGACGAGGGCACCACCGCCGGTACCGACATCGGCAGCGGGGTGAAGGCGTACCAGGCGCGCAATCGCAGCGTGTTCGCCGACAAGTGGGCCGACGCATTGCGTGCGCAACCGGCGTCTGGTGCCGTGCCGGGCCCGGCGCTGCTGCACGCAGGCCAGCGCCGCGTGTTGATCGTCGATGAAGCGGTACCGCACCCGGACCGCGATTCCGCCTCGCTGCGCCAGTTCAACCTGCTGCGGATGCTGCGCGCCGCCGGCGCCCACGTCGCCTTCCTGCCCACCGGCCTGGCGCACGCGGGTGCGGCCACCGAAGCGCTGCAACAGCTGGGCGTGGAAACCTGGTACGCCCCGTTCGCACACTCGGCGCCGGCCTGGCTGCGCGAGAACGCAGCGCGCTTCGACGTGATCGTGCTGACCCGCCACCACCTGGCCACCGCGTTCCTGCCGCTGCTGCGCCGGCACGCACCGGGCGCGCGGCTGGTGTTCGACACGATCGACCTGCACTACCTGCGCGAGCGGCGCGGCGCGGAGCTGGCCGGCGACGCCGCCGCACTGCGCGCCGCCGCCGCGACCCGCGAACGCGAGCAGGCGGCGATGGTCGCCGCCGACATCACCCCGGGTGGTCAGCGCCGAGGAACAGGCGCAGCTGGCGCGGGACGTGCCGCAGGCCCGGGTCGAGCTGCTGTCCAACCTGCACGAGGTCGCCGGCGCGGGCGCAGGCTTCGACGAGCGCCACGATCTGGTGTTCGTCGGCGGCTTCCGCCATCCGCCCAATGCCGACGCCGTGCTGTGGTTCGCGCGCGAGGTCTTCCCGCGCATCCGCGAGCACCTGCCGGACGTGCGCTTCCACTGCATCGGCGCCGACCCGCCGGCTGCGATCCGCGCGCTTGCGCAACAGCCCGGCGTGGTCGTGCACGGACATGTCCCCGACCTGGCGCCGTACATGGACCGCATGCGCGTGGCGGTGGCGCCGCTGCGCTACGGCGCCGGGGTCAAGGGCAAGGTCAACCTGAGCATGGCCCATGGCCAGCCGGTGGTGGCCACCGCCTGCGCAGTCGAAGGCATGCACCTGTGCGATGGCATCGACGTGGCGGTGGCCGACGAGGCGACCGACTTCGCCCAGGCCGTGGTCGCGCTGTACCACGATCGCGGGCGCTGGGACCGGCAGGCGCAGGCCGGGCTGGACAACGTCGCCCGCCACTTCTCCCTCGACGCCGCCGTCGCGACCGTGCAGCGGGTGTTTTTCCAGACCTGACCGGCGGCGCGTTCAGCGCGAGCCCGCACGGGCGCGTTGCAGGCGCCCGGCAAGCTCGTCCAGTCCCTGCGCCGCGGGATCCAGCCTGCGCGCCGCGGCCAGCGCGCCTGCGACCGCATCCAGCTCGCCCGCGCGCAGGCGTTCCTCGCCGACGGCCAGCCAGCGCTGCGCCAGTCGCTGGCCTGCACCGGCCAGCGCCGGATCGGACGGGGCCAGCGCCCGCCAGGCGTCGTGGCAGTCCTGCGCCGCGTGCAGGCGGTTGCCACGCAGGTTTTCCTCCACGCAGGAGGCGGCCGCACGCTGCATCCGCCGTGCCGCCGCGTGCACCTCCGGATCCTGCGGTGCCAATGCCTGCGCGGCCCGCAGGCGATCGTAGGCGCTGGCGCCCGGCGGTTCGATCCAGTCGCCGCGATCCAGCGCCTCGGCGAAGGCATCCAGGTTCCGGCGCAGGGCCGCGCGCGATGCGTGCGTGGGGCGTACGGGCGGGTGCAGCCGCGACTCGGCGGCACGCGCACGCGCCACATCCCGCGCCGCTTCCTCGATCGCGGGCGCCTGCGGGGCCAGCAGGCGCGCCTGTTCCAGCGCATGGCCGGCTGCGTCGAAGCGGAAATCGGCGGCCAGCTGGCGGGCCTGCGCAGCCAAGGCGAATGCGGTGCGCCGCGCGCCTTCGAGAACACCCGCATCGCCGGGCTCGACCTCGCGTAGTGCCAGGAACCGGTCGGCGGCTTCGGCCAGCCGGCCGCGCCGCAGCGCCGCTTCCGCCCGCCGCACCTGCCGCGCCAGGGCCTGCGCGTACGCCGACTGCTGTTCAGGCAGCCCCACGTGCCCCGGATCGTAGCGACGCGCCATCGCCAGCCAGCGCGCGGCACCGGCGAGGTCGCCGTCGCGCAACGCCGGTGGCACGCGTTCAAGCAGCAGCGAGAGCGCGTCTTCGCGCCCCTCCAGCGCCTCGGCATCCTCCGGTGCGACGACCAGCCACTGTGCGTACAACGGCACGGCCTGCTCCGGATCGCCCGCCGCGAGCGCGGCCCGGGCCTGCCTGCTCACGGCCACCCGGTCGATCCGGGCCCGCTCCGCCAGCTCCAGCCGCTGGGCGACCGCGTCGCGCTGCGTGCGTGGCACCTGCAGCTCCGCCGCCAGCGCCAGCCATCGGCGGGCCTCGTCCAGGCGTCCGGCTTCGAGCTCCCCACCCGCCCGCACGAGTGCCGCCAGCCCCACCCGCGCCAGTCCGGCACGGGCCTCGCCGCGGTCGCTGTCCAGGGCCTGCGCGGCTTCGTACTTCTGCCTTGGCGCCCTCCCCGTCGACCTGGTCGAGCCTGCCTTCGGCCAGCGCGCGCGCGCCATCGGCAAGCAGGCGGTCGATCTTCGCTTCCGGCCAGATCCGGTCGGCCAGCGGCTTGCGCACCGCGACCAGCAGCACGGCCAGCGATACCGCCACCAGCAGCAGCCACGGCCCGTGGCGCCGCACTCCCCGCCCCCCGCATCCGACCGCTGCCCGTTTCCATGCTCAGGGAAGAAATGGCTTCACCGATGCAGCTTAGCGCGGCGGCGTGCAGGCACCGTCAGCCGCAGCCGCGCAAACGCAAACGGCCCGCACAAGGCGGGCCGTCGGCATGGCAGGCGCAGGACCAGGTCCCGCGATCCGGCGAGGATCAGTCGTCGCCCTTGGACAGGTCGTCGTCGGCGACGACTTCGGCGGCGGCCCATTCCAGCGCTTCGCGCTCGGCGCGTTCGCGCTCGGACTTCTCGACTTCGTCGATCAGGGCGTTGTCGATGGTGCGGGCGGCGATCTCGCGCAGGGCCAGCACGGTCGGCTTGTCCTCGCCCTCGCTGTTGTCCAGCGTGGCCGGCACGCCATTGGCGAGCTGGCGGGCGCGCTTGAGGCCATCATGACCAGTTCGAAGCGGTTGTTGACCACTTCCAGGCAATCTTCGACGGTGATACGGGCCATAGGAGTTGAGCGACTGCGGTCGCCGCTCGTGAAAGGGGGATCGGGCGCGGAGTGTACGCCCCGCCGCCCGGCCGGGGCAAGCATTATGGCTGAACGGGCCTTTTCGATCAATCAGTTAGGCGAAAACCGGAGCCCAACCCCGATCACCACCGGCAGGACCGGCCGCGCTCCGTTCAGGCCGGGGAACCCCGGCCGTCGTCCAGCAGCGCATCGATCAGCGCCCCGTGGCGGACCTGCTGCTGGTCACGGCGCAGGCGGCTGGCGACGAACACCGCGCACATCTCGTCCACCGCGGTGTCGAACACCTCGTTGACGATCACGTAGTCGAACTCGCGGTAATGCGACATCTCCTCGCGCGCGGCGGCCAGCCGCTGCGCGATCACCGCCTCGCTGTCCTGGCCGCGGTGGCGCATGCGCTGTTCCAGCGCATCGCGCGACGGCGGCAGGATGAACACGCTCACCGCGTCGGGCACCTTGGCCCGCACCTGCAGCGCGCCCTGCCAGTCGATCTCCAGCAGCACGTCGTGGCCGGCGGCCAGCTGCGGCTCCACGGACTGCCGCGCGGTGCCCTTCCAGTCGCCATGCACGCGGGCGTACTCGAAGAAGTCGCCGGCATCGATCATCGACTGGAACTCGTCGGCCGAGACGAAATGGTAGTGCTGCGCATGGCGTTCGCCCGGGCGCGCGGCGCGCGAGGTGAACGAGATCGACAGGCGGATCTGCGGGTCGCGCGCAAGCACCGCGTTGACGATGCTGCTCTTGCCGGCACCCGAGGGCGCGGCAACGACGAAGAGGGTGCCTCGCATCTGGCTCATTCGATGTTCTGTACCTGTTCGCGGACCTTGGTCGATCAGCACCTTCAACTCGACCGCGGCGGCCGACGTGCGCGCGTCCACCGACTTGGAACCCAGCGTGTTGGCCTCGCGGTTGAACTCCTGCAGCAGGAAGTCCAGGCGCCGGCCGACCGGCTCGCGCTGGCCGAGCACGCGGCGGATCTCGACGATGTGGCTGTCGAGCCGGTCAAGTTCCTCGTCCACGTCGAGCTTCTGCAGCCACAACACCAGCTCCTGCTCGGCGCGTCCCGGGTCGACCGGGTGCGGCAGGTCGGCCAGCCGCGCGGCGAGCTTGGCCCGCTGGCCTTCGCGGATCGCCGGAATCAGCCCGCCCACCTCGCCGGCGATGCGCTCGATCGCGTCCACGCGCTCGGAGATGGCCGCAGCGAGCTTGGAGCCCTCGCGCTCGCGCGCGGCAACGAACTCGTCCAGGATATGGTCCAGCAGCTCCAGCGCCTGCACCTGCAACGCCTCGCCATCGGCGGCGGGCACCTGCAGCACGCCCGGCAGCTGCAGCAGCTCGGTGAACCCGACCTGCAGCCGCGGGAACTGCGCGTCCAGACGCTGCGCCAGCGCGCCGAGCTGCTCCAGCAACGCTTCATTGACCGCGAGCGACACCGCCGACTCCGGCGCACGCAGGCGCAGGACCAGGTCGAGCTTGCCGCGCTGGACCCGCGCCGCCACCCGTTCGCGCAGCAGCGGTTCCAGCGCCCGCAGGTCGTCGGTAAGGCGCAGCCCGGTCTCGAGGAAACGGTGATTGACCGAGCGCAGTTCGCACCCCAGCACGCCCCACGGGGTGCCGCGTTCGCCGCTGGCGAAGGCGGTCATGCTACGGATCATGCGGGGATTCCTGTGCTGCGGGCGCCGGTGGCAAGGCGCGAATGTTAATCTAGCAGACCCTTCGCGGCACGCCGCCGCCGGCCCGTTGGCCCACGCGCGCCGGCCTGCCCTCCCCATGGAACCCCATCGCATGACCGTCGTCCGCCCCAGTGGCCGCGCCCCCGACCAGTTGCGCCAGGTGCGCATCGAACGCGGCTACACCCGCCATGCCGAAGGTTCGGTCCTTGGTCAGCTTCGGCGACACCCGCGTGCTGTGCACCGCCAGCGTGGAGAACCGGGTCCCCGCGTTCCTGCGCGGCAAGGGGGAAGGCTGGGTCACCGCCGAGTACGGCATGCTGCCGCGCTCCACCCATACCCGTTCCGACCGCGAGGCCTCGCGCGGCAAGCAGGGCGGGCGCACGCTGGAGATCCAGCGCCTGATCGGCCGCACCCTGCGCGCGTGCGTCGACCGCAACGCGCTCGGCGAACGCACCATCACCTGGACTGCGACGTGCTGCAGGCCGACGGCGGCACCCGCACCGCGGCGATCACCGGCGCCTACGTCGCCCTGGTCGACGCGGTGCGCTGGCTGCAGGCGCGGCGCGATATCAGCCGCGACCCGGTGTTCGGCGCGGTGGCGGCGGTGTCGGTCGGTATCTACTGGGGCGTGCCGGTGCTGGACCTCGACTATGCCGAGGACAGCGCCTGCGACACCGACATGAACGTGGTGATGAACGACGGCGGCGGCTTCATCGAGCTGCAGGGCACCGCCGAGGGCCACGCCTTCCGCCGTACCGAGCTCGATGCGCTGCTGGCCCTGGCCGAGCACGGCATCGGCGAGCTGCTCGCCGCGCAGCAGGCTGCTCTGGCAAGGCCATGACTGGCACGAGCCTGCTGCACGCGCCGGAATCCAGCCGATGAGCCGCACGCGATGACCCGCCTTATCCTTGGCCAGCGGCAATGCCGGCAAGCTCGCCGAGCTGCGCGCGCTGCTTGACGGCACCGGCGCCGAACTGGTCGCGCAGTCGGATCTGGGCGTGGCCGACATCGAGGAAACCGGACTGACCTTTGTCGAGAACGCGCTGCTGAAGGCGCGCCACGCCGCACGGGTCACCGGCCTGCCGGCGCTGGCCGACGACTCGGGCCTGTGCGTGGACGCGCTCGGCGGCGCGCTGGGACTGTATTCGGCGCGCTATGCCGGCGGCCACGGCGACGGCGCAGCCAACATCGCCAAGCTGCTCGGCGCGCTCGAAGGCCTCAATCCGCAATGGCGGACCGCGCACTTCTACGCGGTGATCGTGCTGCTGCGCCACGCGGAGGATCCGCAGCCGCTGGTCGCCGAAGGCATCTGGCCGGGCCTGATCCTCGATGCACCACGCGGCGCAGGCGGCTTCGGCTACGATCCGGTGTTCCTCGATACCGAACACGGCCTGTCCGCCGCCGAGCTCGAGCCGGTGGTGAAGAACCGCATCAGCCACCGCGGACGCCCCTGGCACAGCTGCATGCCCGCCTGCCGGCGGCGCAGCCGCGTTGCGCTGACGCCACCCGCACCCTGCAGCTGCCGACCGCAGCACCCGCATGACTCCCGCCCTGATCCCGCCGCCGCTTTCGCTGTACGTGCACCTGCCCTGGTGCGTGCGCAAGTGCCCGTACTGCGACTTCAACTCGCACGCGGCCAAGGGCGGACTGCCATTCGACGATTACGTCGATGCGCTGGTGCGCGACTTGGAGCACGACCTGCCGCTGGTCTGGGGCCGCACGGTGCACAGCGTGTTCTTCGGTGGCGGCACGCCCAGCCTGTTCCCGCCGCAGGCCATCGACAGGATCCTGCAGGCCGCCTCGGTAAGGCTGCGCTTCGCCCCGGATGCGGAAATCACCCTCGAAGCCAATCCCGGCACCGCCGAACACGGCCGCTTCGACGGCTACCGTGCCGCCGGCGTCAACCGGATCAGCTTCGGCATTCAGAGCTTCGACGACGGCTGCCTGCAGCGGCTGGGCCGCATCCACGACAGCACCGAAGCCGAGGCGGCGGTGAAACTGGCCCGGGACGCCGGTTTCGACAACCTCAACCTGGACCTGATGTACGCCCTGCCCGGTAAGGACCTGGCCATGGCCGAGCGCGACCTGGAACGCGCCTTCGCCCTGCAGCCGGCGCATGTCAGCCACTACCAGCTGACCCTGGAACCGAACACGGTGTTCTTCGCCCGGCCGCCGCAGGGCATCCCCGACGACGACGCCGCCATGGGACATCCAGGAGCGCTGCCAGGCGCGCTGCTGGCCGACGCCGGCTACGGCCACTACGAGACCAGCGCCTACGCTGGTACTGGCCGCCAGTGCGCGCACAACCTCAACTACTGGCGCTACGGCGACTACCCGGGGATCGGTGCCGGCGCCCACGGCAAGATCACCCTCGGCGCCGAACAGTCGATCCTGCGCCGCTGGAAACACAAGCATCCGGCCAACTGGATGGCCGCAGCCGGCGGACCTGCCGCGATCGGCGGCGACGACCGGATACACGCGGACCGGCGTCCGTTCGAATACATGCTCAACGCGCTGCGGCTGCACGAAGGCTTCGCCCTGTCCGACTTCGAAGTCCGCACCGGCCTGTCCCGCGACAGGATCCTGCCCGCCCTCGCGCTGGCCCGGGAACGCGAATGGCTGGCGGTTTCGGACAACCACGTGGCACCGACCGCGCTGGGCCGCCGTTTCGCCAACGACGTCATCGGCCTGTTCCTCTGAGGAAGGCCCGCGGAACGGCGAGCGCTGTGGCCGCCCCACCCACAAACATGTTAAATACCGACGCTCAGGGGAGCCGGGCCGCCGGATGTCATCTACCGTCCGACCAACATCGAACACCCACGGTGCGCCGCGCACGCTTGCGCACGCCTCGCTGCCACCGCGCGTGCGCCACATCCTCGAAGCGGTCAACGCGCTGGCCGGGCAGGCCCTGACCACCTCGCTCAACCTGGCGTTGAACGAGTTCGAGCGCCAGCTGTTCAAGAACGCAGACCTTGCGCGCAGCAACCAGCGCCAGTCCGAGCATTTCGTCGAACTGCAGCGCCTGCGCCAGCATCGCGCCGACGTGGTGCCGCGCTACCTTGGCCGGGCTCGAGGACGCACTCGCGCGCCTGCGCGAAATGCCCGTGGCCACGCCCGTCGAGGAGGCGGTCACCGACCCGCTGCAGTTCCAGCACCTGACCCTGGTCGAGGACACCGACCTGGACCGCGAGATCGTCCTGGCCGAAATCAGCAAGCGCGAAGCGCAGCGCGGCGGTACTCCGCTGCTGCTGCTGGGCCAGCGTTTCGGCGTGCTCGCCGGGCGACCGGCGTTCGATCCGGAGCACCTTCCAATCGGGCCCCATGCGCTGTGCCGCGTCCTGCGCGACGCCGGCGAAACGCTGCACATGACCCTGGATTCGCAGCTGCTGCTGTACCGCGTGTTCGAGCGCCAGGTGCTGGACCGTTACGGCGAACTGGTCGAACGGCTCAATGTGCTGTTGACCCATGAAGGCGTCCTGCCTTACTGGTCTACCTGCCGTACCGGCCACGCACGCAGGGCCAGAGCCGCGACCGCGGCGGTTCCGCCGGCGCGGTCAGCCAGCGCCCCTGACCGGCTGGCATGGCTCGACTCGGCCGTCGGTATGGAGCGGCGCCCTGATGGCCGGGCTGGCCGCGCGCCGGCACCCGCCCGTGGCGACGACGCGGCGCGCGACGAGGCGGCCGCCGAAGCGGAGCAGCCGACCACAGCGGAGATGCCGGAACAGGCGGTGTTCGCCGCGCTGCAGAACATGCTGTCCGACCGTCGCGGCGACCAGCCCGGCGGCAGCGACCGCCCCCCGGCGTGATCCTGCCGCTGGACGCCATGGTCAACGTGCTTGGCGCGTTGCAGTCCGTGCCGGTGCCGAAGCGCGCATTCGGGCGTCCGCGCCGGACCGTCGACGACCTGCGCTAAGGCCATGCTGGCGCGGATGCGCGAGGCGCATGGACCGGATGCCAGCCTTTCGCAGGAACACAGCGACACGTTCGAACTGCTGGGCATGCTGTACCACGAGATCGGCCGGGAGGTGCACCTGGACGCACCCGCCCAGGACCTGCTGGAGAAGCTGCAGGTCCCGGTGGTGCGCGCGCCGTGCAGGACCGCAGTTTCTTCGTCCGCGACCAGCATCCGGCGCGCGAGCTGCTCAATTCCGTCGCCGAATCCGGCGCCACGTGGCTGGCCGACGACGATGCCGATTCGCAGCTGGTCACGCGCCTGTCGCAGGCCGTCGACAAGGTGCTCGCGGAGTACACCGACGACGAAGCCGTATTCGAACGCGCCAACCGCGAGGTGCAGGAGCACTATCGCGCGCAGGCCCACAAGGCCGAGGTCAGCGAGCGGCGCTAAGGTCGAGGCCGCGCGCGGCCGCGACCGCCTGGAGACGGCCAAGCGCAGCGCCGCGACGGCCATCGCCGCGCGGCTCGGCGAGCGCACGCCGCCGCAGTTCGTCCGTGCGCTGCTGAACCGCGGGCGGACGTGCTGACCCTGACGTCGCTGCGCCACGGCGAGGATTCGCAGGAGTGGCGCGAGCGCGAGGAGGCGACCGCCATGGGATCATCGAGATCACCTGCGCCGCCGACACGCCCGCGGACCCGGACCTTGGCCGCACAGATCGACACCGCCCTGCGCCAGGTCGGCTACCACGAGGACGAGGCCAGTGCCATCGCCCGCCGGCTGTCGCGCAGCGATGACGACGAGGCGACTTCGCGTACCGAACTGACCGCCAAGCTCAAGGCCCGTGCGCGCCTGGGCGAGGGCGAGCATGCCGAGGCGAAGAAAGCGCAGCTGCCGCCGCGCAGCGCCGAGGAGCAGGGTTGCTACGAACACCTGCGCACGCTGCCCTTCGGCACCTGGTTCGAGTTCGTGCACAACCAGCAGGGCGACGTGCGTCGCCAGCGCCTGTCCTGGTACAGCCCGGTCACCGACAACGCGCTGTTCGTCAACGCGCGCGGGCACAAGGTCGGCGAACATTCGCTCGACAGCCTGGCCCGGCTGATGGCCCAGGGGTAAGGCGCGGATCGTCACCGAGGACAAGGGCCGCCTGATCGACCGCGCCTGGCAGGCCACGCTGCGCGCACTGCGCGGGTTGGCCGGCCGGCCGGCCAGCGCCGCACCGGGAGCCGCAAGCGCATGATCCACGAGACCCGTCGCGCACCCCGCCGCCACGTCACCGAAAGCGTGCCGGTGATCGACACGATGACCGACGAGGTGATCGGGCAACTCGGCAACCTGTCCGAGAGCGGGATGCTGCTGATCGCCTCCTCGCCACTGGCCGAGGACGCCCTTTACCAGCTGCGCTTCCACCTGCGCGGGCGCGGGCTGTCCTCGCCGGTCGGGGTCGGCGTGCACCTGCTGTGGACCGTGCCTGCCAATACCCCCGGCCAGAACTGGTGCGGCTTCCGCTTCCTGACGATCTCCGACGAGCAGCGCGGGGCGATCCGCGACTGGGTCCGCGCCGGCGAGGAAACGCACGCGGACTGAGGCGCGGCTTTCAGGGGATGTTTCCGGCCGATCGGGCACACTGTGGCCTTTAGCACCGGATCCGCACCATGCACGCCGTCGATGCCGCACCGCTCTATCCCCAGCACCTTGCAACGCTGCGCGCGCGCGCGGACGAGGGCCTGGCCCGCAGCGGCCATGACCACCTGCTGGTGCCCAGCGGCCGCCGCCACTACCAGCTGTTCGACGACCGCGACTATCCGTTCGCGGTCAATCCGCATTTCAAGCACTGGCTGCCGCTGACCCGCGTCACCGACAGCTGGCTGGTCCACACCCCGGGCCAGCGGCCGAAAGTGATCTACCTGCAGCCATTCGACTACTGGCACGTGGTGCCCGAGGCCCCCAACGGCTGGTGGGTCGAGCACGTGGACGTGCACGTGATCCGCACCCCGGAGGAAGCCCTGCCGCTGCTGCCCGGCCCGGCCGCACGCTGCGCGATCCTCGGCGAGCCCAACAGCGCGCTCGGCGACTACGTGCCGGACAATCCGCCGGCGGCGCTGGACTACCTGCATTACCAGCGTTCATACAAGACCCCCTACGAGATCGCGCTGATGCGCGTGGCCCAGCGCAAGGCCGCACACGCGCACCGGGCCGCCGAGCGAGTGTTCCGCGCCGGGGCCAGCGAGTTCGACATCCACATGGCGTATTGCGAGGCGGCCCGCCAGGACGTCGCCGAGCTTCCCTACCAGAACATCGTCTGCCTCAACACGCACGGCGCGGTCCTGCACTACACCGAACTGGATCGCGATCCGCCGGCCGAATCGCTCAGCTTCCTGATCGACGCCGGCGCCAGCCACCACGGCTATGCCTCCGACATCACCCGTACCTACGCGACCGATCGTGGCAGCGAGTTGAGCGATGATCGACGCGGTCGATGCCGCCCAGCAGGCGATGTGCGCCGGCGTGCGCGCCGGCGTGGACTACAGGCAGCTGCACGTGGACGCGCACCTGTCGCTGATGGGCATCCTCAAGGACTTCGGCGTGCTGAAGGCCTCGCCGGAAGCGGCGCTGGCCACGGGCGTGAGCGCGGCGTTCTTCCCGCACGGCCTGGGCCATCCGATCGGCCTGCAGGTGCACGACGTGGCCGGCTTCGCCGCCAGCGACCGCGGCGGCACCATCGCGCGGCCCTCGGGCCACCCCTACCTGCGCATGACCCGCGTGCTCGAACCGGGCATGGTCGTCACCATCGAGCCCGGCCTGTACTTCATCGACATGCTGCTGGACGAGGTGAAGAAGAACGGCCATGCCGACAGTGTCGACTGGGCGCGCGTGGACGCGTTCCGGCCTTACGGCGGCATCCGCATCGAGGACGAAGTGCTGTGCACGGACGGTGTGGCCGACAACCTGACCCGACCGGCGTTCGCCGCCTGACCGCGGTAGCGCAGGGCGGGGTTTGCCCCGCTGCGTTTGCGGCGCGCGAAACCGGCGGAAGAACAGCCGGTCGGCCTTGCGGGAAAAAAGATGGGGGGGCAAGCCCCGCTCCACGGTCGCTGCTGCCGGCAAACCGGCAGCAGTCGCCCGGCTCAGACCGGAATCAGGGTATTGATCACGTGCCCGAGGTATTCCTCGAACTCCTCGTGGGTCATCTTCGGCTGGTGCGGGCGCAACTGCAGGAAGCCGACATAGGCGGCATAGGTCAGGCGCGCCCGGTTCTGCGCTTCGGCGCGCCCGAGACCGGCCTGGCGGAACGAGGCGGTCAGGTATTCCAGGCGCCGCTGCGACACGCGCTGGATCACCGGCGCCACCGCCGGATGCTCCAGCGACTTGAGCAGCTCGCTGTAGATCGCATGCGGCTTGGTCTCGTGGCCGACCAGCTGGAACAGCATGCGCAGGCGCTCGCGCGGATCCGGCACCTCTTCCAGGCTGCCGAACACCTGCTCCTGCTCGACCTCCTCCCAGCGCTCCAGCGCTGCCTGCAGCAGCGCGTCGCGCGACGGGAAGTGCCAGTAGAAGCTGCCCTTGGTCACGCCCAGGCGTCGGGCCAGCGGCTCTACCGCGACCGCGGACACGCCCTGTTCGGCGATGACGTCCAGTGCGACCTGGGCCCAGTCGGCAGCGCTCAGGCGGGTGCCACGGGCCGGCACGGGGAAGGGGGCGGATCCATCGAGGTCGGGTTCATGCGCCGGATTTAACCATACGCCGCAGTCCGTTGCAGTACGCCGTTGCGGCGGAAACAGTGTCGATCTCGGCTCCCCGCGCCCGTGGCAGCGCCCACAGACCACCCGTACGCAAACGTATTGACTTTCCCGGACGCGCGTCCATACCATCTCGTATGGATACGGCCGCCGCCATCGACCTGCCGGTCAACGAACTGCGCCTGCAAGGCGCCGGTCCGGCCCTGGCGGCAAGCGCGTACCACGTGCCCGGCGTTCCCGCCGGGACTGGCGTCACCTCGGTGCTGTATGCGCACGGTTTCGGCCAGACGCGCCGCGCCTGGTCATCAACGGCAACGGCGCTCGCACGGCGTGGCCACGCCGGCCTTGCCTACGACGCGCGCGGGCACGGGGGCTCGGACCGCAATGCCGACGACGCCTACACCGGCCAGCAGTTCACCGACGACCTGATCGTGCTGGCCGGCGGGCTGCCACGCCCGCCGCTGCTGGTCGCCGCCTCGATGGGCGGGCTGTTCGGCCTGCTGGCCGAATCGCGCTGGCCGGGCCTGTTCCGCGCCATGATCCCCAGTCGACATCACCCCGCGCTGGGAGACCGCCGGCCTGCAGCGCATCCTCGGCTTCATGACCGCGTTCCCGGACGGCTTCGGCTCGCTGGAGCAGGCCGCCGACAGCATCGCCACCTACCTGCCGCAGCGCCGCCGCGAGCCGGGCAAGTCGCCCGATTCGCTGCGCGAACTGCTGCGCGAAGGCGCCGACGGCCGCTGGCGCTGGCACTGGGACCCGCGCCTTGGTCGATGAACTGGCGCGCGACAGCGAACGGCACCAGGACGACATCGCCGCCGCCACGCGTACCGTGCAGTGCCCGCTGCTGCTGGTCAGCGGCGGCCGCAGCGACCTGGTTTCCGAGCGCACGGTGGCCGATTTCCTCGAACTGGCCCCGCATGCGCGCCATGTGCAGCTGGCCGATGCCACGCATATGCTGGCCGGGGACGACAACGACCGCTTTACCGCCACGGTGCTGGAATATCTCGCGGAACTGGACCGGACCGAGGGGACCGGCAGATCCGCGGTGCAAGGGGCGCACGCGCCCGTCAACGGAGCAAACCCATGAGCATCGCCCTGCCCATCCCTGGCCTTCCTGCTGATCGGCGGGTTCGCCGCCTACCACCGGCTGCGGCTGGCCAGCTGGGCCGCGCTGCTGGCCGCCGCGCTGGTCGCCTGCTGGCTGCTCGGCGCACACCGCCCGACCGTGGCGGTGATCGGCATCCTCTCGGCGCTGGTGGCCGTGCCGCTGCTGATCCCGGCGATCCGCAAGCCGCTGATCGTGGCCCCGCTGCTCGATGTGTTCCGCCGGATCCTGCCGCCGCTGTCGCAGACCGAACGCATCGCGCTGGAGACCGGCTCGGTCGGCTTCGAAGGCGAGCTGTTCACCGGCGACCCGGACTGGAACACGCTGCTGAACTACCCCAAGCCGCAGCTCACCGCCGAGGAGCAGGCCTTCCTTGATGGCCCGGTCGAAGAGCTGTGCCGGATGGTCAACGACTGGGAAATCACCCACGTCCACGCCGACCTGCCGCCGGAGCTGTGGGACTTCATCAAGAAGAACAGGTTCTTCGGCATGATCATTCCCAAGCAGTACGGCGGTCTGGGATTCTCGGCGCTGGCGCACCACAAGGTGATCCAGAAGATCGCCTCGATCTCCAGCGTGGTCAGCTCCACCGTCGGCGTGCCCAACTCGCTGGGCCCGGGTGAGCTGCTCAACCACTACGGCACCTAGGAACAGAAGGACTACTACCTGCCGCGCCTTGGCGCTGGGTAGGAAGTGCCGTGCTTCGGCCTGACCGGGCCGTTCGCCGGCTCCGACGCCACCTCGATCCCCGACTTCGGCATCGTCTGCAAGGGCGAGTGGAACGGCGCCAACGTGCTGGGCGTCAAGCTGACCTTCGACAAGCGCTACATCACCCTGGCGCCGGTGGCCACGCTCGTCGGCCTGGCCTTCCGCATGTACGACCCGGACGGACTGCTCGGCGACACCCGGGACATCGGCATCACCTTGGCGCTGCTGCCGCGCGACACCGCCGGCGTGGAGATCGGCCGCCGCCACTTCCCGCTGAATTCGCCGTTCCAGAACGGCCCGATCCGCGGCCGCGAGGTGTTCATCCCGCTCAGCCAGCTGATCGGCGGCGCCGACCTTGGCCGGCAAGGGCTGGAACATGCTCAACGAGTGCCTTGGCCGTGGGCCGCTCGATCACCCTGCCCTCCACCGCTTCGGGCGGCGCCAAGTTCGGCGCGCGGGTGACCGGTTCCTATGCGCGCATCCGCAAGCAGTTCGGCCTGTCGGTCGGCCGCTTCGAGGGCGTGGAGGAAGCGCTGGCCCGGATCGGCGGCAAGGCCTACACGATCAGCGCGCTGTCGCAGGCCACCGCGGCCGCGGTGGACCGCGGCGACGTGCCGTCGGTGCCGTCGGCGATTGCGAAATACCACTGCAACAACATGGGCCGCGAGGTCGTGTCCGACGTGATGGACGTGATCGGCGGCAAGGGCATCATCCTCGGGCCGCGCAACTTTGCCGGCCGCAGCTGGCAGGCCGCGCCGATCGGCATCACCGTCGAAGGCGCCAACATCATGACCCGCAGCCTGCTGATCTTCGGTAAGGGCGCGATCCTGTGCCATCCGTGGGTGATGAAGGAAATGAAGGCCGCGCAGGAGCCGGACCGCGCCGCCGCGCTGGACAGCTTCGACGAGAGCCTGTCGGGCCACGTGCGCTACGGCATCTCCAACGCGTTCCGTTCGTTCTGGTTCGCCCTGACCGGATCGAAGGTCGGCGGTGCCCCCGGCGACGACTACACCCGTCCGTTCTTCCGCAAGCTCGACCGCTATGCCGCCAACCTGGCGCTGATGGCCGACGTGTCGATGCTGCTGCTGGGCGGCAAGCTGAAGTTCAAGGAATCGCTGTCGGGCCGCCTGGGTGATGTGCTCAGCCACCTGTACATGGCCGGCGCGGTGCTCAAGCGCCACCACGACGAGGGTGCGCCGGAAGCGGACAAGCCGCTGCTGGCGTGGAGCATGTACAACAGCTTCAACGAGATCGAAAGTGCGCTGTCCGACGCGCTGCGCAACTTCCCGATCCGTCCGGTCGGCTGGGCGCTGTGGGCGCTGGTGTTCCCGCTCGGCCGCCGCGCCGAAGCCCCGGGCGACCGCCTCAACCACCGTGTCGCCTCGCTGCTGATGACCCCGAGCGAAGCGCGCGACCGCCTGGGCGCGGGCGTGTTCCTGACTCCTTGCGCGAACAACCCCGGCGGCCGCATCGACAGCTACCTGGCCCGGGCCGTGCAGGCCGAGCCGGTGGAACGCAAGTTCCTCAAGGCGCTCAAGACCAAGGGCATCGAGGCGCTGGAGTTCCCGGCGCAGCTGGACGAGGCCGTGGCCGAGGGCGTGATCACCGCCGAGGAGCGCAAGCTGCTGGAGGAGCTGCGCGAGATCACCTGGAAACGATCACCGTCGACGACTTCGACGTGCACGAGCTCCGCGCGGCCAGCTACTACGACCAGCCGCGCCCGGGGCGCGCGAAGCGGCGTGACGTCCGCGACTGTCGGGTAGTGCCACCTGACGGCGGGCTCCGGCCCGCCGTCTTGCATCCGCAGCGGCACGGGGCCCGGGCTGCGCGGTACGCGGTCCGGCTCACGCCGGTCCACGCATCACCCGCCGGTTCCACGACAGGAATACCCATGGCCAACCGCCTGCTCGATACCTGGCACCGACTGCAGCGCTGGCCCGCCGGCGACTGGCTGTTCTCGCGGGCGATCTGCTTCAAGGCGCCCTACTTCGCCACCATCAGGCCACGCATCACCCGGCTGGAGCCGGGCCGCTGCGAAGCCACCATCCGCCATCGGCGCAAGGTCACCAACCACCTCGGCACGGTGCATGCGATCGCCCTGTGCAACCTCGCCGAGCTGGTCGCCGGGGTGATGACCGACGCCAGCCTGCCGACGTCGATGCGCTGGATCCCGCGCGGCATGACCGTGGAATACCTGCGCAAGGCCAACGGGCCGATGCATGCGGTGGCCACGCCCGACGTGCCGCTGGTGGAGGCGACCGGGGCTATGACCTCCCGGTCGGGGTGGTGGTCCGCGACCGCGACGGCGACGCCGTATTCCGCGCGCGCATCGCGATGTGGGTGTCGCCCAAGCCGACGCACAGGGGCTGAGGTCGCCACTTCGAGGAGAACGACATGCATGCCGACGTTCCCCTGCTGCTCTGCGCCCTGCACAGTTTCGTCCATGGCGGCCTTCCATCTCGGCTTCTGGACGCTGTTCGACTGGAAGCACGAGCTGGCCAAGGCCGGCCTGCCCACCCGCGCGATCATCCAGATCCTCAACCTGCGCCTGGTCTATTTCTTATGGGCGTGGGCGTGCTGTGCCTGCTGTTCCCGGTGGAGCTGCGCGGCACACCACTGGGCCGGGGGCTGCTGTGGTTCATGGTCCTGTTCTGGGTCGGCCGCACGGTCGAGCAGTTCGTGTTCCTGCGCGTGAACCACCGGCTGGTCCATGCGCTCACCGCGCTGTTCGTGCTCGGGGCGGTGCTGTTCTCGCTGCCGCTGCTGCCGGCGTGAAGCGCTTCACGCCGGGTCGCCGGCGACCACGGCGTCCGCCTCGCGTTCGCCCGGCAGCTGCTTCTCGCGGCGCAGCAGCTGCAAGGCCGAAAACGTCATCAGGCTGGCGACCAGCACGCCGGCGCCGAACACTGCGCTGGAACCGAACGCGGACAGCAGCTTGTGCAGCCAGACGAAGGTCAGGTCCGCGCCACGGTAGATCACCGTGTCGATCGCCGCGCCGGCCTTGTAGCGCCACTCGCGCCCGACCCGGGTGTAGATGGTCTCGCGCGCCGGCTTGGCCAGCGAGAACTCGCTGGCGCGGGTGAACACCTGCACGACCGCGACCAGCATCGGCAGTGGCGAAGCGGTAAGGATCGAGAAGCCTGGGATGACCGCGCAACCGGGGATCAGCAGCGCCGGGGCGATGCCGAAGCGCGACATCAGCGCGCGGGTGATGAACAGCTGCACCACCAGGGTATGGGTTCACCGCCCGGTATCTCAGGGTCGAGAAGAACGCGGCGCGCTCCTCGGCGGTGGCGAACGCGGTGCGCGCGATCCGGTTCTGCTCGTTGTACAGCAGGGTGCCCACGCCCACGCCCAGCACCACCAGCAGCGCCAGCCAGCGCAGCAGCGGCTCCTTCGCCACCAGCTTCAGGCCAGCCAGCACCTCGCCGCCCATCGGCTTTTCGCCGCTGGTAAGGCCGCGCTCCGCTTCGCGCGCCACCGCGTAGCGGCGCAGGCGCAGGATGCAGGCCACGCAGATCGCCAGCAGCACCGCCGACACCAGCATCATGTTGGCGATGCCTACCCGTTCGACCAGGGTGCGGGTCAGCACCGGCCCGAGGAACGCGCCAAGCGTGCCGGCCGCGCCGATATAGCCGTAGTACCGCCTCGCCTCGGCGTTGTTGTAGAGGTCGGCCATGAAGCTCCAGAACACCGCCACCGCGAACAGGTTGAACACGGTGATCCAGAGGATGAAGGCCAGTCCGCGGCCGGCCACGCCGCTGTCGAACATCGCGTAGAACAGCAGCAGCGTGGCGATGAAGAACCCGTAGATCACCGGCAGGAACAGTCGCCGCGGAAAGCGGCTGACCAGCCAGCCGTACACCGGCTGCAGCAGCAGCATGATCAGGAACACCGCGGTGAAGATGAACTGCAGGGTGAATTCGCCGGGGCCACGCCGCGGTCGGCGAAGAACCCGATCAGCGCCGCCGGGAACACCGCCTCGATGTCGCTGGACGCGGCCATGGCCTCGCGCACGGGTCGCAGCACGTAGTAGCCGCTGAGCAGGCAGAAGAAGTACACGAACGACCACAGCAGCGGTGGCGATTCGGCCAGCGCCGCGCGGAGCCGGCCAAGCCGGGAGTCGGCCGTGTCTGCAGCGATCATGGGCAAGGCATTATGGGCTCGTACCGGCCGCCGCGCCGGCCCGTCCTTGGCGCGAACGGTATCCGATGCACTGCGACACCGCCAGCGCCGCGCGCGGCCGGCGCGTCGTGCGGAGCAGGCGATGGCCGGTCGCCATCGCCAGGCGGCGCGTGCGCGGCTAAGGCGTGGCGCGTGCCATGCGCCGGTCCGCCGATGGCGGGCGGTGGTCGGCAGCGATCTCCGCCTCGTTCAGCCGCAGGAAGCGCGCGGCGTTGTGGTAGAGGATGTCGCGCTTCTGCGCCTCGTCCAGGAACGGCGCCTCCTCGATCGCCCGGATCGCCTCGCCGATCGCCCCGGGCCAGTACATGCCGTCGGAGCCGAACAGGATCCGCTTGCCGAACCCGGCGTCGATCATGCGCCGGAGCGCGTCGTGGAACTGCGCGCGCGGGAACGCCCAGTCGTTGTTGGCCACATCCACGTACAGGCCCGGGTGGGTGAACATCATCGCGATCATTTCATCGACCAGCGGCGAGCCGTAGTGCATGACATACAGGCGCAGCCCGGGGTGGCGCCGCAACACCTCCTCGAGCTGGAAAGGCGAGGTCAGGCTTGCCCGGTAGTCTTCGTAGCCCGGGAAACGCGCCGCGCCCGGCGGCCCCTCGCCCAGGTGGATGCCGACCGGCACATCCAGTTCCTCGGCAAGTGCGAAATAGGGCTCATAGCGCGGATCGTCGGCACGCAGCCCGCGGTACTGCATGGCGACCTCCGCGAACGCTTCCAGGCGGCCGTCGCGATGCAACCGGCGCAACTCCTCCGTCGACCGCTCCGTTGCCTTGCCGAACGCCACCGCCGGGAGGAACAGGCCCGGCGCGGCCCGCCGCCACTGCGCCACCCGCTCGGGCGTTCCGTCCAGCACCGCGCGGCGGACGTTGTGGCGGCGGAGTTCGGCGATGCTCTCCGCCTGCAGCGCCTGGTCGCTGGACGACGCGAGCAGCGGCTTCTCGCAGGCGGGGAAAGCGGAACCGTCGAAGGGATCGCGCGGATCGAGCACGGGCATCGATACCCCCTGCGATCCCGGACATGCCGGCGTGCCGGGCGGCGCTTCCAGCGTAAGGCATGCACGTGCATGTCGATGACCGGCCGCGGGACGCGGTCACCGGGGCGACTTCGGCGTGCACCCGCAGGCCCGCCATGGGAGCACGGGAACGGCACACACCAGGGCGAAGCCTTTCATGCCGCACACTCCTCTGGCAGGGGTTCATGTCGCGCCGGAAAAATCCTCAGCTTCGCTCCAGCAACGCCGGCAGCGGGCAATGCAGGACGGCGCATACCGTGCGCAGCAGCTCGGCCTCGGCCACGCTGACCCGCTGGTCGCTGGACACCGCATCGACCAGCGCCTCGACCAGCATCTCCTTGGCGGCCGGCACCAGCGCATCCAGCGGACCCCAGACCGCGTCCAGCGCCTGTACGCCATCGACCGGCGGCGCGTATGCCAGGTGGTCGCGCGGCAGGACCCGCTGCAGTCCGGTAAGGTAGGCGCGCTGCGCCCGCGCCGGCGCATCCGGATGCCCGGCTGGGCCATCACCGCCAGCAGGGTGGCGAACTCCTGGCGCACGCCGGTGGCCTTGGTCCGGCCGAAGCGCGCGTGACGCGACGGGTCCAGTGCCTCGCGCACCTGCACCTGCAGCAGCTTCGACAGGCAGTACTCGAATACCGACACGCGCGCATCGGTCAGGACCATGGCCTCGATCGTGTCGAGGAAGGCATCGAGCTGCGGCCGCGGCCGTTGTCGCAGCGCAGGGAATGCCAGCGACGCCAGCGGCAGCCGCAATGCCGGGTGCAACGCGTCCAGGTGCTGGCGGCGAAGCTCGAACACCTGCTGGGCCATCGCTTCGCCACAGCGGGCCACGACCTCGCTGCGCTGGCGCGCGGCGACCGCCACGTCGCCATCCAGCAGAAGGCCGAGCATCAAGGGCATGACCGTATCGCGCTGGCCTGCCAGCCTGCGCAGGTCGTCATCCATGCTGGCGACCAGATCGTGCGCGCGCCGGTAGTCGTCGGCCGCGGGCGCGGCCACCTGGCTGGCGACCATCGGCGGGGTCAGCAGGACCTGCGCGTCGGCGGACGGCAACGGCGGCGGACCGCCCGCGTCGCGCGCCGCCAGCCCCAGCGCGGCATCCTCGGCCAGTCCATCGGGCGGCGTGGCGCGCCAGCGGGCTTCCAGCGCTTCCAGCTGGCGGCCGTCGAAGCCCGGCTCCAGCCGGCGGATGCGCTCGACCAGCGGCGGGTGGGTGGCGAACAGCCCGGACAGCGAGGCGCCCTGGCCGAACAGCATGTGGCTCACTTCCTCGGCGTCGGCGCGATCCTGCAGCTGCGAACCGGCCTGCAGCCCGCCGATCTTCTTCAGCGCACCGGCCAGCCCGCGTGCCTGCCGGGTGAACTGCACCGCCGAAGCGTCGGCCAGCAATTCGCGCTGGCGACTCACCCCGGCCTTGATCATCCGCCCGAAGAACACGCCGATGGCGCCGACGGCCATCGCCACCAGCGCCGCGACCAGGATCGGCGCGCCGTCCTTGCCCCGGCCAAGGCGGCCATAGACGAGCACGCGCTGGCCGATCAGGCTCAGCATCAGGATGCCGAACAGCACGCCCATCAGGCGGATGTTCAGGCGCATGTCGCCGTTGAGCACGTGGCTGAACTCGTGCGCGATCACACCCTGCAGTTCGTCGCGGTTGAGCCTGTCCAGGGTGCCGCGGGTTACCGCGATCGCCGCATCGGAGGGGCTGTAGCCGGCGGCGAACGCGTTGATGCCCGCCTCGTTCTCCATCACGAACAGCTTGGGCACCGGCACGCCCGCGGCAATGGCCACTTCCTCGACCACGTTGCGCAGCCGCCGCAACGAGGGATCGGTGGTGTCCTCCGGCACCGCGGTGCCGCCCATCTGCGCGGCCACCACCGCACCACCGCCACGCAGCGAAGCGACCCGGTACAGCGAACTGGGCCGATCACCGCCAGGGGGTCGCGAGGGTCGCGGCCACGGTCGCGCCGACACTGCCGGTCATCACCAGCACGACCAGGTCCACAACCACGACAATGCCAGCCACGGCCAGTGCGAACAGCAGCACCAGCCGCCCCGAGCCGCGGCGTGCCGCAGCCTGATGCTCGAAGAAATTCATCGACGCCCGCTCCCGATCGACCGCGCCGCCGCCACCGGACCTGCGGGACTCAGAACTGGACCTTCGGCGCCTCGCGCACCTGCGCCGCCTTCTCGGCCGGAATCTCCAGCAGCGCGGCGGGGGCGAAGTTGAACATGCCGGCAACCACGCTGGACGGGAACATCTCGCGCCGGTTGTTGTAGCCCATCACCGCGTCGTTGTAGGCCTGCCGCGCGAACGCCACCCGATTCTCGGTGGAAGACAGCTCTTCCGACAGCTGCATCATGTTCTGGTTGGCCTTCAGGTCCGGATAGGACTCGGCCACCGCCAGCAGCCGGCCGAGCACGCCGTCGAGCTGGCCCTGCGTCGCACCCAGTTGCGCCATCGCCGCCGGATCGCCGGGATGGGCCTTGGCAGCGGCCAGCCCTGCCTGCGCGGCCGAGCGCGCGGCGACCACCGCTTCCAGCGTCTCGCGCTCGTGGCCCATGTAGGCCTTGGCGGTCTCCACCAGGTTGGGGATCAGGTCGAAGCGGCGCTGCAGCTGCACGTCGATCTGGGCGAAGGCGTTCTTAAGGCATTGCGGCCGGTCACCAGGCCGTTGTAGATGCCCACGGCCCACAGCGCGATGCCCACGATGAGGCCAAAAAACAACAACAGGATCAACAAACTGCCCATTCATCTTCTCCTGGTTTGTGCATAGACGAAAACCGGCGCTAGAATCGGTTTCAGCGGTAGCTTACAGGCATCAAATCATGAAAGACGGGCGCGTCAGGCCGAGCAGGCCACGGGTAATCCGACCGCTTACCGGGGCTTCGCTGGCCATGCTGCTGGCGATGGCACTCCCCTCCACGGCGCAGACGCCGACGCTCCCGGCAGGGACGCTGGCACCGCCGACCCAGCCGCTGCCTTACCGCACATACGCGGGCGACAGCGCACGACCGGTCGCCACCGGCTTCGATGTCGCCCGTTTCGAGGCACTGGCCGAACAGCTGGTGCAGGGCCAGCGCGTGCCGGGCATGGCGATGGCGATCGTGCAGAACGGACGCATCCTCAGTGCGCGCGGCTATGGCGTCACCGACGTCAGCCAACCGCGGCCGATCGACGCGCACACCGTGTTCCGCTGGCCTCGATGTCCAAGGCCTTCGCCGGCACCATGACCGGCCTGCTGGTCAACGACGGCAGCCTGCGCTGGGACAGCAAGGTCGCCGACTACGTACCCGGCTTCCACCTGTCCGACCCCGGTTACACCTCGCAGGTGACCGTGGCCGACCTGCTCAGCCACCGCGTCGGCCTGAAGGCGCACAACGCCTTCGACCGCGACATCGAGGGCAACGCCGAGTACTACCAGGTCGCCCAGAAGCTCGGCTCGGCCGCGCTGACCTGCGCCCCGGGCCAGTGCTACGCCTACCAGAACGTCGCCTTCAGCCTGGTCGGCGACGTCGTCTTCGCCGCCTCGGGCGGCTTCTACGACCAGCTGGTGCAGCGGCGGATCTTCGAGCCTCTGGGCATGAACGACGCGAGCATGGGCCTTGGCCGGGATCGAATCGAGCCCGCACTGGGCAAGGCCGCACGTGCGCAGCCGCAATGGCTGGGTCGCGATCAATCCGAAGCCGAACTACTACCGGCTGTCGCCGGCCGCAGGCGTCAACGCCAGCATCAGCGACATGGCGCAGTGGCTGCTCGCCCACACCGGCCATCGTCCGGACGTGCTGCCGGCGCCGCTGCTGGCCACGCTGCACGCGCCGGTGGTGTCCACGCCGGGCGAGATGCGCTCGGGCTGGCGCCGCGACCGGCTCAGGACCGCCAGCTACGCGCTGGGCTGGCGCGTGTTCGACTACGCGGGCGAAGAGGTCGTCTTCCACGCCGGTGCGGTGCAGGGCTATCGCGGCATGACCGCGCTGCTGCCCGGCCGCGACCTGGGCATCACCATCATGTGGAACAGCGAGAGCTCGCTGCCCGGCGGCATGCTGCCGACCATCATCGACCGTGCGATCGGGCTGCCGGCCGAACGCTGGCTGGACGTGGATACCGACTTCGGTTCCGACAACCTGATGGCCGACGGCACCGCTCCGTCAGCGACCCCGCCGCAGGGCGCCTCGTCGTCCAGCTCCGTCGCCGCGCCGGAATGAACCAGGCTGGCGAGGAAGAACTCCTTCCCGCCACCTGTTCCTGATCGCACCCGGGCCGGCATCGCCGGCCCGGTCCGTTTACGGCCCCTTACCGGAGCCGCCGGGAAACGCGCATAAAAAAACTCCCTCCCCGCTGGGCTTCGGGGAGGGAGTCATCTGGTACGGCTATCGGGGTGGGATCAGATCAGCGGAGCCGGGGTAGCCGGCAGCGCGACCGGGGCCGCCTTCTTCTTGGCGACCTTCTTCTTGGCGGCCTTCTTGGCCGGCTTCTTGGCGGCCGGCTTCTTGGCAGCAGCCTTCTTGGCCGGCTTCTTCGCAGCGGCCTTCTTGGCGACCTTCTTCTTGGCGACCTTCTTCACCGCCTTCTTGGCGGCGGCCTTCTTCACGGTCTTCTTGGCAGCCTTCTTCGCAGGCTTCTTGGCGACCTTCTTGACGGCCTTCTTCGCAGTCTTCTTGGCGGCCTTCTTCGCCGGCTTCTTGGCGACCTTCTTGGCGACCTTCTTGGCCGGCTTCTTGGCAGCGGCCTTCTTGGCGACCTTCTTCACGGCCTTCTTGGCGCCGGCCTTCTTGGCGACCTTCTTCACCGCCTTCTTGGCGGCGGGTTTCTTCTTCGCAGCTTTCTTCGTTGCCATGGGTGGCTCCTCGTCAGTGGACTACGGTTTGGTAACGCCCAGTCGCGAAAACCCGCGGCGGTGACCGCCGGGGAGTCCGTCGGCGCGATACGCACGTCGATACGGATACGGGAAGACCCGCGCGTTGCAATGGCGCGGTCGGTTGATCGGGGGTTCGCTGCTTTTCTTGGAGGGAAGCGGGCCTGCTCCACCGTCTGAGTGTTTCTGGCGGATGCCCGAGTTGTGCTTCGCGTTGTGGTGTTGATTCGACTCACTCGCTTCTGCAGGCAGCGTCTGCTGGGGCGAAACCTAATCACGGTTTTTTTCACTGTCAACACCCACGCGCGATTTTTTTCCGTCGTCGTCGGCGGCGCCGGCGGCCAGCGCCGCGGCCGGACGCACGCGCGTCCCGGCCATCGGATCCACAACCGGCCGACGCGTTTCAATCCGACGCGGAAAACAAGTGGTTTTTTTTTTTCGCGCATCGGCACGGTCGCGTTTTCGCATCGCCATCCCGCGACCGCCATGGTTCCGCCAAGTGCCTTTCGGCGACCACCGCGGCACCCGAAAATAGTTTGCGGCGAGCGCTCCCGTTTCGCGTCGCACAAGCCGATTTGCGCAGAACTGCGCAAGCCCGGCGACGCGATCGAAGACGCGTCGCGACGCCTCCCCGCGCCCTCGGTGATGCTCGACGCGAGCATCGCCTGCGCGCCGACGCGGACCGTCGACGCTTCGATCGATGGCGCACCGACCATGCCGGCGACCCGGATCGCCGGGGCAGCCGTCGACCGTGGACGCGGACGGCGGACAAAAAAACGCCCGCCGGGTGGCGGGCGTCTTCCAGGTGGCGCCGGGTGGAGG
The DNA here is from genome assembly GCA_025232375.1 of Pseudoxanthomonas sp. NC8. Lineage (GTDB taxonomy): Bacteria > Pseudomonadota > Gammaproteobacteria > Xanthomonadales > Xanthomonadaceae > Pseudoxanthomonas. The sequence goes on from CP060419.1 coordinate 2,841,421, forward strand.
ACTCAGTCGTCCTCGCCCTCGATCAGCTCGGCGTAGTCGTCGGGCGAGAGCAGCTCGGCGAGCTGTTCGGCGTCTGCGGACTCGACCACGAACAGCCAGCCTTCGCCGTAGGCGTCCTCGTTGATCGTTTCCGGCTTGTCGGCCAGCGCGGCATTGACCTCGACCACCTTGCCGCTGACCGGGCTGTAGACGTCCGAGGCGGCCTTGACCGACTCGACGACGGCCACCGCGTTGCCGGCCTCGACGCCGTCACCGACATTGGGCAGCTCGACATAGACCAGGTCGCCGAGCAGGCCCTGCGCATGGTCGGAGATGCCGACCGTGACGCGGCCATTGCCTTCGACGCGGGCCCACTCGTGGGACTTGAGGAACTTGAGGTCGCCGGGGATCTCGCTCATTGGGGGCTCCGGTCACGCGATGAGTCTGGAATGGATGGTTAGTTTAGCGGACGAGTCCGCAGGCCAGTAAACGGCCGCCATGGCCGCTGGCGGCCGCGGAAAAATCAGCCCAGCACGCCTGGCTGCGCCTGGCCTTCGCGCACGAACGGGAACTTCACCACGCGCACCGGTACCTCGCGGCCGCGGATGTCCACGCGCACCTGGCCGGGCTCGCCGGCCGGCACGCGCGCGAACGCGATCGCCTTGCTGGGGTCGGCGAGAAGGTGCCGGACAGGATCTCGCCCTCGCCCTGCGCGGTCAGCACCTTCTGTCCGTGGCGCAGCACCCCTTCTCGTCCATCATAAGGCCGAGCAGCTGGCGCGGCGTACCCGCGGCCTTCTGTGCCTCCAGCGCGGCGCGGCCGACGAAGTCACGGCCGTCGTCCAGCGCCACCGTCCGCAGGCCAGCGCCGCTTCCCACGGCGTCGTGTTCTCGTCCATGTCCTGGCCGTAGAGGTTCATGCCGGCCTCCAGGCGCAGCGTGTCGCGTGCGCCCAGGCCGGCCGGCTTCACCCCGGCATCCAGCAGCGCGTTCCAGAACGCCACCGCCTCGCCTTCCGGCAGCACGATCTCGAAGCCATCCTCGCCGGTATAGCCGGTGCGCGCCAGGAACAGCGGTACCCCGTCGGTGGATTGCGCGTCCAGCGCGGCGAAGCGGCCGAGCCTGTTCGCCGCGCTGCGGTCGGACTCACGCAGCAGGCCGATCACCTTCTCGCGCGCCTGCGGGCCCTGCACGGCCACCATCGCGAATTCGGGACGCTCGCGTACGTCCACCTCGAATCTTATGGGCCTGCTTCCGGATCCACTCCAGGTCCTTGTCGCGGGTGGCGGCGTTGACCATAAGGCGGAAGAAGGATTCATCCAGGTAGTAGGCGATCAGGTCGTCGATCACCCCGCCGCGTTCGTCGAGCATGCAGGAGTAGAGCGCCTTGCCCGGAACCTTGAGCTTGTCGACCGAGTTGGCGAGCAGCCGGCGCAGGAACTCGCGCACCCGGGCGCCGTGCAGGTCGACCACGGTCATGTGGCTGACGTCGAACATGCCCGCCCCACGACGGACCAGGTGGTGCTCGTCGAGCTGCGAGCCGTAGTGGATCGGCATGTCCCAGCCGCCGAAGTCGACCATCTTCGCGCCGAGCGCGCGGTGGGTATCGTTGAGGACGGTCCTGAGGGTCATGGTGGTCTCGCGGCGGAGGAAAGCCACCATTATCCCAGACTCCTTTCAGTCGAAACGACCCGGTCCGGGCATGCCCGCCTCGGCCAGTGCCCGCTGCGCGGCGCGGAACACCCGCCAGGCCGAACGCCGGCCGCCAGCACGCGAGGCCGTCGGCGATGTCATTGCGGGCGCATTCGCAGGCCGAGGCCGGGTTGACGTCGCCATGGCGGTGCGGCCGCAGCAGCCACAGGCAGGCAAGGTCGATGCCGCCCGCCCGGCCATCGTCTCGAATACCGGCACCGCCGGATCGACGAACAGGCGCCAGACGATCGAACCGGCCACCAGGGCGCGGCCAGCAGGATGGGGCGGCCTTGAACAGCGCGACCCGGGCCTAGGCCCACAGCACGCGCCGCTGCCGGGCCTGCAGGCGGCGGACTTCGACCTCGCAACCCCAGCAGCCGCTCATCGCCCCTCCGCGCCGTGACCGGCGCTCAGGCCTCCTGCACCTTCAGCACCATGCCGTCGACCGCGACCACGCGCACCGCCGTGCCCACCGGCAGGTCCGGGCCTTCGACCACCCAGAAGGCATCACCCAGCTTGATCCGGCCACGCCCACCCACGATCGGCTGGTCGAGCGCGGCGACCAGGCCGACGTTCTGTTCGGCACGACGGTTGAGCAGCGGCTGGTCGCTCTGCCGGGCGGCCTTGCGGAACCAGCGCCGGTAGATCTGGATCGAGACGAAACTGAGCACCACGAACGCGGCCACCTGGGCCAGCACCGGGATCCCCGGCACCAGCAGCACCAGCACGAACATCACCACCGCGGCCAAACCCATCCACAGCATGAAGGCGCCCGGTGCCGGGGCCTCGGCGGCGATCAGCAGCAGCGCCGCCACTGCCCATACCCACGCCCAGCCGGTCATGTCCCCGCGCATCGATCAGCCTCCCAGCTGCGGCGGCTGCGCGCGCGTAGCGCCGGTCTTCTGCTGCTGGCCGCCCAGCGCCTCGCGCGCCAGTTCGGCGATGCCGGCGATCGAGCCGATCACCCCGCTCGCCTCCATCGGCATCAGCACGAACTTCTGGTTCGGCGCGGTGGCCAGTTCCTTGAACGCCTCCACGTACTTCTGCGCGATGAAGTAGTTGATCGCCTGCACGCTGCCCTGGGCGATCGCGTCGGACACCATCTGCGTCGCCTTGGCCTCCGCCTCGGTAAGGCGTTCGCGCGCCTCGGCATCGCGGAAGGCGGCCTCCTTGCGGCCCTCGGCCTCAAGCACCGCGGCCTGCTTCTCGCCCTCGGCGCGCAGGATCTCGGACTGGCGCGAACCCTCGGCCTCCAGGATCTGGGCGCGCTTCTCGCGCTCGGCCTTCATCTGCCGGGCCATCGAATCGACCAGGTCACGCGGCGGCTGGATATCGCGGATCTCGATGCGGGTGACCTTCATGCCCCAGGGACTGGTGGCGTGGTCGACCACGTTCAGCAACTGGGCGTTGATGGTCTCGCGCTGGCTCAGCGACTCGTCCAGATCCATCGAACCGATCACGGTGCGGATGTTGGTCTGAATGGGGCGATCATCGCCACTTCAAGGTTGGCGACCTCGTAGGCGGCCTTGGCCGCGTCCAGTACCTGGAAGAACACCACGCCGTCGACCTTGACCACCGCGTTGTCCTTGGTGATCACCTCCTTGGCTGGGTACGTCCAGGACCTGCTCCATCATGTTCACCTTGCGGCCCACGCCGTAGATGATCGGGATCAGGAAGTGCAGGCCCGGATCGAGGGTATGGGTGTACTTGCCGAAGCGCTCGACCGTCCACTCGTAGCCCTGCGGCACCATCCGCACGGTCTTGAACAGCACGATGACGCCGGCGACCAGCAGCACCACAGCGACGAAACCCGATGGGAACATCCCCTCCTCCTTGGCCGTCCAGGCCAGTGCGTGTCGACCGCAGTATAGGCATGAGCGTCGGCCGGAAACCGCCCGCGGCCCGCGGCGCCACGCGTGGCGGCCGGCATGCCCGGGACGGGTGCCCGGCCTGCGGCGGATGTCCCCGCGCGACCTCAGCGGGCGGCGGCCACTTCCAGTCGCCGCCACACCTGTTCGTCGTACTTGTCGGCCAGTTCGAGCGCCGCCATGTTCTCGACCAGCTGCGCGGTACTGCTGGCGCCGAGGATCACGCTGCTCACGTGCGGATTGCGCAGGCACCAGGCGATCGCCAGCGCCGCCGGCTTCTCGCCCAGTCCGGCGGCGACCTCCACCACGCGCTGCGCGCGCTCGATGCGCCGCTCGTCGCCGTGGCCCACCACCAGGCGCTGCAGCCAGCCCGCATCGGTATGGGCCAGCCGGCCTTCGCGATGCACGCCGCCGGCGTACTTGCCGGTCAGCAGGCCGGAGGCCAGCGGCGACCAGGTGGTCGTGCCCATGCCCAGTTCCGAATAGAGCGACGCGTACTCCAGCTCCACCCGCTCGCGATGCAGCAGGTTGTACTGCGGCTGTTCCACCACCGGCACGGCCATGTGGTGGGCGCGGGCGAACTTCGCCGCTTCGCGGATCAGCCCTTCCGGCCATTCCGAGGTGCCCCAGTACAGCACCTTGCCTGGCGGACCAGCAGGTCCATGGCGGCGACGGTTTCCCCGACCGGCGTGTCCGGATCCGGGCGATGGCAGTAGTAAAGGTCCAGGTGCTCGACCCGAAGGCGCTTCAGCGCCGCGTGGCAGGCCTCGACCACGTGCTTGCGCGACAGGCCGCGCTGGGTCGGCCGCGGGTCTTCCGCTGCGCCGAAGAACACCTTGCTGGACACGCAGTAGCCATCGCGCGGCAGGCGCAGGTCGGTGATCACGTCGCCCATCACCCGCTCCGCCTCGCCGTTGGCATAGGCCTCGGCATTGTCGAAGAAGGTGATGCCGTGGTCCCAGGCGGCAGCGATCAGTTCGCGCGCCTGGCCGCGGCCGACCTGGCGGCCGAAGGTCATCCATGCACCGAAGGACAGCGCGGACAGCTGCAGCCCTGTGGCGCCGAGGCGGCGGTATTGCATGGCGGATCTCCGCGGATGGGGCGCCCAGTCTAGTAGGTAGCGCGGCCGCCGAATCGCATACCGGTGCGGGTTAAGGTTAGTGGTCCGGACCGCGCAACCGTACGGACGTTTCGCGCAGCGCCCCCAATCGCTGAAGCCGTTCAGCCCGCGGGCCGCGTACGGACGGATTCACCCCGACCTGCTAGGCTTTCTCAATTCTTTAACATCCTCAGGGGATTCCATGTTCGAAGCACTGGGACGGATCGGCTTTGGCCTGTTCGGATTGGCCGTGCTGATCGGCATCGTCTGGTTGTGCTCGAACAACCGTCGCGCGGTGGACTGGAAGCTGGTGGGCACCGGCGTCAGCCTGCAGATCGCCTTCGCCGCGCTGGTGCTGCTGGTGCCGGGCGGCCGCGAGGTGTTCGACTGGCTCAGCCATGGCTTCGTGAAGATCCTGGGCTTCGTCGCTGAAGGCTCCAGCTTCATCTTCGGCAGCCTGATGGACGTGCCGAAGAACGGCTTCATCTTCGCCTTCCAGGTGCTGCCGACGATCATCTTCTTCTCGGCGCTGATGGGCGTGCTCTACCACCTGGGCGTGATGCAGGCGGTGGTGCGGGCGATGGCCGGGCGATCACCAAGGTCATGCGCGTGTCCGGCGCCGAGACCACCAGCGTCTGCGCCAGCGTGTTCATCGGCCAGACCGAGGCGCCGCTGACCGTGCGCCCGTACATCGCCAGGATGACCCAGTCCGAGCTGCTGACCATGATGATCGGCGGCATGGCCCATATCGCCGGCGGCGTGCTGGCCGCTTACGTGGGCATGCTCGGCGGCGGCGATCCGGAGCAGCAGGCGTTCTTCGCCAAGCACCTGCTCGCGGCCAGCATCATGGCCGCGCCGGCCACGCTGGTGATCGCCAAGATCCTCGTCCCCGAGACCGGCGAACCGCTGACCCGCGGCACGGTGAAGATGGAAATCGAGAAGACCACCGCCAACGTGATCGACGCGGCCGCGGCCGGCGCCGGCGACGGCCTGCGCCTTGGCCCTGAACATCGGCGCGATGCTGCTGGCCTTCATCGCCCTGATCGCACTGGTCGACGCGCCGCTGAAATGGTTCGGCGAGGCCACCGGCCTTGCTGCCGCGCTCGGCCAGCCGACCAGCCTGTCGACCCTCCTCGGCTACCTGCTGGCGCCGATCGCCTGGGTGATCGGCACGCCGTGGGCGGACGCGACCACGGTCGGCGCGCTGATCGGCCAGAAAGTGGTATTGAACGAGTTCGTCGCCTACTCGCAGCTGGCCAACATCGTGAACGGACAGGTGCCGAACGTGAAGCTGAGCGCGGAAGGCGCGCTGATCGCGACCTATGCGCTGTGCGGTTTCGCCAACTTCAGCTCGATCGCGATCCAGATCGGCGGCATCGGCGGGCTGGCCCCGGAACGGCGCTGGGGACCAGCCCGCTTCGGCCTGCGCGCGGTGCTCGGCGGCTCGGTGGCCACCTTCATGACGGCGACGATCGCCGGCGTGCTGACCCACTTCGGCTGAACCGGCGGCCAGTCGGCCACGCTCCACCCGGCGGGCCCGTGCGGCCCGTCGTTTCCGTTTTCCGTTCTGATCCACACGCATATAGAGGTCGCATGAATTCAGTCATCGTCGTCGGCTCGTTCAACGTCGACCATGTCTGGCGCTGCGCCGACCTGCCCGCGGTGGGCGCGACCATCGCCGGCCAGTACAGCACCGGTCCGGGCGGCAAGGGCTTCAATAAGGCCGTCGCCGCGCGCGCGCGGGTGCGCGCACGGCGTTCGTCTGCGCGCTCGGCGACGACCCCGGCGGCGCGCTGGCACGCCAGCTGGCCAAGGCCGACGGCATCGACCTGCGCGCCGAGGCCAGCGAGCAGCCGACCGGCACCGCGGGCATCTACGTCGATGCCCGCGGCCGCAACAGTATTGTCGTGGGCGCCGGTGCCAACGGCACGCTGAGTACCGCCCACGTCGGGGCCGACCCGGAGCTGCTCGGCGGCGCGGCGGTGCTGCTGGCGCAACTCGAGTCACCGGTGGAGACCATCGAGGCCACCCTGGCGATGGCACGCGAAGCCGGCATCGCCACCGTGCTCAATCCCGCCCCGGCCAACGCCTCCAGCAGCATCGGCCTGCTGCGACTGGCCGACCTGCTCACCCCGAACGAGACCGAATTCGCCGCCCTGCTCGCCCGCCACGTCGGCGAACGCGTGGAAACCGAACAGGTGGCCACGCTCGACGGTGCCCGGCTGCATGGCCTTTGCCGCCTGCTGCTGCCGCACGGCAGCGTGGTGATCCCTGGGTTCGGTGGGCGTGTTCGTCTCCCACGCCGAGGAACAGCTGCGCGGCGACGCGCTGCCGTACTACCGCCTCGGCGCGGAGAGCGTAGCGGTCAGCGACACCACTGGCGCCGGCGATGCCTTCAACGGCGCGCTGGCCGCGGCCCTGGCGCACGCGCCGGCCGCACCGTTCGCCGCCCACGTGCGCTACGCCAACCGCTTCGCGGCCCTGTCCACCGAGCGCGCCGGCGCCGCGGCGGCGATGCCGCTGCATGCCCACGTGCTGGAGCGCTTCGGTCCCTGACCGCGACCGCCATGCGCATCGGCCGTTACCACATCGACCCGCGCGTGGTCCCATGGCGCCGATGGCCGGGGTCACCGACAAGCCGTTCCGGCTGCTATGCAAGCGGATGGGGGCGGGCCTGGCGGTATCCGAGATGACGATCAGCGACCCGCGTTTCTGGAATACGCCCAAGTCGTTGCGGCGCATGGACCACGTCGGTGAACCCGATCCGGTCAGCGTGCAGATCGCCGGCACCGAGCCGCAGCTGCTGGCCGAGGCGGCGCGCTACAACGTCGACCACGGCGCGCAGATCGTCGACATCAACATGGGCTGCCCGGCCAAGAAGGTCTGCAACGCCTGGGCCGGCTCGGCGCTGATGCGCGACGAGGCGCTGGTGGGGCGGATCCTCGATGCGGTGGTGGCAGCGGTGGACGTGCCGGTGACGCTGAAGATCCGCACCGGCTGGGACGCGGCCAACCGCAATGCGCCGGCGATCGCGCGCATCGCCGAGGCCGCCGGCATCCAGGCGCTGACCGTGCATGGCCGCACCCGCGACCAGCACTACACCGGCATAAGGCCGAGTACGACACCATCGCCGGGATCAAGTCGGAAATTTCGATCCCGGTGATTGCCAACGGCGACATCGATTCGCCGCAGCGTGCCGCGCAGGTGCTGCGGGAGACCGGCGCCGATGCGGTGATGGTGGGCCGCGCCGCGCAGGGCCGGCCATGGATCTTCCGCGAGATCGGCCACTTCCTCGCCACCGGCGAGACGCTGCCGGCGCCGGCGATCGGCGAGGTGCGCGACATCCTGCTCGACCACCTGCAGGCGCTGCATGCCTTCTACGGCGAGGAGCAGGGGGTGCGCATCGCACGCAAGCACCTGGGCTGGTATGCGAAGGACCAGCCCGAGAACATGGCCTTCCGTGCCGTGGTCAACCGCGCGCAGACCGCGTGCGAGCAGATCCTGCTGACACGCGACTACTTCGATGCCCTGCAGGCGGGTACGCAACCGGCCCTGTACGCCGCCTAAGTAAGGCCCGCGTACGGTTGCTTCATGTAACCATCCATCGAGTAAACGTGACCCCCGGCACCGTGCATATCGGCACTGGGTGGCCTGCAGCCATGGAGCAACGCTGTCGATGCCGGGAGCACCCGACCCGTGGTGACGATTCCACGGCCCCCACCGGGCCCACGCCCAGGAGGCTGTCATGTTTGCACGCATCGCCGTAGTCGCGGCCGCGCTGGCCGCCGTTCCTTCCGCTTTCGCCGCCGACGCCACCATCCGGGACCTGTCGAACGAGACCGGGGTCCGCGAGCGCTACATCCGCATGGTGACCGGCGGCCGCACGCCGTATCCGGAGTACCGCATCGTCTTCGACCGCGTCGAGCGCCAGCTCAAGAGTGCGCTCGGACAGGACGGCTACCGCTACCTGCTCGACGGCGAGATCGCCGCCGCGCTCGAGACCCGTCGCGAACGCGTAGCGGAACAGGCCGCCGTGGCCATGCAGGCACGCCCCGGCACCGGCCGCGAAACCGCAGCGCGGCTAGGCCGCAGCGCCGGCGTCAGGCTTCGTCACGGGCCTCGTGCCCGGGCGCAGGGTCCGGCGCCGGCGCCTGCCAGATGCGGTGCCACATCGCCGCGAGCCGGCGCCGTGCCTCCCATGGCATGCGCAGCTGTTGCGGCGGCGTCGCCTGCCACGCGCCACCCTCGCGGCGCGCAACCGCAAACACGAACGTGTAGTCCGGTTCGGCCCCCATGCGCAGGTCCGCCACTTCCAGGCGGCCCTCGCGCTCGCGCGCCTTGATGAAGCCATGGGTGAACCACTCCAGCCGGCGCACGGCCGGGACATGCCGCGCCTCGCGCAGCGCGCCGACGTCCGAGGGATAGGCGCGGAACCGCATCGGCCCGCGATCGGCCCACAGCGAACGCTCGCCTTCGACGAAACCCGATGGTGTCATCGCGACCACCCGCCACAGCAGGGTGTTGAACGGCATCGGCACCGAGAAGCGCGGCGCGTCGGCCGGAGCCCATCGCCATGCAGGCTCCGTTGCGCGTCGCGTTCCACCAGGTGCTTGGCCAGCAGCGACCAGCCCATGTAGGCGCTGCTCAGGTAAGACCCGCGACCAGTGCATGCCGGGCCAGATCGCGCGCGCGGGCGAACTAAGGCGATCACGCAGGCGAGCAGCAGCCAGAGCGTGTACGCCGGATCGATGATGAAGATGCTCGACCACATCGTCGGCGGTGGCGTCAGCGGCCACCACAGCTGCGTCCCGTAGACGGTGAAGGCATCGAGCAGGGGATGGGTGACCAGCGCCAGCTGCATCGCCCAGAACCAGCGCCGTGGCGCCTCGGCCACGCGCCCCTGGCCGAAGCGCAGGAACAGCCACCAGAGCAGCCCGCCGACCAGCGGCAATACCAGCAGGGAATGGCTGAAGCTGCGGTGCGTCGTCATCTGCACCACCGGATCATCGTTGAAGGCCAGCAGCAGCAGCGCATCGAGGTCGGGCAGCGTGCCCAGCGCGGCGCCGGCCAGCAACGCGGCGCGGCGATGCTTGGCAGGTGCGATCGCGGCCGCGACTGCGCCGCCAAGGACGATCTGGGTGATTGAATCCATGGGGGCCGTGAGTGGGGAAAAAACCGGGGCAGTGTAGACCGGTCCCGCTGACTGGCTCCCGCGTGTCGGCCGGTCGAAACCGGGCCATGGGGCAGCCCCCCAGTAACGCCGCGCGGCTACGCCACTTCCCGCAGTGCGTCGCCGGTCGCTGTCGCCCGCGGCAGGCGCGGCGGGAGTTCCGCTGGGATCTCGCCGCGGTGGGAAAACCAGGCGCAGGGTACCGTCGGCTTCCTCGGCCAGTGCGGTCAGGCTTTCGACCCAGTCGCCGTCGTTGGCATAGACTAAGGCCGTCGCGCTCGAACAGGCCGGCGCGATGGATGTGGCCGCAGACGATCCCGTCCAGGCCGCGCAGGCGCGCATCGTCGAATCCCGCCTGGACGAAGCGTCCGATGTAGCGTTCGGCCGCTCCGCTTCGCCGCTTCAGGTATTCGGCCAGCGACCAGTAGCGCAGGCCACAGGTGCGCCGCAGCCGGTTGACGAAGCCGTTCGCGAGGAGGATGCGGTAGTACAGCCAGTCACCGAGCTTTTCCTGCACGTTGCCGAAGTGCGTGATGTTGTCGTAGTCGTCGCCATGGGTCACCAGCAGGCGGCGGCCATCGGCGGTGACGTGGATCGCGCGGCGGCGGAGCTGCATGCCCGGCAGCATCAACCCGCAGAAGCGACGGATGCTGCGGTCGTGGTTGCCCGGCACGTACACGATCACCGTGCCGGCGCGGGCCAGCGCATGCAGGGCCTCGACCACGCGTTGCTGGGCGGCGCGCCGGGTGGCGCGGCGCTGGGCCATCCACCAGAAATCGACGATGTCACCGACTAAGGTAGAGCTGCCCGCAGCGCAACGTGCCGAGGAAGTCGGCCAGTTCGGCCGCGTGGCAGTGGCGCGAGCCGAGGTGGACATCGGAGATGAAGACCGCGCGATGCCGGACCGGAAGCATCGCGACGGCCGGATTCACCGGACGGCTCCGCCGCCGGGTTCGGTGAAGGCCGCGGCCGGCACGGCGGGCACCGCCAACTGGAAACGGCGACCGGTTTCCGCCCGGCGCAGGCGCACCGGCACGGCATATTATGGCGCGAACGGCGCGGCGTGCCGATGGCGCGACCGGTCACGGGTCCGGGCGGGAATCCGGCGGCGTTCATGCAGTGGCCTCGATGCTGCGTCGGACGCGAGCGTGCGCCGGCCCGGCGACAACAACGTTGCAGGCCGGCTACGCCGGGGTGACGACGGCGGAGTGGCTTAACCGACGGTCAATCCGGGCCCGGCCACCATGCACCCCGTGCCGCACCCGTGTATCATGCCCAGCCATCTTTTCATCCGCATACAAGGATATAGCCGCATGTCCAGCTATCTCTTCACCTCCGAATCGGTCTCCGAAGGCCATCCGGACAAGATCGCCGACCAGATCTCCGACGCCGTCCTCGACGCCATCCTGGCGCAGGACAAGCGCGCCCGCGTGGCCTGCGAGACCCTGGTGAAGACGGGTGCGGCGATCGTCGCCGGCGAAGTGACCACCAGCGCCTGGGTGGACATCGAGGGCCTTAGCCCGCTCGGTGATCAACGACATCGGCTACAACAACTCCGACGTCGGCTTCGACGGCCATACCTGCGCGATCATCAACATGCTCGGCAAGCAGTCGCCGGACATCGCCGCCGGCGTGGACCGCAAGAAGCCGGAGGAACAGGGCGCGGGCGACCAGGGCCTGATGTTCGGCTACGCCTGCAACGAGGCCCCGGAATTCATGCCGGCGCCGATCTACTACTCGCACCGCCTGGTCGAGCAGCAGGCCAAGGTGCGCAAGAAGAAGAACTCGCCGCTGCCGTGGCTGCGCCCGGACGCCAAGTCGCAGGTCACCCTGCGCTACGACGACGCGCACAAGGTCGTCGGCTGGACGCGGTGGTCCTGTCGACCCAGCACGACCCGGGCGTGAAGCAGAAGGACCTGGTCGAGGGCGTGTACGAGCACATCCTCAAGCCGGTCCTGCCGAAGAAGTGGCTCGAGACGCTGCCGAAGAAGAAGGTCCACATCAACCCGACCGGCATTTTCGTGATCGGCGGCCCGGTGGGCGACTGCGGCCTGACCGGCCGCAAGATCATCGTCGACAGCTACGGCGGCATGGCCCGCCACGGCGGCGGCGCGTTCTCGGGCAAGGATCCGTCCAAGGTGGACCGTTCGGCCGCCTATGCCGCCCGCTACGTGGCCAAGAACATCGTCGCCGCCGGCCTTACCGACAAGTGCGAGGTGCAGGTCTCCTACGCCATCGGCGTGGCCGAGCCGACCTCGATCTCGGTCACCACCTTCGGCACCGGCCGCATCCCGGACGCGCAGATCGAGAAGCTGATCCGCAAGCACTTCGACCTGCGCCCGTACGGCATCGTCAAGATGCTCGACCTGATCCACCCGGTGTACCAGCTGACCGCCGCCTACGGCCACTTCGGCCGCAAGCCGCAGCAGGTCAGCTACACCGACGGCGCCGGCAAGAAGCAGACCGCCACCGCCTTCTCCTGGGAGAAGACCGATCGCGCCGAGGCGCTGCGCGCGGATGCCAAGCTGAAGTAAGCGGCGCTCGCGCCGCGCTGCATGCGGAAAGGCCGCCCTTGGGGGCGGCCTTTCTGTTTTCCGCCAGGCGCTGCGCCGGCGCCGGCGCACGAAGGAACAGGCTGCGCGGCGGGCGGGCCGGCCAGCGGTGCCTGTCTGGACACCGCCCGGGCCCATGCGCCGGACGCGTGGCCGAGGGCACGCGTCCTCCGCCGCCGGGCGCGGTCAGCGCCGCGACGACGGCCCCGCGCGCAGCAACTCGTCCACATCGTAGAGCCGGCCGTTCGCCACCACTTTTTCGACCCGCGCGGTGCTGGCGATGTCTTCCAGCGGGTTGCCGCGGACCGGGGCGATGTCGGCCAGCTTGCCGGGCTCGAGGGTGCCCGCGTCCAGTCCCAGCACATCGGCCGGCACGGCGGTGGCGGTCCGCAGCGCCTGGTAGGGGGTGAGCCCGGCATCGACGTAGGAGGCGATCTCGGCGTGCAGGTTGACCGCGATCGCCGTATCGGTACCGGCCACGATCCTGCCGCCTGCCGCGAAGACGTCGCGGATCGCACGGCTGCTGCCGCCATCGCGGGTCGGCGCGGGAACCCGCTGCGGACCGGTGCCTGCCTCGCGCACCGTGGCCTGCGCCCAGCGTGGATACAGGTCCAGCCGCGGATCCTCGAGCAGCTGCGGATTGCGCGCCAGGAACGCCGGCAGCGAACCGAAGTGGGTCGGCGACAGGACCCGTCCGCTGCGGCCGAAGATCTCCACCACGTCCTGAGTAGCTGCGGCCCTGCGGGCCGTGCTTGGGCGAATAGCCACGACGGCTGGTCGCGCCCAGGTGTTCGGTGGAATCCACGCCGACATAGGCCGCCGGATAGATCTCGTGGGTGGACACCGGGATGCCGATCGAATGCGCGAAGTCCGCCACCCGCTTCTGCTCGCGGTCGGGCAGGCGCACGTAGCTCTTGAGCAGGTCGTGGCGCAATGCCCGGGCCCGCTGCAGCTCGCGCTCCAGGTGTTCCGGACCGGCGAGGGCCACGCCCATCTTGTAGTAGACGCGCTGCCACTCGAACAGGTGGCCGGTGGTGTAGATGCGCGGGCCTATGCGCACGCCGGCCTCGTTCGCCTCGCGGTCTTCCACGCCGTGGTACGGCTGGTTGCCGGGATCGCGCACGGTGGTCACGCCATAGGCCAGTAAGGCGCGGTGCTGCGCCTCGCCGAAGTCCTTCTGCACGTGGGCGTGGTATTCGATCAGGCCCGGGATCGCGGTCAGGTCCGGCGCATCGACCACCCGGTCACCGCGCCGCGCCGCGATGCTGCCGCGCGGCCCGATCCGGGCGATGCGGTTGCCTTCCACCAGGATGTCCACGTCCGGCGTCGCGGTCTCGCTGCGCCCGTCGACCAGCCGGCCCACGCGCAGGAGCGTGCGCCCCCGCGGGATCGCAGGGCGATATTCGAGCGGCAGCGCCACCTGCGCGACCGTGCCGCTGGCCACGTCGACGGTCTCCAGGCGGTCGTCGGACTGGTACAGCAGCGTGCGCGAATCACCCGACCAGCTCGGCGCATGGGCGATGCCGCGGCTGAGCACGCGTGGCGCCGCCAGCGGCCGGCCGTCGGCGGCGACCGGCCACACATGCAGCAGCCCGCCGTACACCGCCGCCATCTGCGTACCGTCGGGCGACCACGCGGGCCCGGCGCCGCCGCGGGTGTCGATCGACTGGCCGGGGATCGGCGAGAACCACTGGCCTGCCGCCGCCGCGCCGTCCGTCGCCGGTTCGGCGGGGAAGACGTAGACCTGGTTGCTGCCCTCGCGGAAGCTTTTCGAGTACGGCGCCACCAGCGCCACCGCGATGGAGCGCCCGTCCGCCGACCAGCTCGGGTTGCCCGGTTGCGCCAGCGTCGGCTGCACGCGGGTGATCTTGCCGCTGTCCACCTCGACCACCGAGATGCCAGCCACGCCCCAGCGCCCGTCCACGTCGAGGAAGGCGATCCGGCGACCGTCGGGCGACCAGGCCGCGCCCAGCGGCTGGGTGGACAGATGGGTGAGCTGGCGGTCCGTTCCGCTGGCGAGGTCGCGGATCCACAGCTGCGGCAGGTCGCCGCCCTTGTCCGAGGAATAGATAAGGCGGCGGCCGTCGGGTGCCCATGCCGGATCGGCATCCAGGAAACGGTCGCCGGTGATATTGCGTGGCGTCCCTCCGAGTGGCTGCAGATAGATGTCGCCGAGTGCGGCGAAGGCGAGCTGGCGGCCGTCCGGCGACAGCGCCGGCTTGACGATGCCCGGGGCGCGGCGCGGCGTGGTCGAATCGAAATCGCGCGTACGTCGCGGATACTCCGGGCGGGTCACCTGCAAGGACGCGTCGAAGGCCACCGTGGCTGCCGCCGCGGCCGCGCTGGCGCGGTGGCGGATCAGGCCGTCGGACACGTAGTGGAAGCCCTCGCCACGCCAAGGACACGCGGAACGGGAACACGTTCTCCCCGCCGGATACCGGCACCCCGTCCACTTCCAGGCGGCTGCCGGCGGCATCCTGCACGACATAGGCCAGCTGTCCGCGCGGACCCCATGAAGGCGCATCGAGCGTGCCGCCCGCCGCCTCGCGCAGCAGCCGTTCGCGCCGGTCGCCCACGCCGGCTTCCCACAGGCCGGAATGCTGGTCGCGGCGACTGGAATAGGCGATGCGACGCCCGTCCGGCGACCACGTCGGTGCGCGGTTCTCGAAGCCGTTGTCGGTGACCTGGACCAGCGCGCCGCCGGCCACGTCCACGGTCCAGATGTTGTAGCCGGGCTTGCCGCTCGCCGCCGGCCGGTCGGAGGCGAACGCAAGGCGACGGCCATCGGGCGAATAAGGCCGGCTCACGGTCGTCGTGGATACCCGCGGTCAGCTTTTTCCAGGCCACTGCCGTCGGCGGCGATGGCCCACAGGTCGTAGCCGCCATCGCGGTAGCCGAAGAAGGCGATGCGCCGCCCGTCGGGCGACCACACCGGCTGGCGGATGTCGTCGAACAGCCCGCTGATGCGCCGCGCGCGGCCACCTGCGGCCGGCACGATCCACAGGCTGCCCTGCAGGTCGATCGCCAGCCAGCGCCCGTCCGGCGAGGCCGAGACCGCCATCGAGGTGCCCTCGTGCACGTCGAACTCGACCAGCGGTCCGCTGCTGCCTGCGGCTGGCGTGACCGCTGCGGCCGGCAACAGCGAAACGAAAGCCATGGGGCAAGCACTGCGACGTGGCGACCGGCTCCGATGCGCGCCCCGGGCGCCGGGATACGGGCGCTCCCGCCATGATCGCGCGCCGTCACCACGTGTACTCCAGGCCCAGCGAATACGACCCGCCGTCCGAAGTGACCGGGCCGTTCTCGGCGTAGGCGTAGGTCGCCGCCGGCCCCACCAGCGGCTCCGGCAGCCGGGTCGGCTTGGTGCCGAACACGTTGCTCACGTTGGCATGGATCCGGGTGCGCGGGTTCAGCCGCACGGTCAGGTCGAAGTCGGTGATCCACAGGTTGCCGTTGTCGTATTCGATTTCGGTCTGGCCCGCGTACGGCCCGCTGGTCGGGATGGTGGTGGGAACGCCGAAGCGGCGGATCCGCCCGTAATGGGTGGTGCGCACACCGAAATCCCAGCGGTCGATCGCCCAGCGGGGTTAGGATTTCCTTGTCCTGCGGAGTCAGGAAGCGCAGGTTCTGCTGCTGCCCGCGGGTGAACACGGGCACGTTGAACGCCGCCAGCACGGCGGGCGTGCTGGCGATGGCGGTCACTTCGGTCTCGTTGAGGTGCGTGGTAAGGCTCCAGCGGAACACGCCGTGGCCGGCCAGGTCGTGCTGCGCGTCCAGCACCAGCTCGACGCCGCGCGAACGCGTGTCGGCGGCGTTGATGAAGTAGTTGGCGCCGGCATCGGCCGGCAGACCCACCGCGGTGAGCAGTGCGCCGCTGCCCGGATAGATCGCGTCGCGGATCGAAGTGGACAGCGCGATGCGGTCGCTGACGTCGATCTGGTACAGGTCCACCGCCAGGTTGACCTCGCCGGGCAACGTCGCCACCGCGCCGATGCTGAAGTTGGTCGACTTCTCCGGGTCCAGCGGCGTGGCGCCCAGGCCACGGCCTGCGCCGAACCCACCGCCAGCGTGTGCCCGACCCACGTATTCCAGTTGTTGAGCTTCTTGTACGCCTGGGTGCCCAGCGAGGGCGCCTGGAAGCCGTTGCTGACCGTGGCGCGCAACGCGAACGCCGGCGTGAAGTCGTAGCGGGTGGACAACCGGCCGATCCAGGTGCCGCCGAAATCCGAGTAGTGCTCGTAGCGCCCGGTAAGGCTGACCAGTAAGGCCTCGGCCGGATACAGGGACAGGCCCGCGTAACCGGCGTTGCTGTGGCGATCCGAATCCACCTCCTCCTCCGGGCGGTAGCCGTAGGTGGGCTGGGCTCCGCTGCCTGCGGCGTAGGACAGAGCTTGCCGGCGTTGGGCCCGTCCAGGATCGGCCGGCCGCCGTAGGCATAGGACTGGTAGTCGCCATGCGAGATCTGGAAGTACTCGCGCCGGTGCTCCAGCCCCAGCGACAGCTCCGCCGGCTGCACGCCGAGTCCGGTCTCGAACACGCGCCGCAGGTCGAAGTTGCTGGTCCACGCCTTGTAGTCGAGGTCGCCGATGTGGAACCGGGTCTGGCTGTCGAGACCGAAGCTGGGGTTGACCGTGTCGTGCGAACCGATCTCGGCGAAGTTGCGGCCGAAGCTGCTGCTGAGGTCCCAGCTCCACGCCCTACCTAGGCCCTTCACCCCGGCCAGCAGTTCGTAGTCGCGCTCGCTCTGGTCGTTGATCGGCGAATAGCCGTCCGGATAGATGGCGCGCACGTTCTCGTTGCGCAGCGGCAGGCGGAAGCCGTTGAACGACTCCGCGTCGCGGTGTGCGAGCGTCAGCAGGCCGTAGGCCTCGGTCGAAGCGCCGAGCGGAAGTCCGCCGTCGATGGTGGCCGCGAGCAGGCGATACGGCGTCTGTCCATTGATCTGCTGCAGCTTGGGATCGCGCGTGGCCTCGCGCGGATCGGGCGTGGCCCCGGCGGGCAGGCGCGGACTGGACAGGCTGCCCAGCGGCAGCACCTGCTTGCCGGCGGCATTGAGCGGAAAGTAGTACAGCATGTCGTCCGGCGCCGGCGCGCCGCGGAAGGTACGGTCGCGCTGGTCGTACTGCAGCGTGGCGTACAGGTGACCCTCCTCGCCGACGCGGAAGCCGGAACCGACCTGCGCCGAGACATTGGCGCCCTCGCCATCGAAGTACTGGCCGGCACGGAGCGCCACGTCGCCGCCCTCGGCGTCCTTGCGGGTGATGATGTTGACGACGCCGGCGATCGCGTCGGAGCCGTAGATGGCGGATGCACCGTCGCGCAGCACCTCCACCCGCTCGATCGCCGACGCAGGAATCAGGCCCAGGTCCGCCGGTTGCGCCGCTTCCGAACCACCCGCGCCCACGCTGGCGGTGGCGTGGCGCCGCTTGCCGTTGACCAGCACCAGCGTGTGGCCGGGACTGAGACCACGCAGGTAGGCGCCGCGGACCACGCGGGAAGCCAAGGCCGTTGGACGGCTGCGAAGGCAGCGTCAGCGACGGCACCAGCACCTGCAGCGCTTCCAGCAGGTCGGTCTTGCTGGCCCGCTCGATCTCTTCGCCGGTGATGATGTCGATCGGCGCTTCACTGGTCTTCACCGTCCGCCCGCTGAGCCGGCTGCCGGTGACGACCACGGTGTCGAGCGTGGCCGCGCCATCGGCCGACGCTTCGGCGCCGGATGCTTCCGTGCCGGATACCGGAGCGGCGAACGCTGGCGCGGCCAGCATCTGCGCGATCACCGCGGCGAGCAGAATCCGGCGGTGGCCGGCTCGCAGGGCTCCATGCTTGCGTGAAATCGACATCCTTGCTCCTCGTCGTGATCTGCGGTATCGGGCGATGCGACGCATCGGCCTCGGGTCGGCGGATCATGCGAAGGCGCATTCGGACGCGTCCACGCGCCAGAGCCTGTTTTTGATGACGTGTGGTCATAGCCAAAGGGTCCCGCGCGATGGCCGCTTGACGAAACCAATTTCGGGGCGAGTGCGGCAGTGGCACCGCGCGTTCGCGCTGGACGACGCTCACATCCGGCGTTTCCCGGGGTTTTTGCGCCATCGCCGGACAGCACGGAGCACGGCGCAAGTGCTCGCCGGCGCGGCAGCGTCACTCCCGCTGCATATCGGAATTACAAGCGGCTATGAGTCCGCGAGTCGACGCCGAAGCAGCGGACACGCCGCATGCACGGCGCGTACCGCCGCCGGAAAAGCAGGGATGTGCGGGTCAGCGGTGCGCGGGATCGGCCGGCGCATGCGCGTCCGACCCGGTGCAGTGCATGCGGCGCAACCACCGGCGTACGCGCCGCTGGAACAGCGACCACGCCGCTGGCGCGCGATGCCATGGAGGGATGGCAGTGGAAAGCCGGCGCCGGACACGCCCGGCGGCGTGCCGCCGGGCTGGCAGGGGCGACTCCTCTGCAGGCTGCGGAGGAAGCCCGCTCAGCCGGTGTTCTGCACGCCCCAGGAGACACCGTTGACGCTGGCCACCAGCGCGCGCAGCAAGGCTTCGTCCTCGCGGCCGCTGGCACGCCAGCGCTTGAGCAGGTCGGCCTGCAACACGCTGATCGGATCCACGTACGGGTTGCGCAGGCGGATCGACAGGGCCAGGCGCTGGTCGTGCTCGAGCAGCGAGGCGGTGCCGTTGATGCGCAGCACCCACTGCCGGGTCAGCGCGTGTTCGGCCTCGATCCTCGGGAAGAACGCCGCGTGCAGCTCCTCGCCGGCCAGCTGCGAGAACATCCCGGCGATGCCCATGTCGCCCTTGGTAAGGACCATGGAGATGTCGTCCAGGAAGATCTTGAAGAAGGGCCAGTCGCGGCCCATCTCGCGCAGCACCTCTTCGCCATGCTTCTCGACAGCGGCCTGCAGGCCGCTGCCTACGCCATACCAGCCCGGGATCACGGCCCGCGCCTTACTCCAGGCGAACACCCACGGGATCGCGCGCAGGTTGGACAGCGCCGCGTCCTGGCCCAGCCGCCGCGACGGCCGCGAACCGGGGTCATGCGCTCGATCACGTCGATCGGCGTGGCGGTGCGGAAGTAGTCCATGAAGCGTGGCGCGCCGACGAAGCCGCGATATTCGGTACTGCTGGCGTCGGCCAGTGTCGCCATGACCTCGCGCCACTTCGCCTCGCGCGGCTCCGGATCACGCGGGCGGATGCTGGAGGTCAGCACCGAGCCGGTGCCCTGCTCCAGCGAACGCAGTGCCAGGGGCGCGGATGCCGTAGCGGCGGTGGATGGCCTCGCCCTGCTCGGTGACGCGCACGCGGCCATCGACGCTGCCGCGCGGCGACGCCTCGATCGCGCGCGGGGTCTTGCTGCCGCCGCGGCTCAGCGAGCCGCCGCGACCGTGGAAGAACGTCAGGCGGATGCCCGGGTCCTCGGCCGCCTCCAGCAGCTCGACCTGGGCACGCTGCAGGCTCCAGCGCGAGGCGGCGATGCCGCCGTCCTTGCCGCTGTCGGAATAGCCCAGCATCACCATCTGCAGGTTGCCACGCGCAGCCGGGTGCGCGCGGTACACCGGGTCGGCGAGCAGGTCACGCAGCGTGTCCGGGCCGCGGCGCAGGTCGTCCACCGTCTCGAACAGCGGGGCGATGTCGAGCGGGACGCTGCCCGCGTCGTCGACCAGCCCGGCACGGCGGGCCAGCGCCAGCACGGTGAGCACGTCGGCACGGCTGCGCGCCATGCTGATGATGTAGGCGCCCAGCGCGTCGGATCCATGGCGCCGGCGCGCATCGCCGAGCGCGGCGAACACCGCGTCCAGGCGCGCATTGCCCGGCTCGTCCACGGCCGGCAGGACCTGCTTGCCACCGGCGTACGGCCCCAGCACGTTGGCCTGCTCGACCGGATCGCGCGATTCCCAGGCCTCGTCGCCCAGCGCGGCGGCCACCGCGCGCGCATGCACGCCCGACTCCTGGCGCACGTCCAGCCGGGCCAAGGTGGAAGCCGAAGGTGCGCAGCCGCCACACCAGCCGGCGCACCGAGAACCAGCCGGCATGGATGCCGCGGTGGTTCTCCAGGCTCTGCCGGATCAGGTCGATGTCGTCGGCAAACGCCTGCGGCGAGTCATAGCCTTCGGCACGATCCTCGAGCGTGGCCTGCAGGCGCGCGGCCATCAGGTCGATCAGCAGCCGGTACGGCATGTCGGCATGGCGCGGACGGGCGGCGGCGGCGGCCTGCGGCAGCAACGCGCGGTAGCGCTCGACCTGGGCCAGCACCTGCGGGTCGACCGCGACCACGCTGGTGGACTGGGTCAGCAGCCGGGTCAGCTGCTGCAGCTCGGCGCGGTACTTGCCGAGGATCGCGCGGCGCTGCGCGTCCAGCGTGTTGCGGATGGTGGTCGCATCGACATTCGGATTGCCGTCCATGTCGCCGCCGACCCACGTGCCGAAGCGCAGCAGCCGCGGCAGGTCGGTGGCGATGCCGAACTGCTCGCCGATCGCATGCTCCAGGGTCTCGTAGAACGCCGGCATCACCCGGTACAGCACTTCGGTCAGGTAGAAGCCGACGTGCTCGCGCTCGTCCTCCACGCCCGGGCGCACCGGCGAGGAATCGGCGGTCTGCCAAGGCCGAGGTCAGGGCCATGCGGAAGCGGGCGATGTCGGCGGCGCGCTCGCCCGGCGTGCGGCCGCCGTCGAGGTCGTCGACCAGCGCGGCGACCATGATCTGTTCCTTCTCGAGCAGCGCGCGGCGCACCGCTTCGGTCGGATGCGCGGTGAAGACGGGTTCGATGTCGACCCGCTCGAGCCAGTCGCGCAGTTCATCGGGCGAGACGCCCTTTTCCTTGAGCTTGCGCAACGCCTCGTGCAGGCTCTCCGGCTGCGGCCGGCCGGTGTCGGCGCGCTGGTAGTCGCGGCGACGGCGGATCCGGTGCACGCGCTCGGCGATGTTGACCACCTGGAAATAGGTGCTGAAGGCTCGGACCAGCGATTCGGCGTGCGCCGGCGCCATACCGTCCAGCAACTCCGCCAGCGACGCCATCGCCCCGCCGTTCTCGCGCCTGGCGATGGCGGTGGTGCGGACCCGTTCGACTTCGTCGAGGAAGGCCGGCGATACCTGTTCGGCGATCATCTCGCCGACCAGGGCGCCCTCGGCTGGCGCACATCGTCTCGCAGGGGCAGGTCCGGGGCGGCGAATTCGAGCTGGCGTGGAGCGTTCATCGGAAGGCTGATGGGAGCGAACCTCCGAGCTTAACGGGGATTTGTGCGCCGCCGCAAAAGTTTCAGCAGCACTCAATCCGTCGCCGGTTCCGACCGGCCGGCAGCCGGCGAACACCGGCGGCGCCCTGTCACGGGGACAGGGCGCCCCGGCTTCAATTCGCCGCCTGCGACCGCGTCGACGGGGCGTTGCGCACGTACTGCTGCAGCCAGTCGTCGGTCTCGGCGAGCATCTGCAGGATCGACTCGCGGGCGCGGTAGCCGTGCGATTCGTTGGGCAGCATCACCAGCCGCGCGTTGCCGCCCAGCCCCTTCACCGCGGCGAACATGCGCTCGCTCTGGATCGGGAAGGTGCCCGAGTTGTTGTCCTGCTCGCCGTGGATCAGCAGCAGCGCGTCCTTGATCCCGTCGGCGTGGTTGAACGGCGACATCGACAGGTAGGTCTCCGGCGCCTGCCAGAAGTTGCGCTCCTCGGACTGGAAGCCGAACGGGGTGAGCGTGCGGTTGTAGGCGCCGCTGCGGGCGATGCCGGCCTTGAACAGGCGGGTATGCGCGAGCAGGTTGGCGGTCATGAACGCGCCGTAGGAATGGCCGCCCACCGCGACCCGCTGTGGATCGCCGACACCGCGACGGGCCAGCTCGTCCACCGCCGCCTGGGCGCTGGCGCTGAGCTGGGCGATGTAGGTGTCGTTGGGTTCGGCATCACCCTCGCCGACGATCGGCATCGACGGGTCGTCGAGCACGGCAAAGCCGCGGGTAGGAACGGCAGCGGCCCCCAGTAGCTGATCCGGTTGAAGCGGTACGGCGAATCGGTGACCTGGCTGGCCGCCTGCGCGGATTTGAACTCCTGCGGGTAGGCCCACATCAGCACCGGCAGCGGGCCATCGCGCCTTTGGCTGGCGTCGTAGCCGGCCGGCAGGTACAGCGTTCCGGTCAGCTCCACGCCGTCGGCGCGCGTGTAGCGGATCTGCTCCTTGCTCACCCCGCGCAGTTGCGGGGTCGGATGCGGGAAGCGGGTCAGCGCGCGCAGCGGATCGGTCGCCGCGGTGTCGCGTACGTAGTAGTTGGTCGGATCGGTCGGCGATTCGCGGGTGAGGAGCAGGCGCGTGCCGCTGTCGTCCAGCAGGGCCTGCGGTGCCTCGTAGTGCGGCGCCTGCGAATGGAACAGGCGCTCGCTCTTGCCGCTGGTAAGGTCGTAGCGATCGACGAACGGACGATCGCCCTCGGCCGAGGCGCCCTCGCCGAGCCGGAACAGGCTGCCGCCGTCGGCGCTGGTCAGCAGGCGCGGCCGGCCGGCCGCGTCGGCCACGGTGACCGGCTGGCCCGGATCGGCGTAGCGGTCCTCGAAGGAGCGGTCGACCAGCAGCTGCGGCGCCTGCGCCGGCTGGTCCGGCTGGATGCGCCAGGTCCGGGTGCGGCGGGTCTTCCACCATGCCTCGTCGAGCAGGGTAAGGTCGCCACGGCCCCAGGTGATGCCTTCGTAACGCGAACCCAGTTCGGCCAGCTTCACCGGTGCGGCGGCGAACGGCGCGGCCTGCATGAACACCGCATCGCGCACCGCGACCTCGCGTGCCGGGTCGCCGCCGTCCTGGGCTTCGGCCCAGACCAGCGTGGCAGGTGCGTCGGCGCGCCACTCCACCGAACGCACGCCTGTGCGCACCGCGTCGTTGCCGATAGGAAGGCCCTCGACAAGTGGCTGCCGGTCCACGAGATGCCCGGTGCGACCGGTAGCTGCATCGAGCACCTCGATCACGCGCGGGAACCAGGAGAACGGCACCAGATAGGAGAACGGGCGCTCGACCCGTTGAGCCAGCACGTGCCGGCCATCGGGTGACAGCGACGTCCATGTGTACATCGAGGGTGCGCCGATGCGCTTGATCCTGCCCTGCAGGTCTACGCGTGCCAGCTGCGAGGAAAGGTAGTGCTCCAGCGTCAGCGCATCGGCTTCATTGCGCAGCAGGTCCAGAGTAGGTACGCACCGCGCGTACGCCGGCGCCGGCCTCGGTTTGCTGGACGCTGGGCCCGGTCGGAACCGCATCGGCCGGCGGCAGCGCAACCGCCCCGTCCGCCTGCAACCGTACCAGCAGGCCATTGCTGTCGGGCTGCCAGCTCCAGCTGAGGCCACCGCCGGCTACCGTATTGAGATCCGTTGCCAGTCGGCGGGCAGTACGCGCGGCCACGTCCACCAGCCACAACTCGTTGGCCCCGCTGGCGCGGTCGATCCGGTTGAAGGCGATGTGCCGCTGGTCCGGCGACTAAGGCCATGCCGGTAAGGCCCAGCGGCTGCGGCAGGCCAGTGATGCGCCGCTCGCCGCCGCTGGCCACGTCCAGCAGCCACAGGTCGCTGCCGAACGCGAACTGGCTGGAGGCATGCACGCGCGGATGGAAACGCAGGCCGGCCAGCTTCAGCTCGGGCTGGGCAACGACGTCGATCCCGGGCAGGTCGGGCATCTGTACCAGCGCGGTAAGGTCTCGACGCGGCGACAGGGTCAGTTGCGGCGCGCGCGGCGCATCGACGATCGCGCGAAGTTCGGCGACCGGCTCGCGGTAGGTGGAGGCGGCAGCGCCGACGGGCGCCTGGGCGCGGGCTGGCCCGCTGCCACCCCGAGCCAGCGCGGCCAAGGACCAGCAGCAACGGCAGCCGGGCGGCGCCGGCCACGCCGGCACCCGGGTGCCCGGAGCGCGGCGCGCGCGGCGCGGCACCCTCGGGACGGAAGGTCTTCATTGCAGGCATCGATGGAATTCCCTTGGAGCGACCTGTCTGGATACCACGCCGGGCCGGTCCCGACCCGTGGCGGAAGTCCCTGCATCGGTAAGGTACCGCCTGATTCATCCACCAATCCGGATGGACCGATATAATGCGCGGCGCCCGCCGAGGGGCGCTGCGACCGTAGGACAGCGGAGTTTCCGCAGGAGATGCGCACCACGCGCGCGGCTCCCGATCCACGGCCAAAGGCTCGGCGCGGCATCCCAAGCAACAACGGCGCCCGGCGAATGCGAGACCTGTCTCGCCATTGACCCGGAGCACCCGAATGAACGCACTGCCCAAGACCTTCTCCACCGAAGGCGATTACAAGGTCGCCGACATCTCCTTACCGACTGGGGCCGCAAGGAGATCGACATCGCCGAGCACGAGATGCCCGGCCTGATGTCCATCCGCCGCAAGTACGCCGCCGCCACCCCGCTCAAGGGCGTGCGCGTGACCGGCTCGCTGCACATGACCATCCAGACCGCGGTCCTGATCGAGACCCTGCGCGACATCGGCGCCGACGTGCGCTGGGCCTCGTGCAACATCTTCTCGACCAGGACCACGCCGCCGCGGCGATCGCCGCCTCCGGCACCCCCGTGTTCGCATGGAAGGGCGAAACCCCGGAGGAGTACTGGGACTGCACCCTCGACGCGCTGACCTTCACCCTGGCCGACGGCACCCTGACCGGCCCGGAGCTGGTGGTCGACGACGGCGGCGACGTGACCCTGCTGATCCACAAGGGCTACGAGCTCGAGAACGGCAGCGACTGGGTCAACACCGCCTCGGGCAACCACGAGGAGCAGGTGATCAAGAACCTGCTCAAGCGCGTGGCCGTCGAGCGCCCGGGCTACTGGGCGCGCGTGGTCAAGGACTGGAAGGGCGTCTCCGAGGAGACCACCACCGGCGTGCACCGCCTGTACCAGCTGGCCGAGGCCGGCACCCTGCTGGTCCCGGCGATCAACGTCAACGACTCGGTCACCAAGTCCAAGTTCGACAACCTGTACGGCTGCCGCGAGTCGCTGGCCGACGGCCTCAAGCGCGCGATGGACGTGATGCTGGCCGGCAAGGTCGCCGTGGTCTGCGGCTACGGCGACGTCGGCAAGGGTTCGGCGCACTCGCTGCGCGCCTACGGTGCCCGTGTCGTGGTCACCGAGATCGACCCGATCTGCGCGCTGCAGGCGGCGATGGAAGGCTTCGAGGTCGGCACCGTCGAGGACACCCTCGGCCGCGCCGACATCTACGTCACCACCACCGGCAACAAGGACATCATCACCCTGGCGCACATGCAGGCGATGAAGGACCTAAGGCCATCGTCTGCAACATCGGCCACTTCGACAACGAGATCCAGGTCGATGCGCTGTACGCCTCCGGCGCGTTGAAGACCAACATCAAGCCGCAGGTGGACAAGTTCACCTTCGCCAATGGAAATGCGATCTTCCTGCTGGCCGAGGGCCGCCTGGTGAAACCTGGGCTGCGCCACCGGCCACCCGTCGTTCGTGATGTCCAACAGCTTCTCCAACCAGACCTGGCCCAGATCGACCTGTGGGCCAACAAGGACGTGTACGGGAAGGACGTGTACCGCCTGCCGAAGAAGCTCGACGAGGAGGTCGCGCGCCTGCACCTGGAGAAGATCGGGGTGAAGCTGACGAAGCTGACCTGGAGCCTAGGCCGACTATCTCGGCGTGCCGGTGGAAGGCCCGTTCAAGCCGGAACACTACCGGTACTGACCGGCGAGGCGCGGCCGCGCAACGTCCGCAGCATGCAAGACGGAACGGGGCGCTAGGGCGCCCGTTCTGTTTCATGCCCGCGCTGACCGGTGTCCGGAACCGGCCCGCGGCACCCTGCACGGCCATCCGCTGCGGAACCCGGTCGCGGCATGCCTCGTCGTCCACGCCGCGCAGGATGACCGACCGCCTGCGCTCCGGTCCTGCGTGTCCGTGGCACGGGCGAACGGGCGGCCAGGTCAGGCCGTCCGCACCGCCTCCTCGGCGGCGGCGGTCTTCATCACGATGGTGCGGATGGCATCGCTCACCCGGTCCAGCGGCACCTGCGTGGTAAGGCGGCGGAACGTGTCGCGGCTGTCATAGCCCGAGCCATCCCTGGGATACGTGTCGTACATCGCCAGCAGTTCCTTGCAGGCCGCGGCGAGTGCGCGCTGGCTGCCCCCGCCCAGCGCCTTGCCGATCCGGTCGAAGGTGTGCAGGCAGTCGGCCAGCCAGAGCAGGTCGTAGCGGGCCTTGTCCGGTTCACGCCTGGTGGCCGCGGGTGTAGGCGCTGTAGTGGCGGATCGCGACCGCCACGCGCGCGACATGCTCGAACAGCATGCCGATCTCGCCCGACAGGTCGAGGCTGTCGATCATGACCAGCGGCATCGGCTGCTCGGCCAGCGCCTGCTCGCTGGCGTCGAGGGCCCGCCGCAGTGCGAGGTGCTCGCGCTGCAGTGCCTCGAACCCTGGCCGCCGCCCACCCCCAGCTCCTTCTCCAGCCTCTGCAACGCTGCCCTGTAGTGCGCGTTGCGCAGCAGCGCATCCTCGTGGTCCCTGGCGGACGCGCCGCAGGTCGCGGCCCCAGACGAGCGCGAACACCGTCGCCAGGATCGCCCAACCGGCAAGGACGGCCATGAGCAGGAATGGGAAAATGTTCATGTGCGTTTGGCCGGAAGCGGGATCGGAGGGGAGGACGGAATCGCGCACGCGGCAGCGGCGCGCGCGACATGCCGGGGAGGCCTGATGTAGATCGGCAGGTCGGCCCGGATCCTGAGCCCGGATGTGCATCGGCCAGCGGCGCGCGGTCGCCCTGCGCGCCGGCGCCCGGGCCCGGCCGCGACAGGCCGGGCCGGTCAGGGCCGCCAGTTGGCGTTGCTGTCCCAGAACTCGACGCTGCGCCGGTAAGCGTCCCGGTCCAGCGGCACGCCCGAGCCGCCCTCCTCCACGCCCAGCGCGTTGCGCATCATGGTCACCGGCGCCATCGGGATCTCGTCCGGCTGCATCGTGTACAGGCAGCCCACCACGCCCCAGTCGGCGTCGATCGGCGCGCCCTCCTTGGCCAGCTGCTCGCGGCTGTAGAGGATTACGACCATAAGGTAGTCGGCCACCGGCGGCTGCACGCCCTCGAACCAGCGCACCAGCACCGGCAGCTCTTCCCGCGAACGCGCCTCGTAGGCCGAGCGCAGCAGGTGCCGGTTGGCGTCGCTGACCGGCACGGTCAGGCAGCGGGTCGAGGTCCAGTTGCGGTGCACGTGCAGCTTGCAGAACGGCGCGTAGCCGTCGAGCACGGCCAACGGCGCGTGTTCGTTGAGGTGGCGCTCGAACTGCTCCGGCGTGCAGTCCTGGATGGTGTTGCCGCGCGGCTGGCGCGGGAACAGGCGGGTGCGGGCGAACGTGGTGAGGAAGATCGACATGCGGCGGGCGCGGGCGGCGGGAAGGCGCGCCAGTCTAGCCGCGCCGCGGGCGGCGGCGTCCCTAGCGGCCGAGGCTGCGCATCAGCGCGAGCACGACCTCGGCCTCGCGCGCGCGGCCGGCCGCGTCGTCTTCGGCGACCACGTGCTCGGTAAGGTGCCCGGCCAGCACTTCCATCATCAGGCCGTGCATGGCGCCCTTGGCGGCGGCGATCTGGACCAGCAGGTCCGCGCAGTCGGCGCCGTCCTGCAGCGCCTTCTCCAGCGCGGCCACCTGCCCGGCGACGCGACGGACCCGGGCCAGCAGCTTCTTCCTGTCGCGGATGACGTGCGCCATGGCGCCGGAGCTTATACCCTACGGGGGTATATAAACCAGCCGCCTCCGCCATGGACCTCGACGCGATCGCCACCGCCCGCCGCCACTCCCACGCCTTCGACAGCGGCAATGCCGGTGCCGAGCGCAACACCCGCCGCGCGATGTGGCTGACCCTGGCGATGATGGTGGTGGAAATCAGCGGCGGCTGGTGGTTCAACTCGATGGCGGTGCTGGCCGACGGCTGGCACATGAGCTCGCACGCGCTGGCGCTGGGCCTTTCGGCGTTCGCCTACGCCTGTGCGCGGCGCTACGCCGGCGACGGCCGCTTCGCCTTCGGCACCTGGAAGATCGAGATCCTCGGCGGCTACACCAGCGCGATCCTGCTGCTGGGCGTGGCCGCGCTGATGGCGTTCCAGTCCGTGGCACGCCTGCTGGCGCCGACCCCGATCCACTACGAGCAGGCGATCGCCATCGCCGTGGTCGGCCTGGCGGTGAACCTGCTGTGTGCCTGGTGGCTGCGCGACCACCCCGCGCACGAGGGGCATGACCACGCCCATGGCGACCACCACCATCATCACGGCCACGGCCACCACCACGGGCATGGCCACTCTCACGGGCACGACCTCAACCTGCGCTCGGCCTACCTGCACGTCGTCGCCGACGCGGCGACCTCGGTGCTGGCGATCATCGCCCTGCTCGGTGGCATGCTCCTGGGCGCGTCCTGGCTGGATCCGGTGATGGGCCTTGGTCGGTGCGACGCTGGTGTCGGCCAGGCGCAGGGCCTGCTCCGCGATTCCGGGCGGATCCTGCTCGACGCGCAGATGGACGCGCCGGTGGTGGCGGAGATCCGCGAAGCAATCGAGGAAGGCCCGGTGCCGGCGCGGATCAGTGACCTGCACGTCTGGCAGGTCGGCCGCGGCAGGTACGCGTGCATCGTCGAGGTGGTGACCGCCGCGCAGGTGGACGCCGGCCATTTCCGCCGCGCGCTGTCGATCCACGAGGAGATCGTGCACGTCACCGTCGAGCTGGTGCGCCCGCTGGACTGAACCGCGGACGGTTTCGGCCGAGCTGAACTTCACATCCATCGCGATAAAGAGATATTATCTGGCGCGCCCTGCCGAGCCCGCCTGCCGCGATGACCAAGATCAGCTTCGAGTTCTATCCGCCCAAGACCGACGAACAGCGCACCCAGCTGGACCGCGCCGCGGCGAAACTGCGCGAGCACGCGCCGGAGTACGTGTCCTGCACCTTCGGCGCCGGCGGCTCGACCCTGAGCTACACCTCCGAAACGGTGCGCCACCTCAACCAGCACCACGGCTTCGAGGCCGCGCCGCACCTGTCCTGCGTGGGCGGCAACCGCGAGGAGATCCGCGAACTGCTCAAGCTCTACCGGGCGATCGGCTGCCGCCGCATCGTCGCCCTGCGCGGCGACCTGCCCTCGGGCATGGGCCACCCCGGCGACCTGCGCTACGCATCCGAACTGGTCGAACTGATCCGCGCCGAACACGGCGACCTGTTCCGGATCGAGGTCGCCGCCTACCCCGAAACCCATCCCCCAGGCCGAGGACGCGCTGGCCGACCTGCGCCACTTCAAGGCCAAGGTCGACGCCGGCGCCGATGCCGCGATCACCCAGTACTTCTACAACGCCGACGCCTATTTCCGCTTCGTCGACGACGTGCGCCGCCTTGGCGTCGACATCCCGATCATCCCGGGCGTCATGCCGATCTCCAACTTCACCCAGCTGCGCCGCTTCTCCGAAGCCTGCGGCGCGGAGATCCCGCGCTGGATCGGCAAGCGCATGCAGGCCTTCGGCGACGACGCCGGCGCGATCCGCGAGTTCGGGGCCGACGTGGTCGCCGACCTGTGCAGGCGCCTGGTGGCCGGTGGCGCGCCGGCGCTGCACTTCTACACGCTGAACCTGGCCAAGCCCACCGAGGCGGTGCTGCAGCGATTGTGATCGCCGTGCTTTCCGCGGCCACAGTACGCGGCTAGGCTGCGGAGCATGTTTTCGACCCCACGGCTCCTGCCGGCCTGCCTGTCCGCCTGCCTGCTCGCAGCCCTGCCCGAACAGGCGCAGGCGCAGCCGGTCCAGCGCTGCACGGGGCCCGATGGCCGAGCCGTGTATACCGACCGGCGCTGCGACGCCGTCGGCGCCGTCGACAGGCTGTCCCCGGCCGGTAGCGCAGCGCAGCCCAGGCTGTACCGCGACGGTTGTCCGCGCCTGCTCAGCCAGCTGGTTGGCGAAATCGGGGCCGCGATCCAGGCGCGCGACGTCAACCGCCTCGCCGGCATCTACGACTGGAGCGGCGTATCCAGCACGGCGGCCTCGCGCCTGCTCGACCGGCTCGAGGGCGTGGTCGAACGACCGCTGGTCGACATCGCCCCGGTATACGCCGAGGACGCCCCGGCAGCGGCACCCGCCGCCGGGGCCGACCTTCCGCCGCCTCCCGCGGCCGCGGCCGCGCCCACGGCCACGGCCGGCGATCCGGCCAGCTGGATGCCCAGCTGGCGAATCGCGCAGCCGTCCGCAGCCCCGGTCGCAGCCACCGCACCCGGCGTGGAGGCCGCACCCGATGCACCGCCCGCGCCCACCTACGCCCGTGCGCGGCCGATCGCCCTGCGCATCGAGCAGACCCTGGCGGGTAGCGCCACGCCGGCACGCACGGTCTTCGGCCTGCGCCGCAGCTACGGCTGCTTCTGGATCACCCTGTAACCGCCCTGCCCGGTACGGCCGCTTGCGGCAGAATGGCCGTTCCCCACAGCGGAGCAGGTCGATGCAGTTCCCCGAGAAGATCTGGCACAACGGCGCGATCAAGCCGTGGGCCGAAGCCACCACCCACGTGATGGCGCATGCGATCCACTACGGCTCCTCGGTGTTCGAGGGCCTCCGTGCCTACGACACGCCGAAGGGCCCGGCGATCTTCCGCCTGACCGACCACACCCGGCGCCTGTTCAACTCGGCCAAGATCTACGACATCGCCATTCCGTACACGCTGGAGCAGATCAACGCGGCCTGCCGCGACATCGTCAAGGCCAACGGCCTTCGCGCCGCCTACCTGCGACCGGTCGCGTTCCGTGGCGTCGGCAGCGTCGGCATCGCTGCCGACACGCCGATCGACGTGGCCGTTGCGGCGCTGGATTTCGGCCGCTATCTCGGCGCCGAAGCGCTGGAACTGGGCATCGACGCCTGCGTGTCGAGCTGGCAGCGCTTCGCACCCAACACCGTGCCCGCCGGGGCCAAGGCCGGTGGCAACTACCTGTCCGGCCAGCTGGTCACCCGCGAGGCGAGGCGCCACGGCTACGGCGAAGGCATCGCCCTGGCCTCGACCGGCCTGCTCAGCGAGGGCGCCGGGGAGAACCTGTTCCTGGTGTTCGATGGCGTGCTGCACACCACGCCGGCCAGCGCCTCGATCCTCACCGGCATCACCCGCGACTCGATCATCAAGCTCGCCCGCGACGCCGGCATCGAGGTGGTCGAACGCGACATCCCGCGCGAATACCTGTACCTGTGCGACGAGCTGCTGATGTGCGGCACCGCCGCCGAGATCACCCCGCTGCGCTCGGTCGACGGCAAGCCGGTCGGCGACGGCAGGCCCGGACCGGTCACGCGGCGGCTGCAGCAGCTGTTCTTCGGCCTGTTCGACGGCAGCACCGCCGATACGCGCGGCTGGCTGGAATACATCTGAGCCCGGCTCCGTGCATCCGCATGCCGCGGGTGCACGGTCCTCAGCCGGCGGTGCCCTTCGCCCCGGCAGCCGTGGCCGATGCGCCGCCGCCGAACGACAGCGTCGCCACCACGCCATGCCCGCCATCCGCGCGCGGGCGCACGCTGACATCCCAGCCGTACAGGTCGCACAGGCGACCGACGATGGACAGGCCGATGCCCGCGCCCTGCGAATGACCGGCATGGGTGCCGCGGTAGCCCCGCTGGAACAGGCGCGCCGCATCCTCCTCGCTCAGCCCGGGGCCGGTATCGACCACCTGCACGCCATCGGCCCGCAGATGCACGACGACCTCGCCCTGCGGCGTGTACTTCACCGCGTTGCCGATCAGGTTGCCCAACGCCACCGACAACGCGGCCTCCGGCGCCTCGATCACCAGTCCGGGCGCACCCTCCAGGCGCAGCTCCAGCGGCTTGCCGCCCAGCTGGGCGCGATGCGATTCCAGCAGCTGTTCGGCGACCTTGGCCACGTCGCTGCGTCCCCTGGCCGCGCTCGTTGCGTGACAGCAGCAGCAGCGAACCGATCAGATCGGTGCACTGCTGTTCGGCGCGCTGGATGCGCTGCAGGCGCGCGCGCGTGCGCTCGTCCATCTCCGGGCGCGACAGCAGCAGTTCGACCGCGCCCTTGATCACCGCCAGCGGCGTGCGCAGTTCGTGGCTGACGTCGGCATTGAACTCGCGGTCGCGCTGGACGACTTCGGTCAGCCGCAGCGCATAGTCATCCAGGGCCTCGGCCAGCTGGCCGACCTCGTCCTCCGGGAAATGCGTCGCCAGCCGCCGCGGATGGCTGCTGCCCCGGTAGGCGCGCAGGCGCGCGGCCAGCTCCGTGACCGGCCGCATCACCCGCGAGGCCGACCACCAGCCGATCACCAGGGACAGGCCGCTGAACAGCAGGATCGACAGATACAGCGCGCGCTTGAGCTGCGATTCGCCGCGCGCCGCCTGGCTCATGTCGTAGGCAAGGAAGAACCAGGCTTCTGGCGTCTTGCGTACCGCAAGCCTGTAGGGAAACGGCTCGCCGTTCTCGTCGATGCGGGTAATGGTGTGGTTGCCGGTGGGCAGGTCTGCCCACTCCGGGTAGTCCTGGCGCACGCGATCGAAACGCTCGGCAGGGAACACGAACGCGCGGATCTGCTGCAGGGGCAACTCGGGGTTGCGCGACGGATCGATCGCATAGAGCCGCGCGAACTCGTCGATGTTCTTGTTCATCACGTCCTCGACCAGCTGGCTCTCGACGCGCTGGCGCGAGTAGTCGGTCAGGAACGCGAACAGCACCGTCAAGCCGGTGCCCAGCAGCAGGAACGAAAGGATGATGCGGGTGCGCAGCCGCCGGCGGAACCGCCGCGGGCTGCGCGCGACCGGCGCAGCGCCGTCAGTTGCCAACTTCTGGGGCCGCTATGCGGTAGCCGATCCCGTGGCGGGTCTGGATGTAGGGAACGGGGAACGGCTTGTCGACCACCGCGCGCAGGCCATGGATGTGCACGCGCAGGGAATCGGAATCCGGCAGCTCTTCGCCCCAGACCCGGGTTTCCAGTTATGGCGGGTGACCACCGCCGGCGCGGCCTCCATCAGCGCCTGCAGGATCTTCAGCGCGGTCGGGTTGAGCTGCAGCAGCCGCCCCTCGCGCCGGACCTCGAGCGTGTCCAGGTTGTATTCCAGGTCGCCGGTGTTGAGCACGCGGGTCTGCACGCCCTTGCCGCGCCGCGACAGCGCGTTGAGCCGGACTTCGACCTCCTGCAGCGCGAATGGCTTGATCAGGTAGTCGTC
The DNA here is from genome assembly GCA_025232375.1 of Pseudoxanthomonas sp. NC8. GTDB lineage: Bacteria > Pseudomonadota > Gammaproteobacteria > Xanthomonadales > Xanthomonadaceae > Pseudoxanthomonas. The sequence goes on from CP060419.1 coordinate 2,874,917, forward strand.
GGCGCCGGAATCGAAGCCGGCCAGCTTGTTCTCGAGGCTGTCGCGGGCGGTAAGCATCAGCACCGGGGTCTGCTTGCGCGCTTCGTTGCGCAGCTTGCGGCAGACCTCGATGCCGTCCATGCCCGGCAGGTTCAGGTCCAGGACGATGGCATCGAAGTCGTGGACCACGGTAAGGTGCAGCCCGGTCACGCCGTCGGCGGCGAAATCCACCGTGTGGCCGCGGTCCTCGAGGTAGTCGCCAAGGTTGGCCGCGATGTCGCTGTTGTCTTCGATGACGAGGATGCGCACGGATACCTCAGTTGGCTTGCGGAAGCTTGTAACCGGAGTTGTTCCGCAACGCGTCCTGGCTCTGTTCGCGGGCGCGCCGGCGTTCGGCCACGGTCATGCAGTTGTTGGTGGAGCGATGCGAACCGACCTTCTTCTCGCGGGTACAGACCAGACGGCTGTCCTCGTGGGCCTAGGTCAGCACGGTATTGATCAGTTCCTGCTCGTTGAAGACCTCGACCTTGGTCGCCTCGGCCAGCTGGTCGACGCTGCCCGCGCCACCGAGCAGGCTGGAGATCCGACCCAGCGAAGCGGTCACCTTCTGCCGGTCGTTCGCGGAAATCTCGCTGTAGGTCTTGCCGTCGCCCAGCGCGGAGACGATCGCATCGCGCTGCGCTGGAACGAACCGCTCAGGTCCAGGGCCCTGTCCGGCGAAAAGCTGCCGCTGTCGGACGGAATGCTGGCGCTGGCGGCCAGCGGCGCGAGCGCCAAGGACGGTGAGCACGACAAGCCTGTACATCGAGACCTCGCAGGATGGGAAGGGACCGTCGCACGCGGCGTCGGCCTGATCGATTCTGCCTGCCGATCCGTGACCGGGCAAACAGCGATATCCGGATACAAAAAGGCCCAGGCCGGTGATGCCGCCTGGGCCAAAGGATTGCCCCGATTACCGTATCCCGTATGACGACCGGAGAGGGTTGCCACCCCGGCTGACGAAGGAACTGCGGTCCGACGGAGCCTAAGCCCGTTTCGATTAAAGGGGTGTTAAAAGTTCCGTTTATGGGCCCGTGAGACGCCAGCAAGTTCGTAGCAACTTGATGATTTTGCGAGAATTTTTCAGCTACGAAATCGACGATAGCACCGGCCACGTCGACGTGGCAGACCCCTTCGACCCCCTCCAGCCCGGGCGTCGAATTGACCTCGAGGACCAGCGGGCCATGGGCCGAGCGGATCAGGTCCACGCCCGCGACCGCCAGGCCGAGCGCCTGCGCCGAACGTACCGCCACCGCCTGCTCGTCCGCACTGGCCTCTTCTATCGAGCCATGCCCGCCGCGATGCAGGTTCGAACGGAATTCGCCCTCGGCCATGCTGGCGGCGCATCGCCGCCACCACCCTGTCGCCGACCACGAAGCAGCGCAGGTCGGCGCCCCCGGCCTCGGCGATGAACTCCTGGACCACGAAGCTGGCGTACAGCCCGCGCAGGGTTTCGACCACCGCGCGCGAGGCGGAGACCTTCTCGGTCAGCATGACCCCGGCGCCCCTGGGTGCCCTCGTTGAGCTTGATCACGTGCGGCGGCGACCCCAGCAGGGAAAGCAGGTCGTCGGTGTCGTCCGGGTTGTCGCCGAACACCGTGGTCGGCAGGCCGATCCCCTGCGCGGCCAGCAACTGGTGCGCGCGCAGCTTGTCGCGGGAACGCAGGATCGCGTCGGATGGATTGGGCGTGTAGCTGCCCATCAGCTCGAACTGGCGCAGCACCGCGGTGGCGTAGCGGGTGATCGAGGTGCCGATGCGCGGGATGACCACGTCGTAGCCGCTCACCGGCTTGCCCTTGTAGCGCATGGAAAAGCCGCCGGGGGCGATGCGCATGTAGCAGCGCAGCGGGTCGAGCACCCGCACGCTGTGTCCACGCAGCCGCGCGGCCTCGACCAGCCTGCGCGTGGAATAGAGCGAGGAATTGCGGGAGAGGATCGCCAGCTTCATCGGTGCGCCACCGGGCCGGAAGGAGTCCTTGAACGCGAAACGCCGCGGCACTGCTCCGCGGCGTCTGGCGATGGACTGGAGCGGGTGATGGGAATCGAACCCACGTTAGCAGCTTGGGAAGCTGCAGTTCTACCATTGAACTACACCCGCGCGGGACCGGAAGTCTATGCGCCCGCAGGCCGGCGGCGCAACGCCGGCCGCCGGCACGGGCGCACTCAGAAGCTGCCGCCGAGGCTGACGAACACGCCGGTGTCGCTGGCACCGGCCTTGGCCGACGGTGGTGCGGGCACCCAGGTCCGCCGCGAAGCCGAGCACATCGAACCTCGCACCCAGCACCAGCGTGCCGAAGTCGTCGTCGAAGTCCACGCCCGGCACCGCGTATTCCAGGTCCGGCAGGGTCTGCAGGCGGGCGAACACCTCCTCCTGCCCGTCCTCGAACTCGTGGTCCCAGGTCGCACGCACGTAGGGTTCCCACGAGCCGGCGTCGTAGCGAGCCTGCCAGCCGAGGCTGCCGACCAGCGAATCGACCGACTGGTCCGAATAGGCCAGCGCGGTGGTGGACAGCTTGTCCTCCGCGAAGCCGTCGACGTCGATCGCCTGCCACAGCAGCCCGGCCACCGGCCCGTGCCGCAGCGCGCTGGCGCCGAACTCGTAGCCGCCGTTCACGCCGAAGCTGGTGTTGCTGCCGTCCGTCGAGCCTTCATGGCGGCGCATCGCCACGCCCATGCGCACGTCGCGGGTCACGTCGTAGTCGAGCGTCGTGTAGCTGGCCTGCGCGTTGACCCAGCTGCGCTCGCCGTACCAGCCGAGGAAGCCGCCGAAGCTGGTGTCGCTCTGCCGGTAGTCGCCGCGGTTGCCGCCGAAGTCGGCGTCCAGGCGGCCGTAGCCGAGGAAACCGCCCGCGATAAGGCCAGTGCCGCTAGACCAGTCCAGGCCGAACAGGCCGGCCGGCGCCAAGGCCGTCGTACAGGTCGGCGTGGTCATGGCGCTGGTTGTCGCCGCGCAGGCCACCCCACCAGCTCAGGCCCGCTTCCGGCGCCCGCGGCAGGTGGTATGCGACCTGGTCGGCGCGACTGCGGCCGACCACCTGCGCCGAATGCGGGAGAATGCCGGCGAGGCGCGGGCCCTCGAGCACGGAAATGGCGTAGTCGGTAAGGATCGCGTGGGTGGCGGCACTGGGATGCACGCCGTCCGCGAACAGGTAGGTGCTGGCCGCGTCCGGCGCCGCCAGTGAGGTCGGGTTGCAGGTCAGCGAACTGGCAGCGGGGGCAGGCACGCGGTCTGGGTGACGTTGCGCAGGCCGTAGGTGGCCGGGCTGGCGACGATCTCGCGCAGCACGGTGAAGGTATCGAGCGGGATGACCCGGTAGCCACCCTGCGCCAGCGCGCCGTACATGGCGGTGTTGTAGGTGGCCGCCAGCTGGGTCAGCGCAGCGACCTGGCCGGCCGGGCCGGCGGCGATCGCGTTCGGGGTGAGGCCCATGTCCGGCAGGTTCGGCACCAGGATGTAGCGCGCACCGGCCGCATCCAGCGTGCCGACGATCTGGACCACGCCGCCGACCGCGGTGGCGATGGTCTGCTGCGGCGGTGCGCCGGCGCCGGCGATGGCGAAGATGTCGTTGGCGCCGGTCCATACCGTGTACAGGGTGTCCGGATCGGCCTTGCCCCCGTTCGCCGCCAGGTAGCGGTTCGCCTGCGAGACGGTGGATTCGGCCGCGCCGTTCTGCACCGTGACCCGCGAACCGCCCCTGGGCGTAGTTGTCGCCGCCCTGGTTGTCGGTGAAGCCGTTGCCGTCGAACGCTCGGCCACGTACTCGGCCCAGACCCAGGCCGGATTGGTGGTGAACTTGCCGGTGATCGGACGCACGCTGGCCGGCAGCTGGTTCTGGAAATGCCCCGAATCGGTGAGGCTGTCGCCGAAGAACACGGTGCCGTTGAACTCTCCCGCCAGCGCCGGCGTGGCCGCGAGGGCGAGGGCAACGGCGAGCGTGGAGCGGAGCGGACGGAAAGCGGTCATGGAGTCTCCTGAGGGTGTGCAGTTCCGGTGGTCGGGGCAGCCGCACGTACGGCTGCGCATGGTTGCCATGGTCTGCCCAAGCCCGGCCGCGTTCACGCTGCGCTGCGGCAAGCCGCCGCCGGTGCGACAATCGCGGCCATGGAAATCGTCCTCAACGGAGAGCCGCGCACCGTCGCGGCCAGCACCACCTGGTCCACCTGCTCGAGACCGAAGGCCGGCCGGCCGCCGCGTGGCGGTGGAGGTCAACGGCGAGATCGTCCCGCGCGGTCGGCATGCCGACCACACCCTGGCGAGCGGCGACCAGGTCGAGGTCGTGCACGCGCTCGGCGGCGGCTGACCGCCCGCGCCGGCACCGCTTCTTGCCTGTTCGGGCCGGGCGTGGCGGGCCATAATTGGCGGATGGACAACACCCCCACGCACGATCCGCTGGTCATCGCCGGCCGGACCTTCCATTCGCGCCTGCTTACCGGTACCGGCAAGTTCAAGGATCTCGACGAAACCCGCCGCGCCACCGAGGCCGCCGGCGCGCAGATCGTCACCGTCGCCATCCGTCGCACCAACATCGGCCAGAACCCGGGCGAGCCCAACCTGCTCGACGTGCTGCCGCCGGAGCGCTACACCATCCTGCCCAACACAGCCGGCTGCTACACCGCCGACGACGCGGTGCGCACCTGCAAGCTGGCGCGCGAGCTGCTCGACGGCCACAACCTGGTGAAGCTCGAGGTGCTCGGCGACCAGCGCACCCTGTACCCGGACGTGGTGCAGACGCTCAAGGCTGCCGAACTGCTGGTCGCCGACGGCTTCGACGTGATGGTCTACACCAGCGACGACCCGATCCTAGCCCGCCAGCTCGAGCAGATCGGCTGCTGCGCGGTGATGCCGCTGGCCGCGCCCATTGGTTCTGGCCTGGGCATCCAGAACCGCTACACGCTGCTGGAGATCATCGAGAACGCCAAGGTGCCGGTGCTGGTCGACGCCGGCGTGGGCACCGCGTCCGATGCGGCCATCGCCATGGAACTGGGTTGCGACGGCGTGCTGATGAACACCGCCATTGCCGGGGCCAAGGACCCGGTGCTGATGGCCAGCGCGATGCGCAAGGCGGTGGAGGCCGGGCGCGAGGCGTTATGGCCGGGCGGATTCCCCGCAAGCGTTTTGCCAGCGCATCCTCGCCGGTGGACGGGCTGATCGGCTGAGATGACCGATCCGTTCTCCAGCGACGGCGCCAAGGCCCCGCCCAAGCCTTACACCGCCAGCGAAGGCCGCCGCGAGATCCGCAGCTCGTGTGCTGCGCCAGGCCGCTTCACCCCGGCCCAGCAGCGCGCCTTCGACGATGCCTTGGCCGCGCTTCGGCCTGGACTACGCCGGCACGCCGCGCGACCTCGACGCCGCCTTCGGCCGCAACGCGCCCAAGGTGCTGGAGATCGGCTTCGGCAACGGCGAGGCGCTGCGCTTCGCCGCGCGCCGGGACCCGGCCCGCGATTACATTGGCCTGGAAGTGCACGCCCCCGGCGTCGGCCGCCTGCTCAACGCGCTGGCCGCCGACGGCAGCGACCACGTGCGCCTCTACCACCACGACGCGGTCGAGGTGCTGCGCCACGAGATCGCCGACGGCGCCCTCGACGAGATTCGCATCTACTTCCCCGACCCGTGGCACAAGAAGCGGCACAACAAGCGCCGGCTGGTCCAGCCCGAGTTCGCCGCACTGCTGGTGCGCAAGCTGCGCGTGGGCGGCCGCCTGCACCTGGCGACCGACTGGGAGCCCTATGCCGGGCACATGTGGGACGTGCTCGAGGCGACCCCGGGCCGCAGCCAACCGTGCCGGTCCGCGCGGCCATGTGCCGCGCCCGGAATGGCGACCTGAGACACACTTCGAGCGACGCGGGGTCAGGCTCGGCCACGGCGTGTGGGACCTGCTCTATGACCGCACCGATGCGCCGGCGCTAAACTCGCCGGCAGCATGAGCAGCGCGCCGCCCGAACCGAAATACGCCCGGAACGCCCGGAACGCCCGGACCGCACACGCCGGCCACGCGCGCCCTTCCGCCTCCGCCTCGCCCTAAGGACCCCGGCGCGCAATGGAATCCGGCCTGACCCTGACCAACGACATGCGCCTGGTGCTCGGGCTGGTCGGGTTCACGATGGCCATGTTCCTGTTCGAGCGCATCCGCGCCGACCTTAGTCGCGCTGGTCGTGCTGGTCGTGCTCGGCGTCACCGGACTGATCGCGCCGGAAGAGATCTTCAGCGGCTTCTCCGGCAACGCGGTGATGAGCATCATGGCGACCATGATCCTCGGTGCCGGGCTGGACCGCACCGGCGCGCTGAACCGACTCGCCGGCTGGCTGCTGCGCCGCGGCCACGGCAAGGAGCAGCGCCTGCTGGCGCTGACCTCGCTCACCGCCGGCCTCAATTCTTCGTTCATGCAGAACCCGTCGGTGATGGCGTTGTACCTGCCGGTCGCCGCGCGCCTGTCCGGACGCAGCGGACTGTCGATGAAGCGGCTGCTGCTGCCGCTGACCGCCGCCATCGTGATGGGCGCGGCGCTGACCATGGTCGGCAACTCGCCGCTGATCCTGCTCAACGACCTGCTGCTGTCGGCCAACAACAACCTCCCCTCCGGCACGGCCACGCTCGAGCAGCTGCCGATGTTCGCCCCGGCCCCGGTGGGCGTGGTCCTGCTCGCCGCCGCGCTGCTCTACTTCCACTTCTACGGCAACCGCAAGCTGGCCGAACTCGAGGACGGCGGCGGCGAGAACGTGACCCCGGCGCGCACGGACAGCTACTTCGCCCGCACCTACGGCATCGAAGGCGACGTGTTCGAGCTGGTGGTCAGCGCGGAGAGCCCGCTGGTCGGCATGTCGGTGTCGGAGGCCGAATCGATGCACGATGCGCCGCTGCTGCTGGCGCTCAAGTCCGGCAACGACACCCGGCTGGCGCCGTCGGCGGACATGCGCATCTGGGTCGGCAGCGTGCTCGGGGTGATGGGACCGCGCCAGCAGGTCGCCGACTTCGCACAGAACCATTTCCTGCGCATGTCCTCGCGGCTGCGCAACCTGGGCGACCTGTTCAACCCGGCGCGCGCCGGCATCTCCGAAGCGGTGGTGCCGCCGACCTCGCGCTTCATCGGCAAGAGCGCACGCGAACTGCGCCTGCGCCGCCAGGCCGGGATCAGCCTGCTGGCGATCAACCGCGACAAGCAGGTGATCCGCGACGACGTGCGCTCGATGCCGCTGCGCGCCGGCGACATGCTGGTGTTCCACAGCATCTGGCAGGACCTGGCGCGCGCGGCCGGTAGCCGCGACTTCGCCGTGGTCACCGACTACCCCAAGGGCGAGCAGCGTCCGCACAAGTTCAAGATCGCCATGGCGATCTTCGCGATCACGATAGTCATTGCGCTGACCGGCAAGCTGCCGGTCGCGCTGACCCTGATGACCGGCGTGGCCGGCATGCTACTGGCCGGCGTGCTGAAGATGGACGAGGCCTACGCGGCGATCAACTGGAAGACGGTGTTCCTCACCGCCGGGCTGATCCCGCTGGGCTGGGCAATGGACAGCAGCGGCGCGGCGGCCTGGGTCGCCGGCCATACCCCTGGACAAGCTGCCCGACGGCACGCCGCCCAGGTGCTGCAGATCGTGGTGGCGCTGCTGACCACCGGCTTCTCGCTGGTGATCAGCCATGTCGGCGCGACCATCGTGATGGTGCCCATCGCGATCAACCTGGCGCTGGCAGTGGGCGGGGAGCCGACCGCATTCGCGCTGATCGCCGCGCTGTCGGCCTCCAACAACCTGATGACCGCCTCCAACCCGGTGATGTCGATGATCACCGGCCCGGCCGACTACTCGGCGCGCGACCTGTGGCGGATCGGCGCGCCGCTGTCGCTGATCTACACCGTGATCGCCGTGGTCGTGGTCAACCTGATGTTCTGGGGAGCGCACTGACCGCCGCGTTCACCGGCGGCGGGCGTCGCTCAGGCAAGCCACACCTGGCCATCGCGCACTTCCACCGCCACCGCGCGCAGGGCATCGCCACGGCACGGGCCGGCCACGCACTGGCCACCTTCCAGCTCGAACGACGCACCATGCGCGGCACAGACCAGCAGGCCCTCGCGGCTGCGCAGGAACTGGCCCGGCGCCCAGTCCAGGCGGCGCCCGGCGTGCGGGCAGACATTGAGCCATGCGCGCACGACCGCGCCCTGGCGAAGGACGAGCAGCGATTCGGCGTCCTTGCCTTCGAAGTACGCCTCCGCTTCGACCAGGGCACCATCGGCCAATGCATCGAAACTGAGCAGTGGTTTTGTGTTTAACGAACCCATCACAACCCCGGCGGCGCACGCGCCGATACTGCGCATCCGCCGACATTCTGGCACGTGAATCCCGACCGTGATGTACGCCCGCTCATTCCGCTTCGATACGGCCCAGCTGCAGGGCCTTTTCGCCCCGCGCAAGCCGCGCACTCCGCTGCTGCGCATGTTGATCGGCCTTGGTCGGCCTGGTCCTGCTGGCCGTGTTCATCTTCTTCGGCCTGTTCATCGGCGCGGCGATGCTGGCCGTGGGGCTGGGGTGGCGTCTGCTGCACAAGCGTTTCGCCCGCCGCGGCAAGGCGGAGCCGGCCCGGGTCATGGACGCCGAGTACCGCGTGTTGCGCAAGCCCAGCTTGCCGACGCCACGCTGATCCCGGCGGGGCCGGCCGGCCGGCACCAGGACGGCCACTGCGCGTAGACTGGCCGGCCACCGATTCCCGGCCGAACCATGACCGACGCGCGCACCCGAGACGACGTCATCTCCGCCCCTGCCGTACCCCGCGTCCCCGTGCGTGGCGGCGGCGGTTTCCCGGTACGCCGCATCTACTGTGTCGGTCGCAACTTCGCCGACCACGCGCGCGAGATGGGCGCCACCGCGCCGGCGTCGAAGGCCGAACGCGGCACCCCGGTCTTCTTCATGAAGCCTGCCGACGCCATCGTCACCGGCGAGGTCGTGCCGTATCCGTCCGCTACGTCCGACCTGCATCACGAGGTCGAACTGGTCGTGGCGATCGGCGGCGACGCCCCGGCCGGCGTGCTGCCGGTCGAACAGGCGCAGGCGCTGGTATTCGGCTACACGGTCGGTATGGACCTGACCCGTCGCGACCTGCAGGCCGCGGCCAAGGCCAAGGGCCTGCCGTGGGACACGGCCAAGGGCTTCGACCACTCGGCACCGATCGGCGAGCTGGTACCGGCCGCGGAAGCCGGCGCGCTCGGCGCCCGCCAGCTGGAGCTGCGGGTCAACGACCAGCTGCGCCAGCACGCCCGGCTGTCCGACCTGATCTGGGACGTGCCCGAGATCCTGCACGAGCTGTCGAAACTGTACGCGCTGCGCGCCGGTGACCTGGTGTTCATGGGCACCCCCGCCGGCGTGGCCGCCCTGCAGCCGGGCGACCGCTACGAGGCCACCCTGGAGGGCATCGCCACCCTGCGCGGAACGATCCAGGATGACCCTGCCGCCGCTGCGGCGTTAGGCTAGATGCGCACCCGCGCCGGGTGCCGGACACCGGAGGCACGCATGGGCATGTTGGGCGAGTTCAAGGAATTCGCGATGCGCGGCAACGTGATCGACCTCGCCGTGGGCGTGGTGATCGGCGCCGCGTTCGGCAAGATCGTCACCGCGCTGGTCGAGAAGGTGATCATGCCGCCGATCGGGCTGCTGATCGGCGGGGTCGACTTCTCCAAGTGGGCCTGGACGCTGAAGGAAGCCAGCGTGGACGCGGCCGGCAAGGTGGTGCCGGCGGTGGGAATCGGCATCGGCGAGGTCCTCAATGCGATCCTGCAGTTCGTGATCGTCGCCTTCGCCATCTTCGTGCTGGTCAAGGCGGTCAACCGCCTCGCCCGGCGCGAACCCGCGGCCCCGGCGGCGCCGAGCGAAGAGGTGCTGCTCCTGCGCGAGATCCGCGACTCGCTCAAGCGCTGAGCGCCGCGTACCCGCCGCTCCCGTGACCATGGACACGGGAGCGCGCCGGCCCCGTTTGCTAGGCTCGGAGGATTGCCTTCCGGGACTCCATATGCGCCTCGCCCTGTTCGCTGCCGCCCCGCTCACTTCGATGCTGCTCGGCATCGCCACCTCGGCGACCGCCGCCGACACCCGCATCCCCGACCGCGCGATCGAACAGGCCGCGCAGCTGCGCGAACGCGCTCTGGCCGACGACACCGGCTGGAAGATCACCGAATCGCTGACCACCGAAGTCGGCCCGCGCATGGCCGGCAGCGAGGCCGATGCGCGCGCGGTGGCTGGGCCGAGGCCAAGTTCAGGGAACTGGGCTTCGACCGCGTATGGACCGAGCCGGTGACCTTCCCGAAGTGGGAGCGCCGCAGCGAGAACGCCGCCGTGCTCGGCGCGCACGCGCAGCCGCTGAAGATCACCGCGCTGGGCGGCAGCCCCGCCGGCACCGTCGAGGGCGAGATCGTGCGCTTCGCCGACCTGGCCGCGCTTGAAGCGGCGCCGGACGGATCGCTCGCCGGCAAGATCGCCTTCGTCGACTACCAGATGCCCGCCGCGCGCGACGGCAGCGGCTACGGCAAGGGCAGCGCGATCCGCTCGAAGGGCCCGTCCGCGGCGATCCGCAAGGGTGCCGCCGGCTTCCTGATGCGCTCGGCCGGCACCGACAGCCACCGCGTGCCGCACACCGGCATCACCCGCTTCGACGACGGCCTGACCCCGTGCCGTCGGCCGCGCTGAGCGTGCCCGATGCCGGGCAGCTCGCCCGCCTGGTCGCGCGCGGACCGGTCAAGGTCCGCCTCGCGATCGATGCCGGCTGGGACGGCACCTACACCTCGCACAATGTCATCGGCGAGATCACCGGCCGCAGCAAGCCCGGGGACGTGGTGCTGATCGGCGGCCACCTGGATTCGTGGGACCTGGGCACCGGCGCGATCGACGACGCCGCCGGCGTGGGCATCACCATGGCCGCGGCCACGCTGATCGCACAGATGCCCAGCCGCCCGGCGCGCAGCATCCGCGTGGTCGCCTTCGCCAACGAGGAACAGGGCCTGCACGGCGGCAAGGCGTATGCCGTGGCGCATGCCGCCGATGCCGGCCGCCACCAGCTGTCCGCCGAGAGCGACTTCGGCGCCGGCCGCATCTACGCCTTCAACACCGGCGCGCCGGAACACGCACGCGCCGCCACGCAGCAGATCGCGCAGGCGCTCGCGCCGCTGGGCATCGAATACGCTCCCGACAAGGGCGGCCCCGGTCCGGACGTCGGCCCGCTCGCCGCCGGGGGCGCCCATATAGCCTGGCTGGCGCAGGACGGCACCGACTACTTCAACCTGCACCACACCGCCGACGACACGCTCGACAAGATCGATCCGGCGGCACTGGCGCAGAACGTCGCCGCGTATGCGGTGTTCGCGTACTTATGGCCGCGGAGGCCGAAGGCGATTTCGGCAGCGCGCCGAAGCCGGAAGCGCCGACGCCGGCGCACTGACCGCGTCCGGCGGTCGGCAGGTTATGCCCGGCCACACCGGGCAGCTATTCCAGACGCCACGCGCAGCAACGGGTAGGCTCCGAACCCTCGACCGTGAGGAGCCGCCCCATGCAGCCGCAGCACCGCGCCACCGTGTCCACCCTGCTGTTCGCACTGGCGCTCCTGCTGTCACCGGCGCGCGCGCAGGCCGCGACATCCGCTCCGCTGCAGCTGCGCTCGCCCGGCGGCAATGCACAGGTCGAACTGTCGCTGGATGCGGAGGGCCGCGCCCACTACGCGGTGGCCTGGCGTGGCAAGCCGCTGCTGCTGCCATCGCCACTGGGCGTGCAGCTGGATGAAAACGACCTGATCGAACGCGGGCTGCGGGTGGTCGACGTGCGCCGCAGCCAGGCCGACGGCACCTATGAACTGGTTGCCGGCAAGACCCGCCAGGCGCGCGACCACTACCGCCAGCTGGAAGTGGACCTTGGCCGACGCACGCGGCCGCACGCTGGGCGTGGTCGTGCGCGCCTACGACGACGGCATCGCCCTGCGCTACCGCCTGCCGCTGCCGGCACAGGGCGAGCTGCAGGTGAAGGAAGACCTGACCGGCTTCCTGTTCCCGCGCGACTACGCCTGCTGGGCGCTCAACCTCGGCCGCTTCGGGACCAGCCACGAGGGCGAGTACGACCCGATCGCCGCATCGAAGCTGCGGCCGATGCAGCTGGTCGAACTGCCGCTGGTCTGCGGCACCGGCGAAGGCACGGCCAGCTTCGCGATCACCGAAGCCGACCTCGACGACTACGCCGGCCTCTACCTGAGCGGCCGCGGCGATGGCCGCCTCGGCGTCGAAGCCCGGCTCTCGCCGCGGCTCGACACGCCGCAGCTGGCGGTACGCCTGCCGCGCGGCGAGGTCGCACCGGCCGGCCACCTGACGCCGTGGCGCGTCCTGCTGCTCGGCGACAGTCCCGGGGCGCTGGTCGAATCCAACCTCATTTCCAGCCTCAACCCGCCCACGCCCATCGCCGACACCTCCTGGATCCGGCCGGGCAAGACCGCGTGGGACTGGTGGTCGGGCGGCCTGGCGCCCGATGTCGCCGACGCCGGCATGAACACCGCGACGATCAAGCGCTACATCGACCACGCCGCGGCGCTGAAGCTCGAATACATGCTGATCGACGACGGCTGGTACGTCGGCAGCACCAGCAACGGCCACTACAACGCCGATGCCGACATCACCCGCCCGATTCCGGTCCTCGACCTGCCGGCGGTGATCGCCTACGCGCGCGAGCGGGGCGTCGGCATCTGGCTGTGGGCGCACTGGAAGTCGCTGGCGCCGCGCATGGACGAGGTCTTCGCCCGGTACCGCGACATGGGCATCCGGGGCGTCAAGGTCGACTTCATGGACCGCGACGACCAGGAAATGGTCGCGTTCTTCCACAAGATGATGCGCAGCGCCGCCGACCACCGGCTGATGCTGGACCTGCACGGCGCCTACCGGCCGACCGGGCTCAACCGCACCTTACCGAATTTCCTCACCCGGGAGGGCGTGCTCGGCGCCGAGTACAACAAGTGGAGCCGGCGGATCACGCCGACCCACAACGTCACCCTGCCGTTCACCCGTATGCTGCTCGGGCCGATGGACTACACGCCGGGCGGGTTCCGCAACATGACGCCGGAACAGTTCCAGGTGTCCTTCAACGGCCCGCAGGTGATGGGCACGCGCGCGCACCAGCTGGCGATGTTCGTCGTCTACGAGAGCGGGCTGCAGATGGTCGCCGACAGCCCGGACGTCTACACGGACGGGAAGGGCGGCCTCGCCCCCGGCGCCGATTTCCTCTCGCTCGTGCCGGCCCGCTGGGATGAAACCCGGGTGCTGGCCGGCGAGATCGGCCAGTACATCGTTGTCGGCCGGCGCAGCGGCCGCGACTGGTACATCGGCGCGATGACCAACGAATCGCCGCGCACGCTGCAGGTGCCGCTGGATTTCCTGCCCGCGGCCGATTACGCGGCCACGCTGTGGCGCGATGGCGATGCACCGGCCGACGTGCGCCGCGAGCAGCTGCGCATCGATGCGCACAACCGCACGCTGGAACTGGTGCTGTCCGGCGGCGGTGGCGCCGCGGCGCAGCTGATCGCACCGTCGCCGAGGATCGCCGGGCGCTAGCGGCGATCGCGCGCGGCCCAGCGGGCAAGCAGCACCGCGGTGGCCGCGGCCACGTTGAGGCTCTCCACCGCACCGCTGCCGGGGATCGACAGGCGCCGGTCGCAGGCGGCGGCAAGCGCCGCATCCATGCCCTCGCCCTCGGCGCCCATCACATAGACCAGGCGCGGTGCGGGCGGCGCCGCGAACAGGTCGTCGCCACCGCGCACGACGGTGGCGGCCAGGATGAAACCGGCCTCGCGCAGCCGCGCCAGTGCTACCGTCGATTCCGGCAGGCGCACCAGCGGCACCGCTTCGGCGCCACCCTCCGCCACGCGCGCGGCGGCACCCGACAGCGACAGCGGCGAGCGCGCCGGCAACAGCACCGTCGCGCCGAAGTGCGCGGCCGAACGCAGGATCGCGCCGAAGTTGTGTGGGTTGCCGACGCCGTCCAGCCAGATCGCCAGCGCCGGCCCGGCCGGGCCAAGCTGCTGCAGCCAGTCGGACAGCGGCTGCGGCTCGATGCGCAGCACGTCGGCGACCACGCCTTCGTGGTGCGCGCTGGCGGCCAGCCGTTCCAGGTCCTCCTCCTCGACCACGCGATAGCCGATGCGATGCTTCACGCACTAAGGCCAGCAGCGGCTTGAGCGCCGGGATGCGCGCTTCGAGCAGGTAGACCTTGCGGATCGCCTCGGGTCGCCGCGCGAACACGGCGTTCACCGCGTTCAGTCCGTACAGGCGCAGTTCGTCGCGGTGCGCCGGACGCGGCGCGTCGCTGCCGGCGGCCGGACGCTGGGCCGCCTCGGGCCTTGGCTCGCGCCGCACCGGTGGACGCGGCGCACGCGGCGGACCGCCCGATGGACCACGCGGCGGACGGTTGTCCAGGGACCAGCCATGTCAGTCGTACCTCTTCACGAAAGTCCTGCGGAACCCGGCTTCCGGAACGGAGGGCCGGGGCTGGCAGCGCTTCGTCTGCCGCACGCGCTCAGGCGTCATCCGGGTGCGCGAAGCGGCCACCGCCGCTGATCTGCACGATACCCGCAACCTGTGCCGATGCGCAGTGCCGCCCGGCCTCAGCTCGGCCAGAGCCGGCCGAACAGCCGCAGGTCATGCAACCCGTCGGGCCTGAGGATTGCGCCGCGACGCAGGCCTTCCTCGCTGAAGCCGTTCTTTTGGGACCCGCGCCGAGGCCGGGTTGATGTCCAGCACGTGGGCCTCGACCCGTTGCAGGGGCAGCGCCGGCACCAGCCACTCGAGGTAGGCCGCGACCACCCGGGTCATGTGGCCCCGACCCCAGTGGCGCCGCCCCAGCCAGTAACCCAGCTCGGCGGCGTGCGCGCGCTCGCCTTCGCCCGGGCGTACCGCGATTCCGCCGCATGCTTCGCCATCGATCTCGATCGCCAGCGCCGGGCCGTCCAGGTCGACCACGTGCCCGGTAGGAAGGCCTCGCCGTCGGCGCGGGTGTACGGGTGGGGGAAGCGGTCGCTGAGGCCACGCGGCACCAGCGGATCGTCGGCATGGACCCGCAAGGCGTCGAGATCGTCCGCCCGCCACGCGCGCAGGACGAAGCCGTCGCCGGGCAGGCGCACGTCCGCGTACGGACGTGCGCGCGCCTCAGCCATGGCCGCCGACCGGTGGAACTTCCGCATCCAGTTTCGCCAGCTCGTGCGCCACGGCGTCCGGCGAACGCGTATAGGGCGCCAGCAGCGCGTAGAACGCCGGCACCACGAACAGCGACAGCAGGGTGGAGAAGGCAACGCCGAACACGACCACCACGCCGATCGATTCGCGGCTGGCCGCGCCGGCGCCGCTGGACAGCATCAGCGGGATCGCGCCGCAGATCATCGCCACCGAGGTCATCAGGATCGGCCGCAGGCGTACCGCCGAGGCCTCCACGATCGCCTCGCCCACCGCCATGCCCTCGTCGCGCAGCTGGTTGGCGAACTCCACGATCAGGATGCCGTTCTTGGCCGCCAGGCCGACCAGCATGACGATGCCGATCTGGCTGTAGAGGTTCAGGCTCGCCCCCAAATGGACAGGCCGAGCAGCGCGCCGAGCATGGCCAGCGGCACGGTCAGCATGATCACCAGCGGATGCAGGAAGCTCTCGAACTGGCCGGCCAGCACCGGGAATACGACCAGCAGGGCCATGCCGAAGGTGAAGAACACCGCGCCGCTGGACTTCATGAACTCGCGCGATTCGCCCTTGTAGTCGATCTGCGCCTCCGGCGGCAGCTCCTCGGCGGCGATCCCGCGCAGGTACTCCAGCGCTTCGCCGACGGTGTACCCCGGCGCTAAGGCCGGCGCTGAGCGTGATCGCGCGCATCCGGTTGAAGCGGCTCAGCGTGCCGGCTTCGGCGTATTCGGTCAGCCTGACCAATGGGTTGGACAGCGGGATCAGCTGGCCGGTGGTCGTCGAACGCACGTACAGGCCGGCGATGTTGCCCATGTCGCGCCGGTTCTCCAGCGGCGCCTGCATGATCACGTAGTACTCCTCGCCATCCTTCTCGTAGGTACCGGCGCGCAGCGAGCCGAGCATGGTCTGCAGCGTGCTGCCGATCGCCTGCACCGGAACGCCGAGGTCGGCGGCGCGGTCCTTGTCGATCTCGACGCGGACCTGCGGCAGCGTTTCCTTGTAGTCGGAATCCACGTTCAGCAGGCGCGGGTTCTCCTCCATGCGCGCCAGCATGCGGTCGCGCCAGCGGCGATGGTTTCGTAGGTCGGGCCGCGCAGCACCAGCTGCACCGGCCGCCCGCCGCTGCGCACCAGCCTGGCGCACGTCGGCGGTGATGCGCACGCCGGGGATGTCGGCCAGCGCGTTGCGCACCTCCTCCATCACCTCCTGCGTGCTGACGTCGCGCTGCTCCCACGGCTTCAGGAACAGCGTCGCGCGGCCGGTATTCATCGCCGCGGCCTGGCCGCCGAAGCCGCCGGGCACGCGCACGATCACGCGCGAGACCGGCCCGTTGTCGCTGCTGTAGGCCAGCAGGCGCTTCTCGATCACGTCCATCTGCGTGACCATGTAATCGAAGCCCGCGCCTTCCGGCCCGGAAACCGAGACGTTGAAGTCGCCGCGATCCTCGGCCGGAGCCAGTTCCGACGGCACCAGCCGGAACAGCAGGCCGCTGGCGACGAAGGTCGCCAGCATCGCGGCGGCCAGCAGCCAGCCGCGCCCGATCACCTTGCCGACTAAGGCCGCGATACCAGCCGGTCAGCGTGTCGAGGCAGCGGTTGACCCAGCTGTTGAACCCCTTGCGGTGCGTGTGCGGACGCAGCAGGATCGAGCACATCATCGGCGTCAGGGTCAGCGCGACGAAGCCGGAGATCGCCACCGCGCCCGCCACCGCCACCGCCAGCTCGCGGAACAGGCGCCCGGTGTTGCCTTCCATGAAGGCGATCGGCAGGAACACGGCGATCAGCACCGCCGTGGTCGCGATCACCGCGAACGCGACCTGGCGCGTGCCTCGCTGCGCGGCCAGCAGCGGCGGCTCGCCCAGGGTCGGTGCGGCGCTGGCAGTTCTCCAGCACCACGATGGCGTCGTCGACCACCAGGCCGATCGACAGCACCAGCGACAGCAGGGTGAGCTGGTTGATCGAAAAGCCGCAGGCGTACAGCGCGATGAACGCCGCGGTGATGCAGACCGGCACGGTCACCGCCGGGATCAGCGCGGCGCGTACGCTGCCCAGGAACACGAACACCACCAGCAGCACCAGCACGATCGCTTCGGTAAGGGTGGCGTAGACCTCGTGCACGGCCGCATCGGTGAACACGGTCGAATCGTAGGCCGCGGTCAGCTGCATGCCTTCCGGCAGCGTCGGCGACACCCGCTCGACCAGGGCGCGGACGTTGTGCGACACCGCCAGCGAATTGGCGGTGGAGGTGGCGACGATGGTAAGGCCGATCTGCGGCACGCCGTTGCCGTGGTAGAACGCGCGGCGATCTTCCGAGGCCAGCTCGACCCGGGCCACTTCGCCGGGGTGATGACGTGGCCGTCGCTGCCCTTGCCGACCACCAGCCCCGCGAAGCTCTCCGGCGTCTGGTAGCCGCGCATCACCCGCAACGCGAACTCCCGGGTTTCCGATTCGATGCTGCCGCCGGGCAGTTCGATGTTCTCGCGGCGCAGCGCGGTGCCGATGTCGTCGGCGGTCAGGCCGCGCGCGCTCAGCGCCTGCGCGTCCAGCCAGACCCGCATCGCATAGCGCTGGCCACCGCCGATGAACACCGTCGATACGCCGTCGATCGAGGAAAACTGGTCGACCAGGTTGCGGTCTGCGTAGTCGGTCAGCTGCTCGGCGCCCATGCCCGGGGCGCTGAGGTTTAGGAACATGATCGGCGAGGAGTCGCTGTCCTGCTTGGCCACCTGCGGCGGGTCGACGTCCTCGGGCAGGCGGTTGGACACGCGGCTGATCGCGTCGCGCACGTCGTTGGCCGCGCCTTCGATGTCGCGGGTCAGGGTGAAATCGATGTTGATGTCCGAACGGCCGTTGCGGCTGGTCGCGGTGATCAGGTCGACGCCCTCGATGCCGCTGATCGCGTCTTCCAGCACCTGGGTGATGCGGCTTTCGACCACCGCCGCCGACGCACCGGTGTAGGAGGTGTTGACCGAGACCACCGGCGGATCGACGTCCGGCAGTTCGCGCAGCGGCAGGCGCGTGAACGAAACCACGCCGAGCACGATCAGGATCAGCGACATCACCGTCGCGAAGACGGGACGCTTGATCGAGACATCCGACAACAGCATGGCTCAGCGCTCCCCGGCGGGCTTCGCGGCGTCCGCGCCGGAACTGGCTTCGCCCTGTTTTTCAGCCGCGTCCCTGATCTTCGATCCGTCGCGCAGCTTGACCGTGCCCTCGACCACGATGCGGTCGCCGGCCCGCAGGCCCTCGACGATCTCGACCTCGCCGAAGCGGCGCGCCCCGATCCGCACCAGTGTCTCCTTGACGGTGCCGCCCTCCACCACCTTGAACACGGTCGCGCGCGAACCGGACTGCTGCAGCGCCAGTTCGGGAATGGCCAGCGCCTGGCGCGCGGCCCGCTCGACGCCTACGTTCAACAGCATGCCCGGGCGCAGGCGGCTGTCCGGATTGGGCACTTCGGCACGGACGGTGACTGCGCGCGACACCGGGTCCACGCGCGAATCGATGCTGGCGATGATGCCGGCGAAGGCCTGGCCGGGCCATGCCTCGCTGCGCGCATTGATGTGCTGGCCGATGGCCAGCTGCGACAGCTGCGCCTCGGGAACGGTGAAATCGAGCTTGATCAGCGACACGTCGTCGAGCGTGGTGATCGGCGTGCCCGGGGTGACCAGCGTGCCGGCGCTGACCAGGCGCAGGCCGAGCACGCCGGCGAACGGCGTGCGGATCACCCGGTCGGCGACCGTGGCGCGCTGCGTGGCCACGCGCGCGCGCGCCACTTCCAGCCCGGCACGCTGCGACTCCAGGTCCGATCGCGCGATCAGCTGCTGCTGGGCGAGCTGGCGGCTGCGCTCGTACAGCTGCTCGGCATTGCGCAGCTCGGCCTCGGCCTCGGCCACGCCCGCGGCCTGCTGGCCCTGCACCAGGGTGACCAGCGCCTGGCCCTTGTCCGCGTACTGGCCGCTCTCGAATTCGACCGAAGCGATGGTCTGGGTGACGCTGGCGGTGATCGTCACCGACTCGCGCGCCTTCGCCGTGCCCAGCGCCTGCACCTCATCGGTCCAGCGCACCGGCTGCAGTTGCAGGGTGGTGACGGTCGCCGGTGGCTGGCCCCGGCCGGCATCGGCATCGCCGCGGCCGCAGGCAGACAACAGCAGGGCAAGCGCGCCCAGCACCAGCGCGCGGAAGGACGGTGTTCGACATGCAGGGATCCGCTCCGGAATGGGCCGAGTGTACCGGCACCACATGAACGTCTAGCGCCGCGCCGCGGCCGACATGACCAACGACACATATAACCAGGATCGGGGTGCCGCCCGCTAGAGCCAGGATGTGCCGCCCGCGCTCCAGTCCAGCTCCAGCGCTTCCAGTACCTGGCCGACCAGCGTTTCGGCCGGCTCGGTGGCCGCCTGCAGGTGGACCTCCGGCCGCTCGGGCGCTTCGTAGGGCGAGTCGATGCCGGTGAAGTTCGGGATCAGGCCAGCACGCGCCTTGCGGTACAGGCCCTTCACGTCGCGCGCTTCGGCCACTTCCAGCGGCACGTCGACGAAGACCTCGAGGAACTCGCCCTTCGGCGAACAGCTCGCGCGCCATCTGCCGCTCGGCGCGGAACGGGGAGATGAAGCTGACCAGCACTATCAGCCCGGCGTCGGCCATCAGCAGCCAGCCACCTCGGCCACGCGGCGGATGTTCTCCACGCGGTCCTCGTCGGTGAAGCCGAGATCGCGGTTGAGCCCGTGGCGGACGTTGTCGCCATCGAGGACGAAGGTGTGGTAACCCAGCGCATGCAGGCGCTTGTCGACCAGGTTGGCGACGGTCGACTTGCCGGCGCCGGACAGGCCGGTGAACCACAGCACCTTCGGGACCTGGCCCTTGATCCGGGCCCGCGCGGCACGGTCCACGTCCAGGTGCTGCCAGTGCACGTTGTCGGCGCGGCGCAGGGCGAAGTCCAGGTGCCGGCGGCAACGGTGTCGTTGTTCTGGCGGTCGATCAGGATGAAGCCGCCCAGCGCGCGGTTTTCCGCGTACGCGGCGAAGGCGATGGGCTCTTCCAGGCTGAGGTTGCAGTAGCCGACCTCGTTGAGCTCCAGGCGCTTGGCGGCCAGGTGTTCTGGGTGTTCACGTCGATGCGGTGCTTGATCTCGCTGACGCTGGCGGCGACGGTGCGGGTACCGATCTTCAGCCAGTAGGGCCGGCCCGGCAGCAGCGGCGCGTCGCTCATCCACAGCAGGTGCGCGGCGAACTGGTCGGCCACCGCGGGCGGATCGCCGGCGGCGGCGATCACGTCGCCGCGGCTGATGTCGATCTCGTCGGTAAGGGTCAGGGTCACCGCCTGCCCGGCGAAGGCGCGCTCGACCGGGCCGTCGGGGCCGAGCACCTGCGCGATCGTCGAACGGCGCGCCGACGGCAGGACCACCACCGCGTCACCCGGACGCACCTCGCCCGCGGCAAGGGTGCCGGCGAAGCCGCGGAAATCCTGGTTGGGGCGGTTGACCCATTGCACCGGCAGGCGCAGGCCGGTGACGACGTCACCGCTTTCCACCTGCACCGTCTCCAGGTGCTGCAGCAGCGCCGGGCCGGTGTACCAGTTCGTGTTGGCGGAACGCTGCAGCAGGTTGTCGCCTTCCAGCGCCGACAGCGGGATCGCCTGGACGTGCGGGATGCCCAGCTGTGCGGCCAGCTCGCGGTAGCCTTCGGCGATGGCGTCGAACACCGCCTTGGTCGTAACCGACCAGGTCCATCTTGTTCACCGCCAGCACCACGTGGCGGATGCCCAGCAGCGAGACGATGTAGCTGTGCCGGCGGGTCTGCGCCAGCAGGCCCTTGCGCGCGTCGACCGGGACCACGGTAAGGTCGGCGGTGGAGGCGCCGGTGGCCATGTTGCGGGTGTACTGCTCGTGGCCGGGGCAGTCGGCGACGATGAACTTGCGCTTGTCGGTGTCGAAGTAGCGGTAGGCCACGTCGATGGTGATGCCCTGCTCGCGCTCGGCGGTAAGGCCGTCGAGCAGCAGCGCGTAGTCGATCCGCTCGCCCTGGGTGCCATGGCGGCGGCTGTCGGCCTCCAGCGCGGCGAGCTGGTCGTCGAACAGGCGCTTGCTCTCCCACAGCAGGCGGCCGATCAGGGTGCTCTTGCCGTCGTCGACGCTGCCGCAGGTGATGAAGCGCAGCAGGGGCTTGTCCTCGTGCTGGCGCAGGTAGGCGGCGACGTCGGCGCTGGGCGCCAGTGCGGTGGCATCGGCGGCCATCAGAAGTACCCCTCCAGCTTCTTCTTCTCCATCGAGGCGGTCGGGTTATGGTCGATCACCCGGCCCTGTCGCTCGGAACTGGTGGTCACCAGCATCTCGGCGATGATCTTCTCCGGGGTGTCGGCCTCGGATTCGATCGCGCCGGTCAGCGGGTAGCAGCCCGGGGTGCGGAAGCGGACCTTCTTCAGCTGCGGCGTCTCGCCCGGCTTAAGCGGCAGGCGCTCGTCGTCGACCAGGATCAGCGCGCCGTCGCGTTCGACGACAGGCCGCGGGGCGGCGAAGTACAGCGGCACCACCGGGATCTTCTCGCGGTAGATGTACAGCCACACGTCCAGCTCGGTCCAGTTCGAGATCGGGAAGGCGCGCACGCTCTCGCCCTTGCGGATCCGTGCGTTGTAGAGGTTCCACAGCTCCGGGCGCTGGCGCTTGGGATCCCAGCGGTGGTTCTCGTTGCGGAACGAGAACACCCGCTCCTTCGCCCGCGACTTCTCCTCGTCGCGGCGCGCACCGCCGATGGCGGCATCGAACTGCCACAGGTCCAGCGCCTGCTTCAGGCCTGGGTCTTCATCACGTCGGTATGGACCGTGGCGCCGTGGCTGATCGGACCGATGTCCATGGGCGATCCCGTCCGGGTTGATGTGGACCCGCAGGTCGACCCCGGTCTCGGTGGCGCGGCGGTCGCGGAAGGCGATCATCTCGCGGAACTTCCAGCGCGTATCCACGTGCAGCAACGGGATCGGCGGCAGCGCCGGGGCGAAGGCCTTGAGCAGCAGGTGCAGCAGCACCGAACTGTCCTTGCCGACCGAATACAGCATCACCGGGTTTTGGAACTCGGCGGCGACCTCGCGCAGGATGTGGATGCTCTCCGCCTCCAGGCGGTCGAGGTGGGACAGGCGGTGGGCGAGGCTCATCAGGGGTTTCGGCGGAGTCGGTTCGGGCGGAATGCCCCTGGGGCCTCCGGCGACAAACGCCATGCGCATCCGCACGGTGCCGGACGGTGGCATTCGGGACGGCGAGTATTCGGCCAGCGGTCGGACCGGCGAAATAAGCTCAGAGCATAAGCGAATAACCACAAGCCGTTTCAGCGGCGCTTCGCGGGTTCCTAACATCAGTGACCCGTCGAGTACCGACACTGCACCAGGCTGCCTGAAATGACCGCTGCGCCCACCGCGCTGCCCCCAGCCCCTCAACGAGGACCGCAAGGTCCTGCTGGGCCGGCTGGTCGACGGCCTCGACGGCCCGTCGCTGTGGTGGCTGTCCGGATATACGGCGGGCCTTATAGCCGAGCCCATGCCAGCCCGCAGCTGGCGGTGCTGCCCGGTGGCGGTGCCGCCGCCCCCCAGCCTGGCCAGCGCCTGACCGTGCTCTACGGCAGCCAGACCGGCAATGCCCGGCGCGAGGCCGAGAAGCTGGTCCAGGCCGCCGAGGCCGCCGGCCTGGCCGTGCGCCTGGTCCGCACCGATGCCTACCAGACCCGCGAGCTGGCCAGCGAACGCCTGCTCTACGTGGTGATCAGCACCGGGGCGAAGGCGATCCGCCGGACGACTCGATCGGCTT
The DNA here is from genome assembly GCA_025232375.1 of Pseudoxanthomonas sp. NC8. Taxonomy (GTDB): domain Bacteria; phylum Pseudomonadota; class Gammaproteobacteria; order Xanthomonadales; family Xanthomonadaceae; genus Pseudoxanthomonas. Next base: position 2,897,905 of record CP060419.1, read on the forward strand.
CACCGAATTCCTGCTGGGCAAGCGCGCCCCGAAGCTGCCGGAGCTGAAGTTCGCCGTGCTCGGCCTGGGCGACACCAGCTATGCCGACTTCTGCGGCATCGCCCGCAAGCTCGACGCCCGCCTGTCCGAGCTGGGCGGGCAGCGCATCGCGGACGTGGGGTAAGGCCGACCTGGACATCGATACCGTCGCCGGTCCGTGGCGCGAGAGCGCGCTGGCCCGGGCCCGCGAGCTGCTCAAGGCCGCGCCGGTCGCCGCTGCGCACCTGGCCACGGTCACCCCGCTGCGCGCGGTCTCGCCCTGGTCGCACGAGCGCCCGTTCCCGGCCGAGGTGCTCGCCAACCAGCGCATCAGCGGCCGCGAGTTCAAGAGCGTGGGCTTCCTGCAGTACGGCCCGGTCGACAAGGACGTGCGCCACCTCGAGCTGTCGCTGGAAGGTTCCGGCCCTGGCCTACGAGCCGGGCGATTCGCTGGGCATCCGCCACCGCAACCCGCCGGCGCTGGTGGAGGCCGTGCTCGAGGCCACCCGCCTGGACGGTCACGCGACGGTCACCTCCGGCGAGCAGACTCTGCCCCTGTCCGAGTGGCTGGCCACCCGCCGCGAGTTGACCCGGCTGTCGCGCCCGTTATGGCCGCGCATGCCGAGCGCACCGGTGCGGCGGCCCTCAAGCAGCTGCTCGACCCCACCCAGTCCGCCGGGTTTGGCCGCGCTGCTGGCCGACCACCAGCTGGTGGACGTGCTGCGCAGGTGGCCGGCGGATTGGGACCACGACGGACTGGTGGCGGCGCTGCGTCCGCAGGCCCAGCGCCTCTATTCGATCGCCTCCAGCCGCAAGCGCGTGGGCGAGGAAGCGCACCTGACCGTCGACGTCCTCAACTACCACGCCCATGGCCACGACCACGGCGGCGCCGCCAGCGGCTTCCTCGCCGCGCTGGACGAGGGCGGCCAGGTTCCGGTCTACATCGAGCCCAACGAGCGCTTCCGCGTTCCGGCCGACGGCAGCCGCGACATCATCATGGTCGGCCCGGGTACCGGCGTGGCCCCGTTCCGCGGCTTCGTCCAGGAACGCGCCGAAACCGGTGCCTCCGGCCGCAACTGGCTGTTCTTCGGCGCCCAGCATTTCAATACCGGCTTCCTCTATCAGGTCGAGTGGCAGGACGCCCTGCAGCGCAAGGAATTGCACCGCCTCGACCTTGGCCTTCTCCCGCGATAAGGCCGCCAAGGTCTACGTCCAGCAGCGCCTGCGCGAGCGCGGCGCCGAGGTCTACGACTGGCTGCAGAACGGCGCGCACTTCTATGTCTGCGGTGCGATCGCGATGGGCAAGGACGTGCATGCCGCGCTGCTGGACATCGTCGCCGCGCACAACGGCGGCGATGCCGAAGCCGCCGCCGAATACCTGACCCGCCTGCAGACCGAAGGCCGCTACGGCCGCGACGTCTACTGATCCGCACGCACCGCCCGCCCAGCCGAACCGGTACCGCAGAACGCCATGAGCCACCCTTCCGTCGAAGACATCAAGATCAAGAGCCGCGGCCTGCGGGGCACGCTGCTGGAAGGGCTGGCCGACCAGGTCACCGGCTCGCTGTCGTTCGAGGACCAGCGCCTTGGTCAAGTTCCACGGCACCTACCAGCAGGACGACCGCGACATCCGCGACGAACGCCGCCGGCAGAAGCTCGAACCGGCGCACCAGTTCATGATCCGGATCCGCGCCCCAGGCGGCGTGTTCACCCCGGAGCAGTGGCTGAAGCTGGACGCCATCGCCACCACCCACGCCAACCACTCGCTGCGCGTCACCACCCGGCAGACCTTCCAGTTCCACGGCGTGATCAAGCGCGAGCTGAAGGCGACGATGCAGGCGATCAACGCCGCCGCGCTGGACACGGTCTCCGCCTGCGGCGACGTCAACCGCAACGTGCTCGGCGCCAGCAACCCGCTGCAGTCGCGCCTGCACGCCGAAGTGCACGCGTGGGCCGGCCGGTTGTCCACCGAATTCCTGCCGACCACCCGCGCCTACTACGAGATCTGGCTGACCATGGGAAAAGCTGGCCGACAGCGGCGAGGAGGAAGACCCGATCTACGGCAAGGTCTACCTGCCGCGCAAGTTCAAGATGGCCGTGGCGGTGCCGCCGGTCAACGACGTGGACATCTTCGCCAACGACTTCGGCCTGATCGCCATTGTCGGCGAAGACGGCGGCCTTAGCCGGCTTCAACGTCACCATTGGCGGCGGCATGGGTGCCGCCCATGGCGATGCCAAGACCTATCCGCGCCTTGGCCGACGTGATCGGCTTCGTCACCCCCGATAAGGTGCTGGCGATCGCCGCCGCCGCGGTGACCGTGCAGCGCGACCATGGCGACCGCGTCGAGCGCAAGCACGCGCGCTTCAAGTACACCATCGACCCAGGCTGGAGGTCGTGGTCGCGCAGATGGAGGAACGCGCCGGCTTCAAGCTGCAGCCGGCCCGCCCGTTCCATTTCGAGCACAACGGCGACCGCTTCGGCTGGGTCGAGGGCGAGGACGGGCGCTGGCACCTGACCCTGTCGCTGCCGTCCGGCCGCATCGCCGACCGTCCCGGCGCGCCGCACCTGAGCGGCCTGCGCGAGATCGCCAACGTACACCGCGGCGAATTCCGGGTGACCGCGAACCAGAGCCTGGTGATCGCCGGCGTGCCGGCCGGCGAACGCAAGCGCATCGACGCGCTGGTCCAGTCGCACGCGCTGGACCGCGAGAACGGCGCCCCGACCGCGCTGGCGCGTACCGCGATGGCCCCTGCGTGGCGCTGCCGACCTGCGCCCCTGGCCATGGCCGAGGCCGAGCGCTACCTGCCCGACTTCAGCGCCAGGCTTGAGCCGCTGCTCGACCGCCACGGGCTGCGCGAGGCGCCGATCCTGCTGCGCATCTCCGGCTGCCCGAACGGCTGCTCGCGTCCGTACCTGGGCGAGATCGCCCTGGTCGGCAAGGCCCCGGGCCGCTACAACCTGATGCTGGGCGCCGACCATCGCGGCCAGCGCCTGAACACGCTGTACCGCGAGAACATCAACGAGGCCGAGATCCTCGCCGCGCTCGAGCCGCTGTTCGCGCAGTACGCCGCCGGGCGCCAGCCGGAGGAGCACTTCGGTGACTTCCTGCATCGCGCCGGCCTGGTCGCGCTGCCGCCCTATCCCACCCACGTCCATGGTCGAGCCGGTGAGCAAGAAAGCCGCGCTTGGCGAGGCCGCCTGATCCGATTCCACCCCTTCCGTCGCAGGACCCGCGTCCGGAGTTCATGATGAGCCTGACCGCCCCCACCGCACCGCAGGAAGCCGCCAACGGCGAGGTTGCGACCACGCGCGACCTGGTCGCGCTCAATGCCTGGCTGGAATCGCTCGATGCCGAGCGCCGCGTCGAATGGGCACTGGCGCATGGCGGCGGCAACGCCGCGCTGTCTTCCAGTTTCGGCGCCCAATCGGCGGTCGCGCTGCACATGGTCAGCCAGCAGCGGCCGGACATCCCGGTGATCCTGGTCGACACCGGCTACCTGTTCCCGGAGACCTACCGCTTCGCCGACGAACTGGTCGACCGCCTCAAGCTCAACCTGCAGGTCTATCGCCCGCTGGTCAGCCGCGCCTGGATGGAGGCCCGCCACGGCCGCCTGTGGGAGCAGGGCGTGGAAGGCCTGGACAACTACAACCAGCTGCGCAAGGTCGAACCCATGCGCCGCGCGCTGGACGACCTGGGCATCGGCACCTGGTTCACCGGCCTGCGCCGCAGCCAGTCGGCCAGCCGCGCCGACACGCCGATCGCGCAGCAGCGCGGCCCGCGCCTGAAGATCAGCCCGATCGCCGACTGGACCGACCGCGACGTCTGGCAGTACCTGAAGCAGCACAACCTGCCCTACCACCCGCTGTGGCACGAAGGCTACGTCTCCATCGGCGACTTCCACACCACCACGCGCTGGGAGCCCGGGATGAAGGACGAGGACACGCGCTTCTTCGGCCTCAAGCGCGAGTGCGGCATCCACGAGGACATCTGAGCGTGCACGCGCACGCCTCCGCGCGCCCTCCGGCCTGAGCGGCGGGCGACGCGCATGGCCGCGAACGTCCTGATCGTGCCCGGCATCGGCGATTCCGGTCCCGGGCACTGGCAGTCGCGCTGGCAGGGTGCCGATCCGGATACCGTCCGCGTGCGCATGCGCGACTGGGACTATCCGGTCTGCGAGGAATGGGTCGCCTCGATCGAGGACAGCGTCCGCCGGCTCGGACCGTCCACCGTCCTCGTCGCCCACAGCCTCGGCTGCCTTGGCCGTGGCCGCCTGGGCGGCCCGGACCTCGGCCCGGGTCCACGGCGCGCTGCTGGTCGCCGTGCCCGATCCGGCCGGCCCCGCGTTTCCCGTCGAAGCCAGTGGATTCGCGCAACTGCCGACGCGCGCCCTGCCCTTGCGGCTCACGATGGTCGCCAGCAGCGACGATCCCTACGCGAGTATGGATTTCGCGCGGATGGGCCGCGTGCTGGGGTGGGCGGCTGGTGGAAGTCGGCGCCGCCGGGCACCTCAACGCCGCCAGCAACCTCGGCGACTGGCCATTCGGGCAGGCCCTGCTGGGCGAACTGCGCGACGACGCCGTGGTCCTGTAGCGGCGGCCACCCGCCGCCGAAAACCCCGGGCCGCCTAGCGGTACTGCTTTTCCTCGACGAACTGCGAACCGGCCAGCCGGTTGATCTCGTTCTTGATGCCGATGCGTTCGCCGTTGCGCGCCGCCACCGCACGCGCCAGTGCGATGAACTCCGCGCCGAAATCCTGCGCGGCCTCCTTGGCCCGCAGCGCATCCTGCACGTCCCACATCTGCTCGTTCACCGCGCGCAGGCTGGTCTTGAGCTCGCGCAGCGCGGCCGCCTGCGCGACCAGCTCATGCCACAGCGGCAGCAGGCCTTCGAGCTCGACCACGACATTGCGACGGCGATCGTCATGGCTGATGCGCTCGGCCTTGATCTCCAGGATCGTGATCTTGTCGATGAGCTCCCCGACCGAAACGGGGACCATGATGGTGTTCATGCCGGGCTTCCTGTGGGCGATCGCAGGCCGGAATTCTACCGGCGACGCCCCGCCGCGGCAGGACTCAGCTGGTAATGGTCTGGGTCAGCGATTCCCAGCTCGGCGGCGTGGGCCAGTCCGCTTCCTGGTTGCCGTCGAGCACGCGGCGCAGGTCGCGCTTGTCGATCTGCGGCGCGAGCACGTGGACCAGTTCCAGCGCGTAGTCGCGCAACACGCGCTCGCGCGGCAGCACGGCCCCAGGCGATGCATTCGCTGATCTCGGTCGGCGCCGGCCAGCCGCGCAGGTCGGTATCGCCCGTGCCCACCGCCATCTCCGCCAGCAGGCCCACGCCGAGGCCGGCACGGACGTAGGTCTTGATCAGGTCGGCGTCCAGCGCGGTCAGGGCCAGGTTCGGTTGAGCCGACGCTGTTGAAGGCGCGCTGCAGCGACGACTCCGGACGGGTCGAGGATTCATAGCTGATCAGCGGGTGCTGCGAGAGTTCCGCGATGTCCGGCGGCCGGCCGGCGCGATCGAGCGGATGGCCGCGCGGCACCAGCGCCAGCCGGCGCCAGGTGTACAGCGGCACCGCCACCCCGCCCTGCGGTTCGCCGCCGGCGGTGCTGATCACGGCCATGTCCGCATCGCCCAGCCGAGCAGGTCCAGCGCCGCGCCCTCGGTGGACTGCGCCAGGTGCACGCTGACCTGGGGAAGTCGCGCTTGATCCGGGCGATGGCCGGCGGCAGGACGAAGCGGGCCTGGGTGTGGGTGGTGGTGATGGTGAGCTGACCTGGCTTTCGCGGCGCTGGTTGGCGGCGTAGGCACGGATGTTGGCCGTCTCGGTAAGGATCACCCGGGCGCGCTCCAGCACCTCGGCGCCGGTCGGGGTGATCGCTTCCAGGCTGCGGCCCTTGCGTACGAACAGCAGGAAACCGAGCTCGTCCTCCAGCTGCTTGAGCTGCTTGGACAGGCCCGGCTGGGTCGCGTGCACGCGGGCGGCGGCCAGGGTGATGTTGAGCCCGGCATCGGCAATGGCTACTAGATAGCGGAGCTGGGTCAGCGTCATCGGGCAGGGAACCGGAGCGCAAGGCAGGCGGGGCCTGCGACTGTAGTGGCAATCAGCACGCCTATCTTATAACCGGGATGCATGAGCATTGTGTCGCAAGTTATTTCCGCCTGTTCACGGGCGGGGGTTACGGTCGGCATCCCTTTTCCACCCGGCCGCCCGTGAGCCAGATTCCGCCCGTCGCCACGCCTTTCGACCTGCCTCCAGGCAGTGTCGCCTGGTCGGCGCCGGCCCGGGGGACCTGGTCTGCTGACCCTGAATGCGCTGCGGGCGCTCGAGGCGGCCGAGGTGGTGCTGTACGACCGCCTTGGTCGGTCCCGGCGTGCTGGCCTGGCCGGTGCGCAGGCGCAACGGGTCGAGGTCGGCAAGTCGGCCGGCAACCACAGCATGCCGCAGGAACAGATCCACGCCCTGATGCTCGAGCACGCGCGCGCCGGTCGCCGGGTGGTCCGGCTCAAGGGCGGCGATCCTTTCGTGTTCGGCCGCGGCGGCGAGGAGATCGAATTCCTGCGCGCGCATGGCATCCCGTACCGGGTCGTGCCCGGCGTCACCGCGGCGCTTGCCTGTGCCGCCTATGCCGGCATCCCGCTGACCCACCGCGACCACGCCCAGTCGCTGCGCCTGCTGACCGCGCACAGCCGCGACGGCGTCGACGCGCTGGACTGGGAAGCGCTGGCCCAGGAGCGACAGCCCTGGCCATCTACATGGGCGTCGGCGCGCTGGAGCACCTGCGCGAGCGCCTGCTCGCCGCCGGCCGTGATCCGTCGACCCCGTTCGCGCTGGTCGAGAACGGCTCGCGCCCCGAACAGCGCGTTGTCACCGGCACCCTCGATGACCTGGCCGACACCGCCCGCGCCCATGCCGTGGCCTCGCCGGCCCTGCTGATCCTCGGCGAGGTGGCCGCGCTGGCCGCGCAGCTGCACTGGTTCGGCGCGTTGCCGCTGGGCCCGCTGCCCGCTGAATTGCCCTTGGCCCGCGCCGCCTGAATCCGCCGTACCCCAACCTGCCCGTCTTCACGGAATCCCGGAAAAACCCATGGCCATCTACGACAGCATCCTCGACACCATCGGCCGCACCCCGGTCGTCCGCCTGCACCGCGTCGCACCCGCGCACGTGGACCTGTACGTGAAGGTCGAAGCGTTCAACCCGGCCGGCTCGGTCAAGGACCCATGCCAGCGCAGCGATCGTGCTCGACGCCGAGGCCAAGGGCCTGCTCAAGCCCGGCGACACCATCGTCGAGGCGACCTCGGGCAACACCGGCGTGGCACTGGCCGCGGTGGCCGCCGCGCGCGGCTACAAGTTCGTCGCGGTCATGACCGAGACCTTCTCGGTCGAGCGGCGCAAGCTGATCCGCGCCTATGGCGCCAAGGTGATCCTGACCCCGGCCGCCGAGCGCGGCAGCGGCATGGTCCGCAAGGCCGAGGAACTGGCGAAGAAGCACGGCTGGTTCCTGGCCAGCCAGTTCGCCAATCCGGCCAACCCGGCCTACCACCGCCAGACCACCGCCGCCGAGATCCTGCGCGACTTCGCCGGCCGCCGCCTCGACCATTTCGTCAGCGGCTGGGGCACCGGCGGCACCATCACCGGCGTGGGCGAAGTGCTGCGCGTGGCCCGTCCGGAAGTGAAGATCACCGCCGCCGAACCGGCCAACGCCTCGCTGCTGGGCGGCAACGAGTGGAAGCCGCACAAGGTGGGGCTGGACCCCGGACTTCCTGCCGCAGGTGCTCAACCGCGAGGTCGCCGACCAGATCGTGACCGTCGCCGACGAGGAGGCGATCGCCACCGCACGCCGCCTGTCGACCGAGGAAGGCCTCTTCGTCGGCATCTCCTCCGGCGCCACCGTGGCCGCGGCGCTGAAGGTCGCTGCCGACGCCCCGAAGGGCTCGGTGCTGCTGGCGGTGTTGCCGGACACCGGCGAGCGCTACTTCTCCACGCCGCTGTTCGAGGGCGTCAACGAGGGCTCGGACGACGAGTGGCTGGCCTCGCTGGGCTGAGCCTTCGCGACAACCGGTTCACGACGACGGGCGGCACGCAGGTGCCGCCCGTTTTCTTTGCGATTTGCTGTCGGAAGAGCAAGGGCGTGGCGCCGTGGAGTGCGATGCGGGGCATCCCCTTCCGCGAGTGTCCCCGGCATCGGCCGATGGCCGATGCCTCCTCCTTTATTTCGCTGCAGGGGATACCCCACATCGTGGAGGTGACGGCGATCGGCACGCCCACTCCGCGATCCAACCGGAACCGGAGTCGAACATCCGCCGGGGATCGATGACTCCCGCGCCGGCATGCTCCGCTTCTGGAAGCGCCAACCACCTCTTCAGGATGAGGTGCGAGGCGCCTTGGGGCGAAATAAAGGAGGCGGCGCCGGCTTCATAGGCGCCGGGGGACATTCGCCCCGAGGGGCCTCGCACCTCGTCGCCCGACCACACATCCGCTTGCGCGGTGCCGTGAACGCCTGAAGACGCCGGGACGACGGCAGATGGATGCACGGCCACGACATGACGCCTGACAGGTCAGACCCGCATCGTTCCCGTGTCCAGGAAACGCTGGTCTTAAGGACAGCGCCTCGCCCAGCAGGTGCGGGGTGTGCCTGCCCCTGCTGTCGCGCAGCGCGCGCTCGAAATAGTCCTGCAGCATCGGCCGGTAATCCGGATGGGCGCAGTTCTCGATGATCTTGCGCGCACGCTGCTTGGGCGACAGGCCGCGCAGGTCGGCCACGCCCTGCTCGGTGACGATCACCGCCACGTCGTGCTCGGTGTGGTCGACGTGGCTGACCATCGGCACGATCGCCGAGATCGCGCCGTTCTTGGCCGTGCTCGGGGTGAGGAAGCAGGACAGGAAGCCGTTGCGGGCGAAGTCGCCCGAGCCACCGATGCCGTTGATGATGCTGGTGCCGGCGACATGGGTTGAATTGACGTTGCCATACAGGTCCGCCTCGACCATGCCGTTCATGCCGATCACACCGAGGCGGCGGATCAGCTCGGCGTGGTTGGACATTTCCTGTGGACGCAACACGATCCGCTCGCGGTAGCGGTCGATGTTGGCGACGAAGTCGGCCACGCCGTCAGGGCTGAGCGCGAAGGAACTGGCCGAGGCGACCTCGATGGTTCCGTCGCCGATCAGCTCGAGCATGCCGTCCTGGATCACCTCGGTGAACGCGGTCAGGCCGCGGAAGCCCGCCTCGCGCAGGCCGGCGAGCACCGCGTTGGCGACGTTGCCCACGCCCGACTGCAGCGGCAGCAGCTGCTCGTGCAGGCGCCCGGCGCGGATCTCGTGGCGGAAGAAGTCGACGAGGTGCGCGGCGATGCGTCGCGAGGTGTCGTCCGGCGGCGCGAACGCGCCGAGCCGGTCGGGGGCGTCGGTCTCGACCACCGCAATCACCTTGTCCGGATCGCAACGCAGGTACGGCTCGCCGATGCGGTCGCCCGGATGCACCAGCGGGATCGGCTTGCGCGCCGGCGGCAGCGCGGTGCCGTAGTAGATGTCGTGCATGCCGTCCAGGCCGGGCGGCTGGCGGTGGTTGACCTCCAGGATCACCTTGTCGGTAAGGTCCAGCCAGGTCTTGTTGTTGCCGACCGAGGTCGACGGCACCAGCCGCCCGTCCGGCAGGATCGCGCTGACCTCGACCACCGCCACGTCCATGTGCCCGAGGAAGCCGAACCACGTGTACTGCGCGACGTGGCCCAGGTGGATGTCCATGTACTCGATCTCGCCGGCGTTGATGCGCGCGCGCAGGTCCGGATCGGACTGGTACGGCAGGCGGAAGTCGATGCCGCCGGCACGGGCGAGCGCGCCGTCGAGTTCGGGCGCGGTGGATGCGCCGGTGAGGATGCGCAGCGCGAACGGCTCGCCGCGATCGTGCGCCGCGCTGATCCGCGTGGCCAGCGCCAGCGGGATCGCCTTCGGGTAGCCGGCGCCGGTGAAGCCACTCATGCCGACCGACATGCCGGGGTCGATCAGGGCGGCGGCCTGCTCGGCGCTCATCCGTTTGGCGGCCAGTCCGGCGTGGGCGATTCTGGTGCTCATGCGGGCAATTATGGAGGATGCGTGGATCTTAGCGGCCGGCCCGACCCGGGCCGTGATGCAGGACATTGCGGCGACCGCGATCTTCGGCTAGCCGCATGGCTGGACGCACCGTGCGTGCGCGGAAGGCCGTGCGCCTAGGCTTCGTAGAGTTCCAGCGGCAGGCCGTCGGGATCGGCGAAGAAGGCGAAGCGGCGGCCGGTGTATTCGTCCACGCGTACCGGCTCGCTGGCCACGCCATGCGCGTGCAGGTGCGCCAGCGCCGCGCCCAGGTCGGCGACACGGAACGCCAGGTGGCGCAGGCCGCACGCTTCCGGCTGCGACACGCGTGCCGGCGGCGAGGGAAACGAGAACAGCTCGACCTGGGTGCCGTCGGCCATGCGCAGGTCGAGCTTCCACGAGTCGCGCGCCTCGCGCCGGGCCTCGGCCACCACCTCCAGGCCGAGCACGCCGGCGTAGAACCGCTTCGAGCGCGCGTAGTCGGAAGCGATGATCGCCACGTGGTGGATGCCGGTAAGGTTCATGCGTCGATCTCCCGCGGGAGCATGGGCCACCGTGCTCAGTGCGCGGCGGCGGCGGCGGCGCCGCTGCCGCCGGTGTCGTGGCGGCCGCTGTGCATCAGCAGCACCAGCGGCATCGCGCACAGGGTCAACACCATCATCAGCCAGAAATCGTTGGCGTAGCCGATCGCCGCCGCCTGGCGCATGACCTCGGCGTTGAGCATCGCCGCACCGGACTGCGTGGCCGGATTCCAGATCGCCGGCAGCAGCGTCTGTTCGGCGCCGTAGGCGGGGATGCGCGCGGCGATCTCGGCATGGTTGGTCTGGGCGGCACGCGCCAGCAGCGCCACAACCATCGAGATGCCGACCGAGGAACCGATATTGCGGGACCAGGCTGAACAGGCCCGCGGCCTCGGTGCGCTGCGACGGATGCAGCGTCGAATAGGCGATCGTCGAGATCGGCACGAATACCATAGGCCAGGCCCGCGCCCTGGACCACGCCCAGCCAGACCACCGCGTCGATCGAGGCCTCGGTGCCGAACTGCGACATGCCGTGCAGCGACAGCACCATCAGGCCCATGCCGACCAGGATCGGGATCCGCGCATCGACCCGGCCGAGCATCCGCCCGACCAGCATCATCGTGAACATCGTGCCGACCCCGCGCGGCGCCAGCACCATGCCGATGGTCAGCACCGGGTAGTGCATCAGCGTGTTGAGGTACGGCGGCATCAGCGCCAGGGTGGCGAACAGGACGATGCCGACCACGAAGATCAGCACGCAGCCCACTGCGAAATTGCGGTTGCCGAGCAGGCCCAGGTCGAGCAGCGCGCGGTCGCGCCGGTTCCACCACCACAGGCCGTACAGGTACAGGGCGAGGAAAGCCAGCGCCGCCTCGACCTGGATCTCCAGGCTGCCGAGCCAGTCCATCGTCTCGCCCCGGTCCAGGAACAGCTGCAGCGCGCCGATGCCCAGCGCGAGCAGGCCCAGGCCGATCGCATCCAGCGGCCGGGCCCGCGGCGTTTCCGGCTTGACGCTGGCCATGATGCCGAGCAGCGCGACCACGCCCACCGGCAGGTTGATCAGGAACACCCAGTGCCAGCTGTAGTACTCGGTCAGCCAGCCGCCCAGCGGCGGCCCGAGGATGGGTCCGACCATGATCCCCATGCCCCACATCGCCATCGCCGCGCCGTGCTTCTCCTTCGGGAACGCATCGAGCAGCAGCGACTGCGAGATCGGCACCAGCGAGGCGCCGAACACGCCCTGCAGGATCCGGAACAGCACCATCTGGCCGATGCCGGTGGCCATCGCGCACAGCAGCGAGGCGACGGTGAAGCCGGCCACGGCGATGATCAGCAGCCGGCGCCGGCCCAGCCGCCCGGCCAGCCAGCCGGTGACCGGGGTGAGGATGGCGGCGGCGACTATATAGCTGGTCAGCACCCACGACGCCCATATATGGGTGGCCGACAGCGAGCCCTGCATGTCGGGCAGGGCGACGTTGGCGATGGTGGTATCCAGCGCCTGCATCAGCGTGGCCAGCATCACCGAGCCGACCAGCAATGCGCGGCTGCCGCCTTCGGAAGTTGTGGGGCGCTCGATCATGTCGGGATCCGCTGGCGCGAAACACCGGCGTAAGGCGGCGCCGGCCGGAAGGCAGGACTCAGGGGCGGCCGGCGGCGACCGCCGCGGTCGCTTCCGCGCCGCCCGGCGTCGCGCGCAGGTCGACCCTGACCTCGGCGCTCATGCCGGCGCGCAGCACCGGCGCGTCGTCGCGGTCGGCACCGTCGATCTCCAGCCGCACCGGGATGCGCTGCACGATCTTGACCCAGTTGCCGGTGGCGTTCTGCGCCGGCAGCACGCTGAACTCGGCGCCGGACGCCGGCGCGATCGAGGCCACGTGCGCCTTCCACTTCACTCCCGGGTAGCTGTCGACTTCGATCGTCGCCGGCTGGCCGACCTGCATCTTCGCCAGCTCGGTTTCCTTGAAGTTGGCCTCGATCCAGACCGGATCGGTCGCCACCAGCGGCATCGCGGTCTGGCCGACGTTGAGGAACTCGCCGGCCTGCAGGTCGTGCAGGCCGATGATGCCGTCGACCGGGGCGCGGACCTCGGCATGGGCCAGGTCCAGCTTGGCCTTGGCCAGCATCGCCAGCGCAGCGCGGTAGTCGGGCAGGTCCTCGGTCGGCGTGCTGGCCTTGCCGCTGAGCGTGGCCGCCGCTTCGCTCTGCGAGGCGATCGCGTCGGTAAGGTCGGTGCGTGCCTCGGCAGTCGCATGGCGGGCGTCGTCGACCATCTTGCGCGAGACCAGCTGCTGGCCGGCGAGCTGCTCCATCCGCGCCAGGTCGCGCTGGGCCCATACAGGGTCTCGCGCGAGGCCGGATCGAGGCGCCGGTGCCGGTCAGCTTGGCGCGGCTGGCATCGACCGCATTGGCCATGTGCGCGAGCAGCGCCTCGTTCTGTGCCACCGCGATCTCCAGCGGCTGGGTGTCGATGCGGAACAGCAGGTCGCCCTTCTTCACCGGCTGGTTCTGGCCGACGGCGACCTCGACCACGCGGCCGCCGACCTGCGGCGCGACCAGGATGCGCTCGGCCTTGACGTAGGCGTTGTCGGTATCGACCTCGCGGCCGGAATGGAACCACTGCCAGCCGAAGAAGCCGCCGACCGCGAGCGGACCGGCGACCCACAGCCACGCGGGCACGCGACGCTTGCGGACGGGAGCGGCCGCGGCGGGCGCGGCGTTGTCGGACGTGCTGGTCATCGGGTTCAACTCTTGGAGGAGGATTCGCCGCGGCTCGCGCGGTCGAGTTGGGCAAGGTTCTCGCGCACGCGGTCCAGGACCGACAGCGTGGTGGTAAGGTCGGCGGCACTGATCCCGGCCATGGCGTCCTTGCGCAACGTATGGGCCACCGCTTCGACTTCGCCGGTGACCTGCGCCGACTGCGACAGCAGGTACAGGCGCCAGACCCTGCGGTCGGACGGATCGGCACGGCGCTCGACGAACCCGGCCTTCTGCAGGCGGTCGATGACCCGGCCCACCGCAATCGGCTCCATGTCGAGCTGGTCGGCCAGCTCGACCCAGGTGACGCCCTCGGTGTGGGACAGGCGCTTGAGCGCACGCCACTGCGCGCGGGTCAGGTCCAGGTGCGCCACGCGCCGGTCGAACACGCGGCCGAACAGGCGGTGCAGGTCGGCGACCAGGTAGCCGAGGCTTTCGCGGGGATCTGGCGTGGGCATGGGTGCATAGGATATAGATGCCTAGGCAGGTATTTCAACCGCCACTGCTGGCGGCCGGCGCGACTCACTGTTTCCGCGATGGGACGCGGCAGCAGCGGCACGGGCCGCCGGCACCTTTCCTTGCGCCGGATCCGGGAATGCCGCGGGGCCTCGCCTCAGGCGGCGGCCATGAAGGCCTCGATCCCCTCGGCCGAACGCACCAGCGCGTCGGTCAGCACCTTGTGGCCGTCGCGGGTGACTAGCACGTCGTCCTCGGTGCGGATGCCGATGCCGCGCCACTTCGCGTGCACCGAGGCGTCGCCGGCACCGACGTACAGGCCCGGCTCGATGGTGAAGACCATGCCGGGCTCGAGCAGGCGCGGTTCGCCGTCGATCCGGTAGTCGCCGACGTCGTGCACGTCCAGCCCCAGCCAGTGGCCGCTCTTGTGCCGGCAGAAGCGCGTGTAGTGGCCGTCGGCGATGTTCTTTTCCAGCGAGCCCTTGAGCAGCCCCAGCCTGAGCAGGCCTTCGGTCAGTGCTTCCACCGCCGCCTCATGGATCGCCGATAAGGCCACGCCCGGCCGCGCGCAGGCCAGCGCCGCCGCCTGCGCCGCGCCGACCAGGTCGTGCAGGGCGCGCTGCTCCTGGAGAAGCGGCCATTGACCGGGAAGGTGCGGGTGATGTCGGCCGCATAGCCGCGGTATTCGGCGCCGGCATCGATCAGGACCAGGTCGCCATCGGTGGCGCGGGCGTTGTTGGCCACGTAGTGCAGCACGCAGCCGTTGGCGCCGGCGCCGACGATGCTGCCGTAGGCCGGGCAGGCGTCGGCGGCGCGGAACACGCGCTCGACCTCGGCCTGAAGTTCGTATTCGTGGATGCCGGGACGCGCGGCGCGCATCGCCGCCTGGTGGGCATGCACGCTGATCTCGGCCGCCTTCTGCATCAACCGCAACTCGTCGCGCGACTTGAACAGGCGCTGCTCGTGCAGCAGATGGCCCAGCTCGAGGAATTCATGGGGCGGCTGCGCGCCGTGGCGCACCTGCGCGCGCACGCGGTTGACCCATCCGATCAGCTTGAGGTCGAACTCGGCGTCGCGGCCGAAGTGGTAGTAGACCCGCGAACGCCCTTCCAGCAGGCCGGGCAGGATCTCGTCGAGGTCGTCGATCGGGTAGGCGTCGTCCATGCCGAACGCCTCGACCGCGCCTTCCTGGCCGGCACGCGCGCCGTCCCAGCCCTCGCGCTCGGGATCGCGCTCGCGGCAGAACAGCAGCGCCTCGCCATGCTTGCGCCCCGGCACCAGCACCAGCACGGCTTCCGGTTCGGGGAAACCGCACAGGTACCAGAAACCGAATCCTGCCGGTACGGGTAGTGCGTGTCGTGGCTGCGCACCCGCACCGGCGCAGCGGGCAGGACCAGGATCGCGTCCTCGCCAGCCATCCGCATCAGCTGGCGGCGGCGGCGCGCGAACTCGGCCGAGGTGATCCCGGTGAGCGAACGCAGCATGTCAGTTCAGGCTGCGGCGATGGCGCGGACCGAGCACGCAGTCGCCATGCAGCAGCAGCACGGCGACGCGGACGAACTCCTCGAGTTCGGAGAGGGCGTCCTCGTCCTCGTCTTCGTCCTCGTCGATTTCCTGCACGCTGGCGCCGGCCAGGCTGGGCCAGGTCCTGCAGGGCCTCGGCGCCCTCCTCCGACAGTGGCGGCTGTGCGCCGGCGGCCTGGGCCGAAACCGCCGAGGAAACTGCGGCACCAGTCGAACAGCGCCTGGGCGCGCTCGCGCAGCGGCAGGTCGTCCCCGCCAAGCAGCAGTTCAAACGTGAACTCGCCATCGCCGAGCTGGCCGACCGACACCTTGCGCAGGCGGTCCAGCGCGCTGCGCAGGCGCGGGCGCGGGCACGCTGGCGTCGGCAAGCACCCGTGCCGGCTAAGGCCACGGTGTCCTCGCCGCCGCCCGCCAGCCAGCCACACAGGGCGCCGTGCAGTTCGGGGACCGTGGCCCCTGGGGCCAGCGCACGGCTGGCGTCGGCGACTTCTTCGGAAGCGGGGAGGTGGGACATGCGTGGCACGGCTGGTTGCGGTTGATCCGGCAAAGTGTAGCGCCCTGCCCGGGCCGCTTGTCGCCGTTCCCCGCCGCCGCCTACACTCGCGAAAACAACCTTCCGCGTCCATCCCATGCCGTCCGACGTCGCTGTGCGATACCGCCAGACAGGACCAGAATGGATGGGCCATCCATGACCGCCGCATTGATGGCGTTCGCCGGCGGGCTGCTGATCGCCGTGCTCGTGCTGCTCGTCCGCTGGCGTGGCAGCCATATGCGCCAGCACGCGGCGCTGCAGGCACGCGAGGAACACCTGACCGTCGCGCTGTGGGGCTCGGGCGAGCAGTTCTGGGATTTCGACTGGAACACCGCGAGCTGTACCTGCTGCAGGCCGACGAGTCGGGCGCCGATCTGGGCCTGGTGGTCGCCAGCCCGCCAAGATCGCTGCCGGTGGTCCATCCGCACGACCGCGCCAGCCTGCGGCGCCGCTTGCGCGCGCACCTGCGCGGCCATGACTCCCTGTTCACCTCCGAGCACCGTGTCGATCCGGACGGCGACGGCAACTGGATCTGGATGCGCGTGCACGGCCGCACCGTCCAGCGCGACGACCGCGGCCGGCCACGGCGCCTGGCCGGCACCGCGCGCGACACCACCGCCAACCGGCATGCCGACGCCGAGCGGCGCATCGCCAGCGAGGTGCTGCGCAGCATGAGCGAGGCGGTGGCGGTGCTCGACCGCGAACTGCACTTCGTCGCGGTCAATCCCGCCTTCACCCAGATCACCGGCTACAGCGACGTGGAGGCGCTGGGCAGGCCATTCACCATGCTCGACAGCGACGGCGACGGTCGCGGTGGCGCCCTGCTTGCGGACATGAACCGCCAGCACTGGCAGGGCAACGTGTGGATGACCCGCCGCGATGGCGAGGAGATCCTCTGCCACGTCAAGCACAACGGCATCCCCGACGCCGGCGGCGACGTGAACTTCCACGTCGTCGTGCTCAGCGACATCACCGAGCAGAAGCGCGCCGAGCAGGAGCTGCGCTACCTTACCAACTACGATGCGCTGACCAGCCTGCCCAACCGCTCGCTGCTGTCCGAGCGCCTGGCCCGGGCGATCGTGCGTGCGCGCCGCGAAGGCGGCCACGTCGCCGTGCTGTTCCAGACCTGGACCGGTTCAAGGACGTCAACGATTCGCTCGGCCATGCCACCGGCGACCGGGTCCTGCGCGCCGCCGCCGAACGCGTGCAGCACGCGGTGGGCCCGCAGCACACCGTCGCCCGCCCTGGGCGGGGACGAGTTCACCGTCGTCCTGGAGGGACTGTCCGCGTCCGGCGACGCCGAGGAGGTCGCGCGGCAGGTGATCGAATCGTTCGCGCTGCCGCTGGTGCTCGACGAACACCACGAGATCACGGTCTCGCCCTCGATCGGCATCAGCCTGTTCCCGGACCACGCCCAGGTGCCGACCGAGCTGCTCAAGCACGCCGACACGGCCATGTACAAGGCCAAGGCGGCCGGTCGCCACCACCTGGCAGCTGTACTCGGCGAGCATGGATGAAGCCACGCGCCGCCGCGCCACCCTGGCCGGGCTGTTGCGCCGCGTGGTCGAACGCGGGGAACTGGCCCTGGTCTACCAGCCGCGCTATTCCCTGCACGAGGGCCGCGTGGTCGGCGCCGAGGCGCTGCTGCGCTGGCACAACCCGGAATTCGGCACGATCCCGCCGGACCATTTCATCCCGCTGGCCGAGGACACCGGGCTGATCATGGAGATCGGCGAGTGGGTACTCCAGGAGGCCTGCACCACCCTGCGCCGCTGGCGCGAGGCCGGGCTCCAGGGGATGCGGATGTCGGTGAACGTGTCGGCGATCCAGCTGCTGCGCGGCGACCTTGGCCGCGACCCTTGGCGCGGATCCAGCCGAGACCGGCGTGGCGTCCGGCCAGCTGGAACTGGAACTGACCGAGAGCGCGATCATGGCCAATATCGGCCGCAGCGCCAGCGTGCTGCATGCCTGCCGTGCCCTCGGCGTGGGCGTGGCGGTGGACGACTTCGGTACCGGCTATTCCTCGCTCGCGTACCTCAAGCGCCTGCCACTGACCACGCTGAAGATCGACCATAATTCGTCGGCGACCTGACCCGCGACCTGGACGACGAAGCCATCACCAGCACGGTCATCGCCATGGGCCATTCACTGCAGCTGACCGTGGTCGCCGAGGGCGTGGAAACCGCCGGCCAGCTCCAGTTCCTGCGCGACCACGGCTGCGACGAGGTCCAGGGGGCACTACATCGCCGCTGCGATGGGCCGCGACGAATGCTGGCCTTCATGTCCCGCCAGGCCACGGCGCCGGCCTGAGCCGACCGCCGGCGGATGCCTGCCCGGGCGGCGCTTGACCACCCGCACGGGCGCTGCCTATCGTGGCCGCCATGGACCCTTCCGCCGACGCCATCGCCCAGCTCCGAGCCCTCGCCGCGCGGGTCGAGGCGCTGGCCGACCGCTGCCATCGCCTGGTCGACGAGAACCGCAGCCTGCGACAGCAGCAGGAGCAGCTGTTCGCCGAACGCGCGCAGCTGCTGAGCAAGAACGAGCAGGCGCGTTCACGCGTGGAAGCGATGATCACCCGGCTGAAATCGCTGGAGCAGCATACGTGAGCAAATAAGGCCGAGCCGGTCAGCGTCCGCATCCTCGACCGCGAGTACACCGTGGGCGTGAACGCCGACGAACGCGACGGCCTGCTCACCGCCGCGCGCCTGCTTGATTCGCGCATGCGCGAGATCCGCGGCAACAACCGCATGGTCGCGCTGGACCGGGTCGCGGTGCTGGCCGCGCTGAACCTGGCCCACGAAGTACAGCAGCTGCGGGCGGAGCGCGATGCGCAGCAGCGCGAGCTGGCAGGCACGCTCGATACCCTCAACCGTCGCCTCGATGGCCTGCTCGGCAGCTGAATGCGCTGCGGCAATAGGCCGCATCTTGCGACGCTGAACCGCGCATTGCCGATTCCTTCGTGAGAGAGCAACCGGCCGGCGCATTGGCAGGCTATAATTCCTCCGCGTTCTCTGCCGTGTTCGACAGCTGGCAAAACATTCACCTTGTCCCTTAAAAACGACACCGGGGATGCGACGACGCCGGGTGTGCATGTCCGCCTTCGCAGCGGAAAGCCCGATGGTTTCCCAGCTTCCCCACTTGAACCCCGGGTTCAAGGTCGTTTCGCCGCATCGGCATGGCGGAGAACCTTTTTCGACAACGCCTCCTCCGGGAGGCGTTGTCGTTTCCGGCCCGGACGCGGTCTTCCACCCGCACCGCGGCACTTTCCCGGCGCCGCTTGGCGCAGCCGCCGTGGTCCGCGATCATGTGCGCCTCCCCGGAATGCTGGCCCGATGAACCAGGACCGCGACACGCTGCGCCGACAGCTGCGCCAACGCCGGCGCGCACTGCCCGCCGCCACGCGCATTGCCGCCGCCGACGCGCTGGCGCAGCGGATCCTCGCCCTGCCGTTCCTGCCGGACAGCGGCTACGTTTCCGGCTACTGGGCCATGGACGGCGAGATCGGCCTGCACGTGCTGCAGCTGCGCCTGCCGCCCGGCCTTGGTCTGGTGCCTGCCGGTCCTGCACGGCGATGTGCTGCGCTTCGCGCCGTGGCGCGCGGGCGATCCGCTGGTGACCAACCGCTTCGGCATTCCCGAGCCCGACGTGGAACCGTCCTCGGCACTGGCGCCTGAAGCGCTGGCGCTGGTGGTGATGCCGCTGGTGGGCTTCGACGGCCATGGCCAGAGGCTGGGCATGGGCGGCGGCTGGTACGATCGCAGCTTCGCGTTCCGCCGCGGCCGCGCCGCGCCGCCCTGGCTGGTCGGTGCCGGCTTCGGCGTGCAGCAGGTCGAGGCACTGGAAGCGGCCAGCTGGGACATCGTGCCCGACGCGATCTGCACCGAATCCGACACCCTGCTGCGCGCCCTCGACCGCGCGACGGAGACCGATCCCGCATGACCGCCCGCAAGCGCTACTGGCTGATGAAGTCCGAGCCGGACGCCTTCTCCATCGACGACCTGCAGCGGGTCGGCACCGAGCCGTGGAACGGCGTGCGCAACTACCAGGCGCGCAACTTCATGCGCGATGGCATGAAGGTCGACGACGGCGTGCTGTTCTACCACTCCAACGCCAAGGTGCCCGGCATCGCCGGTACCGCGCGCGTGGCCAGCGCGGCCTACCCGGACGCGACCCAGTTCGACCCGGCATCGCCGTACCACGATCCCAAGGCCACCCGCGAGCAGCCGCGCTGGTTCCTGGTCGACGTGGCGTTCGAGCGCAAGCTTTCGCGCACCATTGCGCTGGACGAGATCAAGCAGCATGCCGACGCGCTCGGCGAAGCCTTCCCGCTGGTCGCCCGCGGCAGCCGGCTGTCCGTGTTCCCGGTCACCGCCGCGCAGTGGAAGCTGCTGCTGTCGCTGGAATGACCCGGTCCGCACCCACGACCTACCTGAAGAACTGATCCCATGAGCGAAGCGAAGCGCCTTACCGGCGAGAAGGCCATCGACTACGTCGAGGACGGCATGGTCGTCGGCGTCGGCACCGGCTCGACGGTGGCCTATTTCATCGACGCGCTCGGCCGCATCGGCGACCGCATCGCCGGGGCGGTGTCCAGCTCCGAACAGAGCACCGCGCGGCTGAAGGCGCTGGGCATCGAGGTGCTGGACGCCAACGCCGCCGGCCCGCTGAAGCTTTACGTCGACGGGGCCGACGAGTGCGACCCGCACAAGCGCCTGATCAAGGGCGGTGGCGCCGCGCTGACCCGCGAGAAGATCATCGCCGAGGCCGCCGAGACCTTCGTCTGCATCGTCGATCCGGCCAAGCGCGTGCCGGTACTGGGCCGGTTCCCGCTGCCGGTGGAAGTGGTGCCGATGGCGCGCAGCCTGGTCGCCCGCCGCATCGTGGCACTCACCGGCGGCCAGCCGGTATGGCGCGACGGCGTGGTTACCGACAACGGCAACTGGATCTGGACGTGCACAACCTGTCCATCACCGACCCGGTCGGCATGGAAACCGAACTCAACCAGATCCCCGGCGTGGTCAGCGTCGGCCTGTTCGCGCGCCGCCCGGCCGACATCGTCATCGTCGGCGGCGAACCGCCGCTGGTGCTGTAGCAGCGTCCCCACCTTCCGGAATCCGCCATGACACGCCTGTCCCGCCTGGTCGCCCTGCCCCTGTTGCTGCTGCTCAGCGCCTGCGCCTCGGCGCGCACCCCGTGGGTCGAACTGGGCGGCGAACGTTTCAGGATCGAGATCGCCGACGATGACGAAGAACGCGCGCGCGGGCTGATGTTCCGCGACGTGCTGGAACCGGGCCACGGCATGCTCTTCATCCACGACCCATGGGAGCCGCAGGCGTACTGGATGAAGAACACCCGCATCCCGCTCGACATCCTCTACTTCGACAGCGAGCGCCGGCTGGTCTCGCAGCAACGCGACGTGCCGCCGTGCTCGGCCGGCAGCGCCTGCCCGCCCTATCCCAGCCGGGTACCCGCGCGCTACGTGCTGGAGCTCAACGCCGGCGAAGCGGCGCGGCTGAAGCTGGAAGACGGCGCGCAACTGCGCTTCGGCCCCGGCATTGCGGCCCCGCCGGGCGGCTGACGGCAGCGCCGGTGCGGGCGACGGACGGTCGCCGCCGGACTTGATTGTGACCGCGCGCGGCGCCAGTCTTGTGGCATGGGGATCGATGCGCACCTGCCCGATTGGAACACGCTCGCCACGCTCGATGACGAGTCCCTGCCGCTGCTGCCCGCGGCCCTGCTGATCGCCCGCGACGAATATCCCGACCTGGACCCGCAGCGCTATGCGACGCAGGTCCAGGCGCACGCCGACCACCTGCGCGCCGCGGTGGCCGAGATCGAGCCGCCGCCGCTGAAGATGGCGGCGATCAACCGCTACCTGTTCGAAGAGCTGGGCTACGCCGGCAACCACGACGAGTACTACGACCCGCGCAACAGCTATCTCAATAAGGTACTGGACCGCAGGCTGGGCAACCCGATCTCGCTGGCGATGGTGCAGATGGAAGTCGCGCGCCGGCTGGGGCTGGCGCTGGACGGGGTGTCCTTCCGGGCCACGCCCCATGGTCCGCCTGCCGGTCGACGGCGGGCTGCTGGTGATGGACCCGTTCAACGGCGGCCGGCCACTGGCGCTGGACGAGCTGCGCGAGCGCGCCAAGCCGCACCTGGGCCAGCAGGCGCCGGACGACGACATGCTGCTGCAGATCCTCAGCCCGGCGCCGCACCGCGCAATCCTGGTGCGGGTGTTGCGCAACCTGCACGGGCTGTATGCCGAAACCGGCCAGTGGGACCGCGCCGCGCGCAGTGCAGACCGGGTCCTGCGGCTGACCCCGGCGCAACCGGAAGCCCTGCGCGACCGTGGCCTGCCAGCCTACCTCGAACTCGACTACCTGCGCGGCGCCCGCCGGGGACCCAGGCCGCTACCTCGAGCTGGCTCCGGAAGCGGCCGACGCCGACCAGATCCGCGACCGCCTGGTGGAGGCCGGCGCAGTGCGCAGCGCGCTGCACTGAGCGCGCGGCCCGGGATCGATCCGCTGCAGGCCAGGTGCCGGCCGGCGATGCGGAACCGCCGTGCGCGCGGCAGCACCTACCCTCGGCGATCCCGGCTGAACCGCGGGGCAGCCCGGGCCGGGTCATGCGCGTGCGCAGCACCGGGAAACAGTCGCCCCGGCCCACGCCGCGGCCCGCACCCGTCCTACATCTCCACCATCTCGAAATCGTCCTTGGTCACCCCGCAGTCCGGGCATGTCCAGGTGTCGGGGATGTCCTCCCAGCGCGTGCCCGGCGCAATGCCTTCCTCGGGCAGGCCGTCGGCCTCGTGGTAGATAAAGCCGCAGACCACGCACATCCAGCTGCGATAGGTGGTGGCGTCGGGTTCGCTCATCGGATAATGCGGGGCTTCGGCACAGGCGCGGGAGCTCATTGTCCCACTGCCACCGCCGCAGCGGAAACCCCGATGGAACCCGGTCACGGCCCACGCGGCCTCTACCTGATCACCCCCGACGAAGCGGACACCGGGCGCCTGCTGGCGCGCGTCGCGCCACTGCTGGGCGAGGGCGTGGCCTTGGCTGCAGTACCGCAACAAGGGCGCCAGCCCGGCGCTGCGGCGTGAACAGGCCGCGGCGTTGCAGGCGCTGTGCGCCGCCGCGGCCGTGCCGATGCTGGTCAACGATGCCGCCGGGCTTGCGCACGAGTTGGGTGCCGCTGGCGTCCACCTCGGCGAGGACGACGGCGACATCGCCACCGCCCGCACCCTGCTCGGGCCGGGCGCGATCCTCGGCGCCTCCTGCTACGACAGCCAGATATGGCGCGGCGCGCGGTCGCCGCCGGCGCCAGCTACGTCGCCTTCGGTGCGTTCTTCCCGACCACCACCAAGCTCGTCACCCGCAGGGCCACGCGCCCGCGCTGCTGGCCGCGGCGGCGACGCTGGGCGTCCCGCGCGTGGCCATCGGCGGGATCACCCCGGACAACGGCCGTGCGCTGGTCGAGGCCGGTGCAGACCTGCTGGCGGTGATCGGCGGGGTGTTCGACGCGCCCGATCCGGTGGCCGCCGTCCGCGCCTACACGCGCTGTTTCCCGTAGCAGCCCGCCGCGCCGGCGATGCGCGGCGGGCCGCATCGCCAAGGCACCGCCCGCAACGCGTCGATGCCGATGGCCGGACCGGCGCCTGCGGGAGTCCCGGAGCGTGTCGCCCGCGAGCCGGGCTCCTACAATGTCGCTTTCGCCGTAGAGGATCCGCCGATGAACAACGACCGCTCCCACGCCCTGTTCTCGCGCGCGCAGCAGCTGCTGCCGGGCGGGGTCAATTCGCCGGTGCGCGCGTTCAAGTCGGTCGGCGGCGAACCGTTCTTCGTCCAGCGCGCCGACGGCCCGTACCTGTACGACGTCGACGGCAACCGCTACATCGACTACGTCGGCTCGCAGGGCCCGATGATCGTCGGCCACAACCATCCGGCGGTGCGCGCCGCGGTCGAACAGGCGATCGGCAATGGCCTGTCCTTCGGCGCGCCGTGCCCGGCCGAGGTGACCATGGCCGAGACGATCACCCGCCTGGTGCCGTCCTGCGAGATGGTGCGCATGGTCAACTCGGGCACCGAGGCGACGCTGTCGGCGATCCGCCTTGCCCGCGGCGCCACCGGCCGCCAGCGCATCGTCAAGTTCGAGGGCTGCTACCACGGCCACGGCGACTCGTTATGGTCAAGGCCGGCAGCGGCATGCTGACCCTGGGCGTGCCGACCTCGCCGGGCGTGCCGGCGGGCCTGAGCGAACTGACCGCCACCCTCAGCTACAACGATTTCGAAGGCGCGACCAAACTGTTCGACGGGATCGGCGGCGAGATCGCCGCGCTGATCATCGAGCCGGTGGTCGGCAACGCCAACTGCATCCCGCCGCGCGAAGGCTACCTGCAGCACCTGCGCGAGCTGTGCACGAAACACGGCACGCTGCTGATCTTCGACGAGGTGATGACCGGTTTCCGCGTCGCCCTCGGCGGTGCGCAGGCGCACTACGGCATCACCCCGGACCTCACCACCTTCGGCAAGATCATCGGCGGCGGCATGCCGGTCGGCGCCTACGGCGGTCGTCGCGAGCTGATGTCGCAGATCGCCCCGGCCGGTCCGATCTCAGGCCGGCACGCTGAGCGGCAATCCGGTGGCGATGGCCGCCGGTATAGCGATGCTGGAGCTGATCCAGGGCGCCGGGCTTCCACGAGCGGCTGGCCAGCGCCACCGCCGCGCTGTGCGAAGGCCTGGAAGCGGCCGCGCGCGATGCCGGGGTGGCGGTGACCACGACCCGCGTCGGCGCGATGTTCGGCCTGTTCTTCACCGACCAGAAGGTCGAGACCTACGCCCAGGCCACCGCCTGCGACATCGGCGCGTTCAACCGCTTCTTCCACGCCATGCTCGAGCGCGGCGTGTTCCCAGCACCGTCGGCCTACGAGGCTGGCTTCCTGTCCAGCGCGCACGACGAGGCGGTGATCGCGGCCACGGTCGGAGCCGCGCGCGAGGCGTTCAAGGTCGCCGCAGGCTGAGCCGCAGCGGCGCGACGGCACTCGCCGCCGCGCCGCCCATCCGATGCCCGCGCCACGCCTGGACCTGCTGCTGCTCGACTTCGATGGCGTGCTCGCACGCTACGAACGACCGCTCCGCTGCGCGCGGCTGGCAGAGACGGCCGGCTGCGAGCCTGCGCGGGTGGCCGAAGTCCTGTTCGCATCCGGCCCAAACCGCCTACGACAGTGGCGCGCTGTCTACCGCCGACTACCTGCGACAGCTGGGCGAAGCACTCGGCGCGCGCATCGATGAAGACGCCTGGATCGCCGCGCGCATGGCCGCCTGCCGGGCCGAGCCGCGGATCCCTGGCGATGGTCGCCTCGGTGGCGCGGCAGCGCCCGGTCGCGGTCCTCACCAACAACGGGCCACTGATGGCGCAGGCGATCCCGCGGATCATCCCGGCCCTGTTCCCGGCGCTCGAAAACCGCGTGCTGTGCAGCGGCATGCTCGGCGGCCGCAAACCGCAGGTCGATGTCTATGCGCAGGCACTGGCGCGGCTGGGGGCGCGTGCCGCGGCGACGTTGTTCGTCGATGACCTGTTCGTCAACGTGCAGGGCGCGCGCCGCGCCGGCCTGCACGCCGACACGGTGCGCGACGCGCGCTCGATGCGACGGGTGCTGGTGCGCTACGGGCTGCTCGGCAGCGGCTGATGCAACGGCGGCCGGGATCCCCGACCGCCGCCTGCGTGATGTCCGGCCTCGCCAGGCCGGTCAGTTCCCCGCCCCGCGCCCGTTGCAGCGCGGGCCAGCGCCGCGGCAACGCTCGCGCGCACCGTCCTCGTAGCCCAGCCCCGGCTCGTCGATGTACACCGGCCGGCTGCCCGACGGGCTGCCATAACGCACCTGCAGGCCGATGCTGTTGCTGCGCAGCGCGTTGTTGCCCTGCTCGTGGCCCAGCAGCAGCGAGAACATCCAGCCGTTGTCCACCTGCAGGTCCAGGCCCGCCGTCAGCGCCAGCGCGTCGTCGTTGTAGCTGCGCATGGTAAGGGGTGTAGTCGTTGGCCAGCGGGCGCTGCACGTAGTTCACGGTGACGTCGCTCTGGTTGTCCAGCGCCTTGCGGTACTCCACCGTCCAGAACGGGCGCCAGCTGCTGCGCGTGCCGGTGAACGCATGGCTGCCTTCCAGGGCCACCGCCAGCGCGCTGTTCTCCACCTGCTGCTCACCATAGGCCAGGTCGAACGCGCCCAGTCCGCTTTCGCGGTACCCGTCCAGCTCGGCGCGCTGGCCGTCGTAGCGCCCATAGCCGGTCAGGGACATGCCGCTCGCGTTGCGGTGCTCGTAGCCGAACGTCAGCGAGCCGAACCACTGGTCGCCATCGCGGCTGCCGTGGGCCGATGCACCGGCCGACTCGCTCCAGCGGGTCAGCTCGAAGTCCAGCTGGCCGCTGGCCAGCATGCCGTCCACGAACAGGTGCTCGCCGGCGCGCCACAGGCCATAGACCGCCAGCGAGCGCTGGTCGGCGTCGGCCTTGGACGGGGTGCCGTCGAAGTCGGTGCCCTGCCGGCCCCAGCTGAGCGCCATGCCCAGCAGCGCATGCTCGCCGGGGCACGGTCGGCGCCCAGCGAGATGCCGCCGGTGTTGAAGTCGAACGCCCCGCCGGCGCTGCCGTTGCGGCCGGCCTTGGCCGAACGTGGCCGTACCCGCCAGCCACACGCCCCAGCCTTGCGGCAGGGCCGGCATCGCCGCCGCGGCGGCACTGCCCACCGGCACCGACAGCCCCGGCATGTACTCGCTGCCGGCATAGGCCAGGGGTCAGGTTCGAGCTGGAGATGTTGGCCCCGCTGCGGATATAGCTCAGGCGGTTGTGGATGTTGTCCTGCTGGGTCTGGGCGAAGCGTGCGGTGGCATCGACCTGGCCTGGGCCAGCAGGACGCCGCTGACCTGGCGGTCGGCGGTCGGATCCGGGCGCGCGCCCACCACCAGCCGCACCTGCGCGGTGGCGGCGGTGTAGCCGCCGGCCGCGGCCTGGGTGGCGGTGAGCACCGCGCTGCCTTCACCCACCACGGTGACGGTGCGGCCGCTGACCGTGGCCACGGCCGGGTCGGAACTGGAGAAGCTGAAGGCGCCGGTGCTGGAGCTGCGCGGATCGGGCAGCTCGAAGGCAGGCTCGCCATAGACCCTGGTCTGGTCCTCGATCCCATGGGGTTGGCGTGGCCGCGGCGATGGCCACCTCCAGGCAGGCGCACTGGGGGCGGCGGTATGGTACAGCGCATTGCCGGCCTTGGTCGGCGGTGAGCGTGCACAGGCCCGCGTCGAGCATGGTCACCGTGCTGCCAGCCACGCTGCACACCGCCGGGGTGGTGCTGGCGAACACCACCGCATTGCCGGAGGCCCCGCCGCTGGCGGCCACGCTGAAGCTGCCGCCGCGCGCGTACACCGGCGCGGCCGGCGTGGCGACGAACGCCCGGATCACCTGGCTGGCCGCTGCCACCGTGAAGCTGTAGCCCCGGGTGCCGGTGAAGCCGTTGGCATCGGTCACCTGCACGGTGAAAGCGAAGGTGCCCGCCGCAGTGGGCGTACCGCTGACCTGGCCCGACTCGGCCAGCACAAGGCCCGGCGGCAAGCTGCCGGAGGCCAGCGCGAACCGGTACGGCGCGGTGCCGCCGCTGGCGCCCAGCGGCTGGAGGTAGTCCTGCGCGCCGGTGGCCGGCGGCAGCGGATCGAGCACCAGCGCCGGCGCGTCCAGCTGCAGCGTGTAGCTGCGCGCCACGGTGAACGGACCGCTGCCGGTGCTGCTGTCGGTGGCGGTCACGGTGAAGCTGAAGCTGCCGGCGCCGGTGGGCGTGCCGGTCAGCGCGCCGTTGGCGCCCAGCGCCAGCCCCGCCGGCAGGGCACCGGCGGTGACCGCATAGGCGTACGGCGCCGCGCCGCCGCTGGCAGCGAGGTCCGCGCGGTACGGGTTGCTGGCGGTGGCCGCGGCCAGGTGCCCGGGCCCAGCGCCAGCGTCGGCGCGGTCACGGTGAGGCTGACCGTGGCCGCCGGCGAGGTGCTGTACGCATCGGACGCGGTGTAGCTGAAGCTGTCCGCGCCGGCATAGCCGGGGGCAGGCTGATAGGTGATCGTCGTGCCACTGACCCGCGCGGTGCCGTGCGTGGGCGCCGAGCTGATCGCCACCGAGGCCGGCGTGCCGGTGATGGCCAGGGTGACCGCGGTGGCGCCCGCGCCATAGGCCACCGTGGCACTGCTGGGACTGGCCACCAGCGCCGGCGCCGGGGTCACGCTGTTGGACGCGGCCGAGGGCGAGCCGGTACCGGCCGGGTTGGTCGCGGTGACGGTGAAGGTGTAGGCGGTGCCGGGCGTCAGGCCGCTCACGCGGATCGGGCTGGAGCTGCCCGTCCGGGTGCCGCCACCGGGGTTGGCGGTGACCGTATAGCCGCTGATCGCCGCACCACCGTTGGAGGCCGGCGCGGTGAACGCCACGTCCACCAGGCCCGCCCCGGCGACCACCGCCGTGCCGATGGTCGGCGCACCGGGGGCCACCGCGTTGACCGTGAACGAGCGGGTGACCCAGGGGGGGGTAAGGTAGCTGCCGTTGCCGGCCTGGTCGGCGTTGATGCTGCAGGTGCCGGCGGTGACGAAGGTCAGCGCGCCCAGCGAAGTGATCGTGCACACGCCGGTCGTGGACGAGGTGAACGTCGGTGTCAGGCCCGAATCGGACGTGGCGGTGAACGTCGGCGTGGTGCCGAAGTTCTGCGCTCCCGGATTGTTGAAGGTGAGGGTCTGCGTCGCCTTCGGCGTGATCGAATTGGACGCGATCGAACTCGGGCCGGTACCGGCGACGTTGTCGGCGGTCACTGTGAAGGTGTACGGCTGCCCGTTGGTCAGGCCGGTGACCACGATCGGCGAGCTCGCGCCGCTGACCGGGGCCACGTCCGCGGGGGAAACGGTCACGGTGTAGGCGGTGATGGCCGAACCGCCGATATTGGCCGGCGCGACGAAGGCCACGCTGGCCAGGTGTCGCCGGCACTGGCGACCACCGTGGTCGGCGCATCCGGCACGATCGGAGTGACCGAGAACGAGCGGCTGACCTGCGGCGCGGCCAGGAAGCTGCTGTTGCCGGCCTGGTCGGCGTTGATGGTGCAGGTGCCGGCGCTGCCGAAGCTGAGGATGCCCCCGCTGGTGATCGTGCACACGCTCGTGGTGGAGGAGCTGAAGGTCACGCTGAGGCCGGAGGTGGAGGTCACGCCACCGCCCCAGGATGCTCAGGTTCGAGCGGTGCCGAAGCTCTGCGAGCCCGGGTTGGCGAAGGTGATGGTCTGCGGCGAGGCCGGGATCACCGAAGTGGAGGCGGCCGAGGCCGCGCCGGTGAGCGCGGCGCTGTTGGTGGCGGTGACAGTGAAGGTGTACGGCACCCCGTTGGTCAGCCCGGTGACGGTGATCGGCGAGCCGGCACCGGTGCCGGTGGCGCCGCCCGGGTTGGCGGTGACCGTGTAGCTGGTGATGCTCACACCACCGTTCGACGCCGGCGCGGTGAAGGTCACGCTGGCCTAGGTGTCGCCGGCGCTGGCGGTGCCGATGGTCGGCGCGCCCGGAGCGACCGCATTGACGGTGAAGGTGCGCGACACGGTGGTGGCCGCATTCCACACCCCGTCGCCGGCCTGGTCGGCGTCGATGGTGCAGCTGCCGGCGGTGACGAAGGTCAGCACGCCGCCGCTGGTGATGGTGCACACCCCGGTGGTCGAGGAGCTGAAGGTCGGGGTCAGCGCCGAGGTCGCCGTGGCCGCCAGGGTCGGGGTCGAGCCGAAGGTCTGCGCGCCCGGGTTGGAGAAGGTGATGGTCTGGTCGCCCTTGGGCGTGGCGCTGGCCGAGGCCCCCGACGCGGTGCTGGTACCGACGCCATTGGTCGCGGTCACGGTGAACGTGTACGCGGTGCCGTTGGTCAGGCCGGTCACCGTGGCACTGCAGGCGGCAGGACCTGCGCAGGTGCCGGTCGCGCCGCCCGGATTGGCGGTAGCGGTGTACGCGACGATCGCCGAGCCGCCATTGCTGGCCGGCGCGGTGAAGGTGACCGTCGCCTGCCCATCGCCGGCGGTGGCCGTGCCGATGGTCGGCGCCCCCGGCGCGGTGAGCACCGACACGGTGTGGGTGCTGCCGCTGGTAAAGGCGGCAGGCCCCGAATTGCCGGCGCCGTCGGCGATGTTGGTCGACCCGTTGAGGTTGACCTTGAGCGTGCCGGTGCCGCTGATGTTGGTGATGTTGACGTTGATCGCAGTGCCGGTACTGGCCGACACGCTGGCGATGCTGCCGCTGGCCGAGCCGGTGCTGGCCAGGTGAAGTCGTCGGTGGAGACGTTGCTCACCGGATCGTTGAAATTGACCGTGAACGCCATCGACGTGTCGCCAGACGAAGGCGATCCGCTGACGACGATGCCGCTCACCGCGGGCGCAACGTTGTCCACCGTCGCGTTGCTGGTATCGCTCGTCGCGGTCGCGTTGCCGGCGTTGTCGGTGGCGACTACGGTGACGTTGCGGTTGGCGACGCCATTGATGGCGCCGGCAACGATCGTGTAGGTCGCCTTCCAGGTGCCGCTGCTGTTGCTGGCGGACACCGCCGGGCCACCGCCGAACTGGGTGAAATTGACCGTGACGGCGCTGATGGTGTCGGAATTGTTGTCGCCGCCGGCGGTGTTGTTCCAGGTTGCCTCGACGGTGTCGCCGATCTTGTAGGCGCCACCGGTGCCCGATCCGGGGCTGATGCTGATGCGCCCGTCGCTCACCGTCGGCGGGATGCTGTCGACGGTGGCGTTGCTGGTGTCCGCGGTGGTGGTGCTGCCGGCGGCACTGGTCGCGGTCACGCTGACGTTGCGGCTGGTCGCGTCGATCACGCCGGCGGTGATCGTGTAGGTCGCGGTCCAGGTGCCGCTGCTGTTGCTCGCCGCCACCGCGGCGCCACCGCCGAACTGGCTGAAGTCGACGGTTACTGCGGTGATGCCCGGGCTGTTGTCGCCGGTGCCGGTGTTGTCCCAGGTCGCGGTGACGGTGTCGCCGACCTTGTAGGCGCCGCCGGTGCCCGAGGCACCGGTGATGCTGATGCGCGCGTCGCTGACGACCGGCAACGGAACGGCGAAGGTGAACTGGTCTGCCGCACTGGTCGCGCTGGTGCCGCCGGGATTGGTGACACGTACGTCCACCACTCCTGCGGCCCGGGCGGGCGCGGTGGCCGTGATCTGCGTGGCGCTGTTGACGGTGTAGCCCGTCGCGGGGGTGGCGCCGAAGGTGACTGCGGTGGCGCTGCCGAAGTTGGTGCCCGTGATGGTCACGGTGGTTCCACCGGCCGTCGAGCCGGACGCCGGCGAGATCCCGGTCACCGTCGGTGCGGAGACATAGGTGTACCGGTCCGCGGCGCTGGTGGCGCTGGTGCTGCCGCCGGTGGTGGTGACGGTGACGTCCACCGTTCCGGCTGCGCCGGCCGGAGCCGTAGCGGTGATCTGGGTCGCACTGTTGACGGTATAGCCGGCGTTGCTGGCACCGAACCGGACCGCGGTAGCGCCGCTGAAGTTGGTCCCGGTGATGACCACAACAGTACCGCCGGCGGTCGGGCCGGCGCTGGGAGAGATCGCGGTGACGGCAGGAGCCAGCGTGACGTTGAACGTATTGACGGTGTTGACGGGTCCACCGTCGGGTGGATCGTCGGGACCGATGTACGAATAGAGGGTAATGCTTCCCGAGCCTCCTGCAGGAGCGATCTTTAACGTGATGCTGACAACACCACTGCTGAGGTCGTGCGAGAACGTGTAGACACCCCCGTTGGTGCCATTTATGTCCTCCGCCTCCGGCAGTCCCGTGGAGTAATTGACGCCTACGGCAAACTCGGGATCGAACATAACCTCAATGCTGTCTGACACGTGCAGACCGCCATACACACCGGCGAAGTGGGCATCGCAGCTGCTGGTGTTCACCTGGATCGTCTGGCCGACGCTGGTGAAGTTGAGCGGCCAGTCGCAGGCGGCCATGGCGCTGGCCACCGGCACAAGCCAAGGCCAGCAGGAGCAGCAGGGTGCCGCATCCGATTTTCGATAGGATCGAAGCGGGCATCTTCCTTGGCATGGCGGCGTCCTGGGTGCATTGGTTGATGGCCAGACCCGGTACGGGTGGCGACGGAGTGGACCGTGCGGGTCGCGACGGCAAGGAGATGCCTGGACTGGTTCCGTTCCATGGGGGTATTGCTCCGGTGGCGGGGAGTTGTGTCCCCAGGCGTCTGCACGTGCTGACGGAGTCCCGGGTCGGGCACGGTCGGTGAGGTATGCGTACCCGCAGGCAGCGCTATGCCACCCGACCCGCGGCGGCCCAATCCGGCAAACAGCATGACGTCCCCCTGAAACCCGGTAGCGACCAACGAACCCCAAGGCGCAGCACCACGAATGGCAGCTGCACACTCCCTACTATCGGAAAAACCGTCTGGATCCCCTCACCGCTGCCGGCATTCCCCTTGGGCGGGGAGGCAGGGCGGCGGACTCCCGCGCCCGTACGGTGCGCCCGCAGTGTAGCGGATTGTCCTGCCCCCACCCTTGCGCCCCCCGCTGCGGCTGCCCCGCCCACGCTTGCGGACCGGCGACCCGTCTAGTATCAATTCCGGAGGGGGAAGGGCATCCGGCATTCGCGCATGCGTCGCCACCCTTTCGTCTCCGGGGACAACGCGTGCTCCACAATAAGGCGAGAACATCGCTGATCCAGCGGCTGTCCCTGAGTATCTGGGGCCTGTTCCTCGCCCTCCTCCTGCTGCTGGCGGCGCTGGGCTACGCGGCCATGCACCTGGCGTTCGACCGGCTGGTTCCGGTGGTGGCGCAGCACACGGTCAATCTGCGCGCCGACAGCAGCGAGCACCTGTTCCTGCAGGCCGAACAGAGCGTGGCGCGCCTGCAGCAGGACCTGCTGTGGCGGCTCGACCATGCCGACCGGGCTGCCAGCCCAGCCCGCTTCGACACCCTGTTCGCGCGCAGCGCAGACGGCCTGTGGCGGCTGCGCCCGGAGCGGGTGGACGTCGCGCACGCCCCCACGCTGTTCCTGCACCAGCCTGCGTCAGGCCTCGACGCGTCGGCGCGCCTGCGTGCGGTGGCCAGCTACGACCTGCTGCGCGAACAGGGGCCGGCGCTGGTGCCGCCGTTCTTCTCCGCGTACATGGATTTCGTGGAAGACGGGCTGATGGTCTATGCCCGCGATGTCGACTGGGGGGCGGTGCCGACGCCAGCGCCAGCAATTCCGCCTACCCGACCATGCTCGGGTCCGATCCGCACCGCAACCCCCAGCGCCGGCTGTTCTGGACACCGGTGTACCTGGACCGGCAGGCCGATACCTGGATGGTCTCGGTGATCAAGCCCTGGACTGGCAGGGACAGTGGGCCGGCACCATCGGCCACGATGTCTCCATGCAGACCCTGATCGACAGCGTCGACGACCGCGACCAGGTCGAGGGCACCCAGCTGATCATGAGCGCCGACGGCGACCTGATCGCCCATCCGCAGCTGCGCCAGCGCATCGCCGCCGCCGACGGACAGCTGAAGCTGTCCAGCCTGCACGATCCGCTGCTGGAGCAGGTGCATCGCATGATCGCCAGCGCCGGCACAGACGGCGGCGCCAGGCGCACTCCCGACGGCAGCTACTGGGTGGCGTGGGCGAAGATCCACGGTCCGGGCTGGTACCAGGTCCACGTGATCCCGCAGTCGCAGTTCAGCGGGCTGCTGATGTGGTGCCTGGTCGCGCTGTGCGGGCTGGGGGTCGTGGCGCTGCTGCCTGCGATGTGGCTGCTGCGGCGGCGCGTGCACCACCTGGTCACCGGTCCCCTGCAGCGCCTGACCGATGCCGTGGACGAACTGGGCCACGGCGGCGAGCCCGGACCGATCGAGCTCCGCGGCGAGGACGAACTGGCCCGCCTTACCGGCGCATTCAACGCCATGGTCGCCGAGCTGACGCAGCAGCACGGCCTGCAGATCGCGCACGCCGGGGAGCTCCAGGCCGAGGTGGACGTACGCCGTCGCGTCATGACCCACCTGGAGGAAGAGCGTGCGCGCCTGCTGGCCCTGCTCGGCGCGATGAACCTGGGCATCCTGTTCGTGGGCGACGACAACCGCGTGATCTATTGCAACGCGGCGTTCCTGTCGACGTGGTCGATCCCCGGCGACACCACGCTGCCCGGGCGCACCACGCGCGAGGCGCTGGAACTGGCGGCTGCGCGGATGTCCGAACCGGAAGCGGTCGTACAGCGGCTGGAGCTTTCGATCCAGTCGCCCGACAACCGGGACAGTTTCGAGATCCAGCTGCGCGACGGTCGCGTGGTCATGCACTACTCGTACCCCGTGCGCGATGCGCAGGACCGCCACATCGGCCACCTGTGGGGTGGGAGGACGCGACCTGGCCCGGCAGACCGCGCGACAGCTGACCGACCTTGGCCGAGCGCGATTCGCTGACCGGGCTCTACAACCGCCACCGCTTCGAGGACGAGCTGGCGCGCCGCTTCAGGGATGCCGGGGGCACGCCGGGCGAACTGGGCCTGCTGTTCTTCGACCTGGACGAGTTCAAGTACGTCAACGACACCTTCGGCCATCGCGCCGGCGACGCGGTGCTGAACCGGATCGCGATGGAATCCGGCGCACTGGTGCGCGGCGACGACATCCTGTTCCGGCTCGGCGGCGACGAGTTCGCCATGCTCATGCCCGGTGCCAGCCTCGACGAGGCGCGGGAGCTGGCCGAGCGGATCGTGCACAGGATCTCGCAGACGCCGCACCCGCTGCACGGCCGCACGGTGCGGCTCACCACCAGCCTGGGCATCGCCCATTTCCCCACCCACGCCGACAATCCCGACGACCTGGTCGCGCACGCCGACACGGCGATGTACCATAGGCCAAGCAGGTCGGCAAGGGGCGCTGCAGCGTGTATCGCCCCGGCAACAACACCGCCAAGCTCATGGTCGAACGCCTTATATGGAACGACCGCATCGCCCGGGCCCTGGACAACGGCCTGCTGCAGCTGCATTTTTGGGGCATCTACCACGCCGGCAGCGGCGAACTGGCGCACTGGAAGCACTGGTCCGCATGCACGACGAGAACAGCCCCGGCCAGCTGATCATGCCGGGCCAGTTCGTCGCCCACGCCGAGAGGAACGGCAAGATCCAGGAGATCGATCGCTGGGTGATCCACCACAGCATCCAGCTGCTGGCCCTCCATCCGCAGCTGCCGGCCATCGCCGTCAACCTCTCCGGGCGCTCGTTCGACGATCCGGAGCTGCCGGCCTACATCGCCGACCAGCTGCATGGGCGCCGGGTCAGGCCGGGGCGCCTGCTGGTGGAATTGACCGAGACCGCGGCGGTCTCGGACATGTCCGACGCGGCGCGCTTCATCGCCGCCCTGCACGAGACCGGTTGCAGCGTCTGCCTGGACGATTTTGGCACCGGCTTCTCGTCCTTCGCCTACCTGAAGAACCTGCGGGCCGACATCCTCAAGATCGATGGCATGTTCATCCGCGACCTGTCGTCCGAACGCGGCAATAAGGCCTTCGTGCGCGCGATCATCGAAGTCGCGCGCGGCATGGGCAAGCTCACCGTCGCCGAGTTCGTCGAGGACGGCGCCACCTTTACCCTGCTGCGCGAGATGGGCGTGGACATGGTGGGGCTACTACCTGGACCAGCCCATGGCCGACCACCCCGCGCTGCAGCCCCGGCGGCAGCGCGGCAGGTCTGAAGCAGGCGCGTCGGCCGCGCCTCAGCCGCGACCGACAAACCCCGCTACCGCCGCGTGCAGGCGCTTGAGGCCCTCGGCCACGTCGGCATCGGTGAGGTTGAGCGCCGGCACCAGGCGCAGCACGTCCGGGCCGGCCTGCAGCAGCAGCAGGCCATTGGCGGCGGCGTGGTCGAGGATCTCGCCGGCGCGTCCGGCGAAGGCCGGCTTGAGCACCGCGCCGAGCATCAGGCCGCGGCCGCGGACCTGTTCGAACAGGTCGAATTCCTCACCGATCGCCAGCAGGCCTTCGCGTAACGCCTGCGCCTGGCGGGAAACATTGGCTGCGACCTGCGGCGAGGCCAGCTTGCGCAGCGCCACGCGCGCCACCGCCGCGGCCAGCGGATTGCCGCCGAAGGTGGTGCCGTGCGCGCCGAACTGCATGGCTGGGCAACCTTCGGTCCGGCCAGCATCGCACCGATGGGGAAGCCGCCACCGAGCGCCTTGGCCAGGGTGACGATGTCCGGCACCACGCCGTCCTGCCAGTGCGCGAACAGGGTGCCGGTGCGGCCCATGCCGGCCTGGATCTCGTCCAGCACCAGCAGCGCGCCATGGTGGTCGCACAGTGCGCGCACCTGCTGCAGGAAGCCGGACGCGGCCGGCATCACCCCGCCCTCGCCCTGCACCGGCTCGACCATCACCGCGGCCACGTCGCCGGCGGCCATCGCCGTCTCCAGCTGGGTGATGTCGTTGAAGTCGACGTAGCGGAAGCCACCGGGCAGCGGCTCGTAGCCTTCCTGGTACTTGGGCTGCGCGGTGGCGGTGATCGAGGCCAGGGTGCGGCCGTGGAAGCTGCCGCGGAAGGTGACGATCACGCGCTGCTGCGGCGCGCGGCCCTGCGCGCTGGCCCACTTGCGCACCAACTTGATCGCCGCCTCGTTGGCCTCGGTGCCGGAATTGCACAGGAACACGCGCTCGGCGAAGCGGCTGGCGCTGACGAGTTCCTCGGTAAGGCGCAGCGGCGGTTCGCTGTAGAAGATGTTGCTGGTGTGCCACAGCTTGCCGGCCTGCTCGACCAGCGCCGCGTGCAGGTCCGGATCGTTGTGGCCTGGGCCACAGACCGCGATGCCGGCGGCCAGGTCGACGTACTCGCGGCCTTCGCTGTCCCACAGGCGCGCACCTGGCCTCGCTCCAGCACCAGCTCGCGCGGCGGCGGTAGACGGGCAGGTAGTACTGGCGGCCGAGGTCGAGCAGCGCGGCGGTGTCGCCGGCGGGCAGCGGGTTGGCGTTCATGGCGTGCAGGGGTCTCCGTGGTGGGCGCCGGCGGATGCCGGCCGGGCATTATCGGGCCGCAGGACCGGGCCCGCCATCGGCCGCGGCGCATAATGAGCGCCCGGCTTCCACCGGCGTCATCCGCGGCCCCTCTCTGCCCCATCGCCTCCCGTCCATGACCCGCATCGAAACCCTTGCCGCCCGCGCCGGCAGCCATCCCGATCCTTCCAGCGGCGCGCTCTCGCCGCCGCTGCAGCTGGCCACCACCTTCGAGCACACGCCCGACGCGCAGCTGCCGCACGGATATCTGTACCAGCGCTACGACAACCCGACCCAGCACCAGACCGAGCAGGCGCTGGCCGCGCTCGACGGTGCCGCGCGCGCGCTGCTGTTCCCGACCGGCATGGCCGCCGGCGCCACCGCGCTGCAGGCGCTGCCGCGCGGCAGCCACGTGCTGCTGTGCGACGACAGCTACTTCTCGTTCCGGGTGCTGGCCCAGCAGCAGTTCCCGCGCTGGGGCCTGACTACAGCCTTGGTCGACTTCACCGATGCGGACGCGGTGCGCGCCGCACTGCGGCCGGAGACGGCGCTGCTGTGGGCGGAGACGCCGTCCAATCCGTTGCTCAAGGTCAGCGACATCGCCGCGCTGGCCGACATCGCCCACGCCGCCGGCGCGCGGCTACTGGTCGACGGCACCTTCGCCCCGCCGGTGCTGCAGCAGCCGCTGGCGCTGGGCGCGGACATCGTCCTGCACTCGGCGACCAAGTACCTCGGCGGCCACGGCGACGTGATGGGCGGGGTGCTGGCATTCCGCGAGGACGGCGCACACGCCGCCGCGTGCCACGGCCTGCGCCTGCTGGGCGGCGCCACCGCCTCGCCGTTCGCCGCGTGGATGATCCTGCGCGGCATCCGCACGCTGCCAGCGCGGATGGCCTGGCATTGCCGCAACGCGCAGGCGGTGGCGGAGTTCCTCGCCGGCCACCGGCGCGTGGCGAAGGTCCACTTCCCCGGCCTGGCCTCGCATCCGCAGCACGCCGTTGCCGCGCGGCAGATGCGCGACTTCGGCGGCATGCTCTCGTTCGAGGTCGACGGCGGCCGCGACGCGGCGCTGGCCGTGGCCGGCCGCCTGCGCCTGTTCACCAATGCGACCTCGCTGGGTTCGACCGAATCGCTGGTCGAGCACCGCGCCTCGGTCGAAGGCCCCGCTTCGACCACGCCGCCGGGCCTGTTGCGCCTGTCGGTCGGCTGGAACACGCCGACGACCTGCTCGACGACCTGGCCGGCGCGCTCGACGCGGGTTGATGCATGGCGCGCCCGGCATCGCGGCGGGCGCCGTGGCGCGGGCTTACCAGGTGCCGGTGTTGGCCATCGACGCCCACGGCTCGGCCGGCGGCAGCGCGCCGCCCTTCTGCAGCAGCTCGATCGAGATCAGGTCCGGGCTGCTGCGCACGAACGCCATGCGCCCGTCGCGCGGCGGGCGGTTGATGGTGATGCCCAGCGACTGCAGGTGCGCGCAGGTCGCGTAGATGTCCTCGACCTCGAAGGCCAGGTGGCCGAAGTTGCGCGCGCTGCCGTAGTCCTCGGCCGCCGAGCCGTCGGCAGGCGGCCAGTTGTACGTCAGTTCGACCTCGGCCTCGGGATTGGCCGGCGCGCCGAAGTAGACCAGGGTGAAGCGGCCGGCTTCGTGGTCCATGCGCCGGGTCTGGACCAGGCCTAGGCCCTCGGTGAAGAAGCGGCTGGTCGCCTCGAGGTCGTGGACCCGGATCATCGCGTGCAGGTATTTCATCTCTCGGTGGCTCCAACGTGGGTAAGCGCATTGTAGGAGGCCACCGCGACACCGCGCATGCGACGGGATCCGGACGATGGCGCGCTCAGTCGAGGAACAGGTCCGGCAGCAGCGGCTGCGACGGATCGACCGCGTAACCGGACAGGTCGGTCACGCCGGCCTGCGCCAGCACCTCGTCGTCGATCAGGAACCGGCCACTGAACCCGCGCGCTTCGCGCACCAGCACCGCATGCGCAGCGTCGGCCATGATCCCGGGTTTGCGGCCATTGGCCACGCTCACGCCCGGAATCATGTTGAGCGCGTCGGTACCGATCAGCGTGCGCGGCCACAGCGCGTTCACCGCCACGCCCTGCCGGCCGAACTCGGCGGTAAGGCCTGGGTGACGAAGCTCATGCCCATCTTGGGTAAGGGTGTAGCCGGTGTGCGGCCCCCACCACTTCGGATCCAGCGACGGCGGCGGCGCCGGGGTGAGGATGTGCGGGTTCGGCGCCTGCAGCAGGTACGGCAGGCACGCCTGCGCGCACAGGAAGCTGCCGCGCGCATTGACCTGCTGCATCAGGTCGAAGCGCTTCATCGGCGTGTCCAGGGTGCCGCGCAGCCAGATCGCGCTGGCGTTGTTGACGAGGATGTCGATGCCGCCGAAGGCGTCGACCGTGGCCGCCACCGCCGCGTTGACCTGGTCCTCTTCGCGGATGTCGCACTTCAGTGCCGGGCCTGGCCGCCGGCGGCGGTCACCGCCTCGGCCGCGCTGTGGATGGTGCCGGGCAGCCTGGGATTGGGGACCGAGGACTTGGCGGCGATGGCCACGTTGGCGCCATCGCGCGCCGCGCGCAGGGCGATGGTAAGGCCGATGCCGCGCGAGGCGCCGGTGATGAAGAGGGTCTTGCCGGTAAGGGTGGTCATCGCGTCGGGCCTCGGAGAACAGGGGTGGCCGCATTGTCGCCCGCCGGCGCCCGCCACGGCAGCCGCACCGCCAGCTGCATCGCCAGCCATGCGCGCTTAAGTAAGGCGCCGGGAGCGGCCACCTATAATCCGCGCATGGATTCCTCCTGGATGGACGCTGTGCTGGCGTGGATCGGGAACCACCCCATCCTCGCCGGTGCGGTGATTTTCGCCATCGCCTTCTGTGACGCGCTGATCGTGGTCGGCGCGATCGTGCCCGCGCTGCCGCTGCTGTTCGCGGTCGGCGTGCTGATCGGCATGGGCGAGATCTCCGGCCCCTATGCGGTGGCCTGCGCCAGCCTGGGCGCGTTCCTGGGCGACGGCCTCAGCTTCTGGATCGGCCGGCGCTGGGGCCGGCGGCTGTACGGGTTCTGGCCGTTCAGGCGCTATCCGCAGCTGCTCGACCGCGGCGAGATCCTGTTCCGGCGCAACGCCGTCAAGGCGATCCTGGCGGCACGCTACGTCGGCGCGGTGCGGCCGTTCGTGCCGGCGATCGCCGGCATGGCGAAGATGCCGCTGCGTCGCTGGTTCATCGCCAGTGCCTGGCCTGCCTGTCGTGGGGCGTGCTGTTCTGGCCCCGGGCTGGATCCAGGCCGCGCCTACGACGCGGTGGCCGCGGTAGCCGGCCACCTGGTGATCGTGCTCGGCCTGCTGGCCGCGGTGCTCGCCGTGGCTCAGAGCAGCAGGTGCTCTACACCTACCGCTGGTTCGCCGACCACGCCGACTCGCTGCTGGCCCGCGCACTGGACTGGTCGCACCGTCACCCGGTGATGGGCCGGCACTCGGCCGCCGTGTTCGATCCGGCGCACCGCGAATCGACCTCGCTGGCGTTGCTGGCGGTGCTGCTGCTGGCGATCGGCTGGGCCTTGGTTCGCGCTGCTGGCGGTGGTGGTCGGCCATGGCGAGCCGCTGGCGCTGGACCTTGGCCGTGCACTAAGGCCATGCTCGCCCTGCGCAACCCGCTGGCCGACTATTCGATGGCGGCGCTGGCCTCGCTCGGCGACTGGCCGGTGCTCGCGCCTGCCTGCACCTGGTCCTGCTGTATTTCATCTGGCGCCAGCGCTGGATGGCCGCCGCGCACTGGCTGGCGGCGCTGGCCTTCGGCCTTAGCCTTGACCTGGCTGCTCGGCGCGACCGTGGACGTGGTGCGCCCGCCGGGGCCAGCAGCGGCTTCGGCTTTCCGTCGATCGCGGTGACCATGTCGACGATTGCCTTGGGCTTCTTCGCGGTGCTGATCGCGCGCGAGCTGCCCGGCCGCGACCGCGTGTGGCCCTATCTGGTCTCCGGCGTGACCGTGGCGGTGATCGGGTTCGCCCGCCTGTACCTGGGCGCGCACTGGCTCAGCGACGTGGTCGGCGGGATGCTGCTGGGTATCGTCTGGCTGCTGGTGCTGGGAATCGCATATCGCCGGCGCTTCAACCGCTCGTTCTGGATCAAGCCGGTGGCATGGGTGTTCTACGGCAGCCTCGCCGCCGCCGCGCTGTGGTACACGCCGCGGAACGTCGAGGCCAAACTCGCCAAGTTCGAACCGGCCCCCGCGCTGCCGGTCCTCGCCGACCTGGAGGACTGGTGGAGCCACGAATGGATGCTGCAGCCGGCGCGGCGCACCGAATTCGACGACGAACTGCGCTGGCCGCTGGACGTGCAGGTCGCCGGCCCGCTGGCGCCGGTGCAGGCACGGCTGCAGGCGGCCGGTTGGCGGCTGCAGCCCAGGGCGCGCTGGGTCCAGGCGATGAGCCTGTTCGATACCGATGGCGATCCCGATCGCGTGCCGGTATTGCCGGCCACCCTCGACGCGCGCACCGAGGCGCTGCTGATGGTTCGCGACGTCCCCGGCGAGCACGCTCGCCACGTGCTGCGGATGTGGCCGACGCCGGTGCAGCTGCAGCCGGGCGACGTGCCGCTGTGGGTCGGTACCGCGCAGACCCTGCATTTCCACCACGAGCTGGGCCTGCTGGTGACCTGGCGCCCGCAACGCGGCGCGGATCCGGCGCTGGAGCAGGTCATCGCGCCGCTGCAGGATTTGCCGCACATGGTGGCCCCGCATCCGGGCTCGCAGCTGCCCGTGCTGCGCGTGCTGACCGGCGGCGCCGACGCCGCCGCGCCGGCTACGCCTCCTCGTCCAGCCAGTGCAGCACCCATCCAGGCGCCGGTGCGGATCGTCCTCCTGCAGCAGCGCCAGGCGCTGCTCGTCGCTGACCGGAGCAGTTCGGTAAGGCGCCAGCCGACCCAGGCCGCGTCCTCCAGCTGGCGCAGGTTGGCGCCGGCATGCCCCAGATCGGGATGCTCGCCACCCACCTTGTCGAGCAGCTCGGCCAGCAGCGTGGCCAGCGCGGCATGCTGCGGCTGCAGCGGCGACGCGGCGGGCTCCTGGCACCACTGCACCTCGCCGACCAGCAGGCCGTTGTCGCGCACGCGGGTGCGGACCACGCGGAAGCGCTGCAGTCCGCGCACCTGCAAGGTCAGCAGGCCATTGCGATCGCTGCCGAAATCCTCGATCCGCGCCTCCACGCCGAACGCGGCCGGGGTCGCCGGGCTGCCGACCTCCTCGCCGTCGAGGATCATGCAGATGCCGAAACCACGTCCGCTGCGGCCGCACTCGGCGACCAGGTCCAGGTAGCGCCGTTCGAACACCCGCAACCCCAGCGGCGCACCCGGCAACAGCACGGTGTGCAGCGGGAACAGCGGCAGCGATTCGGTGACGGTCACGGGCATGGAAGGAGGGTAGCGCGCGGGACGCGAACGGGGGTCACGCCGGTGCACCGCCCGCTCATTGCGCGAGCAGCGCGACGAACCGCCGGGGCGCGCCGTCGAAGCCGCCGTTGGACATGAACACCACGTGGTCGCCCGGCCGCACGGTCGCGCGCAGGGCTTCCAGCAGCACGCCGGTATCGGCGGCCGCCTGCGCCTCGCCGCGCACCGCGGCGATCACCTTGCCCACATCCCAGGCCAGCTCGGGCCGGTGCAGGAACACCACCGCGTCGGTAAGGTCCAGCGACGGTGCCAGCGCCTCGGCGTGCGCGCCCAGCCGCATCGAATTGCTGCGCGGCTCCATCGCCACCACGATCCGCGCGTCGCCGACCTTCGCGCGCAGGCCTTCCAAGGTGGTGCGGATCGCGGTCGGATGGTGGGCGAAATCGTCATAGACGGTGACCCCGGCCTGCGTGCCCAGCACTTCCAGGCGCCGCTTGACGCTGCTGAAGCCGGCCAGCGCCGGGATCACCTGCGCCGGCACCACGCCGACCGCATGCGCGGCGGCCAGCGCGGCCAGCGCGTTCATCACGTTGTGCCGGCCGACCAGCGGCCAGCGCAGGGTGCCGACCTCCCCTTGGCCGCGATGACGTATGACGAAGGCGCTGCCGTCCGCTTCGACCAGGCGCGCGCTCCAGTCGAAACCGGCGCCGCCATCGGCGCGCGCGATCGCCACGCCCGCCTCGTCCAGGCCGAAGGTCTCCACCGGCGTCCAGCAGCCCATCGCCAGCACCTGCGCCAGGTGCGCGTCCTCGCCGTTGACCACCAGCCGTCCGCGACGCGGCACGGTGCGCACCAGGTGGTGGAACTGGCGCTGGATCGCGGCCAGGTCCGGGAAGATGTCGGCGTGGTCGTACTCGAGGTTGTTGAGGATGGCGACCGTCGGCCGGTAGTGGACGAACTTGCTGCGCTTGTCGAAGAACGCGGTGTCGTACTCGTCGGCCTCGACCACGAACTCGCGCCCCGTGCCCAGCCGCGCCGACGTGCCGAAATCCTCGGCCACGCCGCCGATCAGGAAGCCCGGATCGCGCCCGGCCGCCTGCAGCAGGAAGGCCAGGATGGTGGTGGTGGTGGTCTTGCCGTGGGTGCCGGCCACCGCCAGCGTGGTCCGCCCGGGCAGCACGCGCTCGGCCAGCCACTGCGCGCCGGAGGTGTAGCGGCGACCGTCATCCAGCACCTGTTCCACCGCCGCATTGCCGCGCGAGAGCGCGTTGCCGACGACGATCTCCCCGGCATCGGCGGCGATGTTCTCCGGCAGGTAGCCCTGCTTCAGGACAATGCCCAGCTGTTCGAGCTGGGTCGACATCGGCGGGTAGACCGCCTGGTCGCTGCCTTCGACGGTGACGCCCAGTTCGCGGGCCAGTGCGGCCACGCCACCCATGAAAGTGCCGGCAATGCCGAGGATATGGATCTTGCTCATGCGGCGATTGTCGCTGATGCGGTGCTGGTTTTGGGCACGGGCCATGTCGCGGGAAAGCGCCCGGCCCGGCTGGGGCTCCCCCGGAACCGGCCACCGCAGCGCCGTCGCTG
Source organism: Pseudoxanthomonas sp. NC8 (assembly GCA_025232375.1). Lineage (GTDB taxonomy): Bacteria > Pseudomonadota > Gammaproteobacteria > Xanthomonadales > Xanthomonadaceae > Pseudoxanthomonas. Next base: position 2,941,750 of record CP060419.1, read on the forward strand.
TCGCCAGCTCACGCCAAAGAAAAACGCGCGCCGCCGGGAGGCGACGCGCGTTCGTCCGGACCCGCCTGCGGACTCAGCCCTTCTTCAGGGCGGAAAGCACGCGGGCGGTGATGTCTTCCATGCTGCCCACGCCATCGATGCGGGTCAGCGTGCCGCGGTTCTCGTAGAAGCCGATCACCGGCGCGGTGGAATCGTTGTAGACCTGCAGGCGCTTGCGCACCGACTCGGGATTGTCGTCGGCCCGGCCCTCGGCCTGCGCGCGGCCGGCGATACGCTCGACCAGCAGGTCGGTGCCCACGTCCAGCTGCACCACCGCATCCAGCGGCTGGCCGATCTTGGCCAGCAGTCCGTCCAGCGCACCGGCCAGGTGCCAGGTTGCGCGGATAGCCGTCGAGGATGAAGCCGGCGTCCACGTCGTCACGACCGAGGCGCGATTCGAGCATGCCCAGCAGGATCTCGTCGGAGACCAGGTCGCCACGGGCCATCACTTCCTTGGCCTGCAGGCCCAGCGGGGTGCCGGCGGCCACTTCGCCGCGCAGCAGGTCGCCGGTGGAAATGTGCGGGACGCCGAGCGTTTCCTTCAGGCGCGTAGCCTGCGTTCCCTTGCCCGAGCCGGGCGGGCCCAGTAGTACCAGTCGCATCGATTGCTCCCAAGGAAAAATGTTCCGTGGCGGCCCGGGGCGCTAGACTTTTGGTCGCCGCGCTCCGCATTGCACCGCACCATTCCAGTGCACTTTACCCCATCCGGCGGCGCCGCCCCAAGACTGTCCCTGCCCCGAGGAACCCCATCCATGGCCAAGGCTACGCAAGGCACCCTGCTCTATGCCCAGTCCGGCGGCGTTACCGCCGTCATCAATGCCACCGCCAGCGGCGTCATCCGCGAGGCGCGGGCCCGCGGGATCAAGGTGCTGGCCGCGCGCAACGGCATCCCTGGGTGCGCTGCGCGAGGAACTGGTGGATACCTCGAAGGAGTCCGCGGCCACGATCGCCGGCCTGGCCCATACCCCGGGCGGCGCGTTCGGCTCCTGCCGCTACAAGCTCAAGTCGGTCGAGGCCGACCGGGCGAAATACGAGCGCCTGCTCGAGGTACTCAGGGCGCACGACGTGCGCTGGTTCCTCTACAACGGCGGCAACGACTCGGCCGACACCGCATGGAAGGTCTCGCAGCTGGCCGCCGAGTTCGGCTACCCGCTGACCTGCATTGGCGTGCCCAAGACCATCGACAACGACCTGGCGGTGACCGACACCTGCCCGGGCTTCGGCTCGGCGGCCAAGTACACCGCCGTGTCGGTGCGCGAGGCCGCGCTGGACGTGGCCGCCATGGCCGAGACCTCGACCAAGGTCTTCGTCTACGAAGCCATGGGCCGCCATGCCGGCTGGCTGGCCGCCGCCGCCGGCCTTGGCCGGGCAGTCGCCGGACGACGCGCCGCAGATCATCCTGTTCCCCGAGCGCGCCTACGACGAGGCCGCGTTCTACCTATAGGTCGACAAGGTGGTGAAGAAGGTCGGCTGGTGCGTGGTCGTGGCCAGCGAGGGCATCCGCGACGCGGACGGCCGGTTCGTCGCCGATGCCGGCGGCGGCAAGGATGCGTTCGGCCACACCCAGCTCGGCGGCGTGGCCTCGTACCTTGGCCGGCAAGGTCAAGGACACCCTCGGCTACAAGGTGCACTGGACCCTGCCCGACTACCTGCAGCGTTCGGCCCGCCATGTCGCCAGCAAGACCGACTGGGAACAGGCGCAGGCGGTGGGCAAGGCCGCGGTGCAGTACGCGCTCAAGGGCATGAACTCGGTGATGCCGGTGATCGTGCGCAGCGCATCCGCGCCATACCGCTGGAAGATCGAGCCGGCGCCGCTGCACAAGGTCGCCAACCACGAGAAGACCATGCCGGCCAGCTTCCTGCGCAAGGACGGCTACGGCATCACCGCCAAGGCGCGCGAGTACCTGGAACCGCTGATCCGCGGCGAGGCGCCGCTGCCCCAGGGCCGCGACGGCCTGCCGAAGTACGTGACGCTGAAGAACCTGGCGGTGAAGAAGAAGCTGCCGGTATGGGAAGGCTGATGCGGTGACCGCGCGCGCGCCGCTGCCGGCCGCGCTGCGGCCGTACGTCGGCAGCCTGTGGCTCGGGCAGGCCGTGCGTGCGCGCCGCGAGCACGTCATCCCCTCCGGCGAGATGCACCTGGCGGTCCGCATCGACGGACCGCCGCTGCACCTGTATTCCGGCCGCAGCGACCGCGCCGGTAAGGCGATCGCCACCGCGGTGGTCTGCGGCGCGCGCAGCCGCTACTACGCCAAGCGCACCGAGCCCGGTTGCACGGTGGGCGCGCAACTGCTGCCGGGCGCGTCCTGGGCGCTGCTGGGCGTTTCGGCCGCCACCCTGGCCGAACGGCATGCGCCGCTGCGCGACTTCTGGGGCGCGGCGGTCGACGAACTGCACGACGCACTGGCGCGCGCCGACACGCCGGACGCACGCCTTGGCCGTGCTCGAGCGCGCCCTGCTGGCGCAGCTGCGACCGGTCAAGCCCGTGCCCGGGCACGTAGACCAGGCGATCGTCGCGCTCGATCGCGGCGCCGACCTGCGCGAGGTGCTGGCACAGGCCGGCTGCAGCCATCGCCATTTCATCGCCCAGTTCCGCGACGCGACCGGGCTGGCGCCCAAGCGCTACGCGCGCCTGCGCCGGTTCCAGCGCGTGCTGGCGCAGGTGGATGCGCGCACGGACTGGAGCGGGCTGGCGGCCGAGCACGGCTACTTCGATAAGGCGCACCTGGCGCGCGACTTCCGCCAGTTCGCCGGGTTGCCGGCGCGCTGTTACCGGGACGGCCGCCTGCACCCGCGCCACGTCCGCGTGGACTGACCGGTCAGATTCGTCCAAGACCGGCCACTGCCGCGCCCCCATCCTGACGCCACCGTTTAACCCGCGAGCGAGGCACTCCATGGCTACCCACGAACTGTTCGCCTACGTCTGCGTCGCCGACGCCGCGCGCGCGATCGACTTCTACCGGCAGGCGTTCGATGCCACCGAGAAATTCCGCCTTGGTCGAGCCGGGCGGGCGCATCGGCCATGCCGAGGTCGACTTCAACGGCACCATCCTGATGGTGTGCGAGGAATTCCCCGAGTTCGGCATCCGCAAGCCAGACCCCATCCACGGCCACAGCACCACCCTGCACCTGCACGTGGACGATGCCGACGCGACGATCGAGCGCGCCGTGGCCGCCGGCGCCAGGCTCGAACGCGCGGCCAGCGACGCCTTCTACGGCGAACGCTCCGGCGTGGTCATCGACCCGTTCGGCCATCGCTGGAACATCGGCCACAGCATCGAGGACGTGACGCCCGAGGAGATGCAGCGGCGGTTTACCGCGCTGCTGGCGCAAGGCTGACGGTGACGGTATCGCCACGTCCCTGCTGGCACACGGCCGGCGACCTGCCTCCGTCGTCCCCCCCCTTCCTTGCCACGACCGTGGTGCCTTAACGTTGGCGGCGCCCGCCCGCCCGCACATGCCGGAGAGGCGCGCAGGATCGACGGATGCTGCCCCGCCCTGGCAGTTCGTTCACGGGAGAAAAAATGAAAAGGATGAAGGCTGCCTGGGGTACCGGGCTGTTGCTTTGCGCTGCAACGGCTTCGGCCAAGGAGCAACCCATCGCGCTGTCCGATGCGGACGCCGCCGCGCTGCGCGGCAAGACCGTCGCGCTGACCGTCCACGAGCGTCCTTCGTTCGTTGCGATGACGCTAAGGCAAAGCGAGCTTCGCCCTGCTGGGGACGGCGGCGATGATCTCCGCCGGAAACAAGATCGTCGACCAGAATGGCGTGGAGGATCCGGCGATCCTGGTCCGCAAGCAGCTCGCCCAAGCCTTGGCCGACCGCTACGGCGTCATCGTGCTGGACGCGGACACGACCGCCAGCAAGGCCACAAAACCCTCGGCACTTGCGGCCCTGCATCCGGAAGCGGACTACGTCTTCGACGTGAGCTCCGGGGCTGGCAGTTCGCCTATTTCCCGACCGACTGGAACAACTACTGGATGGCCTACAGCGTCCAGACGCGGCTGGTGGACACCAGGACCGGCCGCCAGCTCGCCAGCATGGGATGCAACGCGCACACCAAGGAGCACGCCCGGCCGCCGAGCCATGACCAGCTGCTCGAGCACGACGCCGGATTGCTCAAGGCCGTCACCCAGCACCTATAGGGTGGACCTGTACCCACATCCTTACCAAGGAGCAGTACGGCTTGCAGCCGGACCAGGTGGCAGCCATTCCTGCCCGCTACCTGGATCCGCTGACGCCAAGGCGGCGATGCCCCCACCGCTGCACCCGCGGGCGGAGCAGATACGCTGGCAAGCGAGGCGGCCGCCCCGGCTGAAACGGCACAGAGCGCGAGCGACACTCCGGCCGCTCCCGCGAACGCGGCCGGAACGCCGACCGACGCTGCGGCCGCCCGGCGCCTGCGGCGCCCGCCTCCAGCGAAGGAGCCGGCGCGCACTGAGCCGGAAACGTGCCGTCCTCCCGCCACGCGGCGTCGAGCCGCGTGGCGACCTTGCCGGCTCAGCCGCAGCGGCCGGCCGACACGTCCAGCACCGCGCTGTATTCCGGCAGGGGGCGCATCTGTCCCGCGGCCGCCTGCTTGTGCGCATCCTGCAGGTAGATCCGCACCTGGCGCTTACCGTCGCGCGCCAGCTCCTGTGCCACCGGCTTGCGCCAGACCTTCACCACCGCCTGCCGCCCCGGACAGCCTGCCTGCGGGACCTGCGTCTCGGTATTGAGGATCCAGCCGCCGGCCAGCGACGGCTTCGCCTGCGCGGCATCGACATAGCGCGCCCGCCCGCGCCTGGCAGTTCGGCGCGGTCTGTACCACCTGCATCCGGTAGGCCTGCGCGGCCTCGCCTGTGAACACGCCTTCCAGACGGGTGCAGGCTTCGGGGATCGTCCGCACCGTGTGCAGTGCACCCACCGCTTGCGGTGCGCCCGTTTGCGTGTGTTCGGCCCGGGGTGACTGCGCCCGCAGCGGCGAGGCCACCGCGATCGCGGCCACCAGTACTGCGAGCAGGACGGCCCTGGCGGAAAACCTCGACCTGGGTGCGTTGCGCCACGGCCGTGGTGCCGGGCCGGGAACGGGAGGCGGCGGATTGGCGGTCGGTCACGGGACCCGGATTCCATACAGGGGAACGGCGATCGTGTCACCCGTTCCATGAACAGCGTGTGGCCTTCGGCCATGGGCTGCGGTCATACTCGGCCTGCTCCAGGGATGTTGAACAGTGCGACGCGCCTCGGTTACGGGTCCGCTCCAGTGCTTCAGACCCAGTGCTCCGGACCATCCGCGTGTCCCTCCTGTTCACCCTCCACTGGGTGGCACCTATCAACCTTGGGAGGGGTTCATGCTGGAACAATACGGTTTGGCGCTGGCGCTGCTCTGCGCTGTCCTCGCAATCCTCTACGGCGCGTCGTGTCGGCGCGCTGGATCCTGGCGCAGCCGGCCGGCAACGAGCGCATGCAGCAGATCGCCGCGGCCATCCGGGAAGGCGCACGCGCCTACCTCAACCGCCAGTACCTGACCATCGCCATCGCCGGCGTGGTGCTGTTCGCACTGGTCGGGATCTTCCTCAGCTGGTACACCGCGATCGGCTTCGCCGTCGGTGCGATCCTGTCGGGCGCGGCCGGCTACATCGGCATGAACGTCTCGGTCCGCGCCAACGTGCGCACCGCCGAAGCGGCCCGCCGCGGCCTGGGCCCGGCGATGGATGTGGCGTTCCGCGGCGGCGCGATCACCGGCATGCTGGTGGTCGGCTCAGCCTGCTCGGCGTGGCCGGCTACTACTGGCTGCTGCAGCGGCTGGGCCTGAGTAAGGCCGACAGCCTGCACGCACTGGTCGGGCTGGCATTCGGCTCCTCGCTGATCTCGATCTTCGCCCGCCTGGGCGGCGGCATCTTCACCAAGGGCGCCGACGTCGGCGCCGACCTGGTCGGCAAGGTCGAGGCCGGCATCCCCGAGGACGACCCGCGCAACCCGGCGGTGATCGCCGACAACGTCGGCGACAACGTCGGCGACTGCGCCGGCATGGCCGCCGACCTGTTCGAGACCTACGCGGTCACGGTGATCGCGACGATGCTGCTGGGCGGGCTGATGATCGACGAGGCCGGCCGCAACGCGGTGCTGTATCCGCTGGTGCTGGGCGGCGTGTCGATCGTGGCGTCGATCATCGGCGCGTTCTTCGTCAAGGTGAAGGCCGGCGGCTCGATCATGGGCGCGCTGTACAAGGGCGTGATCGTGTCCGGCGTGCTGGCGGCGATCGCGTTCTGGCCGATCACCACCTCGCTGATGGCCGACAATGCGCACGGTGCGATCAACCTCTACATCTGCGCGCTGATCGGCCTTGGTCCTGACCGGCCTGATCGTCTGGATCACCGAGTACTACACCGGTACCCAGTACGCGCCGGTCAAGCACGTGGCGCAGGCCTCGACCACCGGCCATGGCACCAACATCATCGCCGGTATGGGCGTGTCGATGAAGTCGACCGCGCTGCCGGTGGTGGCGGTGTGCGCCGCGATCTGGTTCGCCCACCTGCACGGCGGCCTGTACGGCATCGCCATCGCCGCCACGGCCATGCTGTCGATGGCCGGCATGATCGTGGCGCTGGACGCCTACGGCCCGATCACCGACAACGCCGGCGGCATCGCCGAGATGGCCGAACTGCCGCCGGAGGTGCGCAACGTCACCGATCCGCTCGACGCGGTCGGCAATACCACCAAGGCGGTGACCAAGGGCTATGCGATCGGTTCGGCCGCGCTGGCCGCGCTGGTCCTGTTCGCCGACTACACCCACAACCTGCAGGCCAGCAATCCGGGTGAAGTGTTCGCGTTCGACCTGTCCGACCACACCGTGATCATCGGCCTGCTGGTCGGCGGCCTGATCCCGTACCTGTTCGGCGCGATGGCGATGGGAAGCGGTCGGTCGCGCCGCCGGTGCGGTGGTGGAGGAAGTGCGCCGCCAGTTCCGCGACATCCCGGGGATCATGCAGGGCACGGCCAAGCCGCAGTACGACAAGGCGGTGGACATGCTGACCCGCTCGGCGATCAAGGAAATGATCGTGCCGTCGCTGCTGCCGGTGGCGGTGCCGATCGTGGTCGGGTTGCTGCTGGGCCCGAAGGCGCTGGGCGGCCTGCTGATCGGCACCATTGTCACCGGCCTGTTCGTGGCGATCTCGATGACCACCGGCGGCGGCGCGGGACAACGCCAAGAAGTACATCGAGGACGGCCACTTCGGCGGCAAGGGCAGCGAGGCGCACAAGGCCGCGGTCACCGGCGACACCGTCGGCGACCCCTACAAGGACACCGCCGGCCCGGCGATCAACCCGCTGATCAAGATCATCAATATCGTGGCCCTGCTGCTGGTGCCGCTGCTGTAAGTCATTGTTCCTGCTGGACCCGAAGCCCCGGCCATGCCGGGGCTTCGTCATTCCGGCATGCCGGATCCGCGCTTTGTGCGGCGCAGCAGGCAAAGGCGTAAAATGCCTGCCCTCTTCAACCGCAGTTTCCACGGAGCAGCAGATGGGCCTCGATCAGGTCAATGCCGGGCGCAACCCGCCGGATGAAATCAACGTCGTCATCGAGATCCCCAAGGACTCCGAGCCGGTGAAGTACGAAGTCGACAAGGAAAGCGGCGCGATCTTCGTCGACCGCATCCTGTCCACCCCGATGCGCTATCCGTGCAACTACGGCTACGTGCCCAACACCCTGTGCGGCGACGGCGATCCGGCCGACGTGCTGGTGGTGCTGCCGCTGCCGCTGATCCCCGGCTCGGTCGTGCGCTGCCGCCCGGTCGGCGTGCTGAAGATGACCGACGAGGCCGGCGGCGACGAGAAGATCCTCGCCGTGCCGGTGGCCAAGGTCTTCAACGGCTACGCCCACGTCGAGGACATCGATAAGGTCTCGCCGCACTGGCTGGAGCGCATCGGCCACTTCTTCGAGCACTACAAGGACCTGGAGAAGGGCAAGTGGGTCAAGCTCGACGGCTGGGGCAACGCCGCCGAAGCCAAGCAGATCCTGCGCGATTCGATGCAGCGCGCGGCCGACAAGGCCTGATGCGCACGGGGTGCCGGCCCAGGCCGGCGCCCGCGGCCGGCGGCCCCTGCGCTGCCGGCACGCAAAAGCGGAACTGGTGCACAGATCCGCACATCCGGGCGCCTGGGCTGCCGTCCGGCTCAACTCCCGAGGGTTGCGACCGATACCGTCTGCGAGCGCCCGGCATCCGCCGGTACACGCCCGTTTCCGACTCGCCCTTTGGGAGGTTTCCGTGCGCATTCTGTTCATCGGCGATGACACCGTGTTCCCGCACTCGCTGGTGGAGCTGGTTTCCGACCTCGGCGAGGACTGGGAAGTCGCGTGCTGCCCCGATGCCGGCACCGCCATGGCACGCGTGTCTTCCGAGCCGGTGGACGTGGTCGTGGTCGCGCCGACGCTGCCGGACATGCCCGCAGCCACCCTGCTCGGTAAGGTCCGCACCCTTCGCGCCGAGGCCTCGCGCGTTGCGGTGATCGACGGCATGCAGAGCACGGCGGCGCGGATCATCGGCATGGCGCACCGCTTCCTGCCCACGCCGCTCGCCCCGGAGATGCTGCTGGAATCCATCGGCAGCCTCGAGGAATTGCGTGAACTGCTCGACAACCCGAACCTGCGCGAGCGCATCGGCCGGGTCGAGCAACTGCCCTCGCCGCCGCAGCTGTACCTGCGCCTGATGAACGCGCTGGAGACCGACGAGCACACCAGCGCCTCGGACATCGCGCAACTGGTCGCCGGCGACCCGGCGATCGCGGCCAAGGTGCTGCAGCTGTGCAACTCGGCCTATTTCTCCAACGGCCGCACCATCACCGACCTGCGCGCCGCGGTGACCCGCCTGGGCATCGCCACCCTGCGCGACCTGGTCATCCATGAGCGAGGTGTTCTCGCTGCCCGGCGCCTCCAGCGTGGACCGCACCGCGCTCCAGCAGCGCGCCCTGCTGGCCTCGCGCCTTACCAAGCGCATGCTGCCCGAATCCAGCGCCGAGCTCGGCGCCACCGCCGCGCTGCTGGCCGACATCGGCCTGCTGCTGCCCGGCGTGCGCGACGAGCGCGAGCCGGCCATCGACGGCGACGACCGCCCCGGCCACGCCGAGGCGGGTGCCTACCTGCTCGGCCTGTGGGGCCTGCCGATGCCGATCATCGAAGCGGTGGCGTTCCACCGCACGCCGTCGCGGTCGAGCACGCGCAGCTTCTGGGTCACCGGCGCGGTGCACGTGGCGATGGCCCGGCGAGCCGGCGAAGAGCCCGACGAGGCCTACCTGTCGCGCACCGGCGTGCTGCCGCGACTGGGCGAATGGCGCGACTACGCCGAATCGCTGACCGCCTCGCCGATCATCGCCTGACATCCAATCGGCCCTGCAGCCCAGCCCGGTTTTGGCAACAGGCACCGGCTCCTGCGGCCAGCGGTGCCCGATTGACCCGCCCTACCCGGTCATTCTCCCGCCGGGTGCCACGTGACGCAGGTCCGGTGCGGCGGGCGGCTACCTGCCGGGTTCAGCGCCCCGCCGACCGGTGCTGCGTGGTCAGCCCTATCAGGGCGCGAGACCATAAAGGTGCAGGTACATGACCCCGGCGAACTGGGCGAGCATGGCCAGTGCGCGCGCCTGCGGCAGCACCGGTACCACGTCGCTCAGGCCCACGCCGGAGAGCAGGCTGAAGCTCAGGTACAGCAGTTCCATCCAGGTGCGTTGCGGGCCTTCGGTAACGGCCACGAAGCTGCCCGGATTGACGATCTGGCAGACCGAAAAGGCGAAGGCGAACGCCCAGGCCAGCAGGGTGAACGTCGCCCCGGCGGCGTACAGCTCGTCGCGCGTCACCTCGTGGTCTTCCAGCATGTACGCGGTCAGGCTGATGGCGGTGTAGAAATACAGCAGGCTTTCCAGCGCCTGTGCCATTGCGGTCAACGCCGGCTTGCCGAGCGCAGCCGCGGCGATCGACAGCAGCACCGCCGGCAGCGCCAGGCACCACGCCACCCAGCTCAACGCAGGGCTGCGCTTGACCACCCACACCGCCAGCAGCAGGACCACGATGCCGAACGCCCCGAACAGCGCGCGCCCGGCCGTGGCCTGTTCCATGACCGGATACAGCAGCACGCCCAGCAGTTGGACGGCCAGCAGCAGCGCCGACGGGTGCCGGCGCACCCTCACCATCCAGCGCAGTGGCGAGAACGCTCCCATGGCTCAGCCGAAGTGCTTGAACAGGGCGTAGTAGACGACGTAGATCCAGCCGAGGATGCCGTGGACGATCACCCAGAACAGCGACTTGTTCGCCGTCCAGGACAGGGTGATCGCCGGGGCCGTGCCGAAGCCGACGCCTGCCTTGACCACGTTGCTGCCTGTGCTCATCGCCACTCCCCGCCGGTGCTGGTACTGCGGCGACGATAGCGCATCGCCGCCACGGCCTGCAGGGCCGCGGCGGCACCGCGCCCGGCTCAGCCCGGCCGGTAGACCTGCGCGCCCTGCTCGAGGAACTGCGCCGACTTCTCGGCCATGCCGGCCTCCAGCGCGGCCTCGTCGTCGACCCCGTGTTCGGCCGCGTAGTCGCGCACGTCCTAGGTGATCTTCATCGAGCAGAAGTGCGGGCCGCACATCGAGCAGAAGTGGGCGAGCTTGTGCGCGTCCTTGGGCAGGGTCTCGTCGTGGAATTATGGGCCTTCTCCGGATCCAGGGCCAGGTGGAACTGGTCCTCCCAGCGGAACTCGAACCGCGCCTTGCTCAGCGCGTTGTCACGCACCTGCGCGCCCGGATGGCCCTTGGTAAGGTCGGCCGCGTGCGCGGCGATCCTGTAGGCCATGATCCCGTCGCGCACGTCTTGGCGGTTGGGCAGGCCCAGGTGCTCCTTGGGCGTGACATAGCACAGCATCGCCGTGCCGAACCAGCCGATCATCGCCGCGCCGATCGCCGAGGTGATGTGGTCGTAGCCCGGCGCGATGTCGGTGGTCAGCGGGCCGAGCGTGTAGAACGGTGCCTCGCCGCACTCGCGCAGCTGCTTGTCCATGTTCTCCTTGATCAGCTGCATCGGCACGTGGCCGGGGCCTTCGATCATGGTCTGCACGTCGTGCTTCCAGGCGATCTTGGTCAGTTCGCCAGGGTCTCCAGCTCGCCGAACTGGGCCGCGTCGTTGGCATCGGCAATGCAGCCCGGACGAAGCCCGTCGCCGAGCGAGAAGGCCACGTCGTAGGCCTTCATGATTTCGCAGATGTCTTCGAAGTGGGTGTAGAGGAAGTTCTCCTTGTGGTGCGCCAGGCACCACTTGGTAGGATCGAGCCGCCGCGGCTGACAATGCCGGTGACCCGCTTCGCGGTCAGCGGCACGTAGCGCAGCAGCACCCCGGCGTGGATGGTGAAGTAGTCCACGCCCTGCTCGGCCTGTTCGATCAGCGTGTCGCGGAAGATCTCCCAGGTCAGCTCCTCGGCGCGGCCGTCGACCTTCTCCAGCGCCTGGTAGATCGGCACGGTACCGATCGGCACCGGCGAGTTGCGGATGATCCACTCGCGGGTCTCGTGGATGTGCTTGCCGGTGGACAGGTCCATGACCGTGTCGCCGCCCCAGCGGATCGCCCAGACCAGCTTCTCCACTTCCTCGGCAATACCCGAGGACACCGCCGAGTTGCCGATGTTGGCGTTGATCTTGGTGAGGAAGTTGCGGCCGATGATCATCGGCTCGCTTTCCGGGTGGTTGATGTTGTTGGGCAGGATCGCGCGGCCGCGGGCGATCTCGTCGCGGACGAACTCCGGGGTGATGATCTTCTGGATGCTCGCGCCGAAGCTCTCGCCCGGGTGCTGGGCCAGCAGGCCGGCGTCGCGGACCGCGTCCAGCCGCTGGTTCTCGCGGATCGCGACGTACTCCATTTCCGGCGTGACGATGCCGCGGCGCGCATAGTGCATCTGCGAGACATTGGCGCCCGCCTTGGCGCGACGCGGCAGCAGCCGGTAAGGAAAGCGCACGGCCGCCAGCTTCGGATCGTGTTCGCGACCGCGACCGAATTCCGAACTCAGCGCGGGCAGCAGCTCGGTATCGCCGCGTTCGGCGATCCATTGCGCGCGCAGCGCAGGCAGGCCGGCCGACAGGTCAATGCGCGCCTCGGGGTCGGTGTAAGGACCGGAGGTGTCGTAGACGGTGACCGGCGGATTTTCCTCGCCGCCGAACACGGTCGGGGTGCGGGTCAGCGCGATCTCGCGCATCGGCACGCGGATGTCTTCGCGCGAACCTTCGACGTGGATCTTGCGCGAACCGGGAATCGGCCGGGTCACGGATTCGGAAAGCTGCTCGGTCTGCTGCAGCAGCGTGGCGGGAATGGCATTCATGCTGGGTGTCCGCTGGGAGAGTGCTCGGGCCACCGCACCGGGGTGCGGTCCACGGCAACCGGGGCGCACGTGCGGGCACGAGGCGACCGGTTGCCCGGAGCGGGCGGACACAGGACGGACGGGATCGCGCGTGTCGGCCGAAGGTCCTGCGAAAGCTTCCCTACGCCGGTATCAGCCGGATCAGGTTCCAAGGGACTGTCTCAACCATCCTGCCCGTGCCGGCGCCGGCGGTACCCCCGCTTCCAGCGGGCATTAGACAGGCAAATGCCCGGCCATGCCAGCCCGGCCGACCATCGGTAAGGCGGGGCACGGCCCGCGCGGCGGCCTCCCCTCCGCCACGCGGGCACGCGCCCCTATTCGAGCGTGTAGCCGATCCGGAAGCCGCCCCAGTGGCGGCCGTCCACGTACACCGGTACCGACAGGTCGAACATGATCTGGCCGGTGTCGCGGCGATACACCTGCAGCCGGTAGGGGTCGGTGTGCGCGCCGACGCTGCGGCCGACCCGGTCGGTGAAGATCCGCTTGGTGCGGTTGCCGACTAAGGTCCCTGGCGCGGTCGCCGGTGAGCGGCTGGCTGAAGCGCTGGTTGTGGGTGGGCACGTAGCCGTCCGGGTTCGCGCAGATCGCGAACACTATCCACGGTTCGGCCGCGGCCAGCGGCTCCTGCAGCGGCGGCAGCAGTTCGTCGCACAATTCATCGAAACTGGTGCGGTGCTTGGGCGGGTCGATGCCGGGGATCGCGGTGTAATCGCGCGCAAACAGGGCTTCGACGCCGATCTCGCGGCGGGCCACCGCCTGTGCCAGCGCCCGGCCGATGCCTGCCGCGCCGGTCTCGGCCAGCGCGCGCACGCGGGCGTGGCGCGCCTGGCGCATCGGATCGGAAGGCAGCCGGAACAGGCCGACGCAGTCGTGCAGGGTGGACACGCCGCGGCCCAGCGCCTCGCTCAGTTCGGCCACGTGCGCGGCATGCTCCAGGTTGCTGCGGCCCAGCAGTACCACCTGCTCCACGGCCTGGTCGATCGCGACCACTTCCTCGCCCTGCGTGGCGATGCGCCGGGCAACCGAGTCCATGGCGGCGCCCGCCCCGGTAAGGGGACTGGCCGATGTCGTCGAGCACCTGCCCGGTCTGCCGCGCCGAGGCGGCGCTCTGGCCCAGCGCCTCGACGGTACTGCCGATGATCGCGCGCACGTCACGCGCGGCGCTGGCGGTGCGCTCGGAAAGCCGGCGGATCTCGGCGGCCACCACGGCGAAGCCGCGACCGGCCGCGCCGGCGTGCGCGGCCTCGATGCTGGCGTTGATCGAAAGGATGTTGGTCTGGAAGGCGACCGAGTCGATCACCTCGATGACCTCGCCGGCGCGGGCCGAGCGCTGCTCGACCTCGGCCATCGCCGCGGCCAGCGCCTGCGCGGCCTCGGCGCCACGGCGGGCATCGTCATCGGCGCGACCGGCGGCGGCCCGCACCCCGTCCAGTTCGCCGCGCACGCCCTGCAGGTCCTGCAGCAGGCGGCGGGTGGCGGCCTGCACCGATTCCGGGGCGCCGGGCTCAGCCCGCGACTGGCTGGCCAGTTCATCATTCTCCTCGACCACCTTGGGGACTTCGGCGGCCAGCTGCACCGACAGCGCGACCGCCTGGCGCAGCGCTTCGGCCAGGTTGCCGAACCCGGCCGTCAGGCGGCGCCCCGCGGCGGTGTCGACCTGTTGCGCCGGCACGTCCAGCGCCAGGTCGCAGGCGGCCAGCGCATCGTTGGCCAGGGCCAGCAACTCGCGCTCGCCGGCGGCCTCGGTAAGGCGCCGCGCCAGCGGCCACAGCAGCGGATGCGCGGGCTGGGCGAGGTCGCCGCCGGCCAGGTGCGCGACCTCGCGCAGCCACGTCGCGGTCTCGGCGTGCGGCAGGGACAGCAGCCAGCCGTCGCCCGCCTCCTCGCGCTGGTAGCGCACGCGGCGTGCCGGATCGCTGCCCGGCGCCGCCCACACGCCTTCGCTGCCGGCCAAGTCGGTCGGCTCCAGCCCCCACAGGCAGTCGCGGGCGTTTGCCGGCAACTGCGCGGACCCAGGCCCAGCAGGCCACGGGCTGCCCGGTTGGCGGCCAGCAGGCGGCCGTCGGCGGCCAGCCGCAGCAGGGCCACGGGCGCGTCGGGCAAGCCGGCAGGCGCCGTGGCGACGGCCGCGATGGCCGCTTCCACAGCCACCGGTTCGATGATCGACATGGACGCTCCTCTCCCGCTCCAGGCAGAGGAAATAGCGGCCGCCTGGACCGGAAACTGAAGCCATCCGGCACGGCGCCGGCCCGCCGGTGCCGCATGGGAGCGGCGATAAACGATCGCGTCGCAGCCCGGCTGCACGCCGGCCCTGCCTTGCGTCGCGGCCGGCGGGCGTCGCGGCCGCACCCCGGTTCACGGCACCGCGTGCACCGCGCGGGCGTGGTCGGAGACGATCCGCAGGGTCGATGCGTCGCTGTCGAACAGCGAGAACAGGCCCTGCGCCTCCTGCGGCGGGTCGCCGGTGAATGGATCGCCGGGTGCCCACATCCAGTCGGCATTGGTGGTCCGGCCGCGACCGCCCCGGGCCCAGAAGTTGGAGCCGGCGATGGCGTCGCCGGCCTGCATGCGCTCGAGCACGCGCGCGTACACACCGCCTGGTAGAAGCGGTCGCGCGCCACGACGCCTGAATCCGGCGAATAGGCGCCCTGGTCGCGGTTGAGCCCGAACTCGGACAGCACGATCGGCTTGCCCAGCTTGCCGGCCACGTCGATGTGCCGGTCGATGTAGTCCAGCGAAGTCTTCAGGCCCGATTGAGCGCGCGGCCGGATCCTTGTGGTCGATCCAGCTCCAGTTGGACGGCCACAGGTGGAAGGTCAGGTAGTCGACGTTGGGCGTGCTGTGCGCGCGGACGTACAGCGCCATGTCCCCCGCCGAACCCTTCTCGCCCTCGCTGCCGGTGCTGACCAGCTGCTTCGGCGCCAGCCCGTGGATGTAGCCGGCGGTCTCGTCGATCCAGCGCACGTAGACGTCGGCGTTGGCATGCCCGTCGGCGTCGCTGCCCGGCCGCGGTTCGTTGGCCAGCCGCTAAGGACATCACGGTCGGGTCGTCGACGTAGGCCTTGCCGGTGATGCTGTTGGTGCGGCCGACCACGGTGCGGATCGCATCGCGGTACCGCGGCCTGCGCCTCGGGGATGGCGTAGAAGCGCGCCGAGTTCTGCATGAACCCGTTCCAGTCGCCGGTCAGGTCCGGGTCGTGCTCGGACACCGAACCGCCGGTCGCCCAGGCCACGTACTGCGACATGCCACCGGACCACTGCCAGAAGTTGTTGAGGTAGAGCACGGCCTTCATGTCGCGCTTGGCCATCTCCGCGAGCAGGTAGTCCAGGCCCTGCAGCAGCTGTTCGTCGTACTTGCCCGGCTCGCCCATGATCGCCGGGCGCACGCCGCGCTTGAAGCCGCTGGCTTCGGACATCGCCAGCACGCGCAGGTTGTCGATCCCGGCGGCCTTGAGCTGGTCCAGTTCGGCGCGCAGCCGCTCGCGATCGCCCGCAGCGTCCGGTGCGCCGGGTAGGCGCCGTACCAGAAGTTGGCACCGGCAAAGCGGTAGGGCTTGCCGTCGAGGACGAAGCCGGAGCCCTGCACCTGGACGAAGCCCGACTGCCGCACCGGCTCGGACGCATCGTCCGCGGTGGCTGCAACAGGCGTGGCGCCGGCCGGTGCGGCAGCGGCAGCGGCCGGCTCCGGCTTGCCGGAACAGGCGGCCAGCATGCAGGCCAGCGACAGCACACACAAAACCTTCAGGCGGCCGAGACCGTTCGCCCAGTTCATTGCAGACACGCGCATGATCGGATTCCCCGTCTGGTCAGCCCGCGCTTCCACGCGGATCGCGCGCACGGTACACGCTGCGGGCACGCATGTGCACAGCGCATACCCGCTATTCCATGCGCCGGGTGCCGGCACCGCTCGGCTCAATAGCCTGCGGCCTGCCCGTCCTTGCGGCTTTCCGATGCGCCGAAATACACGCCGCTGTCCGGATCGCGCAGGATCGCCTGGTAGCCGCCGTACGGGCCGTCGGCGAAGACGACGCGATGGCCCTTGCGCATCAGCGCGCGCACCGTCTCGTAGGGATACCCGGTTTCGAGGTTGACCTCGCCGCCGTCGGCCATCGCCGTGGCCTGCCCGGTCGGCTCGGTCGAGCCCTCGTGCTGGATGCGCGGCGCGTCGCCGGCCTCCTGCAGGTTCATGCCGAAGTCGACCAGGTTCATCACGATCTGCACGTGGCCCTGCGGCTGCATCGCCCCGCCCATCACGCCGAAACTGGCCCACGGCTTACCGCCTTTGGTGATGAAGGCCGGGATGATGGTCTGGAACGGGCGCTTGCCGGGCGCGTAGCTGTTCGGATGCCCGTCCTGCAGCACGAACATCTCGCCGCGGTCCTGCAGGATGAAGCCCAGTCCCGGCGGCGCCATGCCGCTGCCCATGCCGCGGTAGTTGGACTGGATCAGCGAGACCATCATGCCGTCGGCATCGGCGGTGGTCAGGTAGATGGTGTCGCCTTCCTCCAGCTGCTTCGGCGTGCCGGGCTGCACCACCTGCAACGCCTTGTCCATCGAGATCAGCTGGCGGCGTTGCGCGGCATATTCCTTCGACACCAGCTTCGCCACAGGCGCCGGCTGGAATGCCGGATCGGCGTAGAAGCGGGCGCGGTCGGCGAAGGCCAGCTTCTTGGCCTCCACGAACAGATGCACGTGTTCGGGCGAGCCGAACGCGACCTTCGAGAAGTCGTAGCCCTCCAGCACGTTGAGCATCTGCAGCGCGGCGATACCCTGGCTGTTGGGCGGCAGCTCCCACACGTCGTAGCCGCGGTAGTTGGTCGACACCGGCTCGACCCACTCGCCCTGGTGCGCGGCCATGTCCTCGTAGCTCAGGAAACCGCCGTTGGCGCGGAAATAGGCGTCGATGGCGCGCGCGATGTCGCCCTTGTAGAACGCGTCGCGACCGCCGTCGGCGATCTTCTGCAAGGTGTCAGCCAGGTTCGGGTTCTTCCACAGCTCGCCCTTGCGCGGGGCGCGGCCGTCGATGGTGAACTGCTCCCTGAAGCCCGGGTACTGCGACAGCCGCGGCACCGAGCGGTCCCAGTAGTAGGCGATCACCTCGTGCACCGGATGGCCTTCGCGCGCGTAGCGGATCGCCGGGGCCAGGTCGTCGTTGATCGGCAGCCGGCCGAAGCGGCCATGCAGCGCGAACCAGCCGTCGACCGCACCGGGTACCGACACCGGCAGCGGGCCGGTGGGCGGGATGTCCTTCAGCCCGCGGCGCTGGAACTCGGTAAGGCTCAGCGACTTCGGCGAGCGGCCCGAGCCGTTGTAGCCATACAGCTTCTTCGTCTTGGGATCCCAGACGATGGCGAAAAGATCGCCGCCCACGCCATTGCCGGTCGGTTCCATCAGCCCCAGCGCGGCGTTGGCGGCGATCGCCGCATCGACCGCCGAACCGCCCCGCTTCATCACGTCCAGTGCGACCTGGGTGGTAAGGGGATGCGAGGTCGCCGCCATCGCGTGCGGGGCGATGACTTCCGAGCGCGTGGCGAACAGCTCGCCGGTGACACGGTCGGCGGCGGGCGCGGCGGCCGCCAGCAGCAGCGCGGCGCAGGCCAGGGGAACTACGGAACACGGACATGGCTGTCGAACACCGGGATGGGATCGCGGGAAGATAGCCGATCACCGCCGGCGGCAGGCGCCACGCCGGTCGCGGACTGCGCCACCAGCCACGGCTCGTGGCCGGCGGACGATGTCACTGGGGCAGCGGCGGTGGAACGAATTGCACCGCATCGCCGAATTCGGGCCAGCCCGCGCGCAGCGCCGCCATGACTGACGTGTCCCGTGCGTGCGCCTCCAGCAGCCAGCTGGCGACGGCATCGCACGGCACCTCACCCTGCCCGCGGCACAGCAGGGGGCTGGCGGAATGGGGTCCGAACGCCACAGCTCGCGCACCCCGGCCGGCCGCGCGGCATCGTAGACATCGGCCGCCAGCGCGGCGACATCGGCACGCCCTTCGACCAGCGCCTGAAGTGCGGCCGCATGCGAGCCGGCGTACTCCCGCGAGGCGAAGGCCGATCCCGCATCCAGGCCCAGTACCTGCAACTGCCCGGCCGGAACGAAACCGCCGGACGCCGAATCCCGGCCCACCAGCATAAGGCGCGACTGCGCGGCGGCCTGGCGCTGCAGGACCTCGATCGAATCGATCTCCGTGCGCGCGACGATCACCGCGCGATAGCGATCGGCCTGCGCCGCCGGCACGGCCGGCACCGGCAGGGCGACGATGCCTTCCGAGCCCGGACGGGCCTGCAGGTAGCCGTGCAGGTTCGGGACCGCCACGTCGACCGTGCCGTCGCGCAGCGCCTCGACCAGCGCCGTCGGCGACGCCAGCACCCGCACCTGCACCGGATGTCCGCTGCGGTCGGTAAGGTAGTCGGCCAGCGGCTGGATCGCTGCAGCGCGATCACGCGCCGGATAGGCATAGGTGGCGACCACCCACGGCCCGTCGCCGGCAGCCGTTGCCACCGACGACGCCAGCAGCAGCACCGGCATCGCCAGGCACATGGAACGACGTTGCCGGACGCTCACCCGGATCAGACGCCGTCGAGCAGCGCCTTGTCGCGCACCGCGCCCTTGTCGGCACTGGTCGCAAGCAGCGCATAGGCCTTCAGTGCGGTGCTGACCTTGCGCGGCCGCGAGTGCTCGGGCTTCCAGCCCTTCGCATCCTGTTCGGCGCGGCGCGCAGCCAGTTCCGCATCCGGCACCAGCAGGTCGATGGTGCGCGCGGGGATGTCGATGCGGATCCGGTCGCCATCGCGGACCAGTCCGATCGCGCCGCCGGCCGCCGCTTCCGGCGAGGCATGGCCGATCGACAGGCCGGAAGTACCGCCGGAGAAGCGGCCGTCGGTGAGCAGCGCGCACTGCTTGCCCAGGCCCTTCGACTTCAGGTAGCTGGTCGGGTACAGCATTTCCTGCATGCCCGGGCCGCCCTTGGGACCTTCGTAGCGGATCACGACCACGTCGCCCGGCAGTACCTCGTCGGCGAGGATGCCCGTCACCGCCGCGTCCTGGCTCTCGTAAACGCGGGCATTTCCCTCGAACACGTGGATCGATTCGTCCACCCCGGCGGTCTTCACCACGCAGCCATCAACGGCGATGTTGCCGTGGAGCACCGCCAGGCCGCCCTCCTTCGAGAACGCATGCTCCATGTCGCGGATGCAGCCCTCGGCCCGGTCGGTGTCCAGCGACGGCCAGCGCGTGGCCGGCTGAAAGCGACCTGGGTCGGGATGCCGGCCGGGCCGGCCTTGAAGAAGTTATGCACCGCATCGTCCTGCGTGACGGTCACGTCCCACTTCGCGATCGCCTCGCCGAGGGTGCTCGCGTGCACGGTCGACACGCCGGTGTGCAGCAATCCGCCACGGGCCAGCTCGCCCAGGATCGACATGATCCCGCCGGCGCGGTGCACGTCCTCGATATGGTACTTCTGCGTGTTCGGCGCGACCTTGCACAACTGCGGCACGCGCTTGGACAGGCGATCGATGTCGCGCATGCCGAACGGCACCTCGCCCTCCTGCGCGGCCGCCAGCAGGTGCAGGATGGTGTTGGTCGAACCGCCCATCGCGATGTCCAGGTCATCGCGTTCTCGAACGCCTCGAAGGTGGCGATGCCACGCGGCAGCGCGCCCTCATCGCCAGCGCCATACCAGCGGTGGCACAGCTCCACCGCGGTCACGCCGGCCCTCTTGAACAGCGCTTCGCGGTCGGCGTGGGTGGCCAGCACGGTGCCGTTGCTAAGGCAGCGACAGGCCCAGCGCCTCGGTCAGGCAGTTCATCGAATTGGCGGTAAACATGCCCGAACACGACCCGCAGGTCGGGCAGGCACTGCGTTCGACGGCGGCGACCTGCTCGTCGGATGCATTGGGATCGGCGGCCATCACCATCGCGTCGATCAGGTCCAGCTTGTGGTCGGCCAGCCGCGTCTTGCCAGCCTCCATCGGTCCGCCCGAGACGAACACGGTGGGAATGTTGAGCCGCAGCGCGGCCATCAGCATGCCGGGGTGATCTTGTCGCAGTTGGAGATGCACACCAGCGCGTCGGCGCAATGGGCGTTGACCATGTACTCGACCGCGTCGGCGATCAGTTCGCGGCTGGGCAGCGAATACAGCATGCCGTCATGGCCCATCGCGATGCCGTCGTCCACCGCGATCGTGTTGAATTCCTTGGCCACCCCGCCGACCCGCTCGACCTCGCGCGCCACCAGCTGCCCAGGTCCTTCAGGTGGACATGGCCGGGGACGAACTGGGTGAAGGAGTTGGCGATGGCGACGATCGGCTTGTGGAAGTCGTCGTCCTTCATGCCAGTGGCGCGCCACAGCGCGCGGGCACCGGCCATGTTGCGGCCGTGGGTGGAGGTCCTGGAGCGGTAGTCGGGCATGGAATGGGAACGCGGTCGAAGGGCTTTGGGAGGCGCCTACGCGGAGCGCGCAGGGGCGCAGGCACGGGAGGGCTGAACCGGCGCGGATTGTGCTGCGATTGTGCAGCCTGTCCACTGTTGCAGCTGCAACAGTGACACATGCGGACGGCCCCCTTGACAAGCCGCCGAGGCCCGTGTTTTCCTGCGGCTCATGTTGCATTGCCACACGCCCTCGACCTTCGACCGCAACGCGCCCAACGGCGCGCCGTCGCTTGTCGTCCTCGTCCTTCTTATTACCTCGCCATAAGGTGCGGGACGAACCGGCGCGTAAGCAGAACAGAACGCCAGATTCGCAAAACCCCGCACCGAAAGGCGCGGGGTTTTTTGTTGGCCGGCTTCCTGCACGCGACGGTAAGTACCACCCGAGAAGTTATCAGCAGAAACAATCGGTTTCCGGCACATTCCACCCCCTTCCGACCCAACCCCTTCAACAACGCAAACGCACAGGACCTCGCCATGACCAGCAGCACCTCTCCCAAGATCACGATCGTCGGCTACGGCAATGGGGCCGCGCGCACGCGCTGAACCTGCGTGACTCCGGCTTCGACGTGACCGTTGGCCTGCGTCCGGGCGGTCCGACCGAAGCCAAGGCCCAGGCCGACGGCTTCGCGGTGAAGAGCCCGGCCGAGGCGGTGAAGGATGCCGACCTGGTCGCGGTGCTGACCCCGACATGGTCCAGAAGAAGCTGTACAACGAGGTGCTGGCGCCCAACATGAAGCAGGGCGCGGTGCTGCTGTTCGCCCATGGCCTGAACGTGCACTTCGGCATGATCGAACCGCGTGCCGACCTGGACGTGGGTCCTGGTCGCGCCGAAGGGCCCGGGCGCCTGGTCCGCCGCGAGTACGAGATCGGCCGCGGCGTGCCCTGCATCTACGCGGTGTACCAGGACAAGAGCGGTAAGGCCGAGCAGTTCGCCCTGACCTACGCCGGCGGCCGGGGCGGCGCCCGCGCCAACATCATCAAGACCACCTTCAAGGAAGAGACCGAGACCGACCTGTTCGGCGAGCAGGCCGTGCTGTGCGGCGGTGCCTCGTCGCTGGTCCAGGCCGGCTTCGAGACCCTGGTGGAAGCCGGCTACCAGCCGGAAATCGCCTACTACGAAGTGCTGCACGAGCTGAAGCTGATCGTCGACCTGTTCTACGAAGGCGGCATCACCCGCATGCTGGAGTTCGTGTCCGAGACCGCGCAGTGGGGCGATTACGTGTCGGGCCCGCGCGTGATCGACGCCTCGGTCAAGGCGCGCATGAAGGATGTGCTGACCGACATCCAGAACGGCACCTTCACCCGCAACTGGGAAGCCGAGCACGCCGCCGGCCTGCCGAACTACAAGAAGTTCAAGCAGGCCGACTGGACCACCCGATCGAGAAGGTGGGCAAGGAACTGCGCGCGAAGATGGTCTGGCTGCAGTCCAACGCCAAGCCGGACACCGACGACGCCACCACGCAAGGAACTGCCGCCGCATGAACGCCACTTCCACCACAGCGGCGGCCGGGCTGCGCAATGGCGCGGCCTGGGTCGCGCATGCGCTGGAAGCCGAAGGGGTGGATACGATCTTCGGCTATCCGGGCGGCGCGATCATGCCGTTCTACGATGCGCTCGTGGACTCCGGGTTGCGCCACATCCTGGTCCGCCACGAGCAGGGTGCGGCGCTGGCCGCGAACGGCTACGCCCGCGCCAGCGGCAAGGTTGGCGTGTGCGTGGCCACCTCCGGCCCGGGCGCGTCGAACCTGGTGACCGGCATCGCCGACGCCCTGCTGGATTCGGTGCCGATGGTCTGCATCACCGGTAAGGTCGCCACGCCGCTGCTGGGCACCGACGCGTTCCAGGAGCTGGACGTGTTCGGCATGACCATGCCGATCGTCAAGCACAGCTTATGGTGCGGAAGGTCGACGACCTGCCGCAGGTGCTGGCCGAGGCATTCCGCCTGGCCCGCGAGGGCCGGCCCGGTCCGGTGCTGATCGACCTGCCCAAGGATGTGCAGGTCGGCAACGCCACCCACCTTCCAGGCAGACGTCCCGGCCGAAGTCGAACCTGAGCCGGCGCCGGCCGACGCCGCGCTGGCCGAGGCGATCGCCGCGATCGCCGGCGCCGAGAAGCCCGTCATCTACGGCGGCGGCGGGATCGGCATCGCCGACGCGGTGGAGGACTTCCGCCAGTTCGTCGAGGCCACCCGCATCCCTACCGTGCTGACCCTGCGCGGCCTGGGCGCGCTGCCGGGCAACCACCCGCAGTTATGGGCATGCTGGGCATGCACGGCACCCGCGCGGCGAACATCGCGGTGCAGGAGTCGGACTTGCTGATCGTGGTGGGGGCGCGCTTCGACGACCGGGCCACCGGCAAGCTGCCCGAGTTCGCGCCGTTCGCCCGGGTGATCCACCTGGATGCCGACGCGTACGAGATCTCCAAGCTGCGCACCGCCGACATCGCCCTGCCCGGTGACGTTGTCGCCGGCCTGCATGGGCTGACCGGTGCGCGCAACTACGTGGCCAGCGCGGCGCAGGACGACTGGCGCCAGCGCTGCGCCAAGAACCGCGAGCGGCACGCCGCCCGCTACGACGCGCCGGGCCAGGACATCTACGCGCCGGCGCTGCTGAAGCGCCTGAGCGAACTGGTGCCTGACGCGGTGATCGCCTGCGACGTCGGCCAGCACCAGATGTGGGTCGCCCAGCACTGCCGCTTCAGCCACCCCCGCAACCATCTCACTTCCGGTGCGCTGGGCACGATGGGCTTCGGCCTGCCGGCGGCGCTGGGTGCGCAGTTCGCCTGCCCCGACCGTCCGGTGGTGCTGGTCTCCGGCGACGGCAGCTTCATGATGAACGTGCAGGAGCTGGTCACCGTGGCCCGCTGCAAGCTGCCGGTGAAGATGATCCTGCTGGACAACAGTTCACTGGGCATGGTCCGCCAGTGGCAGGAACTGTTCTTCGACAAGCGCTACAGCGAGATCGACCTGTCCGACAACCCGGACTTCGCCGCGCTGGCCCGCGTCTGCGGCATCCCTGCGACCCGGATCGAGAAGCGCGCGGAGGTCGACGACGCGCTGGCCGCGTTGCTGGCCGCGCCGGGCCCCGGCCTGCTGCACGTGGCCATCGACGCACGCGCCAACGTCTGGCCACTGGTACCACCGAACACGGCCAACAGCACGATGCTGGAGTCCAACCCCAACGAGCAGAAGGCGGAGTCCACGCATGCGTTACCGGCTTGACCTGGTGCTGAAGCCCGTGGAGGGCGCGCTGGTCCGGGTGATCGGGATGACCGAGCGCCGCGGCTTCGCGCCACACTCCATAGCCGGCGGCTCCGACGGCGCCGACGGCCGCTGGCGCCTGCAACTGGTGGTCGACGGCGGCCGTCCCGCCGAGACGCTGAAGCGCCAGCTGCAGAAGGTCTACGACTGTGAATCGGTCGAAGTGACTCCCGTCGAGGCCGCGCCGTGAACATGCGCGCGGCTGCCTCCCGTCATACCGCCACGGCCGCCCCTGCGGAGGCTGTGGTGCGGAGGTGCCTTCTTCGCCATCGCCCGAAGGCCGGCGGCGATGCCTGACAGCGGTCGCGCCAGCGCCAGCAGCGGAGAGCCTGACGTCGGCGACGTCGGCGTTGCCGATGTCCTTGCTGCGCAGTCGCGGCTGCGTCGCTACCTGCCGGTGACGCCGATGCACCACGCCGAGCGTTTCGGCGTGATGCTGAAGCTGGAGAACCTGCAGCGCACCGGCTCCTACAAGGTGCGCGGCGCGCTCAACGCGATGCTGGCCGCGCGCGAGCGCGGCGACCTGCGCCCGGTGATCTGTGCCTCCGCCGGCAACCACGCCGGGGTGTGGCCTGGGCCGCCTACCGCCTGGGCGTGCAGGCGATCACGGTGATGCCGCACGGCGCGCCGGAGAACAAGATCGCCGGCGTCGCCCACTGGGGCGCCACCGTGCGCCAGCACGGCGACAGCTACGACGAGGCCTACGCCTTCGCCCGCCAGCTGGCCGAGCAGAACGACTACCGCTTCCTGTCCGCCTTCGACGATCCGGACGTGATCGCCGGTAAGGGCACCATCGGCATCGAGATCGCCCCGTACACGCCGGATGTGGTCATCGTCCCGATCGGCGGTGGCGGGCTGGCGTCGGGCGTGGCCCTGGCACTGAAGTCGCAAGGCGTACGCGTGGTCGGCGCCCAGGTCGAAGGCGTCGATTCGATGGCCCGCGCGATCAAGGGCGACACCGCCGCGATCGACCCGGCGCGCACCCTGGCCGACGGCGTGCGGGTGAAGGTGCCCGGCTTCCTGACCCGCCGCCTGTGCGCGCGCCTTCTCGACGACGTGGTCATCGTCCGCGAGGCCGAGCTGCGCGAGACCTGGTCCGGCTGGCGCTGGAAGAGAACCTGATCGCCGAAGGCGCCGGCGCCTGGGCTGGCCGCCGGCCGCCGCGTCGCCGGCCGGCGCAAGTGTGCCGTGGTCTCCGGCGGCAACATCGACGCGGCCATGCTGGCCCGCCTGCTCTCCGAGGTACGGCCGCGGGCGCCGCGCAAGCCACGCCGGCGCCCGGCGGAGGCCACCCCGGCCGGGTCCGGGTCGCCCGAACCTGCCGAACCGCGACCGCGGGCGCTGGAAAAGCGGCGCCCAACCGCTAACCTGTCCGCCAAACACACCATTTCCGCCCCAACGGCGCCCATCGCGCCGCAGCCCGTCAGTGAAGAGGAGTTCACCTGGTGAACGCGCCCCAGTCCCAAGCCCACCCCCAGGTCTCCCCGGCCCGCATCCGGGTGTTCGACACCACCCTGCGCGATGGCGAGCAGTCGCCCGGCTGCAGCATGACCCCGCCGCAGAAGCTGGTGATGGCCCGTGCGCTGGCTGAACTGGGGGCCGACATCATCGAAACCGGCTTCCCGGCCAGTTCCCAGTCCGACCGCGAAGCCATGGCCCTGATCGGCCGCGAGCTGCGTGAGCCGACGCAGCGGTGCTGTCGCGCTGCCTGCGCGGCGACGTGGACACCTCGCTGCGCGCGCTGGAAGCGGCCGCGCGCCCGCGCCTGCATGTGTTCCTGTCGACCAGCCCGCTGCACCGCGAGCACAAGCTGCGCATGAGCCGCCAGCAGGTGCTGGACATGGCCGTGGAGAGCATCGCCTACGCCATAGGCAGTTCATCGACGACATCGAGTTCTCCACCGAGGACGGCACCCGCACCGAGGAGGATTTCCTGCACGAGATCGTCGGCGCGGCGATCGCCGCCGGCGCCACCACGATCAACGTGCCCGACACGGTCGGCTTCACCACGCCGGAAGAAATCCGCGGCCTGTTCCAGCGCCTGATCGCCGGCGTGCCCGGTGCCGGCAACGTGATCTTCAGCGCGCACTGCCACAACGACCTATAGCCTGGCCGTGGCCAATACCCTTGGCCGCGATCGAAGGCGGCGCCCGCCAGGTCGAGTGCACCATCAACGGTATTGGCGAACGCGCCGGCAACTGCGCGCTGGAAGAGATCGTGATGGCGCTGAAGGTGCGCGGCGCGTTCTTCAACGTCGAAACCGGCATCGACTCGCGGCGCTGGTCCCGACCTCGCAGCTGCTGCAGCGCCTGATCGGCATGCACGTGCAACGCAACAAGGCGGTGGTCGGCAGCAATGCCTTCGCCCACGAATCGGGCATCCACCAGCACGGCATGCTGCGCCATCGCGGCACCTACGAAATCATGCGCCCGCAGGACGTGGGCTGGCCGGACACGCAGATGGTGCTGGGCCGGCACAGCGGTCGCGCCGCGGTCGAGCAGCGCCTGCGCGCGCTGGGCTACTACCTGGAAGACGGCGAGCTGGACCTGGTCTTCACCGATTTCAAGGCGCTGTGCGAACAGCAGCGCGTGGTCACCGATGCCGACCTGCAGGCATTGATGCAGGATTCGGGCGATGGCGAAGGCTATCGCCTGGCGTCGATGACGGTCAGCGACCGCGGCCAGCGCGCGATCGCCACCGTCGAACTGTCCGATCCGGACGGCAGCCGCGTGCTGGAGAGCGCCGAGGGCGACGGTCCGGTCGACGCGCTGTTCGCCGCGCTCGCGGCCGCCACCGGCGTGCGCCTGGCGCTGGAGAGCTACCGCGTGCACAGCGTCGGCCTGGGCGCCGACGCGCGTGGCGAGGCCAGCCTCAGCGTGCGCCACGGCGAGGTCGAGTACGAGGGCACCGGCACCAGCCGCGACATCATCGAGGCCAGCGCGCTGGCCTGGCTGGACGTGGCCAACCGGCTGCTGCGCCAGCGCCGCATCGCCGCGGGCAGCGCACAGCTGGCCACCGCCTGACGTTCCCGATCGCAGACCGCATCCTTCGGCCGCCGCGGGCCGGAGGATGTCCTGCACGCCCCCTTTTCCTCCAGTACCGCATGCCGGGCGCACACCGCCGGGAACCAACGATGCCTCTCGCCGAAAGCAACACCGCTGCCGCCATCACCTTCGACGCCGCTGTCCACCGCGCGTTGGCGCGACGCCTGTCCGACACGCCCTATCCGCGCGCGGACGCCGATGCGCGCCACCCGGCAGGCGCAAGCGACCGCGCCGCGGTCGATTCCGCGCCCGAACCGGCGGCACGCTGAGCACCCGCGACCGGCCGCATCGCCTCCACGTCCACCCCAATCCCCGGGACTCCCATGCCCATTCACGCTGACATCGTCGTCCTGCCGGGCGACGGCATCGGTACGGAAATCGTCGCCGCGACCCTGCCGGTGCTGGAAACCGTCGCGCGCCGCCACGGCCACACCTTCGCCTTCCACGAGCACGACATCGGCGGCATCGCCATCGACCGCCATGGCGTGCCGCTGCCGGCCGCCACCCTGCAAGCGGCGCAGAAGGCCGATGCGGTCCTGCTCGGCGCGGTGGGCGGGCCGAAGTGGTCGGATCCGAACGCCAAGGTGCGTCCGGAGCAAGGCCTGCTGGCGATCCGCAAGGGCCTGGGCCTGTTCGCCAACCTGCGCCCGGTGCGTCCGCATCCGGCCGCGCTCGGCGCCTCGCCGATCAAGTCCGAGCTGCTGGAAGGGGTGGACATCGTGGTCGTGCGCGAGCTGACCGGCGGCATCTACTTCGGCGACAAGACCCGCAGCGACAGCGACGCCACCGACCTGTGCCGCTACACCGTGGCCGAAGTCGAGCGCGTGGTGCGCAGCGCCGCACAGCTGGCCCGCCAGCGCCGCGGCCACCTCACCTCGGTGGACAAGGCCAACGTTTTGGAAACCTCGCGCCTGTGGCGCGACGTGACCAACCGGGTGATGCGCGAGGAGTTCCCCGACGTGACCCTCGAGCACCAGCTGGTCGACTCGATGGCCATGCACCTGCTGTCCAAACCGCGTGCCTACGACGTGATCGTCACCGAGAACATGTTCGGCGACATCCTCACCGACGAGGCCTCGATGCTGGCCGGCTCGCTGGGCCTGCTCGCTTCCGCGTCGCTTGGCACCGGCAAGGTCGGCATCTACGAGCCGATCCACGGTTCGGCGCCGGACATCGCCGGCAAGGGCATCGCCAACCCCTACGCCACCATCCTCAGCGCGGCGATGCTGCTGCGCCATTCGCTGGGCCTGGAAGCGGAGGCCGCGGCGGTCGAGGCGGCCGTTTCCGCCGCGCTGGACGCGAAGGTGTTCACCGCCGACCTGGCCGCACCCGGTAAGGCCGTGACTACCACGCAGGCCGCGCAGACGGTGATCGAGCGTTTGGCCTGATCCATGCAAAGCGGCGCCGGCCACGGTGCCGGCAAACAAAGAAATCACACACAGAAAGGGGGAGTAGTGCAATGCCAAGGTTCAAGGGAAGATTTTCTCGCGCGGGTCGAACGCCGTGACCCCGGCCAGCCGGAGTTCCTGCAGGCGGTCAAGGAGGTCACGGCAAGCTTGTGGCCGTTATGGAACGGCATCCGGAATACGCGCGCGACGGGGTGCTGGAACGACTGGTCGAGCCGGAGCGCGCGATCCAGTTCCGGGTCGCATGGGTCGACGACCGCGGTAAGGTCCCAGGTCAACCGCGCGTTCCGCGTGCAGCACAGTTCGGCGATCGGCCCGTTCAAGGGCGGCATGCGCTTCCACCCGTCGGTCAACCTGTCGATCCTGAAGTTCCTCGCCTTCGAGCAGACCTTCAAGAACGCGCTGACCACCCTGCCGATGGGCGGCGGCAAAGGCGGCTCGGACTTCGACCCCAAGGGCAAGAGCGATGGCGAGGTGATGCGCTTCTGCTAAGGCGCTGATGCTGGAGCTGTACCGCCACCTGGGCCCGGATACCGACGTGCCCGCCGGCGACATCGGCGTGGGCGCGCGTGAAGTCGGCTTCATGGCCGGCATGATGAAGAAGCTGTCCAACCAGGCCGGCTGCGTGTTCACCGGCAAGGGCGTCGCCTACGGCGGCAGCCTGATGCGGCCGGAAGCGACCGGCTTCGGCACCGTGTATTTCGTCGAACAGATGCTGCACCACGCGGGCCGGCCGACCAATGGCGCGCGCGTCCTGGTCTCCGGTTCGGGCAACGTGGCCCAGTTCGCTGCGGTCAAGGCCAACGAACTCGGCGGCAAGGTGCTGACCTTCAGCGATTCGGACGGCACGCTGTACGCGCGCGACGGCTTCGACCCCGAGGCGATCGAGCAGGTGGCGCAACTGAAGAACGAGCGCCGCGGCCGCCTTAGCCGAGCTGGGCGAAGACCCGCGCTTCGAATACCTGCCGGGCCAGCGCCCGTGGCACATCCCGGCCGAGATCGCCCTGCCCTGCGCCACCCAGAACGAACTGGACGGCGAGGACGCGCGCACGCTGGTCAAGAACGGCGTGATCTGCGTGGCCGAGGGCGCGAACATGCCCTCGACGCTGGACGCGGTGGACGTGTTCCTCGAAGCGGGCACGCTGTACGCACCGGGCAAGGCCTCCAACGCCGGCGGCGTGGCGACCTCGGGCCTGGAGATGTCGCAGAACTCGCTGCGCCTGTCCTTGGCACCACGCCGAGGTGGACGAGCGCCTGCACGCGATCATGAAGGACATCCACGGCCACTGCGTGCGCCACGGCAAGCGCCGCGACGGCAGCGTCAACTACGTGGACGGCGCCAACATCGCCGGTTTCGTCAAGGTCGCCGACGCGATGCTGGCGCAGGGCGTGTACTGATCCTGCGGTCGCCAGACGCACCAGCGAAGACGCCGCCCCCGGGCGGCGTCTCCGTTTCCGGGGATCGCCGCCGGCGCGCTACTTCGCCGGCACTGGCTGGAACAGCAGGTCCCAGTAGTCGTAGCTGAAGTCGGCCAGCGGCGACGCCGCCTTCATCGTGACCCGCTCGACCTTGCCATCCGCGTCCAGGCCGAAGGTGACGTAGGCCGGCTCGAGCGAGGCGTCGTCCCAGTCGGCGCGGAAGGTGTCGTACTGCCAGTGGCTCAGGGTGCCGGCCATGTTCGGCGACTGCCTGAAGTCGATCCGCAGCTTGCCGTTGCGCTCGGTCACCGCCATCGGGCCGTACCATAAGGCATCGGCGTAGGCGCCGACGTATCCGGCGTTGGCCAGTGACGGACGCGACGACTTGCGCACCGCCTTGCCCATGCCTTCCAGCGCGGCGAGGCCACCGGCCAGGCGGTCGCGGTTCCAGGTCTCGAACGCCGCCACCCAGTCGCGCGGCTCGAAGCCCTGGGTAGTGGTCGAGCAGCTCGTAGCCGAGGCCGCGCTCCACGTCCACGTCCTCGGAGTTGATCATCAGCGCGATGCCCAGGTCGCGCTCGGGCACCAGCACCACGAAGGCGAGCACGCCGAACACCGCGCCGCCGTGCTGGATGACCTTGACGCCCCGGTAGTCCTGCACGTTCCAGCCGAAGCCATAGCCGGAGAACTGCGGGGTGATGTCGCTGATCGGTGCCGGATACGGATGGATCGGCATCGGCACCTGCGGCGTCCACATCTCGTTCGCGGACGCCTCGCTGTACAGGCGCTGCTTGCCGTCGCTGCCCGGCACCGCACCGCGCCCCAGCTGCAGCTGCATCCAGCGCGCGAAATCGTGGGCGCTCCACGACAGGCCACCAGCCGGCGCGCCGACCTTACCTGAGCCCTCCCGTTCCGGCAGCACCTGCTGCTCGCTCCAGGCCGCGCAGGCGCGGATCAGGCGCGCGTGCGGCTGCACGCGGTTGGTGGTGGCGAAGCGGTCCTTCTCGTCGCTGACCGCCGTCTTCATGCCCATCGGCGCGAAGATGCGCTCGCGCACGAAGCTTTCCCACGGCTGCCCGCTGACCCGGGTCACCAGCTCGCCGGCGACGACGTACAGGATGTTGTCGTAGGCGTAGCCGCTGCGGAAGCTGGTCGCCGGCCTGATGTCGCGCAGCGCGCGGACGATGTCGGCGCGGCTGCGCGAGGTGCGCGGGATGAACAGCAGGTCGCCCGCGCCCAGGCTTCCGGGCCGCTGCGATGCAGCAGGAGGTCGCGCACGGTCATTTCGCGGGTGACCCACGGGTCGTACATGCGGAATTCGGGCAGGTGGTCGGCCACCTTGTCGTCCCAGCCGAGCTTGCCGTCGTCGACCAGCACCGCCAGCGCCGCCGCGGTCACCGCCTTGCCGGTCGAGCCGGTGGGGAAGATGGTGTCCGCGTCCACCGCTTCGGGCGACCCCAGGCGACGCACGCCATAGCCCTTTGCATGGACGATCTGCCCTCCCTGCACGACAGCAATCGCCATGCTGGAACGTCGCGCGAACGCATCGCCTCCTCGACCCGCTGGTCGAAGCCGGCCGGCATCGTGGCTGCCGCGGCCGTCGCCATGGCCAGTGATGCGCCGGCGATGACGGCGCACTGGATCAACGACCTGATGCTCATCTCTGTGTCCTCTCGGGAATCGAACCGGGGAATGCGGGGCACGGGAAGTCGGCGAGGGCAGCGCCGCGCCGCGTGCGTGGTGGCGCCACAGCAGCCACAGGCCCCGGGTCATCAGTGGCAGCACGTAGACCGCCAGGAAGTACCACCAGGTGAGCGTGCCGTAGCCCTTGGCGATCAGGTCGACCAGGCCGACCGCGGTGGCCGCGTACACCGCCACCAGCATCACCCCGATCGCCAGCGCCGGGCGCAGCGAGTGCGGCATCGGCCTGCCCTTCTCTTCCCAGGCGTTGGCGACACGCTCGTTGATCGCGTGCAGCAGGGCCACGCCGGTATCCACCAGGGTCAGCATCACCGCGATCTGGAAGGCCCATTCGAACCACGGCGCCTGCAGCTTCGCCAGCAGGAATGCCGAAGGCAGGGCCTTAGCCGGCGATCTCGTCGTAGTAGCCGATCATCGCGATGTAGAACACCACGCCCGGCAGCATGCCCAGCGGCCCGGCCAGCGCACCGGCAACCAGCGCGTCTCGACGGCGGGCGAAGTGGCGCACGCAGAACAGGACCGCGGGAATGGTGGCGACGTTGTAGCCGGCGTAGGTCACGCCCGCGGCGAACCAGTCGTGGCCGACCGGGACCGAGCCGAGGTTGGCATCGATGCGGTCGCCGAACGCGACCACGCACCAGACCACGAACACGAAGTAGACCAGGTACAGGTAGCCGACCGAGGCGACTAGGAACCGCTCGATCGCGGTGGTGCCGAAGAACAGCAGGGCACCGGTGCCGGCGATCATGGCCACCGAGCCGGCCAGCCTCGGCAGGCCGAACAGGCTGTAGGCGATCTCCCCGGCCGCCGCGCCCATCACCGCCATGATCACCAGCATCAGCAGGACATAGCCGATCTCGAACGCGAACCAGCCCCTGCCGAGCAGCACCCGGAAGAACGCGCGGTAGTCATGCGCGCGCGCGATCCGCGCCAGTTCGAAGCTGGCCATCAGCACCGCGCTCCACACCAGCATGCTGACCAGCATGGCGAGCAGGCCACCCCACGGGCCCGCCGGCAGGAAGAACTCCACCAGCTCGCGCCCGGTGGCGTAGCCGCCCGCGATCACCGCCGCCTGGAATACGAAGCCGGGCAGCAGGTAGCGCTGGAACCAGGTCGACGCCGCTTTCATGTAAGGCAGGAATCGACCAGCCGGGCGAACGCCTCGCCGCCGCGGATCGGGTCCGCCGCTGGGAGGCCAAGGCGCGCAGCGATCTCCCCATCGCGCGCTGTGCCTCGGCCTCTCCCAGCTTCCCCGTATTGAGGCTCACGCCGGCGCAGCGGATCGACGGATTGGTCCGCGCACCGAGGCGCAGGACCAGGTCGATGCTCTCCTCCAGCGATGGCACCCGGTAATCGGGATGCCCGAGCATGTATTCGCGCCCCGGCTCGTGGCACACCACCACCACGTCCGGCTGGCTGCCGTGCAGCAGCGCCAGCGACACCCCGGCATAGGCCGGGTGCGACAGCGAGCCTGGCCTTCGATCACGTCCCAGTGCGCCGGATCGGCATCGGGCGAAAGGGTCTCGGCCGCGCCCGCGGCGAAGTCGGCAACGACCGCGTCCATCGGAATTCCCTCGCCGGCGATCAGGATGCCAGTCTGCCCGGTTGCCCGGAAATCCGCATCGACTCCGCGCGCGCGGAATTCGCCGGCCAGCGCCAGCGCCGTGTACTTCTTGCCCAGCGCACAGTCGGTACCCACCGTGAGCAGGCGGCGGCCGCTGCGCTTGCGGCCGCTTGCCACCGGCAGTCCCGCTGGCGGTTCGCGCACGTCGATCAGGCGCCGGCCATGGGGCAGGGCGACATTGCGCAGCGATTCGATCCCGGACAGGCGTGCGTGCATGCCACCGACCAAGGTCCAGTCCGGCCTGCAGCGCCTCCATCAGCGGCGGCAACCATGCGGCGGGGATGCGCCCGCCCGGATTGGCCACGCCGATCACCATCGCGCGCGCTCCGGTAAGGCGCGCCTGCGCCGGTGACAGGAACGGCAGCCCGGTAGTCACCGAGGCGCCCTCGCAGGCGTACTCGCCGACGCAGCGCTCGCCGGCCCAGTCACGCAGGCCGAACGCGGTCTTCGCATAGCCCGGCTCGGTGGTGTCGCCGAGGAACAGCAGGTACGGCTGCGGCAACGCGGCGGCTGAGCGCAACACGGGAGCGGCAGTGGACATTCGGGCGTGCTCGGGGCCGGTCGGAGGATGCGCCGCCCGCAAGGGCCGGCGGCGCGTTCAATCAGGCGCGTTCGCCTGGACGCATCCGTCCAGGCGTACTTGTCAGAAGCGGACGTCGAATTCGACGCCGAAGGTCCGCGGCAGGATCGGCACGGCGGTGGCCTGCACGTTCGCGCCGGTCAGCTCGCTGCTGAGCATGTCCAGCGAAGACCAGCCGTCCTCGCCGGTGGCGTTGTTGACGTAGACGCGCACTTCCCAGGCGCCCTTGCCGAAGCCGGCATACAGGTCGAGCGCGGTATAGCTGCCCAGCGGCAACGGCGCGACGACATCCGGCGGGACCAGGTCGGTCGACGGATCGCCCGGGGCGTCACCCGGGTCTGCTCGGTGGTGCCGTTGACGCGTTCGTCGACCCAGCGCAGCGCGCCACCGAGGTGCCCGCTGAAGCCGGCGCCGGCGGCGAAGGTGTACTCGGCCGTCGCGGGTGGGACCATTCCGGCACATAGGGAATGCTGTCCCCGCCCAGCCCCGAATTGAGGATGACGTCGTAGCCGTCCTGCGGGACCACGATCGGCTCGAAGTCGCTCTTGAGCCGGGCCTTGGTGTAGACGCCGTTGACGCCCAGCAGCAGGTTCTCGGTGGCGTGGAACTGCGAGGACAGTTCGACGCCCTCGCTGGAGGCCTCGCCGCCGTTGATAAGGCCGCTGAGTCCGTTGAACGAGGCGGCGACCTGGATGTCGTCCCAGTCGATCCGGAACGCGGCCATGTCCAGCACCACGCGACGGTCGGCGAACTGCGACTTCAGGCCGAGCTCGTAGCTGGTCAGCATCGCCGAGTCCACGCTCGAGGGCATGCCCGGGAAGGCCACGTTCGGGCCGCCCGGCTGGTAGCCGGTGGCCACGCGCGCGTACAGCATCGCGTCGTCGGTCAGCTTGAACTGCGGGCTCAGGCTCCCAGGTGAATACATTTTCGCTGGATTCGCCCGGGCTCTGGCCGATCGGCAGCAGGATGCCGGCGTCGTTGTTCTGGCTGAACCACTGCTCGTTGCGGGCCTTGGCGCACGCCGGCATCGATCTTGAACCGGTCGTTGATGCGTAAGGAGCCGTTGGCGAAGACGGCGAACTCCTTGTAGGTGCTCGGCAGGTTGAGCAGCGCCAAAGGGTGCCGTAGAGCTCGTCGTACGGCGCCGGCAGCGCCGTGCCGTCGGCCTGCAGCAGGCGCACGAGCTGGCTCTGCAGCGCGTCCTCCTTGGTATAGAACGCGCCGATCATCCACTCGAAGGCGCCGCCGCTCTTGGAGGTCAGGCGGAACTCCTGGGTCAGCTTGTCGAGGTCGAAGTTGTAGCGCATGAAGGAGCTGCCCGGCTCGGGCAGGCCCAGCAGCAGGTTGGCGACTTCGCCGAACTGGACGGTCGTATCGATCTGGTTGATGGTCTCGGTCTGCGACCAGCCGGTCGCCGAGACGAAGTCGGCCCAGCCCAGGTCCCAGTCGAGGTTGGCCGAGAGACCATGGGGTGAAGTCCTTCGAGAACGGCTGCGGCGACCAGGTCCGGTCGGTGAAGTCGCCGAACAGCGGGCGCAGGCTGTCCGGGTCCAGCGCGATGCCCGCGCGGCCGTCGCTGTCGATGCTCTGGTGCAGCACGCCGAGGTCGGCGTCGAACGCCTCGCCGTCCAGGCCAGCGCCACGCGTGCGCCGATCTGCTCGCCGTCGTTGACGTCCCGGGCACCGTCGGCCTCGTTGTCGGTATAGCCCGGCAGCCCGTTGCGGGCGAAGCTCATGCGCAGGCCGAGGCGATCCTCCTGCAGCGGCAGGCTGGCGCCGACGCGCAGGTTCCAGTCGTTGCCGCCGTTTTCCACCGAGCGCAGGCCGACACCGGCGCGCAGCTCGTCGCTGCTCAGGTCGGGCGAGCGGGTGACGTACTTGAGCAGGCCGCCGATCGCGCCGGCGCCGTACAGCGTGCCCTGCGGCCCGCGCATCACCTCGACCCGGCTGATGTCGTAGGGCAGCAGGTCGAGCATGAAGAAGTTCGCCATGGTAGATGCCGCTGGAACCCAGCGGCACTTCGTCGATGTAGGTGGCCACGGTCGCGCTCGAGGACAGCGCGGCGACGCCGCGCAGCGAGATCGCGGTCAGGCCGGGGCCACCGTCGTTCTGCACCTGCAGGCCGGGAATCAGCGCGGCGTAGTCGGACAGCGAACTGGCACCCATGTTCTCCAGCTGGCGCTCGCCGACCACGCTGATCGCGGCGCCGACCTCGCGGATGTTTTCCACGCGCTTGTTGGCGGTGACCACCACCGTGTCGAGTTCGACCGCGGTGTCGGTCGCGGCCGTTGCGGGCGTCGCGGCCCGGGCGGCGTCCTGCGCCAGCGCCGGCAGCGCGGTGGCTGAGGCCAGTGCACCTGCGATCGCGAGCGAAAGGGGCGAGCGGTACCCAAGGCGGGCGGGCTGGAACGCGTTCATCTCAGGTCTCCCGGAAGCGATCGGCGGATCTGCAGTGATGGGCGGCGCTGAAGCCGCATGTCCGGGCCGTTGCCTGCGAGGCGGGGCTCCGGATTCCCTGATCAGGGATCATGATCCTAATCAGAGAATTGTCAACACGTTCGGAAAATCCTTCTCCGTACCGACCCGGACGGCCGGCAGCCGCGCGGATGCGGCTCGGCGGGAGGGGCGGCAGGCGCGGCATGGCGGTGGTCCGGTCAGTCCGCGCGCTTCATTCCAGCGCACGGATCGGACGGTCCAGGCGCCACAGCAGCAGCGCGGCCAGCACGGTAAGGCCGGACAGCAGCAGGAAGAAGCCCGAGTGGCTGGCCCGCGACCACAGCGTCCCCACCGCGCCCGCCAGCAGGCTGCCGCTGAACACGGCAAGGAACCACGACGCCACCGTGGTCGCGCCCAGCCGCGGCGGCGCCAGCCGGGCGAACAGGCCTGCAGGCCGGTCGGCAGGATGTACAGCTCGCCGAAGGTCAGGATCACGAAGAACGCGACCAGCCAGCCCCACCCCACCCGCGCCTCGCCGGTCACCGCCGCCAGCACGGCCAGCAGCGCATAGGCGGCGGCCACGATCAGCGCGCCGATCGCCATGCGCGTGGCCGGCGACGATTCGCGGCCGGCTTCCGCGCGACGCCGCCACACCAGCAGCAGCAGCGGCGTCATCGAGATCACCAGCAGCGGGTTGAGCGACTGGAACCAGGTCATCGGGATGGTCGAGGCGCCCCAGCCGCGGTCCACGCCGGTATCGATCCACAGCGGCAGCGTATTGCCGATCTGCTCGTACGCGCCGCGGAAGATCGTGGCCGCAATGCCGACCCCGAGCAGCAGCAGCCAGACCCGGCGGTTGTTCCCGGGCACCTGCGCGGGGGCGACATCCACGCTCGTGCGGCGCGCCAGTTCCGGCGGCAGGTAGCGGCGCCCGGCGAGGTAGATCACCATAGGCCAGGAACATGCCCACGCCGGCGGCGCCGAAGCCGTAGTGCCAGCCATACAGTTCGCCGAGCGTGCCGCACACCAGCGGCGTAAGGAAGCCGCCGATGTTCAGGCCGACGTAGTAGACGTTGTAGGCACGGCCGCGGCGCGGATCGTCGGCGGCGTAGAGGTCGTTGATCTGGCTCGGCAGGCTCGGCAGGAACAGCCCGTTGCCCAGCGCGATCGTCGCCAGCGCGACGTAGAACATCGACTCGAACGCCATCACGAAGTGGCCGAAGGCCATGATCGTGGCGCCGATCACCACCGCGTTGCGCTTGCCCAGCCAGCGATCGGCGACCATGCCGCCGAAGATCGGCGTGAAATACGCCATCGCCGTGTAGGTGCCGTAGATGAAGGAGGCCTTTTCCTGCGCGAACAGCAGCTGCTTGGTCATGTAGTAGACCAGCAGCGTGCGCATGCCGTAGTAGGAGAACAGCTCCCACATGTTGGTGAGGAACAGGATGGTCAGCCCGCGCGGCTGGCCGAACCAGGTCTTGTCGGCTTCCGTGTTCACGGGATCGCCTTCGGCCCCCAGACCTCTTCGCCGCAGGTGATGCTGCCGTCCTCGTAGCGCACCGACGGACTGCGGTCCTGCTTGAGGAAGATCGGCCCGTCCAGGTCGACCACGTCGCAGAACTGGCCCAGCACGAACGCCGGCGCCGCGTGGGCTGGTGCCGCACATGTTGCCGACCATCACCCGCTTGCCGAGTTCGCGCGCGCGCCGGGCCATCATCAGGCCTTCGGTCAGCCCGCCGCACTTGTCCAGCTTGATGTTGATCACGTCGAAGCGGTGGTGGCGCGCTTCCAGTTCGGTAAGGTCGAGGATGCTCTCGTCGGCGGCGAACGGCAGCGGTCGTTCGATCCCGTCCAGGTCGGACTCGCGCCCGCGCACGCAGGGCTGCTCGAGCAGGGAGACGTTGGCCTCGACC
Source organism: Pseudoxanthomonas sp. NC8 (assembly GCA_025232375.1). Classification (GTDB taxonomy): domain Bacteria; phylum Pseudomonadota; class Gammaproteobacteria; order Xanthomonadales; family Xanthomonadaceae; genus Pseudoxanthomonas. The sequence continues at coordinate 2,979,961 of CP060419.1, forward strand.
AGCACCGGCAGCAGCAGCGGCAGCGTGCCGGCGGTATAGCCCTGGTTGGCATCGACCCCGATCCAGGCCTGCGGGCAGCGCGCGCGCACCGCGCGCACGCGCGCCGCGTCGAGTTCCGCCTCGCCGGTCAGCTTGAGCTTGAGCGCACGCGCTGGGGGTGTAGGCGGCAGCACGCTCGGCCATTACCGCCGGCTCGTCGGCGCCCACGGTGAAGGTGGTCAGCAGCGGACGCACGCCGTCGAGTCCGGCCAGCTGCCACACCGGCACGCCGGCGCGCTGCGATTCCAGCTCCCACAGCGCGCTGTCCAATGCGTTGCGTGCGCCGCCGGCGGGCAGCAGCGTGCGCAGGGTTTCGCGGTCGAGCCCGGCCTCGATGCGCGGACGCAGCGCCTCCAGCGTGGCCAGCATCCCGTCGGGATGGTCGTTGTTGTAATAGACGCCGGCAGCTTCGCCGCGACCGAACAGCGCCCCTTCGCGCAGGGTCACCACGGTCGCCGGCATCGCCTCGAACACGTGCCCGGAGATCCGGAACGGTGCCGACATCGGCAGCGGTTCGTTATGCAGTTCAAGCGTCAGCGACATCGGTGCACAGCTCCAGGCAGGACGGGAGCAGGGCCGGCCACGCCGGCCCTGCATCACTCAGTAGTTCGCGCCGAACCCGATGACGTGGTGGGCGAAGCCGAGCCACAGCAGGAACAGGCAGGACAGCGCGACCAGCACCGCCCACAGCCGGGCCAGCCAGCGGCGCTTGCCGCGCAGGGCCACCACGGCATTCCACACCGAGAGCACCGCACCCAGCGGCAGGGCCACGGTCGCGAACAGGCGCGCGGCGATGACCAGGCCGTCGTTGTTGATGCTGGTCATCTCCAGCTTGCTCAGCATCGCCACCATAAGGCCGAGCGCGCCGCCGGTCGCCAGCAGCGCCAGCAGCGAGCCGACGCGTGCGCCGAAGTGGGCACGTGCATCGGCGCCCTGCAGCCGGTAACGGGCGCCGTAGTAGCGGCGGACCAGCGCCGAAACCGGTAAGGCAAGGACGGTGAGCAGCAGCACGCCCAGGCTCGCCGACAGCAGCGGCATCGCCAGTGCATTCCAGGTCGACAGGCGCTGGAACACCATGATCGGCGCGTACGGCTCCATGCTGAAGCGCTTCACTTGGCCGTTGACCACGTCGGCAGCGAGCCGGTCGGTGGTGGCGACGTCCTGCCACAGGTACGGCGAGACTTCGCGCCACTTCTTCGGTGCACCACCGGCGCCCAGCGCGGCGGTCACGCTGATCGTGCCATCCTCGTTGGCCACCACCTTGACCGGGCCGAGCAGGTTGGCCATCGACAGGAGGTTGCTTTCCGGGCGGCGGCTGCTGGTGTAGGTACCGGCGATCTGCTGCGCATGCAGCTTCGCGTCCTCGGCGGACACGCCCTTCGGCGCCGCGGCCGGGGCCGGCGGGAAGTAGCGGTTGGCGAAGCCGCGCGAGAGCGCGTCGCGGATGGTGCCGGTCGCGCCGTCGCGCCCGGAGCTGTTCATCGACACGAACAGGCCGACGCCGTCATCCAGGAACAGCTGCAGGTCGCTGTGGAACCACTGGGTGTCGCCGCCGTGCGAAATCGCGCGATGGCCATTCACCGAGGTCTCGTAGAAGCCGAGCATCATCCGGTTCAGCGGGCCGACCGAGGCCTGGCCGGTGGAGTGCATCTGCTGCGCGGTTTCCGCCTTGAGGATGCGGGCATCGCCGAAGGCGCCGTCCTGCAGGTGCGCGATCATGAAGCGCGCCATGTCGGTGCCGCTGGAGGCCAGGCTGCCGGCCGGCGCCAGGCTGATGAACTCGTACGGCTTGGGCTCGCCTTCGGAGGCCTTGGAATAGCCGTTGGACATGCGCGCCAGCAGCGCCGGCGGCAGCGGCTGGCGGAAGCTCGAACTGGCCATGCCCAGCGGCTGGAAGATGTTGCGCTCGATGTAGTCGTCGAACGGCATGCCCGACACGCGCTGCACGATGTAGCCGGCGATCGCGGTCGCATAGTTGGAATAGGCCGGCGTGGCGCCCGGGGTGTGGATGCGCTCGGGAACCCAGTGCTTGAGCGCCTCGGCCAGCGGCGTGATCTCGCCCGGCTCGGCGGTGATCAGGCCGCGGATCTGCTCTTCGAAGCCGGTGGTGTGGGTCATCACCTTGGCGCAGCGTGATCGGCGTGCCTTCGTGCGGCGGCACGCGGAAGTCGATGTATTCGTTGAGATCGGCGTCCAGGTCCAGCTTGCCCTGCTCGACCAGCTGCATCACTGCCGTCCAGGTGAACAGCTTGGACACCGAGCCGGGACGGAACAGCGTGCGCTCCGGATCCACCGGCGTGCGCTCGGTAAGGTTGGCGTAGCCATAGCCCTTCTGCACCGGGGGATATGGCCATCCTTGACCACCACCACCACGGCGCCGGCGATATCGCCCACCGCCAGTGCGTGCGGCATGAAACCGTCCAGCCAGTATGGGCGTCCTCGCGGGTCAGGACCGGCGCGCCCGCAGTCGCGGCGGGCTCGGCCACCGGGGCGGCGGCCGCGGCGGCAGGGGTCGCCGGCACGGCCGGCGGCGGCACCGAGGCCGGGCTTGCGGACGGCTCCTGCGCGGCCAGCGGCAAGGCCAGCACGGCGGAGAGCACGGCTCCGCACAGGATCGGTGGAATCTTGCGCATTGGACGATCTCCCGGCTCGACTGACTGGTGGTTGTCCAGCCCGGGTTCACGGGCGGAACGCGGATCTGGTTTATCCTGATTTGGCGATATTGATCCCAATCAGAGAATTGTCAACCCGTGCCGAAAGTCCCGGGTATGGCCCCGCCTCTCTTTCCATCAATCGCCTGCCCGGAGGATGATGATCCTGCGCAGGACATACCGGCCTGAACGAACTTCCCATGGAGACCCGGCAAGGATGACGCCGCAACACCCCACGCCGCACCCGACCATTGGCGGCCTGCTCCGCTCGCTGCGCGCACGCAGGGGCTGGACGCTGAAGCAGATGAGCGAGCATTCCGGCATCCCGCTGTCGACCCTCTCCAAGGTCGAGCACGACCGCCTGACCCTGACCTACGACAAGCTGCTGCAGCTGAGCCAGCGCCTGCAGCTGCGCATGTCCGAGCTGTTCGCCGAACAGGAGGACGAGGCCCCCGGCCCGGCGGTGACCGCACGGCGCAGCATCGGCCGGATCGAGGATGCGATCCGCGTCACCACGCCCAACTACGACTACTACTACCTGTGCCCGGAACTGCGCCGCAAGCGCATGATCCCGGTACTTACCCGCGTGCATGCGAAGAGCGTCGAGGAGTTCGGCGAACTGGTGCGCCACCCGGGCGAGGAGTACATCCACGTCCTCGAAGGACGCATGGAAGTGCACACCGAGTTCTACGACCCGATCGTGCTGGAGAAGGGCGAGTCGGTGTATATCGACTCCAACATGGGCCACGCCTACATCGCCGCGGAAGGGTGCGACGAGGTGCTGCTGCTCGGCATCTGCTCCAGCGCCGACGAGCACCTGATGGAGTCGCTGCTCACCCTGCATGGCGAGGAAGGCGCAGCCCGGAAGGCCACGGCGGCCAGGCGCCTCGCGCCCCGGCCACCCGCCCGGCCAAGGCGGCAAAGCCGCCCACCGCGCGCAAGGCAACGGCGAAGAAGTAGCGCGCCGCACCGCGGGCGGCTATCGCACCACGGAAAGCGCGCGGAGCGTGCCGCGGCAAAGGCCCCGCGGCACGGAATCCGGGCTCAGCGCCCGGACTGGAACAGCCAGGGCTGCGCGGCGCGATGCCGCGCCTCGAACGCGCCGATCGCGTCGCGTTCCTGCAGGGTCAGGCCGATGTCGTCCAGGCCGTTGAGCAGGCAGTGCTTGCGGAACGCGTCGATCTCGAAGCGGTACTGCACGCCATCGGGCCGGGTCACGGTCTGCGTGGTAAGGTCGACGGTGAGCGAGTAGCCCTCGCTCGCCTCGCACTGCGCGAACAGCGCGTCGACTTCCGCGTCCGCCAGCACGATCGGCAGCAGGCCGTTCTTGAAGCTGTTGTTGAAGAAGATGTCGGCGAAGCTGGGCGCGATGATCGCGCGGAAACCGTACTCGTCCAGCGCCCACGGCGCGTGCTCGCGCGAGGAGCCGCAGCCGAAGTTCTCGCGCGCCAGCAGCACGCTGGCGCCGCGGTAGCGCGGGAAGTTCAGCACGAAGTCGTGGTTGAGCGGCCGGTTCGAGCTGTCCTGTCCAGGCTGGCCGACATCGAGGTAGCGCCACTCGTCGAACAGGTTCGGACCGAAGCCCGAACGCTTGATCGACTTCAGGAACTGCTTGGGGATGATCTGGTCGGTGTCGACGTTGGCGCGGTCCAGCGGGGCGGCCAAGCCGGTGTGTCGGGTGAAGGCTTTCATGGCGGCAGGTCCTCAGGCACTCATCAGGTCGCGCACATCGACGAAATGGCCGGCCACCGCGGCGGCGGCGGCCATCGCCGGACTGACCAGGTGGGTACGCCCACCGGCGCCCCTGGCGGCCCTCGAAATTGCGGTTGGACGTGGAGGCGCAGTGCTCGCCACTGCCCAGCTTGTCCGGGTTCATCGCCAGGCACATGGAACAGCCCGGCTCGCGCCACTCGAAGCCGGCCTCGAGGAACACCTTGTCCAGGCCTTCGGCCTCGGCCTGCGCCTTGACCAGGCCGGAGCCGGGCACGACCAGCGCCTGCTTCACGCTGGCGGCGACCTTGCGGCCCTTCGCCACTTCGGCGGCCGCGCGCAGGTCCTCGATCCGCGAGTTGGTGCAAGAACCAATGAACACGCGGTCCAGCCTGATGGTCGTGATCGGCTGGTTGGCCTGCAGGCCCATGTACTTCAGCGCGCGCACGATCGAGTCCTTCTTCACCGGATCGTGTTCGCGATCGGGATCGGGCACGTTCTGGTCCACCGCCAGCACCATCTCCGGCGACGTTCCCCAGCTGACCTGCGGCCGGATGTCCTGCGCGCGCAGCTCGACCACAGTGTCGAAGTGCGCGTCGGCGTCGGACACCAGGTCCTTCCACACCGTCACCGCGGCGTCCCAGTCGGCGCCCTTGGGCGCGAACGGGCGGCCCTTCACGTATTCGATGGTCTTGTCGTCGACGGCAACCATGCCAACGCGCGCGCCGGCCTCGATGGCCATGTTGCAGATGGTCATGCGCCCTTCGACCGACAGGTCGGCGATCGCGCTGCCGGCGAATTCCAGCGCATGGCCGTTGCCACCGGCGGTACCGATCCTGCCGATGATCGCCAGCACGATGTCCTTGGCGGTGATCCCCGGCGGCAGCGTGCCTTCCACGCGCACCTGCATGTTCTTCATCTTCTTGGCGATAAGGCACTGGGTCGCCAGCACGTGCTCGACCTCCGAGGTGCCGATGCCGTGCGCCAAGGCTCCAAAGGCACCATGCGTGGAGGTGTGCGAGTCGCCGCAGACCACGGTCATGCCCGGCAGGGTCGCGCCCTGCTCCGGGCCGACCACGTGGACGATGCCCTGGCGGACGTCGTCCATCTTGAATTCGAGGATGCCGAAGTCGTCGCAGTTCTCGTCCAGGGTCTGCACCTGCAGGCGCGAGACCTCGTCGACGATCGCCTGCAGGCCGCCGGCGCGCTCGGTGCGCGTGGTCGGCACGTTGTGGTCCGGCGTGGCGATGTTGGCGTCGATCCGCCACGGCTTGCGGCCGGTAAGGCGCAGGCCTTCGAACGCCTGCGGCGAGGTGACCTCGTGGAGGATGTGGCGGTCGATGTAGATCAGCGAGGAACCGTCGTCGCGACGGGTCACCTCGTGCATCTCCCACAGCTTGTCGTACAGGGTCTTGCCGGCCATCGCATTGCCTCGTTCGTCTGGCGGTGGCGGAGTCGGCTCAGAGCCCGGATCCGCCGGCTGGAGGGCCATCCTGCCGCCTTGCAATCGATAACTCAAATGCATATTTTTCATCCACTGGATTCCAGTCAGGAATCCCACGGAGCGCAGGGATGGACTGGGCCGGACTCAACGCCTTCGTCGCCGTGGCCGACCACGGCGGCTTCTCCGCCGCGGCCGAGCAGCTGCACCTGACCCAGCCGGCGGTCAGCAAGCGGATCGCCCTGCTCGAGGAGTCGCTCAAGGCGCGACTGTTCGACCGGCTCGGCCGCCAGGTGGTGCTCACCGAGGCCGGGCGCCTGCTGCTGCCGCGTGCCCGGCAGATGCTGGCCGAAGCCGAGGCCGCGCGCCGTGCGTTGCAGGATATGAATGGGACATCGGTGGCCGGCTGAGCCTGGCCACCAGCCACCACGTCGGCCTGCACCGGCTGCCCGCGCTGCTGCGCCGCTTCACCGCGCTGCATCCGCGCGCGGCGCTGGACATCCGCTTCATGGACTCGGAGCAGGCCTACGCGCAGGTGCTGCATGGCGAGGTCGAACTGGCGGTGACCACGCTCGGCCCGACCGAGCCGCCCCTGCGTGCCATGCCCGTGTGGAATGACCCGCTCAGCTTCGCGGTCGCCCCGGACCATCCGCTGGCGCGATTGCCGAAGGTGTCGCTGGCCGACATTGCCGCGCACCCGGCCGTGCTGCCGGACCCGGGCACGTTCACCCACCGGATCGTGGCGGAGACCTTCGCCCGCCGCGGCCTGTCGCTGCAGCTGCGCATGACCACCAACTACATGGAGACGATCAAGATGATGGCCTCCGTCGGCCTTGGCGTGGAGCGTGCTGCCCGGGACGATGGTCGACTCACAGGTGCAGGTGTTGCCGGTGCCCGGCGTGCAGCTGGCACGTCAGCTCGGCTACGTCGTGCACGGCGGCCGCACGCTGTCACGCGCGGCGCAGGCATTCATCGGTTTGATGCAGCTCGAAGCTTCGTCGTCCTGACGAGCGCGGGTTTGCGCGAGAAGCGGCGGTGGAATTGCCGGGGTCCGCCGTGATGGCTGCTGACCTCCATGTCCCCCGGTGCCGGCCTGCGGCCGTCACCTCCTCCTTTACTTCCGGTCAGCAGCCATCACGACGGACCTTCCGGACTTGGCTTTGCGCTTTACGAGCGAACCGCGGGCCACCTCGAAACACTCCGATGCGAGGCCTGCCGACGGGAGGTAAAGGAGGAGGCAGCGGCCGGAAGGACGCTGCCGGGGGACACGAGCGGCGGCAGGCCTCGCATCGGAGTGCCGCCGCCACTTCACCGGGAACTTCCTGTTTTCAGGATTTCGGCCGGCTTTCGCCGACCGCAGCCAATCAGCCTGTCGCCTCTTCCGGCTTTACCCGGAACCACGCCGCGTACAGCGCCGGCAGGAACAACAGGGTCAGGCCTGTGGCGACCACCAGGCCACCCATGATCGCCACCGCCATCGAACCGTAGAACGCGCTGCGCGACAGCGGGATCATCGCCAGCACCGCCGTCAGTGCGGTCAGCACGATCGGGCGGAAGCGGCGCACCGTCGCATCGACGATCGCGTGCCAGCGGTCGTGGCCGGCGGCGATGTCCTGCTCGATCTGGTCGACCAGGATTACCGAGTTGCGCATCACCATGCCCGCCAGCGCGATCGTGCCGAGCAGCGCGACGAAACCGAACGGCATGCGGAAGATCAGCAGGAACCAGGTCGCGCCGATCAGGCCCAGCGGCGCGGTGACCAGCACCATCAGCGTGCGCGAGAAGCTGCGCAACTGCAGCATCAGCAGCGTGGTCACCACGATCAGGAACAGCGGCATGCCCGCGGCGATCGAGTTCTGGCCGCGCGCCGCATCCTCGACCGAACCGCCGACCTGCAGCAGGTAGCCCTGCGGCAGCCGGGCGCGGATCTCGTCCAGGGTCGGATCGATCTGCGCGGTGACCGCCGCCGGCAGCAGTTCGTCGCTGAGGTCGGCACGGATGGTGATCGTCGGCAACCGGTCGCGGTGCCAGATGATCCCGTCCTCGAACACCTGGCGCAGGCGTGCCACCTGCGACAGCTGCACCCTGCCACCGTCGCCGGTCGGCACCGCCGGCTGCCGAGCAGCTCCAGCTGGTCGCGATCGCCGGCGCCGCCGCGCAGCATGATCCCGACCAGCTCGTTGCCCTCGCGGTAGGTGCTGGCGGTGTAGCCGGACAGCTGCACCGACAGGAACTGGGCCAGTTGCGCACTGCTGATGCCCAGCGCGCGGGCGCGATCCTGGTCGACCTCCATCCGCACCACCTTGCTCGGCTCGTCCCAGTCGAGGTTGACGTTGGTGGTGTGTGGATTGGCCCGCACCCGCTCCGCGACCTCGCGGGCGATCGCACGCACCTGCGGGATGTGCTCGCCGGACACGCGGAACTGCACCGGATAGCCGACCGGCGGTCCGTTCTCGAGCCGGGTCACGCGCATCTGCAGCTCGGGGAAGCGCGGCGCGATCTCCTTCAGCAGCCAGTTGCGCAATTCTTCGCGCGCGCGGGTGTCCTCGGCGAGGACCACGAACTGGGCGAAGTTGGTCGCCGGCAGCTGCTGGTCCAGCGGCAGGTAGAAGCGCGGCGAGCCCGTGCCGACGTAGGCGACGTAGTTGCGGATGTCCTTGCGCCCCTGCAGCAGCGTCTCCAGCTTCTTCGCCTGCGCCTCGGTGGCGCGCAGCGATACGCCTTCGGCCAGCTCCAGGTCGACCATCAGCTCGGGACGGGTGGAGTCGGGAAAGAACTGCTGCGGCACGAAGCGGAACATCAGCAGCGACAGTACGAACAGGCCGGCCGTCGCCGCGATCACCCACCAGCGCCGGCGCAGGCAGGCATCGAGCAGGCGGCGGAAACGCACGTAGAACGGCCGCTGGTACGGATCATGGTGGTGCGCATCGAGCGGCGCCGGTGCCAGCACCCCGGCGAACTGCGGCCAGCGATCGTAAGGCGCTCGCGGAACGCACGGCGGCGTGCGCCAAGGCTGCCGGGCTTCGGCGGCTGCGGATGGGGTAAGGTCCGGCAGCAGCCTGTCGCCCAGCCACGGGATGAACAGCACCGCCGCGATCCACGACACCAGCAGTGCGATGGTCACCACCTGGAACAGCGAGCGGGTGTACTCGCCCGTGCTCGACGCGGCAGTGGCAATGGGCAGGAAACCGGCGGCGGTGATCAGCGTGCCGGTCAGCATCGGGAACGCGGTCGACTCAGGCGAAGCTGGCCGCGCGCAGGCGGTCGAAGCCCTGCTCCATCTTGATCGCCATCATCTCCACCGCGATGATCGCGTCGTCCACCAGCAGGCCCAGCGCCAGCACCAGCGCGCCCAGCGAGATCTTGTGCAGGCCGATGCCGAAGTAGTGCATGACCGCGAAGGTCATCGCCAGCACCAGCGGGATCGACACCGCCACCATAAGGCCGGTGCGGAAACCCAGCGAGAAGAAGCTGACCAGCAGGACGATGGTCACCGCCTCGGCCAGCACGCGCACGAACTCGCCGACCGATTCGCGCACCGCCTCGGGCTGGTCGGACACCTTGCGCAGCTCCATGCCGGCGGGCAGCGTGTCCTGCAGCTCGGCGAAGCGCGCTTCGAGCGCGTCGCCCAGCCGCAGGATGTGGCCGCCATCCTTCATCGCCACCGAGATGCCGATCGCGTCCTGCCCCATGAAGCGCATGCGCGGCGCGGCCGGGTCGGAGAAACCGCGATGGACGTTGGCCACGTCGTCCAGGCGGATGGTGCGGCCGCCGGCGCGGATCGGGAACGCGCGGATCTCCTCGACGCTGCGGAACGGTCCGTCCACGCGCAGCTGCACGCGCTCGGCGGAAGTCTCGAAGAAGCCTGCCGGAACCACCGCGTTCTGCCCTTCCAGCGCCTGCTGGACCAGCTGCAGCGGGATGCCGAGCGTGGTAAGGCGGGTGTTGTCGATCTCGATCCAGATCTTCTCGTCCTGCAGGCCGACCAGCTCGACCTTGCCCACGTCGGCAACGCGCTGCAGTTCCAGCTGGATGCGCTCGGCGTAGTCCTTGAGGATGGCGTAGTCGAAACCCGGCCCGGTCAGCGCGTAGATGTTGCCGAAGGTGTCGCCGAACTCGTCGTTGAAGAACGGACCGACCACGCCCGCCGGCAAGGTGGCCCGGACGTCGCCGACCTTCTTGCGCACCTGGTACCAGAGGTCGGGCACGTCGCGCGACGGCATCGAATCGCGCGCCATGAAGATCACCTGCGATTCGCCCGGGCGCGAGTACGAACGGACGAACTCGTACTTGCCGGTGTTCATCACCGCCTTCTCGATGCGCTCGGTGACCTGCCGGGACACCTCTTCGGCGGTGGCGCCCGGCCACAGCGTCTGCACCACCATCGCCTTGAAGGTGAACGGCGGGTCCTCGCTCTGGCCCAGGCGCAGGTAGGACCAGCTGCCGATGATCGCCAGCGCGACCATGAAGTAGAGGATAAGGCCACGGTTGTGCAGGGCCCATTCGGAGAGGTTGAAGCGGCGCACGGTTCAGTCCGCCTTCGGCTGCGCCGCAGCGGCCGCCGCGACCGGGCGGTTGTCGCGATCCACCGGCGCCACCTGTTCACCTTCGCGCAGCAGGTGGCCACCGGCCGCGACCACCCAGTCGCCGGCGCGCAGTGCGCCACTGACCGGCACGCTCTCGCTGCCGAACGTGCCGGTGCGGACCGGCACGCGCAACACCTTGCCGCCGCGCACCACCCAGACCGCGGCCGTCGCCCCGTCCTCGCCACGCTGCAGCGCCGACAGCGGCACGCGCAGGTCGCCCTCGCCGGACGACTGCGCCAGGTAGACGCGCGCGCTCTGGCCGAGTTCGACTTCGCCCTGTGCGGACGCATCCAGCGCCACGCGCGCGGCGAAACTGCGGGTCTGCCCGGCGGCGGCCGGGGCGATCTCGCGGATCGTGCCCGGCAGCCGGCGACCCGGTGCATTCCACAGTTCGACCTGCGCCGCGTCGCCGACCTTGAACTGGCGGATGCGGTCCTCCGGCAGGTCGATGGCGATCTCGCGGCCGCCATCGGCGGCGATCACGAAGATGGTCTGGCCGGCGGCGACCACCTGCCCGGCCTCGGCCTGGCGCGAGGCGATCACGCCGTCGCGCGGCGCACGCAATTCGGTGTAGCCGGTATGGTTGCGGGTCACGTCCCGCTGCGCGCGGGCGGCGCGGGCGCGGCCGGCAGCGGCCTCGTAGGCGGCCTTCTGCGCGTCGTACGCGGAGCGGCTGACCAGCTGCTGTTCGACCAGCTTCGCGTAGCGGTCGAGGTCACCCCTGCTCCGCGCCAGCTCGGCCTCGGCGGCGGCCAGCTGTGCCTGCGCGGCCTGTGCCTGCAGCAGCCTGGTCGGCGGGATCGAGCTCGGCCAGCACCTGGCCCTGCGCGACCCGCGCACCGGCATCGACCGCGCGGCGGACCAGCTTGCCGCCGACCCGGAACGACAGCGGGCTCTCCTCGCGAGCGTGGACTTCGCCCGGGAATGCCAGTGCCCCCTCGGTGCCGTCGGCCTGCGGCTGCACGACCCAGACCGGTCGCGGCGCGGTGGCGGCCTGTTCCCCGCCGCCACAGCCGGACAGAGCGGTCGCCACCCCCAGTACCATGGCCGCGAAGCCGGCCATCCGGAATCCGTTCGTCATCGCCGCCATCCCTGCCGCTCAATATTGAACCGGCTGGTATAGTAGGAATATAAAACCGAGTAGTCCAGTATTGCCGCATGACTCCCAAGCACGCCAGCGCCAACGTGTCTCCCGCCCCGGCCAAGGCCGCCGGCCCCGGTCGTCCCAAAGACCTGGGCAAGCGCGCGTCGATCCTGGAGGCGGCCAAGCGTCTGTTCCTGGAGCAGGGCTACCAGGGCGTGAGCATGGACCAGATCGCCACCGCCGCCGGCGTGTCGAAGCTGACCGTCTACAGCCACTTCGGCGACAAGGAGACGCTGTTCTCCGATGCCATCGCCGCCAAGTTAAGGAGGTGCTGCCCGACGAGCTGTTCGTCAGCCCGCCCGATGGCCCGCTGGACGAGCAGCTGCGCGCGATCGGCCATGCCTTCTTCGCGCTGATCACCAGCGAGGAGGCGATCAGCATGCACCGGATGATGAACACCCCGGGCACCGCGGAGAACGCGCTGCGCGAGCTGTTCTGGAACGCCGGCCCGCGCCGGGTGCAGGAGGCGTTCGCGCAGTTCCTGCAGGCCCGGGTCGAACAGGGCCAGCTGCGGATCGACGATGCCGCGCTGGCCTCGTCGCAGTTCTTCTCCCTGCTAAAGGGCGAGCTGCACCCGATGATGGCCTGCGGCCTGTGCGCCGAGCCGGCACCCGCCGAAGTCGCGCGGCACATCGACGCCACCGTCGTGTTCTTCCTGCGCGCCTATGCGGCCTGAACCGCCGTGCCTGCCGATGCCGCTGACGGATGTCGCGGTGACTTCCGGCACTGCGTCGGCCCCGGTGGCGACGGCGATCCTTGACGGCAAGGCGCGTTCAGGCCCGGTAGAATGCCCGGCCTCCCGCGTCCAGATGACCTGACCCATGACGATCGACTACGCCCGCGCCCGTGAACTGATGGTGGAACAGCAGGTCCGTCCCTGGGACGTGCTGGACATGGCCGTGCTCGACGTGATCAGCCGCCTGCCGCGCGAGGCGTTCGTGCCGGAGGCGCATCGCGCGCTGGCCTATGCCGACCTGGAACTGCCGCTGGGCTACGGCGCCAGCATGCTGAAGCCGGTGGTCGAAGGGCGCATGTTGCAGGCGCTGAAGTTGCAGCCGGGCGACAGCGTGCTGGAAGTGGGCACCGGCAGCGGCTATGCCGCCGCCTGCCTTGCCGCGCTGGCACGTGAAGTGGTCAGCCTCGAACGGGTCCCGGAACTGGGCCGCCGCGCGCGCGCGCCTGGACGTGACCGGCCAGGCAACAACGTCCGCATCGAAACGGTCGACGCGTTGCAGTACGACGCCGGCGAACGCCTGTTCGACGCGGTCTGCGTGACCGCCGCGGTGGCCGACGCACCGGAGCGCTTCCTCAAGTGGCTGCGCCCGGGCGGACGCCTGTTCGTGGTCCACGGTCGCGCCCCGGTGATGGAGGCGGTGCGCCTGACCCGCGGCAACGCGGTCAACGCCGCCACCACCGAATCGTTGTTCGAGACCGAGCTGGCCTACCTGCACGGCGCCGAGCCGGTCCCGCAGTTCAGTTTCTGACCGTCGCCCCGGGGCGACGGCCAGCACGACATTCCCCCTCGACGGTCCGCAGCCCACCGCGGACCGCCCACCACGAAAGGAAGCCGCTGATGATCCGCCGTTCCCTCGCCTGGCACTGGCCGCCGCGCTGGCCACCGGGCCTTTCTTCAGTGAGGCCGCGCAGGCCACCGACCTGCTGCAGACCTACGAGATGGCCCGCAATGGCGATCCGCAGCTGGCGATTGCCGAATCCAACACGCTCTACGACAAGGAAGGCGAGGTCCAGGCCCGTGCCGCGCTGCTGCCGCAGGTGTCCGGCGACGCGTCGCTGCGCAAGGACCGCACCGAGTACGACGGCATCAGCGGTTCGTTCACCGGCACCTCGCGCAGCTACGGCCTCAGCGCCAGCCAGACGCTGTTCAACTGGAGCCAGTTCTCCAGCCTGCGCGCGCAGCGTGCGCTGAGCAGCGCTGCCGACGCCACCTGGACGCCGCCAACGACGACCTGATGGTGCGCACCGCCGCGGCCTACTTCGACGTGCTGGTGGCGATCGAGTCGCTGGCCGCCGCCGAGACCAACGAGGCCGCCGGCAAGCGCCAGTTCGACTACGCCGACAAGCGCCTGGAAGTGGGCCTTGGCGCCGATCACCGACGTGCACGAAGCCCGTGCGCAGTACGACGACGCCCGCGCCAACACCATCCTCGTCCGCAACCTGCTCGCTGACGCCTACCAGGCGCTGGCCGAACTCACCGGCCAGCCGGTGAACAGCCTGCGCGGCCTGCCGACCGACTTCCGCCCCGAGCTGCCGGCGCAGCATGCCGACGCCGACGACTGGGTGGCCCGCGCGGTCGACAACAACCCCGCGCTGCGCGCCAGCCAGCTGCAGGGCGACGCCGCTGAAGCCAACGTGCAGACCGCACGCGGAGGCCACTACCCGACCCTGTCGCTCGGCGGCGGCTGGGGCAAGGACGCAGCCTGGGGCGACAGCGTCGGCGGCGGCGGCGGTGCGGCCGGCGACAGCACCGGCACCAGCATCGGCCTGACCCTGAGCGTGCCGATCTTCAGCGGCGGCGCGACCCAGTCGCGCGTGCGCCAGGCGCACCAGCCCAGCGCGACGTGGCCAGGACCAGTACGAGCAGCAGCGCCGCGCGCTCGACCGCAACACCCGCAACCTGTACCAGGCGCTGGTCGCCGGCGTCAGCGAAGTCGAGGCCCGCCGTCTGGCCGTGGTCTCGGCGCAGAGCGCGTTCGACGCCTCGCAGGTCGGCCTGGAAGTGGGCACCCGCACCGTGCTGGACGTGGTCCAGAACCAGCGCACGCTGTTCCAGGCGCAGGTCGAGTACGCCCGCTCGCGCTACAACTTCCTGCTCAACCGCCTGCTGCTGGCCCAGGCCGTCGGCGAGCTGGACGTCGAGCAGATGCGCATCGTCAACAACATGCTCACCGTCGACGCCGAAGCGCAGCTGGCCAACCCGGCGGCGACGCAGCAGTAAGGCGCGACTCGCGGTACATCGCGACATGCAACGCAGGGCCGCCTCCGGGCGGCCCTGTCGTTTCCGGAGCCTGCAACAGGGGCCATCGGGCCGGTGGCATCGCCTCAGGCAGGGGAGATGGCGGGCACCGCGGCGGGCAGGTCGTTGGCCACCAGCGCCAGGGTGCGTTGCAGCGCGCCGCGGCCCTGGTCGATCAGTGCACCGCCGGCCGTGGACATGGCCTGGCGCGCGACCGGATCGGCGAGCAGCGCCTCCAGCGCGGACCCGACTTCACGCGCGTCCTGGCCGATGCGCAACGCACCCGCCTCGTCCATCCGCCGCGAGATTTCGGCGAAGTTGTGCAGGTGCGGGCCGGTTACCACCGGCGTGCCGACCGCCGCCGGCTCCAGCAGGTTGTGTCCCCCGATCGGCTGCAGGCTGCCGCCGACGAAGACCACGTCGGCGCAGGCGCAGAACGCCATCAGCTCGCCCAGCGTGTCGACCACGAACACCTCGTCGTCCGGCTTCGGTAAGGTATCGCGCGTGCGCGTACCCACGCGCCAGCCGGCCTCGCTGGCGGCAGCCTGGACCCGCGCGAAGCGCTCGGGGTGGCGCGGCGCCCACAACAGCAGCAGGTCCGGCCAGCGCAGGCGCAGCTGCCGGTGGATCGCGATCACCTCGGCCTCCTCGCCTTCGTGCGTGCTCGCGGCCAGCCACACCGGCCGCGGCACCGCCGGGGCGGTGGCGAACGCGGTGCGGAATGCGTCCAGCGCCTCGGGAACGGCAACGTCGTACTTGAGGTTGCCCAGCACCTGCACCTGGTCGGCGCACGCGCCCAGCTTCTGGAAGCGGCGTGCGTCGGCGGCCGATTGCGCGGCCACGCACCTGACCGTGCGCAACGCACGGCCGATCAGCGGACGCAGCAGCCGGTAGCCGCGCAGCGAACGCGCCGACAGCCGCGCGTTGAGGATATACACGGGAATGCGCAGGTCACGGCAGCCGAACAGCATGTTCGGCCACAGCTCGGTTTCCATGATCAACATAAGGCTGGGCCGGAAATGCTGCAGGAAGCGCGCGGTGCTGCCCGGCAGGTCGTAGGGCAGGTAGACATGCTCGACACGCTCGCCCCACAGCGCGCGCACGCGATCGGAGCCGGTCGGGGTGATGGTGGTGATCACCCAGCGGATGTCCGGCCTCTGCTTCAGCAGGGAATTGACCAGCGGCGCGGCGGCGTTGACCTCGCCCACCGACACCGCGTGCAGCCACACGCACGGGCGCCCCGGCTGGCGCCCGTAGGTGGC
Organism: Pseudoxanthomonas sp. NC8; assembly: GCA_025232375.1. Taxonomy (GTDB): domain Bacteria; phylum Pseudomonadota; class Gammaproteobacteria; order Xanthomonadales; family Xanthomonadaceae; genus Pseudoxanthomonas. Next base: position 2,995,768 of record CP060419.1, read on the forward strand.
GTAGCGCTCGTCCCAGCGCCGGAAGTACTCGCGGACGCGGAAGCCGCGCGAGATCAGGTGGTACAGGGTGAAGGGCGAAAGCAGGTACAGGGCGAACGAGTACAGGGCGCGCAATGCGGCCTCGCCCGGCTCCTTCCGCATGGCTTCGTTCGGCATGCCCGCAGCATAGCCGAGCCGGCGCCTCCCATCGCGGAGGAAGCCTTAGAATCCGCGCATGACCGCGCCCGATTCGCCGCCGCCGCGCCCTTCCTTTTCCCCGCGACACTGGCCGATGTGGCTGGGTATGGGCCTGATGGTCGGCGCCGCGCACCTGCCCTGGCTGTGGCAACGGGCGATCGGCCGCGGCGTGGGCTGGCTGGCCCTGCACCTAGCCCGCATGCGCCGGCGCGCGGCCGAGGCGAACAACATCGCACTGTGCTTTCCCGGCGAATCGCCGGAATGGCGCGCCCGCCTGCTGCGCGACAGCTTCGATGCACTGGGCATCGGCCTGTTTGAATTCGCCCGCGCCTGGTGGGGCGAGATCGCGCCGGTGCGCCGCGGCCTGCGCTTCGAGGGCTGGAACACCTCCACGCACTGCAGGCCGAAGGTCGCGGCGTGCTGCTGGTATCGGGCCACTTCATGACCCTGGAGCTCTGCGGGCGGCTGATGTGCGAAAACGTGCCGCTGGCCGGCATGTACCGCCGCTACCGGAACCCGGTGATGGAATGGGCGGTCAAGCGCGGCCGCCTGCGCTATGCCATCGCGATGTTCGGAAACGGCGACATCCGGGGCGCGGTGCGCCACCTCAAGCGCGGCGGGTTCCTCTGGTACGCGCCCGACCAGGACATGCGTGGCAAGGACACCGTGTTCGCGCCGTTCTTCGGCATGCCGGCCTCGACGATCACCGCGACCCACCAGCTGGCGCGACTGACCGGCTGCGCGGTGGTGCCGTTCTTCCATCGGCGCGAAGGCGGCCGCTACGTGCTGCGCGTGGCGCCGCCGCTGGCGGAGTTTCCGAGCGAGGACGTGGTCGCCGACACGGCCAGGGTGAATGCCTCCATCGAAGCGATGGTGCGCGAAGCGCCGGCGCAGTACCTGTGGATCCACCGCCGCTTCAAGCGCCAGCCGCAGGGCCGCAGCGACTACTACGACGGCGATCGGGCGCCGCCGCGATAGCTCCTTGCTGCGCCCGGCGCGCCGCTCGCGTGCCGACAAGCGAAGCGGTTGCGTGGCAGAGGCACTGCGGTGCGATGCGTACCGCCGCTCGTGCCCCCGGCATCAGCTTGCGGCTGCTGCCTCCTCCTTTACCTCCCGCCAGCACGCATCGCACCGGAGTGCTCCAGCATGGCCGGCGCCTTGCGGAACGGGGCGCGATCCTCTGCCCGTGCGACGCCGAACCACCGCTTGTGCAATGGAAGCGCGTAATAAGGCAGCATGGGCTGGGACGCCACCCCATCGCACACTCCCTCCGGCCTTGTGGCCTACGACTTCGGTGCATCGCGCCCGTACACCGCTCCGGCGTAGAGACCGCACAGCAACAGCGCCAGTCCGCCCCAGAAGGTCGAATAGAACGCCAGGTGGGTGTTGAGCGGAAAAACGGTCACCGCCAGCGCGAGCAGTGCCGGCCGCGCGCGGTCGCGCGCCGCCGCATCCACGCCACGCCAGCTGCGCCACGCCAGCCAGGTCCCGGCCAGCCACAGCAGCAGGCCGAGCGCGCCGGTTTCGCTGAGCAGTTCCAGCACCAGCTGGTGCGCGTGGTAGGCCTCGCCCGCGCCCCACGCCGGCGCCTGCGCGGGCGCCGGATCGCAGTCGGGCCAGGCGACCCGGAAGCTGCGCACGCCGATGCCGTTGAACGGATGCGCCGCCACCATGCAGGCCGCGCCCTGCCAGATCCGCGCGCGCCCGGAGAGGGCGCCGTCCACGCTCTCCGCGCCCGTACCGAACGCCATCGCGGTACGGGCCACGCGTTGCTGCAGCTGCGGCGAGACCGCGTACAGCACCGCCAGCGCGACCAGCCCGGCAGCGGCAAAGCCGAGCAGCCTGCGCGCACCGAGCACCCGCCAGCCCGAGAACACCAGTACCAGCGCATAGGTCAGCCATGCCGCCCGCGCACCGCCGAGCAGGATCGCGACGCCGAGCCCCAGCGCCGCCACGCACCAGCCGGCCACGCCGAGCCTTCGCGCAGCCACGTCGAGCGCGAACGGCGACAGGCTGGCCAGCACCAGCCCCAGCTTCAGGTTGCACGGACCGAACACACCGCCAAGGCGATCGGCCGCCAGCACCTCGGCCGCCGTGCAGAAGCCCTCGCCGCCGGCAACGCGCTTGAGCGCATCCAGGCTCCAGAACAGCGGGCTGGTGCCCGACACGGCCTGCAGCAGCGCATCCACGCTCCAGGCGCCGACGATCACCGCCAGGCCGGTGGCGACCACCCGTCGCCCGCGCGCCGCATGGAGCGCGATCGCCACGCCCCACAGGAAAGGCAGGTAGCGCAGGTCCGCCGCGGCTTCCTTCCATGCCCGGCCGCGGTCGAGCGCATCGGCCGCGGAGAACAATTCCGGCAGCCAGTAGGCGGCGAACAGCGCGCCTGCCAGCCAGGCCCGCGCGCCGGTCCAGCGGCACGCGACGCCGCCGCGCCAGCGCGAGCACCAGCTGCCCCAGCACCAGCAGTGCGCCGAGGCCCAGCCACGCCTCGGCGGGGGCGGGGAAAGCGGCCACAGCGCGATAAGGCCCAGCACCCAGTACGGCGTCCAGGCGAAGACGCGCCCCTGCACCGTTTCGTGTTCAGCCGGCCAGTTCGGCATACAGCTCCAGGGTCGCCTGCTGCATGGCCTGCAGCGTGCAGGGAATCCCGTCGGGCATACGCGGCGGTGCGCGCAGCAGTGCTGTGGCGGTCGTGGCGAGCGCGGCGGGGTCGAACGGTGCCACCGCCCCCTGCGGCTGCAACCGCTCCAGCAGTTCGCCGACGCCGCCGTGCGCCCAGCCGAGCACCGGGCGACCGACCGCCAGCGCCTCGACCACGGTGCGTCCGAAGGCTTCCGGCTTGCGCGACAGCTGCAGCACCAGGTCGCTGGCGGCATAGGCTTCGGCGATCCGCGAGGTCGGCGCGGTGAACGCCACGGCGGTGGCGACATCGAGCCGCGCGGCCTGCGCCTCCAGTTCTTCGATGTAAGCCTCGCGACCGGCCTCGCGCGCGCCCGGCAGCCACAGGCCCGCCGCCGGAAACGGCCCGGCACGCAGCGTGGCCAGCAGCTGCAGCGCATCGGCGTGTCCCTTCAGGCGCGTGCCGCGCCCGGGCAGCAGCAGCAGCGGATCGTGCCCGGCCAGTTGCGGATGACGCTGTTCCACCTGCCGTCGCGCCTCCGGATCCGGATGCGGGCGGCGCGGGAACTGCGCCGGATCGATCCCGCGCGGGATCACCCTCAACCGGGCCGGATCGGTCGCCGGATAGTGGCGCAGGACGTAGTCGCGCACCGTATCGGACACGCAGACCACGCGCTCGCCGCTGGTCATCACCGCGCTGTAGCGGCCCGGCGAATTGAGTCCGTGCACGGTGGTGACCCAGCGCGGACGCCGCGCCGCGGGCAATGCCGCCAGCGCGATCCGCCCGAGCCAGGCCGGCAGGCGCGAGCGCGCATGGACGATGTCGACCACGCCGTCGCGCAGCAGCCGGCGCAACGCAGGCACGTGGCGCAGCACGGCCGGCGACTTGCGGCCGATGTCCATCGTGACGTGCTCGCCGCCGCTGGCCTGCAGCGCCGGGATAAGGCGGCCCCCGGCGGAAACGACGATCGCGCGGTGTCCGGCCGCGACCAGGGCGGCGGCGATCTCCAGGGTGGAACGTTCGACGCCACCGGACTCCAGCGCCGGCAGCAGCTGGACCACGGTCAGGCGGCGCATCGCCGGTCGCTCCGGTCCGGCGTGGCGGCGTGCGGCCGGATCAGTCGACCAGCTGGTAGATCGCGCCGCAGTACGGGCACTGCGCCTGCAGGCCGGGCTCGTCCTGGATCGGCAGGTACACGCGCGGATGCGAATTCCACAGCGCCATCTCCGGAGTCGGGCAGCTCAGCGGCAGGTCGGCCCGATGCACGGTGTAGCGCTTCTCGGCGTTGGCGGGCGCGTTGGCGGTCGTGGTCATGGCGTGCAATCGGTGCTGCGGAAACAGGTCCGGATTCTAGCAGCGCCCCGCCCTGCCGGTCGCAGGCTTTGCGGGCGGCGGCACCGAAAACCACGCCGACGCCGGCGCCGCACGGAAAAAGCCGGCCCGCGGATACGGGCCGGCATGCGGCGGGGGAGGTTCGCCGGCTTACTGGGCCTTGGGCACCGAGGCTTCGGTGGTGATGTGCAGGGTCACCTCGTCGCTGACCGCAGGCGCGAACTTGCCGACGCCGAACTCGGTGCGGCTGATCGTGGCGGTGGCATCGAAACCGATCGTCGGCACTTTCTTCATCGGATGCTCGCCGGCCTTGTTCAGGGTCACGTCCAGCACCACCGGACGGGTGACGTCCTTGATGGTCAGGTCGCCGGTGACCTTCAGCTTGCCCTCGCCGGCCGCTTCGACCTTGGTGCTCTTGAAGGTCGCGCTCGGGAAGGTGGCCGCGTCGAAGAAGTCGCCGCTGCGCAGGTGCTCGTTGAACTTGGCGCTGAAGCCGTTGAGGCCCGACAGCGGCAGGGTCACCTGCACGCTGGACTTGCCGACGTTGGCCGCGTCGTAGACCAGGTACCGTCGACCTCGCCGAAGCTGGCCGAAGGATTGGAGAAGCCGAAGTGGTTCCACTGCGCCAGCACGACGGTGTGGGCCGGGTCGAGCTTGTAGGTGACCGGCGCGGCAAAGGCCGGGGCGGTGGCGAAGGCGAGCAGGGCGACGGCGGAAAGCAGGCGGATGCGCATGGATGATTCCTCTTGGGATGGGCGCCGGGGTGGCGGCGGGGTGGGCGTCATTCGATCCGCGCGGCTTCGTCGAACGACAGCCGCGGCGAACGTGGATGGATGCTGGCCGGGTCGCCGTGGCCGAGGTTGACCAGAATGTCGGACCTGATGTTGGTGCCGGTGAAGAAGGCCTCGTCGACCTTGGCGTTGTCGAAACCGGTCATCGGGCCGGCATCCAGGCCCGCGCGCGCGCGGCCAGGATCAGGTAGGCCGCCTGCAGCGAGCTGTTGCGCAGCGACGGCTTGCCGCGGCCCTCGCGCGGGCCGTCGAACCAGGACTTCGCATCGGCGTGCGGGAACAGGTACGGCAGCTTCTCGTGGAAGTCCTCGTCGCGGCCGATGATCACCGTCACCGGCGCGGCCATGGTCTTCCTGTAGTTGCCTTCGGCCAGCGCCGGACCAAGCTTGGCCTTGGCTTCCGGCGACTTCACGAACACGAAGCGGGCCGGGGTGGTGTTGGCTTGGGTCGGCCCGAACTTCAGCAGGTCGTAGAGCTGGCGCAACGTGGCGTCGTCGACCTCGCCGGTGAACCCGTTGTAGGTGCGGGCGGTGCGGAACAGCTGGTCGAGCGCGGCATCGTTCAGCGGGTGCGGCATGATCGGTCCTTGGAAGTCGGATGGGCTGCAGGCCTGCCGGGCCGGCGCCTTTGAAAGTGCGGCCAGTGTAGAGTGTTGCACTCATGATTTGATGGGGCCGGTGCGGAACGAATTAATGTCGTCAGTGCAACAAAAGCCCACTCCCGCCGCAGACACCTGGCTGCTGACCGACGGTCATGCCGGCAACGTGCGCCAAGGCCGAGGCGCTGGCCCGTGCACTGGGCAGGAGCATGCAGGCGCAGGCACTGGCGCCGCGCGCGCCGTGGCGCTGGCTCGCCCCGTACCGCCTGCCCGGCGCGACACACGCCTTCGGCCCCGGCTTCGGCAGCGCGCTCGCCCTACCGCCGGCATTGGCGATCGGCTGCGGCCGCGGGGCGCGCTCGCGACCCGGCTGCTGCGCGAACGCGGCGCACGCGTGGTGCAGATCCTCGATCCGCGCGTGGACACGCGGCACTGGGACCTTGGTCATCGCACCGGAACACGATGGCCTGCACGGCGCCAACGTGCTGCCGGTACTGGGCAGCCTCAATCCGGTCGACGACGCTTGGCTGGCCGATGCGGCGGCGCTTTTTCCCGCGCTGCTGACGCTGCCCCGTCCGCGGACGGCGCTGCTGGTCGGTGGACCGACCCGGCACGCGCCCTGGCGCAGCGAAAACCTGCAGGTGCAGCTCGAAGCACTGCGGCAACGCACGCGCAACGAAGGCGGCAGCCTGCTGGCCACCGTCTCGCGGCGCACGCCGGCGCCGCTGCTGGACCTGCTGCGCCGGCACCTGCAGGGCATCCCCGGCCTGCTCTGGGACGGCAGCGGCGCCAATCCCTACCCGGGCATGCTCGCCTGCGCCGACCGCATCATCTGCACGCCCGATTCGGTGAACATGCTGTCGGAAGCCTGCGCGACCAGCGCACCGGTGTACGTGCCCGATCCGACAACCACGAGCGGGCGGATCGCCAGCTATCTCCGCTCGCTGCAGTCGCTCGGGCGCATCCGCGCCGCCGACGACGCGCTGGCGCCCTTCGACGCCACTGCGCTGCGCGAGACCGCGCGGGTGGCGGCGCAGGTACGCGAACGCCTGGCCCTGTGATTCAGCGCCGCGCTTCGGTGGCCAGCCGCACCGCCAGTGCGGCCAGCACGGCGTCCGGACAGGTGGGACAGGTCGGGCATGGCGCATCTTCTTGCAGGGAAGATGGAACGCCCAGGCGCGCGGCTTCGAAAGGCCCGCGCTTCCCGAGGGTGCTCCTCCAGGCGCCAGTCACGCGGACGCTGCAGGCCAGCGACGACGGCGGTACCGGCACACGTGCCCGCAGTGGGCATCCGCGCTCAGGGGTCGAAGACCAGCCCGTGCGCCGCCACCGCCGCGGTGACCCGCTGGCGCGCGGCCTGCACCGCGTCGTCGAGCGGCGCCAGGGCGCGGGCGCCGGTCGAGCATGCAGGCGAGCCCGACGTCGAGGAACACCCCATGTGCCGCCAACAGCGACGAGGCCATGTCCTGGTCGAGTGCACCGACCTGGACCAGAGCGGCCAGCAGTCCCGGCGTGTCGCGCGGCACCTGCAATGACGGGTGCGCAGCGGCCTCGCGCAGCACGCAGCACTGGACCATATGGGAATACGGTCGATAAGGCCGCCCGCACCCTGCTTGAGGTCGAACCGCGCCGCGTCGCTGCGGTCCAGTTCGGCGCGCATGCGCTGGCGCATCTGGCTGACGTCGCCGGCCAGCGCCGCCACATCGCGCGGTCGGCCCAGCGTGCCGGTGCGCACCCGCTCGAAATCCACGCACAGCGACGCATCGCCGGCCACATGCCGCGCGCGCACCAGCGCCTGGTGCTCGGGTCCATGCGCGGTGCAGCTGGTAGTCCTCGTAGCTGGCCAGCGACGACACCAGCAGGCTCTTGCCGCCGTCGGGACGCAGGCGCATGTCGGTCTCGTACAGGCGGCCGGCGCTGGTCACCGCACCGAGCAGGGCGACGACCTTCTGTGCCACCCGCGAATACCAGCGCGCCGGCTCCAGCGGCCGCGCGCCCTCGGACATCGCCGCCGCATCGGCGTCGTAGAGGAACACTAAGGTCATAGGTCGAACCGAAGCCCAGCTCACGGCCACCAAGGCTGCCGTAGCCGATCACGGCGAAGCGTCCGCCCGGCATCGGCCCGTGCGCGGCCGAGACTTCGGCATGGGCAATCTTCAGTACCTCCAGCATCACCACGTCAGCCAGCGCGGCCAGCTGGGATGCGCCGTCCCTGGTGGACTGGCGGCGGTCCAGCGTGGGCCAGGCGATGCGGAAGCTCAACGCCAGGCGCACCTCGTTGATCGCACGCAGCACCGACTCCGGATCGCCATCGTCCCAGGAGGAGCGGAACGCGGCCGCGAAAGCGGCGTGCATCGCCGCCGCGTCCGGCATCGGTCCGGCGACGCGGGTGTCGAGCAGTTCGTCCAGCAGCAGCGGATAGGCGACGATGCGCTCGGCCAGCAGCGCGCTGCGGGCGAGCACGTCGACCAGCCGCGCCAGCGCACTGGGCTGTTCGTCGAGCAGCGCCAAGTAGCTGGCCCGGCGCAGGACCGCCTGCAGCAGGCCGAGCAGGCGCCGCAGCGCGGCATCCGGCTGCGCCGAATGGGCCGCGGCGCCGAGCAGCGCCGGCACCACCCGGTCCAGGCGCGCGCGTGCCGCATCGGACAGCGCGCGCACGCCGTTGCCGCGGGCGAAATCGCGCAACGATGCATCCGCGCCGGCGGCATCGCCGAACCCGGCGTCGGCCAGCGCCTGCGCCTCGCCACCTTCCGGCAGCGCGCGCCAGTAACTCTCCAGCGCATCGGGCGCCGCTTCGCCACGACGCGGCACCAGCAGCGCGTCGAACTCGGCCGACACCCCTGCACGGCATCGCGCCAGCGCAGGCTGCAACGCCTCCCAGCCCTCGTAGCCCAGTGCGAGCGCCATGCGCTGGCGTTCTTCCGTGCTGTCGGGCAAGGCATGGGTCTGCGCGTCGTGCAGCATCTGCACCCGGTTCTCGAGCCTGCGCAGGAAGCGGTAGGCGTCGGCCAGCGCGCGGCCATGGTCGGAAGCGATCTGGCCGGCGGCGACCAGCGCTTCGAGCGCCGGCAGCAGGCGGCGTCCGCGCAGCGCCGGCTCGCGGCCGCCGCGGATCAGCTGCAGCGACTGCACCAGGAACTCGATCTCGCGGATCCCACCGGGGCCGCGCTTGAGGTCGTCGACCATGTCGCGGCGCTGCATCTCGGCCACGATCGCCGCCTTCATCGTGCGCAGGCCGTCGAGCGCGGTGTAGTCGAGGTAGCGCCGGTAGACGAACGGGCGCAGCGTTTCCAGCCACGCCTCGCCCGCTTCGACGTCGCCGGCCACGGCGCGCGCCTTGAGCCAGGCGTAACGCTCCCAGTCGCGGCCCTCGCGCTGGAAGTACTGGTCCATCGCCGCGAACGACCAAGCCACCCGCCCGGCGTTGCCGAACGGGCGCAGGCGCAGGTCGACGCGATGGCAGAAGCCGTCCCCGGTGACCTCGTCCAGCAGCTTGGTAAGGCGCTGGCCGAGGCGCGCGAAGTAGTCTTCCGCCGCCAGCACGCGCCGCCCGTCCGACTCGCCGTCGTGCGGATAGGCATAGACCAGGTCGATGTCGGACGAGAAGTTCAGTTCGCCGCCGCCGAGCTTGCCCAGGCCGAACACCACCAGCCGCTGCGGCGCGCCCGATGTGTCGCGCACCACGCCGTGGCGCCCGGCGAATTCGTGTTCGACCGCGTCCAGCGCCGCCGGGCGCAGGCAGTCCTCGGTAAGGCTGGGTGCTGCCGGTAGGTGGCATCAACATCATCGAGGCCGAGCACGTCGCGCCAGACCAGGCGGGTCGACTCCGCTGTGCGGTACTGCCGCAGCTGCGCCGGCCAATCGGCCGGCTGAGCCGGATCGAGGACCGGTTCGGGCAACGGCGGCGGATCGGCGGCGGCCAGATGCTCGAGCAGCGCCGGCTGCCGGCGCAGCGTGTCGGCCGCAAAGTCGCTGGCCAGCGCCACCCGCGCGACGCGCTCGCGCAGGTGCGGGTCTTCGAGCAGGACGGCATGGCGCGGCGACGAGGCGACCAGCGTCGCCGGGGCACGCGCGCCGATGCGCTCGCGCAGGTCCGCCGCTGCGGCGGCACCGGAAGGATCGGCCATAAGGCCAGATGGGATGCTCATCGCGACGATTGTGGCACGCGACCGTTGCGCCCCGGGTTGCCGCCACTGGCCCGGCCAGACGCGGGAGTAAGGCAATAAAAAAAGCCCGCTTGCAGCGAACTGCCAGCGGGCCTGCTCCCCCCCCACGTCGGGATGCGGGGCCATCGTGAAGGACCCGTTAGGCGCATTGCACGCTGCACTGCAAAACAGCACCGGCAGGTTCAATTTCTGGGATTTTCGCGGGCAAAACTGAATACGGGAAACCGTCGCGTTGACACCGGTGGCAGCTGTTTTCCTGCCACCAGTGCAACCGGGCGGGCCCGGGACCTGCATGCCCCACCGCTCGCTGGGGCCAGTGTGCCGGCAGTGACCCGTGCAGGGCCGCCACCGCGCCCGCAAGGTTCAGGCCGCTGCCACACCCGTGCCGGCATTCGCGCGGCGCAGGCGGACCGCCTGTGCCAGCCGCTCGAGCACATCCACCGACCTCTCCCAGCCAAGGCAGCCGTCGGTGATGCTCTGGCCGTAGGTCGGCACGCATCCTGCGACCAGGCCTGGCGACCGCCAACCAGATGGCTTTCCACCATCACGCCGATGATGCGCGCGTCGCCCGCTTCGACCTGGCGGGCGATGTCGTCGATCACCGCCGGCTGGTTGTCGGGGTTCTTGCCACTGTTGGCGTGGCTGGCATCGATCATCAGCCGCGCCGGCAGGCCGGCCTTGGTAAGGACTTCGCTGGCGGCCTGCACGCCGGCCGCGTCGAAGTTGGGCGCCCTGCCGCCGCGCAGGATGACGTGGCCATCGGGATTGCCGGCGGTGGCCGCGATCGCCGAACGCCCATCCTTGGTCACGGCCAGGAAATGATGCGGGTTGGACGCGGCCATGACCGCGTCCGCTGCAATGCGCACGTTGCCGTCGGTTCCGTTCTTGAAGCCGACCGGACAGGACAGGCCCGACGCCATCTCGCGATGGATCTGGCTCTCGGTGGTGCGCGCGCCGATCGCGCCCCAAGCGACCAGGTCGGCGATGTACTGCGGCGAGATCGTGTCCAGGTACTCGCAACCGGCGGGCAGGCCCAGCGCGTTGATGTCGCGCAGCAGCGTACGGCCGACGTGCAGGCCCTTGTTGATGTCGAAGCTGCCGTCCAGGTCGGGATCGTTGATCAACCCCTTCCAGCCGACGGTGGTGCGCGGTTTCTCGAAGTACACGCGCATCACGATCTCCAGCGCATCGCCGAGCGTGTCGCGCAGCGGGCGCAGGCGATGCGCGTATTCGATCGCCGCCACGGGATCGTGGATCGAGCACGGGCCGATCACCACCGCCAGCCGGTCGTCGTGCCCGTGCAGGATGTGGTGCAGCGCGCGACGGGCGTCGGCGACGGTGTCGGAGACCTCTTCGGTGCAGGGGATCTCCGCGATCAAGTGCGCGGGGAAACCAGCGCATCGATGCGGCGGATGCGCAGGTCGTCGGTGTGGGGGGCCATGGGGGAATGCTCCTGGACGCTTGTCTCGATTTCCCGCCGGTGGCTGGCGACAAAAAAAGCCGCCAGGGTCTCTGGCGGCTTTCAGGGGTGTGTTCCGTGTCTTGCTTCAGAACGCGCGTACCCCTTCCTCCGCCTGTAGGCTCGGAAAGTAATACCAAAAGTAAAAGCGGGCGCGTTGCGTATTCACGGCGTCATTGATAACAGCCGCCCCGGGGTGGCGCAACCGTTTCAGCGGCAACGTGAAGCGGCCGGTCATCCGCAAAGAAAAACCCCGCCTCAAGGCGGGGTTTTCCGTACTTCTTTCAGCGGTGACGACTGGATCAGAAATCCATGCCGCCCATGCCGCCCATGCCACCGCCGCCCGGCATCGCCGGCTCGTCCTTCTTCGGGGCCTCGGCCACCATCGCTTCGGTGGTGATCATCAGGCCGGCGATCGACGCGGCGTTCTGCAGCGCGGTGCGGGTCACCTTGGTCGGGTCCAGGATGCCGAACTGCACCATGTCGCCGTACTCGCCGTTGGCGGCGTTGTAGCCGAAGTTGCCGGAACCGGCCTTGACCTTAGTTCACGACCACTGACGGTTCCTCACCGGCATTGGCGACGATCTCGCGCAGCGGGGCTTCCATCGCACGCAGCGCGATCGCGATGCCGTGGTTCTGGTCTTCGTTGATGCCCTTGAGGCCTTCGATGGCCGCCTTGGCACGGATCAGGGCGACGCCGCCGCCCGGCACCACGCCTTCTTCCACCGCCGCACGCGTGGCGTGCAGGGCGTCTTCGACGCGGGCCTTCTTTTCCTTCATCTCGATCTCGGTCGAAGCACCGACCTTGATCACCGCCACGCCGCCGGCCAGCTTGGCCACGCGCTCCTGCAGCTTCTCGCGGTCGTAGTCCGAAGAGGTCTCTTCGATCTGCGCCTTGATCTGCTTGATGCGCGACTCGATCGCCGAGGTGTCGCCGGCGCCGTCGATGATGGTGGTGTTCTCCTTGGAGACCTGCACCTTCTTGGCGCGGCCCAGGTCCTTGATCGTGGCCTTCTCGAGCTGCAGGCCCACTTCCTCGGAAATCACGGTGCCGCCGGTCAGGGTCGCCATGTCTTCCAGCATCGCCTTGCGACGGTCGCCGAAGCCCGGAGCCTTGACGGCGACGACCTTGACGATGCCACGGATGGTGTTGACCACCAGGGTCGCCAGGGCTTCGCCCTCGACTTCCTCGGCGACGATCAGCAGCGGCTTGCCGGCCTTGGCCACGCCCTCGAGGACGGGCAGCAGGTCGCGCACGTTGGAGATCTTCTTGTCGTGCAGCAGGATGAACGGATCATCCAGGTCGGCGCTCTGCGACTGCTGGTTGTTGATGAAGTACGGCGACAGGTAGCCACGGTCGAACTGCATGCCCTCGACCACGTCCAGCTCGTTGTCCAGGCCCGAGCCTTCCTCGACGGTGATCACGCCTTCCTTGCCGACCTTCTTCATCGCCTCGGCGATGATGTTGCCGATCGACTCGTCCGAATTCGCCGAGATCGTGCCGACCTGGGCGATCGCCTTGTCGTCGGCGGTCGGCTTGGACAGCGCCTTCAGCTCGCCGACGGCGGCGGTCACGGCCTTGTCGATGCCGCGCTTGAGGTCCATCGGGTTCATGCCGGCGGCCACGGCCTTCATGCCCTCGCGGATGAACGCCTGGGCCAGCACGGTGGCGGTGGTGGTGCCGTCGCCGGCGTTGTCGGAGGTCTGGAAGCGACTTCCTTGACCATCTGCGCGCCCATGTTCTCGAACTTGTCGGCCAGTTCGATCTCCTTGGCGACGGACACGCCGTCCTTGGTGATCGTCGGCGCGCCGAAGCTCTTCTCGAGCACGACGTTGCGGCCCTTCGGGCTGGGGTCGCCTTGACGGCGTTGGCGAGCACGTTCACGCCGCGGACCATGCGGGCGCGGGCGTCTTCACCGAAACGGATTTCCTTGGCAGCCATCTCTGAATTACCTCAGTTCAATTGAATGCGTATGTAGGTGCGGCGAAGCGGCGGGCTCAGCCCAGCACGGCGAAGATGTCGTCTTCCTTCACCACCAGGTAGTCGGTGCCGTCGAGCTTGACCTCGGTGCCGGCGTACTTGCCGAACAGCACCTGGTCGCCGACCTTGACCTTCGGGGCGCGCACGGTGCCGTTGTCGAGGACCTTGCCCTCGCCCACGGCGACGACCTTGGCCCTTGATCGGCTTCTCGGTGGCCGAATCCGGGATCACGATGCCACCGGCGGAGACCTTCTCTTCCTCGGTGCGCTTGATGACGACGCGGTCGTACAGCGGCTTGATGTTGCTCATGCTTCAATCCCTCACAAGTGATTGACTGGGTTGGAAAAAGGGCGGCTAGACTAGCACTCGCGGGTAGCGACTGCCAGCACCGCGGACACACGACCCGGTGTTGGGGCCGGGGATGACAAGGCAGATGGGGGAGGCGCGGGGCGCTTTCAAGGGTGCACCGGATCCGGTCGCCGGGAGCGGGGCCGCGGCGACGCGCCCGTTACACTTCACGCATGCCGGTCCACCTCGTGTTCTGCAGCTGCCCTGACCCCGACACCGCCCAGCGCCTTGGCCACCGGCGCGGTCGAGGCGCGGCTGGCCGCCTGCGTGAACGTGCTGCCGCCGATGCGCTCGGTATACCGCTGGCAGGGCGCGGTCGAGCAGGCCGACGAGGTCCTGTTGCTGGCCAAGACCCCGGCCGAGCGCCTGCCCGCGCTGATCGAACAGCTGCGCGCCCTGCACCCGTATGAACTCCCCGAGATCGTGGCGGTCGAAGCCGGCGCCGGCCTGCCCGCCTACCTTGACTGGGTGGCCGACGCCACCCGCCAGTGAATCCCTGCCGATGCTCCCGAGCCTGCTCCGCCTGATCCCCGCCTTCCTGTTCCGCCTGCCGCTGGCGCTGGCTGCGCTGCTGGCCGCCCTGCCGGCCGTCGCCGCGGACGAGAGCGACCTGCTGCCGGTCGATAAGGCCTTCGCCCTCACTGCCAGTGCGCCGAGCCGCGACCGGATCGAGCTACGCTGGAAGATCGCCGACGGCTATTACCTGTACCGGCACCGCACCGCGGTCAAGGCCGGCAGCGGCTTCGCCTCCGGGCAGCTGCAGCTGCCCGACGGCGCGCGCCACAACGACGAGTTCTTCGGCCCGGTCGAGACCTACCGGGGCGAACTGCTCGCCCGCCTCGTCGGCGAGCCGGACGGCCCCGGCCCGGTGCAGCTGGAGGTCAAATACCGGGGCTGCGCGGATCTGGGCATCTGCTATCCGCCGCAGACCCGGCGCCTGCAGGTGACGCTGCCCGCCGGTGCCGGCGCAGCGACCGGCCTGCCAGCACCCGCGCCGCCGGCGGTGCTGCCAGGCTTTGGGTGCGAGCGGCGCAACCCGCGGCCTGCAGCTGCCCGGCCAGCAGGCACTGCCGGAGGCGCAGGCATTCGCGCTGGACGCGATCGCCGACGGCGGCAACCGGATCCTGGTCCGGCTGCAGCCTGCGCCCGGGTACTACATCTACCGGGACCGCAGCCGTTTCGAGCTGGAGGGCGACCCCGGCGTCCATGCACGGGCGCCGCGCTGGCCGCAGGGCAGCCGCCATCGCGACGAGCATTTCGGCGAGGTCGTCGTGTTCTTCGAGCCGGTCGAGGTGGACCTGCCGGTGGGACGCACCCATCCGCGCCCGGTCCAGGCCACTTGGTGGCGACCTTCCAGGGCTGCCAGACCGACGGCATCTGCTATCCGCCGATGACCCGCCGCATCCCGGTCGACCTGCCGGCCGGGCAGGTGGACCTCGACAGCGTCGCCCCGGCGACGGACGCCGCCGCAGCGGCGGACACGGCTACCGTCCCCACCACGGGGCCGGCGCCGGTCGACGCGACCGCCAATGATGTGCCGCCCCTGACGCCTCGGGCGGCAATTCCTTGCGCAGTGCCGCACCGGCACCGGCACCGGGCCCAGCCGGGATCCTGCTGCTGGCCCTGCTCGGCGGCCTGATCCTGAACCTGATGCCGTGCGTGCTGCCGATCCTGTCGCTGAAGGCCCCGGGCCGGCCCAGAGCGGCGAGAGCCGGGAACGCGCACGCCGCCACGCCCTCTGGTACACCGCCGGCGTGCTGGTCGCCTTCGCCGCCGTGGGCGCGCTGGTGGTGGCGCTGCGCGCGGCCGGGCAGGCAGCGGGCTGGGGCTTCCAGCTGCAGCAGCCGTGGTTCGTCGCCGCGCTGGCCTACCTGATGTTCGCCGTGGGCCTGAGCCTGTCCGGGGTGTTCACCTGGGCGCCGGCGTCGGCGGCGGGCTGGCTGCGCCGCGCAGCGGTCCGGCCGGCGACTTTTTCACCGGGGTGCTGGCCTGCGTCGTCGCCAGCCCCTGCATCGCACCGTTCATGGGCCCGGCGCTGGCCTATGCGTTCGCCGCGCCGGCACTGGCCGGCGTCCCGGTGTTCATGACCCTCGGCCTCGGCCTGGCGCTGCCGTTCCTGCTGATCGGCTTCGTGCCGGCGCTGGCGCGGCGACTGCCGAAGCCGGGCGCGTGGATGGAAACGCTCAAGCAGCTGCTGGCCTATCCGATGTACCTCACCGCGATCTGGCTGCTGTGGGTCCTGGGCCACCAGCGCGGGGTCGACGCGGTCGCGCTGGTGCTCGCCGGTGCGGCCCTGCTGGCGCTGGCGCTGGGCTGGTTCGAGCGCAGCCGCTGGCAGGGGCGCCGGCTCGCGACGGCCCTCTCGCTGGGGGCCTTACCTGGTCGCGCTGCTGCCGGCTGGGCGGTGACCCGGCTGGCGCCGCCGGCGGCGACGGTACGGGCACAGGACGCCGGTGTCGTCGCCTATTCGCCCGAGGGCCTGGCCCGGCTGCGGGCCGCGAACCAGGTGGTCTTCGTCAACATGACCGCCGACTGGTGCGTCACCTGCAAGGCCAACGAACGCAACGTGCTGTCCAGCGACGCCTTCCGCGCCCTGCTCGAGCGCACCGGGGCGACCTACATGCACGGCGACTGGACCAATGCCGATCCGGCGATCAGCGCCTTCCTCGAGGAGCACCGGGCGGTGGGCGTGCCGCTGTACGTGGTCTACGGCCCGGGCGCGCCGCCTGCCGTGCTGCCGCCAGTCCTGACCCCAGGCCCTCGTCGAGGACGCGCTGCTGCGCGCCGCGGCCCGATGAAGCCGGCTGCGCGCCTGCTGCTGGTAGCCGTGGCTGCCGGTGCGGCTGGCCTGCTCGCCGGTCGCTGGTACGGGCACCGCCCGCCGCAGGCGCGCGACGCCGGCCCGCATGCCGCACCCGCCGTCCCGGCCGGGGTCCACCCGGCCAGGGTCGGCGATCCGCTGCCGGCCATCCGCCTGCCGGGCCTGGACGGGAAGATCGTCGAACTGGCCGCGATCGCGCGCCAGGCCGGCCGCTGCTGGTGAACGTCTGGGCAAGCTGGTGCGGTCCCTGCGTGGAGGAAATGCCCGAACTGCAGCGCCTTACCTATAAGCACAGGGCGAGACAGGCGTGCAGGTCGTCGGTCTGGCCTGGACACCCCGGAAGGGGTGCGCAGCTTTCTGGCCCGCATCCCGGTCGACTACCCGATCCTGCTCGACACGCCAGGCCCGGCCGACGCCAGCGTCCGGCTCGGCGACACCGCCGGACTGCTGCCCTATTCGGTGCTGGTCGATGCGGACCGGCGCGTGGTGAAGCAGAAACTGGGACCGTTCGCAGCGGGCGAAATCGAGGGCTGGGTGCGCCACTGAAGTACCCGGTCGCGCGGCCCGGCACCGCCCCGCCAGATTCAATCACTTGCTTGAAACGATGCCATCTTCGTCGAACTGGACAGTAATGGCGCCTTCGCGCAGACTGCCGCCCTTTCCGGTTCCGCATCCCCGATGGCCAAGCTGCTGGTCCTGCACGGTCCCAACCTCAACCTGCTCGGCACCCGCGAGCCGGAGGTCTACGGACACACCACGCTGGCCGACATCGACGCCGGCCTGGCCGCCGGCGCCAGCGCGGCCGGGCATGCCCTGGAAGTCTTTCCAGTCCAACGCCGAGCATGCCCTGGTCGACCGCGTCCAGGCCGCGCGCACCGACGGCACCGCTTTCATCCTGATCAACCCGGCCGCCTTCACCCATACCTCGGTCGCGCTGCGCGACGCGCTGGCGGCGGTGGCCATCCCGTTCATCGAGATCCACCTGTCCAACCCGCACACCCGCGAACCGTTCCGCCAGCACAGCTACTTCAGCGACAAGGCGGTCGGCGTGGTCTGCGGTTTCGGCGCCGACAGCTACCGCTACGCCCTCGACGCCGCCCTGGCGCGACTGCCGGGCTGACTTTCCCCTGTACCGCGCCTGGCGCGGGGCTCCCAACACAGAGGCCACCATGGACCTGCGCAAGATCAAGAAACTCATCGACCTGCTCGAAGAATCCAACCTCGCCGAAATCGAGATCAAGGAGGGCGAGGAAAGCGTGCGCCTGTCGCGCATCCCGACCGGCGTGGCCGTGGCCGCCCCGGCCGCCGCGCTGGAAGTGCGCTCGCCCGCCCCGGCGGCCCCGGCCCCGGCGCCGATGCCGATGAGCTCGCCCACCGAGTCGTCCACCGGCGGCCACAAGGCCGGCGCCGAGCTGCCCCCGGGCCACGTCGTGCGCGCGCCGATGGTCGGCACCTATTACTCCGCCCCGGGCCCGGACAAGCCGGTCTTCGTCAGCGTCGGTAAGGTGGTCAAGGCCGGCGAGACGCTGGGAATTATTGAAGCGATGAAGATGTTCAATCCGATCGAAGCCGACGTCGCCGGCACCGTAGTCGCGATCCTGTGCGCGAGAGCGGCCAGCCGATCGAGTTCGACCAGCCGCTGTTCGTCATCGGCTGAGCAGGAAGCGCGAGCGGCCGCCAGCCGCGAGCCTGCGAACGCCCGGCGGCCTGCAGGCCGGTGGGCCGGAAGAACGAATTGGGAAACGAACATGCTCGATAAAGTCGTCATCGCCAACCGCGGCGAGATCGCGCTGCGGATCCTGCGCGCCTGCCATGCGATGGGCATCCGCACCGTCGCCGTGCATTCCACCGTGGACCGCAACCTCAAGCACGTGGCCATGGCCGACGAGTCGGTGTGCATCGGCCCGCCCGCATCGACGGACAGCTACCTCAACATGGCCTCGATCATCGCCGCGGCCGAGGTGACCGACGCGCAGGCCATCCACCCCGGCTACGGCTTCCTGTCCGAGAACGCCGACTTCGCCGAACGCGTCGAGCAGTCCGGTTTCATCTTCATTGGCCCGAAGGCCGACACGATCCGCCTGATGGGCGACAAGGTCGAGGCGATCCGGGCGATGAAGGCGGCCGGCGTGCCCTGCGTGCCCGGCTCCGGCGGCCCGCTCGGCGAGGACATCGTCGAGAACACCAAGATCGCGCGCGAGATCGGCTACCCGGTGATCATCAAGGCCGCCGGTGGCGGCGGTGGCCGTGGCATGCGCGTGGTCCATGCCGAGGGCTCGCTGAAGACCTCGATCGAGACCACCAAGTCCGAGGCCAAGGCCGCGTTCGGCAATGGCGAGGTCTACATGGAGAAGTTATGGAGAATCCGCGCCACGTGGAGATCCAAGTGCTGGCCGACGGCCAGGGCAACGCGATCCACCTGGGCGAACGCGACTGCTCGATGCAGCGCCGCCACCAGAAAGTGGTCGAGGAAGCGCCGGCGCCGGGCATCACCGCCGAACAGCGCGCGCAGATCGGCAAGGTCTGCGTCGAGGCCTGCGTCCGCATCGGCTACCGCGGCGCCGGCACGTTCGAGTTCCTGTACGAGGACGGACGCTTCTACTTCATCGAGATGAACACCCGCATCCAGGTCGAACACCCGGTCACCGAACTGGTCACCGGCATCGACCTGGTCGCCGAGCAACTGAAGATCGCCGCCGGCCAGAAGCTGTCGATCCGCCGGGAGGACGTGGTCCTGGAAGGCCACGCGATCGAGTGCCGGATCAACGCCGAGGATCCGGAGACCTTCATCCCCAGCCCCGGCCTGATCCAGCATTTCCACGCCCCGGGCGGCCCGGGCGTGCGCGTGGACACCCACATCTACGAGGGTTACCGCGTGCCGCCGAACTACGACTCGATGGTCGGCAAGCTGATCGTGCACGGACCCGACCGCGCCACCGCGATCGCGCGCATGCGCGTGGCGCTGAGCGAGATGGTGGTGGACGGGATCAAGACCAACATCCCGCTGCAGCAGCGGATCATGCGCGACCAGGGTTTGGGGCGGCGGCCAGAACATCCACTACCTGGAAAAGCGCCTTGGCCGAGCGCAAGAGCAAGTCGATCGCGCTGGGCTGAGCCGAACGCAGTCCGCCCGCTCCGCCCATCGCACGTGGAGCGGGCCGCGGCGCGCCCGCTCCGCCGCACAGGCGGAGCGGACCATCGGGCGTGAGACAATCGGCGCCCATTCCCGCGCCGCCGCCGACATGCCTTACCTGGAACTGAGCCTGCGCTGCACCGAGGCCGAGCAGCCGCGCTACGAGCGCGCGCTGGAGGATGTGGGCGCGCTGGCGGTCACCCTGCTCGACGCCGACGCCGACACGCCCAACGAACGCGCCATCCTCGAGCCCGGGGTCGGCCAGACGCCGGTATGGAAGGCGCTGGTGCTGACCGCGCTGTTCGACGCCGATACCGACGCACTGGCATTGCTGGCCGCACTGGAAGCGTTCGACCCGGCCTGGAATGGAGCAGCGCCGCGTTCCGCAAGGTCGAGGACGAGGACTGGGAACGCGCCTTGGCTGGACCAGTTCCAGCCGATGCGCTTCGGCGAACGCACCTGGATCGTGCCTGGAACCATGAGCTTCCCGCCGAAGCGGACATTCCGGAGGCGGCGGTGGTGCGGCTGGATCCCGGCCTGGCCTTCGGTTCCGGCACCCACCCGACCACCGCGCTGTGCCTGCGCTGGCTCGACGCCCTGGCCGGCGACGGCCTGCTGCGCGGTGCGCGCGTGCTCGACTTCGGGTGCGGCTCGGGCATCCTCGCGCTGGCCGCGCTCAAGCTGGGCGCCGCCCCGGGCGGTGGGCGTGGACAACGACCCGCAGGCGGTCCAGGCCAGCCTCGACAACACGCAGCGCAACGCGGTCGGCGAGCGCTTCGCGGTGTACCTGCCGCAGGACGAACCGGTGGCGACCTATCCGGTGGTCGTCGCCAACATCCTCGCCGTCGCGCTGGATGCGCTGGCCGAGGTCCTCGCCGCGCGCGTGGCGCCGGGCGGACGCATCGCCCTGTCCGGGATCCTGCGTGGTAGGAACCGGAACTGCTGCAGCGCTACGCCGCCTGGTTCGACGACCTGCAGGTGGCCACCGAAGAGGACTGGGTGCGGATCGACGGCGTACGCCGTTGAGCCAGCGCCGGAACACCGTCGCCGGAGACGCCGACGGCATGCTTGAATAGGCCGCATGTTCGTCCCCTGCCCGCACTGCCAGTTCCTTGGTCGCCCACCATCCGCAGCTGCAACCGCTAGCGGAGCACTGCCCGCGTTGCGGCAAGCCGTTGCAGGACGACGGCGAGGCGGACGGCGCCGCGGAGCAGGCCACGGATGTCGCGGTGCCGGCGGATGACCCAGGCTTTCCGCTTGAGGCAGCGCCGGAAGCGGACATCGATGTCCATGCCACGGAGCCGGCCGATGCCACCGGTACTCCGCATGAGGCAGCGCCCGATGCCGACATCGCCGTCCAGGCCGCGGAGCCGGCCGATGCCACCGGTACTCCGCATGGGGCAGCACCGGGCGCGGACATCGACATCCACACTGCGGAGCCGGCGGACGCCACCGAACCGGGCGACGCTGCCGCGGCACACGCAACCCCGGCCCAGGCCAGCACCGGCACGGCTCCGCCTGTACTGGCCGCACGGCCGGGAGGCCGGGCACGCGGGCGCTGGCCGCTGATCGCACTGCTCGGCCTGCTGCTCGCACTGCAGATCCTGCTTGCCGATCGCGCACGACTGGCCGAGGACCCGCGCTGGCGCCCGGTGCTGGAAACGCTGTGCGGAACGCTGGGCTTTAGCCTGCCGGCGTGGGACGAACCGGCCGCGTTCACCATGCTCGACCGCAAGGTGCAGCCGGCTCCGCAGCAGGCCGGCGCACTGCGCGTGGACGCCACGTTCCGCAACGACGCCCGCTGGTCGCAGGCCGGCCGGCGCTGCAGATGGCGCTGTCCGACGCCGACGGCCGCGTCCTCGGCAGCCGCGTGTTCCAGCCGGCCGAGTACCCTGGGCGCGCCGCCCACCACGCTGCTGTCTCCCGGACAGAGCGCGCAGGTCACCTTCGTGGTGCGGGAGCCGGCACCGGGGACGGTCGCGTTTTCGTTCGAGTTCCGCTGAACCCGTTCCGGCCGTCGCCGCCAATGGCAGCGGCCCGATCCCCGCGCTAGACTCCCCTGCCCTACTTCGACGCGGCCCGCAGACGCGCCGCTTCCACCGGAACTCCCGTGCAGCAGAACGCCCCTCCCCGCGCCGACGCCGGCCGCAGCGCTTCCCGTCCGCCGTTGCGCGAGCACGTGGCCCAGTCGGTGCGGCGCTACCTGCGTGACCTGGACGGCGTGGACGCCAACGACGTCTACGAGATCGTGCTGCGCGAGATGGAAATTCCGCTGTTCGTGGAAGTGCTCAACCATTGCGAAGGCAACCAGAGCCGGGCCGCGTCCCTGCTCGGCATCCATCGCGCGACGTTGCGCAAGAAGCTGAAGGACTACGGCATCAGCACGTGACGCGCGGCCCACGGGCCCGGCTGCCACCTGCGATGCGGAGCCGGCGTTCCCCGGGAGCGCCCGCGCCGGACTACCCGCCGGCGTTCCAGTAGTAGCGGACCACGTGGAAGAACACCGGCGCGGCGAAGCACACCGAATCCAGCCGGTCGAGCACGCCGCCATGCCCCTCGATCATGTGGCCCCAGTCCTTGATGCCGCGGTCGCGCTTGATCGCCGACATCACCAGGCCTCCCCAGAATCCCATCAGGTTGACGAGGAGCGACAGCCCGAACGCCTGCAGTGGCGTGAACGGGGTGATCCACCACAGCGCCGCCCCCAGCGCGCTGGCGCTGAGCACCCCGCCGGCGAAACCTTCCACCGTCTTGGACGGCGAGAGTTTCGGCGCGATCAGGCGCCTTCCCAGCAGCTTTCCCCAGACGTACTGCAGCACATCCGAGGACTGCACCACGATCACGAGGAAGGTGAACAGCAGGACGTTGCGCACCGGGTCGTGGCCGGGCACGCGCAGGTTGAGCAGGGCCGGCACGTGCGAGATGCAGAAGACGCAGATCATCAGCCCCCACTGCACCTTCGCGGTCCGTTCCAGGTAGTGGGTGGTGTCGCCGCCGATCGTGGTAAGGATCGGCAGGAACAGGAAGGCGTACACGGGGATCAGCAGCGTGTACATGCCGTACCAGTCGGTCCCACATAAGGTAGTACTGCTAAGGGCAGCACGACGTAGAACGCCGCCAGCAGCGCGTAGTAGTCGCCCGATCGCGTGGGTGCCAGGGTGATGAACTCGCGCAGCGCGAACAGTGACACGATCGCGAACAGCACGATCACCCCCGCACGGTCGAACAGCAACGCCAGCCCGACCACGGCCGCCATCACCCACCACGCGCGGATGCGCGAGACCATATTGGCGACCACGGCGCTGGGCGCGGCGCGCTGGCGCCAGCGCAGTGTTTCGGCGACCAGGGTGGCGAGCACGAGCACCGCGGCGATGCCGCCGAACAGCAGGCCGGTCTGGCGGCCGACACTCTGGCTGGCGAGTTCCTGCGACACCTGCAGGACGGAGCTCATGCGCGCCCCCGGCCGGCGCCAGGTCCAGCAGCGCCTGCCGGCTGCGGGACAGGAAGGCGGCCTTGTCCTCGTCGGCCTGCAGGCGCACCGGCGCGCCGAACGTCGCCGTGCACAGCAGCGGCAGCGGCAGCATGCGGCCCTTGGGCATCACCCGCCTCAGGTTGTCGATCCATACCGGCACGAACTCGAGCTCGGGCCGCTGGCGGGCGAGGTGGTAGATGCCGCTCCGGAACGGCAGCAGCTGCTCCTCGCCGGTGTTGCGCGTGCCTTCCGGGAAGATGATCAGCGAGCACCCGCCGTCGACCGCGTCGCACATCGCCTGCAACGGATCCTGCTGGCGCTGGGCCGCGTCGCGTTCCACCAGCACGCCATTGAACACCGCGTCGATCAGGTAGCGGCGCAGGCGGTCGCGCTGCCAGTACTCGGCGCCCGCCACCGGCCGCACCTGCCGGCGCAGGGCCGGCGGCAGCGACGACCAGATGAGCACGAAATCGCCATGGCTGGCGTGGTTGCCGTAGTACCGCGGTGTTCGCAGGACGGCGTGCAGCCGGTCCACAGCGCGCGCGCGCCGGTGATCGTACGTATGGCGCCGGCGCAGGCGCGGGCGATCATGCTGGCGAACATTCGCATTCCCTCCTCATCCCGTCGGCCAGCGCACGGCCAGCAACAGTGCGGCCAGCTGGAGCACGGCCCAGATGAACTGGCCGACCAGCAGCCGGCGCATCCCCGCCCAGCGGGCAGCCCAGCTTCGCGGCACACCACTACGCCGGCGCAGTCCGGCGCCATGCAGCACGTCGTCCACGAGGCGCGCAGCCGCTTCCGCATCCGGGCCTGGGCCAGCACCAGTTCCAGCAGCGCCACGTCGAGGCCGACGCGGATCGCGCAATAGGGCTGGAACAGCCCGGCGCCCACGCTCGACCACAACAGGGCGGTGGCCACCGGCGCGGACTCACGTTGCAGGCCGAGCAGCAGCAACGCGACGATGAGCAGGCCCGCCGACAGCCCGGCGGGCGCACGGCCCTGCCGGAGCAGGGCACGCATGGCTGCAAGGTCCAGCGCATCGCTCATCGCGCACCGTCCGCGGCCGACGCGATGGCAGCCAGGTGCGCGTCGCCAAGCACGATGGCCGGCCGCGCCGCCCGCACGATCTCCACCGCCTTACCAACGCTGCCGGCGCGTCCACTGGCCAGCAGTAAGGTCGCCACGCTGGCCGCGCTGCGCGAATAGCCCAGCGCGCAGCACGCCAGCACCGCTCCCCGCGTTCGACCCGCCTCGATCGCCGCCGCGGCGCGACGCAGTGCCGCCGCCGGCGGCGCGACCATATCCAGCATCGGCACGCCAGCATAGTCCACGCCGGGCACGCGGCAGGACAACTCGGCACAGGTATCGACCACGCCACGCAGCGATGGCGGAAGCCCGCTGGCCGGCACCCGCCCGAGCCACACGCCGTCGGCCACTTCCACCGGCCGGGGCGACTTCCGGGTCCACAGGCGCGAGTTGAGCCACGCCGCGGTAAGGTACGGGCCCATCAGCCAGCGCGCGGCCACGGTAAGGCGGCCATCAGGCCCCTTCTGGAATGCGGCCGGGCCGAGGCCGGCGTACGCGAGCGCCACCAAGCCCAGCGACAGCGCCGGTAAGAGGCCAGCCACAGCGCGGCCCCGCCCAGCGCCGCCGCAGTAAGGCCCAGCATCACTGCGCCGGTAAGGTACAGCGCGACCAGCCGCCAGCGGCGCGGGTCGCGCGCCAGCTGCCATGCAGCGAACGGCGTCGGCCCGTGTGCGGGCCACAGCCAGACGCACAGCCAGCCGGCCAGCAGGCCGGTCGGGACATCGACGAAATGGTGCTGGTAGGTCGTCAGCACCGAGACCCCGATAAGCGCGGCCCACCCATGCAGCACGACGCGCCACGCACCGCGCACGTGCTGCGCATAGCCCACCCACAGCACGACCAGCAGCACGATGTGCAGCGACGGCGCCTTGGTTGAACGGCTTGTCGAAGCCGAGCAGCACGTCGAACAGCCAGCCTGCCGCGCCGGTGGTGGGCGGCCGCTCGAAGCTGAAGCGCAGCGGCCACAACAGGAAGCAGGCCACCGCGATGACCTGCGCGCTGAGCAGGCGCAATGCGTGCCGGTCCAGTTCGCGACGGGTGGCGCAAAGGAAGAAGGAGGCGGCATAGAACAGGTCGATCGACCAGTACGGCACGATCGTCCACGGCACGAACGGGATGCGCGACTCCCACGCGAAGACCACCGCCGGCACCTGCCCGTGGCGCGAGGCCATCCAGTTGGCCAAACCATAACTGGCGAAGAAGAACGGGCCGAGCAGGGCCAGCCACAGCAGCGCCCGCCCCGGGGACGCGGAGGCAGCGCAGGCTGGCCGGTCGCGTCCGCCATCACGCCGTCCGACGCGCCAGCGACACCGTGAAGATGCCCCACTCGTCGATGCGCTGTTCAACCTTCTCGAAACCGGTAAGGCGCACCAGCTCGTCCATCTCCTGCTGGGTGCGCCGGCGCATCACCCATGCCGCGCCGCCCCGGTGGCTGGTCAGCGCGCGGGCAATGAATTCGAGCTGCGGATGCCACGGCTGGCCGGTATAGGCGAGATAGCCCCCGCCGGCACCGTCGCGGCGATGCCCTGCAGGGAACGCATCACCGCGTCGTTGTCGGGGAACAGTTCGTACAGGCCGGACACCACGGCCAGGGTCGGCGCGGGGTCGGTCGCGGCCAGCCGGTCCCGATCGAACGCGTCGCCCTGCTCGAAACGGGCCACGCCGGCCGCACCCAGCCGCTCGATCAGGGCGCGTCCCTGCGAGACGTTGAGGTCGCTGAAGTCGCGCAGGACGATGGCATCGGCCTGGTCAGGGCCGTGTCCCAGTGCCTCGAGCACGTAGCGCCCATGGCCTGCCGCCACGTCCAGGACGCGCACCGGCATGGCCTGCCGACGCAGCCGTGCGGCGGCCTCGCGCAGGAGCTCCTGCAGGTGCTGGCCGCGGACGCGGATGCCGCGCCACCCGATCGCATCGAGGTAGTTGCGGTCCACCAGCCGCCCCGGCAGGCCGCGCCCGCGCGCCTTGGTCGCGGTAGACGTAGTCCAGCGTGCTGCCCGAATCGAACCCGGTGCGCAGGCCGAGCGCGATCCCCTCTGACAGCATCCCGCCAACGCGCAGCCCGCCGCGCACGAAGCGCCAGCGCAGGTCGGCCAGGCTGTTGCGCTCGGGTGGCTAAGGCCAGCACCTCCGCTTCCTCGAAGGTCGGGCCATGGCGATGCGCGTCGCGCCGCGACGGCGCATCCAGCGGCCCGGCGAAGCGGGCCTGCACGAAGTCCCGGATGCGGGCCAGCACTGGTGCGCGGTCGCGCTCGCCCGGGGTGTCGTGGAAGAACCCGGGCAGGTGCACGCGTTCCTTGACCCGGCTGGACAGGCGCTCGTAGAAGCGGTCCTGCGGCGCGCGGTGGACGACGAAATCCGAGCCCGACACCAGCAGCTGCACCGGCACGTCGATGGCCTGCGCATCGGCGACGACGCGGTCGGCGGCCGCGTACAGGCCCAGCAGCACGCGCGCGGAGATCGGCCGGGTGACCAGCGGATCGGTGCGGTAGCTCTCCACCCGCGCCGTGTCGTGGGTGAGCCACTGCGGCCGGACGTAGCTGTTGACGAAAAAATTGCCGCGCAGCTTGCGCAGGATGGTAAGGCCCGTGCGCGCGAACGGAACGTACAGCTTCACCTTGAAGGCCGGCGACGCCAGCACCAGCGCGCGCAGGCGCGGCGCGTAGTCATGGACCCAGGTCGCCGCCACCACCGCGCCCACGCTCTGCGCGACCACGACGATGTCTTCCACGGCGATTCCGTGCTCGCTGCCGATGTGTGCAACGAAGCGGTCCAGGTCGCGTACCAGCGCCGGGAATCCGGGCGCGTCTCCCCGCGCCCCCGGCGAGCGGCCGTTGCCACGCGCGTCCGGGCGAAGAAGGCGGTGTCAGGCAGGTCGAGCTCGTCGACCAGGTGGGCAACCCGTCCGGAATGCTCGTGCCCGCGATGCAGCAGCACGATGGCCCGTGGCGGTGCGTTGCCGGTGGTCGCCGGCCAGTACCGGTAGAACAGCGGAACCTTGGTCGAAGCTGTGGAATTCCTTTTCCTGCGCTTGCCGCATGCGATCTCCGTCTGTAGTGGCTCAGCTGGCCGTGCCGCGTGGCGGCCCGGCCGATTCCTTGAGGCCCTGCCGCACACGGCGCGCCGGGTGATGACACACAACAACACCATGCCCGATGCGACCGCGCCGACGCCGACGCCGCCGATCCAGCCCAAGGCCAGCAGCAGGCCGAGCACGCCGACGACGAACGCGCGGTCGCTCTTGCCCATCGGGCCGTCGTAACGGCGGCTGGCGCCCACCATCGGCCCGAGCACGCCGGCGTACTCGCTCAGCGCGGCGATCCAGGCCAGCAGCCAGAGCACCTGGGGATGTACCCCGGGGACGCTGAGCAGGCTCAGGTAGAGCGCCGCGTCGGCGACGACGTCGCACAACTCGTTGAGGTAGGCGCCCAGCCGGGACTGCTGGCCGAATTCGCGCGCCAGCATGCCGTCGATCGCATTGAACGCCATCCGCAGGAACATCCACGCCGGCAGGCCTGGGTACAGCCACCGGTGCGATGGCGCCCAGCGCCATACCGCCGCGGCCACCAGCACCGACACCACGGCCGCGGCCACGGTCACCGCGTTGGCGGTCACCCCGGTGCGATGGAGTCCGCGCACGCCCGGGCGCAGCAGATCCGGAAACGTCCCTTCAGTGCGTAGATCGACACGATGCGATTTCTGCAAGTCCCCGGCAGAGCCGGCACAGCCTACCTTATCGCGACGATCCGGACAGGGCGCACCCGCGCCGTCGGCGCGCGCTTCCGCGTCACCGCCTACAATATCGGCCCGCTCCGCTTCCAATGCCCCCTCCCCATGACTGCCGACCTGCTGCCCATCCGCCGGGCACTGCTGTCCGTTTCCGATAAAACGAACCTGCTCGAACTGGCACGCGCGCTGGCCGCGCGCGGCGTCGAGCTGCTTTCCACCGGCGGCACCGCCAAGGCCATCCGCGACGCCGGCTTGCCGGTGAAGGACGTGTCCGAGGTCACCGGCTTCCCGGAAATGATGGACGGCCGGGTCAAGACCCTGCATCCGCTGGTCCACGGCGGCCTGCTCGGCCGCGCCGGCATCGACGACGCGGTGATGGCGCAGCACGGCATCGGTGCGATCGACCTGCTGGTGCTCAACCTGTATCCGTTCGAGTCGGTCACGGCCAAGGCCGGCTGCACCTGGAAGAGGCGGTCGAGAACATCGACATCGGTGGCCCGGCGATGCTGCGCTCGGCGGCGAAGAACTTCGCCCGCGTCGCGGTCACCACCGATCCGTCGCAGTACGCCAGCCTGCTCGCCGAACTCGAGGCCAACGACGGCAGGCTGTCGGCCGCGCAGCGCTTCGCCCTGTCGGTGGCCGCGTTCAACCGCGTGGCCCAGTACGACGCGGCGATCAGCAACTGGCTGTCGGCGGTGACGGACACCGCGGCCGGCGTGCCGGCGCGCGCCGAGTATCCGGCGCAGATGAATTCCACCTTCGTCAAGGTGATGGACCTGCGCTACGGCGAGAACCCGCACCAGTCCGGCGCGTTCTACCGCGACCTGTATCCGGTGCCGGGCACGCTGGCGACGTTCACCCAGCTGCAGGGCAAGGAACTGAGCTTCAACAATCTGGCCGACAGCGACGCGGCTCAGAATGCGTGCGCCAGTTCGACGTGCCGGCCTGCGTGATCGTCAAGCACGCCAACCCGTGCGGCGTGGCCGTGGCCGCCAGCGTCGGCGAGGCCTATGAGCGCGCCTACGCCACCGATCCGACCTCGGCGTTCGGCGGCATCATCGCCTTCAACCGTCCGCTCGACGCGGCGACCGCGAAGACCATCCTCGACCGCCAGTTCGTCGAGGTGCTGATCGCGCCGGACTACGACGAAGGCGCGCTGGACTACGCGAAGAAGAAGGCCAACGTGCGCGTGCTGCGCATCCCGCACGGTGCGGGCCTGAACAACTACGACTCCAAGCGCGTGGGCTCGGGCTTGCTGCTGCAGTCCTCGGACAACCGCGGCATGACCGCCGGCGAACTGAAGGTGGTCACGAAGATCGCGCCGGACGAGGCGCAGCTGGGCGACCTGCTGTTCGCCTGGCGGGTGGCCAAGTTCGTCAAGTCCAACGCGATCGTCTACGCGAAGGACCTGCGCACCATTGGCGTGGGCGCCGGCCAGATGAGCCGCGTGTACTCGGCGCGGATCGCCGGGATCAAGGCGGCCGACGCCGGGCTGGTGGTGGAAGGCTCGGTGATGGCGTCCGACGCGTTCTTCCCGTTCCGCGACGGCATCGACGCGGCGGCGGCGGCCGGGATCAAGGCGGTGATCCAGCCGGGCGGCTCGATGCGCGATGCCGAAGTCATCGCCGCGGCCGACGAGCACGGCATCGCCATGGTGTTCACCGGGGTGCGCCACTTCCGGCACTGATGCCGGCATAACGCAGCCACCCACCGGACCGGCTAGGCTGGAGCCACCATCAGGGAGGCGCCGCCATGTGGATCCGTGAGGAAGGCCCGGACGACATCGAGCCGATCCATGACCTGAGTGCGCCGGGCCTTCGCCGGCGCCCCCGGCGAAGGCAAGCTGGAAAGCCGTACCGTCGACACCCTGCGCGCCGACCACGCGCTGGCCGTGTCGCTGGTGGCCGACATCGACGGCCGCATCGCCGGCCACGTCGCGTTCTCGCCGGCCCGCCCCTCGCGCGATGGCGACCGCTGGTACGTCCTGGGTCCGGTCGCGGTGGAGCCCTCCGACCGGGGCCATGGCGTGGGCGCCGCGCTGATCCGCGTCGGCCTGCGCCTGCTCGAGGAGCGCGAGGCGGACGGCTGCGTGGTGCTGGGCGATCCGAAGTACTACGCACGCTTCGGCTTCCGCCCCGATCCACTGCTGACCCTGCCGGCCAGCCCAGAGGGCGCGTTCCAGGCGCTGCGCTTCACCGATGCCGGATCGGCCGGTGAAGTCGTGCTGCACCCGGCCTTCGGCCACCACGAATACGGATGAAACCGTCGCCCGGCGCGCCTGCCCCGGGCCGGAGGACGCGGCGGGCACGGTAGAATCGCTCCCCTTCGTGCCGAGCCAGCCCCCATGTCGAAAGTCCTCGTGATCGGTTCCGGTGGTCGCGAACACGCCCTCGCATGGAAGCTGGCCCAGTCGCCGCGCGTCACCGAGGTGATCGTCGCCCCGGGCAACGCAGGCACGGCCACCGAAGCCCGCTGCCACAACGTGCCGGTCAAGGTCACCGACATCGACGGGCTGTTGAAGCTGGCGCAGGACGAAAGCGTGGCGCTGACCCTGGTCGGCCCGGAAGTACCGCTGGTGGCCGGCGTGGTCGACCGCTTCCGCGCCGCCGGCCTGCGCATCTTCGGACCCACCGCCGCGGCCGCGCAGCTGGAAGGCAGCAAGGCCTTCGCCAAGGACTCCTCGCGCCCCACGGCATCCCGACCGCGTTCTACGCGGTGCACACCGACCTCGACGCCGCGCTCGCCTACCTGCGCGACAAGGGCGCACCGATCGTGGTCAAGGCCGACGGCCTTGGCCGCGGGCAAGGGCGTGATCGTGGCGATGACGCTCGACGAAGCCGAAGCGGCGGTGCGCGACATGCTGTCCGGCAATGCCTTCGGCGATGCCGGTGCGCGCGTGGTGATCGAGGAGTTCCTCGAAGGCGAGGAAGCCAGCTTCATCTCCATGGTCGACGGCCGCACCGCGCTGCCGATGGCCACCAATAAGGACCACAAGCGCGTGGGCGATGGCGACACCGGCCCTAACACCGGCGGCATGGGCGCCTACTCGCCCGCGCCGGTGGTCACCGCCGAGGTGCATGAACGGGTGATGCGCGAAGTCGTCAATCCGACCGTGCAGGGCATGATCGCCGATGGCGTGCCGTTCACCGGCTTCCTCTATGCCGGGCTGATGATCGACGCCTCCGGCGCGCCGAAGGTGATCGAGTTCAACGTGCGCTTCGGCGATCCGGAGACCCAACCGGTGATGCTGCGCCTGCAGTCGGACCTTATGGACCTGGTCGAGGCGGCGATCGACGGTCGCCTGCACGAAACCGCGGCGCAGTGGGATCCACGTCCCTCGCTGGGCGTGGTGATGGCCGCGCGCCCGTATCCGGAAAATCCGGTCACCGGCGATGTCATTTCCGGTCTGAATGCAGTGCCCGCCGGCGCCAAGGTGTTCCATGCCGGCACTGCGCTGGATGCGTCCGGCAACGTGGTCAGTGCCGGCGGCCGCGTGCTGTGCGTGGCCGCGCTGGGCGATTCGGTATCGGACGCGCAGCGCAGCGCCTATGCCGGCGTCGACGCGATCCATTGGGCCAACGAATTCCACCGCACCGACATCGGCTGGCGCGCGATCCAACGCGAGCGCGGCTGAGCCTGCGGCAGGGCGTCGCACTCAGCGCGCGGACACCTGCAATCAGCTGGCGCGCCTAGCGCGCGCCCGAGCTTGCGCCGCCGCCCTCCAGGTAGTCCAGCGCCACCTGCAGCATCGCCCGTGCGCCGATTTCCAGTGCCGCTTCGTCCGGCGCGTAGCGCGGTGAATGGTTGATCGGCATCGAGGCCGGATCCTGTCCGGCCGGCGTGGTGCCGACCAGGAAGTACGCGCCGGGGACTTCGTTTGCGAACTGCGAGAAGTCCTCGGCGATGGTCTGCAACGGCATCTCCACGACGCGGTCGGCACCCACCGCGGCCTGCAGTGACGGCAGCACGCGCCGCGCCAGCGCCGGATCGTTGCTCGTGGCCGGTGCGTTGTTGACCACCTTCAGCTCGGCGGTGCCACCGGCCGCATGCGCATAGTCCTGCGCGATGCGGCCGAAGCGCGCGATCACGTCCTCGCGCACCGCCGGGTCGAAGGTACGCAACGTGCCCACCAGCCGGGCCTGGTCGGGGATGATGTTGAAGCGCACGCCCGCGTTGAACTGGCCGGCAGTCAGCACGACCGGGGTACTGGCGATGTTGACCTGCTGGCGCGCGATAAGGCTCTGGGTGCCGAGCAGGATCTGCGCACCGATGGTGATCGGGTCTACCCCGTCCCACGGGCGCGAACCGTGCGTCTGGCGCCCGTGCACGGTCAACGACCACTCGTCGGCGCTGGCCAGCAGCGGCCCGCTGCGGAAGCCGACCTGCCCCACCGCCAACCCGGACCACACGTGCAGGCCGAACACCGCCGCGGGCCGGAAATCCTTCCACACACCTTCGTCGAGCATGAGCCGCGCACCGAACGGCGCGCCCGGCTCGTCGGGCCCCTCCTCCGAGGGCTGGAACACGAACATCACCTCGCCATGCAGCGTGTCGCGGCGCGCGGCCAGCGCCCGCGCCACGCCCAGCAGGATCGCCACGTGCATATCGTGGCCGCAGGCGTGCATCACCCCGACCGGCTGGCCGCGATAGGTCGATGTCGCCGTCGACGCGAACGGCAGCCCCGTTTCCTCCTTGACCGGCAGCGCGTCCATGTCCGCGCGCAGGGCGATGCGCGGGCCGGGCAACGCCCCCTGAGCACGGCGGTCACGCCGGTGCGGGCAATGCCGGTGCGCGGCTCCAGGCCGAGCGCGCGCAGTTCGCGGGCGATGGCCGCGGCCGTGCGCACCTCATGGCCGCCCAGCTCCGGGTGCCGGTGCAGGTCGCGGCGCCACTCCACCATCGCCGCGTGCTGCGCGCGTGCGGCTTCGGCCGGTGGCAGCGCCGCCGCGGCGACCGCGGGCGGGCACAGGCCCAGCAGCACGCACAGCAGGAACAGCGCAGGCATCGGGCTCATCGGCGGATCCGTTTCGACGGGGGCCGACGATGGTAGTACGCCGGGCTCACACGTTCGCCTCTTCCGGCGGCAGGACGGTCTCCAACGGGGCGGCGCCGTTCCGGCGCCCGCCTGCCTGCGGGCGGCACGCATCGAGCGTGCAGGCGGTCATCGACAGCGAGCCATAGGCGTAGCCGTCGACCAGCAGCTCGGCCGGCCGGCCGGCGGCGGCGGCGAGCCCGGCGAGGTAGAGCAGCGGCAGGAAATGATCCGGGCTGGGCACCGCCAGCGGGAAATCCGGATGCGAGGCCAGCGACGGCAGGTCGTGGGGCCGCTCGAGCAGCAGTTCCCGCGCCCGTTCGTCGAAGCGTCGCGCCCAGTCATAGGCGCCGTCCGGCCGGGCCCAGTCGATCGCGCGCAGGTTGTGCACGATGTTGCCGCTGCCGACCACCAGCACGCCGCGCTCGCGCAGTGCCGCCAGCCTGGCACCCAGCGCGAGATGCCATTCAAGCGGCCGCCGTGCGTCGATCGACAACTGCACCACCGGGATGTCCGCCCCGGGAAACGCATGCACCAGCACCGACCAGGTGCCGTGGTCGATGCCCCAGCCGTCGACGTCGGCACCGACGTGATCGGGCTTGACCACTTCGGCGATCTCGCCGGCGAGCTCGGGCAGGCCGGGCGCCGGGTAGCGGACATCGAACAGCGCCTGCGGGAAGCCGTAGAAGTCGTGGATCGTGCGCGGCGCGGCCATCGCCGTGACCGCGGTGGCATTGACGTACCAGTGCGCGGAAACGGCGAGGATCGCCCGTGGCCGCGGCACCGACGCGCCGAAGCCGCGCCAGGCGTCGGTGAAGCGGTTGCGCTCCAGCGCATTCATCGGACTGCCGTGGCCGAGGAACGCGGCAGGCATGACGGACGTGGTGGACATGCATCCTCCGGTCTGTGGCCCCCGCACTCTAGCAACCGCTCGCCGCGGCGGGCGTCCGCGACAGCCGGCGCATCCTTGCCCCGCCGCTGGCGGCGATCGCCGGCTAGCGGCCGTCGCCCGGCTCACCGGTCGCCGCCGGCCGGATCCTCCAGGTGTTGCGCCCGGCCTGCTTGGCCTCGTAGAGCGCGGCATCGGCGATGGCCTTGAGCGTCATCGCATCGGTGGGCGCGGTGGCGTAGGCGATCCCGATGCTGGTGGTGGCCACCAGCATCGTTCCGCCGATGTCGATGCCCTCGCGCATCTCGGTGACGAGCTTGCGCGCCACCGCTTCGGCGGCATCAGGCAACCGGGCATCCTCGATGAGGATCGCGAATTCGTCTCCACCCAGCCTCACCACCGGGTCGGTGGCGCGAACGCTGCCCGCCAGCCGCTGCGCGAACGTGCACAGCACATGGTCGCCGGCCGCGTGGCCATGGCCGTCGTTGATGCGCTTGAAGTGGTCGATGTCCAGGTACACCAGCGCGACCGGCATTGCGTGGCGCTTGAGCCGCAGCAGCGCGAGGCCGAGGTCTTCCTCGAACCGCCTGCGGTTGGCCAGCCCGGTCAGCGCATCCACCCGCACCTGCCGTTCCAGGTCGCGGCGGCTCGCCTCCAGCGCCGCTTCGGCCGCCACCCGGCCGGTAACGTCGCGGCCGCTGTAGATGATGTCCATGCCCTTGGCCGTCGATGCTCGGAATGGGCCGGGTGACCGCCTCGATCCATACGTAGTGCCCGTCCTTGTGCAGCATCCGGTACACATCGGTATGCGCCTGGCCGGAGGCCAGCACCATGTCCATCGCCTGCTGCTGCATGGCGCGGTCGTCGGGATGCAGCATGTCCCAGCGCGTGCCCAGCATTTCCTCGGGCGACCAGCCGAGGAGATCACGCGCCGATGGCGATACGTACAGCCGGACGCCATCGGCACTCATGCGCACGATCACATCGTGCGAATAGTCGGCCAGCATGCGGAAGCGCTGTTCGCTGTCGCGCAGGCGCGCGGTGAGCCGCCCGCGTTCGTTCATGACCAGCGCCACCGGGATCGTCATCAGGCAGGCGCCGGCGATATACAGCTGCAATATGGCGACGCGTCCACCTCCGCCGAATCCGTCCACCTGCACGATCGCCCCATGGCCCATCGCGGTGGCGATGCTGCCGATCGTTCCGACCAGCAGGATGCTCACCGCGACGCCGGCGAAACCGTGGCGGAACGCGGCAAGCAGCAGCGGCGGATAGGCGAGGAACAGCAGCGGGTAGGGCAACCAGAACACCACCGTACTCACCACCGCCACCAGCAGCATGGTCGCGGCAAACGACCAGCGCCGGCCCGGCGCGGTGAAAGGGCGCGGCCCTCGCGGTGCATGACCAGCGTGGTGGTACCGAAGATCACCATGCCGACCACGTGCGCCGCGTACCAGCTGACGAACCCGGAAAGGAAGGCACCGCCGCCCAGCCACGCGTACGCGGCGGATGCCAGCAGTCCCGACACCGCGCACGCCGCCAGCGTGCTGCTCGTGGCGACGCTGCCCAGCTCGACCCAGCGCCTGGGATCGCGGACGTTGGGCACCCTCCAGCGCACCGCGACGGCGACGACCAGCACCTCGACGATATCGGTAAGGCCCAGCGCGATGGCCAGCGGCGGCGGGCTCGCCGACAGCAGCCGCGTAAGGACGCCGGCGAGCAGGCCCGCCACCAAGTACCAGCGCCACAGCCGGGGGACGCGACAGCAGCCAGCCGGTGAGGAACCCGTTCCCGAAATAAGGCCGCGGCCAGTTCGCCCGAGCCCCTGGAAAAATGCAGCATCAGCCAGTCCAGCAGGCCGACCAGCGCCGCCACGGCGAGAACATCCCGCCACAAACGCCCCGGTGCTCGTATGGCGACTGTCATGAGGGACCGATCGGCCAGAACGGGTGTCCAATACCACAACTGTGCCGAAGGCGCGATCGGCAAGCACCATGGCGGCCAATCCCGGCAGGAAGGCCGCAATCCCGATCTGCTAGGCTGCGCCGACACCGGGGAAGCCGCATGTCCAGCCACAGCCAGTTCTCGCTGCTGAGCCAGCGCCGCTTCCTGCCCTATTTCACGGTCCAGTCGCTGGGCGCGTTCAACGACAACGTGTACCGGCAGGCGGTCATCGGCCTGCTGGGCGCGGATGTCGGTCGGCGTCGAACAGACCACGCTGTACGCCAACCTGGCGCCGGCCATCTTCATCCTCCCCTACTTCCTGTTTTCCGCCCTCGCCAGTAAGGTCGCGGAGAAGATGGAGAAGCAGAAGCTCATCGTCGTCACCACGACGATGGAGATCGCGATCATGACCGTGGCCGCGGTCGGCTTCGTGCTGCAGAGCATGCCCGTCCTGCTGGTCGCCCTGTTCGCCACCGGCGCCCAGTCCACGCTGTTCGGACCGGTGAAGTATTCGATCCTGCCGTCGGTGCTGGCGCCCGAGGAGCTCACCGGCGGCAACGGTCTGGTCGAGATGGGGACTTCGATCAGCATCCTTGGCCGGCATGATCTTCGGCGGCCTGATCTTCCAGCTCGCCGGCGACAACGGGCTATGGGTGGCCGCCGTGTCGATCATCGCCCTTGGCCATTGCCGGCAACATGGTGGCGCGGCGCATCCCCAGGGTCGACGCCGGCTCGCCCGGGCTGGTCATCGACTGGAACCCGCTCACCGAGTCCTGGCGGCTGTGGCAACTGGCCCGCAAGCAGCTGGCGGTGCGCAACGCCGTGCTCGGCGTGTCGTGGTTCTGGTTCATCGGCACCATGCTCACCGCGCAGCTGCCGGCCTACGCCTCGGTCAACCTCGGCGGCACGCAGGCGCTGTACATCTTCGCGCTGGCGCTGTTCTCCGTCGGCGTCGGCATCGGCTCGATGTCGTGCGAAAAACTGTCGGGCCGCATCGTCGAGATCGGGCTGGTGCCGCTGGGCGCATTCGGCGTCAGCGCGTTCATGCTCGACCTGTACTTCGCCCGCCCCGGCCACGCGCTCGCCTCGGGCCTGGAGGTGCTCGACTTCGTCCGCGCCGACGGCAGCTGGCGGATCATCCTGGACCTGACCGGCATCGGCCTGTTCACCGGCTTCTTCGTCGTGCCGCTGTTCGCCCTGATCCAGAGCCGCACGCCGAAGTCGGAACTGGCGCGGGTGATCGCCGGGATGAACATCCAGAACTCGCTGTTCATCGTCGCCGCGGCGCTGATCGGCCTGGCGGTGCAACGCCTGCTCGGCTGGAGCATCCCGCAGGTGTTCCTGCTACCTTGGCCGTCGCCAACATGCTGGTGGCGATCTGGATCTTCACGATCGTTCCCGAATTCCTGATGCGCTTCCTCAGCTGGGTGCTGGTGCGCACGCTGTACCGGCTGCGCCTGCACGGCATCGAGCAGCATGTCCCTGACGAGGGCGCGGCGCTGATCGTGTGCAACCACGTCAGCTACATGGACGCGCTGATCCTGGCCGCCTGCATCCCGCGCCCGGTGCGCTTCGTCATGTACTACAGGATCTTCAACATCCCGGTGCTGCGCTGGATCTTCCGCACCGCCAAGGCCATCCCGATCGCCGGCGCCCGGGAGAACCCTGAGCTGATGGCGCGTGCCTTCGACGAGATCGACGCGACCCTGGCCGAAGGCGGGCTGGTGTGCATCTTCCCCGAGGGCGCGCTGATAAGGGACGGGCGGATCGCCCCGTTCAAGTCCGGGGTGGAAAGGATCCTAGAGCGTGCGGCCGCCGCGGGGCGGCCGGTGCCGGTGGTGCCGATGGCGTTGCGCAACATGTGGGCCAGCATGTGGAGCCGGCGCAGCGAACACGCGCAGGGCAGCCATCCGGGGAAGATGCGGTTGCCACGTCGTTTCCGCGCGCACGTGGAGGTCGTGGCGGCGGCGGCGCGGACCGGTCGACCCGACGCGGAAACGCTGGAAGCGGCGGTGCGCGAGCTGCGCGGCGACGCGGCCTGACGACTATGCCGGCCGCAGCCGGTCGGGTAGTCTTGCTGCCGACCGCCCGGGGGACCGCAGGGCCGTACACCGCCACTGCACGATCCGCCGCACCGGGGCGAACACCGGGCGCCGACGTCATGCTGCAAAGCACGATCCACAACCGATTCCGCCATAAGAGCCAGTGCCATGAGTTACGTCCCGCCGCCCACCCCGACCGCGCCACCGGTCCATGGACCCGTGCCCAACCATCTGGCCTGGGCGATCATCTCGACCGTACTGGCGACCTGCCTGTGCTGCCCGCTGGGCCTGATCGGCATCGTCGCGATCGTGTTCTCCAGCAAGGTCAATGGCCTGCTCAACCAGGGGTGACATCGAGGGCGCGCGTCGCGCCTCGGCCAATGCCAAGACCTGGTGCTGGGTGGCCACCGCGCTGGCGATCATCGGCGTGCTGCTGAACGTCTACTTCTACGCCACGGGCGGCATGGCCGAGTACCAGCAGCTGCTGGAACAGATGCAGGCCGCGCAGTAACGACGATGGCTGGCGCACGCGCGCTGCGCATCGCAGGAGTGGCGTCGGCCGCGGTCGCGGCCGGCGCCGGCGTATGGCTGCTGCGTACCTATGATCCGAACGTGGCGGGAAATCCTTTTCCGCCGTGCATGTTCCATGCGGTCACCGGCCTGTACTGCATCGGCTGCGGGCTGACCCGCGCGTTGCACGCGCTGGTTCACGGCGACCTGGCCGGAGCGTTCTCGATGAACCCGCTCGGCGTGCTGATGCTGCCGCTGATGGCGCTGATGGTCGCGTGGTCACAGGGCTGGCAACCGCGCGCACTGCGTCCGCTGATGGACGTGGCGATGGAGCCGAAGCTGTGGCTGTGGGTGCTGCCCACTTACTGGATCGCCCGCAACCTGCCCTGGTTTCCTTTCAACCTGCTCGCGCCCGGCTGAAACGCATCGCGCGGCGGCGCGCGGCGGCGCGCCCAACGTCTTCGCGCCTCGCTGCCATCCCGGCGCGGTCAGCTCACCCAGCCGGCGATCACCAGCAACGCCAGCAGTGCCAGCCATACCAGAAGCATGCGCCACACCAGGCTCATCGCGTCGCGCAGTTCGACCAGCTCGGTCGTGGCCGGCAACTGGCCGTCACGCCGATCGTCTTCGGCGTCTTCGGCCAGCTCGCCACGCACGGCCGCGCGCGCGGCGGATTCGAGGAAGCCGCTCTCGGCGCGCCCGCGGTCACCCCCTGCCGCATGCCAGGCGCGGAACACCAGGTCGAAGTTGCCGGCCAGGGCCAGCGCCAGTGTCATCAGCTGCGCCACCGGCCATTCCAGCCAGCGCAACACATTCCATGCACCGGCGGCGTTCTCCTCCGGCAGCAGCGTCGGCGGGACCAGCACGGCGCGCTCGGTCAGCCGGTACAGCGCCGCCCCGGCCGGGCCCAGCACCAGGAACCAGAACAGCGGCGCGAACCAGCGACGCAATGCGCTGCGCATCAGCAGGTAAGGCAATGCCGGCCCCTCGGCGACGGACACGTCCGGCCCGGGCGCCAGCTGCGCCAGGCGCGCACGACGGGTTTCCGGCTCGGTGGCATCGAGTGCGGACTCCACGTCGATGTCCAGGTCGCGCGGCCCCCAGGCCCACACCAGCACGATCACGCCGAACAACAGGCTGGTAAGGCCGAACAGCCTGCCCGACAGGACAACCTGCACCAGCAGCACCAGCAGCACCGGCGGCAGGAGTGCCAGCCAGATGCCGTGCCGCCCGCGCCAGAAGGCGCCCTCGGCCGTCATGCGAACCGAGCCATTCCAGCCACTGCTCGTACCAGTGGAACTGGCGCAGCGACGCACCCAGCGCGGGCGCGACATGGCCCAGCACCAGCGCAGCGATGACCGCAACCAAGGTTGTGAACATCAAGGGCCCTCCCTGCGGCGATTCTAGCCGCAGGCCGGCGCCGCAGGCGCTAAGCGGGCGTGAGCGCAGCCCCGGTCCCGTGCCAGTGCTCGATCAGCGCGCGCGCGATCGAAATCGGCGGCGCCAGCAGGATTCCGTCCGGCTCGCTGCCGTCGCGCCGCAGGGCTGGTAGGCCGATTTCCTCGCGGGTGAACCAGCGCGCCTCTTCCAGCTCGCCGTCCACGCGCGGGTCGTCGGCGTGGGCCAGCGCCTCGAAGCCGAGCATCAGGGCGCCCGGAAACGGTAAGGGCTGGCCGCCCGGGTAGCGGCACGACTGCACGCGCACCCGGGTTTCCTCGTGGACCTCGCGCACCACGGTCTGCTCGGGCGCTTCGCCGGGCTCGACGAATCCGGCGAGCACGGACCAGCGCCGCGGCGGCCAGCCTGGCTGGCGCCCCGGGAGCAGGCGTTCGCCATCGCTCACCGCCACGATCACCGCCGGATCGACGCGCGGGTAGTGGTCATTGCCGCATTGCGCGCAATGGCCGACGAAACCACCCCGGTCGAAGGCGACGACGCCACCACATACCCCGCAATGGCGGTTGCGCGCGTGCCAGTGGAGCATGCCGCGCGCATAGGCGAAGGCGCTGGCGATGTCCGCAGGCCATTCCGCCGCCGCGCGGCGCAGGTCGATCCACTGGATCGCCTCCAGCGCCGGAACCGTCGCCGCGTCCAGCGCGAACCAGGCGTGCCCGTCGGCCTACCTAGGCTACAGGAAGATCGCCGTGCCGGGACCGCCCCCAGTTGCCCGCCCCGCAGCGACAGCAACGCGCCATCGGCGTCGGCCGCGGCGCGGCCTTCGCCATCGAGCAGGAGCAGCCGCGCCTGCGGCCACAGGCCACGCAGCGCCTGGGCATCGCCGCGCAACGCGTCGCTGCGGTCGAGCGTGGGCGCGACGAAGGCGAATCCCCTGGAGGCTGGCCGGGAAGGACATGGCGCCGGCCCGCCGGATCAGACGGTAAAACTGCTGCCGCAGCCGCAGGTGGTCTTGGCGTTGGGGTTGCGGATCACGAACTGCGCGCCGCTCAGCCCCTCGCTGTAATCGACCTCGGCGCCCATCAGGTATTGCAGGCTGAGCGGATCGACCAGCAGTGTCACCCCGTCGGTGTTCACCGCCATGTCGTCCTCGGCCTTGGTTCTCGTCGAACTCGAACCCGTACTGGAATCCGGAACAGCCCCCGCCCTGGATGTAGACACGCAGTTTCAGTTCCGCATTGCCTTCTTCGGCGATCAGTTCACGGACCTTGGAGGCCGCGGCGGGGCTGAAACGCAGCGGCTGCTCGAGTTGCTGGTAGCTGGGCAGGATTTCCATGGAGCCAAGATGGGGCCGGTACGGCCGTCGATCAAGCGTCGGCGGCGATCGCGGCCAAGGCGGCCGGGACTGACGGCTCCGGCGCGGGCAGCGCGCGGGCCTGCGCCTGGGCGTGGACCAGGCGGCCGGTGAGCTGGGCGCCGGCGCTCATTTCCACGACCGTGTAGTGGACATTGCCCTCGACCCGCGCCTTCTGCGCCAGTTCGACCCGCTCGCTGGCGTGCACGTCGCCGGCCAGGGTGCCGTTGATGACCACCACCGGCGCATGGATCTCGCCCTCGATCGTGCCCTGCTCGGCCAGCAGCAGGCTGGCCGGCCGGCCGTCGGCGGCGATGACCTTGCCGATGATCCGGCCTTCCACGTACAGGCCGCCGCTGAATTCCAGGTCGCCGCGGATGACCACGTCGGCGCCGATCAGGGTGTCGATCGCAAAGCCGTCGCGCTGGGCGGACTTGTTCTTGAATGGATTCATCTGTTTCCGCCACTCCCCGCGAGGGTCCAATCGAAAGTCTGGTCGGCGCCTCCGGCGCCGCCCCGCAGCGAGACTCGCACACGCTGCGGGGTGAAATCCTTGGGCAGCATCACGTTGCCCGTCAGTTCCTTAAATAGCGGAACGAATAGTCCTGGCCCGGGCTGGATGGCTTCTGGTGCAGGTCGTCCCAGCTCACCGTCGCCAGCTTGCCCGCGCGCACGCCTTCCACCGAGAAGCGCAACTGGCCCTGGCTGATCGCACCACGATTCAGGTTCTGGGTCAGCACCGCCCGGTAGTTCCAGGTACCCGCTTCGGTCGGCGCGAATTCGATCGAATGCACGTTCAGGCCCTTGCGCTGGGCGGTGGAGCCGACCAGGCGCTCGTAGAAGGCCACGTCGGCGCGCAACGCGGCGATCTCCTCGTCGCGCTCGGCCAGCGAGGACTGCAGTTCGTTGTTGGCGGCGCGGCTGATCTGGTCCGAGCGCGACAGCGTGATAAGGCGCTGGTTGAGCTCGTCGAGCTGGCGCTGGCCCTGGGCGGCGGCCCGCTCGGCCGCGCGCAAGCGCCCCCGCGAGTCTCCCGAGCCCGGCGCCGCGTTCCAGCTCGCCAGCATCCACACCGCGGCCAGCGAAAGCAGCCAGGCTGACCAGGATGGCGATGACCCGGCCACGGGCCGGGAACCCGGACGGGCCGGGCACGATGCGGAAACGGGGGACGGGTTCTGTCATCGCGGGGAGTGACCTGGCAGGGGCCGGCCGGGCCCGTACCGATCTGCCTATACTGCGGAGGAGGCGGGCCAGTCTAGCCCAGCCCCCGCCCCTTCCGGGGCCATGCCCCGCACTCGCCGCAGTACGGCAGGAGTGACCCATGACCGACGCCCACCTGTACGTGATCGGGATCCTGCTGGCCTGGATGGCGGGGATCCGGGCCTACCTGACCGTGTTCGGAGTTGGCCTTGGCCGGGCTGCTCGGCTGGGTCGACCTGCCGCCGGCACTGGCGGCAACGCAGTCGTGGTGGGTGCTGGGCACCGCCGGCGCGCTGGCACTGGCCGAGTTCTTCGCCGACAAGATCCCCGGCGTGGATTCGGTCTGGGACCTAGTGCAGACCTGGCCCGGGTCCCGGCCGGCGCCTTCCTTACCGCGGCCACGCTGTCGCCGGACGGGCAGCTCGGTGCCGGCGCCCTCGCCGCAGGGGCCGGCGTGGCCCTGGCCAGCCACGGACTGAAAGCCGGTTCGCGCGCATTGCTCAACACCTCGCCCGAGCCGGCCAGCAACTGGATCGCCTCGGCAACCGAAGACACGCTGGTGGTCGGCGGGCTGGCGCTGGCGATGGCGCATCCATGGATCGCCCTGCTGCTGGTGGTCGGTATCAGCGTCGTCGGCGCGCTGCTGGTGTGGTGGATCTGGCGAACGCTCAGCCGTGGCGTGCGGCGGCTGTTCACGCCGACCGGCACGTGACCCGGCCACGCCCGACGGACTTGTCCTCATGAACACAGTTGGCCACATAATGCGGTCCCAGCAGGGGGAAGACTGATGGCCGCACGAGAAAACGCCTCACTGCCGGAGGATTCGGCTGCGCGCCAGCGGCTGCGCGCCGAAACTCCGCCACCGCAATACTGGCGCCGCTGGGCCCAGGATGCGCAGCACGACGACGCAACGGAACAGGCCGGCGGCGAACCGCCGTCTGCACGCACCCCCGCCCCGGGCCCGACGACCTCCGGCCCGCCCGGGCAGGAAGCGGCCGCCGAGTCGCCCTACCGCATCCTCATCGTCGAGGACGACCGCACCCAGGCGCTGTTCGCGCAAAGCGTGCTGCATGGCGCCGGGATGAAGGCCGAGGTGCAGATGCAACCGGAGGGCGTGATCGAAGCCATCGGCCGCTTCGATCCGGACCTGATCCTGATGGACCTGCACATGCCCGGGCTGGACGGCATGCGCCTGACCACGCTGATCCGGCAGCAGCAGGGATTCCAGCTGCTGCCGATCGTGTTCCTGACCGGCGATCCCGACCCGGAGCGCCAGTTCGAGGTGCTCGAAAGCGGCGCGGACGACTTCCTGACGAAACCGATCCGCCCGCGCCACCTGATCGCCGCCGTCTCCAACCGGATCCAGCGCACCCGCGCCCAGCTGCGCCAGCCGTCGGCCTCGACTAGCACGATGCTGCGGAGCCACCCGGAGACCGACCGGCAGCAACCCGCGGCTGGCTGCTGCAGCAGGTCGACCAGGCCTTGGCTGATCGCGCCCGCGGCGGCCTGTTCTTCATCGAGATCGCCAGCGCGCTGGGACTGCGCGAGCGCTACGGCTATGCGGCCTTCGAACGGCTCATGACCGCGGCGGGCGTCTGCCTTTCGCGGATCGGCGCTCCGGCGCCGGTCGCGCGCCTGAACGACAACAGTTTCGTGACCCTGGCCCGCGACCTCGACGAGTCCGAGCTCGGACAGCATGCCCAGCGCCTGCGTGCCGGACTGGCCGAGCAGGGCTTTCCGGTGCGCGACGAGGAGCAGGTGCAGCTGCGCAGCGCCGTCGGCTATACCGCACTGTCGATCGGCTTCGAGGGCGCCGGCCCGGCGCTGGAAGCCACCGAGCGCAGCGCGCTGGCCGCCCGCCTGCACAGCGACGGCGTTGCCGCGTACGTACCGCGCAGCGACACCGAGGCGCAGGAACGCATGGCGATGCTGGAGGGACAGCTGGAGCTGGCCTACCAGCCGATCGTCGCGGTGGCCGGCAACGAACAGGCCCAGTACCAGGTACTGCTCCGCCTGCGCCAGCCCGACGGTACGCTGCTGTCGGCCGGTAAGGTCGTGCCCGCGGCCGAAGCCAGCGGGCGCATCGCCGACCTCGACCAGCAGGTCATGGAACACGCGCTGGACATGATCGTCACGCGCACGACCGCCGGCAGCCCGCTGCGGCTGTTCGTGTCGCAGTCGCCGCGCACCCTGGCCCGCGAGGCCTTCGCCGACTGGCTGCTGCAGACGATCGCCGCACGCGGCATCGACGGCACCTCCGTGGTCATCGACCTGCGCCTGGGCGATGCGCTGATCCACAGCGTGACCTGGGCGAATTCTGTCGCCGGTTGATGGGCGCGGGCGTGCAGTTCTGCCTGAGCCAGTTCGATCCGGGTCCGGACGCCGACGCACTGCTGGGCCAGCTGCCGCTGAGCTACGTCCGCATGGCCGGACGCTTCGCCGGCGCGCACGCCGACGCGCAGTTGCGTGACCAGCTCCGCAGCACCATCGACCAGGCCCATCGCCTGGGCCTGCAGGTGATCGGCCAGCAGATCGAGGACCCGCAGGCCGCCGCGGCGATGTGGATGGGC
Source organism: Pseudoxanthomonas sp. NC8 (assembly GCA_025232375.1). Lineage (GTDB taxonomy): Bacteria > Pseudomonadota > Gammaproteobacteria > Xanthomonadales > Xanthomonadaceae > Pseudoxanthomonas. The sequence continues at coordinate 3,040,417 of CP060419.1, forward strand.
GGCATCGACTACATCCAGGCAACCTGGTGCACTCGGTCGGCACCGAGCTCGACTTCGACTTCCAGAACGCGGTGCTGTGATGCCGGCACCGGCACCGGCGCAGCGCCGTGTCTGGCCCGTGCTCGCGGCGATGGCCGGCGCATGCACGCTGCTGGCAATCGGCCCAGGGCTGAGCGGGAATGCCTCGGCATCATGGGGGACCGTGTCGGCGGCCTGGCCTTGGCCACGCTGGTGTTCACCCTGGGCGCGGTGGTGTCCAGCGGCGCCTGGGCGCGCGACCTCAACGAGGCCAATGCCCGGGCCGCCGCCGCCGAGGACGAATGCACCCTGCTGCAGCGTGACGTCAACCGCCACGACCAGCTCGAGCAGCAGTTGTTGCAGGCCAAGCGCGCGGCCGAGTCCGCGGTCCTTAGCCAAGGGCGAATTCCTTACCACGATGAGCCATGAGATCCGCACCCCGCTCAACGGCATCATCCCCATGCTGGACCTGGTGGCACGCGGCACCCTGGCTCCCGACCAGCGCGAGATGCTGCGCACCGCGCACGAATCCTCGCTGCAGCTGCTGCGAATCGTCGATGACATCCTCGACTACTCCAAGCTCGAAGCCAACCGGCTGGAACTGGAGATCACCAGTTTCAACCTGCGCGAGCTGCTGGAAGCGGTGCTGCTGCTGATGCAGCGGCAGGGCGAAGGCAAGGGATTGCACCTGGAACTGAACATCGACCCGAACGTGCGCCTGCCGGTGCGTGGCGATCCGGTGCGCCTGCGCCAGGTGCTCACCAACCTGATCGGCAACGCGCTCAAGTTCACCGAGCGTGGAGGCATCTACCTTGGAGTGCGCCGCCTGGGCGAGACCGCGGCCCAGCACATGCTGCGCTTCGAGGTCCGCGATACCGGCATCGGCATCGGCCACGCGCAGCAGGCACGGCTGTTCCGCGCCTTCACCGGGCCGACGCCTCCACCACCCGGCTTTACGGTGGTACCGGTATAGGCCTGGCGATCTGCAAACGCATCGTCGACCTGATGGGCGGCCGCATCGGCGTGCAGTCCGAACCGGGCCAGGGCTCGACGTTCTGGTTCGAGATCCCGCTGCTGAAAGTCATTGGCGACGTGCAGATCCGGCAGACCGCGCATGACGCGCGGCGGGTGCTGGCGATCACCCCGAACCTGCGCCAGCGCCAGCGCATCGCCCTGCTGCTGCCCAACTGGGGCATGTCCGTCAGCATCGTCGAGACCACCGGGAGGCGCTGGAACGCCTGCGCCAGCAGACCACCCCTGGGGCAGCCGGCCAGCTTTGTCGCCGTGGTCGCCGACTACGACGGCCTGCGCCACAGCGCACGCGCGCTGCATCGCGCGCTGACGCGCACGCCCGCATACGCCAACGTGCGACTGCTGTGGCTGTACGGAGATGAGGAGATCGCCGAGGACCTCCGCGAAGGGACGAGCATGCTGCCCCGCCTGGCACCCGATACGGACTTGCGCAGCGCCCTGCTTGAGCCCCTGCCCGCAGCCGAAGTGGCCAGTAGCGCCCCCGAACCGGCGCCGGTCGCGCTCCCCGCACCGGAACCCACCCCCTCCGAGCCGGCGCATCCCATGCCGCCGTCACGGCTGCTGCTGGTCGAAGACAACCCGGTCAACCTGCTCGTGGCGCAGAAGCTGCTGTCCGTGCTCGGCTACGAATGCGATACCGCATCCAACGGCGAGGTCGCGCTTTCGCACATGGCAAGCGGCAGCTACGACCTCGTGCTCATGGACTGCCAGATGCCGGTGCTCGACGGCTATTCGGCCACCCGTCGCTGGCGTGAGCACGAAGCCGCGCAGGCCCCGGGCCGACGCCTGCCGATCGTGGCGATGACCGCCAACGCCATGGCCGGCGACCGCCAGCGTTGCCTGGATGCGGGCATGGACGACTACCTGTCCAAGCCGGTGGCGCGCGAGCAGCTCGAAGCCTGTCTGCGCCGCTGGCTGCGCACGGCGCCGGCGCGCAGCGCCGCCCCGCGCCCGCCGGAGCCGTCCCTCGACGCCGGTGACACACCGCCCGCGCCGATTTCGGAACCGGACGTGCCGGCAGCAGCCACGATCGCAGCCCCGGCAGTCCCCGCGTCGGTAACCGGTGCGGCAGCCGCGGGTCCTGCGCCGGTGACTGCGGGCCCGACGGTACCCGCGGTGTCGATCGAACCGGACATGCCCATCTTCGTTCCTGCAGCCACCGCTGCGCCGGCGACAGAGGCACCGGCCATCGAGGATGCGCCATCGTCGCAGCTGCCTCCGCCGCCGGTGCTCGAGCCGGAGATGCTGGACGAACTGCGCGAGATCGCCGGCGACGAGGCGCTGACCATCGTCAACCTGTTCCTGGAAGACGCGCCGCGTCTTGTCCGCCTCATGGAACAGGCGTCGGCAATCCCCGACATGGAAATGATGCGCGAGGCGGCGCACGCGTTGAAATCATCCAGCGCCAACGTCGGCGCACTGGCGCTATCGGCCGCGGCCAAGCGCATCGAGCTTGGCGCGCGTGCACGCGCCCTCGACCGGCCCGCGGTGGCCGTCGCCTTGCTGATCGCCGAATTCGCGCGCGCGCGCGTGGCCTTGCAGGGCTGGCTCTCGACCGCTTCCGCGGCTCAGTCCTCGAGCTTGCTCAGCAGGTAGTTGGGTTCGCCGATCCGGTCGATGAGGTCGAGCTGGGTCTCGAGCCAGTCGACGTGCTCCTCCTCGGAGTCGAGGATCTTCGCGAACAACTGGCGGCTGACGTAGTCGCCGATGGACTCGGCATGGGCGATGGCCTCGCGTAGCACAGGCAGCCCTTCCATCTCCAGGTAAGGTCGCACTCGAGCAGCTCGCGTGGCGTTTCGCCGATGCGCAGCTTGCCCAGCGCCTGGAAGTTCGGCAGCCCTTCAAGGAACAGGATGCGCTCGGCCAGCCAGTCGGCGTGGCGCATCTCGTCGATCGATTCCTTGTACTCGTGCTCGGCCAGTTCCTTGAGGCCCCAGTTCTTCAGCATCTTCGAATGCAGGAAGTACTGGTTGATCGCGGTCAGTTCGTTGTACAGCGCCTTGTTGAGGTACCCGATGACCTTGGCGTCGCCCTTCATGGCCTGCTCCAGCGTGCGGAAAACGGCATGCACTCTAGCGCGCCACCGCGGAGGGTGGGATAACGCGAATCGTGTGCATCACGGCCGCAAGCCGTGATGCGTCAGCCAGCGATCGGACGGGCGGAGGTCAGGCCGCGCGCAGGCCAGGATCGGCAGCGGCAGTTCGGCCTGCATCTCGGCGATCATCGAAGCGGCCATGCCCATAAGCAGGAACCGCAGCTGGCGCCACAGCCGGTACGCATGGTCAGCTCGCCGATGCTGCCGCACCCGTTGTCCACGGCCTCGCGGATCTGGCGATCGGTGACACCATTGCAGAGGCAGACATACACGGGCGCATACCGGTGGATGGAACTGGCACCATTCCAGCAAAGATGAGAATAGTTGTCAATTACAGCCGCCGGGCCGGGCCCCTGCATTCAGGCCGATGAACGCTGGCCCCGCGCGCCCCTCGGACGCTTGCGCGGGCGCTCGTGGCCGGCGCTGCTCCCGGGCAGCCACGCCTCCTGGGCAGCGGACGGCATCTGCCGCAGCGTCGCCCCGCTGTCTCCGGCCAACGGTGCAAGGTGCCGCAGCGCGCGGGCATAGACCCCGCGCTTGAAGCTGACCACGTGCTCCACCGGGTACCAGAAGTCGACCCACCGCCAGCGATCGAACTCCGGTGTCTCTGTCGCATCGAAGCGCACCAGCGACTCATCGCCGAGCAGGCGCAGAAGGAACCAGACCTGCTTCTGGCCGATACAGACAGGACCTTCGCCCCCGCGGCGCACGGCCCTGCCCGGCAGCCGATAGCGCAGCCATCCCGGGGTCGCACCAAGCACTTCCACGTGCTCGGGCGACAGTCCGGTTTCCTCGTGCAGCTCGCGGAACATGGCCTCCGTCGGGGTCTCGTCGCTGCGCATTCCCCCTTGCGGAAACTGCCAGCCATCCCGGCGCACGCGACGCGCCCAGAACACCTTGGCCATCCGGGCGCATCAGCACGATCCCGACGTTGGGCCTGTATCCGTCCGGATCGATCACGATGCGGACTCCAGAAATATTTCAACTGGCCCGACTCTGCCATGGCCCCGTCGGGGCCACAAGCGCCGCATTGACAGCGCGGTATGGAACATGAAGAATTCGCGGTTCTCCGCGCCGCCACGCACCCCGGGCTCACGCTCAGGATGATTCCAAGGCCAGCGGAACCGTTGGAATACTGGCTATGTAGCTCAGCCGGTTAGAGCACGGCACTCATAATGCCGGGGTCGGTGGTTCGAGTCCACCCATAGCCACCAGTTTTTCCAGCAAAATCAATGATTTAAAGTGAGAAAAGCCCGCCATCGATGCGGGCTTTTTTGCGTCCGGCAGAGTCCGCGCCGCGCAACGGCACCCTGTCATGGAGCCTGTGGCAGCGCCTATGATCGGCCCTCGGCCGGTGAGTGGCCGGTTCCGGGGAGATCAATGAAGGCGGCAATCCCAGGGGCTGCGGCCCTTTGTTTCTGCGCGGGTGCGGTCAAGGCCGAATCCAGGCTCAAGCTCAACGAACAGGGCTATCTGGAGGCGCCTGGACTGAATGTCACGGTCTTTGCCGACATCTATCCGGACGGCCACCAGACCGGCGTCACCGTCATCCAGCATGGCGAGCGCGTGGCCGCCAACGGCGATCTACGCCTGGAGCCGTCGCCGGGACAGTGGTCGCCGATGCCCGCCGCGGTCGGCAAGCCGGTACTGGATCCGGTCGCCGGCGCGGTGACCCAGACCCTGCGATATCCCGACGAAAGCAAGGATCGCAAGGGCTTCAACCCGATCGAATATCCGGACCTGCACTTCACCTACCACGTGCGCGTGGCGCCGCTGGAGGGCAACGCGTTCCAGGTGGTCGTCGACCTCGACAAACCGTTGCCGGTGGAGTGGGAAGGCAAGGTCGGCTTCAACTTCGAACTGTTTCCCACCGACCTGTTCGGCAAAGTCGCAGCTGATGGACGATGCGTCGGGCACCTTCCCGCGCCAGGCCAACGGCCCGGTCCGCAACGACCACGGCCAGCTCGTCGCCGCACCGATGGCAGCAGGCAGGACGCTGATCGTCGCCCCCGAAAGCGACCTGCAGCGCCTGCGGATCGAGAGCCGCAGCGGGCGCCTGGAACTGCTCGATGGACGCGGCAATTTCAACAACGGCTGGTACATCGTGCGCGAGACGACGCGTCCTGGCGCCACCGCCAACGCGGTGTCCAGGTGATCACGCCGAACGTCGATCCCGGCTGGCGCTACGCCCCGGTGGTGCAGGTCTCGCAGGTCGGTTACCGGCCGGGTAAGGCGAAGACGGTGGTGATCGAACAGGACAAGCGCGACCAGCGCGCCGATCCGCTGGTCCTGTACCGCATGACCGAAGCCGGCCCGCGTGAAGTGGAACGCTTCACGCCAAGATCGTGGGGCCAGTTCCTGCGCTACCAGTACCTGACCGCCGACCTGGGCAAGGTCACCGAGCCGGGCATGTACGAGCTCGAGTATCGCGGTCGCAGGACGCACGCCTTCCGCATCGCCGACGACGTGTACGACCGCGGCGTGTGGCAGCCCACGCTCGAATATTTCCTGCCGGCGCAGATGTGCCACATGCTGGTCCAGGAGAACTACCGCACCGCCTGGCACGGACTGGACCACCGGGACGACGCGCGCATGGTAAGGCCGGGCGTGCACTTCGACGGCTACGACCAGGGCGCGGACAGGTTGACCCGCTACAAGCCCGGCGAGCGCGTGCCCGGCCTGACTTCCGGCGGATGGCACGACGCGGGCGACTACGACCTGCGCGTGGAGAGCCAGATGGGCACGGTCTGGCTGCTGGCGAAGATGGTCGAGGAATTCGGCCTGGACTACGACAGCACCAGCATCGATAAGGCGAAGAAGCAGGTACAGATGTTGAGGCCCGACGGCGCCAGCGACGCACTGCAGCAGGTCGAACACGGCCTGCTCAGCGTGCTCGGCGGCTACCGGGCGATGGGCCGCACCTATCGCGGCATCATCGAACCGACGCTGGCGCAGTACACGCTGCTGGGCGACGTCACCACGCAGAGCGATGGCCTGCAGTACGACCCGTCGCTGGCCTGGCGCGCGCACCGGCACGACCTCGTCCATCGCCGATGACCGCTGGGTGTTCACCGAGGACAACCCCGACCGCGAGCTGGACACGGCCGCGGGCCGCAGCCACGGCCGCGCGCGTGCTGCAGAAGACCAATCCGCGCATGGCCGCCGAAGCGCTGGCCGCGGGTAAGGGACCTCTATGCGCGCGCGATCGACCGCGCCGACAAGCTGAAACCGAAGGTATTCGCCTCGGCCGAACTCGCCCGCAGCACGCGCGAGCGCGCCTACGTGGACCGCCTGCTGGCGATGAAGTCCGACATCGTCGCCCACATCGATAAGGCGGGCCCGTCGCTGGCCGAAGCGCTGCCACTGATCGACGATGCCGCCTTCCTGCGCGAGGTCGACGCGGCCGTGCAGGCGCGCATAAGGCCCGGCTGGCCGAACAGGCCACGCATACGCCGTACGGGGTGCCGTACGTGCCGTACATCTGGGGGCCGGCTGGGACATCCAGAAGTTCGGCGTGGACCAGTACTTCTTCCGCAAGGCCTTGGCCGCAGCACACGCCGGACACCCTGCAGATGGAAGCGCTGAATTTCGTGCTGGGCGTGCACCCGGGCAACAACACCGAGTCGTTCGCCTCCGGCGTGGGCGCGCGGTCGGCGACGGTCGCCTATGGCACCAACCGCGCCGACTGGAGCTACATCCCCGGCGGCGTCATCTCCGGGACCGCGCTGATCCGGCCGGACCTGCCGGAGCTGAAGGTCTGGCCGTATTTCTGGCAGCAGCGCGAATACGTCATGGGCGGCGGCGCGGAGAACTTCATGTTCCTGGCGCAGCCGCATCGCAGCACGACGGGCGATAGGATCGCTTGCGCCCCACGGTCGCCGGCCGCGAGCGGACCGGCGGCTGGCCCACGCCCGGATCCGCGGCGCCCGCGTGGTTCCACTCGATGGCGCGGCTGCGCCCCGCCATCGGTGGAGAGGCCCTACAGCGTGTTCCTGTAGATCACGCCGTCCTTCATGATCACCTTGAAGCTCTGTTCCGGACGGGTGATGAGCGAGATGTCGGCGACCGGGTCGCCGTCCACCAGCAGCAGGTCGGCCAGCGCGCCCTCCTTCACCACGCCGATCTCGCCCGGGTAGGGGTTGCGCTTGCCGGTGAGCTGCAGAAGCTCGCCGTTGGTGCCGGTGGCCATGACCAGCGCTTCGGCAGGCGTGTACCAGCGGGTCAGGCTGGCCAGGATCGCACCCTGCTGCGTGGCCAGCGTGGCGGAGAACAGCACGTCGGTGCCCCACGCGGTCTTGAGCTTGTACTTCTTTGCAAGATCGTAGGCATGGTTGTTGCCGACGAAGACCTCGTCGGCCTTCTGCCGTTCGAACGAACCCGGCGGGAACGCTTCGGCCAGTGCGTCCGGGAACGGCTGGATGCTCAGCCAGACGCCCTTCTGCCCGATCAGGCGGGCGGTGTCGTCGTCCATCAGGCTGCCATGTTCGATGACCTTGACCCCGGCATCGATGGCTTCGCGGATCGCCTGGGACGTATAGGCGTGCACGGTGACATAGGTGCCCCAGTTGCCGGCCGCTTCCACCGCCGCGCGCAGTTCCGCCGGAGTGAAGGTGACCGCATCCAGAGGGCTGTGCGGCGAGGACACGCCACCGCCGGCGGTCAGCTTGATCTGCGAAGCGCCGCGCATGAGTTGTTCGCGCACGCGCATGCGCACCTCGTCCGGGCTGTCGGCGATGGCGGTGTCGCCTTCCAGGTCGGTGGGGCCGGGCGCCCCCATCGTCCGCGGCAGGTCGCCGGCCTGGCGGAAGTCGCCGTGGCCGCTGGTCACGCTGATCATCGCCCCGGACGGGTAGATCCGCGGACCGGGCAGGATGCCTTCGTCCACCGCCTGCTTCAGGCCGAAGGAGTTGCCGCCGACGTCACGCACGGAGGTGAAGCCGCGCATCAGGGTACGGGTGGATTCGGCGGCGGCGATCGCGGTCAGGTAGCGGTGGTCGCCGGAAAGGATCGCGCCCAGCGAGGGAGCCGCCATCATGCTGTGCCAGTGCGCGTCGATCAGGCCGGGCATCAGCACGCGGCCTGCGCCCTCGATGACCTGCTGCATGCTAAGGCTCCGCTGCAAGCGCCGGACCGATGCGCTCGATCCGGTTGCCGCGGACAAGCACGTCCTGCGCAGGCGACACCCGCCCGGAGCGCCCATCGAACACGCGCACGCCGCGGAACAGGACCGGTGGCCGGCCCGCCGCAGCGGCGGCCACCGCATCGCCGGCAACGACACCGGGCATCGGCCCATGCGCAGCGACGTCCTGCGCTGGACCAGCGGCACCGAGGCATACAGCCGCGGCGAGGATCTTCAGCATCGTGCGCATGCCAGTTACCTCACGTTGGATGGATCGATCCTGTCAGGATGCGCCCGCCATCGCTCCACAACGGCCGCCACCGGCGACCGTCGGGCCCCGGCCCTCGCATCCCGGGCCCGGGCGGAACCGTGGCCGCATGCCCGTACCGCGCACGGGCATGGGCCGACACCGCTATCCCTGCGGCACGCCCCGCATGTTCGGCAGCTGGTGGGCGATGCCCTTGTGGCAGTCGATGCAGGTACGCTCCCCGGTCCGCAGCCACAGGCCATGGACCTGCGCCGCGCGCGGGCTCTGCCGGGTGAGGTCCATCGAATCGAAATCGTGGCAGTTGCGGCATTCCAGCGAATCGTTCGCCTTCAGCCGGGTCCATTCGTGGTTGGTAAGGACGAGACGTTCGTCGAGGAACTTCTCGCGGGTGTTGATCGTGCCGAAGATCTTGCCCCAGACCTCCTTGGAGGCCTGCATCTTGCGCGCGATCTTGTCGGTCCAGTTGTGCGGGACGTGGCAGTCCGGGCAGGTGGCGCGCACGCCGGAGCGGTTGGTGTAGTGGATCGTGCCCTTCAGCTCCTGGAACACGTTGTTACGCATCTCATGGCAGCTGGTGCAGAACTTCTCGGTGTTGGTCGCCTCCAGCGCGGTGTTGAATCCACCCCAGAACAGAACCCCAGCGATGAACCCGGCCACGGTGAGGACACCAAGGCTGTAGTAGCGGCTCGGCGAACGCAGCGTCCGCCAGAAGCCCAGCGCGTGAGGCTTGATCCGCGCCCACATGGCTCAGTTCCCTCCCGGCGGCGATGCGGTAAGGACACTGTCGATGTCCTTGAAGCCGTTGGCCACCAGCGTCGGCGCGTCGGTCTGGACCACGTGGCACTGGCTGCAGAAGTAGCGGCGCGGCGAGATCGTGGTAAGGAACTGGTCGTCGCGGTCCATGTAGTGGGTCACGCTGACCGGCGGGGCGCGGAAGGTCGCCGCGTTCGCCCGCGCATGGCAGAGCATGCAGCGATTGCTGTTCCTGTCGACCTGGTAGCCATCGATGGTGTGCGGAATCGTCGGCGGCTGCATCGGGTAGTTGCGCACCCGGCGGATGTCGGTGTTCTCGACCCGCGCCATCGGCGGCGGATGGCCTTCCTTGTCCACCGGGACGCCGCGCCGGATCGCGTCGATCTGGCCGCTTCCGGGAATGAAGATCGCGCGCGCACCGACCGGGACCGGTTCGGCGGCCGCGCGGGTGGATCCGGTCCGCTCGTGGCTGCCGAACATCCAGCCGGCCGCGAACACCAGCACCGACAGGAGCACGATAAGGCCGGCGACGACGAGCATGGGCTTGTTGCGCATGGTGGGTCTCCTAGGCGGCCACGACCTTGACGGCGCACTTCTTGTAATCGGTCTGCTTGGAGATCGGGTCGGTGGCGTCGAGCGTGACCTTGTTGATCAGCTGGCCGGCATCGAACCGGGGCACGAAGATCACCCCCGGCGGCATCCGGTTGCGCCCGCGCGTCTCCACCCGCGAGCGCATTTCCCCGCGCCGCGACACCACCCGGACCTCGTCGCCGCGCTTGAAGCCGCGCGCGCGCGCATCGTCGGGGTTCATGAACACGCACGCGGCCGGGAACGAGCGGTACAGCTCCGGAATGCGCATGGTCATCGAGCCGGAGTGCCAGTGTTCGAGCACCCGCCCGGTGACCAGCCACAGGTCGTAATCGGAATCGGGCGATTCGGCGGGCGGCTCGTAGGGCAGCGCCCACACCACCGCGCGGTTGTCGGGGAAGCCGTAGAACTTGTGTCCCTCGCCCGGCTTCACGTACGGGTCGGCGCCCTCGATGTAACGCCGGCGCGTCTCCTTGCCATCCACCACCGGCCAGCGCAGGCCGTGCGCCTTGGTGGTACATGTCGAACGGCGCCAGGTCGTGGCCGTGGCCGCGACCGAAGGCCGCGTACTCCTCGAACAGGCCCTTCTGCACGTAGAAGCCGAAGTGGTGCGACTCCCTGGTTGGCAACACCCTCCTGGATATCGGCCAGCGGGTAGCGGTCCACCTTGGCCGTTGCCGAACAGCACCTCGAACAGGGTCTTGCCCTTGAACTCCGGGTTGGCCGCCAGCAGTTCCGCCGGCCAGCATTCGTCGGTGGTGAAGCGTTTGGAGAATTCCATCAGCTGCCACAGGTCCGATTTCGCCTCGCCGGGCGCGTCGACCATCTGGTGCCAGAACTGGGTACGGCGCTCGGCATTGCCGTAGGCGCCCTCCTTCTCCACCCACATCGCGGCCGGCAGGATCAGGTCGGCCGCCTGCCCGGTCACCGTGGGATAGGCGTCGGACACGACGATGAAGTTGTCCGGATTGCGGTAGCTGGTAAGGCCTCCTCGAGGATGTTGGCGGCCGCCTGCATGTTGTTGTTGACCTGCACCCAGTAGGCGTTGAGCTTGCCGTCGCGCAGCGCGCGGTTCTGCTCCACGGCGTGGAAGCCGGGCTTGGGATTGATCAGCCCGTGTGGAACTTTCCAGATCTCCTCGGCGTGCTTGCGGTGCTCGGCGTTGGCCACGAGCATGTCCGCCGGCAGGCGGTGGCTGAAGGTGCCGACCTCGCGCGCGGTGCCGCAGGCCGAAGGCTGGCCGGTCAGCGAGAACGGGCTGTTGCCGGGCGTGGAGATCTTCCCGGTCAGCAGGTGGATGTTGTAGACCATGTTGTTGGCCCACACCCCGCGGGTGTGCTGGTTGAAGCCCATGGTCCAGAACGAGGTGACCTTGATGTCGGGGTCGGCGTACAGCTCGGCCAGCTGCTCCAGCCAGCCGCGCTCGACCCCGGACATCTCCACCGCCTTGTCCAGCGTGTACGGCTTCACGAACTCGGCGAACTGTTCGAAGCTGATCGGCTCGCCGCCGCCCGGGTCGTCCGCGTTGGTGGCCGCCTGCTGCAGCGGATGCTCCGGGCGCAGCCCGTAGCCGATATCCTGCTTGCCCTTCTTGAAATTCAGCCGGTTCTCGACGAAAAACCTGTTGACCCGCCCGGTCTGGATGATGTGGTTGGCGATGTAGTTGAGGATGACCAGGTCGGTCTGTGGCTTGAACACGATCGGGATGTCGGCCAGCTCGAAGCTGCGATGCTCGAAGGTCGACATCACCGCGACCTTGACGTGCGGATGCGACAGCCGCCGATCGGTGACCCGGGTCCACAGGATCGGGTGCATCTCGGCCATGTTCGAGCCCCACAGCACGAACGCGTCGGCCGCCTCGATGTCGTCGTAGCAGCCCATCGGCTCGTCCATGCCGAAGGTGCGCATGAAGCCCATCACCGCCGAGGCCATGCAGTGGCGCGCATTGGGATCGATGTGGTTGCTGCGGAAGCCGGCCTTCATCAGCTTGTTGGCGGCGTAGCCTTCCCAGATCGTCCACTGGCCGGAGCCGAACATGCCGATGCCGTCGCCGCCCTTGGCCTTGAGCACCTTCTTGAACTGCTCGGCCATCACGTCGAACGCCTCGTTCCACTCCACCGGGGTGAAGTCCCCGTCCTTGGCGTAGACCCCGCCCTTCTTGCGCAGCAGCGGCTTGGTCAGGCGGTCCTCGCCGTACAGGACCTTGGACAGGAAGTAGCCCTTGACGCAGTTGATGCCGCGGTTGACCTCCGACAGCACGTCGCCGTGGGTGGCCACCACGCGGCCGTCGCGCACCGCGACGTTCACGCTGCAGCCGGTGCCGCAGTAGCGGCACGGCGCCTTGTTCCAGGTGAGGGCGGTCATGTCGCCTTCGGTGACGACGTTGGTGCTTCCATGCCTGGCGCCGGCAGGCCGGCGGCGGCGGCGGCCGTGGCGATGGCGCTGTTGCGGATGAAATCGCGGCGAGTAGTGCTCATGCGGGAACTCCGCTGGCGTTGGCTTTGGTCAGGGGTTCGTCGAGCGCGTGCGCGGGCTCGACGTGGTGGCAGACGAGCAGCACGTTCAGCACGCCCGCCACGTCCTTGAGCTGGTCGATGCGGTCCAGCGCCGCGCGGCCATCGGTCGACTCGCACAGGACCACGCTGCGGGTCGGGCCGGGGATGGCGATCTCCAGGTCCGCGTGCCCGGCCACGGCCGCGGCCAGCGCCGGGCCCGCATCCTCGCGGTGCTGGATCACGAAGCTCGCGATATGGACTTCGGGCTCGCTCATGCCATGGCCTCCTGCGGCAGCGCCGCCAGCGTGATCGCACCGACCGGACAGATGGCCACGCAGGCGCCGCACCCGCTGCAGCGCGCGGCATCGACGGTGGCGGCGCCGCGCGCGCCCGGCGCCACGTGGATGGCCGACTCGGGGCAGACTTCACGGCAGCTGGCGCAGACCACGCCATGCGCGGGCAGGCAGCCCTCATGGACGCTGGCACGCAGTTCCCACGGCGGTGCCACGGAGGCCTGCAGCGCACCGCTGGCGCAGGCCTGGACGCAGTCGCCGCAGAACGTGCATTCGCCGCGCGTCGGATCGAAGCGCGGCAGGCCGTCGCCATCGCGGACCAGCACCTGCTCGGGGCAGGCACGAACGCAGTCGTCGCAGCGCGTGCAACGCTCGGCGAAAAGACCGGCTTCGACCGCCCGGGGCGGACGCATCGCGACCGTCCCGACTGGCGACTCGCCGAACAGCAGGGCACGTCGTGTCAGCGGGGCCGGGGCGGACATTTCAGGGTCCGGTCGGCGGGCCGGCGAAGACCATCTGCCATATCCCACCTTAAGGAAGCCGTAGCCGGCCACCGCGAGTATGGCGATCAGCGGGAACACCACCGCCACGACGAGCAGGGAACAGGGCGCTCCTGGTTCTTCGTCGCCGGGACATCCGGGTCTCGGTTCTGCTCCATGTGCCTACCTTCGCAGGATGGGGAACGCAGCAGGATTCCGCCCGGAGGCTACCACAGCCCGGGTAAGCGGGTGATTGGCGTTGGTCGCACGATGGTGCGTCGCGGCGCGACGACGCGCGGGCGTGGACAGGCCGGTAATGGTGCCGGCGCCGCGCGCCCGCCGCCGGCATCGATCGACGATGCAATGCACGATCCATCAGGCAACGCGCCGACGCCTGCCGGCGCCTGAGCGGAATTGCGTGCCGTCCCATCCGTGCCGCGCTCCACGCCGCGCGTGCAGTCGCCACGGCCGTTGGCCGGTGCGGCAACGCGCGTCGCGCCCTATCCGCCGAAGGACACGCGACGTGGTGCGGGTGCGGCCATCGGCGTCGCTTCGGCGCAGGCCTCGGCCAGCGCCGGCCCGACCAGGATTCAGGCCCGGCAATCCCGCTTCCAGCGTGGCGGCGGCCGCGACCAGCCCGTGCAGGCAGGTGATAAGGCGCCGCTCGCCCGGCTGGCTGGCCGCCTGCACCACCGCGGCCGGGGTATCGGCCGGCAGGTGCCGCATCAGCCCGCTGGCGATCGATTCCAGCCGACCCATGCCCATGTAGATCGCCGGGGTGGTGCCGCTGCGCGCCAGCGTCGCCCAGTCCGGTTCGCCGTGGTCGGCGGTGTGCGCGGTAACGAAGGTGATGCCGTGGCAGTGCTCGCGGTGGGTCAGCGATACACCGAGGGAGGCAGCAGCCGCGAACGCGGCGCTGATGCCGTTGACGATCCGCACCGGAATTCCGGCCTCGCGCAGGAAGGCGATCTCCTCGCCGGCGCGGCCGAACATCAGCGCATCACCGCCCTTGACCCGGACCACGCGCAGTCCCTGCAGCGCGTAGCGCCGCATCAGCCGGCAGATGAAGGCCTGCGGCGTGGAGCGGCAGCCGCCGCGCTTTCCGACCCGCACGACACGCGCCTGCGGGGCGAACTCGACGATCTCAGGATTGACAAGTTCGTCGAGCAGCACGACCTCGGCCTGCGCCAGCGCGTACCGCCTTGAGCGTGAGCAGTTCCAGGTCGCCGGGGCCGGCGGACAGCAGCACGACTTCGGCGGGCACGCGGCGTGGCGCGGACAGGTGCGGGGGCGTTGCCATCACGGGCTCCAGGGGATGCGTGGAAAGTGGGGAATGCGCGGGGTCATGCGCTGGCGACCTCGCGCGCGAGCCGGGTCAGCTGCGGAACGCAGGAACCGCAGACCGTGCCGCAGCCCAGGCGCTGCTTGAGCGCGGGCACGTCGGCGCCGCCGCGCACCTCCGCGCGGATCGCAGATTCGGTGACCTTATGGCGGCACACGCACACCACCGGGTCGCGGGCGACCTCGGCCACCGCCGAGAACGCGCCCAGCCGCGGCCCGCGCCAGTTGCCACCGGCCAGCGCGGTACGCAGCAGCGATTCGCCGCCGGGCTGCGTATCGATCCAGAGCAGGCCGTCGACGAAGTTGCTGCTTTCCTCGCTGCGTAAGGCCACGCGCTTGAGCAGGCCGCGGCGGGCGTCGCGGTACTCCAGCGTGTCCGTGCCGGCGGCCAGCGCCAGCGCCGCGTCCAGCGCCGCCAGCCACTCCGCCGGCATGGCTTGGCCGGCAGCTGCGTGCATCACCAGTAAGGCGCTGCCGTCTTGGGCGGCCGGATCAGGCTGCAGCGAGAGCCCCGCGTAGCCGCACTCCCTCAGCAGCGGCTGCACCGCCGCACGCAGCGCGAGCACGTCGCCACGGCGCGCGGCCAGCAGGTGCCACCCGAACTCGGCCTTCTCCACCCGCACCGCCGCGTGCTTGAGCTCGGGCTGGCGCGAACGCGCGTCGAAGGCCGGCTGGCTGACCTCGTTGATGCCGCCGCTGGACAGGTACTGCCCGCTCCAGTGCATGGCCGCGAACACCGTGCCCGATCCGACCTCGTCGGACAGCTCCAGTGGCAGCACCAGTTCGCCGCGCTTGCTGGACACGCGCACCAGCTCGCCGGCCTTCAGGCCGCGCCGCACCGCGTCGTCCGGGTGCATGCGCAGGCCGGGCTCGGGGCTGTGCGCGAACAGCGCCGGCACACGCCCGGTGCGCGACATGCCGTGCCACTGGTCGCGCAGCCGGCCGGTGATCAGGCGCAGCGGATAGCGCGCCGAGGTCGGCTCGGCCACCGGCCTGTATGGCGTGGCATGGAAGCGCGCGCGGCCATCGGCGGTGGCGAACACGCCATCGGTGTAGCGGCGCGCCTGCCCCTGCGATCCGCCGGCCGGGAACGGCCACTGCTGCGGACCCTCGTCCTCCAGCCGTGCGTAATCCAGCCCACCGATGTCCAGGTCGCGGCCGACCGTGAGCGCGCGATGCTCCTCGAAGATCGCTGCCGGCGCGTCGGCCCGGAACAGCGGCTCGGTGCCCGGCGCGCCCAATCGCGCCTCGATCCGGCGCGCGACCTCGCGCACGATCCACCAGTCCGGCCGCAAACGCGGCCCGCGGCCGGCACCGCGGCACGCACGCGCGAGATGCGGCGCTCGGAGTTGGTGACCGTGCCGTCCTTCTCGCCCCAGGTACTGGCCGGCAGCAGCGCATCGGCGTAGGGCACCGTGTCGGTGTCGGCGAAGGCCTCCTGCACGACCACGTACTCGGCGCGCTGCAGCGCCTCGCGCGCTTGGCCGATGTCGGGCATCGAATGGACCGGGTTGGTGCAGGCGATCCACACCGCCTTGACCTTGCCGGCGCGCACCGCCTCGAACAGTTCCACCGCCGCCAGCCCCGGCTTGCCCGACAGGCTGCCCGGGGCCAGCTTCCACAGCGCCTCGACCTCGGCGCGGTGGTCCTCGTCGGTGATCTCGCGGTGCGCCGCGAGCATGGTCGCCATGCCGCCGACCTCGCGCCCGCCCATCGCGTTGGGCTGGCCGGTGAGCGAGAACGGGCCGGCGCCGGGACGGCCGAGCTGGCGCGTGGTAAGGTGCAGGTGGATCAGCGCGAGGTTCTTGTCGGTGCCGTGCGCGGACTGGTTCAGGCCCATGCAGTACAGCGACAGCGCCGCCGGGCTGCGACCGAACCATTCGGCGGCGGTGACCAGGTCCTGCGCCGGCACGCCACAGATTTCGGCGGCCATCCGCGGCGTGTAGTCGCGCAGCAGCTGCTTGAGGTCGGCGAAACCGGTGGTGTGCGCGGCGATGAACGCCTCGTCCAGCAGGCCCTCCCACATAAGGTGGTGGAGCATGCCGTTGAACAGGGCCACGTCGGTGCCGGGCTGGATCGCCAGGTGCAGGTCGGCCATGGCCGCCGTATCGGTGCGGCGCGGATCGACCACGATCCAGCGCACGCCCGGATCGCGCGCCTTCGCCTCTTCCAGCCGGCGGAACAGCACCGGATGCGCATAGGCGGCATTGCTGCCGGCGAACAGCACGGTCTTGGCGTGCTCCGGGTCCTCGTAGCAGGTCGGCGGGCCGTCGGCGCCGAACGCCAGCTTGTAGCCGGTCACCGCGCTGGACATGCACAGGCGCGAGTTGGTGTCGATGTTGTTGGTGCCGAGCAGGCCCTTGGCCAGCTTGTTGAAGACGTAGTAGTCCTCGGTCAGCAGCTGCCCGGAGATGTAGAACGCGACCGCATCGGGGCCGTGCCGCTCGACGATGCGCGCCAGCCGGTCGGCCACCGTGTCCGTGAGGCCCCAGTCGACCGGCCGCCGCGGATCCTGGCGGCGGCTGCGCAGCTCCGGCACCAGCACGCGCCCCTGCGTGCTGCGCGCGCTGTCGGTAAAAGGGTAAGGCCCTTGCTGCACAGGCGGCCGAAGTTGGCCGGGTGCGCCGGGTCGCCTTCCACGCCGGTGATGCGCTCGCCGCCGGCGGTGCGTTCGCTGTGGACCAGCACGCCGCAACCGACGCCGCAGTAGCAGCAGGTCGAGCGCGTGGTGCGGCGCTCGCCGGGTTGCAACGGGGCGCCGGCACCGTCCATCAGGCAGCCACCTCCGCTGCGGCGACGCCGTCACCCGCCGCGGCCAGCGACAGCGCCAGCCACACGTCGCCATCGCGCAGCTGCACCGGGTACTTGCGCGCGCAGCCCACGTCCGGCGCGCAGGCCTGGCCGCTGTCGAGCTGGATGTTCCAGCCATGCAGCGGGCAGGTCACCGTATCGCCGGAGACAATGCCCTGCGACAGCGGTCCGCCCTTGTGCGGGCAACGGTCGGCCAGCGCGAACACGCGCGCGGCCGCCGGCCGGAACAGGGCGATGTTGTCGCCGCCCGCGCACTCGAGCACGCGCGAGCCCAGCAGCGGGATGTCGTCGATCGTGCAGACACGGACCCAGGTTCCATCGGCTGCGTGCATGTCAGTCCTCCAGGGCCACGGCGATCTGCCGGTCGGCGTGCGGTGGGGCCAGCTTCAGCGGTGCGTACTCGCGTGCCTGGGTGCCCGCGATCCGCGCCGCCCACGGGTCGGGCAGGCCTTCCAGCGCGAACAGCAGCCGCTCGTACAGCGCGACGCGGCTGGCCGCGTCCTCGACCACCTTCTGCTTGACGTACTCCAGGCCGACACGCTCGATGTAGTGCACGGTGCGGTCGAGGTAATAGGCCTCCTCGCGGTACAGCTGCAGGAAGGCGCCGGTGTATTCCTTCACTTCGTCGGCGGTCTTCACCTTGCACAGGAAGCGCGCGACCTCGGTCTTGATCCCGCCGTTGCCGCCGACGTGGATCTCCCAGCCCGAATCCACGGCGATGATGCCGACGTCCTTGATCCCGGATTCGGCGCAGTTGCGCGGGCAGCCGGACACGGCCAGCTTGACCTTGTGCGGGCTCCACATGTTGGCCAGCATCGTTTCCAGGTCGATGCCCATCTGCGTGCTGTTCTGGGTGCCGAAGCGGCAGAACTCGCTGCCCACGCAGGTCTTCACCGTGCGGATCGACTTGCCGTAGGCGTGGCCGGAGTTCATGCCCAGGTCCTTCCAGACCCCGACCAAGGTCTTCCTTCTTCACCCCGAGCAGGTCGATGCGCTGGCCGCCGGTGACCTTGACCATCGGCACCGCGTACTTGTCGGCCACGTCGGCGATCCGGCGCAGCTCACTGGAGTTGGTCACCCCGCCCTTCATCTGCGGGATCACCGAGAAGGTGCCGTCCTTCTGGATATTGGCGTGGGCGCGCTCGTTGATGAAGCGGCTCTGCGGGTCGTCCACCGCCTCGCGCGGCCAGGTCGAGAGCATGTAGTAGTTCACCGCCGGGCGGCAGGTGGCGCAGCCGTTGGGCGTGCGCCATTCCATGAAGGCGTAGGCTGGGCGTGGCTCACGAGGTGGTGCTCGCGGATGGCCTTGGCGCACCTCGCCGTGGGTCAGGCTTGTGCAGGCGCACACCGCCTTGGTCTTGGGCGTCTCCTGGAAGTTGGAGCCCAGGCAGTTCATCAGGATCTGCTCGACCAGCCCGGTGCACGAGCCGCAGGAACTGGCGGCCTTGGTGTGCTTCTTGACCTCGTCGACGGTGAACAGGCCCTGCTCGCGCACCGCCTTGACGATCGTGCCCTTGCACACGCCATTGCAGCCGCAGACCTCGTCGCTGTCGGCCATCGTGGCCGCGCGGTCCTGGCCGCCGGTGCCGGCATCGCCCAGCGCGGTCTCGCCGAAGGCCAGCGTGTCGCGGCGGTCGCCGACCACGCTGCCATCCTTGATCTGCTTGAAGTACCTAAGGCGCCGTCGCCGGTATCGCCATACAGGCAGGCACCTACCAGCTTGTCGTCGCGGATCACCAGTTTCTTGTACAGGCCACCGGCCGGATCGGAGAGCACGATCTCCTCGGTGCCCTCGCCGCCCATGAAATCGCCGGCCGAGAACAGGTCGATGCCGGTGACCTTCAGCTTGGTCGACGACACCGAGCCCTTGTAGATGCCGATGCCGTAGGTGGTAAGGTGGTTGGCGCAGATCTTGGCCTGCTCGAACAGCGGCGCGACTAAGGCCGTAGGCGATGCCGCGATGGCTGGCGCATTCGCCGACCGCATACACGCGCGGGTCGTAGGTCTGCAGCGTGTCGTTGACCACGATGCCGCGGTTGCAGTGGATGCCGGACGCCTGCGCCGGGGCCGTGTTCGGACGGATGCCGGCGGCCATCACCACCAGGTCGGCCGCAATCTCCTCGCCGTCGGAGAAGCGCACCGCGGCGACCTCACCGTCGGCATTGCCGACGATCTCGGTGGTGGAGGTGTTGAGGCGGAAGTCCAGGCCGCGCTCGGCCAGCGACTTCTCCAGCAGCGCGCCGGCAACCGGATCGAGCTGGCGCTCCAGCAGCCAGCCGGTAAGGTGGACCACGGTCACTTGCATGCCGCGCAGCTTCAGGCCGTTGGCCGCCTCCAGCCCGAGCAGGCCACCGCCGATCACCACCGCATGCTTCTTCACCTTCGCGGAGTCGATCATCGTCTGCGTGTCGTGGATGTCGCGATAGCCGATCACGCCCTTCAGGTCCTTGCCCGGCACCGGCAGGATGAACGGCACCGAGCCGGTGGCCAGCAGCAGGCGGTCGTACTCCGCCTCGGTGCCGTCGGCGGCGACCACCTTGCGGTGGACGCGGTCGATCGCGGTGATCTCCTTGCCCAGGTGCAGGGTGATGCCGTTCTCGGCGTACCGGGACAGCGGGTTGAGCACGATCTCGTCGAAGGTCTGCTCGCCGGCCAGCACCGGCGAGAGCAGGATGCGGTTGTAGTTCGGATGCGGTTCGGCGCCGAACACGGTGATCTCGTACATGTCCGGCTGCAGCTTCAGCAGCTCCTCGAGCGTGCGGATGCCGGCCATGCCGTTGCCCACCACCACCAGTCTTGGCTTCTTCATCGTTCGTTCCGGTTGTGCGCCCCGGTAAAGGTGCGGGTCATGAAAGTGCTGAAGGGGTCTTCGACGTAGCCGTCGAACGGACCGCAGACATCGAAGCCATAGCGCCGGTAGAGCGCGCGCGCCGGCGCGAATTCGGGCTGGCTGCCGGTTTCCAGGCTCAGCCGGCGGTAGCCGCGCTGCTCGGCCTCGTCGAGGATCCGCCGCATCAGCGCACCGGCCACGCCGCGGCCACGATGGGCCGGCGTCGTGCGCATCGACTTGATCTCGCCGTGTCCGCGGTCCAGCTCGCGCAACGCCGCGCAACCGCGCAGCTCGCCGCCGGCCCACGCGCTCCAGAAGGTGACGTCGGCCCGGCGCAGCTTGGGTAAGGTCCAGCGCGTGCACGCTCTCCGGCGGCGAGAGCCGGTACATGTCGTCCAGGTGCTCGCGCAGCAGCGCGGCGATCTCCGGGCCGGTCAGCGGGTCAACCACGATCTGCAGGTCCATGGCTCAGACCCGCGCCGTACCGGCCGCGGCCCAGTGCATGCGCCAGCGCTGCTTGACGCCGATAAGGACAGCGAGGCGGCCAGCGCGACGCCGGCGAACAGCCACAGGCCCGGCGCGTAGGAGCCGGCGTGCTGTTTGACCACGCCCAGTCCGGCCGCGAGCAGGAAGCCACCGACGCCGCCGGCCATGCCGATCAGGCCGGTCATCAGCCCGATCTCGGCGCCGAAACGCTGCGGCACCAGCTGGAACACCGCACCATTGCCCGCACCAGGCACAGCAGGGTGAGCACGAACAGCGCCACCGTCGCGGCCGCGCCGCCCACGCCCAGCGCCGCGGTGGCGACCAGCACGGTGACGGCGACATAGACCATCTGCAGCGAACGCGTGCCGCCGATGCGGTCGGCGATCACCCCGCCGAGCGGGCGCATCAGCGAGCCGGCCAGCACGCAGGCCGCGGTGGCCCAGCCGGCGATCTTCGGCGCGAAGCCGAACTCGTCGTGGAAGTAGCCCGGCAGCGCGCTGGCGAACCCGGCGAAGCCGCCGAAGGTGATCGCGTAGAAGAACGTGAACCACCATGAGTCGCGGTTGCCGACCAGCACCTTGGCGTAGTCGCCGAGGTTCTTGCGCGCCACCGGCACCGGCGCGTCCTTGGTAAGGCTGGCGAACACCACCAGCACCAGCACCAGCGGGATGCAGGTAAGGCCGAACACGTTCTGGTAGCCGAAGGCAGTGGCCAGCACCGGCGCGAACAGCGCGGCCAGCACCGTGCCCGAGTTGCCGGCCCCGGCAATGCCCATCGCCGTGCCCCTGGTGCTCGGGCGGATACCAGCGCGAGGCCAGCGGCAGGGCGACCGCGAAGGACGCACCGGCCACGCCCAGCATCGCGCCCAGCAGCAGCACCTTGGCCGAGGCTGTCCACGCCGACCCGCCAGGCCACGAGCAACGCCACGATCACCACCGCCTGCGCAAGCATGCCGGTGCGCCGGGCGCCGATGCGATCGGCCAGCAGGCCGAGGAACAGCCGCAGCACCGCGCCGCACAGGATCGGCACGGCGACCATCAACGCGCGCTGCTGGGTATCGAGCTGCAACGCCTGGGCGATCTGCACCTGCAGCGGACCGAGCAGGTACCAGACCATGAAGCTCATGTCGAAGTAGAGGAACGCCGACAACAGGGTGGGTGCGTGTCCGGCTTTCCAGAAGGATCGGTTCATGCCACGCCATCTCCGTATGGGCCGCCCGTGGGGGAGCGGTGATGTGGGTACGAAAAAAAAGCGCCCCCGGTTCGCACCGGAAGACGCCGTTGTCTGTGGGTGGCCTGGCCGTCGTTGGCCGGGCTACCGGGTCAGGTTGTGGACGGGCACGCCGTTGTGTCCGTATCCATGACTACGCAACCGCCATGCCAACTTGTGGCGCAGTGCAGCATCGCGCTGAAACAGCAGTGATTTCAGCCGCTTGTGCCGCCCACCCGACGATCCTGGACGACACCGGCGGCGCCGGCCGCGGGCGCGCATGCACCGGAGCGGTGCGGCTTGGCACTGTCTGCGTGCATCTCGCACCATCACTGCGCACGCGAGTGAGGCGGCCTCCGGAGCGGTGGCGCCGGGTACCACGCGCGCCGCGGTCGAGCCCGCCAGGCGGCTCAGGACGCCGCGGACGGATCCATGGCGGCCTCGCCGGCCGTGGCCTCCACGCGCACGCGCGCGGCCGCTTCGCGGTAGCTGTCGAGCCGGTACACATCGGCCAGCCATGCGTCGTCGCCATCCTCGGGGGCCGCCGGTGGCAGCCAGCGCCAGCGGCGGAACTGCTGCAGGAACCAGCGCCCGTTCGCCAGCCGCGGCAGGTTCGCCGCGCCGCCCGCATGGAACTGCAGCGCCTCGTCCGCGGCCACGTCCGCACGTGGCACCAGGCCGGTGGTAAGGCGCGCCGCCGGCAGGCCGATCGCCTCCGGCGCCGCCAACCACTGCGCGGCCTGCTCGCGATTCGCGACCGAGGCGTCGAGCCAGCGACAGGCCTCGAGCACCGCCGCGGTCAGCGCGGTTGCGAGCTCGGGCTGCAGCGCGGCGAAGTCGCGACGGCAGGCCAGCACCTTTTCCGGATGGCCCGGTAAGGCCCTGGCCGCTGCGCAGCACGCGATGGCCTGCGCCGATCGCTCGGCGTGTTCGCCCCACGGTTCGCCGGCGCAGAAGCCGTCCAGTTCGCCGTCGGCCAGCGCCTGCGGCATCTGTGGCGGCGGCAGGGTCACCGCTTCGATGTCGCGCATCGGGTCCACGCCCTGCCGCGCCAGCCAGTCGTACAGCCACAGCGCATGCGTGCCGGTCGGGAAGGTCTGCGCGAACACCGCGCGCCGCGGCAGCGCGCGCAGCGCGTCGGCCAGCGGGCGACCGTCGGCCAGCGCCGCGGCCAGCGCCGACGACACGGTGATCGCCTTGGCCGTTGCGGTTCAGGCCGAGCAGGATCGCCAGGTCCGCGCGCGGCCCACCGATACCGGTCTGCACCCCGATCACCAGCGCCTCCATCGCATGGGCCGCGTCCAGTTCACCGGACAGCAGGCGGTCGCGCAGCCCCGCCCAGGACGCCTGCCGGTGCAGCCGCAGCTGCAGGCCATGGCGCTGGTCCAGGCCGAGCCGGACCGCCACGTGCAGCGGCGCGGCGTCGAGCAGGGGCATGAAGCCGACGTCGAGCGTGCGCGGTCCGGCAGGTGCGGGGGTCGTCATTGCGGGTTCGTCCGGTGGGTCATGCGGGTCGTGTGCCTCATCCCAGCAGCTCGGCCATCGACAGGACCCGCCGGGCCACGTCGGCCAGCTTCAGTCCCTGCTTCATCGCCTGCTGGCGCAGCGCGGCATAGGCCTCCGCTTCGCCCATCCCGCGCCGTTCCATCAGCAGCGCCTTGGCGCGGTCGATGTCCTTGCGGTCGCCCAGCTTCTGTTCCAGTTCGTCCAGCCGCTGGCGCACGTGCGACTGCTGTTCGAAGCGGGCCATGGCCACGCGCAGGATCGGCGCCAGCCGGGTCGGCGACAGCCCGTCGACCACGTAGGCGGCCACGCCGGCGCCGAGCGCGTCGCGGATCAGGTCGTCGTTGCCGTCGGCCGAAAACATCACCACCGGCCGCGGCGCGTGCCGGTGCAGCATCGCCAGCTGTTCGAGGGTGTCGCGCGAGGGCGAGTCGACGTCGAGGATCACCACGTCCGGCTGCCGCTCCTGCACCGCACGGAGCAGCCCCGCGGCGGCGGCCACGTGCGGCAGCACGTCATGGCCGGCATCCCGGAGCGCCTGCTCCAGTTCGGCGATGGGCTTGTCCGTGTCGTTGACCAGCAGGACGCGAAGCATCGGGGCGTCGGGGCACGTAAGGGGGATTCGCCACCGATGTTGCCATGCAACATGAAGCCGCGGCGAGCCCCGCTGTCGCAGCGCTGCGTCCCGCGGGCGGCCGGCGGGCGGAAACCGCCTGCCCCGGCGATCCGCCAACCACCCGGCGGCTACAGGTGGAACATCGCCTTGGTAAGGATCGCGATCGCCAGCACGTGCAGCAGCACGCTGCGATGCAGGCGCTGCGAGCGGGGTCCGTCCAGGCGGCCATGCCGCTGCCAGTGCATGGCGGCGAGGAAGTGGCAGAAGACGCTGGCCGCCAGCGCGATCTTGATCGACAGCAACAGGCCGAACGTGCTCGGCAGCGGCCGCGCCAGCGCACCGCGGTGATGCTTAAAGTAAGGCCGATCCCGGCCGCGTACAGCAGCGCCAGCACCGCCGGCATCAGCCTGCGGGCCTGCGCGGCGAAGGCCGCTTAAGGCGGCGGGCGGCGGCCGCGGGCAGGCGCCTGCGCACCCCGGCAGGAGCAGCACCTCCACCAGCACGGTGCCGGCAAAGGCGATCGCGGCAAGCAGGTGGCACAGCAGCAGCGTCAGGTAGGCCATGGCGCCAGCGTGGACCGCGCGCCGTGGCGGCGCCTTGATCCGGGTCAGGCCGCGACGAAACCCTCCCCCGGCTGAAGGGTTGCGCCGCACCTGCCGCAGATTGACCTGCATCAAGGACATGCCCGCCCCGCCGGACCTAGCCTGTCGCCATGGCCACCCTGTCCTCGCTCTTCGACCCGCAGCTGCTCCAGCGCTATGACGTGCCGGGGCCGCGCTACACCTCCTACCCGACCGCGCCGCACACGCGCCCGGTTTCGGCGAGGCGGAACTGCGCCAGGTGGCGGCGGCCAGCAACGGCGATCCGATCCCGCGGCCGATCTCGCTGTACCTGCACATCCCGTTCTGCACCAGCCCGTGCTTCTACTGCGGCTGCAACCGGATCATCACCCGCGACACCGGCCGCGGCGCCGCGTACCTGACCCGGCTGTACCGCGAGATCGCGATGGCCTCGGCGCTGTTCGACCGCGACCGCGACGTGGAGCAGGTCCACTTCGGCGGCGGCACGCCCAACTTCCTCGACCCGGCGCAGATCGCCGAGGTGGTGGACGTGCTGCGCCGGCACTTCTCCTTCGCCGGCGGCGCGAAGATGGACTGCTCGATCGAGCTGGACCCGCGCTTCGTCAGCCCCGCCGAGATCGGCCAGCTGGCGGCGATCGGCTTCAACCGCGCCAGCCTGGGCGTGCAGGACTTCGACCCGGTGGTGCAGCAGGCGGTCAACCGCGTGCAGGGGGTCGAGCAGACCCTCGGCATCATCGAGGCCTGCCGCACCCACGGCTTCCGCTCGGTCAACGTCGACCTGATCTACGGCTTGCCGAAGCAGACCTGGAAGGCTTCTCGCGCACCCTCGACATCACCCTTGGCCGCGCGCCCGGACCGCCCTGGCGATCTACGGCTACGCGCACCTGCCGCAGCTGTTCCGCCCGCAGCAGCGGATCCACGCCGCGGACCTGCCCTCGGCCGAGGCCAAGCTGGACCTGCTGCGCCTGGCGATCGACAAGCTCGGCGCGGCCGGCTACCAGTACATCGGCATGGACCACTTCGCCCTGCCCGAGGACGAACTGGCCCGCGCCCAGCGCGAAGGCGGCCTGCACCGCAACTTCATGGGCTACACCACCCACGCCGAGAGCGACCTGGTCGGCGCAGGGGTGAGCGCGATCAGCCACATCGGCGCCAGCTTCAGCCAGAACCCGCGTGACATCGGCAGCTGGGAGCAGGCCATCGACGCCGGCCGCCTGCCGGTCTGGCGCGGCATGCACCTGGACGAGGACGACGTGATCCGCGCCGACGTGATCCAGGCGCTGATGTGCCACGGCACGCTGGATTTCGACGCGCTCGGCAGGCGCCACGTGATCGACTTCCGCGACTATTTCCGCGGCGCGCTGGAGCGGATCGCGCCGCTGCAGGACGACGGGCCTGGTCGAGCTCGACGCCCGCGGCCTGCGCGCCACCTCGCGCGGACGGCTGCTGCTGCGTATCATCGCCATGTGCTTCGACCGATATCTCACGCCCGCCGCGGACGCGGCCACGCCCCGGTACTCGCGCACCGTCTGAGTATGGCGGGAGCCGTCGCATGAGCCCTGCCTGGCGTCGTATTCCCGCGCACCGGCCCCGGCGTGATGGCCGATGACGGCGATGCGCTGACCTTCTGCTCCACCTGCGCCTTCTCCCAGGCCTGCCTGTCCGAAGGCATGGACAAGCACGCGCTGATGGACCTGCACGTGCTGGTCGAACACGTCGGCCCGCTGCACCCCGGCGAGCACCTGTTCCGCGAGGGCGACCCGTTCACCGCCATCGCCGCGGTGCGCGCCGGCACGGTCAAGACCTACCAGATCGACCGCAACGGGCACGAGCAGGTGCTCGGCTTCCACCTGCCCGGCGAGGTGATCGGCCTCAACGGCATCCACGGCGACCGCTACCCCTGTAATGCCGTGGCGCTGGACACGGTGATGCTGTGCCGCTTCTCGTTCCCGAAGATCGCGCTGCTGGCCCAGCGCCTGCCCAACCTGCAGCAGCACCTGTTCAAGCTGATGAGCCGCGACATCGGCGTGGCCTCGCTGTTCGCCCGCGACAACACCGCCGACGAACGCATGGCCGCGTTCCTGCTCGGCCTGTCGCGGCGGCTGGCCGCGCGCGGCTTCTCGCCACGCCGCTTCCAGCTGACCATGTCGCGCACCGACATCGCCAACTACCTGCGCCAGGCCCCGGAAACGGTGAGCCGGGTGCTGCGCCGCTTCGAACACGAAGGCCTGCTGCACATCAAGCAGCGCGACGTGGAGATCCTCGTATGGAGCGCCTGGAGGCGCTGGCTATAACGGTCCTGCGCGAGTGACCGCGTAGTCCGCGATCACGCGCGGGCCGGCATCCACCTTTTCCTGCCCCGGCAGCGGCGGATCGCACGGCCGCTGCCGTTCCTCGCGAAGGATGCCGATGACCTGCGCGACGACCTCCGGATCCCGGTACAGCGCATGCCCGTGGTCGACGACCAGCGTCGAAGCCGCGCCTGGAAGGATCGCGCTCTCCAGCGGCACGAAGCCGTCGCTGCCCTGCCCGTGCAGGTTGCCGGCAATGGTGTGGTAACGGACGCCCGGCGCCGGCAGCAGTGACTGGCCGGCAAGACGCACCGGCTGCACCGCCTGCAGCGTGGTGATGCTGTTGAGCCGGGCGAAGCGGTAGCTCTCCAGCACCTCCGGCCGCACTGCCGCCGGCTGCGAGGTAAGGCGCCGCAGCGCCTGGATCTCCGGCGCCCTGCGCCCGACCAGCACCCGCGCGATCCGCCCGGGCAGGCTCGACGCGGTCGGGCTGCCCTTGTGCGGGGCCGCCATCATGACCAGCGCGCATGCGCCCGGATACGGCTTGAGCAGGAAGGTGTCACGGATTCCAGCCACGTCTGCGGGCTCGCCCTGGAGTTCCTCCGGCGGCACGGTGAATGCGGCGTCCCACAGCACCCGGCCACTGTCGACGGTGAGCATGCGCGAGACCACGCCACCGAGGCTGTGGCCGACGAGCACCATCTTCCGCCGCGCCGGATCGTCGCCCTCGGGATCGAGCAGCGCCCACATCCGGTCCAGGTAGGCCTGCACCCGCAGGCGCGAAACCAGCAGCGGCGCATTGGTCTGGAACACGACATGGACCACCTGGTAGCTGTCGCGCAGCTCCGGATCGGCCCACAGCGCACCCGAAAGTTCGGACCAGATGATCGGATGGCTGCCCAGCCCGTGGACCATCACCACCGGTGTCTTGCGCGGGTCGTAGTCGCGCAGCAGGTACACGCCGGCGCGGCCGCCGATGCCGTCGCCACCGAGCAGGCCATAGATCCCCTGCCGTGGCAGCCGCGACACCGAGGCGCCGAGCGCGTAGAAGGACAGCGCATCGAAGTAAAGCGGCACCTCGCGCCCGCCGATCCGCGCCTGCGGCATCTTCGCCGGGTCGACGATGCGCAGCAGCGTCGCGCCGTCGGCGCCATGCTCGATCCACGCGGTCGCCCACTGGTGGATGCCCTCGTCCGGATACAGCTCGCAGCGCGGATCGTCCTCGCAGCGCGCGGTGCGCAGCACGACCGGAAGTCCGAAGCCCGGCTGCCGGAAATTCCAGTCCGCAGGCAGCGGCACGTCCTGCGCCGGAATGATGGTGAACGCACCACGGAACATCGCGCTCGCGCCTTCGATCCTGACCTCGACGTCGCGGCCGGCGATGCGCGCCGGTCCCGGCGACCAGCCGTGCGGGTGGCGGCGGAATCCGGCGAGCAGCGCCTTGGTCGGAGCAGTGGCCGGTAAGGGCGATGCCCTCGTCCACCGGTGCGCCTTCGCCGGCCAGCACCGCCTGGATCCCGACTGCGCAGTCCAGCAGCAACCGGGTGCGATGCGGTGAATCAGGCAGGCGTTCCGCCCCTGGCGCGCCAGCGCCGTGGCCTGTTCCAGCGAAGGTGGCCCACCGCCAGCCGGCGGCGGCGCGGTAGCGCACCCGGCCAGCACCAGCACCAGTGCCAGCGTGGTCCATCCCCGCCACCGTGGGCGGCGGCGGACCGCCGTCATGGGCGCCGCGCGAAGGTGCCGTCCGTGGCACGTCCACGCGTCATGCACGGACACATCCCCGGGTCGAATGGTCGACGACGGGAGCATGGTTTCCCGAAGCGCGGCACGCGGAGGATGTCAGCGCGCGGTCGCGGCCTGCACGCTGCGCGGCTCGCGGCGCAGGCGCAGCACCTGCCAGCCCGCGCCGGCGAGGTAGACCAGGAAGCCGATGCCGACCAGCATCTTCAGCGTCGCGTCCTCCGGCCCGCTGAACACCGGATCGCCGAGCGGCAGGCGCGTGCCGGTTTCGGTCAATCCCGGGATCAGGTGGAAGAACAGGGTCAGCGAGTAGCCGAGCGTGGCCACGTAGCGCGACAGCCCGCGTCCCGCGTGTCCCCACCGCTCCGCGGCATGGGCGACGGCGAGCACGGCCAGGGTCAGGATCGCCAGCACGTGCGGTGGGCCGAATCCGCCATGGCGGAAGATGAAGAGGCCGGTCACCGCGGTCACCGCGGTCAGCACCACGTAGCCGCGGCCGGCGCGCGTCGCGGTGCCGATCCGGCCATGCCGGGCCAGCGCCACGATTCCACTTGCCACCGCGGACAACGCGATCAGCGTATGCAGGAATCCGAACTGCGACAGGTTGAACGTGTCCAGCATGGCGGCTCTCCGGTCGTGGGTGGCTGGCCGTCCTCGGCCGGTCGATGGCGTTGCGCTCAGGCGCGCGCGAACGCGAGCAGGTCCTCATTGAGCTGCTCGCGGCTGGTGTCGCCCAGCGAGTGCGAGCCGCCCTTGTAGATCTTCAGCGTCGCCCCCGGAACCAGCTTCGACGACAGCAGGGCCGACGCGCCGATCGGCACGATCTGGTCGTCATCACCATGGATGATCAGGGTCGGCACGTCGAACTTCTTCAGGTCTTCGGTGAAGTCGGTCTCGGAGAAGGCCTTGATGCAGTCGTAGGCGTTCTTGAAGCCGGACTGCATGCCCCAGGTCCACCACGAACGGATGTTGCCTTCGGACACCTTGGCGCCAGGACGGTTGTAGCCGAAGAACGGACCGCTGGCCACGTCGAGGAAGAACTGCGCGCGGTCGGCGAGGTAGGCCTGGCGGAAGCCGTCGAACACCGACAGCGGCAGGCCACCGGGATTGGCCGCGGTCTTCACCATGACCGGCGGCACCGCGCCCATCAGCACCGCCTTCTTCACCCGCCTTGGTGCCGTGGCGGCCGATGTAGCGCGCCACTTCGCCGCCACCGGTGGAGTGGCCGATCATGACCACGTCCTTGACGCCCAGGTGCTCGAACAGCTGCCCGGGTCGTCGGCGTAGGTGTCCATCTCGTTGCCGTGCCGGGGCTGGCTCGAGCGGCCATGGCCGCGGCGGTCATGGGCGATGCAGCGGAAGCCATTGCTGGCGAGGTGGAGGATCTGCGGATCCCAGGCGTCGGCGCTGAGCGGCCAGCCGTGGCTGAAGGACACCACCGGGCCGGAGCCCCAGTCCTTGTACCAGATGGTCGTTCCGTCGCGGGTGGTGAAGGTGGCCATGCGTCGATCCTCGTGTGGGGGACTGGGTTGGGAAGCACTGGCCGCCGGCCACGGCAGCGCGGCCGCGGCCAGCGCGGCGCTGCCTGCGACGAGCACGCGGCGCCGCTGGGGGTCGGCGACCAGGTCGCCATCCGGGTTGCGCATCGCGATGCCTCGGCCTTGCCATGGGTCGTTGCATGCAGGATGCGACCGCCACCGGCGAGCCGCTTGCACATCCGTGCGCCACGCACCGCGCGTGGATCAGAGATCGAAGATGCCGCGCTTGATCGCGATGGTCACCGCGTGGGTGCGGTCATTGGCGCGGAGCTTGGCGAGGATGCTCTTCATGTGCGCCTTGACCGTCTCCTCGGCGATGCCCGGGTTGCGCGCCACGCGCTTGTTGGCGTTGCCGCCGGCCACCTCGCGCAGCACTTCCACCTCGCGGCTGCTGAGCGACTCGTCGGCCACGTGCGCGGTAAGGCTGTCGGCGATCTCGGCGGGCACGCGCCGCCCGCCGGCGTGCACCGTGCGGATCGTGTCGACCAGCTCCCGCCGCAGCATGCTCTTGAGCAGGTAGCCGTGCGCGCCGGCACGGAACGCGCGCAGCGCCTGCACGTCGCCCCTGGTAGGTGGTCAGCACCACGATCCGCGCGGCCGGGTGGCGGGCGCGGATCGCCTGGATCGCGGCGATGCCGTCCATGCCCGGCAGCTGCAGGTCCATCAGCACCACGTCGGGCCGGTGCCGTTCGTACAGCTCGACCGCTTCGGCGCCATCGGTGGCCTCGCCCTGCACGCGCATGTCCGGCTGGGTGCCGAGCACGGCGGAGATGCCCTCGCGCAGCAACGGATGGTCGTCGACGACGAGCACGCGGATCGGCTCGCCGGCATGGGGGCCGGGGGCATCGTGATTGGCCATGGCAGTGGGGGTCAGGCCGGTCTTGGGCTGAAGATAGCGCGCAGCCATGTCCAGCGCGAGACCCTCAGGCTCGGGCGGTAGGCGCTGCCCGCGGCGATCCGCAATTCGACCTCGGTCCCGGCGTCTGGCCGTGACCATACCCGCAGCTGCGCACCGACCCGCTCGGCACGCTCACGCATGCCGTGCAGGCCCCAGTGGCCGGCGCGACCGCCGCGCTCGAGCGTCTGCGGATCGATGCCCCGGCCATCATCGAACACGCGCAGCCGCATCTCGCGCGGGCCATAGGCGATCTCCACGCCGATGCGGCCGGCCTGGCGTGGCGGCAGGCATTGAGCATCGCCTCGCGGCCGATCCGGTACAGCTCGTCGCGCACGATCGGGTCCAGCATTTCCGCGCTGCCGGTCGCGGTGACCTCGAAACACGCCTCGCACAACGGCGCCAGTTCCTCGCCCACGGCTTCCAGCAGCTCCTCCAGGTCGCCGGCGTCCGGCGCGGTGGCGCGCAGGTCGAGCACGCGGTCGCGCCCCTCCACCAGCACGTCGTCGGCGCGTTGCAGCGCCTGTTCCATCGCGCTGCGCGCCGGATCCAGCGGCGGCAATGTCTCGGAGACGGCCTGGAAACGCAGGATCAGGCCATGGATGCTCTGCAGCAGCGTGTCGTGCAGTTCACGGGCGATGCGCTCACGCTCGGCGTGGCGCTCCTGCAGGCGGCCACGGATGTGGCGACCCAGCTGTTTCAACCGCATCAGGTAGGCCAGCCACAGGCCGCCGACCGCGGTCAGCACACACAGCAGCAGGAACCACCACGTCTGGTAGAACGCGGGGCGGATGCGCAGCGACTGCACCGCCGGCTCACGGCTCCACACGCCATCCTCGTTGGCGGCGATCACTTCGAAGCGGTACTCGCCCGGGGCGAGGTTGGTATAGAAGGCCTGCCGGCGCGGACCGGCGTCCTGCCACGCCTCGTCCACGCCGTCGAGCCGGTAGCGGAAGGCCACGCGCTCGGGCGCGCCCAGGCTGGTACTGGTGTAGCTGATCACGAGGCTGCGGGTGAGCGCCGGCAGCTCCAGCCCGGGGTCCGGCGTGTACTCGCGCCCGCCCGCGGACACCGAGCGCAGCAGCACCTGCGGCGGCCGCGGGTTGTAGCCCACGCGCGCCGGCTCGATCAGCGCCACGCCCTGGTTGGTGGAGAACCACAGGCGGCCATCTTCCCTATGAGATGGGGTCGGGGTCGCGTTGGACTGCACGGCCACGCCCAGCAGGCCGTCGCGTTCGTCGAACAGGCGGTATCGCGGACGCTCGCCGTGCGCGAACGCGGCGGCCTGCGCCGCCTCCATCACCACCACGCCGCGCCCGCCGTTGAACCAGAGGCTTCCGTCGGCCGCCTCGGCCATGCCGGTGACCGCCACCAGACCGGCCGCGTCCGCGCGCTCCAGTCTTATGGAAGCGGCTTCCGTCGAAGCAATAAGGCCGCGTTCGCCGGCCACCGGGAAGTGGCCGCGTCCGGGCAGCAGCGCGGTGACCGCGCCCACGTCCAGCCCCGTCGCCGGCAACTGTCCATGCCGGCCGCCGGCGTGCCAGAACACGCGCCCGTCGGTATCGGCAGTCCACAGGCGACCGGCCGCGTCGAACGCCATCACCCGTGGCAGCGTCACCTGCGCCGGCACCCGCAGCTGCCAGCCGGCCGCATCGTGCCGGTACAGCCCGCCGCCGAGCAGGCTCATCCACAGGGCGCCGTCGGGCGCGACCGCCAGCGCCTGGACGTCGTAGCTGGTCACGGTCGACGACGCCAGCGGCGGCAGCGGCACTTCGCGCAAGGCGCCGTCGCGCCAGTGCCACAGCGCGCTGCCGAGCAGCCACAGGCCGTCGCCACCGTCACCCACGATCGACAACACGTCCGGCAGTCCGCCGGTCGCGTGCCAGCGACCGTCGCGCTGGCGCAGCAGGCGTCCGCCGGTGGCGATCACGATTCCGTTCCGCGTGCCGGTAAGGCCAGGCCGCGATGCGCGGTGTCCTGCGTCGCAGCAACCATCCTCGCGTCGCGCCGGCGGAAGCGGTTCAGGCCGAGGTTCGTGCCGACCCAGATGTTTCCCTCCACGTCCTGCAGCACCGGCACGGCCATGTCCGAGCTGAGCCCGTCACGGCGGCGGAACGCCCGCACCGCGCCATCGGCGTCCAGGCGGACCACCCCGCCTTCACGTGCATCGGTCAGCCACAGCCGCCGGTCGGCCGCCACCACCATGCGCTTGGCCGGGGTACGTTGGGCCGGGCACCTGTTCGACCCGCACCGTTCCGCCATCCGCGCAGGCGTCGCGTCCCGTACAGGGCATCCGACACCCACAACATCCCGTCGGACTCGGCCAGCACGGCTTCGCGCCCGATCGCCACCGGCAGCGGCTCGAAGCGCGGCTGGCCATGCCGTCGCCGCAGCAGCTGCGAGGCAGTGGCCACCCACACGTCGCCCCGGGCATCGGCGTGCACCCAGAAGGCCGGGCCCTCGGGGACTCCGTCGTCCAGGCCCTGCGGGTGCCAGCGATCACCCTGCCAGTACGCCAGCCCGCCGGTGGTGGCGGCCCAGACGTGGCCCGCCGCATCCCCGGTAAGGCGGTACACCGCCCCGTCGGGCAACTGCTCCCCCGGACGGAAATGGTCCAGGCGGTCGCCCCGCAGCCGGCTGGCGCCGCCGCTGAAGTAGCCGACCCAGACTTCCCCGGATCGCGCAGCAGCAGCGCGGTGACATTGCCCGACAGCCAGTGCGCGCCTCGCGGTGGGGCCACCGGCGAGAAGCCGGTCCCGTCGAAGGTGTAGATGCCGCTGCCGGTTCCCAGCCACAGATGGCCATCCGGCGCCTGCTGCAACGCCCATATATCGGCGGGCGCGCCGTCGCGCGTGGTCCACGCGGTGTGCTGCAGGTCCGCCAGCACCTGCACCGGCGCCGGGTCTGACGCCCGCGCAGCCGGCATGCAGCAGGCCGCCCATGCCAGGACGAGCCCGCATACCGATCGCCATCG
The DNA here is from genome assembly GCA_025232375.1 of Pseudoxanthomonas sp. NC8. Lineage (GTDB taxonomy): Bacteria > Pseudomonadota > Gammaproteobacteria > Xanthomonadales > Xanthomonadaceae > Pseudoxanthomonas. The sequence continues at coordinate 3,074,372 of CP060419.1, forward strand.
TGGAAGTCCGCTAGCCTGGGTCGTCGTCGCCGTCGCGCGTGGGCTTCCTTTTACCGCACCCGGCCGCGACCGTGCCGCGTCCGCAGCGGCTCCCCCGATCGGGTTACTCCCCGGGCACGCCGATTGGGGTACCCCGCCCGGGGCGGCCGGCGCAGCCTAGACACCGGCAATCCCCCATCGCGCGCGTCGGCGGACGCCGCCCGGCCACGGTACACGCCCATGCACGCCCTGGGACCTGCACGCCGATCCACGCAACCACGCCGGACTCAACGAACGCGCGTTCCAGCGCGCGCACGCCTTCATCGCCAGCCATCTCGGCGAGCCGCTGTCGCTGGCCGGCATCGCCGCGGCGGCCTGCATCAGCCGCTTCCACTTCGCCCGCCTGTTCCGCGCCCGCACCGGCTGCAGCCCGATGGAATACGTGATGCGCCTGCGCCTGGAGCGGGCGCGGGAAATGCTCGCCCGCGAAGACGGCTGCATCGCCGATACCGCCGCGGCGCTGGGCTTCTACGACCAGAGCCACTTCACCCGCACGTTCCGCCGCATCCACGGCATCCCGCCCCGCGTATTCCGGCTCCGCTCGCGCTGCGCGACGGCGTCCACCGCGCATTCCCACCTGCCCGACGCACATCCCTGAGCGAGGAATCCACCCATGGCCAAGGTCCTGGTCCTGTACTACTCCGCCTACGGGCACATCGAAACCATGGCCGCGCTATCGCCGAAGGCGCCGCCGGCGCCGGCGCGCAGGTCGACATCAAGCGCGTGCCCGAGCTGGTCCGGCCGAAGTGGCCAAGGCCGCGCACTACCGGCTCGACCAGCCCGCACCGGTGGCCACCGTCGCCGAGCTGGCCGACTACGACGCCATCGTCATCGGCACCGGCACCCGCTTCGGCCGGATGAGCTCGCAGATGGCCAACTTCCTAGACCAGGCCGGCGGCCTGTGGGCGCGCGGCGCGCTGCACGGCAAGGTCGGCTCTGCGTTCACCTCCACCGCCACCCAGCACGGCGGCCAGGAGACCACGCTGTTCTCGATCATCACCAACCTGCTGCACTTCGGCATGGTGATCGTCGGCCTGGACTACGGCCACGCCGGGCAGATGACCTGGACGAGATCACCGGCGGCTCGCCGTACGGCTCGAGCACGATCGCCGGCGGCGACGGCTCGCGCCAGCCCACCGACAACGAACTGCAGGGCGCGCGCTACCGGGGCCGCGTCGTCGCCGAGACCGCGATCCGCCTGCACGGCTGACCTTCCCCCAACCCACGTCAAGGAATCCGACCCATGGCCAAGGCCACCGTCGCCGCTGCCGCCAGCCTGCTGACCCCGGACGACCACGTCCTGATCCTGATCGACCACCAGTCGCAGATGGCCTTCCCGGTGCGTTCGATCGACGTCGCCCTGCTGCGCACCAACACCGGCCTGGTCAGCAAGGCCGCCGCCGGCTTCGCCGTGCCGACCCTCCTGACATCGGTGGCGATGGCCAGCTTCTCCGGCCCGCTGTTCCCCGAAATCACCGAGGTGTTCGCCGACGCGCAGGTGACCGACCGCACCACGATGAACGCGCAGGAAGACGCCAACGTCATTGCCCGGATCAACGCGGCGGGGTAAGGACAAGCTGGTGATCGCCGGGCTGTGGACCAGCGTGTGCATCGTCGGCCCGGTGCTGTCGGCGCTGGAGCAGGGCTTCCGGGTCTACGTGATCACCGACGCCTGCGGCGATGTCAGCGACGAGGCGCACGAGCGCGCGGTGCAGCGCATGCTGCAGGCCGGTGCGCAGCCGCTGACCAGCCTGCAGTACCTGCTCGAGCTGCAGCGCGACTGGGCGCGCAGCGCCACCTACGAGCTGGTTACCGGCATCGCGCGGACCAACGCCGGCGGTTACGGCATCGGCATCCAGTACGCCAAGTCGATGTTCGGCGCGCAGGAAGGCCACTAGGTGCACCGCTCCGGGCCTGCCGGTCGTCGTCGCGCCGTACGTCGCTCCCTCCCCGACGCAGTGACGCCGGCGACCGTGCAGGCCCTCCTCGCAGGACAGCAACGCGCGGCCGGCCTGGAAGGCGGGCCCCCGCGCACCCACGCCGATGCATGACCCGACCCGACGACGTCTGCTGCAAGGCTTCGCGCTCGCCGCAGCGGCAGCGCCGTTCGCCACTTCCGCGCGCAACCGGAGCGCCCCGATGGCCGACCTGATCGTCCGCAATGCCCGCATCGCCACGCTGGCGGCGCCATCGGCGCCCGCACCGGCTCAGGCCCATGCGCTGGCAGTGCGCGATGGCCGCGTGCTGGCGGTCGGCGACGAAGCCGAGGTCATGGCCCACGCCGGCGCTGCCACCCGCGTGATCGACGCCGGCGGGCGGCGCGTGGTCCCCGGCCTCAACGACAGCCACACCCACCTGATCCGCGGCGGCCTGAACTACAACCTGGAGCTGCGCTGGGATGGCGTGCGCAGCCTTGGCCGAGGCCATGGCCATGCTCAGGGCCCAGGTCGACCGCACGCCGGCGCCGCAGTGGGTGCGCGTGGTCGGCGGCTTCAGCGAGCACCAGTTCGTCGAGAAACGCCTGCCCACGCTGGCCGAGCTCAACGCGGTCGCGCCGGACACGCCGGTCTTCCTCCTGCACCTGTACGACCGTGCCCTGCTCAACCGCGCCGCGCTGCGCGCGGTCGGCTACGACAGGAACACGCCCGACCCGCCCGGCGGCATGATCGAGCGCGACAAGGCCGGCAACCCGACCGGCCTGCTGCTGGCCCGGCCCAACGCGCTGATCCTGTACGCCACGCGCTGGCCAAGGGCCCGCGCCTGCCGCTGGAGTGGAGTAAGGCCAATTCCACCCGCCACTTCATGCGCGAGCTCAACCGGCTCGGCATCACCTCGGTGATCGATGCCGGCGGCGGCTTCCAGAACTACCCGGAGGACTACGAAGTCATCCAGGCCCTGCACGCGGCCGACCAGCTGAGCGTGCGCATCGCCTACAACCTGTTCACCCAGAACCGCGGCGGCGAGCGCGCCGATTTCGAACGCTGGAGCGCGTTGCTGCGCCCGCGCCGGGGCGACGCGATGCTGCGCCACAACGGCGCCGGCGAGATGCTGGTGTTCTCCGCCGCCGACTTCGAGGACTTCCGCGAGCCACGCCCGGAGCTGGCGCCGGCGATGGAAGGCGAACTCGAAGGCGTGGTGCGCCTGCTGCTGGAAAAGCGCTGGCCGTTCCGCATCCACGCCACCTACGACCAGAGCATCGGCCGCATCCTCGACGTGTACGAGAAGGTCGCGCGCGAGGTGCCGTTCGACGGCCTGCGCTGGACCATCGACCACGCCGAGACGATCTCGCCGCGCAACATCGACCGCGTCCGCGCGCTCGGCGGCGGCATCGCGATCCAGCACCGGATGGCCTACTGGGGCGAGTACTTCGCCGAACGGTATGGCGCCAGTGCACTGGCACACACGCCACCGGTGCGGCGCATGCTGCAGGCCGGCGTGCCGGTCGGCGCCGGTACCGACGCCACCCGCGTGGCCAGCTACAACCCGTGGGTGGCGCTGCAATGGCTGGTCACCGGCCGCAGCGTCGGCGGCCTGCGCATGTACGGCGAGGACAACCTGCTCGACCGCGAGCAGGCGCTGCGCCTGTGGACCGGCGGCAGCGCGTGGTTCTCCGGCGAGGAGGCCGACAAGGGCCGGCTCGAGCCCGGATGCCTTGGCCGACTTCGCGCTGCTGTCGGCCGACTACTTCGCGGTCGCCGACGACGCCATCGCCGACATCCACAGCGAGCTGACCGTGGTGGATGGACGGATCGTACACGGCAGCGGCGGCTTCACCGCGCTGGCACCAGCGCTGCCGCGGCCGATGCCCGACTGGTCGCCGGTCAACCTCGCGCGCGCGCCGATCGCTCCCGTTCCGGCGCATGCGCACGCGCATCCGCATCACGGCGGTGCGTGCCGCGTGCACGACCACGGTCGCGCCCCGGCCACGCCGCCGGTCGGCGACGCGAACGCCTTCTGGGGCGCACTCGGCTGCAGCTGCTTCGCCTTCTGATGGCCGCGACCGGTCCCGCTGCAACGGCTGCGCCCGGCCCCTGGTCGCCGCTGCGCCAGCCGGTGTTCCGCGGGCTGTGGCTGGCGATCCTGGTGGGCAACATCGGCCTTATGGATGCACGACGTCGCCGCGGCCTGGGTGATGGCCGAACGCACCGCCTCGCCGCTGTGGGTGTCGGCGGTGCAGGCGGCGACCACGCTGCCGGTGGTGCTGCTGGTGCCGATCGCCGGAACCTGGCCGACATCGTCGACCGGCGCCGCCGCTACCTGCTGCTGGCGCAGTGCTGGATGTTCGCGGTGGCCACCGTGCTGGCGCTGCTGGCCGGTAGCGGCCAGCTGGCGCCGCCCGCGCTGCTGGTGCTGACCTTCGCCCCTGGCCTGCGGCACGGCGATGGCGCTGCCGGCCCGGGCGGCGATCGTGCCCGAGCTGGTGTCCCGTCCCATGCTCGCTCCGGCGGTGGCGCTCAATTCGCTGGGCATGAACATCGCCCGTTCGGTCGGCCCGGCGCTGGGCGGCGTGGTCGTCGCGCGCTGGGGCGCGGGCTGGGCATTCGCGGCCAATGCCGCCACGTTCCTCGGCGTGGCCCCTGGTGCTGCTGCACTGGAAGCGCCAGGCGCCCGCCAGCGCGCTGCCACCGGAGCACGTGCTCGGTGGCCTGCGCGCCGGATTCCGCTATGCCGCGCATGCGCCCGCCTTCCGCGCCGTACTGGGCAAGGCCGCGTGCTTCTTCGTCTTCGCCGGTGCGCTGCCGGCCCTGCTCCCGATCGTGGTGCGCAACGAGGTCGGCGGCGGTGCGGGCACGTTCGGCCTGCTGCTCGGCTGTATTGGCATTGGCGCGATCGCCGGCGCGCTGCTGCTGCCGACGCTGCGCGCGCGGCTGGATGCGGACGCGGTGGTGCTGGGCGGCGCGCTGCTGTGCGCGGCGACCCTGCTGGCGCTGGCCCAGGTCCGCGAGGTGGTGGTGCTGGTGCCGGTGATGCTGGTCAACGGGCTGGCCGCGGATCGGCGTGCTGTCCTCGCTCCAGGTCGGCGCGCAGACCACCGTGCCGGCTGGGTCCGCGCACGCGCGCTGTCGCTGTACATCCTGGTGTTCGCCTCCGGCATGGCCGCCGGCAGCCTGCTGTGGGGCGCGGTCGCCCAGCACGCCGGCACGCCCGTTGCGCTCTCGCTGGCGGCGACGACGCCGGTCGCGGCGACGCTGCTGGCCACCCGCTTCCGCCTCGCCGCCGGCGAACGGCTGGACCTGATGCCATCGGCGCACTGGCCGCAGCCGGTGGTGGCCGGCACGCCGCCGCTCGATCGCGGCCCGGTGCTGGTCACGGTCGAATACCGGATCGACGACGCCGACCGCGACGCATTCAGGAATGCGTGCACCTGCTCGGCCGCAGCCGGCGGCGCGATGGGGCGCTGCAATGGGCCGTGATGGAGGACACCGCACAACCAGGCGTGTGTACCTGGAGTACTTCGTCGTCGCCTCGTGGCTGGAGCACCTGCACCAGCACGCGCGCGTGACCGGCGAAGAGCGCGCGCTGCAGGACCGCCTGCGCCGCCTGCACCGCGGCGACGCGCTGCCGATGGTGCGGCACTTCCTCGGCTGCGCGGCGGGCGCGGCCCCGACCGGACCGGCGCGATGAACTGGCGCCTGGCCATTGCGGTGGCGCTGGGACTGGCGATCGGTTTCGCCTGCGGACTCAGCGGCGTTCCGGTGCCGTCGCCGCCGGTGCTGGCCGGCGCCTTGCTGGTGGTGGCGATGACCCGGGCTACCGGGGCGCCGACGCCTGGCTGGCGCGACGCGACCGGCGTGGAGCGAGCCAGCGCGCGCACTGCGGCGGGCCGGACGGCGAAAGCCGGACGGCATCGCGATGATCCTGTTCCTCGCCGGCGTGGTCACCGCGCTGCTGATCGGCATCGGCTGCCGCCTGCTCGACCTGCCGCTGCCGGCGCCGCCGCGCTGGCAGGGCGCGCTGCTGGTGGTGGCGATGACCGTCGGCTTCCTCGCCGCCGGCCAGCTGATGGCGGGCTGAGCGCAGGCCGGCGTCGCGCCCCGGTCAGGCCGGGAGGCGCGCGAGCAGTTCGTCGGTGGCCAGCAGCACGTGCGCGAACGTGGGGCCGTTGACCGCGTGGGCGGCATGCATGCCGTCGGCACTGAACGCGGCGGTGGCGTCCTTCACCCGGGTCACGCGGATGAACACCCGGACTCCCGCCGCGCGTACGGCATCCAGCACGCGCGGCGCCTGCCTCACCTGACCGCGCGTGCCGGCCGGTCGATCAGGCCGGCCTTTCCGCCGCCCAGCGTCGGCGCGGCCGCAGCGACCATCTCGTGCGGGAATCCCGGCGGGATTGCGCTGGCCTGCTCCAGCCGCCCGATCTGCTCCGGCGCCAGCACCACGTCCACCGCGGTAAGGTTGTCGGCCAGCTGCTCCGGGGTGCGCGGACCGATGATCGGCAGCACGCCGCGGGCGAGCACCCAGGCGATCGCGACCTGGCCCGGCGCGACTCCCGTTTCCTGCGCCACCTCCAGCACCGCGTCGAGCGTGGCGGTCTTGCGCGCATCGCTCTCGCCATGGATCACCGCGCCCCAGGCCCTGCTTGCGACCGGTTTCGCCCTTGCGGTACTTGCCGGTGAGCAGGCCGCCGCCCAGCGGCGACCACGCCACCGTGCCGAGGTTGAAGCCGGCCGCCATCGGCAGCAGTTCGCGCTCGGCGGACCGTTCGACCAGGCTGTATTCCAGCTGCACCGCCGCCACCGGCGCCCAGCCGCGCAGTTCGGTAGGGTCGCCGCGGTGGCCACGCGCCAGGCCGGGAAATCGGACAGGCCGGTGTAGACGACCTTGCCGGAGCGGACCAGGTCGTCGAGGCCGCGCGCGATCTCGTCGACCGGGGTCACGCCGTCGGGCATGTGCACCCAGAGCAGGTCGATGCGGTCGGTGCGCAGGCGGCGCAGGCTGGCTTCGACCGACTGCAGCATCGCCTTGCGGCTGTTGCCCGTGCGCTGCAAGCCGGCGCCCGGCGAGTCGCCGAGCGAGAACTTGGTCGCCAGCACGATGTCGTCGCGCACCTCGGCGATGAACCCGCCCAGCATCGCCTCGGCCTTGGCCGAACTGGTACTGGTCGGCGGTGTCGATGAAGTTGCCGCCCGCCTCGCGATAGCCGTCGAAGATCCGGCGTGCCTCGTCCTCGCTGCTGCCGTAGCCCCAGCCGGTGCCGAAGTTGCCGGTGCCCAGCGCCAGCGCGGATACGCGCAGGCCGGTGTTGCCCAGGATCCTGTAGCGCACGGTCTTTGCTCCGGAGCGCGGCGGGGACGGCGCGACCACCGATGCTGTCGCGCCGCGGCCGACGCTTATTGGATGCACGTGCGCAACTGCGGCATACCCGCCGTGCGCTCCGCGGCGCGGCGCCCGTCGCCGGCACGGCAACCCGCGCTCGGCCGCTCCGGCCTTGGCGCCCGCTTGCTGCACGACAGCCGTCGCCTGCAGCCGATGCCGCGGCCGCGGCCGCTTTCGCATGCGGCGGCACGCCGGCTGCGTGTCACGCCTGCGCGGCGATGGCATATGCATGGACATATCGTTACAAGCAAGGTGCATAACGGATTGCGCGTTCCGCTATGGACGGCGGGGCAATCGCCTATTTAGATTTCGTTCCGGGGAATGACTGCGACGCAGCCACGCTGATTCCGGGATTCCCGCCTCCACCGGAACCGCAGTGACCCACCACACCTGCCGCTGTCCTGGCGCACGCCGGGCCGGGCGGTCGCGTATCCGCGATCCGGCTGCCACCACCGCCACGGACACCTTGCACGCATGAGCAGACATCCGAGCGCCACCCGACATCCCTACGCCTGGGCGCTTGCGGGCGTGTTGCTCGGCGCCGGCGCGGTGCTGGCGGCGCAGAAGTCGATCGGCCCCGGTGACCACGCCATCGCCGCCAGCGCCTCCGCACCCGTTCCCGGCCCGAAGCAGGCAGGCGCGGCGCACGAGCGCTTCATCGCACCGCTGGACCGGCAGGCCGACACCGGCGAGGTGTCGATCGCCAGCACGCAGCTTCCCTTCCGCACCGACACCTTCCGCATCGCCTGGCTTCCGGCGACGACGCCGGCCACGAGATCGAGCAGAAGCTTCGCGCCGCCGCCGGCACGACCCCTGGCCTACCACTGGTCGGTCGAAGGCATCGGCAATCCCGAAGAGTTCTACGCCGACCTGCATGGCCATGCGCCGCCGGCGCCCGGCTACCGCGAGGCCAGCTACCGCCGGGGCGGCGGGTTGCAGGACAGCGGCAGTTTCACCACGCCGTTCGATGGCATCCACGGCTGGCTCTTCAAGAACGATTCGGCCGGCGCGGCGACCGTGACCCTCCAGGTCGCCGGCTTCTACGAGCCGGTGACCGCCGCCGAGCTCGCGCAGATCGAACGGCAGATCGAAACCCTCGCCACACCCTGATCCCTCACCGACCATCCGAATCGAGCCCATGCCACCACGCAACGTTCTACTGCTCGCGACCTTGCTGGTCGCGCTTCCCGCCGCGGCGCAGTACCGCGATGCGGAGAAGGCCGACGCCATCACCCGGGCATCGGCCGACACGATCCTCGGCAAGCCCTACGCCGGACCGGCGGTCGCCACGCCGCGCGGTGCCGACGGCAAGCCGCTGCTGACCGGCTTCTGGAAGCTGCTGCACGAGGCGGGCAAGCCCGACGGCAACCTCGGCAAGGACCGCCCGGGCTTCGCCCTGCCCTACACGGCGCGCGGCCGCGAAGCGCTGGCCGCCAACTTCCGCACGATCGACCCCGAGGCGCGCTGCATCATCACCGGCAATCCGCGCCTGCTCACCAGCGTGCTGCCGCTGGAAATCCTGCAGACGCCGGGCCGGCTGGGCATCTTCCACCAGCTGGGCTGGCATCGCTGGGTCTGGCTGGACGGCCGCAAGCCGGATACCGATCCGGACCCGCGCTACCTGGGCAATTCGATCGGCCACTGGGAAGGCGACACCCTGGTGATCGAGTCCACCGGCAGGACAGCGCCGACGGCAAGGTGTGGCTGGACGACAACGCCAATCCGATCAGCAGCGGTGCGCGCGTGGTCGAGCGCTGGACGCGGCCCGACTTCCACCACCTCAATATGGAACTGACCTACACCGACCCGGCGTACTACAGCGAGCCGGTCACCTACCGGCGCAGCTGGGTGCATGGCGAGCGCGGCGAATACCTGCAGGAGTTCTCCTGCGAATGGAACACCTGGTGGGTGGTGAACAACCTCGAGCCCGGTCCCGGCGCGATCGGCGCGAATGGAAACCGCGGCTTCGGCCCGGACAACCAGATCGTCCCGGACCTGCCGCTCGGTGCGACCGAGGGCAACCGCGGTACCGGCTACTGGCTGTACCGCAAGAACAGCAGAAAGCCCTCGGACCTGCCGCAAGCGCGGGCCGGCGGCGCACCGTGAGCGGAGACGCCTGGACCATGAACATGAATCGACACATCCCATCCCGCCTTGTCCATGGCGCTGCTGGCCGGACTCGCCGCGCCCGCGTGGTCGCAGGACGCACCCGCCACGCCGAAGGCCGCCGCCTCGCCGTCGTTCGAGCTGACCGCGCAGGACCTGCGCGGCACGCCCTACACGGGGCCCAAGGTGGCGACACCGCGCGGACTCGACGGCAAGCCCGACCTGAGCGGCTACTGGCGCCCGGTCCGGGTCGAGGACAAGCCCGGCGGCAACCTCGGCAAGGACGAGCCCGGCTTCATCCTCCCGTACAGCGAGCTGGGCAAGCGCGCGCTGCTGTACAGCCAGAACCATACCCGTGACCCGGAAGCGTTCTGCGTGCTCGGCGGCATTCCGCGCCACAACGCCAGCGGCCTGCCGTTCGAGATCCTGCACACGCCGCAGCGCCTTACCACGCTCTACAACTACAACACGCACCGCTGGGTCACCATCGGCGCCGACGCCGAGCCGCCGGCGCATCCCGACCCGCGCTACTTCGGCCACGCCACCGCGCGCTGGGACGGCCAGACCCTTGTGGTCGAAACGGTCGGCCTGCGCGACAGCAGCAAGGACTTCATCTGGCTGGACGAGAACGGCAACCCGACCAGCGACCAGACCCGCGTGGTCGAACGCTGGACGCGGCCGGACTTCCACCACCTGCAGCTGGACATGACGGTGTACGACGCCAAGTACTACACCCGTCCGATCCGGTTCCAGCGCTTATGGGTGCACGGCCAGCGGGGTAAGCGTATGGGCGAATACGCCTGCAACGAGAACAACATCGACGCCGACCACCTGGGACCGGGCGCCGGCGTGATCGGCCCGGATGGAAACCGCGGCTTCGGCTACGACGACCCGCTGCCGGAAAATCCCCCGGCCCCGAAGCATACGGACTGTAGGAGCGCGACATGGACCTTGGAACGATCACCCGCCACGCGGGCTAAGGCCCGCCGGATGCTCGGGCGCGGGCTGCTCGCGGCCCTGCTGGCGAGCGCCGCGGCGACCACCAGCGCGGGCGCGAAGGAACTGCCGCGCGCACTGGCCGGCGACTGGCGCGGCGAGTTCACCCTGCAAGGGCAGCCGCTGCCGTTCAACTTCCGGATCCGGGGCGGCGAGCTGGCACAGGCCCGGCTGGTGCTGGTGAACCAGCCGCGCAACGAGGCCTTCGCGATCGAGGAGCGCGGCGGCGGCCGCTACGCCGTGCCGTTCCGCAACCACGACACCGAGCTGCAGTTCCAGCTGCAGGCCGACGGCAGCGTGGCCGGCACGTACCACAACCTGATCGCCAAATCGCCGGGACGGCGACCTGGCCTTCGTCGCCCGCCGCGGCGCGACGTGGCGATTCGTCCCGACCACCTCCGCCAACGGCGGGGCCAGCCTCGGCGGCACGTGGCGCATCGCCACCGTGGCCGCCAACGGAACCCGCCGCGAGCGCATCGCGGTGCTCAAGCAGGACGGCAACCACGTGACCGGCGTGCTGCTGTCCCCGACCGGCGACTCGCGCGCGCTCGAGGGCAACGTGGTCGACGGCCAGCTGCGCCTGTCCGGCTTCACCGGACCGGCGCCGTCGCTGTACCACGGCGCACTGGCGGCCGACGGCAAGCTCGCCGGGACCGTGTACGGCCTGCGCAACAACCAGGCGTTCGAGGCGGTGCGCGACGACACCGCGACCCTGCCCGATCCCTACAGCTTGACCCGCGCCACCAGCGACGGACCGGTGCGCTTCACCTTCCCGGACGCCAACGGCACGCCCGTCTCGCTGGACGATCCGCGCTACCGCGGCAAGGTCGTCGCGGTGCAGATCCTGGGTACCTGGTGCCCGAACTGCGCCGACGAAACCCGCTTCCTCGCCCTATGGTACAGCAAGCACCGCAGCCGTGGCGTGGAAGTGGTCGGGATCGCGTTCGAGCAGGAAGACGACGCGCAGCTGGCCGCGCGCACGCTGCCGCGCTACCGCGAGTTCTACGGCATCGACTACGCGCTGCTGTTCGGCGGCAGCCTGGACAAGGCCGCGGCCGGCGTGCGGCTGCCCTGGCTCAACGAAGTCGTCGCCTATCCCACGCTGGTCCTGCTCGACCGGCAGGGACGCGTGCGCGAGATCTACACCGGCTTCAACAGCCCCGAGACCGGCAAGCCCAACCGGGACTTCGTCGATCGCTTCAACGCCACCGTCGACGCACTGCTGGCCGAACCGGTCAGCGGCAGCTGAGCGGCATGGAACTCGTCCTCCCGCCTCGCCGCCCCGCCGCACGGACGCAGCGCGTCCGTGCGCGCCGATGTTGAAACCGCCGTGACCCGGTGACGCCGGCGGCCGCGCCGCCGCACCCGCCTCCCCAGAGCCGACCAGCGCCGCCCCGCACCACGGGGCGCCTCGCCCCTGCGCGCGTGCCGCCCCAAGGCGCGGCGCCGCGCGGCCGCCCCGCACCCCATTCCAGAGGATTCCCGATGTCGCGGAACAACCGTTTTCCGATCCACCGCCGCAGCCTGCTCGCGCTGGCGGTCCTGGCCTCGTTCCCGGCGCTGGCGCAGGCTGCACCCGCCACCGCCGGCGCAGCGGACATCGCGGCCGATGCGGTCACCCTCGACGACGTGGTCGTCACCGGCACCCGCGCCGAAGGACGCACGGTCCGCAACGCGGTCGCGCCCATCGACGTGGTGACCGGCGAAGCCATCGAATTGGCGAACAAGGCCAACCTGCTCGAGCAGCTCGGTACCAACCTGCCGTCGTTCTTCGTGCCCAACGTGCCCACGCCCAACGTCGGCAGCATGGTCCGCGCCGGCCAGCTGCGCGGGCAGAATCCCGGCCACACCCTGGTGCTGGTCAACGGCAAGCGCCGCCACTCCACCGCGTTCCTCGGCGCCGGCGGCTTCAGCGCCGCCGCACCGGTGGACCTGTCGCTGGTCGGCAGCGGCGCGATCAGCCGGATCGAGGTCCTGCGTGACGGCGCCTCGGCGATCTACGGGTCCGACGCCATCGCCGGCGTGATCAACATCATCACCGACCAGTCCGCCGAAGGAGGCAGCGCCTCGGCGCGCTACGGGCAGTACGCCGAGGGCGACGGCGAGACCACCGTGCTGCAGTTCAGCCTGGGGCCTGCCGCTCGGTAAGGCCGGCCACCTGCGCCTGTCCGGCCAGTACGACGACCAGAAGATCGTGGTGCGCAACAGCCCGGTCAATCCGAAGCTGCTCTACTACTTCCCGATCAATCCGGTTACCGGCAGGGAAATCCTGCCGTCAGGCACGCTGAGCACCTATCCGCAGCTGCCCGCCGGTGCGATTCCCAACCCGCGCGAAGCCAGCCGCGACAACAATGCGTGGAAGAACCGCGGCAAGGCGCCGTTCACCCTGTCCACGCTCAATGCGGACGTGGGCCTGCCGATCACCGACAACGCCGAAGCCTACGGCTTCTTCAGCTACGGCCAGCGCGACTCCAGCGCGCCGCAGAACTTCCGTACCCCCAACCGCAACGAGAACATCCGCGCGATCTATCCCGATGGCTTCACCCCCGTGGAGGAGATCGACGAGGAGGACTACTCCGGCCTGGTCGGCGTGCGTGGCGACGGCTGGCATGGCTGGGACTGGGACCTGAGCACGGTCTACGGCCGCAACCACATCGACGTCTACGTCAGCAACTCGATAAACGCCACCTACGGCCTGGACAGTCCCACCGAGTTCTACATCGGCGACCACGACTACCGCGCCTCGACCACCAACCTCGACCTGCGCCGGCACGTGGACCTGTTCTCCGTTCCCAGCGAGCTGTCCATCGGCGCCGAATACCGGCGCGAGAACTACCGGCAGGGCGCCGGCGACCCGGAGGGCTACACCCACGGCGGCAAGCGGGTGCTGGACGGCCCCAACGCCGGTAAGGCGCTGGGCAATTCGCTGGCCGTCTCCCAGGCCCTGCCGGCGTACCGCCCCGAAGATGCGCAGGACGTCACCCGCGACAGCTCCGCCTTCTACCTCGGCCTTGGCGCTCACGCCGGCCGAGCAGTGGACGGTGGACCTGGCCGGCCGCTACGAACACTTCTCCGACTTCGGTGGCAACGCCACCTGGCGCGCCTCGACCCGCTACGACTTCAACCCGCGCTTCGCCCTGCGCGCCACGGCCAGCACCGGCTTCCACGCCCCGGCACTGGCCGCGCTGTCGTACCGCTCGGTCGGCAACGCCAATACCAGCACCAACTACGTCCTGTCGGTGAATTCGGCCGAAGCCCGCGCCCTCGGCGCCAGCCCGCTCGAGCCGGAGACCTCGCGCAACTACAGCTTGGGCACGGTGGTGGAGCCGCTCGACGGGCTGGTGGTCGCCGTCGACGTCTACCAGATCGAGGTGTTCGACCGCATCACCCAGGTCGCCAGCTTCAACACTGCCGCGCGCCCGCTGGGCCCCGCCGCGCCGGCGCCGCGCTGTCCGCGCAGCTGACCGGCGGCCGCATCCTGCGCGGCGACGGCATCAGCTACTTCGTCAACTCCTCCGACACCCGCACCCGCGGCCGGAGATCAATGCCGACAAGCAGTTCGAACTGGACAACGGCGACCGCATCGGGCTGTCGTACGCCGCCGCGTTCAACAAGCTCGACCTGACCCGCATCGCGCCGCCCCCGCCGGTGCTCGCCAGCTACGGCATCACCCTGCTGGACAACAGTGCGGCGATCAACCTGCGCAACTCGGTGCCCAGCGAGCGCCACATCCTCTCGGCCAACTGGAAGCACGGCGGCTGGGAATTCAACCTGCGCCAGAGCTACTGGGGCTCGCTCGAGCGCTCGGGCACGATCGCCGTCCCGCCGACCAGCGGCCCCTGGGCCGGCGTCACCGAATACAGCTACGACATCGGCAGCCTCTGGACCACCGACGTGGACATCGGCTACGCCTTCGACGAACAGCTGCGCGTGTCGCTGGCCGGCAACAACATCTTCGAGGCCATGCCTACGCGCACGCCCGATCCGCTGCTGGCCGCGCAGGCGATCTACGACTGGCAGAACAACGGCGCGATCGGCCCCGAAGGCCGCTTCGTGTCGTTGCGGGTCGACTACCGCTGGTGAACCGGCGGCGGCCGCGGGCGGCCGCCCATCCGGTAGCAATGAGCATGCGACGCCGCCCTGGCCCCGCGCCCGGGCGGCGTTTCCTTTCGTTGCCGGTGCGCGCACCGGCACCACGCCTGGCCCGCCGGCGTGGATGCCCGGCCCGCTCCGCGTGTCGCCGCTGCCGCGGGCCTGTCCGAAGATCGCGAGTGCGCGATCACCGCGGGACATCCTTCCTCAGAACTTGAAGCGCACGCCGAGCCGCAGCGTGCGCGGCTCGACCACGCGGCTCAGGCGTCCTTCGACCGGGCCGTCGGCGTCGATCGCCGGAAGGTAGGACTCGTAGTGGTAGGTGATGTCCTTGTCGTCGCTGCCGAGCAGGTTGAGCACTTCGGCGTACAGCTCGTAGCGCGGCTGCTTCCAGGCCGCGCGCAGGTTGAACACGTCGCTGCCGTGCGCGCGTTCGCTGCCGTCCTCCACCAGCGGGTAGGGCCCCAGGTGGCGCCAGCGCACGCTGGCCTCCCAGTGTTCGCGCACCGCCGACATCCCGACCTGGCCGGCGTTCTCGAAGGCGTTGGGGATCTGGTCGCCGTTGCGGTAGCGCGAGTGGCTGGCGGTCCAGCTGGCGTCGATCGCCAGCCACGGCCGCGGCCGCCAGAAGCCGACCAGCTCGTAGCCGTGGCGACGGCTGGCCTCGGTCGGCTCCACCGCGTTGGAATCGCCGACGAAGCGCAACTCGCTGTCCACGTCCAGCCACCAGTACACCGCGCTGGCGCTGAACTCGCCGCGTTCGTAGCGCAGGCCGGCCTCGCGGCCGACGCCCTCCACCAGCGCCGGCACCGGATCCTGCAGGTTGACCGCGCCGCGCACGTCGTTGGAGTGGAAGCCGCGGCCCCAGTTGGCGTACAGCTCGACCGGCTCGGCCAGCTGCCAAGGCCACTGCCAGCTTCGGTGACAGCAGGCTGGCGTCGCCACGGCCGGTACCCAGCGCCTGCGCCTGCGCGTCGCGCGCGTCCACGTCGTAGCGGTAGTGGTCGCCGCGCAGGCCGCCGATCACGCGCAGCGTCGGCACGGGGGTCCAGGTGCCCTCGCCGTAGATTCCCAGCGAGCCCTCGCCGACCCGGTACAGGCCCAGCGATTCGACCGGCTGGCGCGCATCGGTGTGCAGCACGCCGACCCGGCCGATGTCGTCGTAGCGGACTTCGGCGCCGGCGGCGAACTCGAACGCGCCGCCCGGGCGCCAGTGCTTCGCCGCGCGCCCGCCGTAGACCTCGCGCCGGTCCAGCTGCAGGATCTGCGCGCTGTCGCCGGCCGCGTCGGCATAGGTCGGGTTGGAGTACATGCTCCAGTCGTAGTGCTGGGCATAGGCATTGGCGCTCCAGTCCTGTCCCGAGAGGCCGGCGTTGAAGATGTAGCGCGTGGTCTCGCCGGTGGCGCTGGGGTCGAGCGTGCAGTACACGTCCGCGCAGATCGCGCTGCCGATGGCGCGATCGGGGATCTGTTCGGTCGGCTGCCAGCGCGCGTGGTAGGCGTGCAGGCCCACAGGTCGAGCCGGCCCCACGGCGTGTCGCGGACGTACTTGGCGAAGCCCGAGCCGTGGGCCAGGTCCTCGGGCTGCTGCCACGGGCCGTCGTAGGTCCGCCACTGGCCGATCACGGTGAGCGTGCCGCCGCCGGCATCGTCGAAGCTGCCGCCGGCCGCGACCCGGCGCCAGCCGTGGCTGCCGGCCTCCACCCCGAGCCAGCGGTCCTGCAGCCGGTCGATGGTGCCATCTCCGAGGCGCCGGTAAGGCGAAGTCGCCACCGTCGGCGCGATACGGGCCCTTGCGGTAGTCGAGGCGGCTGATCGCCTCGGGGATGAAGCCGTTGAGGTCCAGGTAACCCTGCCCATGGCCGT
This sequence comes from Pseudoxanthomonas sp. NC8, assembly GCA_025232375.1. Lineage (GTDB taxonomy): Bacteria > Pseudomonadota > Gammaproteobacteria > Xanthomonadales > Xanthomonadaceae > Pseudoxanthomonas. Next base: position 3,090,788 of record CP060419.1, read on the forward strand.
GGCTGCGCAGGTTGATCGGCACGCCGTCGACGTAGGTGGCGAAGTCGCTGCCGTGGTCGAGGTTGAAGCCGCGCAGGAAATACTGGTTGGCCTTGCCGGACCCCGAATGCTGCGCGGCGACGAAGCCGGGGATCGATTCGAGCAGCTCGGCGACCTTCAGCAGCGGCCGCACCACCAGGTCGTTGCCGCCGACCGAGCCCTCGCTGGCGGCCGTGGTGATCCCGATCCGCTGCTCGCCGCGGGCGAAGGTGACCTCGATCGCGTCCAGCTCGGTGGTGCCCGGCGCGGACGCGGCGGACTCGGCGAAGACGGCCGATGGCGCCAGCGCGGTGATCGCAACCAGTACGGCCAGCGACAGCGGCCGCCGCGGTGGCGGAGAAACGCGGGAAAGGGCGGTGCGGCGGACAGGTGCAGGCATGCGCAGCGATCGGAACACGGAGGAACGCCACCGTCGCCATCCGGCCGCCTGCTGTCAGGTTATTTACGGTTAACGGCCCGCGTAAACATTGTTGACGCCGCGATCGCGCCCCGCCCGTTGCAGGTGCGGATGCGCCGGACCGGGCTGTCGCCGGACCGTGTTTCCGGCTGCGCGGTGCACGCGAGCATTTGCACATGCGCTTTGAGCATAAGTTGCGCAAGGCGGCGCGGCCCTGCGCGTGGCCTGCGTCCCTAGAATTCGACGCATGGACGACACCCGCCGGCTTTTGCTCGAGCATGCCCCGAGGATCCGCGACTAAGGCCCTGCCGAAGAAGCAGGGTCTGCTGCATCGGCTGTTCGACTACCTTGGTCGAACGCTCTGCCGAGGGTGCGGCCCTGCGCGAGGCGGACATCGCCGTGGACGTGTTCGGCCGCGGCGCGGATTTCGACTCGTCGCATGACGCCACCATCCGCGTCTACATGCACCGGCTGCGCGGCCGGCTGGAAGCGTTCTACGCCGATGCCGGCAGCGGCGAACCCTTCCGGGTGATGCTGCGCAAGGGCGAATACCGGCTGGGCGTGGAGCGGCACGCGGACGCCGGCGGCGCCGCGGAGATGTCCACGGCCAGCGCCGTACACGGGCGCGACGATGACAGCGGCGGCGCGCGGCCGCGGCATGCCGGTCCGCGGTGGCCCGCGCGGCATGGCCTGCGCTGGGCGCTGGCCGCCACGCTGGTCGTGTCGCTGCTGGGCAATGGCGTGGCGCTGTGGCAGGGCGCGTGGTCGGCCACGCCGGCGGGCGACCCGCTCGCCGCACGCCTGCGCCAGGCACCCGCGTGGTCCGGCCTGTTCGCGGACGAGCGACCGGTGCTGCTGGTGCTCGGCGACTACTACATCTTCGGCGATGCGGGCGAGCCGGCCGGGCACGTGCCCGACGCCGCCGACGTGCGCCAGCTGGTCCGCGACTTCGACGTCAACTCCGCCGCCGACCTGCATGATCTCGTCGTCCGCAGGCCCGGGCTGGGCGAACGCTACGTCAACCTGGAGCTGGGCTACCTGCCTACCTCCAGCGCGTTCGCGTTGCGCCAGCTGCTGCCGGTGCTGGCCGCGCCCGGCCGCCGCGTCGAGGTCGTGATGGCCTCGCAGCTGCGGCTGGACATGCTCAAGGACGCCCACGTCGTCTATGTCGGTTTCCTCAGCGGCATGGGGCCGCTGCGCGACTTCACCTTCGCCGGCTCCCGCTACGCGCTGGGCCGCAGCTACGACGAGCTGGTCGACCAGGAAAGTAAGGCGCACTACCTCAGCCAGGCCGGCACCACGCTGCAGGGCGACGCGATGTACAGCGACTACGGCTACGTGGCCGCGTTTCCCGGACCCGGGGGTGGTCGGGTGCTGGTGGTCACCGGCACGCGCGACGTGGCGGTGATGCACGCCGCCGAAGTCCTCGGCGACCCCGCCGCCCTGCAGGAGCTCGACGCGTCGCTGCCCGGCAGCGGCGACTTCGAGGCGCTGTACGAGGTCAACGGCATCAACCACACCAGCATCCGCGGTCGCCTGCTGCGCGCTTCGCCACGGACGACACTGGACGTGTGGCACCCCGCCGCGGACGTCGGCCTCGCCGCGCACCTGCCTCGCTGACGGAGCCGCGATCAGCGTCGCGGGAAATGGCGGAAGCGGCGAGGCTGCCGCCCGCGGCCGGAGCTAGAGCAGGCCGACCACCCGGCCCGCCGCCGCGACGCCGAGCCAGAGCAGCAGCGACACCACCGCCAGCAGCCGTTGCGCCGGGACCGGCGAGGCGCGTGCGACCAGGCGCTGCAGGCCGGCCTGCACCGGCACGGCCAGCACCAGCAGCGCGGCCTTGGCCTGGAAGGCCGGATTGACCGCGTACTTCAGCGGATCGGCGACCAGCAGCCAGCCGCCCGTGGCCACCGCCAGGCCCAGCCCGGACCAGAACCACGGGCGCAGCACTTTACCACGCGGACCGCGGGAATCGTCGGCAGGCGCCAGTCCAGCACCCTCAGCGCCACCACCAGCGCGACGCCGCCGAGCAGGGCGATGCCGATCAGGTGCACGGCCATGACCAGGCCGAAATAGACGTAGTTGGAGCCGTTGAGCGCATGGCTCACGCCCGTGGCCGCGAGCCACTCGAAGAACGGATGTGGAGCGATCATCGGAAGCGTCCTGTCAGGTTCAGACAATAAAGGCGATCAGGCGACCGGTGACGATGATGGCGGCCCACAGCAGCAGCGAGGCGATGCCGGCTAAGGCTGGGCACGCCGGGGCGGGCGCGCGAGCGTGTCCCAGGACGCGCCGTGCCGGAGCAGCACGCGGTGTAAGGCATGAACGCATTGCCCGCCGCCAGCACCAGCAGGGCCAGCTTGGCCTGCAGCGCGGGGTTGGTGTAGATCCTCGAGGCCAGGGCAGGAACAGCAGCAGGCCGGTCACCACCATAAGCACTGCGCCCAGCCAGGTCAGCGGCAGCAGTTGCCTGCTCAGGCCGCTGATCGGAACTTCCGGAAGCGCGAGCCCGATAAGGCGCAGGTCGACGATGGCGATGGTGCCGGCGAGGAGGACGATCGCCAGCACGTGCACGACGTTGAGCGCCGGGAACAGGTACAGCGACTCGCGGATCGCCTCGCTGAGCGGCAGGTCGTAGAGGCGTTCGGCGAATACGCTCACCAGGCTGGTCATGGGTCCTCCCTGCGCATCAACGCCGGATCACGGCGCGCTGGCGGCCGCGGGCGTTGCAGCCGGGCGCGCGCGGGTCGGATCACCCGGCCCGCCGTCTCCCGGGGTGCCGCCGTTGATGATGCGTCCGTCGGGCAGGGTCACCAGGCGCCCGTCGACGATGCGCGCACCGGTCTTGGCGAGGTAGCCGTCGACCACGAGCGTGTCGCCGATCTTGATGTCGCCCTTCTTGAAGCCGCGGCGCGAAAGCGCGCCGGGACCGGCGCCCTCGATCGCCCAGCTGTTGACGTTGCCCTTGGAGTCGACCACGTTGATGTGGAAGTAGCTGTGCGGGTTGGTCCACTCGATCTTGGTCAGCTGGCCCTTCAGCCGGATCGGCTTGCTGGCGTCGAACATCGCCGCGAAGGAATGGTGGGCATGCGCGCTCGCCGCCATGGGAGAAACGAGGTGGCGAACAACGCGGAAAGGGCGAATCGGCTTCTGCGGTTCATGGCGTTTCCGGTCAACCTGAATAGGTGGGTCGAAGTGTAGAAGCACGTCGCGCGCTTGCCTTATGAGCTTTGCTGCTTTGCAGATTCCAACGGCAACCACGGGCACGGGGCACGGCCGAAGCGACAATGCGCCGTCCCCCGATCCACGGTTGCCGACATGCCCCGCATCGCCCTGTTCCTGCTGCCGTTCGCCTTCCACGCCGGCGCAGCGCTGGCCGCGACCACGCCCGCCGACGTGCAGGCGCACCGCGAGCGGATGCTGGCGGCGCAGGAGCTGAAGTTCGAGATCATCGAGACCCTCGCCACCGGCTCGACTGGGGCGTGGCCGGCAACGTGGATGCCATGCTGCCGCTGCTGGAAGCGGAGATCGCCTACTGGGACCAGACCGGCCTGGCGGACGTGGCCAGCCTGGCCCGCGACAACCTCGGGCAGGTGCGTGCGGTGCGCGCGGCGGCACTGGCCGCAGGCGCCGACGAGGCCGCGGCGGCCTTGGCAGCGGGTCGAGGCCGGTTGCTCCGGGTGCCACGATGCGCACCCCGAGCGGTGGGTCAGTGTGCATGCAGCTGGCCATGGTCGCGGCCCGTGAAAACGCGGGAGAGCCGCGAACTGACGTAGCTGTGGTCTTCCGGCGCGGCCAGCAGCAGGGTGGCGCGGGTCAGCCCGGCCCGCACCTCCGCTGGGTGGTACGGCCGGCGACGCGGTAGAGCTGGTCGAGCTGGCGGGCGATCTCGTCGATCATCCCGTCCAGCTCCTCACGGCTCTTGAAGGCTTGCCTGTCCATGGCCCATCCCCGATCGCGAAGATGCGACCGACATTGGCCACGATGGGGTTACCCGTCGGTTAAAAACGCCCGCTGCAGTGCTGACGATCGGTTAGCAGCTCATGGCGAACCCGCATCAACGCCGCCCCGGGCCTGCCGGTGGCGGCCGGGGCAGGGGAATCGGGGTGGCTTGACCTGCGTCATGGAGGCCGCGGGCCGCGGCGCCGAACATGCCGGCCATCCCCCGAGGAGAGAGCCGCGTCATGAATTCCACCCGCAAGCTCTGGGCAGGCCTTGGCGGTCCTGCTCATCGCTTCGTTCGCCGTCCTGCTCTGGGTCGGCAGCGAGATCCACCGCCAGGCGCCACCGATGCCCGAGCAGGTGGTCACCACCGACGGCACCGTGGTCTACACCCGCCGGGACATCGAGACCGGACGCCAGGTCTGGCAGTCCATCGGTGGCCAGCAACTGGGCTCGATCTGGGGCCACGGCGGCTACGTCGCCCCGGACTGGGGCGCGGACTGGCTGCACCGCGAGGCCGAGGCCATCCTCGACCTGTGGGCCGCGCGCGAACACGGCGTGGACAGCTACAGCAAGCTCGACGCGCCGACCCAGGCCGCCTACGCGCAGCGCGTGCAGGACCTGCTGCGCCCGAACACCTACGACGCCGCCACCGGCACGATCACGATCGACGCCGACCGCGCCGCCGCGATCCAGGCGGTCGCCGCGCACTACGCGAGCGTGTTCAGCAACGACCCGGCCACCGCCGGGCTGCGCGAGGCCTACGCCATGCGCAACGACACCGTGCCCGACGCCGAGCATCGCCGGCAGCTGACCGGCTTCTACTTCTGGGCGGCGTGGTCCTCGGTCACCGAGCGCCCGGGCTCCGAGATCACCTACACCGCCAACTGGCCGCATGACGAACTGGTCGGCAACACGCCGCCATCGAACCTGTTCATGTGGACGGTGTTCAGCGTGCTGTTCCTGATGGCCGGCATCGGCCTTCTCGGCTGGCACTACGCGGTCAACCACGGCGAAGAGATGGCGCCGGTGCTGCCCAGGTCCGATCCACTGGCCTCGATCAAGGTCACCCCGTCCATGCGCGCCACCGCCAAGTATTTCTGGGTGGTGATCGCGCTGTTATAGTCCAGATCCTGCTGGGCGCCACCACCGCGCACTATCAGGTCGAAGGCCAGGAAGCCTACGGCTTCGCCCTGTCCGAGATCCTGCCCTACTCGCTCACGCGCACCTTGGCACACGCAACTGGCGGTGCTGTGGATCGCCACCGCGTGGCTGGGCATGGGCCTGTACATCGGCCCGGCGATCTCCGGGCATGAACCGAAGTTCCAGCGCCTGGGCGTGAACGTCCTCTGGACCTGCCTCATCGTCATTGTCGTGGGCTCGTTCGCCGGGCAGTGGCTGGCGGTGATGCAGAAGCTTGGCCTGGACAAGAACTTCTGGTTCGGCCACCAGGGCTGGGAATACGTGGACCTGGGCCGCTTCTGGCAGATCTTCCTGTTCGTCGGCCTGCTGCTGTGGCTGACCCTGGTCGGCCGCGCGCTGTGGCCGGCGATGCGCAAGGGCAGCGAGTCGCGCTCGATCGTCGGCCTGCTGTTCCTGTCGGTGGTCTGCATCGGCCTGTTCTACGCGGCCGGCCTGATGTGGGGCGAGCACACCCACCTGTCGATGGTCGAGTACTGGCGCTGGTGGGTCGTGCACCTGTGGGTCGAAGGCTTCTTCGAGGTGTTCGCGGTGGCGGTGATCGCCTTCCTGTTCACCCGCCTGGGCCTGCTGCAGACCCGCAGCGCGACCATCGCCGTGCTGTTCGCCACCATCGTGTTCATGGCCGGCGGCGTGCTGGGCACCCTGCACCACCTGTACTTCACCGGCACGCCGACGGCGGTCATCGCCCCTGGGCGCGAGCTTCTCGGCGCTGGAAGTGGTGCCGCTGGCCTACGTCGGCTTCGAGGCCTACCACAACTACAAGCTTGGCAAGGCCACGCCGTGGATGGCCAAGTACAAGTGGCCGATCATGTTCTTCCCAGCGGTCTCGTTCTGGAACCTGGTGGGCGCCGGCCTGTTCGGCTTCCTGATCAACCCGCCGCTGCCGCTGTACTACATGCAGGGCCTGAACCTGACCGCCAACCATGGCCACACCGCGCTGTTCGGCGTGTACGGCATGCTCGGCATCGGCCTGATGCTGTTCTGCCTGCGCGGCCTGAAGCCGGACCTGAAGTGGAGCGAGAAGCTGCTCGGGACCTCGTTCTGGGCGCTCAACATCGGCCTTGGCCGGCATGTCCGCCTTCACCCTGCTGCCGCTGGGCATCCTGCAGCTCAACGCCGCGATCAAGCACGGCTACTGGTACGCCCGCTCGGCCGAGTTCATGCAGCAGCCGATCGTCGACCTGCTGGTGTGGATGCGGGTGCCGGCCGACTCGCTGTTCAGCGTCGGCGCGGTGGTCCTACTTTGGTTCGTGTTCCGGCTTTGGGTCTCGCCGAGGCGCGAATCGCCGGTGCCGTCGGCCACGGCGGTCGCCGCGGCGGCGCTCACGCCCAAGCACTGAGCCACGCGCACCTGCAATGCAAGACCATCGGGGCCGCCATCGTGCGGCCCCGATGCGTTGTGGCGCGGGGCGCGGTGCCGCACTCGTCGCGGCGGGCGCCGGTATCGGACTCAGGCGGCGCTGTCGCGGGTGCCGGCGGCGCCGTTGCGCAGGTGCTGCACGGTGGCGACCAGCGTCTTCGCATCGAATGGCTTGGTACACAGGGGCAATCCCTGCAGCGACGCAGGCAGCGCGCCTTCATCGAGGCCGCTCATCAGCAGCACCACCGCGCCCTTCTCCTGGCCAGCGCCGCGACCGGTTCGGAGGTCTCCCGTTCCAGTCGCACGTCGAGCACGGCCACGTCCACGCGGCCGGCATTCCCGAGCAGGCTCAGGGCACTGCCCACCGAGGAGCACGGCCCGAGCACTTCCGCCCCTTCGTCTTCAAGGCATTCGGCCAATGCGGTGGCAAGGATGTAGTTGTCTTCCACCACGAGGATCCGCGTGCTCGTCAATCCGCCCTTCATCACGTCCTCCAGCCCTGCGAACACCGTAGGTGCGCACGCGTTAAGGCCGGGGCAAGCCGGCGCGGCAACCCGCGCGGCGACGATGCGGCGATGAACCATTCACGCGAACGCGTCACGGCACCTGCATCGCCACTGCGCTGGACAAGTGGATGCCGGCCGCGGCCACCTGGCGGATGACGCGATGCACGAATCCCCGCATGTCGAGGCCCACGCGCATGCCGACGCGGACCTGGCGCGCGACCTGCGCAACGCGCCCGGCTCGACGCCTCACCCGCGCCCGGATACCGTTGCCGGCGGCCGGGCCTTGCCTTCCGTACCACCCTCGGCCGCGTCGCCGGGCTTCTGCACCTCGCGCCGGGCCGCCTTGTCGGCCAGTGCCTCGTACTTGCGACGCAACGCTTCCAGCTCCTTCTCGTCCAGCTCTTCCATGTTGAGCAGCGTGTTGTCCGCCGCGCGGGTGACCCGGATCAGCTCGTCCAGCTTCAGGTGCAGCGCGGTGGTGTCGGCGTTCTGGGTGTGCTGGATCAGGAACACCATCAGGAAGGTGATGATGGTCGTGCCGGTGTTGATCACCAGCTGCCAGGTGTCGTTGAAGCCGAACAGCGGGCCGCTGCAGGCCCACACGACCACCACGCCCATGGCCATGCAGAACACCCAGGGTGTGCCGGCCGCGTGCGAGGCCTTCTTGGCGATGTTGTTGAAGATCGATCGGGGCTTCATGGGCGGGATCCCTCGCGTCCGGGGCGCCACCAGCGTCGTCCGCGTCCAGTGGAGCGCCGGTGAAAGCCGGGCGTCCACGTCGCCATCGCCGGCAGGCCGGTTCACGGTGCCGGGGAGGCCGCGCTGGCGTGGCGCCGTCGATCCCGGTGCGGCGCGTGCCCTCCACCCGGGCACGTCGCGCCTTACCGTCCGCACGACGTGCCTTTCACGGTGTGCTTCCACCCCGGCAGCGTCCACTGCAGGCCCCGCATTCCAGATGGGCCCCATGCGCCGCGAACCCCTCCACCCGCCGGCCGCCGCCGTCACCCCCGGTGTGACCAGCAGCATGGGCAGCGCTGCCCGGAACGACGTGTTGCGGCATCTCCCATCCGCGGCGACCGGCCTGCGCGAACCAGGCAACCCCTGCCATCCGGTGGACGTGGTTCCGCCGCGGTCCGCGGCCCTCGCGGTGTACGCGCATTCCAGTGAAGGCGCCAGCGAATGGTTCGCCGGATCGTTCGACGGCATCCGCTGGTGGTCCACGCAGGTGCCAGCGGACGGCGCGCACTGGCGGGTGATCGGCTGGCGCGCGCTCGACCCGGACGGCCCGGCCACGCGCGTGGATTGTGGCGGCGCGAAGATTCCGGACGGCGGACCACGGCTGTTCCGCGTGGATCCGGCGACCGGACACGGACCCTTCCACGCCGGCGGCGCCTGATCGCCCGCAGACCGGCTCACGCGCCGGTCTGCCGGTGTGGCGCCGCCACCGGCTTGGACTCGGGCGATTTGTCCATGGCGCAGCCAGATCGACAGCAGCACGATCGAAAGCACCGCGACGAACTCGCTCTGCCAGTTCTGGAACGACTCGAACCAGAACCGTGGCCCGCCGAGATGCTCGACCAGACCGATCGGTGGCTTGCCCGCGGCGCCACGTTCGTCGTTCTCGTGCACCCAGCTGCCCCAGCCGTGCATGGCGAAGGAGCCGAGGAAAAGCAGCAGGAACGCCAGGGTCAGCGAATGCGCGTACAGCCAGCGTACGGTGGCACCGGCGCGCACCGGCCACGGCGTGGGTCCGGGCTCGATCCTCTCCTGCTCCTGCGCCGGATCCAGCGGCCGCGATTCTGCCGAACCGCGTTGCCGCAGCCATACCGTGAGCAGCACGTACATGCCCATCTGCAGGAATTCGCTTTCCCAGTTCTCGAAGGTGGCCGAGATGAAATGGCCCGAACGCAGGTAGGCGGCCAGCGCCAGCGGCCCCTGCCCCGCATCCACGCGTGCCTCGTTGTCCACCGACCAGCCGGTCAGCACCTGCCCCGCCAGAACATAAGGAACAGGCTGGTCAGGACCAGCGACAGGCCATTGCGCCTCCAGAACGGGTAGTTGGGCGGGGACATGGTTCGACCAGGTTCGGGGTGCGCGCCACGCTGGACCGGCGAGCGTCGAACCGGCGTGAACCACCGCGTGCCTGCCGCGCGGTTCGCAACTTCCGTCAACGCCTTGCCGGTGCGCCGACACTCACCCAGGCCGGCGCATGGTCGCTGGCCTTCTCCTGCACCCGCACCCAGCGGTCGACGCCGGCGTCCTTCAGCGTGGCGGCGAGCACCGGGTTGAGCAGCAGGTGGTCGATGCGCAGGCCACGATCGCGTTCGGCGTGCTGGCGGAAGTAGTCCCAGAACGTGTAGATGCGCGCTTCGCCATGCACCTTCCGCACCGCATCGGTCCAGCCCTGCCCGAGCAGGTCGCGGTACGCATCGCGTGCCTCCGGCTGCAGCAGCGCGTCGCGGCGCCAGCCCTTGGGGTCGTAGATGTCCATGTCGGTGGGCACCACGTTGAAGTCGCCGACGATCGCCACCGGGTGCGGCTGCGCGACCAGCACCTGCGCACGACGGGTAAGGCGCTGCATCCAGCGCAGCTTGTAGTCGAACTTCGGGCCCGGCTGCGGATTGCCGTTGGGGGCGTAGATCGCGGCGACGAGCACGCCATGCACCGCCGCCTCGGGTAGCGGCTCTGCGTGTCGCTGGCGTCGCCAGGCAATCCGCGCCGGCTCTCCACCGGCGTCACGCCGCGGCCAAGCAGTGCCACGCCATTAGGAACGTTCGCCCTGCCACAACGCGCCATAGCCGGCCGCTTCCAGTGGCGCCGCCGGGAAGGCGCTGTCCATGGCCTTGAGTTCCTGCAACGCGACGATGTCGGGCTTTTCCTTCGCCAGCCAGGCCAGCAGGTGCGGCAGGCGCGCGCCGATGCCGTTGACGTTGAACGTGGCCAGCCTGAGTCGCCTGCGCGCCATCGGTTTGCGCCAGCGCGCTACGCCGGGAACAACCCGCGGGTGCGCGCACTCGCCGGCGTGCGCGCCTGCAGCGAAGTACGCAGCAGGGCGAGGCTGCCGGTCCTGCGCGCCAGGGTCTGCGCGGCGACGCAGTCGCCGGGCACCCACAGTTCGTATTCGCGCATGTTGGCGTCCTGCGCGGTGGTAAGGATGCAGGAGTCGGCGGCAAGGCCGGTGAGCACGAGGCGCCCGACACCGAGGCTGGCCAGCAGCATCGACAGCGGCGTGGTAGGAACGCCGAATGCCTGGGCTTGAGGATGTAGTAGTGCCGCTCCGCCGGGTGCAGGGCGGTGGCGATCGCCGCCGGCACTCCCCGGCGGCCATGCAGCGGCTGACCAGGTCGTGGAACTCGCCCTGCCAGTGGGTGAAGTTGTCGTTGACGTACACCACCGGTGCACCGGCGCGATCGAAGCGCGCGCGCAACGCGGCGATCGCCGGCACGATCCTGGCGGCGTCGCGCGCCAGCCGCCTGCCACCGTCGAAGTCGAACAGGTTGATCATGTCCACGATCAGGAGCGCCGTGGCGCGCGGACGAGTCATGGGCTGGCGATGGGCCTGCATCCGCGAAGGGTTGGCGGTACGGCGTGGGCAGCGGGTGAAGCCGGCTGCTGCACCTCGCGGCGACGGCGCACGTGCGCAGACGCGGACCGCACCGACTGGACCGCTCGGCGTCGGCGACGCCGGCCATGGCGGCCCGGATCGATCCTTCCCCTGCGCGGCCATGCTCGAACCCCTCCGCGCTCCGGCGACCGCGATGGAAGCCGCCCCGTGCACCTTCAGCCTGCGCCTGGCCGAGGCCTGCCGGCTGGAACAGCATGCGCTGCCGCTGCTCGCCGCGATCACGGCGGTCGGGCCATCCGACGCCACGCGGGCCATGAACTCCGCGCGGCAATGCACGCGGCGAGCTGCTGACGCCGCCGTGACGGCCGGCGGAGGACGATGGCCCGCATGAACAGCAAAGCCGACATCGACACCGAAATCGCCCGCCTGGAGACCGTGCTGCCGCGACTGGTCGCCGAGCTTCCGCCGGAGGAGGTCCTGAAGGCCTTCGCCGCCGAAGCCGAGGCGCTCAATGCGAATGCGCCGGCCGAGCACGAGGCCTACATCGCGCGGCGCCTCAACTGCATGCTCGCCTCCGCGGGCCCGGTGCCCGGCGAGACCGAAGGCGAACCGTGCCCCGCCGGCGGCAAGGACTCGCCGCTGGCATCGGATGGATGAAGGACGCCGAACCGGCACGCGGCCCATGCCTCGCGCCGCCAAGAGGACCGCCATGGACACGCCACCGCGTACCCGCCCGAACCGGCACAGCGATAAGGCCAAGCCGCGCACCGCCGATACCCTGCGCAACGATCGCGCGCGCTGGAAGCAGCACGACCAGCCGGACGCGCCGCGCGGCGGCCGCCCCGATCCGGAGCGGGACTATCCGGATGCCGGGGTCGGGTCGCCCCTCACGCACGACCGCTGATTCCGCCGCCGCTCCGCTATGACGCGATCTCCAGCCGCGCCTTCCCGGTCGTGCGCTGCGTGGCCGGGGTGGGCGTCGGCGTATCCACCACCGCGTGCTCGTCGTAGATCTCGTTGCGCTGCCGGGCCGCTTATGGGCATAGCGCACCGCGTCGTCGCGCCGGACATAGATGGCCAGGGCTCCTCCCGTCCCTCGGCACAGACATGCCAGGCCTTCCTGCGCCTGACGATCGAATACACGGTTCGCTTGATCATGGGGCCTCACGCTGCGATCTTGGTATGAACGACCGTGCTGTCCGAAGCGTTTACACCATGTCAACGAATTGGAAGAATTCCGCGAATACGTGATCGCGCGCCCGTGAAAACGGGCCATGCAGCGTGCCACTTCGTCACGTGGCCGTCATGTAGGCAGGCATGAGCGTCTCAGCGCCGGGCGTGACTGCAGCCGCAACCACAGCTTCCGCCTGCTGGCGCGGTCCCGGCATCCTCGCCGGACAGCTCCACCACCTTGGCCCAGCGCCTGCATCACCTCCACCACCTGCTCAGGCGGCAGCACGGTCAGCACCTTCATCCGGCCGCCGTCCGGGTCCAGCGCGATCTGCGCATCGGGGTCGAGGTCGCGCAGCGCGGCGCGGATCGTCGCCAGGCGCGACAGCCCGTCGGAGACATCGGGGAGGGAGACCGGGGCAGTCGACATGGCGTTCTCTTCGGGTCGGCGGGAGGGGAAAGCGGGTCGGGGCAGCGCCCTGTGGACGCCAGCCGGGGACTGTAGGCAGCCGCGTCGCGCGCGGCCTTGACCACGGTCAAGCCGCCTGTCGACCGCGCCGATCGGCACTGGCCTGACGTGGGTCAAGGCGCCGCCAGTGGCCCCGCCGCAGACTGCGGCCATGCACATGGAAACCGCCCCGCTGCCCGTCGCCCGGGCTCCGTCCGCCTCGCCGCGCTGGCTGGCGCACGCCCCGCACCGGCTGATGTTCTTCATCGGCGCGTCGAACGTGCTGCTGGCGATGCTGTGGTGGACGCTGTGGCTGCTGTCGGTGCGCTTCGGCCTGTGGACCATGCCGGCGACCTCGATCCCGCCGGGCTGGCTGCACGCGTTCCTGATGCAGTACCTGGTGCTGCCCAGCTTCGTGTTCGGCTTCCTGCTGACGGTGTTCCCGCGCTGGATGGGCCTGCCTGACCTGGAGCGCTGGCATTACGTGCCGGTCGGCCTGGGCGTGATGGGCGGGCAGCTGGCGATCCTGCTCGGCGCCGCCGGCTGGGAAGTCGGCCTGACCGTCGGCCTGTGGATGGCGCTGGCCGGCTGGACCGCGGCGCTGTGCATCCTCGGCCGGTTGCTGGCCGACGAGAAGGGCCGCACCCTGGCACGCGCGCTCGTGCTTTGCGGCGCTGGTACTGGGTTGGCTGGGCGTGGCGATGTTCCTGGCCTTCGTCCTCGGCGCGCCGGCCGGCTGGGCCTACGCGAGCATCAAGCTCGGCGGCTTCGGCCTGCTGCTGCCGGTGTACGTGACCGTCGCCCACCGCATGTTCCCGTTCTTCGCCGGCAATGCGGTGCCCGGCTACAAGGCCTGGCGGCCGCTGTGGTGGCTGGGCGCGGTGTGGGCGCTGTGCGTGGTGCACATCGGTATGGAACTGGTCCACGGCCAAAGGCCTTGGCTGTGGCTGGCCGACCTGCCGTTGCTGGTGCTGGCCGGCTGCGCGGTCTGGCGCTGGTGGCCGCGCCGTGCCCCGGGCGGTGCGCGCATGCCCGGCCTGCTGGCGGTGCTGTTCATCGGTACCGCGTGGCTGCCGGTGACCTTCGCCCTGTTCGCGACGCAGAGCCTGGTCTACGCGACCACCGGCGAGTTCATCCTCGGCCGCGCGCCGATGCATGCGCTGTTCATCGGCTTCTTCGGCAGCCTGCTGGTGGCCATGGTCACCCGCGTCACCCAGGGGACACTCGGGCCGGCCGCTGCAGATGTACGGCGTCGCCTTGGTTCGCCTTCGTCGCGATCCAGATCGTGGCCACGCTGCGCATCCTCGCCGACGTGCTGCCCGATCCGGGCCTGTGGCAGGCGCTGGCCGCGGTCGGCTGGCTGCTGGCGCTGTCGCCTGGGTCGCCAGGATCGGCCACATCTACCTGACTCCGCGCCGCGACGGACGTCCCGGCTGAGCCGCCACCGCCATGATCACTTTCTACCCCGACATCAAGCTGGTCCACATGGGCGCCGCGCTGACCAGCGGCGCGTTCTTCGCGCTGCGCGCGCTGGCGCTGACCGCCGGCATGGGCTGGCCGCGCCGCGCGCCGGTGCGCTACTTCAGCTACACCCTCGACACGGTGCTGCTGACCGCGGCCTTCATGCTGCTGACCATCCTGCCGGGCGGCATGTACGCCAACGGCTGGCTGCTGGTGAAGCTGGGCTTCGTCACCGCCTACGTGGTGCTCGGCATCCTCGCCTTCCGCCCGCAACGTCCCCGCTGGCGCGCACCGCGCTGCTGGTGGCCGCCGGCCTGTGCTTCCTGCAGGTCTACTGCATCGCCCGCGCCCACCATCCGCTGGGTGCGTTCTACCTGCTCGCGAACTGACGCCCCTGGAGGCTCCCATGGACCTGAGCGAACTGGAACTGCCCGAGCCCGGCCTGCCGGCGTGCCCGCTGCTGCAGGAATCGTGGGAAGCGGCCGGGATCTCGACCGACACCGCCGACATGCACGCGCCGGCCATCCGCGGCCTCGATTGACCGCGACGCAACCGGCGCGGCGGCGTCAGGCCATTGTCGCGCCGACCGTGCGCCGCACCGGAATGCCTTCCGGATCGAATCCCTCCAGGCAAAAGACGTTTATGCCCACGTAGTCGGGGGTGACGCGCTTGCGGTGGAAGGGATAGATGCCGCACACCTTGCAGAAGAAGTGGCGCGCGGTATGGGTGTGGAACCGGTATTCGGTCAACGACTGCCCGCCCGCGAGGAGCTGGAAGGCGCTTTCGTGCACCTTCACCATGAGCGCGTTCTTGCGCAGGCAGATCGAACAGTCGCAGGTGGTCAGTTCGGGGAAGTCGGTTTCGATCTCGAACCGCACCTCGCCGCAGTGGCAGCTGCCCACGTACTTCCGCACCGCACGACTCATCGTTCGCTCCTTGGCCGGTGACGCCACGCCGGCGTCCTGTTGGATGGCCGCCATCGTGCTCCGCGCCGGCGACGGCCCACGATACGACAGGAGCCTTCGCCGTGGGGCGCGACCCTCAGCCGGCGCGCTTGCGCGAACGCGGGCGGGCCGGCTTGCGCCCGCCCGCGGCCACCGCCGTTTCGCCGGTCGCGCCGGGGTTGCCCTCGCGCAGCTGCTGCAGCGAGGACAGCGCATCGGCATAGGCGATGAAGTGCTGCAGGTAGCCGGGCGCGGTGGCCTGCATCAGCTGCAGCGCGCGATGCACCAGCATGTCCGAGTTGAGCGGGCCGGCATCTTCCGGCACCTGCTCCAGCGACTCGCGCAGCTGGCGGTCGTTGCGCATGCGCGACCAGACCGTGCGCAGCTCGTCCAGCACCGGCATGTGCCCGAACGCCTGCATCGGAGCAGCCGCTCCTCCGTGGCGGCCTCGATGCCGTTTCCGCCGCCCGCCGTCGCGACCATGGCGGCAGCGGCGATACCGGCGGCCTCACCGGGCCGGGCCATGCGCGCAAGCAGTTCGCCCAGCGCACCGTCCGCAACCACGGCCGGAACCGTCACGCCGTCTTCCACCGCACACGCGAGATCCCGCGCCCGGGCATCGAGCAGGACGGCGAGCCGCTGCTCCAGCAGTTCGCGCGCCTTGGCCGGCGTGCTGCGGCGCGCGGGCGGCCAACGCTTCGAGCAGGCCGAAGCGCAACGGATCGCGGCGGTCGGCGCCCCGGGCGCGCCATGCCTGCAGCTGCGCGCGGACGTCGTCAGCGGCCATCGTCGGCGGGCGTGGTGCGCGGTCGCGGCATCGGCGCGATCTCGACGCGCCGGCCGGTTGCGGGCACGGCCTTCCTCGTCGGTGTTCGGACTGACCGGCTGGCCCGAACCGAACGCGGCGGCGAACACCGACGACGCCGGTACGCCTTCGTCGATCAGGGTGCGGGTCACGGTCAGCGCACGCTGTGCCGACAGTTCCCAGTTGTCGGCGAAGCGGGCATTGCCGTCGCGCACCTGGCGGTCGTCGGTGAAGCCGCTGACCATCAGGATCTCGTCGCGCGCGCGCAGGTAGCCGGCCAGCGGCGCGGCCAGGCTCTTCAGCAGATCGCGGCCCTCCGGCTGCAGCTGGTCGGAATTGAGCGCGAACAGCACGTTGCCGCGGATGCCGATGCGACCGTCGACAGGGTCACCCGGCCGGCGGCCAGCGGCCCCGCCAGCGCCTGTTCCAGTGCCTGCCGCTGCTGCGCTTCGGCCTGGCTGCGGCGCATCTCCTTGGTCGAGGCGATCGGCCAGCTGCGCCTGCACCGCGATCACGCCGACCAGGACCAGCACGAACCCCCCCAGCAGCACCGACATCAGGTCGGCGAAGCTGGCCCAGACCGGCGTACCCAGGCCGGTGTCGTCGGCGTCGGTCTCCAGGCTCATGCGGCTTCTTCGGCCGCGACCGCGCGCGCGGCGCCGAGCTGCTGCAGGTCGGCCATGATCTGCCGCTGCGCGAGCATGCTCAGGTCGACGACCTCGCGTGCCTGCGCCACGTAGTAGGCCAGCTGCTCGTCGCTGCGTGCGAGCGAACGCTCCAGCGCGCCTTCGATCGCCTGCAG
This sequence comes from Pseudoxanthomonas sp. NC8, assembly GCA_025232375.1. Lineage (GTDB taxonomy): Bacteria > Pseudomonadota > Gammaproteobacteria > Xanthomonadales > Xanthomonadaceae > Pseudoxanthomonas. The sequence goes on from CP060419.1 coordinate 3,107,430, forward strand.
CCGCTCGATAAGGTCGCTGTTGTTGCGGCCGAACACCTCCACCGCCGAAGCGAACGCCTCGCCCAGGCTCGCCACTTCGGCGGCGGCGACGGCCACCTGCGCCGAGACCGCCTCGAGCTTGCCGGTCTCGCCGGCAACCTGCTCACCGAAGCGGGTGCCGACCCGGTCGAGCAGGTCGGCCGAGGTGGCGACCAGCGCGTCGATCGCGCTGCGCTGCTCGGTGGAGGCGTGGTTGACCGCGGCCAGCAGGGTGTCGAGCGTGGCCATCATCTGGTTGCGCTCGTCCAGCAGCGCGGTATCGCGGACCATGCTGTCGGACAGTTTCTGGCGCAGCTCGGCGATGACTTCGGCGGCGGCCTTCGGTGCTTCAGCGGCGGCCTGCCGGGCGACCGATCTCGGCGATGGTCTCGCGCGCGTGCGCCTGCGCCTGGCTGGTGATCGCCTGCGCGCTGGTGGCGAGCGCGTCGCAGATCTCCTGCTGGCGCGCGGCGGTGTGGTTGCCGGCGCGCTCCCAGTCCTCGCGCAGCGCGACGCCGGTGGTGGCCAGCTGCCCGGCCCACGCCTCCAGTCGTTGCGCGTCCTGCGCGGCCAGCTGCTGCTGCAGCTGCGCATGCGAGCGGTCCACCGCTTCGACCAGCGCGGCGGCCTGCTGCTGGAACCCGGACGTCACTGCCGCCAGTTCCTGCGCGCTGTGCGCGGCGAGCGTGGCGCTGGCGCTTTCCTGCCGCGCCTGCGCCTGCTGCCGGGCGTCGGCGATGCGCGCGGCATCGCCGTCCAGGCGCGCGGACACGCCTTCCAGCAATGCGCTGGAACGCTGCTCGAAGGTGGCGGCGAAGCGTTCGAGCGCGCCATGCAGGTCCGTCGCCAGCTGCGCATTGGCACCGCGCTGCGCGGCCAGTGCCGCGTCCCAGTGCGATGCGGCCGCGGCGCTGGCACCGGCGAAACCGCTGGACAGGCCGTCGAGCTGGTCGCGCACCGCCCAGGCCACGCTGTCCTGCAGCGTCGCGGCGTTGCGCGCCAGGCCGGCGAGCGTGGCTTCCATCGCCGGCTGCAGCGCATCGCCGACCGCGCGCGCGCTGGCGGCGACGCCGTCCTGCAGCGACTGCTCGAGCGACACCGCCAGCTTCGCGTAGGCCGCCTCGGTGCGTGCATGCGAGGCCTCCAGGCTGGCCAGCTGGCGCTCGCCGTTGGCGAGGTCGCGCTGTTCCAGCGCGGCCATCATCGCCTGCAGGCGGTCGACCAGGGCCGGCATCTGCCCGGCCTGCTGCTGCAGCAGGCGGAACGATTCCTCGCGCTGGTGCGCGCGCGAATGCACGCGCAGCGAAGTGGCGATCGCCGCATCGAGCCGCTGCACCGCCTGCAGCCGCTCGCGCCGGCACAGCGCCGAGAGCAGACCGAGCATGGCCGAGCTGGCGACGCCGGCGATCGAGGTGCCGAAGGCGAAGGTAAGACCTTTCACCGGCGCGGCGAGCGAGCCGCGGATCGCGTCGAGGTCGGCCGCGCCTTCCATCGCCCAGGCCGGTGCCGCGCAGGGTGGCCATCATGCCCAGCAGCGTGCCGAGCATGCCCAGCAGCACCAGCAGGCCGATAAGGTACGGGGTCAGCGCCGGCGCCGGCAGGGCCACGCGCTCGCCTTCCACGCGCAGGCGCACCGCTTCGCGCAGGCCCGGATGCAGGCGCTCGAGCCAGCGGCCCAGCCCGTCATCCGTCGCGGTGTCGTCGAGCGCGCGCGCGCGAGCGTGGCGGTGGCCTGCCGGTAGCGCAGCAGCTCAAGCCCGCCGGTTGCGTAGCAGGCGCCGATCACCAGGGTCACGGCCACGCCGAGCGCATTGCTGCCGACGTAGCCGGCACCGATCCAGCAGATCACGGCGAGGCCGGCGAGGCCGGCGAGGAACAGGATGGAGTGGAACGTGTGTCGGGTCATGGTGTTCCGGAATCAGTGCGAAGGGCCGCGAGCAGGCCCTCGATCGGGTGGAAGCGCACGTCGAGCTCGGCGCGCAGCACGCTCTGGATGTCGTGGTGGAAGCGCGGCAGCCAGTCGCCGCGCACGCTGTCGGGTGAGGTTTCCGCGGCGGTGCGCAGGCGCTCGAAGTGCTCGCCGAGCAGGGCCGGCACGCTGCCCAGCAACGCCTGTTCGCGCGGGCTCAACGCCTGCTCCATCACCGCATCGACCTCGGTAAGGCGCGCCGCCGCGGTCGAGTGGCGGGCGAGCATGTCGCGCAGGCGGCCGCGCAGCTGGCCGGTGCTGGCCTGCATCGAGCGCTGCAGGGCGAGGTACTGCTGCCGGTAGGGGGCGTAGTCCGGCGGTGCGTCGCTACCCGGCATGCGGGCACCGGGGCCGCGCTCGGCGATGGCCTCTTCCAGCGTGCGGCGCGCGCGGGCGCAGGCCGCCCCGGTGTCGGCCTCGTCGAAGACCGGCGTGTCGTCGGCGGGCACGCGCAGGCGGCCGTCCAGCGCCGCCGACAGGGCGACGGCCCGGTTCCAGTCGATCCATTGGCCCAGCCGCCCGGATACAGGCTGGCCGGTGGCGGGGACGTCGACGCCGGTGACGCGGGCCAGCAAGCGGATGAACGCCGGCCCCGGGACCGGTGTCCGCTGGTGCGCTTTTGCCACGATGCCGCTCAAAAGACGGCGATTTTACATGATTGACCCCGGTCCCCCGGCCGCGACGGGGCTGCAGGCCCGCCGTTCAGGCCATGGCAGGCTCCCGGCGGTGACCCCGGCAGTCGCCCGAGCGGGGACGCAGGCGGCGCGGCCGGCCCGCCGCCTTCGCGCCGGCCCCGGCCCGGTCCGAGCGGGCTCAGTAGGTGTACTGCAGCTGCACCCAGAGCTTGCCGGTGTCGACGGTGCGGGCCGGGTCGTCGCTGCGGTAACGGGCCAGCTTGAACAGGCCGGCCAGCCCCTTCACCCCGGGGACCGGGTGCGCCCACGACAGGTCGATCTCGTCGCCGTAGCGGCCGCCACCGCGTTCAGGCGAGAAGTCGTGGTACCAGGCCTGCAGGCTGCCGCCCCCAGCGGCACGGTCGCGCCGAGGTAGGCGTCGTCGATGCCCTGCGCCGGGGTGGTCAGGAAGACATCGGCCCAGCCTGGAAGGCGTGCTTGGTCGCCAGCGGGGTCTGGAACGCGCGGTTGCCGGTGCCCGTTCCACCGCCGAGCGATTCGTAGCCGGCCTTCAGCGCGACGCCGTGGACCTTCCAGCCCAGCTCGGCCAGCAGGTAGCGGCTGTCCAGCTGCCACGGATTGCCGTCCAGTTCGTCCCCTGGCGCGCGTACTCGGCGGCGTAGCTCCACCCGCCCCGCACGCCTTCCAGGCGCAGGCCGGTGGTGCGGCTGGACAGCGTGCCCAGCGGCGCGGTCGCGGTGACCGCGATGCCGTCCAGGTCGAGTTCGTAGTGGTAGGCGCTGGCGGCCAGCGCCGGCACGATCTTCCAGCCGACGTTCAGCAGGTGGCTGTGGCCGCCGATGTCGGAGGGATTGGCGGCATTGGAGGCGGCGCTGTCGTCCGGACCGAACACGGTGTTGATGTTGTCGACGAAGCTGTAGTCCACGTTCACTGGTCCAGCCGCCGCCAGCTGCAGGCGCACCGCGTCGTAGGTCTGTTCGTTCTGGCGCCACGCGCTTCCACCGACGAAGCGCTGGTTGCTGGGTTGATCCGCTGCCGGCCGAGGGTGGCCGAATTCTTCCCGGCGACGTAGCGCAGCAGCGCCTGGTTGACCTCCGCGCCGGCGCGGTCGGCGACCACCGGGTACTGGCGCTGGCCGTTGCGGGTGTCGTTGTAGCGACCCTCGCCCAGGCCGAGCACGCCATCGGCCTCGGCCAGCGCCGACCAGCCGTGCCAGGCCGGCGTCGCGTAGCCGGCGCGCACGCGCAGCGTATCGGCGTGGGCGTCGTGCGCGAAGCGGTCCCAGTCCACGGTTTCGTGGCGGTAGCGCAGGTCGAGGATCGGCGTGCCGCCGTCGGCGGCAAGCGCGCCGCCGGCGACGAGCGGGAGGAGGATGGCCGTGGTAAAGGGTCGAACGGATGGCGTGGCGCGGCATCGTGTGCATTCCTGCGTGTGGAGTGCCCGCACCCTAGGACCGTGGCCTTCACGCACTCCATGATCGAAATCAATCCGGCCGCCCTGCTCGCGCCAATGCGGCTTCGACCTGATGCAGGTCAAGGCGCGGGCGTGTCGCGATTGCGAAGGTGCTGCCATCGCGAGCCTCCGCCCGAAGCCATGCACGCCCTGCTGGACCTGCGCCACCTGCCGCCACCGGAACCGATGCAGCGCATCCTCGATGCGCTCGACGCGCTGCCGCCGGGCGCATGCCTGCATGCGCTCACCCCGCACCGTCCGGCACCGCTGCTGCCGGTGCTCGAGCAGCAGGGCTACGCGTGGCGGCTCGACGACCTCGACGACGGCGGTACGCGCATCGCGGTGTGCTGGCTGGAAGACGTCGCGGTGTTGCCGTCCGGACCGCCCGAAGCGCGATGAGCGGACTGGCGCTCACCCGCGCGCCGCCGGCGCCGCGGCCGTTGCGCTTCCTGCTGACCGTGCCGGTGTGGGGCGTGCTGGCCGGGGTGCTGCTGGCGGCCTCGCCCGATGCGCTCGCCGGCGGGCGCTGGGCGCCGGCGGCGGTGGCGCTGGTGCACATGTTCACCCTCGGCGTGCTCGGCAACGCGATGCTCGGCAGCCTGCTGCAGTTCCTGCCGGTGGCCGCGGCGACGCCACTGCCGGGTGCGCGCCTGGTGCCGCTGGCGCACGCCGCGCTCAACCTGGGACTGGGCCTGTTCGTGTTCGCGCTGTATCGCGACCCTGCGCTGCTGGTGCACGCCTCGTGCCTGCTGGTCGTCGCCTTGCTGTGCGTGGTCCTGCCGCCATTGCCGGGACTGCTGCGTGCCGGCGCGCTGCGGTTGCTGCGCGGAGGAATCGGCGCGGCACTGGCCGCGCTGCTGGGCACGCTGGTGCTGGGCCTGCTCGCCGCGGCGGTGCTGGGCGGACATGTCGCGCTGCCGCTGGACCGGCTGGTCGACGCGCACGCCGCGCTCGGCGTCGGCGGCTGGATGCTGGGCCTGCTCGCCGCGGTCGGCAGCGTGACCGTGCCGATGTTGGGGCACGTTGTCGCCGCCCCCGCGCGCCTTCGCCGCGTGGCTGGCCTGCACCGTCCCGTTGCCGTTCGTCGCCGCCGTCGCGCGCCTGCTGGGTGCGCCTGTACTGGTGCCGGCACTGGCCCTGGCCCTGCCGGCGCTGGCCTTCGCCGGTGCGCTGCTGTGGCTGCACCGGCACGCCCCACACCGGCGCAATCCGTCGCTGGTGCGCTTCTGGCGTGCCGGCAGCCTCGCCCTTGCCGCGGCCGGCGTCGCCGCCGCGGCCGCGGGCACGGGCGCACCGACGGCGATGCTGGCCGGCGTGCTCGCGCTGGGTATCGGCGTGCCGCTGCTGGTCAACGGCATGCTGCTGGAGATCGTCGCCTTCATCACCTGGATCGCATTGCGCGGCCAGTGTCCGCGCGGCGTGCGCATCCCCGCGGTGGGACGGCTGGTCGGCGACGCGGAGAAGCATGCGGCGCTGTGTGCGCACTGGCGGCAGCGGTACTCCTGCTCGCCGCGCTGGGCGCAGCCCGCGCTGGCGCGGGTGGCCGGCATCGCGATGGCGCTCGCCTACGCCACCAGCGCCGGCTGCCTGCTGCGCTGCCTGCTGCGTGCGCGTGATTTCCAGCACGAACATGGACACGCGCAGGCGGCGACCGCATGAGCGCCAAGGCCACCACTCGTCTACAGCTGCTCGGGCTGCTCCAGCGCCGCGCAGATGGCCAACCAGATGGCGTTGTGGCTCGACCGCGCCGGTGCGGCGGAGATGTCGTGCATTGCCGGTGTCGGCGGCGGCGTGACCGGGCTGGTGCGCACCGCGCAGTCCGGCCGGCCGATCCTGGCCTGGACGGCTGCGTGCTGCATTGCGTACGTGCGTGCCTGGAACGCGCCGGGGTCCGGCCGGATGCGCACCTGACCCTGTCCGACCATGGCGTGCGCAAGCGCAAGCATGCGGACTTCGACGGCGCGCAGGCGCAGGCGGTCTACCAGGCCGCCGTCCTGCCGGCCGCACGGGCACTGGGCATGCACAACGCCATCCGCCCGGACGTGATGCCCGGCGCCGTCGCGCCGGAAGACGACCCCACGGCAGATTGAGTGCCTCCCGCCGGGCATCACTGCGCAGCGATCCACCGATCCGCGCGCACTTGATCTGGATCAGGAGCGCCGCGGCAAGCCGTCGCTAGCATCGACGGCGCTCGCCCCTGCCGCGGATCCGCATGCACACGCCCCGAGGTCTGCCACCGTCGTCCGCCGCCCGGAACAGGGCGGCGCGCCGCATCGCCGCCGGAACCCTGGCGGGTGCACGGCACGCGATCGACCGCGTCGACGATGCGGTCGTGGCCCTAACCGGACTGCGGCGCCAGCTGGTCGGCGCGGTACACCGGAGCAAGCGCATGGCCGGCATGCCGGTCCGCGATGGCGAGCGCGAGGCGGGGGTGCTGTCGCGCGCGCGGCGGGTGGCCGCGCGCGTGGCAGTACCCGACGACACCGCCGACGCGCTGATGCGCGTGTTGATGTCCGATGCCTGCCGGCAGCAGGTGCTGGTTGGCGATGCCGGCCCTCCATTCCCGAGCGCCATGCCCCTGTTCCCCACTTCTTCCGTCCCACTGGCCCGCGGCCACCGGCTGCTGCGCCTGCTGCCACCCCCGCGGCGGCTGCAGCCGCTGCTGCGCCGTCTGCCGCGCGCCGTGCACGCACCCTGGCCGAGCGCGTGCTGGCGCGTGCGGTGCGGCGGATCGATCCGGACACGCTCGATATCGTGCGCGGCCGCCGGCTCGGCATCGAGGTGCAGGATCTGGGCCTTACGCAGGTGTTCGCCTGGGACGGACAGCGGCTGCGTGCCTGCGACGGGCCGGCAGAATCCACCGTGCGCGGCAGCGCCACCGACCTGCTCGGCCTGGCCAGCCGCCCGGGAGGACGCCGACACGCTGTTCTTCCAGCGCCGCCTGGTCCTGACCGGCGACGTCGAGCTGGGCCTGACCGTGCGCAACCTGCTTGACCGCCTGCCGTGGGAAGACCTGCCACTGGGCCTGCGCATCGTCCTGCACCGCGGCTGCCGGCTGTTGCGCGCGGCGCGCGACGCGCACGCGGGTCGCCCATCGTGAGCAGCGCGGTGTCCGCCCTCCATCCGCGCTGGGATCCTGCACTCGAAGACCGCTACGCCGAACTGGGCGCCACGCTCGAGCCGCTGCTGCCATGCCTGGAATGGCCGCTGCACCTGCCGTGGATCGACGCGATCCGCGCGCTCAAGCGCGAACGCGGCGCGGTGATCATGGCGCACAGCTACCAGTCGCCGGAGATCTTCCACGGCGTGGCCGACGTCACCGGCGACTCGCTCGCGCTGGCCCGCGCCGCGGCCGACTGCGACGCGCAGCTGATCGTGCTGGCCGGCGTCCACTTCATGGCCGAGAGCGCCAAGATCCTCGCTCCGGACAAGACCGTGCTGATCCCGGACCCCGGGGCCGGCTGCTCGCTGGCCTCGTCCATTACCTCAGCCGACGTGCGCGCGTTGCGCGCGCGCCATCCCGGCCTGCCGGTGGTGAGCTACGTCAACACCAGCGCCGAAGTGAAGGCCGAATCCGATGCCTGCTGCACCTCGGCCAACGCCGTCCAGGTGGTGGAGGCGATGGCGGCCGAATTCGGCACCAGGCAGGTGATCTTCCTGCCCGACCGCTTCCTCGGCCACCACGTCGCGCAACACACCGGCATCGACCTGGTGCTGTGGAACGGCCGCTGCGAAGTGCACGAGCAGTTCACCGCGCAGCAGGCGCGGCACGCACGCGAGCGCTTCGACGCGCGCCTGGTCGCCCATCCCGAGTGCCCGCCCGAGGTGCAGGAGGAGGCGGACTTCGTCGGTTCAACCACCGCGATGGGCGCGTGGCTGGAGAAGGAAAAGCCACGGCGCGTGGCGCTGATCACCGAATGCTCGATGGCCGACAACCTGCGTGCGCGCTTCCCGGAGGTGGAGTTCATCAAGCCCTGCAACCTGTGCCCGCACATGCAGCGGATCACCCTGCCGAACATCCACGCCTGCCTGCAGGAGCTGCGCCACGAGGTCGTGGTGCCGGAGGCGGTCGCCGCCCGCGCGCGCACCGCGCTGCAGCGGATGCTGGCGGTGGGCCGGCACGACCGCGCGTGAGCGCCGGTCGCATGCCCCCTGGTGGTCGTCGGTGGCGGCGTGGCCGGGTTGTCGGTGGCGCTGGCCGCGGCGCCGCGACCGGTGCTGCTGCTCGCTCGCGGCGCCGACGGCCACGGCAGCGCCAGCGCACTGGCGCAAGGCGGCATTGCCGCCGCGATGGGCACGGGCGATTCGCCGGCCGCGCACGCCCACGACACGATCGCCGCCGGGGCCGGCCACAACGATGCCGTCGCGGTGCGTTACCTGGTGGCGCAGGCGCCGCGCGCGATCGCCCGCCTGCAGGACCTCGGACTGGAGTTCGACAACGACGGCAGACGGCTGCGCCTGGGCCGCGAAGGCGGCCACCATGCCGACCGGATCGTGCACGCCGGCGGCGATGCCAGCGGCGCGCGACTGGTCGCGGCGCTGGCCCGCGCGGTGCACGCGGCCGGCCACGTGGAGATCCGCAGCGGGGTGAGCGTCGATGCGCTGCTGCTGCGCGGCAATGGCGTGGCCGGGGTGCGCGTACGCGACGCGCGCGGCAAGGCCGAACTGGTCGAGGCCGCCAGCGTGGTGCTGGCGACCGGTGGAATCGGCGCGCTGTTCGCGGCCAGCACCAATCCGGCCGGTGCCGACGGCAGCGGCGGGCCAGCCCTGGCCGCCGGCGCCGACGGCCGTGACCTGGAAGTTCATGCAGTTCCATCCGACCGCGCTGGCGCTGCCGGCGCGGATGCAGGACCGCCACGCCGGTCCGCTGCCGCTGGTCACCGAGGCGCTGCGCGGCGCCGGCGCGCGCCTGCTCGACGACCAGTCCCGCCCGCTGATGGCCGGCCTGCATCCGCTGGCCGACCTCGCGCCGCGCGATGTCGTCGCACGCAGGGTGTGGGAGACATTGCAGCGCGGCGACCGGGTCTGGCTGGACGCGACCGCGCTGGGCGACGCCTGGCCCGAGCGCTTTCCCACCGTGCACGCCGCTTGCCGCGCGCACGGAATCGATCCGGCGCGCGAGCCCATCCCGGTGACGCCCGCCGCGCACTTCCACATGGGCGGTTTGGCCACCGACAACGACGGCAGCACCCGCGTGCGCGGCCTGCACGCCGTCGGCGAGGTCGCCTGCAATGGCGTGCACGGGGCCAACCGGCTGGCCAGCAACTCGCTGCTTGAGGGGCTGGTATTCGGCCACCGCCTCGGCCGGCGCATGGCCGCGCACGCGGTGCCGCGCGCGGTACGCGGCGCCTACTCATGGACCGGCCATGGCAATGCCGCCGACCCGCAGGCGCTGGCACACCTGCGCGTGCTGCTGTGGGATGCGCTCGGTCCGGTCCGCGATGGCCAGGGGCTGCGTGCGGCGCACCAGCGCCTGCAGGACGAATCGAGCGCATACGGTTGGCAGGGCCGGCTGGCCACGCGCCTGCTCAATGCCGCGCGCGCGCGCGGCATCAGCCTCGGCGCGCACTACCGCCGCGATACCGCCACGTAGGAGCCGGTGGCGCGTCCACCCGGCAAGACCGCCTCCTGCGAGCCACGCCACCGGCGCGGGCGATGCGCGATGCGGCCGCGAACCCGTGTCGTCGGCGCGGCGCGCGGAAGCGGCGGCGTCAGGCCACGGCTTCCGGGTTGCCAGCGGCCTGTGCCGTGGACAGCGAGGCCTTGCCCGCCTGACCGTGCCAGTAGCCGTTGCGCGCGCCCACCGCTTCCGGCTGCTCCGGCGCGTCGAGGATCCGGCGGAAGCGGGCGACGATGTCCGCCGTGCCCTCGGCCTGTGGCGAGATCCGCATCACGCCGACGCCGCACGCGGCCAGCGCATCGCGCTCGGGCGCCATGTCGATCACCTCGGTGCCCTGCACCTGGATGCCGTTGATGGTGAGGAACGGTTCGCCCTCGCGCGTGGCCAGTGGCAACCCGTCGGGATGCTCGATGCAGCGGAAGCCGCACTGGTCCTTGGGCAGGTCGAGCGCGCGCGCGGTGAAGCAGCGCGCCGAGTACGCCAGCGGCAGCCGGCCCCCGAGCCAGCATCTCCATTTCCGGCAGGCTCCCGCCCTCGCCTTCGAATGCGCTGCGCAGTTCCTGCAGCAGTACCCGCCCCATCTCGGCACCGGGCACCCAGCGGCGCAATCCGTCCTCGACCAGGATTGCCAATGCGCGGTGGTTGTAGACATTGAGCGTCTGCCCGCCGACGAAGGGCAGGCCACGCTCGCGGCACAGTTGCACGGCCGACAGGTCGTTGGCCTCGACCATGAAGCGGCCATGCTCGACCCTGGCGCCGGACCACGCCCAGCTCCGATTCGGCTTCGACCAAAGCCTGGGTCGACAGCACCACATCCTTGCCGGCGGCGGCCAGGTCCTCGGCCAGCGCCAGCCAGTCGCGGAAATTCAGCTCGCGACGCTTGCTGCACACCGTCTCTCCCGGGTAGACGATGTCGAGCGGCCAGTCGGCCACGGCGCGGTAGAACGCCAGCGTCGCCGCGCGCGGCCAGAAGTACTGCAGCGGGCCCAGGCTGAGTCGCATCGTGGTTGTCTGCATGGACGGCTCCTCAGTGCCAAGGCGCGCGGTGGTAGGGGCCGAGCGTGGTCTGCTGGCCCTCGGCGTGCGCGGACAACGCGCGCTGCCATTCGGCATCGGTGCTCCAGCGCTGCGGATCGTCGCGGTAGCGGTCGAGCGCCTGGCGCCAGGTCGACGCCACGGCGCGCACGTAGGCCACGCCACGCTGGCGGCCTTCGATCTTCAGCGCGGCCACGCCGGCCTGCGCCAGCCGCGGCAGCAGTTCTATCGTATTGAGGCTGGTCGGCTCCTCCAGCGCGTGGAAGATCTCGCCACCGACCTCGTAGCGGCCCTTGCACACGGTCGGGTAGCCGGCCGGCTCGCCCTCGGCGAAGCGGTCGATCAGCATGCCGTTCACGCGCACGCTGCGGCTGTGGTCGTCGTGTTCGTCCCAGCGCACGAAGCTGGCCGGCGAACACACGCCGTGCCGGTTCGGCGACTGGCCGGTGACGTAACTGGAAAGCTGGCAGCGGCCCTCGACCATGATGCACAGGCTGCCGAAGGCGAACACCTCCAGCGGCACCGGCGAGGCTTCGCACAGGCGTTCGACCTGCTGCACCGACAGCACCCGCGGCAGCACCGCGCGGGCGATGCCGAAGCGCTCGTGCGCGTACTTCAAGGCCGGCGCGGTGGTCGCCGAGCCCTGCACCGACAGGTGCCGGGCCATGTGCGGATGGGCGTTGCACGCATAGTCGAGCACGGCCATCTCCGCGGCGATGATCGCGTCCACGCCCAGTTCGGCGGCGCGGTCGACCGCGGCCTGCCAGTGCGGCAGGCGTACGCTGTCGGGATAGGTGTTGAGCGCCACGTAGACTTGGCGGTCGAGCGCGTGCGCGTAGGCGATGCCCTGGCGCAGTTCGCGCTCGTCGAAGTTCAGACCGGGGAAGGCCCGCGCATTGGTCTGGTCGCGGAAGCCGGTATAGACCGCATCGGCGCCGGCTTCGATCGCCGCGCGCAGGGCCGGCAGGTTGCCGGCCGGACAGACCAGTTGCATGGGCGTCTCCTCGTCGAAGGGAGGCGCCATGCTAGGCGCCACCGCCGCGCCGCTCATTGATCCATGTCAGGTCGCCCGGGTTCGGCTCCCCGGGTGCGGTTCATTCGGGTTCCGGCGTGCGCAGCAGCGAGGACCACAGCGTGTCCATGCGTTTCTCGACCGCGGGGTCGAGGGCGATCGGCCGGCCCCACTCGCGCGCCGATTCGCCGGGCCACTTGCGCGTGGCATCGAGCCCGAGCTTGGAGCCAAGGCCGGACACCGGCGTGGCGAAGTCCAGGTAGTCGATCGGCGTGTTCTCCACCAGCATGCTGTCGCGCGCCGGGTCCACCCGGGTGGAGATCGCCCAGATCACCTGGCTCCAGTCGCGCACGTCCACGTCCTCGTCGGTGACGATCACGAACTTGGTGTAGGTGAACTGGCGCAGGTAGGACCAGATCGCCATCATGATCCGCCGCGCGTGGCCGGGGTACTGCTTGCGGATGCTGACGACAGCGATACGGTACGAGCACGCTTCGGGCGGCAGGTAGAAATCGACGATCTCCGGGAACACCTTGCGCAGGATCGGCACGAAGATGTCGTTGAGCGCCATCGACAGCACCGACGGCTCGTCGTGCGGCGAACGGCCCATGTAGCTGCCGTGGTAGATCGCGCCGCGGCGCATGCGCATCCGCTCCACGGTCAGCACCGGGAAAGTGCCCTGCGCGTTGTAGTAGCCGGTGTGGTCGCCGAACGGGCCTTCCAGCGCGGTATCGCCCGGGTGGATGAAGCCCTCCAGCAGGATTTCCGCGCCGGCCGGCGCATCCAGTCCGGTCAGTTCGCTGCGCCAGACGCGGCTGCGCGAACCGCGCAGCAGGCCGGCGAATTCGTACTCCGACAGCGTGTCCGGCACCGGTGCCACCGCCGCTAGCAGGGTGGCCGGATCGGCGCCGATCGCCACCAGCACCGGAAAGGGCTTGTCCGGATAGGCGTACTGCTGGGAGGCGTAGTCCTGGGCGCCGCCGCGATGCGGCAGCCAGCGCATGATCACCCGGTTGCGACCGACCACTTGCTGGCGGTAGATCGCCACGTTCTGCCGCGGCTGGTGCACGCCGCGGGTCACGATAAGGCCGAAGGTGATCAGGCGCCCGGCATCCTCGGGCCAGCAGCGCTGGATCGGCAGCGTCGACAGGTCGACGTCGCCCGCCTCGAGCACCTGCTCGTCGAAAGCGGGATCATCGACCTGCTTCGGTGCGACGTTGGCCAGCTGCGCCAGTTCCGGCCAGCTGTCGAGCGCGTCGCGCAGCGAGGCCGGCCAGCGTGGCTCCTTCAGCGCGGCGAGCAGTTCACCGAGTTCACGCAGCGAGGCCAGCGGGCGGTCGCCGAGGGCCAGCTCGATCCGGCGGCGGTGGCCGAACAGGTTGCCCAGCAGCGGATGCACCGAACCGGTGGCGTTGTGCATCAGCAGCGCCGGACCGCCCTCGCGCAGCGCACGCAGGCTCAGCGTGGTGCTTTCCAGCTCCGGGTCAACCGGCGCGTCGATCTCCATCAGCTGCTGGTGGCGGGACAGGTGCTGCAGGAAGGCGCGCAGGTCGTGCATGGCGGTCGGCGGTTCCGGGGGACGGCTTTGCACGCTAGTGCCCACATGCCGGCCCGGCGATGACGCAGGTCAAGCCGGCGCCTGCGCGCCATGGCGGGCCGGCTTGACCGGGATCAACGTCACCGGCCGCGGGGCTGGCCAGAATCCCGCCATCCCGCAGCCGGAGACGCCAATGCACCGTCCAGGTATTCCCGCGGCCACGCTGGCCCCAGCCGTCGCCGCGCTGGTGTCCGCCTGCGCACCCTCGCCCGCTCCGGTCGCACTGGCCGAAGCGCAGGCCGCAGCAACGCCGCGAGTCGCCACGCATGGCGCCTCCCTGCCCCAGGTCGAAGTCTTCAAGTCGCCCAGCTGCGGCTGCTGCAGCGGCTGGGTCGACCACCTGCGCCAGGCCGGCTTCCCGGTACGCGTGCACGACACCGATGCGCTGGAGCCGCTGCGCAAGCAGCTCGGCGTGCCGTACGCCAAGGGCTCGTGCCATACCGCCACGGTGGACGGCTACGTGATCGAAGGCCACGTGCCGGCGGCCGACATCCAGCGCCTGCTGGCCGAGCATCCCAACGCGCGCGGCCTGGTGCTGCCGGGCATGCCGGCCGGATCACCCGGCATGGAAATGCCCGATGGCCACGTGCAGCCGTATACCGTCGAGCGCTTCGGACACGACGGCTCCACGCAGCCATGGGCCGTGCACGGGCGCTGAAGCTCCGCGCGAACCTGCGTGTCGCCACGCCTTGGCCGCCTGCCGGAACGCATTGCCGCGGCCTGATGGCGGGCAAAGGCCGGCAAGCCTGGAGGGAACAGGCGGTGTCGTCCGGACGTTTCGCCGGCAGCCTACCGTTCGTCTGCCAGCTTCCCGAAAGCCGAAGACCGTCCGCATCGGCTGCGGACGGCCCGTCATCGCCCGACGCCCGGATCAGTACTTGAAGTTGAGCTTTAGTAAGGCGGTGCGGCCCGGCTCGTTGATCCGCTCCGGATCGGCCGGATAACCGAACGAGCTGTTGCCGGCGAGGTTGAGGTGCTCGGCGTAGGCGCGGTCGAACAGGTTGTCGATGCCGGCGGCCAGCTGCACGTGCTCGCTGAAGCGGTAGCCGCCGTTGAGCGAGAACACCGCGAAGCCGGCGCTCGGGCCAAGGTCGCGGCCGACGACATTGCCTGGTCGGTGTTGACCCGGTTCTGCGCCGCGGCGATCCGCAGCAGCGTGCCCCACGACCAGGCGCCGTGTTCGCCGCTGGCCGACAGGCGCGCCTCCAGCGGCGGCATCTGCGGCAGCGCACCGTCGTCGGTGCGGCCCCAGGCATAGGCGAGCGCGCCCGACAGCTTCAGGCCGTCGGCCACCTTCCAGTCCACGCCCGCTTCACCACCGGCGATATCGGCATCGAGGTTCCGCGCACGCGTGCTCGAACCCATCATGCCGCCGCTCATGTAGTCGAACACGATGTAGTCGTCGATGCGCCCGGCGTAGGCCGAGGCCCACGCCTCGACATTGCCGTGCCGGTATTCCAGGCCCGCGTCCAGCTGGGTGGTGGCTTCGGGCTTCACGCCGGCGAAGGCGTTCGGCGCACCTGCCGGGCCGCGCGTGGGCGAGAACAGTTCCCAGTAGTCGGGCATGCGCTCGGCATGGCCCAGAGCCGGCATACCAGCCCAGCGGACCGCTCATGTCGTGCTCGTAGCGGACGAAGCCACCCGGCAGCGTCTCGCTGCGCTCCTTACCGGCGGTCGGATTGGGCATGGGCATCATGCCGCTGCCGGCGGTGGCGCGCCGGTCCTCGACCTGCGCACGGTCGATGCGCACGCCGGACATCAGGTGGTGCACCTCGCTCAGGTGCCAGTGCGATTCGGCGAACGCACCCAGCGTGCGGAACCGGGCATCCTCGGTCCACGGCTTGTCCATGGTAGGCGCCACGGCCCATCGCGCTGCGCTTGCGGTGTTCGCTCTGGCGGCCGTCGACGCCGGCGGTCAACTCCCAGCGATCCTGCTCTTAAGGTCAGGGCAACGCGTCCGCCCTCGGTGGTGTCGCCGACGTTGCTCGCCATCGGCATCGGCATGCTGCTGGCCGGGTCGGGATCGCGCAGCGTGTAGTTGTCCATCACGTGGTCGACTTCGTTGCGGTAGACGTTCGCCGCCACCGCGTCGAGCACGCCGTCGATGTTCTTCTTCTCGAAGCGCAGGCCCACGCCATCGCGACGGAACTGCGCGCCGTCCATGCCACGCCCGGCGTAGCGCGCCTGCGCATCGCCACTGCCGGCGTTCAGCTCCAGCACCGTGTCCGCGTCGGGCGTCCAGCCCAGCGCCGCGTCCACGTTCCACTTGCGCCAGGCCGACGGCACTTCGTCGCCGTTGCCGTCCCTGGTAGTCGTCGGCTTCGGAACGGTTGGCTGACACCCGCGCGTACCCGTCCGGCGTGCCGGCGCTGACGTCGGCGACCTGGTCGTTGCGGTTGTTGCTGCCCGCCAGCAGGCTGCCCTGCGCCTGCACCCCGGGCGGTCGAAGTACGGGATTTCGCGCTCGAACCGTACCGTTCCGGCGGAAGCGCCGCCGCCCCACAGCACCGTCTGCGGCCCCTTGATCACGGTCAGCCGGTCGTAGGTTTCCGGGGCGATGTAGGACATCGCGTTGTCCATGCGCGAGGGACAGGCGCCACTGAGCGCGCCATCGTTGGTCAGCAGCGCGATGCGCGAGCCGAACATGCCGCGCAGCACCGGGTCACCGTTGGTGCCGCCGCTGCGCAGGGTGGAGAAGCCGGGAATGGTCTTGAGGTAATCGGCGCCGTCGCTGGCCGGCACCGGCTGGCGCGGCAGTTTCGGATCGGTGACGAAGGTGGACGCGGCGATCGGGGCCACGCCCAGCACGACCACGCCATCGAGGTTGGTGACCGCGGCTGCGGCGGCGCCATGCACGTGTTCGGGTTCGGTAAGGGCCGGGTTCGACACCGCGGCACCGATCACGGCCGCGGCGAGGGAACGGGACAGCAGGTTTCTGTTCATCTTCTCGTTTTCTTCGTCCGCTTCGTCGCCGCAATTGTTCTGGCCCTTGCTGCGCCGATGCTTTGATCAGGGTCAAGGGTTCGATGCGGCCCCGGCGCGCGCTTGACATGCGTCAAGTCGCACGCCGATGGGCGACGCGTACGGCTGCGGATTGATGCAGATCAAGGAGCAGTTCCCGGACTGCGCTCAACCTTGCCCCCGCAGACCAACGAACCGAGAGAACAGCCATGAAGTCCCGTCGTAGTCCGATCTTCTCCAGCATGCTGGCCGGCGCCATCTGTGGCGCGCTCTTCGCCGGCAATGCCCTGGCCGCCTCACCCGCCGCGTCGCTGCCGGTGATCCAGGCCCAGCTCACCGCCCCGCCGTTCGCGCCGCCGCCGATCACGCGCAAGACACCGGCCAAGGTCGTCGTCGACCCAAATGGTCGAGAAGGACATGCGCATGGCTGATGGCGTGACTTACAACTTCTGGACGTTCGGCGGCACCGTGCCGGGCAGCTTCATCCGCGTGCGCGAAGGCGACACCGTCGAGTTCAAGCTGAAGAACCACCACAGCTCGCACATGTCGCACAACATCGACCTGCACGCCGTCAGCGGCCAGGGCGGCGGCGCCGAAGCGACCTTCACCCTGCCGGGCAAGGAAACGCAGTTCACCTTCAAGGCGCTCAACCCGGGCCTGTACGTGTACCACTGCGCGATGGCCCCGGTCGGCATGCACGTCGCCAACGGCATGTACGGCATGATCCTGGTCGAGCCCGAGGAAGGCATGGAGCCGGTGGACAAGGAGTTCTACGTGGTGGGGCGACTTCTACACCGAAGGCGCGAACGGCGCGCCGGGCCTGCAGCCCTTCAGCCTGGACAAGGCCATCGAGGAGCACCCGACCTACGTGGTGTTCAACGGTTCGGTCGATTCGCTGCAGGGCGACAAGGCGCTGACCGCCACGGCCGGCGACAGGATCCGCATCTTCGTCGGCAACGGCGGCCCGAACCTGGTGTCCAGCTTCCACGTCATCGGCGAGATCTTCGACAAGGTGTACTTCGAAGGCGGCACGAAGTACCGGGAGAACGTGCAGACCACACCTGGTCCCCGCCGGCGGTTCGGCGATCGTCGAGTTCAAGGTCGACGTGCCGGGCAACCTGGTCCCTGGTCGACCACAGCATCTTCCGCACCTTCCACAAGGGATCGCTGGGCATCATCAAGGTCGGCGGCGAGAAGAAGCCGGAGATCTACAGCAGCCAGCAGCACGATATCGAGTACGCCGAAGGCACGCCGCAGGGCAGCCAGTACAAGTAAGGAGAATGAACGTGGTCCGCAGCTCGCTTCCGCTGATGTTCGCGCTGTCGCTGGTGCCGGCCCCTGGCCGCCGCTGGTGACTACCGCGCCGTCGACGGCGGCGAGTTCCGCTCCGCGATCCGCCGCGAGGACGCCGGCAGCACCACGCCGGTGGCCTCCTATGCGCTGATGGCGCGCCCGGTGAGCAACGCGCAGTTCGCGGAGTTCGTGGCGCGCAACCCGCAGTGGCGCCGCGACCGGGTGCCGGCCGTGTTCTCCAGTCCCGGCTACTGGGCCACTGGGCGGCGGCTGACGACCTGGAGGCGCGGTCGATCCCGCCGCGCCGGTGGTCCACGTGAACTGGTTCGCCGCCGACGCCTACTGCCGCGAGCAGCAGGCACGGCTGCCGACCTTCCTCGAATGGGAGTACGCCGCGGCCGCCGACGCGACCCGCGTCGATGCCCGCCAGGACAAGGTGTGGCGCCTGCACCACGCCAATGACGGAACCCCGGCCGCACTGGATGCGGCACCCGGCGCTGCTGCCAACGCGTACGGCGTGTACGGGCTTCACGGCGCGCACTGGGAGTGGGCCGACGACATCGCCTCGCTGATGGGCGCGCAGGATACCCGCGGTAAGGAAGACGGCGAGCAGCTGCGCTTCTGCGGCGCCACTGCGCTGGCATTCAACGACCCGGGTGACTACGGCGTGGTCAAGCGCTTCGTCCTGCTGTCGGCGCTGCAACCCGCCGCCACCTGGGCAACCTCGGTTTCCGCTGCGCAAGGAGCCAGCCATGAAAACCATCCTTTCCACCGCCCTGCTCGGCCTGCTGCTGGCCGCTGCCGCACCCGCCGGTGCCAGCGACGACGCCGCAGCGGCCACCGCGGCTACGGCCGCCACGGCCCTGCCGGGCAAGTCGCTCTACCACCTGCAGGCCACGCTCACCGACCAGCACGGCCAGTCGCTGCAGTGGAGCGCGCTGCAGGGGCGCCCGCAGCTGGTGTCGATGTTCTACGCCAACTGCCACCTGATGTGCCCGCTGATCCTCGAGAACGCCAAGCTGCTGCAGAAGCAGCTGCCGGCGGCGGAGCGCCAGCGCCTCGACGTGGCTATCATCACCTGGACCCCGCTCGGGATTCGCCGGCGGCTTTGGCCGAGGTGGCGCAACGCCACCGCGCGCCGGAGGACTGGCGGTTCCTGAGCCCGGCCACGGACGACGTCCGCGCGCTGGCCAACGTGCTCGACGTCAGCTACCGCTTCCGCGAGGACGGCAGCATCAACCACACCAGCGTCCTGGTCCTGCTCGACGCGCAGGGCCGCATCCTGGTAAGGTCGGAAGTCGTCGCCGCCGCGCCCGACCCGGCCTTCCTCCAGCAGGTACGTACCGCCTTGGCCGCAGCGGACTGATCCGTTCCGGCGCACTCCCAACCCGCACATCCCCACAGGAGCCATCCCATGAAACTCACCCGCACCCTCGTCGCCATCGCCCTGCTCGGCGCCGCCGGCATGGCCCGGGCCGCCGGCAACTGCACCATCTCGCTCAAGGGCGACGATGCGATGAAGTTCGACCAGAAGGAAATCACCGTGTCGGCCGGCTGCGCGACCATCACCGTCGAACTGGCCCACACCGGCAAGCTGCCGGCCACCGCGATGGGCCACAACGTGGTCATTTCCAAGACCGCCGACCTGGCCGGCGTGAGCCGCGACGCGATCAAGGCCGGCGCCGCCAAGGACTACGTCCCGGCCGGCGACGCCCGCGTGATCGCCCACACCAAGCTCGTCGGTGGCGGCGAGAAGACCAAGATCACCTTCCCCGGCAAGGCGCTTACCGCCGGCGGCGACTACAGCTTCTACTGCAGCTTCCCCGGCCACTCGACCCTGATGAAGGGCAAGCTGGTCGTCACGAAGTAAGCCACCCTCCCCGGTGGTTACTCCCGTGCCGCCATCCGGTCGGTGGCGGCACGGACCTTTTCCCGGCGACCGCATGGCCGCCAGAACGCGTTGCGCGAGGCATGCATGGAACTCGATATCCGCCTGTCACTGCCGCAGGTCGACGTCGATCGGATCGAACGCCTGTTGCTGGACAGCGATCCGGCCGGCGTCGTCGACCTCGACCCGGCCACCGGCCACCTGCGCGTGTCCACCTGCGCCGGACCCGACGAGGTGGCCTGGTGCTGTCCGCGGCCGGGCATCCGGTCGCGATCGCCGACATCACCCTCGTACCGTCGGTCTGCTGCGGTGGCTGCAGCGGCTGATCCGGTCGCCGCGGTCAGCGCCACTCCATGCGGAACCAGGCCTGCAACGACTGGCCCGGTTCGAGCACGCGCGGGGCGAGGTTGAACGCGTCGGCAGGCCCGGTCTGCGGCTCGATGCAGGTCGAATGCGCGGTCTCGTCGTACACCACCCAGTGGTCGCAGTCCGAGGACAGCCGCAGGTGCTGGCCACCGCGATGGACCACCACCTCGCGCGTGTTGACGAAGCAGTCGTCCCAGGGTCCGGGCGTGGGCGCCACGGTCGGCCTGACCCCGATGCCCTCGCCGTCGCGCGGGTAGATCGCGGCGGGATCGAACTCGATCCGGTCGGGCTTGCGGAACCACGGATGCCAGCCCAACGCCACCGGCATGGCCTGCGTGCCGGCGCGCACCGACAGGGTCATCCACACCTGCCCGGCGCGGACTTCGATCCCTGCTGCCGCGCGCTGCCGCCGAACGGCCAGCGCCGGTCCTGCGGCAGCTCCAGCGACAGCTCGACCGCATTGGCCTCGTGCACCTCGACTTCCCACGGCAACCACATCGACACGCCATGGATCGCGTGCCCGCCCAGGTTGGCCGGCAATTGCTAAGGCGCGCCCGGCGAACTCGAAGCGGCCGTGGCGGATGCGCCCGGCCCACGGCAGCATCGGATAGCTGCCCCAGGCGATCGCCGCGGGGAAGCCGTCATCGGGCCCGATCAACTGCTCGACGCCGCGAACGCGGATCTGGGCGATGCGTCCGCCGGCCTGCGCCGCGACCTCGACCTGCAGTTCACCGTCGCCAATGAGCAACAGCGGACCGGGCGCGAGCGGCGCGTGCGGATCACCAGCCGGCACTTCGGCCAGCAGCTCAGACGCCATAGGGATCGATCGGCGTGATCCGGCCCCTGGGCGTCGTGGTGGAGTTCGGTCGCCTTGATCGAGCGCAGGTGGGTGACGCCGCCCGACAGCAGGGAGTCGTGGTAGAACAGGTACCAGCGCCCTTCGTACTCGCAGACCGAGTGGTGCGTGGTCCAGCCGACCACGGGGCGCAGGATCTGCCCCTGGTAGGTGAACGGCCCGTACGGATTGTCGGCCGTCGCGTAGCACAGCAGGTGCGTGTCACCGGTGGAGTACGACAGGTAGTAGCGGCCTGGAACTTGTGCATCCACGGGCCTTCGAAGTAGCGGCGCTCGTGGTCGTCGGCCGTCAGCGGCTGGCCGTGTTCGTCCAGGATCACGATCTCGCGGACCGGTTCGGCCAGCTGCTTCATGTCCGCGTCCAGGCGCGCGATGCGCGGCCCGAGTGCCGGCACGTCGCCGACCGGCTCCTCGTGCGCGGCGTCGTAGCGGTTGTCGCGGTACTTCTGCAGCTGCCCGCCCCAGATGCCGCCGAACAGCAGGTAATGGTCAGCGCTGTCATCGGCGAACACGGCCGGATCGATCGAGTAGGTACCGGCGATCGGCTCGGGCTCGGGCTTGAACGGACCGGCCGGGTGGTCGCCCACGGCCACGCCGATCCGGAACAGGCCGTCGTGCGCCTTGGCCGGGAAATAGAGGTAATAGCGCCCGTCCTTCTGCGCCGCGTCCGGCGCCCACATCTGGCGATCGGCCCACGGCACTTCGCTCACGTGCAGCAATAAGGCCACAGTCGGTGGACGGGCCATGCGGCGAGTCCAGCGCGATGACGTGGTAGTCCTCCATGCAGAAGTGGGCGCCGTCGTCGCCGAACGGCACGCCGCCTTCGATGTCATGCGAGCAGTAGATGTACAGCTTGCCGTCGAACACGTGCGCCGACGGGTCCGCGGTATAGATGTGGGTGATGGGGGCTGGGAAATGGCCTTGGCGGCGAGCTGCGGAAGCTCTTCGCTCATCGGCGCCAGGTCGGCGGGGGACGTCTTGGCCATCGGTGGTTCTCCGTAGGTCACGGCGAGGCGCTGCCGCGGGCGCGGCGCTCGCCAAGTTCGCGCTCGATGCGCGATTCCATGGTTTTGTTGATTTCGTAGAAGAACAGCAGCACCACGCAGGTAGGAACGGCAGCGAGGCATAGAGGCTGATCGACAGGCGGATGCCATCCACCGTCGCTGCGGCCTGGGCCGGCGCGCCGGCCTGGTAGCCGTAATGGGCGAGGATGCCGGCGACCAGCGCGCCGCCGATGCTCAGCCCCAGCTTCAGACCACACAGCATCGCCGAGAAGATGATCGCCGTGGCCCGGCGGTTGTTCTTCCACTCCGAGTAGTCGGCCACGTCGGCGATCATCGCCCACAGCAGCGGGATGGTGATGCCGTAGAAGAAGCCGTGCAGGATCTGCGAGACGAACACCACGCCGATCCGGTCCGGCGGGTAGACCAGGAACGCCAGCAGGAACAGCGTGGAGACGAACAGCGCGGCGCCGAACACGTCGCGCTTGCCGAAGCGGTCGGCCAGCTTCTTGGAGAAGCCGATGCCGACGATCATGAAGATGATGCCGCCGGCGTTGAACAGGCTGAAGGCCGAGGTCGCCGGGTCCTCCGGCCACTTGAACTCGGTCAGGCCGATGCCGGTGAGCAGCGCGTTCAGGCCGTCGATGAAGCCGTTGAAGCCGATGTCCTGCAGGAACGCCGCCAGCGCCGCCTCGTCCAGGTAGTACTCGAAGTAGTAGACGTAGGTGCCGCCCTTCAGCGCCAGGGGTCGTGAACACCAGCACGGTCAGCAGCAGCATGACCATCCACGGCCGGTTGCCGAGCAGGTCGCGCAGGTCCTGGGTGATGCTGGACTTCTGCTCCGGCGCCGGCACGATGCGCTCGCGCGTGGTGAAGAAGGTGACCAGCAGGAAGATCGAACCGACCACCGCGAACAGCAGCATCGCGTTGTGGAAGCCTGGACCTTGTCGCCACCGCCCAGGATCAGCACCAGCGGCAGCAGCAGCGACTGCACCATCAGCTGGGCGATCATCACCGCGACGAAGCGATAGGCCGACACGCTGTTGCGCTCGGCCATGCTGCCGGTCAGCACGCCGCTGAGCGCGGAATACGGCAGGTTGCTGGCGGCGTAGACCAGCACCAGCAGGGTATAGGTGGTGGCCGCGTAGAAGACCTTGCCCTGCGGGCCTGGGTCGGGCGTGCTGAAGGCCAGCAGCGCCAGCACGCCGAACGGAACCGCGGTCCACAGGATCCACGGCCGGAACTTGCCCCAGCGGCTGTTGGTGCGGTCCGCCAGCAGCGCGACCAGCGGGGTGAACACGAATGCCCCCAGCAGGCCGACGGTGAAGATGATCGTTGCCGCCGTGCCGGCGGGAATGCCGAACACGTCGGTATAGAAGAAGGTAGGAACGTGATCAGCGTCTGGAAGATCAGGTTGGCCGCCAGGTCGCCCAGGCTGTAGCCGATTTTCTCGGTGACCGAGAGCGTTTCCTTGGTGGTTGTTCATGTTCCCTCGGGTTGTTCCGGTTGGTTTGCGGGTTGCATGGGCCACGCCCCTGCATGGAAGCGGCCCGCACCGGCGCATGACGCCGGTGCGGGCCGCTGGTTACCGCTGCATCAGGCGGCCCGTGGCTCAGAAGCTGCCACGGAGGCCGATCATGTACGTGGTGCCCGGATCGTACATATCATTGACCGCGTTCGGGAAGGCGAAGTAGGAACGACGCTCCTCGCCGGTGATGTTGATGATGTTGAAGGTCAGCTGCGGGTTGCCGGCGATCCAGCTCAGGTTGTACGAGGCCGACAGGTCAAGCTGGCCGCGGTCCTCGCCGTAGATCTGCGCGAACGGGATGCCCTGCTGGTTCGGGCCGGTGCCGGTGGCACCCTCCGACCATAAGGTGTAGGACAGGCGCACCGAAGCCACGTCGTTCTCCCAGTAGCCGGTGGCGTTCCACATGGTCGGCGCGATGCCGTACACGTTGCCCATCGGGGCCTTGGAGTCCTTGCCCAGGGTCTTGATGTCGATGTCCGTGTAGTTGGCCATGAAGCCCAGGCCGTTGAACACGAAGTCGAGCGGCTGCACCCAGATCGCTTCCCAGCCGCGGATCTCGAGCTCGGCGTCGGCGTTGACCTGCTGGTTGACGTTGACCGTCGCCACGCTCGGGCCACCACGCGAGTTGATCGCGGCCTGCTGGGTGTCGGTCAGGGTTTCGAACGGGATGCCCAGCTCCAGGAACGGCTTGGTGGTGACACCTTGGAAGGTGTAGCCCTCGACGCGCTTGTTGAACAGGGTCAGGCCGACGAAGCCCTCGTCACCGGTGTACCACTCGCCGCCCCAGGTCGAAGTTGTTCGACGTGTACGGGGTCAGGTTCGGGTTGCCTGGTTGGCCACCTGCGCCGACTGGTCGGTGAAGGTGGTGGCCGGGAGCATCGAGCTCGGGTTCGGGCGGGTCATGGTGCGCGAGGCCGCCATGCGCACGACCACGTCGTCGGCCACGTCCCACGCCGCGCTGAACGACGGCAGCCACTCGGAGTAGTCGCCGGTCAGGGTCTGGTACTGGCGCACGCCGCCGATGGTGACCGGGCCGCTGATGTCCTGGTCGGTGGTCACGTAGCGCACGCCGAAGTTGTAGCGCAGGTCGCGGTTGAGGATCTGGGACTGGCCGTTGACCTCGATGAAGCCGGCCTTGTTGTCTTCCTTGAAGCCGCCGGTCGAGGCGCCGGTGTTGGCACCGGAGGACTCGCCCGCGTTGTCGCGGTAGAAGGCGTAGTTGGTGTCGGCCATGAACCGCGCGAAGTCCATGGTGATGAAGCCGAGCGGGCCGGGCTGGATGTACGAAGGCAGCTCGGCGTTCGGCACCTGCGACAGCGCATACGGCTGCCAGTTGGTGCCGGTGTCGCCGAAGCCCCTGGATGCGGCGCTCGTTGCGGTCCTGAGCCACGCCGAAGGTCACGTTGTTGGTGTCGTCGCCCAGCTGCAGGTCGGCCTTCAGGCCGCTGGTCTCGGTGACGCGCTTCTCGTTCTGCGCCCACACGCGGCCGCCGGTCCAGGTCCAGCCCATTCGGGTCGTTCAGGTCCAGGTCGGTGGTCCAGCTCGGGATATCACCGTTGTTGCTGTATTCCAGCGTGGTGAACGGCGAGTTGAACAGGATCGTCGGCGAATCGCGGAACATCCAGCTGCGGCTGACCGCACCCTGCACGTTCAGCTTCACGTTCTGCTCGTCACCGAAGTAGAACGAGCCGCCCGGCGTGACCTGCCAGTACTTCACGTCCTCGTTGTAGGGACGGGCTTCGAGGAAGAACTGCGCGTTGGTGAAGGTGGCGAAAGTGACGACGTTGTTGCTGTCCAGCTCCATGCCCAGCGGGATCATGTTGCCGTTGCGACCGATCAGGTTCATGTCGATGCGGTCGTTGCTGCGGTGCGCCTCGCTGTACAGGACGTCCATGTACAGGTCGATGTTGTCGTTCGGGCGCCACTGCAGCGACCCGAGGAACGCGTCGCGGTCACGATCGCCGCTCATGCTCACCGGGCGGCCCAGGCGCGGCATCAGCGCCTCGCCGATCTGGGCGGTGCTCAGGCCCGGGTTGTGCGAGGCCAGCCAGGCCGCGTCGATGGCCTTGGCCCGGGGTCAGGCCGGCGGCGATCGTGGAGGCGTTGTTCGGCACCGCATCCGGGATGCGCCAGCCGTTGCCGCCGGTCGTGTTGCAGGTGGTGCCCATGGCCGGGAAGCCGGCGGGGGCGCCGCCGTTGCCGCACTGCGCGTTGGTCAGGTTCGGATTGGTCCAGCCGACCGTCTCGTAGCCTTCCACGCCCATCTTGCCGCGGACGGAGGTCACGCCGGCCAGCACGCCGAAGGTGCCCGCCTCGTTGGTCCAGCTGCCGATGAACGAACCGCGCGGGCTGACGCCGTCGGAAATGGTGTTGTGCTCGCCCTGCAGCGAGTAGGTGAAGTGCGTGCCCGGGTTGTCGAACGGACGCATGTTGCGCATGTCGACCACGCCGGCCGCGCCGCCTTCGACCAGCGAGGCCTCCGGCGACTTGTACACGGTGACCTGGTTGAAGAACTCGGTCGGGAACAGGTTCAGGTCGACTTCGCGGTTCTGGTTGGTCGCATCCAGGCCGATCGACGCGGTCGCGGCCGAAGCGCCGTTGATGGTCGTCTTGGTGAAGCTGCTGGGCAGGCCGCGGATGGCGACGTTCAGGCCTTCGCCGTTGACGTCACGCGACAGCTGGATGCCGGGCACGCGCGCCAGCGACTCGGCGATGTTCATGTCCGGGAACTTGCCGATGTCCTCGGCGAAGATCGAATCGGTGAAGCCGGTGGCGTCGCGCTTGGCCTCGGTCGAATACTGCAGGCTGCGGCGGAAGCCACGGACGACGATGCTGTCCAGTTCGGTGACCGGTTCGGCAGCAGCGGCCTGGGCTCCGGTCTGCGCCTGGGCGGCGGGTTGTTCCTGGGCCATGGCGGCCGAAGCGGCCATGCCGAAAATGGCCGCGCTCAACGCGCGCGACAGCGTGGTCTTGGTCAGATTCATCTGCACCGCACTCCTCCCGTTGCTGCTAAAGCACCGCCCCGGAATTGGTGGCGGCGTTGATTCGTCTCCGTGTGGCCCGCCCGGTTGAAACCGGGTCTGGAATCGGCTCGTGAGCGTCGGCCGCGATGGTAGCGCTACCATTTCTTGACGCGCACGCTGCATAGCAGCATGGCAATCCGGGGGCACGGGAAGCGGCCTGCGCGGTGGTGCGTTGCACCACGTTTCCCCGGGAAATTCCGCGGCAGATGGTGCATCCTCCGGACCCGAGGGTACGTCTGTCACCGGTGGAATTATGATAGCGCTATCAGAAATCGCGGCCTCGTGCCCGCCCCTGGGAGGGGTGTCGAATGCATCGATCGGGTAGTGGCCGGCGTCCGGCCGGAGTCGCGGCATGAGCGCAGGTCCGGCCCTCGCCGCCCCCACCGCGCCACGAGTGGGACGCTATCGCTGGCGCGTCTGCGCGATGCTGCTGTTCGCCACCACCATCAACTACGTCGACCGCCAGGTACTGGGCGTGCTGGCGCCGTTCCTGCAGCAGGACATCGGCTGGAACGAGATCGAGTACGGCTACATCGTCACCTCGTTCCAGGCGGCCTATGCGATCGGCCTGCTCTGCGCCGGCGCGATCATCGACCGGCTCGGCACCCGGATCGGCTATGCCATCGCCATCGGCGTGTGGTCGCTGGCGGCGATGGCGCATTCGCTGGCCGGCACCGCGGTCGGGTTCGCCGCGGCGCGCTTCGCGCTGGGCTGGGCGAGGCGGGCAACTTCCCCGCCGCGGTGAAGACCGTGGCCGAGTGGTTCCCGCGCCGCGAACGCGCGTTCGCCGTGGGCATCTTCAACGCCGGTTCCAACATCGGCGCGGTCCCAGCGCCGCTGCTGGTGCCGCTGATCGCCGCGAACTGGGGCTGGCGGCCCGCCTTCCTGTTCACCGGCGTGCTCAGCGCCACCTGGCTGACGGTGTGGCTGCTGACCTACCGCACGCCGGACCAGCAGCCGAAGCTGGGTGCCGCAGAGCTCGCCCACATCCGCAGCGATCCGCCGGAGCCGACGGTGAAGGTGCCGTGGCTGCAGCTGCTGCGGTACCGGCAGACCTGGTCGTTCGTCGCAGCGAAGTTCATCACCGACCCGGTGTGGTTCCTGTTCCTGTTCTGGCTGGGCAAGTTCCTCGCCAGCAAGTTCCACCTCGACCTCAAGACGGTCGGCCTGCCGATGATCGCCGTGTACGTGATGGCCGACGTGGGCAGCATCGGCGGTGGCTGGCTGGGCTGGCCGGGCGCCTGGTCAGGATGGGCTGGGACCCGAACCGCGCGCGCAAGGGCGCGATGCTGGTCTGCGGCCTGTGCGTGGCGCCGATGGTGTTCGTCACCCGGGTCGAGAGCCTGTGGCTGGCGGTGGGGCTGATCGGCCTGGCCATGGCCGGGCACCGGGGCTGGTCGGCCAACGTGCTGACCCTGCCATCGGACATGTTCCCGCGGCAGACCGTGGCTTCGGTGGTGGGCATCGGCAGCTTCGCCGGCACGACCGGCGGCATCATCATGTCGCTGTTCACCGGCGCGCAGCTGCAGGCCACCGGCAGCTACGCGCGCGTGTTCCTGTTCGCCGGCTGCGCCTACCTTGGTCGCCCTGCTGGTCGTACACCTGCTCGCGCCGAAGCTGGAACCGGCCCGGCTGGGAGTGGCTCCGCAGGAGCCGCCGGTCGCCTGAACCTGCGCGCCCCGCGTGGGCGCGCAGACAATCCCGGCCGTGGTTCCCCGGGGACAGCGCGGCCCCGTTGTTCGAGGGAACCCCACGATGAACCGATCCTTCCTCGCACTGCTGCTGTGCGTCATCGCCCTGCCGCAGGCGGCACATGCCGGCACCGGCGCGGAGTGCCGCGCCGCCGCCGCGGTGTGCCAGTCCCGCACCGGCGGCAGCCTGCCGCTGATCGAACGCGGCACGCCGCTGCCGGTGCTGGTGGAGGACGGCGACTTCCGTGCCGTGCACCACGCCGCCGACGCGCTGCGCGGCGACCTGGCCGCCGTCGCCGGCAAGGCTGCCGATCCGAAGGCGCCGCGCATCGCGATCATCGCCGGCACCCTCGGCCACAGCGCACGCATCGACCGGATCGTGCGCGACAGGGCGATCGACACCACCGGCGTGGCCGGCACCTGGGAGGCCTACCTGCTGCAGGTGGTCGACAAGCCCGAGCCGGGCATCGACCGCGCCCTGCTGGTGGTTGGCGCCGACCGCCGCGGCACCGCCTTCGGCCTGTACGAACTCTCGCGCCGGGTCGGCGTCTCGCCGTGGACCTGGTGGGCCGACGTGCCGGCGCCGCGACAGGCGAACCTGTACGTGGCGCCGGGGCGCTTCGTCGACGCACCGAAGGTGAAGTACCGCGGCATCTTCATCAACGACGAGGACCCGGCACTCGGCGGCTGGCTCAAGGCCCACTACGGCGGCGTCGCCGACCACCGCTTCTACGAGCGCGTGTTCCAGCTGCTGCTGCGGCACAAGGCCAACTACCTGTGGCCGGCGATGTGGATCCCGCGCGCGTTCTACGACGACGACGCGCGCAACGCGGAAATGGCCGACGAGTACGGCATCGTCGTCGCCACCACCCACCACGAACCGATGGCGCGCGCCCACGACGAGTGGAACCGCTACGGCAAGGGCCGGTGGGACTACACGAAGAACGCCGCGACGCTGCAGCAGTTCTGGCGCGGCGGCATCGAGCGCCTGCAGGGCCGCGAGGCGGTGGTGACCTGGGCATGCGCGGCGACGGCGACGAAGCGATGACCGAAGGCACCGCCACGGCGCTGCTCGAGCGGATCGTCGCCGACCAGCGCAGGATCATCGCCGAGGTCACCGGCAAGCCGGCCGAGCAGACCCCGCAGGTGTGGGCGCTGTACAAGGAAGTGCAGGACTACTACGACGCCGGGATGAAGGTGCCCGACGACGTGACCCTGCTGTTCGCCGATGACAACTGGGGCAACATCCGCCGCCTGCCCGACCCGGCCGGCAAACGCCCGGGCGGTTCGCGCACTGGTGGCTACGGTGTGTACTACCACTTCGACTACGTCGGCGGGCCGCGCAACTACAAGTGGATCAACTCCCCCAGGTCGAGCGCGCCGCCAGGAGCAGATGCGGCTGGCATGGGCCCACGGCGTGGAGCAGCTGTGGGTGGTCAACGTCGGCGACATCAAGCCGATGGAACTGCCGATCAGCGCCTTCCTCGACCAGGCGCCAGGATCCGGATGCCGCCGACCTTGCCTGGATCGGCCGCTATCCCGCGGCTTGGGCCGCCGAGCAGTTCGGCCCGGAACACGCGCAGGAGATCGGCGACATCCTCAGCCGCTACACGCAGCTCAACGCACGCCGCAAACCCGAACTGGTCTCGCCCGACACCTGGAGCCTTGGTTCACGAAGGCGAAGCCGACCGGGTGATCGGCGAATGGGAGGCGCTGGTCGAGCGCACGCTCGCCCTCGGCAAGCAGATTCCGGCCGACCACCGTGACGCCTGGTACCAGCTGGTCGAATACCCGGTGCTGGCCAGCGCCAACCTCAACCAGCTGCACGTGGCCGTGGCGCGCAACCGCCTGTATGCAGCGCAGGGCCGCGCCTCGGCCAATGCCTTATGGGGCGAGAAGGCGCGGGCGCTGTTCGCACGCGATGCCGAACTGCAGCGCGTCTACGAACACGACATCGCCGGCGGCAAGTGGGCCAGCATGATGTCGCAGCCGCGCATCGGCTACACCCACTGGCAGTCGCCGGAGCGCAACGTCCTGCCGTCCCTGTCCACGGTCGACGTGCCCGACAAGGGCGTGCTCGGCGTGGCGGTCGAAGGCGACGCGCGGCGCTGGCCCCAGCTTCCGGATGGCGCCGCGCCGCAGGGTGCCAGCCTGCCAGTGCTCGATCCGGTCGGTGCGCCGACCCGCGCGGTGACCCTGTTCAACGGTGGCCGCCAGAAAATCGGCTTTACCGCCAGCACGAAGACACCGTGGCTGAAGGTCTCGCCCGCATCCGGGGAGATCGAGGACAGCCAGCCGCTGTCGATCACCGTGGACTGGAACGCATTGCCCGAGGGCGAACACGTCGGCCGGGTCGCGATCCGCGGCAAGGACTGGACCGAAGTCGGCATCGCCGTGCCGGTGCACAAACCGCCGATGCATCGCGGCGCGCACGGCTTTGTCGAGGGCAACGGCGGGGTTGCCGTCGAGGCCCAGCACTACAGCCGCGCCATCGCTCCGGCGGGCGGGCAGTGGCAGGTGATCCCCAACCTCGGCCGCACCCTGTCGGGCGTGACCGCGTGGCCGGCGACCGGCGCGGCGGCTTCGCCCGGCGGCGATGGCGCGCACCTGGAATACCCGCTGGTGATGGACGGCGACGGCGAGGTCGAGGTGCGCGTGGTGACGGCACCGACGCTGGACATCCGCCACCGCGGCGGCCTGCGCTACGCTGTCTCCCTCGGCGAGGAAGCCCCGCAGGTGGTGAACATGCGCCTGGACCCGACGCCCGGCGACCGCGACTTCACCGCCTGGGAAGCGGCGGTGATCGACAACTCGCACGCCTCCGTCTCGCGCCACCGCGTGCGCGCCGGTGCCAACACGCTCAAGCTGTGGCTGGTCGATCCGGGCCTGGTGTTCCAGCGCATCGAAGTGGTGCGCCGGCCGCGGCCGCCCACCACCCTCGGCCCGGTCGAAAGCGCCCGCCGCTGATCGCCCCCTCTCCCCCACATCGAACCGACACCGACGCCATGACCGCCCCCGGCAAGCCGCTGCACCTGCACGAAGACCGCCTGTTTTCTTCCGATCCCACCCAGCGCGCGATCGCCCGCCGCCTCTACGCGCAGGTGTCCGGGCTGCCGATCGTCAGTCCGCACGGCCACACCGATCCGTCGTGGTGGGCCGGCAATGCGCCGTTCGCCGATGCCAGCGAACTGCTGCTGACCCCGGACCACTACGTGTTCCGCATGCTCTACAATGGGGCATTCCGCTGGACGCGCTGGGCATCCCGCACAAGGACGGCAGCCGCGCATCGGTCGCGCCGCGCGAGGCCCGGCGGGTGTTCGCATCGAACTTCCACCTGTTCCGCGGCACGCCATCGTCGATGTGGCTCAACCACGTCTTCCACGAGGTGTTCGGCCTGCGCGTGCGCCTGGATGCCGGTACCTCGGATTTCTACTACGACACCATCACCGCCGCGCTGCAGACCGACGCGTTCCGCCCGCGCGCGCTGTTCGACCGCTTCAACATCGAAGTGATCGCCACCACCGAAGGACCGCTGGACACACTGGAGCACCATCGCGCGATCCGCGAAAGCGGCTGGAACGGCAGGGTCATCACCGCCTACCGCCCGGACGAGGTGGTCGACCCGGAGCACGAAGCCTTCACCGGCGCGCTGAAGCGTTTCGGCGAAATCACCGGCGAGGACGTGTACACGTGGGACGGCTACCTGCGCGCGCACCGCAACCGCCGCGACTTCTTCATCCAGCACGGCGCCACCTCGACCGACCACGGCCACGAGTCCGCGCTGACCGCGGACCTGTCCGGGCCGCCGGCGCGCGCGACCTGTTCGCGAAGATCCTGCGCGGCGGCTTCAGCGCGCAGGAAGCGGACCTGTTCCGCGGTAAGGTGCTGACCGAAATGGCGGCGATGAGCCTGGACGACGGCCTGGTGATGCAGCTGCACCGGGCTGCTGCCGCAACCACAACCCCTGCCTGTTCCATCGCCACGGCCGCAACGTCGGCGCCGACCTGCCGCTGGCCACCGAGTACGTGTACGCGCTCAAGCCGCTGCTGGACCGCTTCGGCAACGAACCGGGCTTCAAGTTCATCCTGTTCACCCTGGACGAAAGCACCTACTCGCGCGA
Source organism: Pseudoxanthomonas sp. NC8 (assembly GCA_025232375.1). Lineage (GTDB taxonomy): Bacteria > Pseudomonadota > Gammaproteobacteria > Xanthomonadales > Xanthomonadaceae > Pseudoxanthomonas. The sequence goes on from CP060419.1 coordinate 3,139,495, forward strand.
ACTCGGGCCGATGGCGGGCCACTATCCGTCGCTGTCGCTCGGCCCGGCGTGGTGGTTCCACGATGCGCCCGAAGGCATGTGGCGGTTCCGCGAGCAGACCCTGAGCACCGCCGGCTTCTACAACACGGTCGGTTTCATCGATGACACCCGTGCGTTCCCGTCGATCCCGGCGCGGCACGACGTGGCCCGCCGCATCGACTGCGCGGTGCTGGCCAAGCTGGTCGCCGAGCACCGCATCGACGAGGACGAGGCCGCCGACGTGGCCATCGACCTGGCCTACCACCTGCCCAAGCGCGCCTACCGGCTGTGACCGCGCGCGCCTGACTGGAAACCCGCAACGATGCAGAAGACCCCGGCGGCGGCGTCCGCGTTCTCCCGCTCCACAAGGCATGGCGCCTTCGCCGGAGTCCTTCTGCTGCTCGGCCTGGCCGGTGCGGCGCTGTTCCCCGCGCGCGCCGCTTCACCGTCCAGCGACGGGCCGCGCGAACACATCCGCCTCGACAGTGGCTGGCGTTTCCATCGCGGCGATCCGCCGGGGTGGACGGCCGGCTCGATTACGACGTGCGCCCCGAGATCGCGCAGAGCGCCGACGGCAAGGTCGCCGACGCGCGGCCCGATGCGGCCGAAAAGCTCGAGGCGTCGCGGCCGGTGCTCAAGCCTGGATCCTGCCGACGGCCAACGCCTTCATCGCCGATCCGGCCCGGCGCCACGCGCGACCCGCGCAAGCGCCGCCCGGGGGCGACGTCGCCTTCCTCCAGCGCGACTTCGACGACAGTGCCTTGGCAGGCGGTGACCCTGCCGCATGACTGGGCCATCGCCGGTCCGTTCCTGGTCGATGGCCCGTATGGCGGCATGGGTCGGCTGCCGAGCTGGGGCATCGGCTGGTACCGCCGCGCGCTGGACATCCCGGCCAGTGCGGCCGGGCAGCGCGTGTTCCTCGACATCGGCGGCGCGATGTCCTACGCCACGGTCTGGCTCAACGGCCAGCTGGTCGGCGGCTGGCCCTACGGCTACAACTCCTTGGCGCGTGGACCTGACGCCGTATCTCGACGTCGGCGGTCGCAACCAGCTCGCCATCCGCCTGGACAACCCGCCCGAATCGGCGCGCTGGTATCCGGGCGGCGGCCTGTATCGCGACGTATGGCTGACCGTCACCGACCCGGTGCATGTCGCGCAGTGGGGCACCCATGTCACCACCGCCGACGTATCGGTGAAGGCGGCGACGGTGGACCTGCGCGTGGACGTGGCCAACGACGGCGCGCACGCAGCACGGGTGCAGGTCGCCAGCGAGATCTTCGCGCTGGACGAGGCGGGCCGTCCCACCGGCAAGGCCATCGCCCGCATCGCGCCGCAGGCGCTCGACATCGCCGCCGGCGGCAGCGCGCGCGCGCAGTCGTCGGTGCGCATCGACCATCCGCGCCTGTGGGGCCCGCCGCCGACCCAGCAGCCGCATCGCCACGTCGCCATCACCACCGTCAGCCGCGACGGCAAGGTGGTGGACCGCTACCAGACCCGCTTCGGCATCCGCGAGCTGCGCTTCGATCCGCAGCGCGGCGTGTCCGTCAATGGCGAAGCGGTCCGCCTGCAGGGCGTGAACCAGCACCACGACCTCGGCGCGCTCGGCGCGGCGTTCAACGTGCGCGCCGCGGAGCGGCAGCTGGAGATCCTGCGCGGCATGGGCGTCAACGCGATCCGCCTTGGCCCACAACCCGCCCGATCCGCAGCTGCTGGAACTGACCGACCGCATGGGTTTTGGTGGTCGACGAGGTGTTCGATTCTGGGAACGCAAGAAGACGCCGCTGGATTTCCACCTCGTCTTCCCCGAGTGGCACGAGGCCGACCTGCGCGCGATGGTGCGCCGCGACCGCAACCATCCCTCGGTGATCATGTGGAGCGTCGGCAACGAGGTCGGCGAGCAGTACACCGGCGAGGAAGGCGCGGCGATCGGCCGCAGGCTCAGCGCGATGGCGCATGAGGAAGACCCGACCCGGCCCACCGCCGCCTCGATGAACTGGGCCAAGCCGGACATGCCGTTCGCCACCGCCTTCGACACGGTCAGCCTCAACTACTGGGGCGAGGGCATCCGCCAGGAGCCGGAGTTCGAGGGCACCGACCGCATCCGCACGCCGCCGCAGTACCCGGCCTTCCACGCCGCGTTCCCCGACAAGCTGATCTTCGGCAGCGAGACCGCCTCGGCGTTCAGCAGCCGCGGCATCTACCTGTTCCCGGTCTCGCCGACGGTCAGCGCACCCACGCGCGACGGCCGCGGCGGCGACTCGAAGCGCCGCCAGGTCAGCAGCTACGAGCTGCATGCGGTCGACTTCGGTTCCAGCGCCGACAAGGTGTTCGCCGCGCTCGACCGGCATCCGTACGTGGCCGGCGAGTTCGTCTGGAACGGCTTCGACTACCTCGGCGAACCGACGCCCTACTACGACTCGCGCAGCTCCTACAGCGGCATCGTCGACCTGGCCGGCTTCCCCAAGGACCGCTACTGGCTGTACCAGTCGCGCTGGCGGCCGGACCTGCCGATGGCGCACCTGCTGCCGCACTGGACCCTAGCCCGGCCGCGAAGGCCAGGTCACCCCCGTGCACGTGTTCACCTCCGGCGACGAGGCCGAGCTGTTCGTCAACGGCGTCTCGCAGGGACGGAAGAAGAAGGGCCCGTACGAGTACCGCCTGCGCTGGGACGAGGTGGTCTACCAGCCTGGCGAAGTGCGCGTGCAGGCCTACCGCGACGGCAAGCCGTGGGCCAGCGACACCGTGCGCACCGCCGGCGCGCCGGTCAGGCTGGAGCTGTCGCTGGACCGCGGCCACATCGCCGGCGACGGCCGCGACCTGGCCTTCGCCACGGTCGGCTTCGTCGACGCCGAAGGCAACCCGGTGCCCACCGCCACCGACCGCGTCAGCTTCCGCGTCGACGGTCCGGCCCGGATCGTGGCCACCGACAACGGCGACGCCACCGACATGACGCCGTTCCCCTCGCCCGAACGCGCTGCGTTCAGCGGCCAGGTTCTGGCGATCGTCGCCGGCCAGCCCGGGCAGCAGGGCACGGTGACGGTGCACGCCGGATCCGGCGACCTGCGCGGTGCCAGTGCCACGCTCCAGGTCGGCGGCCAGCCCTACGTCAAGACCGCGCGCTACTGGCCGACGCCGGTGATGGACACGGTGCCGCCGCCGCTGCCCGTTTCGCGCGCGAGCGCGCGGTGCTGGTGTTCTCCAAGACCAACGGCTTCCGCGACGACGCGCAGATCCAGGCCGCCAACCGGGCCCTGCGCCGGCTGGTCGAGGCCCGCAGCTGGGACGTGTACGTCAGCGAGAACGCCGCGCTGTTCAATCCCGAGGCGCTGGCGAAGTTCGACGTGGTCGTGCTCAACAGCACCAGCGGCGACACCTTCCTGCCCACGCAGCGCGATGCCTTCCGCCACTGGCTCGAGCAGGGCGGCGGCCGGTCGCCCTGCACGGCGCCGGCGGCGACCACCACTACGACTGGGGCTGGTACGCCGACACCGTGCTCGGCGCCCGCTTCATCGGCCATACCTACGCGCCGAAGCAGTTCCAGCAGGGTGTGGTCGCGGTGGCCGAACCGGACCACCCGGCGATGCGCCCGCTGCCGGCGCGCTGGCAGCGCGAGGAGGAGTGGTACGCCTTCGACCGCGTGCCCGGCGGCCGCGGCACCCGGATCCTCGCGCGCCTGGACGAGACCACCTACGAACCCGACCCGAAGCAGCGCATGGGCGACCACCCGATCGTGTGGACCCGCTGCATCGGTAAGGGCCGGGTGTTCTATTCCGCGCTCGGCCACAAGGCCGAGACCTATGCCGAACCGCTGCACCTGCAGATGATCGACGGCGCGATCGGCTGGGCCGCGGATGCGCGCAGCCGGGGCTGCGACTGAAACGAAGGGCGGCGCACGCAACACCGGCGCAGGCACCGCGACACCGATACGGAGGAATACCGGAATGAGCAGGCACCACCCGAAGGCCATCGCGCTGCTGGCGCTGCTGGCCGGCACCGTTCCCTGCGGCCACGGCATGGCGGCGGAGCCGAGCCTGAAGCAGGCCTTCGCCGACGACTTCCTTTGGTCGGCACGGCGGTCAACGACGACATCGTCTCCGGCCGCCACGCACGCGCGCAGGCGCTGGTGCCGCTGCACTTCAACGCGATCACGCTGGAGAACGCGATGAAGGCCGAGGTGGTCAACCCGAAGCCGGGTGTCTACGACTTCAGCGCCGCCGACGCCTTCGTCGATTTCGGCGAAAAGCACGACATGTTCATCATCGGCCACACCCTGGTCTGGCACAACCAGACCCCGGACTGGTTCTTCCGCAAGCCCGATGGCACGCCGGTCGGCCGCGCGGCGCTCACCGAGCGCATGCGCCAGCACATCGAGAAGGTGGCCGGGCGCTATGCCGGGCGCGTCGATGCCTGGGACGTGGTCAACGAAGTGATGGGCGAGGACGGGCAGTACCGCCCGACCACGTGGGTGGAAGGGATCGGCAACGGCGACGAACTGGTGAAGCTCGCGTTCCGGTTCGCCCACCAGTACGCACCCGACGCGCAGCTGTACTACAACGACTTCAACGCCTGGCGACCGGAGAAGCGCGACGGCATCGTGCGCATGGTCAGGATGCTGCAGGCCGCCGGCATCCGCATCGACGGCATCGGCATGGGGCCACTGGGGGCTCGACTATCCATCCACGGCCGACATCGAGGCGGCGATCGACGCCTACGCCGCGCTGGGCGTGAAGGTGATGATCACCGAGCTGGACGTGGACGTGCTGCCGCTGACGAAGGAAGGCCAGATCATCGGCAGCGGCATGGCCCATCCGCAGTTCCAGCTGCCGGAGTTCAAGCGCTTCCTCGATCCATACCGGGACGGCCTGCCGGCCGAAGTACAGGAGCGATTGGCCGCGCGCTACGCCGAACTGTTCGGCATCTTCCACCGCAAGCGCGACGTGATCGACCGGGTCAGCGTCTGGGGCGTACACGATTCGATGTCGTGGAAGAACGACTACCCGATCCCGTACCGGACCAACTATCCGCTGCTGTTCGACCGCCAGTACCAGCCCAAGCCGGCGCTGGACGCGGTGCTGGCGGTGCCCGCCCGCTGAGCACGGCGCGACCGCATCGAGGTCGCGTCCGCCGTCACCGCTGCATAACAATCCCGGCGTCCATACTCGGGTCCGCCTCCGCGGGGACGGGGATGTCCAGCCACGTCGACGCGGTTGCCTGTCCCCAGGAGCGACCGCCATGCGCCTGATTGTGCTCGCCGCCGCCGGCCTGTTCGCGCTGGCCGGCTGCTCGAAGGACGATAAGACCCCGACGGCGACCGCGCCGGCCACGCCCGCCGCGACGCCTGCTCCGGCTCCGGCGACGCCGGCACCGGCACCGGCCGCATCGCCCCAGCAGCGCGTGTTCGCCCGCGAGGAGCTCGACCAGATGGTCGCGCCGATCGCCCTGTACCCCGACTCGCTGCTGGCACAGGTGCTGATGGCGGCCACCTATCCGGGCGAGATCGCCGACGCGGTGGGCTTGGTCGAAGGCGCATCCGGACGCGCAGGGCGATGCGGCGGTACGCCAGGTCGCCGACCAGCCCAGGACGCGAGCGTGCAGTCGCTGGTCGCGTTCCCGCAGGCGCTGGCCACGCTGGGCCAGGATCCGGTCTGGGTGCAGAAGCTGGGCGATGCGTTCGCAGCCCAGCCCAACGATGTGATGGATGCGGTGCAGCGGCTGCGCCGCCAGGCGCAGGCGGCCGGCAACCTCGATTCCAACCAGTACCAGAAGGTGAGCGTGCAGCCGCTCGACGCGCCACCGCCGCCGCCTGCACCGGTGGCGGCCGGCGGCGAGGTGATCGTCGAAACCCCGCCCTCGCAGGTGATCGTGATCGAACCGGCGCAGCCGGACGTGGTCTACGTGCCCAGCTACAACCCGACCACGGTCTACGGCAGCTGGGCCTACCCGGCCTATCCGCCCGTCTACTATCCGCCGCCGGTGGGCTACTACCCGGGCGGAGCCCTGCTCAGCTTCGGCATCGGCGTGGCCGTCGGCGGCGCGCTGTGGGGGACATCGGCTGGAACGACTGGGGCCACGGTGATGTCGACATCGACATCGACGTCGACCGCTACAACAGCATCAACACCAACCGCCAGATCGACCGCAGCCGCAACACCTGGAACCACGATCCGGCGCACCGCAACGGCGTGCCCTACCGCGATAAGGCCAACCGCGACCGCTACGGCCACCGGGCCGACGGCGCGGCGGACCGCGCGCAGTTCCGCGGCGACGACCCGGCCCGCGCCAGGCCCGCGAACAGGCCCGCGGCTCGATGGAGCGGCGCGGCGTGGACGCGCCGGCGCGGACCAATGCCGAAGCGCGCGAGCGCGCCCAGCAGGCGGCACGCGACCCGGCACGCGAACGCGCCGAGCAGGCCACGCGCGAGCGCACCCCAGGGCCGGGGACCGCGCCGGGCAACGCGCGGACGGTCCGCAGGGCGAGCGTGATGCCGCGCGCCAGCGTGCGCAGGCCACCGCGCAACGCGACCTCGACACCGGCCAGAACCGCGGCGGCCGCGACGGCGGCCAGCAGCGCGCACGCACGGACACCCAGCAGCGTGATTCGGCACGCGCATCGACCCAGCAACGCCAGCAGGCCAGCCAGCACCGCTGGGGTGGGGCAACGAGCAGGCCCGCAACGCGGCGCGCCAGCAGCATTCGGGGCAGTCGCGCAGCGGCAACAACGCCTTCCAGGGCGCCAGCCAGCCTTCCGCTTCGCGCGCGGCGAGCCAGCGCGGGCAGGCCAGCCAGTCCGCCTCGCGCCAGCACGGCTCGTCCAGCCGGCCCTCCGGCGGGCAGGTCTCGCGCCCCGCCAACACCGCCAATCGTGGCGGACGCCGCTGATTCCAGGAGACGCACGATGAACCGGTTCCGCACTCCGACCCTGCTCCTTGGACTGGCCACCGCCCTGCCCGGCACCGCCCTGGCGCAACAGGCGTTTCCCTCGCCCGAAGACGCCGCCAGCGCGCTGGTCGATGCACTGGGCACCGACCGCGCCGATCCGGCCAAGCTCGAGGCGCTGCTCGGCAAGCGCTGGAAGGACTACGTCCCGGCCGACGTGGAGCGCAGCGACGTGCAGGCCTTCCTCGACCGCTATCGCGAGCGGCATGCGATCGAGGCGGCGGCCGACAACCGCGCCCTGCTCAGCGTCGGTACCGATCCGTGGACCTTCCCGGTCCCGCTGGCCAAGGGCGCCAAGGGCTGGGCGTTCGACCTGGAGGCCGGCGCGGCGGAAATACGCACCCGTGCCATCGGCCGCAACGAACTGGCCGCGATCAGCTCGGCGCTGGCCTACCGCGACGCGCAGCTGGAATACGCCGCCGAGGACCGCGACGGCGACGGCATGCTCGAATACGCGCAGAAGTTCGTCAGCACCGACGGCAGCCACGACGGCCTGTACTGGTCCGAAGACGACAGCGGCGAGCTGAGCCCGCTGGGTCCGCTGTTCGGCGATGCCACGCCCAAGGGTGACTGGCACGGCTACCGTTTCAGGATCCTCACCGCGCAAGGCCCGTCAGCGCCCGGCGGCGCCTACAGCTACCGCATCGGCGACGACATGAGCCGCGGCTTCGCGCTGGTGGCCTTGGCCCACCCGGTACGGCGAGACCGGCGTGGACAGCTTCATCGTCAGCCATGACGGCGAAGTGTTCGAGAAGGATCTTGGTCCGCGAGGCGAGCAGGCCGCGCAGGCGCTGAAGGGCTTCGATCCCGACGACAGCTGGAAGGCGGTACCCGCGGGCACGACCGCGGGCCCGTGAACGCACCTGCGCGATAAGCGCTCGCTGTCACCGGCTCCGCCGGCCGCACCCGCCATCGTGCGCGGGTGCAGGACCGCCGGAGCCGGGTCGCACTAGCCTTCGACCGAGAGGGTTTCCAGCGCCTTGAGGAACCCCTGGTGGTCTGCGCCCTCGCAGTCGGGCGAACCGGCCGTCACGATGAACACGGTCCGCGCCGTCATCACCTGGCCGGTGGAAACGCATTCGAATGCCTCGCCCCTGAAGGGAACGAAGCCGCCCGCGTCGGCCTTGGCCGAGTACGTCACGTAGCTGGTCGTCCAACCCTCGCCCTTCAGCAGGCTTGGAACGGCATCGGGGTTCGAGGCGGCCGAGCGGTACTGGGCCGCGCCCTCCAGCGTCAGTTCATTCAGTGCGTCATCGCTGCGCGGTGCCGCCGATTCGCCCTCCAGCGGAATGCCGGTGATGGCCGCGCGCATCTTCCTGGCCTCGATCCGGTAGTTGGATGCGCCCGGAATCGGCATGGGATAGGCCTTGAGCTTGAACCCCTTGGGCAGCGTGATCCGCACATCCGGCTCGAGTTTCTGCGAGGCGGGATCTGAAGCCCCGGCCATGCCCGCCTGCGCCAGCGCGAACACAAGAACAGACGCGGCGATGACCGCCTTCAAACGAATTGCCATGCATTCCCCTTCATGGTTTCAGCTGGAAACAGCCGCACCCGAAGGTTCGGCCCGGTGGAGTCGGGCGGCAACATAACCCGCCGACCGGCCAGTTGAAAGGAGCGCGCGTGCCGCGCTGTCCCCGGCACGGCACGACGCGACTGCCAGCGCCACAGGGATCGCCCACCACGCGTCCGTCTAGGCGGCGCGCGAACCGGCGCCGGGCGATTGCGTCATCCGCCTACCAGCGCTTCCACAGGGGGCGAGTGACAAAGGCGACCGCGCCCATGACGAAGCCGGCTATTCCCTCCACCCGCCGCCGCACCTTCTCCTGCGCATGGCTCTGCGCAACGAAATCGGGGTTGTGGTCGGGCTTGCCGTGGAACGGCACCTTGATGTTGTTGAAGTGGTCGAACCCGGGCTCGAGGACCAGGAGGTGTTCGGCTGCCCAGCGTGCGTGGTCGCGCACCAACAGTTCGGACTGCGGGTTCGTCAGCAGCAGCAGGCCATGGGTATCGGCGCCCTCGACACTCTCCCTGTCCAGCCAGAGCGTGTAGCTGTCCTTGAGGATCTCGGCCAGGGGATCCGATCATCACGTAACGGTCGCTGCCGGTGTGCGTGAGCGGAATGTCATACCGGTTGCCGTTGTAGACAACCCACAGCCGGTCGCCCTCTTCCTCGTAGCCGAGCGAATCCGCCGCCTCGATGAATTCGGCGACACCTTCAACGATTTCCGTCTCGAACGAACGCCAGTCTATCCAGACGAACCGGTCGCCCCACTCTTCCTCATCGAGTTCCACGAGTTCCCTGACCTGGACCACGGGCGTCCTTCCCATGGCGGCTGTGCTTCGAAGCATGCCACGCCTTCGAAAGCGCAGTGGCGGTGGTTCGTGTCCGGTCATCGCGCTCCTCACGGCCGGCGCCGCCGCGTGGGGCACATCGCCTGTCAATTCACGCACATGCCGCCGACCACGACCCCGGCCTCGATTTCGAGGTAGCAGTCGAACACGTCCTGGCTGTCGCGCTGGCATGTCCCCGTCCCGGCATCGCCGATGATGGCGCCGGGGTCGGCCCTGCAGCTGCCGATGCAGTCCGAATTGTCCGAGCAGATCCTGCCCGCATCCGGGTAGGGAATGACGCAGGTCGGCGCAGCGGACATGCCGACACGCCGCACTGTTCCGCCCTGCGCCGCGCACGCAGCCGCATCCACCACAGGATGCGATGCGCAACCGGCGAGCATCAGCACCGCGATCGTCGCCAGCAGCCGCCTCAAGCCCTTCTCCTTTCCGTGCCGGAACCCGGCCGTTGCGCGCCGGTCGCAACCCCTGATCAGGTCGACGGACGAATCCCGTTCGGCCTGGCCTACATGGACTGCCGGGCTTTGTCCGGCCCGCGACAAGCACGTGGCCGTGATGCAAATGCCCCTGGGATACCAACTAGACGAATCCTTGCTCCTTGTAGCTTTCGAAACCCGCCCCTAGTGAGCACGGCCAGCTCCTTGAAAAGGCGAGGCTCGATGGAGCTGAAGTTGAAGCAGGACTTTCCCTGCATTCGTCCTTTCAGCTCTTCCGATGCGGACTCGAGCAACTCCGGCCGGACGTAGACGGGCATGAGGTGGTAGCTGACGTACGACTTCTTGACCTGTACCGCCCCGAAGAACAACGGCTTCCTGTTCTTCTGGATGTGCCGGGTGTCCACGTAGAGCTCGTCAGGCCCGTTCTTCTTGATATCCAGAAGGGCGCCGAAAGGCTCCATGATCAACTTCAGTTCGGTGAAGACTGGCTTCAGATCGACCATCGGAACCTCCCTTGGCGGCCGACCGGCAAAGGCCCGTTCGACTTGAATGAATTGCTAGGCACTGACCGACTCATGCCGTGCCTGCCAAAAGGAAACTTGATAGTCGATGAGGCCACCGCCAGTCTCTGGCTCATAGAACTCAACAACGCAGGGCGAATGCGGGAACTGGCGTGCCAGCTTGGCCTCGTAGATCTCTCTGAGCGCCCGGCCCAGGATGCGGATTTTGTCCTCCGCTAGCCCGCTCGCATCCCCGCAATGCACATCGGCGACGTGGAGATGATTCATCACCCACTCGACGGACTTTCGGCTATTCCCCGGCTGGCTCTCAAAACCGCGGAGTGACTCCTCCGAGAAGCCTTTGCGGAGGATGTAGCCGTCATACTCGACGAATTCCGGCCAGAATAGCGTGACGTAGCCGGCAGCAAGAGCATAGTTGCCCATCAGCCTATCCAGCCATCAAGATCGATGCCGGCCCCATTATTCCAGCGGCCAAGCTCCTCTTTCATGCTCTCAGGAATATCCATCCCTAACGCCTGGGCTGCGCCGAGCCGGAAGCGGGTTCGGCCTGAATTATTAGGCTTGACTCCCGCAAATATCACGCATCTGGCCTTCATTCTCCACCTCGATGCCGTGACACACGGGGAAGGTATTACGCAACCAAGATAGTCTTTTGCCACTTGCTTGTACTGGCCATAGATTTCGAGAGCCGTGACCCAGACACGCACGACACTACCAATTCCTCCATCCTTGTCTTGCGGACTGTCAGGACTCATTGCAGAACTCTCCAAATGGCACGGTATAGAGACCGGAGCTTTCGGCCTGACCCCTTATGCGCAGGAACAGGTCTTGCACCTTATGGGAGAGGTCCCTGGACCCGCATAAGGAACGTACGAAACCAACATAAAGCAATCAACCGTGATCTGCTGCAACGAGACGCGGGCGGTTGAGTTTGAGTAGTAGGCAGGGCCGCTACCAACACGCGACCCCTTTACGTAGTTCATGGTCGGCGAATAACCATGTCCAGCCAGCACGCGCTCAGCAACCTGAACTGCCTGCGCTGCATCAGGCGAGCCAGAAATCTTTATTGCGGTATGGCCAATCGCGTCGTAACCGCCACCGCAAGCCGAAGCGCCAAGACATAGAACGATGGCGGCAATGAACGCCCTCATAGGCCAAACTCCGGAGTTATGCCGCGTCGCGAAGCGGCGTCGGCTCGAATGAGTTGCCAGACCGTGCTGAGCATTTCGATATCCCATGTCGTAACGCCCTCCTTGGCGGCCTAACGCCTGAACTGAGCCGAGCTGCGAAGTGGGGTTCGGCTTGAATGAATCGTCAGGTTCCATCCGTGGCAAGCCGCTGCACCTGCCCGGCTTTTGCCGAGAACGCCACCCGCTTTCCATCGGCCAGATCCACCACCAACTGGTTGACCTTGTTGAAGCCTCGAATGTCCGCCCATGCGTAGTGCGATGCGGTGCGCAGCAGTTGCGATCTGTCTGGGTAAAGCTCCCCGAGCTTCACTGTTCGCACAAGCCTTCCCCTGTTGTAGAAGAACAGGACAGGCTCGGCGAGCGTTACATCCATCGGGACCAGATTCATGCCGCTGTAGCCGACCACAAACGACTCTCCATCGTCCGAGAGGAACAGCCACCGGTGCCATCCCGGGATTGACCACAGGATCCTGTCGGAGCCGCTTCGGGAGAGCAGCGTGATGTTCTGCACCGGATCGGAGACGGCGCAGAAGTTTCCGCTTGGGGAGCAAGTGGTCGTCCGGGCTGGCGGCGGAAGCGGCTCGTCAGCCCGTGCCGCCCAGGGTATGCACAGGAAAATGACCACAAGTGCGATGGCTGTCTTCATGGCACCTGATGCTTATGACCTTAGCCAATCCGCGAAGCGGGTTCGGCATGAACGATTTCTGCCCGGAGCTCGATGCCGCATCCTCTGCACGAGGGGCCGCGGACCGTCACGCTTCTTCGACGACGGTGCCTTCCGTGTACAGCGGCTCGCTCTCGATAAGCTTGATGTATGCCTGGACCTGCCTGATCGTGACCCGCAGCTCCGTGACCTGTTCGGCCGCCTCGGGCGATTGCCATCGCCAGATGTCGAAGTAGGCTCCCTCGTAGCCTTCCATCCGGTAGAGCTTCCCTTCCACGAACCCCACATCTGCGGCTTTGAGCGCGGCGACCGCCTCGCGGTGGGCATCGGCGAGCTGCGCGGCGTTGTCGGGGTCGATCTCGTAGGCGATGGAGCTGACAGCTTCTGGCATTGGATCTCCGGATTGTCGGGCGCCCGCGTAGGGGCTGGTCTTAAGGGTGGACACGCGACTCACTGGCGCCCGCCTGGCAGCCGGATTATGCCTCGCCGCGACGCGCCATCAAGCCGAAGACGCAGGCACAGGCGCGCCATTCATGCCGGGCGCGTAGCTACGCCCCTTCAGCTGAGCATCCGTTCCAGCAGCAACACTCCGCCCAGGCCGACCACCGAGATCAGCGTCTCCATCACCGTCCACGACTGGAAGGTCTGCTTCATGGACAGGTTGAAGAACTCCTTGAACATCCAGAAGCCGGAGTCGTTGACGTGCGAGCCGAACACGCTGCCGGCGCCGACCGCCAGCACCGCCAGCTCCGGCGACACGCCGGTGGGGCCGAGCAGCGGTGCGACCACGCCGGCGGCGGTGATCCCGGCGACGGTGGCCGAGCCGATCATCACCCGCAGCAGCGCGGTTACCAGCCAGGCGAACACCAGCGGCGGCATGTGCAAAGTACTTGGCTGAGGCGGGCGATGGTGGCGCCGGTGCCGCTGTCCACCAGCACCTGCTTGAACACGCCGCCGGCGGTGATGATCAGCAGGATCACCGCGATCGAACCGATCGCCGCGTTCAACCAGCGCGTCTGCACGTCGAAGCCGATCCCGCGGCGCACTCCGAACCACCAGAACGCGACCAGCACCGCCACCAGCAGGGCGATGGTCGGGCTGCCGACGAACAGCAGCGCCGACTTCGCCACGCCGTCGGCGAGCAGGCTGTTGGCGGCGACCGACACGGTGATCAGCAGCACCGGCAGCAAGGCGATGACGAACGAGGGCCATGCGCCCGGCAGTTCGCGCGGTGCATCGGCGGAGGAAAAGAGGTCCGGCAGCGGCGGGTTGATGCGTGCCAGCAGCCGGCCGAGGAACGGCCCAGCCGCCACCACCGCCGGGATCGCGATCACGATGCCGTACAGCAGCACCTTGCCCATGTCGGCGCCGAACGCGTTGACCAGCACCACCGGCCCCGGATGCGGCGGCAGGAAGCAGTGGGTGGTGCTCAGCGAGGCGGCGGTGGGAATGGCGATGTACAGCAGCGGCAGGCCGGTGCGCCGGGTAGGGTCAACACCAGCGGCACCAGGATGATGAAGCCGGCGTTGTAGTACAGCGGGATGCCGACCAGGAAGCCGGTGACCAGCATCGCCCACTGGATGTTCTTCTCGCCGAAGGCGCCGACCAGGTGGCGGCGATGCGCTCGGCCGCGCCGCTTTCCTCGAGGATCCGGCCGAGGATCGCGCCCAGGCAGATCACCAGCGCCAGTCCGCCCAGCGTGCTGCCGACGCCTGCGTCGATGGTCTTGAGCAGCTCGGTCGGCGACATGCCCAGGCCGAGGCCGGCGAGGATCGCCACCAGCAGCAGCGACAGGAACGGGCTGACCTTGCGCGCGGTGAGGAAAATCTGCAGCGCGATGGCGACGACAATCACGACGATCGGGGACATCAGCTCGGACTCTCCTGGGACAGGGATGCGGCGTGTTCGGCGATGCGGTACGGCAGGTGGTGCGAGTGGCTCGAGTGATGCGGTTTTCCAGTTCGTCATGCCGGCGCAGGCCGGCAGCGCCGGCCTGGCAGCCGGCTGTCCGGACTGCGGTGACCCGGCGCGGAAGCCGGAGTCACCGGGTTCCGGCGCAGGCCGGAAGACGGCTCAGCGCCCGGTGCGTTCCGCCCCCTGCCGCGCCAGCGCTTCGCGCCCGGCGCGCAGCGTTTCGATGATCGCGTCGACGTCGTACACGCAGCCGGCCCACGTGCCGCCGCCGGCTTCCTGCAGCGCGGCCCAGAGCCGGGTGTCGCCGGGCAGGCGCGCATGTGGCGCGATCGCCGGGTGCAGCGCGCGCGTGGCCAGCAGCGCCGCAGCGGCGTCCGGAGCGAGCGGCTGCTGCAGGTCGTCGCCGACGAAATCCACGCGGCCTTCCAGCCGCGCGCGGTCGATCTCGATGCGCACGATGTCGCCATCTCGCAGCCGTCCGAGCGGGCCACCGGCCAATGCCTCAGGACCGACGTGGCCGATGCACGCGCCGGTGGACACGCCGGAAAAGCGGGCATCGGTCAGCACCGCCACATGCTTGCCCCACGGCAGGTACTTCAGCGCCGAGGTGAGCTGGTAGGTTTCTTCCATGCCGGTGCCCGCCGGCCCGCAGCCGGCGAGCACGACCACGTCGCCGGCACGCACCGCGTCGTCGCCCTTGCTCTTGATCGCGCGGATCGCCTCGTGCTCGGAGGCGAACACGCGCGCCGGGCCGATGTGGCGGTAGACGTTGTCGGCATCGACCAGCGAGGGATCGATCGCCGTGGCCTTGATCACCGCGCCCTCCGGGGCGAGGTTGCCGACCGGGAACACCATCGTGCTCGACAACCCGGCCTTGCGTGCGGCGTCCGGGCCCATGATCACCACGTCCGGATCGACGCCGTCGAGTTCGCGCAGGCGCGCGCGTGCGGCCGCACGGGTGGCGCTGTGCTCCCACCACGCCAGGTTCTCGCCGACGGTCTGCCCGCTCACCGTCGGCACGTCCAGGTGCAGCAGGCCCATGTCGCGCAGGTGCAGCATCACCTCGGGCACGCCGCCGGCCATGAACACCTGCACGGTCGGATGGTGGCGGGGACCATTCGGCAGCGCGTCGATAAGGCGCGGGGTGGCGCGGCTGGCGGCCATCCAGTCCTGCACGGTGGGCCGGGTCACGCCGGCCGCGTGCGCGATCGCCGGCACGTGCAGCAGCAGGTTGGTCGAGCCGCCGAACGCGGCGTGCACCAGCAGCGCGTTCTCCACCGCCTTGCGGGTCAGGATCGCCGACAGCGGCGTGCCCTGCCCGGTAAGGCGCAGCAGCGCCAGCGCCGAACGTCGCGCCATGTCGGTCCATACCGGTTCGCCGGACGGCGCCAGCGCGCTGTGCGGCAAGGCGATACCGAGCGCTTCGGCCACCACCTGCGAAGTCGCCGCGGTGCCGAGGAACTGGCAGCCGCCGCCGGGCGAGCCGCAGGCGCGGCAGCCCATCGCCGCGGCGTGTTCCAGGTCGATGAGTCCATGCGCGAAGCGCGCGCCGATCGTCTGCACCTGGCCCGCATCTTCGGCACCGCGCGCCGGCAGGGTGACGCCACCGGGCACGATCACGCCGGGCAGGTCGGAACAGCCGGCCAGCGCCAGCATCATCGCCGGCAGGCCCTTGTCGCAGGTGGCGATGCCGAGCACGCCGCGGCGCGTGGGCAGCGAGCGGATCAGCCGGCGCATCGCGATCGCCGCGTCGTTGCGGTACGGCAGGCTGTCGAACATGCCGGTCGTGCTATAGGTGCGTCCGTCGCACGGGTCCGAGCACATCACCGAGAACGGCAGCGCACCGTTGCCGGCGAAGGTCTCGGCAGCGGTACGCACCAGCCGGTCGATCTCCCAGTGGCCGGTGTGCAGGCCCAGCGCCAGCGGCGTGCCGTCGGCGCCGCGCAGTCCGCCCTGCGTGCTGACGATCAGGTACGGATCGCGCGCGACTTCGCTGGCGCGCCAGCCCATGCCGGCGTTCTGGGTCAGGCCGAACAGGTCGCCGCTGGCGGCTTCGCGCAGCATCCGCGCATCGATCGGCAGGTGCCCGTGCGGGCCCTCGCCCGAGGTGCGCGTGGTCGCGACCGGCGCACCGTCGCCGAGGATGGCGTCGACGCCGATGCCCGGCGCGTTCATCGCGGCGCGTCTTCGACGGCGTTCTCGAGCACCAGCCCGCCGATGTCGATCCGTACCACGTCGCCGCCCTGCAGGGTGAAGTCCTCGCCGGGCACCACGCCGGTGCCGGTGAACAGGAACGCGCCCTGCGGGAAGGCGAGCTCGCGGAACAGGTAGCCGGCCAGCTCTTCCAGGCTGCGTTTGATCTGCGAGGTTCGGGTGGCGCCATCGAAGACGTTCGCACCGCCGCGGGCGATGCCGAGCGAGATCGGCAGGTCGCGCAGGTCGTCGGCATCGCACAGCCGGATCGCCGGCCCGATCGCGCAGGCACCGTCGTAGACCTTGGCCTGCGGCAGGTACAGCGGGTTCTCGCCCTCGATGCTGCGCGAGGACACGTCGTTGCCGGCGGTGAAGCCGCGGATCGCGCCGGCGGCGTCGAGCAGCAGCACCAGTTCGGGTTCCGGCACGTTCCAGTGGCTGTCGGCACGCACGCGGATGCCGGCACCGGGGCCGCGCACGCGCCAGCCGGCGGCCTTGAAGAACAGTTCCGGCCGTGCCGCCGAATACACCTTGGCGTAGACGTCGGCGTTCTGCGATTCGGCCTCGCGGGCCATGCGGCTGCTGAGGTAGGTCACGCCGCTGGCCCAGGCTTATGGGCGTCCTCGATCGGCGCCAGCAGCGGTGCGTTGCCGACCGCGCCGCCGCGCGCCGGGGTGGCGAGCTGCGCTTCGGCCTGGGCGGCCGGCAGCGCCAGCCATGCACCGAGATGGAAGTCCGCCGGCAGCCAGTGGCCGTCGAGCGCCCAGCGCGGGCCGTCGGGAGTGGTGTGGCGGGTCAGGTTCGCAGGCATGTCGGGCTCCACTTCGGATAGGCGGGACAGCGCCGTCGGATGCGCATGTTCCCTTGGTGACAGGCGTGGCGCGGGCGGGCTCAGTCGGCGAGCACGCGCGCCACCGCGGCCGGCGTGGCGTCGCCGAGCCGCGCATAGGCGCGGGCCAGTGCATCGACGAAGCGCGCTTCGCCGGCCAGCGCGCCGAACACGCTGTCCAGGTAGGAACGCATCGACGTCGTGCGCGGCATCGCCGGTGGCGGTGCTGCCGATCCGCGCCAGCACGTCGGCGAGCGGATCGACGATGGCCACGCCACGGCCGGCCTGGCGGCGCACGAACTGCAGCCAGCCGGCCACCGGCAGGCACAGCCGCTCGACCGGGCGGCCGGCGACGAGCGCCTCGCTGATCGTGCCGAGCAGGCGCACCGGGATCTTCTGCGAGCCGTCCCAGGCGATCTGCGCCAGCAGGTGGCGGATGGCCGGATTGCGGAACCGGGTAGGATCGCCTCGATGTACGCGTCCGGATCGAAACCTTCCGGCAGCTGCAGCGAAGGCACGATGTCCTGCCGCATCAGCCGCGCGACGAAACCGGCCAGTGCCGGTTCGCCCATGGCTCCGGCCACGGTCTCGATCTCCATCAGCGAGCCCAGTAGGCCAGCGTGGAATGCGGCGCGTTGAGCAGGCGCAGCTTGGCCTTGTCGTAGCCGGCGATGTCGTTGCTGGTCACCACGCCGGCGCGCTCCAGCGGCGGGCGGCCGTTGCGGAAGTCGTCCTCCACCACCCACTGCGTGTACGGCTCGCGCTGGATCGGTAAGGCGTCCTCCACACCCAGCTGCGCGGCGACCTGCGTGCGAAGCGCGTCGTCGGTGGCCGGGGTGATGCTGTCGACCATCGAGCGCGGGAACGCGACTTCGGTTTCGATCCAGTCGGCCAGTCCGGCGTCGATCTTCCGCGCATACTGCAGCACCGCGCGGCGCAGGCGGCCGCCGTTGTCGGCAAGGTTGTCGCAGCTGAGCACGGTGTAAGGCTCGAGCCCGTGCATGCGGCGCAGGCGCAGGCCGGCGACCAGCCAGCCGATCGCGCTGGTGGGCACGTCGGGCGTGGCGAGGTCGCGGACGATGTCCGGATGCTGCAGGTCGACGCCGTCGGGCGACAGGCAGTAGCCCTTCTCGGTGATGGTCAGGGTGATTAAGGCGCACGTCGCGGTCGGCCAGACGCGCCAGCACGGCGGCGCGCCTGGTCGCGCGCGCACAGCACTTCGCGGATCGAGCCGACCACGCGCAACGCCGGTTGCTCGCCGAGCAGGGCAAGCGTGTACAGCCCGTCCTGCGGGCGCAGCGCGTCGCGCACGCCGGCGCTGTGCAGCGACACCGCGCTGATCGCCCAGTCCGGATCGGACGCGAGCAGGTCGTCGAAGTACACGGCCTGGTGCGCGCGATGGAACGCGCCGGGACCGAAGTGGACCACGCCGATCCGCGTCTTCGCGCGGTCGTAAGCGGGCACCCGCACCTGCGGCGGCAGGCGGGCCAGGGTGGTATCGGAAAGGCGGGGCGGGACGGGAGTCTGGGTCATCGGATCGCTGTCAGGTATGGCTGGCATCGACGCAGGTCCCCTCCCTGCGGACGGAGCTGCGCCTTGCGGAAACAAGTGAGGTTCGGCGAAGCCGGCGACCTATAGGAGTTTCGCCGGCTCCGCCTCGCCTCGACCGGCCGTCCCGGGGACGGCCGGCAAAACGGAGTTACTTCTTCGGGCGAATGCTGAGCGGAGCACGCACGCGGATGTCCGCGCTCGACGCGCCGACCTGGACCTCGTAGCGACCCGGATCGACCACGTAGGCGCCAGCCTGTTCGTCCCAGGTGCGCAGGTCCTTCTCCGGCACAAGGGTGAAGTCGACGGTGCGTTCCTCGCCCGGCTGCAGGGTCACGCGCTGGAAGCCGCGCAGCTCCTTGTTCGCGCGGTCGCGCGCGGGCTCGAGCGGATGCAGGTACAGCTGCACGACCTCGTCGCCGGCGCGCTGGCCGCTGTTCTTCACCTTGACCGAGACCTTCACCCGATCCCTGGCGCCGGCGCTGGTGCGGTCGAGCGCCAGGTCGAATAGCCGAACTGCGTGTACGACAGGCCGTGGCCGAACGGATACAGCGGCTGGCCGTCGTAGTAGCGGTAGGTGCGGCCTTCCATCGCGTAGTCGTCGAACGCCGGCAGCCTGGCGTCGGCGGTGTAGAAGGTCACCGGCAGGCGGCCAGCCGGGTTGGCGTCGCCCAGCAGCACGTCGGCCACCGCGGAGCCGCCGCGCTGGCCGGGGTGCCAGGCCATCACGATCGCCGGCAGGTTCTGCTTGGCCCAGTCCACCGCCAGCGACGAACCGGCGGTGAGCACCATCACCACCGGCTTGCCGGTCGCGTGCAGGGCCTCCAGCAGCTTGCGCTGGGTGGCGGGCAGGCGCGTGTCGGTGCGGTCGCCGCCGGCGAAGCCCGGGTAGTTGACCTTCATCTCCTCGCCTTCGACGTCGCCGGTCAGGCCGCCGACGAACACCACCACGTCGGCGTTGCGTGCCGCGTCGAGCGCTTCCTCGAACGGCGGCTTGGCCCCGGGCATGCGTAAGGTAAGGCGCACGCCGGAATCGCGGTCGCCTTCGTAGTACTCGACGCGGATGTCGTAGGCACGCCCGGCTTCCAGCTGCACCTCGGCGTGCGCGGCGGTCAGGCGCTCGGCCTTCTGCCAGCCGTCGATCACCCGCTTGCCGTCCAGGTAGACGCGCACGCCGTCGTTGGCCGACGCCTCCAGCAGGTACTTGCCCGACACCGGCGGCAGCAGCTGGCCGCTCCAGCGGATCGAGAAGTTGTCGTTGGGCAACGCCTCGTCCGGACCGGCCTCGCCGCGGGCGAGCAGGTTGTCGGTCGGCGAGCCGCGGTCCCAGCTGAAGCCGATCACCGGATCGACCCGGACCAGCGCCGGCGTGCCTGACAGGTCGGTGTTGCGGAAGTACTCGCCGCGCAGGCCACGCTCGGGCGAGTCGACGGACGGACGCAGGTACTGCGCCTCGACCAGCGGCGTGGCCGACGGATCATCGCGGCCCTCGACCAGGTCGGCGCCACGGGCGTAGACGATCTTCGTGTCAGGCATCGCCGCGCGCAGGCCGGCGAGCACGGTCACCGGCGCGGCCGGGGTGCCGTAGTAGTTGCCGAGCAGGGCCATGGTGTCGTCGGCGGTCGGGCCGATCACCGCGACCCTCTTCGTGGCGCGCGACAGCGGCAGCACGCCGTCGTTCTTCAGCAGCACGATCGATTCCTGCGCCATCTTCCGCGCCAGCGCATCGTGCCCGGCCGACTGGTTCACCGAGTAGGGAATCTGCGCCCACTTCACCTTTTCCGGCGGATCGAACATGCCCAGCCGCATCCGCGCGGTGAACAGGCGGGTCAGCGCGTCGTCGATCTCGGCCTCGCTGATCAGCCCCTGCTTCACGGCGGCCGGCAGGGTCGCGTACTCCTCGCCGCACTCCAGCTCGGTGCCGTTCTTCACCGCCAGCGCCGCCGCTTCCTCGCGGGTGGCGACGATCTTGTGGTGCTTCCACACGTCCACGATCGCCCAGCAGTCGGAGGTCACGTAGCCCTTGAAGCCCCACTGCTCGCGCAGCAGGTCGCGCAGCAGGAACTTGCTGGCGCTGGCCGATTCGCCATAGAGGCGGTTGTAGGCGCCCATCACCGCGTCGACGTCGCCCTCCTTCACCAGCGTCTCGAACGCCGGCAGGTAAGTGTCGTAGAGGTCGCGCTTCGACGGCCGCGCATCGAAGGTATGGCGGTCCGCCTCCGGGCCGCTGTGCACGGCGAAGTGCTTGGCGGTGGCGTCAAGCTTGCGGTAGACCGGGTCCAGCGGCGCTCCGGTGGCCGGGTCCGCACCCTGCAGGCCACGGACGAAGGACACGCCCATGCGCGCGGTCAGGTACGGGTCTTCGCCGTAGGTTTTTGGCCACGGCCCCAGCGCGGGTCGCGGAAGATGTTGATGTTCGGCGACCAGAAGGTCAGGCCTGGTAGCGGCCGTGCTGGTCCCGTTCCAGCGCGCGGTGGTACTTGGCCCGCGCCTCGTCGCTGATCGCGGCCGAGACCTGGTCCATCAGCGGCACGTCGAAGGTGGCGGCCATGCCGATCGCCTGCGGGAACACGGTGGCCCCGCCGGCGCGCGCAACGCCGTGCAGCGCCTCGTTCCACCAGTCGTAGGCCGGCACGCCCGGGCGCTCGATCGCCGGCGCGGTGTTCTGCATCTGCGCGGCCTTCTCCTCCAGGGTCATCTGCGAGACCAGCGCGGCGGCGCGCTGCTCGAAGCTGTGACTGGTATCGAGCCACGGCCGGGCCGGGTCGGCGGCCTGCACCTGCAGCCACGGCAGCGCGACCAGAAGGGCCGCCGCGCAGCTGCGTGCCAGCAGGCGTGCGCGCGGTGCGCGCGTGGTGGCATGTGATGGCGGGCGGCTGTTGCGGTTGTCGACGTGCATTCCCCTCTCCTCTCTCGCTGCGTCTGGTGTGCGGTGCGGTGTGCTGCGGTGGTCAGCGTGCGGGCTGTTCGCGTCCGTCGCGCGCTTCGTGCGTATCGTCGTGCGCTTCATGCCTGTCTTCGCGCTCGTCGCGTGCTTCGTTCCTGTCTTTGCGCTCGTCGTGCGCTTCGTGCCCGTCTTCGCGCTCGTCGCGCGCGAAAGGCCCCAGCGTGGCGCCGACGAATCCGCCAGCCACGTCGGTGCTCAGGAGCGTGCCGTCGGCGTCGCGTACCAGCCATTGCACGCCCTTGCCGTCGCCGGCATCGAAGCCGAAGCCGTACGTGCCCTCGTTGCCTTCGACATGCAGGGTCAGCCGCCCGGCCACCGGCGCGGCCTGGCGGGCCACCACCTCGACCTCGCCGCCGGCCTTCTTCTCCAGGAACACCTGCGCGCCGTCGCCATCGCGACGCACGCCGAGGAAGTACCAGTGGGTCTCGCCCTGGAACGCAGTAAGGCCGCCGGCCACGCCCGGCGCCGGCAGCTCCATCGCGGTGCTGGCTTCGAACACCTGGTGCTGCTGGCGGCGCGCGTAGAACGCCGGGTTGAGCAGCGAATCCAGCCGCTCGGCCAGCGGATGGATCGCCAGCCAGCCCGGGCGCGCGGTGCCGTCGTACCACTGCGTCTTGGGCACGCGCGGAGTCATCCAGCCCTTGCCCAGCTCGACGGTGTCGAACTCGTCGCGCCAGGTGAAGTTGCCCGTCATCGGCGCCTGGTCGACCGGCTTCTTCATGAACGACGGGCCCGGCAGCACGTACGGGATCTTCTCGCCGTGCGGCAGGATCACCGGCCAGCCGTCCTTCCAGGTCACCGGCAACACGAACGCCTCGCGCCCGGTGTTGTAGTGGTCCACGCCGTAGTTGCGGCTGGGTAGGAAGGTCGCCCACCAGCTGCCGTCGGGTCCCTGCACCAAGGTCGGCGTGGCCGGCGTTGGTGATCGGCAGTGCACGGCCCGGGTCCAGGTCGCGCTGGGTCAGGATCGGGTTGTCCGGGTTCGGCTCGTACGGACCCCAGACATTGCGGCTGCGCAGGATCACCTGCGAATGCTGCGGACCGGTGCCGCCCTCGGCGTCGCTGAGGTAGTACCAGCCATCGACCTTGTAGATGTGCGGGCCTTCGATCCAGATCGGGTTCTCTTCCGGCTTGACCCCGCCGTCGATCAGCACCTTGCGCGGGCCGAACGGCTTCTTGCCGGTGATGTCGATTTCCTGCAGCCAGATCGCGCGGTGGCCGTCGTAGCGCACCGGCACTTCCGGCTCGTCGTTGTTGAGGATGTAGACCTTGCCGTCGTCGTCGAAGAACAGCGACGGGTCGATGCCGCCGATCCCCGGCAGCCAGAACGGATCGGACCACGGACCGGCCGGATCGGTGGCGGTGACGATGAAGTTGCCGCCGGCATCGACCGAGGTGTTGACCACGTAGAAGGTGCCGTCGTGGTACTCGATGGCCGGGGCGAACACGCCGCGCGACATCCCCAGGCCGTCGAAGTCCAGCTGCCCGGGCCGGTGGATCGCGTTGCCCACCTGCTTCCAGTGCACCAGGTCCTCGCTCTCGAACACCGGGATGCCAGGGAAGAACGCGAAGGTCGAGGCCATGGCAGGTAGAACTTGCCGTTGGCGGCGGTGACGCTGGGATCGGAGTGGAAGCCAGACAGCACCGGGTTGCGGAAGCTGCCTTCCGGCACCGGCGCCTCGAACGCGGCATCGCGGCCGGTGTACTCGAACCAGTCGAAGTACGCCGGCGCCACCTCGGATCCACTGGCGGCGGCAGGCGGAGCGGCGGGCTCCCTGCCGCAGGCCGCCAGCAGCAGCGCGGCGACGCCGGCGGCGAGGATGCGGCCGGCCGTGCCCGGCCGGGCCTTGGTGTGCGTTGCGTTTGCTCATCGATGCATCCCCTCCCGGATCGCGTTCATCACCAGTCCCACATCGAGCCGTCTTCCAGGCGCGCGATCGGCAACTGCTTGGGCGCGTACGGGTACTTCGCCGCCAGCTTCTCGTCGATGTCGACACCAATACCGGGCGTGTCGCCCACGTACAGGCGGCCGGCGCGCAGCGCGTAGTCGTGCGGGAACACCGCGTCGGTCTCCTCGGTGTGGAACATGTATTCCTGGATGCCGAAGTTCGGCACCCGGGTGTCGAAGTGCAGCGCCGCGCCCATGGTCACCGGCGACAGGTCGGTGGCGCCGTGGAAGCCGGTGCGCACCGAGTGCAGTGCAGCGAAGTCGGCCAGCCGGCGCACGTGGGTGATGCCGCCGCCATGGACAATGGTGGTGCGGATGTAGTCGATCAGCTGGTTCTCGATCAGGTGCTTGCAGTCCCAGATCGAGTTGAACACCTCGCCCACCGCCAGCGCGGTGACCGAGTGCTTGCGGATCAGCTCGAACGACTTCTGGTTCTCGGCCGGGGTGGAATCCTCCAGCCAGAACAGGCGGTACGGCTCCAGGTCGCGGGTAAGGCGCGCGGCCTCGATCGGGCTCAGGCGGTGGTGCACGTCGTGCAGCAGCTCGACGTTGTTGCCGTGGTCCTTGCGCAGCTGCTCGAACAGCTTCGGCACCACCTCCAGGTAGCGCGGCGTGTTCCACACCGTCTCCAGCGGCAGCTCGCTCTCGGCCGGCTCGTAGCCCTTGGCGTTGGAAATGCCGTAGGCCTTCTTCACCCCGGCACGCCGCACTGCGCGCGCACCGCCAGGAAGCCCTGCTCGATGAACCTGCCCACCGCGTCGGACGCCTCGGCGATGTCGCGGCCGTTGGCGTGGCCATAGACCAGCGCGCCTTCGCGCGAGCGGCCACCGAGCAGCTGGTAGACCGGCAGGTTGGCCATCTTGCCGAGGATGTCCCACAGCGCCACGTCGACGGCGGCAATGGCGCTCATCGTCACCGGGCCGCGCCGCCAGTAGGCGCCGCGGTGCAGGAACTGCCACATGTCCTCGATCCGCCCGGCATCGCGGCCGATCAGGTTCGGCACCACGTGGTCCTGCAGGTACGAGGCCACGGCCAGCTCGCGGCCGTTGAGGGTCGCGTCGCCCAGCCCGTACACGCCCGAGCGGGTGGTGATCTTCAGGGTGACGAAGTTGCGGCCCGGGCAGGTGACGATGACCTTCGCATCGACGATCTCGCGGTCGTTCTTCGACCCGTGCGTGGTGGTTTCGGTGGCGGCCTTGCCGCTGGTCTGCTCACTCATGGTTGCGCTCGTGGGGTTGCGTGTGGGTTCGGGGATCCGCGCGCGCGGATCCGGTATCGGGACGTGGCATGGGCGGATGGATCAGTGGATGGCGAGCTCGAACGGGCCGGCGGGCAGGCCCTGGTCCACGCCATTGGCATCGAACAGGGTCACCACCGGGCTGTCGGCCCAGGCGTGGCGGACGCGCGTCGCGTTGGCCAGCGGCGCACGCAGCACGACTTCATCGCGGCCGCGGATCTCGGCGCTGGCGTAGCGGCAGGAACCGGCGTCGGCGCCGCACAGTTCGAAGCCGATCGGCTGGCTGTTGCCAAAGGCGACCAGCTTGCCGGTGACATCACCGAACGAGACCACCACCGCCTCGCCTTCGCGCCGGGCCGAGGCCGCAACCGGTCCGCGCCCGGCGATCTTCCCGCCGTAGACCACCTGGCGCGCGGCGCGGGCAGGCGGCGGCCGACCTCCTGCTTGTTCGCCGGATGGATGTCGTAGCGATCGCCCCCAGGTCGATGGCCACGGCCAGCCCGCTGCGCGGATCGTCGGCAACGACCGCGCGCTGTGCCTCGCGCAGCGATGCCCAGCCGCTTTCGCCCGGCGCCGTCGGCGGCGCGCCGTAGTTCGGCAGCTGCACCACCAGCAGCGGCAGGTCCTTGCCGAAATGCGCGCGCAGGTCGTCGCGGTAGGTGCGCAGCAGGCCCGCGTAGGCGTTGGCCTCGCCGGTATTGGATTCGCCCCTGGTACCACAGCGCGCCACGCAGGCCGAACCCGGCCAGCGGCGCGATCATGCCGTTGAACAGCGTGGTCTTGCCCTGCGCCGACATCCACGGTGCACGCGGCGCCGAGCCGATGTCCGTGGAAACGATGCGGTATTTCCAGGCGCCGTCGAGCGCAACCGAGCTGCCGTCGGCAAAGCGCAGCACGCGCGAGGACGCAGGCCCGATGATGCCGCCGGTGGCGTAGGTGTCCAGCGCATTGACCACCAGGGTGTTGTCGCCGGCCTGCAGCAGGCCGCGCGGCAGCGGGTACTTGCGCTCCTCGCCGATGTAGGCACTGCCGACACCGACCCCGTTGACCCAGGTCATGTCGATCTCGTCCACCGCACCGAGCTCGAGCACCGCGGGCTGCGCGGCCTGTTCAGCGGTCAGCTTCAGCGTGGTCCGGAACCAGACCATGCCATTGAAGCTGGCCAGTTCCGGCACGCCCCAGCTTTCCCAGGCGCCGAGGTCCTTCGGCGCCACGCGCCAGGTGCCGGCGGTGCTGACCGGGTCCAGGGCTCGTC
Source organism: Pseudoxanthomonas sp. NC8 (assembly GCA_025232375.1). Classification (GTDB taxonomy): domain Bacteria; phylum Pseudomonadota; class Gammaproteobacteria; order Xanthomonadales; family Xanthomonadaceae; genus Pseudoxanthomonas. The sequence continues at coordinate 3,165,480 of CP060419.1, forward strand.
GCCCTTGGCCACGGCGGGATTGGCGCGCCACCAGTCGGCCCAGATCGTGCCCCAGTTGGCGGCGGCGGACTTGAGCTGGGCCTCGTGCGGATCGGAGGCGTACTGCGCCAGCACGTCCAGCGCGGCGTCGAAGCCGCCGAGGCTGCGCAGGCCGTCGGCGCTGATCCAGGTCTCGATGCGCGCGCCGCCCCGACGAGTTGACCAGCCCCATCGGCACGTCGACGGTCTTCTGCAGCTCGCGCGCGAAGTAGTAGCAGGTGGCGGAAAATTCAGGCGCGTTCTCCGGCGTGGTCTTCTCCCAGTGCACCGGCAGCGGGAAGTGCTCGCGCGGGGTGGTGGCTTCCTTCAGCCCGACCTTGAGCATGCGGATGCGGTCGTTGCTGGCGTCGGCGATCTCGGCGCGCGAGTTCAGCGTGCGCTTGACCTGCAGTTCCATGTTCGACTGGCCCGAGCACAGCCACACGTCGCCGACCAGCACGTCGCTGGCGCTCTGGCTCAGCGTGCCGGAGGTCGCGGTCAGGGTGTACGGACCACCGGCCTTGAGCGCCGGAAGGGTCGCCTTCCAGCGGCCTTCGGCATCGGCACGCGCGTTCGCCTTCCTGCCGGCGAAGGACAGCTTCACCTCGGCGTTCGGCTGCGCGTTGCCCCAGACCGGAATCGGCCGGTCGCGCTGCAGCACGGCGTGGTCCTGGAACATCTCGTGCAACAGCGGCAGCTCACCGGCCTGCACCGCCGAGGCGAACGCAAGCAGGGACAGGCACAGCGCGAACGGGTGCTTCTTCATGCTCGTCATCAGCCCCTCCCCGGGGCGTTCGGGAATTCCAGCGACTTGTAGTGGTCCAGCGATTCCGGCGGCGGCGCGTGCCCGGCCGGCAGCGGCAGGCCGTTGAGGCTCTGCCAGTAGGCGATGCTGGCATCGCGCCACCACTGCGCTTCCTGCTGCTGGATCATGGGAACGCGGCGACCTGCGCATGCCGTTCCGGATCGATCTTCCCGGTAAGGCCGTCCCAGGTGCGGCGCATGCCGGCGACGTAGTCCACGCCGCGGTCGTAGTGCGCGACCAGTTCCACCCACAACGGGCGGCCGGATTGCAGCGTGTGGTCCCACGGCACGTGGTGGAACCACAGCAGGAACCGCTCCGGCACCTGCGCCACGTCGTCGAACTGCGCGGCGACCGGCGGCGCGTACTGCGCCACCGCATTGCTGCCATGCGAACCGCGGTCGAAGCCGATGCCGGCCCGGTCGGCGCGGTGGTAGTACACCGGGTCCCAGTCGGCACGCTCGCTGCCGGCATCCCACGGCGCCGGCCCGTAATGGTGGCCGCGGCCCATCAGGTGGTGCAGGCCGAGCGGGGTCATGTAGTCCACCACCGCTTCGCGCGAGCCCATCATCATCGCCACCACCGGCTCGACCACGGCCGGATCGGTGGAGAAGGTCATCTTCGTCCACTCGCGGGCGATCGCTTCCGCGTCCAGCTGCGGGTTGGTAAGGCGGCCGAACACGAACCAGTTGGCCTGGTCGAAGTGCGAGCCGCTCCAGGTGCGGTCGCTGCCGATGTTGGCCACGCCGGCCATGCCGGTCAGCGCATGCCCCTCGAGCGTGCCGTCGACCACGCGGGCCACGGTCGAACCCGGGCCGCGCGCCATCGTGTCGGCACGCAGCGTTTCCTCATACATCGTCCCCAGGTAGGTAAGGTGGGTGGCGAAGCCCAGGTACTCCTTGGTGATCTGGAACTCCATCATCAGCGGCGTCTTCGGCATCGCGCCGAACAGCGGATGGAACGGCTCGCGCGGCTGGAAGTCGATCGCGCCGTTCTTGACCTGGACCAGCACGTTGGACGCGAACCTGCCGTCGAAGGGCACGAACTCGCTGTACGCCTGCCTTGGCGCGGTCGTCGGGCTGCTCGTGCGAGTAGACGAAGGCACGCCACATCACGATGCCGCCGTGCGGTGCTACCGCCTCGGCCAGCATGTTGGCGCCATCGACGTGGGTGCGGCCGTAGTCCTGCGGACCGGGCTGGCCCTCGGAGTTGGCCTTGACCAGGAAGCCGCCGAAATCGGGAATGGTGCGGTAGACCTCGTCGGCCTTGGCCTTCCACCAGCGGCGCACCGCCGGGTCGAGCGGGTCGGCGGTCTTCAGGCCGCCGATCTCGATCGGCGCGCTGAAGCGCGCGCTGAGGTAGACCTTGATGCCGTACGGGCGGAACACCCCGGCCAGCGCCGCGGCCTTTTCCAGGTACGCCGGGGTCAGCGACCGGGCGTTGCTGTTGACGTTGTTGAGCACCGTGCCGTTGATGCCGATCGAGGCATTGGCGCGGGCGTAGTCGGTGTAGCGCGGGTCCTTCCAGCCGGGCAGGCGGTGCCAGTCCCAGATCGACTCGCCGGCGTAGCCGCGCTCGACATGGCGGTCCAGGTTGTCCCAGTGGTTGAGCACGCGCACCTTCAGCTTCGGCACCTCGCGGATGTCGAGCGCGTCCAGCGACTGCCCGGTCTGGACCAGGCGCAGGAAATGGAAGGCGCCATACAGCGCGCCGACATCGGTATTGGCGGCCACGGCGGTGGCTGGACGGCCGTCGATGCGCACGCTGCGGATCAGGTAGCCCTCGCCACCCAGCGCTTCCAGGTCCAGCTTCAGCGCGGCCAGCTGCGGCGAGCCCGCCGGCGTGCCCACCAGCACCGCGCCATCGCGGCTGGCCCCATGGGGTGGGGCCGGGGTGGCACCGAGCAGGCCCTGCAGCCCGCGCTGCAGTTCGTCACGGGTGGCCTTATGGCCGGTCGGCGTGGTGGCAGCGACGACCAGCTCGGTCGCGCGGGCCCGGTACCCGGCGGCCTGCGCCGCCTGCACCGGTACGTAGCGCAGCCACAGCCCGTGGCCGTCCTCGGCCAGGGCCGGCGCGACGGGCAGGAGCGCGGCCAGTCCGCACAAGGCCATGAGGCGACAGGTCCTCGCCACGCGGCGCAGGGCGCTGCGTACGCGCCCCGGTTCGCCTGCCCCACCTGTTAGCGATACCATCAAATACTCCGAAGTACGGGCGCTGGACGGGGATCCATCGACCCGGCCGTGGCACGGGCCACGGTGACCCGCCCCCGTTGCCGCCGACCGACCGAAGGGATCCACGTTGGAGAAGCCGAGGAAATCGGTGCGCCGCAAGAGTCGCGGCGTCACCATCGATGAAGTCGCGACCTGGCCGGCGTTTCGCCGATGACCGTGTCGCGGGTGATGAACAGTAAGGGCAAAGTGCGCGATGCCACCCGCGAACGGGTGATGCAGGCCGTGCGCCAGCTCGACTACACGCCCAACCTGGCGGCCAGTTCGCTGGCGGCGGCGCAGCACACGCGGATCGCGCTGGTCTACACCAACCCCAGCGGCGCGTACCTGCGCGAGATGCTGGTCGGCCTGCTGCGGGTGGCTTCGCGCACCTCGATCCAGCTGGTCGTCGACTACTGGGACAACCTCGATCCGGAAGCCGAGCGCAAGGCGGCACGCGCCATGTCGGGCAAGGTGGACGGGGTGATCCTGCCGCCGCCGGTGTGCGAATCGCACGCCGCGGTCAGCGAATTCGTGCGCGCCGAGATCCCGGTGGTGGCGATCGCCGCCGGGCGCTCCAGCGACGAGATCTCCTGCGTGCGCATCGACGACCTGCGCGCCGGCAAGGAGCTGGCCGAGTACCTGATCGCGAAGGGCCACAGCCGGATCGGCTTCATCAAGGGACGCCCGGACCTGAGCGCCAGCTCCAACCGCTACCAGGGATTCCAGGCGGCACTGCATGAAGCCGGGCTGCCGCTGGAAACCGCACTGGTCCAGCAGGGTGACTACACCTACCGCTCGGGCCTGAAGGCGGCCGAGAAGATCCTCGCCCACAAGCAGCGGCCGACCGCGATCATCGCGTCCAACGACGACATGGCCGCCGCCGCGGTGTCCGTGGCCCATCGACATGGGCTGGACGTCCCGCGCGACCTGGCGGTGGTCGGCTTCGACGACACCTCCGCGGCCACCACGGTGTGGCCGGAGCTGACCACGATCCACCAGCCGATCGCCTCGATGGCCAATGCGGCCATCGACATCCTGCTGCGCACCATCCGCCGCAAGGATCGCAGCACCCGCGTGCTGGTCGACGATAAGGTGGTGCCGCACCGGCTGATCGTGCGCGGCTCGGTCAGCTCGCCGGGCAAGCGCGACTGAGCGCACGGGTAAGGCGAGGTCGGACCCGATGACGATGCGCGCATTGCGGGCGCTGTCGCCCATCGGACCCCTCCTCCAACTCAGGTGAAGCACGTACAGGTAAAACACGCCGCCCCGCGCCCGTGCGGATCGCGTCCATCCAGCCTCCCTCAGGCTTGGGCGCCGATCCGGGCTGCAGGGGCGGCGTACCGCCTCAACGCAGCAGGTACTGGTTGAGCAGGTTCTCGTAGCGCTCCTGCTTGCCGCTGATCTGCTTCGGCTCGCCGTTCTTGGCACCCAGCGCTGCTAAGGTCGGCCAGCGACAGCTTGCCCAGCTCGAAGTCCTTGCCGGCGCCGCTGTCGAAGCTGGCGTAGCGCTCCTTGCGCCAGGTTTCCCACGGCGAGTCGGTCAGCAGGTTGTGCGCGACTTCCCAGGCCCTTGGCGAACGCGTCCATGCCGCCGATGTGCGAGATGAACAGGTCTTCCATGTCGGTCGACTCGCGACGCGGCTTGGCGTCGAAGTTCAGGCCGCCCGGCAGGCCGCCCTGGCGCAGCACCACCAGCATCGCGCCGACGGTGTCGTACAGGTCGGTCGGGAACTGGTCGGTGTCCCAGCCGTTCTGCGCGTTGCCGCGGTTGGCGTCGATGCTGCCCAGCAGGCCGTGGTCGGCCGCGACCTGCAGGTCGTGCTCGAAGGTGTGGCCGGACAGGGTGGCGTGGTTGGCTTCGATATTGAGCGAGAAGTCCTTCTCGAGGCCGTGCTCCTTGAGGAAGCCGGCGACGGTGGCGCTGTCGAAGTCGTACTGGTGCTTCATCGGCTCCATCGGCTTGGGCTCGATGAAGAACTGGCCCTTGAAGCCGATGCTGCGGCCGTAGTCGCGGGCCGAGGTCAGGAAGCGGGCGAAATGCTCGAGCTCGCGCTTCATGTTGGTGTTGTGCAGCGAGGCATAGCCTTCGCGGCCACCCCAGAACACGTAGTGCTCGCCGTCCAGCTCGACCACCGCGTCCAGCACCGACTTGACCTGCACCGCGGCGCGCGACGACGTTGAAGTCGGGGTTGGTCGAAGCGCCGTTCATGTAGCGCGGGTGCGAGAACAGGTTGGCGGTGCCCCACAGCAGCTTGACGCCGGTGGCCTTCTGGCGCTCCTTGGTAAGGCCGACCAGGTGCTTGAGGTTCTTCTCGTACTGGCCCACGTCCTCGGCGTCAGGCGCCAGGTCCACGTCGTGGAAGCAGTAGTACGGCACGCCGATCTTGGTGAAGAACTCGAACGCCGCGTCGACCTTGGCCTCGGCGGTCGCCATGGCGGTGTCGCGCTCCCACGGGAAGTGGCGGGTGCCCGGGCCGAACGGATCGGCGCCGGCGTTGCAGAAGGTGTGCCAGTAGCACACCGCGAAACGCAGGTGCTCGCGCATGGTCTTGCCGCCGATCACCTTGTTCGCGTCGTAGACCTTGAACGCCAGCGGGTTGTCGGAACCCGGGCCTTCGTAGGCGATGGCGCCGATGCCGGGGAAGTATTCCTTGGAGCCGATGAAGGGCTTGCTGCTCATGTCTGTGCTTCCGTCGAAAGTGTGGGGGTGGTCGGTAGGTGATGCGATCAGGCGTACAGCGGCCGGATCGCGTCGAGGTGGGAAAGGAAACGCTGGTACTGGGCCGCGTAGGCCGCGGTGGCCTCGGCGTGCGGATGCGCGGACAGGCGCGGATCCAGGCGCACGTGCGCGGCCGCGAGCGCGGGCAGGTCGGCACCCGCGTCGCTGGCGCGCTGCGTCGCCCACAGCGCCTGCAGCGCCGCGCCGAACGCGGCGCCTTCGGCCTGCTCGGGCACGTCCACCGGCAGGCCGAACACATCGGCCACCATCTGCCGCCACACCGCGCTGTGGCTGCCACCGCCGGTCAGGCGGATCGCCTCGAACTTCATGCCGGCGTCGACGAAGGCGTCGTAGCCGTTCTTCAGGCTGTAGACCGCGCCTTCCATCGCCGCGCGGTACAGGTTGGCGGGGGTCAGGTTGGTGGCGGTCATGCCGAACAGGCCGCCACGGCCGTTGGGCAGGTTCGGGGTGCGCTCGCCGTTGAAGAACGGCAGCATCAGCAGGCCGGCGGCGCCGGGCCGGGTGCCGGCCAGCAGCTCGTCGCCCCCTGCCTGGTGGAGAAGCTGCACAGGCCGGCCACCGCTTCGGTGGCCACGGTGCAGTTCATGGTGCAGATCAGCGGCAGCCAGCCACCGGTGGAGTCGCAGAACGCGGCCCAGCGGCCGGCGTCGTCGACGATCGGGCGGTCGGCATAGGCGAACAGCGTGCCGGACGTGCCCAGGCTCATGCTCAGCACGCCCGCCGACACGTTGCCGGTACCGATCGCAGCCATCATGTTGTCGCCACCACCGGCCGACACGCGCACGTCGCGCGGCAGGCCCAGCTCGTCGGCGATGGCCGCGGCAACGGGGAACAGCGCGTCGGCCTCGACCAGCGGCGGCAGGCACTCGCGCAGGTCGCGGTCCTTGTCGGTGGCGGCGACCATCGCGTCGGACCACTGCCGGGTGCGCACGTCCAGCCAGCCGGTGCCGGAGGCGTCGCCGCGCTCCATCCAGCGCTCGCCGGTGAGCCAGAAGTTCACGTAGTCGTGCGGCAGCATGATCGTGGCCAGCTGCGCGTACGCCTGCGAGCGGTGTTCGCGGGTCCACGGCAGCTTGGAGGCGGTGTAGCCGACCATGATCGGGTTGCCGGCCAGCTCGATGGCACCCTGCGCGCCGCCGACGGCGCCCATGATCAGGTCGCACTCGGCCGCGGTGCTGGTGTCGCACCACAGCTTGGCCGGGGCCAGCACGTTGCCGTCACGGTCCACCGGGACGAATCCGTGCTGCTGGCCGGAGACACCTATTGCCGTGGTCCGCGCGCGCAGGGCCGGATCCAGCCGGGAAAAGCAGGAGCGGATCGCGTCGATCCACCACTCGGCACGCTGTTCGCGGCTGCCGTCGTCGCCGGACGCCAGGTCCAGCGGCTGGCCGATCGTGGCGGCGACCTGCCGCGTCTGCGGATCGTAGGCAATCAGCTTGACGCTCTGGGTGCCCACGTCCAGGCCGATGACGATCGGGTTGTTCCGGTCCATTCCGCTCATTCCGCCCGCTTGTGTTAGCGCTACCATAAGGTTCAGGGAAAAACGGGCTCCTGGGCCCGTTGCTGGCCATGACAGCGCTCGACTCAGCGACAACCACGGCAGGTGCGACTGTACCAGTCCCCGGAAAATGGCTTGCTGCACTGCGCAACCGGCGCGCGGCACCCGGCCGGACTCGCCCGTCGCAAGCGCCTTGCGACGCCGGTGGACCGGCTCCCGGCCGCTCCACCGGCAGCCCGCGCCACGCCATTCGTTGATCGCCAGCATCAATGCATCAACGGCTGATCCGGGCCAATCGCGGGTCGGAACGGCGCCTGCGGCCGGCACCGCCACGCCCGCGCCGTAAGATCGACCTGCCCTTTCCGCGGCGCCCTGTATGCCCCTCCGCCGGCATCCCGCGGGACGGCCGCCCACGACGCCCGCAGGCTGCGGCCCGCCATGAACAGCCAGCACCGCAAGCCCCTCCCCGGCACCTCCTGGACTGGTTCGACGCCGGCGAGGCGGTCGAAGCGATCCGCCCCGGCGCCTGGGCCACGCTTTCCTATACCGCGCGCGTGCATGCCGAGAACCTGGTCCGCTGCGCCGACCCGGCCCGGCTGCACGACTTATGGTCCAGCTGGTCGAGCGCCGGCGCGACCTGGACTTCCCCTGGTTCCCGGTCCGCGTGGTCTGCCACGACATCCTCGGCCAGACCGCGCTGGTCGACCCTGGCCGGCCTTCGCGACGCCATCGCCGACCAAGGCGGGGACCCGGCCCAGGTCAATCCGGTGGTGCCGGTGCAGCTGATCGTCGACCACTCGCTGGCGGTGGAATGCGGCGGCTACGACCCGGATGCATTCGAGAAGAACCGCGCCATCGAAGACCGCCGCAACGCCGACCGTTTCGACTTCATCGAATGGACCCGGCATGCGTTCCGCAACGTGGAGGTGATCCCGCCGGGCAACGGGATCATGCATCAGATCAACCTGGAGAAGATGTCGCCGGTGGTCTACACGCGCGACGGCGTGGCCTTCCCCGATACCTGCGTGGGCACCGACAGCCACACCCCGCACGTCGATGCATTGGGCGTGATCGCCGTCGGCGTGGGCGGGCTTGAAGCGGAGAACGTGATGCTCGGCCGCGCCTCGTGGATGCGCCTGCCCGACATCACCGGGGTCAAACTGAGTGGCCGGCCGCAGACGGGCATCACCGCCACCGACGTGGTCCTGGCCCTGACCGAATTCCTGCGCAAGGAGAAGGTCGTCGGCCACTACCTGGAGTTCTTCGGCGAAGGCGCCGCGGCGCTGACCATCGGCGATCGCGCGACCATCTCCAACATGTGCCCCGAATACGGCGCCACCGCGGCCCTGTTCTACATCGACAGCCAGACCCTGGACTACCTGCGCCTGACCGGGCGCGAGGAGAAGCAGATCGCGCTGGTGGAAACCTATGCGAAGGCCGCCGGCCTGTGGGCCGACGACCTTGGCCGACGCGCAGTACGAGCGCGTGCTGGAGTTCGACCTGTCGTCGGTGGTGCGCACCATGGCCGGCCCGTCCAACCCGCACCGGCGCCTGCCCACCTCGGCGCTGGCCGAACGTGGCATCGCCGATGCGTCCAAGCTGGAAACGGGCAAGGTCGAGGAAGCCGGCGGGCTGCTGCCCGACGGCGCGGTGATCATCGCCGCCATCACCAGCTGCACCAACACCAGCAACCCGCGCAACGTGGTCGCCGCCGCGCTGCTCGCCCGCAATGCGAACGCGCGCGGCCTGGTGCGCAAGCCATGGGTGAAGACCTCGCTGGCCCCGGGCTCGAAGGCCGTGCAGCTGTACCTGGAGGCATCGGGCCTGCTGCCGGACCTGGAAAAGCTGGGCTTCGGCATCGTCGGCTTCGCCTGCACCACCTGCAACGGCATGAGCGGCGCGCTGGACCCGGCGATCCAGCAGGAGATCACCGAGCGCGACCTGTACGCGACCGCGGTGCTGTCGGGCAACCGCAACTTCGACGGCCGCATCCATCCGTACGCCAAGCAGGCGTTCTAGCCTCGCCGCCGCTGGTGATCGCCTACGCCATCGCCGGCACGGTGCGCTTCGACATCGAGAAGGACGTGCTGGGCCTGGATGCACGGGGCAATGAAGTCCGGCTCAAGGACATCTGGCCGGACGACGCGGAGATCGACGCGATCGTCAAGGCCAGCGTCAAGCCCGAGCAGTTCCGCAAGGTCTACGGACCGATGTTCGACGTGCGCGTCGAGCACGGCGGCCGGGTCGAGCCGCTGTACGACTGGCGGCCGCAGAGCACCTACATCCGCCGCCCGCCGTACTGGGAGGGCGCGCTGGCCGGCGAACGCGGCCTGCGCGGCATGCGCGCGCTGGCCGTGCTCGGCGACAACATCACCACCGACCACCTGTCGCCATCCAACGCGATCCTCGCCTCCAGCGCCGCCGGCGAATACCTGGCGAAGATGGGCCTGCCGGAAGAGGACTTCAATTCCTACGCCACCCACCGCGGCGACCACCTCACCGCGCAGCGCGCGACCTTCGCCAACCCGAAGCTGCTCAACGAGATGGTGCGCGACGCGGCCGGCAATGTCCGCCAGGGTTCGCTGGCCCGGCTCGAACCTGACGGCACGGTCATGCGCATGTGGGAGGTGATCGAGGCCTACATGGAACGCCGCCAGCCGCTGGTCATCATCGCCGGCGCCGACTACGGCCAGGGCAGCTCGCGCGACTGGGCGGCCAAGGGCGTGCGCCTTGCCGGCGTGGAAGCGATCGTGGCCGAAGGCTTCGAGCGCATCCACCGCACCAACCTGATCGGCATGGGCGTGCTGCCCTTGGAGTTCAGGCCGGGCGAGGACCGCCACACCTTCGGCATCGACGGCAGCGAGACCTTCGACGTGGTCGGCACGCGTGCGCCGCGCGCGGAGCTGACCCTGGTCATCCACCGCCGCAACGGCGAACGCGCGGAAGTACCGGTCACCTGCCGCCTGGATACCGCCGAGGAAGTCTCCATCTATGAAGCCGGCGGCGTGCTGCAACGCTTCGCCCAGGATTTCCTCGAAGCGGCGAGGGCGGCCTGATGGCGCAGCCCGGCACGCTGTTCGTCATGGCCCGGGTCCCGGACGCGATCCGCGAGGCGCTGATGCGCCTGCTCGTCGACAACGGCCTGGACACGAGACTGGGCGGCGCGCTGTATCCGCCGCGCAACTGGCATCAGTCGCTCTCCGACCTGCATCCCCCGAGGCATGCGAAGCCATGCGCCGCGCCTGCGCGGGTATAAGCGCAGGCCTTCCACATGCCACTCGACCAGCTGCGCAGCGCGGGCGGCGAACCCGGCCGCATCCACTGGGCATTCGTGCCCTCCGCCGGCAAGCCCGACGGCTTCGCGCTGCTGCTGGCCGAACTGCACGAACAGCTGCAGGCGCAGGGCATCATCGAAGCCTGGGCCACCGGCCGCACGTGACGGTCAGCTACAACGCCCGCCGGGGTGTCGAACGGCTGGATGTCCCTCCCGTGCCGTGGCTGGTCGATGCCATCGAGCTCGTGCAGGTCGCCGGCCGTGGCGCCGACTACCGCTACGAAGTCATCGAAGCGTGGCCGCTGCGCGCCCCCGCTGCGCCGCCACCGCTGCAACTCGGCCTGCTGGGCTGAGCCCACGCCCATCGGAACCATGCCATGACCGCTCCTGCACCGCGCCCGGCTCCCGCGTTGAAGATCCCCGCCACCTACATGCGCGGCGGCACCTCCAAGGGCGTGTTCTTCCGCCTGCAGGACCTGCCCGAAGCGGCGCGTTCGCCGGGTGCGGCACGCGACGCACTGCTGCTGCGCGTGACCGGATCGCCCGATCCCTACGGCAAGCAGATCGACGGCATGGGTGGGGCGACCTCCTCGACCAGCAAGACCGTGATCGTGTCCGCGAGCGCGCGCCCGGACCACGATGTCGACTACCTGTTCGGTAAGGTGTCGATCGACAGCGCCTTCGTCGACTGGTCCGGCAACTGCGGCAACCTGTCGGCGGCCGTAGGCCCGTTCGCGATCTCCGCCGGGCTGGTCGATGCGTCGAGGCTGCCGGTCGACGGCGTCGCCACCGTGCGCATCTGGCAGGCCAACATCGGCAAGACCATCGTCGCGCGCGTACCGATGGCCGCCGGCCAGGTGGTCGAGGACGGCGATTTCGAGCTGGACGGCGTCACCTTCCCCGCCGCCGAGATCCAGCTCGAGTTCCTCGATCCGGCCGACGAAGGCGAGGACGGCGGGGCGATGTTCCCGACCGGGAATCTCGTGGACATGCTGGACGTTCCCGGCGTCGGCACGCTGCAGGCGACGCTGATCAATGCAGGCATCCCGACCATCTTCGTCAACGCCGCCGACATCGGCTACACCGGCAGCGAGCTGCAGGAGGCGATCAATTCCGACGCCGCCGCGCTCGCCCGCTTCGAAGCGATCCGCGCGCATGGCGCGGTGCGCATGGGCCTGATCGCCGACATCGCCGAGGCGGTAAGGCGCCAGCACACGCCCAAGGTGGCGTTCGTCGCGCCGGCTGCCGGCTACACCGCTTCCAGCGGCAAGCGCGTCGAGGCCGGCGACATCGACCTGCGCGTGCGCGCGATGTCGATGGGCAAGCTGCACCACGCGATGATGGGCACCGCCGCAGTGGCCATCGGCACGGCCGCAGCGATTCCCGGCACCTGGTCAACCTGGCCGCCGGCGGCGGACAACGAGGTGCGGTGCGCTTCGGCCATCCCTCCGGCACCCTTCGGGTGGGCGCGCAGGCAACGCAGGTCAACGGCCAGTGGACGGTCACCAAGGCGGTGATGAGCCGCAGCGCGCGCGTGCTGATGGACGGCCTGGTGCGCGTGCCGGCCACCTCGCTGCCAGCGTAAGCGCGACGCTCCCGTCAGCGACGGGAGACGAACGGCAACTGCGAATGGGCGTGCAGTGCCGCCACCGCGGCCTGCCCGGCCGCCACCGAGATCTGGTTGAGCCCGCTGACGACATCGCCTATCGCGTAGAGCCCGGGCACACCGGTGGTCTGGTGGCTCCGGTCCACCGGAATCTCGCCGCTATCGGTAAGCGTCACCCCGGCCTGCCTTAGTAAGGTGCGCGCTGCTCTCGCATCCTGGGAACGGATAGACCGCGTCGAACCAGAAGCGGTCCGCTCCATCCACCACGTAGCCGCAGCGGCGGCCGTCGAACACCAGCCGCCCGCCAGCGGGAAGTATGCGTGCCTCGATGCCATCCAGATCGTCCGCGTCGCCGGCCTCGTCGGTCGGCAGCAGCGACAGGCGCGCGGTGTAGCCGCGCAGGAAGCGCGCATGCGGAAAAGGTCCTGCCGCCAGGCCGAGGATGCCGACCTCCTTGTCGGTCACTTCGTAGGCGTCGCATACCGGGCACAGACGCAGCGCGCCGCAGGCGATCGCGTCGTCCCGGTGGTCGAATCCGGGAAGGCGATCGCACAAGCCGGTGGCAATGATCACGATCGGTGCACGCCAGCGCCGGCCCTGCGCGGTATGCACCTCGAAGCCATCGGCCGCGCGCGCCAGCGCCGTCACCGTGGCCTGCTCGAAGCGCGCACCGTAACTGTCGGCCTGTTCGCGCATTCGACCCAACAGGTTCGTGCCGGAGATCCCCTGCGGAAATCCGGGACAGTTGTTGCTTTCCGGAATCCAGCGCGCGCGGCTGCGGCCGGCGTCAAGCACCCGCACCCGCCGGTGCAACCGCCCCAGGTAAGTCGCCGCCGTCAGGCCCGCCGGCCCGCCACCGATCAAGGACATCGTCGATGTCACCGCCTGCCATCGCGCACCTTCAGGCCTGCCCGGCTGACACCATAGGCCGGCTGTGTGAACGTGGCGCGCAGGCCGCCCCGGCGGGCGACGATCAGGCACCCACCAGCACCTCGGCACCGCGCGCCGGGCCACGGCGTTCTCGGCCGGCCGACCGACCGATCGTGATCCGTATCCAGGTCGCATGCGGCGGGAAGACGGGAAGCGGGTTTCGATCCGCGCATAGGAGTAGGCGCCGCTCCAGCCGAACGGCGACAGCTCGCTGCACGGGGAACACGCCGAAGGTATCGTCACCGGAGACCTGCGGGGTGGTGACGGTGTTGCGCGTCGGACAGGTGTTGAACACGTTGTTCGCGCCCGGCACCCGCTTCACCGAATCGTTGAAGTCGAAGTACACCTCGAAACCGGTGGCCCAGTCCGGCTCGACGACCTGGATCGGGTCGTAGTTGCCGGTGCTTCCGGCCTCGGTGGGGCGGGTGACGATGCGGGTCGAGCCCTGCTCGAACAGCGCCACGTTGGCCGCGCCGTGGCTGGTGGCCGCGACGCCACGCACTTCGCCGCAGCGATGGCCGGTAAGGCGTCCCCAGCGGTGCGCTCCCCGGCCCGGCGACAGGATCAGGTTGTCGCGGGCGATTGAATTATCTTTCCGACAGACCACCCTTTCAGTTTTCTGTCCGGGTCCTGCGAGCGGATGAACTGCCCGACGCTTTTCCGGATGATCATTGTCGTTGCATCTTCCTGCAGCCGGAAAAGCAAGGCATCGCCTGCCTTTTCCGGATGAATCGCAAGTTCACGGAAACAGTAGTAGTGCTATGGAATTATCTCGTCATAGTCTGAATTGCCCATGTCAGCGCAAGCAATCAGACCCAACACGTTCACCGCGTAGTAGTCCTCCCAGACACTTCCATCAACCTCGCTCCTGATGATTGCAGGGAACAGCTGCAGATTATCCACGCCCCCGGCCTGAAGCAGTTCAACAAAACGCCTGGACATGAGAGGGAAGCTGGCGTCAAGAAAATCCCTGATTTCATCGCCCGCCTTTCCACTTGTGGTGTACACAACAGGCAAATCAACTGGATGCGCTATTGAACGCCCACTCATGAAATTGACTTCAATGGCAATATTTTCCGGCTCTTTCACCAGAACTGATGATTCATAGAACTTGTCGTTTATCAGTTTTAAGTACATGTTCTCCACCTCGATATTCAATCGAGCAGGTCGTCCAGTGGGCCTGAAACTCCAGATGATATGTCTTCCTTCAGCGCGCACGGCCGCCGTGGACGCGACGCGCAGGTCGGCGTGACAGCACCGCCGCCCGCTCAGCGCGCGGCCACCTCGAGGGTCACGTCCATGACGGTCGCATCGTCGACATCGGGGCGGACGCGGAAGCCAAGCTGCTGGCACATGGCCAGCATGGTCACGTTCTCGCGCAGGACCTGGCCTTCGATGACCTTCAGGCCGATCGTGCCGGCGTACTCGATCATGATCCGCATCAGCTGCCAGCCGATACCCAGCCCCTTGAGGTCCGAGCGCACCAGGATGCCGTACTCGCCGCGCTCGTAGTTGGCATCGGCCAGCAGGCGCACCGCGCCGAGCATCTCGCCGGTACCCGGATCGATGGCCACCAGCGCGATCGAACGCGCGTAGTCGAGCTGGGTCAGGCGGGATGAATTCGTGGCTGAAGTGGCGCACCGCCGAGAAGAAGCGCAGGCGCAGGTCCTCGTCGCTGACCCGCTCGAAGAAGGTGCGGAACATGTCCTCGTCCTCCGGCCGCACCGGACGCACGAACATCCGCCGGCCATGCGCGAGTTCGACCTCGCGCTCCCACTCCCTGGGATACGGCCGGATCACGAAGCGCGAATGCCACGGTCCCTTCTGCGCCGGGCCCGGATGCGGCGCCACCGCCACCCGCGCGTCCACCGCGATCACCCCGTCCCTGTCGGCCAGCAGCGGGTTGATGTCGACTTCGCGCACCTGCGGGATGTCGGCGGCCAGCTGCGCCAGCTTGACCAGCACCAGCGCGACCGCGCGCTCGTCGGCGGCCGGCACGTCGCGGTAGGCCTTGAGGATGCGCGACACGCGGGTGCGCGAGATCAGGTCGTGGGGTAAGGCGCAGGTCCAGCGGCGGCAAGGCCAGCGCCTTGTCGTCGATCACTTCCACCGCGGTGCCGCCGCGGCCGAACACCACCACCGGGCCGAAGGTCGGGTCGTCGGCCAAGGCCGGCGATCAGCTCGCGCGCCTTCGGCCGCAGGATCATCGGATGCACGGTGATGCCCTCGATCCTTGCCTCCGGCCGCAGTTCGCGCGCGCGGGCAAGGATCGCCGTGGCGGCGGCGCGCACCGCCGCCTCGCTGGCGAGGTTCAGGCGCACGCCATCGACGTCGGACTTGTGCGGGATGTCCGGCGAAAGGATCTTCAGCGCCACCTGCGAACCCTGCGCCAGTAAAGGGGCAGCCGCGGCCACCGCGGCGTCGGCGTCGCGGGCCAGGGTCACCGGCGTGATCGGGATGCCGTAGGCGGCCATCAGCGCGGTGACCTCCAGCGGATCCAGCCACTGCCGGCCTGGGCCAGCGCGGCCGAAACCACCGCCTGCGCGGCGGCAGTGTCGACCACGAAATCCTCGGGCAGGCTCGGCGGGGTTTCCATCAGCGCCTGCTGCCGCCTCGCGATACCGGACCAGGTAGGTGTAGCCGCGCACCGCGCCGGCTTCGGTGGTGTAGGTCGGCACGCCCGCCGTCTCGAGCGCGGCCAGCGCGCCCGGCTCGCGGCCGAGCCAGACACCGAGCACCGGCTTGCCCGCACCCGGGCGGGGCCGCCGCGCCATCAATGCGGTCACCGCATCGGCGGCCTCGGTCGAGGAAGCCAGTGCCGTGGGCACGTTCATCACCAGCACCGCGTCGTTCTCGCGGTCGCACAACAGGGCCTCCAGCGCCGCGGTGTAGCGCGATCCATCGGCATCGCCGACGATGTCGACCGGATTGGAACGCGATAAGGTCGGCGGCAGCACCGCATCCAGCCGCTTGACGGTCGACTCGTCCAGCGCCGCCAGCGTGCCACCGAGGTCGACCAGCCGGTCCACCGCCAGCACGCCGATGCCGCCGCCGTTGGTCAGGATCGCCAGCCGCCGCCCGGGCGCGCTGCGCAGGTGGCCGAGGGTCTTGGCGGCGGCGAACAGTTCGTCCAGCGCCAGCACCCGCAGCAGGCCGGCCCGGCGGAACGCCGCGTCATACACCGCATCTGCGCCGGCCAGCGCGCCGGTATGGGTCGCAGCCGCCTTGGCACCCTGCGCATGGCGGCCGGACTTGACCACCACCACCGGCTTGGAGCGCGCGGCGCGCGCGCGGCGGACATGAACTTGCGCGCATCGCCAATCGATTCGATGTAGAGCAGGATCGCGCGGGTCTTCGGGTCCTGCGCGAACCAGTCGAGCAGGTCGCCGAAGTCCACGTCCAGCGCCTCGCCCAGCGAAACCACCGCCGAGAACCCGATCGAACGCGCCACCCCCACTCCACCAGCCCGGAGGCCACGGCGCCGGACTGCGACATAGTGGCCAGGTCGCCCTTGAGCGGACTGCGTGCGCCAAAGCTGACGTTGAGCCCGACATGCGGCGCCATCACGCCCATAAGCAGTTGGGTCCGACGATGCGCAGGCCATGCGGCCGGGCGATGTCGCGCAGCTTCTCCAGCAGCGAGCCGGGTCCGTGACCCAGCCCGGCGGTGATCACCACCGCCGCCCGCGCGCCGACCGCCACCGCCTCGCCGATCACCCGCGCCACGGTGTCCGCCGGCGTGGACACCACGACCAGTTCGGGCTTGAACGGCAGGTCGGTAAGGCGGGCGACCGCGGCCACCCCGTCGATCTGCCGGTGCTTGGGGTTGACCAGCCCGACCTGCCCGGCGAAGCCGGCCTCGCGCAGGTTGCGGACCACGGCCCGGCCGACCGAGCGCTCGCGCGGACTGGCCCCGACCACGGCAATCGAGCGCGGACGGAACACCGCATCCAGGGCGTAGGTACTCATGCCGTCGATACCCCTGCTGTTCCATCGCAGCCCTGGCCACGATACCGCGACCGGTGCCGCCACCCCACCCCCGGACAAACTGACCAGCCACAACCGCCTCCGATGGGCCTATGCTTGCCAAAGGGCAACCCGCGCGCCAGCAAGCGGACAGGCGTCCCGTTCGCAGCCATGGCGACATCCGGGTATGAGGGAGTCCGACGTCACCGTCCGGACATTGATTGCGATCAATGTCCGGATCACCCCACAGGGGGATGATCGCCCCCGTTCAGACTGAGGGACGGACCGCATGCAAAGCGTGCAGGGGACATACAACGACAAGGTGGTGCGCCAGTTCGCGGTGATGACCGTGGTCTGGGGCATCGTGGGCATGGCCGTGGGCGTGCTGATCGCCGCCCAGCTGTACTGGCCGGCATTGAACTTCGACCTGCCGTGGCTCAGCTACGGCAGGTTGCGGCCACTGCATACCAACGCGGTGATCTTCGCCTTCGGCGGCTGCGCGCTGTTCGCGACCAGCCTGCACGTGGTCCAGCGGACCTGCCACGTGCGGCTGATCTCCGACAGGCTGGCGGCCTTCGTGTTCTGGGGCTGGCAGCTGGTGATCCTGCTGGCCGCGGTCACCCTGCCGCTGGGCCTGACCTGGGCAAGGAGTACGCAGAGCTGATCTGGCCGATCGACATCCTGATCGCGGTGGTCTGGGTGGCCTACGCGGTGCTGTTCATCGGCACGATTGCCAAACGCCGGGTAAGGCACATCTACGTGGCGAACTGGTTCTACGCCAGCTTCATCATCGCGGTGGCGCTGCTGCACATCGTCAACAACATCGCCATCCCGTCCGGGCCGCTGCACTCCTACCCGGTCTACAGCGGTGCGGTCGACGCGATGGTGCAGTGGTGGTACGGGCACAACGCGGTCGGCTTCTTCCTGACCGCCGGCTTCCTGGGGATGATGTACTACTTCGTGCCCAAGCAGGCCGGCCGCCCGGTCTACTCCTACCGGCTGTCGATCGTGCACTTCTGGGCACTGATCGCGGTGTACATGTGGGCCGGTCCGCACCACCTGCTCTACACCGCGCTGCCGGACTGGGCGCAGTCGCTGGGCATGGTGTTCTCGCTGATCCTGCTGGCCCCGTCCCGGCGGCGCGATCAACGGCGTGATGACCCTGTCGGGCGTCTGGTACAAGCTGCGCACCGACCCGATCCTGAAGTTCCTGATCGTGGCCATCTCGTTCTACATGATCGCCACCTTCGAGGGGCCGATGATGTCGATCAAGACGGTCAACTCGCTGTCCCACTACACCGACTGGACCGTGGGCCACGTCCACGCCGGCGCGCTGGGCTGGGTGGCGATGATCTCGGTCGGTTCGATCTACTCGCTGCTGCCGCGCCTGCTCGGCCGCGAACAGATGTTCTCGGTCAAGGCCATCGACCTGCACTTCTGGATGCATACGCTGGGCGTCGTGTTCTACATCGCCTCGATGTGGATCGCCGGCGTGATGCAGGGCCTGATGTGGCGCGCCACCAACGACGACGGCACCCTTACCTACAGCTTCGTCGAGGCGCTCAACGCCACCTACCCGTACTACCTGATCCGGCTGTTCGGCGGATTGCTGGTGCTGGCGGGCATGGGCGTGATGGCTCGAACGTGCTGCGCACCTACCGCACCGCCCCCGCGATCGCCTCGCAGCCCGTGCTGCCGGTCGATGCCTCCCAAGTGCGCGCCTGAGGCCTCCCCATGAGCGAACACAACCAGAACTCCCACGAGAAGATCGAGAAGAACATCGGCCTGATGGCGGTGCTGATCGCCGTCGCCATCTCCTTCGGCGGCCTTGGCCCAGATCGTGCCGCTGATGTTTGAGCCGAGGCGATCAAGCCGCTGGACGGCGTCGAGCCCTACCCGGCGCTGCAGCTGGCCGGGCGCGACGTGTACGTGCGCGAGGGCTGCTACAACTGCCACTCGCAGATGGTCCGCACCCTGCGCTTCGAATCCGAGCGCTACGGCCACTACTCGCTGGCCGGCGAATCGGTCTACGACCGTCCGTTCCAGTGGGGCAGCAAGCGCACCGGCCCGGACCTGGCCCGCGTCGGCGGCCGCTACTCCGACGACTGGCACCGCGTGCACCTGGTCAACCCGCGCGACGTGGTGCCCGAGTCGAACATGCCCGGTTTCCCGTGGCTGGCCGAGGCCAAGGTCGACGGCGCCACCGTCGCCCGCCACATGTCGGCGCTGAAGACCTGGGCGACCCGTACACGGACGAGCAGATCGCGCAGGCCACCGCCGACGTGGACGGCAAAACCGAACTCGACGCGGTGGTTGCCTACCTGCAGGCTATAGGGCGGCATGCGCCGCGCGGAGGCCAGCCATGATCGCCGGCCTGTTCACGGGTGCGCTGCTGGTGCTGTTCATCGGCGGCTGGATCTGGGCCTGGAGCCCGAAACGCAAGCGGGCGTTCGACGAGGCGGCGCGACTGCCGCTGGATGACGGCGACGCCGGCCCGCACGACAAGGGGAACGTGGCATGACAAGCGGATGGACCTTGGTTCGTCATCATCATCCTGGTGGCCATCAACATCCTCGGCTGCGTGTGGCTGCTGTGGTGGACCGCGCGCCGGCGCCCGGGCGATCCCAAGCCCGAGGACACCTCCACATCTGGGACGGCGACATCACCGAGTACAACAAGCCGCTGCCGAAGTGGTGGATCAACCTGTTCTACCTGACCATCGTCTTCGCCATCGCCTACCAGGCTTTTTGGTTCGGCGGGCTGGGCGGCGTGCCCAGCTACGGCGGCTGGACCTCGACCGGCGAGCACGCCAAGGCCAAGGCGGTCGAGGACGCCAAGCTCGAGCAGACCTTCAAGCCGTTCGCCGGTAAGGCCATCGACCGGCTGGCGCAGGATCCGAAGGCCGTGGCGCTGGGCCGCTCGATCTTCAGCAACACCTGCGCCACCTGCCACGGCTCCAGCGGGTAAGGGCGCGGTCGGCTATCCGAACCTGACCGACGACATCTGGCACTGGGGCGGCTCGCCCGACCAGATCCTGCAGACCGTGCTGGACGGGCGCGAGGGCGTGATGCCGGAATGGGGCACGGTGCTCACCGGCATGGGCGGCCCGGAGGCGGTGGACTACACCATCGCCTACGTGCGCACCCTGTCGGCACCGGAAACGCTGCAGAACAACTACATGGCCGCCCGTGGCCAGAAGCTGTTCGAGGGCGTGTGCGCGGCCTGCCACGGCGTCGATGGCAAGGGCAATGGGATATGGGCGCACCCGACCTGACCGACGGCTACTGGCTGTATGGCAGCGGCCGCGAAAGCCTGTACCAGACCATCGCCCACGGCCGCCACGGCAGCATGCCGGCGCACCGCGAACTGCTGGGCGAAACCCGGGTACGCCTGGCCGCCGCCTACGTCTGGTCGCTGTCGCATAATGGGGGCACGCCAGCTGCCCAAGCCGCCGCGAAGTGACCGATTTCAGCGAGCCACGCTTCGACCACCCCCCGCGCCCGCTCGCGCAGCGCGTGGGGGCCATCGCGTGGCCCAGCTTCTTCGCCGCCGGCGTGGCGACGATGGTGTTCTTCGCCTTCGTCGACCCGCTGGCGCTGCGCGACCTGACCTTCCCCGGCCTGCAGATCACCCGGGAGTTCGGCTACACGCTGGGCTTCTTCATGTTCTGGCTGGCGACCGCTTCATCCAGCCTGTTCACATGGATCCTGTTGCGGCCCTCCAGCCGCTTCAACCGCGCCCTGCCGCCCGGGTAGCGCCGGGTCCAGCGCCGCGCCCTGCGGCAATTTGTCGTCTGGCGCGCCGCGGTGATCGGCGGATACTTGCGGGACTGGCCACAGGATCCGCCCGCCACGCCGCATCGCGGCCCAGCCGACACCATGAACGCAACCGACCCCCACCGTAACGGCCCGCGCACCCGCCTGTGCGCGACGCCGCAGCCAGGACGGCAGCCATGAGCAAGCGCATCCCGCTCGACGTCGTCGACGACCAGGGGCAATTCGTTCTACGTCAGCGAACGCAAGGTCTATCCGCGCGACGTGTCGGGGCGCTTCAACCGGCTGCGGGTGGCTGCGGTGGTGTGGCTGCTGGGCATGTTCTACCTGTTCCCGTGGTTGCTATGGGATGGCCGCCAGGCATGGTGCTGTTCCGACCTGCCGGCGCGCAAGTTCTACGTGTTCGGGCTGGTGTTCTGGCCGCAGGACTTCCTGTTTATGGCGCTGCTGCTGATCATCGCGGCGATGGCGCTGTTCTTCTTCACCGCGCTGGCAGGACGGCTGTGGTGCGGCTACGCCTGCCCGCAGACGGTGTGGACCGAAGTGTTCCTGTGGATGGAGCGCTGGACCGAAGGCGACCGCGGCAAGCGGATGAAGCTCGACGCCGGCCCGTGGACGCGCGAGAAGGTGCTTCGCAAGGGCGCCAAGCACGCGCTGTGGGCGGTGTTCGCGCTGTGGACCGGCTTCACCTTCGTCGGCTTCTTCACCCCGATCACCGACCCTGGCCTCGCGCCCGGTGCCGTTCATGGGGTGGCTGGGAAACGTTCTGGGTGCTGTTCTACGCGCTGGCCACCCCAGGGCAATGCCGGCTTCCTGCGCGAACAGGTGTGCAAATACATGTGCCCGTACGCGCGCTTCCAGAGCGCGATGTTCGACCGCAATACCCTGCTGATCGCCTACGACCCGATGCGCGGCGAACCGCGCGGCCCGCGCAAGCGCGGCGGCCAGGCGGCGTGATGGAGCGCGCGCGCGGCCTGCTCGACCCGAAGACCGCCTACGACTACGTGTTCCGCGCCAGCGCCCACCCGACCGCGGCAGACAACCGGCTGCAGGCGCACGGCACCATCACCTGGGCGGCGCCGGCGAGAAGCCCGCGCCGCTGCCGAAGTTCGCCCACGAGGAGCTGGGCGACTGCATCGACTGCACGATCTGCGTGCAGGTCTGCCCGACCGGCATCGACATCCGCAACGGCCTGCAGTACGAATGCATCGCCTGCGGCGCCTGCATCGATGCCTGCGACGAGGTGATGGACAAGATGGGCTACCCGCGTGGCCTGATCCGCTATTCGACGCAGAACGCGATCGAAGGCAACTCGACCCGGGTGCTGCGCCCGCGCATCTTCGTCTACGGCCTGCTCCTGCTGGGCCTGTGCGGCGCTATAGGCCCAGGGCGTGACCCATCGCAGCGAACTGATCGCCGACGTGCTGCGCGACCGCAACGCGCTGTACCGCGAAACCGCCGACGGCCATGTCGGCAACGACTACACGCTCAAGCTGGTCAACAAGAGCCAGCAGCCCCGCCGCTACCGGATCGGTATGGAACCGGCCGGCGCCGGCCTGCGCCTGTCCGGCCCGGACACGGTCGAAGCCGGCCCGGAGCAGGTGCTGCCGGTCATCCTGACCGTCATTGCCGACCCGGGCGTCAGCGGGCGTCGCGAGATCCGCTTCATCATCGAGAGCGAAGACGGCCGCGACCGCCGCACCATCGAAAGCAGCTTCTTCGGACCGACGCCATGAACGAGCATCCATCCCCCGACGCCACCCGCTCCAAGTGGAGCAATCCGGTGATGTGGCTGGTGGTCGGGCTGCCACTGCTGTCGATCGTCGCCGGGGTCGGTCTGGTGGTGGTCGCGGTCCGTTCGGGCGGTGCCGACACGGTCGGCGACCCGGTCCGCCGGGTGGCCCAGATCCAGACCACCGACCTGGGCCCGGACGCAACGGCGCAGAAGCTGGGCCTGAGTGCGGTGTTGCGGGTCGAGGACGGGATCGTCGAGGTCCTGCCGGCCACTGGCAGCTTCACCCGCGACCGGCCCCTGCAGCTGCTCCTGCAGCATCCGGCCCGCGAAGCCGAGGACCTGCACCTCCAGCTGCAACCCGAAGGATCCGGCTGGCGCCTGCAGCAGGCGGTCGACGCGCAACACGACTGGGTCGTGCAGCTGCGCGCCGCCGACAGCAGCTGGCGCCTGCACGGGCGCCTGCCCAAGCAGCAGCACGCCGCGCGCCTGGCGCCTTCACTGGGGGCGCCGCCCGCTGCCGCGGGCGGCTGAGCCGGCGTGTCCGCCGACCTTGGCCATGGTGTCCGCGGCCACTGCCGCCGCCGGCGTCTGCCATCACTGCGGTGAGGCACTCCCGGCGGAACCATGCCAGCACGAAGTCGACGGCCGCGTGCGCGCGTTCTGCTGCCATGGCTGTGCGGCGGCAACCGACTGGATCGCACGCGCCGAACTGGGTGGCTACTACCGCCTGCGCAGCGCCCACGCCGGCAATGGCATGGGCGGACGCGTCGGCGACGAGCTGCCCGACCTGTCGGTGTGGGACCGCAACGACGTGCAGGCCGAACACAGCCGCGAGGTCGCTGGCGGGCGCGAGATCACCCTGCTCACCGACGGCATGCGCTGCGCGGCCTGCGCCTGGCTGATCGACCGCGCGATGGCGCGCGAGCCGGGCGTGATCGACTGCACCGCCAATGCGGTGACCGGTCGCATCCGCATCGCCTGGGATCCGGCGCGCAGCACGCTGTCAGCACCGCTGGGGCGCCTGGCCATGCTCGGCTATCGCCCGTACCGGCCGGCAGCGCGGCGCTGGAGCGCGCGCGCGTACGCGAGCGCCGGCGCTGGCTGCTGCTGCGCTGGGCATCGCCGGGCTGGGGATGCTGCAGGCGATGATGCTGGCCGAGGCGCTGTACCTCGATTTCCACGACACCATGCCGGTGGCCACGCGCGACTTCTTCCGCTGGCTCACCTTCCTGCTGTGCACGCCGGTGGTGTTCTATTCCGGCTGGCCGTTCATCGCCGGCGCGCTGCGCGAGCTGCGCGAACGCCGGCTGGGCATGGACGTGCTGGTCGCCGGCTCGACCCTGCTGGCCTACTTCGCCAGCCTGTTCGAGACGATCCGTGGCGGCGAACATGTGTGGTACGACGCGGCGGTGATGTTCGTGTTCCTGCTGCTGGCCGCGCGCATGCTCGAGCAGCGCGCACGCAGCGTGGCCAGCGCCGGGTCGACGCGCTGGCGCGCGCGCGCCCTGCGTTCGCCACCCGCGAGAAGGCCGACGGAAGCGGACGCGAGACCGTGCCGCTGGCCGCGCTGCAGCCCGGCGACGTGGCCTGCGTGGCCGCCGGCGAAGCGGTGCCCGCCGATGGCGTGCTGCTGGGCGAGGATGGCACCGACGCCGAAGCGTGGATCGAGGAGGCGCTGCTGACCGGCGAATCGGCACCGGTGCGCAAGCAGGAGGGCGACGAGGTGTACGCAGGCACGGTCTGCCGCGAACGTCCGGCACGACTGCGGGTGAGCTGCACCGGCGCGGCGACGCGGCTTTCACAGCTGGCCCGGCTGGTCGAGCAGGCGCAGGCGCACCGCCCGGCGCTGGCACGCGTCGCCGATCGCCTGGCCGGCCGCTTCGTCCTGTTCCTGCTGCCGGTGACGCTGGCGGTATTCGCCCGGTGGTGGCAGCACGAGCCCGCGCGCGCGCTGGAAGTGACCTGGCCCTGCTGGTGATCAGCTGCCCCTGCGCACTGTCGCTGGCGGTGCCGGCGGCACTGGCGGCCGCGCATGGCGGTCTGGCGCGGGCAGGCCTGCTGGCGTTGCGTCCCGATGCGCTGGATACGCTGGCCCACGCCAGCGACATCGTGTTCGACAAGACCGGCACGCTCAGTGACGGCCGGCCGGTCCTCGTGGCGGGCGAATATTTCGGGCTCGACGATACCCGCGCGCTGCGGATCGCATCGGCACTGGAGCGCGACAGCGGGCATCCGCTGGCAACCGCCTTCGCGGGCCGCGGTGGCCCGCCGCTGGCGGCCACACAGGTCGAGACCGTGCCCGGGCGCGGTGTACAAGGCGTGGTCGATGGCTGCCACTGGCGCCTTGGCCGCGCGGAATTCGCCGCCGGTCGCGGGGACGACGGAGCGTTGTGGCTCGGCGACGGCAGCCACGCCGCTGCGCGCTTCGTACTCGAGGAACGCGCCCGCGACGATGCCGCCGGTGCGCTGCAGGACCTGCGGGCGCTGGGCCTGCGCCTGCACCTTGGCCAGCGGCGACGGCGAGGCGGCAGTGCGGCGCATGGCGGCCACGCTGGCGCTGGACGAAGTACACGCGCGCCAGTCGCCCGAGGACAAGCTGGCCTGGTCCGTGCGCTGCAGGCCCGCGGGCGCGTGGTGGCGATGGTCGGCGACGGCCTCAACGACGCGCCGGTGCTGGCCGGCGCCGACGTATCCATCGCCATGGGCGAAGGCGCGTCGCTGGCCCATCGCGCCGCCGACATGGTCACCACCGGCGGCACCCTGCAGCGCATTCCCGAGGCGATCGCACTGGCGCGGCGCACGCGACGCATCATCCGCCAGAACCTGGTATGGGCCGCCGGCTACAACCTGCTGGCGCTGCCGCTGGCCGCCGCCGGCATGGTCACGCCTGGATCGCCGCGCTGGGCATGGCCCTGTCTTCGCTGGCGGTCACCCTCAATGCCCTGCGCCTGGCGCGCGCGGCACCTCCGCCGCACGACGCGGACGTCGCCGGCGCCATCCCCGCGGAGGTCGCGCGATGAACATCCTGCTGCTGCTGATCCCGATCAGCCTGGTGCTGCTCGGCATCGCGATCGCCGCGTTCGTGTGGGCGGTCAAGCGCGGCCAGTTCGACGACCTGGACACGCCGGCGCTGGACATCCTCGAAGACGACGATCGCCCGGCGCCACCGCCCGCACCGTCATCCCCACGCGATCCGCGCGGACACTGAGATGCCGATCGACCTGCCGACCCTGCTTGCCGCCGCACTGGCCGGGCTGCTCGGCGGCCTGCATTGCGCGGTGATGTGCGGCGGCATCGCGGCCAGCTTCCCGGCGATGGCGCCGGGCCGGCCGCTGGCGGTCGCATGGCAGGCCAACCTCGGGCGGATCAGCGGCTACGTCATCGCCGGCGCGCTGGCGGGCGGACTCGGCGGCGGCCTGCTGCGCGTGCTGCGCATCGACGCACTGGCCATCGGCGTGCGCATGGCCGCCGGCGTGGCGCTGGTCCTGGTCGCACTGCGCCTGCTCGATCGCGGCGGTCGATTCGATTTATGGCCCGCCCCGGCGCCAGCGCCTGGCGCTGGCTGCAGCCGTTGCACCGGCGCCTGCTGCCCGCCGACCGCGCCTGGCGGCGTATCGCGCTGGGCGCGCTGTGGGGCTGGATGCCGTGCGGCCTGAGCGTGAGCCTGCTCACCGTGGCCTTGGCTGCAGGCCAGCGCCGGTGGCGGCGCACTGGTGATGGCCGCCTTCGGCCTGGCCACGCTGCCGGTGATGCTGCCGCTGACCTGGTCGGGTGCGCGCATGAATCGCTGGCTGCAGCGACCGGGCCTGCGCATGGCGCTCGGTGGCGTGGTTTTCGGCGCCGGCCTGCTGACCCTGTCGGCGCCGTGGCTGATGCAGGTCCCTGCACTGCACGGCCCCCCTGGCGGCGCTCGGCTGCCGCCCGTACGCGGGATAAGACGCCCGGTCAGTCGCGGACGCAGTCGCGCCCGGCGTCCTTGGCCCGGTACAGCGCGTCGTCCGCGGCACCCGTCCAGTCCTCGATCGCCTCCATGCCCGGCGCCAGCTCGGCCAAGGCCAATGCTCAGGGTGACCGGCACGCCGTCGACGGATACCTGTGCCGCCACTGCCCGGCGCAGGCGCTCGGCAACCTCCATCGCCGCGCCACGGTCGGTGCCCGGCAGGAGCACGCCGAACTCGTCGCCGCCGTAGCGCCCGGCCGTGTCGGCGCTGCGCAGTTCTGCCCGCAGGATCGCGCAGACGTCGCGGATGACCTGGTCACCCGCCAGGTGGCCGGCCCCGTCGTTGATCCGCTTGAAGCGGTCGATATCGACCATCAGCAGCGAGGACACCGCCGCATAGCGATGGAAGCGGCGCAGTTCCGCGGCCACCAGCGCCATCCACTGCGGACGCGTGGTAAGGCCGGTCTGCGCGTCGATCCGCGATCCCTGCTCGAGCCGGCGCTTCTGTGCGCGCACCTTGTCGGCAAACAGGCGGGTCGATGCACCGATGGCGAGCAGGTACAGGGATAGGAACGGCATGCACCAGAGCATCGTGCTGAAGTGCGTGCGCGGCTGGAAGGCAAAGCCGTTGAAGGCCGCCACCACCAGCGCCACGCCCGCCATCACCGCAATCGAACGCCGGGTCAGCGCCCAGCCACCGGCGACGGTTCGGTCCATGGCCATCACCGCGGCGAGCAGCGCGCTGGGCAGCAGGTCGAACTGGGCGATCGCAATCCACAGCCCGGCCAACCCGGTGTCGATGACGAGGTTGCGGAACTCGGCATCGAGCGGGTCGCTCGCCGCGTTCGACAGCCGCCAGGCCAGTACCGGCCACCCCACGCAGGTGAGCACGAGCAGCAGCGTCGTCGTGGTCGCTGCGCCCTGCTGCTGCAGGGCCGCCCCGATTCCGAGCATGCCGGTGCAGAAGCCGAGCGCCCGCATGGCGCAGGTGTAGCGCACGAAGTGGAGTCGGCTCCCGGACTCGGCGCTGGCGGAAGGGTTGGTCATGGCGGCGACGGACGAACGTTCGGTCGATGATGACGCAAGTAGCATGCCACGCAGAAGCTCGCGGCTACTCCGCACCACGACGCAAAAAAAAGCCCAGCCTTGCGGCCGGGCTTTTTTTCGAAGATGGCAGCCCCGGAAGGATTCGAACCTCCGAATGCCTGAGTCAGAGTCAGGTGCCTTACCGCTTGGCGACGGGGCTGTAGGCAGGGGGAATTATAGTCCCGCCAGCGGTTGAAATGCATCCCGGGGACGCATTCCACCGCGATGACGAACCAGGCCAGCCAGGCTTCGGTCCGCCGTGGCCGCATCCCCGTAAAGGAATGCGACCCACCAGACGCATCAGCGCTTGGAGAACTGCGAAGCGCGGCGTGCCTTGTGCAGGCCGACCTTCTTGCGCTCGACTTCGCGCGCGTCGCGGGTCATGAACCCGGCCTTGCGCAGGTCGCTCTTCAGCGACTCGTCGTACTCGACCAGCGCGCGGGCGATGCCCAGGCGGATCGCACCGGCCGGCCGGTGGTGCCACCGCCGGCGGCGGTGACGACGATGTCGAACTTGTCCGTGTTCTGGGTCAGCTCGAGCGGCTGGCGCACGATCATGCGCGCGGTCTCGCGGCCGAAGAACTCGTCCAGCGGACGACCGTTGACGGTGATGCTGCCGCTGCCCTTGCGCAGGAACACGCGGGCGGTGGAGGACTTGCGACGGCCGGTGCCGTAATTCTGAGTGGTAGCCATCGTTGTGCCTTAGATGTCCAGCGGCTGCGGCTGCTGGGCCGCGTGCGGGTGTTCGGAACCGGAGTAGACCTTGAGCTTGCGGTACATCGCGCGGCCCAGCGGACCCTTCGGCAGCATGCCCTTGACCGCGATCTCGAGGACGCGCTCCGGGTGGCGCTCCAGCGCCCAGGTAGCAGGTCTCGCTCTTCAGGTTGCCGATGTAGCCGGTGAAGCGGTAGTACATCTTGTCCTGCAGCTTCTTGCCGGTCACCGCGATCTTCTCGGCATTGACCACGACGAGGTAGTCGCCGGTATCGACGTGCGGGGTGTAGACGGGCTTGTGCTTGCCGCGGAGGCGGTGGGCAAGTTCGGCGGGTAAGGCGGCCGAGGGTCTTGCCGGAGGCGTCAACGAGGTACCAGTCGCGCTGGACGGTCTCGGACTTGGCGATAAAAGTCTTCATGGGAACTCGGGTCGTTGGTCGGGCGCATTCCGTGACCGGATTGCCCGGGCGGAACTTTGCCTCGCGTTGTGAAAGGTGCAACAAAAGAGGCGGAATGATACCCGCCCGGCAAACGTCGCGCAACCTGCCCCGGGAACCCGGTTCACCTGCCGGCGTTTCGCTTGGCAGCCGGCCGCCACGGGGCCGACAATCCCGGGACGGGCTGCCGGACAGCCGCGCCAGACCTGGAGTCGCCACATGCCCGCCGCCCGCCACATCTCACCGTTGGACCGGGTCCTGGTCGAGGCCCAGCGCGCACTGGAAACCAGCCTGGGCGACCCGCCCGCCGCACGCCCTTACCCGGCCACCGCCGCCGACCCGCTCCTGCCGGCGCCTGCCCGGCGCCATGCCGCCGGCCTGATGCGGATCAACCACGTCGGCGAGGTCTGCGCCCGGGGCCTGTATTTCGGTAAGGCCGCCGTCGCCAACGACCCCGCCACCCGCGAACACCTGCTGGACGCGGCCCAGGAGGAAACCGACCACCTGTCCATGGTGCGCCCGCCGCCTGCAGGAACTGGACAGCCGGCCCAGCGTGTTCAACCCCTTGTGGTACGCCGGCAGCTACGCGATCGGCGCCCTTGGCCGGGCTGCGCGGGGACGGATGGAACCTGGGCTTCGTGGTGGAGACCGAGCGCCAGGTCGAGGCGCACCTGGACGAGCACCTGGAGTCGCTGCCGGCCGCCGACACGCGCAGCCGCGAGATCATCCGGGTGATGAAGGACGACGAGGCCCGTCACGCCGAACATGCCGAACATGCCGGCGCCCGGACCCTGCCCCCACCGATCCCGCAGGCGATGGCGCTTGCCTCGAAGCTGATGAAGCTGGTCGCCTACCGGCTCTGAGCCGGGTTCCCGGCCCGGTTCACCCCGGCGAGCACAGCTTCAGGCCGATCACTCCGGCCACGATCAGGCCGATGCAGGCCAGCCGCGCCGGTGAACCGCTCTGCCCAGCAGGACGATGCCCATCCCCGCCACGCCCACCGCGCCGATCCCGGTCCACACCGCATAGGCGGTGCCGACCGGGATCGAACGCATCGCCTGGGTCATCAGGTACAGGCTCGCCGCCGCGGCCGCCGCGGTACCGAGGCTGGGCCACAGCCGGGTGAAACCTTCGGTGTGCTTCAGCCCCGGGGCGAAACCGATCTCGAACAGGCCCGCCAGCAGCAGCCAGGTCCACGCCATCGTCGTTCTCCTTCCGAAGGTGCAAAAAAAAGCGGCCCGGGGCTAGGCCCCGGACCGCCGTCGGTTTCGTCCGCGGCTGGCGCCGCGCGCGGGCCGTCCCGCGATGTGCAGCGCCATCCTGCCAGCGCCTTCGTGAATCCCGGCGCACCCGCGGGCGCGCCGGCCGGTCACTCGACCAGGTTGCGCCCGTGGAACAGTTCCTCGATCTCGCGCTTGAGCAGCGCCTCGATGCGCATGCGGTCCTTGAACGAGAGGTTGCGCGCCTTCTCCTCGAACAGGTACGTGTCCAGGTCGAACTCCTTCAGGTGCATCTTCGTGTGGAAGATGTTCTCATAGTAGACGTTGACGTCGATGGACTCGTAGCGCGACTTGATGTTCTTCTTCGTAAAATCCTGGATCGAATTGATCTTGTGGTCGATGTAGTGCTTCTTGCCCTTGATGTCGCGGGTGAAGCCGCGCACGCGGTAGTCCATCACCACGATGTCGGACTCGAAGCTCTCGATCAGGTAGTTCAACGCCTTCAGCGGCGAAATCACGCCACAGGTGGCCACGTCGATATCCGCGCGGAAGGTCGCGATGCCGTTCTGCGGGTGCGTCTCCGGGTAGGTGTGGACGGTGATGTGGCTCTTGTCCATGTGCGCGACCACCGCGTCGGAGATGATCTCCTTGCCGGCGTCCTTCTTGTCGATGACCGGCTCCTCGGAAATGAGGATGGTCACCGACGCACCCTGGGGATCGTAGTCCTGGCGGGCCACGTTCAGGATGTTGGCGCCGATGATCTGGGCCACGTCGGTCAGGATCTGGGTCAGCCGGTCGGCGTTGTACGCCTCATCGATGTACTCGATGTAGCGCTGGCGCTCGTCTTCGGAGACCGCGTAGCAGACGTCGTAGATGTTGAAGCTCAACGCCTTGGTGAGGTTGTTGAAGCCTTGCAGCCTCAGGCGCGGCAGGGGTTTGACCACGGCGGTCATGCCTCTGGGGTGGAAAACGCGGCATTATGGGCCAAACCCGGTGGCCGCGGTATGTCTGGCGACACGGGGTTTGCCCGCCGGCGCATCGCCGGCTATCTTCGGCCGCCACGACTCCCATGAAAACCAGGAACCACGCCGTGACTCCCCTGCGCTTCACCAGCAGCCCGCTGTCGCTGGATCAGGCCGCCGTCGAGCGCTTATGGCCCATTGCCAGCGCCGCCGCTACCCCAACCGGACCGACGTGTTCCGCCCCGGAGACCCGGCCGGCACCCTGTACTACGTGGTCAACGGCTCGGTCAGCATCATCGCCGAAGAGGAAGACGGCCGCGAACTGGTCCCCAGGCTACTACGGCGCGGGCGAGTTCGTCGGCGAAATGGGCCTGTTCATCGAGTCCGACAGCCGCGAGGTGATCCTGCGCACCCGCAGCGCCTGCGAGCTGGCCGAGATCAGCTACGACCGCCTGCAGCAGCTCATGTTCGGGCCGCTGGCCGGCGATGCCCCGCGCCTGCTCTATTCGATCGGCGTGCAGCTCTCGAGGCGCCTGCTGACCACCAGCCGCAAGGCCAGCCGCCTTACCTTCCTGGACGTGACCGACCGGATCGTGCGCACCCTGCATGACCTTACCAAGGAGCCGGAGGCAATGAGCCACCCGCAGGGCACGCAGATGCGCGTGTCGCGGCAGGAGCTGGCCCGCCTTGGTCGGGTGTTCGCGCGAAATGGCCGGCCGCGTGCTGAAGAAGCTCCATAGGTGGACGGCCAGCTGCACGCACGCGGCAAGACCGTCGTGCTGTACGGCACCCGCTGATCGCCCGGCAGCGTCGGGCGCATGATGGAGTTTGGCGAAACCTTCGCCTTGGTTCGTGCTGGTCGGCCTTGGGGCGCAGCTCGTCGACGGGGCGCTCGGCATGGCCTATGGGCTGGTGTCTTCCTCGGTCCTGCTGGCGATGGGCCTGCCGCCGGCGCAGGTCAGCGCCAGCATCCACGCCGCTGAAGTGTTCACCTCCGGCGCCTCGGGCGTCTCGCACCTGGTCATGGGCAACGTGGACCGGCGCCTGTTCCTGCGCCTTGGCCGTGCCCGGCGTGGTCGGCGGATGCTCGGCGCCTACGTGCTGACCCGGATCCCGGGCGAGCTGATCCGGCCGTTCGTCTACGTCTACCTGCTGGTGCTGGCGGTGCTGATCCCTGGTGCGCGCCGGCGGCCGGCTGGTACCCCGCCGGGAAGTGCGCCGGGTGCCGGTGCTGGGCTTCTTCGCCGGCCTGCTCGATGCCAGCGGCGGCGGTGGCTGGGGCCCGCTGGCGACCTCCACCCTGCTGGCCAGCGGCGGTAAGGCACGCACCGTGATCGGCTCGGTCAGCGCCGCCGAATTCGTGGTGACCTGGCGGTCTCGCTCACTTTCCTGCTGTCCATCGGCATCCAGCACTTCCAGATCGTGGCCGGCCTGCTGGTGGGCGGCATGATCGCCGCACCGATCGCCGCGCTGCTGGTCAAGCGGGTACGCGAGCAGTGGGTGCTGATCGCGGTCGGCGTGCTGGTGCTGTGCATGAGCCTGTTCCAGATCGGGCACGCGCTGCTGAAGATGTAGCGCGCTAGGCGGGTCCGTCAGGACACCGGCGTCCCGCCGCGCGCGTGGCAGCCCCAGTTGAGGATCGGCGTCCCGGCTGGCAGCACGCGACGGAACATCGCCACCCGGCCCGGCTTCGGGTTCACCACCACCGGCCGGCGCGCGGCCAGCAGCAGCGGCAGGTCGGCCGAAGAGTCCGAGTAGGCCGTCTCGATGTCACCGTAGCCGCGCTCGCGCAGCATCCGCATCTTTTCCTCGTGGTGGCAATGGCGTCGCGCGCCGATGCCGCCCAACCGCGCGCCGACCACCGTGCCGATTACCGGCACGTCCTCGTGGGCGACGAACCCCAGGATCGCGCGGGCCAGTTCCGGCGGTGCGCCGGTGGCCACCACCACCCGGTCGCCCTGCGCACGGTGCCGGGTGAAAACCTCCAGCGCCGCCGGCAGCAGGCGCGCTGCGATCTGCTCGCGATGGGTGTCCACGTAGTGGTCGATCAGCTGGTCGAACTCGCGCGCCGCATGCAGGCCGAAGCTGCCGATCCAGACGTAACCGGAAATGCCCCGGCGGCGGGTGGGCAGGAAGGCAACCATCGGGCCCAGCAGCGGCGTAGCCAGGAGCGCGGCGAGCACACGCAGCGGGTTGCGGCGGATCAGCCAGGCTGAACAGGTGGCTGCCGGAGTCGCCGTCGTAAAGCGTGTGGTCGAAGTCGAACACGACCAGCGGCGCGTCCTCGCGTGGCGGCGGGTACGGTCCACCAGTCATGCGCCAGGGCTCATGCGTCGAAACTCACCGGTCGAAAAACAGCTGCCGCAGCGCCTCGCCCGGCTCGTCGGCACGCATGAAGGTCTCCCCGACCAGGAAGGCGTGCACGCCGGCCGCGCGCATCCGCGTCACGTCATCGTGCACGAGGATGCCGCTCTCGGTGACCAGCAGCCGGTCGCGCGGCACCGCGTCCTTCATCGCCAGGGTGACGTCGAGCGAGACCTCGAACGTGCGCAGGTTCCGGTTGTTGATCCCCACCAGCGGTACCGGCACCTGGATCGCACGCTCCAGCTCGTCGATGTCGTGCACTTCCACCAGCACGTCCATGCCCAGCTCCAGCGCCAGCCCGGACAGGTCGGCCAGCTGCACGTCGTCCAGCGCGGCCACGATCAGCAGGATGCAGTCGGCACCGAGCGCGCGGGCCTCGTGCACCCTGGTACGCGTCGATGGTGAAATCCTTGCGCAGCACCGGCAGCGTGCACGCCGCGCGCGCCTGCTGCAGGTAGTCGTCGCTGCCTGGGAAGAAGTCGACGTCGGTCAGCACCGACAGGCAGGACGCCCCACCGAACTCGTAGCTGACCGCGATCTCGGCCGGGCGGAAGTCCGGGCGGATCACGCCCTTGGACGGGCTGGCCTTCTTCACCTCGGCGATGACCGCAGGATCGCCGGCCGCGATCGCCGCCTGCAACGCCGTGGCGAAACCGCGCACCGGGCCGGCATCGCGCGCACGCGCGCTGATCTCGGCCAGCGACACGCGGCTGCGGCGTGCGGTGATCTCCTCGACCTTGCGGGCCAGGATGGTCTGCAGGATGTCGCTCATCGTCTGTCGCGGGCTCGCACTCGGCGGACCGGCATTCTCGCATGCACGGACACGGGCCGGATGGTTTCAGCCACCGGCGAAGCCGGACGCGCGCTCGACCCTGGCCACGCGCAGTTCGTAGTGTTCGTACCAGTGCTGGCGGCCGTGGCGGCGCACTTCGGCATGCTCGGCGTGCTCGCGCCAAGGCGCGGATCGCCGCCTCGCTTTCCCAGTAGGACACGGTGATGCCGAAGCCTTCGACGTCCCGGGCCGACTCCACGCCAAGGAACCCCGGCTGCTGCCGGGCCAGCTCGAGCATGCGTCCGGCCGCCGCGGCATAGCCTTCGGGATCCTCGCCGTTGCGGCGGGAACTGAACACCACCGCGTAGTACGGTGGCGCCGGCAGGCAAGCGAAGCCGTCGCCGCTCATGCCGGTGTCGCCTGCCCGGCGAGCTCGCGCGTGCCCAGCACGAAGCGGTCCAGCGCCTGCCGCGCTGCACCGCTGTCGAGCGCGACGACGCGCGCGCGCGATGCCATCGCCGATGTCGTCGGCCACGCCGGAGACGTACAGCGCCGCGGCCGCATTGAGCACCACGATCTCGCGCGCCGGTCCGGGTGCGCCGTCGAGCACGCCCAGCAGCATGCCGCGCGACTCGGCCGCGTCGGCCACCTTGAGGTTGCGGCTGGCCGACATGGCGATGCCGAAGTCCTCCGGATGGATCTCGTATTCGCGGACCACGCCGTCGCGCAGTTCGCCGACCATGGTCGCCGCGCCGAGCGAGATCTCGTCCATGCCGTCGCGGCCCCAGACCACCAGCGCACGCGCGGCGCCCAGCTCGTGCAGCACGCGGGCCTGGATGCCGACCAGGTCCGGATGGAACACGCCCATCAGGATGTTCGGCGCGCCGGCCGGATTGGTCAGTGGGCCGAGGATGTTGAAGATCGTGCGCACGCCCATCTCGCGCCGCACCGGGGCCACCACCTTCATCGCCGGATGGTGGATCGGCGCGAACATGAAGCCGATGCCGGCACGCGCGATGGACGCGGCCACCTGCTCCGGCTGCAGCTCGATCGCCGCGCCCAGCGCCTCGAGGACGTCGGCGCTGCCGGACTTGGACGACACGCTGCGGTTGCCGTGCTTGGCGACCCTTGCGCCGGCCGCCGCGGCGACGAACATCGAACAGGTGGAGATGTTGAAGGTGTGCGAGCCATCGCCGCCGGTGCCGACGATGTCGATAAGGTGCGTGCGGTCGGCCACCTCCACGGTACGCGAGAACTCGCGCATGACCAGCCGCGCCGGCGATCTCGCCTACCGTTTCCTTCTTCACCCGCAAGCCGGTCAGGATCGCCGCCGTGATCAGCGGAGAGACCTCGCCACGCATGATCTGGCGCATCAACCCGACCATTTCGTCGTGGAAGATCTCGCGGTGCTCGATCGTGCGCTGGAGCGCTTCCTTGGGGGGTGATGGTCATGGCGGCATGCGCAGGGATATCCGTGTCGGTTCCAGTCTAACCGCCACGCCGCCATGCGAGGCGGCGGTAGCCCCTGAAACGAAAAACGCCGGCGTCGGCCGGCGTCGTTCGCTGCATCCCCCGAAGATCCGGGTCGCGCGGATCAGTGCTTGAGGGTGCGGCGCAGGCGCTCGAGGGCCTGCAGCTGGGCGGTGGACTTCGGTAAGGCGCTTCTGCGCCTCGGCCACTTCGATCACCTCGCTGCGGTTGGCCAGCGCACGCTCGGCCTCTTCCTTGGCCTTGCGCACCGCGGCCTCGTCGATGTCCTGGGCGCGGATCGCGGTGTCGGCCAGCACCGTCACCACCTGCGGCTGCACCTCGAGGATGCCGCCGGAAATGGCGAAATCCAGGTGCGAGCCGTCCGGCAGCGTCACCACGACCTTGCCCGGCTTCAGCCGGGTGATCAGCGGCGCGTGCCGCGGCGCGATGCCGAGCTCGCCCAGTTCGCCCGTGGCCACGACCAGGGTCGCTTCACCGCGGAAGATCTCCTGCTCGGCGCTGACGATGTCGCAACGGATGGTGCTCATGCTGCCTCGCTGTGTTCAGTGTCGGAAGATCGCACTCAGGCGATCTTCTTGGCCTTCTCGGCGGCTTCTTCGATGGTGCCGACCATGTAGAACGCCTGCTCCGGCAGGTGGTCGTACTCGCCGTCGACAATGCCCTTGAAGCCGCGGATGGTGTCCTTCAGCGACACGTACTTGCCCGGCGAGCCGGTGAACACTTCGGCGACGTGGAACGGCTGGCTGAAGAAGCGCTCGATCTTGCGCGCGCGCGACACGGCCAGCTTGTCGTCTTCCGACAGCTCGTCCATGCCCAGGATCGCGATGATGTCCTTCAGCTCCTTGTACTTCTGCAGGGTCTGCTGGACGCGCTGGGCGGTGTCGTAGTGCTCGTGGCCGATGACGTTCGGATCCATCTGGCGGCTGGTCGAGTCCAGCGGGTCCACCGCCGGGTAGATGCCGAGCGAGGCGATCGAGCGCGACAGGGTCACGGTCGAGTCCAGGTGGGCGAAGGTGGTCGCCGGCGACGGGTCGGTCAGGTCGTCCGCGGGCACGTACACGGCCTGGATCGAGGTGATCGAACCGGTCTTGGTCGAGGTGATGCGCTCCTGCAGCACGCCCATCTCGCCGGTAAGGGTCGGCTGGTAGCCCACCGCCGACGGCGGCATGCGGCCCAGCAGCGCCGACACTTCGGTGCCGGCCAGGTATAGCGGTAGATGTTGTCGACGAAGAACAGCACGTCGCGGCCCTTGCCGTTGGCGTCCTTTTCGTCGCGGAAGTACTCGGCCATGGTCAGGCCGGTCAGCGCGACGCGCAGGCGGTTGCCCGGCGGCTCGTTCATCTGGCCGTAGACCATCGCCACCTTGGACTCCTTCGGGTTCTCGGTGTTGACGACGCCCGACTCGATCATCTCGTGGTAGAAGTCGTTGCCTTCGCGGGTGCGCTCGCCCACGCCGGCGAACACCGACAGGCCGCTGTGCGCCTTGGCGATGTTGTTGATCAGCTCCATCATGTTGACGGTCTTGCCCACGCCGGCGCCGCCGAACAGGCCGACCTTGCCGCCCTTGGCGAACGGGCACATCAGGTCGATGACCTTGATGCCGGTCTCGAGCAGCTCGGTGGCCGAAGCCTGCTCGTCGAAGCTCGGCGCGTCACGGTGGATTTCCCACGTGGTCGTCGCCTCGATGGCACCGGCCTCGTCGATCGGCCTGCCGAGCACGTCCATGATGCGACCCGGGGTGCCGGTGCCGACCGGCACGGAGATGCCGCGGCCGGTGTTGGTGGCGACCAGGTTGCGCTTGAGGCCGTCGGTGGAGCCGAGCGCGATCGCGCGAACCACGCCGTCGCCCAGCTGCTGCTGGACTTCCAGGGTGATGGCGGTGCCATCGACCTTCAGCGCGTCGTACACCTTCGGCACTTCCGCGCGCGGGAACTCGACGTCGACGACGGCGCCGATGATCTGGACGATCTTGCCTTGAGTCTGGGTGGTCATGTCGCTACTCGCTTGTTCCAAAGTTCGGATGTTGTGGAAAACCGCCGGGCTTTCCGCAACACCCGCGGATGCCCCGCGGGCCGAAGCCCGCGGGACGGATGGATCAACCGCTTACTCGCACTTGAGCATCGCGGCGGTCTGGGTGAAGGAGTCGTTGGCGGCCTTGCAGGCCACTTCCCAGGCCGGACTTGTCGCTCAGCGCTTCCCACTGCGCGCGGGCCGGTCGACGCCCTGCTGGAAGGCGGCGGCCGAAGCGTCGCCACCCGACTTCTCGAAGCAGGTCTTGGCGCGGGTCAGGTAGTCCTCGCAGACCTGCGGCAGGCCCGACGCGACCGGGGCGGCAGCGTCGGTGGCAGCCGGGGCGGCGGCATCCGCAGCCGGGGCAGCGGCATCGGCAGCCGGAGCAGCCTCGGTGGTGGCCGGAGCGGCATCGGCGGCGGGCGCTTCGGCTTCCTTCTTGCCGCAGGCGGCCAGCATGACGGCGAGAGCCGCGACGGTCATCAGCTTGTTCATGGTCATTCCTTGGGTTCCAGATTGAGTGTTGATCGTGGTTCGATTCCAGCACTGCGCGACTTCATTCCTTGACCCGGGGACGCCAGCCGCGCGAGACGCCCCTTCTGCGTTGCAAGCTTCAGACGGCTGCTGCGCCGCCCACGATCTCGGAGATTTCCTGCGTGATCGCGGCCCAGCGGGCCTTGTTGTAGACCAGGTTCAGGGTACCGATCAGCTTGGTTGCGTTGTCGCTGGCCGCCTTCATCGCCACCATGCGCGCGGCATGCTCGGATGCCACGTTCTCCAGCAGCGCCTGGTAGACGAGCGACTCCACGTAGCGGATCAGCACGTGGTCGAGCACGGTCGCCGCGTCCGGCTCGTAGATGTAGTCCCAGTCGTGGTTCGGCACACCCGTCTGCGCCGGCGGAAGCGGCAGCAGCTGGTCGAACGTGGCCTTCTGGGTCATCGTGTTGACGAAGTGGTTGTAGACCACGAACACGCGGTCGACCTTGCCGTCGATGTAGGCCTGCAGCATGAGCTTGACCACGCCGCGCAGGTCGTCCAGGTGCGGCACGTCGCCCAGATGGGACACGCTGCCAACCATGTTGACCTTGATCCGGCGGAAGAAGGCCGATGCCTTCTGGCCGATGGTGACCATGTCGACCTCGACGCCCTGCTCGTTGAACTGGCGGATCTCGCCCAGCAGCTTGCGGAACAGGTTGTTGTTGAGGCCACCGGCTGCGCCGCGGTCGGACGACACCACGATGTAGCCGACCCGCTTGACCTGCTCGCGCTCGAGCAGGAACGGATGCTGGTAGTCGGTGTTGGCGTTCGCCACGTGGCCGATGACCTGCCGCATGGCCTGGGTGTACGGACGCGAGGTGCGCATCCGGTCCTGCGCCTTGCGGATCTTGGAGGCCGAGACCATTTCCAGCGCGCGGGTCACCTTGCGGGTGTTCTGCACGCTCTTGATCTTGGTTTTGATTTCGCGTCCGCCAGCCATCTCTTCTTCCCGTTGGGCGGGCCATGGCCCGCCGTTGGACTTGGTCACCGTCGCGGCGGCGGGATCATTCCCGCGCCGCGTCGCGGCTTACCAGGTGCCGGTCTGCTTGAACTCGGCGATGCCCTTCTTGAACGCCGCTTCGATCTCGTCGTTCCAGGCACCGGTCTTGTTGATCTGCTCGATCAGCGCGCCCAGGTGTTGGCGAAGTGGGCGTGCAGGCCCTCTTCCAGCGCCAGCAGCTTGCCGACCGGCACGTCGTCCAGGTAGCCCTCGTTGACCGCATAGATCGACAGCGCCTGGTTGGCGATCGACATCGGCGCGTACTGCTTCTGCTTCATCAGCTCGGTGACGCGCTGGCCGCGCTCGAGCTGCTTGCGGGTGGCTTCGTCCAGGTCCGACGCGAACTGGGCGAACGCCGCCAGTTCGCGGTACTGGGCCAGCGAGATGCGGATGCCGCCCGACAGCTTCTTGATGATCTTGGTCTGGGCCGAGCCGCCGACGCGCGACACCGAGATGCCGGCGTTCACCGCCGGGCGGATGCCGGCGTTGAACAGGTCGGTTTAAGGAAGATCTGGCCGTCGGTGATCGAGATCACGTTGGTCGGCACGAACGCGGACACGTCGCCGGCCAGGTCTCGATGATCGGCAGCGCGGTCAGCGAACCGGTCTGGCCCTTGACCTCGCCGCCGTTGGTGAACTTCTCGACGTAGTCGGTCGACACGCGGGCGGCGCGCTCGAGCAGGCGCGAGTGCAGGTAGAACACGTCGCCCGGGTAGGCTTCGCGACCCGGCGGGCGCTTGAGCAGCAGCGAGATCTGGCGGTAGGCCACGGCCTGCTTGGACAGGTCGTCGTAGACGATCAGCGCGTCTTCGCCGCGGTCCATGAAGTACTCGCCCATGGTGCAGCCGGAGTAGGCGCTGATGTACTGCATCGCGGCCGACTCGGAGGCGGTGGCGGCCACGACGATCGTGTGGGCCATCGCGCCGTTCTCTTCCAGCTTGCGCACGATGTTGGCGATGGTCGAGGCCTTCTGGCCGATCGCCACGTACACGCACTTGATGCCGGTGCCCTTCTGGTTGATCACCGCGTCGATCGCCATGGCGGTCTTGCCGGTCTGGCGGTCGCCGATGATCAGCTCGCGCTGGCCGCGGCCGATCGGGATCATCGCGTCGACCGACGCTTGTAGCCGGTCTGCACCGGCTGGTCGACCGACTTGCGCCAGATCACGCCCGGGGCCACGCGCTCCACCGGCGCGGTCAGCTTGGCGGCGATCGGGCCCTTGCCGTCGATCGGCTCGCCCAGCGCGTTGACCACGCGGCCGAGCAGCTCGCGGCCGACCGGCACTTCGAGGATGCGGCCGGTGGTCTTGGCCACGTCGCCCTCGCGCAGGTGCTCGAAGTCGCCGAGGACCACGGCGCCGACCGAGTCGCGCTCCAGGTTCAGCGCCAGCGCGAACGTGTTGTTCGGCAGCTCGATCATTTCGCCCTGCATCACGTCGGTAAGGCCGAAGATGCGCACGATGCCGTCGGACACCGAGGTCACGGTGCCTTCGTTGCGGGCTTCAGCGGACAGCTTGACCTGCTCGATGCGGGTCTTGATCAGGTCGCTGATTTCGGAGGGGTTGAGCGTGGTAGCCATGTTGGTTTCCTTGGAGTCGCGTGCCCTGGAGGCGGCGACCTGAAAAGTGAACTGTCTGGAGCCGGTCGCGGGTCAGCCCGCCAGCGCGGTCTGCAGGCGCGCGAGCTTGCCCTTGAGCGAACCGTCGATCACCACGTCGCCGGCGTCGATCACCGCGCCGCCGATCAGGCTGGCGTCCACCGCCGCGTCCAGTTCGACCTCGCGGCCGAAACGGCGCTTGAGCGCGTCGCGCAGCTTGTCCAGCTCCTGCGGCGACAGCTCGGCGGCGGAAGTGACGGTGGCCCGCACCACGCGCTGGTCCTCGGCGCGCTGCTGTTCAAACAGCCCGGCGACCTCGGCCAGCAAGGGCAGGCGCCCGGCGTCGGCCAGCAGGCCGAGGAACCGGGTGAACGAAGCTTCGGCGCCCTGCGGCGCCAGCAGCGCGACCGCCTGGCCGCGGGTCAGCTCCGGATTGAGCAGCAGGCCAGCCACGCGCGGGTCGGCGGCGACCTGGGCAGCGAAGCCCAGCGCCTGCGACCATGCGTCCAGGCGGCCTTCGTCGCGCGCGGCCGCGAAGCGAAGGCGGCGCGGGCGTAGGGACGGGCGAGGGTGAGGGCCTGGCTCATGCTCAGATCTCGGCCGCCAGTTCGTCGAGCAACGCCTTGTGCGCGTTGGCATCGATCTCGCGGCGCAGCAGCTTCTCGGCGCCGTTCACCGCCAGCGCGGACACCTGCTTGCGCAGGTCTTCGCGGGCGCGGTTGGCGGACGCGTCGATCTCGGCCTGGGCGATCGCCTTCTGGCGGCCGGCTTCGGCGAGTGCGTCCTCACGCGCGGCGTCGACGATCTGGTTGGCGCGCGCGTGGGGGCCGGTCGATGATCTCGTTGGCCTTGCCGCGGGCTTCCTTCAGCAGCTCGTTGACCTTGTCCTGCGCCTGCGCCAGGTCCTTCTGGCTGCGGTCGGCCGCGGTAAGGCCCTCGGCGATCTTCTGCTGGCGCTCCTCGATGGCCTTGAGCAGCGGCGGCCAGATCTTGGTGGCGATCAGCCAGATCAGCGCGGCGAAAGCCAGCGCCGGGGCAATTAGAGTAAGACCGATGTTCATTGGTGCGCTCTGCCTGTGGTGACGGGACCGACGCGGCCGTAGCCGGCCGGCCCCTCCATCCTGTCAGCGCCCGCGCGGATGCGCGGGCACCACCCGACGTTCGATCAGCCGCCCAGCTGGGCTGGGAACGGCGCGACGAACGGCGAGGCGAAGGCGAACAGCAGGCCGACGGCGACCGAGATGATGAACGCGGCGTCGATCAGGCCGGCGGTGATGAACATGCGGACCTGCAGGACCGGGATCAGCTCCGGCTGGCGGGCGGCCGACTCCAGGAACTTGCCAGCCATGATGGTAAGGCTCGAGCCGGCGCCAAGCGGGTAAGGCCGATCATGATGCCGATGGCCAGAACGGTCGAAGCCTGGACGGAAGCGAGGGCGGTCAGTGCGGTTTCCATGGTTTTCTCCGGAGCGGATTGCTAGGTGGTGAATTGCTAAGTGGTAAAGCGGGGGAACGAAGGGTGAAGCGAAAGCGGGAAATCAGTGACTGTCTTCGGACAGGCTCAGGTACACGATCGACAGCATCATGAAGATGAACGCCTGCAGCGGAATCACCAGCAGGTGGAAGATCATCCAGCCGAAGCCGAAGGCCGCACCGGCGAACATGCCGGCGATGCCGGCGCCGCCGAGCACCCATATCAGCAGGAACACGATCTCGCCGCCGAACATGTTGCCGAACAGTCGCATCGCCAGCGAAATCGGCTTGCTGAGCCATTCGACGGTGTTGAGGATGAGGTTGAACGGCATCATCCACTTGCCGAACGGCGCGGTCAGGAACTCCAGGGTGAAGTGTCCCAGGCCCTTGGCGCGCAGCGCGAAGAAGATCATCAGGAAGAACACGCTGATCGACATGCCCAGCGTGGCGTTCACGTCGGCGGTCGGGACCGGCTTCCAGTAGTGAACGCCGAACCAGCCCAGGACCGTCGCGAAGAAGTCCGCCGGGATCATCTTCAGCAGGTTCATCATCAGGATCCAGAAGAACAGGGTGATCGCGATGGGCGTCACCAGCTTGCTGGTCCCGTGGTAGGTGTCGCGCGCCTGGCGGTCGACGAACTCCAGGCAGATTTCGACAAAGGCCTGCCACTTGCCCGGCACGCCCGCGGTGGCCTTGCGCGTGGCCAGCCAGAACATGAACACCATCAACAGGCCCATCAGCACCGCGGTCACGAACGTGTCCACGTGCAACGTCCAGAAGCCACCCTCGCCGACCTTGAAGGTCAGGTTCTGCAGGTGATGCTGGATGTAGCTGGTTGGGGTCAGTTCCGCCTCAGCCGACATGGGTCCTGTTTTCCTGTTCTAACAACCTGAATTGATCCGAATTGCCCGTAGGCCCCTCAGCGGGCCAGTGCCAGCGCCACGACCTGGGCCGCCAGCACCACCACCGCCGCGACCAGCATCGGCAACGGGGGCAGCCCGAAAGCGGCCGCACCCAGCACCAGTACCGCCACCAGGACCAGCCATTTGGCCAGTACCCCGGCGACCAGCCAGCCAGCGCCGGGACCGCGGCTGCAACGCCGCCCCCAACGCGATCCGGGCCGAGAACCATCCCATGGGATCACCGCACCCCCGCCCACCAGCGCCGCCACCGACCAGCGCGGCGCCTGCCAGAGGCAGGCCAGCGCGACCAGCAGTGTCGCCACCACCTGTAAGGCGATCGCGCGAGCGGCCTGTCGCCGGCCTGCGGCAACGGAGTTCAGCACGCGATGATTGCCTGAGGGAGTAAGCGGGAGGCGGGCGTCGCGAAAACGCGCCCTGCCGAGCCGCAAAATTATAGCAGTGGGACATTTTCGGGGACAACCGGCGAAAGTCGGGGTTGGCGTATGGAACTTCCGCCCGGCTGCCCGGTCGATAGAGCTGCCGGGACGGAGAACCTCGTCGGTCAGTCCCGCCCAAGGCCCCGGGCCCCCACCCGGGGCCTTTCTTTTGGCCGGACGATGTCGGCGTGTTCGCGTCTTTTAACGCCAGATCACTGTCGCAGCCGCCAGCCATGGCGGGTTCCTGCCGGAACCGGCCGCGCCCATTGGCGCCCCTGCCCTCATCGCCCCCGCGGCTCCTTGCACCCCTCGCGGCACACCGTCGCGTCCGAAGCCCGCCACTCCACCGTGCGGTGGGCGCAACGGCGCCGCAGCGCACAAAGAAAGCCCCGGCGATGCCGGGGCCTTGCTGTCCGCGACTGCAGCCCGTTTATTTCTTCTTCGGGATGTAGAGATCGGTGATCGTGCCTTCGTACACCTCGGCCGCCATCGCCACCGTCTCGCCAGGGTCGGGTGCGGGTGGATGGTGGCGCCGATGTCGCCGGCCTCGGCGCCCATCTCGATCGCCAGCGCCAGTTCGGAGATCAGGTCACCGGCATGCACGCCGGTGATGCCGGCGCCGATGATGCGGTGGGTGTGCTCGTCGAAGATCAGCTTGGTGAAGCCTTCACCGCGGCCGATGCCCACTGCGCGTGCCGAGGCGACCCACGGGAACTTGCCCACGCCGATCTTCAGTCCCTTGGCCTTGGCCTCGGTCTCGGTGACGCCGACCCACGCGATCTCCGGGTCGGTGTAGGCCACCGACGGAATCACCCGCGCCACCCATTCCTTCTTCTCGCCGGCCGCCACTTCCGCGGCCAGCTTGCCTTCGTGCGTGGCCTTGTGCGCCAGCATCGGCTGGCCGACCAGGTCGCCGATGGCGAAGATGTGCGGCACGTTGGTGCGCATCTGCCGGTCGACCGGAATGAAGCCGCGGTCGGTGACCTGCACGCCGGCCTTGCCGGCATCGAGCTTGCCGCCATTCGGCGAGCGGCCCACCGCGACCAGCACGCGGTCCCAGGTGCCCGATTCCAGCTCCGGCTTCGCACCTTCGGTGGCGCTCTCGAAGGACACGGTGATGCCCTTCTTCGAGGCTTCGACCTTGGCCGCCTTGGTCTTCAGGTGCACGATCACGCCCTGCTTCTTCAGGCGGTCGGCCAGCGGCTTGACCATGTCCTTGTCGGCGCCGGGCATCAACTGGTCCATGAA
This sequence comes from Pseudoxanthomonas sp. NC8, assembly GCA_025232375.1. Taxonomy (GTDB): domain Bacteria; phylum Pseudomonadota; class Gammaproteobacteria; order Xanthomonadales; family Xanthomonadaceae; genus Pseudoxanthomonas. The sequence goes on from CP060419.1 coordinate 3,210,217, forward strand.
TTCGACCACGGTGACTTCGGCGCCGAGCGCGCGGTACACGGTGGCCATTTCCAGGCCGATGATGCCGCCGCCGACGACCAGCAGCGACTTGGGCACGTCGGCCAGCTGCAGCGCGTCGGTGGAATCCATCACCCGCGCGTCGTCCCACGGGAAGTTCGGCAGCTTCACCGCCTGCGAACCGGCGGCGATGATGCACTGCTCGAATCGCAGCAGCTGGGTCTTGCCGTCGCTGCCGGCGATCTCGAGCTCATTGGGCGACACGAACTTCGCCACGCCCTGCACCGTGCGCACCTTGCGCTGCCTTAGCCATGCCGGTAAGGCCCTTGGTGAACTGGCCCACGACCTTGTCCTGCTTGAAGCCGCGCAGCTTGTCCAGGTCGATCTTCGGCTTGCCGAAGCTGATGCCGATGTCGTCCGAGTGCGCCGCTTCCTCGATCAGCGCGGCCGCATGCAGCAGCGCCTTTGACGGAATGCAGCCGACGTTGAGGCAGACGCCGCCGAGGGTGTCGTAGCGCTCGACCAGCACCGTATCCAGGGCCAGGTCGGCGGCGCGGAACGCGGCGGTATAGCCGCCGGGGCCCGAACCGATCACCACGATGCGGCATTCGATGTCGGCCTGCTTGCCGGTGCCCAGCGCGGGCTTGGGTGCAGCCGGTTCGGCCGGGGCGCGGTGCGAGGGCGCGACCGGCGGCTTGCTTGCCGGAGCGGCCGCCACGGGGGCGCCACCGACGGACTCGAGCACCGCGACCACGTCACCCTGCGACAGCGCGTCGCCGAGCTTGACCTTCAGTTCCTTGACCACGCCATCGGCGGTGGACGGCACTTCCAGCGTGGCCTTGTCCGATTCCAGCGTGACTAAGGCTCTTGGTCCTTCTTGACCGTGTCGCCGACCTTGACCAGCACTTCGATCACCGGCACGCCGCTGTAGTCGCCGATGTCGGGCACCTTGATCTCGACCGGGCCGGACGAAGCGGCGGCGGCCGGTGCAGCGGCAGCAGGCGCAGCCGGAGCGGCAGCCGGGGCCGGCGCGCTCGGCGCTGCGGCAGGCGCTGCAGGCTTGGGCGCGGCAGGCGCCGCGGCACCCGCGGCTTCCAGCACGACGACCACGCCGCCTTCCGACAGCCGGTCGCCGATCTTGACCTTGATCTCCTTGACCACGCCATCGGCGGTGGACGGCACTTCCAGCGTCGCCTTGTCCGATTCCAGCGTGATAAGGCGCTGGTCCTTCTTCACCGTGTCGCCGACAGCGACCAGCACTTCGATCACCGGCACATCGCTGTAGTCGCCGATGTCCGGAACCTTCACTTCGATCGTATTCGCCATGGTCGCGTCCTCAGAGCAGCACGCGGCGCATGTCGGCGAGGACCTAGGTAAGGTAGGTGGTGAAGCGTGCGGCGGCGGCGCCGTCGATCACGCGATGGTCGTAGCTCAGCGACAGCGGCAGGGTCAGGCGCGGCACGAACTGCTTGCCGTCCCACACCGGCTGCTGGCTCGACTTGGACACGCCCAGGATCGCCACTTCAGGCGCATTGATGATCGGGGTGAACGCGGTACCGCCGATGCCGCCCAGCGAGCTGATCGAGAAGCAGCCGCCGCTCATGTCGGCCGGGCCGAGCTTGCCGTCGCGCGCCTTCTTGGCCAGCTCGCCCATTTCCTGCGCGATCTGCAGCACGCCCTTTTTGTCGACGTCGCGGATCACCGGCACGACCAGGCCGTTCGGCGTATCGGCGGCGAAGCCGACGTGGACGTACTTCTTGAGGGTGAGGTTCTCGCCACCCGCGTCGAGCGAGGCGTTGAAATCCGGGAACTGCTTCAGCGCCGCGGCGCTGGCCTTGAGCAGGAACGCCAGCATGGTCAGCTTGACGCCCGACTTGGCCTTTTCCTGTTCGGCGTTGAGCTGCACGCGCAGCGCTTCCAGGTCGGTGATGTCGGCCTGGTCGAACTGGGTGACATGCGGGATGACCGCCCAGTTGCGCGCCAGGTTGGCGCCGGAGATCTTCTTGATCCGCGACAGCGGCTGGGTCTCGACTTCGCCGAACTTGCTGAAGTCCACCTTCGGCCACGGCAGCAGGTTGAGGCCACCGCCACCCGCCACTGGCGCGGCACCGGCCGCGGCCGGCACGCCGCCGGCCAGTGCGGCCTTGACGAAGCGCTGCACGTCCTCGCGGGTGATGCGGCCACCGCGCTCGCTGCCCTTGAGCTGGGTAAGGTCCACGCCGAGTTCGCGGGCGAACAGGCGCACGGCCGGCGAGGCGTACGGCACCTGGTCGGGCAGCACGCTGGCGGCGCCGAATTCCACCGGCGGGGTCCGCGGCGGGTTGGCTTCCGGATCGCTGCCGGCCTTGCCTGCCGGCAGCGCCTGGACCTGCGCGATCTCGCGCTGGGCCAGCTTGTCCGGCTGCGCGGCGATCGCCACCGGCTCGACCTTGGCGCCGGTCTCCGAGGTCTTTACCGGGGCCGGAGCCGCCTCGGCCTTGGCCGGTGCAGCCGGCGTGGCGGCCGGAGCCGCGGCGCCATCGGCGGCCTCGATCAGCGCGACCACGCTGCCTTCGGACAGGGTGTCGCCGAGCTTGACCTTCAGTTCCTTGACCACGCCGGCGAAGGGCGCAGGCACTTCCAGCGTCGCCTTGTCCGATTCAAGCGTGACCAGGCCTGGTCCTGGTCACGGTGTCGCCCACGGCGACGAGGACTTCGATGACGGGGACGTCGCTGTAATCCCCGATGTCGGGGACGCGCGCTTCCTTGATTTCGGCCATGCCAGGACTCCGGCGGATATGCGTGGGGAAAGACCCCTATTGTGTCCGTACACGCCCCACCCGCCAACCTCCGCGGCCGCCCCTGCGAATGCCGGTACGCCTGTCCCGGACAGGTTTCAGCGGAGACCAATGCGGGCCGGTCGCACCCTGTCCAGTACGCACGCGAATGTCGGCACGCCACCGGCGCAAATGACGCCGGCGGCCGCGCCGCGCCGTTCACGCCCCGCTGATGTGCGTGAACTCCGCGCTCCGCGCGCATCCCGCAACGGCGGGGCCTTGGCGGCGATTGCCTGAACCTGCGCGCCGGCGTGCCGGCGCAGGCCGGTTTGCGTTCATCGCCGGACCGATACGGTCCCGGCGCCCGCTCCCATACGGGCACTACAACAAGAGAATAGGAGATCCCCCATGCGTTCCATTCGAATCCTGACCCTAGCCCTGCTTCCCGCGCTGGCCGTTTCGCCGGCGTTCGCCCGGGACACGACTGATACCAGCACTGCCGCCGGCAAGCGCTTCGCCGTGGTCGGCAGCTACACCCACCTGGACCCCAAGTCGGACGTCGCCCCGGGGCTGAAGGCCGACGGCGGCGCCGCGCCGACGATCAGCGCCAGCTGGTACGCGACCGACAACCTGGCCGTCGAACTGTGGGGCGCGGTCGACAAGTTCAACCACCGCGTGCGCGCCGACGGCATCGGCAAGATCGGCACGGTCGAGCAGCCGCTGGCGCTGAGTGGCCAGTGGCATTTCGGCCAGCCCGAAAACGTGTTCCGTCCGTTCGTGGGCCTGGGCTACTACGAGTCCAACTTCAGCAACGAGGACATCGCTGGGGTGGCCCGCACGTGGGCCTGCGCAATGCCAACGGCGCGATCGGCACGGTCGGCATGGATTTCAACATCACTCCGTCCCTGGTTCGCCCGCACCGACGTGCGTTACATGCACGCCCGCCCGGAAGTGCGCGTGGCCGGCGAAGGCACCGGTAAGGATCTGAAGCTGGACCCGTGGACCGTCGGCATCGGCCTGGGCGCGCGCTTCTGATCCCGGCATGCGTGGATGCGAACGGGCCCCGACCGGGCCCGTTCCTTTCCTGCGCTCCCCTACACAGCGGGATTTCGCTGCATGACAACCGCCAGCGGGCGTGCAGCCGCCCGTTCCGGGGCGATCCGGTGTGACCGAAGGCGTCACGTCGCCGCCAGGTCGGCCACCTACAACGGCGTACCGGAAACAGCCTCCGCATCGCTCCAGACCAGCCGACGGAAATCGAACCCGTGCTGCAGCCGCGGCTTGACCACTGGAAAAATGGCGAGACGTCGAAGTCGCGCGGGGTGTACAGGCTGTAGTGGCGGATGTGCAGGATCTCGGCGACCGCACGACGGCCGCCGGGCGTGGCCGTGTCGTGCAGCTCGATCTCCGGCAGGATCGGATAGCGGATCGCGCCGAACGCCTGGGCCAGCAGGGTCGAGCAGATCGCCCGGGTCGGCTCGCCACTGCCCAGCGCGATCATCCGCCGCTTCAGCGAATCGGGCACTGGTGGCTGTCGCACCAGGTAGCGGGCAAGGTCGAAGACGTTCTTCAGGTCGTAGCTGTACCCCAGCCGCGCCAGCATGTAGCCGGCGACCGCGTCGATCTCCGCAGCGGCCAGTCCGACGGGGCGGCAGATCCGCACGTGCAGGCCGGCGAACTCCGACAGCGGCACCGTGCGCACGCCGTCGTTGACGTCCACGTCGACGAACCAGGGCTCGCCACCGGGCACCGATGGGCCCATAAGCACAGCGCCGCGTGCGACCAGGTCGACTGGGTCAGGTACTTGATCACGCCGGAGAAGCGGCTGGAGCCTTCGACCAGCAGCACGTCGCCACGACGCAGGGTTGCCGCCAGCAGTTCCGCGGGGCTGCTCGGTCCGCGCCGGTATTGCTCGCGCGGCTTGGCGAGGAATCGCGCGAGCCCCTTGCCGATGTATCCCAGCACCTTTGCGTCCCCCGTCGCGTCCCGACGCCCCAAGGCTAGCCCAGCAGGCGCCGCCAATGCGCGGTCGCCGCCCGGACCGTGCCATGCGCGGCGACCGGACCCTGCACTCCGGCGGCAGCGGCGACGGGGCCGCGGCCGCCTTCCGGCGCGCTCAGGGCTGGTCGATCGGCGGCGCCCGTCCGGCGCCGGCCACGCGCTCGCGGCGCAGCAGGTACAGGCCGCTGGCGACGATGATCGCCGCGCCGGTCCAGGTCCACGCGTCGGGCAGCGTGCGCCACAGCAGCCAGTCCCAGCCGATCACCCACACCAGGCCGGTGTACTCCAGCGGCGCGATCAGCGAGGCATCGCCGCGCATGAACGCGGCGGTCAGTGCGATCTGGCCCAGCGCGCCGGCCAGGCCCATGCCAGGATCAGCGCCGCATGTTCCCCGCGCAGCGGCACCCAGCCCGGGATGGCCGCCAACCCGGCGCCGACGGCCATGATCATGGGAACCACACCACCATCGACTGCGGCGTGTCGGTGCGGGTCAGCAGGCTCACGGTGATCGCGGCGATCGCATAGGCGGTCGCGGCCAGCAGCACCATCAGGCCCGGGAAGGAAATGATCCCGCCCACGCCCGGGCGCAGCACCACGATGACCCCGGCCAAACCAAGCGCGATCGCGGTCCAGCGCCGCGGCCCGACCTTCTCGCCCAGCAGCGGCACCGACAGCGCCGCCACCAGCAGCGGCGCGACGAAGTAGATCGCGTAGGCGCTGGACAGCGGCATCCGCTTCAGCGCGAACACGAAGCAGCCGATCATCACCATGCCCAGCAGGCCGCGCAGCAGGTGCAGGCCCCAGCGCACCGGCACGATCGAACGCAGCCCGGCGGTGGACAGCACCCAGACCAGCACGAACGGCAACGAGGCCGCGCCGCGCAGCAGGGTTACCTGCAGCGGCGGGTAATGTTCGGACAGCAGCTTCATGCCCGCGTCCATCAGCGAGAAGGTGGCGACGGCGGCGAGCATCCAGCCGATGGCGGCCAGCGGAGAACGACGGGGCGGGGACATGCGCGCATTATCGCCGCCGGCCACGGCCCGGTCATGCGCCGGGCGCTAGAATGCGCGCCCAGCCTCCTTCCGGTGACCGCCGCCATGCCCTCCTTCGACATCGCCTCCGAAGTCGACACCCACGAGCTGACCAATGCCATCGATAAGGCCAGCCGGGAGTTGACCACCCGCTTCGATTTCAAGGGCGTGGACGCGAAAGTTCGTGCTGGAAGACAGCGTGGTCAACCAGTCCGCGCCCAGCGACTTCCAGCTCAAGCAGATGACCGACATCCTCAAGCAGCGGCTGACCGCGCGCGGCATCGACATCCGCTGCTGGAAGTTCGGCGACGTGGAGACCAACCTGGCCGGCGCGCGGCAGAAGGTCACCATCAAGCAGGGCATCGAGCGCGAAACGGCCAAGAAGATCCAGGCCGCGCTCAAGGATGCCAAGCTCAAGGTCGACAGCCAGATCAACGGCGACAAGCTGCGCGTCAACGGCAAGAAGCGCGACGACCTGCAGGACGCGATCGCGGTGCTGCGCAAGGCCGACTTCGGCATCCCGCTGCAGTTCGACAACTTCCGCGACTGATCGCGGGGAGCACGATGATGAACAGCGAAGACGACTTCGACACCAGCGACGGCCCCGGCAAGGACGAGGCCATCGCCGAGACCCGGCGCTGGGTCGAGCGGGCGGTGATCGGGCTGAACCTGTGCCCGTTCGCTAAGGCCGTGTACGTCAAGCAGCAGGTGCGCTTCGTCTTCAGCGACGCGACCACGCCCGAACAGCTGATCGAACAGCTGGGCGAGGAACTGCTGCTGCTGCGCGACACCCCGGCCGAACAGATCGACACCACCCTGCTGGTGCATCCGTACGTGCTGCGCGATTTCCTCGACTACAACGATTTATAGATAAGGCCGATGCACTGGTCGAGGCGCTGGAACTGGACGGCGAACTGCAGGTGGCCAGCTTCCATCCGGACTACCAGTTCGCCGACAGCCGTCCGGACGACATCGAGAACTACAGCAACCGCGCGCCCTGGCCGACCCTGCACCTGCTGCGCGAGGACAGCGTCAGCCGTGCGGTCGATGCCTATCCGGAGCCGGATTCGATCGTCGAGCGCAACTACGCCACCCTGCGCCAGCTCGGCCACGACGGCTGGCGACGGCTGTTCGACGACGCCGCGCGCCACTGACCGCGGCGTGGCGCGCACGCGCCTGCCACGCGGGTGGTGCCCCCGCCGCCGCGACCGGCCGCTTTCGCCAGCGGACGGGAGTGGCTGGACGACGGCGGGATGACCCGGAAGATGCCGTCCGCCTGGACGTCCCGCCGTCAGTGCACCGTGGCGCCGCGCAGCACCGGCGTGCCGTCGTGCACATCGGTCCACGCCAGCCACGCGGCATCGCCGCTCCACTGCAGCCGCGGCATGCCGCTGGCGCGGCCGCGCGCGGACAGTGCGGCCACTTCGAAGCGTTCGGCGTGCGACCAGTCGGCGTCGTAGCGGCCCAGCACCAGCGTCTGCGAGGTCGGCGAGGCTTCCTCCAGCCAGGCGGCGAGCAGGTGGTCGCCGCCGAGGGCGAGGGCGAGGCGGCCGAGCACCTGCGGCCCCTTCGCCAGGGGTCACCGGTGCGCCGAAACTGTCGCCGGCATCGTCCGAACGCGCCGCGCGCAGCTCCGGCCCGCCACCGGCCTCGGTGTACCACGCGGCCCAGACCCGGTTGCCGTCGGCGACCACCACCGGACCGTTGACCGGGCAGCCGGCGTAGTGCCAACCGTCGGCATGCACGTCGTGCGGCGCGGTCCAGTGCGTGCCGTCGAGGCGGACGATGCGGGTGTCGCGGACTTCCTGCGCATCGCGGCCGCGGTACACGACCACCACGCCGCGATCGGTCATGGCCGAGGACGTCGTGCAGCAGTCGCAGGTAGAGGCATCGAGCGGCCACTCGGCTTCCTGCCTGCCCTGCGGTCCGTGGATCGCCGCGCGCAGCATCATCGCCGGGCCACCGCCGTGATGGCCGTCGTGCGCGTCATGCATGTCGTGCGCGCCGGCAGCGGCAGCCTTCTGCCGGCTGTCGAGTAAGGCAATCCCCAGCCGGTCGTCGGCCTGCGTCCAGTAGGTCACGAAGCCATGGTCACCACGGGTGCCGGATGGGTGCACCGGCACCGGCTCCGACCAGTGCGCACCGCCGTCCGTGGAACGCACCGCCGGGGCGATGCCATAGTCCATCCGCGACGGACCGGTGTTGCGCAGCCAGTGCGCCCACAGCGAGCCGTCCGGCAGCGCATGCACGCGCGGCGTGTCGGCCCAGTTGACGAACCAGTCGTTGCCGGCGGCCACGGTCCGCGTATCGCTCCATGCCGGCGCAGCGGCGGGCGCGGCAGATGCCAGCTGCAGGCGATGGCCGCCGGCGGCCGGCTCGATCCAGCTCAACAACAGGCGCCCGTCCGGCGCGACGGCCAGGTCGGGCTGCGCGGCGCCCTCCGCTGCCGGCAGGATCCATGCCGTCACCTTCGGCGGTGCGGGGACTGCGGGCGCCGGGACGGTCGAGGCCGACGTCGCACCCGAAGGTGGTGCGGTCGGCGCATCGCCATTGCTGCAGGCCGACAGCGCGGCCAGCAGCACCAAGGCGAGCCGGGGATCCGGCCTGTACATGTTCATACCCTCTCCGGGAAACGCATGGACATCGGTGGTTGTGGGCGCTCGCACGCATGATCGCGCGTCCCGCGCGCGAACGGCAACGCGGTGCTAGAACACGCGACGCAACACCAGTTCCCAGCTGCGCGGATCGCCGAGATAGACCATGTTGGCGTTCAGCGCGTAGGCGGTGAAGGTGCGGTCGCCGAGATTGCGGCCGCGCAGGACCAGCTCGCCCTTCGGATCGGTCTTCCAGCGCACATGCGCGCCCCAGGTGGCATACCCCGCGGTGGACAGCGTGTTGGCCGCATTCGCATACCGCGACGACACCGCGTGCAGGTCCACGCCTGCCGACCAGCGTTCGTCGAAGGCGTAGTCGGCCCACAGGTTGCCGACCCGTGCCGGCGTGTTGGCGGGCGTGCTGCCGTCGCGTGGTAGCACCACCCCGTTCACCATCTCGCTGAACTCGTCCAGGCGCGCATCCACCTGGCAGTGCAGGTTCGCGTCGATCGACAGCGCGTCGTCCGGCTTCCAGCCGAAGGCCACTTCCACGCCGCGCGAAGACTGCCGGCCCACCGGCAGCGTCTGGCCGGGATTGGCCGGATCGCTGATGGCCAGGTTGCGGCGCACGATGCGGTAGCCGGCGACCGTGGCGTAGCTGCGGCCATCGCGCGAGCGGAACTTGGCGCCGATTTCGCCCTGGTGCCCGGTGGCGAGGTCGAAGTCGCGCGCGGTGGCGAAGCTGGTGGTACTGAGCACGCCGGCCGGCGGATCGGCGGCGGTGCTGTACTGCACGTAGACGCTGGCCTGCCCGGAGAATGCCCAGTCCAGCGCGGCGCGTCCGGTGGTCGGCCGGTAGGTCCGCTCGAAGCGGGCCGGATTGGTCGCCGTCACGGTGCGATGGTTGACCACGTCCAGGACGATGCGCTCGTGGCGCAGCGCGGCAAGCAGCGACAGCGATGGCGACAGCGAGGTCAGGTTCTCCACGTAGGTAGGCCGTAAGGGTGTGCAGGCGATTGGTCCTGTCGGGCGTGTAGGTGAGCGATGCGCCCGGCACGTCGAGGAAGCGACCCGGCGTGATCGCGTCCAGCGGCACGGTATCGACCGTGCCGGCGATCGACAGCGGGAAGCGCGTCTGCCGGTTGTAGCTGGCATCGGCGCCGAGCGCCCACTGCGTGGGCAGGCCGGCGAGCGTGCCGGCGTGGGTCCAGTCGATGCGATTGCCCCACACCTGCTGGTCATGCCGTTGCAGGAACGCACCCGAACGCACCACCGCGCCGTTGTCGGCGGTGAGCCGGTAGCTCTCCACGTTGCGGTAGTCGCGCAGGGCATCGTAGTGGTAGGCGGTATTGCGCAGGTGGTCGCCCTCGCGCGGCGACCAGTCCAGCAGCGAACGTGCCCACCGCACCTCCTGCCCGTAGTAGCCGTCGGACACGTTGTAGTTGCGGCCCACCGTCGGTGCCAGCACCGACAGGCGGCCGTTCGCCGGCTGCCGCACCGGCGTGCCCCAGTACGGGCGCGGGTTGTCCTCGTCCTGGTATTCCAGCGCCAGCGTGTGCTGCAGCTGCGGCGTGAACTGCACCCGCCAGGGAACCGGCCACGGCCAATGCCTCGCGCTGCTGCCGGTCGACCCAGCTGCCGCTGTCGCGCAGGCTCGCGTCCAGCGCCAGCGCCTGCGGAACACCGTCGCCGCCGACGCGCACGTTGCCGCCGACCGCCGGGGTGGCGTCGTCGTTGGAGCCGAGCGACGCCTGCCAGCGCGCCTTGGTCGCCCTGCACGTCGGTAAGGCGGGTGACGTAGTTGATCGCCCCGCCCACCGCACCGGCCCCGTACAGGAAGCTCGACGGGCCGCCGATCGCTTCCACCCGTGCGTACTGCCATGCATCGACCGGGCGCGCGGCGATCGTCGCGTACTGCACGTCGATGCCATTGAACAGCTGGCTGATCTGGCTGCCGGAGAAGCCGCGCCAGGTGACCGCATTGCCGTTGCCCGGCGGCGAGGCCACGGTCAGGCCGGGGATGCCGGCCAGCGCCTCCTGGGTGGTGCGCGCGCCGCGCTGCTCCATAGCCTGGCGATCGATCACGGTGACCGACGCCGGCATTTCCATCACGCCAGGTCAGGCGCGAGGCGCTGCCGACCGGTGCATCCAGACCGGTCCTGGCGGCATTGACCCGGATCGCATCCAGGGTCGTGGTGCGCGCGGCGGACGCGGCGTCGGCGGGCACTTCCGCGCGCGCGGCGCTGCAAAGAAAGAAGGACGAATACAGGCCTGCGGACACGGCCAGCGGCAGGCACGACGCGCGCGGCGCCATGCGTAGGGCGGAAGACATGGAGGCACTCCAAAGCACACGGACGCGGCGCGACGGCCGCGCGGATCACGGGGTGACGGTGTGGTTCAGAGCGGGATCGGGGGCCCGCGGCTGCCCAGAGCCGCGCAGGTTGTGCACGACGCGCAGGCGCGGCGCGAGGTACGCGAGCGGGTGCTGCCGGTGCGGCAGCGGCAGCAGGAACACCAGCGCCAGCAGCACCATCGGCAGCGCCGCCGCCAGCGGGCAGTAGTCGCAGTACTGGCCGCTGCCAGCGGGCAGCTGCGACGCCGGCGCGCCGGCCAGCGAACCGCTGTCGCCGGATCGCACCGTCTTCAGGCCCATGCTGGTGCACAGTTGCGACCAGCCGGCCAGCACTTCGCCCGTGCCGCTGGCCAGCACGCGGCTGATCGAAGGCGCGAACGCGAGCAGCAGCAGGGCGATCAACGCCAGCCGGCCCATGGTGCGTGCGAGGGAGCGGGAACGGAGCACGTGCGGAGTTTAGCGGCTGGCCCCCGGGACCGGGGGCGGGACCGGCTGTCCCAGCGGCCCCGGCTCAGCCGATCGCCAGGCGCGCTTCCAGCAGGCGCTGCGCTTCGCCCAGCGACTGGACGATGCGGTGGCGCAGCGCGCGCACCTCGTCGTCCGGTTCGAGCAGGTCCGGCACCTGGATCGGGGTCATGCCGGCCGCGAGCGCGGCGCGCACGCCGGTCGGCGAATCCTCCAGCACCAGGCAGCGCGACGGCGCCACGCCCAGGGTCGAGGCGGCAAGCAGGTACACATCCGGCGCCGGCTTGGGCCGGGGCACGTCGCTGCTGGTGCAGACCGCATCGAAATACGGCGCCAGACCGGCCGCGGCCAGCTTGCGCACCGCCAGCGGGCGCCGGGTCGAAGTCGCCACCGCACGCGGGATGCCGCGCGCGACCAAGAATTCGAGCAGGTCGACAATGCCGGGGCGATGGTCGATGCCCGCGTCGGCGACGGCGTCGTACATCGCCTCGGCGCGATCGAGCAGCACGTCGGTCGCCTCGCCGCCGATGCGTTCGGCCAGCAGGCGCCGGCACAGGCCGTCACCACCACCGATCATCTGCAGCCACAGCGTGTCGGGCAGGTCATGGCCGAGCTCGCGCGCGGCACGCGCCATGCACAGGTTGATCGCGCGCTCGCTGTCGAGCATCAACCCGTCCATGTCGAAGATCACCGCATCGGGCAGGAACGGCAGTGGCAGCGGCTGCACCAAAATGGTCGCGGTGGTGGCGTCAGGACTCATGCGGTCTCCGTGGCGAACAGGCGGTCCAGGTCGGCGGTGTCGAGTGCGCGCCACTGGCCTTCGGCCAGGTCGTCCAGCGCCAGCCCGCCAACCTGTGGACGGTGCAACGCCTCGACGTGGTTGCCGGTGGCGGCGAACATGCGCCGCACCTGGTGGTAGCGGCCCTCGTGCAGGGCCAGGCGCGCACGGCGCGGGCCGAGCACCTCCAGCTGCGCCGGCAGCAGCGGCGTGGTTTCCGCTTCCAGCATCAGCGTGCCACTGGCGAACAGCGCGGCCTCGTCACCGCGCAGGTCCTGCGCCAACGTGGCCTCGTAGACCTTGGCCAGCCTCGATTTTGGCGACACGATCCGGTGCAGCAGCGCGCCGTCGTCGGTCATCAGCAGCAGGCCGGTGGTGTCGCGATCCAGCCGCCCGACCGTGGACAGCACCGGGTCGCGCTCGCGGAAGCGCGGAGGCAGCAGGTCGTAGACGATCCGGCCCTTGTCCTTGGTCGAGCAGGTGTATCCGGCCGGCTTGTGCAGCACCAGCACCAGTCCCGCTGGCGGATCCAGCGGCTCGCCGTCCACGCGCACGTTGTCGTGGTCGAGCGGATCGTCGGCGTACAGCACCTCGCCGTCCGCATCGGTGACGCGGCCTTCGCGGAACATCCACGCCACTTCCTTGCGGCTGCCATACCCCGGGTTGGTAAGGTGCTTGACCAGTTTCATCGACTTGCTCATCGGCCGCGCCCCTTCACCGCATCATTCTTCACCGCTTCGATCACCTTGAACCCGCCACCCTCGGCCAGCACACGCTGCGTTGCGAACGTCGCCGCCAGCGTCGCCTCGTACGGCAGGTGCCGGTTGGCGACCAGCAGCAGGCGGCCGCCGCGCCGCAGCGACTGCGCGGCGACTTCGATGAAGCGCTGGCCCAGCTCGGGCCGGTCGCCGCGATCGTGCGCATGGAACGGCGGATTGCTGACGATGAAGTCGTAGCCGCCTTCGGTAAGGCCGCCGGTGACGTCGTGCCAATGGAAGAACAGGGCCACGCGCGCTGCGTGCGCGGCGAGGTTGCCGCGCGCCAGTTCCAGCGCGCGCGCTTCGGCCTCGTACAGGTCCAGCGCGGTCACGCCCGGGCAACGGTCCAGTACCTCGGCGGTAAGGTAGCCCCAACCCGCGCCCAGGTCGGCGCCGCGGCCGGCAAGATCGCCGGGCAGGTGCGCGGCAAGCAGCGCCGAGGCCGGATCGATGCGGTCCCAGGCGAACACACCGGGACGGCTGCTGAAGCGCCCGTCGAGGATCGGTCGCGGCGCGTCGGCCTGCTGCCAGCGCGCCAGCAGCGCCGCGTCTTGCGCGCCCGGCAGCGGCGGAGTCCAGAACACGCGGCAATGGAACTTGGTCAGCGTCCCGGCGAGTCCGGCCAGTTGCTGCAGGTCCTTCTCGCGCGATTTCGCACCTTCATCGTTCGCCACCGCGGCGACCACGCGCGCGCCCGGTGCGGCCAGCTCCACGGCCCGTGCCAGCAGCGCCTGCGCCTCGTCGCGCTGCCGCGGCGGCAGGACCAGGACCAGCGATGCCTCGGCCTCGCCTTCCAGCTGTGGCTGCACGTCGAGGCCGGCTTGGCGCAGGCCATCGGCCAGCGGCTTGAAGCCCTGCTCGCAACGCATCCGCTCCAGCGGGAACTGGCGCAGTGGCCAGCCATCGCGCGCGCGCAGGAAGGCGATGTCGCCATGGGCCGGCCACGGCAGCACGCCGCTGTCGAACGGCAGCACCGGGGCCCTGAGGGGATCGTCGTGGAGGGTCACGCGTGGAGGTACGGCGGGGGACAGGCCATTATCCGCCATCGCCTCTGTCCGGTGGACCGGCCTGCGGCGCGCCGTTCATGCATGCGGCCACCCGCCTGACCCAGGTCAAGGCAGGGGCCGATGCTGTGGGTGAACCTGCCATGCCTCAAGGGAGCCAAAGGGAATCGAAGATGGCCACCGCCCCGCCCCAGCTGGAGATCGACGGCACGATGGTCGCGCAGGCGATCGGCCTGGACGTGGCCACGTTCCGGCAGCTGATGCACGACGGCCGGATTTCGGTGCTGTGCGAGCGCGGTACCGGCGAGGATGCCGGCACCTGGCGGGCGTCGTTCTACTACGGCACGCGGCGTGCGCGCTTTGTCGTCGACGCACGCGGCAGGCCGCTGCCGGCTTCGCCGTAGGGCCGAACCCGTCCCGCCCTGCGACGAGCCGCGCAGCGGTTACGCCACCGGCGTCGGATTGCGGTACTTGAAGCCGGCCTTGGTGCCAGTACGGATAGGTCTTCGGCACCGCGCTTGCGGCGTCGAGCCTGGCGACCTGTTCGTCGCTGAGGTTCCAGCCGACCGCACCGAGGTTCTGCTTCAGCTGCTCCTCGTTGCGTGCACCGATGATGACGCTGGACACGGTCGGCCGCTGCAGCAGCCAGTTCAGCGCGACCTGCGGCAGGCTCTTGCCGGTCTCGGCGGCAACCTCGTCCAGCGCGTCGACCACGCGGTACAGCAGCTCCTCGGGCACCTGCGGCCCGGAGTCGACCGCGGTCTGCGACTGCAGGCGGCTGGTGTCGGGCAGCGGCTGGCCGCGGCGCAGCTTGCCGGTCAGCCGGCCCCAGCCCAGCGGGCTCCACACGACCGCGCCCACGCCCTGGTCTTCGGCCAGCGGCATCAGTTCCCACTCGTAGTCACGGCCGACCAGCGAGTAATAGGCCCGGTGGGCGACGTAGCGGCTCCAGCCATAGCGGTCGGCGGTGGCCAGCGACTTCATCAGGTGCCAGCCGGAGAAGTTGGACACGCCCAGGTAGCGGATCTTGCCGGCCCTGACCAGGTGTCGAGGGTGGAGAGCACCTCCTCCACCGGCGTACGCGCATCGAAGCCGTGCAACTGGAACAGGTCGATGTAGTCGGTGCCCAGCCGCTGCAGCGCGGCATCGACCGCGTTGACCAGGTGGTAGCGCGAGGAGCCGACCTTGGTTCTCGCCGTCGCCGAAGCGGAACGTGGCCTTGGTCGAGATGATCAGCGAATCGCGCGGACGGCCCTTGATCGCCTCGCCGAGGATCGATTCGGCCGCGCCCTTCGAATACACGTCGGCGCTGTCGAACAGGTTGAGTCCGGCCTCCAGGCAGATGTCGATAAGGCGCCGGGCCTGGGCGACGTCGGTGCTGCCCCAGGCGCTGAACAGCGCGCCACTGCCGCCGAAGGTGCCGGTGCCGAAGCTGAGGACGGGAACGCGAAAGCCGGAGCGGCCGAGATAGCGGTATTCCATGGGGATCACCGGGAAAAAGAAACGGGAACGCCATTTCACTCCCCCGCCGGGAGCGGCTCAAGGCCGCCGGCAGGATGCTGGGTTGCCCGTCGGCCGCGGCGCGATGGACCAGCGAAGGCGTCGCACCCGGACAGGCAAGGAGAGCTACGACCCCTGCCCGGGCGCGGCGTGGTGCGGACTGGAACCGCGCCAACCGCCCGGCATCCGCGGCAACGCGGCGCCTGACCTGGGAGTATCCTCGACCCACGTCGCATCGCCAGGAGAGGAATCGTCACCATGCCGGTCACCCGTCAACAGGCCCAGCTTTTGTTGAGCGCCAGCGAAATGGAGCTGTACGACGAAAGCCGCGCCAACCCGCTGCGCAAGCTCGATGCGGCGGCCCTGCAGAAGCGCGTGGAACGCATCCGCCAGTCCCGCGAACGGGCGCGCGACCTCGTCCAGCAGCAGAAGCTGGCTTCGCGCGCCAGCACCGGCAGCAAGTTCGGGCACAGCGGCGCGGCCAACCAGCGCAGCAAGGACAAGGCCGCGCTGGTCGACGACATCCTTAAACGCTTCGAAGGCGCGTTGCGTACAGCGACCGGCGAGCCTGCGCCGACGGTGGCCAAGCCCGCACCCTCCCCAACCCCGCCGCCACGGCGCGCACCCAGGTCAAAGAAGCCGGTCGCCCGCACGCTCTCCCGCACCGGATCGGGCCAGGCCGCAGGCCTCGCCGCGGGGCCACAGGCGAAGGCTCCGGTGCGCAAGCCCAGCGCACGCGACGTGGCGGCGAAGAAGCGCATCCAGGCCGCGAGGGCCGACAACAGGCGGCAGGGCAAGAAGGCCCCCTCCCGCGAACGCGCGCCGGGGTCGTCCAGGGACCTGCCGGACGCCACCGAGGCTTCGTTCTTCGAAACTCCACGCTTCCGGCCAGCCGGATCCGCCGGCAAGGCCGAGCGTCCGCGTTCCGGTCAAGGGCAGGCGAGGCCGGGCCAGCACGACACCCGGGGCCGGGGCGGCAGCGGCGGCTCGCGCAGACGCGGTGCCTGAACCATCGGCCCTGCGGTGCGCCCGCCCGCGCCGGTACTGGCTCAGCCTCCGGTCCCGGGCCTGTCCGATGTCGCCTTGCCCTTCGCCAGCGACAGGTCGGTCGGATCGCCCAGCGCGGCGTTGAGCGCGACCGCCTCCTTCACCAGCGCATGCACGATCGCCGACGCGATCGCATCGCCATCGCGCAGCTCAAGCGTCGCCATCTCGTACTTGCCGCCGGGCGCGAGCCGCGGCTCGATGCCGCGCAGCCGCTGCCCGCGCCAGAACCCGAACAGCACGCACGCCGGTTCGGCACGGATCAGGCACACCGGGCCGTTGGCGGTGTAGACCAGGTGGCCCCACTTGATCCTCTCGTCCAGCGTCGCCGAGTTCCGCACCGCTTCGCGCAGGGCGCGGACGACGGCAGCCCGCCAGCCGTCGAGTCCGGTAAGGTAGGCTTCAGGACTGGCGGCATTCGCCATCTTTCCAGGCATCGTTCTTCTCAGGCCGTCGTCCCGGCCATCGGGGCCAGCCGACGCCACGGTACCGCCGCACTTCCTTCGCAAAGAATGACGCGCCGCGCCGCGTGGACGCCCTGCGCGCGCGCTACCGCGGACGGTATCCTTCATGCATGCCCCTGCGCCACCTCACCGCCTCCCGCTATGTCACCCCGCTGCGCGAAGGCGGTTCGATGCCGGCCGTGGTCGAGGCCGACGACCAGGCCTGTACGTGCTCAAGTTCCGTGGCGCCGGTAAGGCCCGAAGGCACTGGTGGCCGAGGCGATCAGCGGCGGACTTGCGCATGCGCTCGGCCTGCCGATGCCCGAGATCGTGCTGATGGACCTGGACGCCGAACTGGCGCGCACCGAGGGCGATCCGGAGATCCAGGACCTGATCAAGGCCAGCGCCGGGCTCAACCTCGGCATGGACTACCTGCCCGGCGCGATCAACTTCGATCCGGTGGCCGAACAGCCCGACGCGGAACTGGCTTCGCGCATCGTCTGGTTCGACGCCTTCACCAGCAACGTCGATCGCACCGCGCGCAATCCGAACCTGCTGGTCTGGCACGGCAGGCTCCAGCTGATCGACCACGGCGCGTCGCTGTACTTCCACCATGGCTGGGACGGCGACACCGCGCAGGCCGGCAAGCCGTTCGCACTCATCCGCGACCACGTGCTGCTGCGCTGGGCGGACCGGATCGCCGAGGTCGATGCCGGCTGGCCGGGCGCCTGCCGGCGGAGGTCATCGCCGACATCGTCGCCCAGGTGCCCGACGACTGGCTGCAGGGACCGGACGCGTTCGGCGACCCGGCCCGCCAGCGCGCCGCCTACGTGGACTACCTGTGCAAGCGGCTGGCGCAGCGCGAGGGCTTCGTGCAGGAGGTGATCCGTGCACGCGCATGACACCTACGACTACGCGGTGATCCGCGTGGTGCCGCGTGTGGAGCGCGAGGAATTCGTCAACGTCGGCGTGATCCTGTCCTGCGAACGGGCGAAGTTCCTCGAGGCGCGCATCGAGGTGGACGGCGCGCGCCTGCGCGCGCTCGATCCGGACATCGACCTGGTCCTGGTGCGCCGCCACCTCGACGCCATCGCCGCGATCTGCCGCGGCGGCGAGGCCGCCGCGCCGATCGGCCTGCTGGCCCCACGCGCACGCTTCCACTGGCTCACCGCCAGGCGCAGCGCGATCATCCAGACCTCGCCGGTGCACATGGGCCGCTGTGGCGGCGATCTCGGCGCCACGCTGGAGCACCTGATGGCGCGGATGGTGCGGCTGCCTGATCCGCGGCGCGCCGACGGCTGATCGTCCGCGGGCCCGACACCACCGGCGCGTGGCGCGTTCTAGATCCTCAGCACCCCGGGGATGATGCCGAGTACGGTGCCGAGCAGGAACAGCGCGACGGCGCCGGGAACGAAATAGGGGACGACCATCAGCAGCAGGCCGCATACCAGCGGGACCGGCGCCTTCTGCTTGCGCCCGTACCAGAAGTATCCGAATCCAACGGAACTGGAAAGCACGCCGAGCAGGAGAATGGGAGTATCCAGGCGGCCTCCTCGCGGCGTCGCATCCGGGCAGGACTGGCTGCGGCGCACCGCCGCATCGAGGGAATCAGGCGTCGTGCGGCTCCACGACCACCGCCGTGCCGTGGCACAGCACCTCGGTGAGGCCGGCCATCAGCTCGGTGGCATCGTACCTGACCGCAACGATCGCATTGGCACCCAGGCGCCGGGCGTGCTGCAGCATCTCGCGGTAGGTCTCCTGCCGCGCCTGCTCGCAGAGTTCGGTGTAGATCGTGATGTTGCCGCCGAACAGGGTCTGCAGCCCGCCGAGGAAGTTGCCGACGATGGAGCGCGACCTGACCGTGATGCCGCGCATAAGGCCGATGTTGCGCACGATGCGGTGGCCGGGAAGTTCGGGGGCCGTGGTCACCATCGAATCGGCCAGCGACGCCGACGGCGCACGGTACGCGGAGGAGGAGTTGTACGGATCGCTCATGGTTTTCCCCGGATGGGCGCCTGCTGCGCGGAGCGGATGGACGGCGTGGGCCGGCGTGCCGTGCCAGCCCCGCTGGCGACCACCTCGGCGCGCGCCGCTTCCACCGCATCGCGCGGGTGCAGCAGGCGCTGGCCGGTGGCGTTGGGCGTGGCGGTGCGCTCGAGCAGCTGGCGCAGGCGTGCGCCGTCCAGGCCCGGTGCCACCGTGAGCATCTTCGCAGCCGCATTGGCCACCAGCGGTGCGGCCATGGAGGTACCGGAGGGGAACGACGCGCTGCCGCCGGGCAGGCGTGCCGGCACGCGGTCGCCGTTGGCGAACAGGCTGATTTCAGCGCCGGTGTTGGTCCAGTCCGTCGCCGCGCCGTGGCGGTCGACCGCACCGACCATGATGAAGTTGGGCAGGCTGAAGCGCGTGGCCGGGTTTTCTTCCTGCAGGCTGGCGCCGGCATTGCCCGCGGCGCCGACGAACAGCACCTGCGGCGCATTGCGCATGCCGTCCTGCAGCACCGCGCGGATGCGTTCGACCGAGTAGCGCGCCAGCGCCCTGCGCTCCCCGTCGGGCATCTGCGGCGCGCAGGCCTGCAGGTTGCCCAGATAGGCGCGCTCGGCGCGGCCCCATGACATGTTGACCACGCGCGCACCGCTGGCGACGAGGAACGCCAGCAGGTCGCCGATCGACGCGGCCTCGCGGTCGGCCAGTTCGCGCGTCCAGCACGGCACCGGCGGGCGGCCGTGCCACCACTGCTGGCGCGCGACGACGATCCGCGCATCGGGAAGGCCACGCAGGGCGATGTCGGCGATCGCGGTGCCATGCACGTAGCCGCTCCAGCGCCCGGTCACGTCGTCGAACGCCTCGGCCTCGGCCGGCGTCTGCGCCTTCATCCTGGCCACGATCTCGCGCGCCGCCGGGCTGTCGATTCCGCCGTCGCGGTCGTCGAGCGCGCGCAGTATCCCGTTCAGTTCGTCCTGCCGCGCCAGCACGGCCTCCGGAAGCACCGCCAGCGGCGTGTCCCATGGCGCAGCTTGGATGCGTCATAGCCGCGTACCAGCGGCTGGCCGTCGGCATCGCGCGCCAGCTGGGCGGGGAACAGCGCCAGGTCCACGCCGCTGTCCCAGATGCCGATGCGTACCGGTTCCGCGCCCGCCGCCGCGGTGACGGCCACGTCACGCGCATCCCAGAACGTGCCCAGCCCCGGTGCCTGTGCCATGGCCGCGAACGCCAGGCCCGACAGCAGGTACAGCACCGACCACCGCCCGCACATGCCCACGATCGCGTTCATGCTGTTTCCCGTTCGCCGTCGGCCGCCGTCGCCGGTACCGCAACGGCCGGGCCACGCCCGGCGCGCGGCCGGGTTACCTGCCGCGCGCGAAGGCGGCTTCGAACTTGGCCGGATCCACGTACTTCTCGTACCCGCCGAAGGCGGCCTCCACTTCCGGGTTCGACATCAGTTCCTGCATCGCCAGCTTTCCGACCGACCCGAAGGCGATTTCAAAGGACGTCGCACCCTCGTCCTCGAGCGCCCGGGCAGCCTCCGAATTGCAGCTTTCGGTCAGCAGGCGGGTGAGGATGTCGGCCATTCCCCGGTCGAAGCCGTCACGCGCTTCCCCGGTCACCTTCGACAGGTTGCGGATTTCCGGATGCGCGGACATCCCCGCGTATACCCAGCGCGCCAGTTCCTTGCGGTCCTTGCCCGTGGTGCTGTCGGTAAGGCACGTACTCAGTGCGTCGGTGGCCGGACCGGCCCACGCCCGCGGCATCGCGACGGCCAACGGCAGTGCTTAAAGGTCAATACGATTGCAGCGCCCTTCCTTCCCATGGAATCCCCTGTCAGTCCAAGAACCGGCGCATGGCATGGTGGCCGCGCGCCTGTCGCGTCCAGCCTATCCACTGCGCCCACATACCCCGCGTGGATGCTACCACTCCGCCGAACCGGCAAGGGACCACGGCGGCGCCAACGACGCCGGCCGCCGCAACTCAGTCCACGTACTGCAGCGGTACGCGCTTCACTCCACAGATAAGGCGGTAGGCGCTGGTCTGGCTGTGCGCGACGACCTGCGCGGCCGGCACCTGGTTGCCCCACAGTTCCACCGCGCTGCCAACCCCGGCCTGCGGATGATCGGTGAGATCGATGGTGAGCATGTCCATCGACACGCGCCCGGTAAGGCGACCGGGTCGGCCATCGATGGCCACCGGCGTACCGTTGACCGCGAACTGCGGATAGCCGTCGGCATAGCCCATGGCGACCACGCCAATCCGCGTCGGCGCTCCGGTGACGAAGCGCGCGCCGTAGCCGACCGGCTCGCCGGCAGGCAGCTCGCGCACCGCGATCACCTTCGATTCCAGGGTCATCACCGGCCGCAGCTGCGCGGCGACGTCGTGCGCCCCGGCGAACGGCGAGATGCCATACAGCATCAGGCCCGGGCGTGCCCACTGGCCGCGCGCCCGTGGCCAGCCGAGCAGCGCCGGCGAGTTGCACACGCTGACTTCGCCGGGCAGGCCTCCGGCGGCGGCGGCGAAGTTCGCCAGCTGCTCGTCGGTGCGCGCGCAGTCGAGCTCGTCGGCGCGCGCGAAGTGGCTCATCTTCACGATCCTGCCGACATGCGGCAGCGCGCGCAGGCGCTGCCAGGCGTCGCGGTAGGCGATTGCGTCGAAGCCGACGCGATGCATGCCCGAATCGAGCTTCAGCCACACATCCAGTGGCGCCGGCAGCGGCGTGCGTTCCAGCGCCTCGAGTTGCCAGGGCGCGTGGACCACGGTCCACAGGCCGTGGCGGACGATGAGTGCCAGTTCGTCGGCGTCGAAGAAGCCTTCCAGCAGCAGCACCGGCTTGTGGATCCCGGCCTCGCGCAGCGCCAATGCCTCCTCGAGGCAGGCCACGGCGAAACCGTCGGCTTCGTCCTGCAATGCCAGTGCGCAGCGCGCGGCGCCATGGCCATAGGCATCGGCCTTGACCACCGCCAGCGCGCGACCGCCGTCATCGCCGCCACCAAGCCGGCGCGCCAGCCGGTAGTTGTGGCGCAGCGCATCGAGGTCGATCAGGGCACGGGCGGGACGCATGGATCTGGCAGGCTCCGGAAAACGGCAACGGGTGCCGCATGGCACTCCTGGCGAACAGCGGACTCACCATGCCGGGAGGGCGGGTGTTGTCAGATTGTCGCCGGAATCGCGTCGCCTTCCACGCCGGGCGTCGCCTTGCCGCGGCCATAGCGCGAGATGTCCAGGCCTGGCTGCGGATGCCCGCCGGGCGGCGGGCGATGACATCGGCAAGGTAGCGACCCGAGCCGCAGGCCATGGTCCAGCCCAGCGTGCCGTGTCCGGTGTTGAGGAACAGGTTGCGCAGCCCGGTCGCGCCGACCACCGGCGTGCCGTCGGGCGTGGCCGGGCGCAGGCCGGTCCAGAACTCGGCGCGGGTAAGGTCGCCGCCCTTCGGGTACAGGTCGCCGACCACCTTCTCCAGCGTGGCGCGACGGCGTGGGTCCAGCGACAGGTCGAAGCCGGATACCTCGGCCATGCCGCCGACGCGGATGCGGCGGTCGAAGCGGGTGATGGCGATCTTGTAGGTCTCGTCGAGCACGGTCGACGCCGGCGCCATCGCCGCGTCGGTGATCGGGATGGTCAGCGAATAGCCCTTCAGCGGATACACCGGCAAGCGGATGCCCAGCGGCTTGAGCAGCTTCGGCGACCAGCTGCCCAACGCCAGCACGTAGCGGTCGGCGGTCTCGAGCCGGCCGTCGATGCGCACGCCGGTGACGCGCCCGCCGTCGGCCTCGATGGCTTCGATGGTGGCGCCATAGCGGAATTCCACGCCGCGCATCTGCGCCAGCGCGGTAAGGCGCTCGCAGAACAGCTGGCAGTCGCCGGTCTGGTCGCCCGGCAGGCGCAGGCCACCGACCAGCTTGCCGGCGGCGGCCAGGGCCGGCTCGACCCGCGCCACGCCGGTGCGGTCGAGCACCTCGTAGGGCACGCCGGCTTCCTGCAGCACGGCGATGTCGCGCGCGGCGGCGTCCAGCTGGGCCTGGGTGCGGAAGAGCTGGGTCGTGCCCAGGCGCCGGCCTTCGTAGGTCAGGCCGGTGTCGGCGCGCAGCTCGTCCAGGCAGTCGCGGCTGTATTCGGTAAGGCGGACCATGCGCTCCTTGTTCACCGCGTAGCGCGCGGCGGTGCAGTTGCGCAGCATCTGTGCCAGCCACAGGTACTGGTCCGGATCGAGCGTGGGCCTGATCGCCAGCGGCGCGTGCGTCTGGAACAGCCACTTGAGGGCCTTCAGCGGCACGCCCGGGGCGGCCCACGGCGAGGCATAGCCGGGCGAGATCTGGCCGGCATTGGCATAGCTGGCCGCGCGCGCCGGGCCCGGCTCGCGGTCGACCACGGTCACCTCGAAACCGGCCTGCGCCAGGTACCACGCGCTGGCCACGCCGATCACGCCACCGCCCAGGACCAGAACCCGTTGCATCGCACGACTCCTCGTATTCAGGCGCTTCCACTGGATGAATGGGGAAGGCACCGGCAAGGCGCGCAGTATATGGACGAGTAACTGGTTGTTTTTTCCGTATTTCTTGCGTGTTAAGGTGCATTTACCTTAACAACCGGGCTGCCCGTGGAGGTTTCCTTGGCCGACCGCCCCGCCCGTCCGCGCCCCGGGCGCCCGATCCGCGACCTGGACCGGATCGACCGCCACATCCTGCGCATCCTCCAGCAGGAAGGCCGCATTTCCTTCACCGAGCTGGGCGAGCGGGTCGGCCTGTCGACCACGCCGTGCACCGAGCGCGTGCGCCGGCTGGAGCGCGATGGCGTGATCGAGGGCTACTACGCGCGGCTCAACCCGCAGGCGATGAAGGCCGGGCTGCTGGTGTTCGTGGAGATCAGCCTGTCGTACAAGTCCGGCGACATCTTCGAGGAGTTCCGCCGCGCCGCACTGAAACTGCCGAACGTGCTCGAATGCCACCTGATGTCCGGCGACTTCGACTACCTGATCAAGGCGCGCATCTCCGAGATGGCGTCGTACCGCAAGCTGCTCGGCAGCAGCCTGCTGACCCTGCCGCACGTGCGCGAGTCCAAGAGCTACATCGTGATGGAAGAGGTCAAGGAAACACTGGCGCTGGCGATTCCCGACTGAGCGCGCCGCGCAGGCATCTCTGCCCTCTGCATTTGCTCCACCCGTAGAGCGGGGCTTGCCCCGCTGCTCCTGCTGCATTCGTAGAGAGGGAACTCCGCCCTGCTGGCCTGTCGCACCGGGCAAAGAAAGCAGCGGGGCAAGCCCCGCTCTACGAATGCAGATCGGATGCCACATCGCAAGCCGCACCGGACGCCGGATAGAACGCGGTATCGAATGCCGGAAACAGCATCGGCGGCCGAAGCCGCCGATGCTGTTGTCGCGTGTGGCGCGTGACGGGCGTCAGTCGGCCCAGCGCACCGCCGACTGCGTGCCCGGCAGCACCTGCGCCGACAGCGGCTGGTCCTGCTGGAGCAGGTCGATCGCGTTGGTAGGATCGCCGCCGCCTCGCGCTGCAACGGGTCGGGGCGCTTCTCCGCCGCCTTCTCGCGCGCCGCGTCGCGGACCACGTCACGTTCGCCGGCCGTGAGGCCATCGTCGGTCTCGTCGGCCAGCGGATCCAGGTCAGGCCCTTGGCCTTGCGGATCGCCTGCCGCTCCTTGCGCTGCACTTCCTGGCGATCGCGCTCGGCGCGGCGCTCGGCCTCGTTCAGCGACAGGTATTTCTTTTCGGCCTCGGCGCGGTAGTGCGCACGTCCTCGCTCCACCACTGGAACTCCGGGTCGTTGGCGATGCGCCCCGCGTGCATCTGCTGCAGGCGCGGCAGCAGCGGCGCGAAGTTGCCGTACTTCGCGTGCGGCACGGCGGCAATGCGCGTCCACGGCAGTGCGTTGTCGTAGGTGCTCTCGCCAAACTCGTTGGCGTCCACGCTCACCGGGTAGGCGATGTCGGGGACCACCCCTTGTTCTGGGTGCTGCCGCCATCGGCACGGAAGAACTGGGCGATGGTCAGCTTGACCTGGCCGAAGCGCGGACCTTCGCCGAAGCCCGGCCAGCGATCCAGGTCGAGCAGGTTCTGCACCGTGCCCTTGCCGAAGGTGGTTTCGCCGATGATCAACGCGCGGCCGTAGTCCTGCATCGCGCCGGCGAAGATCTCCGAGGCCGAGGCCGAGCCGCGGTTGATCAGGACGGCCAGCGGGCCATCCCAGGCCACGCCTGCGGTGCGGTCGTTGTAGACCTGCACGCGACCGCCGGATTCGCGCTGCTGGACCACCGGGCCTGGTCGATGAACAGGCCGGTCAGCTGCACCGCCTCGTCCAGCGAGCCACCGCCGTTGTTGCGCAGGTCCAGGACCACGCCGTCCACGCCCTTGGTATGGAACTCGGCCAGCAGGCGGGCCACGTCGCGGGTGGCGGAGGTGTAGTCGTTACCGTTGCGGCGACGGCCTTCGAAGTCCTGGTAGAAGGTCGGCAGCTCGATCACGCCGACCAGCCGCTGGGGCGTGCTGCCCCTGGGCGGGGATGGTGTAGGTCTTGCTCTTGGCCGCCTGTTCGGCCAGCTGCACGCGCTGGCGGGTCAGCAGCACGGTGCGGTGCCCGCCATCGATGCCGTTCTCGGCCGGGATGTACTCCAGCTTGACCTGGGTGCCCTTGGTGCCGCGGATCTTGGCGACCACGTCGTCGATGCGCCAGCCGATCACGTCTTCGACCGCCCCGGTCTTGCCAGCCGACGCCGACGATGCGGTCGCCGGCCTTCAGCGTGCCATCCATCGAGGCCGGACCGCCGGGGATGATCTCGCGGATGACGACGACGTCGTCCTGGCGCTGCAGCTGCGCGCCGATGCCTTCAAGCGACAGCGACATCTGCTGGTTGAAGTTCTCGGCGCTGCGCGGATCGAGGTAGTCGGTGTGCGGATCGACCGAAGCGGTGTAGGCGTTGAGGAACAGCGCGAACACCTCCTCGCCCTTGAGCTCGGACACCGACCGGGCGACCTGCTGGTAGCGCTTGTCCAGGGTCTTGCGGATCTCCTCGGGCGCTTTGCCGGCGAGCTTGAGCCGCAGCCAGTCGTTCATCACCGACTTGCGCCACAGCGCGTCGAGCGCAGCGTCGTCCGCGGCCCACGGCGCGTCTTCGCGATCGTATTCCCAGCGTTCGCTACCGGTGAAGTCGAAATCCTTCTTCAGCAGCTTGCGCGCGAAATCCACGCGCTGGTCGACGCGCTGCCGGTAGACGCCGAACACGGCGAACGCGGCGGACGGGTCGCCTGGCGCACGGCCTCGCCCATCGTGCCGCGGTAGGGCTCGAAGCGGGCGATGTCGGCGGCGGTGAAGAACTGCTTGTTGCCGTCCAGCGCCTCGAGGAAGCGACGGAAGATGTCTTCCGACAGCGCCTGGTCGGCCGGTCGCGGACGGTACGCCAGGCGGCTGTCGGACAGCGCGCCGTAGACCAGCTTGGAGATGGTGGCCTGGTCGGCGGTGGGCGCCACTGCCAGCCGGTCGCCATCGGCGCGCGCCAGCAGGGCGAGCGGGGTGGCCAGCAGCAGGGCGGCGAACAGGGTGAGGGGGCAGCGAATCTACGGTTCATGTGGGGGCTCATGCCGGCGTGGGGCCGGTCGGATCAGGCTGATGGGGCTGTGACCGGCGACCAGTGCCGGAAGTTGCACGCGCCGGCACCGTGCCATGCCGGCGCGGTTCACCGCAGGCTAGCGGCTGCGACGTACAAAAAGTGAACAGCCCGCCATGGGCGGAGGCGCGACGCGGTCGGCGCCGGTGGCGCTCAGGCCGTGACTCCGGCGCCCGCCGCCTGGCGGTCGGCGTGGTAGGACGAACGGACCATCGGGCCGGAGGCGACGTGGGCGAAGCCCAGCGCGTAGCCGTACTCCTCCAGCGCCTTGTATTCCTCGGGCGTCCAGTAGCGCATCACCGGATGGTGGTGGGCGGTGGGCTGCAGGTACTGGCCGATCGTGATCATTTCCACGTCGTGCGCACGCAGGTCGCGCAGGGTCGCCTGCACCTGCTCCATGGTCTCGCCCAGGCCGAGCATGATCCCGGACTTGGTCGGGATGGCCGGGTGCTGCGCCTTGAACTTCTGCAGCAGGGTCAGGGACCACTGGTAGTCGGCGCCCGGACGCACGTTCGGGTACAGGTCCGGCACCGTCTCGATGTTGTGGTTGAACACGTCCGGCGGGTTGGTCGCTAGGATCTCCAGCGCCCGGTCCATGCGGCCCTTGCCGCGGAAGTCCGGGGTCAGGATCTCGATGCGGGTGCCCGGCGCGCGTTCGCGGATGGCGGCAATACAGTCGACGAAGTGCTGGGCACCGCCGTCGCGCAGGTCGTCGCGGTCGACGCTGGTGACCACCACGTAGCGCAGGCCCATGTCCGCCACGGTGTTGCCGAGGCTGGCCGGCTCGCCGGCATCCGGCGGCTTGGGCCGGCCGTGGGCGACGTCGCAGAACGAGCAGCGGCGGGTGCACACCTCGCCCAGGATCATGAAGGTCGCGGTGCCGTGGCCGAAGCATTCGTGGATGTTCGGGCAGCTGGCCTCCTCGCAGACCGTGACCAGCCGGTTCTCGCGCAGCTTGGCCTTGAGGTTGGCCACCGCGTTCCCGGACGGGATCCGCACCCGGATCCACGACGGCTTGCGCAGCACCGGCGCATCGGCGAACTGGACCGGCGAACGGCCGATCTTGTCGCCACCGAGCTGCTTCGTGCCCACCTGGAGCGTGCCCGCCACGGGCGTGCCGGCCTCCAGCGGCGCCTGCGGCGCGGCGGAGTCGGGCAGGGACCTGGGTGGAATGGAGCGGGGGCGGAGGACGTCATGGGCCTATTGTAGGGCCGGGACCGGATGGCTGCCGCCCGCCCCCGTCACCGCTGCCGGAACGCTGCCGGCACCGGATGGAACGGCCGACCCGGTCGATGCCCTAGGTGGACAGGTCCGGCAGGCCGGCCTGCGGCCGCAGGAGCAGGCCGAACTGGCGGGCGATGTTCTCCAGCAGCACCGGCTTGACCGCGTCGGGGCCGGACGGGCCGCCCAGGTCCTGCAGCGAGGTCACCTGCAGGCCCTGGTAGCCACACGGGTTGATCCGGTGGAACGGCTCCAGGTCCATGCCGATATTGAAGGTAAGGCCATGGAAGCTGCAGCCGCGGCGCACGCGGATGCCCAGCGCTGCAACCTTGGCGCTCCCCACGTACACACCCGGCGCGCCCTCGCGGCGTTCGGCGCCGATGTTCCACTCGTCCAGCGTGTCGATGATCGACTGTTCGATCCGGCAGACGTAGTCGCGCACGCCGATCCTGAGCCGACGCAGGTCCAGCAGCGGATACAGCACGATCTGGCCGGGCCCGTGGTAGGTCACCTGGCCGCCGCGGTCCACGTGCAGCACCGGGATGTCGCCCGGCGCCAGCACGTGTTCGGGCTTGCCGGCCTTGGCCGAGGGTGAACACCGGCTCGTGTTCGACCAGCCACAACTCGTCGACGGTGTCTTCCGTGCGCGCATCGGTGAAGCGCTGCATCGCGCGCCACACCGGTTCGTAGGGATGGCGGCCAAGATCGAACACCCGCGCAGGCTGCGGTGCGCGTACCGGCGCAGCCTCGGCCGCACAGGCCGCGTCCGCCGCTCCGCTCACAGCGTCCACTTCACTTCCGGATGGTCGCGCAGGGCCCGGTGGGCGGCGTCGTACTGCTCGCGGTTCTCCGCGCGGAAGCCGATCCGCACCGACACGTACTTGCCGCTGGAGGAATGCTTCCACTGGATGCTCTCCTCCAGCACTTCCACGCCGGCCGCGGACAGCAGCTTCGGCAACTCGGCCTCCAGGCCCCTGTCGGCCGCGCCCATGGCGCTGAGCTCGAAGGTGCCGGGGAACTGGAAGCCGTGCTCGGGATTCTCGGATCTGATTTCCATGGCGACATTATGGGTGCGCCTCCGGAGCAACCCAAGGGCGCGTCGCAAGCGGAGGGGAGACGCCCGCTAGCGCGACCCGGCGCGCGCCGCCCGGTCCCGGTAGTAGTCGCGCAGGACGAAGAACGCCTTCTTCGGCACGCCCTTCTCCGACATCAGGCCCTTGCGGTTGTAGCCGTCCTGGACGCCGGCCAGCGGCCGCCGCGGCGAGCGGAAGTCGGTAAGGATCCGGGGCGAGGTGCCGGCGAAGCCCTCGATCCGCCCGAGCATGCGCAGCGTGCGCCGGTACAGCTCGGCCTGGTATTCCTCGGTCCAGATCGCACCGGCGTCGCCGTGCAGCCCCTGTTTCGCATCGGCGCCGAATTCACTGATGAACACCGGTTTGTCGTAGCCGATCTGCCAGCGCACGCGGTCGATCTTGTCCAGCGATCCGTCGTACCAGCCGATGTACTGGTTGAAACTGAGCAGGTCGACCAGCTCGGCCAGCGGATCCTCGACCACCGCCACGTCCGGATCGTCCTCGCGGTAGTGCTTTTCCATTGCCGCGCTGAGCAGGCGGCTATCGTCCAGCGCCCGGGCGCGCGCGGCCAGCCGCGAGAGGAAACGGTTGCGCGCCTCCGACACCGGGGTCTCGTTGGCCAGCGACCAGACGATCACCGAAGCGCGGTTGTGGTCGCGGCCGATCATCGCCTGCAGCTGCGCCTCGGCGTTGCGGTAGGTGGCTTCATTGGTCCAGTCGATGGTCCAGTACACCGGGATTTCCGACCACACCAGCAGGCCCATCTCGTCGGCCAGCCGGGTCATGTGCTCGTTGTGCGGGTAGTGGGTAAGGCGCACGAAATTGGCCTCCAGCGACTTCGCCCACTCCAGCAGCTGCCGCGCCTGGGTCGCGTCGCGCACGCGGCCGCCGCCGTCGGCCGAATACTCCTCGTGGACCGAGATGCCACGCAGGAACAGCGGCTCGCCGTTGAGCAGCAGCTGGCGGCCACGGGTGGTGATCATGCGCAGGCCGACGCGGTCGCCCAGTGTGTCGCCGCCACTGGTGATCTCGAGCCGGTACAGCTGCGGATGCTGCGGCGACCACAGCTTCGCAGCGGGCACGCGGAAGCGGAACGGGGCCCGGCCCTGCGCGTCGGCACGCACGGTCTCGCGGACGCCCAGCTCCGGCAGCGCGACGCTCACCGCCTCTCCGCCGCGCGCGCCATCGAGCTGCACGCTGCCGGCCACCTCGCGCCCTTCGAGCGAGACCAGCGCGAGCCGGTAGTCGCGCACGAACACCGCCGGCACCACCACCAGCCCGACCGAGCGGGTGATGCCGCCGTAGTTCCACCAGTCGGTGTTGAGCGTGGGCACCCTCGGCGTGGCGCTTGTTGTCGACCTTCAGTACCAGCGAGTTGCCGCGGTCCTGCAGCTGGCCGGTGACCTCGAAGCGGAACGGGGTGAATCCGCCCTCGTGCATGCCGAGCTTGCGGCCGTTGAGATAGACGTCGGCGCGGTAGTTCACCGCGCCGAACTCGAGGAACACGCGATCGCCCGCGCGCCGCGCCGGCGCGTCGAACTTCCTGCGGTACCAGACGCTGCCTTCGTAGTAGTAGAGCTTCGGGTCCTGCGTGTTCCAGTCGCCGGGCACCTGCAGCGAGACGGCGCGGTCGAAGTCGTATTCGACCAGGTCGGTGGGCGAGTCTGGCTTCGCGTCACGGAAGTACGCGCCCTTCGGCGGCTCGCCCAGCTGGTCGAACGGCTGGTAGCGGTAGTTGTAGTAGCCGTTCTCGTACGGGTCGACGATGACTTTCCACTCGCCGTCCAGCGACTGCACCGGACGCGTGTAGGCCTGCATCGGCGCTTCCGGCGTGGCGGTGGTGTCGGCATTGGCGGCCAGGACACAGGTGGCGTGCAGCAGCAACAGCCAGCACAGGCGCGGCAGGCGGTATCTCACGTCGGTCCCTCCCGGACTCGTGGATCGGGTATGCAGCGACCGAGGATAGCCGACGCCCACTGCGGCAACCTGCCGCCGCGCCGGCCGAAACGGAACGCGGCCCCGAAGGGCCGCGTCTGTCGTGCGTCGAAGGTGGCGCCGGAACTCAGTCCGACTCCCACCACATCCAGAACGCATCCCACAGGCGCTTGAAGAAGCCGCCTTCCTCGACCGCGCTCACCGCCACCAGCGGCGCCTATGGGCGACGACCTTGCCATCCAGGCTGACCTTGACCGTGCCGATCGCCTGCCCGGCCGTGATCGGCGCGACCAGCGACTTGGGCACTTCCATCGCCGGCTTCAGCTCGGCGTAGCGTCCGCGCGGCACGCTGACCAGCAGCGGCTGGGCCACGCCCAACTGCACCTGGTCGGCCTTGCCCTTCCATACCTTCAGCTGCGCCACCGCCTTGCCCGGCTCGTACAGCTTGTGGGTCTCGAAGAAGCGGAAGCCCCAGTTGAGCAGGGCCAGGCTGTCGTCGGCGCGCTGGCGCTCGGAGGTGGAGCCCATCACCACCGCGATAAGGCGCTGGTCGCCGCGCTTGGCCGAGCTCATCAGGCAGTAGCCGGCGCCGGAATGGTGGCCGGTCTTGATCCCGTCCACGCTCGGGTCGCGCCACAGCAGCAGGTTGCGGTTGGGCTGGGTGATGCCGTTGACCGTGAATTCCTTGATGCTGTTGTAGGCGTACGCCTCCGGGTAGTCACGGACGAAGGCGCGACCCAGCAGCGCTAAAGGTCGTGCGCGGTGCTGTAGTGCTCCGGCGCCGACAGGCCGTGGGCGTTGACGAAGTGGCTGTTCTTCATGCCGATCTTCGCCGCGTAGCTGTTCATCAGGTCGGCGAATGCCTCCTGGGTGCCGGCGACGTGCTCGGCCAAGGCGATGGCCGCGTCGTTGCCCGACTGCACCGCCATGCCCTTTTCCATGTCCAGCAGCGGCGCGCGCTGGTTGACCGGGAAGCCACTGAAGCTGCCGTCGGTGCGGGCGCCGCCCTCGCGCCAGGCGCGCTCGGACATCAGCACCTGGTTATCCAGGGCTTGACCTTGCCGCTGGCGATCTCCGCGGCAATGACATAGGAGGTCATCACCTTGGTGATGCTGGCCGGTTCCACCTGCACATCGGCGTTCTCGCCAGCCAGCACTGGCCGGTGGCGTAGTCCATCACCAGCCAGGCGCTGGACTGCGCGGGCCGGGGCGCATCGGGAATGGCGACGGCGGCCGGGGTGGCGGCCGCGACCGGTTGCGGCGCGGGTGCGGGCGTCTGGGCGAAGACCAGGCCGATCGAGAACGTGCTGCTGTAAGGACGGTGCCGAACGCGCCGGCGGCAAAACGGAACTTCATGCGGGTGGAGACTCCTGCATTGGCCGGCACGGTGGCCGGTGGGACTGACTGCTGTACCGCGCGGGCGCGGCACCGGGATGGATGCGGGGAATTGTAAGCATGGCGCGCGCGTGGCGCCGGTTCATTCACGAACCAGTTGCGGTGTCCCGAAGCCGAGACCGGCGATCCGTCCGGCAAGTTCCGCCGTATCGGCCGCGCCGGGCACGACACGCAGGCGCCACAGCGTGCGGCCACCGGCCACCACGTCGTCCAGGCGCGCGCCGGGGATACCGGCGGCCAGCAGCCGGTCCAGCGCACGACGTGCATTGTCCAGGCTGGAGAAACTGGCCACCTGCAGTTCGGTGCCGCCGCGCACTGCGGCGGGCGGCATCGCGCCGACCGGGGCGTAGGCACCTGACTGCGCCGCCGATGGCATGGCCGCCGTCCGGACCGGCGCCGGCATCTGCGTTGCCGGTGCGGCGGCCGGTGTCACCGGCAGGACCGCCACCGTCGCACTGGCAGCCGGACCGCTCGTGGATGGCAAGGCCTGGACCAGCTGGTCCATCCCGTGGCCGGCATGGCCGGGGCGGTGGTGGCTGGCGCACGGGTCGGCGCCGGTTCCGCCGGGCGCGCCCTCGCCGCCGCGCGGGGCGCGGGAACCTCGTCGCCCGGCTGCAGCGCGCGGACTTCGACCCGGCCGGTGCCACGGGCCACGATCCCCAGCTTCACCGCCGCCGCGTAGCTCAGGTCGATCACCCGCCCGTCGTGGAACGGGCCGCGGTCGTTGACCCGCACCACCACCGATTCGCCGTTGTCCAGGTTGGTGACCCGGGCGAAGCTCGGCAGCGGCAGGGTCTTGTGCGCGGCGCTGAAGGCGTACATGTCGTACACCTCCTTGGTTGGATGTGCGGCGGCCATGGAACTTGGCGCCGTAGTAGGACGCCGTGCCCGTCTCGGCGTAGCCCTTCGGCCGCTCCATCACGTAGTACGTCTTGCCCAGCACCGTGTACGGCGAGCGGTTGCCCAGCGCCGAGCGCGGCAGGTCGGCGACCTGCGGCTCGGGAATGCAGGCCACGTTCGGCACGTAATCCGGCGTGGTGTCGCTGACCCCGGGCTTGTACAGGCCGCCGGCGGTGTAGTTGCCGCGGGTCGAGGGATCTTCCTGCGCCGCCGCGTACGGCGAGGTGCCGGTGCAACCGGATGCCGACGCAGCCACTTCCGCTTTCGTTCCCGCGACCGCCTTGCCCGCGCCGGCTGCGGTATCCGGCTTCTTCGGCGCGCTGCCGCATGCCGCCAGCGCCAGCATCGCCAGGATCACCAGCGCGCGCGCCAGCCCCGGTGCCGGCCCGGTGCTCATGCCGGCGGGATCTCGCGCCCGGCGATCGCCTGCGACAGCTGGTACACCGCCATCGCGTACATCTTGGAGATGTTGTAGCGGGTGATCGCGTAGTAGTTCTGGAAACCGAGCCAGTACTGCGGCCCGGTGCTGCCTTCCAGCGACACCGGCGTGGCCGTGCTGGCGGCCGGAACCGGCTGCTGCGGCGCGTAACCGCGCGCGGACAGGTCGGCGAGGGTGTGGTTCGGCGTCCAGTCTTCCGGATTGAACGGCTCGCGCCCCGGCGCCAGCGTGGCCGGCACCGCAACCGGGGCGTTGGCCACCCAGCCGCCCTTCTTCACGAAATAGTTGGCGACCGAGGCGAACACGTCGTCGAGGCTGTTGAACAGGTCGCGGCGACCGTCGCCGTTGCCGTCCACGGCGAACTGCCGGTAGCTCGACGGCATGAACTGGCCCATGCCCATCGCCCCGGCATAGCTGCCCCTGAGCGCGGTGATGTCCAGCTTCTCCTCCTTGCCCAGCGCGAACAGCTGCGCCAGTTCGTCGCGGAAGAACAGCTCGCGGCGCACCTCGCGCTCGAGCCTCAGCCGGGTCGCCGCTGCGCGGATAGCGGAACGCCAGCGTGTACAGCGCGTCGAGCACCGAGTACCTGCCGGTGTTGCCGCCATAGCTGGTCTCCACGCCGATGATCGCCACCACCAGCTCGGCCGGCACGCCGGTGCGCGCCTGCACCGCGTCGAGCGACTGGCGGTGTTCGGTAAGGAAGGCGCGACCGCCGTCGATCCGCGCCTGGGTGATGAACATCGGCCGGTATTCATGCCACGGCTTGACCCGCTCGGCCGGTCGCGACATCGCGGTGACCACGCTGTCGAGGAAGTTCGCCCTGGCCAGCGTGGCCTCGATCTCGGCGGCGGGAATGTCGAAACGCGCGGAGGTGTCGCGGACGAAGTTGGCGCGGGCGGTCTCGAACGGTACCGGGGTCAGGTCCACCGCCGGCGCCGCGGCCTTCTCGGGAACCGCTTCGGCCGGCGTGGCCGGAGCCGGCCTGGTGGCGGGTGGCGGAGCCACCTTGGCCTCCTCCGGCACGCAGCCGAGGAGGACGAGGGCGAGCAGACCTGTCAGCGCGGGCTTCGTCATCGGCGGCAGAGTAGCATCGCGTGCAAACACGCGGAACCGTCGGTTTTCCGTATTCAGCGCATGCCTCAACGGTAGCCGTGCACCGGCCGGTGCGTGCGCACCGCCATCACTAAGGCCAGGCCTGCGAGCAGCGAGACCGCCGACGTGCCGCCGTAGCTGAGCAGCGGCATCGGCACGCCCACCACCGGCAACAGGCCGGAGACCATGCCGCCGTTGACCAGCACGTAGACGAAGAACGCCAAGGCCCAGCGAACCGGCGAGCAGGCGCGAGTAGGTGTCGCGCGCCTGCATCGCGATCCACAGGCAGCGGCCGACCACGAACAGGTACAGCGCCAGCACCGTGGCCACGCCCAGCCAGCCCAGCTCCTCGCTGAGCACGGCGAAGATGAAATCGGTGGTCTGTTCGGGGATGAAGTTCAGGTGCGACTGGCTGCCCTCGCCCCAGCCCTTGCCGGTGAGCCCGCCGGAGCCGATCGCGATCTTGGACTGGATGATGTTCCAGCCGGTGCCGAGCGGGTCGCGCTCCGGATCGAGGAAGGTGAGGATGCGGTCCTTCTGGTAGGGACGCAGCAGCCAGATCCACGCCACCGGCGCGATCGAGGCCACGCCGCCGACCGCCACGCCCACCCACCACCACGGCAGCCCGGCCAGCAGCAGGGCGAACGCGCCGCTGGCGGCGATCAGCATCCCCGTGCCGAAGTCCGGCTGCTTGAGGATGAGCGCGGTCGGGATGCCGATCAGCACGGCGGCCACCAGCACCGTGTCGATGCGCGGCGGCAACGGGCGCCGGTGCAGGTACCAGGCGACCATCATCGGCAGGGTGATCTTCAGCAGCTCCGACGGCTGCAGGTAGAACAGCCCCAGGTTGAGCCAGTGCCGCCCGTGCTTGCCGGTACCGAACACCAGCACCGCCACCAGCGGCAGCATGGACAGCGCGTACACGATCGGCGATAAGGCGCGCAGGCGGATCACCGACACGCGCGAGAGCGCCCACATCGCCAGCAGGCCGATCGCGAAACGGGCACCCTGCGCCTTGACCAGCGCCGGCCCGGCACTGGCACCACCGGCGCTGTACAGCACCGCCAGGCCGAACCCCATCAGCGCCACCAGCGCCGCCAGCAACGGCCCGTCCAGGGGTGCGCGTGACGCGACCGGCCATGTCCCGCAGCCAGCGCAGGAAATCCCTCATCGCCGCCCCCGTCCTCAACCTCGGCCGGCGGCGCCCGGACCGATGCGGGCGGTGCCGCGCCGGCCGGGTCCGCCGGCGCGGCGGCGTCCACCGGCGTTGCAAGGTGGCTGCGGCCCCAGCTGCCGAAGCTGTTGGCGCCGGGATTGCGGTCCGCCGCCAATGCCGTCGCACGCACTGGCGCAGGCGCTGCGGCCGCCACGGGTGCCGATGGCGGGGCAGCGGCGGCATCCGCCGGTACGGGGGGGGCCACGCCGGCGCAGGCCGCGTCACCGGCGACGCACGCGGCCGTCGTGGCCGGCGGCGGTGCGTCGATCGGCGCGAGACCGGCCGGCAGCTTGCCCAGCAGCCAGGCGTCGAAAATCGCCCTGGCGATCGGCGCGGCGGTGCTGCCGCCGTAGCCACCGCCTTCCACGCGATCGCCACCGCGATCTGCGGGTCCTCGGCCGGCGCGTAGCCGACGAACAGCGCACGGTGGCGCAGGTGCATCGGCAGGCTGCGCGGGTTGACCGCGGCGGTGCCGCGGCGGCTCACCACCTGCGCGGTGCCGGTCTTGCCGGCGATGTGGTACGGGATGCCCACGCCGATCGGTCGCGCCGTGCCGCCGGGCCCGTGCACGGTCATCACCATGCCCTCGCGCACCACCTGCAGGTTGCCCGGGTTCTCGCTGATCGGGCGCGGCGACGGTTGCGGCAGCGGCGCCCATGGCGCGTCGAAACGCTCGCGACGCGCGTCGACCAGGTGCGGCTCGCGCAGGCGGCCGTCGTCGGCCAGCGCACCGGTGCCGCGCACCAGCTGCAGCGGCGTCACCTTCCAGTCGCCCTGGCCGATGGCGATGTTGACCGTGTCGCCGGGATACCAGCGTTCCTTGCGGTTCTTCATCTTCCATGCGGGGTTGGGCAGGATGCCGGTGTTCTCGCCGGACAGGTCGATCCCGCTGGGCTGGCCGAAGCCGTAGCGCGACAGGTACTGCTCGACCTTGCCGATGCCCATGTCCAGGGCCAGCCTGTAGTAGTACGTGTTGACCGAATCGGCGATCGACTTGCGCGCATCGGTCCAGCCGTGGCCGCCGCGGTGCGAGTCGCCCCAGCCGCGGCTGGTGCCGGGCAGGTAGAACATGCCGGTCGACAGGGTCCTGTCTTCGGGGCGGCGCGTGCCGCTGTCCCGGGCCGGTAAGGTAGGAACGGCTTGAGCGTGGAGCCGGGCGCCACGCCGCCGAGCACGGCGCGGTTGAACTGCGGGCGCGAGGGATTGTCGGTCAGCGCGCGGTAGTCGGCGTGGGAGATGCCGTTGACGAACAGGTTCGCGTCAAAGCTCGGCAGGCTGACCAGCGCCAGGATCTCGCCGGTGCGCGGGTCCATCGCCACCGCGGTGCCTTCCAGTTCGCCGAACGCGGCCACGATCGCGCGCTGCAGCTCGGCGTCGATCGACAGGCGCAGGTCGGCGCCCGGACGCGCCGGCACCCGCCCGACCGTGCGCAGCGCGCGTCCCTGCACGTTGGTTTCGATCTGCTCGTAGCCGACCTTGGCCGCGCAGCATCTCCTCGTACGCGCGCTCGATGCCGGTCTTGCCGATGTGGCTCAGCGCCGCGCCACCCTCGCCCAGCTTCTCCAGGTCGTTCTCGTCGACCCGGCCGACATAGCCGATCACGTGCGCGAACAGGTCGCCATAGGGATAGTGCCGGGTCAGGTACGGCTGCAGTTCCACCCCGGGAAACGCCAGCGGTTGACCGCGAAGGCCGCCATCTCCTCGTCGCTCAGGCGCAGCTTCAGGGTCACCGGCAGGAAGCCGCGGCCGGCCTTGCGCTCGCGCTTGAAGTGGGCGATCTCGTCTTCGCCGAGGTTGACCACCTTGCCCAGCTCCGCCAGCAGCCGGTCCAGGTCGCCGGCCTTGTCGGGCGTCACGTCGAGGCGGAACGCCGGCAGGTTCTCGGCCAGCAGCCGGCCCTCGCGGTCGTAGATCATCCCCCGCGCCGGCACCACCGGCCGCGGCCGGATCCGGTTGGCTTCCGAACGGGTCGCGTAGTCGGCGTGCTGGACCACCTGCAGGCGGAAATACCATAAGACCCAGGCCGAGCAGCGCCAGCGCCACCACCATAAAACCGAGCACCGCGCGGCGGCGGAACTGCTCGACTTCCGCGTGCGGGTTCTTGACCGGGCGACGGCTGCTCACGGTGCGCCGGCCTCAGTCGCCACGCCGGCCCAGGCGCAGCGCATCCAGCAGCAGGAACAGCGGTGGCCACAGCAGCGCGCCCGGCAGCGGCGCCCACCAGTAGTTCCACGGCAGGGTCGGCTGGCCGAGCGCGAGGTGGATCGCCGCGGCGACGATGCGGTCGTTGAGCAGCAGTGCACCGATCGCCAGCGCCTGCTGCGACAGCGGGAAGAAGCGCAGCCGCGCGCGGAAGCGCTGCAGGATGAAAGCCATGATCATAAGGCGCAGCGCCTGCTCGCCGAGCAGTCCGTCGTAGACGATGTCCGCGGTAAGGCCGAGGCCGAACGCCAGTCTAGCCGGCGCGCGACGGCGCTTCGATCACCCAGTAGGCTAGGATAAGGGCAAGCCAGTAGGGACGCAGCGGCTGCAGCGTTTCCGACAACGGCAGCAAGCCCAGCAGCAGGGGTAGGAACAGGCTGGTCGGCAGGATCCAGCCGCCGTCGCGCAGGCGGCTCATCGCGGTGCCTCCGCCGGCGGGGTGGCCGGTTGGGTGGCCTGCGGCGTGGCCGGTTGCGTAGCCGGCGGCATGGCCGGCGGCGCCGATGCGGGCGCGGCGGCGCGACGATCGACGACGGGCGTGGCCGGCCGCGACACCGCCGGGGCCGTGGTGGCCGGCACGGTGCTGGCCGGTGCGCCGCCGACGCTGGCCGCCGCGCGTTCGCCCGCCACGCCCTTCGCCGGTCCGGCCGCGGACGGCGACGTGGTCGGCGCGGCCGGATCGAGCGGCGCCGCGGGCCGGGACAGTGGCGCCGGGCCGGCCCGCAACAGCAGCACATCGCGCCCGCGGTCCAGTTGCGCAGCCGGGGCCAGTTCGCCGACCAGGAAAGGCCCGGCTTTCGTCCGGACGCAGCGCGGTGATCTTCGCCACCGGGAAACCCGGCGGAAAGCGTCCACCCAGGCCGGACGTGACCAGCACGTCGCCGACCTGCACGTCGCGGTTCAGTGGCACGTCGCGCAATTCGAGCCGGTCACCGCCGCCGTAGGCGATCAGGCGCACGCCATTGCGCGCGATCATCACCGGCACCGCATGGTCCGGATCGGTCAGCAGCAGCACGGTGGACTGCGTCGGGGTGACCTCGACCACCTGGCCGAGCAGGCCGCCGGCATCGATCACCGCCTTGGCCCTCGCGCACGCCTGGCGGCTGCCCGCCGCCAGCATCAGTCGCTGCCGCGACGGCTCCAGGTCGATGTCCAGGATCGGCGCCAGCTGCACGTCCAGGCCACCGCGCTCGGCCACGCCGAGCAGGCCGCGCAGCTGGGCGTTGTCGATGGCGGCGTTGCGCAGCCGGGTCAGGCGCGCGTTGGCCAGCAGCAGCTCGTTGCGCAGCTGCCGGTTCTCTTCCAGCAGCGCGCCGCGTGCGGCCGGTAGGCCGTCCTTCAGTCCGGTACCGACCCGGTAAGGCAACCCGGCCATCGCCCAGACCGGCTGTGCAAGCAGGTCGGCTCGGCGCGCAGCTGGCGCAGCCAGCCGCCGCGCTGGTCGAGCACCAGCAGGGTGATGGCCAGCGCCAGTAGGCCAGCAGCCGCAACGTCCCGGCGGTGTCACCGGGGCGGGCGGCGGCGGCGGCAGGTCCGGGATAGGACGACACGGAAGGCGTTGGGCGGTCGCGGCGACGGGAGGCAAGTATGGCGGCGGACGCGGGGCCCGTGGCGGGCACATCCGTCGCGACCGGCCCGGGCAGGCCGGACTCAGTCCGGCGCGAAGAACTCGTTGCCGTGCATGTCGACCAGCTCCAGCGCGCGGCCACCGCCGCGGGCCACGCAGGTCAGCGGGTCGTCGGCGACCTGCACGTGCAGGCCGGTCTCCTCGGAGATCAGCTTGTCCAGGTCGCGCAGCAGCGCGCCGCCGCCGGTCAGGACGATGCCGCGCTCGGCGACGTCGGCGCACAGCTCCGGCGGGGTCTGCTCCAGCGCCAGCTTGACCGCGGAAACAATTCCCGACAGCGGCTCGTGCAGCGCCTCGAGCACTTCGTTGGAGTTGATCTTGATCATTTTCGGCACGCCCTCGGCGAGGTTGCGGCCGGAGATCTCGAGCTCGTGGACCACGGTCTGCGGATAGGCGCAGCCCAGCTCGACCTTGATCCGCTCGGCCGTGGCCTCGCCGATCAGCATGCCGTGGTTGCGGCGCACGTAGTTGGTGATCGACTCGTCGAAGCGGTCGCCGCCGATGCGGACCGAGGCCGAATAGACGATGCCGTTCAGCGAGATGACCGCGACCTCGGTGGTGCCGCCGCCGATGTCGATGACCATCGAGCCGCGCGCCTCGGACACCGGCATGCCGGCACCGATCGCCGCAGCCATCGGCTCCTCGATCAGGTACACGTCGCGGGCACCCGCCTCCTCGGCCGATTCCTTGATCGCGCGGCGCTCGACCTGGGTCGAGCCGGCCGGCACGCAGACCAGCACGCGCGGGCTCGGGCGCAGGAAGCGCGACTTGTGCACCTTCTTGATGAAGTGCTTGAGCATCGCCTCGGTGTAGGTGAAGTCGGCGATCACGCCGTCCTTCATCGGGCGGATGGTGGTGATGTTGCCGGGGGTACGGCCGAGCATCTGCTTGGCCTCCGCGCCGACAGCCGCGACCGAGCGGGTACCGCCGATGGCGCGGTCCCGGCGCACCGCGACCACCGACGGCTCGTTCAGCACGATGCCCTGGCCGCGCACGTAGATCAGGGTATTGGCCGTGCCCAGGTCGATGGACAGGTCATTGGAGAACATGCCGCGAAGCTTCTTGAACATCTGGGGAGGCGATCCTGGGTCGGGCGGGGAGGCTGCCGAGCAGCCCGGCGACCGTCGCCCGGGGGTGGCGGCGGTGGCGAAATTTTGGGCAGGCGATCTTGCAAATCGCGGCCGGCTAGCCTAGCAACGGGACCGGGTCCGGGCAAGGAACTCCACGGCAAAAAACAGGCTCTTTCGCCGCAGTCTTCATGTCCCGGAGGGGAACCTGCCGCCCCTTCCGGGCTGGCCGCGCCGGGACGCAGCCGGTAACCTTTGCGCCGCGGCCGCAGCGCCGGGGCGCGCCGCGTCTCCCCTGACCGCCCCTCGCCCCTCGCCCGCCCCGGGCCTCCCGAGCAGCCAGACGATGTCCACCCTGATCTGTGGTTCCCTTGCCTACGACACCATCATGGTGTTCCCGGACCAGTTCAAGAACCACATCCTGCCGGACAAGGTCCACATCCTGAACGTGTCGTTCCTGGTGCCGAGGATGCGCCGCGAGTTCGGCGGCTGCGCCGGCAACATCGCCTACAACCTGCACCTGCTGGGCGGAAACCCCGTCCCGATGGGCACGGTCGGCTCGGATTTCGGGCCGTACCGCGAGCATTTCCAGGCTCTGGGCATCGACCTGTCGCAGGTGAAGGTGATCGAGGAGCTGTTCACCCCGCAGGCCTTCATCACTACCGACCACGACAACAACCAGATCACCGCCTTCCACCCCGGCGCGATGATGCGGTCCTACGAAAACCACGTGAAGGACGTGCCCGGTGTCACCCCAGCCTTGGTCGGGCCGGACGGCCGCGAGGGCATGCTGCAGAACGCGACCGAGTTGGGAGATGGGCGTGCCGTTCATCTTCGACCCCGGCCAAGCGATGCCGCTGTTCAACGGTAGGAACTGCGCCGGTTCATCGAGCAGGCCGACTACGTGGTCGTCAACGACTACGAATCCAACCTGCTGCAGGAGCGCACCGGCTGGAGCGACCGCGAGATCGTCGCGCAGGTGAAGGCCTACATCACCACCCGGGGCCCGCGCGGCGCGCTGGTCCACACCCCGGACAAGACCTACGACGTGCCGCCGGCGCACGAGCGCCGCGTGGTCGACCCGACCGGCTGCGGCGACGCGTTCCGCGCCGGCCTGATCTTCGGCATCGACAAGGGCTACGACTGGCTGACCATCGGCCGCATGGGCAACCTGATGGGCGCGCTGAAGGTCGAGCACCCGGGCACGCAGAACCAGCGCTTCGACTTCGCCGGGTTCAACGAGCAGTTCAAGCAGCAGTTCGGCTACTCGCTGGGCTGAGGGCGCCCGGGGGCGCCAATCCCGGGGAGCGGGCTGCCGCGGCCCACGACCGGACAGCAGGCGTGGCGGGTAAGGCCGGGTTCCATCGCGGGGGCGACCCGGCCCGTTCTTGACGGACCCGAACCCGGGGGCCAGCATCGGCCCACCTGACGGGGACACCCATGCACGCGCACCGCATTGCCGCCGCAAGCCTGCTGCTGCTCCTGCCACTGGCGACGGCCGCCCTGGCCGACCAGAAGATCAAGACCAAATCCAACATCAAGAACGACCGCGTCGCCAGCAGCTGTGGCCAGGGCTGCGCCGAAGCCGGCCGGCAATGGGCGGCGGAAAACCGCATTGCAGACGCACAGGCCTGCGACTCGCCCTCGCCGGAGTTCACCGCCGGATGCCAGGCCTACCTGAAGGAACGGCAGGCGACGCCGAAGGCAAGCACCTCGGGCTGACCGGCCGCCCAGCCGGACAGGCGGTGCCGCGTGCCGGCGTGGCCTATTCCGCGTATTCCCCGGCAGTCCGCGCGAGCCATTCGGGCAGGTCACGGCGCCGCACGCCCTCGCGCCGCGCACGCGCCAGTTGGCCGAGCATCCATGCCCGCTTGCGTTCGTCCTGCCCGGCCAGCGACAAGGCCAGGTCGCGATCCATCCAGCGGCGGAACAGCACGAACAGAACAACGTGCAGGGCGATGGCCAGCGCGCTGACCACCGCGACGATAAGGTAATCGAAATTCACGCCGCCGCCTTCAATGCCGGGGCGATCAATCCCAGCCCGGCATCTGGTTGCCGTCCAGGCCGCCGACCTCGAACACCGCGGTGCGGGTGCCGCCAGCCTTCACCGGAAAGTCGATCCGCAGCACCTGAGCCTTGCGCATCTGCTTCCACAGGCCGCGGTAGTCCTCGATGAACATGGCGATGGCCTCGTCGGTCTTCGGCCGCCACGCGGACATCGGCCGGGCGGCGGCGTCATCAAAGGCGACCTTGAGCTTGCAGCCGCCGTAGCAGTCGAAATCGCCGCCCTGCAGCACCAGGTAGGCGCTGCGCTTCCATTCCGGATGGTCGCGGATCACCAGCTGCACGGTCGCCGGCGCACTGCCGCCGGTATCGACCGGTTCCTTGCTGAAGATCGCGGCCGAACGCTGCTCGCCCTTGCCGGCAGCCACCCGCGCGTAGTTCCACAGGGCGGTAAGGCGGCGCTGTTCGCGTGCCGCCTCGGCCTTGGCGGTGACTGCGGCCAACCCCGGCTCGACCACATCCGCGGCCGGCGTGCCCGGGTACTGGGCCAGTAATGCCGCGCCATGCACGCGCGCCAGCTCCCAGTTGTTGGCCGCCACGGCCGCGTCGTACTCCCGTTGCAGCCCGGCGGCAGCCTGCTCCCGGGCCTGGGCCTCGGCGGCGGCCTGCGCCTGGCGCTGGGCTTCGCGGTCGGTGCAGGCACCGGTCGGTCAGCAACGTCGCGCCACACAGCAGGGCGGCGAAGGCAAGGCGGCAACGGGTCGGACGCATCGGCGGTCTCCTTCCGGAGGCGGAAACAGGGCGCGCCGGACGGACCGGCGCGCGCGATCGGTTTACGGCTGCGCCGGCGGTTCGGCACCGGCATCGGCATCCGCCGGAGCCGGAGCTGCGGCCGGAGCCGGGGCCGGGGTTGCGGCCGGAGCCGGCGCGGCGGCATCGGCCTTGGCCAGCAGCGCCTCGACCGAGCCGGTGGTGATCGGGTGGTAGCCGGGACGGGCGCGCACGAACACTTCGTGGGCGAAGGCCAAGGCCGTCCGGCGTTTTCACCAGTTCCTCGTAGATCGGCATGATCAGCTTGCGCCGGCCGACGCGCTCGATGAACTCGCCCGCGGCCGGGCGCGCGTCCAGGTAGCCGCTGCGGATCGCCAGCGGATACCAGCGCATGGCGATCTCGCCGTTCGGCGTGCCGGTGAAGTGGTACGCCGCATCCAGCTGCGCCAGCTGTTCGGGCTTGAGCGTGTCGCCCATGCCCTCGAGGAAATGCACCTGGTATGGGTGCCCCATTCACCGGCGACCTGCCGGTTGGGCAGCAGCGCGCTGCCGCGCCAGGCGATGCGCGCGGTATCGACGTTGGAGAAGGTGCGCGACTGCGCCTTGCTGGCGAACGCCGGGATGCCGGGCTGGTTCAGCCATGCGTCCAGCTCTTCCGGGCGCACCACGTTCGGGTTCTTCGCCAGCAGGTTCTTCTTCAGGTACGCGACGAACTGGTCGCTGTCGGCGCTCTGGAACGCATGGTCGTCGAACCAGCCGCGCAGGAACGGATCGAACAC
Organism: Pseudoxanthomonas sp. NC8; assembly: GCA_025232375.1. Taxonomy (GTDB): domain Bacteria; phylum Pseudomonadota; class Gammaproteobacteria; order Xanthomonadales; family Xanthomonadaceae; genus Pseudoxanthomonas. The sequence continues at coordinate 3,254,266 of CP060419.1, forward strand.
CTCGCGACCGAAGCGCTGCTCGAGGAACTGCAGGAACCACGAGCCCTTCACGTAAGCGACCTCGCTCAGCGCCTCGTCCGGATCGCGCCCGGTCAGCGCCGGCAGCAGCAGCGCCTGGTCGGCCGGGCTCATGCCGGCCATGTCCTTCTTCACGCCGGCCTGGTCGATCTGGCGCTCCATCTCGGCCATCTCGTCGCCGTACAGCGCTTCGGTGATGCGGCCCTGCACGTAGGTGGTGAAACCCTCGTTGAGCCAGATGTCCTTCCAGCTGGCGTTGGTCACCAGGTTGCCCGACCAGCTGTGCGCCAGCTCATGGGCGATCAGCGAGACCAGCGACTTGTCGCCGACGATCACCGTGGGCGTGATGAAGCTCAGGCGCGGGTTCTCCATGCCGCCGAACGGGAACGACGGCGGCAGCACGAGCATGTCGTAGCGCTCCCAGCGATACGGGCCGTACAGCTTCTCGGTGGCCGCGATCATCTGCTCGGTGTCGGCGAACTCGGCGGTGGCGCGCTCGACCATCGACGGCTCGGCCCACACGCCGCTGCGCGCGGAAATCGGCTTGAACACCAGGTCGCCGGCGGCAATGGCCAGCAGGTACGACGGGATCGGCTGCGGCATCTTGAACGTGTAGTCGCCGTCCTTGGCCGCGTTCGGATCGTTGTCGGCGCTCATCAGCACCATCACGTCCGGGCGGCTGGCCACGTGCGCGCTGTAGGTGAAGCGCACGCCCGGGGTGTCCTGCAGCGGCACCCAGCTGCGCGCATGGATCGCCTGCGACTGGCTGAACATGAAGGGCAGCTGCTTGCCCTCGGTCATCGACGGCTCCAGCCACTGCAGGCCCGAGGCGGTCGGCGCGGTGTGGTAGGTGACGCGGATGCGCGCGTTGCGCTGCGGCGCCTCGATGGCCAGCCTGCTGCCGAACACCGGAACGGCGTCGGCCAGTAAGGGCGAACTGCAGCGGCGTCCAGGCGCCGGCGGCCTCGCCTTCGACCTTCTGGATGGCGAGCTCGCGGGTGTCGAGCACCAGCTGGGTGGCCTTCGGGTCGGTCCAGTCCAGGGTGTAGGTGGCGGTGCCGGCCAGCTGCTTCTGGTCGAAGTCCAGCTTCAGGTGGGGCCAGATCGGTGATCCGGACCTTGTCCGGTTCGGCGAAGGAACTCTCATCATGGCGACGGGCGGACACGGCGGCCTCCTTGGCGGGCGTGGCCGCGGGCTGCGAGCCGGCCGGGGTCTGGTCGCCGGAACAGCCGCTGGCGACAACGACCATGGCGAGGGAAAACAGGACGGAAAGACGCATGTGAACGCGTGCTCGGGACAGGGATCGCGCCAGTTTACCTCCCCCCAGCCTGGGCCTTGGCCCCGACCGGGCTAGGCACCGTGCCCGGCCAGCGCCGGCAGTTCAACCGGCGTGGTGCCGGATCCGGCCACGATCACCGGCTTCCAGCAACCCCGCAGCGGGAGCCGGCTCAGACCTTGTAGCCGGTGTGCACCGCGACGATGCCGCCACTGAGGTTGACATGGCCGCAGCGCGACAGCCCCGCATCTTCCATCATCGCCTGCAGCTGCTCCTGCGGCGGGTGCTTGCGGATGCTCTCGGTAAGGTACTGGTAGCTGGCGGGATCGCCGGCGAACAGGCTGCCCAGCCTGGGCAGGACCTTGAACGAATGGAAGTCGTAGAGCGGCCTGAACCACTCGGCCTGCACCTCGGAGAACTCCAGCACCCGCGCCTGGCCGCCGACGCGCAGCACCCGGGCGATCTCGCGCAGCGCGGCGTCCTTGTCGGTGACGTTGCGCAGGCCGAAGGCCATGGTCACCAGGTCGAAGCTGCCATCAGGGAACGGCAGCTTCTCGGCGTTGCACTGCACGTAGTCCAGGCCGGCGACTAAGGCCGCGGTCGGTCAGCCGATCGCGACCCACCGACAGCATGCCGGCGTTGATGTCGCCCAGCACGATGCTGCCCTGCGCGCCCACCCGTGGCTTGAGCAGCGCGGCGATGTCGCCAGTGCCTCCGGTAAGGTCGAGCACCCGGTCGCCCGGCTTGACCTTGGCAGGTCGCGACGAAATAGCGCTTCCAGACCCGGTGGATGCCCGGGCTCATCAGGTCGTTCATCAGGTCGTACTTGCCGGCGACCGAGGTGAACACCTCCCCGACCAGCTTCTGCTTGTCGCCGGCGGGGACATCGCGGAAGCCGAAATGGGTGGTGCCGCTGTCGTAGGGAGAGGGTTTGTCGTGTGCGGGGCTCATGCGCGGATTATGGCACCGGTGGCGGTACCGCCACCGGTCCGGCTCCGGCGGCGCTCCACGCCGGCGCCGGGCAACCCGGCGGTCGCGTGGCGCAGCCCCGCGGGCGCCACGGCGCGCAAGGTACGCTGGGCGCCTCCCCGGGATCGACCCCACCATGTCCGACACCACCGGCCGCGCACCCGACTACCGCGCCATGCTCGCCATCGCCGTCGAGGAAGCCCCCGCCCGAAGCCTGGCCGAAGGCGGCATCCCGATCGGCGCGGCGCTGTTCGCCCGCGACGGCACCGTGCTCGGCCGCGGCCACAACCGCCGCGTGCAGGAAGGCGATCCTTCCGTGCACGGCGAGACCGACGCCTTCCGCAAGGCCGGCCGCCAGCGCTCCTACCGCGACACGGTCATGGTCACCACGCTGTCGCCGTGCTGGTACTGCAGCGGGCTGGTCCGCCAGTTCGGCATCGGCACGGTGGTGATGGGCGAATCGGTGAATTTCCACGGCGGCCACGACTGGCTGCGCGAGCACGGGGTCGAGGTCGTCGACCTAGCCGACCCGGGATGTATTTCCATGCTCGGCGACTGGATCGCCGCGCACCCGCACGTCTGGCACGAGGACATCGGCGAGGACGACGACGGCTGCGGCGGCCACTGACGGCCGCCACGGCCCGCGCGCGGCTCAGAGGATGTAGCGGCTCAGGTCCGGATCCTGGACCAGCTCGCCGAGGTGCGCGTCGACGTAGGCGCGGTCCACGGTGACGGCCTTGGCCGTCGCGGTCCGGGGCCTCGTAGCTGAGCGTGTCGAGCAGGCGCTCGAGCACGGTATGCAGGCGGCGGGCCCCGATGTTTTCCTGGCGCTCGTTGACCTGCGCGGCGATCTCGGCGAGGCGGTCCACCGCATCGCCGGTGAACTCCAGCCTCACCCCTTCGGTCGCCAGCAGCTCGACGTACTGGCGGGTCAGCGCGGCCCCTGGGCTCGGTGAGGATGCGGACGAAGTCGTCCTTGCTCAGCGCCGACAGTTCCACGCGGATCGGAAAGCGGCCCTGCAGTTCGGGGATCAGGTCGCTCGGCTTGGCCAGATGGAACGCACCCGAAGCGATGAACAGGATGTGGTCGGTCTTCACCGTGCCGTACTTGGTGGAGACGCTGGAGCCTTCCACCAGCGGCAGCAGGTCGCGCTGCACGCCCTCGCGGCTGACGTCGCCGCCCGACGAGTTCGAATTGCCACGCTTGGCGACCTTGTCGATCTCGTCGATGAAGACGATGCCGTGCTGCTCGCAGGCCTCGATCGCCGCGGCACGCACGTCATCCTCGTTGACCAGCCGGCCCGCCTCCTCTTCCACCAGCAGCGGACGCGCGGCCTTGATCGCCACGCTGCGCTTGTGGGTCTTGCCGCCGCCGAGGTTGGCGAACATCTGCCGCAGCTGCTGGCCCATTTCCTCCATGCCCGGCGGGGTCATGATGTCCACGGATCCAGCATGGGCCGACAGTTCCAGCTCGATCTCGCGCTCGTCCAGCTCGCCGGCACGCAGCATCCTGCGGAACTTGCTCCGGGTGGAATCCTCCGGGCCCGAGACCTGCACCTCGGCGCGCGCTTCCGGATCGAAACCCATGGTCGGCGCGCGACGCGGCAGCAGCGCGTCGAGGATGCGTTCCTCGGCGCGCTCCTCGGCCTGCAGGCGCACGCGCGCCTTGGCCTGTTCGCGGTACATCTTCACCGCGGTGTCGGCCAGGTCGCGCACGATCTGCTCGACGTCCTTGCCGACGTAGCCGACCTCGGTGAAGCGGGTCGCCTCGACCTTGACGAACGGCGCGTTGGCCAGCGTCGCCAGCCGCCGCGCGATCTCGGTCTTGCCCACGCCGGTCGGGCCGATCATCAGGATGTTCTTGGGCATCACCTCGTTGCGCAGCTCCGGCTGCAGCTGCATGCGCCGCCAGCGGTTGCGCAGGGCAATGGCCACCGCGCGCTTGGCCTGCTGCTGGCCGACGATGTGCCGGTCCAGCTCCTGCACGATCTCGCGCGGGGTCATGGTGGCGGAAGTGTCGTTGATCTTGTGCGACATGGTTTGCTCACGAGGGGGAAGCCCCGGGTCAGGGGCGGCCGCGAAGCGGCGGGGCGTGGACGTTCACGGACGCGCCGGCAATCCCCGGGGAATCACGCGGCGGCGGCGCCAAGGGGATGGCGCGCGTCCTCAGAGTTCTTCGACCACGACATTGCGGTTGGTGTAGATGCAGATGTCGCCGGCGATGTTCAGTGCTTCCACCGCGATCGACCTTGGCATCCATCGGCGTGTGGGCCAGCAGCGCGCGCGCGGCCGACAGCGCGTAGGAACCGCCCGAACCGATCGCGATGATCCCGTCCTCCGGTTCGATCACGTCGCCGGTGCCGCTGATGATCAGCGAGGTTTCCCGGTCGGCGACGGCCAGCAGCGCCTCGAGCTTCCCGTAGCGGCGCTCGGTGCGCCAGTCCTTGGCCAGCTCGACCGCGGCGCGCTGCAGCTGGCCGTGCTTCTCGAGCTTGGCTTCGAACAGTTCGAACAGGGTGAACGCATCGGCGGCGGCACCGGCGAACCCGGCCAGCACCTTGGCCCTCTCGGCCAAGGCGCCGCACCTTGCGCGCGTTGCCCTTCATCACCGTGTGGCCGAGCGTGACCTTGGCCATCGCCGGCCACGGCGACCGCCGTCGTCGGGCGCACGGAAATGATGGTGGTGGCGTGGAACACGTTCGGGTTCTGGCTGGGGTCCATGCGGCCTCCGGAAGCTGTCCGGAGTAGCTGGGGACGCAGGGGTCCGCGATCAAGGGCGGCGCCGGGGTCAAAGCCTGGCGTGCTTCGGTCGTTCCACTTCCGGTTCGATGCCCCACGCCAGGTACCAGTCGTCGCCTGGGTTTCCGCCGGATGCATGGTGCGCCCCGAACCGTTGCCGCAGGCCAGCGCATCGGCCGCGCAATAGCGGTCGCAGCCCCAGCAGATCCGCTCGGGATGCTTCGGATTCAGCGGAAACGGCCTTAGCCACGGTGCGCTCCTCTACCGGCCGCTGCAGGATGCGCCGTTCCGCCGTTACGGGCCCTGATCCAGCGCAAGCCCGCCACGCATTCAGGCTGCGCGTACCGGATCCGTTCAGCCGCCGCGCTTGCGCTTCGCACGCGGATGCGCGGCGTCGTAGACCTTGGTAAGGTGCTGGAAATCCAGGTGCGTGTAGATCTGGGTGGTGGCGATGTCGGCGTGGCCGAGCAGTTCCTGCACGCCGCGCAGGTCGCCGGAGGATTCGAGCACGTGGCTGGCGAAACTGTGCCGCAGCATGTGCGGGTGCACGTGCTTGAACAGCCTGGCGCGCGGCCAGCTGGCGGATCCGGATCTGCACCGCGCGCTGGCTGATCGGCCCCTCGCCACGGCCGGGGAACACGAACGCATCGGTACCGGCGCTGGTGGACGCGCGCCACTCGTCCAGCGCGCGGCGCGCGTGCGAACCGACCGGCACGCTGCGCTGCTTGCCGCCCTTGCCCAGCACCGTGATAAGGCCCACGTCCAGCTGCAGGTCGCGCCAGCGCAGCGCGCACAGTTCGCTCAGGCGCAGGCCGGAGGAATAGAACAGCTCGAGCAGGGCGCGGTCGCGCAGGCCGAGCGGCGCATCGGTCGGCACTTCAACCAGGCGCACCGCCTCGTCCACGTCGAGTACCTGCGGCAGCTTGCGTGGCGCCTTCGGTGCGCGCAGGCCGGCGGCCGGGCTGGCCGGGATCACGCCGTTCCGCAGCAGCCAGGCGTAGTAGCTGCGGCAGGCGGACAGGCGCCGCTGCAGGCTCTTCGGCGACAGCCCGCGGCGATACTCGGCGGCGACGAACTCGCGCAGGCGCGACGCGTCCAGCCGCACCGGTTCGCCCGCGCCCTGCGCCCGCGCCCAGTCGGCCAGCGCATCCAGGTCGCGGCGGTAGGCATCGAGGGTGTGCGCGGACATCGCCCGCTCCACCTGCAGGTGTTCGAGGAACGCGTCGATGCCGCTCATCGGCAGCCGGACCGGTCGTGCATGCGCGACATGATGCGCGCAAACCGCAGGCGGAGCGACGGCCGCTTTTCCTGCGCCCGGCTCAGTCGTCGAAGCGCCGCAGCGCCTCGACCAGCGACTCGCCCATCATCCGCAGGAACAGCGTGCCCATGCCCGGGTAGAAGCGGTTGGCGTCGGCTGGCTGCCGACCGCGACCAGGCCCACGCCGGTCAGGGCCAGCAATGCGCTGGACTGCACTTCCTCCTGGCGCGGGCCGTACAGCACCTCGTTCTTCTCGGCCTGCAGGCGGCCGCACAGCGGCTCGCCGTCGCGCAGCGCGTCCCGGAACGGGAGCAGTTCCTGCTCGCCCTCGCCACGCACCTGCAGCCACTCGGCGTCTTCCATCCCCGCCACCGGGCGGAACGAGATCACCCGGACCAAGGTCGCCGCTGAAGTCCTCGGCCAGCGACGCGGCCATCGCGCGCAGCGTGTCCGCGTAGTTCTCCTGGCGCATCAGCGACAGGGTCAGCTGGTGGGTGCGCACCGCCAGCCGTTCGTTGACCTGGGCGTTGGCCGACAGTTCGGTAAGGCGCCGCGACAGCTCGCGGTTCTTGTCGCGCAGCACTTCCAGCTGGTAGCTGGCCAGCGAGGCGGTGCTGCCGTCGTCGCGCGGCACCACCAGGCTCAGCGCCAAGGTCGGGGAACTGCTTGAGGAAGCCCGGATGCCGGCGCAGCCGGGCGGCGACCTCGTGCGCGCCCAGCTTTTCCTTGGCCGTGCTTGTCGTGAAGCTGCTGGTCGCTCATGCCTGCCATTCCCCTCGAAAACGAATGCCGTCGGTCCGGCCATGATGACTTCCGCGCCGTCCTCCGGCCAACGGATGCGCAGGTCGCCACCGGGCAGCGACACGGTGGCTTCGCGTGCGATGCGGCCGCGGCGGACCAGCGAGGCCACCGCCGCGCAGGCACCGCTGCCGCAGGCCAGGTCTCGCCGACGCCGCGCTCGTACACGCGCAGGCGGATGTGGTCCGGCGCCAGCACCTGGGCGAAGCCGACGTTGCACGACTGCGGGAATGCCGGCGAGCGCTGCAGCGCCGGACCCAGCGTGGCGACGTCGGCGGCAGCCGCGTCGGCGACCTCGATCACCGCATGCGGATTGCCCATCGACACCGCGCCGAACGCGACGCGGTTGCCGCCGGAATCAGCGCGTACTCGTCCTGCGCCGCAGCGAAGCCTGCCAGCGGCACGTCGGCCGGGGCGAAGCGCGGCACGCCCATGGCGATGGCGAAGCGGCCGTCGCCCAGGTTCTCCACCCCGTGCGTGCCGGCCGGACTGTCGACAACGAAGCGCGTGCCGGTGGCGGCACCGTCGCGGACCAGCCAGGCGGCGACGCAGCGCGCGCCGTTGCCGCACTGGCCGGCCGGGCTGCCGTCGGAGTTCCAGATGCCGTACGCGGCGACCGCGCCGGCGCTGCGCGGCGGCTCGATGGTCAGGATCTGGTCGCAGCCCACGCCGCGATGGCGGTCGGTAAGGCGCGCGGCCAGCGCGGCGTCCGGCGCATCCGTGCCATCGCGCAGGTCGATGACGACGAAGTCGTTGCCGGCACCATGCATCTTGCTGAAACGCAGGCGCTCAGCCATGCGTGCCGTCCGCCGGTGGCGCGGGTTCGACGGTCGCCGGTGCGGTCGCCGGCGCGGGCTCGACGGGCGTATCGGTCGGCGCCGGCTCTTCCACGGGCACCGGCTTTTGCGGCATCACCAGCGGACCCTTGTTGCCGCAGGCGGCAAGCAGCAGGGCGATGGCGGTCGCAGCGATCAGGGGCTTGGCATTCATGTGCCCGAGTATAGCGAGGCGATGGCGAGGCGCTGCGGACGCGTGCGTCACCGCGGTGGACCGGGACCCTCCGCGGGCGGTTCCGGGCGCAACCACAGCCAGGTCCCGACCACCGCCATGCAGGCGATCGGCAGGCCCACCATCCAGGCGCTGTGTGACGGCACCGCGACCATCACCAGCAACAGCACGGCCACGCACGCCAGCATCGTCCAGGTCGCCGCCCACTTGGCCCGGCGCGGTACCGCCCGGTCCCGGCGCCAGGCGCGGATCACCGGGCCGAAATGCGGATGGGCGAGCAGCCGCTGCTCCAGCCGGCTCGAGCCGCGCGTGGCGGCCCAGGCGGCGATGATCACGAATACCGTGGTCGGCAAGCCCGGCACGAAGATGCCGACGATGCCCACGCCCAGGCTCAGGTAGGCCAGCAGCCACCATAAGGCCCAGCGGAAGCGGTTGCGGTCGCGATCAGCCATCGGCGCCGATCATAGTGCGCCGCGGTCAGGGCGTATCGGCCACGTCGAGCTGCTCGAGCACGAAGGCGTAGTACTCGGCCTGTTCGCGGAAGCGCTGGAAACGGCCGGACTTGCCACCGTGGCCTGCTTCCATGTTCGTGCGGAACACGACCGGCTGCGCGCCGGTGTTCACGTCGCGCAGCCTGGCCACCCACTTGGCGGGCTCCCAGTACTGCACCTGCGAGTCCCACAGGCCGGTGCCCACGAACAGCGCCGGATAGTCCTGCGCCCTGACGTTGTCGTACGGCGAGTACGAAAGCATGTAGTCGTAGAACGGCTTCTGCTCCGGGTTGCCCCACTCGTCGTATTCGTTGGTGGTCAGCGGGATGGATTCGTCGAGCATGGTGGTGACCACGTCCACGAACGGCACCTGCGCCACCATCACCCGGTAGTCGGCCGGCGCCTGGTTGGCCACCGCACCCATCAGCAGGCCACCGGCGCTGCCGCCCGAGGCGGCGACGCGGCGCGGGGCGGCGTAGCCCTGCTTCACCAGCCCGCGGGTCACGTCGACGAAATCGTTGAAGGTGTTCTGCTTCTTCAGCAGCTTGCCGTCCTCGTACCACTGCCGGCCCATCTCCTGGCCGCCGCGGATGTGCGCGATCGCGTAGACCACGCCGCGGTCGAGCAGGCTCACCACCGGCCCGTTGAAGCCCGGGTCCATCGAGATGCCGTAGCTGCCGTAGGCGTACTGGAACAGCGGCGCGGTGCCGTTCTTCTCGAAGCCCTTGCGGTAGACCAGCGACACCGGGACCTTGACCCCGTCGCGCGCGGTCACCCAGACGCGCTCGGTCACGTACTTCGACGGATCGTAGCCGGGTACCGGCTGCTGCTTGAGCAGTCGACGCTCGCCGGTCGCGACATTGAGCTCGTAGGTGGTCGCCGGCGTGGCCAGCGAGGTGTAGCCGTAGCGCAGCCACGGCGTGTCGTGTTCGGCGTTGACCGACAGGCCCATCGAATAGGCCGGCTCGTCGGCATCGACGTACTGCTGGCTGCCGTCGCCCTTCAGCAGGCGGATCCGCTCCAGGCCGCCGGAACGCTCGGCCACCGCGGTGAAGCCGTCGAACAGCTCGACGTCCTCGATGAACACCGCCGGATCGTGGGCCAGCCAGTCGCTCCACTGCGTGCGCGAGGTCGCGTCGCTGGGCGCGGTGGCCAGCTTGAAGTTGGTCGCCGGCTTGCCGTCGGCACCCGGGGCATTGGTGCGGATCACCCAGCGGTCGCCGAGGTGGTCGGCGTCGTACTCCACGTCGCGCTGGCGCTTGGCCAGCACCGCGAACTGGCGCGGATCGGCGGCCGGCGCGTAGCGCAGCTCGGAAGAGACCGTGCTCTCCACCTCGATGGTGATGAAGCGGTCGTCGCGGGTGCGGCCGATGCCCATGTAGAAACTGTCGTCGTGCTCCTCGTAGACGAGCGCGTCCTGTCCCACGGGCATACCGAGCACGTGCTTCTTCACGCGCACGGTGAGCAGCGTCTCCGGATCGTTCTCGACGTAGAACAGGGTGCGGTTGTCATCGGCCCAGACAATATTGGGCGAGACGCCTTCGATCGTTTCCGGATACGCCTTGCCGGTCTCCAGGTCGCGGAAATGGATCGTGTACTGGCGACGGCCGACCGCGTCCTCGGCCCGGTAAGGATCCGGTTGTCCTGGCTGACCGCGTAGTCGCCGACGCTGAAATAGCCCTTGCCTTCGGCCATCGTGTTGACGTCAAGCAGCACCTGCTCGCCGGCGAAGTCGCCGCGCGCGTTGGCGGCCTGGAGCGACAGCGCATCGATGCCCGGGCCATCCTTGCGGCGCGCATGCACCGGGTAGTCCTTGCCGGTCTCGTAGCGCGAGTAGTACCACCAGCCGCGCTCGCGGTACGGCACCGAGCTGTCGTCCTGCTTGATGCGGCCGACGATCTCTTCGTACAGCGTGTCCTGCAGCGGCTTGAGCGGGGCCATCACCGCGTCGGTGTACGCGTTCTCCGCCTTCAGGTAGGCCAGCATGGCCTCGTCCTTGCGATCGTCGTCGCGCAGCCAGTAGTAGTCGTCCTCGCGGCTGGCGCCGAACGGAGCGGTGACCGCATGCGGCTGGCGCGCGGCATCGGGCGGGGTCGGGGCGGCGGCGGCGGTGGGCGGCAGGGTCATCAGCAGGGCGGGCAGCAAAAGGTGGAATTTCATCGATGGGGTCCGGTCAGGCGGATTCCAAGACGTGAAAAAGACGCGCCCCCGGGATCCGGGGGCGCGGTGTGGTCACTTGCCGATGGTTCCGGCGGCCGCGCCGCCTTGCGCGCCATCGCCGGACAGCCGTTCCCAGAGGAAGCGGTAGGCCAGCGCGGACATGTGTGCGGCTGGGCGTTGTTGGCCGCGCCGCCGTGGCCGCCCTCGATGTTCTCGTAGTAGGTCACGTCCTTGCCGGCCTCGATCATGCGCGCCGCCATCTTGCGCGCATGGCCGGGATGGACGCGGTCGTCGCGGGTGGAGGTGGTGAACAGCACCGGCGGATACGCCTTCGCCGGATCGAACAGGTGGTACGGCGAGAAGCCCTGGATGAACGACCAGTCGTCGGTGTCGGGATCGCCGTACTCGGCCATCCACGAGGCGCCGGCCAGCAGCTTGTTGTAGCGCTTCATGTCGAGCAGCGGCACCTGCACCACGATCGCGCCGAACAGCTCCGGGTACTGGGTGAGCATGTTGCCCATCAGCAGGCCACCGTTGCTGCCGCCCTGCGCGCCCATAAGGTGCGCCGGCGAGGTGATGCCGCGCTTGAACAGGTCCTGCGCGACCGCGGCAAAGTCCTCGTAGGCCTTGTGCCGGTTGGCCTTGAGCGCGGCCTGGTGCCAGCGCGGGCCGTACTCGCCGCCGCCGCGGATGTTGGCGACCACGTACACGCCGCCCTTGTCCAGCCATGAACGGCCCTGGGCCGCCGGAATAGCCCGGCACCATCGGGATCTCGAAGCCGCCGTAGCCGTACAGCAGGGTCGGGTTGCGGCCGTCGGCCTTCAGGCCCTTCGGCCGCACTATAAGTACGGCACGCGGGTGCCGTCCTTCGAAGTGGCGAAATGCTGCTCGACCGCGTCCTTCGAAGCGTCGAAGAACGCCGGCATCGCCTTCAGCGGCTGCGCCGGGGCGGCCGGCGCGGCGGCGTCCGCGAGCAGCAGCGTGGTCGGCGTGAGGTAGCTGGTGGTGGTGACCCACAGCAGGTCGCTCTCGTCCGCATCCACCGCACCCACGCTGGTGGTGCCGATCTGTCCGTCGCCGAGCTGCAGCGGCTGCGAGGTCCAACCATCGGCGCCGAGGGTGAGCACGCTGATCCGGTTCTTGACGTCGTCGAACACGTTGAGCACGACCCGGTTGCGGGTCAGGGTCGCACCGGCCAGCGAGGTGGTCGCGCCCGGCTCGAACAGCACGTCGAACTCGCGCTTGCCGGCCATGAAGCCGTCGAAGTCGGCGACGATGTACGAACCGGCCTTGTAGGTCTTCCCGCCCACGGTCCACGGCTCGCGCAGTTCCAGCGCCAGCCACTGCCGCTGCACCGACTTCTGCGCCGAATTCGGCACGTCGACCTTGACCAGCGCGCCATCGCCGCCGATAAGGTACAGCTCGTCGTTGTAGAAGGCCAGGGTGCGGGTGACGAAATCGCGCTTGTAGCCGGGCGTGTCGTCGTGGCCGGCGGCGATGTACATGTCATCGGCCTTGCCTTCGTACACCAGTTGCGCCGAGTCCAGCGGCGTGCCGCGCTTCCAGCGCTTGACCACGCGCGGGTAGCCGGATTCGGTCATCGAACCGGGGCCGAAATCGGTATAGACGTAGACCGTGTCGGCATCGATCCAGCCCAGCCCGCCCTTGGCCTCGGGGCGGTAGAAACCACCCTCGACCCAGGTCTTGGTCGACAGGTCGAACTCGCGGGTGACGTCGGCATCGGCGCCGCCGCGCGACAGCGCGACCATAAGGCAGTGCCGGTAGTCGGGACGCAGGCAGTCGGCGCCGTGCCAGACCCAGTTCTCGCCCTCGGCCTTGTTCAGCGCGTCCAGGTCGATGAGGGTTTCAGGCCGGGTTGGGCTTGCGGAATTCCTGCAGCGTGGTCCGGCGCCAGAGGCCGCGCTCGTGGTTCCTGTCCTTCCAGAAGTTGTAGTAGTAGCCGCCCATCTTCTGCACGAACGGGATCTTGGCGTCGGAGTCGAGCACCTCGCGGATGCCCGCTTCCATGCCCTTGAACTCCGCGGTGGACGCCAGCGCGGCATCGGTCTTCGCGTTCTGGGCGCGGACCCAGTCGAGCGGCTTGTCGCCGGTCACATCCTCGAGCCACTGGTACGGGTCGGCCACGGCGGGCTCCTCGGCGTGGGCCGCACCGGCGGCAATGAGGCCTGCGAACAGGCAGGCCTGGGCGAGACGGGACATCAAACAACTCCGGAATACGATCGAACGGACCCGGGACGCTAGCACAGGGCCTGCGGCCCGCCCTCTGCCGATGGTCAGGCTTCCCGGCGCGCGCCGTGCCGGTTCAGGCGGCCCGTGCCGCCGGCAGGCGCGCCGCCACCACGACCCGCCGCCGCGCCTGGCCACCACGCCGGCGCCGGCGCGCCGTCCGCAGCAGCGACGGCAGCCGGAACCGGTGCAGCGCCCACCAGGCCACCGCCGGCATCGCCACCAGCCACATCGGCCACCAGCCCAGTAAGGCACTGGAACCGCGCAGCGCCGGGACCAGCAGCACCGCGAGCAGGCCCAACGCCAGCCAGCGCCGCAGCAGCGCTTCGAGGGCGGGGTCGGGCCGGACGGCAGCCAGGGACAGGGCGAGGACGGCAGGGGTGGGCGACCAGTTCGGCATGGCGGCGGCTCCTTGGACGGGAAGCCGCAGCCTGCGCGGGCCACATCTCACGGGCTGCGATTGGCCCCGGCCGGCGTCATCGCGATGGAACCCGGCGGCGGCCGGACGTCAGCGGTCGTACTGGGCCAGGGCTAGCGCCAGCAGCGACTTGGCCTGTTCGCGCAGCATCGCCGGCTCGACGATCTCCGCGTCGGCGCCGTAGTGCAGCACGTCCATCAGCAGCTCGCGCGGCACGCTGTAGGGCAGCTTGAGCTCGTAGCGGCCATCGGGTAAGGTAGCGGCCCTGCTGCTTCGAGTGCCAGTGCTCGTCGGCGACCCAGCGCGCGACCTTGGGACTGAACACGATCGTCGCCCAGCCCTTGGGCTCGCCGGAAAAGATCCCGTAGCTGGAGGTAAGGTGCTGGTCGAGCACGCCTTCCTCCACGTCCTGCGCGGAATCCTCGAGCAGCCGCGCCTGGCTGACCCGGTCCACGGCGAAGCTGCGCAGCGCCTCGCGCTCGTGGTCCCAGGCGTCGAGATACCAGTTGTCGCGGTAATGGGTGATCCGCTGCGGCGAGACCTTGCGGCGGGTGGTCTCGTCGGTGGAACGGGCGCGGTATTCGAAGGCGAGCCGGCGCCGCTCCAGCACCGCCGAGGCGACGGCGCGGAAGCTGGTCTCGTCCAGCCGGCGGCCACGGTGCGGGATGACCCGCACGCGCTCCACCGGCCACTGGCTGGCCCCGGCCTGGGCCGCAAGCAGGCCTTCGATCCGCTGCTGCAGCGGCGCCAGCACGGTGGACAGCACGCCGCCACCGGTACGGCGCAGCAGCTGCTGCGAGGCCAGCAGCGCGTACAGCTCCTCCGAACTGAGCCACAGGCCCGGCAGCTCGAAACGGTCGCTTTCGGCGGCGGCGTAGCGGAAGCCGGCCTCGCCGTCGCCCTCCACCGGCGCCATCAGCGCATCGCGCAGGAAGGTAAGGTCGCGGTAGACCGTGGCGCGCGAGCACCCCAGTTCTTCCTGCAGGCGCGGCACCGTGACCGGGTAGCGCGCGGCCTTGAGGATGCGATGCAGCGCGTTGATGCGTTCGTAGCGGTCCATGCCCGGATTATGGCGCGGTGTGCCGACGCAGGCGACCGGCGTTGCCGAACTGCCGACCGGCGCCCCGGATCGGCCCGCGCGCCGGTGTCAGAATCGCCGCACAGGGGATCGCGGCCGGCATCGCCGGCGTCCGGGGAGGAGTCCATGCAAGGCAACCATCGGGGCGGCGCCGGTCCGTCCATGTCCGGGAGTCGCCGGTGACCGCCGCCGCACGCGCGCCTGCGCGCCTGGCTGGCGGTGCTGTGCGACGCCGGCGCCGGGCTGGTGCTGTGGGTGGCGCTGAGCAGCGCACTGCTGCCCGGCGGCGCCGGCGCGATGCGCCCGCTGGTCGAACTGCAGGCGCGGGGACTGCTGCTCGGCGCACTGCTGGTCGCCGCCGGCTGGGCCTGTTCTGGCCAGCGCCTGCCGAGACCGGGCCTGGCGCCAGCGCAGCCTGGTGGCCATGGCACTGACGGTGGTCGGCAGCGTGGCCATCGCCGTGCTGCAACTGCGCGTGCAGGCCGACCCGCGCCAGCTGCAGGCGCTGGCCGTGCTGGCCTGCGGCGGCGCACTGGCCACCATCGCCGGGCTGGCGATGCGCGGTGGCGAGGGCGCCGGCCTGCTCCTGCCCACGCGCGCCTGGCGCTGGCCCTGCTCGGTGGTGCAGCCCTGCTGTTCGCGCTCTTCGCCCTGGGCTGGCGCGGACCCCTCATGGCCGCCGACCCGGTGCCATCGCTGGCCCTGCTGGTGCTGGTGGCCGGCGCGTTGCTGGTCGCGCACTGGCAGGCGCACGGCGGCCTGTGGCCGCGGACGCGGTGGCCGGGACGCTGGCTGGTGCTGGCGCTGCTGGCCGGCCTGCCGCTGCTGCTGGCCGCGCTGCTCTTCGTGCAGCCCGCTTGGGCGCGTGTGCTGTGGCCGCTGGTCGCGCTGGCGGTGCTGGCCGGCACGGCGGTCGAACGCGTGCAGGCCCGCTGACCGCGGCAACGCCGCGTCAGTCGAGGAATCGCCCCGCGCCGCGCGCCAGCAGGTCGGCCGCCACCGCCTTGCCCAGCGCCTGCGGGTCCGCCGCGGACCCGTCGGCGGCCGCGGCCACGCCGCTGCCGTCGGCGGCCGAACCGACCCATGCGCGCAGCCGCAGGCGGGCGCCGTCCAGTTCGGCGTAGGCGGCCACCGGCACGTGGCAGCTGCCGTGCAGGGCCCGGTTGAGCGCCCGTTCGGCCTCGATCCGGGTCCGGGTCGGCGCGTGCTCGAGCACGGCCATGCGCGCGGCCGTGCGCGCGTCACCGGCGAGGGTTTCCACCGCGACCACCGCCTGCGCCGGCGCCGGCAACCACTCCGGCGGCGCCAGCCGTGCGCGGATGCGTGCGTCGAAACCCAGCCGCTGCAGGCCGGCGCAGGCCAGCACGATCGCGTCGTATTCGCCGGCGTCGAGCCGGGGGCCAGGCGCGTGTTGACGTTGCCGCGCAGGTCACGCAGCTGCAGGTCCGGGCGCCGCGCGCGCGTTGCGCCTGCCGGCGCAGCGACGAGGTCCCGACCACCGCGCCCTGCGGCAGCGCGTCGATGCCGTCGAAGGTGTTGCTGACGAAGGCATCGGCCGGATCGGCGCGCTCGAGCACTGCCGGCAGCACGAAGCCCGGCTCCAGCTCCATCGGCACGTCCTTGAGCGAATGCACCGCGCAATCGGCCTCGCCGCGCTGCATGGCCAGTTCCAGCTCCTTGAGGAACAGGCCCTTGCCGCCGATCGCCGCCAGCGACCGGTCCAGCTGCTCGTCGCCGCGCGTGCTCATCGGCACCAGCACCACCTCCAGGTCGGGGTGGGCGGCGCGCAGGCGCGCGGCGACATGTTCGCTCTGCCACAGGGCGAGCGGGCTCTTGCGGGTGGCGATGCGCAGGGTGTCCATATGCGCATTATCGGGGATCGGCGCGACCGGCGCGCACCGCGCCGACCGGGTTCAGAGGTGGCGCAGCGTCTGCCGCAACCAAGGGCACGCAGCGGCGACTGACCTCCAGTGACGCGCCGCCGCTGCGCAGCACCGCATGCACGTGCCCGTCGACGCCGCGGCGCAGCTCGACCAGCTCGTCGCGCGCCACCATAAGGCAGTTGCGGTGGATGCGGACGAAGCGGTCGGCGAATTCGTCTTCCAGCGACTTGAGCGATTCCTCGATCAGGTCCTGGCCGCGTGCATGGTGCACGACCACGTACTTTTCCTCGGCCTGGAGGTAGTGCACGTCCTCCAGCGGGATCAGGCGCAGGCTGCCGCGCAGGCGCGCGCACAGGTGGCCGCGCTTGCCGTTGCCGGGCATCGCCGGCCGCCCGGCGAGGAAGGTGCGCACGCGTTCCAGCGAGGCCGCCAGCCGCTCCGGGCGCACCGGCTTGATAAGGTAGTCGAGCGCGGCGGCCTCGAATGCCGACAGCGCGTGCGCGTCGTAGGCGGTGCAGAACACCACCGCGATCGGCGGCTCATACCCGGACAGCTGTCGCGCCGTTTTGAGCCGTCGATGCCGGGCATGGCGATGTCCAGCAGCACCGCGTGCGGACGGTGCGCGGCGCAGGCATCGAGCACCTGCTGGCCGTCACCGGCCTCGGCCACCACCTCCACCCCCGGTTCGTCGGCGAGCAGCATCCGCAGGCGCTCCCGCGCCAGCGGCTCGTCGTCGGCGATCACCAGCTTCAGGCTCATGCATCCAGGGGCAATGTGACCTCGCAGGCATAGTAGCCGTCGCTCCAGCCGGCCGTCACCCGCGCCTGCGGGCCGAAGCGCCAATAAGGGTAAGGCGATGGGCGATGCTGCGCTGGGCATGGCCCGCGCCACGGTGCAGCGAGGCCTGCGCCGAATCCTCCGGCGGCGGCGCCGGGTTGCGCACGCGCAGCTGCAGCCGCCGGCCCTCCACCCGCAGCGCGACGGACACCGTGCCGCCTTCCGGCAGGCGCGAAATGCCGTGCAGCACCGCGTTCTCCACCAGCGGCTGCAGGATCAGGCGCGGCATGGCCAGGTCCCGGCGGCAACGGCTCGGCCCGCTCCCATTCGACCTGCAGGCGCTCACCCAGGCGCAGCTGTTCGATCGACAGATACTGCCCGGCCAGCTCGCATTCGGCGGTAAGGGTCGAATCGCCTTCGCCCGCACCCAGCGCGGCGCGGAACAGGTCGGAAAGGTCCAGCACCGCGCGCTCGGCGACGACCGGGTCGCGGCGCAGCAGGCTGGCGATCAGGTTCATGCTGTTGAACAGGAAGTGCGGGCGGATCCGCGCCTGCAGCGCGTCGGCCTCGGCCCGCGCGTTGGCCTCGACCTGCGCGGCCCAGCGATCGCTGACGTAGAAGTGGCGCAGGGCCAGCGCGACGATCAGCGAGGTGACCGCGGCGCTGCCGGCGGTGAAGCGCCAGAAGCCGACGCCCAGCGGCTCGCTGCCGAGCGCCGCGTAGAGCGCATGGATCACCCCGGACCCGGCCAACGCCACGGTTGCCGCCAGCGCCACCGCCAGCAGCGCGCCGGCGCGCGCGGCGGCGGCAGGCGCGAGATCGGCGCGCGCAGCTTGCACAGCAGCACCGCCACCGCCAACGCCAGCCACAGGGCCAGGCCACTGGCGGAGAGGAAACGCGAGAGGGTCCAGGTGCCGCCCGCGCCGTCGGGCGCCAGCACCAGCACCACCACCGCCAGCTGGGTAAGGCCCAGCATCGCCGCCAGCCGCGGCAGCCGGCACAGGTCCGGCAATGGGGCGCTTCGCGGCGCGGGTCGTGCATCGTCAGCCCCGCCAGGCGCCGGTCCAGCCAGTCCCCCAGGTCGGCGATCTCCTGCGCGCAGACCTGGTGGGCCATCGGGTAACGGTGCCACTGCACCTCGAAGCCGACGCGCTCGAGCACCTGCGCGCTGGCCTGTCCGTACTGCACGGGGATCACCGGGTCGCCGTCGCCATGGGCGAAGAACACCGGTTGCGCCACCGCAGCGGGATGACGCCGCGCGGCCACGTCGGCACCGCCGGGCAGGTAGGTCGACAGTGCGATAAGGCCGGCCAGCGGCTCACTCCGGCGCAGGCCGGTGGCCAGCGCGATCGCGCCACCCAGGAGAAGCCGGCCAGCAGCACGCGCGACGGCGGAATGCCGCGCTCGCCCTCGCGTGCGATCAGCGCCTCCACCTGCACCACCGATTCCTCGATGCCCGCCGCTTCGGCGCGGGTGGCGAAATCCATGCCGACGATGTCGTCGCAAGGCACGCATGCGCATGCCGCCGTTGATCGTCACCGGGCGCACCGGCGCGTGCGGAAACACGAAGCGCAGCGCCGGCCAGTGCCGGCGCACCAGCTCGGGCACGATCGGGGCGAAGTCATGGCCGTCGGCGCCGAGGCCATGCAGCCACAGCACGGTCCATTGCGGCGAAGCGCCGGTTTCCTGTTCCACGCACTCCAGCAGCATCGCGATCCTTCCCCTGGAACCGCCGGCATTATGCCTGTGGCGCGGCCGCGGCCGCGCGCAGTTCGGCCGCCCGGCGCAGCACCGGCGGCGCTTCCAGCTCCTCGGGGATGCACAGGATGCGATGCCGGCGCAGCCAGCGACCCGGCGTGCGCGAGGAGCTGAACCACACCGTCGGGATCGCCAGCACCATGCCCACCACCACCGGCGCCATCCACAGCGCCAGGCCCGGCGACACCGCCCAGGCCAGCGCACCCATGAACGCACCGAACAGGCTGAGCCCGGCATAGCTCTGCACCAGGCCCCAGAACGGCACGCTGCCGTCGTCGCGGCGCTGTGCTTCCCAGCCCGAGTCGCGCCCGGACAGCACCTCGGCCACGCCGCGCGACTGCCGGTACATCACGATCGGCGCCATCAGCGCGGCCAGCACGCTCTCGACCAGCACCCCGGCGAAGGCGCGCAGCGCGCCGCCGGCACCGCGGCGGGCATCGGCATCGCCGACCGTGGCCACGTAGCCGAACACCTTGGGCGCGAACAGCACGCCCATGGTCGCGGCGAACAATAAGGCCACGCGCTCGGCATCGGCCGCGCGCCAGTAGGCCAGCGGCGAGAATCCGCGCAGCTGGAAACCGTCCCATACTAAGGTCGGCGTGGTAGAGCGGGATCGCCAGGCCGACCAGCATCAGCATCGCCCACATCGGCGCGGTGAAGTAATGGCCGATACCGACCAGCATGTGGGTGCGGCTGATCCAGTGCAGGCCGGCGCTGCCGACCACCTTGCCGTGCTGCAGGTTGCCCTGGCACCAGCGGCGGTCGCGTACCAGCAGGTCGGTGAGCGAAGGTGGGCCTTCTTCATAGCTGCCGTCGAGCTGCGGCACTAAGGTGGATCGCCCAGCCGCCACGGCGCATCAGCGCGGCCTCGACGAAGTCGTGGCTGAGGATGTGTCCGCCGAAGGGCTTGCGCCCGGGCAGTTCGGGCAGGCCGGCGTGGTCGGCGAAGGCGCGGGTGCGCAGCATCGCGTTGTGGCCCCAGTAATTGCCTTCGCTGCCATGCCCATAAGGTGACGCCGCGCGCGATCACCGGGCCGTAGACGTGGCCGCCGAACTGCTGCATCCGGGCGAACAGGGTCTGGCCGTTGACCACCCGCGGCAGGGTCTGCAGCACGCCCACCCCGGGATTGCGCTCCAGCGCCGAGGCCAGCCGCACCAAGGTGGCGCCGCTCATCACGCTGTCCGCGTCCAGGATCAGCATCTGCGGGTAGGCGCCGCCGAAGCGCTGCACCCACTCGGCGATGTTGCCGGCCTTGCGCCCGGTGTTGTCGGTGCGGCGCCGGTAGAACAGGCGGCCGTGGCCGCCGGTGCGTTCGAGCAGCGCGGCGAACTCCACGAGCTCGGCGGCGGCGACCTCCTCGCGGCGGCTGTCGCTGAGCACGAAGAAGTCGAAGGCCTCCAGCTGGCCGGTCGCGGCGACCGATTCGTAGACCGCCTGCAGGCCGGCCATGATCCGCGCCGGGTCCTCGTGGTAGGTCGGCATCAGCAGCGCGGTGCGCGTGCCGACCACCGGCAACGGCGCGTCGGGATCGATGCCCAGCACGTTGGCGCGCCCGGCCAGCAGCAGGACGAAGCCGCAGGCCGCGCTCACGCTCGACAGCGCGATCCAGGCGAACAGCGCCACGAACAGCACCAGCAGCACGCCGTCGAGCACGCTCAGCCCGCCCACGCGCAGCACCTGCAGCATGCCCATCGCCGCCAGCGCGGTGAGCAACGCAGTGAGACCGACCACGAACAGGCGCCGCCAGCCGATGCCGCGCGGCGAAGTCGCCACGCGCGCGGCGGTCAGGCGCCCTTCGCGCAGGCTCTGGCCCGGCATCGGCAACGCCGATTCGCCGGCCGGCAGCCAGCTGGTCCTGCCGGCGGCGGCGACGGCGGCAGGCACGGTCATCGCCGCACCCCGCCACGGCCGGCGGAACGATCGGAAGCTGTCACCACGCGGGTTCTCCGAAGCGCGACGGGGCCATGCCCGGGTGCAGGCGGCATTCGCGAAGCCGCTATTGTGCGGCGCATCACCACCCCCGCGGCAAGAGGCGGTGCAACCGGGGTTCAGGCCGGGCCGGGCCGGGAAACGCTTCCACGATGTGGTCCGCCGCCAGGATGGGGCAGCGGCGCCGCGGTCAGTCGATCTCTTCCGGCGGCAACACCACGCCATCGGGATCCACCGCCAGGCGCCCGGCCATGAGCACCGCCTGGGTGCGGTTGTTGACCCCGAGCTTGCGCAGCACCGCGGTCACGTGCGCCTTGATCGTCGCCTCGGACACGCCCAGGTCTGGGCGATCTGCTTGTTGAGCCGGCCTTCGCCCAGCATCTGCAGCACGCGGAACTGCTGCGGAGTCAGGTCGCGCAGGCGCTGCGCCACGGCCTGTTCGTCGCGATCCATCGCCGGCGCGGCGGCGGCGGCCGGTGGCGCCCAGCGCTCGCCATCCAGCACCTGCCCCACCGCCTCGCCGATGGTTTCCGAATCGGCGCTCTTGGGGATGAAGCCGAGCGCGCCATGGTCGAGCGCGCGGCGCATCACCGCTGGCTCCTCGCGCGCGGACACCACCACCACCGGCAGCTGCGGGTGCAGCGCGCGCAAGTGCACGAGCGCGCTGAAACCGTGCGCGCCGGGCATGTTGAGGTCCATCAGCAGCAGGTCGGCGTCGGCATTGGCCTCGATAAGGCCGTACAGCGCATCGACGCTGTCGGCCTCGTGCAGGGTCGCGTCCGGCAGGATCCGCTGCACCGCGCCGCGCAGGGCCTCGCGGAACAGGGGATGGTCGTCGGCGATCAGGATCGTTGACATGCAGCGCGCTACCCGGTGGTCTCACTTCACCATGCGTTCGTTGACCAGCGACTCGACCACCGACGGATCGGTAAGGGTCGAGGTGTCGCCGAGCTGGTCCGGCGCGTTCTCGGCGATCTTGCGCAGGATCCGGCGCATGATCTTGCCCGAACGGGTCTTCGGCAGGCCCGGCGCCCACTGCAGGTGGTCGGGCGTGGCGATCGGACCGATCTCCTTGCGCACCCAGGCGACCAGTTCCTTCTGCAGCTCCTCGCTCTGGACCTCGCCGGCCTTGAGGGTGACGTAGGCGTAGATACCTGGCCCTTGATGTCGTGCGGGAAGCCGACCACCGCCGCCTCGGCCACCTTCGGGTGCAGGACCAGCGCGCTCTCCACCTCGGCGGTGCCGATGCGGTGGCCGGAGACGTTGATCACGTCGTCGACCCGGCCGGTGATCCAGTAGTAGCCGTCGCCGTCGCGGCGGCAGCCGTCACCGGTGAAGTAGGTGCCCGGGTAGGTGCGGAAGTAGGTGTCGATGAAGCGCTGGTGGTCGCCGTAGACGGTGCGCATCTGCCCCGGCCACGAATCGAGCAGGACCAGGTTGCCCTCGGCGGCGCCTTCCAGTCGCTCGCCGTCGGCGCTGACCAGCGCCGGCTGCACGCCGAAGAACGGCAGCGTGGCCGAGCCGGGCTTGAGGTCGACCGCGCCGGGCAGCGGCGAGATCAGGATGCCGCCGGTCTCGGTCTGCCACCAGGTGTCAACCACCGGGCAGCGGCTGTCGCCGACCACCTCGTAGTACCAGCGCCAGGCTTCCGGGTTGATCGGTTCGCCGACGCTGCCCAGCAGGCGCAGCGAACCGCGCGAGGTCCTCTTCACCGGCGCCTCGCCCTCGCGCATCAGCGCGCGGATCGCGGTCGGGGCGGTGTAGAAGATGCTGACCTGGTGCTTGTCGATCACCTCCCAGAAACGCGACACGCTCGGCCAGTTGGGCACGCCCTCGAACACCAACGAGGTGGCGCCGTTGGCCAGCGGCCCGTAGACGATGTAGCTGTGGCCGGTGACCCAGCCGACATCGGCGGTGCACCAGTAGACGTCGTCTTCGCGCAGGTCGAACACCGATTCGTGGGTGTAGGCCGCGAACAGCAGGTAGCCGGCGGTGGTGTGCAGCACGCCCTTCGGCTTGCCGGTCGAGCCGGAGGTGTAGAGGATGAACAGCGGGTCCTCGGCGTTCATCCGCTCCGGCTCGCATTCGGACGGCTGGCCCTCGACCACGTCGTGCAGCCAGCGGTCGCGCGGAGCCTGCATGTCGATCGCACCGCCGGTGTGGCGCACCACCAGCACGGTTTCAACGCTGTTGGTGCCGGGCAGCTTCAGCGCGGCATCGACGTTGGCCTTGAGCGGGATCTTCTTCGAGCCACGCAGGCCTTCGTCGGCGGTGATCACCAGCTTGCTGCCGCAGTCGCCGACACGGTCGGCGATCGAGTTCGGGGCGAAGCCGCCGAACACCACCGAGTGGACCGCGCCGATGCGGGCGCAGGCCAGCATCGCCACCACAGCGTCGGGAATCATCGGCAGGTAGATGGTGACCCGGTCGCCCTTGACCACGCCCAGGTTGCGCAGCGCGTTGCCGAGCCTGCACACGCGCTCGTACAGCTCGCGGTAGGTGACCTTCTGCGCCGGCTGCGACGGGTCGTCCGGCTCGAACAGCAGGGCGGTCTTGTCGCCGCGCGTGGCCAGCTGCCGGTCCAGGCAGTTGACCGAGGCGTTGAGTTCGCCGTCGGCGAACCAGCGGATGCGGAAGTCCTCCAGCGCGTAGCTGACGTCCTTGATCACGGTCGGCTTGCGGAACCAGTCCAGGCGCTCGGCCGCCTTGCGCCAGAAACCCTCGGGATCGCGCACCGACTCCGCGTACAGGCGCTGGTAGTCGTCCCTGCCGATGCGCGCGCGCGCGGCGAACTCGGACTTGACCGGATACAGGTCGGACATGGCTTCTCCCTCCTAAAAGATGCTAAGGTGCGCGGCCGTGTTCGACGCGGCCGCCACACGAGATGGGTCGACAGTTTGACGCATCCGTCGTGACGCATTGCAGCAGCGGGGCTAAGACCTTGGTCGAAGCAGGCGCCCCGGCGTCGGGCGGCGCACCCGCGCAGGCCCGCAGTGGCGGGCCTTTCCGGCCCGCACCCGGCGGCTTCGACTAATGGCGAATAGGCGCTCCCGCCGGGCCGTGCGCAGTCTGCGGCCAGAGGCGGCGCGTGCGGCGCGGCCCTTCGACCGGCAAATACCCGTCTTCATCACAACGAGGGAGAGAGAGGGGCATGAACAGACATCCATCCAGGCTGATGCGACGGCCGCTGGCCACGGCGCTGCTGGTGGCGCTGCTGGCACCGGGTGCGGCGCTGGCGGAGACCGCCAAGGAGAGAGCGCTCGAAGCGCGCGTGGCCGAACTGGAACGCCAGGTCCAGCTGCTGCTGTCGACCCAGCAGCAACAGCAGTCGCAGATCGCCACCACCCAGCAGCAGGTCACCGCGGTGCAGGGCGCGCAGGCGGCGGCGCCCGCGGCACCTGCCGCACCGGCCGGCAAGCAGCCGATCCGGGGCACCACGATCATGACCGCGGCCAATCCGGGGACCGCGTTCTCCTACGGCGGCTTCATCAAGCTGGATGCGATGACCACCGATACCAGCGACGGCCGCATCGCCGACGGCTCGTCGGGCCGCCTGTTCTACGTGCCCGCCACCATTCCGGTCGCCGGTGCCAGCGCCGACGGCGGCGATCCGTACACCGATTTCCACGCGCAGTTCTCCCGGTTCTGGCTCAGCGCCGACCACGTCACCGACGGCGGCGACAAGCTCAAGGCCTACGTGGAGATGGACTTCTTCGGCGGTGGCAGCAATGCCCTGGCCGGCAACGAGATCGCCACCAATACCTATGCGGTCACCCTGCGCCAAGGCCTACGTGAGCTGGAACAACTGGCTGGCCGGCCAGACCTGGTCGAACTTCCAGGACGTGGCCGCCCTGCCGGACGCGGTGGATTTCGTCGGCGTGACCGACGGCACCGTGTTCGTGCGCCAGGCCTAGGTCCGCTACATCAGCGGCCCGTGGTCGTTCGCGCTGGAGAATCCCAATACCACCGTGCAGGCCTACGCGCCCAACGCACTGGCGGCCGGCGCGCGCACCACCACCGGCGACAACAGCGTCCCCGACCTGACCGGTCGCTACAACATGAAGGGCGACTGGGGCCACCTGTCCGTCGCCGCCCTGCTGCGCCAGTTCAAGTCGGCCGGCAACACCGACAACGGCGCGGCGGTCAGCGTGTCGGGCAAGTTCAACCTCGGCAGCAGCGACGATATCCGTTACATGGCCAACTATGGCAGCGGCATCGGCCGCTACATGGCCTTCGGCCCAGGCAGCGACGTGATGCAGGACGCCAGTGGCGACATCGACGCCTTGAACGGCTGGGGCGGCTTCGTCGCATGGCGGCATGTGTTCAGCCCCAAACTGCGCGGCAACCTGATGTACTCTGCGGCGGCCTTCGACAACGACGTCGCGCTCGTCGGCTGGGGAGTCACCGAGCGCTCGCAGTCCTACCACGCCAACCTGATCTACACGCCGTTCCCGAAGCTGGATATCGGTGCGGAAATCGGCTGGGGACAGCGCTCGCTCGAGGATGCGCGCGAAGGCGACCTGAAGCGCGTGCAGACGCACGTCAAATACAGTTTCTAAGGGAGGGGATCCACAATGAGTTCGACGACGATCCAGCAGTCGCCAACGGGCGAACTGAGCAAGGGCCACAAGAAGATCATCTTCGCCTCGAGCCTGGGCACGGTCTTCGAGTGGTACGACTTCTACCTGTACGGGTCGCTGGCGGCGATCATCGCCAAGCAGTTCTTCAGCGGGGTCAACGAGACCACCGGCTTCATCTTCGCCCTGCTCGCGTTCGCCGCCGGCTTCGCCGTGCGTCCGTTCGGCGCGGCGTTCTTCGGCAGCCTCGGCGACCGCATCGGCCGCAAGTACACGTTCCTGGTCACGATCGTGATCATGGGCCTGTCGACCTTCATCGTCGGCATCCTGCCCACCTACGCCAGCATCGGCGTGGCCGCGCCGATCATCCTGATCCTGCTGCGGCTGGCGCAGGGCCTTAAGACTGGGCGGTGAGTACGGCGGCGCGGCCACCTACGTGGCCGAGCACGCACCGCAGGGCAAGCGCGGCCTGTACACCAGCTTCATCCAGACCACCGCCACGCTCGGCCTGTTCCTGTCGCTGCTGGTGATCCTGGGCTGCCGGCTGTCGCTGGGCACCGAGGCGTTCGAGGTATAGGGCTGGCGCATTCCGTTCCTGGTCTCGATCGTGCTGCTGGGCGTCTCGGTGTGGATCCGCCTGCAGCTGAGCGAATCGCCGCTGTTCCAGCAGATGAAGTCCGAGGGCAAGGGCTCGAAGAAGCCGTTCCGCGACAGCCTCCGGGGCGCCAACCTGAAACTGATGCTGCTGGTCCTGCTCGGCGCCACCGCCGGTAAGGCATGGTGGTCTGGTACGGCGGCCAGTTCTACTCGCTGTTCTTCCTGACCCAGGCGCTGAAGGTCGACGGCACCACCGCCAACCTGCTGATCGCCGGCGCGCTGGCGCTGGCCACGCCGTTCTTCATCTTCTTCGGCTGGCTGTCGGACAAGATCGGCCGCAAGAAGATCATCATCGCCGGCTGCCTGCTGGCGGCGCTGACCTACTTCCCGCTGTTCAAGGCGCTGACCCACTACGCCAACCCGGCGATCGAGGAAGCGCGAGAGAGCTCGCCGGCGATCGTGCACGCCGACCCGTCGACCTGCTCGTTCCAGTTCGATCCGGCGGGCGTGCGCAAGTTCACCAGCTCCTGCGACATCGCCACCGCGGCGCTGACCAAGGCCGGCGTGCCGTACACGGTGCAGGCCGCGCCGGCAGGGCTCCTGGCCCGCGTCGAAGTCGGCGGGCAGACCGTGGATTCCTACGAGGCCACCGGCCTGTCCAAGGACGAAGCCAAGGCCAAGGCGGCGGAACTGGCACCGACCCTGAAGGCGACGCTGACTGCGGCCGGCTACCCCGAGAAGGCGGATCCGGCGCGGATCAACATCCCGATGACGCTGGCCATCCTGTGGGTGCTGGTGATCTACGTGACCATGGTCTACGGGCCGATCGCCGCGTTCCTTGGTCGAGCTGTTCCCGACCCGGATCCGCTACACCTCGATGTCGCTGCCGTACCACATCGGCAACGGCTGGTTCGGCGGCTTCCTGCCGGCCATCTCGTTCGCCCTGGTCGCCGGCACCGGCAACATGTTCGCCGGCCTGTGGTATCCGATCACGATCGCGGTGATGACGGTGGTGATCGGCACGCTGTTCCTGCGCGAAACCAAGGACGTGGACATCGCGAAGTAAAAAGCTCCAGCCTGCCGGTGCGGCGGCGCCGGCACTCCCGACGCCGGCCCTTGCGAGGGCCGGCGTTTTTCGTTTCAGGGGCGCGGGCCGGAACCGCCGCGTGGCGGCCAGCGTGCCTCGCGCAGCGCCATCCCCTGGGAGCAGTCCACCGAAGGCGGAATACACGCTGACCGTGGTCTGGTGGGCGAACATCGACTGGGTCAGCCCGCACAGTACGAAGATCACGACCAGCATCGCACCGGCCGATGCAGCGCCGCGCAGGCGACCCTGCTCCACCCCCGCCGCAGGCGCAGGAACAGCCACAACGGAATGCCATAGAGCAGGACCAGCGCCAGCACGCCTGGCACGCCCATGGTGGCGGCCCATTCGGCGAGGTCGTTGTGGGCGTGGCCGAGATGGCAGCGCGGGACGTCCCGCGCCGCATCGCCGCGGCAGGCCGGAAGCCGCTGCATGGCCTTGGTCGAATTCGCCGAAGCCCACTCCCGTCCAGGGCGCATCGGCGAAGGCGCCGGCCGCCACCTGCAACCGCTCCAGGCGCGCACCGGCGGACGAATTGTGGTCGCCGTGGTCCATCCGCTCGAAATCGCTGCGCAGTTCCGACAGGCGCATCTGCTGGGTCAGGGCCGGGACCGAGGCGAGCAGCACGATGCCGCAGGCCACGACGCCGCCGAACAGCAGCGCGCGGCTGCGGCGACTGCGCCAGGCGCTGCCGACCACCATCACCAGAAGGACCAGCAATCCGGGCCAGGGTCCGCGGCTGCCACTGAGCAGGATGGCCAGCACGCCCAGCGCCAGTCCGAGCGCCGACCAGCGCCAGCTGCGCGGCGGCCGGCAGAAGACCACCACGATCATCAGCACCAGGACCACGTCGGCGAAGACGATCTCGTTGGTCCAGCCACCGGCGCGGCTCGCACCGGCCATCACCTGGGCCAGCGCCAGTGCGGCCGCGGTCAGCAATCCGGCCAGCGCGCCGCGCCACAGCATCGCCTGCGGTGGATTCATGGCCCTGCGCCTGGGCCATCGCCCGGGGCAGGACCAGCAGCCGGTCGCGCCCGGCGATGGTCTGTTCCGAACCCGCCAGCTGGATCGAGGCCAGCGCCACCAGCAATGGCCCGATGGCGGCCAACGCCACCACCTGCCATGGCCAGCCGATCTCGCGGGTGGCCCGGGCCACGCGCAACGGCACCAGCAGGGTCGAAGCGAGCAGCAGCAGGCCGAAAGGCAACAGCCCCTTGGGCAGGCTGAGGGTGAGTGCAGGCAGGCACCACAGGGCCAGCGCCGCGCAGGCCGAAGCCCAGCGCGGCCGGAAGTCCACCTTGTTGTGCGAGTGCGTCCCGTCCATTGCGATCCAGTGGCAGCTGGCGCATGTTCCGGAAGGTTCCCGGAACAGGTGCTGAGCCGACCGGTCCTTCCTCAGTCCCTCTCGCGGCCCTGCTCGGCGTCCGCGCGGGCCCGTTCCTCCGCCGTCGCCGTGCACGGCCCGGTCACCGCCTGGCGGGACCAGCCACCAGCGACGCCGGTTCGAGATGCCGGCCAGTTCGATCCGGCCGCGGTCGATGCAACCCTCCAGCGCGCCTTCCTGCACCAGCAACCAGCGCCCCGGTACCTGCGCCTGCCACGCCACGCCAAGGCCCAGCTGCGATTCCAGGCCTGCTTGAAACCGAAGTCCGCCACCGGACGGTCAGCCATCAGCATGTTCTGCTCCTTCCATGCCATAAGGCCGAGCTCGGCCCCGGGCCCGATCCGCGCGCCGGCCGCCGCCATTGTCCCGCGCGCGGAGCTGGCATCGTTCAGGAGTGGGTAGCCGATAAGGCCGTAGGCCACCCACAGGCCGCCCAGCGTCGCCAGCAGCGGCGTCGCCGGACGGTGGCGGAATCCCAGCACGCACGCCACGCCCGGGTACCGACCATGGGAGCATCCAGCCCACGGCGTGGATTGCAGCGGGATCCAGGCCGCGCTGGGCTTCCAGTTTCGCGACCAGCGAACCGCCGCCGTGCAGCAGTGAGGCGCCCCCGCCGAGGAACAGCACGGCAAGCAGCACGGTCAACCCCAGCAGCAGCACGCGCGCCACGCGCCTGCGCAGCAATCCCGGCAGCAGGGGCGCCAGCGCCAGGCACATCATCGGCAGCGCCGGCATGATGTAGACGTCGCGCTTGCCGGCGGGAATGGAGAAGAACACCAGCACCATAAGGCCCCATATAGGCCAGCGGCAGCAGGTAGCGCGCGTCGCGCCGCTTCAGCCGCCGCCATATAGGCCGGCAATGCCCGGGGCAGTGCCAGCACCGGCGGGATCCACATGCTCAGCATCACCCCCAAGGTGGTACCAGACCGGCTGGTGGTGGTCCCAGGACTGGGAGTACCGTTTGGCGGTCTGCCGGAACAGGATGTCGTGGAGATAGGCCCGGTACTCGGGCAGCTCGCGCGACAGCGCCGCCGCCAGCACCGGCACCAGCCACAGCGACACGGCGACCACGAACGCCAGCGGCCCCAGCCAGAAGCGCGGATCACGCGCGTGCAGCCGCACCCGCGGCCAGCCGCGCACCGAGGCGATCGCCGCCGGCAGCAGCATCAGCAGCGCGATCGCGCCCACGCCCTTGGTGATGGTGCCAAGCCCGGCGGCGAACCAGCCCAGCGTCCACCAGCGCCAGTCCCCGCCCAGCAGCAGGTGGCGCAGCAGGCCGTAGTTGGTAAGGGGTGATGAAGAAGGTGACCAGCGGGTCGATCTGCGCCTTCTTCGCCCTAAGGTGAACTGGAACGCGAACAGCAGCGCCCGGGCCGCGTACAGGCCGACCTGGCGGGTCCACAGCCGGCGGCCCAGGTCGTGCACGCACCACAGCGTGCCCAGCGCCGCCAGCAGCGAGGGCAGCAGGAACGCGACCCGCCAGTTGCCGAAGACGGTGTGGAAGGCCGCCTGCAGCCACATCAGCATCGGCGGCTTGTCCGAATACAGTTCGATCCCGCGGTGCGGGAACAGCCAGTCGCCGCTCTCCACCATCTGTTTGGCGACCAGCGCGAAGCGCGGTTCGTCGGCCGGCCAGGATCGCGAAGGCCAGGCCTGCGCCCAGCACCAGCAGCGCGGTGATCCAGAACAGCCAGGCGTCTCGGTTGCGCGGGGCGGGGGTCAGCATGGGCGGGATGGTAGCCGGCGGTCAGTCGGACTTTCGTAGGCGAGCGTAGAAGAAACCGTCCATCCCGTCCTCGCCCGGCAGGCGCTGGCGACCGGCGCCGGCGGCATGGCCGAATGCTTCCGGCAGCGGGCTGGCCAAGGCACTGGCGGTACGCGCCAGGAAGGCCTCCACCTGCGCGGCGTTCTCTTCCGGCAGGATCGAACAGGTGGCGTACAGCAGCACGCCACCGGGGCGCAGCAGCGGCCAGACTGCATCAAGCAGCCGCGCCTGCGCATGGACCAGCGCGGACAGGTCCTCCTCGCGCCGGTGCAGGAGGATGTCGGGCTGGCGCCGGACCACGCCGGTGGCCGAGCACGGGGCATCGAGCATGATCGCGTCGAAGCTGAAGCCGTCCCACCACAGCGCCGGCATCGTCGCGTCGGCCACGCGCACCTGCACGCGTCCGTTCGGACCGGCCTCGAGCAGGCCGGAGCGGCGCAGGTTGTCCTCGATCCGCGGCAGCCGGCGCGGATCCACGTCCAGCGCCAGCAGTTCCAGCGCCGGGTCGCGTTCGAGCAGGTGCGCGGCCTTGCCGCCGGGCGCGGCACAGGCGTCGAGGACGCGCGCGCCGGGCTCGGCGGCCAGCGCTTCGAGCGCCTGCTGCGCCGAACCGTCCTGCACGGCCACCGCAGGCCTTCGTCAAAGTAAGGCAGCGCCGTCACCGGCACCGGCATGTCGAGGCGCAACGCATCTTCCAGGCGCGGGTCGGTGGCGCTGTCGATGCCGGCCTCCTCCAGTCGCGCCCGGTAGGCATCGCGGGTGATCCGCAGACGGTTCACCCGCAGCCACAGCGGGGCCGCCTGCGCGCTCGCCGCGAACACCGCGGCCGCCTGCGCCGGCCACGCGGACTCGACCCGGCCACGCAGCCAGTCCGGTAAGGCCGCGGCCGGATCGGCCGGCGGAAGCCCTCCCGCTGTGCGCGGCGCAGCAGCGCATTGACCAGTCCGGCCTGGTGCGGGCGGCCCAGCGCGCGCGTGGCCTCCACGGTGGCATCCAGCGCCGCATGCGCCGGCAGCTGCAAGGCGTCGAGCTGGGCACAGCCGGCCAGCAACAGCGCCAGCAGCGGGCCGTCGTTCGCGCCCGGCGGCTTCTGCAGCCAGCCGCGCAACGCCGGCATGTAACGATGACGACCACGCAGGGCGGTGAAGGCGATCGCCTCCAGCAGTGCGCGGTCGCGGGCATCGGACAGCCGCGGCAGCGCACCGGCCAGCTCCGACTTCAACGAACGTCCGCGATGCACGACCGCATCGAGCACCTGTGCGGCCAGCAGGCGCACCTGCACACCGGGCGCCAGCGGACGGCGTTCGGCGTCGCCTGGACGCGGGGCCGGTCGGGGGAACGGGGTCCGGACACCGGTCAGCCGCCCCGTGCCAGGTCGCGACGTGCGTTGAGCCAGTCGGCCGCGGTGATCGCCCGGCCGCCCTCGCGCTGGACCACGCGCAGGCGCAGCACGCCGTCGCCGCATGCGATGTCGATGCCATCGCGGCCGGCCGCCAGCAGCGTCCCCGGCACAGCGGCGTGGACAGCCGCGACCGGCACCGCGCCATGGATGCGCAGGCGCTCGCCGGCGACCGGGGCTTCGGCCACCGTAAAGGATTGAACGCGCGCACGGTGCGGGCCAGTTCATCCGCCGGACGATGCCAGTCGAGGCGTGCCTCGGCCTTGTCCAGCTTGTGCGCGTAGGTGACGCCATCCTCCGGCTGCGCCTGCGGCAGCGGATGGATGCCGGCACGCAGCAGGCCCAGGCCGTCGGCAAGCACCTGTGCGCCCAGCTCGGTAAGGCGGTCATGCAGCTGGCCGCCGGTTTCCTCCGGCCCGATCGGCGTGCGCTGCTCCAGCAGCACCGGGCCGGTATCGAGCCCTGCCTCCATCCGCATCAGGCCGACCCCGGTCTCGGCATCGCCGGCCTGGATCGCCCGCTGGATCGGCGCGGCGCCGCGCCAGCGGGGCAGCAGCGAGGCATGCACGTTCCAGCAGCCGTGGGTCGGAATGGCCAGCACCGCGCGCGGCAGGATCAGGCCGTAGGCGACCACCACCATCAGGTCCGGGGCCAGTGCGCGCAACGCCTGCCGGGATTCGGCGCCGCGCAGCGTCTCCGGCTGCAGGACCGGAATGCCGCGGGTGACGGCTTCGAGCTTGACCGGCGAAGCGGTAAGGCCGCGGCCGCGACCGGCGGGCCGGTCCGGCTGGGTGTAGACGGCCACGACTTCGTGGTGCCGCGCGGCCGCGCGCAGCGAAGGCACCGCGAATTCGGGGGTGCCGGCGAACACGATCCTCATCGGGCCAGTCTCATCGGATCAGGAACTCCATCGTCCCGCGCTGCCACGGGCATCACGGCGGAAAGCGCCGGCGCGAGCGTCGGCGCGTGGTAAAGGCGGGAACGGGTGCACGGCCGGACCGGTCGCGCGCCGGGCGTGGTTCAGGCCGCGTGCTTGCGCTGCTTGGACAGCTTCTTGCGCACCATCTCGCGCTTGAGCGGCGAAAGGTAGTCGACGAACAGCTTGCCTTCCAGGTGGTCCATCTCGTGCTGGATGCACACCGCCAGCAGGCTGTCGGTGGTCAACTCCTGCTCGCGCGCGTCGCGGTCCAGGTAACGCACGGTGATCCGGTTGGAACGGGTGACGTCGGCGAAGATACCCGGAACCGACAGGCAGCCCTCCTGGAGACCTTGGTCGCCGTCGCGGGCGGTGATCTCCGGGTTGATGAAGACCATCGGCGCGTCCTTGCCCTCGCTGACGTCGATGACCATGAAGCGCAGGTGCTGGTCGACCTGGCTGGCGGTAAGGCCGATGCCCGGGGCGTCGTACATGGTCTCGAACATGTCGTCGAGCAGCTTCTGGAACTCGGGGGTGGTCACCTGCGCGGCTTCGACCGTCGCGGCCTTGGTGCGCAGGCGCGGGTCGGGGAACTCGAGGATGGGCAGCAGGGCCATGGGGGACTCCGGTGTTGAAGGCCGGGACAAACCGGCCGGCCGTCGCAATTCTAGCGCGGAAGCTTGCGCGACGGCCTGAATTCTGGACTATAGTCCGCGAACCTGTTGGGGAATCAGGCGGATCGCAACCATGCTTACACGCCTTCGGACGGTACTTGCCGTCGCGATGCTGACCGTCACCACCTACGCCGCCGCCGTCGAGTCGCGCGGCAGCCATCCGGACACCTATGTCGTCGTCCGTGGCGACACGCTCTGGGACATCGCCGGACGCTTCCTCGGCAAGCCGTGGCTGTGGCCGGAGATCTGGCAGGCCAATCCGCAGGTCGCCAACCCGCACCTGATCTTCCCGGGCGACGTCCTCAGCCTGGCCTATCTGGACCGCGTCGCGGTGCAGCCCGGCCCGCGCGAAGACGCCCCGATCGGCGCCGTGCCGCTGTCGGAGATCGAGCCGTTCCTGAAGGACGTGCGCGTCGTCGACGCCTTCGAGCACCTGCCCTACGTGGTTGGGTTCGAGGACAACCGCCTGCGCGGCAGTGCCGGGCAGCTGGCCTACGTGAAGGGCCTGGACGGCGTGCCGGCCGGGCAGCGCTACATGGTGCTGCGACCGACCGTGCGCTATGCCCTGCCGCGCACGTTCCAGCATCTGGAAGCCAGTGGCCGCACGACGCCGCTGGATGGCGTCCTCTGGAGCCAGTACGTGCCGCCCACCGGCCGCAACGAGGCCCTCGGCTACGAGCTGGCCAAGGTCAACGTCGGCACGATCACCCGCGCCGCTGGCACCGCTGGCGCCGAAGTCGCCACCCTGAGCCTGGAGGACAGCGGTAAGGAAGTGCGTGCCGGCGACCGCGTCGTGCCGGTGGAAGCCCAGCCGTACGACCTGCAGTTCTTCCCGCATCCGCCCGCCGGCCAGCCGGCCGAGGCGCCGAGGGTGCTGGCGGTGGGTACGGTCGGCGGCACTGCCGGCGGCCCGCGCGACGTCATCGCGATTTCGGCCGGCCGCGTCGACGGCATCGACAACGGCACGGTGTTCTCGCTGTGGCGTCCCGGCCGCCGCGTCAACGACCAGGTGAACGGCGGGCGCACGTCGCGCATGGACGACCAGTTCACCGGCGGCGGCAGCACCGTGGGCCTGCCGGAGGAATACGCGGCGCACGCGATGGTGTTCCGCACCTTCGACAAGGTCAGCTACGCGCTGGTCATGGACGGCATCAAGCCGGTCAGGGTCGGCTTAAGGCGCACCATCCGGACGCGCAGTAGGCCGGCAACGCTGCGGACAAATCCTACATCCGACGACAACGGCGCCCGAGGGCGCCGTTATCGTTTCCGGGCAAGGATCCAGCCATGCCCGCGCCCCCGATCCCATGCTGCTTCGCCTGGTGCTTGCCGGCGGGTCGGCCAGGCCACGGCGCGCATGGCTGGGCGCCCGCAGCGCCTGCCCTCCGTCGCTGCAGGCGCGCCTGGACGCCGTCGGGGACGCCCCTGGACCGGGCCCGCCGGCTCGACCATCCCGACCACCATCTTCTGGGCCTCGACGACCCGCGCTATCCGCCGCTGCTGCGGCAGATCCCGGATCCGCCGCTGGCGCTGTTCGTGGACGGCCTGCCCGATGCGCTGTGGCAACCGTCGGTGGCGGTGGTCGGCAGCCGCGGCGCCAGCGTCGCGGGGTGTGACAACGCACGCCTGTTCGCGGACGCGCTGTGCCGGGCGGGGGTGGCGGTCGCCAGCGGCATGGCCGCCGGGATCGACGCTGCGGCGCACGAGGCGGCCCTGGCCAGACCCGGCGGACTTACCGTCGCGGTGCTCGGCACCGGGCCGGACCTGGCGTACCCGCGGCAGCACGCCCGGCTGCGCGCGCGCATCGCCGCCGCCGGTGCGGTGGTCAGCGAACATCCGCCTGGCACGCCGCCGCGGCAGGCGCATTTCCCGGGGCGCAACCGGATCATCGCCGGGCTGTCGCTGGGCACCCTGGTCATCGAGGCGGCGCTGCGCTCCGGCGCCCTGATCACCGCCCGACTGGCGGCCGAGGCCGGCCGCGAAGTGTTCGCCCTCCCCGGTTCGATCCACCACCCGCTGGCCCGCGGTTGCCACCGGCTGATCCGCGACGGCGCCCAGCTGGTCGAACACGCAGACGAGGTGCTGGCCGGCATCGCCCCGCTGGCGGGCACGCCTGGCCCTTTCACTGGAGCCGGAAACGACTCCGCCCCCGGCGTCCGCGCCGGTCCCGGACCGGCGCCGCCCGGACGTTGGAACAGACGCTTCGAACCACGACAGATTGTGGGCCGCACTCGGCCACGACCCCACCCCTATGGATATCCTGGCCGATCGGACCGGATTGACGCCCGCCATCCTGTCCCCCATGCTGCTGGGCATGGAACTGGACGGGCGGGTCGCGGTCGAACATGGCCGCTACGCACGCAGGTCCACCGGCGGCGGCGCGACCGGCTGACCGGCAAAGGCAGGCGGAAGCGCGATGCCCGGGGTTCCCCACCCACGGCGCCCCCACGGGGCGCAGGCCGAGGGCAATGAAAGAAAGCATCCTGGACGTCCTGCTCTACCTCTTCGAACACTACATCGGCGACGATGCGGACACGCTCCGCGACCGCGATCCGCTCCAGGAAGGATTGATCGAGGCCGGCTTCAGTCCCAGTGAAATCAGCAAGGCCTTCGACTGGCTCGACGGGCTGGCGCAGCAGCGCCCGGCCGGGGCGGAACCGCGGGTAAACGGGCCGGTACGGGTCTTCCATGGCCCGGAGCTGGACAAGCTCGATGTCGACTGCCGCGGTTTCCTGCTGTTCCTCGAGCAGCAGGGCGTGCTCGATGCCGACCAGCGCGAACTGGTGCTGGACCGCGCCATGGCACTGGACCAGGACGAGCTGGACCTGGACGACCTGAAATGGGTGGTGCTGATGGTGCTGTTCAACCAGCCCGGTGCCGAAGCGGCGTACGCATGGATGGAAACGCAGATGTTCGGCGAGGAGCCCGAACCGGTGCACTGACCCGGGCACTCCGGCGCAGTACCCGACGGAAGCCGGCTTGCGCCGGCTTCCGCGCATCGGGGGCATGGGGCACACTTGGCCGCGCACGCTTCGGGGAAATCGCATGAACGACTGGTATTACGCCACTGCCGACGGGCAGCGGCACGGCCCGCTGCCGGACGCGGAACTGCGTGCGCTCGCCGCGCGCGGCGAGGTGGGCGCGCAGACCTGGTCTGGCGCGAGGGTAAGGCACGCTGGCGACCGCTGCAGGAACTGGCCGTCGAACTGGAACTGCCTGCGCTGCCGCCGCCCCTGCCGGCCGCCAGCAGCCCCGCGGCACAACCGCCACGCCCCACCGGCCTGTCCGGCTGCGCGATCGCGGCACTGGTCGCCGTCGCCGGGGTATTCGTGGTGATGGTCCTCGGCATCCTCGCCGCGATCGCGCTGCCCGCCTACCGGGACTACACCCTGCGCGCACAGTCCACCGCCGCCATCAATAAGGCACAGGCCCTGCAACCGCAGGTCACCGGATTCCTGGCGGCCAACGAGCGTTGCCCGACCAACGACGACGCCGGCTTCGACGAACCGGCCAGCTACGCGCAGGCGGCGTTGGCCGAGGTGACCTTCGGCGAGTTCGAAGGCAGCGACCTGTGCGGGCTGGAGGCGATCCTCGCCACGCCCGGCAAACCGGCGCTGGACGGCCACAAGATCTGGCTCGAATACGACGCCGGCAACTCGTCCTTAAGCAGTGCAGCTCGGATATCGAGGACAAGTACCTGCCCGCCTTCTGCCGCGGCTGAACCGCACCCTTCCCCGCACCACCCAGCAAGGAACGGAACGCATGACCGAGTGGTACTACGCCGATCGCCAGCGCCAGCAGATCGGCCCCCAATCCGCCGAGACGCTCGTCCAACGCTTCCGCAGCGGAGAAATCGACGCGGCAACCCCTGGTCTGGCGCGACGGTACCGCCCGCCAGCAGCCACTGGGCTCGCTGCGGGCCGAACTGGGCCTGGAGGACGCTTCGGCCACGCTGGATTTCCGCATCGAACCGGTGCTGGCCAAGCCCGCAGCGACCGCCACGCACATCGACCCCCGCGCCAGCGACGAAGCCGCCGCCGCGCACCCTTCGCCGGGCAACGCCGGCGGCTACAGCCCCTATGCCGCCCCGGCCGCGGCGATCGACGACGTGCATCCCGGCGCCGCTCCGGTGTACGGCGGCGACGTGGTGATGGCCGGGCTCTGGCGCCGCCTTGCAGCCAGTTTCATCGACGGCGTGGTCACCGCCATGGCCAGTTATGTCCTGCTGATTCCGCTGACGCTGGTCTTCGGCATCAGCCTGTCGAGCTTGGCCGAAAACGAACTGGCCGGCGCCGGCGCCAGCATGTCGTTCATGCTCCTCTACTACGGCATCAGCCTCGGCCTGCCGATGCTGTATTTCGCCTGGATGCATTCCTCGCGCACGCAGGCCAGCCTCGGCAAGATGGCGGTCGGAGCCAAGGTGGTACGCACCAATGGCGAACCCATCAGCTTCGGGCGCGCCCTGTTGCGCTATCTTGCCTACCTGGTTTTCACCGTCGTCACCTGCGGCGCCGGCGTACTTGTTTCGGGCCTGATGGTCGCCTTCACCGAGCGCAAGCAGGCCCTGCACGACATGCTCTGCGACACCCTGGTGGTGGACAAGTGGGCCTATACCGACCACCCCGAATGGCAGGAGCGCGGGCTGGGCACGGTCACCGTGGTGGTGCTGGTCCTGTTCGGCCTGATGCTGGCTGCCGCGATCGTGGTGGGCGTCGTCATGGTCGGCCTGCTCTCATCGATGAAGTGGAACTGACCGGCCCGGGCTGGAGCCGGGGAACATCCGGCCCGGCTTGACACGGCCGGCCATGGCGTGATTCACGTATAAAAGGACAGCGACCACGCCCGGGGACCTCCCCGGGCGTCGGCTTCTCTGGCGGGAGCTTCTTCACATGTCGCTCACCGCCCGCATCCGGTCCCGGAAGGACCGCCGCCGTACCCCCAGAACGCCGCCATGCCCAAGCACCTCCTCATCGTCGAGTCGCCCGCCAAGGCCAAGACGATCAACAAGTACCTCGGCAAGGACTTCACCGTCCTGGCCTCCTATGGCCATGTTCGCGATCTGGTGCCCAAGGAGGGCGCGGTCGACCCCGAGCGCGGTTTCGCCATGCGCTACGACCTGATCGAAAAGAACGAGAAGCACGTCGAAGCCATCGCCAGGGCGGCCAAAACGGCCGACGACATCTGGCTGGCGACCGACCCGGACCGCGAGGGCGAGGCGATCAGCTGGCACATCGCCGAGATCCTCCGCGAGCGCGGCCTGCTCGACAAGCCGATGCACCGGGTGGTGTTCACCGAGATCACCCCGCGCGCGATCAAGGAAGCGATGACCCAGCCGCGCGCGATCGCCGGCGACCTTGGTCGACGCGCAGCAGGCGCGCCGCGCGCTCGACTACCTGGTCGGCTTCAATC
This sequence comes from Pseudoxanthomonas sp. NC8, assembly GCA_025232375.1. Taxonomy (GTDB): domain Bacteria; phylum Pseudomonadota; class Gammaproteobacteria; order Xanthomonadales; family Xanthomonadaceae; genus Pseudoxanthomonas. The sequence continues at coordinate 3,292,877 of CP060419.1, forward strand.
TTTCGCCGGTGCTGTGGCGCAAGGTGCAGCCGGGCCTGTCGGCCGGCCGCGTGCAGTCGCCGGCGCTGCGCATGATCGTCGAGCGCGAGGAAGAGATCGAAGCGTTCAAGGCGCGCGAGTACTGGAGCATCGGCGCCGAGCTGGCCCATGCCTCGCAGCCGTTCACCGCCAAGCTGATCAAGCTGGACGGGCAGAAGTTCGAGCAGTTCACGATCACCGATGGCGAAACGGCCGAAGCCGCGCGCCTGCGCCTGCAGCAGGCCGCCGCCGGCGCGCTGCACGTCACCGACGTGGCCAGCAAGGAGCGCAAGCGCCGCCCGGCGCCGCCGTTCACCACCTCGACCCTGCAGCAGGAAGCCTCGCGCAAGCTCGGCTTCACCACGCGCAAGACCATGCAGGTTGCGCAGAAGCTGTACGAAGGCGTGAACCTGGGCGACGAAGGCACCGTCGGCCTGATCAGCTACATGCGTACCGACTCGGTGAACCTGTCGCAGGAAGCACTGGCCGAGATCCGCGACGTGATCGCGCGCGACTACGGCACCACCTCGGTGCCGGACAAGCCCAACACCTACCAGACCAAGTCCAAGAACGCGCAGGAAGCCCACGAGGCGGTGCGCCCGACCTCGGCGCTGCGTACGCCTGCGCAGGTCTCGCGCTTCCTCACCGACGACGAACGCAAGCTCTACGAACTGGTGTGGAAGCGCGCGGTTGCCAGCCAGATGGTGCCGGCCACGCTCAACACCGTTTCGGTCGACCTGGCCGCCGGCAGCGACCACGTGTTCCGCGCCAGCGGCACCACGGTGGTGGTGTTCGCCGGCTTCCTGGCCGTGTACGAGGAAGGCAAGGACAGCAAGGCCGCCGAGGACGAGGACGAAGGCCGCAAGCTGCCGCCGCTCAAGCCCGGCGAGCGCGTGCCGCTGGACCGCATCCACGCCGACCAGCACTTCACCCAGCCGCCGCCGCGATTCACCGAAGCGGCGCTGGTCAAGGCGCTGGAGGAGTACGGCATCGGCCGGCCCTCGACCTACGCCTCGATCATCCAGACCCTGCTGTTCCGCAAGTACACCGAAATGGAAGGCCGCGCGTTCAAGCCCACCGACGTGGGCCGCGCGGTCAGCAAGTTCCTGTCCGGCCACTTCACCCGCTACGTGGACTACGACTTCACCGCCAACCTGGAGGACGAGCTCGACGCCGTCTCCCGCGGCGAGGAGCAGTGGGTGCCGCTGATGGAGAAGTTCTGGGGCCCGTTCAAGGAACTGGTCGAGGACAAGAAGGAATCGCTGGACCGCACCGACGCCGGCAGTTCGCGCTCGCTGGGCACCGATCCCAAGAGCGGCAAGGACGTCAGCGCGCGCATCGGCCGCTTCGGCCCGATGGTGCAGATCGGCACGGTCGATGACGAGGAGAAGCCCAAGTTCGCCTCGCTTCAGTAAGGCCAGAGCATCTACTCGATCTCGCTGGAGGACGCGCTGAAACTGTTCGACATGCCGCGCCAGCTGGGCGAGAGCAACGGCGAGCAGGTCAGCGTCGGCATCGGCCGCTTCGGTCCGTTCGCCAAGCGCGGCAGCATCTATGCCTCGCTGAAGAAGGAAGACGATCCGTTCAAGATCGACCTGGCGCGCGCAGTGTTCCTGGTCGAGGAGAAGGAAGAGATCGCGCGCAACCGGGTGATCAAGGAATTCCCCGGCAGCGAGATCCAGGTGCTCAATGGCCGCTTCGGCCCGTACCTGAGCGACGGCAAGCTCAACGGCAAGATCCCCAAGGACCGCGAGCCCGCCTCGCTGACCCTTACCGAGGTGCAGCAGCTGATGGAGGAGACCGGCAAGCCGGCCCGCCGCGGCTTCGGCGCGAAGAAGACCGCTGCTGGGAAGACGGTCGCCAAAAAGACGGTCGGCACCAAGGCCGCAGCCGATGCCGCACCCGCCGCGAAGAAGGCCGCTGCGAAGAAGGCTCCGGCCAAGGCCGCAAAGAAGGCCGCGAAGAAGGCCACGGCGAAGACCCCGCAAAAGGGGGCCAAGGCCGCGAAGAAGCTGGCTAGCCGCACCGGCACCGACGACGCACCGCCATTCTGAGAACACGGTCACCCCGGCCCTTCATCGGACGCCAGCAAACGCGCAGCTAACATCGCCCGCCATGGCCCGGACTCTCTCCATCGACGAAGCCGCCCCGCTGTTGCAGCGGGGCGGCCTGCTTGCCTACCCGACCGAAGCGGTCTGGGGACTGGGCTGCGATCCGGACAACGAGGCCGCCGTGCTGCGCCTGCTGCAACTGAAGCAGCGCCCGGTGGAGAAGGGACTGATCCTGGTCGCCGCGCACCTGGATCCGTTGCGGCGCTGGCTCGACCTGCCGGCGCTGCCGCCGGAACGGCTCGCACGGGTCGCAGCCAGCTGGCCGGGCCCGCATACCTGGGTGATGCCGGCCGCGGCCGGGGCGCCCGCGTGGATCACCGGCGGGCGCGACAGCATCGCCGTGCGGATCAGCGCCCATCCGGTCGTCGTCGCCCTGTGCGAGGCGTTCGGTGGCGTGGTGGTCTCCACCAGTGCCAACCGCGGTGGCGAACCCCGGCGCGCACGCGCGCCGAACTCGATCCCGTGCTGGACGCGGCGATCGACGGCATCGTGGCCGGCGAAACCGGAGGCCTGGCCCAACCCACCGCGATCCGGCTGGCGCTCGACGGCGCAGTCCTGCGCGGTTGAGCGCAGCGTGGGCACGCGGCGGCGAACGCCGCGCTAGGATGGGCGGCGACCGAGGAGGTGGCCATGCAGCCGATTACGCGGTGTCTCCGTGCCTCCCGCGGCGTGGCCCGGCGCGCACGACCTGCGACCGGCGCGCAGCGCCTGGCCGCCCGCGTGCTCGCCGTCGCGGGTGCGCTGCTGTCCGCGGCCGCCACCGCGCAGGCGGCCGATGTCACCGTGTACCGGTGCACCGACAGCCGCGGCCAGCTGGTGGCGCTGCGCGACTCGCCCTGCCGTTCCGGCGAACGCCAGGAAACGGTGACCATGCAGCGGCCGCAGGATCCGCCGGCGCGCAGCGCGTCCACCGCGACACCCGCACCGGCAAGTCCGGCCGCCGCTCCGCGCGACGTGCGCGTGGTGACGGTGCAGGCACCCACGCCCATGTACGAATGCACCGCACCCGATGGCACGACCTACCTCAGCGAAACGGACCAGGTCGCCGATCGCTGGGTGCCGCTATGGACCCTGGGGTACCCGGTCAGGCCCGGCCTGCGACCGCCGTCGCGACCTTCGTTGCCGCCCGTGCGACCGGCCACGCAGGTCGCCAGCGGCGCATCGCCGGCGCATGGCGCCGGCGCGCGTCCGCCGCCGCTGCCTGGCGTGGTCGCACCGGCCGGCACCTGGGTGCGCGATTCCTGCATGCGCCTGTCGCAGGACGAGGTCTGCTCCCGCCTCTCCGACCGGCGTTACGAGATCCTGCGCATCTACCACGCCGCCATGCCCAGCCGGCGCGAGGAGCTGGACCGCGAGCAACGCGGGATCGACGCCCACATGGCCGACCACTGTCCCGGTTACTGACCCGCCCATGCACTCCTTCCCGCGCCTGATCCTGCTACTGCTGCTGTCGTGGCTGCTGCTGTCGTGCCTGCCGCTTGCCGCGCAACCGGTGACCATCTACCGCTGCACGAATGCGGCCGGCGAGCTCACGGTGCAGAACAAGCCCTGCCCGGCCGGCAGTACCCAGCGCGAACAGCAGGTACAGGGCGTCGCCAGTTCGCCGTCCAGCGCCGTCCCGCCCGCAGTCGCGCCCGTGGCTGGAGCGGCGGCCGCACCCGTAGCGGCTTCACCGGCGGGCCCGGGTGCGCCGATCGTGCTGTCGCCGCCGACGGCGACGCCCGCGCCACAGACCGGGCCGGGCCGCGAATTCGTCAGCACCAGCACCGGTCCGGAGCCACGCATCCTCGACAGCGCGAACCGGCCGCGAGATCCACCGTCGCCGCAGGCGGAACCCGATCCGGATCGCCCGCCACCACCGCCGCTGTTCCGTTGCGCGACGTACGACAACGACAGCTACCTGTCCGAAGACCAGGACGTGCCGCCGCGCTGCCTGCCATTGCGGACCGTGGGCCTGGACGGCAATCCCTCCGCCGGCGCGGGCCGCGCCTGCGAAGTCGTGCGCGACCAGTGTTCGCGCGTGCCCGATGGCGCCGCCTGCGATGGCTGGCGGCGCTACGCGCGCGAAGCCGAGAGCCGGTTCCGCTTCGCCCATCCGGACAACGTCGAGAAGCGCCGCGTCGAGTACGAGCGGCTGGCGAAGATCGTCGGCGCAAGCTGCGGCGGCTGAGCGCCGCCGCCGCGTCGATGCTCAGCCCGACCAGGGCACGCTCACGCCCACCAGCAGCAGGAACAGCGCGAACACCTTGCGCAGCGCTTCGCCGCTGAGCCGGTGCGCCAGCCGCGTGCCCCGGGGCGCGGCCAGCACCGAGGCCAGCGCCACGCCAATGGCCGCAGGCAGGTACACGTAACCGATGCCGAGCACCGGCAGCGCACCGGGCGGCGCATGCAGCGCGTAGCCCACCGCGCTGGACAGGCCGATCGCCACGCCGCAGGCGCTGGACGTGCCGACCGCGCGCACCGGCCTGACGCCACGCCAGACCAGCAGCGGCACGGTCATGCTGCCGCCGCCGATGCCCACCACCGCCGACAGCGCGCCGATGCCGCTGCCCGCCAGGCTCATCGGCCAGCCGCGCGGCGCGGGCACCTCGCTGCCGTCGGCCGGTGCCCGGGTGCGGCCGAAACCGATCTGCTAAGGCCGCAAATAAGGCAGTAGACGGCCACGATCCAGCGCAGCGCCATGTCGTCCAGCGCCACCGCCACGCCACTGCCCAGCCAGCCGCCGAGCAGCAGGCCCGGCACCATCCACAGCACTGTCGGCCACAGCACGCTGCCGCGACGGGCATGCGCGCGCGCCGAAGAAGCGCCGGTGAGGACGATGCTCGCCAGCGAGCTGGCCAGTGCCGCATGCATGGCCGCGTCCTGCGGCACGCCGAACAGCGGCAGCAGCCAGACCAGCGCGGCGACTAAGGATAAGGCCGCCGCCGATGCCGAGCAGGCCGGCGAGGACGCCGGCGACGACGCCGAGCAGCGGGAACAGCAGGTACATCGGCAGCGATGACAAGGAACGGCTCCGTGGCGGGCGCCGTCCGCGGACGCGGCCACCCCGTGGCGCCTCGTCGCGGCCATTCAGGCGCGTTGGGTATATTCGACCGCATGTCGCGTCCAGCCACCACCCCACCGCTGCGATGCCTGCGCCGCTGCGCGCAGGCCGCCTTGCTGATCCTGCCGGTCGTCACGTCCGCCGTGCCCGCCTTCGCCCAGCCCACCCGTGCCGACACCGCCAATGACGCGGCGATGCAGGCCGCGATCGCTGCAGCCAAGTCCGGCCAGCTGTCGCCGACCCAGGCCGATGCGCTGCGCGGCGACCCGCGCTGGCCATGGCTGGAGTTCGCCCGCCTGTCGCGCGATCTAGACCATGCCGCGCCCGCCCAGGTCCGCGGTTTCCTGCAGCGCCATGACGGTAAGGCCGCGGCGGCGGCGTTGCGCCCGCTGTGGCTGGCATCGCTGTCGCGGCGCCAGCAGTGGAGCGACTTCCTCGCCGACTGGACCGGCAGCGACGACCCCGGGCTGCGCTGCGCGCGCCTCAACGCGCAGCAGGCGCTCGGTCGTTCCGACGCCGGCTGGAACGGCGAGGCGCAGGCGTTGTGGCGCACCGGCAAGTCGCTGCCCGATGCCTGCGACGACACCTTCGATGCACTCGCCGCCCGCGGCGGCCTCGACGACGCGCTGCGCTGGCAGCGTTTCGACCTTGGCCGTGGCCGAAGGCGAACCCGGCGTGATGCGCAGCGCGGCGCGCGGCCTGCCCGTCGGGGCGCTGGCCCTGGCTGGGACTACGCCGCCTTCGTCCAGGCCCCGCATGCACGCGCCGCGCAGTGGCCGCGCGATGCACGCAGCCGCAAGGTCGCTGCCGCCGGCCTGGCGCGACTGGCCAAGGACGATCCGGCTGCCGCCGAACGCCAGCTCGCGCAACTGGCGCCACTGCTGGGCATGGACGAGGCCGAGCGCGGCAAGGTGCAGTACCAGGTCGCGTTGTGGACGGTGGCCTCCTACCTGCCCGACTCGGCGCAGCGCCTGGCCGCGGTGCCCGCGGCGGCCTTCGACGAGCGCCTGCACGAATGGCGCGCCCGCGAGGCGATGGCGCGCAGCGACTGGAAGGCCGCGCTGGACGCGATCCGCGCGATGCCGGCCAAGCAGCGCGAGGATTCGCGCTGGCGCTGGTTCGAAGGACGCATGCTCGAGAAGACCGGGCGCAAGGCCGAGGCGCAGGCACTGTTCCGCGCCGCCGCCACCGCGCCGACCTTCCACGGCTTCCTCGCCGCCGACCGGATGCAGCTGCCCTATGCACTGTGCGAGTGGGACCCGGCCGATCCGCCGGCGCTGCGCAAGGAAGTGGCAAAGGATCCGGCCTGGTGGTCCGCGCCCTGGCGCTGTACCGCATCGACCAGCCCGGCTGGGCCATACGCGAATGGAACGACGCGCTGACCCGCTTCGACGACGCCCGCCGACGCACGGCGGTGGCGCTGGCCCAGGAGCAGGGCTGGTTCGACCGCGCGGTGTTCTCGCTGGGCAAGCTGCCGGACGAGCAGCGGCTGTACAAGCTGCGCTTCCCGCTGCACCACGACGCCGAGATCCGTGCCGCCGCCAGGCTGCAACCAGCTCGACCCGGCTTGGATCGCCGCCGAGATCCGTGCCGAGAGCACCTTCAATCCCGACGCGCGCTCGCCGGCCAACGCACGCGGCCTGATGCAGCTGCTGCCTGGCACCGCCGCCGCCGTGGCCAAGCGCACCGGCCTGCCGTATGCCGGCGCCGAAAGCCTGTACGACTCCTCGACCAACATCGCCTGGGCAGCGCCTACCTGCGCGAGATGGAGGACAAGTACGGCCAGACCTCTCAGGCCATCGCCGCCTACAACGCCGGCCCGACCCCGACCGCGCGCTGGATCTCGCAGCGCCCCACCCACGATCCGGACACGTGGATCGAGACGATCAGCTACAAGGAAACCCGCGACTACGTGGCGCGCGTACTGGCCTTCAGCGCGATCTACGACTGGCGGCTCAACGGCGACGCCTTGCCGGTCAGCGAACGCTTGCTCGGCCGCACCGAGGGCACGCGCAAGCGCTTCGCCTGTCCGGCGCCGGCGGCCTGATCGCCACGCACCCGCGTGGCGGACGCCGCGCGACACCCGCTGGCGCCGCGCTACGATGCTTCACATGGACACCTACCTCGTCGGCGGCGCAGTACGCGACCAGCTCCTCGGGCTGAGCCCGGGCGACCGCGACTGGGTCGTGGTCGGCGCCACCCCGCAGCGCATGCTCGATGCCGGCTTCAAGGCCGTGGGCCGCGACTTCCCCGTGTTCCTGCATCCGGACACCGGCGAGGAGCACGCACTGGCCCGCACCGAGCGCAAGAGCGGGCGCGGCCATCGCGGCTTCGTGGTCGATGCCGATCCGTCGGTGACCCTGGAAGAAGACCTGCAGCGCCGCGATTTCACCATCAATGCCATCGCCCGCGACGCGCACGGCGACCTGGTCGATCCCTATGGCGGCGTGGACGACATCCAGGGCGCGCGTGCTGCGGCACGTCGGCCCGGCCTTCGCCGAGGACCCGCTGCGCGTGCTGCGTGCCGGCCGCTTCATGGCCCGCTTCGCGCCGCTTGGTTTCACGGTCGCACCGGAGACCCGGGTGCTGATGCGGCAGATGGTCGCCAGCGGCGAACTGGACACGCTGGTGCCCGAGCGGGTCTGGCAGGAGCTGCGCAAGGCGCTGGCCGCGCGCCAGCCGTCGGCGTTCCTACCACGATGCACGGCTGTGGCGCGCTGGCCGCGATCCTGCCGGAAGTGGACGCGCTGTATGGCGTGCCGCAGCGCGCCGAGTTCCATCCCGAGGTCGACACCGGCACGCACCAGCAGCTGGTCAGCGACATGGCCGCGCAGCTGGCGCACGGCGACGACCCGGTCGGCTTCGCCGCGCTCACCCACGACCTGGGCAAGGCGCTCACCCCGGCGCACGTGCTGCCCAAACACATCGGCCACGAACACGCCGGACTCAAGCCGCTGGCGGCGCTGTGCGAACGGCTGAAGGTGCCGCTCGAGCACCGTCACCTAGCCGAATGCGTGTGCCGCGAACACCTCAACGTGCACCGCGCCTTGGCCGAACTGCGCGACGCGACGGTGCTCGAACTGCTCGAACGCTGCGACGCGTTCCGCCGGCCCGAGCGGGTGGCCCGGATCGCGACCGCCTGCGAGGCGGACAAGCGCGGCCGCCTGGGCAGCGAGGACGCCGAATACCCGCAGGGTGCGGAGCTGGGCCGGCTGCATGCGGCGGCACTGGCGGTGAACGCGCGCGACCTCGGCAGCCGCGAAGGCCTCACCGGTCCGCAGATCGGCGAGGCCGTGCGCAAGGCGCGCATCACCGCGATCGGTAAGGCGCGCACGCTGCGCCGCGTTCCGGACACCGGCCCCTGACCTCCCGGCGCACCCGCGCCTGCGGGTAACCTTGCCGTTCCGCGGCACGGCCCGCGCTGCGAGGAAGCGGTTCGTGCACGAAAGCCGCAGCCAACGCCCCCGCCCGTGCCGCGCTGCGGCTGGCGCTGCTCCTGCTCGCGATCCCCTGCCTGCCGGCGATCGCCGGCCAATCGCCGCGCGAGTACGCCAACCCCATCCTGTTCGCCGACTATTCCGATCCCGACGTGATCCGGGTCGGCGACGACTACGTCATGGTCGCCTCGAGCTTCCACTTCTCGCCCGGCCTGCCGGTGCTGACCTCGAAGGACCTGGTGCACTGGAGCATCGCCGGACACGCGCTGCCACGGCTGCCGTTCAACCCGGCCTACGACCTGCCCGGCCCGTTGAACTTCGATGATGCGTCCGAACGCGCGCGGCTGGACCCGGCGATGGGCCACCGCTACAGCGCCGGCGTGTGGGCACCGGCGATCCGCCACCATGGCGGCCGCTATTACATCTATTTCGCCACGCCGACCGACGGCATCTTCATGGTCTCGGCGGAGAAGCCCGAAGGCCCGTGGACCGCGCCGGTGGCGCTGGTCGCGCAGGCCGGTTTCGAGGATCCGTGCCCGTTCTGGGACGACGACGGCAGTGCGTGGCTGGTGCACTCGAAGGTCGGCGCCGGCCCGCTGGTGCTGCGGCGCATGACCCCGGACGGCACCCGCGTGCTCGACGAAGGCACGGTGATCGTCGAGGACCCGGTGAACCTGCCCGTGCTCGAGGGCCCCAAGCTGCTCAAGCGCAACGGCTGGTACTACATCTTCGCGCCCTACGGCGGAGTGGAGAAGGGACCGCAGGCGGTGCTGCGCGCGCGCGACATCCACGGCCCGTACGAGTGGCGCACCGTGCTCGCGCAGGGCGATACCGCCGTGCAGGCACCGCACCAGGGCGGCTATGTCGAGACGCCGTCGGGTGGGGCTGGTTCGCCCACTTCAACAGCACCGGCGCCTACGGCCGCATCGTCCACCTGCAGCCGGTGCGCTGGATCGACGACTGGCCGCTCATCGGCGAACCGGTCTCCGCCACCAGCGGACAACCGGTCGCACGCCACGCGATGCCCGATGTCGGCCGCACCTGGCCTGCGGTGCACCCGCAGGCCTCCGATGGCTTCGACGGACCGGCGCTGGGCGTGCAGTGGGAGTGGAACCACAACCCGGTCGATGCGAACTGGAGCCTGTCCGCGCGACCCGGCCATCTGCGCCTGACCGCGATGTACGCAGCCGGCTTCCTCGCCGCGCGCAACACCCTCACCCAGGTCCACCATGGCAGCGCATCGCGCACCACCGTACGACTGGATGTGTCCGGCCTGCACGATGGCGAGCGCGCCGGCCTTGGCAATGCTGCAGGTGCAGCCGAACTGGATCGGCGTGGCACAGGAGGACGGCGTGCGCCAGCTGGTCTTCGGTGCCGCCGGCAGCGAGACGCACGGCCCACGCGTGGGTGGCGACGGCGTGCAGCTGCGCCAGCACGTCGCCGACCAGTCGGTGCGTTACGAGTACAGCCTCGACGACGGCCGCAGCTTCCATCCGCTCGGCGAACCGCGGCCGATGCGCTTCAGCTGGTGGAAGGGCGCGCGTCCGGCGCTGTTCGGCTGGTCAACCGTGGCCGACGCGACCTCGCGCGGGCATGTGGACGTGGACTGGGTGCAGGTGGAGACGCTGGCGCCGGCACGGGAGTAGCGCGAGCAGACACGGCATGAACACGGTCGCCTCCATCGTGTCGATCCGCGCCTCGCCCGCCCGTCGCTGCACGGAGACCGGCGCTGGCCGGCCCACCACCCAGAGGAGGAAGCAGTCATGGCATACGTGGACGGTTTCGTGTTGCCGGTGCCCGGGGCCAATGTCGAGGCCTACCGGAAGATCGCGCGCAAGGCCGGCAAGATCTGGCTGGAGTTCGGCGCGCTGCAGTACGTGGAGTGCGTGGCCGACGACGTGCAGCCGGGCAAGCTCACCTCGTTCCCGCAGGCGGTGAAGCTCAAGCCCGACGAAGTGGTGGTGTTCTCCTGGATCGTCTACCGCTCGCGCGCCCAGCGCGACAAGGTCAACAGGCAGGTGATGGCCGACCCGCGGATCGGCGCGCTGATGGGTCCGGACAACATGCCCTTCGATGGCAAGCGGATGTTCTGGGGCGGATTCAAGCCGATCGTCCAGCTGTGACCGCGATCGGACCGCCACCAGCCACCGCTGTCGATTCCGACCCTGTCCGTCCGTCATACGGACAGGATCCCGGGACGGCGATGCCGCCGACGGGACTTTCCGCTGGCCGGTCGACCGACCGGCCAGCCAACTGAAACAGGGAGGACATGGACATGCGCGTGATCGTGATGGTGAAGGCGTCGGCCAGTTCCGAAGCCGGGGCGATGCCCAGCGAACAGCTGCTGGCCGAGATGGGCCGCTACAACGAGGAACTGGTCAGGGCCGGGGTGATGCTGGCCGGCGAAGGCCTGCATCCCAGCTCGAAGGGCGTGCGCGTGCAGTTCTCCGGCAGGCAGCGCACGGTGGTCGATGGCCCGTTCTCCGAGACCAAGGAGCTGGTTGCCGGCTTCTGGCTGTGGCAGGTGCGCTCGATGGAGGAGGCGATCGAATGGGTAAGGCGCTGCCCGAACCCGATGCCCGAGGACAGCGAGCTCGAGATCCGCCCGGTGTTCGAGGCCGAGGATTTCGGTGCCGAGTTCACCCCGGAGCTGCGCGAACAGGAAAGCCGCCTGCGCGAGCAGATCGCCGCCCGCAGCTGAATCCGGGCGCGGGCAGGGAGACTCCCCTGCATCTCCCCTCTTCCCCGCCTTCGACGGTGACCACGGCAGCCGGGAGGACCGCCCCGGCGCGCCGTGGATGGCCAACGGCTCCGCCCCTTGTTCCCGACAGCAAGCGCACGCCCAGCCAGCACAGGAAAACCCATGGTCAACCAGATCTTCGTCAACCTTCCGGTAAAGGACCTCGAGCGCTCCGTCGCGTTCTGGACCGCGCTGGGTTTCGGCTTCAACCCGCAGTTCACCGACGAGAATGCCACCTGCATGCTGGTCGGCGAGAACATCTTCGTGATGCTGCTGGTCGAACCGTTCTTCCAGGGCTTCACGCCCAAGCCGGTCAGCGATGCGACCCGGCACACCGAAGTGCTGGTCGCGCTGGCACTGGAAAGCCGCGAGGCGGTCGACCGGCTGGTCGATGGCGTCGTTGCCGCCGGCGGCACCGAGACCCAGCCTGCGCGCGACCTCGGCTTCATGTCAGCGCAGCAGCTTCGCCGACCCCGACGGGCACCAGTGGGAGCCGTTCTTCATGGCAGCCGATGCGGTCCCCCGCAGGGATGAGGGCGCCACTTGCCGGACATGCCCGGCGGTGGTGTGATCGCCGCGCATGAGCTCCGCATCCGCCCACGGCGACATCCATCGCACCATCGACGCGGTCTGGCGGATGGAGTCGGCACGCGTCATTGCCGGCCTGGTGCGCATGGTCCGCGACGTCAGCCTTGGCCGAGGAACTGGCCCAGGACGCGCTGGTCGCCGCGCTGGAGAAGTGGCCGGAGACGGGCGTCCCCGACAATCCGGCCGCGTGGCTGACCACCACCGCGCGCAACCGCGCGATCGATCGCCTGCGCCACCTCAGGCTGCGCGACGAGAAGCACGTCCAGGTCGCCTACGAACTGGAGCAGCTGCAGGACGAGGCGGAACGGCGCGGGGAGCACCTGCTCGACGATCCGGTCGGCGACGACCTGCTGCGGCTGATGTTCATCAGCTGCCATCCGGTGCTGCCGCCGGAATCGCGCGTGGCCCTGACCCTGCGCCTGCTCGGTGGCCTGGAGACCGGCGAGATAGCCCGCGCGTTCCTGGCCAGCGAACCGACCGTGGCCCAGCGCATCGTCCGCGCCAAGCGGACCCTTACCGAAGCCAACGTGCCGTTCGAGATCCCGCGCCGGGAGGAACTGCCCGAGCGCCTGTCGGCGGTGCTCGGGGTGATCTACCTGGTGTTCAACGAGGGCTACGCGGCCAGCAGCGGCGACGACTGGATGCGCCCGGCGCTGTGTGAGGAAGCGCTGCGCCTCGGCCGGGTGCTGGCCGGGCTGATGCCGCGCGAATCGGAAGTGCATGGCCTGGTCGCACTGATGGAGATCCAGGCCTCGCGCCTGCACGCGCGCACCGGTGCCGACGGCCAGCCGGTGCTGCTGCTGGACCAGGACCGCTCGCGCTGGGACCGGCTGCTGATCGGCCGCGGCCTGGAGGCGCTGTCCCGTGCGCAGCAGCTGGGCGGCGCACTCGGACCCTACGCATTGCAGGCCGCCATCGCCGCCTGCCACGCACGTGCGGTCACCGCCGCCGACACCGACTGGGTGCGCATCGTCGCCCTGTACGACGCGCTGGCCCAGCTGTCGCCCTCGCCTGTGGTCGAGCTCAACCGCGCGGTGGCGGTGTCGATGGCGTTCGGCCCGGAAGCCGCGCTGGAACGCGTCGACGCGCTGCGCGACGAACCGAAGCTGGCCGGTTACCACCTGCTGCCGAGCGTGCGCGGCGACCTGCTGTACCGGCTCGGCCGGCGCGACGAGGCCCGCGACGAATTCGAACGCGCCGCGGCGATGACCGGCAATACCCGCGAGCGCGAGCTGCTGCTGGCGCGGGCGGCGCGGTGCGCCGTCTAGCGAGGGTCAGATCCTGACGTACCAGCCGCGCCGGTCCATCCGCCGCACCACGCCCCACCAGAACGCGACGAACGCCAGCGCGAACGCCAGCGACGGTAGGTACGGGCCGAAGCGCGGGGTCATCCACCCGGCGAAGCCGACCGTGTAGATCGGCTCCCACCAGCCGAGGCCGGCGAAGGCATAGACCATCACCGCCGAACCGGCATAGGCAGCGATCGCGTTGACGCCGAAGCTGCGGCCCAGCGCCGGCATGCCGCGCCGGTCGACGAGCACGTGCGCCGCGGCCAGCGCCAGCAGCGCCCAGCCGCCCGTCCACAGCACATAGGACGAGGTCCACAGGTTCTTGTTGGGGCAGCACCTGTGCCCACGCCACGCCGAGCAGCAACGCGATCACGCCGGCGCCGCACAGCGCATGCAGTTGGCCCCGACGCAGCCAGTCGCCGGCACGCAGGCCCAGCAGCGTGGTCGCCAGCGCGCCGAGCGTGCTGGCCAGTCCTTCCGGATCGTGGCCGCGCCCGGTCAGCGGCTCGTGCTGGTACAGCCACGGCCCAAGCAGCGCGGTGTCGAGGCGGCTGGTAAGGTTGTCGAACGGTGCGTAGCTGCCGCCCCACGCCAGCAGCGCCCACCAGCCCAGCAGCAGCGCGCCGAGCAGGATCCACTGCGTGCGCGGCCTCAGCCACAGCGCCACCGCACCGGCCGCAGCGAAGCACAGGCCGATCCGCTGCAGCACACCCCATGGGCGGAAGTAGTCCTTGTCCAGCCACCATAAGGCCAGCAGGTGCAGCAGCAGGCCGAGGCCGATGATGCGCAACCCGCGCACGGCGACCGTGCGCATCAATCCGCCGCGATCCACGCCTGCTTCCATGCGCGGCACCACGCCCAGCGCGATCGACACGCCGACGATGAACAGGAAGAACGGGAACACCAGGTCGGTCGGCGTGCAGCCGTGCCACTCCGAATGCAACAGCGGCGCGTAGACGTGGCCCCAGTCGCCGGGATCGTTGACCAGCAGCATCGCCGCCACGGTCAGGCCGCGCAGCGCGTCGACCGAGGCGAAGCGCGTCGCCCTCATGGCGGCGGAGATCATCCGCCGGCGCGGTGCGCGTGCGCTCACGCCACATCCTCGCGCGCGCCGGCAATCCAGGTCGAACGTACCTGCAGCGACCCGTCCAGCAGGACCAGGTCGGCCCGCAGGCCCGGGGCGATCCGGCCGGTGCGGTCGCCCAGGCCGAGGAACTGCGCGGGGTAGGTCGACGCCATGCGCACCGCCTCGTCCAGCGGCAGGCCGAGCAGGTGCACGCAGTTGCGCACCGCGGTGGCCATGTCCAGCGCCGAACCCGCCAGCGCGCCTGCAGCATTACGGACCACGCCGTCGATGGCGGTGATCACTTCGCCATAGAGCGCGAACGAGGGATCGTCGGCGCCGACCATCGGCATCGCGTCGGTGACTAGGAACAGCTTGCCGCGCGGCTTGGCCGCCAGCGCCACGCGCAGGCTGCCCGGATGCACATGCACGCCATCGACGATGATCCCGCACCAGCTGTCGCGGTCCTCGAGCGCGGCCCCGACCGCACCCGGCTCGCGACCCTGCAGCGGCGACATCGCGTTGTAGAGGTGGGTGAAGCCGCGCAGGCCGGCGTCGAGCCCGGCGCGGATCTGTTCGTAGCTGCCGGCGGTGTGGCCGGCGACGACGATCGCGCCGCGCGCGACCATCGCCCGTATCGTGTCCAGCGGCACCTGCTCCGGGGCAAGCGTGACCAGGGTGACGCCGTTGTCCAGCGCGGTGGCCATCGCGATTTCGGCGGCATCGGGCACGCGGAACTTGGCCGCGTCGTGCGTGCCCTTGCGCGCCGGCGCTAAGGTACGGGCCTTCCTTAAGGTGCACGCCGAGCACGCCGGGTACGCCGGAGGCGATCGCCGCACGGGTCGCACCGACCGCACGCGCCATCACCTCGGCGTCGTCGCTGATCAGGGTCGGCATGAAGCCCGTCGTGCCGAAGCGGCGGTGCGCGCGACCGATCGCGGCGATCGCCTCGACGCTGGTGTCGTTGTTGAACAGCACGCCGCCGCCGCCGTTGACCTGGGCATCGATGAAGCCCGGCACCAGCCAGCCGCCGCCGAGGTCGTCGACCTTGGCCGGCCTGCAGCCGCGCCTGGCCCGCCGGCACCAGCCCGGCGATATCGCCGGCGCTGTCGAGCAGCACGGCGAGATCGTCGCGGAAGCCGCCATCCACCAGCACCTTGGCGTTGACCAGCGCGCGGGCGGCCATCACACCGTCTCCGTGACCTTGTTGAGGTGCGGCGGCAGGTCGGGGTTATGGCCGCGGCGCAGGGCCAGCGCATTGATCGCGCGATAGAAGCTCTGCACGGTGAGCAGGGGCGCCAGCGCCGGGTGCGCGGCCTGCGCCAGCGGCAGCCGGATCCCGGCAGACGCCGCCTGTGCCGAGGCGACCCAGACCTCCGCGCCACGCGCGCGGAATTCGTCGGCCACCGCCACCGCACCGGCGCCGGTTTCGTCCGGCTGCGCGAACACCAGCACCGGGAAGCCGGCACCGACCAGCGCCATCGGCCCATGCTTCACTTCGGCCGAGCTGTAGGCCTCGGCATGCAGGCCGCAGGTTTCCTTGAACTTCAGCGCGGCTTCCTGCGCGGCGCCAGGCCCAGGCCACGGCCGAGCACGAACAGGTTGTGCGCATCGATAAGGCCATCGGTCAGCGCTGACCAGTCCTGCTTCCACGCGCTACGCAGCGCATCCGGCAGCACCTCCAGCGCGGCGAGCAGGGCGGCATCGTTCTTCCAGTGTGCGACCAGCTGGGCGATGGCGGCCAGCGAGGGCCAGAGCTCTTGGTCGCCGCCACGCTCTTCTCCGGGCCGGCGCCGAGTGGAATCACCGTGTCGGCCAGCTGCGCCAGCGGCGAGTCCTCGACGTTGACCAGCGCCACCACGCGCGCACCGGCGGCCTTGGCGGCCTCGGCGTTGCGCAGCAGGTCGGGGCTCTTGCCCGATTGCGAGATGGCGATGAACAGCGCGTCCTTCAGCTGCAGCGGCGCCGCGTAGACCGAGCCGATCGAAGGCGACAGCGACGCCGTCACCAGTCCCAGCTGGGTCTCGATAAGGTACTTGGCATAGGTGGCGGCATGGTCGGAGCTGCCGCGGGCGCAGGTGGCCACGAACGGCGGCGGCGCGGCGCGCAGCGGCGCGGCCAGCGCGACGATCGTGTCGTGGTTGCGGGCGAACTGGGCGGCGATCACGTCGGCCGCCTGCGCGGCCTCGTTATGCATCAGGGTTTCGGTTTCGGCGGGCAGTGCGAGTGGCATGGTCATGCTTCGAAAGGGTTCATTCTTCGGAGGAAGCGGGCGGCCGCGTACGCGACTGCAGCGGCGCCGGGGCGGTGGAGCCGCGGACCACCAGCTGTGGCACGAAGCCCTGGTTGGACACGGCCAGCGGATGGTCCCAGTAGGCGTCCTGGCGCAGGCTGCCGATCAGCAGCCGCGCGGCATGGCGCGCGATTTCCTCGGTGGCCTGCTTGGCCGTGGTCAGCGCCGGTAAGGACTGGCGCGAGAACGGGCTGTCCTCGAAGCCGGCGATGGACAGGTCATACGGCACATTGAGGCCGACCGACTTGGCCGCGGCCAGCACCCCGGCGGCGATCTCGTCGTTGGAACCGAAGATCGCGGTGGGCGGTTCGCGCAGGGCGAGCAGGCGGCGCGCGCCACGGAAGCCGTCGTCGAAGGTGTAGTCGCCCGGCACCATAAGGTGCTTGTCCAGGGCGATGCCGTAGTCCTTCAGCGCGGCCTCGTAACCGGCATAGCGTTCGCCGGAGGAGTGGTGCTGTGCACCGCCCCACAGGAAACCGATGCGCTGGTGGCCGAGCTGGACCAGGTGCTCGGTGATCTCGTAGGCGGCATCGCGGTCGTCGATGTAGACGCAGGGGCCATCGCCCGGGTCCTCGGTCGCGGCGATGATCCGGACCACGCGGATACCGCGTGCGACCAGCGCGGCGATAAGGGCCCATGGCGCTCGGACATCGGCGCGGTCAGCACCAGCCCGGTAAGGCGCGAACGTTGCACGAACTCGGCCAGCTCGTCCGCCAGCAGCGGCGAGGTCGAGTCGCACGGCTGGATCTGCAGGCCGAACCCGGTCTCGCGGCAGGCGGCCAGCACGCCGTTCTGCACGCCGATGATGTGGTACGGGTTGGGGTTGTCGTACACCAGCCCGATCACGAACGGCGTACCGCTGCGCAGGTTGCGCGCGGTCGCATCCGGCTCGTAGTCCAGCTCGGCGATGGCGGCGAGCACGCGCGAGCGCGTGGCCTGCATCACCGAAGGCTCGTTGTTGATGACCCGCGACACCGTCTTGAGCGAGACTTTTGCCCGCTCGGCGACGTCCTTGATGGTCGGCCTGCGCATCTGTGTGGTTGCCTTCTGGTTCATGCCGCCCATGATGCGGCAATCACTGTCCGCCCGGGCGTCCCGCCGGCAGGCCGGCGCGATGGCCGCGCAGGGCATAGAACAGGATGTACAGGTAGCAGGGCACCATCAGTGCGGCGAACACCCACTGGAAGTCGGCGTGCTGCTTCAGCACCGCGAACGCCTGCGGGACGATCGCGCCACCGGCAATCCCCATGATCAGCAGCGCCGAGCCGGTCTCGGTGAAGCGGCCAAGGCCACGGATCGCCAGCGGGAAGATCGCCGGCCACATCATCGCGTTGGCGAAGCCGAGCGCGGCGACGAAACCCACCGAAACGTATCCGGACGTCAGCAGTGCGCCGACCGAGAACAGCACCCCGAGCAGCGCCGACACGCTCAGCCAGCGCTCCTGCGAGACCACGCGCGGGATCAGCAGCAGGCCGGGTAAGGTAGCCGAGCAGCATCGCCGCCAGGGTGAAGGAGGTGAAGAACTTGGTCTGGTCCAGCGGCAGGCCGAAGGCATGGCCGTAGGTACCGATCGCATCGCCGGCCATCACCTCCACGCCCACGTAGACGAACAGGCAGAGCACGCCCAGCCACAGGTGCGGGAACTGGAAGATGCTGTGCTTCTGGCTCGCGCCGCCGTCGGCAGCGGGCGTGGCGTTGACCTCCGACGCGCGGATTTCCGGCAGCGGCGAGAACAGCACGGCCACCGCGACCAGCAGCAGGATGCCGGCCATGGTAAGGTACGGCGCGTGGATCTTGGCGGCGAACTGGTCGAGCAGCTGCGCTTTCGTCGCCGCATCGACCGCGCCGACCTGGGCGGCGAGGTCACCGATGCCATGCAGCACCAGCGAGCCGATCACGATCGGGGCGAGGATGCCGGCGATCTTGTTGCAGATTCCCATCAGCGCGATGCGCCGGGCCGCGCTTTCGATCGGGCCCAGGATCGAAATGTAGGGATTGACCGCGGTCTGCAGCAGCGTAAGGCCCGCGCCGATTACGAACAGGCCCGACAGCGCGCCGCCGAACCAGCGCCGCGTGGCGAACTCGCCGAACGTCATCGCGCCGACCGCCATCACCGCCAGGCTCAGCGCCAGTCCCCGCTTCATGCCGGTGCGCTTGAGGATCCACGACGCGGGCAGGGCGAGGAAAAAATACGACAGGTAGAAAACCATCAGCACGAGGAACGACGCGATCTCGCTGACGTCGAAGGCGAGCTTGACGAAGGTGATCAGCGGGCCGTTGATCCAGGTGAAGAAGCCGATGATGAAGAACAGGCCGCCGACGATCGCGATGGACGCGGTAAGGCCTGTGCGCACGGGCGCGGTGGTGGTTGCTGCGGACATGGACTGCGGTGCCTCCCCGGCAATGGCCATTGCCCCGCAGCGCCGTCACGGCGCAGGACTGAGCGGGAACAACGTTGTCACATTCTTCCCGTGGCAGCGCCTGCATTGTCAACCCCGGCAAGGTCGGGGACGCCCCCGGTGTTGCTGCCCTGCAGCACGCGCCTCAAAGGTAACTACGCCGTATGTGGCTGATTTGGCACCACTCATGTGCAGAATTGAAGGTGGTAGCGCTAACCGGAGTCCATTTTTGGTGCGAAGCCGTGCAGCTCGAAAAATTTTTGTCATGGTCTGTTGACATCGTTGTCAGACCACTTCCACACTCCGTCGCACTTGTCGTGCCGCCGGCCAGAAATCCGGTGCACGCCAGCTACGGGGAATCCGCGTGCCAGCAGCTGCAAATGCCACACCAATGCCGGGACTGTCGCAGCCGTTCATTGCGGCCGACGTCGGCGGCACCCATGTCCGCATCGGTATGTATCCAGGCGCCCGACTCCGGCGCGCCGCTGCAGGTGCTGGCCTACAGCAAGTTCCGCTGCGCCGACTACGCAAGCCTGGCCGGAATCCTGCGCGAGTTCATTGCCAGCCTGCCGGCCAGTACGCCGGCGCGCGTGGCAGTGATCGCCAGCGCCGGCTACCCGCTGGCCGACGGCACCGTCATCACCGCCAACCTGCCGTGGCGCCTGTCCCCGTCCGAGATCCGCTCGGCGCTCGGCCTGGATGCCGTGCACCTGGTCAACGACTTCGAAGCGGTGGCCCATGCCGTCGCGCACCCTGGGCGCCAGCGAGGTGCTGCAGCTGACCGGACCCGAGCGCATCGCCGCGGGCCCGATCCTCGTCCTTGGCCCGGGCACCGGACTGGGTGCGGCGGTGTGGATCCCGACCGGCAACGGTCCGGTGGTGCTGGCCACCGAGGCCGGACAGGCCGCGCTGGCGGTCGGCACCGAACTGGAAATGGCACTGCTGCGGCAGATGCTCTGCCAGCGCAGCCACGTGTCGGTGGAACACGCGCTGTCCGGCCCCGGCCTGATGAACCTCTACACGGCGTTGTGCGCGTTGCGCGGCGCCACGCCCGTCTTCAGCCGTCCCGGCGATATCACCGCCGCCGCGCTGGATGGCCGCGACGCGCTGGCGCAGGAAAGCCTGGACGTGTTCTGCGGCCTGCTCGGCAGCACGGTCGGCGATATGGCGCTGCTTTACGGCGTGCAGGGCGTCTACCTGGCCGGTGGAATCCTGCCGCACCTCCGCGACTACCTCGTCCGCAGCGACTTCACCGCCCGCTTCCTCAACAAGGGCCCCATGCGCGAGGCGCTGGAGCGGGTGGCGGTGCGGCTGGTCGAACACGGCCAGCTGGGCGTCATCGGTGCCGCCAGCTGGTACCTGGGATCCGCTTTTCACAAGAAGTAGGCAACACGGCGTCGGGAAGAGTAAGGGAGAAGTGCGTACGGAGCGCTCCACGCCGTGGCACATGCAGCAGTCGTCGCCGGAGGGGGTCTCCGGTGCAACTCAAAAACAATGATGGGAGAGACATCATGGAATACCGCAAGTCCGTACTGTCCGCCGCGATCGTGACCTGCCTGGGCTTCGCCGCCCAGGGGTGCACGCGCAGCAGGCCACCGCGCCTGCCGCAGGCCAGCCCGACGCCACCGAGCTCGACACGGTCGTCGTCACCGGCATCCGTGGTTCGGTGCAGCGCTCGCTGGATACCAAGCGCGAAGCCAATGCGCGCCTTGAAGTGGTCACGGCCGAGGACGTGGGCCGGCTGCCGGCGCACAACGTGGCCGACACCCTGCAGCGCCTGCCGGGCGTGAACATCAGCTCGTCCTCCGCCGACGAAGGCGGCTTCGACGAAGCCGACCGCGTCAGCCTGCGCGGCACCAGCCCCAGCCTGACCCAGACCGTGATCAACGGCCACACGGTCGGCTCGGCCGACTGGTTCGTGCTCAGCCAGGGCAACAACGTCGGCCGCAGCGTCAGCTACACCCTGCTGCCGTCCGAGCTGGTCAGCTCGGTGGAAGTGAACAAGTCCTCGCAGGCCAAGCTGCAGGACGGCGGCACCACCGGCACGGTCAACATCATCACCCGCAAGCCGCTCGACTTCCCCGACACGATCACCGCCGAAGCGTCGATCGGCGCGGTCTACGCCGAGCAGGCCGATTCGATCGACCCGCAGCTGTCGGGCCTGTTCAACTACAAGACCGAAGACGGCAGCTTCGGCGTGATGGTCCAGGCGTTCAGCCAGAAGCGCGAACTGCGCCGCGACGCGCAGGAAGTCCCGGGTGGCTTCTTCAAGATCGGCGCCACCGATCCGGCCGGCATCGCCAGGCCCGACCTGGTCGGCGTCTGGGCGCCGGGCCTGCTCGGCTCGACCCTGTTCGAACAGACCCGCGAACGCAAGGGCGGCCTTGGTCGAAGTCCAGTTCAAGCCCAACGACGACCTGACCTGGGCGTGAGCGGCTTCAGCTCGGACATGGACGCCAACAACTACAACCGCAACTTCATGCTGTGGGGCAGCAACTTTGCCCGTGGTAAGGCGCCCAACCCGGGCTACGTGGTCAAGGACGGCGTGCTCACCAGGCCACGTACGCCGGCGTCGCCGGCACCCCGTACGCGGTCTACGACATGATCTACCGCGAAGCGTCGGCCAAGAGCAGCTACGCCACCTTCGACGCCAGCTGGCAGATCAACGACGACCTGACCTCGCGCTTCCAGGCCGGCACCACCAGCGGCAAGGGCAGCACGCCGCGCCAGTTCATCGCCGAGGTGACCTGGCCAACGGCGGCGGCGCCAGCTGGACCAGCCATGGCGCCAGCTCGCCGCTGGACTGGAGCGTTGGCGGCGACACCTCGCCGGCCGGCGTCTGCGGCGCCGCCTGCTTCGGCACCTGGGGGCAATAGGAAGTGACCGCCAAGGACAGCGAGGACTGGTTCACCGCCGACTTCACCCAGTACTTCAGCAGCGCCGGTTTCCTGTCCTCGCTCGACTACGGCGTCCGCTACGCCGACCACGAGCGTGAAGCCCAGTCGCCGGAAGGCGCCTCGCCGGGCAACATCTGGAGCGACCTGCAGAACGGCGCGACCAGCCCGTACCCGAGCGATTTCGCCGGCAGCATCGGCGGCAACTTCCCGCGCGACCTGTGGTACTTCACCCCGAACGCGCTGAAGGACGCGATCCTCGGCAACTCGACCTGGCTGTCCGACAACGACGGCCCGACCGGCCGCCACAACTACGGCGGCGAGTGGAAGGTGTCCGAGAAGAACCTGGCCGCCTACGTCCAGGCCAACTTCACCGCCGACAACTGGAGCGGCAACTTCGGCCTGCGCTACGTCGACATCGACCAGGACATCAACTCCTACCAGGCCGTCGCCAACCCGGCCAACGCCGATGTGTCCAGCCTGTTCGGCAACTGGATCTACCGCAACACCAGCAACTCGCACAGCCGCGTGCTGCCCAGCGCGAACCTGCGCTTCAACCTGGACGACGACCTGCTGTTCCGCTTCGCCGCCTCGCAGACCCAGACCCTGCCGGACTACTCCGCGCTGGGTGCTTCGTCCTGGGGTTCGGACCTGAACAAGACCGGCGGCGGCGGCAACCCGAACCTGAAGCCGGTGCTGTCGACCAACTTCGACGCCAACCTCGAGTGGTACTTCATGCCGCGCGGCCTTGGTGTCGGTCGGTGCGTTCGCGATGGACATGCAGGACTACCTCGCCTACGGCACCGAAACGCAGATGCTGTTCAGCGAGCTGACCCACCAGCTCGAGGCCTACCAGGTCTCCGTGCCGATCAACGCCGATGCCAAGGTGCATGGCCGGAAGTCAATTACGAACAGCCGATCGGCGAGTTCTTCGGCTTCAACGCCAACTACACCTACTCCGACGGCAGCACCTCGCACACCTGGGCAGATGGCAGCAACAACCTGGTCGGCAACTCGAAGAACACCTACAACGTGGGCGGCTACTTCGAGAACGACACCTTCGGCGCGCGGATCGGCTACACCTACCGTTCCTCGTTCCTGATCGGCCTGTCGGGCGCCAACCCGTACTATCAGGATGATTTCGGGACCCTGTCGCTGGCGCTGAGCTACAAGGTCAACGACCACCTGAGCTTCACCTTCGACGCGTTGAACCTCAACGACCCGACCATCAAGTACTACCAGAGCGCGACCATCCCGACCTCGTTCTACAGCAACGGCCGGCAGTACTACCTCAACGCCCGCCTGAAGTTCTGAGTTGTACGGGCGGTCCGCACCCGCCGGGTGCGGACCGGATGTTCCACCGCATGACCCGCGATCGCCCCTTCGGGGGCGTTCCGGTTCCTGTGTCCGTCCAGTTCCAGCCCGCGCATGGCATCGTCGCCAAGCGCACGCTTTCCGCCACGGCAACACTCCGTGGCCATGCACGCCACCGATCGCCGTGGACCCGGCGCGATCCGGCTGCTCCGTTTCAATCGGCGCACTTCGCCGCGCCATCCTGGGAGTGACGATGAACCGATCCCGCTTTTTCCGATCCGCGTGGCGACTGTCCGCCGCAGGCGTGGCCGCGCTGCTGGTCGCCTGTTCCGGCGAGCCGGGCACGACCGCGGCATCGCAGGCCGCCGCAACGGATACGCCGGCAACGGCCAGCGCCGCGCTGTCGCTGGTTCCGCTGCCCGCCAGCGCCACCCCGGCGAAGGCCGCTTCGCGCTGTCGGCAGCCACCCCGCTGCTGGCCTGGGGTGACGAAGCCCGTACCGTCGCCGGCCAGTTCGCCACGTTGCTGGCCAAGGGCATGGCGGTCGCGCCCCGCCTTGCCGAGGGTGGCGACGCCAAGGGTGCGATCCGCTTCGTGATCGATCCGGCCAGCGCCGACACCGGCGCCGAGTCGTACCTGCTGGAGGTGACGCCCGACGGCGTGACCGTCAGCGCCGGCAGGGCCGCCGGCCTGTTCTACGGCGCCATGACCCTGCTGCAGCTGGCCGATGTCGATGCCGCCGGCGCGGTGTCGCTGCCGGCCGTGCGCATCGACGACGCGCCGCGCTTCGCCTGGCGCGGCTTCATGATGGATCCGGCGCGCCACTTCTGGACCGTCGAGGAGACCAAGCAGGTCATCGACGCGATGGCGCTGCACAAGCTCAACACCCTGCACTGGCACCTGACCGACGACCAGGGCTGGCGCGTGGAGATCAAGCAGTATCCGAAGCTGACGGGGATCGGCGGCTGCCGCATTCCCGCCGGCGATGGCGGCATCGAGCCGTCCACCGGCGGGCCGCGCCCGTACTGCGGCTTCTACACCTGGGATAAGGTGCGCGAGGTCGTCGCCTACGCCGCCGCCCGCCACATCACCATCGTTCCCGAGGTCAACGTTCCCGGCCATGCCACCGCCGCGATCGCGGCCTATCCGGAGCTGGGCACCACCGACAGGCCGCTGGTGCCGTCCAGCGAGTGGGGCGTGTTCCCGAACCTGATCAATACCGAGGAAGGCACGTACCGGTTCCTGGAGAACGTGATCGGCGAACTGATCCCGCTGTTCCCCGGCGCCTACTTCCACATCGGCGGCGACGAGGCGGTCAAGGACCAGTGGGTAGCCTCGCCGCGCGTGCAGGCGCGCATGCGCGAAGCCGGCGCCAGGACCGAGATGGAAATGCAGAGCCACCTGGTCGCGCGACTGGAGAAATTCCTCGTCGCGCACGGCAAGCGCCTGATCGGCTGGGACGAGATCCTCGAAGGCCCGCTGCCTGCCGAGGCCACGGTGATGTCCTGGCGTGGCATCAGGGTGGCCTGGACGCCGCGCGCAAGGGCCACGACGTGGTGATGTCGCCGTCGAGCGACCTGTACATGGACTACCTGCAGACCACCTCGCCGGAAGAGCCGCCCGGCCGGCCGGCGACGATCCCGCTGCATCAGGTCTATGCCTTCGAGCCGGTGCCCGTGGACCTGGAGGCGGACAAGCGCCAGCACATCCTCGGCCTGCAGGCGAACCTGTGGACCGAGCACACCCGCACCTTCGAGCGCCTGCAGCACCACATGTTCCCCGCGCCTGGCCGCGGTCGCCGAAACCGGCTGGACGCCGCAGGCGCGCAAGGACTACGCCGACTTCCTGCGGCGCCTGCCCGCGCAGCTGGAGCGCTATCGCCGCTGGGGTATTGGCTATGCGCAGACCCCGTTCCAGGTCGATGCGACCGCCGAGGACGAGCGCAAGGCCGGTACCGCCACGGTCACGCTCGCCAATCCGCTCGGCTACGAGGTGCGCTACACCACCGACGGCAGCGAACCCACTGCGGAATCGACGCCGTATGCCGCACCGGTGCCGGTGACCCTGCCCGCGCAGCTGCGCGCGGCCGCCTTCGCGAACGGCAAAGGCCCTGGCCGCGCCGCGGACCTACAGCTACGACGCGGCGTCGATGCTGAGCCGTACCGACGAGCAGCTCGCCACCTGCCCGGACCTCGGCCAGCTGCTGCTGCGCCTGGAAGACGACGGCCCGGCCGACGGCGAGCGGGCGATCTTCAACGCGACGATCTTCTATCCGTGCTGGCAGTGGAATGGCGCGGACCTGGAGGGCGTGGCCGCGGTGAAGGTGCGCGCAGGCCGGATCCCCTACTACTTCCAGCTGGCCCATGACGAACCGAACCGCCACTTCGAGCCGGTCCGTTCGGCGCACGGAGAACTGGACATCCTTGCCGGTGGCTGCAGCGGCGAGCGGATCGCCAGCGCACCGCTGCCGGCGGCGCCGGACAAGGACGGGTTCGTCGAACTCGTCGCGGCGCTGCCGCGCGACATGACCGGCAGGCATGACCTGTGCCTGCGCTTTACCGGCGACACGCGGCCCGCGATGTGGGTGCTGGACCGCGCGACCCTGCAGTTGCGGTGAGCTGGCGCGCATGGCGGCCTCCCCCGCCATGCGCGTCCTTTTCTTTCCGGCATCCGCCGGCGAAGGTGGATCGGGATCCCGGATCCACGACGCGGACCGTCCGCTGAGCGGTTGTCGAGCGCAGCCGCCGTTGCCGGCCGCGACGGTTTCCTAGGCCGGCCGCCGGCGCAGCAGCGCATCGCGCCAGGGGAGCGAACGCGGTCAGCAGGCCGGGGGGCGACGCCGGTGGCGTTGGCCAGCGCATCGAACGGATCGGCCATGCGCGTGGCGGTCAACGCGCCCTGCGCGAATTCGAGCGCCACGCCCATCAGCACCAGCCCGGCGCCGACCACCAGAAGGACCCGTCCCGGCCTGAATACCTGCACCGCGCCCGCTGCCAGCACCCCGTAGGCGAGCAGGTGCTCGACCTTGTCGCTGTTGCGCGGCAGCTCCAGCGACGGTGGCGGCGTCAGGCTGGTGACGATCACCACCGCGACTGCTAGGCACCACAGCCCCAGCCACAGCCGCGGCCGGTACAGCGGCTTGACCACGCCGCTCACAACCGCCAGCTCAGGTCACCGAGCAGGAACGCCGCGCCCAGGTCGATATCGCGGGCAAAGGCCATCGCCTGGAAGCGCTCGCCCATCTGCGCCGGCAGGGTCAGCCGCTTGAGCTCCTGGCGCAGGCGCATCGCCCCGGCCTCGTCGGTACGTTCCTCGGCGTCGGCGAGCAGGCGGTCGATGCCGTTGCCGAGCAGGAAGCTGGCCCTGGCTGCAGTAACCGGTAAGGTCGAAGCCGGCGCCGGTGCCGGCCTCGGCCAGCGCGGTGAAGTCCACCGAGGCGGTCAGGTCCTGCAGGCCCGGCCAGCGCAGCACGTCCTCGTGCATGTGCTGGCGGTAGAACGCGCGCAGGGTGCCGTCGCTGCGTTGCGGCAGGTAGTACTCGCGGCGCGGGTAGCCGTAGTCGAGGAACAGCATCGCGCCGGAGCGCAGGCCGCCGGCCACCGCCTGCACCCAGTACGGCAGCTGCGGCAGCAGTTCCGAGCGGTAGCCGTCGGCGAATGGCGTGCCCGTGGCCTGTTCGACGTGGCGCACGGCGGCGGCGAGCAGCGCGTCGGCCGGGCGGTCGACGCGGATGAAGCGGCCCTCGCCATCGAGCGCGACGTGTTCCTCGAACACTTCGCCATCGCGCAGGGTGAAGCGCGGTGTCGGCAGCGCGTCGATCACCTCGTTGGCGAACAGCACGCCGTCCCAGTCGTCCTCGAATGGACGGTCCAGCCACTCGACAAGGTCGAACACCGGCGGCGTGAGCGTACGCGCGAGGTGCTCGCGCTGGCGTTCGCGCAGGTCCGCACTCGGCTCCAGGATCGCGTAGCGGTCCGGCAGCGCGTCCAGCTGCAGCAGGCGCTTGAGCGCGACCTCGGCGAAGGCGCCGCTGCCGCCGCCGAGTTCGAGCACGCGCGCATGCGGGCCCAGCGCCTGCAGCGCGATCGCCAGCACGCCGGACGCGGTCGCCGCGAACAGGCGACCCTGCTCGGGCGCGGTGACGAAGTCGCCCGCCGCGCCGAACTTGGTGCTGCCTGCGCTGTAGTAGCCGAACCCCGGCGCGTACAGGCACAGCTCCATGAAGCGCGAAAACGGAATCGCGCCGGCCGAGGCGGCGATCTCGGCACGGATGTGCGCGGCCAGCGTTTCGCTGTGCTGCTGGGCCAGCGGATCGGGGGCGGCAGGTCGGCGTGCATCGGGATCGTCGTGCGGGGACAATGACCAGCATAGCCGAGCGAGATCGCGCATGACCCTGACCGTCCCGTCGCCCTGGTCACCGGCGCCGCCCGCCGCATCGGCGCGGCGATCGCGCGCCGCCTGCATGGCGCCGGCTACGACCTCGCCCTGCACCACCTGCATTCCGGCGCCGACATGGCCGTCCTGGCGGCCGAGCTGGAAGGGATCCGCCACGGCAGCGTGCAGGTGCTGCAGGCCGACCTTCGCGCGTTCGACCGGCTGCCGGAACTGGTGGCGACCACCGTCGGCCACTACGGACGGCTCGACGCGCTGGTGAACAACGCCTCCGCCTTCTATCCGACCCTGTTCGACACGACCACGCCGCAGCAGTGGGACGACCTGTTCGCCGTCAACGCGCGCGCGCCGTTCTTCCTCGCCCAGGCCGCCGCGCCGCACCTGTGTGCCGCGCGCGGCGCGGTCGTCAACCTTGGCCGATCTCTACGCGGGGCGTCCGCTCGCAGGCCACGCGACGTACTCGGCGACCAAGGCCGCGCTGGTCTCGCTGACCCGCGCCATGGCGCTGGAACTGGCGCCGCACGCGAGGGTCAACGCGGTGGCCCCCGGTGCGATCCTGTGGCCTGAACAGGAGCAATCGGAACAAGCCCGTAAGGCGATCCTGGCTGCCACCGCACTCGGTCGCGCCGGCGCGCCGGAAGACGTCGCTGCGGCAGTGGCATGGCTGCTGTCGGATGAAGCGTCCTACCTCACCGGGCAGGTGCTGCACGTGGATGGCGGCCGCGAACGAACGCTGAGACAGGCGGGCAGGCCGTCGCGGGCTTCGTGCCGGCGACACCGGCGCAGGCGGCGCGTCCGTGGTCGCGGATCGCGTCGCCCGCGAAGCGGGCTCCTACAGGCGCACGACCTCGAAATGCTGGTCGTGCTGCGGATGCGCCCGCCACAGGTCGGTAAGGGTGGCACCCGACAGCGGATCGACGAAGGCCGGGGCGATGTCGGCCAGCGGCTTGAGCACGAAGGCATGCTTCAGCTCCGGCCGCGGTACGCGCACGCGGGCGCCGTCGCGGACCACGGCATCACCGTAGAACACCACGTCCACGTCCAGCGTCCGGTCCGACAGGCGCGGTCCGGCGCGGTCGCGACCGTGGCGATCCTCCAGCGCGTGCAGTGCGTCCTCCAGCGCCGGCAGCGGCAGCGCGGTGCGCAACCCGACGGCGGCGTTGATGAATGGAGCGCCAGCGAAGCCGACCGCCGCGGTGCGGTAGGCCGGCGACGCGGTCACCTCGCCGAACATGGCGCGCAGCTCGTCCAGCGCCAGGCGCAGGTAGCGTTCGGGATCGATGTTGCTGCCCAGGCTCAGCAGCACTTCGACGGGCCGCCGGGAGGCAGCGGAATCGGCGTTCTCGGGCATGGTCTGTCGCGGTCGCGGCCTTCTTTCCTTACTGCTGCGCCGACTGGTCGCCGGGATCGCGCGGCGCCGGTCCGCGGCGCGGCGGCAACGGCGGCAACACCACGCCTTCGGCCGCGGCCGGCAGGGCGGCTTCCCACGGAAAACGCGGCAGCGTACGCACGGCGTGTTCGAGTTTGCGCGACCAGTTCTCGTGGATATCCGCGTACAACGGCGTGTCGCCCTCCCAGGCGCATCTGCTGGCTGATGCGCAGGTCGCCGGCGCGGATCAGCGCCAGGTCGATCGGCAGGCCGACCGACAGGTTCGAACGGATGGTGGAGTCCAGCGACACCAGCGCGCAGCGCGCGGCATCTTCCAGCGCGGTCTCCGGGCGCACGATCCGGTCCAGGATCGGCTTGCCATACTTGGATTCGCCGATCTGCAGGTACGGGGTTTCCGGCGAGGCGGAGATGCAGTTGCCCAGCGGATACATAAAGGTACAGGCCGGGGCGCTCGCCGGCGATCTGTCCGCCCGGGACCAGCGTGGCCCAGGTGCTGACACCGCTGTACTGGTCGCTGTCGATGGCCTGCCAGATACTGGCTGGCCACCAGCACTTCGCCGACGTACTCGGCCACCTCGAACAGGTGCCTGAAGGTGCGCAGGCTGCGCGTCGCCTGCGGGTCCTCCGCGTCGCGGCGCAGGCGCGAGATCGCCAGCTGGGTGGTGGCCAGGTTGCCCGAACTCATCACCACGAACACGCGCTCGCCCGGATAGTCGAACACATGCAGCTTGCGGTGCACGCGCACGTCGTCGAGCGAGGCATTGGTGCGGGTGTCCGCGGCGAAGACCAGGCCTTCGTCCACTTCGATGCCGACGCAGTAAGTCATGTCCGGGCCGTGTTTGCGATGCGACGGGATTCTACACGCAGCGTGTCCATGCCCGGTCGCGCCGGACGAGGGCGGCGACGCGGTGTTCATCCCATGAAATAGCCTTCGGCGATCGCCTCGTGCAACTGGCCGAGGTAGACCTGTGCTTCGTCCATGAACCCGGCCGGATTGCCTGCGGCCAGCACGACCGGATCGGCCTGCCTCACCAGCCCGGCGACGCGGGTCAACGCGCGCTCGACCGCCGGCCGCGGCGGCATCGTCGGCAGGATCCGCTGCACCCGGGTCAGGCAGAACTGCACGCTGCGCGGGAATTCGGGATTGTGCAGCAGGAAGCGCAGCGCATGCGCCGCCACGACCCGCTGGCGCGCGTGCCGGCGATACATCTGGTCGGCCGCCAGCGC
The DNA here is from genome assembly GCA_025232375.1 of Pseudoxanthomonas sp. NC8. Lineage (GTDB taxonomy): Bacteria > Pseudomonadota > Gammaproteobacteria > Xanthomonadales > Xanthomonadaceae > Pseudoxanthomonas. The sequence continues at coordinate 3,323,075 of CP060419.1, forward strand.
GCGCAGCACCGCCATCCACTGCATGCTGCGGTAGGCCTCGCGGTCTTCCTCGTTGCACGGGGTGACTAAGGCCCGATGCGCCGGCGTCGATGATCCGGGTGGTCATGTCGGCCTGTTCCACCGCCGTACCCCCAGGCGCAGGAAGTGGAAGCCGATGTCACGGCTGACGTTGGCCGCCAGCAGGCCGGAGACCTTCAGGCAGCTGTCGGTGATGCGGCCGATGAACTCCAGCCGGTAACGACGCGTCAGCACCCGCCCGCCATCGGCATCGATGTACAGGTGCAGGTCGTTGACCGCCTCCCATACCTCCTGCGGCAATGCGTCGCGGATGCCCCGCAGGATCTCCCGCGCGCAGTCGGCCGAGGCGCGCAACGACGAGGGATTGCGCGCGTCGAGCAGCAGGAAGTCCAGCACGTCGGCGTCCTCCGGCTGTGGATGCGCGTCCAGGAACCGCGCCTCGGCGCCGACCGTGGCGATCATCGGCCGCCAGGTGAACCGCACCGACCGTGGCAGGTCGAGCTGCAGCAGGCTGCCGACGCCGACCAGGCGCGCGGTGTTCTCCACGCGGCGCAGGTAGCGGCTGAACCAGTACAGCTGGTCGGCCACGCGCGCCAGCATCAGGACTCCTCCTCCAGGTCCACCACCCACGTGTCCTTGGCACCGCCACCCTGCGAGGAATTGACCACGAGCGAGCCTTCGGTCATCGCCACCCGGGTCAGGCCACCGGTGGTGACATGCGTGTCCTCGCGCGACAGCACGAACGGCCGCAGGTCGATGTGCCGTGCCGCAGGCCCCTCCCAGGTGACGATCGGCGCGGTGGACAGCGCCAGCGTCGGTTGCGCCATGTAGTTGCGCGGATCGGCCTGGATCAGCGCGCGGAACTTCTCGCGTTCGCGCTTCGTCGCGCGCGGCCCGATCAGCATGCCGTAGCCACCCGACTCGTTGGCCGGCTTGACCACAAGCTTGTCCAGGTTCTCGAGCACGTATCTGCGATCCGTCGCCTCGTGGCACAGGTAGCTGGGCACGTTGGGCAGGATCGGTTCCTCGTCCAGGTAGTAGCGGATCATCTTCGGCACGTAGGCGAACACGACCTTGTCGTCGGCCACGCCGGCGCCGGGCGCGTTGGTAAGGGCGACCTTGCCGGCACGCCAGCTGCGGATCAGCCCCGGCACGCCCAGCACCGAATCCGGCCTGAACACTTCCGGGTCGATGAACAGGTCGTCCACGCGCCGGTAGATCACGTCCACCCGTTGCGGTCCGTAGACGGTGCGCATGTAGGTGCAGTCGTCGTCGGCGACGAACAGGTCGCCGCCCTCGACCAGCTCGATCCCCATCGCCTGCGCCAGGTAGGCGTGCTCGAAGTAGGCGCTGTTGAACACTCCGGGCGTCAGCAGCGCGATCGTCGGTGCCTCGCCCGGGCGGGGCGACAGTGCGGCGAGCGTGTCGTAGAGCTGCGCGGGATAGTCGTCCACCGGCAGGATCGAGCTGGTCTCGAACAGTTCCGGGAACACGCGCTTGGCGACCATCCGGTTCTCGATCATGTAGGACACGCCGGACGGGATGCGCAGGTTGTCCTCCAGCGCGTACAGCGTGCCGTCGCCGTCGCGTCGCGGACAGGCCCGAGCCGCAGATGTGCGCCCAGACGTCGAGCGGTGGGCGCACGCCAACGCACTGTGCGCGGAAATTGACCGACTGCTCCAGCAGCGCGGCGGGAAACACCTTGTCCCTGACGATCCTCTGCGCGCCGTAGATGTCGCCGATGAACAGGTTGAGCGCACGCATACGCTGTTTCAGGCCGGCTTCCGTGCGCGCCCATTCGCGGCGGTCGAGGATGCGCGGGATCAGGTCGAACGGCAGGGTGCGGTCGACGTTGCGGCCGTCGCTGTAGACGGTGAAGGTGATGCCCATGACCCGCGCGGCGACATCGGCGGCGAGCTGGCGCTCGGCCAGCTCGCGTCCCGACAGTCCCGACAGGTACTGGACCCAGGGCACGCGCAGCGGGGCGCGGCTGGCCATCCGAGCCGATCAGCTCGTCATACGACGGGGTCCGGTACCTTGCCCAGTCCATAGCGACGTTGCACCTGCCGGTGGCCGGCGTCCCCACGCCGGTTTGTGCATTGCAACATGCCCGCGCCGGGGGCGGGCGTCAAGGGCGGGCCTGGCTGTCTTCCCGGGCCGTGCGCTCGATCACCACGCCGACCGCCTGCGCACCGCGCACCGCGCCCGGCTTGCTCAGCTTGAGCCGCAGCCATGGCACGCCGAACTCTTCGAGGATGATCGCCGCACAGCGCTCGGTAAGGGTCTCGACTAAGGCCGAACTCCGACTGCCCGACATACTCGATAAGGCGCTTGCTCACCGCCTTGTAGTCCAGCGTGTCGGCGATCGCGTCGCTGGCCGCGGGCTTGCGGTTGTCGAAGCCCATCTCCAGGTCGAAGCGCAGGGTCTGGCGGATCCGCCGCTCCCAGTCGTAGATGCCGATCAGTGCCTCGATCTCGAGGCCTTCGATGAAAACCTTGTCCATCCGGCGATTATCCGCCCGCAGCCACCGCCGGCAAGCTGGCCATGTCCCAGCGCGCGGTGACCTTCACCTCGGCGTCGTCATGCTGGCCGGCCTGCAGGCGCAGCGCGCCGGCGAAGGCGATCATCGCGCCGTTGTCGGTGCACAGCGCCGGCCGCGGGAAACAGGCACGCCCGCCGCGCTGTGCGCACATCGCCTGCAGCTTCGCGCGCAGGCGCCGGTTGGCGCCGACGCCCCCGGCCACGACCAGCGTGTCGCTGCCGGCCGCATCCAGTGCGCGCTCGCACTTGATCGCCAGGGTGTCGACCACTGCGTCCTCGAAGCCGCGGGCGATGTCGGCCCGGGTCTGCGGCGATTGGTCGGACTGCTGCCTTAAGGCCAGCAGCACCTGGGTCTTCAGTCCGCTGAAGCTGAAATCCAGCCCGGGCCGGTCGGTCATCGGGCGGGCGAAACGGAACGCGCCCGGCGTGCCCTGCTCCGCCAGCGCCGCCAGCTGCGGGCCACCCGGGTACGGCAGGCCCATCAGCTTGGCGGTCTTGTCGAAGGCCTCGCCGGCGGCGTCGTCCAGGTCTCGCCGAGCAGCCGGTAGCGGCCGATCGCGTCCACCGCCACCAGCTGCGTATGCCCGCCGGACACCAGCAGGGCGACGAACGGCGGCTCGGGCGGGTCGTCCTCGATCAGCGGCGCCAGCAAGTGGCCTTCCATGTGGTGCACCCCGACCGCCGGCACGTCCAGCGCCCAGGCCAAGGCCCGGGCGGTGCCGGCACCGACCAGCAGGGCCCCCACCAAGGCCCGGGCCGGCGGTGTAGGCGACCCCATCGAGGTCGGCGGTGCCCAGCCCGGCCTCGGTAAGGGTTTGGCGGATCAAGGGCAGCAGCTTGCGCACGTGGTCGCGGCTGGCCAGTTCCGGCACCACGCCGCCGTATTCGGCGTGAAGGGCGATCTGGCTGTAGACGGCGTGGGCGCGCAGGCCCGCCGCGCCGCCGAGGGCCGTGTCGTAGACGGCCACGCCGGTTTCATCACAGGAGGTTTCGATGCCGAGGACGCGCATGGTTCCGGGGGCAGACAGGGCAGCAGGAAGATGGGCCGGGAATCAGGCTTGCAGCCAGCCCCGGAGCCCGGCTATCATACGCGGCTCACCACCGGGGCAGCCCCGGTAATTTGTGCCCCGGAGATTCCATGCCCAGCGTCAAAGTCCGCGAGAACGAGCCCTTTGAGTTTGCGTTGCGCCGCTTCAAGCGCACCTGCGAAAAGGCCGGCGTCCTTAGCCGAAACCCGCAAGCGCGAGTTTTACGAAAAGCCGACCCCGGGAGCGCAAGCGCAAGGCCGCTGCCGCGGTGAAGCGCCAGATCCGCCGCATGTCGCGCGACGTCACCAAGCGCCAGCGCTTGTACTGACGCACCGACGGTCCGGTCGCCGCATGGCGCCCGGCCTGTCCCGCCGATAAGGCAACCTGAAAGCCGGCACGCCATGCGTGACCGGCTTTTTGTGTTTCCCGCGGAAGCACGAATGCCCGCGCCACTTCCCGATAGGTGTTTGCCATGAGCCTGAAGCTGCGACTGACTGACGACATGAAGGCCGCCATGAAGGGCGGCGACAAGCACAGCCTTGGCGTGATCCGCCTGATCAACGCGGCGATCAAGCAGAAGGAAGTCGATGAGCGGATCGAGCTGGACGATGCGGCCGTGCTCGCCGTGCTCGACAAGATGGTCAAGCAGCGCAAGGACTCGGTGACCCAGTTCGACGCTGCCGGCCGCGAGGACCTGGCCGCGGTCGAACGCGCGGAAATCGTGGTGATCGAGCGCTACCTGCCGGCCAAGCTGGACGAGGCCGCGATCCAGCCGCGATCGACGCGGCGATCGCGCAAACCGGCGCCGCCGGCCCGGCCGACATGGGCAAGCTGATGGGCGTGCTCAAGCCGCAGCTGGCCGGCTAATACCGACATGGGCCAGGTGGTTTCGACCCTGGTGAAGCAGCGCCTCGCCGGCTGACCCTCGCCGCCGCCACCGCCCGCTGACCGGGCCGTCACGGCGACGCTGCTGCAATGCGGCCTCCCCTCGTGGAGGCCGCCGATGGCCACCCCAGCGCCCACGGTCCGCTCCAGGTTGCCGCCGGCGCTGCTCGCGCCATGCCTCGTGCTGGCCGGCTGCATCAGCAGCCACCATCCGCCGGTGAACCCGGCCGGCCAGCCGGCATCGAGCGCCACTCCAGCCGTCTATCCGCCCGGCACCGGTCCGGCGCCAGCACTGCCGCCCCCGAGTCCCCATTGCTGCCGGTGGTGGAGATCGCGCCGGCGGTGGGCTGGCCCGATGGCGCAGCGCCGACGCCCGCGCCCGGCTTCGCGGTCACCGCCTTCGCGCGCGGCCTCGATCATCCGCGCACCGTACTGGTGCTGCCCAACGGCGACGTGCTCGTCGCCGAAACCAACAAGCCGCCCGCCGATGCCCCGCCGAGAGGGCTGCGACCCAAGGCGATGGCCGCGGTGCAGGAGCGCGCCGGCGCCGGCGTGGCCAGCGCCGACCGCATCACCCTGCTGCGCGATGGCGATGGCGATGGCGTGGCCGAACAGCGCCACGCGTTCCTGACCGGCCTGCATTCGCCGTTCGGCATGGCCCCGGTGGGCGACACGCTGTACATCGCCAATGCCGATGCGCTGGTCGCGGTGCCGTACACCACCGACACGACCAGGATTTCCGCCAGCCCGCGCCGCGTCGCCGCGCTGCCCGCCGGACGCAACCACCACTGGACCAAATCGCTGGTGTCCGGCGCCGACGGGCGCCGCCTGTTCGTCGGCGTCGGCTCCAACAGCAACATCGGCGAGAACGGCATGCACGAGGAGGTCGACCGTGCTGCGGTGCTGGAGATCGACCCGGGCACCGGCGCAACGCGGATCTTCGCGTCGGGCCTGCGCAATCCGACCGCACTGGCGCTCCACCCGTACGACCAGCGCCTGTGGGCGGTGGTCAACGAACGCGACGAACTCGGCAACGACCTGGTGCCCGACTATCTGACCTCGGTCGTCGAGGGCGCGTTCTACGGCTGGCCGTACAGCTACTGGGGCCAGCACGTGGACACGCGCGTGCAGCCGCAGGACGCGGCGCTGGTCGCACGCGCGATCGCGCCCGATTACGCGTTGGGCTCGCATGTGGCGCCGCTCGGACTGGCGTTCCATTCCGGCATCGGCGTCCCGCCGCGTTATCGCCACGGCGCCTTCATCGGCCTGCACGGCTCGTGGAACCGACAGCCGAAGGCCGGCTACCGCGTGGTGTTCGTGCCCTTCACCGACGGTCACCCGTCCGGGCCGCCCGAACCGGTGCTCGAAGGCTTCGTCGACGGGCGCGGTAAGGCGCAGGGCCGTCCGGTCGGCGTGGCGGTCGACGCGCGCGGCGGCGTGCTCGTCGCCGACGATGTCGGCAACGCGGTCTGGCGCGTTTCGGTGGCCGGGGCGCGTTGAGCACGGCACACGGGCGCCGGGCGGCGCGCGACAATGCGGCTCCCGCCCGGAGCCCGTCGCCCATGTCCAGCGCCCCCGTCGATCGTGCTGCGCCCGGCCGTCCGCGAGGACGTTCCGCTGGTCCTCGAGCTGGTGCGCGGCCTTGGCCGAATACGAGCGCCTCGCCCACGAGGCGGTGGCGACCGCCGCCGACATGGAAGCCGCGTTGTTCGGGCCGCGGCCGGCCGCCGAGGTCGTGATCGCCGAATGCGACGGTGCGCCCGCCGGCTTCGCCCTGTTCTTCGTCTCCTTCTCCACCTTCCTCGGCAAGCCCGGCCTGTACCTGGAGGACCTGTTCGTGCGCCCGGGACTGCGTGGCTGTGGCATCGGCCAGCGGCTGATGGTCCACCTAGCCCGGCTGGCGGTGGCGCGCGGCTACGGCCGCTTCGAATGGTCGGTGCTGGACTGGAACACGCCGGCGATCGACTTCTATCGCAGCCTCGGTGTAAGGCCGATGGCCGGATGGACCACGCAGCGCGTGAGCGGCGAGGCCCTGTTCGCGCTTGCCGGTCCGGCGTACGTGGCGCCCGCGCACTCACGAACCGGCGACGCCGACGGCGCCACGCTGCCGCGCATCGACGCCAAGCCCGCGCAATGAAGCCGCTTTCGCCCGCCAGACTGCGCCGCCACCTCGAACGGCTCCGGCAGAGCCTGCCGGCGGCGCTGCTCAGGCGCTTCGTCGAGGCCGACCTGATGACCCAGGCGGCCTCGCTGTCGTTCTACACGCTGCTGTCGCTTGCGCCGCTGCTGGTGCTGCTGCTGTGGCTCACCGCCTCGCTGTATCCGCCGGCGCAGCAGTCGCTGGTCGCGCAGATCGGCGAACTGGCCGGCGCGAACGCCGCGGCGGTGGCCGAGACGGTGATCCGCAATGCCGATGCGCGGCCGGATACCGGTTCGCTGGCCGGCTGGTGGAGCCTGGTGCTGCTGTTCGTCGGCTCGACGGTGGTGTTCGCCCAGCTGCAGGGTTCGCTCAACCTGATCTTCCGCAGTGGCGGTGAACAGCTCGGCGGGCTGCGTCTTATGGCTGCGCAAGCGCATGTTCTCGCTGGGCGTGGTCCTTATGGCGCTGGGATTCCTGCTGATCGTATCGATGATCGCCACCACCGCGCTGCAGGTGGTGTTCGCCCGTCTGCCGTCGCTGCTGCCGGCGATCGGCAACACGACCACGCTGCTGCTGTACGCGCTGGGCTTTGCCTTCCTCTACCACTACCTGCCGGACCGGCGCGTGGCCTGGCGGCAGGCGTTCCTCGGCGGGGCGATCACGGCGGTGCTGTTCGCCCTGGGCCGCTACCTGATCGGCCTGTACCTTTGGCGCAGGCCGCGCCCGGCAGCGCCTACGGCTCGATGGGTGCGCTGGTCCTGCTGCTGGTCTGGATGTACTACGCGGCGGTGGTGTTCTTCGCCGGCGCACTGGTCACCGCGGTGATCGACGAGCGCGCGCATTCGCGCAGGCGCCTGCGGGAGGCGGGGATCGACGCCGCCGGCGTCCCCGCACCGGTCGACGCCGCTGACCATGCCGGCGCGCAAGCCGGCGGACCGGGCAGCTAGGGCGCCTGCGACCGGACCCACGTGGCATCCTATTGCGATGGCCCGCCTGTCCGACGCGTTCATCGACGACCTGCTCGCGCGTTCCGACATCGTCGAGATCGTCGGGTCGCGCGTGCCGCTCAAGCGCAAGGGCCGCGAATACAGCGCGCCGTGCCCGTTCCACGACGAGCGCACGCCCTCGTTCTACGTTTCCCCGACCAAGCAGTTCTACCACTGCTTCGGCTGCGGCGCGCACGGCACCGCGATCAGCTTCCTGATGAACTACGACCGCCTCGAGTTCCTCGACGCGGTCGAGGAGCTGGCCCGCCGCGCCGGCATCGAGGTCCCGAAGGAGACCCGGCAGAACAATAAGGACAGCGACCTGCGCGACCAGTACGCGGCGCTGGAAGCGGCGGCGAAGCTGTTCCAGCGCCAGCTGGCCGACAGCCCGCGCGCGCGCGACTATCTGGACAGCCGCGGCGTGGACGCCGAGAACCGTGCCCGCTTCGGCATCGGCTACGCGGCCGACGGCTATTCCACGCTGAAGGACGCGCTGGGCACCGACGAGCGCCGGCTGAAGCTGCTGGAACGCACCGGCATGCTGTCGAAGAACGACCGCGGCCACGTCTACGACAAGTTCCGCGACCGGGTCATGTTCCCGATCCACGACCGGCGCGGGCGGGTGATCGCGTTCGGCGGCCGCGTGCTGGACAAGGAAGCCAGCCCGAAATACCTCAATTCGCCCGAGACCGCGCTGTTCCACAAGGGCCGTGAGCTGTACGGCCTGTGGCAGGCACGCCAGGCCAGCCAGAAGCTGGAACGGCTGATCGTGGTCGAGGGTTACATGGACGTGGTCGCGCTGTTCCAGCACGGCATCACCCAGGCGGTGGCCACGCTGGGCACTGCCACCACTGCCGACCACGCCGAGCTGCTGTTCCGCAACGCGCCGGACGTGTACTTCTGCTTCGATGGCGACGCCGCCGGCCGCCGCGCCGGCTGGCGGGCGGTGGAGTCGGTGCTGCCGCGGATGAAGGATGGGCGCTAAGGCCTTCTTCCTGTTCCTGCCCGAGGGCGAGGACCCGGACAGCATCGTGCGCAAGGAGGGCGCCGCCGGCTTCGATGCGCGCCTTACCTAGCCACGCCGCTGTCGCAGTTCTTCTTCGACGAGATCGGCCGCGACACCAACCGCGGCACCCTCGACGGCCGCGCGCGCCTTGGCCGAACGCGCGCGTCCGCTGCTGGCGCAGCTGCCTGACGGCGCCTTCGCCGACCTGATGCGCCAGGAACTGCAGCGCCAGACCGGGGTGGATGCGACGCGCCCCGCCGAACCGCCGAAGCCGCCGCCGCGTGGCCGCGAACCGGCGCAGAAGCGCAGCCTGGTGCGCAGCGTGATCGCGCTGCTGCTGCAGCAGCCGGCGCTGGGACTGCAGCTGGAACAGCCGTACCGCTTCGCCGGGCTGCGCCTTACCGGCGTGCCCCTGCTGCTGGAGATCCTCGAGGTCGTCCAGCAGCGCCCCGAGATCAGCACCGGCGCCCTGCTCGAGCACTTCACCGAACACGAGCAGGGCGAGGCGCTGCGCAAGCTCGCCACGCAGGTGCTGCCGGGCGAAGATGCCAGCTGGGCGCGCGAGCTGCACGATGCGGTCGTGCAGCTGGAACGACAGAGCCTGCAGCAGCGCATCGACGAACTGCAGGACAAGCAGCGCGCGCAGGGCCTGGACGACACCGACAAGTACGAACTGCGGATGCTGCTGCAGGCACTGGCCGGTCGCGCCTGATCCGGGGGCCCTGCGGATCGTCAGTGCGCGCGTCACGCCGCCGGCCGATGTCCGCGTGCTAGGATCGTCCTTCGAAGGGGAGTAGCCCTCCCACGCTCGCGTCGTCATGACGGACTCCGGTCCCGGCGCAGCGGCAGGCCGCCTGGCCTGTGGGCAAGACCTTCGCCGTCCCGCGGCGAAGGTGCATCCGGCCCCCACCGGTTTCCGATGCAGGTTTTCCGCGGCCCTGGAATTTCCCGGAGCCCCATATGCATTGCCCCGCCTGCAAGACCGTGACCTGGCCATGGCCGAACGCCGGGGCATCGAGATCGACTATTGCCCCGCGTGCCGCGGAGTCTGGCTGGATCGCGGCGAACTGGATCGCCTGCTCGCCCACGTCGAACCCGGCCGCGCTGCCGCCCGCCACGGCGGACATCGACCCGACCCCCAGCCCGGTCACCGCGACAGGCACGGCGACAGCCACGCGCCACGCAAGCCGAAGTCGCTGCTGGGCGAACTGTTCGACTTCTAGCGCCGCTCCCGGCCGTCCCCGCACCGCCACGCCATCCGAACCGGCGCGGCGGCATCCTCCAGCTGCACGTCTACCAGCGAACCCTCCATGGAATCCCTGTTCACCGCCGAAGTCCTGATCGCCTTGGCCACCCTGACCGCGCTGGAGCTGGTCCTGGGCATCGACAACATCATCTTCATCACCATCCTTGGCCGGTCGCCTGCCGCCGGAACAGCGCGCCCGCGCGCGCCGGATCGGTATCCTCGGCGCCGCGGTCACCCGCCTGGCGTTGCTGTTCGCCATGGTCTGGATCTCGCGCCTGACCTATCCGCTGTTCGAAATGTTCGGCCAGCCCTTCTCCTGGCGCGACCTGATCCTTGGTCGGCGGCGGCCTGTTCCTGATCGCCAAGGCCACCCCAAATCCACCACAAGGTCGAGGGTGCGGGCGCCAGCGAAGAACCCTCGCTCAGGCGTGCGGCCAGCTCCTTCGCCGGCGTGATCGCCCAGGTCATGGTCCTGGACATCGTGTTCTCGCTGGACTCGATCATCACCGCGGTCGGCATGGTCGACCAGCGCTGGGTGATGGTCACCGCGATCGTGGTGTCGATCGTCTTCATGCTCGCCTTCGCAGGCCCGATCGGCCGCTTCGTCGAGGCGCACCCGACGGTGAAGGTGCTCGCGCTGAGCTTCCTGATCATGATCGGTATGGTGCTGATCGCCGACGGCTTCGGCCTGCATATCCCGAAGGGCTACGTGTACACGGCGATGGCGTTCTCGGTGTTCGTCGAAGCGATCAACCTGTGGATCCGGCGGCGCGAGCAGAAGGCCGCCGCGAGGGCGGAAACGGGTTGATGCAGCAACCGGCGCGGCGCATCACTGCGTGGCGACCGGGCGTGCCGGCGTGAACCGCGGCAGCACGATCCGGTAGTGGAACGCCTCGGCTTCGTCGAGGCGTCCACCCGTCATGCCCGGTGCCCGCGGCTGCGCTCCGCAGCCGCTGGCGGAACAGGCCCGGTATTGGTCCGACTGTGCGGACGGAACGGGAACAGGAGCACGCAGGCGAAGGCAATCCAGCGGCGCATGGCACCCCCCTGCAAGGCATGCACCCAGGCGATGGGCGCCGCCGCCGGCCCGGAACAGGCAGCCGCATGGCCGGACCGGGGCCGCGCTCAGGCCTGCAGCAGCAACGGCAGCCAGTGGTCGACCAGCAGGAAGGCGAACAGCGCCATCAGGTAGATGATCGAATAGTTGAACACGCGCATGGCGAAGAATTCGTCCGGCGGGTCGAGCAGGCGCCACGCGTACCAGAGGAACACGCTGCCCAGCACCAGCGCACCGCCCAGGTAGAAGAAGCCGCTCATGCCGAACACCACCGGCAGGATGCTCACCTGCAGCAGCAGCACGGTGTAGAACAGGATCTGCCAGCGGGTGTAGGTGACGCCATGGGTGACCGGCAGCATCGGGATCAGCGCGCGCGCGTAGTCCTCGCGGCGGAAGATCGCCAGCGCCCAGAAGTGCGGCGGCGTCCACACGAAGATGATCAGCACCAGCAGCAGCGCGTACTGCCAGTCCCACGCGCCATCCATGTTGGTGACCGCGGCCCAGCCCAGCAGCGGCGGCGCGGCGCCGGCGACGCCGCCGATGACGATGTTCTGCGGCGTGGCGCGCTTGAGCCAGCCGGTGTAGACCACCGCATAGCCGATCAGCGAGGCGAAGGTCAGCAGCGCAGTGACCGTGTTCACCAGCAGCACCAGCAACGCCATCGAAACCACGCCGAGCACGATCGCGAACGCCAGCACCTGTGCCGGGCGCAGCGCGCCGGTGGCCAGCGGCCGGTGCGCGGTGCGCGCCATGACCTTGTCGATGCGCTGGTCGATCAGGTGGTTTATTGCCGCGGCCGACGAGGCCGCCAGCCAGATGCCGAGCAGGCCGAACACGCTTCCGCGCAGCGGCGGCAGTCCCGGCACGGCGAGGAACATGCCGACCAGCGCGGTGAACACCAGCAGCGCGACCACGCGCGGCTTGGTCAGCTCCAGGTACTGGCGCCAGGTGGGGAGGGTGGATGCAGTCATGCGACCGGCCCCAGCTCCTTCGGCCCGGGCTCCTTCAAGCGGGCCAGCAGGGTCACCAGCACGAACAGCAGCGCGACCGCGCCACCGTTGTGCATCACCGCCACCGGCAACGGCAGCGCCAGCTTGACGTTGAGCACGCCGAGGCAAACCCAGGTAGGACCAGCAGGCCGAGCAGGAAACCCCAGCCACGCATGCCCGGGCCGCGCGACAGGCGCAGCGCAAGCCACATCAGGTAGAAGAACACCACGACGGCCATCGTCCGGTGCGCCAGCTGGATGGCGATGCGCGATGCGCCATCGAGCACGCCGCCTTCATAGTCCACGCCGATGCCACGCCAGAGCACGAAGCCTTCGCGGAAGTCGGCCTGCGGCCACCACTGGCCGACGCATTTCGGGAAATCGAGGTAGTGGTGTTCGGCCGTGGTCCAGCCACCACCACCGCAGGCCAGCGCAGCGTAGTTGGCGCTGGTCCAGCCGCCCAGCGCGATCTGCACGCCGAGCACCACCATGCCGGCGATTACCCAGCGCCGCAGTGCGCGGGCATCGGCCAGCTGGATCGGCAGGTCGGTCGCACAATAAGGCCATCCACAGCAGCAGCGAGAACGTGGTAAGGCCGCCAAGCAGATGGCCCATCACCACGATCGGCTTCAGCAGCAGGGTCACCGTCCACTGCCCGAGCAGCGCCTGGAAAATGATCACATGGGGTGAGCACCGCGACGCGGGCCATGTCCGGTGCCTGCCCCGGACCCGACAATCCCCGGTTCGACCAGCGCAGCGCGGCGAACAGCAGGATCACCTCGCCGGCACCGGCGAGGGCGAAGGCCGACTCGATCTGTCCCCGCATGTAGGCCAGCACCGCGCCGACCACCAGCAGCGACGCACCCACCACCTGCAGCACGCCGAAGCGCCGCCGGCGCGCGGCCAGGATCGCCAGCAGCAGCACCAGCGTGCCCAGCGTCGCGGCCAGGTGACGGTGCACCTGTTCGCGCCATGCCTTGTGCGTCTCGAACGGACGGATCTCGCTGGCCGCATGCGCGGCCGCGTCGTGTGCCGCCGACGGCCAGGTGGCGCGGCCGTAGCAGGTCGGCCAGTCCGGACAGCTCAGGCCGGCATCGGACAGGCGCACGAACGCGCCGAACACCACCACGCCGGCGGTCAGCAGCACCGCCAGCCAGCATGAGGCGATGGAAATGGCGGACCAGCGCGGGGCGGGCAATCGCGTTCATCGGCGCAGCGACCTCACTTCAACTTCAGCAGGCGAGCGACGTCGGTGCGCAGCCCGGCCGGATCGGCGTGCGGCGGATAGCGCAGGACGACGAAGCCGTTGGGATCGATCACGTACAACGGCGTACCCGCCGGGTCCTCGACCCGCGGCAAGGCCGCGCGCAGGGCCGGGTCGTCGCGCAGCACGCGCAGTTCCGGCAACGCGGGCGCGCCCGCCGGCAGCGGTCCGAGCCAGAGGATCTCGACGTGGTCGGCATTGTGGCCGAACAGCTGCCAGACCTTGTCCAGCTCGGCGAGCAGCTGTCCGCATTCGCTCGTGCAGCCGGCAGCCGGCGCGACCACGATCCGCCAGGTGCGCGCCGCCGGCGCCCAGTCGTACGCCGCGCCGTCGGCCAGCAGCGGCCGCGCCTGGCGCAGGTCGGCCGGCGGTTGCAGCAGCTCGCCATGGTTGCGCAGGCCGGCGGGCATCCAGCCACTCAGGCGCAGCATCACCGCGCCGAAGGCGGTGCCGAAGAACAGCAGGAACAGTGCGATCAGCGCCGGGCGCCCGCGGCGGATGCGGGCGGCGTCGGAGGCAGGAACGGTCATGGGCGGGATTTTCGCACGACAGGGCCCGGAGGACGGAGCGCGGCGCTCAGCGCCGTCGCCGCCCGCGCAGGGTCAGCAGCACGGCGATCACCAGCATCGCCGCGGCCAGGCGAACCATTGCACCGCGTAACCGAGGTGGCGCTCGGGCGGCAGGGTGTTGGGCAGCAGGTCCAGGTCGCGGGCGTAGCCCAGCGGCAGCACCGGATCCAGGCGCAGCACGCGGGGCGCCACTGTCGGCACGTGCAGCGCCGCAGCCACCACCTGCGGGTCCAGCGCGACCAGCAGCACCGTGCCATCGGCCTGCACGGCCGCGGCCGGCGTGACCAGTCCCGGCGACGGCGGCGGCAGCAGCAGGCCGGACACCCGTGTGGCATCGGGCACGGGAACCGCGGGCAGGGTGCGATCGGCCGGCAGCGGCAGCCAGCCGAGCTCCACCAGCAGCGGCACTGCGCCGGCGGCCCCGGACTGGTCGTGCACGGGTTGAAACAGGCGATAGGCACGCACGCCGGCGCGACGCTCGCGGCTCTGGTTGTCCAGCAGCACCGCCGGCACATCGAGGAAGCGGCCGTCGCCGGCAGCCCAGTCATAACTGCGCGCGCGCGCCGGGTCGGCTGCCAGCGCCAGCGGCTGCGCGCGACGCTCGCCCAGCACCTGTGCCGAGTCGTCGAGCAGGGCCTGCTTGGCGTGCATGCGCTGCAATTGCCACACGCCCAGCGCGGAGCACAGCGTAGCCACGGCCACGGCCAGCATCCAGCCGGCCCACAACGGCAGGTGCCGCCCGCTCATCGCACCTTCCCCATCGGCGCCTGCGATAATGCCGGCCATCGCATCCACGCACGCATCGAGGCCACCGCCATGAACGATTCGCTGAAGACCCTGGTGGTGGTGGCGTTCCTGATCGTCATCCTCTGGAACCTCGGCTCGGCCCTGTATTACCTGCTGGTCGACCGCGGCCAGAGCAAGCGCACGGTCAACGCACTCACCCGTCGCATCGGCCTGTCGGTGGCGCTGATCCTGCTGGTCATCCTGGGCATCTGGAGCGGCGTGATCCAGCCGCACGGCGTCGCCCGCTGAGCACCCCGGGGTATGGTCCCGGCCGCTTTCCAACTCTGAAAACAACAGGGACGCCCGAAGGCGTCCCTGTCTGCGTCGTGCGCCCCGGTCCGGGTCACGGACTGCCGGCGCGGGGCCGGCAACGGGACTCAGAGCACGTAGACGAACAGGAACAGCCCCAGCCAGACCACGTCGACGAAGTGCCAGTACCACGCAGCCGCTTCGAAGGCGAAATGGCTCTCCGGGGTGAAATGACCCCGCGCCACGCGCAGCCACATCACCGCCAGCATGATCGTGCCCAGCAGCACGTGCGCGCCGTGGAAGCCGGTGAGCATGAAGAAGGTCGAGCCGTAGATGCCCGAACCAGGGGTCAGGTTCAGCTCGTGGTAGGCGTGGATGTATTCCTCGGCCTTGGAAGAACAGGAAGGTCAGGCCCAGCAGCACGGTCAGGCCCAGCCACAGCAGCACCTGGCCGCGTGCGTTGGCCTTGAGCGCGTGGTGAGCGATGGTCAGGGTCACGCCCGAGATCAGCAGGATCAGGGTGTTGATCAGCGGCAGGCCCAGGCCGGGATGGTCTGGAAATGGCCACCGACCTGGCCCGGGCCGGCGGTCGGCTGGGCCGCGGCATAGCCGTCCCACAGCAGCGCGTTGGTCATCACGCCATCGCCCTCGCCGCCCAGCCACGGCAGGGCGAACTGGCGCGCGTAGAACAGCGCACCGAAGAAGGCGCCGAAGAACATCACTTCCGAGAAGATGAACCAGATCATCCCCATCCGGAACGAGACGTCGACCTGGCGGTTGTAGTGCCCGGCCATCGACTCGCGCACCACTTCACTGAACCAGTAGAACAGCACCGCGAGCATCGCGGCCACGCCGGTGAAAGAACACCGGCTTGCCCCAGCCGACGCCGTTGAGCCAGCTGGCCACGCCGATCATCAGGGTGAACAGCGCGACCGAGGCCATGATCGGCGCCTTGCTCTGCGCCGGTACGAAATAGTGGTCCGTCTGCGGTTGGGCCATGGCGGTGTGTTTCCGTGCTCGTCAGGGCGCCGCGTGCGGCGCGTTTGCGGCCTGTGCCACGCCCAGTCGCGCGGTCAGGTCCTCGTTCTTGAAGAAAGTGTAGGACAGCGTGATCGTCTTGACGTCGTCCGGCAGGTCCGGATCGACGATGAAGCGCACCGGCATGTCGCGCTTCTCGCCCGCCTGCAACGTCTGGGCGGTGAAGCAGAAACATTCGGTCTTGGTGAAGTGGCCCGAGGCGCGCGCCGGGGCCACCGAAGGCACCGCACTGCCGACGATGGCGCGATCGCCATCGTTGCGGGCGAAGTACAGCGCCTCGTTGAGCTCGCCGGGCACCACTTCCATGGTCAGCTGCTCGGGTTGGAACGCCCACGGCAGCTTGGAATTGACCCCGCCGTCGAACTGCACGGTGACCGTGCGCGCCTTGCGTTCGGAGGCGCTTGCGGTCGCACCGCCGCGCGCCTAGCCGGTACCGCCCTCCAGGCGGATGCCGAACACCTTCTCGCAGGCGATCCGGTACAGCGGCACCAGCGAGAAGGTGAAAGCGAACGCGGCCAGCGCCACGCCGGCCAGCTTCAGCCAGCCCGCGCCACGCTTCACCCGGGCCTGCTGCGCACTCATGCCGAACCCAGCACCCCGGACAGGATGAAGGCCACGTAGATCGCCAGCGCGATGGCGCCCACGACCCAGGCCGTGCGCACCACGCCCTTGCGGCGCTGTGCTGCGTTGTCCTGGTTGCGGTCGGTCGGTGCGGTCACGCTGGTTTCCTGTTGAACGCTTGGGAAGGCCCCCGCATCAAGAACGCGGAGTCTTTCAAGAAGCTCGGCTTTTCAGTTGATAACCGGCACATGGATGTGCCGGCTTTTCCGAGGGATTCGGACTAGTGACTGACGTCGCCGTGCGCCAGGTCACCGTCCCTGATCACCGGCGGGGTGGTGAAGGTGTGGTGCGGCGCCGGCGAGGGCACGGTCCATTCCAGGCCACGCGCCGATTCCCAGGCGCGCGCCTCGGCCTTAACCCCGTTACGACGCAGCGAGTACAGCAGGATCGCGGCCATCATGAACGGGGTGACGAACATGCCGAACGCGCCGATCGAGCTGACCAGGTTCCAGTCGGCGAACACCACGTTGTAGTCCGGGATGCGGCGCGGCATGCCGGCTAAGGCCGAGGAAGTGCTGCGGGAAGAACAGCAGGTTGACGAACACCATCGTCCACCAGAAGTGGAACTTGGCGGCGCCCTCGCTGTACATCCGGCCGGTCCACTTGGGCCACCAGTAGTACACCGCGGCGATCAGCGCGAACACCGCGCCGGTCACCAGCACGTAGTGGAAGTGCGCGACCACGAAGTAGGTGTCGTGGTACTGGAAGTCGGCCGGCACGATCGCCAGCATCAGGCCGGAGAAGCCGCCGATGGTGAACAGGATGACGAAGGCGACCGCCCACAGCATCGGCGCTTCGAAGCTCAGCGAGCCCTTCCACATCGTGCTGACCCAGTTGAACACCTTCACGCCGGTCGGCACCGAGATCAGCATGGTGGCGAACATGAAGTAGATCTCGCCACCCAGCGGCATGCCCACGGTGAACATGTGGTGGGCCCAGACGATGAACGACAGGAACGCGATCGCCGCGGTCGCATAGACCATCGCCTGGTAGCCGAACAGCGGCTTGCGGCTGAAGGTCGGGATGATCTCGCTGACCACGCCGAAGGCGGGCAGGATCATGATGTAGACCTCGGGGTGGCCGAAGAACCAGAAGATGTGCTGGAACATCACCGGGTCGCCGCCACCAGCAGCATTGAAGAAGCTCGTCCCGAAGAACTTGTCGGTCAGCAGCATGGTCACCGCGCCGGCCAGCACGGGCATCACACCGCGATCAGCAGGAACGCGGTGATCAGCCATATCCAGCAGAAGATCGGCATCTTCAGCAGGTCGATGCCCGGCGCGCGCATGTTGAGGATGGTCGCGATGATGTTGATCGAGCCCATGATCGAGCTGACGCCCATCATGTGGATGGCGAAGATCGTGAACGCCACGTTGTAGCCGCCCTGGAGCGACAGCGGCGGATACAGCGTCCAGCCACCGGCCGGCGCGCCGCCCGGCAGGAACAGGGTCAGCAGCAGCAGGGTGAAGGCGAACGGCATGATCCAGAAGGACCAGTTGTTCATGCGCGGCAGCGCCATGTCCGGCGCGCCGACCTGCAGCGGCACCATCCAGTTGGTAAGGCCGACGAAGGCCGGCATCACGCCACCGAAGATCATGACCAGCGCATGCACGGTGGTCATCTGGTTGAAGAACTCCGGAGCCACGAACTGCAGGCCCGGCTTCATCAGTTCGGCGCGGATCACCACCGACATGGCCGCGCCGATGATGAACATGATGAAGGAGAACAGCAGGTACAGCGTGCCGATGTCCTTGTGGTTGGTCGAGAAGAACCAGCGCTCGACGAAACCCTGCTTGTGGCCGTGGTGGTCGTCGTGGTGCTCGGCGGCGGAATGGGCCATGGCGTTGCTACCTCTGGAATGCGTTTGCGTGGCGGCCGCCGGGCGGCCGTTGCCTTGATCTGGTATCCGATCCGCCCGGATCAGCCCTGCGCGGCGCCGGCCTCGGGGGCGGCGTCCTGCGGCGCGGCTTCCGGAGCCGGTGCGGCCTCGCCCGCCGGCGCGGCGGCTTCGGCAGGTGCGGCTTCGGCAGGTGCGACTTCGGCGGGCGCGGCTTCGACAGCCGGTGCCGGTTCGGCGGCGGCCGGCTTCTTCGAGGCCAGCCAGCGGGCGAACTCTTCCTTCGACACCGCCTCGACCACGATCGGCATGAAGCCGTGGTCCTTGCCGCACAGCTCGGCGCACTGGCCGCGGTACACGCCCGGGGTCTTGATCTCGGTCCAGGCTTCGTTGATCAGGCCCGGGATCGCATCCTGCTTCCAGCCCAGCGCCGGCACCCACCAGGCGTGGATGACGTCGTCGGCGGTGATGACGAAGCGGACCTTGGTATCCACCGGCAGGACCAGGCGGTTGTCCACGTCCAGCAGGTAGTGCGGGTTCTTCTCGAAGTCCGGCTCCTCGCCGCTCTGGCGGATGCGGTCCGATTCGCGGTCCAGGCGACTGGTGAAGGACACGTTCTCGCCCAGGTAGTCGTACTTCCACATCCACTGGTAGCCGGTGACCTTGACGGTCATCTCGGCGTCGCGGGTGTCGTACATGGCGATCAGCTTGGCCGTGGCCGGTAAGGCCATGGCGATCAGGATCAGGACCGGGATCACCGTCCAGATCGCCTCGGCCGTGGTGTTGTGGGTGAACTGCGCCGCGACCGCGCCCTTGGAGCGGCGGAACTTGAACATCGCGTAGCCCATCGCGCCGAACACGATGACGCCGATGATGACGCAGACGATCAGCACGATCATGTGCGCTTCATAGGCGTTCTGCGAGGACGCAGTCACGCCGCGCCCCATGTTCAACTGCCAGCGGTGCGGATCCGCCGACTGGGCCAGGCCAGCGCCGGCGCCACCAACAGCGCGCCTGCCGCCATCCACCGCTTCCACCATCCCTTCACTTGCGTCATTGCCTAGACCCTGTTTGCGTCATCGGTTGCGGCCATCTGGGGCCGCCATAATTCCTTCAAACACCGTGCCAGCCGCGAGCGTTCGTCCGGGCCTGGGAAGGCGCCCACCTCGACCCGTCGGCCGCTGGACGACAGCGTGACCCTGCCGTCGTCCCTCCCTGCGTTCACCCGCACCCAGTGCGGGTGGGCGCGGAACACGACATCGGCCCCGCGGCGGACTTCCACCGCCGAAGGACCGATGGCGATCTCCTCGCCCCGTTCTCCGCTGCGCCACAGCCAGCGCAGCGCCAGCGCAACCCCCGCGCTGTGCAGCAGGGCAAAAGCCGGCGCGAAGACGTTGCCGGCCAGCCAGCCGAGTCCGGCCACCAGCCACATCGCCCCCGCCAGCGCAGCGAACAGGGCCCTGAACTGGCGGGCCGTCAGGGCCCGCGGCGGGCGCAACCGCAGCTGCGCACCGGCATCGCCGGACCTATGGTCGGAACCACCTCGATCATGCTGCCCACCGCTGCTTGCCGCCTGCGGAAAACACCAAATATGGTAAGCGCTGGGCATGCCGAGCGGCAACTTGCATTGATCCGGCTCAAGCCTCCGGCACTGGTTCCGCACCCCGGGAAGGCCGCCGCGACCCGCCTTCCCCACGCGCCCGCCGGGGAGACGGGCCGGCCGCCCGGGCGCGGCCGGCGCGGATGCAGCCTCTAGAATGTGCAGCGTCCCGCCCGCCCTGCGACCGCGCCCACCGTGAAGCCCGCCCCCTGACCGTGGACGCCGCCGAAGTCGAGGCCCTGTTCGACTCGATCCCCGACGTGCTGTTCTTCATCAAGGACCGGGAGGGGCGCTACACCCATGTCAACGCGACGATGCTGCGCCGGCTGGGGCTGCGTTCGCGGCGCGAAATCATCGGCCGGCGCGCCATCGAGCTGTACCCGGGCGGGCTGGGGGTCACCTACGGCCTGCAGGACCAGCAGGTGCTGGACGGGGCGGTGATCGACAACCTGCTGGAACTGCAGCTGTTCCCCGATAAGGAGCCGGGCTGGTGCCTGACCTGCAAGCGGCCGCTGCGGGTGGACGGGTAAGGTGGCCGGGCTGATCGGCATCTCCCGCGACCTGGCCAGCCGCGAGGGCGTGGAGGCCGACTACCGCTCGCTTCGGGAAGCGCTCGTCCACATGAACCGGCACTACGCCGACAACGTGCGCGTCCAGGACCTGCTGGACATCACCGGCTTTTCCGAATCCAAGCTCGAGCGCACCTTCCACAAGGTGTTCCAGCTGGCGCCGCTGCAGCTGCTGGGCCGGATCCGGATCCAAGCGGCGATGCACCGCCTGCACGGCCCGGGCAGCATCGCCGGGATCGCCCAGGCCTGCGGCTTCAGCGACCAGAGCGCGTTCACCCGGCGCTTCGTGGCCCTGGTCGGGATGACCCCGGGCGAGTACCGGCGGCTGCGCAGCCCTGAGGCACCCGGGCGCAGGCCACCGCCGGGTGAAGATCAGGCGCGTGCCGGATCGCTGGCCCAGCGTGCCCGCACATGCGCCTCCAGCTCGGCCAGCGCGGCCGGCGCGAGGCATGGCGCGAACAGGTCCACGTTGTAGCGGACCTCGTCTTCGAATATCGACTCCGGCGCCTCCATCAGGTCGCGGGCCCACGGTCCATCGTGCTCGAACTCGGCCTTGGCTGCGGCCAGCATCGCGCGCTGGCCCGTTTCGGCAGCCAGGTAGTCGCCCGAGCCACCGCCGTCCAGCCACTGGCCCGCCTGCTCCCCACCCCACTGGCCGCTGCAGCTGCCCAGCCGCGCCGCCACCAGCGCACAGGTATCGTCCGCCCAGCCGTGATGCGCCAGCAGCTCGTCCATGTCCCCGGCCTGGTCGACTTCGTGGTCGAGGTCGCATTGGCGCAGGAAGCGGATGTACTCGGGCAGCAGGGTCCGCTCGCGCATGGCCAAGGCCAGGATGGCGGATGTCCCGGTCGGCGTCTCCGCATCGGCCCATGGCCGATGGCCATGCGCGCCATGCGCGCTGGCACGGACCAGTTCCAGCAACAGCGGGTCCGACTCACCGCTGGCGGCGGTGATCCGGTACAGGGCATGTTCGCCCCAGACCTCGCCGCGGTCATCCCGCAGGGCGAAGGTCCAGCCATGGGGTGCCGCGTCCCGCGGCCAGGGGGTGTGCCTGCAGGTGCTCCAGCACCCTCCGCAGCGCATCCCGGCAGGCCTGCGTGTCCGGCTCGGCCTCAGCGGACTGCAGGTCCAGCCACCCCAGCGACGTGACCTGCTCGCCCTCCGTGCGGCGCTCGCGCACCACCAGTTCCATCCGATGCATCGTTCGCCCTCCCTTGGCCAGGGCGCGAGTTTGGCACATGCCCCCGGGGCTTTGTGCCGCAGTACGCGCGCCAGCCGCGGGAATCGTGCAATCCGGCGGCGCCGGCGGCCGCGATCATGGCGCCGCCGGCTGCCGCGCGCGCCGGTTCGGTCCCGGGCGACCGCGCGACCTCTCCCCGCGCGGCCGCACCGGCGTCCCCGGCCCCTTCCGCTAAGCCGCCATGACCTCCGCCCTGCCTTCCCGCGCCGCCCCCGGCGACGCCGCCCCCATTCCCGTCCAGCCGCCATTGCCGGCACCGGCGCCGCTGCGCGCGGCGATCACCGCCGCCTGGCTGCGCGACGAGGCCACCCACGTGCGCGCGCTGCTCGAGCAGGCGCGGCTGGACCCGACCCGCCAGGCCGAGGTCGATGCGCTCGCCGCCGACCTGGTCGGCCGCGTGCGCGCCCGCGCCCACGACCAGGGCGCGATCGAGGCCTTCATGCGCCAGTACGACCTGGGCAGCGAGGAGGGCGTGCTGCTGATGTGCGTGGCCGAGGCGCTGCTGCGCATCCCCGACCAGGAGACGGCCGACAAGCTGATCCGCGACAAGCTCGGCGACGCGGATTGGGAAAAGCACCTGGGCCAGAGCGAGTCGGTGCTGGTCAATGCCTCGACCTGGGGGCTGATGCTCACCGGCAAGCTGGTCAACCTCAACGACCTGACCCGCCACGACGTGCCCGGCGCATTCAAGCGGCTGGTCGGCCGGGTCGGCGAGCCGGTGGTGCGCCTTACCGCCGTGCGCCAGGCGATGCGGATCATGGGCCACCAGTTCGTCATGGGCCGCACGATTTCGAAGCGCTGGCGCGCTCGAAGAAAGGCGACAACGCCAGCTACCGCTATTCGTTCGACATGCTCGGCGAAGGCGCGCTGACCATGAAGGATGCGCGCCGCTACCTGCAGGCCTACCGCGACGCGATCCATGCGATCGGACGCAGCGGCCGCTACGCCGGCGCCGATGTCTCTTCGCCGCGCCGAGCATCTCGATCAAGCTGTCCGCGCTGTTCCCGCGCTACGAGCATGCCAAGCGCGAACGCGTGCTGGCCGAACTGGCCCCTGCGGTGCTCGAGCTGGCACAGCTGGTAAGGTCCTACGGCATCGGCTACACGGTCGACGCCGAGGAAAGCGACCGCCTCGAACTGTCGCTGGACCTGATCGAGGCGACCTTCTCCGATCCTTCGCTGGAAGGCTGGGAAGGCTATGGCCTTGGCCGTGCAGGCCTACCAGAAGCGCGCGCCGTTCGTGATCGACTTCCTCGCCGACCTGGCCCGCCGCGTCGGCCGCCGCATTCCGGTGCGGCTGGTCAAGGGCGCCTACTGGGATGCGGAGATCAAGCGCGCGCAGGTCGAAGGTAAGGCCGGCTACCCGGTGTTCACCCGCAAGCAGAACACCGACGTGTCCTACCTGGCGACGGCGCGGCGCATGTTCGACCACAGCGACGCGATCTATCCGATGTTCGCCACCCACAACGCGCAGACCATCGCCGCGATCCGCGCGATCGCGCAGGGCCGCGACTACGAGCACCAGAAGCTGCACGGCATGGGCGACGACCTCTACGCCGAAGTCGTGCCGGCCGATCGCCTCGGCGTGCCGTGCCGCGTGTACGCGCCGGTCGGCAGCCACGAGGACCTGCTGCCGTACCTGGTCCGCCGCCTGCTCGAGAACGGCGCCAACTCCAGCTTCGTCAACCGCATCACCGACGAGGACGTGCCGGTGGCCGGCCTGGTCCAGGATCCGGTGGCCGCGGTGGCCGGCTTCGACTCCGGCGGCTCATCCATCGGGCACCCGCGCATTCCGCTGCCACGCGACCTCTACACCCAGCAAGGCTTCGACAGGGACAATTCCATGGGCGCCAACTTCGCCGACGACAACGAACTGCAGGCCCTGACCGCACGCCTCAACGAGCACGCCGGCCCATGGCGCGCCGCGCCGCTGGTGCCCGGCGCGTTGCCGGGCGGGGAAAGCCTGCCGGTCGGCAGTCCGGCCGATCGCCGCCAGGTCATCGGCCACTGGCAGCCGGCCGACACCGCCACCGTGCAGCGCGCGCTGGCCAATGCCGTCGCCGCGCAGCCGGCCAGGACCGCACCCCGGCCGCCAGCCGCGCGGCGATCCTCGAGCACGCCGCCCGCCTGCTCGAACAGCGCATGCCGGAGTTCATGGCCCTGTGCGTGCGCGAAGCCGGAAAGACCCTGCCCGACTCGGTCGCCGAGGTGCGCGAGGCGGTCGACTTCCTGCGCTACTACGCCGCCCAGGCGCGCCGCCAGTTCGGCGCGCCGGAGCAGCTGCCGGGCCCGACCGGCGAATCCAACGAGCTGCGCCTGCAGGGCCGCGGCGTGTTCGTCTGCATCAGCCCGTGGAACTTCCCGCTGGCGATCTATAGGTAGCCAGTCAGCGCGGCGCTGGCCGCCGGCAACAGCGTGATCGCCAAGCCCGCCGAGCAGACCAGCCTGGTCGGCCATGCCGCGGTGAAGCTGCTGCACGAAGCCGGCGTGCCCGCCGACGTGCTGCAGTTCGTCCCCGGCGACGGCGCCACCGTCGGCGCGGCGCTGACCTCCGACGCGCGCGTGGCCGGCGTGGCCTTCACCGGCTCGACCGAGACCGCGCGCGCGATCAACCGTGTGCCTGGCCGCGCGCGAGGACGCGCCGATCGCGGTGCTGATCGCCGAGACCGGCGGCCAGAACGCGCTGATCGCCGACTCCTCGGCGCTGCCCGAGCAACTGGTCAAGGACGCGATCGGCTCGGCCTTCACCTCCGCCGGCCAGCGCTGCTCGGCCGCGCGCGTGCTGTTCGTGCAGGACGACATCGCCGACAAGGTGATGACCATGCTCGCCGGCGCGATGGCCGAACTGAAGCTCGGCGACCCCGGTGCGCTGGCCACCGACGTCGGCCCGGTGATCGACACCGACGCGCTTGACATGCTCAAGGCGCACGCCACGCGCATGGACCAGGAGGCGCGCCACATCGCCACCGTGCCGATGGAAACCGACCTTGCGCTGGGCACGTTCTTCGCCCCGCGCGCCTACGAACTGTCTTCGCTGTCGCAGCTGCAGCGCGAGGTGTTCGGCCCGGTGCTGCATGTGATCCGCTGGAAGGCCGAGCACCTGGACGCGGTCATCGACCAAGGTCAACGCCACCGGCTACGGCCTGACCCTGGGCATCCATTCGCGCATCGACGAGACCGTCGAGCGGATCGCCTCGCGGGCCAGGGTCGGCAACGTCTACGTCAACCGCAACCAGATCGGCGCGGTGGTCGGCGTGCAGCCGTTCGGCGGCCAGGGCCTGTCCGGCACCGGCCCCAAGGCTGGCGGCCCGCATTACCTGCCGCGCTTCGCCACCGAGAAAACCGTGACGGTGAACACAACTGCCGCCGGCGGCAACGCCTCCCTGCTCACCTGGGCGACTGAGCCGGCCGCGGCAGCGGCGAATCATCGCGGGACGGCAAAGGGGCGCAGGATGCGCCCCTTTCCGTTTCCGCCGCCCGGTCCGGGATCTTGCCCGGCCGCGGCACATCGGCGACGCTTGCCCGGCCCCGACGGACGCGGGGACATCGGGGCGGACCGACGGCATCCGCGGCACGGACACGAAACCGGATGACCACCGATTTCTACAACCTCCTGCTCACCGACTGCGCGCTCGCGCTGATCCTGCTGGCCCTGTTCTGGTACGTGTCGCGGGTGGCGCGTGGCGTGCGCGGCATCGCCTCCCAGGGTACTGGCCATTTCTTCTATTCGGTCGGTGCCGCGATCCTCGACGGCACCGCCACCGGGCTCGAGCGCACCGGCTCGGCAACCACCACCACCGTCGCCGCGATCGGCGGAATGCTCGCCTGCGGCGGCCTTGGCCGTGCTGGCCGGTTCGGCGATCAAGTTCGCCCGGCAGCGCCCGCTGCAGGCGTCGGAGTGGATCCTGGTGCCGGCCTTCGTCACCGTATCCCTGCTCGCATGGCTGGCCGGCGATGCGATCGACGGGCTGGGGCGCGGCGATGAGCCTTAGCCGAACTGGTCATGCTCGCGATCCTGCTCTGGCAGCTGCGCGTGCTGGACGTGCCGCCGCTGCGCGTACCGGCGCGGCTGGTGATGCTCGGCGCCGCGGTGCTGGCCGTGCTCTACGGCCGCGACCTCGTGCACGCCTTCACCGGCCGCTACGGCCCCAACGACGCCTGGGTCAATGTCGACCTGTCGACCTGGTACCTGATCAATTTCTGCATGCTGATGCTGGCCAGCTTCCGCGCTGCCGAATCGCTGCGGCAGACCGCGATGCTCGATCCGCTCACCGGCACGCTCAACCGGCGCGGCCTGTTCGCGCGGCTGGACCCGGACCTGGAACGCCTGACCCGCGAAGGCCAGCTGGCGGTGATCGCGCTGGACCTGGACCACTTCAAGCGGGTCAACGACCGCTACGGGCACGCGATCGGCGACCTGGTCCTGCAGAAGCTCAGCGACACGATCCGCGGGCAGTCGCGCGAGCACGCACGACGTGTTCGCGCGCACCGGCGGCGAGGAATTCGTGATCGTGGTGACCGGGCCGGACGCGCACAACGCGCAGCAGCTGGCCGAACGCATCCGCATGTCGCTGGCGACGATGCGCCTGGACCCGCCCTCGCCACCGGTCCGGGTCACCGCCAGCCTGGGCGTGTCCCTGTCGAAACGGCCGATGCCGCTGTCGATGCTGATGCGCGGCGCCGACGAGGCGCTCTACACGGCCAAGCGCGCCGGCCGCGACTGCGTGGTCACGCACACGCTCTGACGCCGCGTCGCGGCGTCCGCCGTGCTCAGCCGACCACCAGCCGTATCCGGGCGAAGTTGCGCTTGCCGACCTGCAGCACGCCCTCAAAGCCGGGCGCGAAGCTGGTCGCCGGATCCTCGACCACCACGCCCTCGACCTTCACCGCGCGCTCCTTGAGCTTGCGGTTGGCCTCGGAGTTGGACGGGGTGATCCCGGCGGCGGTGAGCAGTGCGGCGATGCGGATGCCCTCGGCCGGCACCGCCACGTCCTGCAGCGGCAGCGACGAGGTGTCGCCCTGCCCGGTCACCACCGCGTGCCAGCCGGCGACGGCCTGCTCGGCGGCGGCGGCATCGTGGAAACGCGTGGCCAGTTCGCGCGCCAGGCGCAGCTTCACTTCGCGCGGATTGAGCGCGCCCGATTCCACTTCGGCGCGCAGCCTGGCCGCGTCGGCCACCGAGATGTCGAAGCTGAGCAGGTCGATCCAGCGCCAGGTCAGCTCGTCGCCGATCTTCATCGTCTTGGTCACGATGTCGATCGCCGGCTCGCTGATGCCGATGTAGTTGCCCAGCGACTTGCTCATCTTGTTGACGCCGTCCAGCCCTTCCAGCAGCGGCATGGTCAGCACGATCTGCGGCTTCTGCCCGTAGTGCTCCTGCAGGCCGCGGCCCATCAGCAGGTTGAACTTCTGGTCAGTGCCGCCCAGCTCCACGTCGGCCTGCAGCGCCACCGAGTCGTAGCCCTGCACCAGCGGGTAGAGGAACTCGTGGATGGCGATCGACTGCTGCGCGGCATAGCGCTTGGCGAAGTCGTCGCGCTCGAGCATGCGCGCCACGGTGTGCTGGCCGGCGAGGCGGATCATGTCGGCCGCCGCCATCTTGCCGAACCACTCGCTGTTGAAGCGCACCTCGGTGCGTTCGCGGTCGAGCACCTTGAACACCTGCTCCTCGTAGGTGCGCGCATTGGCCAGCACGTCCTCGCGGGTCAGCGGCTTGCGGGTGACGTTCTTGCCGGTCGGGTCGCCGATCATCCCGGTGAAGTCGCCGATCAGGAAGATCACCTTGGTGTCCCAGCTCCTGGAACTGGCGCATCTTGTTCAGCAGCACCGTATGGCCGATATGCAGGTCCGGCGCAGTCGGGTCGAAGCCGGCCTTGACCCGCAGCGGATGACCGGCCTTGAGCCGGGCCTCCAGCTCCTCGCGCTTGAGGACCTCGTCGGCGCCGCGGCCGATCAGGGCAAGGGATTCTGCGACGGACTTCTCAGAAAACACGACCAGCTCCACGGTTGGGCCAATGACAAACTTGAATGAAATGTTACGTGCGGGTTAACCGGAAAGCCAGTGAAAAGTTCAGCTTCTTCAATGGTTTGACGCACTAGTTTCAGGTGTCTATGGTACCCGCCAGTGGGCCGCACTCCGGGGTCCCGTGAAGGAAGTCAAGTGATGTCCCACCCCGAATACGGCCGCGTCCGCAAGCAGCAGTTCCACGACCGCCTCGGCATCCTTCACCACCGCTACCTGCACCGCAAGCTGAAGGAGCGGTTCCCCGCCACCTTCAACACCCGCTGGACCCGACGCCACTGGCTGCACGCCAGCCTGTTCGCAACCCTCGGTGCGCTGCTGGCGACCATCGTCCCCGGCTTTTCCTCGCAGCTGCAGCCGACCTCGCCGCTCAGCGCGACCCTGCCGCTGCAACTGCCGCCACTGACCGTGCGCGCACCCGGCGACGTCGAAGGCGGCTACTGGGACGTGGTCCAGATCGAGCGTGGCCAGACCTTGGGCCAGCTGTTCGAGAAGGTCGGCGCGCCTGCGGCGACCATGCACCGGATCCTGGAGAACCCGGCCAACCGCGAGGCGCTGACCCGTCTGCGCCCGGGCGCCGAGCTGGCCTTCCGCCGCGACGAGCACGGCGCCCTGCGCGGTTTCCGCTTCGACCGCAGCCCCACCGAGCGGGTCGAACTGGACCTGCTGGGCGAGGCCATCCACGAGAAGGTGCTCGAGCGCGCCACCACCACGCGCCTTGGCCGTGACCAGCGCCGAGATCGACCATTCGCTGTACGCCGCGGGGCGCAAGGCCGGGCTGAGCCCCGCTGCCATCGCGGTGATGACCGACGAGATCTTCAAGTACGACATCGACTTCAAGGACGTGCAGCCGGGCGACCGCTTCAGCGCGGTGGTCGAGGAGACCTGGCGCGAGGGCGAACGGGTCGGCACCGGCCGGATCCTCGCCGCCACCTTCAGCACCGACGGCAAGGCCTATACCGGCTTCCGTTTCGAGCGCAACGGCAAGACCGAGTACTTCACCGCCGACGGCCGGCCGCTGAAGAAGAGCTTCATCCGCATGCCGATTCCCTATGCGCGCCTGTCCTCGAGCTTCGGCGCGCGCCGGCACCCGGTGCTGGGCAAGATGCGCATGCACAAGGGCGTGGACTACGCCGCCGGCACCGGCACGCCGATCATGGCCGCCGGCGACGCGCGCGTGCAGTTCGTCGGCCAGCAGCGCGGCTATGGCAACGTGGTGATCCTCGACCACGGCCGCGGCCACACCACGCTGTACGCGCACATGTCGCGCTTCGGCAAGGTGCGCAAGGGCCAGCAGGTCGGACAGGGCACGGTGATCGGCTACGTCGGCTCCACCGGCCTTGGCCACAGGCCCGCACCTGCACTACGAATTCCGGATCAACGGCGTGCACCGCAACCCGCTGTCGGTGACCATGCCGCCACCGGAGCCGCTCAAGGGCGCCGAGCTGGCCGCGTTCCGCGCGGCGACCGCGCCGACGCTGGCGCGGATGGAGTCGATGGAAAAGATGATGTTCGCCCACGTCGACACGGCCAAGGCGAAGAAGAACAAGCGCGGCTGAGCCGCGCCCGGACCCCGGCGGCGCCCGCGCCGCCTCGCTGTGCGGCGCCGTCCCGGTTACCCTGCGCGCATGCCGCATCTCTTCCTTGGCCTGATCTCCGGCACCAGCGCCGACGGCATCGATGCCGCGCTGGTCGAATTCCCCGATCCCGGTTCCGCGCACGGCCTGCGCCTGCGCGCTGCGCACGTGCATCCGTGGGCGCCGGCACTGCGCGAGCGCCTCGTCGCCCTCGGTAAGGGCGGAGCGCTGGCATCGCTGGATGAGCTCGGCCACCTCGACGTACAGGTCGCGCAGGCCTTCGCCGAAGCCGCGCGCACGCTGCTCGCACAGGCCGGCGTCGCGCCGTCGCAGGTCGCGGCGATCGGTTCGCACGGCCAGACCGTGCGCCACCGCCCGCACGGCGATGCACCGTTCACCATGCAGATCGGCGACGGCAGCGTGATCGCCGAACGCACCGGCGTGGCCACGGTGGCCGACTTCCGTCGCCGCGATGTCGCTGCCGGCGGCCAGGGCGCACCGCTGGTGCCGGCCTTCCACGCCGCGCTGCTGCACGCGGACGACGAGGACCGCGCCGTGCTCAACCTCGGCGGGATCGGCAACTACACGCTGCTGCCGCGTGCCGGACAGGTGCGTGGCTTCGACACCGGCCCGGCCAACGCCCTGCTCGATGCCTGGTGCCTGCGCCACACCGGCGCGGCCTTCGATGCCGACGGCCGCTTCGCCGCCAGCGGCCAGGTCGATGCGGCCCTGCTCGCGCGCCTGCTCGACGAGCCGTGGTTCGCGCTGCCACCACCCAAGAGCACCGGCCGCGAGCAGTTCCACCTGGACTGGGTGCAGTCGAAGCTGCGTGGCGACGAAGCCCCGGCCGACGTGCAGGCCACCCTGCTTGAACTGAGCGCGGCCACCGTCGCCGATGCACTGCTCGCACAGCAGCCGGGCACCACCCGGCTGATCACCTGCGGCGGCGGCGTGCGCAATTCCCTGCTGATGCAGCGCATCGCCATGCGCCTGCCGGGCGTGGCCATCGAGACGTCCACGGCACACGGACTGGATCCGGACTTCGTCGAGGCGATGGCCTTCGCCCTGGCTGGCGCGCGAATGCCTGGCAGGTCGCCCGGGCAACCTGCCCGCGGTCACCGGCGCACGCGGCCCGCGCGTGCTCGGCGTGGTGCATCCGGCGTAAGGGCCTTCGTTCCGTGGAGTGGGCCGCGCCCCGCTCTGCGAAGCCGCCACGTCGTCATGTATGCGTGAGTCGCATCGGCATCGCTGCCGGGAGATGCGGCCCCGCGTCCGCCATGGACGCGGGGCCATGCTGCGACCGTTACTGCGCGCCGCCGCCGAACTGGTGGGTGAACTGCAGGCTGATCGTGCGCCCGACCGAATCGAACCAGGAGATGTCGTAGTACGGATACGCCGTGTAGGTCGGATCCTTCGGCGGCATCTTGTTGGCCAGGTTGGTCACCATGGGGTCAGCCGCGAGACCTCGTCGAACCGGTACTGCACGGTGGCGTTGTAGCGGTAGGTGGCGCCGATGTACGGACCCGGGTCGCCCTCCCTCCCACACCTGGTCGTACGACCAGCCGTTGGGCAGCTTGCCAGGCGCTGGCCGTACAGGGTCGCCGACCAGGTGTCGTTGTCCCAGCCGATGCTGGCATTGGTCTTGGTCCGCGGGATGTCGAAGCCGCTGTTGACCGCGAACTCGTCCTCGACCGGGTCGCCGGGGAACTGCTGGAACTGGTGCTCGTTGACCCAGGTGTGGTTGAAGGTCAGCGTCCAGCGGCCGATCGCGGTGTCGAAGCGGTAGCGCGCGGCCGCATCCACGCCGCTGGTGTATTCGCGGGCCACGTTGATCGGATTGACGTAGATGCCGTACAGCGAGTCGTTGGACGAGCGGGTCACGCGGGCCAGCGCGTCGACGCAGGTCGGCGAGGCGATGTCCAGCTCGCCGAGCCTGCAGGCCGCCTCGTCGCGCAGGATCGCGTCCACGCTCATGTCCTGCACCTGGTCGCGCATGTCGATGTCGAACCAGTCCACCGACAGGTCCAGGCCTTCCAGTGGCGACCAGATAAGGCCGGCGGTCCACGAGGTGCTGGTTTCCGGCTCCAGTTCGCGGTTGCCTTCGCGGGTGCGGATCAGGCCTTCCTCGTAGTCGGAACAGTCGTCGGCGCCGTCGAGCAGGCAGTAGTAGTAGTCGTTGCCCGAGGTCTCGTCGTTGCCGATGCCCGAATACACGTAGTGCAGGTCGGGCGCGCGGAACGCGGTGCCGTACGAGCCGCGCACCAGCAGGCTGTCCACCGGCCGCCACTCCAGGCCGGTGCCGGGTCGCCTTGCCGATCGAGTTGCCCGAATAGCGGTACTGGTCGTAGCGGCCGGTAAGGCTCCAGTTGAGGCTGTCCAGCAGCGGCATGCGCAGCTCGCCGGCAGTGGCCCAGCGGTTGCGGCTGCCATGGCCGTCCGAGTCCTTCCAGCTGTAGTAGTAGTACTGCGTGGCCAGCGGGTCGGGGTTGAGGTCGTAGGACTGGTTGCCCAGTTCGACCGTGCCGGCGAAGCCGGCATCGCCGCCCGGCAGGGTGAACAGGTCGGCCTTGGCCACGGTCAGCGCCAGCGTGCCGGTCTGCGATTGCGGGTGGTAGACCGAGCGCGCGGCGATGCTGTCGTACTCGGCCCGGGTCAGCGGCGTGTACAGGCGCGACGGATCGGCATTGAAGATCGGGAACCCGTCATCGTCCACGCCCAGCTGCGGACCGAAGAACAGCGCGTTGGCGGCGGCGGCCACGATCTGCGGCCAGCTGATTTCGGCCTTGTACTGCGACCAGCTCAGCGAGGCCTCGTAGTCCCAGTCGCCGGCGAAGGTGCCCTTGAAGCCGGTGGTCAGGCCGAGGGTCTTCTGCGTGGTCTCGACCATGCCGCGGTCCAGCCCGCCCATCTCCTCCGGCGAGAACTGGCGCTGCCAGTACTCCACCTGGCCGGTGGCGTCGTTGTAGAAGTAGCCTTCCTCGTTGCCGTCCGGGGCCATGTAGCTCCACGAACTCACGTCGCGGAAGATCTCCACGTCGTGGTAGCCGGCCTGGATGTCGGCGAACCACTCGCTGCCGTTGCCGAACGCGTACGACAGCGAGGCATACGCGTTCACGCCGCGGCGCTTGCTCAGGATCGTGCCGTAACCGATCGACTCGTCGCTGCCGCAGTAGTAGCCGTAGCGCGGGCGGTTGGCGTAGTAGGTGGTGCTGCCGTTCTGCCCGGCCAGCGCGTCGCAGGTGTCCTGGCCCGGGTCGATGTAGTCGTCCCACCAGTCGGTGCGCAGGTAGGCGCGGCGCGCGATCTGCGAGTTCGCGGTGGGCGCGTCCTTGGTCGAGTCCTGGATCTCGCGGTCGTAGGCCCACAGCGGCGTCTGCGACTGCAGCTCGAAGCCGTACAGGCCGCTGAAGCGGCCGCGCTCGAAACCGTCGACCAGGCTGGCGTTGAACGATTCGCCGCCGCCTTCGGTGGTGGTGCCCATGCGCACGTCGACGATCGCGCCGTCGACATGCTTCTTCAGGATGAAGTTGACCACGCCGGAGACCGCGTCCGAGCCGTAGATCGCCGAGGCGCTGCCGGTCAGCACCTCGACCCGCTCGATCATCCCGATCGGGATGCTGGAGATGTCGGTGAAGTTGCTGCGGCCCTTGAACGGCATCGGAAAGTCGGCGATGCGGCGGCCGTTGACCAGCACCAGGGTGTGGTTGGGGCCGAGCCCGCGCAGGTCGACCTGCTCGGCGCCGGGCGAGAAGTCGGCGCCGCTGGCCGATTGCTGGCTCTGCGTCTCGCCACTGTTCTGGGTCATGCCGCGCAGCACGTCGGGCACGCTGGTAAAGCCATTCGCGCGGATCTCCTCGGCGGTGATCACGCTGATCGGCGCCGGGCCCTCGATCTGCGCGCGCGGGATGCGCGAGCCGGTGACCTGCACCGCCTCGATCTCGGTCACTTCCTCTTCCTGCGCCTGCGCCGGGCTGCCGGTATCGGCGTCCTGCGCGGCCGGCTGCGGCGCCGGTGCGCGGCGCGGCGTGTCCACCCGTGCCACCAGCACCGCGCCGGTGGCCTGGTCGCGGCGTGCGCCGAAACCGCTGCCGTGCAGCAGCTGCTGCAGCGCCTTGGTCGGCCGAATCGGCCCCCTGCACGCCGGCGGTGCGGCGGCCCTTGAGGTCGTCGGCGCGATAGACCAGCTGGGTGTCGGACTGGCGGGCCAGGGTGTTGAGTGCGACGGCGAGGTCGCCGGGCGGGACGTTGATCGGGCCGGATGCCTGGGCCGCCTGCGCCGCCAGCGCGGTCGTGCAGGCCAGGCTCAACAACAGGACTCGCGACGGATGACGCATCGGTTTCTCTCCCCGGTGCCGGAACGGCACTCTTTCCAGCTATGGACGAACAACGCGGCCGATGCCCCCATCGGCGCGCACAGGTCAGCGCGAATGCAGCACGATCCGGTCCGGATGGCGCTCGGCCCGGACCGGGAAGCCCTGTTCCAGCAGGCCGACGAAGCCTTCCAAGGTTGGACCAGCGGAAGTTGCCGCCGATCCGCATCCCGGCCACGCCCGGATCGGCCAGCACCAGCCGGCGTTCGTTGAAACGGTTGAACTCGTCGGCCGCCTGCGCCAGCGGCACGTCGTCGAAGGAAGGAAGCCGTCGCGCCCTCCAGGTAGCGCTGCGCCTGCGCCAGCGGCACCGAGCGCACCAGCACGCCGGTCGGCCCGACCGTGGTAAGGCTGCCGGCCGGCAGCAGGGCCGCCGGCGCGGCGCGACCGTCGCGGCCGGGACTGGCCTCCAGCCGCACCCGGCCCTCGGTCACCACCACCCGCAGCGTGTCCGCATCGCGGCGCACCGCGTAGTGCGTGCCCACCGCCACGGCGCGGTGGCCGTCGGCCTCGACCACGAACGGCCGGCCGGTGTCATGGGCGACGTCGAAGAACGCTTCGCCGCGCAGCAGCGCGACATGGCGCTCGCCGCGGTCGAAGCGCACCTCGAGCCGGCTGTCACTGCTGAGGGTGGCGTGGCTGCCGTCGGCCAGCACGACCTCGCGCACCTCCCCCAGCGCGCTGGCATAGCTTGCCTGGTGGCGGCCGCCCAGCTGCCAGCCGCCCCAGCCCAGCCGAGGCCGACGGCCACGGCCAGCACGACCGTGGCAGCCAGCCCGCGCTGCCAGCCGCTCGAGCGGGCCGATGCGCGGCGCGGAGCGAACGCCACCGTGCGCAGGTCCGGGGCACCGGTGACCGGGTCCTGGCCTGCCGGCGCGACTGCGGGCTCGCGCGCACCGGCGACGATCCAGCCCGCCCACTGGTGTCGCGGCGGAACTTCGCCTTCCGGCAGCCCGGCGGCCAGCGCCTGCAGCCGGCCGGCCTCGTTCCACGCCGATTGCAGCCGCAGCAGTGCCACCCGGTGCGCGGTGTCCATGGGCCAGCCACGCGTCCAGCGCCTGCTGCTCCTGCGCGGTCCACGGCCCGGCATCGCGCCGGGCCAGCCATAGGCCGCGGCGATGTGTTCAGTCTTCCTGCTGTCGGCCATGTCCCCTGGTCCCCGTCCGCTCCGGTCCGCGGCACCCGCCGCGCAGGCACCGGCTCGCCGCCACCGTAGAGGTGGTCGGCGATCAGTCGCATGCCCTGGGTAAGGTGTTTTTCCACGGTCCTTCCGCTGATGCCCAGGCGCTGGGCGACGTCGTTCTGCGACAGCTCCTCGACCCGGCGCAGCCACACCACCCTGGCGGCAGCGCTCGGGCAGCGCATCCGGGGCTTCGACCAGCCGTCTCAGCGCCTGGCGGGTGCCGCACCAGCGTTCGGGCGACACCTCGTCGATCAGGTAGACGTTCGAGGACTCGAAATCACCCACCGGCTCG
The DNA here is from genome assembly GCA_025232375.1 of Pseudoxanthomonas sp. NC8. Taxonomy (GTDB): domain Bacteria; phylum Pseudomonadota; class Gammaproteobacteria; order Xanthomonadales; family Xanthomonadaceae; genus Pseudoxanthomonas. The sequence goes on from CP060419.1 coordinate 3,358,187, forward strand.
ATCGACACGACCCGGCTGCGGCGCAGCCGGTCGGTCATCAGGTGCCGGGCGGTGGCGAACATGAAGGCCCGCGGCGTGGCCGGACGGGTGCGCGCGGCCGCCTCGTAGACCCGGACGTAGACCTCCTGGCGCAGGTCGTGGACCTCGTCGTGCCGCGACCAGCAACGGTGCAGGTACTGGGTCAACGTCCGCTCGTGGACCAGGACCTCGCGGACGAACCACTCGTCTAGCTCGTTGGGCATGGCCGCACTCTAACCCGGCCGCCATCCGCCGATGGGGGATCGCAGCCACCGGTTCGTCTAGGCTGTCTGCCGGCGCGCGGCTTCCCGCCGCGGCCCCAACCTGGAGTGGCGGAATGAACAAGCGTGGCGGCGGTTTGCGGAAGATGGCGGGCCTGGTGCTGGCCTGCGCATTGGCGGGACCGGCGGCGGCGGCCGACTACGGCCACTACCTGCTCGGCGACACCGCCGCGAAGACGCCCGGCCGGGTCCAGCCCGGCCTGCTGCTGATGGGCGGCGGCGACCGCAACTTCGACGCGTTGCACTGGTTCATGGACAAGGCCGGCCACGGCCACATCGTCGTGCTGCGCGCCTCGCAGGGCGGCGAGATCGGCGAGGAATTCTTCAACGAGGTCGGCGGGATTGCCTCTGTCGAGACCTTCGTGTTCAAGGACCGCGAAGCGGCGTTCGACCCGGCCGTGCTGGCCGCGCTCAAGCGCGCCGACGGCATCTTCCTCGCCGGCGGCGACCAGTCGCGCTACGTGCGCTACTGGCGCGGCACGCCGGTGGCCGAGGCCTGGACGCGCACGTGCGTGCCGGCAAGCCGCTGGGTGGCACCAGCGCCGGGCTGGCGGTGCAGGGCGAGTATCTCTACGGTGCGATGGATGGCGGCAGCCAGACCAGCCCGGCGGCACTGGCCGATCCGCTCGGCGACGGCAACACCATCGAGACCGGCTTCCTGCATCTGGACCGACTCGAGGGCGTCATCACCGACACCCACTTCAGCGAACGCGGCCGGCTCGGCCGGCTGGCCGCCTTTCCTCGCCAAGGGCGAGGCGCTGGCCGGCAAGCCGCTGCTCGGACTGGGCGTGGACGAGGACGCGGCGGTGGCGGTGGAAGGCGACGGCCGCGCCCGCGTCTACGCGACCACGCCAGGTGCCGGCGCGACGGTGGTCAAGGGCGGCTTCGCGCAGAAGCAGGCCGAAGACGCGCCGATGCAGCTGGCCCGGCTAGAAACCGTGTTCGCCGGCACCGGGTCGGTGCTGCACCTGCCGTCGGGCAGGGTCGAGCGTCCGGACGCGCAGCGCCGCTACGCGGTGCGCGACGGCGTGCTGGTCGCGCTCGACGCGCCGCTGCTGGTGATCCACGGCGGCGCCGGCGTCGAACGCGCCGGCCTGTCGGCGGCCGAGGAAGCCGAAGCACGCAAGGCGCTGGCCGCGGCGCTGCGCGCCGGGCACGCGCAACTGGAGGCCGGCAAGCCGGCGGTGGACGCGGTGACCGCCGCGATCCGCATCCTCGAGGATGCACCGCAGTTCAACGCCGGCCGTGGCGCCGTGTTCAACCATGACGGCCGCAACGAACTGGACGCCTCGCTGATGGACGGTGCCAGCGGCAAGGCCGGCGCGATTGCCGGCGTGCACCGGGTGCGCAACCCGATCACGCTCGCCCGGGCGGTGATGGACCGCTCGAAGCACGTGATGATGGTCGGCGACGGTGCCGAAGCGTTTGCGGCCGAGCAGGGCCTCGAACTGGTCGACCCGTCGTACTTCCGTACCGAGAAACGCTGGCAGCAGTTGCAGCAGGCGCTGGCGGAGGAAGCCGGGGCGCAGGCGTCCGGCACGCTGCTGGAACTGCCGGGCAAGGCCTACTTCGGCACGGTCGGCGCGCTGGCCCTGGACACGCAGGGCAGGCTGGCCGCCGGCACCTCCACCGGCGGGATGACCAACAAGCGCTACGGCCGCGTCGGCGATGCGCCGATCATCGGTGCCGGCACCTGGGCCGACGCACGCTGCGCGGTGTCGGGCACCGGCTGGGGCGAGTTCTACATCCGCGCCGCCGCCGCGCACGAAATCTGCGCGCGCGTGCGCCTGGCCGGACAGCCGCTGGCCCGCGCTGCCGAGGCGGTGATCGACCGCGACATCCCCGCCGCCGGCGGCGATGGCGGCGCCATCGCGCTGGGCGCCGACGGCAGCGTCGCCTTCCCGTTCAACACCGAGGGCATGTACCGCGGCTGGATCGGTGCCGACGGCGTGCCGCACGTGGCGGTGTTCCGCGGCGAGGAACTGCCGCTGCCGTGAGCTCAGGCCAGCAGCGCCTCGTAGCGCTGCAGGTCGGCGACCCAAACAGCAGAACACCACCTCGCGCACGCGCCGCGCGGGAAACGCGGCCACCGTGGCCACCGCCAGTGGCGCGGCCAGCTCCGGCGGGTAGCCGTACACGCCGGTGCTGATCGAGGGGAACGCCACGCACGCGCACCCATGCGCCTCGGCCAGCGCAAGGCTGTTGCGGTAGCACGCGGCCAGCAGCGCCGGTTCGTCGTGGCCGCCACCGCGCCAGACCGGGCCGACGGTGTGGATCACATATCGCGCCGGCAGGCGATAGCCGCCGGTGATCCGCGCCTGCCCGGTCGGGCAACCGCCGAGCGCGCGGCATTCGGCCAGCAGCTGCGGACCCGCGGCGCGGTGGATCGCGCCGTCCACGCCGCCGCCGCCGAGCAGCGAGCTGTTGGCCGCGTTGACGATCGCATCCGCCGCCAGCGTGGTGATATCGGCATGAACCGCGCGCAGCCTGGGGGCCATCGCGGCGGCGCTCAGAATCCCCTGCCGGCCGGCAGCTGCTTCAGTGCGGCGATCGCATCGGACAGCGCGTCGACCTCGGTGTTCTCGAGGCCGCCGCGGACTTCATGCTCCGAGGCGAACAGGCCCTGCTCGAGCAGGCGCAGGATGGTCTCGTGCTGGGTCCAGCCACGGGCGACCGAAACCCGGCGGATACGCTCGGTAAGGATCGGGTCGATGTCGCGAAGCACCAGGTCGGTCATGCGCCTTCCCCCTTCGGCGTCGGGTTCGTCCCGCGCCAAGACTGCCACGAATCCCGCTGCGCCAGAGTGCAGGGCGGATGCCGTTCATCCGCCCGGCGGTGCGACCCCCGGCTCGCGGATGCGCCGCCACAGCCAGCCCAGCAGCAGCAGCGTCGGTACCACGGTCAGCGCGCTCAGGCCGAAGAACGTCGCGTAGGAACTGGCCTCGACCAAGGTAGCCGGACAGGCCGCCGGCGAACTTGCCCGGCAGGTTGGCCAGCGACACCATCAACGCGAACTGGGTAGCGGTGAAGTCGCGATCGGTGAGCGAGGACATGAACGCCCATAAAGGGTGGTGCCGGCGAACCCCTGGGCGACGTTGTCGGCGGTGATCGCCGCATAGAACGCCCAGATTTCGGACGGATGCCGGGCCATCAGCAGGAACGCCAGGTTGGACAGGGCCACGCCCAGCGCCGCCACCAGCAGCATCCGGCGGAAGCCGAACGCGGCCACGCATACGCCGCCGAGGAAGGCCCCGCCGATCCCGGCCCAGATGCCGTAGAGCTTGGACACCGTGGCGATGTCGGCCTTGCTGTAGCCGGAGTCCAGGTAGAACGGACCGGCCATCACCCCGATCACCTTGGTCGGGGAACTTGAACAGGCCCACGAACAGCAGCAGCACGATGCCGAAGGCGACGCCGTTGTTGCGGAAGAAGCTGGAGAACGGTTGCCAGAACGCGCCGATGAAATCGATCCGGCGCTGCACCGTGGACTCCGGCGCCACCGGTTCGCGGCTGAGCAGGGTGGCCAGCAGCGGCAGCGCCATCAGCGCGGCCATGCCGAGGTAGGCCGCCGTCCAGCCGGCGAAGTCGGTAAGGTACAGCGCACCGGCGCCACCGAGGATCAGGCCGATCCGGTAGCCCAGCGTGTAGGTTGCCGCCAGCGCGGCCTGCGCGTTGGCCGGTGCGATCTCGATGCGGTAGGCGTCGACCACCGAATCCCTGGGTGGCGCCGGCGAAGGAGGTGAACAGCACCCAGCCCACCAGCGGCATCACCCCCAGTTCCGGGCGGACGAAGGCCAGCGCGCCCAGCCCCAGCGCCACGCCCAGCTGCGCGGCCAGCAGCCACGAGCGGCGCCGGCCGAGCAGGCCCAGCGGCGCGAACACGTAGCGGTCCAGCAGCGGCGCCCACAGGAACTTGAACAGGTAGAAGAAGCTGGTAAGGCTGATCAGGCCGATGCTGTGCAGGTCCAGCCCGGCGTCGCGCAGGCGGGTGGACAGGGTCAGCGAAGCGATCGGCAGGAACGGCAGGCCGCAGCCGAACCCGAACAGGGCCATGGTCAGCGCCGCGGGCGTGCCGAAGGCGCGGCGGATCCCGGCCCAGCCCTTGTACGACGGCTTGTCCGCGGTCGCCACCCCGTCTCCGCCGCTCACGCGCCGCCGTCCGCGTAGTCCACGGTGAAGGGCGCGTGGTCGGAGAAGCGCTGCTCGCGGTAGATCGAGCAGCCGCGCAGCCGCTCGCGCAGCGACGGGGTAGCGAACTGGTAGTCGATCCGCCAACCGACGTTGTTGGCGCGTGCCGCGCCGCGGTTGCTCCACCAGGTGTAGTCCTCGCCCTGCGGATGCAGCACGCGGTACGCGTCGACCCAGCCGCGGCCGGCCTTGGCGTCGGCATCTTCCGCCAGGTCCGCGCACAGGCCGTTGAGCCAGTCGCGCTCCGGCGGCAGGCAGCCGGAGTTCTTCTGGTTGGAAGTCCAGTTTTTGATGTCCAGCCTGGTGCGGACGATGTTCCAGTCGCCGCACAGCACGTAGTCGCGGCCGCTGGCCAGCCACTGGTCCAGGATCGGCCTGAGCCATTCCATGACTGGAACTTGTAGCCCCTGGCGCAGCTCGCCGGACGAACCGGACGGGATGTAGAACGAGACCACGCTCAGGTTGCCGAAGCGCGCCTCGATGTAGCGCCCTTCCTCGTCGAAATCCGGCCGCCCCAGCGAGGTGCGCACTTCATCCGGCTCGCGCCGGGCGTAGATCGCCACGCCGCTGTAGCCCTTCTTGGTACTCGCGTCGCGGTAGAAGCAGTGGTGCCCGTCGGGCCGGAAGCGCGGATCGGTGAGCTGGTCCTCCTGCGACTTGGTCTCCTGCAGGCAGACCACGTCCGCCTGCTGCGTGTCGAGCCAGTCGAAGAAGCCCTTGCTCGCGGCCGAGCGGATGCCATTGGCGTTGAAACTGATGATGCGCATGCGGGAAGCGTGTGCGGGCCAGCCGCTAGCCTAACCAATCGCCGCGTGCCCGGCCCGGCCTGCGCGCCTGCGCCGGCCGGTCGGGGGCCGGCCGCAAGGCGGCCGTCCGGGCCGGGTATCCTATTCACCCCACCCCGCCAGCCGCCGACGATGTCCGACCACCGCACCCGTTTCCTGCAACTGGCGCTGGATGCCGACGCATTGCGCTTCGGCGAGTTCACCCTGAAATCCGGCCGGCTCTCGCCCTACTTCTTCAACGCGGGACGCTTCGACAGCGGCGCGAGCCTGGCCACGCTTGCGGCCTGCTACGCCGATGCGGTCGACGCGGCCGGCCTGCCGTTCGACCTGCTGTTCGGCCCGGCCTACAAGGGCATCCCGCTGGCCACCGCGCTGGCCTGCGAGTACGCCCGCCGCGGCCGCAACCTGCCGCTGGCGTTCAACCGCAAGGAAGCCAAGGCCCATGGCGAGGGCGGCACCCTGATCGGCGCACCGCTGGCCGGGCGCCGCGTGCTGGTGGTGGACGACGTGATCACCGCCGGCACCGCGATCCGCGAGGCGCTGGCGATCATCGCCGGCGCCGGCGGCACGGTGGCCGGGATTGTCGTGGCCTGGACCGGCAGGAGATCGCCGCCGAGGCCGACCGCCGCTCGGCGGCGCAGGCGGTGGCCGCTGAAGCCGGGGTGCCGGTTCTGGCCGTGGCCGGGCTCGGCGACCTGCTTGCATTCGCCGACGGAAACGAGAAACTGGCCGCATTCCGCGCGCCGTTGCTGGCCTACCGTGCCCGCTACGGATGCGACCCGACGGGCTGACTGACAGCAGGGGGCTGCCGTGACGCCAGTGAAGACACACCACAGCACCTTGATGGCAGTGCTCGCGACGGGCCTGCTGCTGCCCGCGCAGGCGATCGCCCGAGCCAAGCCGGAAGCCAACAAAAAGCTGTACTGCTGGAACGAGAACGGCCAGCGCAAGTGCGCCGACTCGTTGCCACCGGAAGCCATGGCGGCCGCCCGCGAAGAGATCAGTGTCAGCAGCGGCCTGCGCACCGGCGAGGTGCAGCGCGCGATGACCGGCGAGGAACGCGCCGCCCAGGCCGAGGAAGAAGCCAAGCGCAAGACCGAGGCCCTGGCCGTCGAAACCCGCCGCCGCACCGATAAGGCGATGCTGACCTCGTTCCAGACCGAGGAGGAGCTGCGCCGGGTGTTTGCCGAGCGGATCAACCTGGTCGACAACAGCATCAACACCGCGCGCTTCAACGTGAACAGCCTGCGCGAAGGCCTGGTCACACCCTGCTGCGCAGCGCCGGCGAACGGGAGCTGTCCGGCCAGCCGGTCGCGGACAAGCTCGCCGGCGACATCCGGGTACGGCATACGCAACTGCTCTACCACACCGCCCTGCAGGCCAGCTTCGAACGGCAGCGTGCCGAGCTGGACCAGGAGATCGAGCAGATCATGACGCGCTACCGCGAACTGAAGGCCAGCGACGCGCCGGGTGCGCGGGTGGCCGCTTCACTGCCGCCGGCAGTGAAGCAGTAGGCGTTCCGCGCCGACCCCACCGGTGGCGGCCGGCGCTCCGCGGCGGGTGGATCCGCGCCGGGGCGCGCGCAACGACTCTGACACCGGCGAGCCGACACCCGCGTGCGATGCGGGCCCGCTATCGCATCCGTGGACGTCCAGGGACGCCGGGGCGCCGGCCGGACGGGCGCTCCACGCCTGCCGGCGCATCCGGGCGACGGGCCTGCCTTGCCGGCGCCTGCCGGCTCAGAAGTCCAGGTCCGCGTCCGGCAGCTGCACGCGCAGCTGTTCGCGGTAGAGGTCCTTGATCCGGACCAGCGCGTCGGCGTCGTCGGCCTCGAAGCGCAGCACCAGCACCGGCGTCGTATTGGAGGCGCGCAGCAGGCCCCAGCCGTCGTTCCAGTCGGCGCGCAGGCCGTCGATGGTGGTCAGGCGCGCGCCAGCGAACGGGGCGTTCTCCGCCTGCGCGGCGCGGGCGAAGCGGGCCACGATCGCATGCGGGTCGCCCTCCACCGGCACCTTGATCTCCGGCGTGGCCACGCTGTCGGGCAGCTCGTCCAGCACTTCCGAAGGCGTCTCCATGCGCCCGGCGAGGATCTCCAGCAGGCGCGCCGCGGAGTACAGGCCGTCGTCGAAGCCGTACCAGCGCTCCTTGAAGAAGAAGTGGCCACTCATCTCGCCGGCCAGCTCGGCCTCGGTCTCGCGCATCTTCGACTTGATCAGCGAGTGCCCGGTCTTCCACATCAGCGGGCTGCCGCCCTGGCGCAGGATGTAGTCGGACAGCTTGCCGGTGCACTTGACGTCGTAGATCACCAGCGCGCCCGGATTGCGCTGCAGCACGTCGGCCGCGTAGAGCATCAGCAGGCGGTCGGGGAAGATGATCTTTCCTTCCCGCGTCACCACGCCCAGCCGGTCGCCGTCGCCGTCGAAGGTAAGCCCAGGTCGGCGTCGAAGCGCTGGACCATCTGCACCTATCCTGGAGGTTGTGCGGCTCGCTCGGGTCCGGATGGTGGTTGGGGAAGCTGCCGTCGACGTCGCAGTACAGCGGGATCACTTCCGCGCCGATGGCCTCCAGCAGGCGTGGCGCGATGTCGCCGGCCACGCCGTTGCCGGCGTCGGCGACCACCTTCAGCGGGCGCTCCATCTGCACGTCGTCGGCGATGCGGCGGATGTAGTCCTCGTCCACGGCCTGCTGCTGCAACGAGCCGGTGCTGTCGGCGCGATGCAGGCGGCCGTCGCGGATGCGCGTGTACAGGTCGTAGATCGCGTCGCCGGACAGGGTCTCGCCGCCGACCACGACCTTGAAGCCGTTGTAGTCGGGCGGGTTGTGGCTGCCGGTCACCGCCACGCCGCTGCCGGCACGCAGGTGGTAGGCGGCGAAGTACACCACCGGCGTGGGCACCATGCCCACGTCGATCACGTTGCGGCCGGCCCTGCGCAGGCCCTCGATCAGGCCGCCGGCCAGCTCCGGTCCGGACAGGCGGCCGTCGCGGCCGACCACGATGTCGGTCAGGCCCTGCTCGGCCATGACGCTGCCGATGGCCTTGGCCGATCCATGCGGCGACCTGCGGGGTCAGTTCGCGACCGACCACGCCCCGGATGTCATAGGCACGGAAGATGCCCGGCTCCACCTGCACGTCGACCACCACCGGCGCCGCGCGCGCCGCCGGCTGCGGAGCGGCCTCCTTGGTCGCGCTGTATGGTCTGGCCCAGGGTCGGGACCTCTTCTTCCACCACCGCCGCAACCGTGCGCCGGCGCAACTGCGGCAGCTTGCCCCAGGCCAGCAGCATCGCGACCACGGCCAGCAGCGCCAGCACTCCGGCTCCGATAAGGCAAGGCAGTGCGCTCAGGCCGAACGGACCACGCGATACGTCCGGCACCGCGGCGGCGGCGCGCAGGCCGGTCTTGCCGACCTCGCGCGAAAGCACGTCGGCACTGCCCGACAGCGCGGTGTCGCCGCGTTCGGCGACGTTGTAACCGCCCTGGCGCAGGGCAAGGTAGGCGCCACCCGGGACCTGCGCCTGCTCCAGCCCGGAGGTCAGCAAGGCCAGCGGCATCCGCACGTAGGCCACCGCGGGCGCGCCGGCGAGGGCCGCGGGCGCAGCCACGCCCAGGCGCGCACCACCTTCGTCGCGGACCACGGCGGCGACCGCGCCATCCTGGCTCACGGCCTTTTCCAGCAGGGTAAGGCGTGCGTAGCCGAAGCTGCGCGGATCGGCATACGCGGCGCTCAGGTCGGTGGGCAGGAACTGCGCCTGCTCGACCCCCTTGATCCCGGCCGACAGCGCGGCGGCGGCGGCGGCGGCGTTTCCGGAGGCCAGCGCCGACTGCACGTCCTGGCGCTTGAGCCCGGCATCGAGCGCCCGGGTCTGTGCCGACATCGCGGCGGCCACGGCCGTCACCATGCCATCGCGGGCCGTGGTAAGGTCGCGCTCGCGGGCGTCGGACCGCAGCTGGGCCACCCCGCTCCACGCGAACCACCCGGCCAGCAACGCCAGCAGCGCGGCCAGCAACGGCGCGCGCCTCCTCATTTCTTCCTGCGGCGACCGGCCTGCATCCCTCATCGCTTCATATCCCCCGGTTCTTGCGTCAGCGGACTCCGGTGTGGCCGAACCCGCCCTTGGCCACGCGCACTGTCGGCGAAAGTATCCACCACCTTCAGGTTTGCTCGCACGATTGGTGCCAACACCAGTTGGGCGATGCGGTCGCCGGGCTGGATCGTGAACGTCTCGCGCCCGCGGTTCCAGACGCTGATCAGCAGCGGCCCCTGGTAGTCGGCGTCGATCAGGCCGGTGCCGTTGCCCAGCACGATGCCGTGGCGGTGGCCCAGTCCCGAACGCGGCAGGACCAGCGCGCACAGCCCGGGATCGGCGATGTGGATCGACAGTCCGCTCGGCACCAGCGCCGCGTCGCCGGGCTGCAGCACCAGTTCGGCTTCCAGCGCCGCGCGCAGGTCCATGCCGGCGCTGGAGGCGGTGGCGTATTCGGGCAGCGGCCAGCCGTCGCCAAAGCGCGGGTCGAGCAGCTTCACTTCCAGTTCGTGGGTATGCGCCATCGCGTTCATGCCAGCAGACGCTGCGCGATCAGCTCGACCAGCCCGTCGGTAAGGCGCACCTTCGGCGCGGGCGGGAAGTCGCGCTCTCCGCCGGGCCAGTACGCGGTCATGGCGTTGTCGTCGCTCTCGAAACCGGCGCCGGGCACGCCGACCCGGTTGGCCACGATCAGGTCCAGGCGCTTGGCGGCCAGCTTCTGCCGGGCGTATTCGGCGACGTTGTCGGTCTCGGCGGCGAAACCGACCACCAGCTTCAGCCCGGCGTCCTCGCGCTGGGCGACCTCGGACAGGATGTCGGGGTGCGGACCATGTCCAGGTAAGGGTCTCGCCGGTGCCGGTCTTCTTGATCTTGTTCGGCGAGAACGCGCGCGGGGTGTAGTCGGCCACCGCCGCCGCGCCGATGTAGATGTCGGCGGGCAGCGCGGCGGCCACCGCCTCGCGCATCTGCGCGGCCGAACGCACGTCCACGCGCTGCACCCCCGGCGGCGTGTCCAGTTGCACCGGACCGGCCACCAGCAGCACCCGCGCGCCCTGCCGCGCGGCGCTGGCGGCCACGGCGAAGCCCATCTTTCCGCTGCTGCGATTGCCGGGAGTAGCGGACCGGGTCGAGGTCCTCGTAGGTCGGACCGGCGCTGACCACCACCTTCAGCCCCTGCAGCAGGCCGGGACCGGCAGCGGCGGCCGCGCTGGCGGACAGCCCGGCGACGATCGCATCCGGTTCGCGCAGCCGGCCGGGACCGGATTCGCCTTCGGCCAGCGCGCCCTCGTCGGGTCCGATCACCTCCACCCGCGCGCGCGCAGGGTCGCCACGTTGGCCTGCGTGGCCGGGTGCCCCCACATGCGGTGGTTCATCGCCGGAGCCACGCTCAGCGGTGCGTCGGTGGTAAGGCACAGGGTGGTGACCAGGTCGTCGGTAAGGCCGTGGGCCAGCCGCGCCAAGAGGTCGGCGGTCGCCGGGGCGACCAGGACCCGGTCGGCCCAGCGCGCCAGTTCCAGGTGGCCCATCGCCTGCTCGGCGGTGCTGTCCCACAGGGTGGTCCGCACCGGCTGGCCGGACAGGGCGCAAACTGAGCGGGGTGACGAACTGCTGTGCGCCCGCGGTCATCGCGACCTGCACCTGCGCGCCGGCATCACGCAGGCGCCGCACCAGTTCCGGGGCCTTGTAGGCGGCGATTCCGCCACCCACGCACAACAGGATCCGCTGCCCGCCGAGCGGGCCGGTGGCCGTAGCACTCACCTGACGTTTTCCTACGCTGAACAGGGCGACCAGCTTACTCCAAGCGTCCGCCACGCCGATCCCGCCGGCCGCACGCAACGGGCACGCTGGGACCATGCATATCCGCGACTGGCCCCGCAGCGAACGCCCCCGCGAAAAGCTGCTCGGCCGCGGCGCCGGTGCGCTGTCCGACGCCGAGCTGCTGGCGATCTTCCTCGGCTCGGGCGTGGCCGGCCGCGACGCGGTGCAGACCGCCCGCGACCTGCTCACCGCGCACGGCCCGCTGCGCCGGCTGCTCGACCGTCCACCCGCGGCGCTGGCGCGCCTGCCGGGGCTCGGCCCGGCCCGCGCCTGCCAGCTGGCGGCGGCGCTGGAACTGGGCAACCGGCTTATGGCCGCGGCGCTGGAGCGGGGCGATGCGCTGACCGACCCGGTCGCGGCCGGCCGCTATTTCGCCCGCCGGCTGCGTCCGTACCCGCACGAGGTGTTCGCCGCGCTGTTCCTCGATACCCGGCACCGCGCGCTGGCCTTCGAGGAGCTGTTCGCCGGCACCATCGATGGCGCCGAGGTGCATCCGCGCGAAGTGGTGCGCCGCGCCCCGGCGCACAACGCCGCGGCGGTGATCGTCGGCCACAACCACCCGTCCGGCTGCGCCGACCCTCGGCCGCCGACCGCGCGGTCACCGCCCGGCTGAAGCAGGCGCTGGCGCTGGTCGAGGTCCGCCTGCTGGACCATTTCGTGGTCGGCGACGGGGAGCCCGTATCGCTGGCCGCGCGTGGCCTGGTCTGACCGCATGCCTCCGGCTGGATGCGCGCCACGGTAGATTGCAGGCCCCCACCGCCGGAAATGAAGATGCCCGCCTATGCCGCCCTGCTGCGCGCGGTCAACGTCGGCGGCACCGGCAAGCTGCCGATGTCCGAACTGCAGGCCATGTGCGAAGCCGAAGGCTACGCCGGGGTCCGCACCTACATCGCCAGCGGCAATGTCGTGTTCCACACGCCACTCGGCGAAGCGCAGGTCAAGGCCGCCCTCGAACGACGACTGCAGGCCTACGCCGGCAAGCCGGTGCGCGTGCTGGTCCGCACCGCCGCCGAGCTGGCGCGGATCATCGCCGCCAACCCGTTCCCGGACGAGCAGCCGAACCGCACCGTCGCCATCCTGCTCGACCACGCCCCCCGGCCGACGCACTGGCCGCGGCGACCCGGCAACAGGACGAACGGCTGGCCGTGGGCGAGCGCGAGATCTACGTGGCATACGGCAGTGGCATGGCCGATTCGAAGCTGCGGCTCCCGGCCGGCGACACTGGAACCGGGCGCAACATGAACACCCTCGCCCGGATGGCGACGATGGCAGCGGCCCTGGACGCCGGGCCGCCGGCCCCCGCGCCGGTTCGGGGGCGGCGGAGCGGGTAAAATGCCCGGCCAGACCGCCTGAAACCGCCCCCGAGTGAAAACCCTCCTCAACGCCCTGATCGCCCGGGGCATCGACGCACTGCGTGCCGCCGGCACCGTGCCGGCCGACGCGGCCACTCCCGATTTCGTGGTCGAGCGGCCCAAGACCCGCGAGCACGGCGACTTCGCCACCAACGCGGCGATGCTGCTGGCCAAGGCCGCACGGATCAATCCGCGCGCGCTGGCGCAGGCGCTGGTCGCCGCGCTGCCGGCCAGCGACGACGTGGCCCGCGTGGAGATCGCCGGGCCGGGCTTCATCAACTTCCACCTCGCCCCGGGCGCCTGGCAGCGCGAAGCCGCCGCCGCCCTGCGCCGGGGCACGGAGTACGGCCGCAACAGCTCGGGCAACGGCCACACCGCCGGCGTGGAGTACGTCTCGGCCAACCCGACCGGCCCGCTGCACGTCGGCCACGGCCGCGCCGCGGCGATCGGCGACTGCATCGCCCGCGTGCTCGACGCCAACGGCTGGAAGGTCAAGCGCGAGTTCTACTACAACGACGCCGGCGTGCAGATCGAGAACCTGGCCCGCTCGACCCAGGCGCGCCTGCGCGGCCTGCGCCCGGGCGATACCGACTGGCCGGCCGACGCCTACAACGGCGACTACATCCAGGACGTCGCCGACGCCTACCTGCGCGGCGACACCGTGCAGATCGAGGGCCATGCCGTCGCCGGCGCGCGCGACCCGGAAGACACCGACGCGATCCGCCGCTTCGCCGTGGCCTGGCTGCGCAACGAGCAGAACTAAGGACCTTGGCCGCGTTCGGCGTCGACTTCGACATCTATTTCCTCGAGAGCTCGCTGTATACCGACGGCAAGGTCGAGGAAACGGTGCGCGAGCTGGTCGCCAAGGGCCACACCTACGAGGAAGGCGGCGCGCTGTGGCTGAAGTCCACCGACTTCGGCGACGACAAGGACCGCGTCATGCGCAAGTCCGACGGCACCTACACCTATTTCGTGCCGGACGTGGCCTACCACCTGAGCAAGTGGCAGCGCGGTTACGAGCGCGCGATCACCGAGCTGGGCGCCGACCACCACGGCAGCCTTGCCCGTGTAAGGGCGGGCCTGCAGGCACTCGACGTGGGCATCCCCAAGGGCTGGCCGGAATACGTGCTGCACCAGATGGTCACGGTGATGCGCGGCGGCGAGGAAGTGAAGCTGTCCAAGCGCGCCGGCTCGTACCTGACCCTGCGCGACCTGATCGAGGAAGCCGGGCGCGACGCCACGCGCTGGTTCCTGATCGCGCGCAAACCCGATTCGCAGCTGGTATTCGACATCGACCCTGGCGCGCCAGCAGAGCAACGACAACCCGGTGTTCTACGTGCAGTACGCGCATGCCCGAGTCGCCAGCCTGCTGCGCTAAGGCCGCCGAGAAGGGCTACACGTACGACTAAGGCCAACGCGCTGGCGCACCTGGCGAAGCTCGACGACGAAGGCTCGCTGTCGCTGCTGGTGGAGCTGTCGCGCTGGCCGGAAACGGTCGAGGCGGCCGGCCAGTCGCTGGAGCCGCACCTGATCGCCCAGTACCTGCGCGAACTGGCCTATGCTTTCCACACCTGGTACGCGAACACACCCGTGCTGGTGGAGGATGCGGACCTGCGCGACGCACGCCTGGCGCTGGCCTGGCCGTGCGGCAGGGACTGGCGAACGGACTCGAGCTGCTCGGCGTGAGTGCGCCGGAGCGGATGTGACGCGCACGGCAGCAAGACGGAGAACGATGTAATGGCGGCAAGACGTGGCAGGAACCAGGCGCGACGCAACGGCGGCGGCGGCGACCGTCCGGCATGGGTCTGGGTGGTGGCCGGGCTGGCCATCGGCGCGGGGGTGTTCCTAGCCGTTCCGGGGCTGCTGAAGAAGGACGGCGACGGCTTCGCCCGCTTCGGTCCGCGCGCCGATCCCGACGCACAGCCGGCGCCGATCGCCGATACCGAGGCCATCGCCGACACGCCGCAGTCCGACACGCCACCACCGGCGCAGGAAAGCGCGCCGCAGTACGACTTCTACACCGTGCTGCCGGGCAATGAAGTGCGCATGTCCGACGCCGAGCTGGCCGCCAGCGCGCGCGAGGAAGAGGCACGCCGCGTGCAGGAAGAGGCGCGACGCGCCCGTGACGCGCTGGAGGGCCGCACGCCCGCGCCGGCTCCCGCAACGTCCACGCCGGCTGCGGCCGCCACCAGCACGGCGCCGGCCCAAGCCGTCGCCGCCGCCACGCCCGCCGCCATCGACGGCGCCCGCTACATCCTCCAGGCCGGCGCGTTCGGCGCCTCCGGCGATGCCGAGGAAGTGAAGGCCAAGATCGCCATGCTCGGCCTGGGCGCGCGTGTGGAGTCGGGCCAGACCGGTGGCAAGACCGTCTACCGCGTGCGCATGGGGCCGTATGGCAGCGCCAGCGAACTGGCCGAAGCCAAGCGCAAGCTGGCCGACAGCGGCCTGCCGGCGATGGCGATCAAGGCGCAGTAATTCCGCTTGGCGGAATTACCCCAAGGTTTGCCGTGGCAAACCTTGGGCCCCGTGCCGCTACACCCACAACCCCGCGCCTGCCGGCGCGCCCCTTGACTGAAGGGGGCTGCTCCTTCGATCAGTGGCTCGATGACGGACCCAATCCGCAGCGGGTGGGCCGCTGTCCCGCGATGGTGCGAGAATCGGCGGGCTTCTCCCACAAGGAATTCGCGATGTCCAAGACCGCGTTCATCACCGGCGCCACTTCCGGTTCGGGTGGCAGCCGCCGCGCGCCGCTTCGTCGGGGCCGGCTGGAAGATCGTCGCCACCGGCCGCCGCGCCGATCGCCTGCAGGCGCTGGTCGAAGAACTCGGGGCGGCGAACGTGCATGCGGCCACCTTCGACGTGCGCGACGCCGCGGCGGCCGCCGCGGCGCTGGATGCGCTGCCCGACGGCTTCCGCGACATCGACGTGCTGGTCAACAACGCCGGCCTGGCGCTGGGCACCGCACCGGCGCAGCAGGCCAGCCTCGAGGACTGGCGGGTGATGATCGACACCAACATCACCGCGCTGGTGACCCTGACCCATCGCCTGCTGCCGGCGCTGGTCGCGCGCAGGGGCGTGGTCATCAACATCAGTTCGGTCGCCGGCGTGTACCCGTACCCGGGCGGCAATGTGTACGGCGGCACCAAGGCCTTCGTCAGCCAGTTCTCGCTGAACCTGCGCACCGACCTGCACGGCACTGGCGTGCGCGTGACCACGATCGAGCCGGGCATGGCCGAAACCGAGTTCACCTGGTCCGCACCCACGGCAATAAGGCCGCCTCCGACACGCTGTACAAGGACGCTGCGCCGATGACCGCCGAGGACATCGCCGAGCAGATCTTCTACGTGGCGACCCTGCCAGCGCACCTCAACATCAACCGGCTGGAGATCATGCCGGTGAGCCAGTCGTTCGCCGGGTTCCAGGTCTACCGCGGCTGAGCCGGCCGCCCGCGTCGCCACAGGCTTGCGGCGACGCCTAGCCGGAGAGCTGCGCGCTCACCTGCCCGGCGACTTCGTGGATGCCGTTGATCACGAACTGCACGCCGATGCACACCAGCAGGAAACCCATCAGCCGCGAGAACGCCTCCACGCCGCTGTTGCCCAGCAGGCGCATGATCGTGCCGGCGCTGCGCAGGCACAGCAGCAGGATCACGCTGGTAAGGAAGAAGATCAGCGGCGGCGCGACCAGCAGTATCCAGCCGGCATAGGACGCCTCCTCGCGCACCGCCGCCGCGGTGCTGATGATCAGTGCGATCGTGCCGGGGCCGGCGGTGGTCGGCATCGCCAGCGGAATGAAGGCGATGTCGTCGGTGCGTTGCTGGCGCAATTCCTCGCCACGGCGCTCCACTTCCGGCGTCTCGTCCAGCCGTTGCTGCGGGAACAGCATGCGGAAGCCGATGAAGGTCACGATCAGGCCGCCGGCGATGCGCAGGCCGGTGATCGAGATGCCGAACACGTTCATCACCAGCTGGCCGAGGTAGTACGCGACGGCCATGATCGCGAACGTGTAGCACGCCGTCTTGAACGCCTGGCGGTTGCGCTCGGCCTCGCTCATGCCGCGCGACAGCCCCATCAGCAAGGCCACCGTGGTCAGCGGATTGGCCAGTGGCAGCAGCGTGACCAGTCCGATGCCGACCGCCTTGAACAGATCCAGCACGCGCGCACTCCGCCTGGGCCGTGCGTCCAAGATACAGGGCGCGCGGAACGATGGCGACGCGGGACCCGGGCCGGCGCAGCGGCGCGTCCGGCAGGCCTGCCGGCGCACCTCGACATACACCGGTGGGAATGATGCCGGCGACGCCGTCGTTCGCCGGCTTCCGGGTGCCGGGCGGCGGCTGAAGGCCCGCGCTCAGGCCGGAGTCTGTGCCGGCAGCGCGGTGCGACCGGCGGCGCGTTTCTGCAGGCGCACGCGCACATGCAGGAACGGGCGCTCGACGGCGTAGTGCAGCGCGGCGCCCGCCAGCAGCGTGGCCAGCGCATAGACGGCAAACGCCTGCAGGCCGCGCCCTTCCAGTAAGGCCCCGGCGTGGGTGTCGACCAGGTGGAACACGGCCTTGTGGCTCAGGTAGAGGCTGTAGGAGGCGCCGGCGAGCCAGCCCGCACCCGGGACCACGACGCGGCCGATCACGCTGCCCGGCCCCGCCGCGACCAGCACCAGCAGCGCCATGCCCAGCGACAGCACCGGCCAGCCGAGGGTATTGCCGAGCAGGCCGACGCGATCGGCGAACAGCCACATCGCCGCAGCCACGATCGCCAGCCCCAGCAGCAGCAAGCCATTGCCGCGGCGCTGCAGCACCGACCAGGCCTGCGGCCGGAACACGCGCACGCTGGTAAGGACCACGCCGGCCAGCAGCCCGTCCAGGCGGTTCCAGGTCGGGTAGTAGATGTCTTCCACGAACCAAGGGCCGCAGCTGCATGTCCGGATCCAGGCGGTGGTTGTGCAGCCACACGCCGCCGCGCAGGGCGATGCCGGCCGCCACCGGGCCTGGGACGAGCAGCAGCAGCGTCCACGGCCCGATCCTGCGGCCTGGGCCCAGCGCCAGCAGCGGGAACATAAGGTAGAAATGCTCTTCCACGCACAGCGACCAGGCGTGGGAGAACGCGGCGTTGGGCCGGTAGTCGATGGCCAGGTTGAGGACGAAGGTAGGAACTTCCACGCCGGCTCCAGCCCGGGCGCTTCACGTATCTGCGGGAAGACGCAGTACAGGGCCAGCATGGTCCAGAACGCCGGCAGGATCCGGAACGCGCGGCGCAGGTAGAAATCGCCGAACGACATCGGCCGGCCGTCGGTAAGGCGCTGCAGCACCTGGCTGCCGATCAGGAAGCCGCTGAGCACGAAGAACAGGTCCACACCCATCCAGCCGTACCGCGACAGCCACTCCCAGCCCTCGCCCAGCCCGCCGATCAGGTAGGAGTGGAACAGCATCACCCAGACCACTGCGATCGCGCGCAGCAGGTCCAGTCCGCACATCCGTGTGCCCGGTTCGTTCATGGCGTCCGGCTCAATCCAGCGGCGTGTCGGACAGGTAGGTATAGCCGGTCAGCCCGGCTTCCAGCGCCGCGGCCAGCGCCAGCGACTCGGCCTCCGGCAGTGCCGCGTCGTGCACGCGCTGCGCATAGGCCTGGCGCAGGTCGTCGAGGCGATAGCCCACGTAGTCGAGCATCACGTCGGTGGTGTCGCCGCGGCGCTGCTGGGTCAGCTCGTAGCCGCCATCGGCGGTGAGCCGCACTTCCACCGCGTCGGTGTCGCCGAACAGGTTGTGGATGTCGCCGAGGATTTATGGTACGCGCCGACCAGGAAGAACGCCAGGCAGTAGCTCTCGCCGTGGCGCACCGGATGCAGCGGCAGCGAGGTGTCCAGCCCGCCGTGCTCGACGTAGGTCTTGACCGTGCCGTCCGAATCGCAGGTCATGTCGGCGATCACGCCGCGCCGGGTCGGCGCCTCGTCGAGGCGGTCGATCGGCACGATCGGGAACACCTGGTCGATCGCCCATGCATCGGGGATCGATTCGAACACGCTGAAGTTGACGAAGTACTTGTCGACCAGGCGGTCGTTGAGCTCGTCCAGCACCGCGCGGCGGCTGCGCTCGCCCCAGTCCAGCTGCGCGCGCACGCCATGGGCCACCGCGTAGAACAGGTCGTCCACGCGCGCGCGCTGCGGCAGGTCGATCTGGCCCAGCGCGTAGGCCGACAGGCCTTCGGCGTGGAAGTGCTGGGCCTCGTGGAACAGCTCCAGCGGCGGGCGCTGGTGCAGGTCGGCGTGCAGCTCGCGCAGGTGGCGGATCGCCGCCGGCTCGTCGTCGTGCGCGTCAGGCACGCGGCCTTCCGGCGCGGTCTCCACCTCGGTGGTGTTGGCCACCAGCACCGCGTGGTGCGCGGTCATCGCGCGACCACATTCGGTGACGATGCGCGGCGGGACCAGGCCCTGCTCGGCGCAGGCCTCGGCCAGCGGCTGGACGATATTGGCCGCGTACTGGGGTAAGGCCGTAGTTGATCGAGCACTCGCTGCGCGAGCGGGTGCCTTCGTAGTCGATGCCCAGGCCGCCGCCCACGTCCATGTAGCGCACCTTCGCGCCCAGCCGCGACAGCTCGCTGAAGTAGCGGGTCGCCTCGCGCATGCCATTGGCGATGTCGCGCACGTTGGAGATCTGCGAGCCCATGTGGAAGTGCAGCAGCTGCAGGCAGTCGGTCATGCCGGCCTCGCGCAGCGACTTCCACAGGTCCAGCAGCTGGCGCGGCGAGAGCCCGAACTTGGCCTTGTCGCCGCCGCTGTTCTGCCACTTGCCGGCGCCCAGGCTGGTAAGGCGCATGCGCACGCCCAGGCCGGGCTTAACGCCGAGGCGGCGCGCCTCCTCCAGCACCAGCGCCAGCTCGGACGGCTTCTCGATGACGATGAAGGTCTCCAGCCCCAGCTTGCGGCCGATCAGTGCCAGGCGGATGTATTCGCGGTCCTTGTAGCCGTTGCACACGATCAGCCCACCCGGCCGCGACAGCGCCAGCACCGCCATCAGCTCGGGCTTGCTGCCGGCCTCCAGGCCGAAGCCCTCGCCATGGTGGCTGGTAAGGGTGCCGGCCACGCCGCGGTGCTGGTTGACCTTGATCGGGTACACGGCGGTGTAGCCGCCGGCGTAGTCCCAGTCGGCCATGGCCCGGGCGAACGCGGCCTGCAGCCGGTTCAGCCTGTCGCCGAGGATGTCCGGGAAACGCAGCAGCAGCGGAAGCTGCATGCCTTGGCCGCGCGCGGCCTCGACCAGCGCCGGCAGCGGCAGCGCCGGCCCCCTTCGCCCCGCGGCAGGACCTGCATGGCGCCGTCGGCCACGTCGAAGTAGCCACCGGACCAGTGCGGGATGGACCCAGTCTTGCGGGCGTGGTCGGCGGACCAGTCGCTCATCGGCGTGCGGCTCAGGCTGCGGAAAAGGACGCGCATTCTACCCCCGCCGTTCACAAAGCCCCGTCACAATGCGCGACAATGCGCGCCCTTCGCCGCCGCCCCGGCCGCCCGGATCGGCCGGCCCGCCGGCGCCCGGCCGCGCCAAGCCCCCACGAGGACCGCCATGAGCACCGGGACAACTGGTACATCGAGCATTTCCAGCCGACCGGTTCGGCCATCGGCTACCGCGTCGAAGCCAAGCTGGACGAGGTGCAGTCGCCGTTCCAGAAGATCGAGATCTACCGGACCACCGACTGGGGCAACCTGATGCTGATCGACGGCGCGGTGATGCTCACCAGCCGCGACAACTTCCTGTACCACGAGATGATCAGCCACCCGGTGCTGTTCACCCACGCCGCCCCGAAGCGCGTGGTGATCATCGGCGGCGGCGACTGCGGCACGCTGCGCGAGGTGCTCAAGCACCCGGGCGTGGAGAGCGCGACCCAGTGCGACATCGACGAGCAGGTCACGCGCATGGCCGAGAAGCACTTCCCGGAGCTGTGCGATTCCAACCACGATCCGCGCGCCGAGCTGCTGTTCGACGACGGCGTGGCCTACATGGCCAACTGCCCGGCCGGCAGCGTGGACGTGGTGATCGTCGACTCCACCGATCCGGTCGGCCCGGCCGAAGGCCTGTTCAACAAGGACTTCTACGCCAGCTGCTTCCGCGCACTGAAGGACGACGGCATCCTCGTGCAGCAGTCCGAATCGCCGCTGGCCCAGCTTGAGCTGATCAAGGCGATGCGCGCGGAGATGGGCAAGGCCGGCTTCTCGACCTTCAAGACCCTGCCGTTCCCGCAGCCGTGCTACCCGACCGGCTGGTGGAGCGTGACCGCAGCGCGCAAGGGCCAGGGCTTCGGCTTCCGCGAAGGCGATGCCGTGGGCAAGGCGTTCGGCACGAAGTACTACAGCGCGCCGCTGCACACCGGCGCGCTGGTCGCGCCGCCGTTCGTGGCCGAAGCGCTGGGCGAGCAGGCCGCCTGACCCATCCGGTGCGTGGCCGCGCCACGCACCGCATTCGCCCGCCCCCTGCGGGCAACCGGCCCAGCCGGCGGCACGGGCACGCGCCCGCCGGCGATTCGCGTCGTTCCGCCTGCAACCACAACGGGCGCGAAGAGCTTCCCGTCCGCTCGTTCCCAGCAACGGAACGCAGCCTGCCGCTGGCGGCCTGAATTAGCGTACTAGCCAGTTCTATAATTCGGCACCCGAACCCACCCGCCGAAGCCCGGCCGGCGCCCAGCGCCGTCGCCACCCGCCCGGACGGAAAAACCGAAGAACCTCCCCATGGATTCCCATGCCCTATGGGCGCGCCCGACAGCGCCCTTGATGCACCGCTGTTGCTCAAGGAAGGCACCCGCCTGCTCGAGCCGGACGTCTACCGCACCCGCGTCAATGGCCGCCCCGCGGTGGTCAAGGACTACGGGCGCTACCGGCGCACGCTGCTGGCGCCGCTGGCGCGCGTGCTGATCCGCCGCGAAGCACGCGCACTGCGCCGCCTGCGCGACTGGGCGCACGCACCGATGCTGCTGGGCGTGGTCGGCGGCCTTGGCGCTGGCGATGGAATTCGTGCCCGGCCACACCCTGGGCAGCGACACGCCGGTGGACGAAGACACCTTCCGCCGCCTCCGCGGCGTGGTTCGCGCAGCTGCACGCCAACGGCATCACCCACAACGACCTGCACCCGGCCAACGTCATGGTCGATGGCGAGCGCGTGGTCCTGCTCGACTTCGCTTCCGCGCTGCTTGCCCCGCGCTGGCTGCGCAATGCGCCGGTGCTGCGCGAACTGCGCCGCAGCGACCTTAGCCAACGCCTTCCGCATCGAACAGCGCCTGACCGGACGCACGCCGGGCAGCTATATCGCCTCGGTGCTGGCCAATCCGCGCTGGGTCCGCGCGGTGCGCGATGGCTGGAAGCGCTTCTACCGCGGCCTGCTCGGCGTCCGCTGAGGCCCCGGGCCGCGCGCCGCGCCTCAGAGCGCGTCGGCGTCCAGCTCGCCGGTGCGGATCCGCACCACTTGGCCCAGGTCGTAGACGAAGACCTTGCCGTCGCCGATCTTGCCGGTGCCCGCCGCGCGCACGATCGCCTCGACCACCGCCTCGACCTGGTCGTCGGTGACCGCCACTTCGACCTTCACCTTGGGCAGGAAGTCGACCACGTACTCGGCGCCGCGGTACAGCTCGGTATGGCCCTTCTGCCGGCCGAAGCCCTTGACCTCGGTGACGGTGATGCCGGCGATCCCCTGGCCGGACAGCGCTTCGCGCACATCGTCCAGCTTGAACGGCTTGATCACGGCCATGATCATCTTCATCCGGCAACTCCAGTGGCGGGGCAGGGCCACAGGATAGCGCGACACGCGCTTGCCTCGCCTGCACCGCTCCGGTCCAATGCCCACGCCGGCCTCGGACTATTCCGACCATGCGCGGCACCCGCAACCGATTTCCCGCCGCCACCGGGCGAGCGCAGACTGCTTCGCGATGATCGTCGCAAGCACGACTTTCACCGCCGGAGAACCGCATGATCGACCTCAACCACATCGATGACCTGGCCCGCCGCCTGAGCGAACTGGTCCCGCCGGGCCTGCGCGCGTCCGGCGAGGAACTGCAGGCCAGCTTCCGCAGCGCGCTGCAGGCAGGGGGCTATGGGCAAGCTGGACCTGGTCACCCGCGAGGAGTTCGACGTGCAGCGCGCGGTGTTGCTGCGCACGCGCGAGAAGCTGGAGTCGCTGGAGCGCACGGTCGAGGACCTCGAAGCGCGCCTGCACGCGGCCGGCAACCCGCCCGGCCCGCGCTGAGCCGACCATGGGCCTTGGCGCTGGTCCACAGCCGCGCCCGCGCCGGCGTTTCCGCCCCGCCGGTGCAGGTGGAAGTGCACCTCTCCGGCGGCCTGCCTTCCACCCAGATCGTCGGCCTGCCTGCCGCCGCGGTGCGCGAATCGCGCGACCGCGTCCGTGCCGCCATCCTCTGCGCGCAGTTCGAATACCCGCAGCGGCGCATCACCATCAACCTGGCCCCGGCCGACCTGCCCAAGGACGGCGGCCGCTTCGACCTGCCGATCGCGCTTGGCATCCTCGCCGCCAGTGGCCAGATCGATCGCGACGCGCTGGCCGGCTGCGAATTCCTCGGCGAGCTGGGCCTGACCGGCGAACTGCGTCCGGTCGATGGCGTGCTGCCCGCAGTGCTGGCCGCCGCGCGCGCCGGCCGCCGCCTGGTGGTGCCGGCCGGCAGCGGCGCCGAAGCCGCCCTGGCCCGCGAAGCCGAGGCCTACGTCGCACGTACCCTGCTCGAAGCCTGCGCCGGGCTCGGCGGCAACCCGGCGCTGCCGCGCGCCACCACCACCACGGGCATCGCCGCCGAGCCGGCAGCGCTGCCGGACATGGCCGACGTGCGCGGTAAGGCCTAGGCGCGCGCCGTGCGCTGGAAATCGCCGCCGCGGGCGGCCACCACCTGCTGATGAGCGGACCGCCCGGATGCGGCAAGACCCTGCTGGCCACGCGTCTGCCCGGGTTGTTGCCCGAGGCTTCCGAAACCGAAGCGCTGGAGACGGCCGCGGTCGCCTCGATCAGCGGCCGCGGCCTGGATCCGCAGCGCTGGCGCCAGCGGCCGTGGCGCGCACCGCACCACGGCGCCAGCGCGGTGGCACTGGCAGGGGGCGGCAGCCCGCCGCGACCGGGCGAGATCTCTCTGGCGCACAACGGCGTCCTGTTATGGACGAACTGCCCGAGTGGAGCCGCGCCGCGCTGGAAGTGCTGCGCGAACCGCTGGAATCGGGCCGGATTACGGTCGCCCGCGCCGGGCGCAGCGCCGACTTCCCGGCCCGCTTCCAGCTGGTCGCGGCGATGAACCCCTGCCCGTGCGGCTGGGCCGGCGATCCGGCCGCGCGCTGCCGCTGCACCCCGGACCGGATCCGCCATTACTGGAGCCGCCTGTCCGGGCCGCTGCTGGACCGGATCGACCTGCACCCTGGCGATGGCCCGCCTGCCGCCGCGCGCCCTGCGCGCCGATGCGCCGACCGGCGAATCCAGCGCCACCATCCGCGCGCGCGTGGTCGCCGCGCAGGCCCGCCAGCTGGCGCGCGCCGGCCTGCTCAACGCGCGACTGGACAACGCCGGCATGGCGGCGGCCTGTCGTCTCGACGACGCCGGCCAGCAGCTGCTCGAACAGGCCGGCGAACGCCTGCAGCTGACCGCGCGCAGCCTGCACCGCGTGTTGCGGGTGGCGCGCACGGTCGCCGGCCTGGACGGAGCCGGACAGATCGCCACCGCGCACCTGGCCGAGGCACTGGCCTATCGCACGCCGCCACACGCGGCGACGCGCTGAGCGCGCAGGCCTCCCGCTCCGCATGCGGTGTCCGCCTGCATCGATGCCATGCAGGGTAAGGCAACGCCGGCGACTTCAGCGAAGCGGGCAGGCGCGGCCGACCCGACCGGCGCCCAGTAAGGCAGATCCGGACGCCCCCATCGGTCATCTTATGGGTTTAACGCGCCGGCAACGACCACGCCCCCGTTCCTGCGCTAGCGTGGCCGCTCCGATGCCGTCCCGGCATCTCCCGGGGAACCCGCCCATGCGCCGTACGAACCTGTTCGTCGTCACCAGCCTCGCCCTCGCGCTGTCCGCCTGTACCGGCAAGCAGGAAGAAACCGCCACCGCCCCGCCGACCGCGGCGGCACCGGCGGCCCCGAAGGAAGTGGAGCTGATCCCGCGCGATGCGCTGTTCGGCAATCCCGAACGCGCCGGCGTGCAGGTCAGCCCGGACGGCAAGCACCTGAGCTGGATCGCGCCGGTCGATGGCGTGATGAACGTGTGGGTCGCGCCGGCCGACGATCCGGCCGCCGGCCACGCGGTCACCGACGACAAGGCCCGCGGCATCCGCAACTACTTCTGGTCGCACAAGCCCGGCACCCTGCTGTACCTGCGCGACAGCGGCGGCGACGAGGACTTCCACCTGTACGCGGTGGACCTTGGCCAGCAATAAGGCCCGCGACCTCACCCCCTTCCCGAAGACCACCGCGCAGGTCGTCGGCGTCAGCCCGACCCAGCCCGACAGCATCCCTGGTCGGCATGAACGACCGCGACGCCAAGTGGCACGACCTGTACCGCGTCGACCTGGCCAGCGGCGCACGCACGCTGGTGGAGAAGAACACGCAGGAGATCGCCGGCTACATCGCCGACGGCGACTACAACCTGCGCTTCGCCCAGCGCTCGCGTCCCGACGGCGGCGCGGACATCCTCAAGCGTGCCGGCGACGGCTGGGAGAAGGCCGACGACATCCCGTTCGAGGACGTGCTCACCACCAACGTCCTGGGCCTGACCCGGGACGGCAAGACCCTGTACCTGTCCGACTCGCGCAACCGGAATACGGCGGCGGTCTATGCGATCGACAGCGCCAGCGGCGAGCGCACCCTGCTGGCCGAAGACGCCCGCGCCGACATTGGCGGCGGCCTGTCCGATCCGCGCACCGGCCAGCTGCAGGCGGTGTCGGTCGACTACCTGCGTAAGGAGTGGAAGCCGCTCGGCGACACGCTCGCCGCCGACCTCAAGACACTCGCCGGCATCGGCCCGGGCGAAGCGAACGTCAACGCGCGCACGCTCGACGACAGGACCTGGATCGTGGCCTATTCGGCCGCCGAATCGCCGGTGGTCTACTACCGCTACGACCGCACGCCCGGCGCCGAGGGCAAGCTGACCAGGCTGTTCTCCTCGCGCCCGGCGCTGGACGGCAAGCCGCTGGCGCCGATGTGGCCACAGGAGATCAAGTCGCGCGACGGCCTGACCCTGCCCAGCTACCTCACCCTGCCGGTGCAGTCCGATCCGGATGGCGACGGCAAGCCCAACGCGCCGGTGCCGCTGGTGGTGCTGGTCCACGGTGGCCCGTGGGCCCGCGACGACTACGGCTACAGCAGCTACGACCAGTGGCTGGCCAATCGCGGCTACGCGGTGCTGCTGGTCAACTACCGCGGTTCCACCGGCTTCGGCAAGGAATTCACCAACGCCGGCGACGGCGAGTGGGCCGGCAAGATGCACGACGACCTGGTCGACGCGGTGCAATGGGCCGTCGGTAAGGGCATCACCAGCGCCGACAAGGTCGCGATCATGGGCGGCAGCTACGGCGGCTACGCCACGCTGGCCGGGCTGACCTTCACCCCCGACACCTTCGCCTGCGGCGTGGACATCGTCGGCCCGTCCAACCTCAACACCCTGCTGGCCACCGTGCCGCCGTACTGGGCCAGCTTCTACGAGCAGCTGGCCCGGCGCATGGGCGACCCGCGCACCGAGGAAGGCAAGAAGTGGCTGACCGAGCGCTCGCCGCTGACCCACGCCGACAAGATCGTCCGGCCGTTGCTGATCGGTAAGGGCGCCAACGACCCGCGGGTTAAGCAGGCCGAAAGCGACCAGATCGTCGAGGCGATGAAGGTAGGAACATCCCGGTCACCTACGTGCTGTTCCCCGACGAGGGCCACGGCTTCGCCCGCCCGGAGAACAACAAGGCCTTCAATGCGATCACCGAGAACTTCCTGGCCAAGTGCCTGGGCGGCCGCGCCCAGCCGATCGGCGAAGACCTGAAGGGTTCCAGCATCACCGTGCCGACCGGCGCCGACGGCATCGAAGGTATGGGCGCCGCGCTGCAGGCGCATACGCAGGACGTGCGGAAGTAAGCGGTTGCGGGGTGGCGGCCGTCCGGCACCCCGCGTTCTGCCGGTAGCGCGGCGTTACACCTGCCAGATCGTTCCGAGCGGATCGAGTTCCATCGTCTCCATCGTGTCGCCGCGCCAGCCGAAGCCGCACAGGGCGAGGATGCCGTCGCGCAGTGGGTCCAGGCCCAGCGCGCGCTCCAGCGGCACCTCGTTGATCGCGGCGGTGATGTAGGCCGCCAGCCCGGCTTCGGTGGCCGCCAGGTACAGCGTCTGAGACAGGTGCCCCGCTTCCAGCGCCACGGCGCGGTAGCTCTTCGCGTGCCGCCGGTATTTCCAGTAATGGCGATCCCAGCGCGGGTAAGGATCGCCATGGCGTGCGCGTTGGCGAACCAGTGCTGGCGGGCGACGGCCTGCGAGGCCAGCTCGGCCAGTTCCATCTGCGGCGCCGGCAGCGGCTCCAGCGAATGCTGCAACGGCCGGTAGTGGTACAGGCCCGGCGCCAGTCCCTCCACGTTCTGCACCAGCAGGTAGGTTTCCACCGGATGCAGGCCGCCGCCCGACGGGCTGGTCTTCTTCAGGAACGCGGTGTCGTCGGTGACGTCGATCTGGGCCTGGGCGGCAAACACCCGCTCGACCAGCTGCGCGAACAACGCCAGCGGCAACGGACGCGACGCATCGAAATTGCGGCAGGTGGCGCGGCGACCGAGCAGGGCATCGAAGCCGTTGGCCGGGCTGCGCGGCAGCGCGAGCAGGTTTTCATCCTCGCCGCGTTCGATCACCTCCGGCGGCGGCGCGCCCAGCACCTCGCGCAAACCCTGCGCGGTGGCCGTGCCGGTGTCTTCCATCGACTGCACCGCGTCGGCGCCTTCCCAGCGTGTGAACGCATGCAGGGTCGCGGCCAGCGGGTGCCAGTGGACGGCGCGGAAGGCTTCCTCGCGCTCGCGGTGCACGGCATGGCGCCCGCCGGACGCCAGCACCAGTCCCTCGCGCAGCAGCCGGGACAGCGGCCGGGCCGCACCCTTCCCCAGGTCCTTCGCATCGACCCAGCGTTCGGCACTGAGCTGGCCCAACAGGTCCCTTTGACTGGCATCCAGCTCGACCTCCCGCGCCAGGTGCGGGGCCAACGCCACCCAGCGCACCTCGCTGCGCAGGCCGTCACCGCCCTGCAGAAGGCCAGCGAGGTCGAATTCCACTTCTTCGCGCGGCTCCAGATAGAGCACCTTGCAACGTCGCACCCGCATCGATTCCCCCACCCCGGCCTGGACCGCACGAAGAAGCGGCGGCCCTTCAAGCCTGAGCGATCGGCGACCTGCCGACAATGCCGGTATTCCAGCCATCACCATGGCGCTTGCCGGGGCAATGCCGTGGAGCTAGATTCCGCCGAGCGGACCATTCCGGACCGCCCCGGGGGAATCCATCATGGCTACGAAGAAGACGGGGACGGCCACGCCCCTCGATCCGAAGGTTGCGCGCAAGCTGCTGGACAAGCTCGGCACGGATAACGAGTTCCGTCGCCTGTTCAAGAAGGATCCGAAGGCCGCGCTGGTCGCGTCGGGCTACAAGGTGGCCAAGGGCGATGCCGCGGGGGACGCGGCGCTGGCGCAGGTGGCGGGCTGCCTGAGCGTCGAGCGCATTGCGCCTAAAGCCACTGTTCTGCAGGCCCGTGACACGCTGGAAGCCCAACTGCTTGCCGGCATGGCGATGAATCCGATTCAGTTGAATGTCGCCAGTACTGCGTCGCGTCGCAAGCGCAGCTGACGCGGCAACTTTTCCTCATTCCATGCACCATCGAAAAGGCGCAGCTCAGCCTGCGCCTTTTCGGGATGTCCTGTGGCCGCGAGAAGTTCTGCCGCACGCAGTCTAGAGAGAGTACTGTCGTACACATTGAGTGGCTGCAGCGACCAGCCGCAACCCATTTCCGCGTAGGCGCGCCCGCGGCTTTTTGCGAGCCAGCGCGCCTGCGCCAAAGCCAATTCAGTGCGCCCGGCAGCGGCGTAGCTTCCATAAGCGCCACTCTTGCTTATGGAACGGCTCGCTGCCATTCATCAGGCCCTCCAGAAGTGAAATCGCCTGGTCGTACTTGCCCGCGCGACGCAACTGCTCGGCACGCAGCGTTACATACAGGCCGTCTACTGGCGGCTCGTTCAGATAACGCCCGATGCGTTCCATGCGGCGCGCGCCACCATCTACGACGCTTTCGCCGCCGATACGCTGCGCCAGCAGTGATGCCGCAACGGCTACGTACGCTGCGTCCAAACCTTCGGCGTGAGTTACTTGCGGGGCCTCAGCAACATCTAACGCCTCGTCTATCAGTTGCGCCAAGTCGAGGCGAGCCTTCTCGACATCGCCGTCGACCCACGCTGCTACGGCCACCGGGAGCAACGAGGCCCGACCAAGCGTCGAATCCGGATCCGGCCAGAGCGCACCATGCCAGCGATGCGCTCCGCCTCGGACCACAACCCCTGATCGACATACATGCTGACCCGCTCGAACCGGCCATCTCCGCGCGAACGGTCTACTGGCCAGATGCGAGCAGAATCTGCGAACTTATTCTGTGCGGCTTGGCTGACCGCAAGCCCGATAATGGCATTGTCGGACCCGCCTTCCAGCGCGTTCTGGAAGGCCATCTTTGCTCCAGCGGCATCCTCCAGCCCGAGCTTCATGCTTCCGACCAGAAGTAAGGACTGGATTGAAGACTCGTTCTTGTTCGCTGCCGCACGCAGTGCGTACTCGAGTCCTTCCGAATACACGTTTCGCGTACGCAAGGCATAACCGACGTTGACCAACGCCGGCGAAAAATCGGGATAAAGCAGCGCCATCTGGCGCCACTTGTCCAACGCCTCCTTCGGCGCATGGACCTCGGCCAGCCATGCGTCCAGATACAGCTGATCGCGCGGAGGAAGATGCTCCCGCAGCTCCTTTGCTTTCTGCAGATGTGGAAGACCAGCGGCGAGATTGGCTTCTGCATTGTAGGAACGCAGCAGACCCAGATGAGCCAAGGCGAAGTTCTGGTCGAGCTCCACTGCTCGTGAGTAGAACAACCCGGCCTGCTTGTAGCGCGAGCGCGCAAAAGCCTCCTGTCCCAAGGAGTACGCCCGCAGCGCATCGAGATTGGCCGTCGTGACATCCGGCAGCGGCGTGGAATCCCGCTCGATCGACGCCAGGCTTTCGCCCATCGCATCGCGCAATGAAGCGGTCACCCTGTCGATGGAAGGCAACGTCGACTCCAGCCCCTTCCCATCGGCCGACTCCACCGCCAGCGTGCGCTGGGTTTTCGGATCGATGATCTCGGCACTGAAGCGCACGCGCCCGCCCACTTCGGCCACGGTGGGCAGGATCAGCAGGCGCACGCCTTCGCGCTGTGCCACCTCCGCGCCGACCACACGGTCGACGCTGGTCGCATCCGGGTCGCGCTCCATCCGCGCGAGCGTGTCCCGCACCTTCAGGTCGCTCAGCACGTTGACGTACCGCGACTGCTCCAGGCTGATCCGGAACGCCTGCTCCAGCGAATCATCCAGCACGGTCTGGCCGGTCAGGTTGCGCAGGTCGCCCACCACCACCCAGTCGCGCTCGGCGAAGGCGATCGCCGGTTCGGGGCGGGTCATGAACCAGCCACCGACGATAAGGCCGACCACGGCGGCCGCTTCGGCGGCCAGGGCAAGCGGATGCCGCCACACCGGCACGTCGCGCCGCGCCTTGGCGTCGCCGCGCGGCATGCGCAGGGGGCCAGGCCCGGCTCGCCGACTTCGTGGACTTCCTGCGGCTTGGGCACGCCCTTGAACAGCCAGCGCCCGTGCGTGCGCCACTGCAATGCGTGGCCACGCTCGCCCAGCTCGCTGGCCGAACGCCGCAGCAGCGGCTCGGCCACCGACGACAGCAGGATCTGCCCGGGCCGGGCCAGGTGCATCAGCCGCGCGGCGAAGGGGCTTGGTAAGGCCTTCCACTTCCACCGGCTTGGCGCCGGCGCTGACCGCTTCGGGGCTGTTGCGCCAGATCAGCACCTCACCCACGTGCAGGCCGGCGCGGGTAGGATCGGCCCCATCCGGTGGGCCCGGCCCAGCGCGTCCAGGCCGAGGCGGTAATCCAGGGCGAAGCCGAGGCCGTCGAGCGGGCGCTCGAACAGCAGCAGCAATCCGTCGGAGCGGTCGATCAGCCGGCCACGCCAGCGCTGCTGCAGTTCCAGCACCAGGCGGTCGTGGTCGCGGAACAGGCTGGCGGCGGTAGCGTCGCCGAGCTTCTCGACCATTCCGGTCGAATCGCACAGGTCGGTCAGCAGCAGCGTGCGCAGCTGCGGGGCGTTGGCATCGTGCGGCATGCCGTCCATCCGCGCCTCAGGCCGCCGATGCGCCGGCGCTGTCGATCCAGAACGCGCGATTGCCGCCGCGGCGCTTGGCCTCGTACAGCGCCGCATCGGCGCGGGCGTACCAGTCGTTCCAGTCCTGCTCCGGCTCGACCATGCAGGCGCCGACGCTGACCGTGCAGATCGTCGGCACGGCCTGTTGCAGCAGCAGCAGGTTGCGGGTGGTGGCGACCACGAACTCGGCGTAGCGCATCACGTCGGCGCGCTGCTGTGCCGACACCAGCAGGCAGAACTCGTCGCCGCCCAGGCGGCAGGGCACGTCCTCGGCACCGGCGACCGAACGCAGGATGCCGGCGATGTTCTGCAGCACGCGATCGCCGACCAGGTGGCCGTGGTCGTCGTTGACCTGCTTGAAGCGGTCGCAGTCGACCAGCACCAGGCCCATCGACTGCTTCTGGCCCAGCCGGCGGCATTCCTGCAGGTGCAGGGTCAGGCCACGGCGGTTGTACAGGCCGGTGAGCTCGTCGGTGCGGATCAGCTCTTCGGTCTGGTTGAGCTGGTGGGTGGTGGCGTAGAGGTTGTCGAGCGCCGTTTCCAGGTCCCTGGTTGCGGCGGCGCAGCTGGCGGATCAGGCCCTGCTCGTTGAGCACCACCCGGGTGATCGAGCGGCGCAGGAACTGCGCCACCAGCTCGGGGTTGCGCTCCACCAGCTGCTGGAATTCCGCTTCGCCCAGTTCGATAAGGCGGCCATCGGTGCTGGCCACCGCGTCGGCGCTGCGGGTGTGCTCGCCGATCAGCAGCCCCAGCTCGCCGAAGAAATCCTGCGGCCCGAGCTGCTTGGTCGCCAGGTCGTTGCCGAAATCCAGTTCGACCCGGCCGTGGGCGATGACGTACATGAGGTTGCCGCTGTCGCCACGGCGGAAAATGCGCTCGCCGGCATGCACCGTGCGCTCGCGGCCGACGGCGGCGAACAGATCGAACTCGCGCGCAGCGGGGCGGCGTTTCCGCCACCGGCATCCTGCTCGCTTCTGTCACGGACGTTGCGTACCACGCCGTCACTCGCCATCCCACGGCTCCCGTACCCGGCCCCCCGGGTGAACGCCGAGCATACCATTGCCCCGCGTACGGGCCGGGACAACGGTCAGCGCGAAACTACCGGCGGTCGGGCCCCGGTGCCCGGCCGGCGCACCGGTTGCGGATGGCCGCGCGCCGCGTGGCTTGGATTGCACGACGGGATGGGCGGCGGGGTGCGGCCAGCCGCACGACCGGCAAGCGGTCACCTCGGCTTCCGGTGCGCGCGAGCGTCCCGATCCCGCCGGACCGCGACGTCCCACGGCGCGATCGCCTGTCTGCGGACGTGCCGACGGCTCGCGCAGGTGCGGACAACTTCCTCGCATTCCACCCCCTGTCGCCAGCAACGGCGACTCCTGCTTGGGTTAACGCCGGAACACGAGGGTGACGGCCAGCGCCGCCGCTTCAAAAAAGACGGGTGCGACCCTGCCAGGCGCACCCGCGAATACCCCGCTCCGCTTCTCCGGTCGGCGCGGGCCGTGCCGCCCCGCTCAGGCCGCGGCGCGGTCGTGGAACTGCTCTTCCTCGGTCGAGCCCTTCAGCGCGGTGGTCGAGGACTGGCCCTGCTGGATCGCCCAGGTCACCTTGGTCGAAATAGCCGGTGCCGACCTCGCGCTGGTGCTTGACCGCGGTGAAGCCCTTCTCGGCGGCGGCGAACTCGGCCTCCTGCAATTCGACGAAGGCGCTCATCTGCCGGCGCGCATAGCCGTGGGCCAGGTTGAACATCGAGTAGTTCAGCGCGTGGAAGCCGGTAAGGGTGATGAACTGGAACCTGTAGCCGTAGCTGGCGATTTCCTTCTGGAATTTCGCGATGGTCGCGTCGTCCAGGTTCTTCTTCCAGTTGAACGACGGCGAGCAGTTGTAGGCCAGCAGCTTGCCCGGGTACTTGGCGTGGATCGCCTCGGCGAATTTCCGCGCGAACGCAGGTCCGGCTTGCCGGTCTCGCACCAGACCAGGTCGGCGTAGGGCGCGTAGGTAAGGCCGCGGCTGATCGCCTTGGTCGAGACCATGACGCACCTTGTAGAAGCCCTCGACGGTGCGTTCGCCGGTGGTGAACGGCTTGTCGTTGTCGTCGACGTCGGAGGTGAGCAGGTCGGCGGCCTCCGCATCGGTGCGCGCGACCAGCAGGGTCGGCACGCCCATCACATCGGCGGTAAGGCGCGCGGCGTTGAGCTTCTCCACCGCCTCGCGGGTCGGCACCAGCACCTTGCCGCCCATGTGCCCGCATTTCTTCACCGAGGCCAGCTGGTCCTCGAAGTGCACGCCCGACGCGCCGGCCTCGATCATCGCCTTCATCAGCTCGAAGGCGTTGAGCACGCCGCCGAAACCGGCCTCGGCATCGGCCACGATCGGCTGCAGGAAATCGATGTCGTCGTTGCCCTCGGCGTGGTGCAGCTGGTCGGCGCGCAGCAGCGCGTTGTTGATCCGGCGCACCACCGCCGGCACCGAGTCGGCCGGATACAGCGACTGGTCCGGGTACATCTGCCCGGTAAGGTTGGCGTCGGCGGCGACCTGCCAGCCGGACAGGTAGATCGCGTTCAGGCCCGCCTTGACCTGCTGCATGGCCTGGTTGCCGGTCAGTGCCCCAAGGGCATTCACGAAGTCCTTCTCGTGCAGGTAGCGCCACAGCTTCTGCGCGCCGAGCTTTGCGATCGAATGCTCGACCGGGACGGTGCCGCGCAGGCGGACCACGTCCTGGGCGGTGTAGTTGCGGGTGATGCCGGCCCAGCGCGGGTCGGTGTTCCATTCGTGCTGGATCTGCTCGGCGGTCTTCAGCGTGGTCATGGTGCTCTCCGTGGGGCTGTTGCGAGTGCTTTGCGTGGAACCGGGTTCGGCCGGCGGGCGGTTTGCAGAGCCGGGCTTGCCCGGCTTCGAACGTGGCGAGGGACTCGGGACAGTCCGCGGGGCGAGCCCCGCGTCGAGGGATGGCGGGCGGTTCAGCGGGGCAAGCCCCGCTCTAGGGTGGGTGGCGGTCCGGTCAGTCGATGCGGGCGTAGGCCGGCAGGGTCAGGAACTCGACCAGCTGGCAGGCGCGGGTCAGTTCGTCGAGCAGGGCGATGGCTTCGGGGATGCGCGAGGCGCCCGGCAGGGTGGCGGTGTCGCCGAGCCGGCCCGGCAGCGCGGCCAAGGTGCGTTCGAACAGCCCGAAATCGATCACCGTGCCGTCAGCCAGATGCACCGGGCTGCCGTCGGCGTGGCGGCCGCGCGGATCGGAGTGATGCAGCCACTGCCACAGCTGCGCACGCGCGATTTCGGCGGTGGCTGCATCCTCCATCAGCCAGTGGATCGGCACGCAGCCGTTGCCATCCAGCCAGGCCGCCATGTAGCGCACGCAGACCTCGACGTTGTTCTCGAAGCCGGCGCGGGTGATGGTGCCTTCGCTCGGGCGGATCAGCGCGTCGCGGCTCGCCTGCACGTCCTCGCGCAGCACGTGGTGCTGGTTGGGCGTGGGCATGTGCGCGTCGAAGATCTCGCGTGCGACCGGGATCAGCGCCGGGTGCGCCACCCAGGTGCCGTCATGGCCGGCGGTCACCTCGCGCAGCTTGTCGGCGCGCACCCGCGCCAGCGCCTGCTCGTTGGCCGCCTCGTCGCCGGCGATCGGGATCTGCGCGGCCATGCCGCCCATCGCGTGCGCGCCGCGGCGGTGGCAGGTGCGGATCAGCAGTTCCGAATAGGCCTTCAGGAACGGCTGGGTCATGGTCACCTTGGCCGCGCTCGGGCAGGACCTTGTCGGCATGCGCGCGGAAGGTCTTCAGGTAGGAAAAATGTAGTCCCAGCGCCCGCAGTTCAGGCCGACGATGCGGTCCTTCAGCGCGTGCAGGATCTCGTCCATCTCGAACACCGCCGGCAGCGTCTCCACCAGCACGGTGACCTTCATCTGCCCGTGCGGCAGGCCCATCATCGCTTCCACGTGCGACAGTGCCGCTTCCCACAGCGCCGCCTCTTCCATCGACTGCAGCTTGGGCAGGTAGAAGTACGGACCGCGGTCGTTGGCCACCAGCGTGCGCGCGTTGTGCTGGCATGAACACGCACATGTCGAACAGGCCGCCGGCGATCGGCTCGCCGTCGATGCGCACGTGCTTCTCGTCCAGATGCCAGCCACGCGGGCGCACGATCAGCACCGCGCGCTCGTCGTACGGGCGCAGCCGGTACTGCTTGCCGTTGTCGCCCTCGAAGGTCAGCGTGCCGGCAACGGCGGCGGCCAGCGCGCGCTGGCCGGCCAGCAGGTTGCGCCAGGCCGGCGCGGTGGAATCCTCGAAGTCGGCCATGTAGCACTGCGCGCCGGAGTTGAGCGCGTTGATCACCATCTTCGGGTCGGTCGGCCCGGTGATCTCGACACGGCGGTCGCGCAGCGCACGCGGGATCGGTGCGACGGTCCAGTCGCCCTGGCGGATGTGGCCGGTGTCGGTGCGGAAGTCGGGCAGGCCGCCCGCGTCGAAGAAGGCCTGGCGTTCGCGGCGCGCCGCCAGGCGGGCGCGGCGCTCCGGCTCGATCGTCCGGTGCAGCGACACCAGCAGGCCCAGCAGCGGCGCCGGCAGCAGCTGCTGCCTGGCCGGCGACCCGCTCGGTCAGCGCGAGCCCGGCCGCCGCGCGCGGAACGACGGCGACGGTGGCCGGGCGGCTGCCGGACGGGACGAGGGAGGAATGGCGGTAGCAGCGATGGCGGACATGGTGGGCTCCTGGGCTGGTGCGGAGTCCACGCTGCATTGCGGCAAACTATTTGACAAAACAGTTTTGGCAATGTGTTCTATAAGCCAAACTGATAAACAGGCACAACTATCCCGTGTCGCCTGCCTCAAGCCCCCGTTTTTCCTACAAATCCGACCGGCTCAAGCCGCTGCGGGCGTTCTGCCAGACGGTCCGCCTGGGCTCGGTTTCACGCGCCGCGGACGCCCTTTTCGTCAGCCAGCCGGCCATCACCCTGCAGCTGCAGGCGCTGGAGCGGGACCTGGGCGTACCCCTGCTGGAGCGCAACGGCCGGCGCCTGCTGCCGACCCGGGAGGGCGAGGTCCTGTACGAGATGGCCCTGCCGCTGGTCGAACAGCTCGACGGGCTGGAGGCCGCCTTCCGCGAGCGGGTGCAGGGCCTGGACGCCGGCGAGCTGAAGATCGCCGCCAACAGCTCGACCATCCTCTACCTGCTGCCGCGGATCGTGGAGGCCTTCCGCGCCCGCCACCCGGACGTGCGCCTGACCCTGACCAACGTGGTCACCAACGAGGGCACCGACCTGCTGCGCGAGGACGCGGTGGACCTGGCGGTCGGCACCCTGCTCGACGTGCCCGCCGACCTCAGCTACGAGGCCGCCTACCGCTTCGAGCAGCGGCTGATCGCCCCACCCGGCCACCCGTTGCTGACCAAGGCACGGCTGGAACTGGCCGACCTGGCCGGCTACCCGCTGATCCTGCCGCCGAAACGGCAGGTCACCTTACGCCTTGGTCGACCTGGTGCTGCAGCAGAACCGGGTGCCGTACACGGTGGCGCTGGAAGTCAGCGGCTGGGACGTGATCAAGCAGTACGTGGCGATGGGCATGGGCGTGTCGATCGTGCCTTCGATCTGCCTGGGCGAGAACGAGGGCGAGCGCCTTGGCCTCGCGTTCGCTGGCCGCGTTCTTCCCCTCGCGCAGCTACGGCGTGGTGGTGCGCAAGGGCCGCGTGCTGTCACCGCAGGCGCGCGCCTTCATCGCCCTGATCAAGCCGGACCTGCTGGCGCCGCGCGAATACGACGAGGCCGGGCATTCGGAACGGTAGGCGGCCAATGCGACCGCATCGACCTGCACTCCGTCAGGTTTTCCTGCGCGGGGCAGGGGCCGCTTTCTTCGGTGGCTCCGCCGGCCGACCCTGGAGCTCCAGCCCGTAGTGGTGGTCGTACTCCGCCTGGCGGCGGCGTAGTGCCAGCGGCGTGGCCGGGGCCTTGCCCTTGCTCTTGCCATCCTTCGTTGCCATGAGACCTCCGGCGCGCGTGCGCGGTGCATGCCAGCTCGATGCAGAAAGGCAACGGCAGCCACCCCGATGACAGGCCAGCCCCACGGAACCGCCGCGTCCTGGGCAGCGCGCACGACGGCGATGCGAGGACGCGCACCGGGCGCGTGGCCGCCCGGATGCAGCGATGGCGCCAGCCCGGACGCGGGCCAACGGACCGTCATCCCGCCCGGCAGCGGGAATGCGCCGGCGTCGGCTGCAGCAGGTCCCACAGGTTGCCGTACAGGTCGCGGAACACCGCCACCGTGCCGTAAGGCTCCTCCTTCGGCTCGCGCACGAACTCCACGCCCCGGGCCCGGTAGGTCGCGTAGTCGCGCCAGAAGTCGTCGGTGTACAGGAACAGGAACACCCGGCCACCGGTCTGCGCGCCGATGCACGCTTCCTGCTCCGGTGTCGATGCGCGCGCCAGCAACAGCTGCGACTCGGCCGCGCCCGGCGGCGACACGACCACCCAGCGCTTGGCCTGCTCCGCGATGAAGGTGTCCTCGATAAGGCCAAAGCCGAGCGTGCCGACAAAGAAGGCGATCGCCTCGTCGTAGTCGCGGACGACGAGCGATACCGGGCCAAGGGACTGGCGGGTCACAGCGTCCGCCACTGCGGACCTTCGCCGCGGCGCCAGTACACGGCAAGCGCGCGGGCATAGATCGCATCGGCCTCGACGAAGCCGAACCAGCGCCCGTCGGCACTGCGGCCACGGTGGTCGCCCAGCACCAGCACGCGGCCGGCCGGCACCACCACGCCAGCGATGTCGGGGCCGCCGCCATCGGCCAGGCAGGTCCAGCTGCGCCACCCGCGCGTCGAAACGCTCGGCCAGCGGCTGCACCGGATCGGCCATCGGCACGCCATTGATCCGCAGGTGGCCGGCACGCAGTTCGACATGGTCGCCGGCGACGGCTACCACGCGCTTGATCAGCCGCGTGCCGTCGGCCGGCGAGGCGAACACGACCACGTCACCGCGCCGCGGCTGGTCGCGTTCGACCAGCACGTGGCGGGTGAACGGGATGCGCAGGCCGTAGGCGCTCATGTCCACCGCCACGCGGTCGCCCGGCTGCAGGGTCGGCTGCATCGAGCCGCTGGGCACCTGGTAGTGGTTGGCGAACGAGGCGCGCGCGGTGCCGAGCAGCAACAGCAACACCAGCGTCGGCAGCACTTCGCGGCGCAGCCACAGGCGGGCGCGGCGGGCGCGCGAGGGTTGCGGGTTCGTGGCGGCTTCCATCGACGGCTCCGGCGTGGGGGACGACGGCCACGCTATCGCTACGCGCGCGGCCGATCCACATGACCAACGGCATGGCCCGCGCGCAGTGCGCGCCTGCCGCGGCCGGCTCCGTCAGCTATCAGCCAGCGGCCGTCAGCTGCCGGGCGCGGTAAGGCCCAGCAGCCGGCGCGACAACCACAGCCACGGCGGGCTGGTGATCGCCAGCAGTTCGATCGCATGCACCGCCAGCATCGCGCCACCGGCCCACAGGTACACCGGGTGCACGCGGCGCAGCACGATCCAGTCGCGGGCGATGGCCACCAGCAGCAGGGAGTCGGCCACGATCGAGAAGGTGACGAAGGGCTCCGGCACGCCCGGGAGCAGATGGCGCAAGCGCAGCCATGCCGGCGCCAGCGCGGAGATGGTGGCCAGCAGGAGCAGGCGCTTGTGGCTCTCGCCATCGCGGCGCATCGCCACCGCCGCGCCGACCAGCGCGCCGAACAGCAGCATCTCGATGAGGATGTTGACGAACTGGCCCAGGCGAAATCGCCGCCGCCGGCGGCGGGGGTCGCGGCGCGTGGCGAACAGGCCCACGCCCACGCCCGAGGCCATGATCGCCACGCACATCGCCGCGCCCGCCCAGCCCCAGTAGCGGTGCTGCGGCATGCGCCGCTGCCGCACCCGCCGGGCCTGGGCGATGAACAGCAGCAGCCAGCCGAACAGCAGTGCGCCGTGGACGTGCACGACCGGTGGCGCATGGAAGCTGCGCCGCGCCATCGGCACGAAGTAGGTGCCCATGAAGCCGACCAGGGCAACGGCGAGGAAGCCCGCGCCCATGGTAGGAAGAACCGGCCGCGCGTGCGCGCCTTCGCGTGTACCGCCTGCGCCTGCGCGCTGTTCAAGGATGCATCCCCGCTCCCGGCCCCGCTGCCGATGGTGCCTGCGCCGGGTCAGCGGGCCAACAGCGACCAGTGCCAGACCTGCAGCGGACCACCCCGGTCGGACGAGCGCTCGCCGGTGAGCACGAACGGCTCGCCGTGGTCGACCACCAGCGCGGGCAGGTACAGGCGGGTGCCATCGGCCCTGATCGCATCGATGACCGCGGTCGGCCGCTGCGGGTCGCGCACCAGCACCGGAAACGTGGCCGGGGTCGACGTATTCCCGGACGCATCGGTGACCACCAGCTGGAATACGTGGCGACCACCCGCCAGCGGCGTGGCGGGCGAAGCCCGCACTTCGAGCAGCGGCCCGTCGGTCTTGACCTGGCTGTCCACTCCCGGGATGAACTTGGCCATCGCATGCTCCTTTGGCAGTTGTTTTATGGCTGACGCAGAAACCGGGGCGGACCCGGCCACGACGACCTTGCGCTATCGCACCTCCTCCATCAACCCGACCAGGTTGCCGTCGGGGTCGCGCAGGAACGCGGTCCACAGCTCGCGGTCGGGCATGTGCGCGGTGAGCTGCGGGTCGCGCTCGCCAGTTCCGCCGCGCGCCAGCATCGCCGCATGGGTGGCGGCGATGCCGCGCACCCGGAAGTAGAGGATCGAATTGGCGCCCGCCGCACCGGCGCCCTAGGGCGCGGTCAGCATGATCCGCACGCCGTCCGCGTCCAGGAACGCCAGCCCCGGCCCGGCGCGGAACAGGAACGCCAGCCCCAGCACGTCGCGGTAGAAGCCCAGCGCCGCGTCGACATCGGACACGGTGATGGCGACCTGGCGGATGCCGTGCGCATGGTGCTTGTTCGTGTCCATGCATTCCTCCGCGTGTCGTCGGTGGGTTAGATCCAGCGCACTGCACGCGGAACAGCCCGCGCCACCCTCAGGACCGCGCGGGATCCAGCCGGTACAGCCGCCCCTGGGCGCCCTTGCCGCCGTCTTCCAGCAACCAGATCGTGCCATCGGGCCCCTGCTCGACCTCGCGGATGCGCGTACCCATGTCGAAGCGCTCGGCCTCGCGCGCGCGGTCGCCATCGAAGGCCACGCGCACCAGGCTCTGCGAGGACAACCCGCCGATCAGGCCGCTGCCCTTCCAGCCCGGATAGCGGTCGCCGCTGTAGATGACGAAGCCCGCCGGCGAGATCACCGGCGTCCAGCTGACCACCGGTGCGCGGTACTGCGGCCGGGTGTCGTGGTCGGGGATGGGCTTGCCGTCGTAGTGGTCGCCGTTGGACACGAGCGGATAGCCGTAGTTGGCGCCCTTCTCGATCAGGTTGAGCTCGTCGCCGCCCTTGGGCCCCATCTCGTGCACCCACAGCCGGCCGTCGCCGTCGAAGGCGATGCCGAGCATGTTGCGATGACCGAGCGTCCAGACCTGGGAGGTGACCTCGCCCTGGCCGGCGTACGGATTGCCGTCGGGCACGCTGCCGTCGTCGCGCAGGCGCACGATCTTGCCCAGGTTCGAATGCATGTCCTGGGCCGGGTCGAACTTCTGCCGCTCGCTCGAGGTGATCCACAGCAGGCCGTCGCCGTCGAAGGCGATGCGGTGGCCGTAGTGCCCGTTGCCGGCCACCTTCGGCACCTGTCGCCAGATCACCTGCAGGTCTTCGAGTTCGCCGTCGGCGAGGTCCAGTTTCGCGCGGGCGACCGCGGCACCGGAGGTGTTGCCGTCGCCGGCTTCGGCGTAGCTGAGATAGACCCAGCCGTTGCGCGCGAACTGCGGATGCAGCACCACGTCGGCGAAGCCGCCCCAGCCGGCGTGCACCACCTCCGGCACGCCCCCGATGCGGCGGCGCGTGCCGCTGGCCACGTCCTGCAACCACAGGCGGCCGGCCTTCTCGGTCACCAGCAGGCGGCCGTCGGGCAGGAACGCCATCGCCGGGGCTCGTCGAAGCGCGCCACCTCGACCGCGGCGAACGGCCGGGCCGCGGGCGCCTGCGCGGCGGCGGTGCCGGCCGGGGCGAGCGCGGAAGCGAGCAGCGGAAGGAACAGGGCACGCATGGCGGCGACCTCGCGGACGGAAGAGGCCCGATCCTACCCGGCGCACGTCACGCGGCCGTGACGCCAGCGCACGCGGCGGCGGCGCTCACCCGCCGCGTTTCAGCGCGGCGAACGCCTCCAGCGCCGCCTGCCGCCCTTGGGCCAGTCCGACCTGCGGTTGCCGCGGATAGGACGGCGCGTGCCGGCGCAGCAGCGCCGGGTACTGCCACGGTGCGAACCGCGCCGGCAGCGGCAGGCCGGCCAGTTCCGGCAGCCAGCGCGCGATGTAGGCGCCGTCGGAATCGAACTTCGCCGCCTGGCTGACCGGGTTGAAAACGCGGAAGTACGGCGCTGCGTCCGCGCCGGTGCCGGCGGTCCACTGCCAGCCCTGGGTATTGCTGGTAAGGTCGGCATCGACCAGCGTGTCCCAGAACCAGCGCGCGCCATGCGACCAGTGCAGGCGCAGGTGCTTGGTCAGCCAGCTGGCCACCACCATGCGCACGCGGTTGTGCATCCAGCCGGTGTGCCACAGCTCGCGCATGCCGGCATCGACGATCGGCACGCCGGTGCGGCCCTGCTGCCAGGCCTCGAGCTTCGCGCGCAGCGGGCGTGCCCAGCGGAAACCGGCGAAGCGCGCGTCCATGTCGCGATCCGGCACGTGCGGGTAGTGGTGCATCACGTGGTGGGCGAACTCGCGCCAGCCCAGTTCGGTAAGGAAGCGCTCGCGGTCGGCCGCGGCGATCGCGTCGCCGGCGTCGAGCAGCGCCGCCGCGATCCGCCGTACCGACACCTCGCCGAAATGCAGGTGCGGCGACAACCGCGAAGTCCCGGCCTCGGCGGCGAAATCGCGCGCCTGCGCATAGCCGTGCACGGCGCCCTCGAGGAAGCGCGCCAGCGCCTGGCGCGCGCCGTGTCCGCCGGGGCTGAAGCGCTGCCAGAAACCGGCGTCCCAGCCCGGCTGCGGCGCCGGCAGCACGGCATCCGGGGCCACGCTGTGCGGAGTGCTGGCCTCGTCCGGCGCGGGCAGGCGCGCCGCCGGCGCGTCCCAGGTCGCCGGCGCGCGCCACGCGGCCAGCGCGGTTTTCCAGAACGGCGTGAACACCCGGTACGGATCGCCCTGCCGGGTCGCCACCTCCCACGGCTCGTACAGCAGCGAACCGTTGAAGCTTTCCGCATGCAGGCCCGCCCGGCGCAGTTCCCGCTTGATCCGCGCGTCGCGCTGTTCGATCGCCGGTTCGTAGCGCCGCGTCCACAGCACTGCTTCGGCGCCGGTCAGCGCGGCCAGTGCCTGCAACGTGCCGAGGGTCGGGCCATGCACGACCAGCAGCCGCGAACCACGCGACTCCAGGTCCGCGGCCAGTGCCTGCAGCGAACGCCGGCGCCAGGCGTCGGAGGCCGCACCCGGCGCCCAGTCGCCTTCCTCTTCGGGGGCGTGGATGTACACCGGGACGGGCAACCAGCCGCGGTCGAGCGCGGCGCGCAGCGCGGGCTGGTCGTCCAGGCGCAGGTCGTCGCGGAACCAGACCGGGGCGGCGGCCATGTGCGCGCCTAGCCGGTTCCGCGGTTCTTGCCCCCGCCGGGGCCGGTACCAGGCACGGATCGCGGCCATGTCGGCCTGCGCATCGCCGGTGGTGTGGAACAGCGGCCCGATGCCGATGGTCCTGTCCGGATAGTGGAAATAGGCCATCAGGATCGGCACGCCGGCGCCATGGGCGATCTTGAGGAAGCCGGCCTTCCAGTGTTCGACCTGCTTGCGCGTGCCTTCCGGCGCCAGCACGAACCACAGCTTCGGCGAGGTCCGGATCAGTTCGATGCTCTGCTCGACCACGCCCTGCGGCCTGCTGCGGTCCAGCGGGATCACGCCCAGGTTGCGCAGGACCACCGACAGCGGCCACCAGAACAGGGTGTCCTTGCCGAGGATGCGCGCATCGAAGCCCAGCGCCATCTTCGCGGCGATGCCCCAGATGCCGTCCCAGTTGGACGAATGCGGCGCGGCGATCAGCACCAGCCGCGGGATGTCCGGGAACGTGCCGCGCATGTGCCAGCCACCCAGGCGCAGGACCGTGCGGCCGAGCCAGCGCGAGAAGCGCCGCGTCGGCGGCACCTGCGGCATGTTCGGCGGGATCGCCGGCAGCAGCGGTTCTTCGTCGGCCATGTCAGTTCAATCCCATGAGCGCGTGCCGCGCCCGCGCTTGATTTCGCTGCGTTCGCGCTTGCCTTCCAGGCGGCGCAGCTGCGAACCGCGGGTCGGCTTGGTCTCGATCCGGCGCTTGGGCACCGACAGACCGGCGGCGATGAACGCAGCCAGCCGTTCGCGCGCGTCCCGGCGGTTGCGGTCCCAGGTGCGGAAGCGCTGCGCATCGATCACCAGCACGCCGGCGTCGGTGAGGCGGCGGTCGCGGCGCGCCAGCAGCCGTGCCCGCAGCGGTTCGGGCAGCGAGGGCGAGCCGGCGATGTCGAAGCGCAGTTCCACCGCGCTGGACACCTTGTTGACGTTCTGCCCGCCGGCGCCGCTGGCGCGCACGAAACGCACGACGATCTCCGCGTCGGGGATCGCCAGGTCGGGCTGATGGTGAGCGCGTCGGCGGGCATGTACGGATTGTATGGGCGAGCCCGCCCGGGCGGCGAGCCGGCGCTACGGAACGTCCCAGCCGAACAGCGCCATCGCCTTGAGGAACTCGCCTTCCGGCGGCGCCTGCACGCGCATGGGCGCACCGCTGCGTGGATGCGGGAAGCCGAGCTGCCACGCATGCAGCAGCATCCGGTGCACGCCGCGCATGCGGAACGCGCGGTTGTGGCGGCCGTCGCCGTGGCTGGTGTCGCCGATCAGGTGGTGCGAGGCGTGCTTGAGGTGGCGGCGGATCTGGCGGAAGCGGCCGGTGAGCAGTTCGCACTCCAGCAGCGCATAGCGCGAGGTGGGAAAGCCGGCCGACGGTTCGTCCAGCTCGCCGGTGGTAGGAGGCGGAAACGCGTCACCGCCGGTTTCTTCTGCGGCTTGCCCGGACCGCCGTCGAGCGGATGGTCGATGGTGAACGCCTGCTCCGGCCAGCCACGGCAGATGGTAAGGTAGCGCTTGTCGAGCTGCTGGGCCATCACCGCCTTGCC
Organism: Pseudoxanthomonas sp. NC8; assembly: GCA_025232375.1. Lineage (GTDB taxonomy): Bacteria > Pseudomonadota > Gammaproteobacteria > Xanthomonadales > Xanthomonadaceae > Pseudoxanthomonas. The sequence continues at coordinate 3,402,279 of CP060419.1, forward strand.
CAGCGCCGAGGCGCTGTCGCGATCGAACGCCAGCAGCAGGCAGCCGCTGGTGGCGCGGTCGAGCCGGTGGACCAGGTGGATCGGACGGCCGAACTGCTCGCGCAGGCGGTCGGCGGCGAAGTCGGTCTCGTCGGCGGCCAGTGCGCTGTCGTGCACCATCAATCCCGCCGGCTTGGCGACCACCGCCAGCGACTCGTCTTCGTACAGCACCGGCAAACGCATGGTTTCTCCCGTCACCGCTGCAGGGCTGCGCGGCATCTGCGACACTCGCCGCGCCGGCGGTCCTGCCGGCGCGTTTTTCCACTGGAGACCACGGATGATCCCCGGCAACAAGGCAATTCTCGCATTCACTCTGGCCCTCGCACTGGCCGCGCCCGGCGCGGCGCTGTCCGCGACCACGGCGCCGGCCCTGCCCAAGGGCGTGGCCGCGGGCCCGAGCATCGAAGGCATCAGCGAATTCACCCTGGCCAACGGCCTGCGCGTGCTGCTGTTCCCCGATCCGACCAAGCCCACGGTGACGGTCAACATCACCTATGGCGTCGGCTCGGTGCACGAGGACTACGGCCAGACCGGCATGGCGCACCTGCTCGAACACCTGATGTTCAAGGGTACGCCGGCCCACGACGACATCAGCGGCGAAATGAAGCGCCGCGGCATCGCCTTCAACGCGACCACCTCGCTGGACCGCACCAACTATTTCGCCTCCTTCCCGGCCAACAACGACACTTAGTATGGGTCCTCGGCATGGAAGCCGATCGCATGGTCAATTCGCGCGTGGCGCGGGCCGACCTGGACAGCGAAATGACCGTGGTCCGCAACGAGATGGAGGCGGGAGAGAACAATCCGGTCAACGTGCTGCTGCAGCGCATGCGCTCGACTGCCTACCTGTGGCACAACTACGGCAACCTGCCGATCGGCGCGCGCTCGGACGTGGAAGGGCTGCGCATCGAGCAGCTGCAGGCCTTCTACCGCAGCTGGTACCGGCCGGACAACGCGACCTGGTGATCGCCGGGCGGATCGAGCCGGCGCAGGTGCTGGACAAGGTGCAGGCCGCCTTCGGCCGCGTCGCGCGGCCGAAGGCGCCGCTGGCGCGCTTTGCGACCATCGAGCCGGCGCAGGACGGCGAGCGCGAGGTCAACGTGCGCCGCACCGGCGACCTCAGCGTGGTCGCCGCCGCCTACCACATGCCCGCGCGCACCCACGCCGACAACGCCGCGCTGGAAGTGCTCGCCGACGTGCTCGGCTATACTCCCGGCGGACGCCTGCACAAGGCACTGGTGGAAACACGCATTGCCGCCGGCGCCGGCGCGGCGGCCGAAGGCCAAGGCCGATGCCGGCCTGCTGTATGCGCTCGCCGCGCAGCCGCGCACCGGCGATGCGGCGAAGATGGAGCAAGTCCTGCTGGACCAGCTCGAGCAGATCGCGAAGACCCCGATCAGCGCCGAGGAAGTGGTCCAGGCGCAGCAGCGCATCGCAAATGCCTACGACCTGTACTTCACCGACGTCAACGCGGTCGGCATGGGCCTGTCCGAGTATGTCGCCGCCGGTGACTGGCGCCTGCTGTTCACCAGCCGCGATGCGATCGCCAAGGTCACCGCCGCCGACGTGAACCGCGTCGCCGCACAGTACCTGCGCGCGAGCAACCGCACCTGGCCCGGTTCATCCCGACCGACGCCCCGGACCGGGTGGAAGTGCCGGCGGCGCCGGCGGCAGGCGGCGTGGTCGCCGGCTACGCCGGCCGCGCGGCGGTCGAGGCCGGCGAGAACTTCGAGCCGAGCCCGGCCAACATCGAGGCGCGCACCCAGCGCATCACCGTCGGCGAGGGCCTGAAGGTCGCCCTGCTGCCCAAGCGCACGCGCGGCGGCACGGTGACGGTGACCGGCAATTTCCGCTTCGGCGACGCCACCTCGCTGACCGGCCGCGACATGGCCGCGGGCTTGACCGGCGCCATGCTGATGCGCGGCTCGAAGGCGCTCAGCCGGGTGCAGATCGACCAGAAGCTGGAGGCGCTGCAGGCCAAGGGCGGCGTCGGCGGCGAGTTGCAGGGCGCCGGCCTGTCGCTGCTGACCCGTCGCGACAAGCTGGCCGAAGCGCTGGCGTTGCTGGCCGGCGTGCTGCGCGAACCGACCTTCCCCGAGGACGAGTTCGAACAGCTGCGGCTGCAGGCGGTCACCGGCATCGAGGCCTCGCGCAAGGAGCCGGGCAGCATCGCCGGGCAGGCGCTGGCGTTGCACTTCGATCCGTGGCCGGCGGGGCACCCGCTGCACGTGGATACGCTGGACGAATCGCTGGCCCGGCTGCGCGCGCTCAAGCGCGCGGACCTTGGTCGCATTCCATCGCGACTTCTACGGCACCGCGCAGGGCGAGATCGCCATCGTCGGCGACTTCGACGCCGATGCGGTGCGCACGCAGCTGCAGGAGCTGTTCGCCGGCTGGAAGACCCCGCGTGCCTATGCGCCGATCTCCACCCACTACACCGCGGTGGCGCCGGTGAACGAGCGCCTGCCGGCACCGGACAAGCCGAACGCGGTGTTCATGGCCCGCCACAACGTCGCCCTGCGGGTGATCGACGCCGACTATCCGGCGCTGGTGGTGGCCAACCGCATCTTCGGCGGTGGTGCGCTGAAGTCGCGCCTCGGCGACCGGATCCGGCAGAAGGAAGGCCTCAGCTACGGCGTGGGCAGTTCGATCGATGCCGACGACAGCATTGCCGGCACCGATGACGCGGGCGACTTCTCGATCCAGGCCATCGCCGCGCCGCAGAACATGGCCAAGGTCGAGGCCGCGGTACGCGAAGAACTGGCCCGGCTCGTCGCCGACGGCGTCACCGCCGCGGAACTGCAGGACGCGGTGTCCGGCCTGCTGACGGAGCGCGAACAGTCGCGTGCCAATGACGGTAAGGTCGCCGGCATGCTGCAGGACCAGCTGTTCTTCGGCCGCACCATGCAGTTCACCGCCGACCTGGACGCGAAGTACCGGGCGCTCACCCAGATAAGGTCAACGCGGCGATCCGCAAGCACCTGGACCCGGCGAAGCTGAGCACCTTCATCGCCGGCGATTTCGCCGCGGCGGCGAAGGCCACGGCGACCCAGCCGGCAGCGGCGGCGGGCAGGTAACACCGCGAGGGACTCATCGTGCGGGTGGCCCTCCGGGTTGCCCGCACGGCGCCCCCTCTCCGCGATGCACCACTCTTGCTGGTGCATCGCCTGTGTAGAGCGGGGCTTGCCCCGCTGCTCCCGCTTTGATGCGATCAAGAGCAGCGGGGCAAGCCCCGCTCTACGAAAGACCCGGAACCTAGCGCCGCGGCAGCGCGTAGGATCGCCCACAGGCCACCGAGGCCGGCGATCCACGCCGACAGCGGCACGCCCAGCAGGCGCGGGCCACCGGCCTCGAGCGCATACAGCACCGCAGCCACCACCAGCAGCCCGCTGCCCGGGATCGCGGCGACCGAGCGGCGCTGCAGCGTCTGCAGCGTGCGCGCGACCTCGGCCAGTTCCTGCGAACGGATGCCCATCTCGTGGCGGCCAGCGACCTGCTGCTCCAGCCAGGCGTGCAGCAGGCGCGGCATTTCCGGCGCGCGGGTCATCAGTTCCGGGACGCGCTTGCCGAACTCGCGCAGCAGCCGGCGCGGGCTGTAGCGCTCGCGCAGGATCCGCTCGAGCACCGGCTGCGCCACCGCCCAGATGTCCAGGCGCGGATCGAGCTGGCGGCCGACGCCCTCGATGTTGAGCAGGGTCTTCTGCAGCAGGATCAGCTGCGGCTGCAAGGTGAGCTCGTAGCGCTGCGCGGTGCGGAACAGCTTGGCCAGCACCTCGGCCAGCGAGATCTCGCTCAGCGGCCGGGTGAAGTACGGCTCGCACACCGCGCGCGCGGCCGCTTCCAGCTCGTCGATGCGCACCGTCGCCGGCATCCAGCCGGCCTCCACGTGCAGCTCGGCGATGCGCCGGTAGTCCTTGTGGAAGATCGCCATGAAGTTCTCGGTAAGGTAGTACTGGTCCTGCGCCGAGAGCTGGCCGACGATGCCGAAATCGAGCACCACGAAGCGCGGGTCTTGGCGCCGCGCCGGGTCGTCGTCGACCCAGATGTTGCCGGCGTGCGCGTCGGCGTGGAAGAAGTTGTCGCGGAACACCTGCGTGTAGAACACGCGCACGCCCTTGGCGGCGAGCACGCTGCGGTCGATGCCGGCCGCGTCCAGCGCGGCGACGTCGTCGGAGGGGATGCCGCTGACCCGCTCCATGGTCAGCGCGCGCTCGGCGGTGTGGCTCCAGATCACCTCCGGCACGTACAGGTCCGGCGAGTCGGCCCACAGCCGGCGCATCACGCTGGCATTGGCGCCTTCGCGCTGCAGGTCCAGCTCGGCCGCCAGGGTGGTCTCGATCTCGGCCACCACCGCCTGCGGGCGGATCTTGTCGGCGTTGGGGTGGGTGCGGCGGTCGACCAGCGCAGCCAGCGACTTGAGCAGGGCGATGTCGCCGGCGATCTGCTTCTCGATGCGCGGGCGCAGCACCTTGACCACCACCTCGCGGCCGCCATGCAGTCGCGCGGCGTGCACCTGCGCGATCGACGCCGAGGCCAGCGGCACGGTGTCGAAGCGGGCGAAGGCGGCGCTGATAGGTTGGCCCAGCGCCTGTTCCACGATCGCGCGGGCGAGGTCGCCGTCGAACGGCGCGACCTTGGTCCTGCAGCAGGGAAAGCTCTTCGGCGATATCCGCCGGCAGCAGGTCGCGCCGGGTCGACAGGATCTGCCCGAACTTGACGAAGATCGGGCCGAGCTCCTGCAGCGCCAGGCGCAGGCGCGCGCCACGCGGCAGCGCGGCCACCGCGGCCGGCGCGCGCGGCGCGAACGGCTTGCCCAGGCGCAGCCAGCGCTCGGCCGGGGTGTCGTCGAGCAGTTCGTCCAGCCGGTAGCGCAGGACCACCCGGCCGATGATGCGCCAGGCGCGCAGCGCGGCCCTCACGGGGCCAGCTCCACGCGCGGCAGCCGGGCGACGCGCGCGGCGATGCGTTCGACGTCGTCGCGCAGTGCGTCGACGTCGTCGTTGAAGGCGGCCAGCTCGGCGCGCGCGACCACGTCGCGGCTTTCTTCGGTGACGTATTCGGCCCCCGACCGGGTAAGGCCGACGGCAGTGTCGCGCGCGCCGCGCAATGCCGCCGCGGTGGCATTGGCCACCTGCACGCCGATCACTTCGCCGAAGGCGGCGACAAACGGCTGCTGCCAGTCGGGATCGAAGCCGGCGGTAAGGCGTTGCAGGCGCTGGGCCAGCTCCGCGTCGCCGGACACATGCAGCCGGCCCTTGCCCTTGCGCGCGTTCATGGGAACGGCAACTGCCCGAGCAGGCCGCCGATCGTGCCGCGCACGGCCAGATCGGCCTCGCGCAACAGTGGCCCCACCTGCAGGTAGCCGGCGTGCACGCCGATCTCCAGCGCCAGCGGCGGCGACTCCAGCGCCAGCGAGATGCGGCGGCCATCCATCGAGGCCAGCGCCGCGCGTGTGTCGGGATCCAGCGTCACGGCGCGGTTGAGCGCCACTTCCAGGGCGCGACCGGCCAGCGGCTTGAGGGCATCGAAAGGCGTTGGCATGGGCCGCATTCTACCGGCGGGCGGCCGGCGCGCGGACGCCGTCATGCGCCCGGATCGTCGAAACGGGAACGGGCGGAGCATTGCTCCGCCCGTTCCACTGGCGTCCATGCCTGCCGATCGCCGGCGCGTGCCCGCCGGGCGACAGGCCCTCCGGTATCCGGTCGCGCTAGACCTTGCGCCCGCGCAGCAGCGAGATCGCGCCCATGGATAGGAACACGACGAACAGGATCCAGGCGATGTTGGTGGCCGCACCGGCAATACCGCTGAAACCCAGCAGCGCGGCGATGACGGCGATGATGAAGAAGACGACGGCGTAGTGAAGCATCGGGGCATCCTTCGGCAAAGCGCCACTCCGGGCGTTGCGCAAATGCTGCGCGCGCGCCGGTGGTGATCAGGTGATGACGCCGGCGCCCTGCCATGCGGCTTTCAGCCTTGTGATCCCCTCGTCAAAGGACACCGGCGGCACGTAGCCGAAGTCGCGCCGCGCCGGCTCCATGCTGTACCAGTGGGTGGTGCTGAGCTGCTCGGCGAGGAAGCGCGTCATCGGCGGCTCGCCGCGCAGGCGCAGCAGCGGCCACAGCCGCTCGCAGGCCGCGCCGATCCGATACGCCGCCTTGAACGACAGGTGCTTGCGCACGGGCGGCGCGCCGGCGGCGGCGAGCAGGGCATTGAGCAGCTCGCCCATCGGCTTGGGTTCGCCGTTGGAGATGAAGTACGCCTTGCCGGCGCAGGCCGCGCCCGGCGCGAGGTGCTCGAACGCGTCGAAGTGCGCCTGCGCGGCATTGTCGATGTAGGTGGTGTCGACTAAGGTTGTCGCCGCTGCCGACGATGCGCAGCCGCCCGGCGCGCGAGCGCTCGACCAGCCGCGGCAGGATCTGCGCATCGCCCGGTCCCCAGATCAGCCGCGGGCGCAACGCGACCACCGCCAGCGCCGGGTCGTTTGCGGCCAGCACCTCCCGCTCGGCGATCGCCTTGGTGGCCGCGTAGGGCGCCTGGAAATCTTCGCCATAGGGCACTTCGTCCGCGCCGGGCCTTCGACCGGATGGGTCGCGCGGTGGGTCACGCTCGGCGTGGAGGTATAGACCAGGCGGCCGATGCCATGCGCGCGGCAGGCGGCAATTACATGACGCGTGCCGACGACATTGGCCTGGAAATAGCTGTCGTAACTGCCCCCAGGCGCCGGCCTTGGCGGCATTGTGGAACACCGCGTCGGCACCGGCCGCCGCGTGCGCCAGCGCGTGCGCATCGGCGAGGTCGCCACGCACCTGGCCCACGCCCAGCGCCGCCAGCGCCGGCGAATGGCTGCGCTGGAAGCTGATGACCTCGTGCCCGCGCGCGCGCAGGCCCGCGCACAGCGCCTTGGCCGAGGAATCCGCCGCCACCGGTGACCAGGATCCTCATGCGCCCGCTCCGGGTTGGGTGGCGGCCCGGGCGGCCAGCTTCTCGCGGCCGATCTTGGCGTTGTGGCGGATGTCGACCGGGAATCCGGGGTGCGGCAGGAACGTGCGCACGCGCGCGGTGTGTGGATGGCGTGCGGAGATCATGCGCAGCTCCGCTTCGATCCGCTCGAACGCGACGGCCGGCACGCCATCGGCCAGCTCGATGCACAGCACCGGCCGCTGCGCCCCGGCGTGCCGACGCCGACCAGCGCGGTACGCCGCACCTGCGGATGCACGTTGAACACCGGCTCGACCTGCTCGGTGTAGAGCGGGCCGTCGGCCGCCTCCACCCGCTGGGTCTTGCGCCCGCAGAACCAGAGCCGGCCCTGTTCGTCGAAATAGCCGACATCGCCCATGCGGTGCACGACGCGTTCGCCGCCCCCGTCGAGTCGCTCGCCGATCTTCGCCGCGCGCGTGGCCGCGTCGCGGTTGAAGTAGCTGTCGGTCGCGGTCGGACCGGCCACGGTGATCTCGCCGACCTCGCCCGGCGCCAGCACGCGCGCGCCGGACCAGTCGGCGATGGGCGCATCGTCGACGGCAATGATCCGCACCTCGTTCGGCGGCACCGGGCGGCCGACGCAGGTGCCGGCGCCGCTCTCCGTGGCCACGCGCGTGCCCTGCAGTTCGCGGCCCTCGATCACCGCGACCGGCAGGCACTCGGTGGCACCGTACGGCGTCCAGAACTGCGCCTCGTCGGCGAGCAGGGTGCGGATCTTCTCGACCACGTCCGGCGGCACCGGCGCGCCGGCCGAGGTCACCCGGCGCAGCGTCGGCAGCGGCCGGCCGTGCTCGGCCAGTACCCGCATCAGCGCCGGCGAGCCGAACAGCTGGCTCACGCCGAAGCGGCCGATCGCATCGTGCAGGCGCTCGGGATTGGCGCGTGCCGGCCGGGTCGGATCCATGTCCGGGATCACCGAGGTCAGGCCAAGCGCCGGATCGAACAGCGCGAACGGCGGGAACGTGGGCAGGTCCACGCCACCGGGCTCGATGCCGAAGGCCTCGCGCATCATGTCGATCTGGGCGACGAAGTGGCGATGGCGGTAGACCACGCCCTTGGGCACGCCGGTCGAGCCGCTGGTGAACAGGATCGCGGCGACGTCGTCGGGCGCGGTGTCGGCCAGCTGCGGTCCGCTGCCGGCGCCTTCGCGCTCGATCCGCGCCAGCGTGGTCCCGCCCCAGCCCCAGCGCGTGCCGACGGTGACCAGCCTGCGCGCCGCTTTCGCCCAGCCCAGCGCCAGCCGCGCCACGTGCGCCAGCGGGATGCCGATGAAGGCCTCGGCCTGCGCTTCGTCCAGGCACTGCTTCAGCGCGCCCCGGTCGATGCCCGGGTCGACCAGCACCGGCACCGCGCCGGCCTTGAACAGGGCGAACATCAGCAGGAAGAACTCCGGCGACGGCCGCACCATCACCACCGTGCGCATGCCGCGGCCGATGCCATGGCGGGTAAGGCCGGCGGCGATGGCGTCGCTGCGCGCGTCCAGCGCGCGGTAGTCCAGGACCACGTCGTAGGCGGTAAGGCCGCCGCCCGCACCGCGCCGGCCGGGGCAGCGGATCGCGGGCTGGTCGGGACGTTCGGCGGCCAGCCGCGGCAACGCCGCGGCGATATTGCAAGGAGCGGTCATCGGGCGATTATCGCCGATCCCGCCGCTCCGACCGGCCGGGCGAAGCTGAAGCGGCGGTCGCTTGCGCCGCTCCACGATTGCGGCAGAATGCCGCTCCCGTATCGCCGCCCCGCTTTCCGATGGCGCATCCCTGCCTGACCTGCGGCGCCTGCTGCGCCTACTTCCGCGTCAGCTTCCACTGGAGCGAGGCCGATCCCGCGCTTGGCGGCCCGGTCCCGGTCGAACTGACCGAGAGCCTGCGCGCCCACGAACGGGTCATGCGCGGCACCTCGCAATCGAACCCGCGCTGCATCGCGCTGGACGCCGACATCGGCCGCTACAGCCGCTGCACGATCCACGACCGGCGACCCTCGGTATGCGCCGCGGTACCGGCCTCGCTGGAGTTCGGCGAACGCAGTGCGCAGTGCGACAAGTCGCGGCTGGCGCACGGCCTGCACGCGCTGACCGAAGCGGACTGGATCGGCGTCGGCGACGCCGAGCGCAACCCGCTGCCGGAGTCGTGAGCGCTAGCCGCGGCGCAGGTACGCCGGCACCACGCGCAGGAGCCGCTCGACCAGCGCCGGCTCCATGAAGCGGTAGATGTCGGGAATGCCGAGGCAGGCGATCCGCGTGCCGCACAGGTGCGCGCCGAAGCGCGTGGCCAGCTGCCGGCGTTGCGCCGGCTCCATCACCAGCACCAGGTCCGCCCAGGCCAGCAGTTCAGGCGTCACCGGTACCCCGGCCTCGTGCTTGAGCCCGGCCGACGCCGTTTCGACTCCCGGCCAGTCGGCGAAGACCTGTTCGGCGGTAGGGCTGCGCAGCCGGTTCTGCCCGCACACGAACAGCACGCGCAACGGCGCGCCGCCTCCGGCACGCTCGCCGCTCAGTCGTGGCGCCCTAGCGGATGCGCGTCGAGGAAGCGGCGGATCGCCGGGACCAGCACCTCGTGCCTGTCCTCCAGCACGTAGTGGCCGGCGTCCTCGAAGGCGTGCACTTCGGCCTGCGGCAGGTCGGCGCGGAAGCGCTCGAGGAAATGCCGGTCGAAGACGAAATCCTTCAGCCCCCAACCGATGAACGCCGGGCGGTCGGCGAAGGACGGCAGCGCCCTGCCCGCCGCTTCAAGCAGCGGCCACGCCGCATCCTTCGGCGACAGCGGGATGTCCTGCATGAAGCGGATGGTGGAGATGCGGTTCTTCCACGAGTCGTACGGCGCCACGTAGGCGCGGCGCACGTCGGCCGGCATCTTCCGCTCCACGCCCAGTAAGGAGGCGCCGGCGGAGAAGGCGTTGAGCGTACGGATCACCAGTTCGCCGACGAAGTAGTCGCGGCCCAGCGCGATCTCTTAAGGGCATCTTCTTCGCGGCCGGCATCGGGAACGCGGCGGTGTTGAGGATCACCAGGCGCTTCACCTGCGCGGCATGTTTGAGCGCCCAGCCGAAGCCGATCATCCCGCCCCAGTCATGCACCCATGGGGTCACCGGCGTGGCGTCGTCCACGCCGGCATGGCGCAGCAGCGCTTCCAGGTCGTCCACCCGCGACTGCAGGGTGTAGTCGTAGCGCGGCGACGACGTCAGGTGGTCGTCCGGCTTGTCCGACAGGCCCATGCCGACGTGGTCGGGAACGATCACCCGATATGGCCTGCCGAGGGCGGGATCCGACAGTCCGGCCACCAGCGTGCGCCAGTAGTAGCTCCAGGACGGATTGCCGTGCAGGGCGACGACCACTTCGCCATCGCGCGGGCCCTCGTCCAGGTACGACATCGTGATGCCGGGACGGACCTCGAAACGCTTCGGGTCGGCGGGGTAGCCGGGAACTGGGACACGGGCAGCGGGTTCGCGCGGAAACCACGCATTGTAGGCCAGTGCGACCCGCCGACGGCCGCCGGTGCGGGCAACGGCGGCACGCCCTTCGCGCCCCGCAGGGACTACCATGCACGCCCTCCCCACTATCCCCGCCCGCCATGGCCACGCCCCCGCCCTACCTCGACGACGCGCAGATCGAACGACTGTCCGCGCTGCTCGAACAACGCGCCGTACCGTTCCGGGGCTTCAACCTGGAAGTGCTGGACGGCTTTCTTTCGGCGCTGGTGGTGGCGCCCTCGCCGGTGCCGCCCGCCGAATGGGAGCCGGTGGTGTGGGGCGGCAAGGTGCCGAACTGGGGCAGCGCGGAAGAGGCGCAGGACGTCCAGAACCTGCTGATGGGCCACTGGAACATGTGCGCCGCCCGCGCGCGCCACGGCGAGGAAGGCCTGCCGGACCACCTGATGCCGCTGATGTGGCTGCCGGAAGAGCCGGAAGATGGCGCGGAGGCGCTGGGCGAGGACGAACTCGACGTCGGCCGGGAGTGGGCGCTGGGCTTCTTCGAGGGCGCGGCCCTGCGCGAGGCCGAATGGGACCGCTGGCTGGACGAGAACGACTGGATCGAAGAGATCTTCGACGCGCTCGAACGCCTGGCCTCCGGCGAGATCGCCGACGCCGACGATCCCGACAAGGCGCCCACGCCGCTGGGCTACCGCGAACGGATGGAGATCGTGGTGGACCTGCCGGGCATGCTGGCCGATCTCAACCACCACCACATCGCCGAGCTCACTCCGCGCACGCCGATCCGCCGCGATGCGGGTCCGGGTCGCAACGATCCGTGTCCGTGCGGCAGCGGGAAAAAGCACAAGAAGTGCTGCGGGGCCGGCTGAAGCGGGCGTGGCATCGCGCAGCGACGGGGTCCGGCGTCGCCGCCGCCATGGCGCACTCATGAAAAGGGCCGGACAGGCCGGCCCTTTCGCATCAGACGCCGGCGGCGTCGATTACCACTCCACCTCGGCCATCGAGCAGTTCAGGCCCGAGCCGATACCGAGCAGGGCGATGCGGTCGCCCTTCTTCAGGCGGCCCAGCTCCTTGAGCTTGCTCAACACGATCGGCACCGAGGCCGGGCCGATGTTGCCGTGCTCGCCGAAGATGGTCATGACCTTCTTCGGATCCACGCCCAGCGACTTGACGAAGGCGGCGGTGTGCGGGCGGCTGACCTGGTGGATCACGAACTGGTCCAGTTCGTCCACCGCCCAGCCCAGCGCCAGCTTGGCCGCGGCGAAGGTCTTGGTCGCCAGCTTGATGCCCTCGATCAGCAGCATGCGGGTATCGGTGACCATGCGGTCCAGGTTGCCGCGGCACAGCTGGTTGAACTCGGTCGCCGAGCGGGTCACGCCACCCTTGTAGCGCGGCGCGTCCGGGACCAGTTCGCGGCGGGCCATGACCATCGCCGCGGCGCCGCAGCCCAGGGGTCAGGGCGGCCATCTCGTCGCGGAACTGCTGCTCGGTCACGTCCGGGGAGGCCATCCGCTCCAGGGTCTTCTCGTAGACCAGGTTGGCGGTCTCGCCGTCGACCACCAGCGCGTAGTCGATCTCGCCGCGCTCGAGCATCCGCGCGGCGATGTCCATGCCGTTGATGAAGGCCAGGCAGGCGTTGGCGACGTCGAAGGTCATGCAGTGGTCGGACACGCCCGGGTTGCCGGACACGATCGAGGCGGTGGACGGCTCCAGGTAGTCGCGGCTGACGGAGGTGTTGACCAGCAGCCCGACCTTCTCCACGTCGATGCCGGCATCGACCAGCGCCTTGCGTGCAGCCAGCGTGGCCACGTCGGAGGCCTGCACGTCCTGGTCCCACAGGCGGCGGGCATGGATGCCGGCGATGTCACCGAGCACGTCGACCCGGATGCCGAGGCGGTCCAAGGTCGGCTTCAGCCGCGCGTTGATTTCCTGCGAGGTCAGGGTGTGCGGCGCATCGACATGCGCCAGTCCCGCGATGGAGACATTCTTGAAAAGCATGGCAATCCACGCCCGATGGGCGAAAGGGTCATCGATTCTAACGGCTGACCGCCTTCACCGCACCTTTACGTATGGCGCGGTCCGGGCCGGTTCAGTGTCCGCAGCGCCAGGCCGAGAAGCGCTGGGCACCGCCGGCCGGCTCGCCGAGCGGCTGCAGGGTGTCGGCCGGCAGGCCCACGGCCTCGTTCCGGGCCAGGGTTTCCAGCTCGTCGCGGACCTTGACCGCATCTCGCTCGTAGAAGGCCACGCTGTGTTTGACCGAGACCTCGATCTCGCCCTGCTTCACGCATCCGGCCGGGGCGGCGCCGGCCGGCAGCACGCGGACCTGCTTGGCCTCGGGCTTGATCGACACCCAGGTACAGGCAGCCAGCGGCAGGACGAGGAGCATCAGGACGGGCAGGCGGGACATGGTGTGGTTCCAGAAGGGTCCGGTCGCATCAGGGTGCGGAGCGGAACATGAATGCGGTGGAAAGCGGGCCGGCCATTGTAGGGCCGGCCACATGCAGGCCTGCACGCGGCGCTGGGGCGCGATGCCCTCGACCGGCGCCTGCGCTGGAGCGTGCGCAGGCCGGAGCCGGCGCACGCCTGCCTTCACTTCTTCGTGGCGACCGGCTTGCCGTCGGCGTCGACCACGTGGACCTCGCCCAGGTTCAGGGCCCGCACCGGCGCCTCGACCTGCTTGAGGTCGCCGACCACCACCCAGACCAGCCGGTCCGGATCGAGCGTGGCCGCGGCCTGCTTGACCTGGTCCACGGTCAGCGCCTCGATCTCGGCCTTGCGCCTGAACACGTAGTCGTCCGGCCGGTCGTAGCGGACGATGCCGCCGATGGTGCCCATCACCGCCCGGGCGGTCTCGTAGGCGCCGGGCAGGCTGCGGATCTCGGTGGCCTGGATCTTGGCCAGCTCCCCGGCGGTCGGCGGCGCCTTGCCGGTCGCGTACTCGCGCACCTCGCGGTCCACTTCCTTCAGCGACTCGGCGGTCTTGTCGATCTGCACCGGGGCGAAGCTGATCCACGGCCGCTGCCCGATCGCGCCCGGGGCGCTGCTGTAGGCGCCGTAGGCCCAGTGCTTGTCCTCGCGCAGGTTCATGTTCAGGCGCGCGGTGAACTCGCCACCCAGCACCGAATTGGCGAAGTCGAACCTGATCGCGCCGGGGTCCCTGGTCGAGGGCACCAGCTGGCCGGCGGCCAGGATCGTGGCCTGGACCGCGCCCGGCTGGTCGACCAGGTAGACGGTCGGCTTGGCCGGTCGCTTGACCTCCGGCAGGGCGGCGGCGGGCACCGCCGGTGCGGCAGCCTTCCAGTCGCCGAAATGCTTCTCCAGCAGCGGCACGACCTCCTCGAGCGTGGTGTCGCCGACCACGATCAGGGTCGCGTTGTCCGGACGCACCCACTGCCTGTGGAAGGCGACCAGGTCGTCGCGGGTCAGCGAACCGATCGAAGCTTCGGTGCCGCTGCCGCTGAACGGAATCGCGTAGGGGTGGCCGTTGCCGTACAGCAGCGGCGGCAGCACGCGCAGCGCGGCACCGTTCGGGCGCGCCTTCTCCTTAGCCGATGCCGGCGATCCAGCTCGCACGGACGCGGTCGATTTCCTTCTGGTCGAAGCGCGGCTGGCGCAGCATGTCGGCGAACAGGCCAAGCGAGTCGTCCAGGTTCTTCTTCAGCGCCGACAGATAGGCGTTGCCGCCGTCCAGCGCTGCACCGGCGCCAAGCATCGCGCCCAGCGACTCGGAGCGGTTGGCGAACGCCAGCGCATCCAGGTCGCCCGCGCCCTCGTCGAGCATGCCCATGGCGAAGCTGGACGTACCCAGCTTGTGGTTCTGGTCGGCGGCGAAGCCGCCCTTGAACTCGTAGCTGAACTGCACCACCGGCACCGCGTCGCGGCGGGCGAGGATGACCTTCGTGCCGTTGCTGGGGTGGCCCGCTCCAGTGCGGGGAACTTCAGATCGGGGAAACTCTGCGGCACCGGCACGCCCGTGCTGCGGTCGACCGTGCTCGGGGTCGTGGTGTACTTCGCATCCGGCCCGGGCAGCACGAACGGCGCCGGCGTCGGCGACGGTTCTTCGGCCAGCGCGGTGCGTTCGCCCGGGACCACCATAAGGGTGTGCGAGCCCTCGCCGAGCCAGCGCTTGCCGATGGCTTTCAGCTCGGCGGCGGAGGTGTCGCGCACGACGGTAAGGCTGCTGCGGAAGCAACCCGGGTCCTTGGTGTACACGGCGCATTCGGCCAGCGCGTCGGCCTTGCCGCCGAAGCCACCGATGCGCTCCACGCCTCGCACGAAGCCGGCCTCGAGCATGGTCTTGGCCTGCTGCAGCTCTTCCGCGGTCGGGCCTTCGGCCACCAGCCTGCGCAGCTCCTCGTCGATGATCGCCTCGACCTTGGCCGGGTCCACGCCCTGCTTCACGTCGGCGGTGATGAGGAAGGTGGAAGCCAGTTCGAACGGCTGCACGTAGGTGCTGACCTTGTCGACCAGCTTGTCCTCGTGCACGAGGCGACGGTCCAGGCGCGAGCTGCGGCTGCCGCCCAGCACCTGCGACAGCACCTGCAGCCGGTCTGAATCGGCACTGCCGTAGCCGGCCACGCTCCAGGCGCGGTGGATGCGCGCCTGCGGCACCTTGTCGGTCATCGTCGCGCGGCTGGTCGCGCGCTTCACCGGGCCGGCCTGCACCCGGGCCAGGCTCGGGCCGGCGGGAATGTCTCCGAAGAAGCGGGCGACCTTGTCCTTGGCGGTGGTAAGGTCGATGTCGCCGGCCAGCACCAGTACCGCGTTGTTCGGGCCGTATAAGGCGCGGAACCACTGCTTCACGTCTTCCAGCGAAGCGGCGTCGAGATCGTTCATCGAGCCGATGGTGCTGTGGTGGTACGGGTGGCTCGCCGGATACAGCGCGCGGTAGATCTCGTCGTCGGCCTTGGCCGTAGGGCTGGTTCTCGCCCTGGCGCTTCTCGTTCTGGACCACGCCGCGCTGTTCGTCGAGCACCTTCTGGTCGATCGCGCCGAGCAGGTGGCCCATGCGGTCCGACTCCATCCACAGCGCCATGTCCAGCGCGGTGGTCGGCACGTTCTGGAAGTAGTTGGTGCGGTCCAGTAAGGTGGTGCCGTTCTGGTCGGTGGCGCCGGCCAGCTCGAAGGGTTCGAAGAATTCGCCGCGGTAGTTCTCCGAACCGTTGAACATCAGGTGTTCGAACAGGTGGGCGAACCCGGTGCGACCGGCCGGCTCGTCCTTGCTGCCGACGTGGTACCAGAGATTGACCGCGACGATCGGCGCCTTGCGGTCGGTGTGCACCACCACCCGCAGCCCGTTGGGCAGGGTGAACTCCTCGTACGGAACCAGCTGCTCGCCGGCAGGCGCTGCGGTCCCGGCGGCGAGGGCCGGCGCAGGCGCGAGTGCGGCGATGCCGAGCGAGGCGGTGATGGTAAGGATAAGGGCGGCCATACGCGGCCGGCGGGCTACCGTCATGGTGACGCTCCTTGAGGTGTGAACGCCCGATCTACCCAGCCCCCGGCCTTTACACTAGGCCACAAGCCATGCCGGAACGGAGCCACCGATGCCGGAACCGCCGATCCCGAAGCCGGCCGAAGCAGGCCGCCACTGCCCGGTGACCGGGGCCAACCGCGGCCCAGGCGCCGGAGTTCGTCCGCCAGCTGCTGTCGCGCGGCGAGCGCGTGGTCGCCACCTGCCGCCATCCCGGCCGTGCGACCGCGTTGAACACACTGGCCGGCGAGCACCCGGGCCGCCTGCATGTGCTGCCGCTGGACGTGACCCTCGCCCGCAGCCGCGAAGAACTGCTGCGCGAACTGCCGCTGGTGCTCGACGACGCGCGGCTTGGACTGCTCATCAACAATGCCGGCGTCCTGCACGGTGGCGAACGCTTCGGTAAGGTCGCCGAGTCCGACCTGGACACCAGCCTGCGCACCAATGCGATCGGCCCGTTCCTGCTGACCCAGGCGCTGGCGCCGGTGCTGGCCGATGCCGCAGGCGCACGCGCAGGCGCGGTGGTCGCCAACCTGTCGTCGGAGATCGGCTCGATCGCAAGCCGGCATGAATTCCGCACCCCCGCCTACGCCATCGGCAAGGCCGCGCAGAACATGGGCAGCGTGCTGCTGGCGCGGGCGCTGGCTCCACGCGGCATCCGCGTGGTCGCGCTGCATCCGGGCTGGGTGCGCACCGACATGGGCGGCCCGCAGGCCACCGTGTCCGCCGAGGACGCGGTCGCGGCGCTGCTGCAGGTGATCGGCGGACTCGGCCCCGACGACAGCGGCGTGTTCCTCGACCGGCAGGGTCAGCCCGTTCCTGGTGAGGGCTCCGGCCTGCGGCCGGGCACACCCCCCACAAGCTGGTCCATGCGGGCGCTCCGCCCCGGTTGACGCGGGGGAATGCCTCCGCCGCCGTGGGTGCCGGGTCGACCAGCCCGCTTTCCGTCCCGTTCTCGGCACGGCGGACGCCACGCGCGGACGTCCGCGCGCCGTGCGGACACTGCGGACACGCCTGAAAATCCTTTTATTTCAGCCTGTTGGCGTTGGCACGCCACATGCGTTGCTTTGCGGTGCGCGAAGACCGTCCAAGCATTCACTTAATGGATGGTGAACAGAATCAAGAAAATCGAAACTTTCGCTTGCGCTTGCTGGTTAGGTGTTTTACTTTACTACCACACCACCGCTACACCACACCGGAGCACGCCATGAACGCCAAGACCCTGTCCGTCGCGATGAGCCTGATCCTGTCGCTGACCGCCCTGTCCGCCAATGCCGCCAGCGCCCGCGTCGACCACATCGTCGACCTGCCGGCCGTCACCGTCCAGCCCGACGCCGCCCTGCGCGCCGAACTGGCCGCTGCCAATACCGCCCGCGTCGACCACATCGTCGACCTGCCGGCCGTCACCGTCCGCCCCGACGCCGTCCTGCGCGCCGAGCTGGCCAACCAGGCCTTCGTCGCCTACATCGTCGACCTGCCGGCGATCAACGTGCGCCCGAGCGCCGAACAGCTGGCCGAGCGCGCCGCGATCCGCAGCCGCCGAACAGGCTCGCGCCCTGACCGCGCAGCTGGCCACCAACCTGCTGGCCGAGACGCAGCCGCCACCCTGCCCTGACCGCCCCGCACGGCGGCGGGCAGGGCCCGCATACAATCGCCGCGATGCAAGATCCTGTTTTCGACGTCCTGCTGTACCAGCCCGAGATCCCGCCGAACACCGGCAACGTGATCCGGCTGTGCGCCAACACCGGCGCGCGCCTGCACCTCATCGAGCCGCTCGGCTTTGCGATGGAGGACAAGCAGCTGCGGCGCGCCGGTCTGGACTACCACGAGTACGCCCGCGTGCAGGTGCACGCCAGCCTGGACGCCGCGCTCGACGCGATCCGGCCGCAGCGCCTGTTCGCATTGAGCACGCGCGGCCAGGTCCGCCACGACCAGCCGCGCTACGCCGACGGGGACGCATTCCTGTTCGGCCCGGAGACGCGCGGGTTGCCGCACGATGTGCTCGAGGCCATTCGGAAGCACAGCGGCTGCGCCTGCCGATGCGGCCGGACAACCGCAGCCTGAACCTGTCCAACGCGGTGGCCGTGGTGGTGTTCGAGGCCTGGCGGCAAGCGGGATTCGCCGGCGCCGGCTGACCTTCTGGCCGCGACTTGGTTCCGCAGGTGCGCGCCTAATTTATGTACCGGTCAGTTTGATATTCAGGCTGGATTGAAGCGCGCCTCCAATAATTTGCGCTCACCGGCCGGGGCAATGGTCGGCAAACAACAAAACGACATAGAGGTCGATAGAACAATGAAGAAGTCCCTGCTTGCCCTGACCCTGCTGGTTGCCGTCCCGTTCGCCGCTTCGGCCGCCGAGGGCGTGTCCTACAACTATGTGGGGCGGATATGCCGCAACCAATACTGACGGCGGCGATGCCGATGGCTGGGGCTATGGACGGCTCG
Organism: Pseudoxanthomonas sp. NC8; assembly: GCA_025232375.1. Lineage (GTDB taxonomy): Bacteria > Pseudomonadota > Gammaproteobacteria > Xanthomonadales > Xanthomonadaceae > Pseudoxanthomonas. The sequence goes on from CP060419.1 coordinate 3,420,633, forward strand.
GTCGCCATCGCCCCGAACTTCCACCTGTTCGGCGGCTACAGCAATAAGGAGATCGACGACACCTCGATCGATTTCGACCAGTACCGCGTGGGCGTGGGCTACAACCGCGAGATCGCCCCGGCCGCCGACCTGGTCACCCGCGTGGCCTACGAGAAGTTCGATGCCGGCCGCGGCTTCGACTACGACGGCTGGAGTGCGGAAGTCGGCGTGCGCGGCGCGCTGCATCCGAACTTCGAAGGCTACGTGATGGCCGGCTACGAAGACGGCGACAACTACGACGGCGAGTTCTACGGCCGCGTGGGCGCGCAGGCCAAGTTCAACCAGAACTGGGGCGTGAGCGGCGACGTGAAGTTCGTCGACGGCGACACCCAGTGGTTCGTCGGCCCGCGCTTCAGCTGGTAACGAGTGCAAATCGCCGGGGGCGGTCCTCTCTCTCCCGTACCCCGGCTTGTTCTACTGGCGTGCTCCCTCCCTCCACGCCAGTCCGGAGCCCGGCGCAAGCCGGGCTCTTTTTGCGCGCAAGGAACGACTCCCGGCGTGTCGCATAGGCGGAACGCTCATGTGCTCATGCCCAAGGGGTATTCGTCCCGTGGGATGAGGCGCGATGCGCTGTGACAGACTGCAGCGGCCGGCACGTACCGCTGCAACAGGCCAGGCGCGAATGCCACGGGGGTGGCGTAAGGATCGCGCGCTAGGCACGCAGCTGAGCCGAGCACCACCCCTTCCCATCTCGCCCGGCCGCCGATGACCCTGGTCCAGCTCCGCTACTTCATCACCATCGTCGATTCGGGACTGAACATCACCGTGGCCGCCAAGAAGATGCACGCCACGCAGTCGGGCCTGTCCAAGCAGATCAAGCAGCTGGAAGACGAGCTTGGCTTCCTGCTGTTCACCCGACGTGCGCGCAGCCTGACTGCGCTGACCCCGGCGGCGACGCGCGTGCTCGAACACGCGCGACCGCTGATGGCGCACGCCGGCAACATCCGTGCGCTCAGCCAGAACCTCAGGCGCGAAACCGAGGGCGAGCTGCACATCGCCACCACCCATACCCAGGCGCGACACGTGCTGCCGTCAATGCTGGCGCGGCTCAAGCGCAGCTATCCGAAAGTGGCCATGCACCTGGCGCCGGGCGGCGACGGCGAGTCGCTGGCGCGGCTGGCGCGCGGCGAAGCCGACCTCGCCATCGTCAGCAGCAGCGGCACGCCACCACAGGCCGACATCCGCCTGCCGCTGTTCCAGTGGGAACGGGTGGTATAGTACCGGCGCGGCATCGCCTCACCCGCCTGGGCAGGCCGCTGGAACTGGAAGACCCTGGCGCACTACCCGCTGGTCAGCTACGAATCCAGCCGCGAGCGCACCTCGTCGCTGCAACGGGCTTTCGAGGCGGCCGGCCTGACACCGGAGATCGCGATGACCGCGCGCGACGCGGACCTGATCTCCACCTACGTGCGCAGCGGGCTGGGCATCGGCGTCGTCGCGGAAATGGCCGTCGAGGCCGTGGATGGCGACGACCCTGGTGGTGCTGCCCAGCGAACACCTGCTGCCGACCTGCACGACCTGGCTGCTGCTGCGCCGCGACCGCCTTCTCCGCGACCACACCATGGACCTGATCGCGCAGATGCTGCCCGGGGTGGATGCGCGCAGCGTGCGCCGGGCGATCGAAACCGGCAGCGACGACTTGCCGCTGACGGTGCCGCACTGGCGTGATCCGGACAACCCGTTCCTGCGGCGCAGCCGCTGACCGGCGGACCGGGAACGGCTTCAGCGGTTCCCGGCGCGCGCGATGTCGGCGAGCACCTTGGCCGACGTTGGCTTGCGGATCGACGTCGCGGTAGCGGTGGAGCACGGTGCCGCTGGCGTCCACCAAGGAAGGTCTCTCGGCGCGCGTAATCGCCGCGGCCCTCGCGCCAGTAAGGACCCCGTAACGGCGCGCGACGTCCTTGCCGGCATCCGACAGCAACGGGAACGGCACGTGGTACTTGTCGGCGAACTTGGCCTGCGAGGCCACCTCGTCCAGGCTGACGCCGACGACCTTTGCCCCGGCCTTGCGCAGGGCGACGATGTCGTCGCGGAACGCGCACACCTGGTCGGTGCAGCCGGACGTGAACGCCTTCGGATAGAAGTACAGGACCAGCCAGCTTCCGCGGTAATCCTGCAGGCGATGGACCTTAGCCGTGCTGGTCGGGCAACGCGAAGTCAGGCGCGGCGTCGCCCGCCTCGGGGCCGCCGGCCGTGGGCGCGGCGGACACCAGGGCGGTCACGCACAGCAGCAACGCGCCGGCGAACCGGCGCACCGCCACCCACCCGCGCGCTGTCACGCGCCGGCCTCGGCCAGCGCCACCAGCTCGATGCTGATTTCCAGCTCGTCGCCGATGTTGGGCAGCTGCTGGACTAAGGCCGAAGTCGCTGCGCTTGATCCGCGTGCTCGCTTCCACGCCCAGCGCCGGCACGTTCTTGGCCGGGTGCACGCCGGTCTTCTTGACGACCGCATCGAGCACCACCGGCTTGGTCACGCCGCGCAGGGTCAGCTCGCCGTTGATGCGCAGGTGGCCGTCGCCGGTGCGCTGCACGGCGGTGCTGACGAAAGTCGCTTCCGGGTGGCCGGTGCCGTCCAGGTAGTCCTCGCGCTGCACGCGTGCGTTGAGCTTGTCGACCTTGGCCGTCGAAGCTGGCCACCGGCAGCACCACCTTGACCGAGGACGCGCTGGGCTTGGCGGCGTCATACACCACGTGGCCGCTGGCCTGCAGCCGCGCCGACGGACGCGCGAAGCCGAGGTAGTCCCAGCTCACCCGCACGTCGGTGTGGGTGGCGTCGATGGTGTAATCCACCGGCGCGGCGCTGGCGGCGGTGCTGAGGACGAGCAGGACTGCGGTGGCGAGGAAGTGGCGCGGGCTCATGCGGGTGTCTCCGGGTCGGGATTGGAAGGATGGGCAGGAATCAGCGATGCAGCGCGCCCTGCCAAGGCGCTCAGTTCTGCAGCGGTAAGTGGGCCGGACTTGCTGCGCACCACGCGCCCTTGCGCGTCGAGCAACACCGAATAGGGCAGCACGCCGTGGCTGTTGCCGTAGCGGGCCGAACTGCCGCTTTCGCCGTAGTCCACCGTCTCCAGCAGCACCGGATAGCGCACCGGCCGGCGCGACAGGTAGGCCTTCACGTTGCTGGGCTCGTCGGGGCGATACCGACCACCTGGACTCCGCCCTTGCGCGACTGCGTGCCGGCGAAGGCGTCCAGGTCGGGCATCTCCTTGATGCAGGGGCCGCACCACCAGGTCGCCCAGTAGTTGAGCAGCACCGGTCGCCCGCGCCACTGGCCCAGGCTTTGGGTCTTGCCGGACAGGTCGGGCAGGCGCAGTTCGCCGGCGCCGGAAGCAGGACCGGTCGCCGCTGCCGCGACGACGGAGGCGAAGAGCAGCGCGGCGAACGCGCCGGCACGGACGCGTGGACGATACCGGTTCAAGACTTGTCTCCCTGCAATGCGGCTTCGATCTGGGCGCTGGTGGGCATGCTGGGCAGCACCACGCCCTGCTCCTGTCCGGGGCGGAAGACCACGTACAGCGGCACGCCGACGGCGCCATGCTGTTAGGAACCGGGTGATCTGCGGGTCCATCCGCGTCCAGTCGCCCTTCACGTACACCGCATCGCGGGCGGCAAGCGCGCCATGGAACGCCTCGGTGGAGAACAGCCTGCGTTCGTTGGCCTTGCAGGTGACGCACCAGTCCGCGGTCATGTTCACGAACACCGTGCGCTGCTCGCCACGCAGGTTCTCCAGCCGCTCTGGCGAGAACGCCACGCTGCCATCGCTGGCGGCCTGCCCGGCGCTTGCCGGGGGCGGCAGGTGATGGATCTGCCACAGCGGCCACAACGCCAGCAGCGACAACGACAGCACCAGCGGCCGCCACTGCGGCCGGCGCGCATAGCGCAGGCGCTCGCTCGCCCACAGCGAGAACGCGAGCAGGACCAGGCCGGCGAACAGCCAGCCGAGGGCATCGCTGCCCTGCTGCCGGCTCAGCAGTAAGGCCAGTAAGGCCGCGGTCGCGTACAGCGGGAATGCCAGTGCCTGCTTCAGCGTTTCCATCCACGCGCCGGGGCGCGGCAGCCGCGACGACAGCGCCGGCACGAAGCCCACCAGCAGGAACGGGGACGCAAGGCCTGGGCCGGGAGCAAGGAACAGCGACAGTGCCACCGGGGCCGACAACGCGAACGCCGCCGCCAGCGCCGCGCCCATGAACGGCGCGGTGCAGGGGCTGGCCACGACCACCGCCAGCACGCCGGTGAAGAAGTCACCCTGCAGGCCACCACGTGATGCTTAAGGCCATGGCCGACGCCACCGAGCCGGGCACCGAACAGCACCGCACCGGACAGGGACAGGCCGAGGCCGAGCATGACGTAGGCCAGCAACCCGACCACCGCCGGTTGCTGCAGCTGGAAGCCCCAGCCCAGCGCGATGCCCGCCTGCCGCGCCACCAGTGCCAGGCCGCCCAGCGCGGCGAAACTGCCCAGGACGCCCGCGGTATACGCCAGCGCGCGACGCCGGGCCTGTGCCGGATCGGTGCCGGCCTCGGCCAGCGACAGCACCTTCAACGAGAGCACCGGCAGCACGCAGGGCATCAGGTTGAGCAGCAGTCCGCCGGCCAGCGCCAGCAGCAACAGGCTGGCCAGCCGCGCCGGGCCGGCCGGAGCGCGCGTCGATTCGGCCGGCACCTGCGCATCGGTGGAGGCGACGGGCGACGCATCGGCCGGCGTGGCGACCGCCGTGGCCGCATCAGCCAGGACCACGCGTCCCGCGTCGAATGCGAGCGTCGTCGCATGCGGCGGATAGCAGACCAGCGGCTCGACCTCGTGGCAACCCTGCACCACCACCCGCAGCCGGGTCGGTGACGCCGCGCTGCCCGCCTGCACCGGGGTGAAGGCCACCGTGGCCTGCAGGCGATCGTGGTAGACCTCGACTTCGCCGAAGTTCTCGTCCTGCTTCAGCGCGCCGGCCGGCAGCTCCACCGCCTGCACGACGCGATCGCCGTCGACCACTTCCACGCGGATCCGGTCGCGGTACAGGTAGTAGCCATCGGCGATGCGCCAGTCCAGCCGCACCCGGTCCGGCCCGTCGGTGCCGGCTTCCAGCGCGAACGCTTCGGCGACCGGCAACAGCCCTTCTTGCGCCGCGGCCTGCGCATGCGCGGCCGGGGATGCCAGCGGCATGGACAGCAGCAGCAAGCACGCCGCGCACGCCAGGATGCGCTGGATGAAGTTACCGGTCATTGCCGCACCACCTTGTCCGCAGCGGTGGCGAAACGGTCGTCGGTCAGGGTCACCAGGAAGCTCTCGAGGTCGGCCACTTCCGCTGCGCTCAGCTGCAGCGGCCCGCTCATCGCCGCATCACGCCCGTGTGCATCCGGCACGACCTTGTCGGGATTGTTGTAGTACTCGATCACCTCGCGCAGGGTCGCGAACATGCCGTTGTGCATGTACGGCGCGGTCACTGCCACGTTGCGCAACGACGGCACCTTGAACTGGCCATCGTCGGCCGGGTCGCCACTGATCGCGCCGCGACCGCGGTCGCCGAGCGCCGCGCGGTCGAACAGGCCGATATTGCGGAAGCGGTCCGAAGTGAAGTCCTCGCCGGAATGGCACTCGGCGCATTTTCCCTTGCCGATGAACACCAGCCGGCCGCGCTTGGCCGACTCGCTGATCGCCGCGTCGTCGCCGTGCGCATAGCGGTCGTAGGGCGCGTCGGTGGTGTCCAGCGTCTTCTGGTAGGCCGCAAGGGCACGGCCCAGCGTGCGCGCCGTCGCCGGTCCGGCATAGGCGACACGGAACGCCTCGGCGTACGCCGGGTCGCCGTTGAGCCTGCGCAGCGCCTCGTCCAGCGGCAGGTCCATCTCCAGCGGATTCTCGATCGGGAAGATGGCCTGGTCCTCAAGCGTTTCGGCACGGCCGTCCCAGAACATCGAGGTGCGGCCGGACGTGTTCATGACCGTGGGCGTGTTGCGCACACCAGGCGGCCGGACACCCCGGGGCTGATCACGACGGTATCCGCGAAGGCGTGTTCGGGCTTGTGGCAGGAGGCGCAGCTGACGGTGCGGTCACCCGACAGCAGGGGATCGAAGAACAGCCGCCGTCCAAGTTCGACACGCGCCTCGCGCGGATCAGTCGGCGCCGGCGCCGGCGCGGCCTGTGATGCGGACAGCAGCCATGGCGCGGCCAGCAGCGTGGCCGCCGCGATCATGATGGCGATCGGAAGCGGGAAACGGGGGGACACGACGGCTCCGATGCGGTGTTCATTCGAGTGCGATCGCGAACGGTTCGCGGAACAGCGTGCACAGACCGCTGGCCTCGTAGCAGCTTTGCCCGTTGAGCACGCCGCTCACCTGCCGCGCACCCGCTTCTACGCGCACGCGCTGGCGGAAGGTCGCGACGCCATCGAAATAGGTGTAGTGGTATTCGCCGGCGAAATTGCTGCCGGTGCGCTGCTGGGCGCCATCCGAACGCACCGGCTGCACCGCCTGTCCGCCCGCCTGCACCACCAGCCGGGCCGGACGCGGCCCGAAGTCACCCGGCTCGAAATCCGAGCCGTAGACGATCCAGCCTTCGTGCACCTGCGCGGTCAGCACCAGATCCACCTGGTCGTCGGCCCCGGCGACGCGTTCGACGCGCTCCTGCCAGAGCAGCGCTTCGGGTTCTTCCTGCGCCTGCAGCGGCCACGCCGGCAGTGCCGCCGCCAGCAGGAACGCGCTCCACAGTGCAGACACTCGTTGCCTCATCGTCTTTCCTTGTTGCCAGTGGGGGCGCGCCGAGCGGGCGACGCGCCCGTGTCCGGATCAGCGTGCGACCGCCAGCTGCGGCTGCGCCGGCGTAGCGGCGGCGTCGGCCGTGCTCGCGTACGGATCGGGCTCGGTAAGGAGCTCGTCCAGCAACGCGTTGAACTTCGCCACGTACTGCTGGTGGTACTCGCCGGTGACCGTACCGGTGTAGCCGGTGTAGATCTGGCGCACCTCGCCCTTGCGGTCGATGATGATCGTGGTCGGGAAGGCGGCCATGTAGTTCAGGCCCTTGAGCTTCTCGGTGGCGACCTTCTTGTCGGCCAGTCCGCCGAACACGATGTCGTAGCGCACGTCGAAGTACTGCCTGAACTTGCCGAGGGTCTTCTGGAAGTACTCGAAGCTGTCCTCCTGCTCGAACGCCACCGCCACCGCCTCCACGCCGCGCTGCTGGTTCTGCTTGAACCACGGTGCCAGGAAGTAGGTCTGGTCGGTGCAGTTCGGGCACCAGGTGCCGATCACCTCGACGATCACGACCTTGCCCTTGTACTTGGGGTCGCGCAGCGAAACCGGCCTGCCCTGCAGGTCGGGGAAGCTGAAGTCGATGGTCTTCTGCCCATCCTTGAGGTAGGTCAGCTGGTACGGGTCGGGCAGCTCGACGTTCGCGCTCTTGTGGCCTTCGAAGCGGACCACGTTGTAGATGCCGCTGCCGAACGCGCCCTGGATGTTGCCGTCTTCGTCGATCGTGCCCTTGATCAGGCGCGGGCTCGGACCGCTGAAGTGCGACAGCCAGAAGCGGTTGCCCTGCACGGTGCCTTCCAGTTCGCGGGTGTCGCCGACCACGGTCATGAACACGCCGCTGAGGTGGTTGCCGTCCTGCTTGAGCAGCGCGACTTGGTCGCGCTTGTCGGCGCGGGCGGCCTTGTCCTGCTGCTGCACCGCCCACTTGCCGCTGAGGTCCGCCTCGGCCGCCTGGTCCTTGCCCGGCTCGACGAAGCGCCAGTTCTTGCCGTGCTCGGCGGTGAACGGGATGTTGCGCGCGCCCTGCCGGTGCGGCACCAGGTCGCGGTACTCGCCGCGCAGGGTCTTGCCGTCGACCACGGTGAACACCAGCGCCGCGTCGTAGGTGTTCATCGGCACCGACAGGGTGTCTTCGGAGACGCGCTCGACCACGAAGTTGTCGCGACGGGTGCCGTTCAACAGGGTGAACTTCGCGTCCTTGGCGTCCTTGCCCTTGACCTCGAAGTTGAAGGGGATCGGGTCGCCGTCGACATTGAATTCGCCGCGCCAGACGCCTTCCTGCGGGAACTTCGCCGCAGCGTGCGCCGCGGCGGCCGCCAGCATGGACAGCAGCAACGCGCCCACGCGCAGCAATGGCCTCGCACTATTCATCACGCACCTCAGCTTTGAATGCAGGGAATGGAATCCCTCCGGGCCGGAGACTGTAGGAATCGGCGCGATATGGCGTCCACGGCGCAGCGCGCGCCGAGCATGGCGTTTCGTCATGAGGTGATCGCCCGGGGACTGTGCGGTGCGGGCATCAGCCGCGGCGACGGGCCGGCATCAACCGCCCGGAGCCGTCGTGGCTCGGCGATATGCCGGCTTGCGGGGGCGGTGCGCCGGCGCGGGGTCGGCGGGTCAGGGGTCTGGCGGCCTTCGGACAGGTCGCTGCCCGACCGTGCCGGGTGCCGCCCAAGCCCAGGAGCCGGCTCCCGAAGCCCGGGTCGGGCCGGGCGCAGGCCAGGTGGCGGACGCCAGCGGCGGGCGCCGGCGGCGGGGCTCAGAGGAACAGCGTGTCGGGGTATTCGGGCTTCTGTTCGCGCCCGAGCAGCTGGCGCAGGCCGTCGACCGGGGTGATCTCGCCATGCAGCACGGCGCGCACACCGGCGGAAATCGGCAGCTCGATGCCGTGGCGCCCGGCCAAGGCGCATGACCTCGTCGGCGGTCTGTACCGACTCGACCACCTTGGCCGATCTGGCGGATCGCCTCATCCATCGCCTTGGCCGCGGCCCGCGTAGTAAGGCACCGAGCGACGGTTGCGCGAGAGGTCGCCGGTACAGGTCAGGACCAGGTCACCGAGGCCGGCCAGCCCCATCAGTGTTTCCGGACGCGCGCCGATCGCGGCGGCCAGGCGCAACATCTCGTTGAGGCCGCGGGTGATCAGGCCGGCGCGGGCATTGAGGCCCAGCTCCATGCCGTCGGCCACGCCGGTGGCCACGGCCAGTACGTTCTTCATCGCGCCGCCCAGTTCGGCACCGACCATGTCGTTGCCCGTGTAGGCGCGGAACGCCGGGCCGTGCAGCGCATCGGCCACGAGCTGGGCGAACGCCGCGTCGGCGCCGTGTACGGTCACCGCGGTCGGCAGGCCGAGTGCGACTTCCTTGGCGAACGAAGGACCGGTGACCACGGCCAGCGGCACGTCCGCGCCGAGCACGTCCTCGGCGACCTCGTGCAGGAAGCGGCCGGAACCGGGCTCGAAGCCCTTGGTCGCCCAGGCCACGCCGGCGCCGGCCGGCAGCAGCGGCTTGAGCGCATGCAGGGTCTCGGTGAAGGCGTGCGAAGGCACGACCACCAGCACCCAGGTGCTGCCGCGGACGGCGGTAGCCAGGTCGGTGGTGGCGCGCAGCGACGCCGGCAATTCGATATCGGGCAGGTAACGCGGGTTCTGATGGTCGCGGTCGATCGCCGCGACCATCGCCGGGTCACGCCCCCACAGGGTGGTGGCAAGGCCGTTCCGCGCCGCCAGGTGGCCAGCGCGGTGCCCCGGGACCCGGCACCGAGGACCGCGAGGGTGTCGGGCACGACAGCAGTCGCGGTCATGGACCGGGTTGCGGAACTCAGGCGTTGCCGGCCGGTTCGGCCGAAGTAAGGTCGCCGCCGGCCTGGGCCTGCTTCTGGCGCTGGCGCAGTGTCTCGGCGAACAGCGCGTCGAAGTTGATCGGCTGCAGCAGGAAGGGCGGGAAGCCGCCGGCCTGGATCAGGTCGCTGATGGTCTGGCGCACGTACGGGAACAGGATGTTCGGGCACTGGGTGCCGAGCAGCACGTCCACGCCCTGCGGCGGCAGGCCGATAAGGCCGAACACGCCGGCCTGTTCGACTTCGGCGACGTAGGCGGTCTTTTCGCCGATCTTGCAGGTCAGGGTCACGGTCAGCACGACCTCGAACAGCGCCTCGTTCAGGCGCTGCACGCGCTGGTTGAGATTGAGCTGCAGGTCCGGCTGGCCCGGCTCGCTGAAGATCGCCGGCGCGCCGGGAGCCTCGAAGGAAACGTCCTTGACGTAGATCTTCTCGACGCTGAAGGCCGGACCGGTGGCCTCCGGCTGGGCGGCGGCGGCGCCGTTGGTGGTTTCGTCGGACATTTCACAAACTCCAGAATTACGTTGGTAGCGATCAATGTGATCGGGTGAGAACGGCGATTATGGCACGGGCACGGGCACCGGCCGGAAGCTCAGCCGCGGCCCTTGACCAGCGGCAACCCGGCCGCTTCCCAGGCCGCGGTGCCGCCGTCGAGCCAGTAGACCTGCTCGAAACCGGCCTTCTTCAGCTTATGGCGGCCGCGTCGGAAGCCATGCCGTTGCGGCACACGAGCACCACCGGGGACTGCCGGGCGCCGGCCAGCAGCTTGCCCTGCGGGTCGAACTGGCTGGGAATCACGTTGCGGCTGCCGGCAATGTGACCCTTCTCGAAGTCGGCGATCGCCGACAGGTCCACTACCAGCGCCCCCCTGGTTGACCAGCGCGGTCAGCCCGGCCGGCTTGAGCGCCTTGTAGCCGCGGAACAGGCGTGCGACCTCGGTGTAGGCGATAGCCACGGTCAGGCCCGCCAGCGCCAGCGACAGCATGGGGTGGCGGCCGGCAAAGGCCATCAGGGTCTCGAAATTCACGGCGGGATCGGGCCCAGGGCGGAAAGGGCCGCGATTGTCGCACAGCCCCCGCCCACCCGCGGCGCCGCTACTTGCCGTCCCAGAAGTCCGGCAGCCCGGCCAGCTGCCACCAGCGCTTGGCCTCCGGATCCCAGCGCCATCGCTCCCTGGTAGCGGACCACGCGCTCGGCCAGGTGTGGCGGTTGACCACGCCGACCTCGACCGCGCGCACCACGGTTCCATCCTCGAGTTCGCCGTTGCCACCCTCGCGGTAGCTGGACACCCGCAGCTGGCGGTAGCGTTCCAGCTCCAGGTCGGTCAGCGGCCTGGTGGCGCGGATCTCCGGATCGACCATCTGCCAGGCCGCCTCGTAGTCGCTCCAGCGCATCGCCGCGGAATAGACCGTCTGCGCCTGTTCGAGCTTGCGCGAACTGCCCCCGGCCTCGGCCCGGGGCGCGCCAGCCAGCAGCGCGAGGACCACGGACAGCAGCAGGATGGTGAGCTTGCGCATGCGACCGCTTCCCGGATGGATGCGGCGCATCCTAGCAGCAGGCCCGCCTGCCGGCTCAGCCCCGGGCCACGGCGACGAAGCGTCCGCTGAACACCGTCGCTTCACCGCCGCCGGGCAGGCGCACGCAGGCCGCGATCCGGCAGCGGGCGCGGCCGCGCTGCCTGAAGGTGGCGACGAACGTCTCCCAGTCGCCTTCCTCGAGCCAGTAGGCCTCGGCACGCAGGTTGTCTTCCAGCGGCGCCAGATAGCGCACCTGGCTGTCGGCGACGTAGACGTCGGCCTCCAGGCCGGCATCGGTAAGGCGCCGGGTGGTAAGGCTCCAGCCGGCCAGGGTCATCAGCGAAATAAGGCTGCCACCGAAGGCCGATCCCTTGTCGTTGATGTTGGGCGCCAGCGGCGCGGACAGGCGCAAGCGGCCGTCGTCGTCGCCGACGACTTCGACCTGCATCGCACGCACCTGCGGGATCGCATGCAGGTGCGCACGCAACGCGGCGAGGGAGTCGGACTGGCTCATCGGTCTCTGCGGACTGCGCGGGCCCGCATAATGCCGCAATGCCCGCTCCGCGTCCGCCGATATGGTACCTCGTCTCGCTGCGTGCGCAGGGCGAGCATGCGGCGATGCGCCGCGCCGCCGCACGCCACGGCGGCGGCCTGCTGCCACTGTCACCCCTGGCGGCTGCAGCCGCGCCGGGACGACGCCAGCCGCCAGGCGCTGGAGATCGCATTGCAGGCGCCCGCGCTGGTGTTCACCAGCCCGGCGGCAGTGCGTGCGGCGGCCGCACTCGCCCCGCTGGCGGCACAACCCGGCCAGCACTGGCTCGCCGTCGGTGCGGGCACTGCCGCCGCGCTGCGCCGCGCCGGCATCCCAGGGGGTGCAGACCCCGGCGCGGATGGACAGCGAAGGCCTGCTGGCATTGCCGGCGCTGGCCGCCGCCGGCCGGGTAGGGCTGGTCACCGCACCGGAGGGCCGTGGCCTGCTTGCCGCCACGCTCGCCGCACGCGGCGTGGCGGTGGACCGTGCCGACGTCTATGAGCGCGTGCCATTGCAACTGGCGGATGCGGAACTGGCCCGGCTGGCGGCGCTCCCGGCCCCCGCCTGCGTGGCGTTGAGCAGCGAGCAGGCGTTGCGCCTGGTGCTGGCGCAATTGCCAGCGGCAGCGGCGCAGGTCCTGCGCCAGGCCACGGTGGCGGCCGCAAAGCGAGCGCCTGGCCGCATTCGCCGCCGCACTGGGCTGGGAACGGATCGTACTTGCCGGCAGCCCGCGGCCCGCGGCGCTGGCCCGGGCCGCCGCGGGGGCACTCGCGACCAGGATCTGAACCGCGCGCGCTTGCAGCGCCGTGGGCGTCAAGCGATGCTTTCGCAAAGGGCTTCCGGCGTGACGCGTCATCGTCGACGATGCGACAGGGGCCCTCGGACAAGGACGCTCCCGTGAACGAGGTTTCCCCCGCTGCTCCCCGGCGCGTCCCTTGGCGCGTGCTGGTCCCGACACTGTTGGTGCTGGGGGTGGCCGGCTGGTTCGGATGGCAGGGCTGGCAGCAGCATCAGCAGCAGATCCAGCTGCGCGCGCAGGAAGATGCGCGCCAGATCGATGCGCTCGGCCAGCGCATGGACACCCTGCGCGGCGATCTGCGCGCGCAAGGTCGCCTGCAGCAGGACGCCGCCGCGTCCAACCGCGTGCTGCGCGATGAAGTGCTCGGCCTGGGCCAGCGCAATGCGCTGCTCGAGGAGACCGTGGTAAGGCTCGATGCGAACAGCCGCCAGGTCACTATAGGCACTGCGCGTGGACGAAGCCGAGCTGGCGCTGGTGCTGGGTTCCCAGCGTCTGCACCTTGGCCGGTGACCTGGATGGCGCGCGACGCGCCTACGCCCTCGCAGCCGGCATGCTCGAAGGCCTCGACGATCCGGCCCTGCTCAACCTGCGCCAGACCCTGGCCGCGGAACGCGCTGCGCTCGACGCGCTCGGCCCGGGCCCGCGGGCGCTGCTGGCGCGGCGGTTGCAGGCCGTCGACGCAAAGCTGGCACGACTGCCTCGCGTTGCCGCGGCGACCGCGACGACCACGCGCCAGCCGCTGTGGCAGCGGCTGCTGTCGCCGCTGCTGGAGATCCGCCCCGCCGGCAACCAGGCGCTGATGGGCGAGGCGCAGCGCCGCGAGGGCGAGGACGCGCTGCAGCTGGAACTGACCTGGCCCGCGCCGCACTGGAGCGCGGCGACGTTGACGGTTTCCACACGGCGCTGAACCGCAGCGCGCAATGGGCGACGCGGTTGTGGCCCGATTCACCGGCGCTGCGCGAAGTTGTGGCCGAACTGCAATCGATGCGTAAGGCGCCACTGCAACCGCAGTCGCCGCTGCTGGACAGCACGCTGTCGCAGTTGCGCGCGCTTCGCACCGGGAAGGACGGGCCATGAACATGAAGCCGTATCGCTGGCTGGTGGTCCTGCTGGTCGTCGCGGTGATAGGCGCGCTGGGCGCGCAGTGGCTGGCCCAGCACAACACCTCCGACCTATAGGCCAAGGTGATCGTGCGCAGCGGCGGCTACGACTACAGCACGACGTTGCCGCGTGCGGCCCTGCTGCTGGTGCTGGCCTGGCTGCTGCTGGCGGCGTTGTGGTCGCTGTTGCGGCTGCCGTTCCGGATCTGGGGCCGTTACCGCAAGCGCCAGGGCCGCGCGCGCCTGCTCGAAGGACTGCGCGCGCTGCAAGGCGGGCACTGGCAGCGCGCCGAGCGCCTGCTCGGCACCGCAGCCACCGATCGTGAAGCCGGCGCGCTCGCGCTGGCCGCGGCGGTACGCGCGGCCGACGGGCGCGGCGACGAGGCGGCCGCGCAGCGCTGGCTCACCGCGCTGGCGGAGCGCGATCCGGCCACGCACGCCATGCTCGTGGCCGAGCGCCTGCTCGAGCAGGGCCTTCCGGTCGATGCGATCAATGCACTCGATGTCGCTGCCGCGCGCAGCCTGCCACCACCGCGCGGGCTGCTGCTGCGTGCCCGGGCGCTGCGGGCGATCGGCCGCGCCGGCGAGGCCTACGGCCTGCTCGGCGCGCTGCGCCAGCAGTCCGCGTTGCCGGACGCCGCGCTGGCGCGCCTGGAAATGGAACTGGCGACGCAGTCATTGCGCGAGGCCGCCGACGCGAACCTGCTGGCCGAGCGCTGGGAAGCGATGCCCAAGCCGCTGCGCGTCGAACCGGGCGTGGTCGCGGCCTATGCCGAACGCGCCGCCGCGCTGCGCTGGGACGAAGCCGCGCTGCGCCAGCTGGAACAGGCGCTGGACGCGCGCTGGGACGAATCGCTGGCCGACCTTTACGGCCGCCTGGCCTGGGCCATGTGGATTCGCGCCGCGCCAGCGCGCAGCGCTGGCTGCAGGCCCACCCGGCCAGCCCGGCACTGCTGGTCGCGCTGGCCCGACTGGCACGCCAGCAGGGCCAGTGGCTGCAGGCGCAGGACTTCCTGCACCGTGCCCTGGCCCGGGGCGCCGGCGCCGAAGCCTGGGAAGAGATGGGCGCGGGCTTCGCCGCCGCCGGCGAGGAAAACCTGGCCCGGCGCGCCTACGCCAACGCACTGCGCGCGACGCGCGGCGAGGTGACCGAGGAGCTGCCCGGCCGCGACCTGCGCGCGAAGATCTACGACCTCGCCGTCAGCGAGGAGCGCGACGTGCACGGCATTCCGCGGCTCAAGGACTGAAGCCGCCCGCGGCACCGGCATGGCCTTTTCCCCATGGCTTGCGCGTTGGCCCTGCCGACTTCCCGCCGATCGCCGCCAACCCTGCGCCATTCGCGTGCACGCACCGGGGCGCATGCGATCCGGGGCGCACGGGGCAGACCGCGCGGGGCAGATGGGATCGCGATGACACCCTCCACGACGCGAAAGGGCGGCCAAAGCCGCCCTTTCCGGTGACGCACCCACGCGCCTTTCAGCGCTCGACGATCGCCACCACGCCCATGCCGCCTGCCGTGCAGATCGACACCAGCGCGCGGCCACCACCGCGTTCCTTGAGCTGCTTGGCCGCGGTCGCCACCACGCGCGCACCGGTGGCGGCGAACGGATGGCCGGTGGCCAGCGAGGACCCGACCGGATTGATCTTCTCCGGATCGATCCGGCCCAGCGGCGCGTCCAGGCCCAGCCGGTTGCGGCAGTAGTCCTCGCTTTCCCACGCGCGCAGCGTGCACAGCACCTGCGCGGCGAAGGCCTCGTGGATCTCGTAGATGTCGAAATCCTGCAAGGTCAGGCCGTGGCGCTTGAGCATTTCCGGCACGGCCACGGTCGGGGCCATCAGCAGGCCTTCGCCGTGGACGAAATCCACCGCCGCGACCTGCGCGTCCTTCAGGTACGCCAGCGGCTCATGGCCATGGCTGCGCGCCCATTCCTCCGAGGCCAGCAGCACCGCGGCGGCACCGTCGGTCAGTGGCGTGGAGTTCGCCGCGGTCAGCGTGCCGCGGCCGGTGACCTTGTCGAACGCCGGCTTCAGCGTCGCCAGCTTCTCCAGCGAGGTTTCCGGGCGCAGGATGTTGTCGCGCTCCACGCCACGGAACGGCGCGACTAAGGCCGGTGAAGAAGCCGCGCTCATACGCCGCGGCCAGCTTGCGGTGCGAGGACACCGCCCACTCGTCCTGCGAATCGCGCGAGATGCTCCACTGCTTGGCCATGTCTTCGCAGTGGTCGCCCATGCTCTTGCCGGTGCGCGGCTCGGCCACGCCGGGGAACTCGGGCTTGAGCTCGGCCAGCTTGAAGCCCTTGAACGCGGCGATCTTGTCCTTGGTCGTCTTCGCGCGGTTGGCAGCCAGCAGGCGCGCGCGCAGCTTCCTGCCGTAGACGATCGGCACGTCGGAGGTGGTGTCCGAGCCGCCGCCGATACCGGATTCGATCTGGCCGACGGCGATCTTGTTGGCGATGGTGATGATCGAGTCCAGGCTGGTACCGCAGGCGCGCTGCAGGGTGATGCCCGGGGTCAGCGGCGACAGGCCCGACGACAGCGCCGCCTCGCGACCCGGGTTCCAGTCGGAGGAATGCTTGATCACCGCGCCCATCGCCACTTCGCCCAGCTGCTGGCCATGCAGGCCGAAACGCTCGACCAGCGCACCGAGGGTCCGCACCGACATGCCCGGGTTGCCGACATCCGAATAGGCCGTGTTCTGCCGGCAGAACGGGATGCGGACGCCGCCGAGGATGGCGACGGGACGGACAGCTGGCATGCGGTGACCTCGGGCGGATTCCATCGTGGGTGACGGCCTGCATACGCGGCCGAATGCATAATGCGGCAGTGTAGCCCCGACCCGTCAGGCGGCCAATGATCCAGACCCACCCCGGCATGAATGGAGTTTCCGCGCACGTTGCGCGTGTGTGTGGCATCGCACTGCGGAGCCGCGCGCATGGCTGAGGCGATCTTCAGGGGCCTGTTCGCACTGGAGCTGGCCGGCGGCGCCGCACCGGGCAAGGCCGCGTTGCCACCCGGCGCGGCTGGCGACCTGGCCGTGCTGGTCGGCCGCGACCTGGCCCGCCTGGTCGACGCGACCGCGGGTATGAGATATATCCTAGCCGCTGCCCATTTCGATCCGGCCGAGGCATTGCGCCCGGGCTGGCCGCTGCACCAGCGGCTGCAGGAACTGCATGCGCGCGCGCCCGGTCGTGGTGAAGGCCCGCGCGTGCTCGCCTTCGGCGCCGATGCCGATGGCGACGTCCCCCTGCCGTTCCAGGCCGATCCCGCGCTGGCCGGTGGCGGCCTGCGCGTGCTGCCGTTCCTGCTCAGCGGGGCCGACGACACCGTCGCCCCGGTGGCCGAAGACCTGGAGGACAAGCTGCTGGCGCTGGGCATGGCCCAGGCCGATACCGCGCTGGCGGCGCAGGACGGCTTCGACGCGCGGATCGAACACGCGCGCTACTTCAGCGCGCACGACCTGGCGGCGATGATCGCCATGCAGTACGACAATAAGGCCTGGCCTCGCTGTGGAACCTGGTCGAGGCCGCGCTGCTGGCGCCGCAGGCCGCGGAGTGGCTGGATAGGGACCGGAGCCGCTGCTGCGGCTGGAGCACGGCGAGGCGCGCATGGCCCTGTTCGACCCGGCCGGCTGGTGCGCCCACTACCACCACGGCCCGGGCGACTGCGACCGCCTGCAGCGCGTGTACGAGCACTTCCTCGCCCGCCAGCGCCAGTTCGCCGCGGTGCTGGAGGCGCACGGCATCCCGCTGCTGTACGTGCACTGCGACGGTAAGGCCGACGCGCGCGTCCTGCTGGCTTCGGCCTAGGCCTGCCCGCGCGGCCCGCGTGTTCCGCGCCGGCCGCGCCATTCCCCGCCGCAGGTCAGCGGGTGACCTTGATCACGCCACAGGCCACGCGCGCGCCGGCGTTGCCGCTGGGCTGGGTCTGGTAGTCATCGGCCGCGGCATGCACGATCACCGCACGGCCGGCGATGTCGTTGGCGCCACCGCCACCGAGGGTCACGCCGAGCAGGTGCAGGTTGACCTTGGCCACGCCATCGGCATTGGCCACCACGTTGTCCATGTCGCCGGCGTGGTGCACGGCGGTTCCGGCGCGGCCGTGCTGGCTGGCTGCCGGATTGAAATGCGCACCGGCGCTGCTCGCGTCGACCGCGCTGCAATCGCCCTTCTCGTGCACATGGAAGCCGGACGGGGCGCCCGGCGGCAGGCCGCCGATTTCACCGCTGATGTGCACGCCATCGCCCATCGGCATCAGGGCCAGCTTGCCGCTGACCCGGCTGCCCGACGCCGACGCCAGCACCGCCACCGCCTGCTGCGCGGTGCTGGCCGGCGCGGCCGGCGCGCTGGTCGACGCCGGCGGTGAGCTGCTGCACGCGGCCAGGACGAGGAGCGAGCCGGCAAGGGCGAGCGGGGCGATTGCGATGCGCATGGTGGATCTCCTTGGTTGGTTCGCGGGTCAGGATAAGGTGCCCGCCGGTTCAAGCACGATGAACAGCCGACGGACCGGCCGCGGAGGGCCGGTGCCGCCGCTCAGCGCCGCTTGCGCCCGGGTCCGAGTTTGCGGGTCACGGTGTTGCGTCCCACCCCCAGCAGCGCGGCCGCTTCCACGCGCCGCCCGCCGGTGTGCTGCAAGGCCGCGTTGAGCAGGGCCTTGGTCGAAGCGGTCGCGCGCCTCGGCATGCAGCTCGCGCGCACCGGCCTGCAGGCAGGCCAGCGCCCACTGTCCCAGCTGGCGATCCCATTCCGCCGGCGCCGATGGCGACGATGCCGGCAGCGTGCCGGGCGTGGGCGCCTGCACGTCCTTCAGGTCGGCCACGGTGATCGTCTCGCCCGGCGCCAGCGCGGTAAGGCGCCAGCACATGTTCTGCAGCTCGCGCACGTTGCCCGGCCAGTCCATCGCCTGCAGCGCCTGCTGTGCGGCCAGCTCGAAACGCTTGGCGCCGGCGCCGAGCTTGCGCGCGGCACGGTGCAGGAAGGTGTCGGCCAGCAGCGGGATGTCGCTGCGCCGTTCGCGCAGCGGCGGGGATCTGCAGCCGCACCACGTTGAGCCGGTGCAGCAGGTCGGCGCGGAACCGGCCCTGCTGGACCAGCGCCTCCGGGTCCTGGTGGGTGGCGGCGATCACGCGCACGTCGACCCGGATCAGCTCGCGGCCGCCGACGCGGAAGAACTCGCCCTCGGCCAGCACGCGCAGCAGGCGGGTCTGCAGCGAGGCCGGCATGTCGCCGATCTCGTCGAGGAACAGGGTGCCGCCGTCGGCCTGCTCGAAGCGGCCGACGTGGCGGCGCTGCGCGCCGGTGAACGCGCCGGCCTCGTGGCCGAACAGCTCGCTCTCCAGCAGCTCGGCCGGGATCGCGGCGGTGTTGAGCGCGACAAACGGCCCGGCCGCGCGCGGCGATTCGCGGTGCAGCGCACTGGCCACCAGCTCCTTGCCAGTGCCGGTTTCGCCGGTGATCAGCACCGACAGCGGCGCCTGCGCCAGCCGCCCGATCGCGCGGAACAGCGCGCGCATGGGCGGGGTATCGCCGATCAGGTCCGGCGCGGCAGCCGGCTCGGGCTCGGGCTCGGGCACGGGATCCGGCGGCTGCGCCGCGCTGGCGGGCAACGCGCGCGCGGCCAGTGCGACCGCGTCGTCGAGGTCGAACGGCTTGGACAGGAACTCGTGCGCGCCGCCACGGAACGCGCTGGCGGTGCTGGCCACGTCGGTATAGGCCGACATCACGATCACCGGCAGCTGCGGGTGCGCGGCCTTGAGCCGGTCCAGCAGCAGCAGTCCGTCCTCGCCGGGCATGCGTACGTCGGTGAACAGCAGGTCCGGCGCGCCGCGCACGCGCAACGCGGCCAGCGCGCTGGCCGCGTTCTCGAAACCATCGACCTCGTAGCCGGCATCGCGCAGCGCAGTGGCCAGCACGAAGCGCACCGAGCGGTCGTCGTCGACCACCCAGACGCGGCGGTTGTCGGCGCTCGTCATGCGGGGGTGCCTCCTTCGGTGTCGTTCTGCGGCAGCAGCAGGGTGAAGACGGTGTGGCCGGGGCGCGAGCGGAAGGTCAGCGAACCGCGGTGTTCGCGCGCGACCTGGTGGGCCAGCGCCAAGGCTATAGCCGGTGCCTTCGGCGCGGCCGCTGACCAGCGGCAGGAACAGGTGTTCGGCCAGCTCCTCGGGCACGCCGCGGCCGTCGTCGACGATCTCCACCCGCAGCGCGCGCGCGTGCAGGTGTTCGCGGATGTGCAGGCCGCTTTCCACCCGGGTGCGCAGGATGATCGTGGCGGCGCCGGCCTGCAGCGCATTGCGGACCAGGTTCCACACCGCCTGGGTCAGGCGGTCGGCGTCGCCGGAGAATTCCGGGATGCTCGGGTCGTAGTCGCGCTGCACGCGCACGGTCCAGCCGCCATCGGCTTCGGTAAGGCGCAGCACGCGCTCGAGCACGGCATGGATGTTCAGCGGCGCGTGCGGGCGCTGCGGTGCCGGCGACAGCAGCTGGTCCACCAGCTGGCTGAGCCGGTCGATCTCCGCCCCGATCAGCTCGACCAGTTCGCCCTCGCCGCTTTCGTCCGGACGCTGGCTGGTGCGCCGGGCCAGCAGCTGCGCCGCGCCCTTCAGGCCGGCCAGCGGATTGCGCAGCTCGTGGGCTGAGCCCTTGAGCGCAGCCTGCAGCGCGCCGGGCAGGGCCTGGGCCGGGTCCGGCGCCGGGAACGCATCGGCCGGGTGCGCCTCCAGCAGCCAGCCGTCGGCGGTGCGGGTGACCCAGCCGTCGGCGTAGCGCGGCTCCTCGCCGGGCATGCCCAGCGCGATCCGGTGCAGGCGCAGCACTTCGCGCTCGTCCTGTTCCAGGAACCGCGCCAGCGCATCGCCCTCCAGCTCCAGCGCCGCCAGTGGCTGGCCGAGCAGGCGCCGCGCACCGATCCCGAGCCAGCGCGGGAACGCCGGGTTCATCCCGGTGATGCGCGCCTGGGCGTCGGTCCAGAGCCACCGGCGTGCCCAGCTGTTCAAGGATGGGGTCGAGGGGAGCGGCCATGGCGGTCATTGCACCAATTTAGTGCAAAGCGCGGCCGGGTGCGACCGCGCCCGTGCCCGGCGGCGTCGTTCAGCGCAGCCGGCGGGCCTGCAGGACCAGTGAATGGAGGATGCGCCGGTCTTCCGCGTCGAGGACTTCGGCCTCGTCGCCGCGATAGTGGCGGCGGTAGGCGCGGATCGTGGCGGCAGGCTCGCCGAGCGGATAGCCGATCGCCTGCAGCGCCAGCCAGGATCGAAGCCCGCCGGCGGGTCGCCGTCGGCCGGGTCGGGCCACAGGCCGTAGCCGGCCTCGGCCAAGGCTTTCCATGGGAACCGTGGCCCCGGGTCGCGCTTGCGCGTGGGCGCCAGGTCGGCATGGGCGATGACCGCATGGCGCGGGATCCGCAGGCGCGTGCACAAGTCGTCGAGCAGGCGCAGCAGCGCGGTGATCTGCGCGGGCGGGAATGGTTCAGCGCCATCGTTGTCCAGCTCGATGCCGATGGACGCGGAGTTCAGGTCGTCGATCGTGCCCCAGCTGCCGCCGCCGGCATGCCGGGCGCGGCGCGAATCCTCGACCAGCTGGTGCAGGCTGCCGTCCCGCACCGACCAGGTAGTGCGCGCTGACCGGCCCGCCGCTGTTGCGCGTACGCAGCGTGTGCAGGCTCTGCGCCACCGATTCCTGCTCGGTCGCGTGCAGCACGATCACGATCGCGCGGCGCGCGTCGTGGTTCGGCGAAGGATTCCACTGCGCAAGCGGATTGCGTACCGGCGCCTGCGCGCAGGCGCACAGCAGCAGCATCGGCAGGAGCAGGGACAGGCAGCGCTGAGCCATGGCCCATTGCAGCCCGGGTCGCCACGAATGGCAAGCAGGGATGGAGGTACGTCGCGGCACCGGCATTGAGGTGGCGGGCCGACGGGGAGACGGGAAACACGGGATCACCTCGGCGATGGCGGGGGCGCTACGCCCCCGGCCGTGCGCGTCGCCGGTCGCGGCCGTGACAACCGGCCGCACCGGAGGAGGAACCACCGGCCCGCGGCATTGCGCCGCGGACCGGGTGCCACAGTGCTTACGACTCGTAGGCGGATTCGCCGTGCGAGGTGATGTCCAGGCCGATGCGCTCGCACTCCTCGTTCACGCGCAGGCCGAACACCAGCTTGGCGACCGAATAGCCGATCACCGACACCACGCCGATCCAGGCCACGGTCAGGCCGACGCCCAGCGCCTGGATGGCAACCTGGCCACCGATCGAATAGCCGTCGGCCACCGCCTTGACGCCGCCGAGCGAATCGGCCGAGAACACGCCGGTGAGGATCGCGCCGACGATGCCGCCGACCGCGTGCACGCCGAACACGTCCAGGCTGTCATCCGCACGCAGCAGCTTCTTCAGGCCAGTGACGCCCCACACGCAGATCACGCCGGCGGCAAAACCAATCGCGACCGCGCCGAACGGACCGACCGTGCCCGCTGCCGGGGTGATGCCGACCAGGCCGGCGACCATGCCCGACGCCGCGCCCAGTGCCGAGGACTTGCCCTTGACCACCTTCTCGGTCAACGCCCAGCCCAGCACCGCGGCGGCGGTGGCGACCAGGGTGTTGATGAAGGCCAGCGCCGCGCCGGCGTTGGCTTCCAGGTTGGAGCCGGCGTTGAAGCCGAACCAGCCCACCCACAGCAGCGAGGCGCCGACGAAGGTCAGGGTCACGTTGTGCGGCTTCATCGCGGCCTTGGCCGAAGCCCAGGCGCTTGCCGACGAAGTACGAACCGATCAGGCCGGCCACGCCCGCGTTGATGTGGACCACGGTGCCACCGGCGAAGTCCAGCGCGCCCTTCTCGAACAGGTAACCGCCGGCGGCCCACACCATGTGTGCGATCGGCAGGTAGCCCAGCGTGAACCAGATCACCACGAACAGCAGCACCGCGGCGAACTTCACCCGCTCGGCGAAGGCACCGACGATCAGTGCGCCGGTGATGCCGGCGAAGGTCAGCTGGAAGACGACGAACACGTACTCCGGCAGGCTGACGCCGGCGGTGAAGGTGGCGGCCAGCGATTCGAGAGTCACGCCCTTGAGGAACAGCTTGTCGAGGTTGCCGACCCACGCACCCTCGCCGGAGAACGCCAGGCTGTAGCCATAGACGATCCACAGCACCGACAGCAGCGAGAACACCACCGCGACCTGGACCAGCACCGACAGCACGTTCTTGGCGCGGACCATGCCGCCGTAGAACAGCGCCAAGGCCCGGCACCACCATCAGCAGTACCAGCAGGGTCGAGGTCAGCATCCAGGCGACGTCGCCCTTGTCGACCACCGGCGCGGCTTCTTCCGCCGGCGCAGCAGCGGCCGGGGCCGCTTCCGCCGCTTCAACCGCCGCAGCCGCGGAGGCGGCGACGGCGGCACCCGCCGCATCGACTTGCGCGGACGCCGCGTCCGTGGCGGCGGGCGCTTCGGTCGCCGGCGGCGCAGCCGTTTCCTGCGCGAAGGCGGAGCCCGCAAAAGTCGTGACCGCCAGCGTGCCGACCAGCAGCGTCAGGCACGCGGCATGGAACCGGGTCTTGCACCCGGCCAAGAATCGCATGTTCATGGGTTTCTCCGAGTGATGGGCTAGAGCGCGTCCGCGCCGATTTCGCCGGTGCGGATGCGGATGACCTGTTCGATGGCGGTGACGAAGATCTTGCCGTCGCCAATCTTGCCGGTGCCTGCGGACTGCTGGATCGCTTCCAGCACCGCGTCCAGCCGCTCGTCGGTGACGACGGTCTCGACCTTGATCTTGGGCAGGAAATCGACGACGTACTCGGCGCCGCGATACAACTCGGTGTGGCCCTTCTGCCGGCCAAAGCCTTTCACTTCGGTCACGGTGATGCCGGACACGCCCGCCTGGGCGAGGGCTTCGCGCACCTCGTCAAGCTTGAACGGCCGGATGATGGCGGTGATCAGTTTCATGTTCGAATCCCGATGGTGGAGGGTCCGGCCATCAAGGCCGGCGTTCGGAACTCCGGGGAGCGGCCGGGTCCAGCGGACCCGGCGTCCCGGTCAACATGGCCGCTCCATGACGGCGGCGGCGCACCGATTCCAGGCTGCACCCGACTTCTTGGGGGAGGTCATGCAGGCCCGTGAATCTCTCTCTTGCTTCCCCTGTGTTGCGTACCGCTTCGCTCGTTTTGGCACACCCGGCGCGGCCGGGTCCGCAGGTGCGCGCGGGGTTCCCCAACCCCGCGCGTGTCCTGGATCAGTTGCCGTAGTACAGCTGGTATTCCAGCGGGTGCGTGGCCGCGCGGAACTTGGTCACTTCCTGCATCTTCAGCGCGATGTAGCCGTCGATGAAGTCGTCGCTCATCACGCCACCGGCCTTGAGGAAGTCGCGGTCGGCGTCCAGCGCCTCGAGCGCCTGTATCCATACTCGAGCACACCTGCGGGATCAGCTTCTCCTCTTCCGGCGGCAGGTCGTACAGGTCCTTGTCGCTCGGCGCGCCCGGGTCGATCTGGTTCTTGATGCCGTCCAGGCCGGCCATCATCAGCGCGGTGAAGGTCAGGTAGCCGGACTGCAGCGGATCGGGGAAGCGGATCTCGATGCGACGCGCCTTCGGGTTGGACACCCACGGAATGCGGCACGAAGCGGAGCGGTTGCGCGCCGAGTAGGCCAGCATCACCGGCGCCTCGTAGCCCGGCACCAGGCGCTTGTAGCTGTTGGTGCCGGAGTTGGTGAAGGCGTTGATCGCCTTGGCGTGCTTGAAGATGCCGCCGATGTACCACAGCGCCATCTGCGACAGGCCGCCGTAGCCGTCGCCGGAGAACAGGTTCTTGCCGTCCTTGCCCAGCGACTGGTGCACGTGCATGCCGCTGCCGTTGTCGCCGACGATCGGCTTGGGCATGAAGGTGACGGTCTTGCCGTTGCGGTGGGCGACGTTCTTGATGATGTACTTCATGGTCAGCAGCTCGTCGGCCTTCTTGACGAGCGTGTTGAACTTGGTGCCGATCTCGCACTGGCCGGCGGTGGCGACTTCGTGGTGGTGGACCTCGACCTCGATGCCGGCCGTTTCCAGCTCCTTGCACATCTCCGCGCGCAGGTCGTGCAGCGAGTCGTGCGGGGCAACCGGGAAGTAGCCGCCCTTCACGCCCGGACGATAGCCGGTGTTGCCGCTTTCGTACTTGGTGCCGCTGTTGAGCCGCTTCCTCCGACTCGATCTCGAAGAAGGTGTGGCCCATGTCGTTGGCGAAGCGCACCGCGTCGAAGATGAAGAACTCCGGCTCCGGGCCGAAGAAGGCGACGTCGGCGATGCCGAGCGACTTCAGGTAGGCCTCGGCGCGCTTGGCGATGCCGCGCGGACAGCGCTGGTAGCCCTGCATCGTGGCCGGATCGAGCACGTCGCAGGTCAGGATCAGGGTCGGGTCGGCGGTGAACGGATCGAGCACCGCGGTGTCGGCGTCGGGCAGCAGGACCATGTCCGATTCGTTGATGCCCTTCCAGCCGGCGATCGACGAGCCGTCGAACATCTTGCCGTCCTCGAACAAGGACGGTTCGACGATGTTGGCGGGGAAGGTCACATGCTGCTGCATGCCCCGCATGTCGACGAACCGCAGATCGACGAACTCGATCTTGTTGTCCTTGATCAGCTTCTCAACGTTTTTGGGGACATCGCTTGCAACCTCAGGGTTGATGGGTACGAGTCCCATAGCAGGGCGCGTGCCAACTTGCGGCGCGCTGCAACCCGTTGATTTTGCTGGAAGGGCCGCTCGGTCCGGCGCATTGCACCAATCAGGTGCATCATTCTGGTGCACGCTCAGAACCTTTTTGGTGCAGTCCCGGTGCCGGGGAGCGGTCGCTTATGCTGTGCGGCCCGTTCCGGTAAGGCCCCGCCACGTGTCCGACCTGCTTTCCGCCCTGCTGCTGGGCATCCTCGAGGGACTGACCGAGTTCCTGCCGATCTCCAGCACAGGACACCTGCTGATCGCCCAGCACTGGCTGGGCGCACGCTCGGACTTCTTCAACATCGTCATCCAGGCCGGCGCGATCCTGGCCGTGACCTGGCGTTCCGCACCCGCCTGTGGGAGCTGGCCACCCAGTTGCACGTCCCGGCCCATCGCGACTACGTGGCCAAGATCGCCGTCGCCTTATGGTCACGGTGCTGGTCGGCCTGCCGCTGCGGCTGGCCGGCTGGAAGCTGCCCGAGACGGTCACCCCGGTGGCCTGGGCGCTGCTGGTCGGCGGCGCGTGGATGCTGCTGGCCGAGCACTACGCCGAAAAGCGCGGCGACGTCGCCACGGTGACCTGGAAGGTGGCGGTGGCGGTCGGCCTGGCGCAGGTGGTGGCCGGCGTGTTTCCCGGCACCTCGCGCTCGGCCGCGGCGATCTTATGGCGATGCTGGCCGGGACCAGCCGGCGCGCCTCGGCCGCCGAATTCGTGTTATGGTCGGTATTCCGACCATGTTCGCCGCCAGCGGCTTCGCCTTATGGAGCTGGTGAAGGACGGCGGGCTGGGCGGCGAGAACTGGGCCTCGGTCACGGTCGCCTTCGCCGCCGCCGCGATCACCGGCTTCCTGGTGGTGCGCTGGCTGATGGGCTACATCAAGGCGCACCGCTTCACCGGCTTCGCCATCTACCGGATCGTCCTGGGCCTGCTGCTGCTGGCGCTGATGCCGACCGGCGCCTGAGCGCGATCGCCCCTTCACGCCGGACAAACCCCGGCGGGCGCATCCAGCCGTTGTCTCGATACCTGCCGTATTCCAACTGCCGGCCCGGCCGGCACTGCACCGGAGGTCCCGATGAAACCGCCGCAAAGCCGCCGCCCGCTGCTGTCCATGCTGGTCCTGCTGCCACTGGTCCATGGCGGCCTGCAACAAACCCGCCGATCCGACCGCACCGCGACCGGGCGAACTGCCGGCCGCCGCCACTCCGGGCCCAGCGACAGCCGATCCGGCCGCCCCGCCGCCGATGGAGACGCCACTGGCCGATGCCGCGGCACTGCTGCCGGCCCATCACTGGAAGCTGACCGAAGCCACCGATGCCCGGGGCCAGCGGATCGCGCCGCTGTTGGTGCGCGCCGATGCTCCGGTGCAACTGGATTTCGCCGGCAACCGCCTTGGCCGTGTCCAACACCTGCAACCGCATGTCCGGCGGCTTCGCCCTGGAGGGCGCGACCCTGACCCTCAGCCCGGTCGCCTCGACCATGATGGCCTGCACCGATCCGAAGCTGGCCGCGCTGGACGCCGAGGTCGGCAAGCGCCAGCCGGCTCGCTGGCACTGGCCGCCACTGCCGGCGACACCCCGGAACTGGTCCTGACCAATGCCGGCGGCGACCGCCTGGTGTTCCAGGGGCGCGCCGACCGCGGCCACCCGCTTCGGCGGCCCGGGCGAGCGGATCTTCCTGGAGGTCGGCCCCGAGACGAAGCCGTGCAGCCACCCGCTGATCCCGGACAAGCAGTGCCTGCAGGTGCGCGAGATCCGCTTCGACGCGAACGGGCTGCGCAGCGGCGAACCCGGTCCGTGGCAGAACTTCTTCGACGGGATCGAGGGCTACACGCACCAGCCGGGCGTGCGCAACGTGCTGCGCATCGACCGCTACACGCGCAAGGACGTGCCCGCCGACGCCTCGCGTTACGCGTACGTGCTGGACATGGTGGTGGAGTCGGAGCAGGTGAAGCACTGACCGGTCGCCCGTACCGCCGCGCGACGGCGAAGCGCCGCCCAGGGCGGCGCTTCGCGTTGCGGGTCCCCGGACCGGTCCGGTCAGCCGCGCAGCGCCGGATTGAGCGTGTAGGTGCCGTAGACCGCGGCTTCGGCCAGCACGTGGCCGTGCATCGCGCGCTGCACGTCGGCGGCGGTGAAGCGCTCCGGCAATGCAAGCGTGGCCACGTCCAGCGCGAACAGGCGGAAGAAGTAGCGGTGCAGGCGCAGGTCGTTGAACGGCGGGCACGGGCCGTCGTAGCCGGAGTAGTCCCCGCCCAGTTGCGCATCGCCGGCGAACCAGCCGGTGTAGTCGTTCAGGCCCTGGCGCGCGCCGGGCAACCCGGGCGGCGCCTGCTTGCCCTTCGCGGTCACGCCGTCGCTGCAGCTGCCGGCGGCGATCACCCGCGTGTCGGCGCCGATATCGGCCGCGGCCCAGTGCACGAAGTCGCCGCGTGGCTGCTCGACCGGGATCTGCAGGTCGTCGCGACCGACCGTTTCCGGCACCGTCGGCGCATCCGGGTCGATGCACAGCAGCGCGAACGAGCGGGTACCGGCGGGCACGCCGTCCCATACTAAGGTGCGGATTGCGGTTGGCGGCGAAGCCGTCGGCCTTACCGGGAGCGAACTGCGCGGGAATCGCCCCGCGGTGCTCGAAACTGTCGCTCCAGATGCGCATGCGTGGCTCCTCGTTCCGGCTCAGGCGTCAGGGTAGCCCAGCCGCGCCGCCACCGGCGCCAGCCGTGCGAACGGGGCGGCGAGAACGGCGGCATAGGCGCGCCAGCGACCCGCGGGCAG
Organism: Pseudoxanthomonas sp. NC8; assembly: GCA_025232375.1. GTDB lineage: Bacteria > Pseudomonadota > Gammaproteobacteria > Xanthomonadales > Xanthomonadaceae > Pseudoxanthomonas. The sequence continues at coordinate 3,448,638 of CP060419.1, forward strand.
GTGTTGCGGCGCCGGCGGCGGTACCGGCAACTGCACGCGCAGCGCCTGCCCGATCATCCGCGCCAGCGCCTGTGGCGCGTCGACCACGCCATCAGGCGCAGCAGCACGTGCGGATACAGCTCCTGCTCGTGCAGGTCGGCCAGCTGCTCCAGCCCCTGCGCCAGCCATGCCGCTGCAGCATCCGCGCTGTCCAGCGCCAGCGGCACCGGCGCACCGCGCGCGAGCCAGTCCAGCAGCATGTCGCGCGGATCGCGCACCGCGACCAGCAGCACGCCCTCCGGCAGGTACGGACGCAGCGCCAGCAGCAGCGCGTTGTCCCACCAGGTGAGCCAGTCGACGACGTTGCCGTCGGCGATCCCGCGCGCCGGCAGCTGCGCGCGCCATTGCGCGACCAGCGCGGCCGGATCGTGGGTGCCGGCGCGCAGAGCGTGGGCCGTCTGCGGAGACGCGAGCGGGTCGGCCGGCGCCTGTGCGCTGAAGCGGTCGCGACGCACCGGACCACCGGCGGCGGCCTAAGGGTATCGAGCACCCGCTCGACGCCGGAACCGGGCAGGCCCCAGACCAGCAACGGACGCGGTGAACCGGTCGCGGGCGTGGCCAGCGGCGGCAATTCAGCGGCAGCGACGCCGGCCGGCTCGGGCAGCTTCAGCCGCGCGCCCGCCGCCTCGGCATGCAGCGACAGCCAGTAGGCAAGAGCCTCGCCCTGCCGGCCGACGCGGTCGAGCAGGCGACCGTACCAGCCGCGCATCGCGATGCGGCCCTCGTCCGTGGCCTGCGCGGCGACGGCGTCGCGGGCGCGCTCCAGTGCGGCCTCCGGATCGTGGGCCAGCAGCGATTCGGCGAACAGCTGGCCGGCCGCCCAGGTGCGCCGGTTGCAGGTCCAGCAACTGCCGCGCAAGCGCAACCGCGCCGTCGAGATCGCCAGCGCGGTCGCGGGCGAACATCGCCGTCTCCAGCGGCAGCGCAGCACCGGGCATCGCCGCCAGCCAGCGCTCCAGCACCCGGTCGCCCTCTGCCGTCGCCGGCGTTTCCAGCGCTAAGGCGCGCGGCCCACAGGTCGCCGGCGCCGGGATGGACGGCCAACGCCTCCTCCAGGGTGTCCCGCGCATCGTCGCGGTCATCGCGCTGCTGCCACAGCTGCATCAGGCCACGCAGCACCGCGCGGTCGGGGCTGGCGAGCAAGGCCCGGCGCAGCTGCGCCAGCGCCTGCTCGCCACGTCCGGCCTGCAGCGCGTAGAGCCCGGCACTGCGGCGCAGCGCGGCAGTGGCGGTGGCCTCGTCTTCGAGCAGCGGTGCGAGCAGGTCGGCGGCCTCGTCCGGGCGCTGCTGCGCCGCGGCCAGCTGGGCCAGCATCGGCTGCAGCGCACGCGCGTCGGGCAACAGGGCGGCGACGCGGCGGAACGCCTGCTCGGCGAACGCCCAGTGGCGCTTGGTAAGCAGAGGCGAAACCCATCACCGATAACAGCTGCGGATCGTCGCGCAGCTGCGCACTGGCCGCCGTGGCCAGCGCCAGCGCGCGCTCGGCATCGCCACGGCGCAGCGCCAGCAGCGCGTCCAGCGCGACCAGGCGCGGGTCGTCGGGATCGATCCGCGCGGCGGTACGGATGAGCCGTTCGGCCTCGTCCAGCTCGCCCTGGGCCAGTGCGATCTGCGCCTGCGCCAGGTACGACGGCAGGTGGTTGGGGTCCAGGCCGAGGCTTTCGCCGAGCGCGACCTGCGCGGCGGCCGGGTCACGGCCCCGCAGGAACAGCGCCGCGCGCTCGAAATGCAGGCCCGCATCTTCCGGCGCCAGCAGGACCGCCCGCTCCAGCGCGACCCCGGCCGCGGCCGGGTCGCCGGCGCGCGCCAGTGCGGTCGCCAGCGCGCGGTGCGCCTGCGCCTCGTCCGGTGCCCGCGCCACCCAGTCCCAGCCAGGGCCAGCGCCTCGTCGACGGCATTGCGCCGCAGCGCTTCATGGATCTGTTGCTGCATGGGTTTCCACCCGGAAAAACGCCAGTTTACCGCGCCGCCCCGCCGGGCCGGATCAGCGCGCCGGCAGCGCCGCGCCCAGCCGCTCGGCGACCCAGCGCTCGGCGAAGCCGTCACCGGACAGGCTTTCCACGAACGCGCAGTGGCCACCCCATCGCGCCACTTCCAGCTCGGTGTGTTCCGGCAGCCGCCAGCTGCGGAAATCGTCGAACGGGATCACCGGGTCGTCCTCGGCCATCAGGATGTGGGCCGGAACGTCCAGCGCGGTAAGGCGCTCGCCGGCGATGGAATAGCTGTCGAAGTAGTCCTCGACCCGCTCGAAGCCGGCATAGCGTTCGGCCAGCCACGCGGTCAGGCCGCGCATGTCCAGCGCCAGCGTGGCGTCGTCGTAGTGGTGCCGCTCCGGGAACAGCGCGCGCTTGCGCAGCAGCGAGCTGCGCCATTTGCGCCGGAAGTACCAGTCGTAGATCTGCGGCGCGTTCTCCATGCGGGTCATGGTCGCGGCCGGATCGACCAGCGGGCAGACCGCGGCGATGCGGCGCAGCGGCAGTCCGGCCACCGACGCGCGCAGGCCTGGGCGCAGGGCGTGGTTGCCGCCCAGCGAATAACCGGCCACGAAGGTCGCGCACGCGCAGGCGGCGGACCATGTCGGCCACCGCGTGGACCACCTCGTCCAGGCGGTTGGAGTGGAACAGGCCTTCGTTGAGGTGGTGGGTGTCGCCGTGGTCGCGGAAGTTCAGGCGGAACACGTCCAGCCCCTCGGCGAGCAGGCGCGCGGCGGTCAGCCGCATGTAGCCCGATTCGGCACTGCCTTCCCAGCCGTGCAGGAGCAGCACGGTGCCCCGCGCCTGTTGCCCGGGGACCTATGGCTGTGCCAGCCCTGCAGCCGCGCGCCGTTGCCGCCGTCGAGGATGTGTTCGGTGGTGATGGCGCCACTGGCGGCCAGCGCGCGCAGGCCGCGGCGGCGGCGCAGGCTGCTGGAACCCAGCACCGATTGCAGGTGCGGATTGCGCAGCAGGCGGGGTGGGCGGTAGTCGGAAGCGGTCAGCATGGGGACGATGGCGACGGGCGCCAAGGCCCATTCTGCACCGCAACATGCCCGGCGCAAGTGCTGCGCGTCCCGCGGCGTCCTACGGCTGTTCCATCGCGGCCACGATCCGCTCGCGCGCCAGCTCGGCGATGCGGCGGCGGCCGTCGACGTCCCCGGGCGGAATCGGGGCGAGGAAATGCACTTCGGCGATGCGTGGGCGCTCGCCGAGCAGGCGCAGGAAGTTGCCCATGAAGTGTTCCCGCGGGGCGAACGCGACCACGGTCTGGGCATTGCCCCGGTGGCCGTAACGCAGTGCCACCGGCTGCACCGGCACCTGCGCCTCGACCGCGGCCACGAAGATCCGCGCATGGAACGGTCCCACCGCCTCGCCATTGCGGGTGCGGCCTTCCGGAAACACGCCGACCGACTTGCCTTCGCGCAGCCGCACGATCATCTGCTCGAGCACGCCGGTGAGCGAGTCGCTGCTGCCGCGATGATGGAAGATGGACTGGCCGCGCGAGGCCAGCCAGCCGACCAGTGGCCAGCCCGCGATCTCCTGCTTGGCGACGAAACCCATCATCCGCTGGCTGTGCAGGGTCTCGATGTCGATCCAGCTGACGTGGTTGGCCACGAACAGGGTCCCACCGGGCAGTGGCGTACCGAAGCGGCGCAGGCGGAAACCGAAGATCCACATCAGGCCGCTCGACCAGTAACGCACGGCGCAGTCGCCCAGCGACTCGTCGCCCCGGCGGATGCCCACCAGCGGCGGCGCTATAGGCACAGCAGGGTCAGCGGCAACGGCACCAGCAGGTGCAGCAGCAACAGCGGCACGCGGTACAGGTAGCGGAAGAAGCGCGCGACGCCGCCGGAGCGGGCCGCACCTGGGGGTGTGTGGTCCATGGGCGCGCACGATACCGCGCCGCGCCGCGTCGTGGATACCGCGGCCGCGCCGCGCCATGATCAGGCAGGACTGCTGGGCCATCGGAACGCGCCGCCGCGCGCGAGCAAGGCGAACAACCGGGTTCCGGCCACTGTCGGACGCCCAGGTGACCACACCGGTCGCGGACAACCCCGCTTCTAACCGGGCGCCGCCACCGGCACCACCGCCAGGGTCAGCCGCGAAACGCAGACCGCACGGCCACGCTCGTCCTCGATCCGGATCTCCCAGACCTGGGTACTGCGGCCGACATGCAGTGCACGGGCGGTGCCGGTGACCGTGCCCTCGCGCACCGCGCGCAGGTGGTTGGCGTTGATCTCAGGCCCACCGCCATCTGCTCGCGCGTGTCCAGGCACAGGTTGCCGGCGCTGCTGCCGAGGGTCTCGGCCAGGACCACCGACGCGCCGCCGTGGAGCAGGCCGTAGGGCTGGCGCGTGCGCGGGTCGACCGGCATGGTCGCCCTGACCCAGTCGTCGCCGGCGGCGGTGAAGACGATGCCGAGGTGTTCGATCAGCGTGCCGCGGCTGAGTTCGTTGAGGCCGTCGATGGAGACGGGCGCGCGGAAGACCATGCGATGTTCCGGATTCCGGGAGGAGCGGATTATCGCGCGCCGGCGCGGTGGGCGGGTGCAGCGGAGCATGGCCGGCGCCGGGCACCAGGATGGCCCGATGCCGCGCAGCGTGGACATCGGCGATGAGCCGCCGATGGCGGCACCACTCCGCTCCGGCACCCATCCGCGTGGTGCGGCGGCGGGCGCGCCGCTACAGGATCGGCACTAAGGCCCGCGCCGAAGGCGGTGAGCATGCGCGTGAAGATCGACTTCGGGCCGAGGGTGACGTCGGGGAAATCGCCGACCGGCACGTAGCAGCGATGGAAGCCGGGATCGCGCCGCGACAACGGCACCGGACACTCCGGCCCCTGGCTGGAAGGCGTAGTTGGTGGCGTAGCGCCACGGCCACAGGTCCAGTATCGGCGAGGCCTCCAGCACCTTGCCCATGCTGTAGTTGAGCCCGGAAAGCACAGGTGGCTTCTCGCGCGGCGCCACCACCCACGAGTTGGCCGGCCCGATGTCGCGCGAGATGCTTTCGGCCAGCGCCTGTGCGAACGCCGGATCCTCGATCACCACCACCGCCTCGGTGTTGTAGTTCTCGCTGCGCGGATCGAAGTTGTGCGTGCCGACCACGCCGATGCGGCGGTCGATCACCATCGACTTGGCGTGCAGCCCCTGCGTGGACCCTCGCCGCTGACCGGCACCGGCCGGTTGGCCGGCGCGCTGGTGCGCAGCAGCGAGGGCCGCGTCTCGGTGCGCAGCTTGTCCTCGACCCCTGGCGCTGCGCGTCCGCATCGGCCGGGCTGCCAGCCCCGTCGCCGGGCGCTTCGCCGGGCGAGTCACCGCGCGCCATCGGCGCCGCCGCGGCTGGATCCTCCGGCAGGGCGCCGGGTTCCGGTTCCACCGGCGCGTCGCCCGGGAACGGCCTGTACTCGAAGATGTCGAAGCCCAGCTCGCGCACGTTGCGCCGCTTGTACTTGTACGAGAGCGCATAGACGACCGGGTTGTCGGTCGCCGCCAGGCTGTTGGTGGAGACCACCACGTGCGGCGGCTTTTCGCGCGCACGCAGGCCGCGGAAGATCTCCAGCGCGCTGTCCGACAGCACCAGGTAAGGCGTCTGCAGCAGGATTTCCTCCTGCGCGCCGGCCAGCAACCCGGTAAGGCCGGAAGCGCCCCTGGGGGTGTCGTCCTCCGCGCCCTCTGCGTGGTGCTTCTGCGGCAGGTCGGCGAGGTACGCCACCTCGCCGACCGGGATCACGCGCGCCACCAGTCGCTCGCGGACCAGCTCCACGTCGCCGGCGTCGCGCGACATCCGCTCCACCCGCTCCGGCCGCAACGCCGGTGCCGGCGGCAGTGGCGGCACGCCCTCGGCCAGCAGCAGCGCGGCGATGTCGTCCAGCTGTTCGACCGGCACGCTGCGCTGGTCGTTCCAGTACCCGGTGAAGTTGCGCTCCATCTCGCGCACCACCGGGCCGGCGATCAGCACGTCGCGGTCGCGGAAGTTGTACTCGGCGTCCCAGTCGTAATAGTCGTCCAGTAGTTGCGGCCGCCGGCGATCGCGACCGCGTCGTCGACCACCAGCAGCTTGTTGTGCATGCGCTGGTTGAAGCGGCGGAAGCAGCAGATCACGCTGGCCGAGTAGTGCATGTAGTTCGGCACGGCCAGGTTGAAGGTCGGGTTGTAGATGCGCAGTTCCAGGTTCTCGTGCGCGCCCGACAGCGCGGCTAGGATCTGCAGGTCGACGATCGCCGACAGCTGGTCGATCAGCAGGCGTACCCGGACCCCGCGCCGGGCCGCGGCCAGCAGTTCATCGAGCACCAGCCGCGCGCTGTCGTCCTTGTCGTAGATGTAGGTCTGCAGGTCGACCCGGCGTGTCGCGCTGCGGATCAGGTTGATCCGCGCCAGCAGCGCGTCGCCGCCCTTGTCCAGGATCAACGCGTGGTGGTGCGGCGTGCCCGGGGCCTCTGCGGAACGGGCGAAGGACGTGCCAGCCAGCGCACGCAGTTCGGACGGCACCGCGCAGTTGTCCGGCCGGTCGCAATCGACCGCGCGATCGCGCGCCGCCACGGCCACGTCGCCGCGCGCGCGCGCTGCCGTTCGCCGATGGTGCCGCAGGCGGCGGTGGACAACAGCAGAAGGGCCAGCAACAACCGTGCGACAAGGCTCACGGTGCGGTCTCGCGCAGGCGCACGCGCACCTCCAGGCGCACCTCGTCGGCCAGGGCGAACTGCCATTCGCGCATGCCGTAGTCGGCCCGCTCGATCGAGCCGGCGACCAGGATGTCGCAATCCAGTCCAGGACGCGCGCACGCCGCGGGAGCCACGTCCAGTGCCTCGTCGCGGGTGACGCCGCGCAGGTCGAGCCGCCCCTTCAGCACGCCGCCGTCGCGCAGCAGCTGCGGCGCGTAGGGCTCGGAGACGAACTCCATCCACGGATGGCGGATGGCATCGAAGAAACTCTGGCTGCGCATCCAGGCGGTGTAGCGCGGGCGGTCGGGGATGACCGCCTCGCTGGTGGCGACCCGCAGGCGCACCCGGTGGCGGCCGTCGGGCAGGTATTCGACCATGCCTTCATAGCGCGGGAATTCGCCGGCCATGCGCTGGCCGAAGCGGGTGCGCACCTCGAAGCCCAGCCAGCTGCCGCCAGTGTCGAACGCCACCGTCGCCGGCGGCCCGGCCGGCGCGCTTGCCGGCGCCTGGGCATGGCCGGGCATCGCGGCAAAGACGAGGGCCGCGCACAGCAGCCACGCTTGTCCCTCGGATTTCCACATCGGGTCAGGGCCACCAGAAGGCCGTCAGCCGGCCAAGACCGGGTTCGATCGTATCCCGGGCCGGAAGTTCCGGCAGCGCCAGCACCGCCACGCCGGCCGGTGGCATGCCGCGGTAGTCACTGCTCTGGCCGCTGTCGAGCAGCGCCACCAGCCGCTCCAGGCCCGGGTTGTGCCCGACCAGCAGCAGGCGCTCGACTTCGTTGTGGTCCTGCAGCAACCCCATCAGCGTCCCGGGCGTGGCCTCGTAGATGGGGCCCTCCAGCCGCTGTTCGGCGTAGCCGGTGATCGCCAGCACCGCCTCCAGGGTCTCGCGGGTACGCCGCGCCGGCGAACACAGCACCCGATCGGGCAACAGGCCCTGGCTGGCGAGCCAGCGACCCGCGGCCTCGGCTTCGGCCAGGCCCACGGGCGAGAGGGGACGGTCCAGGTCGGCCTTGGCCGGTCGAAGCCGGCTCGGCATGGGCGTGGCGCAGCAGGATCACTTGTCGCATCGATGGTTCCTTGGTTCCGCCTATGCCTTGCCCAGCCACTTGAGCAGCGGCTCCCAGTCGGCCCGGGTGCTCGCGCACCTGCGCCGAGTGGTAATCGAACAGGCTGCGGCCCAGCCCGACCAGGACCACGTAGGTATGGGTATCGCGCAGCTGGGCCACGACCGGGTACGGCCAGCCCTTCAGCATCTCCAGCGCCTGCTGGCTGGCATTGGTCCACGGCTTGGTGCGGTTGAGCACCAGGCCCACCGGCAGCTTGCGGTTGTGGACGCGCGGCACCTTGGCCAGCGTATTGAGGAAGTAGACCGTGGCCTCGATGTCCAGCGCCGACGGCTGCACCGGCACCACGATCGCGTCGGCGTGGTCGATGAAGGCGTCCAGGTCGTCGGCCAGGGCACCGGCCGGCGCATCGATCACCACCTGGTCGGCATCGTCCGGCAGCCAGGCGCGCCAGCTGCGGCGGCGACTGGCATCGACCGGCAGCACCGCGCTGTCCAGTTCGGCGCGGCGCTCGGCCCAGCGCGTGGCCGACCGCTGCGGATCGGCGTCGGCGAGCACGGTGCGCCGGCCCTGCAGCGCCGAATGCGCCGCCAGGTGCGTGGCGATGGTGGTCTTGCCCACTCCCCCTTGGAACCGGCCACCAGAATCGTCTTCATGCGGCGCTTGCCTCCGGATTGGCTGCCAGCAGGGTACACCGGGCTCCGCGGACGCGATAGGAAGGTCCGCCCCGCCGCTGCTATCGTGCCCCGGCCTTCGCCACGGACGCGCCATGAGCCAGCTGCAGGACCTGACCGCCCTGATCCGGGCCAATACGCCGCTGATCGTGATCGAGACCCGCGACGAGGAGCGGGTGGTGGAACTGTTCCGGCAGGCGCTGATGCAGGTCTGGCGCGCGCTGCACCGCTGGACGATCACCGAAGGCCTGCGTCGCGCAGACCTGGACCGCGAGGACGCGGCCGAGGGCCCGCCGGACGCCAGCTATGCGCTGCACGCGATCCGCCAGGCCGACCAGCGTGGCATCTACCTGCTGCTCGATTTCCATCCCTACCTGGGCTACGCCAGCCACCAGCGTCTGCTGCGCGACATCGTCCAGCGCCGCGGCTGCGAGCCGCACGTGGTGGTGCTGGTCGGGGCGAAGGTCGAACTGCCGGCAGAGCTCGACGCGCTGGCGGTGCGCTTCAGCCCGCGCCTGCCCGATGCGGCCGCGCTGCTGAAGCTGGTCAAGGAGGAAGCGCTCGCCTATGCGCGCGAGAACGGCGGGCGCCGGGTGGAGGCCGAGGAGGACGCGGTGCGCCAGATCGTGCGCCACCTGCAGGGCCTGGACCTGCACGACGCGCGCCGCATCGCCCGCCAGCTGATCCACGCCGACGGCGCGCTGACCGCGTCGGACCTGCCGCAGCTGGCGAAGCTGAAGTTCGAGCTGCTCAACCGCAGCGGCCACCTGCACTACGAATACGACACCGCCGGCTTCGACGACGTGGCCGGCGCGGCCCGGCTCAAGCGCTGGATCGGCCAGCGCCGCGCCGCCTTCGGCGGCAGTCCGCCGCCGGGGCTGGACCCGCCGCGCGGCGTACTGCTGCTGGGCGTGCAGGGCTGCGGAAAATCGCTGCTGGCCAAGGCCATCGCCGGGGCTTTGAGCGTGCCGCTGCTGCGCCTGGACTTCGGCACGCTGTATGCCAAGTACCACGGCGAAACCGAGCAGAACCTGCGCGCCGCACTGGCTTCGGCCGAGCAGCTGGCGCCATGCGTGCTGTGGATCGACGAGATCGAGAAGGGCCTGGCGGCCGATGCCGGCGAGGGCGACGGCGGCGTCTCGCGGCGCGTGCTGGGCTACCTGCTGACCTGGATGGCCGAGCGCAGCGCGCCGGTGTTCCTGGTCGCCACCGCCAACCAGGTCCAGCACCTGCCGGCCGAACTGCTGCGCAAGGGCCGCTTCGACGAGATCTTCTTCGTCGACCTGCCCGGCCCCGACGCCCGGGTTGAACTGCTGCGCATCCATCTGCGCGAACGCGGCCTGGAGCCGGACACGTTCGCCCTGCCGGCGCTGGCCGCCGCGGCCAATGGCTTCTCCGGCGCCGAAATCGAGCAGGCGATCGTCTCCGGCCTGTACGCCGCCCACGCCGAACAGCGCGCGCTGGACACGGACCTGCTGATGGCCGAAGTCCGCGGCACCCGGCCGCTGTCGGTGCTCATGGCCGAACAGGTCGAAGCGCTGCGTGCCTGGGCGCGGGAGCGGACGGTCCCGGCGGACTGAGCCGGCCCGGCCGGCGCTGCGCGTTGCCGCCATGCGCGATGCCGGCCGGTCCTTCCGCCGAGAACTTTCCCGGCGTCCTCCGGTCCGAGTCCCTCGCCAGGGGTGGCGGCACGCGCGCACTCCCGGATGCATGCGGCCACCCCCGCCGGGCCGACCCTGTAGCATGCCGCGCCGGCGGAACCCCGCGGATCCTGGAATCGACCGAACATGAGCCTCCCCATGAAGCGTGCACTGGCGGCGACCGCCCTCCTGCTGCTCGGCGCCTGCACCTCCACGCCGCCCAAGGCCACGCTGATGGACGGGAATGTGCTCAAGCTCGAAGGCGGTTACCTGACGGTCTCGACCCCCGAAGGCGACCGGCCGCTCCGCGATGGCGGATGCATGCGCTTCAGGCTGGTCGGGGAAGGGAAGGACGAGTACCTGCCCGGCGAAATCTTCTTCGCCGACAACTGCTATGGCGGCGCCGCGCACGGCGCCTCGGACATCACCATGGTGACCAGCCACTACCGGGGCAGCATCAGGTTCGACCGGGCCACGCACATCGTCGTGATCGACATCCACTTCGCCAACGGCGCCCCGATGCGGCAGAACGGCCGCTACCGGTACGTGGAGCAATAGCCCGCCCGGCCAGGCGCGCGCTGTCCCCATCGAGGCTTCCATGCCGTGCGGCTGCACCTGCATGCGGGCGCGGCGGCGTCCCATCGGCGCGCAACGTCGGGCACCCCCGTTCGGCGTCGTCGGCGCAACGACCGCGCACGGCGTTTCGGCACGGGGCCGGGCGAGGCGACCCGGCCCGGCAGCCGGCTTCGCCTCAGTTGCGGCGGAACCAGCCGGTGATGCTGTAGCGCGGCGCGCCGGCCCACGGCGCGACCAGGCTGACCACGTGCGGCTGCGGCACGCGGAACAGGCTCAGCGAATTCCACAGCGGCGTGAACGTGTCGACCACGCGACGTTCGGCCGGGTCGAGGAAGTGCAGCAGTCCGCCCCAGTCCGGCAACCAGTCGCGGCTGAGGTTCATCACGTAGGCGAAGGCCCGGTCCTCGTTGCCCGCGTGGTCGTTGTGGGCACGCAGGAAATGGCCCGGGCGGTAGCGCACCGCGATCGCGCTGACCATGCGGATCGCGGGATCGCCGGTCAGGTGCCGGGCGAACTCGATGAACGGCGGGCTGTTGAGGAAGTCGACCACCGCATGCAGCACCAGCTGCGGATCCGGCCGTCGCGCCTGGCCTCGATCATCCGGTAGCGGTCGAAGTAGAACTCGAAGCCGTCGCGCGCGCGCCGGGTGGCCGCGTCCAGCAGCGCCGCGTCCTCCGCGCTGCCGGGCACGGCGCTGTGCGCCAGGTCCTGCACCGGCGCGGCGTCGGTGCGCTGCGCGGTTTCAGGGCACCTCGTCGCGCAGGCAGTCGTGCAGGCGCACGGCCGCATCGTCCTGCAGGAAACCGGGCACCTGCACCCGTCCCTGCGCACGCAGGCGCGCCCGGAACGGTTCGATGTCGAGTTCGTTGCTGATCATGGCCGCGGCGGAAAACGGCGCCGGGATGGCGCCGCGTGCATGTTCGCATGCGCCGCCGCCCGGCCCCAGCCTATGGTAAGGCGGGCGGATTGGCCTGTAAGGCGGCGTGCACTTCGGCCAGCGTGGTGCGTTCGTCCTCGCGCCAGTCCGGCAGCTGCCGCGCATAGTCCGCCACCCCGCTCCACCGCTCCGGCTCGGTGCGCACCGCAGCGGCATACCAGGCCACCGCCTCGGCCTTGTAGCCGAGTTTCCACAGCGCCAGCGCCAGGGTGGGCGGCTGCCAGCCGGGCGTGCCCGGCCAGCCGCCGAGCAGCTTCTGCCACTGGTCCAGCGCGCGCTGTGGCTCGCCGGCGCGGTACAGGTCCCAGGCGTAGTTGGTCACCGCGCGGGTAAGGCGCTGGTTGTTGCCGGCGTTCTTCTGCGCGGCGCGATACAGCTCGTCGCCCAGTTCGGACCGGCCGGATTTCCATGCGATATGGGCCAGCTGCACGCGCGACTCGATGTCGCCCGGCTTGCGCGCGACGGTGGCGGCGAGCTGGTCGACCACGGCATCGTCCTCGCCCGGCAGGACCACGATCGCGCGCGTGGTCTGCGGATCGGCGTCGAAGTAGAACTCCTTCGGCGCGGGCAGCGATTGCGCGCGGGCAAGCAGCGAACACAGCGCCAGCCCGAGGGCGAGCGGGATACGCAGGTTCTTCACGTCATTCCCCGTATAGCAGACAGCCTCCCACCGGCATCGTAACCGCTGCAGCGCACAGGCGGAGATGTGGGCCATCACAGAATGGTGCTTGATATCATTCGCCACCGGGCCGGCGACGCCCGGTTCCGCCAGCGCCAAGAGCCCGCCGATGACCAGTACCGCCGAACTGACCTCGCCCGATTCCGCCAACCAGCCGGGGCTGGACACGTTCGACCGCGACTACACGCTGGAGCACAAGTACACCCGTCGCGACGGCCGCATCTACCTCAGCGGCGTGCAGGCGCTGGTCCGCCTGCCGCTGATGCAGCAGCTGCGCGACGCGGCGGCAGGTCTGAATACGGCCGGCTTCATCAGCGGCTACCGCGGCAGCCCGCTGGGCGGCTTCGACCTGGAGCTGTGGCGCGCGCGCAAGCACCTGGAGGCGGCGAAAGTGCGCTTCCAGCCCGGTTTGAACGAAGACCTCGGCGCGACCATGGTCTGGGGCACGCAGCAGACCAACCTGTTCCCCGGCGCCCGCGTCCATGGCGTCTACGCCATGTGGTACGGCAAGGGCCCGGGCGTGGACCGCTGCGGCGACGTGTTCAAGCACGGCAACGCCGCCGGCACCTGGCGCAACGGCGGCGTGCTGGCACTGGCCGCCGACGACCACGCCTGCCGCAGCTCGACCCTGCCGCACGGCAGCGAGGACGAGTTCGTCAGCGCGATGATGCCGGTGCTCAACCCGGCCGGCGTGCAGGACATCCTCGACCCAGCCGCGGTCGGCTGGGCGATGAGCCGCTACACCGGGCGCTGGATCGGCTTCAAGACGATCGCCGAGACGGTGGAGTCGTCGGCGTCGGTGCAGGTCGATCCGTTCGCGCGGCAGATCGTGCTGCCGGAGGACTTCGAGCTGCCACCGGGCGGGCTCAACATCCGCTGGCCAGATCCGCCGCTGGATGGGAGATGCGCCTGCACCGCTACGCGGTGCGCGCTGCGCAGGCCTTCGCCCGCGCCAACGGCGTCGACCGCATCGTGATGGACGCGCCCAACGCGCGCCTGGGCATCGTCACCACCGGCAAGAGCTACCTGGACGTGCTGCAGGCGCTGGAATACCTGCCAGAGTATGGACGAGGCGGCCTGCCGCGACATCGGCATCCGCGTCTACAAGGTCGGCATGACCTGGCCGCTGGAGCCCGAGGGCATCGCCCGCTTCGCCCGTGGCCTGGAAGACATCGTGGTCGTCGAGGAGAAGCGCGCCTTCCTCGAGCGGCAGATGAAGGAGCAGTTCTACAACTGGCCCAACGACTGGGGCCGGCGCCCGAGCATCGTCGGCAAATACGACGAGGCCGGCGAGTGGATCCTGCCGTCCACCGGCGAGCTGACCCCGGCGACGATCGCCGGCGTGATCGGCCGCCGCATCCAGCGGTTTTTCACTACCGAATCGATCGAACAGCGCCTGCGCTGGATGGACGCGAAGGAAGCGGAGATGGCGCTACCGCGCGCCAACTTCCCGCGCGTACCGCACTACTGCTCCGGCTGCCCGCACAACACCTCCACGGTGGTGCCGGAAGGTTCGCGCGCGCTGGGCGGGATCGGCTGCCACTACATGGTCACGTGGATGGACCGCTCCACCGACACCTTCACCCACATGGGCGGCGAAGGCGTGACCTAGGCCGGGCAGTCACCATTCACCGATACGCCGCACGTGTTCCAGAACCTGGGCGACGGCACCTATTTCCACAGCGGGTCGCTGGCGATCCGCCAGTCGGTCGCGGCCAAGGTCAACATCACCTACAAGATCCTCTACAACGATGCGGTGGCGATGACCGGCGGCCAGCCGGTGGACGGCCAGCTCAGCGTGCCGGACATCGCCTGGCAGATGCGCGCCGAGGGCATCGACACGATCGTGCTGGTCAGCGACGACATCAGCCGCTGGCACAAGCACGAGCTGTTCCCGTCGGGCGTGGAGTTCCACGACCGCGCCGAGCTCGATGCGGTGCAGAAGCAGCTGCGCGAGGTGAAGGGCGTCAGCATCCTGATCTACGACCAGACCTGCGCGACCGAGAAGCGGCGCCGGCGCAAGCGCGGCAAGCTGGAAGACCCGCAGAAGCGGGTGATGGTCAACACCCCTGGTCTGCGAGGGCTGCGGCGACTGCGGGCAGAAGAGCTTCTGCGTGTCGGTACTGCCGAAGGAGACCGAGTTCGGGCGCAAGCGCGAGATCGACCAGTCCAACTGCAACAAGGACTATTCGTGCGTGTCGGGCTTCTGCCCCAGCTTCGTCACCGTGCACGGCGGCAAGCCGCGCAAGGGCCGCAAGGCCGAGGCCGCAGCGCGCCTTGGCCAGCCTGCCCGAGCCGGCCTTCCGCTCCGCGCTCGAACAACTGGAACATCCTGATCACCGGCGTCGGCGGCACCGGCGTGGTCACCATCGGCGCCCTGCTGGGCATGGCCGGCCACCTGGAAGGCAAGGGCGCCACCGTGCTCGACCAGACCGGGCTGGCGCAGAAGGGCGGCGCGGTCACCACCCACATCCGCATCGCCCGCACGCCGGAGGACATCCATGCCGTGCGCATCGCCGCGGGCGAGGCCGACCTGGTGCTGGGCTGCGACATGGTCGTGGTCAACGACTACTGGGCGCTGTCCAAGGTGCGTGGCGAACGCTCGGAAGTCGTGCTCAATACCTACGAGGCGATGCCGGGCACCTTCACCATGCGCCCGGACCTGCACTTCCCCGCCGCCGACATCGTTGCCGGCATCACCCTGGCGCTGGGCGGGCGCGAGCCGCGACTGCTCGATGCCACCCAGCTGGCCACCGCGCTGCTGGGCGACGCCATCGCCACCAACCTGTTCATGCTCGGCTACGCCGCGGCGGCTGGGCCTTGGTGCCGATCTCGCACAGCGCGCTCATGCGCGCGATCGAACTCAATGGCGCTGCCGTGGAAATGAACCAGCAGGCGTTCGCCAGGGCCGGCTGGCCGCGGTGGATCCGCAGGCCGTGGCCAGCGCCGCCGGCCTTGGTCTCCAACCCGGTCACCGCCGACGAGCGCGTGCCCGACGGCCTGCACCAGCTGCCGCCGGGCGACTGGGAAGGCAGCGAATGGGGCAGCACCAGCGCGCCGCGCCCGGCGCGTGGCGAACGCGAATGGCGTGGCCTGCCGGCGCACGGCATGGCGGACAGCCCACCGGCCGAAGGCTCGCCGCTGGACGTGGCGACCGGCGACATCGCGGCGATGCCGCTGGACGACCTGCGCCTGTCGCGCAGCCTGGACGAGCTGGTCGCGCGCCGCGCGGCCTTCCTCACCGACTACCGGGACGCGGCCTATGCGCGCCGCTACACCGGACTGGTGGCGAAGGTGCGCGAAGCCGAAGGCGCCAAGGCCCCGGGCTCCAACGCGCTGGCCGAGGCGGTCGGCCGCTACGCGTTCAAGCTGATGGCCTACAAGGACGAATACGAAGTCGCGCGCCTGTACACCAGCGGCGAGTTCCAGCGGCGCCTGCAACAGCAGTTCGAGGGCGACTACCGCCTGCACTTCCACCTAGCGCCGCCGCTGCTGGCGAAGAAGGACGAACAGGGTCGCCTGCTCAAGCGCGAGTACGGGCCGTGGATGTTCACCGCCTTCAGGTGGCTGGCGAAGCTGCGCTTCCTGCGCGGCGGTGCGCTGGATCCGTTCGGCCGCACCGCCGAGCGGCGCATGGAACGGCAGCTGGTCGCCGACTATTTCGCCACCATCGAGCGGCTGCTGGCCGGGCTCGATGGCGGCAACCTCGCGCTCGCCGCGCAGATCGCCAGCGTTCCCGAGCACATCCGCGGCTACGGCCACGTCAAGGAAGCGCACCTGCACCAGGCCAAGGCACGCGAAGCCGAACTGCCTGCGCGAGTGGGACAACCCGCTGCGGGTGGTGGTGGTCGATCGCGACGCCGCCTGAGCCTAGAACGTGATCGGCACGCGCGTGGTGATGGTCAGGTCCGGCGTGTCGCGGGTAACGCCCGCGCCCAGCGCGACATTCAATGACACGTGTTCGTTGAAGCGGTAGGTCCCGCCCAGCAGCAGGGTGCCCATGGTCACCCGGACCGAACCGGGTACGTCCTCGCCGTTCTGCGTGGTCTTGCCGACCATGCTCTGGTCGTACCCAGGCTGATGGAGGCCTTCTCGTTCAGCGCCAGGGCTAGCCAGGTTGAAGCCCCAGATGTCGCCCGCCTTGACGTCGCCCAGCGGTTCTTCCTGCCCGCCCACCACGGTCCGCGAGACGTTGCTGCGCTCGAAGTTGTAGAGGTAGCTGAAGCTGCCGAAGAACACCACCGGATCGGACGGATACAGTAAGGTGACGCCTGGCTGCAGCGAATTGAAGCCGCTGCCCATCGGCAGCTCCAGCGGCAGGCCGGTGCCGGTGGCGTTGGCCACGCAGCGGGTCACGCAGTCGGTGACCACCTCGAATATGTCGGTTCCGGTCCGGCTCTTGTAGCGCAGCCATCCCACGTAGAACGGCTTGTCCGGACCACCACGGTTGAACTGGTAGCGCACCGACGCCTCCACATCGCCCAACCCGTGTCCGCTGGAATTGAAGACGCGGTCGAGCGCCGAGCCGGTGAAGATCTCCCGGCTGACCGTATCGCCGCTGGCATAGCCGTAAGGCACCTTGAGTTCCAGCTCCAGGCGGTTGCTGAGCCCGTAGCGCCCGGTCAGCGTGGCGACCGCGGTGGTGGTCTTGACCTTGGCGCACGTCGATCAGTCCGATCAGGATCGCGGGGATGACGGTGTATCCGACCAGCACGACGCGGTCGTTGGCCGTGTAGCCGTACTGGAGCGCGGGTTCCATGACGAACTTCCCGGCCGGGGTGAGCGCGCCGGGCTGCTCGAAGATCTGCGCGACCTCCGGCGCACGCGAGTCCGACTCCGGCGCCTGGCCCACGGTTTGAGGCTGTTCTGCAGGCGGCGCCGGTTCGGCCTGCCGGGCCTCCTGCGGTTGCGCGTAGCCCACGCCGTGCGCCAGCGAAGGCACCAGGACCGGAACGGTGGCGCCGCGCGCGCGCGCGCTGGCCAGCCGTTCCTCGTTCAGGGCGGCCTGCAGCTGCGCTAAGGCCCTGCGTCTGCTCGCCCAGCTCCTGGCGCAGCTCTTCAATCCGCGTGGATTGCCGGTTGATCTGGCGCTGCAGCGCATCCAGCCGGGTTTCAGGCGTATCCGCGGGCGCGAGGGCGCCGGGCGGGGTTTCCTGCGCGCCGGCTTGTGCGCACGCCAACAGACCCATGCCGATGATGGGGCCAGCGGGGTGGCGGCGTCGGGCGACTTCCGTTTCATGTCCTTCTCCTTCGGTGGGGTGCTTCTTCGCCTGGAGCGCTGCATCAGGGGCGTATGGAACGCGGGCCAGCGCGTCGCCGAGCGCGCCAAAGGAGTTGATCCCTGGAGCACGCCCAACGCGCCGGTACCCACCTCGACATGGGTGACCGTGCGGATGCGCTGGTTGTCGAGCGTGTTCTGGATCGCCACGCCAGCGGCGGCATCGGCCGGATCGAAGTGGTTGGGTCCGCCCACCTGCACCACGACGCCCTTGTTGAAGTCGGCCAACGCCTGCGCCTGCCCGGCATCGATCCCTGCCACGTCGGGAATCCGCACCGACACGCTGGCCACGAGTACGTCGTTGACATAGACGACGCGCTCGATCCCGAACGAGAGCACCTGTCCGGACGGCAGCTGGAAACCGCCGCGCATCCGCTCCAGGCGCGCGGGATCGATCGGCTTCCATGCCTCGCCCAGCGCGGTGGAGCGGCCATCCCATGCCCGCGCATGCGTGGAGGCCGCCGCGCATGCCGCCAGCAACACCATGGAGAGGACCCGATGGACGGCGTTCATGGCTTCAGATGTCCCGGGGACCACGCCTGGGCGTGGTGATGTTGCGCAGCCCATCGCGCTGGATGCCCATGTCGAGCGGCGCCGGGGGCGCGGTGCGCCAGTCCCTTGGATTGTTGAAACTGGCCTGTTCGCGCCGGTTGTGCACGACGAACAGCACCCGGTTGTCCCACAGTTCCTCGAAGCGCGAACGCGGCATCGCACGCGTGCCCCGCGCGGGATCGCCCAGCAGCACGCGTCCATTGCGCAGGCCCTTGACCACCACGAAATGCCGGTAGCCGCGATCGTTGAGCAGCACGATTGCCGGAACGCCCTCCTCCTCGAGCTTCTCCAGCGGCAGCTCGAAGCCGTCCGCCTCGAAGCCCTTCGATTCCAGTAGCGGCGCATGTCCAGCAGCGAGAACCCCTCTTTCTGGATCTTCGCCCGGTCGCCGTTGCCGTACATCTGCACGAACACGTCCGCTTCGCTGACCGGATGGCCGTACTGGTAGGTCAGCAGCGTCGCCGTGGCCGCCGATCCGCAACTGAAATCGTATTGCTGTGGAACGGTGGTGCTGAAGCGCGCCTCCTTCAGGCTGACGACGCGCACGCCGTAGGCGCCGCCACCCTGGGGCACGCGGATCTCGGCATGGGCGGCCCACGCGCCGTCCGCGCACGCGGACGCGCACGCCATCACCGCCCACCATGCCATCCGCCTGCCGTTCATTGGCCCGGATTGACGAAGATGACCTGGATGCTCATCCCGTTCTGGATCAGCACGTTGCTGCCGCTGTTCTGGATGACGGTGTTGAGCCCGCTGGCACCGGCGAACGCGTCGTCGCTGATGAAGTTGGAACCGCTGACGACGTGGTCGGCCGTATTGTCGTGGACGCTTCCGTCCACGCTGGTATTGCTTTCAATGGTGTCGTCGCCGCCGCGCATGGCGGCCAGCCGGTCGATGTCGACAGGCGTGCTTTCCGCGAATGGTGAAACGGACGCCACCTGCGGATTGGCCTGCGCGGAATCTGGCAGGTGCACGGAATCCGGCAAGTGGATCGGTGGCGGCGACGCGGGCGTAGCCACGTCGATCACCGGCGGCAGCGGCATTGCAACGGGTTCGTCGGCGGCGGATACCGCGCCGGCGCCGCAAGCCAGAGCCACCGTCGCCATGCAGAGCAGAAGCGGACGGTACGAATGCATGGAACACCCTCCTCCCCGCGCGCTCCCGCCGGCACGGGCATCGCGTCCCGCCATGGGGATGGCGGGACGCGTCCTGCTCGTGCGAGGGATGCATCGGGGTCTCCAGGCCCCGATGCACGTGGGAGCGCCTGCGGGCCTATGGCCGGCTAGGGGCCGATGGTCAGGTTGGCCTGCACGGTGATGCCCTGCTGGATCAGCGACGCGAAGCCGCTGTTCTGGGCTGTCACCATGATGCCCGCGGCCGACTGTCCGACACTGGTCATGCTGTTGGACATGTCGAAGGTGCCTGCGTTGTTGGCCACCGAACCGCCGGCGCCAGCCGCACCACCCGCACCGCCGGTGCCATCGCCACCGGTGTTGGTGCCACCGGTGCCCGCGCCGCCGGTACCTGCTGCGGCCGTGGCGGAACCACCGGCGCCACCGCTGCCTCCCGCTCCACCTGCGCCGCCGTCCGCGCCGTTGCCGGCCGTGGCGTCGCCAGTGCTCGCGGTGGACGTGGCGCTGCCATTGGTGGCATCGCCATTGGTCGCGGCACCACCATCACCACCGGAGCCTGCGGTCGCGGTCAGGCTGCCACCCGCACCGCCCGTGCCGCTGCCGGCACCACCGGTACCCGTGCCAGCGCCCGCGGTCGTCGTGCCGGCACCACCGGTGCCGGTGCCATCACCCGCCGTACCCGCGCCGCCGGTCGAAGTGCCCGCGCCGCCGGTTGCGCTGGCGCCACCGGACGTGCCCGCACCTGCGGTGGCCGTGCCACCACCGCTCTCGTCTCCACTGGTCAGGTCGGCATTGCCGCCGCTCGCGCCGTCCTGCGCGCCTGCCGAGCCACCCACCGAGCCGCTCAGGCCGCCGAGGGCCCCGCTGGCGCCGAGGCCAGCGCCGCCATCGGCCCAGCCTGCTCCGCCAGTGCCACTGCCGCTGGCACCACTGCCCGTACCGTCACCACCGCTGCTGCCGTGGTTGCGATCGGCATCGCCAGCCTTGCCACCATGACCGGCGAATGCACCGCCGACGTGAGCGTCGCCGACGCTGGTCGGGCCGGCCTGCACCCCGCCGTTGTTCGCCGTGCCGCCACTGCCACCACTGCCGGCAGTGCCACCCTTGCCGCCCTTGTCGCCGTCACCGCCCCCAGGCGCTGCCACCCTCGCCCTTGCCGCCTGTGCCATCGCCACCGAGGGTAAGGCCACCGTAGCCGGCGCCGCCCTTCCCGCCGTTGCCGCCGTCGGCGCTGCCGTTGTTCGTCGCGACATTGCCGATGCCGTACACGCTCAGTCCCGACACGCTTCCTTCCAGCTTGGTGGTGGCCACCGCCGCATGGCTGTTGAAGGCATTCGAGAACGTGGCCGTGGCGGTG
This sequence comes from Pseudoxanthomonas sp. NC8, assembly GCA_025232375.1. Taxonomy (GTDB): domain Bacteria; phylum Pseudomonadota; class Gammaproteobacteria; order Xanthomonadales; family Xanthomonadaceae; genus Pseudoxanthomonas. The sequence continues at coordinate 3,469,207 of CP060419.1, forward strand.
CCGCTGTTGTTGGCTGCGGCGGTGCCCTTACCATCTGCGTACGCGCTGTAGTCGTTGACTGTTGTTGGCGTTTCCTCCTCTTCGCTTTCTTGTGCGAAGGCCTGCCCCGACAGGCCCAGTCCCAGCATCACTGCGGATGCGACGAGCGTCTTGCTGATGCGCATATCCACTCTCCTAGACGCCACCCCGGGGCTCAGGGGGTGCCCCGAAATAAGTGACGTGCGTCGCATTTTCCTCGGGAATAGTTAGGGGTCCGGGGGCTGGCGGTTAGCTTTTGGTGAATTTGCGTACCGCTCGTCCGCCCGGCTGGCGTCGCCATGTATTCAGCGTTGCGAAAGTCCGCGCACTGTCCGCCAGCGTGCATACCCGCCGTTCTTGCCCGTCGCGCGTATCGGAGCAACCGGTCGATGAGGGGATTCCAGCGCGCGGCTTGCGGACCGGCAGGCGTTGACGCATCCCGTTCGACGCGACGGAAAGGACACGGGAAGGAAAGGCGGCCGCACAAACCCGGGGCGCGCGAGGCGCGGCAACGGCAGGAGCCGGTCGAGCCCCCGCTCCCGGCCAGCGCCGAGGTGAACTGGCCGGATGGAAGCGGCCCGCCCCCTTGTCCCTGCTCCGCACTTCGCGTGCGTGCCGCCAGGCGTGCGCAGCGACGACAGGACTCTGTCCTACGCGGGCACCGGTCCGGTCGACTGCCGCAGCTGCAACGCGTACGGCATGCGCACCATGTGCCCGGCGCTGCGGTCGCGGATCGCGTTGAGCAGCTGCACGGTCGCGACCTGGCCCATGTCGCGGGTCGGCTGCTGCACGGTGGTCAGCGCGGGGAAGATCTGCTGCGAGATCGGCGTGTTGTCGAAGCCGCACACCGACACGTCGCGCGGCACCTGCAGGCCCAGCTCGCTGGCCGCGCGCATCACGCCCGCGGCCATGTCGTCGTTGGCGGCGAAGATCGCGGTCGGCCGTTCGGTAAGGCCGAGCAGCCGGCGCCCCGCCGCCAGGCCCGAGTCGAACGAGAATTCGCCGTCGACCACCAGCTCGGGGTCGTAGCGCAGGCCGGCGCGGCGCAGCGCGCTGCGGTAGCCGGCCATGCGCCACTCGCTGGCACCGTGGTCCGGGTGGCCGCGCACATGGCCGATGCGGCGGTGGCCGAGTTCGATCAGGTGCGCCACCAGCTCGCACACCGCCTCGTGTTCGTCCAGGGTCACGCCGATGCGGCCCTCGCGGCCCCGGGGCGAGATGCACGAGTACGGGATCCCGCGCTGGTCGAGGCGGTCGAGCAGCGCATCGCTGTCGGTCAGCGGCGGAGTCAGGATCAGGCCGTCCAGGCGCGAGGACACGACCAGCGTGTCGATCATGTCGAGGAAATCCTCGCTGCGGTAGCTGACCGGCTGCATCACCATGCCGTAGTGGTGGTTCTCGCAGGCCTCCACCACGCCGGTGAGGATCTCCATCAGGTAGTTCGGCGACGGGTTGTCGTACAGCAGCGCCATAAGGTAGGAGCGGTTGCCCGCCAGGCTGCGGGCGGACGGATCGGGCCGGTAGTTCAGCGCGGCCACCGTTTCCCGGACGCGGTCGCGCGTGCCTTCGCGCACGCCGGGCTCGTTGTTGAGCACCCGCGACACCGTCTTCATGGAAACGCCCGCCTGCTTGGCGACGTCCTCGATCCTGACCCGCATCGGTTCTCCGCCCGCTGCCTTGCCGAAGCCTGCCTTGCCCGAAAGTGGTCCGGCGTGGCTCACCAGAACAGCGCGTACAGCGCGACCAGGATTGCGACCACGCCGAGCGCGGCGACGTTGAAGCCGGCCGACGTCGCGTACTCCACGTCGTCGGTGCGGATCAGGTCGCTGCCGGCCCGCGGCGGCCGCGTCGCCAGCGACACGATCGCCGCCAGCGCCAGCGCCAGCAGGAACACCAGGCCGACGCGGTCGATGAACGGCAGCGCCGGGTAAGGCCAGCTTGAGCACGATCGACAGCACGAACGAACCGATCGCAGCGGCCAGCGCGCCGGCCTCGTTGGCGCGCTTCCAGAACAGGCCCAGCACGAAGATCACCACGATGCCCGGGGTGAAGAAGCCGGTGTATTATGGATGTACTGGAAGGCCTGGTCGAAACTGCCCAGCAACGGCCGCGCGCTCAGGATCCCCAGCGCCACCGACACGACCGCCGCGATCCGGCCCACGCGCACCAGGTGCTGCTGGTCGGCCTGCGGACGCGACTTGGCGTAGAAATCAGGGTGAAGATGGTGCCGATCGAATTGATCTTGGAGGCCAGCGAGGCGACGATCGCGGCGACCAGCGCGGCGAACACCAGGCTGGGATGCCGGTCGGCAACAGCCGCATCATCGTCGGGTAGGCCTTGGTCGGGTTTCGCAAGATCCGGGGGTAGGACCACCGCGGCGATACCCGGCACCACCACCACCAGCGGCATCAGCAACTTGAGGAACGCGGCGAACACGACGCCCTTCTGCGCCTCGCGCAGGTCCTTGGCCGCCAGCGCGCGCTGGATGATGTACTGGTTGAAGCCCCAGTAGCTGACATTCATGATCCACATGCCGCCGATGAGCACGCTGATGCCCGGCAGGTCCTTGTAGAACGGATTGTCCCTGCTCAGGATCATCTCGAAGTGCCCGGGGTGGGCGCTCCACAGCTGCGAGAAGCCGGCCGCGACGCTCCCGCCGCCGATGTGGCTCAGGGTGATCCCGGTGACCAGCAGGCCGCCCATCACCAGCAGGGTGACCTGGACGATGTCGGTCAGCGCCACCGCCTTCAGTCCGCCGTACAGCTGGTAGGCCAGTGCGAACACGCCCAGCAGCACCAGCGCCAGCATCTGGTCCATGCCGGTGACCTGGGCCACGGCGATCGAACCCAGCCACATGATCGAAGTCAGGTTCACGAACACGTACAGGCCCAGCCAGAACACGGCCATGAGCGTGCGGATGCGCGTGCCGTAACGTTCCTCGAGGAACTGCGGCATCGTGTAGATGCGGTTGCGCAGGAAGATCGGCAGGAAGAACTTGCCGACGATCAGCAGGGTCAGCGCCGCCATCCATTCGTACGAGGCGATCGCCAGGCCGATGGCATAGCCCGAGCCGGACATGCCGATGATCTGCTCGGCGGAAATGTTGGCGGCGATCAGCGAGGCGCCGATCGCCCACCACGGCAGCGACTTGCTGGCCATAAGTAGTCGCTGGCCGACTTCTGGTGGCCGGCCTTCTCGCGCGAGACCCATTGGGCCAGGGAAGTGAAGATGCCGGTAAGGTAGGCGAGCACGATCACGACATCCAGTGTTGCCAGCTGCATCAAACCTCTCCCCGTCACGAACCGTGGTGTCTGGGGAGGGCGCGCCCCGCCGCGCGCGCCACCGGGGCGCGCGAAGCAGGCCGCTGTCCGCGCCGCGCCGCCGCCCTCCCGGTGCGGCGCGGATCGTACGGGTGGTTACTGCGGGCAGGACAGGATGTGCTCGGCCTCGCTCACCGCGCCCACCGCCACGCGCGAGATGGACAGCGTGGCCGCCGCGTCGCTGTGCAGCCTCAGCAGCGTGTCCAGCTTGGCCGGATCGGCGCCCGCGGCGACAAAGCACTTCAGCGGGATGCCCAGCGTGGTCCACTTGCCGGCGGGCAGCGCGGCCAGCGCGTCACGCAGCGGCAGCGGCTTGCCGGCACCGGCGCTGGCGGTGATCGAGCCGGTGGCCGGCACCACGTCCGCACGCAGGGTCAGCACCAGCAGCAGGTCGCCGTTGGTCTCGCGGGTCAGCTCCTGCGCCGGTTCGGCGAGGATCGCCGCGCCCGCCGCCTGCTTGCCGGACCAGGTAAGGCGGCGCGCATCTTCCTGCCGCTCGTGGTCGACCGCGGAGATGGTAAGGCTGTTGTCGGCCAGCGCCACCGGCACGGTGGTGACCTTGGTCGCCGCCGCGCCCTGCGCGCCTTCCAGCTGCAGCGACAGGCCCGGGGCCAGCTGGCCGCGGGCGAAGTACACGCCCGCCGGTGCCTGCAGGCCGTCGATGCCCGATTCCTCCGGCAGCGGCGCCAGGTCGCCCTTGTCGGCGTAGGTCAGGCCGTAGCCGAACGCGAACTGCGCCTCGTGGCCCGGCTTGTTGACCGCCGCGTCGACCGCGTTGCGCGGCCAGGAGAAGCTGAGCTTGCCCTTGAAGTCGTGGTTGACGCTGCCATCGGCCTTGCGCAGCAGCACGTCGGCCACGCCCGCACCTTCCGAACCCGGCAGCCACGCGGCGACGAACGCGTCGGCGGCATTGATCTCGCGGTTCATCCACAGCGGACGGCCGCTGATGAACACCGCCACCACCGGGATGCCGTCGGCCTTGAGCTTGCGGATCAGTTCCAGGTCGCTGTCGCTGCCCGGCTTGAACAGCAGGTTCTGGATGTCGCCTGGAACTCGGCGTAGGGCTCCTCGCCGAACACGACCACGGCCACGTCCGGCTTGGTCTTGTACTTGCCGTCGGCGGCCAGTTCGGCCTGGCCGCCGGCGTCCTTGACCGCACCGTTGATGCCTTCCCAGATCGTGGCGGCGTTGGGGAAGTCGGCACGGGTGGTGCCGGTGCCCTGCCAGCTCAGCGTCCAGCCGCCGGCCTGCTTGGCGATGTTGTCGGCGCCATCACCGGCGACCAGCACGCGCTGCTTGGCCGACAGCGGCAGGATGCCGCCCTGGTTCTTCAGCAGCACCAGCGATTCGCGCACCGCCTGGCGGGCAACGGCGCGGTGCTCGGGCGCGCCGAGCAGCTCGAACTTGCCGCCGAGCGCACGCTGCGACGGCTTGGGCGCGTCGAACAGCTTCATCAGGAACTTGACCCGCAGGATCCGGCGCACCGCGTCGTCCAGGCGCGCCATCGACAGCGTGCCGTCCTTGGCCGCGGCCAGGGTGGTCTCGTACATGCCCTTCCAGCTGTCCGGCGCCATCGCCATGTCCAGGCCGGCGACGAAGGTGGCCGGGCAGGCGTCCTTGGTGCAGCCGGGAATCTGGCCGTGGCCATTCCAGTCGCCGACGACGAAGCCGCCGAAGTTCATGCGGTCCTTGAGCACGTCGGTCAGCAGCGGCTGGTTGCCGTGCATCTTGACGCCGTGGAAGCTGTTGAACGAGGCCATCACCGACTGCGCGCCGGCCTCGATCGCGGTCTTGTAGCCGGCCGCGTGCACGTCGCGCAGCTCGGCCTCGCTGACCACGGTATCGCCCTGGTCGCGACCGTTGGTGGTGCCGCCGTCGCCGAGGAAGTGCTTGACCGAGACCATCACGTGGCGGTCGTCGAGGAAGTCCGGCGCACCGGCCTTGCCCTGCAGGCCTTCGACCATGGCCTTGGCGAACTCGGCCACCACCTGCGGGTTCTCCGAATAGCCCTCGTAGGCACGGCCCCAGCGCACGTCCTGCGGTACCGCCACGGTCGGCGCGAACGCCCACTCCATGCCGGTGGTGCGGGTCTCGAGCGCGGTGATCTCGCCGATCCTGCGCAGCAGCTCCGGATTGCGGGTCGCACCGAGGCCGACGTTGTGCGGGAACAGGGTCGCGCCGACGACATTGCTCTGGCCGTGCATCGCATCGATGCCCCAGATGATCGGGATGGCCTTGCCGCCGCCGGAGGTGTCCATCGACGCCTCCCAGAACGCGTCGGACACCGCCAGCCATTCGGCCGGGGTGGCGTTGTACTTGCCGCCGGGGTCGGAGCTGCCGCCGGCCAGGATCGAGCCGAGCCGGTACTTGCGCACGTCTTCGGGGGTGATGCTGGCGATGTCGCCTGGATCAGCTGGCCGACCTTCTCCTCGAGGGTCATGCTGGCCAGCAGTTCGTCGATGCGCTTCTCCAGCGCCGGGTCCGCCGCCAGCGGCCAGGCCAGCTCCGGCCACTGGTCCGGATGGACGGCGCCGTCGGCAGCCGGAGCGGCCTCGGTGGCGGGTGCGGCAGTGCCGTCGGCCGGGGCCGGCGCGCGGTTGCAGGCGGCCAGTACGGCCAAGGCCAGCGACGCGGCCAGCAGGTTGCGGATGCGGACGGCAGGCGCAGCGGCGCCAGCGTGGGTGCTCATCGGGTATTTCCCTCCGGTCGGTCTTTTGAGCGCCCACGTTCCCGGGGCGCCGTGCGGCAATGACGGGCGCTGAGGCTGTCAGAAATGGCAGCGCTGTCAACCGGACGCCATCCGGAACGCGCGGCAAACGCGCACGCCGGAACGGACCGGCCACCGCCGATACCGTGGATCGAGCCCGGAAAACCGGGCCGGAACCGTCGCTCGCCGTCACCGGCGCGACGCGACGCGGCGACAGCGCACCGGCCCCCGGCGGGGTTGAACCTGCTGCATCGCAGCAGCCGATTTGCGGCGCGCCAGGGCGCCGGCGGCCGCGCACCGCCCCCGCCGCGGCACGCCGGCGGGGGCGGAATACGGACCGGAACCGGCCTTCGACCGTGCAGCGCCCGCACGCCAAGGCTTCCCGGCTTCCGGAGCCGTGCCCTCCCTCTCTATAATCGACGCCCGCTGTGGCCGGCCGCGCCACTCGCCATAGGATGCGATGTGCGTAACTACGACCTGGAATTCCTGAAGCGCTTTTCGATGGTGATCGGCCTGCTGGCCCTGGTCACGCTGGGCCTGATCCTGTTGGCCAAGCACCTCCACGACCGGTTGCCTGCCGAGGTCTCGCCGACCGCGGCAAAGCGCACCGCCGAGCGCATCCACCCGGCTGGCGCCGTCTACGCCGGCGACACGGGCGCCGCCGCCCAGGCCGCCGCCGCTGCCGCCGCTGCCGCCAAGGCCTCCTCGCAGGTCGCCTACGGTGGCACCACCGACGGCGCGGTGATCTTCCAGAACCTGTGCGGCGCCTGCCATACCGGCGGCGTCGGTGGCGCGCCCACCTGGACCACGCGCACTGGGATGCACGCATCGCCCAAGGCACCGAAACCCTGCACAAGCACGCCATCGAGGGCTTCACCGGCGCGGCCGGAATCATGCCGCCCAAGGGCGGCAACCCGGCCCTGACCGACGAGCAGGTCAAGGCCACGGTCGACTGGATGCTGGCCAACCTGAAGTAAGCCGCCTCCAGCTCCTGCCAACGCCGCCTCCGGGCGGCGTTGTCGTTTCCACCGTTCCACCTTCCCTTCCACGGATCGAGCGACCGCCATGCGCCGCCCCCACGCCGCCTTCGCCACCCTCGCCCTGCTGCTGGCCGCCGGCCCGGCCCCGGCCGCCGCCGATGCCCGATCGCCGCTGGCGATCGGGCAGGTGCGCGGTTCCGGCCCTTCCAGTCCGCTGCAGGGCCGCGCGGTCGTCGTCGAAGGCGTCGTCACCGCCGATTTCCGCGAGGGCCTGGGCGGCTTCTACCTGCAGGATGGCGGCGACGGCGACCCGGCCACCCCGGACGCGATCTTCGTCCAGCCGGCGGCCCATGCCGGACACGGCGACAGCGATCCGGTGCGGGTCGGCAGCCATGTGCGGGTCGAAGGCACCGTCGCCGCAGGCGGCGAGGGCGACGACCTGCGCACGGTGCTGGTCCCGTCGGCGATCAGGCTGCTGCACCGCGACGCGCTGGACCGGATCGCCCGGCCGCGACTCGACGAGGCACCGGTCGACTGGCAGCCGCTGGATGGCATGCGCGTCCGTGTCGAGGCACCGCTGACCGTCACCGGCAGCGATGCGCTGGGCCGCTATGGCGAACTGGCCGTGGCCTTCGACGGCCGGCGCTGGCAGCCCAGCGAACTGGCACGGCCGGGCACGCCCGAACACGCCGCGCTGGCCGCACGCAACGCCCGGCGGCGGCTCCTTCTGGACGACGGCAGCACGCAGCGCGATCCGGCCCAGGTCCGCTACCTCGCCGGTGGCGCGACGCCACGCGTCGGCAGCGTGGTCCACGATGCCGAAGGCATCGTCGAGCGCCGCCACGGCGGCTGGCGCCTGCAACTGGCCACCGCGCCGCGGATCGAGGCGGCGCCGCGCCCCGCGCCGCCGCAGGTGCCGGGCAACGTGCGCGTGGCGGCCTTCAACCTCGAGAACCTGTTCAACGGCGATGGCCACGGCGGCGGTTTCCCCACCGAACGCGGCGCGAAGACGGCGCAGGCGCTGGACGCGCAGCTGGCCAAGCTGGTCGCCACCATCCACGGCCTGGATCCGGACGTGGCCGCGCTGATGGAACTGGAGAACGACGGCTACGGCGAAGATTCCAGCCTTGCCCGGCTGCTGCGCGAACTCAACGCCGGCGGCGCGCACTGGCGCCATGTCGATGCCGGCCACGGACCGGGCGTGGACACGATCCGGGTCGGCATCATCTACCGCGAGGATCGCCTGGTCGCGCGCGGCAAGCCCGCGGTGCTCGAAGGCGGCCCGTTCGGCGAGCGCAGCCGCGTGCCGCTGGCGCAGGCGTTCAGGCGCAAGGGCGGCGGTGACGAATTCGTGGTCGTCGCCAACCACCTCAAGTCCAAGGGCTGCAGCGAAGCCGAAGGCGCCGATGCCGACCAGAAGGACGGCCGGGGCTGCTGGAACGCGCTGCGCCTGGATTCGGTGCAGCGGCTGCACGCGTGGCTGCGATCGGCGCCGTTGGGTCGCGGCCGCGAGCGCGTGGTGCTCCTGGGCGATTTCAACGCCTACGCGATGGAGGATCCGCTGCGCTGGCTGCGCGGGCATGGCGGCTGGATCGATGCGTTCGCCGCGGCCGGCGTCAACAGCCCCTACAGCTACGTCTATTCGGGCCAGAGCGGACGCCTGGACCACGCGTTGCTCAGCCCGGCGCTGCTGCCGCACCTGCGCGGCGCGGTCGAATGGCACGTCAACGCCGACGAGCCCGATGACGCCGGCTATGCAGGCCGCAACGCACCCGGCCTGGCGCAGTTCCGACCACGACCCGCTGCTGCTGGGCTTCGACCTGTAAGCGGCGCGACGCAGCATGGCTGCGTCCGCGTAGAGCGGGGCTTGCCCCGCTGCCAGCCCTCAGCCCGTCGTGCCGTGCAGGTAATCCAGCGACACCTGCAGCAGGGCGCGCAGGCCGACATCGAGCGATTTCTCGTCGAGCAGGAATTCCGGCGAGTGGTTGCCCGGCGCGGTGGCCGGATCGATCCCCGGCGCGGTCGCGCCGACGAAGAAGAACAGCGCCGGCGCCTTCTGCCCGTACAGCGAGAAATCCTCCGAGCCCATCTGCAGCGGCGGCTCGAACACGTTGCCCGCGCCGACCACCGCCTGCAGGCTGGGCAGCATCTTCGCGGTCAGCGCCGGATCGTTGATGGTGACCGGGTTGCCTTCGCTGTCGGGCACCTTGGCCTCGGCCCTGGCACCGTGCGCGGCGGCCACGTGCTCGGACACGTTGCGCAGGTCGGCGAAGATCTTCTGGCGCATGCCTTCGTCGAAGGTGCGGATGGTGCCGATCATCTCCACGTCGTCGGGGATGATGTTGTAGCGGATGCCGCCCTTGATCGCGCCGAAGGTCACTACCGCCGGCAGCTTCGCCAGGTCGGTGCGGCGGGAAACAATGGTCTGCGCGGTGCCGACCAGGTCCGATGCCGCGACGATCGGATCGACCCCGCCCCACGGCCGCGAGCCATGCGTCTGCCGACCGACCACCTTGATGCTGAAACGGTCGGACGCGGCCATCAGCGGACCGCCGCGCACCGCGATCTGGCCGACCGGCACGCTCGAGAACACATGCAGGCCGAACACCGCATCCGGCTTGAAGCCGTCGAACAGGCCCTGCGCCAGCATCATCGAGGCGCCACCTTCCTCGTCGACCGGCGGACCTTCCTCGGCCGGCTGGAAGACCAGCATCACCTCGCCCGGCAGCGTGTCGCGCATCGCCACCAGCGCCTTGGCCACGCCGAGCAGGATGCCGGTGTGCGCGTCGTGGCCGCAGGCATGCATCACCCCGACCGTCTCGCCGCGGAACTGGGCGGTAGCCTTCGACGCGAACGGCAGGTTATTGCGCTCGGTCACCGGCAGCGCGTCCATGTCGGCGCGCAGCGCGATCCCAGGCCCGGGCTTGCCACCCTTGATGACCGCGACCACGCCGTGGTGCGCGACCCCGGTCTTCGGCTCCAGGCCCATGCGCCGCAACTCGTCGGCGACCACCACAGCGGTGCGCTCCTCGCGGTTGGACAGTTCCGGGTGCTGGTGGAAATCACGGCGCCAGTCGATCACCTGCTGCTGCAGCTGCCTGGCGGCCGCCGCCACTTCCGGGCGCTGCGTCGTATCAGCGTTCGCGGGGCCGGCGGTAGGGCCAAGGCACCGGCGAGCAGGGAAAGCGGGGAACGGACGGCCAGGGACATCGCGCAACTCCTGAAGATGATGGGTCGATGCTAACGGGTGCGGCGGCCACCGCGGCACCGGTCCCTTAGAATGGAGCCGCACGCCCCGTCCCCGCGCCGGCGTTTCCCCCTGCCGGTGCCGCCGATGCACGACCTCGCCCTGCAGCTGTTGCCGCTGCTGTTCCTCGCCGGCCTGCTGGCCGGCTTCATCGATTCGATCGCCGGCGGCGGCGGCATGATCACCCTGCCGGCGATGCTGATCGCCGGCATCCCGCCGTTGCAGGCGCTGGGCACCAACAAGCTGCAGTCGCTGTTCGGTTCGGCCTCGGCCAGCTGGTCGTACGCGCGGCATGGCCACGTCAACCTGCGCGCGCAGCTGCCGATGGCGCTGACCGCGGCGGCCGGCGCGGTCGCCGGTGCGCTGGCCGCCAGTGTCGTTCCCGGCAGCTGGCTGCGCGCGGGACTGCCGTTCCTGCTCATCGCCATCGCGCTGTATTTCGCGCTCAAACCCGACATCGGCACGCTCGAGCGCCACCGCCGGATCAGCCCGCGCGCGTTCGGGCTGACCTTCGTCCCGGCGCTCGGCTTCTACGACGGGGTGTTCGGCCCGGGCACCGGCTCGTTCCTGATGCTCGGTTTCGTCGGCCTGGCCGGCTTCGGCCTGCTCAAGGCCACCGCCCACACCAAGTTCCTGAACTTCGGTTCGAACGTGGGCGCGTTCGGCGTGTTCCTGCTCGGTGGCGCGATCCTGTGGAAGGTCGGCCTGGTGATGGGCGCCGGCCAGTTCCTCGGCGCGCAGGCCGGCTCGCGCTTCGCGATGCGGCATGGCACCCGGGTGATCAAGCCGCTGCTGGTGACCGTGTCGCTGCTGCTGGCGCTGAAGCTGCTGGCCGATCCGGCGCATCCGCTGCGGGTCGCCCTCGGGCTGTAGGCGCCGCGGCGGCCGCGCCTCAGCGGAACACGACGGTCTTGTGGCCGTTGAGCAGGATCCGGTGCTCGACATGGCGGCGCACCGCGCGCGCCAGCACCTGCGATTCGATGTCGCTGCCGACCCGGACCAGGTCGCGCGGGGTCATCGCGTGGTCCACGCGGGCCACGTCCTGTTCGATGATCGGGCCTTCGTCCAGGTCTGGCGTCACGTAGTGCGCGGTGGCGCCGATGATCTTGACCCCTCGCGCGTGCGCCTGGTGGTACGGCTGGGCGCCCTTGAAGCTGGGCAGGAAGCTGTGGTGGATGTTGATCGCGCGCCCGGTAAAGCCTTGCAGACAGGCGCGGCGAGAGGATCTGCATGTAGCGCGCCAGCACCACCAGGTCGACCCGCTCGCGCTCGACCAGGTCGATGATCGCCTGCTCCTGCGCCTGGCGGTTGCTGGCGTCCACCGGCAAGTGGTGGAACGGCACCTCGTAGGACGTCGACAGCGCGGCATAGTCGGTGTGGTTGGAGGCGACCGCGGCGATGTCCACCCGCAGCTGGCCGCTGTGCGCGCGGAACAGCAGGTCGTTGAGGCAATGGCCCTGCTTGCTCACCAGCACCAGCAGGCGCGGGCGGCGGCGCGCATCGTGGATCTGCCAGTCCATCTCGAACTCGCCGGCCAGCTGGCCGAACCGCTCCTTCAGGGTGGGCAGCGCATCGGCCGCCGGCAGCTCGAAATGCACGCGCAGGAAGAAGCGGCCGGTCTCGTCGTCGCCGTACTGCTGGGCGTCGACGATGTTGCATCCCCTGGCCGAACAGCAGCCCGGACACGCGGTAGACGATCCCGGTGCGATCCGGGCAGGAGAGGGCGAGGATGTGGTCGTGGCGCATAGGTGCGCCATGGTAGGCGAGCGCACCAGTGCGCGGATGCATGGTTGCAGCCGATACCGCCACTCCCCGCATCAACGCCGGGCAGCATCTATCCCGCGAACAGGCCGCGCGCTTCCTGCGGTTCGCAACGCAGGAACTGCGGAGCCGGCACCAGCGTGGCGCCCAGTTCGGCCGCCGCGTCGCCGGGGCCAGCGCGGGTCGTAGAGGATGCCGCGGGCCAGCGCGACCGCGTCGGCGCGGCCCTCGGCCAGCACCGCCTCGGCCTGGCGCGGCCGGGTGATCAGGCCGACGGCGATCACCGGCATCGCCACCTGGGCCTTGATCGCTTCGGCGAACGGCAGCTGGTAGCCGGGCACCGCGTCGATCTGCTGCCGCGGATCCAGGCCGCCGCTGGACACGTGGATGAACTGGCAGCCGCGTGCGTCCAGCGCGCGCGACAGGGCGATGCTCTGCCCGAGGTCCCAGCCGCCCTCGACCCAGTCGCTGGCCGAGATCCGCACGCCGACCGCGACCTGCTCCGGCACCGCTGCGCGCACCGCGTCGAACACGCGCAATACCAGGCGCATGCGGTTCTCCAGCGCGCCGCCGTACGCGTCGTCGCGTGCATTACTCAGCGGCGACAGGAACTGGTGCAGCAGGTAGCCATGCGCGGCGTGGATCTCGATCAGGTCCAGGCCGACCCGCGCGGCGCGGCGCGCGGCATCGGCGAATTCCTCGACCAGCGCATCGATGCCGGCCGCATCCAGCGCCCAGGGCACGCCGTGGCGTTCGTCGTAGGCCAGCGCCGACGCCGAAACCGTGGTCCAGCCGTCGGGCCGGTCGGCCGGGATCGCACCGCCGCCTTCCCATGGCCGCGGCGTGGACGCCTTGCGCCCGGCATGGGCCAGCTGGATACCCAGCGGCATCGGCGACCAGCGCCGCACGCCGGTGACCAGCGCCTTCAGCGCCGCCTCCTTGGTCGTCGTTCCACAGGCCAGGCCCAGGTCTGCATGGCTGATCCGCCCGCGCGGCTCGACCGCGGTCGCCTCAAGGATCAGCAGGCCGGCGCCGGACAGGGCCAGGTTGCCAAGGTGGATGTGATGCCAGTCGGTCACGCAGCCATCGTGCGCCGAGTACTGGCACATCGGGGCGATGACAATGCGGTTGGACAGCGCGAGCGGGCCGAGCGAAAGCGGCGAGAACAGCAGGCTCATGGGCAGGGGACGCGGGGGAAAGCACGCATTGCAGCGTGCGCGGCGGCGCGCATCAACACCGTCGCTGGATCACAGCGTCGTGGCGCGTCCGCGGAGCCCGGCGAGCACATCCACGCAGTCGGCCTCGAGCTTGAGCGAAAGCAACCCGTCGGCGCGGGTCCTTCCAAGGTTGAGCGCGGCCAGCGGAAGCCCGGCCTCGGCCGCCATCCGCGCGAAGCGGAAACCCGACCAGACCATCAGCGAGGAGCCGACCACCAGCATCGCGTCGCTGCGCTGCAGGTGCGCGACCGCCGCCTCGACCCGTGCGCGCGGCACGCTCTCGCCGTAGAACACCACATCGGGCTTGAGCATGCCGCCGCAGGCCTCGCAACCGGGCACGTCGAAGGCCGAGAAATCCACGCCGTCGAGGTCGGCGTCGCCGTCCGGCGCGAGCGCGGCCACGGGGCGTTCCCAACCCGGATTGCGGGCCAGCAGCACCTGCTGCAATCGTGCACGCGAGGTACGCGCACCGCAGCCCATAAGCACACCACCTGGTCGAGGCGGCCGTGCAGGTCGATCACCCGCTGGCTGCCGGCCTGCTGGTGCAGGCCGTCCACGTTCTGGGTGACCAGCGCCTCGATGCGACCGTCCGCTTCCAGCATCGCCGGGGCGTGGTGGGCCGGATTGGCGCGCGCGGCGGCGAAGCGCGGCCAGCCGGCCAGGCTGCGCGCCCAGTAGCGTCGCCGGGTCGCCACCTCGCCGGTGAAGGCCTGGAAGGTGACCGGTTGCGCCCGCTTCCAGCCACCGTCGGCATCGCGGTAGTCGGGAATGCCGGACGGGGTGCTGCAGCCGGCACCGGTGAGCACGAGCAGCCGGCGATGGCGCGCGAGGAATTCGCGCAGCGCGACGACCGCCGCGCCGGCCGGCGGCGGACGGAGCGGGCGAGGCGGTATCCATTGCCGACTGCATGGGGCCATCCCCAACGCGACACAAGTCGTGGCCTGCCTGCATCGTCCCGCGCGTTGACAGCGTTGTCTGATATCTCCCCAACGGAGTGCGCGCTACCATCGCGCCTCATCTGCCCGTCGCACAGGAACCTTCCATCGTGTCGATCAATAGGAACAGAAGAACCGCATCGCCTCCGGACAGGGATTCATCGCCGCGCTCGACCAGAGCGGCGGCAGCACGCCCAAGGCGCTCAAGCTCTACGGCATCGAAGAGTCCGGGTACTCCGGCGATGCGGAAATGTTCGCGCTGGTCCACCAGATGCGCGCGCGAATCGTCACCAGCCCGGCGTTCACCGGCGAGCGCGTGCTCGGCGCGATCCTGTTCGAGCGCACCCTCGACGACAGCTTCGCCGGTAAGGAAGCGGCCCGCTACCTGTGGGAGGCCAAGCGCGTCGTGCCGTTCCTGAAGATCGACAAGGGCCTTGGCCGAGGAAGCCGACGGCGTGCAGATGCTCAAGCCGATCCCCCGTATGGCCGAGCTGCTGGCGCGGGCCAAGGCCAAGGGCGTGTTCGGCACCAAGGAGCGCTCGGTCATCAAGGCCAACAACCCGGCCGGCATTGTAAGGGTGCTCGACCAGCAGTTCGAGCTGGGCCGGCAGGTGCTCGATGCCGGCCTTGGTGCCGATCATCGAACCCGAAGTCGACATCAACGCGCCCGACAAGGCGGCGATCGAGGCCGAACTGAAGAAGGGCCTGCTGGCGCGGCTGGACACGCTCGACCCGGCCTCGCCGGTCATGCTCAAGCTGACCCTGCCGAGCGTGGACGGCTACTTCCGCGAGCTGGTCGAGCATCCGTCCGTGCTCAAGGTGGTGGCGCTGTCGGGCGGCTACGGCCGCGACGAGGCCAACGCGAAGCTGGCGCGCAATCCCGGCGTGATCGCCAGCTTCAGCCGCGCGCTGACCGAAGGACTGAGCGCGCAGCAGGGCGATGCGGCATTCAACCAGGCGCTCGACGCGACGATCGAGTCGATCTACCGCGCCTCGATCGCCTGAGCACGGGCAATGGCACGAAACGCCGGTGCATCGCACTGGCGTTTCGTGCTCGAATCCGGGCAGCCGTCTCCGGAACCTGCGATGCCCGCCTTTCCCGATACCACCGTGCTGGTCGTGGTCGATGTGCAGCCGGACTTCATGCCCGGTGGCGCGCTCGCCTGCCACCGGGGCGATGCCGTCGTCCCCGGCATAGACGCGCTGCTGCGCGCGCGCCGCTACCGCACCGTGGTCGCCACCTGGGACTGGCATCCGCCCGGCCATGCCTCGTTCGCCAGCACGCATCCGGGCCGGCGGCCGTTCGAGTCGATCGAGCTGCACGGCCATCCGCAGACGCTGTGGCCCGACCATTGCGTGCAGGGCACGCCGGGCGCGGCGCTGGATCCCCGCGTGGACTGGACCGCGCTCGACCTGGTCCTGCGCAAGGGCGGCAACCGCCAGGTCGATTCGTACAGCGGGTTCCGCGAGAACTTCGGCCCCGGCGGCACGCGGCCGCCGACCGGCGCAGCCGGCTGGCTGCGCGAACGCGGCATCGCGGAGGTCCACGTCTGCGGCCTGGCCCGCGACTACTGCGTGCTGTGGACCGCGCAGGACGCGGCGGCCGCCGGCTTCCGCGTGCGCTTCCTCTGGGAACTGACCCGGCCGGTCACCCCGGCGGGCGACGCACCCACCCGCGCGGCGCTGGCCGCCGCCGGAATCGCCGTCGACGACTGAGTCCCCGGGCAGCAGCCGCTCAGCACGCGGCTGCTAGGCTGGTCCGGCCATGAATACCGAGCACGCCTCCCTGCCGCCGCTGGTGGCCGACGATCCGCCACCCGTGCCACCGGAACCACCGCTGCCCAGCGACTGCTGCGAAAGCGGCTGTCCGATCTGCGTGCACGACCTGTACACGCAGGAACTCGAGGCCTACCCGCCTTGGCACTGGCCGAATGGCTGCGTCGCCATCCCGCCGCCGGCTGAGCCGCGACTTCAGGCCGGCTGCGGCGCCTGCGCAACCGGCGCGGTGCTTGCCGGCAGCGGCGGCACCGCCGTCGGCTGGCCCAGCGGATCGAGCGCGATCATCACGAAGTGGCCGCGCGTGCACAGCTTGCGCTCGCCGCTGATCAGGTTCTCGGTGATCACCTCGACGTCCACGCTCATCGAGCTGCGCCCGACCTTGACCAGCTGCGCCACCACTTCGACCAGGTCGCCCTTGTGGATCGGCTGGTTGAAGTCGACCTGTTCCGAGCGCGCGGTGACCACCGTGGCCCGCGCATAGCGCGACGCGGCAATGAAGGACGCCATGTCCATCCACGCCAGCAGCCTTGGCCGCCGAACAGCGTGCCCAGATGGTTGGTGTGGTCGGGGAAGACCATGTGCAGCAACCGCGCCTCGGTCGGGCGGGCTTCGGCGTTCGCGACTTCGGACATGACGAGCTCCTGCGTTCGATCCGGCCTCCCGCGCACAGCCTAGCGCAAGCGGCCGTCACGGTCGCGTGGGCCATGTCGGACCACGCTGTGCCGCTGCCGCCCCAACGCTTCAGACGTCGAAGGCCAGCAGGTCCAGCCCGGTCGCGGCGCGGACCACGCGGCGATACAGCACGTTGCCGTTGCCGGCGTTGGTCGACACCACCAGCGCGCGCTGGCGCGCCGGGTCGCCGAGGGCGAAGCTCTTGAAGATGCCGCCGTTGCTGCCGGAGTGGTAGAACACCGGCCCGCGCGGCGTCTGTTCCAGGTTCCAGCCCAGGCCCTTGTCGGTCCAGCGGTAAGGCACGTCGATCTGCCGCGTCAGCATGGCCGCGCGCGTGGCCGGGCGCAGTTCTGCAGGCGGCGGGACCGGCATGGACCATCAACGCCAGGAAGCGTGCGTAGTCCTGCACCGTGCAGCGCAGGCTGGCCGCCGCGTTGGCGACGATGTCGCCCGGCCATACCCCACCAGGCCGGAGGGCGCGATGGCCTGCACCGCGGGCAGCGCACGCGCCGCATCCGCGTAGCGCCAGGCCGACAGCGGCGTGCCCGAGCGCTCCGCCACCACCTGCGCCGCACTCCACTGCTCGCGCAGCATCTGCGGCGGCATGCCCGCGCCTTGGCCGGTGGTGGCATCGGCCGCGTCCGGCGCGCGATGCCCGTAGACGGAACGTGCCGCCAGTTCCGGGCTCCAGGCGTAGCTGCTGTCGCCCATGCCGGCGGGCACGAACAGCAGGCGCCGCATGGTCTGGTCCAGGCTCTCGCCGGTGATCGTCTCGACCACGCGTTGCAGCCAGAGGAAGGCCTCGCCCGAGTAGTCGATGCGCGTGCCGGGCGCCACTGCCGGCGCGAGCCTTTCGCGCGCCGGATCCTTGCGCCAGTCCGGCAGGCCGGTGGAGTGGCGCAGCACGTCACGCACGGTGATCGCGTCCAGGCACGCTCGCGCCGCGGCACCATCGTCGAGGTATTCCGGCCGCAGGTAGTCGACCAGCGGTGCGTCCAGCACCAGCTGGCCGCGGTCGACCAGCTGCAGCACCGCGTAGGCGAACACCGGCTTGCTGAGCGAGGCGACCTCGAACAGGGTCGTATCGGTAACCGGCGTGCGCCGCAGCGCATGACTCACGCCGAAGCTACCCGTAAGGCCAGCCGGCCAGCCTCGACCACCGCGATGCCGATTCCCGGCACGCCCAGCGCCTGCATCTGCCGCGGCAGGTCGGCGAGGAACTCCCCGTCGGGATCCAGTCGGCCTCGTCATCACGGCGCGGTGCGGCCGGTGACGCGACTGGCAGTGCCGACAACATGCCGAGTGCCGCGCCACCGGCGAACAGGCGGCGACGCGATGGGGAAAAGCGGGTATCCGGGCTGTCGATGCGCATGGCCCATTGGAGCGGCTCGACGTGTCCGCTTCAAGCGGCGCGCCGGCACCGGTGTCCACGCCCGCCCGCTGCGCGAAGAAGCGGCGCCGCGGACGCGGCAACGTCGCCGCCCGGATGCGTGCCGGTGCGCGGCGGTCAGAAGGCGTGGTCGAAGCCGACCTCGCCCTGCACGCCGAGCTGGTAGGCCGACACCCGGCGCTCGAAGAAGTTGGTCAGCTCCTGCACGTCCTGCAGCTCCATGAACGGCAACGGGTTGCGCACGTGGTAACGGCGCTCCATGCCCAGCTTGGCGAAGTGGTGGTCGGCGCAGTGTTGCAGGTACTGGCGCATGTCGCGGGTGGAGATGCCGGCCACCCCGCCCGACAGCACGTCCTCGGCGAACTGCAGCTCGCACTCGATCGCCTCCTCGAGCATGGCGTAGACCTGCTGCTGCATCTCGTCGTCGAACAGGTCCGGCTCCTCCTCGCGCACGGTGCGCACGCACTCGAAGGCGAACTCCATGTGGCAGCTCTCGTCGCGGAACACCCAGTTGGTGCCCGAGGCCAGCCCCGGCAGCAGCCCGCGCGAGCGGAAGTAGTAGACGTAGGCGAATGCGGCGAAGAAGAACAGGCCCTCGATGCAGGCGGCGAAGCAGATCTGGTTGAGCAGGAACTGGCGGCGCTGCGCGCGGGTCTCGATGCGCGCGCCGGGCCTGGATCGAGTCGATCCACCTGAAGCAGAACTCGGCCTTCTTCCTGATCGCGGGGATGTTCTCCACCGCGGCGAAGGCCTTGGCGCGCTCGCCCGGGTCGGGCAGGTAGTTGTCGAGCAGGGTCAGGTAGAACTGCACGTGCAGCGCTTCCTCGTAGAGCTGCCTTGACAGGTACATCCGCGCCTCGGGCGCATTGAGGTGCTGGTACAGGTTCAGCACCAGGTTGTTGGACACGATCGAATCGCCGGTGGCGAAGAACGCGACCAGGCGGTGGATCAGGTGCCGGTCGGCCGGGGTCATCTTCGCGTGCAGGTCGGCGATGTCGATCTGGAAGTTGATCTCCTCCACCGTCCAGGTGTTCCTGATCGCGTCGCGGTACATGTCATAGAACTGCGGATAGCGCATCGGGCGCAGGGTCAGTTCAAAACCCGGATCGAGCAGCATCTGGCGGTTGTGGGTCGACATGGCGGTGCCTCGGTGGCGTTGTCCGCGCCGCGCGTGGCGGTGGACGGGATGGAAACGATCGCGCGCGATCGCGCGGCGCGAGCCACCCCGGTTCGAATCGGGGCGGCGTGGGATTCAAGGCTGGCGCATCCGTGCGCTGGAACGTCCTGTTCCGGTATCCAGGCATCCGCTGCGGGGGATTACTGGCAGGCCTCGCAGGCCTCCGGGTTCTCCAGCGAACACGCCACCGCCTCGACCGGGGTGTATTCCGGCTTCGGCGCGGCCGCCGCGGCATGGCCGACGGTGGTCTTGGCGATCCGGGTGGCCGGTCGCGAGCGCAGGTAGTAGGTGGTCTTGATGCCCTGCTTCCACGCATACATGTACATGGACGACATCGCGCCGATGTTCGGGCTCTCCATGAACAGGTTGAGCGAGGCGGACTGGTCGATGTACGCGCCACGGCCGGCGGCCATGTCGATCAGCGCGCGCATCGGCAGCTCCCAGGCGGTGCGGTAGACCTGCTGCAGCGCCTCGGGGATCTGGGCGATACCTGGATCGAGCCTTCGGCCAGCTTGATCGCATCGCGCACTTCCGGCGTCCACAGGCCCAGCTTCTTCAGCTCGCCGATAAGGTAGCGGTTTGACCTGGAGGAAGTCGCCCGACAGCGTCTCGCGCTTGAACAGGTTGGACACCTGCGGCTCCACGCATTCGTAGCAGCCGGCGATCGAGGCGATGGTCGCGGTCGGGGCGATGGCGATGAGCAGCGAATTGCGCAGGCCGTGCTCGCGGATGCGCACGCGCAGCGCGTCCCAGCGCTCCACATTCTCCGGGGCGATGTTGGGCATCGAACTGCAGCTCGCCGGCGGCGGCGCGGGTATCGGCGAACGAGGGATGGCGGCCGCGTTATGGGCCAGTTCGACCGAGGTTTGGGGCGTGGAAGTAGATCGCCTCGGCGATCTTCGCCGACAGCGCGCGCGCAGCCTCGCTGTCGAACGGCAGGCGCAGGCGGAAGAACACATCCTGCAGGCCCATGCAGCCCAGGCCCACCGGGCGCCAGCGCAGGTTGCCGCGGCGCGCAGTCTCGATCGGGTAGAAGTTCAGGTCGATGACACGGTCGAGCTGGCGCACGGTAAGGCGCACGGTCTCGGCCAGCTTGTCGAAATCGAACCGGCTCTCGCCATTCCCGAAGTCGTCGTCGAAATGGTTGGTAAGGTTGATCGAACCCAGGTTGCACACCGCGGTCTCTTCGGCCGAGGTGACCTCCGGGATTTCGGTGCACAGGTTGGACAGGTGGATGACATTGCCGCTGCGCAGGGTCTGGTTGCTGGCGCGGTTGCACTTGTCCTTGAACGTCATCCAGCCGTTGCCGGTCTCGGCCAGGGTGCGCATCATCCGCGCGTACAGCTTGCGTGCCGGCACCGTCTTGCTCGCCTTGCCCTGCGCTTCGGCCTGCACGTAGGCCTGCGCGAACGCCTCGCCGTACAGGTCGACCAGCTCGGGCACCACGCGCGGGTCGAACAGCGACCAGTCCTGGTCGGCCTCCACCCGCTGCATGAACAGGTCCGGTACCCAGTTGGTAAGGTTGAGGTTGTGGGTGCGGCGCGCCTCGTCACCGGTGTTGTCGCGCAGTTCGAGGAAATCCTCGATGTCGGCGTGCCAGGTCTCCAGGTACACGCAGGCCGCGCCCTTGCGCTTGCCGCCCTGGTTGACCGCCGCCACCGAGGAGTCCAGCGTCTTCAGCCACGGCACGATGCCGTTGCTGTGGCCGTTGGTGGAGCGGATCAGCGAGCCGCGCGAACGCACGCGCGTGTAACTCACGCCGATGCCGCCGCTGAACTTGGACAGCTGGGCGATGTCGCCGTACTTCTGGTAGATCGACTCCAGCGTGTCCTGCGGCGAATCGAGCAGGAAGCACGAGGACAGCTGCTCGTGGGTGGTGCCGCTGTTGAACAGGGTCGGCGAGCTGGGCAGGTAGTCGAGCTGGCCCATGCGCCGGTACAGCGCCAGCGCCTCGGGCACGTCCTCCGACAGCGCGCAGGCGATGCGCAGGAAGAACTGCTGCGGGGTCTCGATCACCTTGCGGGTGTGCGGATGGCGCAGCAGGTAGCGGTCGTACAGCGTGCGCAGGCCGAAGTAGTCGAAGCCAGGTCCAGCGACGGGTCCGCCGCGTCGTTGAGCTTGCGCGCATTGGCCTGGACGAAGCCCAGCAGGCGCTCGTTGATCAGCCCGACCTCGTGGCCGCGCGCCACCGACTGCGAAAACGCGTGGATCTCCTGGCCGGCGACTTCCTTGGCGATGCAGCCGGCGAGCAGGCGCGCGGTAAGGCGGCTGTATTCGGGTTCCTCGCCGGTCAGCAACGCGGCAGTGCGGATCGACAGTTCATCGAGCTCGCGCGTGCTGGCGCCGTCGTACAGGCCGGAGATGGTGCGCGTGGCCACGCGCATCGGATCGACCGCATGCAGGCCTTCGCAGCTGCGCTGCACCGCGCGCACGATCTTGTTCAGGTCGACCGGCTCGCGGCTGCCGTTGCGCTTGGTCACGCTCATCGCGGTCGCGGTCGGCGGCGGGGTCAGCAGGAATGCGTCGTCCTGGGTCGGCCCTGGCAGGCGGCGACGGTCTCGGTCTGGTCCACGGTGTCCTCCTTGCGTGATGCACGCGGCGGCCCGTCCCTCGCTGGGCTGCGGAAGGCCGGGTACCCCGGGAGGATGGAAAAGCGGCGTCGCAGGAGCCGAGAACGCGCAGGCGGACTGCGGGCTGGACCTGCTTCGCCAGCCATCTCCCCCGGAGATTCCGCGGCCGGCTCCGCGCGGTGTGCATCGCGCGGCTGTCGGCAGGTCTTCGGACTCCCGGACGCGGAAGGGCAGGCCTTCCTCCTACTGCCGCCGCTTCCCGGAACCAGGTTCCAGTGCTGCTTGGCGGGGTCGTTTCCAGTTACCGCTGCGGGGCAGTGCCGGACTCGCCTGTGGGCTCACCGGACTTCCCTTTTAAACCGGCGCATGGGCGCCGGTACCGACGCGACCCAAGATAGTGGGGTCACCAGCCAGCGTCAACACCATATATCGGGTTTGACGCGCGAACGCGCGCGTGCCGACAGCCAGGTCCGGGGCGAGCGCCGGAAAGCTCGAGCGCCTTCGTCCCCCATCCATCGCCGTCCTGCCGCGCCTTGCGCAAGGCGGGGCCGGGATCGCGGTCAACCTCGCCCGGCCGTGGACGTTGCCAACGGTGCGGCCCCGTGGCCGTGCCACGCGACCGCACGCGCGGCCACGCCCCTGCGGAGGACTGGCCATGAACGCACGCCTGTCACTGCTTCTGTCGCTGCTGGTGCTGGTGCTGCTGGCGGATGCCTCGTCCGCACAGGGCCTGCGGGAGCGGCTGGCGCGGGCCCGCGAGGCCTCCCGCCAGCCCGCCCCGCAGCTGCCCGACCTGCCCGCCGGCACCCGCGTGCTGCGCGACGTGGCCTACGGCGACGACCCGCGCCAGCGCTTCGACGTCTACCTGCCCGCACAGCCGCTGCAGGGCGCGCCGCTGATCCTGTTCGTGCATGGCGGCGGCTGGGCCAACGGCAACAAGGACAACCCGGGCGTGGTCGAGGGCAAGGCCGGCAAGTGGCTGCCGGAGGGGCGCGCATTCGTATCGACCAACTACCGGATGCGGCCGGACACCGCGCCGCTGGACCAGGCCCGCGACGTCGCGCTCGCGCTGGCCCGGGTGCAATCGCTCGCGCCGCAGTGGGGCATCGATCCGGCGCGCGTGGTGCTGATGGGCCATTCGGCCGGCGCGCACCTGGCGGCACTGGTCGGCGCATCGTCGACGCTGTGGCGCGACGCCGGCGCGGTCCGCCCGCTGGGCGTGGTCTCGCTCGACAGCGGCGCGCTCGACGTGCCGGACATGATGCGCCGCCCGCGCCTGCCGCCGCTGTACGGGCGCGCCTTCGGCGACGATCCGGCGGACTGGATCGAAGCTTCGCCGCGACACCGGCTCGCCGCCGATGCGGTGCCGATGCTGCTGGTCTGCTCGACCCGCCGCAACGACGCCTGTCCGCAGGCCGAGGCGTTCCGGGCGAGCGCCGCAGCTTTCCACGTGGCGATGCAGGTGCAGCCGGAAGACCTCTCGCATGCTCAGGTCAACCGCGAACTGGGCGAACCGTCGGCCTACACGCAGCGCGTGGACCGCTGGCTCGACGCAGTGCTGCGCTGAACCACGCGGCCCTTCCCGTTGCGCAGGGGGCAGCCGCCGGGCCGGGCGACGGGCCAGGCGTGCCGTCGCGACGGGCGAGGCATCGGCGACACTGTGCACATGCGCCCGCTTCCGACCTCCGCCAATGCCCGCCTGGGCAGCGCCATCCTCTGCCTGCTCGTGCTGTTCTGCGCGCTGGCGACCATGGTCCAGGCCGTGCGGCCCGAGTACGACTGGTGGGACGCACCGTTGAGCTTTACCTGGCCGGCCCGCACAGCGGCTGGCTGCGGCTGGCCTATTACGGCCAGGTGCCGGTGCGGCGCTGCTCGGCGTCGGCCTGCAGCGCGCGCTCGTGCCGGGGCGCGCTACCGGCTGGTTCCCGTCCTGCTGCTGGCCGGCGGCGTGGCGCTGGCCATCACCGCGACCTGGCCCGGTCCCAGCCCCGGGCACCCGGTCAGCGACGCTGGCGCGATCGTGCACGGACTGTCCGCGATCGCCTCATTCCTGCTGGTCGGCAGCGCCATGCTGCTGCAGTCCATCGCGCTGCGCCGCGACCCGCACTGGCGCGCGGTGGCCGCGGCGATGCTGGCACTGGCGGTACTCGCCTTCGCCGGCCTGTGGTTGCACGCACTGTGGAAGTCGCTGCCGCGCGGGGCGTCGCAGAAAGCGGTGGTCTCGCTCTACCTGCTGTGGCTCGGTGCGGCCGCATGGCGCCTGCGCTCGGCGCCGACGCAGACCGCAGCGATCGCCTGACCGCCTGCCGCCTGCCGCCGACGCCGTCGTCCAAGGCCGCCCGGCGCGGCGCCCACTGCATGCTAACGTCGGCGCCGGTATCCCGCGGATGCAGCCATGCCTGCCGAACGCACTCCGTCGCTGCCCCCGCCGGCCGCGTGCTCTGCCTGGTCCTCGGCCTGCTGTTCGCCGCCAGCGCGGCCTACGTCGCCGGCGTGGCCAGCGATGGCGCGATGTGGCTCGGCGCGGCCCTGATCGCGGTGCTGTCGATCGACCTGCTGGTGGCCGCGCTCCAGGCGCGCCATCCGCGCGTGGCGGGCTGGCTGTCGCTGCTGCCCTGAGTGCGCAGGGCCGGGCGAGTGGCGGCGCAGGCGACCGTCCTGCCGGCGTTCAACCGCGGTGCGCGCGGGCTGCAGGTATTCGGCGCTCTGCATCTCGATCAGGCGCGAGGCGGTGCGCTCGAACGCGCCGGTAAGGCGGCCGCCGCTGTACAGCGCCACCGGCGCGGCGGACGCGGTGCAGACCAGGTGACCTGGCGGTCGTACAGCTCGTCGATCAGGTTGACGAAGCGGCGGGCGGCGTCCTCGTTGTGCGCACCGAAGGCCGGGATGCCACCGACCAGCACGACCTGGAATTCGCGCGCGATCTCGATGTAGTCGGCGGTCGAGCGCGGTCCCTCGCACAGTTCGGCGAAATCGAATAAGGCCACGCCGTGGCCACGTCCCCGCACCGCGATCCGGCGCGCCTCGATCTCGATGCTGCCGCTGCGCGCCGGCGTGCCGGCGGCCAGCGCCTGCCAGCGCTCGCCCAGTAAGGCCTCGCCACCGACGTCCAGCGGCTGCCGGTAGACGGGCGAACGGGTCAGCGCGCGCAGCCGGTAGTCCTCGCGGCCGTCGGCGGCCAGCTCCACGCAGTGTTCGCGCAGCTGCGCGATCGCCGGCAGGAAGCGGTCGCGCTGCAGGCCGTCCTTGTACAGGTTCTGCGGCGCGGTGTTGGACGTCGTCACCAGGGTCACGCCCTCGGCGAACAGCCGCTCCAGCAGCCGGCCCAGCAGCATCGCGTCGCCGATGTCGGTGACGAAGAATTCGTCCAGCACCAGCACGCGCAGGCTCTGTCGCCATTCGCGCGCGATCCTTGGCCAGCGGATCGGCCTTGGCCGGCGTGTTCGCGCAGCTGCTCGTGCACGCCGCGCATGAAACGGTGGAAGTGGGTGCGGCGCTTCTGTTCCAGCGGCAGTCCGTCGTAGAACAGGTCGACTAAGGAAGGTCTTGCCGCGGCCGACGCCACCCCACAGGTACAGGCCTTTCACCGGCGCCGGGCGCCCGCCCCAGGCCCAGCTTCGCGCGCCAGCCGGTGGGCGCGGCCGCGAGCAGTTCGCGCTGCAGCCGGTCCAGTTCGCGCAGGGCCGGATGCTGCGCCGGGTCGTCGCGCCAGCGCCCGGCGGCCGCACCCTCGGCGTAGGCCTGCGATGGCGTGCGTGCCGCGACGGTTTCACTCATGCCGGCGGCAGCCACGCCTTCACTTCATGCTGGATGGCGCCGCGCAGGTCGATCAGCTTGCGGTGGAAGAAATGGCTGGTGTCGACCATCCGCACCAGCTGCGGCTTGCGCGGCAGCGCCTCGACCCAGTCGTACACGGCCTGCGCGTCGACGATCTCGTCGGCATCGCCCTGGATCACCAGCCAGGCACGTCGGGGATCTCGATCCCGCTGAAATCCCAGCCACGCCCGGACACGGGAGGGGCGATCGAGATCATCGCGTCGGCCCGCAGCGCGCGGCGGCGGAGGACAGGCTGACGAACGAGCCGAAACTGAAACCGGCCAGCCACAGCGCATCATCCGGCCGCGCCGCGCGCACCCAGTTGACCACCGCGCGCAGGTCCTCGCGTTCGCCCTTGCCGTGGTCGAAGGCGCCGGCCGACTGGCCGGTGCCGCGGAAGTTGAAGCGCACCGTGGTCGCGCCGAGTTCGCGCAGCGCGCGCGCGACCATGGTCACCACCTTGTTGTGCATGGTGCCGCCTTCGGTCGGCAGCGGATGGCAGACCACGGCGACCAGCGGCCGCGCGTCGGCCGGCTCGGGCAGGTCGACCGCGACCTCGAGTGCGCCCGCGGGTCCGCTGAGCAGGAGGGTTTCGGAAGCGACGGGGAAGGTGGGCTGGACCATCCGCTCATTGTAGAGCGGGGCTTGCCCCGCTGCTCTGGCTGCCGCTGCCGCTGCCGCTGCCGCTTCCAGCGTGGCCCGCGGAAGCAGCGGGGCAAGCCCCGCTCTACAATGCGCGCCCCGTTCGTGGCGCTGCACCGCATGCATTTCATCCTCCTCAGCGTGGCCTGCAGCGTGCTGGTGTCGGTACTGCTGAAGCTGGCGCCGCGTCGCGGCTGGGACGTGGCGCAGATGGTGACTGGAACTACCTTGGCCGCAGCCGTGCTGTGCGCCTGGCTGCTGCAGCCGCCGCCGGCGGCGCTGCGCCAGCCCGGTGCACCTGGACCGAACTGCTCACCTGGCGGCGCTGTTGCCGGTCCTGTTATGGTGCTGGGTGCCGCGGTCCGCCATGCCGGCATCGTCCGCAGCGATGTCGCCCAGCGGCTGTCGCTGCTGCTGTCGCTGCTCGCCGCCTTCCTGTTCTTCGGCGAACGGGCCGGGCCGGTGAAGCTGGCCGGGCTGGCGCTGGGCCTTAGCCGCGGTGGCCGGGATCCTCGCCCGGCCGGCGCAGGGCGCGCCCGACCGCCGCGGCTGGATCCTGCTGCTGGCGGTATGGATCGGCTTCGCCGGCGTCGACGTGCTGCTCAAGCGCCTGGCCCTGTCGGGCACACCGGCCACGGCGGCGCTGCTGGTCGCCTTCGTGCTGGCCTTCATCGGCATGCTGCTGTGGCAGGGCTGGCGGCGGCTGCGCCATGGCGTGCGCCCGGGCCTGCGCCACGCCGCCGCCGGGCTGCTGCTGGGCCTGCTCAACTTCGGCAACATCGTTTTCTACGTGCGCGCCCACCAGGCCCTGCCGGACAGTCCGGCGGTGGTGTTCGCGACGATGAACATCGGCGTTGTGGTACTCGGCACGGCGGTGGGCGTGCTGGCGTTCGGCGAAAAGACCTCACCCCTCAACCGCGCCGCGATCGTGCTGGCGGTGGCGGCGATCGGCCTGATCGCGCTGGCGCCGCGCTAGCGTCGCTTGGCCGGGGTTGGGGAACGGCCCCCTAGAATGGCCCGATGAACTCTCCGCACGACTCCAGCCTGGGCCGCGAGGTCGCCTACCCGACCGGATACGACCCGACCCTGCTGTTCCCGATTCCGCGCAGCGGCGCGCGCGCCGAGCTGGGCCTGGCGGCGGGCGGCGTGGCGCCGTTCGTCGGCCACGACCGCTGGCATGTCTACGAGCTGTCCTGGCTGGACGGACGCGGCAAGCCGAAGGTGGCCACCGCCACGCTGCAGGTGCCGGCCACTTCGCCCAACCTTATGGTCGAATCCAAGTCGCTCAAGCTGTACCTCAACTCGCTCAATGCCGCCCGTTTCGACGACTAAGGCCGCATTGCGCGAACGCATCGCCTCCGACCTGTCGGCCTGCGCCGGCGCCCCGGTGAGCGTGGCGTTCGGCCTGCCGCCGATGGCGGGCGGCGAGGCCGATGGCGAGTCGCTCGACGGGATCGAGGCGGACTTCGACGAGTACGGCCCGCCCAACGCCGGACACCTGGGCGCCGACGCGGGCACGCTAGTAGAGGAGCACCTGCACTCGGCCCTGCTCAAATCCAACTGTCCGGTCACCGGCCAGCCGGACTGGGCCAGCGTGCACCTGCGCTACCGCGGCCCACGCATCGGACGCACCGGCCTGCTGCGCTACCTGGTCAGCTTCCGCGAGCACGCCGAGTTCCACGAGCAGTGCGTGGAGCGCATCTTCCTCGACGTGCTGCAGCGCTGCCGGCCGTCCGACCTGTCGGTCGAAGCCCGCTATACGCGGCGCGGCGGACTGGACATCAATCCCTGGCGCGCCACGCCCGGGCTGCCGGCGCCGCTCGCGTTGCGTGACCTGCGTCAGTAACGCGCTGCGCAGCACGTCCGCGATCCAATAAACACTTCACGAGCTCCAGATGCTTTGTTAACAGGGCCTGTGAGACGTTGACCCCCGACTTCCGTAAACGGGTCACGCGCATGGTCAGTGGAAACAAGCCGGACTTCTCCAACGTGCAGGGCGGCGTGCGCAGCACGGAAGCCGAGCGCCCCGACTTCTCCAATGTGCAGGGCGGGGTCAGCTCGACCGAAGAGCTCGTCAACCCACCCGAGCAGACCTACACCGTCGAGAAAGGCGACACCCTCTCGGCAATCGCCAAGCAGTTCTATGGCAAGGCCACTGCCTTACCGCAGATCTTCGACGCCAACCGCGACCAGCTCGACGACCCGGACCGGATCAAGCCCGGTAAGGTGCTGAAGATCCCGCCGGCCAAGGCCTGACGGTCCGTCGCGTCCCCGAAACGACAGAAGGATCTCCCATGAGCCGCAATCGCCTGCTGTATCCGCTCTCGGCCGCGCTGGCCGCCGCCCCAGTCGTATCCGCCTGCAAGAAGCCCGAGCCGCCGGCACCGCCGCCGGCGCCGACCCCCACCGCACCGGCACCCGCACCCATCACGACGCCAGCGGCCACGCCGACCGCCAGCGTGGTCGCGCTCGACCTGGGCAGCGGCGTCGGCGCCGACCAGCGCGTCACCGCGCCGGCCAGCACCTTCGCCCCGAAGGACACGATCTATGCCGCGGTGACCACCCGCACCAGCGACCCTGCGGCGACCGTGCCGGGCAAGCTGGGCGCGCGCTGGACCTTCGAGGATGGCCAGACCGTGCACGAGGAAAGCCGCGACGCCAACCTCACCGGCGACGGCACCACCACTTTCCAGATCACGAAGCCGGACGGTTTCCCGCCTTAGCCGATACAAGGTCGAAATCTCCCTCGATGGCGCGGTCGTGCAGTCGAAGGAGTTCGAGGTGAAGTAGTAGGGACGCTCTCCTCCTGTCTCTCTCCCAGCAGGGTGAGCTAGCTTGGGCGCGGTGCGAACCGCGCCCGTTTTTTTGTGCGGCCGCCTTGATTCGGGCCGCCGGTACCGCCATGGAGATCAGACATGGAGGGACCATGACCCACGACCCGCCCCCGCACACCGCCGATCGCGACCGCCGGCGACTGTTGCTCGCCTTCAACCTCAGTTTCGCCTTCGTCGCCGTGCTGCTGGTCGTGTTCGTGCTGCAGCCGCGGCTGCCGGTCGGCGCGATGGCGGTCTCGCCGCGCGACGTGTCCTCGCTGCTCGGCCTGCTGACCGCGCCACTGCTGCATGGTTCGGCCGCGCATCTGGCCGCCAACGCGACCGCGCTGCTGATCCTGGGAACGCTCGCCGGCAGCGTGTATCCGCGCGCCACCTCGCGGGCGCTGCCGTTGCTGTGGCTTGGCTCAGGGCTGGGCGCATGGCTGCTGGGCGAGGAAGGCACCCGCCACCTCGGCGCCAGCGGCGTGACCCATGGACTGATGTTATGGTGACCACGCTGGGCCTGCTACGCCGCGACCGCGCCTCGATCGCCGCCGGCATGATCGCCTTGCTGTTCTACGGCGGCTCGGTGCTCGCCGTCCTTCCACACGGCGACGGCATCTCGTGGCAATCGCACCTGGGCGGCGCGCTCGGTGGCGTGCTGGCCGGCGTGCTGTTCCGGCGCTGGATCCGGTGCCGCCGCGCAAGCGCTACAGCTGGGAGATCGAGGCCGACGCCGAGGAGGCCGCCGCGGCGCGCGATCGCACCGAACTGGAACCCCCTCGGCCGGGAACGTGCCCGTGCTCTGGCAGCGCGACGATCTGCAGCGCGGCAATGTCCTGCGCTTCCCGCCTCGCCACCCGCGGTCGCCACCGGACTGACGCGCGGATCGCCGCGCAGGCCAGCGGCCGGACACCGCCGCGCCGCGCCGGCGACCACCCGGTAAGGTCACCGCTTCGCGGACAGCTCGACCGGACACGCATGCGCCATGGCACGGACCGCCGCCGGCAGACACCGCCGCCATGCGTGCCGACGCTTATAGTCACGCCCCTGCCACCGCCCGGGGATGACATGGACCGTTCGCACCGCCGCATGTCCACGGGCCTGCGCCGGCTCGCGCTGCTGCTGGTCGTCGGCCTGCCCGTACCGGGCACGGCCGCGGATCTGGCGTCCGCCGTGCCCGCTCCGAGCGCACGGCTGCAGGTGATCGGCTACGTGATGGACGAGCCGGCGCTGCCGCCGGTCAGCGCCGCCAAGCTCGACGCGATCAACTTCGCGTTCGCCACGGTCGATGCCACGGGCGAGGCCTACCTGCCCGGTGACACCGCCACGCGCTCGCTGGCCGCCCTGACCGCGCTGCGCGCGGACAATCCGGCGCTCAAGGTGCTGGTCTCGATCGGCGGCTGGGGCGCGGGCAACTTCTCCGAGGCGGCGTCGACCCCGGCATCGCGCGCACGCTTCAGCGGCAGCGCGGTGGCACTGCTGCGCACGCACGGCCTGGACGGCATCGACATCGACTGGGAATATCCGACCCTGCCCGGTCCCGGCATCAGCCATCGCCCGGAGGACCGCGAAAACTTCAGCCTGATGCTGGAGGACCTGCGCGCCCGGCTCGATACGCTCGGCCGCGAGCACGGCCGGCATTACCTGCTGACGATCGCCGCCGCCGACGGCGAGGCCGCGCAGGGTATGGAGCTGGCGCGGATCGCGCGGGTGCTCGACTGGATCAACCTGATGACCTACGACTTCTACGGCATGGTGACCGCCACCACCGGCCACCATGCCGCGCTCGGCCGGTCCCTGCTTGCGCCCGCCGGCAGCCGCACCACGATGCAGGCAGTGGACGAGTTCCTCGCCGCCGGCGTACCGCCGCGCAAGATCAACGTGGGCGTGGCGTTCTACGGCCGCCAGTTCGCCGAGGTCGATCCGGCGCACCGGGGCGTGCACCAGCGCTACGGGCGCTTCGTCGATTCGATCGCGTGGCGCGAGCTGCGCGGCCTGGCGGGGCGCGATGGCTACGTCCGCTACTGGGACGCGCAGGCGCAGGCGCCGTACCTGTGGAATGCGGACACGCACCACTTCATCACCTACGACGATCCGCAGTCGCTGGCGGCCAAGGCCGCGTTCGTGCGCGAGCGTGGGCTCGGTGGCCTGATGTACTGGCAGCACCGCCATGACCTCGACGACGAACTGCTCGATACACTGCGCCACGGGTTGGACGCACCGGCGCCGACCGCACGCACGGGGAGTCCGCACTGATGCCGTATCGCCTTCGTTCGACACGTACGATCCGCCGGCTGGCGGTGGTCGCAGGCGCCGCGCTGCTGCTCGCCGCCTGCGCCGCCACGCCCGTGGCGAACGCGCCGTCGACGCCCGCTGCGGCGGGCAAGGTGCCGGAGCTGCGCCCCGGCGTTCCCGCAGGTTACCTCGCCGCCGACGCGATCCCCGACAGCCTCGCCTGGTGCCCGCGCCGCCGGCGCCGGGCTCGGCGGCGCTGGCGCAGGACCACGCGGTGATGCGCGCCGCACTGGCCCTGCGCGACACCCCGCGCTTCGCCCAGGCCGCGCGCGATGCCGAGCTGGATTTTCCGTTCGCCGCCGGCACCTTCGCCTGTGCGCTGGGCACCGGTATCGACGCGCAGCGCACGCCGGCGACCTGGCGCCTGCTGCAGCGCACGCTGGACGATGCGGCCCGCTCCACCCGCGCGGCCAAGCAGCAGTACCGGCGCGTGCGTCCGTTCGTCGAGAACGGCGCGCCGACCTGCACGCCGGCCGACGAAGCCGCGCTGCGCGGCAACGGTTCCTATCCGTCCGGCCATGTCGCGATCGGCTGGATGTGGGCGCTGGTGCTGGCGCAGGCCGCGCCCGAACGCACCGGTGCGCTGCTGGCGCGCGGCCGCAGCTTCGGCGAGAGCCGGCTGGTGTGCAACGTGCACTGGCAGAGCGACCTGCTGCAGGGACGCTTCATGGCCGCGGGCACGTTCGCACGGTTGCAGTCCGACCCGGCGTTCCGCGCCGACATGGCCGCCGCCACCGCCGAGCTGGCCAGCGCACGCGCGCAGCCGTTGGCCCCGAACCGCGACTGCGCCGCCGAAGCGGCCGCGTTGGCGCAGCCGCTGGCCGGGGCCCTGTAGCGACCTCGCCAGCGCAGGCCACGGCCGCGACTTCCGGCACCTGCGGGTGCCGGCCCGGCCGCCGTACAGTCGTGTCACCCGATCGCCAAGGAGGCCCCATGAGCCAGTGGTACCTGCATGATCCCGCCGGCAACCGCCGCACCGGGCCGATGGACCTCGAGGCCGCACGCACCTGGGCCGCGCGCAATCCCGCGCTGCTGGCCTGGCGCGAAGGCATGGGCGACTGGCTGCCGGTGCGCAACATCGCCGAACTGGCCGAGGGCGCGGTCGGCAACGCGCCGGGCGCGCCGCCGCCGCCACCGCGCGGTAGCGGACGCAGCCGCGCCGACGACATCGAGTTCCGCATCCACGGTAAGGAGATGCAATTCGTCGAGGTGGAACTGGATCCGGGCGAAAGCGCGATCGCCGAGGCGGGCGCGCTGATGTTCAAGGACGCGACGGTGCAGATGGACACCGTGTTCGGCGACGGCGGCCAAGGCGGCGGCCTGATGGACAAGCTGCTGTCCGCCGGCAAGCGCGTGGTCACCGGCGAAAGCCTGTTCACCACGGTGTTCACCCACACCGGCGGCGGCAAGGCCAAGGTCGCGTTCGCCGCGCCCTATCCGGGCACGGTACTGGCGATGAAGCTGGACGAGCACGGCGGCCGCATCATCTGCCAGAAGGACAGCTTATGGCCGGCGCGCGCGGCGTGCAGATCGGCGTGCATTTCCAGAAGCGCATCCTCACCGGCCTGTTCGGCGGCGAGGGCTTCATCATGCAGAAGCTCGAAGGCGACGGCTGGGTGTTCATCCATGCCGGCGGCTGCGTGGTCGAGCGCGAGCTGGCCGCCGGCGAGCGCCTGGACGTGGATACCGGCTGCGTGGTCGGCTACCACGCCAGCGTGGCCATGGACGTGCGCGCGGTGGGCGGGATCAAGAGCATGTTCTTCGGCGGCGAAGGCGTGTTCTAGCCACCCTGACCGGACCGGGCAAGGTCTGGCTGCAATCGCTGCCGTTCTCGCGCCTGGCCGGGCGCATGCTGGCCGCCGCGCCGCAGGGCGGTGGGCAGAACCGCGGCGAGGGGTCGGTGCTCGGCGGCCTCGGGCGGATCCTCGACGGCGACAACCGCTTCTGAGGCCGGGGCCGGCGCGCACTGTTCCGCGCCGGCTCAAGCCCACGCCTGCGACCGGCCAGCGCCGCGTCGCAGGCACGACCGGCGTCCCACTCAGGCCTTCGGGTCGCTGATCTCGATCGACGCGTGGCGCTCGCGGGCGCCACGGGCAATGCGGCACTGCACCTTCACGTCGCGCCCCTCCACCCGCAGCCGGCCCTCGACCGACAGCGTGTTGCCCCGATCGCTGTAGGAGGCGCTCCACTGGTAGGTCCCCTCGCCGCGCGCGGCGTAGCGTGCCTCGGCCTCTTCCCGGCACCACGGTACCAGCTCGCTGGCGCGGTGGATTTCGCGCTCGTCCTCATCGTGGGCCGCCACCGGCAGCGAAGCGAGCAACAGCAGTGCGGTCGTGATCGAGGTACGCATGCCAGGCTCCGCTGGAAGGTCGACACGATCCTAGCGTCTGCTCGCGTGCCACGGGAGTCGCCCCGAGGCTCGCACCGGTGCACGGGCCCGCCGTCGCTGTCGCGGTCAGCCCGGCAGCGGCAGTCCGGCGAAACCTTTCACCGTGCGCAGCACGAAACTCGAGTTGACGTCGGCCACGCCCGAGGCGTTGAGCAAGCGGTCGAGCAGGAAGCGCGAGAAGTGTTGGGTCGCGCACGTAGACCTGCAGCAGGTAGTCCATGTCGCCGGTCAGCGCGTGGCAGGCCACCACCTCGTCCCATTCCTGCACCGCGGCGACGAAGCGCTCGATGCCCGCGGCGCCATGCTTCTCCAGCTGCACGCGGACGAACGCCTGCAGGCCTGGGCCCAGCACCTGCGGGTCCAGCCGCGCCGCGTAGCCGGCGACCACGCCGGTCGCTTCCAGGCGCTGGATCCGGCGCAGGCAGGCCGAGGGCGACAGGTTCACCTGCGCGGCCAGCTCGGCGTTGCTGGCGCGGCCCTCACGCTGGAGCAGGGCCAGCAGGCGCAGGTCGGTGCGGTCGAAGCTCGGATTGTCGTTCATTGTTGCCCCGCAACAAGCGTTTGGCGCAACAAGATTGCAGCGAATCGCGCGATTCCTGCAACTTTGCAATCCTGTTGCGCGGTTTCGGGCCTACGCTGGACCTCCACCCGCCCGAGTCGCCGCCATGTCCGAAGCCGCCATCCCGCGCCGCGTCGAGCACCAACAGACCGACAAGGGCTACGTGCCGGTCTACGCCACCGCCGTGGTCGAGCAGCCGTGGCTGGACTACAGCGCCGACGACCACGCCACCTGGGGCACGCTGTACACGCGCCAGCGCGCGCTGCTGGCCGGCCGCGCCTGCGACGAGTTCCTGCAGGCGCAGGACGCGATGGGCATGGACGCGCATGCGATCCCGCGCTTCGACCAGCTCAACGAAGTGCTCGGCGCGGCCACCGGCTGGACCCTGGTCGGCGTGGAGGGCCTGCTGCCCGAACTGGACTTCTTCGACCACCTTGGCCAACCGGCGCTTCCCGGTGACCTGGTGGATCCGCCGGCCCGAGCAGATCGACTACATCGCCGAACCGGACCTGTTCCATGACCTGTTCGGCCACGTGCCGCTGCTGATGGACCCGATGTTCGCCGACTACATGCAGGCCTACGGCCGCGGCGGGGTGAAGGCGCACGCGATCGGTCCGGACGCGCTGCAGAACCTGACCCGGCTGTACTGGTACACGGTCGAGTTCGGCCTGATCCGCCAGGCCGATGGCCTGCGCATCTACGGTGCAGGCATCGTCTCCTCGAAGGGCGAATCGCTGCACTCGCTGGAATCGGCCGCACCGAACCGGATCGGCTTCGACCTGGAGCGGATCATGCGCACCCGCTACCGGATCGACACCTTCCAGAAGACCTACTTCGTCATCGACAGCTTCGCCCAGCTGATGGACGCCACCGCGCCGGACTTCACCCCGATCTATGCGCGGCTGGCGGCGCAGGACACGATCCCGGCCGGCGAGGTGCGCGACGGCGACGCCGTGCACCAGCGCGGCAGCGGCGAGGGCTGGGCGGCCGGCGGCGACGTGTGACGCCGCCGCGCCGGGGTCAGCGCGCGACGGCGGTCCGCGGCAACGGTTCGCGCGATACGCGCGAAGCCACCGCGGGCACCTTGAGCAGCTGCGTCGCCAGCTGCCGGGCCGCCACCCGCAGCTCCGGCACCGCGGTGATCTCCCACAACTGGCCGCGCAGCAGCGGGCCGATGCAGTAGAGCCCGCGCACCGGCGGCGAGCCGTGGCGGTCGAGCGCTTCGAACTGGGGCGTGGCGCGCAGGCCCAGGCCGAACGGATCGGCGCTGATCGTGCCGGCATCGCGCAGCTGGCCGACCAGCGGATGGCTGGTCCGGTCCACGTCGGTGTCCAGCCCGGTGGCGCGGACCAGCACGTCGTATTTCTCGGCCAGCGCGTGCGGCTGGCCGCGTTCGCGCAGCACGACCTCGACGGCGGTCTCGCCGCGACGCGCACGCAGCAGGCGGCCGGCACGGATCCGCAGTTGCCCGTCGGCCTGCAGCTGGCGCAGCTCCTCGTCCACGCTCGGCGTAAGGCGATGGCGGACGATTTCCCAGTACGAGCGCAGGTGGCGCAGGAAGCGACCGCGCTGCTCGTCCGGCAACGTCTTCCAGTAGCCCTGCAGGTACGGACGCAAGGCGTCGATAAGGCCGCGCCAGTCCGGCACGATCGGCGTAAGGCTGCGCAGCGCGCGCAGCAGCTGGCGCACGTCGGCACTGTTGAGCGCGTTCAGTACCGTCGGTGGCAGCGCGATCGGCGGACCCGGTTCGGTAAGGTGCGCGCTCGGCACCAGGCCGTGGCGCGACAGCGCGGTGATCGGACCACGATGGCCGCGGCGCACCAGGGTGACCACGGTGTCGGCCATGGTCAGGCCGGTGCCGATCACCAGCACGCGCGCCTCGTTCGGCACGCGCGCCAAGGCGTCTTCACCGTGCAGGTTGCGCTGCCACGGTAAGGCGACATAGCCGGGATCGACCAGCAGGCGCGGACCCACGCCCTGCAGCCGCTGCGGCGGCAGCGTACCCACCGCCAAGACCACCTTGTCGGTGAGGAAATCGGATCCATCGGCCAGCAGCACGCGGAACGCGCCGCCTTCACGGTCGACCGCCACCGCCTCCTGCTGCACCTGGTTGAAGCCGGCCAGCGACACCTGCGCGGCCGACTGCAGGCGCGAGTACAGGTATTCGCCGTACACCAGCCGCGGCAGGAAGCTCTCTTCGGCGCGCCGGGTCAGGTTGAGCCAGCGCGCGAACTCGGCCGGCTGGTCCTGGGTGGCGCCCAGTTCCCGGGCACGCACGTTGAGCAGGTGCTCGGGCCGCGCTTCGCCGTAGGCGACGCCGCGCCCGTAGCCGTCCGGCGTGCCGATAATAAGACAGGTCGACGCCGGCCGGCGCGCTGCGCGCCAGTTCGGTGGCCAGCACGCTGCCGCTGAAGCCGGCGCCGATGATGGTGATCCGCATGGTCGTGTCCTCCTCCGGTCGCGAGGATGCAGTACACCTGCGCCAGTGCCGGAACAGGTAAAGCGTGGGTTATTCCCGGCGGTTTTCCTCGCAACGCTTGGGCAGATGCACATGGCCGATCGGCATGAGCGCGATTGTTCATAAGCCTGCATGTCGGCGCGGCTTTCACGCCCGGGCAACGGCGCAGCCGGTTGCGCCGCCGCGGTCGCGCTTCGGCGGGCCCGTTGCCCGCGGCGGAGGCGCGCGGCGGCCCCGTAAACTGGCCGCATGAGGTCCCGACTCCGATGTCCCGCCAGCTGCATGCTGCTAGCCGCCGTCCCCGGCCCGGTCCTCGCCGCGGAAGACACGCCGACGCTGCCGCAGGTCATGGTCACCGCGCGGGTGGAGTCGGTTCCGGCGTTCGAGCTGCCTGCCTCGCTCGACGTGATCGACCTGCGCGGCGGTTCGGCGCGGCCGCAGGCGCAGCTGTCCGAAGTGCTCGGCAGCGTGCCGGGCCTGCTCGCACGCGACCGCCAGAACTACGCGCAGGACACGCAGCTGTCGATCCGCGGCTTCGGCGCGCGTTCCACCTTCGGCGTGCGCGGGGTGCGCCTGTTCGCCGACGGCATTCCGGCGACGATGCCCGACGGGCAGGGCCAGCTCTCGCATTTCGCCCTGGCCGCCGGCGACCGGGTCGAAGTGATGCGCGGGCCGTTCTCGGCGCTGTACGGCAATTCCTCCGGCGGTGTGGTCCAGCTGTGGAGCGCCGACGGCAGCGATCCGCTGCAGGCCGACCTGCGCGCCACCGCCGCCCGCTACGGCAGCCTGTCGGCCAGCGCGCGCCTGCTCGGCGTCGTGGCCGGCACCGGCTACAACGTGGCCGCGTCGATCTTCGACACCGACGGCTACCGCGAACACGGCGCTGCGCGGCGCGAGTCGGCCAACCTGAAGCTGCACCATGACTTCGCCGGTGGCGGCCGGCTGGAGCTGGTCGGCAACCACTTCCGCTCGCCCGATGCACAGGATCCGCTCGGCCTGACCTGGGCACAGGTGCTCGAGGATCCGCGCCAGGCGCCCGCGCCCGCCCTGCTGTTCGACACCCGCAAATCGGTGGACCAGGACCAGCTCGGCGCCCGCTGGAAGCAGCCGCTGGGTGAGGCCGGCCAGCTGCGCCTTGCCGGCCATGGCGGCCGCCGCGGCGTGGTCCAGTACCTGTCGGTGCCGGTGGCCGCGCAGGCCAGCCCGCTCAGCGCCGGTGGCGTGGTCGACCTGGACGGCGGCTTTGCCGGCGCCGATGCGCGCGCGTCGTGGCAGGGCGAGGCCGGCGGCGGCACGCTCGAGTTCACCGTCGGTGCCAGCGCCGACCGCCAGCGGCAGACCCGTCGCGGCTACGAGAACTTCATCCGCGACGGCGGCGACATCGTCACCGGCGTGCGTGGCGCGTTGCGCCGCGACCAGCGCGACGTGGTCGACAGCCTCGACCAGTACGCGCAGGCGTGGTGGGCCTTCGCCCCGCGCTGGTCGCTGCAGCTGGGCGCGCGGCACAGCGCGGTG
This sequence comes from Pseudoxanthomonas sp. NC8, assembly GCA_025232375.1. GTDB lineage: Bacteria > Pseudomonadota > Gammaproteobacteria > Xanthomonadales > Xanthomonadaceae > Pseudoxanthomonas. The sequence goes on from CP060419.1 coordinate 3,507,470, forward strand.
CGCTTCGACTCCGCCGACCACTACGTCACCGCCGCCAATCCCGACGACAGCGGCCGGGTCGAGTACACGCAGACCACGCCGGTGGCGGGGCTGGTGTTCGCCCCGCACGAGGACCTGCGCGTCTACCTGTCGGCCGGGCACGGCTTCGAGACACCGACCTTCAACGAGTTGGCCTATCGCGCCGACGGCGGCGCGGGCTTGGCCTTCGACCTGCAGCCGGCAACCAGCCGCAACCTCGAGCTGGGCACGAAGTGGCGCGGCGCCGGCGGCACCGCGGTGGAGGGAGCGGTGTTCCGCGCCGACACCGACGACGAGCTGGCCGTGGCGCGCAACAGCGGCGGGCGCAGCAGCTACCGCAACGTCGGCCGCGCCCGCCGGCAGGGCGCGGAACTGTCGGCGCGGCTGCCGCTTTCAGATGCCTGGTCGCTGCAGGTCGCCGGGACCTTGGCTGGATGCGTACTTCCGCGACACCTTCCCGGTCTGCGCCGGAACCTGCACCACGCCCGGCGCGACGGTCGCCGCTGGCACCCGCATCCCGGGCGTGCCCCAGCGCTTCGGGTAAGGCGCGGCTGCAATGGCGAGGCATCGCATGGGATGCGGCGCTGGAGGCATCGGGGGTCGGCGCGGTGACCGCCGACGACCGCGGCAGCGCCTCCGCCCCCGGCTACGGACTGCTGAACCTGGAGGCGTCGCGCAGCTGGACGCCCGGGCCGGGCGCCTGCGCGGCTTCGCCCGGATCGACAACCTGCTGGACCGGGCCCATATCGGCTCGCTGATCGTCAACGAGGCCAATGGCCGCTACTACGAACCGGGCCCGGGCCGCAGCCTGGTGGTCGGGATCGAATGGCAGCCCTCCACGGCGGGGCCACGCTAGGCCGGCAGTTCCTGGCGACGGGACGGCCGGCAAACCGGCTCCGCGGACCCGTGCACCGTGGCCCGGTGCGGAAGAGCTCCCTGCCCGGCGCACGCCGCTGACGGCAGACACCCACGCCCCGGCGATCGAGGACCTCACCCACCCGGCGGGTTCGCGGACAGCCGGAATCGCGCGGCAACGGCCATCGCGCGCGCTGGCCCGCGCCGCGCACCGCCTCCGTCTCAGCCGAAACGGTCGAGGCTGCGACAGTGGCCTGCTACGATTGACCGGTTTGCTGGCAAACCACGAAATGTGGCCCATCGCCACCGACACCCCTTCTTTCTCCACTGAACGCAGAGCACAGCCGTGTCCTTCTTCTCGAACGTCGAACTGGTCCCGGGCGATCCGATCCTGGGCCTGACCGAGGCCTACAACGCCGACTCCCGCACCACCAAGGTCAACCTGGGCGTGGGCATCTACTACGACGAACAGGGACGGATTCCGCTGCTCAAAGCGGTGCAGCAGGTCGAGCAGTCGCTGGCCGCCGCCGCGCGTCCGCGCGGCTACCAGCCGATCGACGGCCTGCCGGCCTATACCGCGGCCACCCGTGACCTGCTGTTCGGCAAGGACTCGCCGCTGCTGGCCGCCGGCCGCGTCGCCACCACCCAGACCGTGGGCGGTTCCGGCGCGCTGCGCGTGGGCGCCGAGCTGCTGCGCAAGGTCCTGCCGCACGCCACCCTGGCGCTGAGCAACCCGAGCTGGGAAAACCACCGCGCGGTGTTCTCCGCCGCCGGCTTCGACATTGTCGACTACACCTATTTCGACGCGGCCAGCCACGGCGTCGACTTCGCCGGCATGCTCGCCGACCTGGGCAAGCTCAAGCCGGGCACCACCGTGCTGCTGCACGCCTGCTGCCACAACCCGACCGGCGCAGACCTGACCGTCGAACAGTGGAAGCAGGTCGCCGCGGTGCTCAAGGAGCGCCAGCTGTTCCCGTTCGTGGACATGGCCTACCGGGGCTTCGACAAGGGCATCGCCGAAGACGCTGTTGCTATTGGCATCCCTGGTCGAGGCCGGCATCGACAGCTTCGTGGTCGCCAGCTCCTACTCCAAGTCGTTCTCGCTGTACGGCGAGCGCGTGGGCGCGCTGTCGATCGTGGCCGCCAGCGCCGAACAGGCCAAGGCGGTGCAGTCGCAGGTCAAGCGCATCATCCGCACCATCTACTCCAGCCCCTCCGTGCACGGCGCCGCGCTGGTAGCCGGCGTGTTGACCAGCCCGGAACTGCGCGCGCTGTGGGAGTCGGAACTGGCCGAGATGCGCGAGCGCATCCATGCCCTGCGTGGGGGCTGGTGCAGAAGCTGGCCGAACAGGGCCACCCGGAATACGGCTTCATCAACCATCAGGCCGGCATGTTCTCGTACTCCGGCCTGAGCAAGGCCCAGGTCGACCGCCTGCGCGACGAGTTCGGCATCTACGCGGTCGGCACCGGCCGCATCTGCGTGGCCGCGCTCAACAAGGGGCAACCTGGAATACGTGGCCAAGGCGGTGGCGGCGGTCAGCCGCGGCTGATCCGGCGCTCCAGCGCACGCGAAGAAGGCCCGGCACCGCCGGGCCTTCTTTTTTGGCGCATCGCTACTTCGGCAGCTTGGCCGGAACGAACGGCGACACCGGATCGCTTGCCGGGAACGTCTCCTCCAGCGCCTCGTCCTTGGTTGCGGCTCTCGTGTTCCTTGCGCTGCAAGCGCTCGTGGGGCGCCTCGGGCTCGCAGGCGGGCGCCCCCGGTGGTGGCGGATCCTTGCGGTCGCGACTGGACATGGCGGTCTCCGCATCTCATTCATCGATGGCGCCATGCTCCGGCGCGGCGGCGAAAGCAGGCGTGACCCCGGCGTGAGGCGTCCGTGAGCGCGGCGCTCACGGACGGCCCACGGAGCGCGTGCTAACCCTGCTGATCTCATCCGCACCGCACGAGGCTGCGCCCATGGCCCGACCGATCTGGACCGGCACCCTGTCCTTCGGCCTGCTCAACGTGCCGGTGTCGCTGATGTCCGGCGAGCGCCGCACCGACCTGCATTTCCGCATGCTCGACTCGCGCGACCGCAAGCCGGTGCGTTACGAACGGGTCAATGCGGATACCGGCGAGGAAGTGCCGTGGAAGGAGATCGTCAAGGCCTACGAGTACGACAAGGGCAGCTACGTCGTGCTCGAAGAGGCCGACATCAAGGCCGCCGCGCCGGAGAGCCACGAGACGGTGGAGGTGGAGACGTTCATCGATGCCGCCGACATCGACCCGCGCTACTACGAGAAGCCCTACGTGCTGGTGCCGGCCAAGAAGGCCGAGAAAGGCTACGTGCTGCTGCGCGAGACCCTGCGCGGCAGCAACCGCGTGGGCATCGCCCGGGTGGTGATCCGCACCCGCGAATACCTGGCGGCGGTGCTGCCGCAGGGCGACGCGCTGGTGCTGATGCTGCTGCGCTACCCGCAGGAACTGGTCGACCCGGCCGACTATCCGCTGCCGGCGGGCAAGCCGTCCGACTACCGGCTGACCGCCAAGGAGCTGCAGATGGCCGAGCAGCTGATCGACTCGATGAGCGGCAAATGGGTGCCGGACGATTACAAGGACGAGTTCCGCGAACGGCTGCAGGCGATCATCCGCAAGCGCATCAAGGGCAAGGGCAACACCACCCCAGGTCGAGGACGAGGACGAGCCGTCCGAAGAGACCGCGACCAACGTGGTCGACTTCATGTCGCTGTTGAAGCAGAGCCTGGATGCCAAGAAGCGTACGCCGGCGAAGAAGGACGCGGCGCCAGCCCGACCGGCGAAGGCCGCTGCCAAGCCGGCCAAGGCGCCGGCCAGGAAGGCGTCGGGCAAGACTGCCGGCAAGGCGACGAAGAAAACCGCCGCCAGCAAGGCGACCGGACGCAAGACCGGGTAACCGGCGATGTCGCTGCACGACTACAGCCGCAAGCGCGACTTCGGCGCCACCCCGGAGCCCAGCGGTGGCGGGCGCGGGCGTGGCACGTCACGACGGCCGATCTTCGTCGTGCAGTTGCACCACGCCTCCAGCCGCCACTACGACTTCCGCCTGGAAGCCGACGGCGTGCTCAAGAGCTGGGCGGTGCCGAAGGGCCCGTCGCTGCGCGCGGGCGAAAAGCGCCTGGCGGTGCAGGTCGAGGACCATCCGCTGGACTACGCCGGCTTCAGGGCGACATACCGGCAGGCCACTACGGTGCCGGCCACGTCGACCTGTTCGACCGCGGCACCTGGGCGATCGAGGGCGACCCGCTGGAAGCGATCGCCAGGCAAGCTCGACTTCGAACTGCACGGCGGCAAGCTCAATGGCGCCTTAAGCTGGTCCGCACCGGCAAGCAGGCGAAGCAGCCACAGTGGCTGCTGATCAAGCGCAGCGACGCCCACGCGGACGACCGCGAAGCCGACGACCTGGTCGATACGCCGGCGCCGGCGAGCGCGGCAACTGCTCCAGGCAGCACCGCCCGCAAGGCGCGTTCGACGCCGGCCACCGCATCACGTCGTTCCGCAGCCACGGCGACGACCACGAAGAAATCGGCTCCACGCAAGGCCGCACCGCGCCGGAAGGACGCCACCTGGCGCAAGCGCGCGCTCGCGATCGACCGCGCCCGCGGCACGCCGCATCCATCCGGGTTCGCGCCGGAACTGTGCACGCTTCGCAGCATCGCCCCCGCCGGCGATGGCTGGCTGCACGAGATCAAGTGGGATGGCTACCGCCTGCTTGCCGACCTGGTCGATGGCGTGGTGAAGCTGCGCTCGCGCAACGACCTGGACTGGACCGGGCGCGTGCCCGAGGTCGCGCACGCGGTCGCGGCGCTGCCGGTATCCGATGCGCGCCTGGATGGCGAACTGGTGGTGCTCGATGCGCAGGGCCGCAGCGACTTCTCCGCCCTGCAGCGCGTCCTCGAGGGCAGTTCGCGACAGCCGCTGCGCTACGTGCTGTTCGATATGCCCGGACTGGCCGGGGTGGACCTGTCGCAGGCGCCCCTGCTGGAACGCAAGCGGCTGCTGCAGGAATTGCTGGGCGACAAGGCTGGCGTGCTCGCCTACAGCGACCACGTGGTCGGCCACGGCGCCGAGGTGCTGGAGGCCAGCGGCAAGGCAGGCTTCGAGGGCATCGTCAGCAAGCGCGTGGATGCGCGTTACGCCGGCGGTCGCGGTAAGGACTGGATCAAGACCAAGCACGAGCAGGGCGACGAGTTCGTCGTCGTCGGCTACACCGCGCCCAAGGGCGCGCGCGGCCACTTCGGCTCGCTGCTGCTGGCGCAACCGGAGGCAGGCGGGTTGCGCTACGTCGGCCGGGTCGGCAGCGGCTTCGGCGAGGAGAGGCTGCGCACCCTGTACAGGCGCATGCGGCCGCTGGAAACCGACCGTGCGGCGGTCGAACTGCCCACCCATGTTCCACTGCGGCCGCGCAACGTGCATTGGCTGCAGCCACGGCTGGTGGTGGAGGTCGCCTTCCGCGGCTGGGCCAAGGAAGGGCTGCTGCGCCAGGCCAGCTTCCGCGGGCTGAGGGAGGACAAGGACATGGACGAGCTGGCGCCGGCCAGAGAACCGGTTCCCGCAAGGGCGAAGCCCGGAACGCGTGCGAACACGGCCAAGGGCGCGGCCCCGGCGAAGGCAGGCCGGGTGCGCGCGAACGCGACGCGGGCGGCCGCCGCCGCGGGCGCGGCGGATGTCGTGATCACCCATCCCGAGCGCGTCGTCTATCCGGCCGACGGCCTGACCAAGGGCGACGTGGCCGCCTACTACCGGGCCATCGCGCCGTGGCTGCTGCGCGACATCGCCGGGCGGCCGCTGTCGCTGGTGCGTTGCCCGGATGGCGCCGCGGGCCAGTGCTTCTTCCAGAAGCACCATGGCGCCGGCTTCGGCGAGGCGGTGCACGCGTTGCCGCTGCGGCAGAAGAGCGGGGTCGAGGACTACGTCTGGATCGACGATGCGACCGGGCTGTTGCAGCTGGTGCAGATGAACGTGCTCGAGTTCCATCCGTGGGGAGCGACCGTGGCCGACCCGGAGCAGGCGGATCGCCTCGTCTTCGACCTCGACCCGGGCGAAGGCGTGCCATGGAAGGCCGTGTGCGACGGCGCCCGCGAGGTGCGCGCGCGCCTGCGCGAGGCCGGCCTTGAGAGTTTCCTGCGCATGAGCGGCGGCAAGGGGCTGCACGTCGTGGTCCCGCTGGCGCCCGCGGTGCCGTGGGAACGGGCGCGCGATTTCTGCGAAGCCTTCGCCCGCGCGATGGAGGCCCACGCGCCGGAGCGCTGGCTGGCGAACGCGCGCAAGGCACAACGGACCGGGCGGATCTTCCTGGACTGGCTGCGCAACACCCGCGGCGCCACCAGCGTGGCCAGCTGGTCGCTGCGTGCGCGCGAGCACGCGACCGTGGCCGTGCCGCTGCGCTGGGAGGAGCTCGGCAAGCTCGACCGGCCGGGCGCGTTCACCCCCGACAAGGCGCTGCAGCGCGCGTCGCGGCTGCGCAAGGATCCTGGGACGGGATCGACCGGCTGCGCCAGTCGCTGCCCACGGGGTGAGTCGCGGACGGAGTGCCGGAAGTCACCACCTGATCGGCGGCCATTGCCAGCCGCGCCGCGCCGCCCGAGCATGGCCCCATGCGCCAGATGCTCCGCACCCTGCTGCAGCCCCTGCCCCTGGCCGGGCTGCTGACCATCCTCACCGTCGCCTATTCGTTCCGCTTCGTCGACGCCGCGGTGCGACCGCTTTCTTTCGTGCTGCTCGGTGGTTTCCTGCTCCTGTTCGTGGTGCTGCAGCTGTTGCCCGACGCGTGGCGCCGCACCCAGCGCGCGGTGCTGCTGGTGATGCCGCCGGTCGTGCTCGGCCGGGCTGAGCGGGCTGAGCTACCGGGTCGGAGCCACGCAGGTGCTGCTGGTGATCTGGGTCGCCTGCGTGTTCACGGTCTGGCCGCCTCGCGTGGCGGCGGCGTCGGCGCTGCTGGTCAACGCCGCGTTCTACGTCCTGCTGCGGTACGCGGGCTTCGACGAGCCGCTGTCGATGGTGCTGATCAACATGGGCTTCCAGGCGCTGGCGGCGATCTGCGTTCACTACGCCCGGTCAGCCGAGCAGTCGCGCGACGCCCTGGCGCGCGTCAACGCCGACCTGCTCGCCACCCGCGCCCTGCTCGCCGACAGCGCCCGTGATGCCGAGCGGCTGCGCGTGGCCCGGGAACTGCACGACGTGGCCGGGCACAAGCTCACCGCCATGCGCCTGAACCTGCGTGCGCTCGCCGCCGACCCGGCCCTGGCCGCACGCGAGGAGGTGGTGGTCGCCGGTCAGCTGTCGGCCGAACTGCTGGCCGATATCCGGCAGGTGGTGCAGTCGCTGCGCGCGACGACCGCGGCCTGGACCTTAGCCACCGCATTGCGCGCGCTTGCCGCCCCCTTCCCGAAACCCGCCCTGCATCTCACAATCGCCGCCGACGTGCGCGTCACCGACCCGGCCATCGCCGAGACGGTGCTGCGCCTGGCGCAGGAAGCGCTGACCAACGCGGCACGCCACGCCGGCGCGGAGCAGGTGTGGCTGCGGATCGAGAACGGGGAAGCGGCTTTGCGCATCGACATCCACGACGACGGCCAGTGCGGGGCGGCCATCCGCGAGGGCAATGGCATCGCCGGCATGCGCGAGCGCCTGGCCGCGCTGGAAGGTTCGCTGGTGGTCGGCCGCACCCCGCGTGGCGGCCTGCACCTGTCGGTAAGGCTGCCGGCGTGAGCGCGGATGGACGGGCGTTGCGGGTCGCGCTGGCCGACGACCAGGCGCTGGTCCGCGCCGGCCTGCGGGCGTTGCTCGAGCGGTTGGGCGGGATCAGCGTGGCCTTCGAGGCCGAGGACGGGCAGGGGTTGCTGGACGCCTTGCAGCTGCAGCCGGTGGACGTGGTCCTCAGCGACATCCGCATGCCGGGCGTGGACGGTATCGCCGCGTTGCGCGAGCTGCGTGCGCAGGGCGACCGTACTCCCGTGCTGCTGCTGACCACCTTCGACGACAGCGACCTGCTGCTGCATGCGCGCGAGGCCGGCGCGCAGGGCTTCATGCTCAAGGATGCCGCACCCGGGGACCTGCACGAGGCGATCGTGCGGGTGGCCGCCGGCGAGACGCTGCTGGCGCCGGTGAGCACCGACCCGGTGCGGGCGCGTTTCCGCTTCCACGACGAGGCGCCGCCCCACGACGCCTTCGGCGAACGCGAGGTCGCGATCCTGCGCCTGCTCGCCGGCGGCTATTCCAACAAGGAAATCGCGCGCAGCCTGTTCCTCGCCGAAGGCACGGTGAAGAACTATGTCTCCACCATCCTCGACAAGCTCGGCACGCGCGACCGGACCCGGGCGGGCTGAAGGCGATCACGCTGCGGATCATCTGAGCTTCGCTTCCAGCGGCCAGCCAGATGCACCATCATGTCCCGGCCTTCAACCGGACCCGCCGATGCGATGAGCTACGTGATCCCGATGCTGGTCTGTCGCGACGCTGCGGCACAGATCGAGTTCTGCCGGAACGCTTTTGATGCCGTCGAGCTTTCGCGCCGCGCCGCGCGCGATGGAAGCGTGGTCCATGCAACGCTGCAGATCGGTGCGGCGATGGTCATGGTGCATGACGAGCAGCCACACCTTGCAAGCCGCGCTCCCGCGGCTGACGGCAGTTCGCCGGTGGTCGTCTATCTCTATTGCGATGCGGTCGACCCGGTGATCGAGCGGGCGATGGCCGCGGGCGCGCACGTCCTGCTCCCGGCCGAGGACCAGTTCTGGGGCGACCGGGTCGGACGGATCATGGATCCCGCAGGCCACGTCTGGAACATCGCCGCCCGTATCCGCCCTGAAGGGTCGCCGGAAGCCATCCGATGAGCCTCTCGTTCCATATCGACTTCGACGGCCGCTGCGAGGAGGCGTTCGCCTTCTACGCCGAAACGCTCGGGGGACGGATCGAATCGATGCTTCGCGCAGGCAGTCCCACGATCCCGTCACCGGGACCGGGAGAGGGGAAGGTGGTGCATGCCAGCATCTGCATCGACGGCATCCGTGTCGCCGGCGCCGACGTGGAGCCGGATCGCTACCCAGGCGCCGCAGGGCTTCCATGTGCTGCTGGGCGTCGACTCGGAGGACCGGGTCAGGTCCCTGTTCGATTCGCTGCAGCCAGGGGGACAGGCCATCCTCGCACCACAGAAGACGTTCTGGTCGCCCTGCTACGCGATCGTGGTCGACCGCTTCGGCGTGCCGTGGAAGATCAACTGCGTGCCCGGCGCCTGACGTCGTAGCGCCCTTCGCCGACCAGCGCCTCGACATCGGCCTCCGACCTTAAGGCTGAAGTCGCCGGGGATCGAATGCCAGGGCAGGCGGCGGCCGGGCCGAACCGGATCGTGCGCGGCTGCGGGATAATCGGGGTGCGCCGTTGCATCCGCGACGGGCACGGGCGGGATGCCCCCGCAGCGAAAGGAGATCGCATGAAGATCGGAATCCTCGGATCCGGCGACGTGGCCAAGGCCCTGGCCGCCGGCTTCCTCCGCCATGGCCACCCGGTGATGCTCGGCACCCGCGACCGCGAGCGGCTGGCACCGTGGCTGGCGCAGCATCCGCAGGCCACCGTCGGCAGCGTCACCGAGGCGGCGGCCTTCGGCGAACTGCTGGTGCTGGCGGTCAAGGGCAGCGCGGCGACGCAGGTGCTGGACGCCGCCGGCGCGGCGCGGCTGGCCGGCAAGACGGTCATCGACACCACCAACCCGATCGCCGATGCGCCACCGCGCAACGGCGTGCTGGAGTTCTTCACCGGTCCCAACGAGTCGCTGCTGGAACGGCTGCAGCTGGCCTTCAGGCGCACGCTTCGTCAAGGCGTTCAATTCGGTCGGCAATGGCCGGATGGTGGACCCGCAGCTGGCCGTCGGCCCGCCGACCATGTTCATCTGCGGCAACGACGGGCAGGCGCGGGCGACGGTGGCCTCGCTGCTGGCGCAGTTCGGCTGGGACGTGGCTGACATGGGCAGCGCCGAAGCGGCGCGGGCGATCGAACCGCTGTGCATGCTCTGGTGCATCCAGGGATTCCTGCGCCACGAGTGGACGCACGCCTTCCGGTTGCTGCACTGAGCCGGGCGCGGCGCATGGGCGGCATCGCGCCCACCGCGCCGCCGTCGCCGCTCAGCGCCTGACGTCGTAGCGCCCCTCGCCGACCAGCGCTTCGACGTCGGCCTCCGACACCAGGTTGAAGTCGCCGGGGATCGAATGCTTGAGGCAGCCGGCGGGGGGCCGAAGCGGATGGTGCGCTCCGGCGCCCAGCCCTTGACCAGACCGTGCAGCACGCCGGCGGCGAATGCATCGCCACCGCCGATCCGGTCGACGATCGGGCCGACTTCTTCCTGCGGCGCCAGTGCGGTGCCGCTGTCGCGGCCGACCAGCACGCCCGACAGCGCGTGCGCATCGACGTTGCGCGGCGCGCGGATGGTGCAGGCCATCCACTGCAGGTGCGGGAACGCGGCGAAGGCATCGGCCGCCGCCGCTTCCACGCGGGCCAACGCCTCGGCCTGCGGATACTGGCCGCCGAGGACCACGCCCATGTCGCGGTAGTCGGCGAACAGCAGGTCGGCCTCGGCCATCAGCTCGGACAGGATCGCCTTGGCGTCGCCCTTCCAGACTTCCCACAGCTTGGGCCGGAAGTTGCCGTCGAAGGACACCTTGACCCCGAGCCTGCGCGCGGCGGCGCGCGGCGGCCAGCGCCGCGGCGGCCGTGTTGGCGCCCAGCGCCGGCGTCACGCCGGACAGGTGCAGCCAGTCCGCCCCGCCGAGCAGGGCCGGCCAGTCGTAGGCATCGGCTGCGGCCAGGGCGAAGGCCGAGCCGGCGCGGTCAGAGCACCTCGGCCGGCCGGTGGATGGCGCCGGGGGCGAGGAAGTACAGGCCCATGCGCCCGGGCACCCGGTGCACGGCGCTGGTGTCCAGCCCATGGCGGCGCAGTTCGCCGGTGGCGGCTTCGCCCAGCGCGTTGTCGGCCACGGTGCTTACCGCGGCGACCCGGGTGGCCGAAGTACGACAGGGACACGCCGACATTGGCCTCGGCGCCGCCGATGCGCACCTCCAGCTGGGGGCTCTGCAGCAGCCGCTCACGGTAAGGCGCGCTCATGCGCAGCAGCAGCTCACCGAAACACACGACACGCGCCATCTCTTCTCCTCACGTCGGTCGCCGACTGGCGGCGATGGTGGCATGCCGGGAGCCCCGGCGCGCCATTGGCTAGCGGTGTCATTGTAGCCACGCGGTGCCTTGGCGACGCCGATCCCGGCCCGCCACCCCGTGCTGCGGTGCAAGATGAAGCGGTCGGCGGCAGGTGTTAGCTTCCCGTTTGACCAGCGGTGTCATCCCGCTGGCATCCATCCATATAGACACCGAGATCCACGAGTATTCCTTTGGGAGGGGATATGCACACCCGGAACATCCGCCGGAAGACACCGGTTACCTTGCTGGCCGCCTCGATCGGCTTCGCGCTGTACATGCCGTCCGCCTTCGCACAGGAAGCGGCCGCCACGCAGGATCCGGCAGCCGCGGGCACCACCGAGCTGGATACCGTCGTCGTCACCGGCTACCGCGCCAGTCTTGAGCGCTCGCTCGACATCAAGCGTGGCGAGACCGGCATGGTCGACGCGATCGTGGCCAGGACATCGGCAAGTTCCCCGACCTGAACCTTGGCCGAGTCGCTGCAGCGCATCCCGGGCGTGGTCATCACCCGCGACGGCGGCGAAGGCCGCCAGATCACCGTCCGCGGCCTGGGCCCGGCATTCACCCGCGTGCGCCTGAACGGCCTGGAAGCGATGAGCAGCGTCGGCAGCTCCGACGGTAAGGGCGGCACCAACCAGCCGCAACTTCGACTTCAACGTGTTCGCCTCGGACCTGTTCTCGCAGCTGGTGGTGCGCAAGAGCGCGCAGGCCAGCGTGGACGAAGGTTCGCTTGGCGCCACCGTCGACCTGCGCACCGCGCGCCCGTTCGACTACGACGGCTTCACCGCCGCCACCAACGTGCAGGCCAGCTGGAACGACGCCGCCGGCGCCGCCAGCCCGCGCTTCGCCGGCATCATCTCCGACACCTGGGCCGACGGCACGTTCGGCGCGCTGTTGTCGGTGGCCTATTCCGAGCGCAACACGGTGGACGAAGGCACCGGCACCGTGCGCTGGGCCGGCGGCACCACCAACGGCGGCTTCAACCCGGCCTCGCCGTTCAAGGATGCGCTGCGCGCCGACGTGTTCGCGCCGCGCTTCCCGCGCTACACGTTCATGGAGCATGACCAGGACCGCCTGGGCGTCACCGGTTCGCTGCAGTGGCGGCCGACGGACAGGACCGAGTTCAGCTTCGACGCTGTACTCGAAGATCGATGCCACCCGCGACGAGCACTACATCGAGGCCAATGGCCTGAGCGCCTCCGGCACCACCGGCAAGCGCCAGATCATCGTCAAGGATGGCGTGGTGCAGAACAACGCGCTGGTCTACGCCAGCATGGACGACGTCGACATCCGCGCGGAAAACCGCCACGACGAATGGGCCACCGAGTTCTACCAGTTCAGCCTCGACGGCAAGCATGAGTTCAGCGACACCTTCACCCTGTCGGGCAAGATCGGCACGTCGCAGTCGGACCACAGCAATCCGATCCAGACGACGATCATGATGGACAAGCTGAACGTCGACGGATACAGCTACGACTATCGCGGCAACCCGAACAAGCCGGTGTTCAACTACGGCGTCAGCCCGACCGATCCGACCGGTTGGACCCTGTCGACCATCCGCATGCGCGAGAACTACGTCACCAACGACTTCGACACCGCCGACCTGAACTTCTCGTGGCTGTTCAGCCCGAACTTCACCCTGGAAGGCGGCATCCAGGCCAAGGACTACGGCTTCGATTCGATCGAGCGCCGTCGTACGGCCACCGAGACCATCGTTCCGAACTTCCCGGATGGCACCAAGATCGTGCCGGTCGACATGGTCGATCTGGCCAGCCTGAAGGGCATGAGCGGCAACCCCGGCAGCTGGGTCGTCGCCGACTTCAACAAGATCGCCGACCTGTTCGACATCTTCAGCGGCAACGGCACCTTCGCCCTGTCCAACTATGCGCCGAGCGACTACTCGGTCGAGGAAGAGGACCGCGGCGCATGGTTGATGGGCAAGTTCGCCTTCGACATCGGCTCGGTGCCGGTGTCGGGTGATGCCGGCGTGCGCTATGTGAAGACCAAGCAGAGCTCCACCGGCATCGCCACGGCCAGCGGCCAGCCGGTGCAGGCCACGGTCAACCGCAACTACAGCGACACGCTGCCGTCGCTGAACCTGGTTTGCCGAGCTCAACCCCGACCTGCTGCTGCGCTTCGGCGCCGCCAAGGTGATGTCGCGTCCGGGCCTTAGCCAGCCTGACCCCGGGCGTGACCGTCAGCGTCAGCGGCAGCGCCCGCACCGTCAGCGGCGGCAACCCGTACCTGGATCCGACCCGCGCCGACACCTACGACCTATAGGCCCAGGTGGTACTTCGAAGAGGGCGCGATGCTGGGCGCGGCCCTGTTCTACAAGGACATCGAGAGCTTCATCCAGACCACCCGCCAGACGATGGTCTACGCGGACAGCGGCCTGCCGCCGAGCCTGCTCGACGGCACCACCGCGACCGTCGACGACGAGTTCGTGTTCACCGTGCCGATCAACACCCCCGGCGGCGACCTGGAGGGCGTGGAGCTGAACTACACCCAGCCGTTCACCTTCCTGCCGGGCCTGTGGAGCAACTTCGGCGTGCAGCTGAACTACACCTACGTCGATTCGGAGATCCAGTACCTGCTGTCCAACGGCACCGCGGCGCAGAAGGCACCGATGGTCGGCCAGTCGCAGAACTCGTGGAACGCGACCGTCTACTACGAAGGCGAGCGCTTCTCCGGCCGCATCTCGGCGACCAACCGCAACGACTACCTGATCCAGGTACCGGGTACGGAAGTGGGCTTCGACAGCGCCGCCGGCGGCTATCACGGCCAGAGCGGCACCACCATCCTGGACGCCTCGATCCGCTACAAGCTCAGCGACAACGCCGAGCTGAGCCTGGAAGCCCAGAACCTGACCAACGAGGCGCAGGAGTCGTGGGTGGCCAACCCGACCACCACCCTGCCGCTGGAGTACAGCGAGACCGGCCGCAACGTGCTGCTGGGTCTGCGCTACAAGTTCTGATCGACAGAAAAGTGTTGTGGTGGAAACCGGGGTGGCATTGCCGCCCCGGTTTTTTTTTGCCCCTCGACGCTGACACCCGGCCGGGCAGGGCGGACGGGCACGCATGCCGCGCCATCGGCGCGCAGGGTGTTGCGCTGCAAGATGCCAAGCCTTCCACGCGCTGTTAGGTTCGCGTTTGACCATCGGTGTCATCGACACCAGCCACAGCCGGCCGCTCACGGCGCTGTCGCCCGAGCCGGCAAAACCCCGCGCGCACATGCTCCCTGGGAGGGAGAACGCAATGCCGCATTACGCCAGTCGCCGTAAGACACCGGTTACCTTGCTCGCCGCGTCCATCGCCGTCGCCCTTTCCGGACCCGTCGCCGCGCAGAGCGCGCAGGACGTCGAAACCCTGAAACCCGGTAAGGACGTGACCCAGCTCGACAAGGTCACCGTCACCGGCTACCGCATAAGGGTTTGCAGAAGGCGCTGGATGCCAAGCGCTACACCACCGAGCAGGTCGACGCGATCTTCGCCGAGGACATCGGCAAGTTCCCCGACCTCAACCTGGCCGAGTCGCTGCAGCGCATCGCCGGCGTGTCGATCGACCGCGAAGGCGGCGAGGGCCAGCGCATCTCGATCCGCGGCCAGGTTCGGACTTCACGCGCGTGCGCCTGAACGGGCTGGAGGCGCTGTCCACCGCCGGCACCGGCACCGGCGGCGTCAACCGCAGCCGCGGCTTCGACTTCAACACCTTCGCCTCGGAGCTGTTCAGCGAGGTCACGGTCAACAAGACCCAGTCGGCGCAGATGGACGAGGGCTCGCTGGGCTCCACCGTCGACCTCCGCGGCTCGCGCCCGTTCGACTACGACGGCTTCAAGGCCACCGGCAGCGCCCAGGTCGGATATGGCGAACTGACCGAAGAGTACGACCCGCGCATCTCCGCGCTGGTCAGCAACACCTGGGCCGACGGCACCTTCGGCGCCCTGCTGTCGGCGTCGTACAGCAAGCGCACCGTGTCCGAGGAAGGCTACAACCCGGTCCGCTGGGAGCACGGCAACCACCGCAACTCGAACCAGAGCACGGTCGCCAACAACGGCACCTACGGCTTCTGTTCGCCGGTCGGCTACAACCCGCAGACACCCCGCAACCCGCTCGCCAACGAGACCGGCAGCGCCGCCAACATCGCCCGCAACAACGGCTGGGGCACCTACGGCATCAGCTCCACCATGTGCGGTACCGGCCTGCCGCGACCGGCCAACACCCCGGAGAACATCGCCGCCTACGAGACCGCGACCAACGCCTGGTTGCCGCGCTACCCGCGCTACATCCGCACCGCCAGCGAGATCGAGCGGATCGGCGTGACCGGCGCGCTGCAGTGGCGCCCCGGCGACGACACCCTTGGTCAGCTTCGACGCGATGTACTCGGAGCTGGGCAAGGACCAGCGTGAGGACTCGCTCGGCGCCAACCTGCACCGCGCGGCCAACCTCGGCGGCAAGACCCAGATCGTGGTCCGCGAGGCCGAGGTCGACGACATGAACCGCCTGACCTACGGCGTGTTCGACAACGTCGACTTCCGCACCGAGTCGACCGAAATCGAGGAAACGACCAGGTTCCAGCAGTACAGCCTGAGCCTGGAGCATGCGTTCAACGACGACGTCCGCATCGACGCGGTGCTGGGCCACTCCAGCTCCGACTACGAGCGCCCGGTGTTCTCCCCTGGTCAGCTTCGACAACTCCAACCTCGACGGCTTCGTGCTCGACATGCGCGGCAGTCCCGACATGCCGCGCATGACCTTCCCGTTCGCGCTCAATGACCCGTCGGCCTGGTCGTGGCTGGGCTACGGCAACGCTCCGGTCAACACCAACGGCACCGCCCGCGGCGGCAACATCAGCGAAGTCCGGCTGAACCCGCAGTACGTGGACAACAGCTTCGACACCGCCAAGGTCGACCTGCAGTTCAACCTCAACCCGACCTTCACCCTGCGTGGCGGCCTGGCCTACAAGGACTACGACATGTCCTCGGAGGAGTACCGGCACATCAGCTACGGCCGCCTTGGCCCAGGCGCTGCCGGCCGGCGTCACCATCGGCGACCTCAGCACCACCCCTGGACGGCTTCGGCAGCAGCCTGTCGGGCGCCCCGAGCTCGTGGCTGGTGCCGGACTTCGGCAAGGTCGCCGAGCTGCTGGACATCTACTGCAACTGCGACAACGGCCTGCTCGGCGGCGACTACCGCCTCGCCAGCGTCGGCCACTTCGGTTCCTCGAACAACAACTTCGAGGTCAACGAAACCAGCCTGGGTGCCTACCTGCAACTGGACTTCAACACCGAGCTGCTCGACCGCGCCTTCCGCGGCAACGTCGGCGTGCGCGTCGTCGAGACCCAGATCAGCGCCTCCGGCTGGGCGCCCTGCGCGGCCGCCACGCCGGCGCAGAACTCGCCGGAATGCCAGGCGTTCTTCGGCGTGGCCAACGCCACCTCCGCGCCGGGCGACCGCTACCTGGTCGCCACCACGGTCGACCACAACTACACCGACGTGCTGCCGGCGTTGAACCTTACGCCAGGACGTGTCCGATGAAGTGGTCGTGCGTTTCGGCGCGGCCAAAACCATGGCCCGCCCGGCGCTGCTGTACCTCTCGCCGGGCGTCAGCGGCGGCCCGACCCAGTACTTCGACGACGGCCGCACCTACGCCATCAACATGGGCAACCCGCAGCTGGAGCCGTTCCGCTCGACCAATTACGACCTGAGCGCCGAGTGGTACTTCCAGGAAGGCGCGCTGCTGTCGGCCGCGGTGTTCTACAAGGACATCGACAGCTACATCCAGCGCACCCGCCTGATCAGCACGTGGGAGGAAATGGGCTACTCGCTGGACCTGCTGCCGGCCGGCTTCACCCCGGATACCGAGTTCAACGTCCAGAGCTACTACAACACCCCGGGCGGCCCGCTGAAGGGCTACGAGCTGACCTACCAGCAGATGTTCAAGCAGCTGCCGGGCTTCTGGAGCAACTTCGGCGTGCAGCTGAACTACACGCACGTCGACTCCGAGATCCAGTACTTCTTCAGCACCGCGGCCAACAACAACACCACCGTGGTCACCACGATCACCGAGAACCAGCTGCTCAACCTGTCGCCGAACTCGTACAACGCGACCCTGTACTACGACGACGGCCGGTTCAGCGCGCGCGTCTCGACCAGCTACCGCGATGGCTACATCAGCGAGATCCTCCCGGGAGAACGTGTGGGACCTGGACGGCAACATGCTGGTGACGCCGGACGTGACCGGCAAGGACTCGGTGCAGAACGTCGACTTCAACATGTCGTACCGCTTCAACGACCACCTGTCGGCGACGTTCGAGGCGATCAACCTGACCGACACCGCCGACAGCCGCTATGTCGATTCCACCTGGACATGGCCGACCGCTACACCGTCAACGGTCGCCAGTACTACGTCGGTGTCCGTTACACGTTCTGACCGCATGACCCGTCCGCACCCGATCTCCCCGGGCGCGGACGGGCGTTCCGCCCGTCCCTCCTGCCCGTGTTCCGGCACCGGCAGCGGGGGCGGGCGGCTTCTTTTCCGAGGCGCACGCCTGCGCGCGCGGCGTGCGCCACCCGGGCGACGCCGGTCACGCTGGCCGTCGAAGGCGCCGGCCCGGGCCGGGCCGTGCAGGCGGTAACCGCCGGGGCCACCACGCGTTCCCGGGAAACGATCCCGGGCCCCTGGAGACCGTTCGAATGAGCTTCGCCTTCCCGCGCCTGCTGGCGCTGCTGCTGGTCGCCCTCGTCGCGATGACGACCGCCGGCGCGAGCACCCCCTCGCCGGCCACGACCACCGACCCGGTGGCCGAAAACATGCTCCTGCTGCAGACACCGTCCGGCGGCTGGTCCAAGCACTATCGCGAGAAGAAGGTCGACTACGCGCGCGTCTACGACGAAGCCGAACGCGCGGCGCTGCAGGCGCCCGGCCGTCCCGACGACGCGACCATCGACAACAAGGCCACCACCAGCGAGATCGCCTATCTGGCCCTGGGCGCACGCGCGCACCGGAAATGCGGCGTACCTGGACGGCGCGCGGCGCGGGGTGGAGTACCTGCTGCACGCCCAGTACGCCAACGGCGGATGGCCGCAGTTCCACCCCGACCGCTCCCTGTACCGCGCCCACATCACCTTCAACGACGATGCCATGGTCCGGGTGATCGGCCTGCTCCGGGACATCGCGCAAGGCGACGGCGACATGGCCGTGCTGGCGCCGGAATTCGGCGCACGCGCACGCGAGGCGGCGCAGCGCGGGATCGGCAGCATCCTCGCCACCCAGGTGCGGATCGATGGCGTACCGACGATCTGGGCCGCCCAGTACGACGAAAACAGCCTGCAGCCCGCCAAGGCGCGCGCCTACGAGCTGCCCGCGCTGGCGGTGTCCGAATCGGTCGGGATCATGCGCCTGCTGATGCGTCAGCCGCATCCCGACGCGCGCGTGGTCGCGGCAGTCGAGTCCGCCGCCGCCTGGCTGCACGCGCACCGGCTGCCGGACCTGGCGCTGCAACGCATCGACGCGCCCGCCGAGGAAACCGGCAAGGATGTCCGCGTGGTGCCGCAGGCCGGCGCTTCGCTGTGGGCGCGGTTCTACGACCTGGAGGAGCAGCAGCCGATGTTCGTCAACCGCGATGGCCAGCAGGTCGCGTTCGCCGCGCTGCCCAACGAGCGTCGCACCGGCTACGCCTGGTACGGCACCTGGCCCGAAGACCTGCTCGCCAGGGAACTCCCCCGCTGGCGCACTGTCCATGCGCCCGCGCAGCGCACGCTGAACCCATTACGCCTTATCGTTCTTGACGTGGAACACCGATCCGATGACTGATCCGATGCGTCCGACCCTGTTCGCCCTCCTCGCCGCCGCGGCCCTGGCCGTCGTACCCGCCCGCGCGCACGCGGAACCGCCGCAGCTGCTGTTCCGCGTCTCGGCAGACACCGGCTTCGTCGCCGACCACGCCGAAGGCGAGGCGGTGCCCAACTTCCAGGACAAGGTGAAGATCGTCCCGACCGGGGTGCAGGGCGGCGCGATCGAATGGGCCGACGACGGCGTGCTTGCGTGGAATGCGCCAGGCAACATCTTCGCCGAGCGCGGCACCCTCTCGTTCTTCTGGCGACCGCGCTACGCGGTCGGCGAGGCGCCGTTCGTGATCTTCCGCGTCGGCTACGCCGACCACAGCAGCTGGGACATGGCCTGGCTGCGCATCGACTGGAACGGCCACGGCTTCGACGCCTTCGTCACCGACGCCAACCTCGCCCGCACGCGGGTGTCGTTCAGGCTCGACGCGGCACCCGGCGCGAAGGACTGGACGCACCTGGCCTTCCTGGGACGAAACCCGGGGCGTGCGCCTGTATGTGGACGGCAAGGAGGTCGCGCGCGAGAACGCCACCGGCGACTACGACGCCGCGCTCGACCAGCTCGGCCTTGGCCGGGCGGGTGATGGCGCCGTACCAGGTGCAGAGCCGCTACAACTTCCTGCGTGGCAGCGACTTCGACGAAATCCGCGTCTACGACCGCATGCTCGACGCACCGGCGCTGGCCATGCTGGCCCGGCACGGCGACCTGGCCGCGGCGAAGCCGGCGAGCGCGGTGGCGGTCGAAGAAAGCGCGCGCCGCGCCGCTGGAACCACCGCCTTGGCTGGGACGGCGACGCGGCGCCGCCGGAACTGGTCGCGGCGACCACCTCGATCCGCCATGTCGGCTTCGACGACGTGAAGGACCAGAAGCAGTGGATGTGGAAAGGCAGCGACGGCATTCCCGAGACCACCTTGGCCGGGCGTGTACAACCGCTCGCGCCTGCCGGGCCGCAACGACTACTTCCAGCTGCCGGACTGGAACACCTACGTCGAAGGCGGTAAGGCTGGAATATGGCGATGCCGGACGAGCCGTTCAACCGGCTCGAGATCCGCGGCGCGGCCTACGGCCAGGCCACCCATGGCGCCGACCTGTCGCAGCAACAGCCGCTGTTCGTGCGCGAACAGGGCCACGTGCGCAGTGTTGCCCAGTTTCCGGCGCGCCGCGGCGGCCACGTGCGCTTCACCAACACCACGCCGGAGACGCCGATCCAGGAGATCTGGGCCTACAACGTGACCGACGCGACCGAGCCCGACGGCACGGTCAAGCAGGCCTACACGATCGACAGTCGCGTGCTGCCCGACTACGGCAACGTGCAGGCATTGCGCGGGTACATCGACGGGCGCTTCCTGCCCGCCGGGCGCAGCACGGTGATGGCGCTGCCCAAGGGCGCCGGTTCGCGCAAGCGCGGCGAGGAGACCTTGCCGGCTTCGCCCGAACCGATCGTGCACGTGCTCGTTCCCTCAGGCGTGGGCGACGCGCCGGCCGCGCAGCCGCTGATCCGCAGCTGGGCGCACAGCTGGGAAAACATGCATGACGGCCTTGGACGGCGTGGCGATCGACATTCCCGCGCTGGACCTGCCAGCGGCGCAGGACGGCCTGATCCCGCTGAACATCCGGGTCAAGGATCCGATCTGGCCGGCGCGCGACATGATCGACGTGTCGGTGTCGGTCGCGCCGAAGCAGAAGCGCACGCTGTGGCTGGACCTGCGCGACCGCATCCTCACCGCCGACAGCCTGTGGATCAGCGTCGCCTCGGCCGCACCCGGCTTCAACGCCGCCTCGCTCGACGGCGCCGAGATCCGGCTGGTGTTCAAGGATCGCGCCGAGGCGAAGAAGCAGCACATCGCCGACCGCTTCAATAAGGTGCGCGACAACTGGGGCTTCCTGGTCGAGGAACACACCACCTCCAAGCGCCAGCGCCTGTATGCGCGCGTCTACGCCGACCTGAGCGACCTGCTGCGCGTGGATCCCGAGCACGAACAGGGCCGCCAGTACTGGAACTACATCAGCTACAACAGCCAGGGCCGGCCACCGTTCGTGCAGCTGCAGGCGCCCAAAGGCGTGCCGCTGTGGGCGTTCCGCCAGGTCGAAGACCTCAAGTACGTGAGTCGCTTCATCGACTGGTGGATCGACAACCGCCAGGTCGCGTACGGCGATTTCGGTGGCGGCCTGTCCGACGATTCGGATATGGTCCAGCAGTGGCCGGGCGCGGCGCTGATGGGGATCCAGCCCGACAAGCTCAATGCCTCGCTGACCGCGGTGTCCGACGCGATCTACCGCAACGGCATGTTCGCGAACGGCCTGAGCACGATCGAAACCGACGAACTGCACGCCTACGAGGAAGGCATCAACGCCAACAGTGCGATGCTCTACCTCAACTGGGGCGACCCGCTCACCGTGGAGCGGTTGATGGAAACGGTCAAGGCGTTCGACGAGAAGATCATCCTGCCCAACCCGCAGGGCCACCTGCTGTGGTCGAGCAACTGGTTCGGCGGCAACAAGGTCTACCGCGAACCGAACTGGCAGTGGCAGAAGCCCTACTCGTTCCCGGCGCTGCACCCGGCCTTCCTGGTCGGCGACTGGAATGCCGATCCGACCGGACGCAGGCTGGTCACCGGCCTTACCGACGGCTACCTGGCCCACGCCTACACCGCCGACGACGGCACCTGGGTGCTACCCAACGAGATCAACTGGGCCACCGGCAAGACCCGCGGCGGCGAGCTGGTGAAGGGCTCGGGCGGCGGCGACACCATGCACCTGTTCTGGACCGCGTGGCGCTGGACCGGCGACGACCGCTACCTCAAGGCGCTGGACTACCGCGCCGGCCGCAGCGGGCCGGGCAGCCTGTCCAACCTGGGCGAGAACTACATCGGTGTGCTCGGCCGCCATGGGACGACTGGGGCAAGGCTCTGGTCGCCGCCGCGGACAAGGGTGACACCGGCTTCGCCAGCCTGGCCGCATGGCAGCAGACCGGTGACAAGAAGTACCTCGAGGCGATGCACGCCGAATCGATCGAGCTCAAGGCGCTGCGCGAGTACATGGTCACCGAGGGCCACTGGTGGTCCGACCGCGTCGAATCGGCGAGCGAGCTGCTGCAGCGCGAGCGCCTGGGCGGCGTGGCACTGGAGCGCAACCAGTCCTATCCGGGCCACACCGTGAGCTGGCGCTTCGCCCGCGACGGCGGTGCCGGGCAGGTGGCGATCCTGATGCCCGATGCGCGTCGCGACCGCTTCAAGGTGATCGGCTTCAACCTCGACCGCAAGGCGCATCCGGCGACGATGACCGGCTGGAACATCGAACCCGGCACCTGGCGGATGGATGACCTGGGGCGTGGACCGCGACGGCGACGACCGGCTCGACGGCAAGCCGTCGAGCCGCGAGTTCGCCCTGGAGAAGAGCGCGTCGGTGGACGTGCTGTTCCCGCCGATGCAGACGGTGGTGATGGAGTTCGAGCTGGTGCAGAAGGGCACGGCGGTGGAAACCCGTGCGGACCTGGGCATCGGCCGCGGCGACGTGCGCGTGGCCGGCGATTCGGTCGAGATGACCGTGCACAGCCTGGGCCATGTCGCCACCGGTGCCGGCTATGCGGTGCTGGAAGACGCGCGTGGTCGCGAGCTGGCGCGCGTGGCGGTGCCGGCCATGGCCGCGCCGACCGACCTGCTGCCGAAGACCACGACGGTGTCGCTGCCGCTGGGTGGTCGCAAGGTCGACGGCCTGTACGTGCGGGTGGCGCTGGAAGGCGAGGCCGAGGAAGTCACACGCCTGAACAACCGGCGCGCGGTGCACTGAAGCCGGCGGGAGCGTCGGCAAAGGAAGAAGGCCGGGCTTGCCCGGCCTTTTTTTGTCGCGGGAACTAGGTGCAGCGGACCTCAAGTCCGTTCTCGCGCAGAGCCGGGCCTGCCCGGCTGCTTCTGCTCGGGGACGGCGACGAAGAGCAGCCGGTCAAACCCGGCGCTACAGGGGCAACACCTGCCTCAGGGCCACCGTGGCGACCGCCGCCAACAGCCACGTCGCCACGCGCTTGAGCAGCGCGATGTCCGGCGTGCCGTTGGCGGCAGATTCGCGCGGTGTGTTGAAGCCCACCACCAGCGCATGGGCGGGCAAGGCGATGACCAGCAGGAAGGCGAATACCCAGTTCAAGCTGTCATCGCCCAGCCGCGGCCACAGCAGCGGCATCACTAAGGCCTGCGAATACACCTGCCAGCGCGGCGGTGACGGGTGTGGGCGTGGGTTTCACGTGCAGCCTCCTGTCCTGTCGCCGCCGCAGTCCAGCGGCCGCGCGCATCGCGCAAGGGGCAACCGCTCGTCCTTCATGGGAGCAGGTTGCGTCGCAGTGCCGGCACCTGCCGCGCCAGCTCGTCGGCGACGATGGCGGCGAAGAAGTCCGCGCCCTCGCGGCCCAGATGGGTGTAGTCGAACGCCGCCTTCGGCGTGCCCATCGGTTCGGTGGCCGCGTTGTTCTGCGGCGGGGTCGCCGCAGCGCCTGCCGACGCGGCCGGTGCCGCCCCGATCGTGGTGCCGCCCTGAGCGGCGGAAACCTGCTCCGGCAGCGGACGTGCCTGCGCCAGCCGCATCGCCTGCACCGGACCCATGCCCTGCACCGCAGCCACGCTGCGCGCATGCAGGTCCACCAGCGGCACATCCAGTTCGGCCGCGACCTTGCGCGTGGCATCGGCCCACGGCGCCAGGTCGTCGACCAGCACGCCGTCGGCGAACTGGCGGCGGGTCAGCGGAGTGAGCAGCACCGGCACGGCACCCGCAGCACGCACCTCGCGCACATAGCGACGCAGGTTGTCGGGGAATTCGCTCGCCAGGTCGGTGGAACGTCCCGGCTTGCCCGGCTGGTCGTTGTGGCCGAACTGGATCAGCACGTACACACCGCCGGCGTAAGCGTCGGTGCGCATCTCGTGCAGTGCGATCTCCCACGAACCCTCGGCGCGATAGTTGTAGGTGCTGCGTCCGCCGCGGGCCAGGTTGATGCAGGTAGGAACGAGGCGACATGGTCGGCGCAGAACGACGGTCCCCAGCCACCCTGCACCGCAGTGGTCGAATCACCGACGAGGATGATCTTGCTGGCACGCACCGGCGTAACCGGCGGCCGCCCGGTGATCGACGGATCAACCGCGGCCTGGCTGGCGGAAGCCGCACCCGGCAACAGCAGGGACAGGCAGGCGAGGAGGCAACGGCGGGCAACGGTCGAAGGTGAGGGCATGGTGTCTCTGCGATGGCTGGCGATGTCGAAGCGCTCCGGAACACATCGGCGACCGGACATGGCAACGGTGTCATGCGGCCACGACACGGGCGGCACGGGCAATCCGACTTTAGCCGCGACCATGGGATCGCGTGCTGCGGCGCAGGATGCCCGCGTCGTACCGTGTCTGCTACGGTCCATTGACCATCGGTGTCATCCACGGCTCGCCGTGCGCCCGCACACATAAGGCCCTCCCCCGTTCCAAGGACCAGACATGGCCCTCCGTCCCTTCCGTTCCCTGCTGCTCCTCGCCCTGGCCGGACATGGCCTTAGCCGTCGTGGGCATGCCCACGGCGCTTGCCGCCGACACGCCCGCCAGTCACTGGAAGCGCGGGATCGAGAACCAGCGCCAGTACCGACCTGGGCGACGGCACCTTCCTCAACCCGGTGTTCGCCGGCGACCGGCCCGATCCGTCCGTGCTCAAGGACGGCGACGACTACTACCTCACGTCGTCCTCGTTCGACGCCTATCCCGGGCTGCCGATCTGGCACTCGCGCGACCTGGTCAACTGGCAGCCGCTGGGCCACGCGATCACGAAGAACGTCGGTTCGATCTGGGCGCCGGACATCGTCAGGCACAACGGCCGCTACTACATCTACTTCCCGGCCCGCACCGGCGGGACCGAAGGCGCCACCCGCAGCAACTACGTGGTCTGGGCCGACGACATCCGCGGCCCGTGGAGCGAACCGGTCAACATCGGCCTGGGCAAGTACATCGATCCGGGCCACGCGGTCGGCGAGGATGGCAAGCGTTACCTGTTCCTGTCCGGCGGCGACTACGTGCAGCTGTCCGACGACGGCCTGGGCGTGGTCGGTGTGCCGAAGCATGTCTACGACGGCTGGAAGTATCCGGAAACCTGGGATGTCGAGGGCTACGCCCTGGGAAGGCCCCAAGATCCACAAGCGTGGCGACTGGTACTACATGACCACCGCGGTGGGCGGCACCGCCGGCCCGCCGACCGGGCACATGGTCATCACCGCGCGCTCGAAGTCGATCCACGGCCCGTGGGAAAACTCGCCGCACAACCCGATCACCCGCACCGTCGACCGCAGCGAGCCGTGGTGGTCGCGCGGCCACGCCACCGTGGTCGAAGGCACCGACGGCCGCTGGTGGATGATCTACCACGGCTACGAGAACGGGTACTGGACGCTGGGTCGCCAAGCCCTGCTCGATCCGGTCGAATGGACCGATGACGGCTGGTTCGTCATGGGGGCGGCGACCTCGGCCAGCCGCTGAAGAAGCCCAGCGGCGAATCACTCGGCCAGCACGGCATGGCGCTGTCGGACAGCTTCGACGGCAAGCGCCTGGGCCAGCAGTGGTCGTTCTTCAACCCGGCCCAGGACGAGTACCGGCGCCTGTCGTTCGGCAACGGCGCGATGACCGTGCAGGGCAAGGGCAGCACCCCGCGCGACAGCTCGCCGCTGACCGTGATCGCCGGCGACAAGGCCTACCAGTTCGAAGTGGAGATGGAGATCGAACCGGGCGCCATCGGCGGTGCGCTGCTGTTCTACAACGACCGCCTGTACGTGGGCGTGGGCAGCAACGGCGAGAAGTTCGTGATGCACCGCTACGGGTAGGAGCGCCCGACCGGCGGCCTGCCGCCGGGCAAGGGCGGGCGGCTGTGGCTGCGGGTGACCAACAACCAGCACATCGTCACCCTCCACACCAGCACCAACGGCAGCACCTGGGAGAAGTACCCGGTGCAGATGGAGGTATCCGGCTACCACCACAACGTCGCCGGCCAGTTCCTGAGCGCTGAAGCCGGCGATCTACGCCGCCGGCAACGGCAAGGTCCACTTCCGCGACTTCAGCTACCGCGCGCTCGACTACTGAGCAGCGATCGCGCGCGGCGCACTCCACACCGGCCATCACCGCTCCGGATCACGACCATGCTGCGTCCCCTGCGCCTGCTGCTGGTCCTCGGCGTCGCCGCGTTCGCGCCCGTGGCGCGGGCCGGCACGCCGCAGCCGCCGGCCCGCGCACCCTACGCGATCGCTCCCGGCCTGTTCGATCCTGCCGCGCCCGACCTCGGCCTGCATGCCGCGCGCCCGGTACCTCAAGCTTCACAGTGTTCGCCCCGTCTCCCGCGCAGGACCGTTTCAACAACGGCGCGGTGCTGGTCGCGTTCAGGGGCCGCCTCTACGCGCAGTGGCAGAGCTCGCGCGAGGACGAGGACGCGGCGGACACCAGGGTGCTGTACAGCCACAGCGACGACGGCATGCACTGGTCCACGCCGCAGGTGCTGGCGCCGCCCGGCAGTGGCGGCGCAATGCATTCCAACGGTGGCTGGTGGACCGACGGCCAGATGCTGGTCGCCTACGTCAATGTCTGGCCCAGCGGATTCCAGTCCGGCGACGGTGGCTGGACGGAGTACCTGCTCAGCAGCGACGGCGTGCACTGGTCGCCGCCGCGTCGCGTGGCCGGCGCCGATGGCGCCCCGGTCGAAGGCATCATCGAACAGGATCCGCATGCGCTGGCCGATGGCCGCATCGTCGCCGCATTCCACACGCGGCCGGGGATGATCGTCGCACCGTTCTTCACCGACGATCCGCTGGGCGTGTCGGGCTGGCGCCGGGGCGCGATGGCCAACCTGCCGCATGCCGGGCGGATGAGCCGCGAACTGGAGCCGAGCCTGTTCCTGCGCCGCGACAACGGCGGCGAATGCGCGGTGATGGTGTTCCGCGACCGGGACAGCAGCTACCGGCAGCTGGCCAGCGAAAGCTGCGACCGCGGCGAGCACTGGTCGACGCCAGTGCTCACGACGATGCCGGATGCGCGCGCCAAGCAGAGCGCGGGCAACCTGCCCGACGGCAGCGCCTTCCTGGTCAACGCGCCCAATGCCGACCGCCTGCGCGTGCCGCTGGCGCTGACCCTGTCCACCGACGGACGCCTGTTCGACCGCAGCTTCCTGCTGCGCGGCGGCGACACGCTGCCGACGCTGCGCCATCCAGGCCGTTACAAGCGTCCCGGCTACCACTATCCCAAGAGCGTGGTCTGGAACGGACACCTCTACGTCGCCTACGCGGTCAACAAGGAAGACATCGCGTGACGCGGGTGCCACTGTCTTCGCTGGCCGCGCCGCGCTGAAATCGCTCAACCGCGCAGCCAGTCGCGCAGCAGTGCCGTGCTTTCCGCGGGAAGCTCCATCGGCGGCAGGTGGCCGCAGCCGGCGAGCCGGTGCAGCACCGCACCCGGAATCGCCGCGGCGATCGCTTCGGACCCGGCCGGTGGCGCCATCACGTCGTCGGCGCCGACCACCACCAGGGTGGGCACCTTGATCGCCGGCAGCAGTGGTCGCGCGTCGATGCGGTTGAGGATCGCGGTCTGCTGGCGCAGGTAGGCGTCCGCGCCGACGCGCTGCGCCATCGCCTGCACTTCCGCACCGACCGGCCCGTCCACGTAGCGCGCATGCACAAGGCGCGGCAGCAGCCGACGGGTCACGCCAACGAAGCGACCCTGCCTGATCGCGGCAATGCCCATCCGTCGCTGCCGCGCGCGGCCGGGCGAATCCGGCGCCGCACTGGTATCGAACAGGGTAAGGCGCGACACCCGCGATGGCTGCTGGCGCAGGATCTCGAACGCCACGTAGCCACCCATCGACAGTCCGGCGAGCGCGAAACGTTCCGGTGCGCAGGCGAGCACGCGCGCGGCCATCGCCGCGATGCTGTCGTCGAGGGTCAGGTCGGGCACCGACGCGTCGGCCACGTCGGCCAGTGCCTGGGCCTGCTCGCGCCACAGGCGCGCGTCGCAGAGCAGGCCGGGCAGGAGCAGCAGCGGCATCCGCCCGGCCATGCGCGTGCTCACATCGTGCCGCGCTGGATAAACGGCGCCTGCTGCCAGAAGCGGCGTTCGCCGCCGCGCGGATCGTCGGCAAGGGTGGTGGGCACATCGAACAGCAGGGTCTGCCGGCGCGCCATCGAATACGGTTCCCAGCGCGCGATGCCGGCGTGGTTCGGATCGCCATGGCGGGCCAGCGCCAGCAGCGCGCCGCTCATCGCGTCGGCCACTTTCTGTGCATCGGCGCCGTCGCCGGTGCGCGAGCCGGCTGGCGGATGTTGTCGAACACCAGCGGAATGTCGAGGGTGTGGAAGGC
Organism: Pseudoxanthomonas sp. NC8; assembly: GCA_025232375.1. GTDB lineage: Bacteria > Pseudomonadota > Gammaproteobacteria > Xanthomonadales > Xanthomonadaceae > Pseudoxanthomonas. The sequence continues at coordinate 3,535,731 of CP060419.1, forward strand.
GCGGAACTTGCCGCCGTCCAGCGGCGAACCCCAGTCCAGCTGGTAGGCCAGGTCGGCGCCTGCGGCTGTTCCTGCGCGCGCGCGCTTCCAGTTCCTCGATCGCGCCGCGCCAGGAACGGCCGGCGGTGGTGGCGGCGAAGAACACCTCCGATGGCGTCGCCCGCGGGTAGAGGCGCCGGTATTCGGCCACCACTAAGGTCGGCGCGCAGGTCGACGTACTGCTGCGTTTCCAGCCGCGCCGGCAGCTCTTCCCATCCGAGCTCGAAGTTTTTCGGTTCGTTGCCGAGGAAGGCGCGGGTCTCGTCGCGGGTATTGCCGATGACCATCGGGATCGCCGCCGACTGCGCGGGTGCATCGGGCCAGAACGGGTGCCGCGGCAGCGACTCGCCGTCCAGCACCGGGCCGAAGTACAGCCGCGTGTTCTCGATCCGCGAGAAATCACGCGCACTGGTGCCCTCCAGCACCTTCTCCAGTGGCAGCGCGCGCGCGCGCGCGATCGCGTCGCCGGCGGCCGGGTCGATACCCACGGTTTAGGAACAGCTGCGCGCGCTGGGTCGCCGCGCGCGGACCGGCCGCGGTGACCTGCTGGCCGCTCATCGTCCAGGCCTTGTGGAACAGGCCGCGCGCGGCGGGCATGGCCAGCAGCGTGGCGATCTTGGCGCCGCCACCGGACTGGCCGAACACGGTGACATTGCCCGGATCGCCGCCGAACGCGACGATGTTGTCGCGCACCCATTGCAGCGCCAGTACCATAAGGTCGAGCTGGCCGGCGTTGGCGACGACCGCGTCGCCGGCGGCGGCGAGCTGGCAGGTAGAGGTAGCCGAACGCGTTGAGCCGGTGGTTGACCGTGACCACCACCACGTCGCCGCGTTCGCACAGCCGCGTGCCGTCATACAGCGCGTTGCTGCCCGAGCCGGTGTCGTAACCGCCACCGTGGATGTAGAACAGCACCGGCCGCTTCGCGCGCCGGTCCAGGGCCGGGGTCCACACGTTGAGGAACAGGCAGTCTTCGCTGCCCGTCCCATCGTTGCCGCGCTGCGGCGCCGAAGCACCATAGGCGGTCGTCTCGAGCACGCCGGATGGGGGGCTGCGGCGCGCGTGGTGCGCCAAAGCGGGTGGCCGCGGTGTCGGCGCCATAGCGGATGCCCTTGAACGCGTGCACGCCGTGCTGGCGCTGGCCACGCACGCGGCCGTGGCGGGTCGGCACGACCGCACTCGTCGGCTCAGCGGCGAAGGCCCACGGCGCCGCACCAGCCAAAGCGCCAGGCCGGGCAGCACGCCGGCAGCCTGCAGCAACCGGCGGCGCTGCGGATCTGCGGGCGTGGATGGCGGGACGGGCGGAAGGGGAGCTTTCGACATGGAGGAGTCCTGTTGGTGATTCGGGGCAGGCCGCTGCGCTGCAGGGAGAGCGCCGCGGCCGGGTCGTGGCGCCCATGCTGGATGCAGGGGCGGATGCGGTCGGCTGGACCGGTCAACGCGTCGTGGCGGATGCGGGCGGCAGTGGCGACGGTGGCGACTGGGGCGGAACCGCGGCGTGCGCCAGCGGCGCATGCGCGCGGATCCAGTCCAGTGCCAGCTGCGGCCACAGTGCCAGCGTGCCATGCGCCTCGCGCACGCCGAAGCCGTGGCCGCCATGGGCGTAGAGGTGGGTTTCGTGCTCGATTCCGGCCTTGCGAAGTGCCGCCTCGAACAGCAGTGCGTTCTCCACCGTGACCACGGTATCGTCCTGCGCATGCAGCAGGAACACCGGTGGCGTACGCGCGTCGACCCGGTTCTGCAGCGAGTAGGCCGCCACCAGCGCGTCGCCGGGCGCATCGCCCAGCAGCTTCTGCCGCGATCCCGGATGCGCCTGCGCGCCCATGTCGATCACCGGATAGACCAGCACGGCGTAGGCCGGTCGGGCGTCCAGCGCATCGGCCGCATCGACCGCCGCGTACACCCGTTCGGCATGTCGCGTGGCGAGGCTGGCGGCGACATGGCCGCCGGCGGAGAACCCCATCACCCCGACGCTGTCCGCATCGACGCCCCACTCGGCAGCGTGGTGGCGGATCAGCCGCAACGCCCGCTGCGCGTCGGCCAGCGGCACGTCACACGCGCCTGGTGGCCCTCGCCGGGCAGGCGGTACTGCAGCACGAACAGGGTCAGTCCCCCGTCGTGGGCGAATGCCGGTGCCAGCGCGCTGCCCTCCTTGTCCAGGACCACGCGCTGGTAGCCGCCGCCGGGGACCACCAGCAGCGCGCGTCCGTCCGGCTGCGCGGGCCGGTACACGGTCAGCGAGGGCGTGACGATGCCGTCGGCAAAGCGGTCGGGCAGGGCCGGATCGCTGCTGCGTTCGACGATGCGGGGTGCCAGCCGGGCCGCGTCCGAGCCGGGCGCCGTGCCGGGCCACAGCGGCAGCTGCGGCGGTGCGGCCAGCACCGGCGCGGCAGACAGCGCGGCCAGCACGAGCAGGGCTGCGATAAGGCGGCGGCAGGCGTGGCCACCGCGGCCCCGCCAGCGGCGCCGGCGAGGCACATCGCGGGTATGCATGAATCCTCCTCTCCCATGTTGCGTTGCAGCGTGCAGCAGTGAATTGACGCAGTGCACATTGCGGCATGACACCGGTTTACCATATACAGCTGCCTCGCCCGCTGTCGATGCGCGGCGCAACACATCACGAGCACATTCCGGGGAGATACCTTGAGCAACGTCACCGGCCACGAGGACGATATGCCGGCACCGGCGCAGGCTGCCGCCATCGCGGACGCCTTCGTGGCGGCGCGGCGCGCCGGCGCGTCGGTCGCCGACTTCCCCGGCGCGATCCCGGACGACCTGGTCAGCGCCTACCGGGTGGGGACCTTGGCCATCGCCGCCTGGCCCGACCGCGTGGTCGGCTGGAAGGTCGGCTACATCGCCGCCGACCGTCGCGACGGGTCCGGTGACGAGCGCCTGCTCGGCCCGATTTTTTCGCGCCGGCTGTGGAATGCTACCGGTAGCAGTACGCCGATTCCGGTGTTCGTGGGCGGTTTCGGCGCGGTCGAGGCCGAGTACGTGATGCGCCTGGACGCCGATGCCCCGGAAGACAAACTGGACTGGACCGCCGATGAGGCCGCCGCGCTGCCGGCCACGCTGTTCATCGGCGTGGAAGTGGCCAGCAGCCCGCTGGCGACGATCAACCAGCTCGGTCCGCGCGTGGTCGTGTCCGACTTCGGCAACAACAACGGCCTGATCCTCGGCCCGGAAGTGCCGGCCTGGACGACGCTGGATGAAACCACCCTGCTGGCCGAAACCTTCGTCGAAGGCGCCAGCGTCGGCACCGGTGGCGCGACCCGCCTGCCCGGCGGCCTGCGCGCCGCGTTCGCCTTCGCCCTCGCGCGCTCGGCGCGCCGTGGCCGGCCGCTCAAGCGCGGCGACCTTATCGCCACCGGCAACGCCACCGGCATCCACGACATCGCCGCCGGGCAGGCCGCCCGGGTCGAGTTCCCGGGTTACGGCACACTCCTGTGCCACGCCGTGCCCGCCGCGCAGGAGACCGATGCATGACAGGCCTGACCCGACGCCGCCTGCTGCTGGGTGGCGCCAGCGCCGCCTGCGCGCTGCCGATGGCCATGGCGGGCCACGCCTTCGCCGCCACTGACAAGATCGACGACGCCGGCCACCGCATCCTGACCGCCAGCGACGTGCACGTGACCGACTACCCCACGGTCGAGGCCGTGCGCTGGATCGGCCAGACGCTCGAGCGCGAGACCGGCGGCCGGCTCAAGCTGCGCCTGTACCACTCCGGCCAGCTCGGCCGCGAGGCCGAGGCCATCGACATGGCCCGCTACGGCGTGATCGACATCACCCGCGTGTTCTCCGGCGCGCTCAACAACGCTTTCCCGCTGACCTGGGCCCTGTGCCTGCCGTACGTGTTCGATTCGATCGAGCACATGCGCCACGTCATCGACGGCGACGTCGGCGACGAGGTGCTGCGCAGCTTCGAGGGCCGCGACCTGGTCGGCCTGGCGATCTACGACTCCGGCGCGCGCTGCTTCTACAACACCAAGCACCCGATCGTCGGACCGAAGGACCTGCACGGCATGAAGATGCGCGTGGCGGCCTCGGACATTTTCATCAAGCTGGTCCGCCTGCTCGGCGCGAACCCGACGCCCATGTCGCTCGGCGAGACGTTCTCCGCCATGGAGACGCACATGATCGACGGCGCCGAGAACAACATGCGCAGCTTCCATTCCAGCCGCCACTTCGAGGCCGCGAAGTTCTGGTCGGAGACCCGGCACTCCTACGCCCCCGACGTGCTGCTCATGTCGCGCGACAGCTTCCTTTCGCTGACGCCCTCCGACCGCGAGCTGCTGCTGCGGGTGGCACGCGAGTCGGTGCCGGTGATGCGCGCCAGGTGGGACGAGTCCGAGGGCGTGGCGCGCAAGGCCGTGCTCGAACACGGCATCAAGACCAATGACGTCGACCTTGGCGCGCGTTCCGCAAGGCGGCCCAGCCGCTGCTGGACGAGTACCACCAGAAGCCGGAAATCGAAGCCCTGTACCGTCGCATCCGCGACCTCGCCTGAGCCCGGAACCATGACCGAGACCGCCACCACCGTCCCGGCCAGTCCTGCGCAGCGCGCGCTGGACCGACTCGCCGGCATCGCCATCGCCATCGCCGCCACCGCCCTGGTCGGGCTGGTGGTGGTGCAGGGCTGGCAGGTGTTCGCCCGCTACGTGATCAACGATTCGCCCAGCTGGACCGAACCGGTCACCCTGCTGCTGCTGAGCACGGCGCTGAGCTTCGGCGCCGCCGCCGGCGTGCACACCGACCGCCACTTCGGCTTCTACCTGCTGGCCGAGCACCTGCCGCTGGCTGCGCGCAGGCTGCTGGACCTGCTTCGCCCGCTGCTGGTGGCGGGTGTCGGCGCACTGATCGCTGGCTGGGGCGCCGTGCTCCTGCTCGACGGCCTGGACATCAAGATCGCCGGTGCCTCGATGCCGCAGAGCATCAACTACCTGCCGCTGTCGATCGGCGGCGCGCTGATCTGCGTTTTCGGCCTGAACAAGGCGTGGCTGCAGCTGCAGCCCGCGCGCAAAGAAGGAGCCTGATCCATGGCCATCGCCATCCTCCTCGGCCTGTTCGTCCTGCTCCTGCTGCTCGGCATCCCGGTCGCCTTCGCCCGCCGTGGCCGTGGCCGCGCTGGCCACCCTGTTCTCTGGACGTGCCGTCGATCGTGCTGGTCCAGCAGATCTCCGCCGGCGCCGGTTCGGTATCGCTGATCGCGATCCCGTTGTTCATCTTCGCCGGCGAGCTGATGCTGCGCGGCGGCATCTCCGAGCGCCTGATCGCGCTGGCCGCGGCACTGGTCGGCCGCATGCGCGGCGGCTTGGGCCAGGTCAGCGTGCTGTCCTCGCTGTTCTTCGGCGGCGTGTCCGGTTCGGCGCTGGCCGACGTCTCCGCGGTCGGCGGCACGATGATCCC